>NZ_JBTWMN010000004.1:0-2274109 GCF_054792835.1 Salinicoccus sp. CNSTN-B1
ACATACTAAGATTAGTACCACAGGACCCGGCCAGGTCCTGTGGTACTATTTTCATATAGTAGGAGTGGAGATCAGGTCGACGGGGTTTTAGGATTTAGAATCCGGAATAAAAACGGGCCAGCTCCACTATCCTTATCTGAATCAGATTCAGTATGTGGGATCTTCGAGATCGAGTATGAGAAAAGGGAATCGATGGGGATACGTGGTCACTTCTGCGTAAAAAAAGGAGGAGAACCAAATGAAAAGTGTCATCGCATTTGATGTCAGTATGGGACACAGCTACATGGTCGTCTATGATGCTTGGCAGCACTGTATATTCGAAGGGGACATCACGCATGCCAGGTCGGCTTTTGAAGATGTACGGATCCGGATTGAGGCGCAACGGAAACAGGATGGCGTCCTGCCCGCTATTGTATTTGAAGCCACAGGGGTCTACTCAAAGGCATTGGAACGCTTCATGCAGGCATGCGGGTTCGAGTATGCGCTGCTCAATCCACTGGCGGCCAAGATGCAGAGCCTGTCCATGCGGATGCACAAGACGGACCGGAGTGATGCACATAAACTCGCCCAGGCCTGTTTTACCCATCCGCCTCGCAACAAACAGGTTCAAGAAGGGTATTACGAAGAAATGCGCAGCCTCTCCCGCCACTATGCTGAACTGGAGCAGGAGGTTGTCCGGCTGAGAACCCGGATGCATGCCCTGGTCCAGATGACCTTCCCGGAACTGGAGCAGCTCTTTACCCGAACTTCCGACCTGTATCTTTCCATACTCCAACTGTTTCCGCATCCCGATCGGGTGACTGTGCTGTCCAGAACGAAAGTGAAGAATATGATCCTCGGCAGCACCGGAAAGCGCCAGTCCCGAAAACGCGCAGAAGAGAAAACCGATCAGCTGATGTCGGCGGCCGCAGATGCCTATCCGGCACTGTCTGCGGATGACGTCCGGATTGAACAGCTCAGAAACTATGCTGCACGCTGTCAGACCCTGCTGGAGCTGAAGCACCGGCTCATCCAGCAAATGGTCGCCATGTCTCAGGAACAGGCGGAATACCATATCCTGAAGAGCTTTCCAGGGATCGCAGACATTACAGCGGTCCGTATCATCGCTGAAGCCGGAGACATCCGCCGGTTCGACACGGCCAATCAGCTGAATGCCTATACCGGCATCGACATCCGCCGCCATCAGTCCGGCACCCTTCTGTACAAGGATAAGATCAATCGGCGCGGCAATAAGCATCTAAGGAAAATCCTGTACTACATGATCGAGAATATGATCCGGAACCAGAGGCACGCGGATAACCATCTGGTGGACTACTATCGGAAACTAAAAAAGCAACCCCATGGTAAACACCATAAGGTTGCCTGCATCGCCTGTGTGAACAAGTTTTTGAAGTGCCTCTTCCATCTTGTCACCGTTGGACAGCGATATGATTACGCTGTGGCCACCCACCACTGCGTCAATTCGTAACTCAAGTATATCACAGCCCCTGCTCCGAAAAAACTGAAAAAGCAGGGCCTATTTGGCATGCCAACACCCCTATCCAGCGGGGCGCCCCGCTGGATAGGGATGAAAAACATGGAATATATGCTTGAAATCTATTGACTAATCGTAAGAAAACTCCTCCCGGGGAGTTTTATCCGGTGATGACTTGTCTTACAAGTTCAATATTCACCTTGTTGCTGCCAATTTTATAATCCTTGAGAATCTTGGCTTCAACCTCTGCCACATCTTCTGTATTGCTGTGGATGACGGCAAGTGTGTCGCCAACTTCTACAGGGTCGCCGACCTTTTTCTTCAACACAAGGCCTACAGCCAGATCGATAACGTCTTCCTTGGTCTGACGCCCGGCTCCAAGCATCGCCGATGCGATACCAATTTCTTCAGCTTTGATTTCTTCCACGAATCCACTCTCTTTCGACTTAACCTCATATTGATAATCTGCTTGAGGCAGGCGCGATACATCGTCGACTACAGTCGGGTCGCCGCCTTGATTCTTCAAGAACATCTTAAATTTCTCAAGAGCCTTTCCATCATCGATGACCGCCTGGAGCTTTTCTTTGGCCTCATCCAAGCTTTCCGCAGCTCCTCCAAGGACTGCCATCTGTGCACCGAGCTCCAGACACAGCCTAGTCAAGTCTTCAGGGCCTTCGCCTTTAAGCGTTTCAATGGCCTCCTTGACTTCCAGGGCGTTGCCGATGGCATAGCCGAGTGGTTCTGACATGCTTGATATGATCGCCATTGTATTGCGGCCTACATTATTGCCGATTGATACCATTGCTTCTGCAAGTGCAACGGCGTCTTCCTCATGCTTCATGAAGGCACCATCCCCTGTTTTAACGTCAAGGACAATTGCGTCAGCGCCTGAAGCAATTTTCTTACTCATGATTGAACTTGCAATCAGGGGAATCGAATTGACTGTCGCGGTGACATCACGTAACGCATAGATCTTTTTATCTGCTGGGGTCAAGTTGCCGGATTGGCCTATGACCGCCACTTTGTCACGATTGACGATGTCTGTGAATTCCTTATCTGTAATCTCGACATGGAATCCTTCTACCGCTTCAAGTTTGTCGATTGTTCCACCTGTATGGCCAAGCCCCCGCCCACTCATTTTGGCTACAGGCACATCTAGGGCCGCCACTAACGGTGCCAAGACGAGTGTCGTGGTATCGCCTACTCCACCTGTCGAGTGCTTATCCACTTTAACGCCACTGATTGCCGAAAGATCGATTTCATCTCCGGATTTGACCATTGCCATTGTAAGATCTGCCCGTTCTGCTTGAGTCATGTCATTGAAGAATACAGCCATCAATAGGGCTGAAGCCTGATAGTCCGGGATATCCCCTTTTGTATAGCCGTCTATAAAATACTGGATCTCCTCTTTAGTAAGTTCTCCATTATCACGCTTTTTAGCGATTATATCGACCATTCTCATACATATCTTCCTTCCACACTATATAGTTTTACTTCCAACAGAGTGTCGGTTACGCGCCTCCATATAAAAATCTATCAATCTTTGGGAAGTCTTATCCCATGCAAAGTCCAGCGCTTCTTTTCTGGCATTTCTGCGCAGCAAGTCAAGATGTTCTGGGTCTTCAAGGACAGATACCGCCTCGAGCATACTTTCAATATTTTCATTTTCAAACAGCATTCCATTGACGCCATGTTCAACTTGTTCATTAGTCGGTCCACTTTTCGCGGCAATGACAGGTAGGCCTGAAGCCATCGATTCCAAAATGACAAGCCCAAGGGTTTCAGAAACTGACGGGAAGATGAATGCATCTCCAGAAGCAAATGCCTTCGACAATTCTTCTCCATGGATGAAGCCGGTAAATACCGTATTTGTACCCTTAAAACGCTTTTCGATCTCCGCCCGTGCTGGACCATCGCCGACCATGGCTAAGCTTATATCGGGGCGCTTTTCAAGTAGTGGCACCAATTTATGCAGTTCCTTTTCTATCGCTATCCTGCCGATGAATACTAGCAACTTATTGGACGGCTTTCCTCCGGTCAGCCATTCCCTCATCTTATCATCGCGAAACCGTGGATGCCGATGGTCTACGTCCACCCCGCGCGGAATGACGTCCAGACGTTCGATGCCTTGGGCATCAAGTTCCTCACGGATGGCCTGTGAGGTGACAAGGTTCAAATCCGCGTTTTTATGATTGCGTTTGATATACCACCATAACAGCGGTTTCGCCGGCTTATATATTTTATAGAAATCTAGATACTTCGGCAGATGGGTGTGGTAGGAGGAGACAAGCGGAATATCAAGTTTCTGTGCAGCCTTCACTGCACTCGTTGCGAGAAGGATTGGATTGACCGCGTGTACTACGTCAGGCTGGAATTTCTTCAGTTCATGATACACTTTACGAGAAGGAACCCCCATTTACGGTATCTATAAAAAGGGAAAGTGATCGGTTTGATACCGATCACTTTTGCACCTTTATAATCGTATACACCAAGGTCCGGAGCTATGACCAGAACTTCGTGTCCTTCCCGTATAAAGTAATCTATGGCTTTCGTCAATCTCGTCACTATCCCATCAGTCGATGGTAGAAATGTCTCTGTGACAATTGCTATCTTCATACGGTCTTACCTCTTTCTATTTCCAAGTCACTTGAGGAAGTACATTATCTACAATGATACGGTCCTTATGTTCCATTGCTTCCTGGAGGATTTCCTTAAGGACATCCTGCGTCAACAGGTGTGGTTCAAGACCAAGGTCAATCAGGTTTGTATTCACTGCATTGTAGTAGTGGTCTTCATTTTCAACACGCGGATTTTCTATTGATTTTACTGTCGCTTCAACATTCAGCTCTTCTGCTGCTTTTTTAGTCTTCTCAGCAAGTTCTTGAACAGAGAATGACTCAGTGAATTGGTTGAAGACACGGAATTCACCTTGTTCAGCCGGATTTTCCGCAGCGATTTCAACACAGCGGACGGTGTCCTGTATATTCAGGAAGGCCCGAGTTTGGCCACCTGAGCCGTAAACAGTGATATCGTGCCCGATGGCAGCCTGTACCAAGAACCGGTTTAGAGCGGTACCGAAAACAGCATCGTAGTCAAGACGGTTAGCCAACACTGGATCTTTCTTTGTCTCTTCAGTGTTCAAACCATAGACAATACCCTGGTTGAGGTCAGTTGCACGGATACCCCAGATCTTACAGGCGAACATGATGTTATGAGTATCATGCACTTTTGTCAGGTGATAGAAAGAACCTGGCTGTTTAGGGAACGGTAGAGTATCTTTTCTACCCTTGTGTTCGATTTCTATGTACCCTTCCTCGATGTCTATGTTCGGCTGTCCATATTCGCCCATCGTTCCGAGCTTTATAAGATGGCAATCAGGTTCAAATTCTTTTATTGCATAAAGTACGTTGAGATTTCCCAAAACGTTATTTTGCTGAGTATAGACCGCATGCTCACGATCTATCATGGAATATGGTGCTGACCGTTGTTCGGCAAAATGCACAAATGCTTCTGGGCGTTCATTTTTAAAGACCAGAGTCAGGAAATCATAATGGTTAAGGTCCCCTTCATACACTTTGATCTCTTTACCGGTGAGTTCTTTCCATTTATCCACGCGCTCCTGGAGCGAAGCAATTGGTGTTACAGAGTTGGAATGCAGTTCATTATCAATTTTGCGTCTCACCAGATTGTCTACAATCGTCACATCATGACCCTTCTCGGAAAGGTACAATGCTGTAGGCCATCCGCAGAAACCGTCTCCTCCTGCTACAATAATTCTCATTTAAAAATCCCTCGCTTCAAGTGTTATTTACAATACTCACAGTATACCACTAGTATACAACACCATTATAAAGATGTTTATGGCTTCGGACAAACTTTTAATGACTATTTGATGAAATGCTAAAAAGAAACCGGATCCTGATGGACCCAGTTCCTGATCAAACCGCTTCAGGTGCACGTTGTTGCTTTTTCTTCTTATAATACTGGAAAGCCACGAGTAGGATGAACAGCCCGATTGCCACTCCATCCGTCATCAGACTGCTCTGTATGAACAATAGTGCAGTAGCGACCGCAACTATCCTCTCTACAATATTGTAGCGGGTGAGCATATAGTTTTGGATGAATGACGCAAATGTCGCCATTCCTATTGCAGCAGTGAGGACGGCCCATGCCATTTCAAGTACCGTGGCATCTGTAATCAGCAATATAGTAGGATTTATCGCAAACATAAACGGCAGAAGAAGTGCCGCAGAATCGTATTTGAAGCCCTGCACCCCTGTACGGATTGGACCGGCGTTCGCAATACCGGCCGTCGCATAGGCGGGCAGGTTTATTGGTGGTGTGTCATCTGCAAGCACACCATAATACAGGACAAAGAGGTGGGCTACAATGATTGGCAAGCCCAAATTGGTGAGCACTGGCGCAATCACTGCAGCAAGTACCACATAAGTCGCTGTAGTCGGCAAACCAAGTCCCAGCAGCAGACATGCAAACACCGTTAGTATCAACGCAATATAAATTTGGGTGTTATCGGTGATCATGAAGGTCGGCAGTGAAGATTCAATGGTATCTGAAAACTCTATGACGATACGTGTGAATTTCGTAGACAAACCGCTTGTCGTGATGACGCCGATCAAAATCCCTGCAGTCGCACACGCCACTATAATGCTCAGCGCATTCCTGGAAGCGGTGTCGAAACCTTCCAATAATTCCTTGCTTCCGTATTCCGACTTCACCTTGTCATGTCTCATCTTCCGTTGGAAGAGGCCAAATAGAAACGCCACAAGGATTCCACCCAACACCATGGTGAATATCGAGTCCCTCCATCGGATCGTCTGGTTGTTGAAGACCCTTATTCCAAAAACGTCATTCAACGCGACCAGTCCCTGGTTAAGGTATCCAACCAGATACTGCATCGCAAACGTGAGTGCAAGCAATATCGCCGCATAAAGTATCGTTCGTCCCAGACGTTCCTTGAAGCGATAGGTAAAGAGTGCTATGACAATCATTGCTATGATCGTATAGAATGCCGAAGCGTTGACCGATGCGCGTTCAATGACGAGATAATACAGCAGAATCAATATCGGCACCAGCATATAACCTTGCTTCATAAGTAATTTCCGGGCTGAGGACATTTCAGAACGTTCCATCCCCGAGATATTATGTTTACCCGCTTCAAAATGAACCATGAACAAAATGCCGACGTAAGCCAATATCGCTGGAATGAATGCACTTTTAATGATTTCATAATAAGGGATCCCTGTGAATTCCACCATGATGAAGGCCGCAGCCCCCATAACAGGCGGGAGGAATTGCCCGCTTGAAGAAGCTGCTACTTCGACGCCACCTGCCACATGAGAGGGAAATCCGACCTTCTTCATCAAAGGTATCGTGAATGTACCTGTAGTAACTGCGTTTGCTGTAGAACTCCCGGAGATGCTCCCCATCATTCCGCTTGCGACCACACTGGCTTTGGCGGGGCCTCCCTTGTATTTACCGAACCCTCTGATGGCGAGATTGATGAACATTTTACCTGCCCCAGTCGATTCAAGTATGGCACCGAACAGTATAAAGATGAAAACAAATTGCGCTGAGGCGTAGATCGGCGTGCCGAATATACCATTGCTACGATAGACAATTTCATAGACGAATCGGGAAAAGTCCCCTCGATTATGGTAGAAATCTCCCGGCATGAATTGGCCCAAAAAGAAATAACCCATAAAAATGGCTGCTATTATGACTAGAGGCAGGCCGACCACGCGACGCGTGGCTTCAATGACTATGAGTACAAAAAGCGCGCCTACCAACAAATCCACTTCGGTAGGGCGAGCCGACATTATAGCTTCAGCCGTCTGCCGATTGATGAGATATATTCCTATACCCAAAGTCAAAACTGCAAGGCACAAATCATACCAAGGTATGGTCTTCTGGTTCAAACCTTTTTTTATCGGGAAAATCAGGAATGCAAGGACGACCCCCAATATAAGGTGGATGACCAGGAAAGTCCTGGACCCGATGCCAGGCAGGCCAAACCCAGCCACATAGAGGTGGAAGAATGCCAGAGATAGAGCCACAAAACTGACCAATCGGCCCATCTTCTTCCCGAGTTCCCTGTCACTTCCTTCCAGTTCCTGGAGCAATTTTTTCTGTTCTTTATCTTCCATTGATTTCACCTCTCTCGAATAAGGTCCGGGTGACATTGACCTCCAGATTCCTGCCTTTGAACGGCGGTTCAGAAATGAGTATGTCATCGTCTCCTATCATGATGTGATGAGGAAATACAGAGGATGGGCGTATTCTCAAGGTCCCTCCATGGACAGGTCTGTTGATTTCACTGATGATGAACTTGCCATCCTCGAGTTCCATCACTTCCCCTTCATAAGGCATTCCGGCCCCAAATGATTCCGTATGGCTCTCCATCGTATATATATCTGTACCGCGCACTTCAAAAATTTCCTTCACAGGCGAGCGCTCGACTGAATGTATGTATTCAACAGAGAAACGTTCCCCGTCATCAATCCGGGTGCTGTATAAAACCTCACCTGTTTCCATGTCAGAAATCGAAATACGGAAAGGCGCTGTTATATAAAGAATGACGAGTAACGCTACCACTGAAATTCCAATAAGGGAGAAAAAGACATTGCGGCGACGCAATGTCTTTTTCTTATTACTAGTATCCATTCAATTACTGCTCATCATAATATTTTTTGGCGCCCGGATGAAGGTCAATCGGCATACCATCCTGTGCAGTGTCGAGCGTCACTTCTTCACCACGGACATGAGCATTGCTCAAATCATCAAGATTTTCAAACAGCGCCTTCGTCATTTCATACATCTGATCTTCAGGAATATCATTGGAGGCAATCACCATAGCTTGTACAGCTACCGTAGTCGCTGTGCTGTCAAAGTTTTCATAAGCATCTTCAGGAATATCCTGTTGTGTATAATAGGAATATTCTTCTGTCAATGAATCAATTGCATCCTGATCGAAGCTGATCAACTTCACATCTGCACTGGCACTCAATTCCTGAATCGCACCAGTTGGTGTTCCGGCTGTAACGAATGCTGCGTCGACGTTACCGTCTTGGAGATTCGTCGATGCATCGGCGAAATCAAGATACTGTGCATCCAAATCAGATTCGCTCAAACCATGAGCTTCAAGAATCTGTTTTGCGTTTGCTTCTGTTCCTGACCCAACGTCCCCAATCGCTACACGTTTACCTTCCAAATCCGATACAGATTCAATGCCTGAGTCTGCAATTGTAACCAACTGAATCGTTTCAGGATAAAGCGTGAGCACCCCGCTGTAATTTTCAAGTGGCTCTTCAAACATGTTCGTACCCTCTACTCCGTAGTATGCAATATCATTCTGACAAGAGCGAGTTGCGCTTCACCATTATTCAACTGCTCCGTATTGGAAACGGAAGCACCTGATGAAACACCAGTAGCCGACACATCTTCCAATTGGGAATCAATGATATCCGCCATCGCAACACCAATCGGGAAGTACACCCCTGCTTCGCCGCCGGTCAACACAGTGACATTTTCAACCCATCCTTCTCCAGAAGAGTCTCCTTCACCTGAACTGGACTCCCCCTCTCCTTCGCCACCACTGCCACAGGCAGCTAAGGCAAAAGATAGAGACATCATCAATACAAGCAACCATGAAAATTTCTTCATAATCCCAGTCCCCTTTGTATTTTTTATCTTGCTTACTATATATTGTAACATAATAGCGTTTACATTGGCTTAATATTTTAGAATATTCTATTTTATTGGAACAAAAAAAGACCCCTCAGGGGCCTTTTATTTCGGGTCGTCGTCCATACTTTACTGTTTTTATGCCGTTTGGTATGTGCATAGACATTTTCACCTGCATAATCTTCATTGGTATATACGGTAATATCAAAGTATTTTCCATCTTCCGAGAAAGGCTCTTCCAGATAGACGTCTTTTAAATGTTCGTATAAATGCTTCATGCCTTCCATCTTAAGGCCCGGGTATTCCCGTAGGACACGCTTCTGCAATCGTGCACCCGATCCGGCCACTTCCTGCACAACAATCACAAACGTCTCATCTTCTTTTATCACATCATCAAATATATTGGTCTGTCCAAAATCACGCATTGCAAGCCACCCTTCCTAAAGTTCAGTACGTAATTCCCAAAGTTCTTCGAAGAAATAATCATCTATGACGCGTTTCAGATAGTTCACACCAGAGCTCCCCCTGTGCCTTTCTTGAAACCGATGATCCTCTCGACAGTCTTCATATGCCTAAATCGCCATTGACTGTACAGGTCTTCCACATCAACCAGTTTTTCGAGCATCTCATACAGTTCAAAATAATCTTCAGTATTGAGGTATATCTGTTTGAAGGCCTCTTTGACGGATGGATTAGGCACATATTTCTCCATTACATCGCGCTCGAGGACTTCTTTGTCTATATTGAAGCCCGCCCTATCCACAGCGCGGATAACTTCATCATAGATACTCGGTGACATGATCTGCTTTTTCAACTTCGCATGGATGATAGGATCTTTTTCATAAATCTTTAATGCATGTGTCGTCTTGTAGCCGAGACTGAATTCCATCATGCGGTTTTGATAGGATTGAAAACCGGATGCATTACCTAGTGCTTCCCTGAATTTTAGATAGTCGCTTGGAGTCATTGTTGAAAGTACATCCCATGCAGCAATGATCTGCCTTTGTATATTCGTCACCCGCGCAAGTTTTTTGAACGATTCCCTGAAATTATCCGCCCTTATATCTTTAATGGCTGAATTTATTTCATGGATGATGAGTTTCATCCACAATTCCGTCACCTGGTGGATGATGATGAACAATGTCTCATCGTGTTCTTCACTCATAGTGTCCTGGGCAAACAGTATTTGCTCCAGGTTGAGGTATTCGCTGTATGTCATATCTTTTGTAAAATCAGTCTTCACTTCTTCTCCGTCTAGTGTATGATCCTGATAATCAGTCATTTAAATCCCCCTTATACTGCAGCGCTGCACGCACTGGCGAACCATCCGCCCCTTTAATCTTCAATGGCAATGCAACAAATTCATAGTAGCCTGGAGTGACATCGTCCAGCACTGCATTTTCAAGAATCATGATGTCTCTCGCATGGAGTAGATGATGAATATCAAGGGTTTTGGAGTCAATCGGATCTACTGAAGTGACATCTGTCCCGAACAGTTTGATTCCTTGAGCAGCCATATATTCCACTGCCCTTTTTTCAAGCACGGGTATACTTTTCGGAAAAACTGTAGTGTCGGTTTTTCTTTTAGTTTTTATAAGCAGTATATTCCCTCTGATATCAAACTGCTTGATTGCCTCAAGACCCAGTTCTTTCGGGTTTTCTATTGCTATCACTGTCGCCTCTCCGATATATCGGTTGATATCCAGCTGATCGACGGTATCGCCATCTTCCTCGAAATGAAATGGCGCATCAATATGGGTACCGATATGAGTGCTCGTTGTGATCTTTCCAATATTCACGGAACCACTCTCTGCCTTGGTAACAGTACGTTCATAGGCAAAAGGCGTATCCTCAGGCCAATGTGCGATATCCTCTTCAAGCATCTGGGTAATATCCATCCACATTAGGCAATCACTCCCCGCTTATTCTCAAACTTTTCATATAGCCGTCCATCCATAATTTCTTTTAATATCATTATCGTATGATACACATCTTCAAATGAGTTGTAGAGGGCAACGGGTGCAATTCGGACGTAGCTCGGCGCCCTGAAATCGGGAATGACGCCCTTGGATTTCAACGCTGCATTGATGCCTGCTGCATTGGGGTGGCCAATTAGGATATGGCCCCCTCTTGCATCGTAATCTTTGGGGTGACGATTTCAATTTCATCTCCCTCGAACATATCCTCAATCATCGCAATCATGAAATCCGTCAATTCGAGGGATTTTTTGCGGATGGCTGCAATGCCTGCCTCCTCAAATATTTCGAGTGAGCCAAGAAGCGGCGCCATAGAAAAGATGTGGGGGGTCCCGACTTGGTACTGGCTGATGTCGGAGGCAGGATCAAACGTATGGGACATATCGAACTGGGTTTCTTTATTATTGCCGAACCATCCCCTCAGAGAGACTTCCCGAGAATGGTGTTTTTCACTCACATACAATCCGGCAACAGAACCTGGGCCACCGTTTAGATGTTTGTAAGTACACCAGATTGCAAAATCAACTCCCCACTCCTTTAAATCATGAGGGATTGCACCGATTGAGTGGCACAGGTCAAAACCGATAATGATGTCATGCTTTTTTGCATGCTCTGTTATCTGTTCCATGTCCAAAATCTGTCCACTCCTGTATAGGACAGAAGGCAAAAGAACCAATGCGATACTATCATCCATCATATTTATGATGGTCTCTGTTGACAATGTATGCCCGTTCGGGGAAGGCACTTTGACCATACCATCCGAGTAGCCGGAATCATCGAGGATTGCTTGCACAGCATAAATATCAGAAGGGAAGTTCAATTCATCCACCAAGATCTTATACCGCTCCTCTGTCGGTTTATAGAGCGTCCTTACCGTCTGATGGATATTCATTGTAGTTGAATTCGTCGCGAGCACTTCGTGGTGCCCGGCTCCAATGAGATCAGCCATCATTTCCCCTATGCGTTCGCTCATATAGAACCACGGCCGTTCCCCTTCGGTCCATCCATCGATGGCATGGCGTTTCCAATCTTCCATGACCGAGAGCAGACTTTCCTCAGCTGCCTTGCTCATCAGCCCTAGGGAGTTGCCGTCCATATAATAACTGCCTGAACCGATATAGAACTGTGATCTGAATTTCGCCAATGAATCATTTGAATCTTTACTGTGTGCTACTTTCAACCATTCTTCCATAATATGCCTCCTTATTGTAAATGTAAGCCTTTTCTCCATTATACAGCGAAATCCCCACAATTAAAGTCTCATCCATGTCTGTTCTTCCCCCTCTTTGTTATAATGATAATATAGCAATGAACAAGAAGGAGAATCGTATATGCAGGAGATTACTGGTAAATATGCAGTCATCACGGGCGGCACACGCGGCATTGGACTGGCAACAGCCCATGCTTTGGCCGAAGAAGGTGTAAACGTAGCAATAATCGGAAGAAATGCCGACACTTTGGCTGATGCTGCCGATTCACTCAGAAAACATGATGTACAGATTGTCGCTTTGAACGGAGATGTTTCACGTAATGAGGATGTAACACGCATGTTGAACGAAGTGAAGGATGCTTTCCCTCGCATCGATATACTCATCAATAATGCCGGCATCATGAAACATATGCCTTTCCTTGAAAGTTCCGAAGATGACTTAAGTGAGATGATGAATGTCAACCTGTTCGGCATCTACAATATGATGCATGGCGTCCTCCCGATGATGCAGGAGCAAGGTCTTGGTGATGTCATCAACATCTCTTCCATGTCCGGCTTGAAGGCTTCCTCACATAGCGCACTCTATTCTGCCACTAAATATGCTGTCATAGGCATGACAGAAGGCGTGATGCAGGAAATGCGCAAACATAATATTCGCGTTTCCTACTTGACACCGTCAGCCGTGCTGACTGACCTCATTGGAGAATCCAGCCTGAAAGAAGAATCAATGACCCATCCGGAAGATATTGCGGACATCATTGTCAGTCAACTCAAGCTGAATCCGCGCACTTTCATCAAAACAAGTCAAATGTGGGCAACCAATCCCATCCACAAATAATAAACGTTAAGGAGTGGTGACATGGCAGGACCTGCCCTGAAACAATTGCATGCACATAGAGCCATCCACGATGCAAGCCTAGGAGGTGCAGAGGATCACGTAGCCGATATGAAAATCATGCTGAATAAAATGGAACATAAGGAACTTGCTGAAGAAATGCAATCGTTCATCGAATTTGTTGAACAGCGTATATTGACACATGCCGACAGCGAAGAGGAAGATTCAGGGCTATATGAAGAAACTGTACGCAACAATCCCGATATGCATGACAAGATTCAACATCTGACCCGAGACCACGATCTGATGCGAATCATGATCGATAAGATGAAGGATGAACTTTCCAAAGATGAAGTCGATTTCCAAAAGCTTGTAGATTACTCTGTTTCAATCGTCATTGTAGATGAGATCCATTCACGGGATGAAGAAGCATTGCTGCTGTCCGAATAATAAGAAAAAGTGCCCAGCCGTAGCCGGTTGGGCACTTTTCATGCAATCATCCTTTATTGACAAGCCATATTTCTTTTGCATACTCTTCAAGCGTCCGGTCGGATGAAAATTTACCGGCGTTCGCCATATTGATGAATCCTTTCCTGTAAAACATCTTCGGATCTTTAAAATCACTTGCTATCTGATCCTGCGCCTCACGATAACTTGAAAAATCTTCCAGCACGAAGTACTGGTCGTCATGGATGAGGCTGTCATATAAGTCTTGGAACATACCGGTGTTATTGTCGTTGAAAGTCCCGTCAACAAGCGACTCGACCACGTCTTTCAACCCTTCTGTCTTCTTAAGAGCCTTTTGGGATCATATTCACCGCGTTTTTCTACAACTTCAGCAACTTCCATTCCAAAGATGTAATTGTTCTCCCGACCCGCTTCCTCTACGATTTCCACATTCGCGCCATCCATCGTACCGACTGTGACGGCACCATTCAGCATGAATTTCATATTGCCTGTTCAGAAGCTTCCTTCCCGGCCAGGGAAATTTGTTCTGAAACATCGGCTGCTGGGAACAGCTTCTCTGCATAGGAGACACCGTAGTTTTCCACGAACACGACCTTGATGATAGTGTTGACCTCCGGATCTTTATTCACTCTATTTGCAAGCTCATTGATGAATTTGATGATTGATTTTGCAGCATAATAGCCGGGAGCCGCTTTCGCTCCAAAGATGAAGCTCCGCTTGGTCCAATCGGCATCAGGTTCTGCTTTGATGCGGTTATACAAGTCTGCTATATAGAACGCCATCATAAGCTGACGCTTATATTCGTGCAGGCGCTTTATCTGATGTCGAAGATGGAATCGGGGTCGATATCGACTTCCTCGTGGAAGCGTATATAATCGGCAAGTTCCACTTTCTTTTCTTTTTTGACGTGTATGAAACGCTCCAGCACTTCCTCTTCTTCAAATCTTCCTTCAATACCCTTCAACTTCATCAGATCAGTGATCCAATCTTTTGAACCAATCAAATCGGTGATCATTTCACTTAATTGAGGATTCGATTGCAATAGCCATCTCCTTTGAGTAATGCCGTTAGTCTTGTTGAGTATGCGGTCAGGAAAAATATTATGCCACGCTTTGATGACATCCGTTTTCAGCAGTTCGGTGTGGATGGCAGCTACACCGTTGACAGCACTAGTTGCATAGATGGACATAAAAGCCATATGAATCGAGTTGTTTTGGATGATCAGGTATTTATGCCAATCTGACTCATCTACATTCCACTCTTTTAGTTCGCCGATCAGACGTGCATTAATCTGTTCAATATAAGGATAGAGGTTCGGCACTGCCGAGATGAACAAATCCTTTTCCCAAACTTCCAGTGCTTCTGCCAATAGCGTATGGTTCGTATACGCCATCGATTTTTGGGTGATATCGAAAGCTTTTTCGAACTCCACACCCTCATTTTCAAGCAGTCGGATTAATTCAGGTATCGCCATGGCTGGATGGGTGTCGTTCAACTGTATGGAATGCATCTTGGAGAAATCATCATAGTTCTTATGGCCTTCCGCCTTATAATTCTCCATAAGATCCTGCAAAGAGGCCGATGTGAAGAAATATTGCTGCTTCAATCTGAGGCGTTTGCCTTCATACGTCGAGTCATTGGGGTAGAGTATGCGCGAAATCGTTTCTGCTTCGTTCTGGGCACGGACAGACTCGATGTACTTGCCTTCATCGAATGCATTAAAATCGAATTTATTGATGGCTTCCGCTTTCCATAGACGCAGCGTATTGATTGTCTCCCCTCCATACCCTACAATCGGCATATCATAAGGGACCGCTTCTACTTTGTCCTCTTCGCTGAATTCAACAACCCTCGTATCATTGCTGTTCTTTATAAGCCACGGATTGTCATGCTCAAGCCACGGATCCGCTTCCTCCACCTGAAAACCATTAACAAAATTTTGCTTGAATATGCCATATTGGTAAAGGATTCCATAGCCCGACAAAGGATAATCAAGGGTTGCCCCTGAGTCGAGGAAACAAGCAGCCAGACGGCCCAATCCTCCATTTCCGAGGCCAGCATCATCCTCAGCTTCCTCGAGGGCATTATAGTCGACTCCCATCTCTTCAAGTGTACGTTTGACTTCATCTTCCATACCCACATTGACAAGGTTATTGCTGAGTGCGCGTCCCATCAGGAACTCTGCAGACAGGTAATAGGCCTGTTTCTTCTTTTTGAATTTATTTTTTGATTCTATCCATTTTGGCACAAGCTGTTCCATGACTGCATTGCCAACCACGATGAACTGTTCTTTTTCATTCAATTCATAGAAGGATTGTCCATGGCTCTCATACGCCTGGCCTTCGATTCTTTCTTTGAGTTTTAATGATGTCATAGCGACCTCCCGTATCGTTCGTTCATATTTTTCAGATAGTCTTTATGCGCCTTGGTGAGCATACCAGGTGTCAAACGCCATTCCCAATTGCCGCCAATTGTGGATGGGACGTTAAACCGCGCAGCATCATCCAGGCCCAGAAGATCCTGCACAGGTATAATTGCAAGATTCGAACTGGATGCAAAAACACCTCTGATGCAGCCGTTGACGTGCCCCTCTGCCTCAGTCAAGTTCAAATATGCTTGGACTTTGTTGAAAGTATCATTATCCGCACTATCCAGCCATCCCTTTGTGGTCTGTGTATCATGGTTGCCTGTATAGGCAATCGTATGCCTTGTGTAGTTATGAGGCAGATATTCCGATTCTTTGCCTCCGAAACCAAATTGAAGCACTTTCATTCCTGGATAGCCGGTCGATGCAATAAGTTCATAAACTTCCTCGGTAAGGAATCCAAGGTCTTCAGCCAGTATATCCTTCTCTCCTAATTTTTCGCGTATGGCTTCAAAGAGAGACAGTCCAGGACCTTTCACCCATCTGCCATCTTCAGCCGTTTCGTCTTGGGCTGGCACTTCCCAATATGCTTCAAATCCTCTGAAATGGTCAATCCGCACAGTATCATATAATTCGAAGCTTTCTTCGACACGTCTGATCCACCAATGGTAACCCTCTTCCTTCATCTTCTCCCAATCATAGATGGGGTTCCCCCATAGCTGTCCGGTATCGCTCATCATATCGGGTGGAACTCCTGCCACCACACTCGGATGCAGGTTTTCATCAAGTTTATAGAGGTCTGGTCGCGACCATACATCGACACTGTCTGCAGCCACATAAATAGGTATGTCCCCAATAATCTTTATGCCTTTCCCATTGGCATACTCCTTAAGATCATGCCAATGTTCAAAGAAGAGATATTGGGTGAATACCCAAAACATTATCTCCGCTTCATACTTCCCGTAGAAGCACTGCAGCGTCTTATCATCCCGTAAGCGGTAGCGTTCAGGCCATTCCGTCCAGGCTGCATTATCATGGGCCCGTTTGACCGCCATAAACAGGGCGAAATCAGGCAGCCAATCTGAATGGCGCTCCATCATGGCTTCCAATTCATCTTTCACATCAGGATACGCACGTTGAAATGCTGTATCCAGCAACGCCATTTTGCCTTCATATAATTTTGCGTAATCGACTGTCTCGTCATCTTCACCCAGATCCGTCTTCGTGATTTCAGATTTCCTCAGCCAACCGGATTCAATGACCCTATCCAGATCGATAAAATAAGGATTGCCGGCAAAAGCGGAAAAACTTTGATAGGGCGAGTCCCCGTAACTCGTAATGCCAAGCGGCAGTATCTGCCAGTACTTGGTTCTCGAAGCGCTGAGAAAATCTACAAATTGGTATGCATTTTCTCCAAAATCACCAATTCCGTATTTCCCGGGTAATGAAGATATGTGAAGCAATATTCCACTGGAGCGCTCTTCCATGTGCATCCTCCCTTTGTGCAAACGTTTGCAATTCCACTTAAGTATACCATATGCATTTACACTAAAATAACTTTATAATTGTTGATGTTACCACACATCGTAAGGAGGCTAAAACTTGAAGGATTATAAAACGCTGCTATTCGATTTGGACGACACACTATTGGACTTTGGTCACGCTGAACAAACCGCTCTGAAGAAGGTCCTTGAATATCATGGGGTCACGAGCACCCCACAGCACTTCAGCATGTACAAGGAAATAAACAGAAAACATTGGGAGATGCTTGAACAAGATCTGATCACAAAAGAAGATGTCTTGAAGTTGCGTCACGAGCGTTTCTTCTCCACCCTTGGCTTTGAAGTCGATGGTCATGAAGTCGATAATCTGTACCGCAGCAATATCGCTGAGTACGGCACTCGGCTGTTCGATGGAGCCCTGGATCTCCTTCATAGTTTGTCACATCATCACGATCTGTACATCATCACCAACGGCGTCAAGGAGACTCAGGAGGCCCGACTTTTGAAATCAGGTTTGCAACCTTATTTTTTTGATGTTTTCATCAGTGAGGATACGGGGTATCAGAAACCTATGAAGGCTTTTTTTGATCATGTAGCTATGAATATTCCAGGATTTAGGCATGATGAAGCACTCATCGTCGGCGATTCGTTGACATCAGATATCAAAGGAGGCATCAATAGTGGAATAGACACATGCTGGTTCAACCCTGACAACCATACGAATCCTCATTCTTATGCTCCTGATTATACAGTTAGACGGTTGGATGAACTTACAGAAATACTGAATTACTGAAGGGGACGTTTCCTGTGAAACAATATGATGCATCCTAAAACTCGGCGGATTGAGCACAAAAAAAGGAACGACACATTCATGTCGCCCCCTCACTATGGATCTCATGTCAGCCGCTGGCATTCTTACCCAACTTCTTCAGTAAATCAATCAACTGAGCCTTCTCTTCTGCATCCAGTCCCCGGACACTTGCTCAAGACGCTTCGCATGCTCCGGAAAAGTGTGTTTCATCAATTCCTGACCATTTTCCGTCAGGCTAGCATAGGTGATGCGCCGATCGCCACTGTATTGCTCTTTCATAACGTATCCTTCTCGTACAAGATTGTTCACGACGTACGTAATTGAACTTGAAGAAATCAATACTTTTTCCCCAATATGCTGAATTTGCTGGGGACCTTTACTATACAACAGTTCAAGAACCGCAAAAGCCGTCGGTTTCAAACCATGCTTCCGCATATCCCTGAAAGCTTCGGTCTGCAAGGCATGGAAAGCGTGGTGAAGTATAACATATAATTTCAAAGATAGTGCTTGATCATTGGATTCGTCCATGGTTCATTTCTCCATTCGAGTTTATATTATCTTCATAACGTTTATTGTACTACAAAACATTTTAGGGATTGAAAATGTGTTACACTGCTTGCATATGCATTACGCATGTATATAGTGTAACAATTTAATGACAAGGAGGAAAACAAAATGTCGAACAAACCAAAACTCACTGGATGGAGGGCGATTGATTGGAAAATATTTCTACCTTCTGTTTTACTAATCATTGCAATAAGCATACCCTTTTCATTCTATGAGTCGCAGTCTCTAAAAATACTTAACGGGATTTTCGATCAGATTATAGCTTCGTTCGGATGGGGGTACATCTGGTATGCCACCATTCTACTCGGACTTGGCCTTTACCTCTCTTTTTCAAAATACGGCCAGGTCGTGTTGGGGGACCCTAGTGAGAAACCACGGTTTTCATTATTATCCTACGCTTCGATATTGATTGCAATGGGACTTGGTTCCACCATAATGAGAACTGGTATGATACAGTGGGCCGAAGTTGCAAACAACCCCCCTTTCGGTATAGAAGCTGGCTCCAATGAAGCCCTATTATGGGGTAACGCCTATGCGATGTACATGTGGAGCTTCCAGATCTTCTCCATATTCGTCATGACTGCTCCTGCAGTCGCTTATGTCATCCACGTAAAGAAACGGCCGATGATGCGCATCTCAGAAGCGACACGCGTCATTTTCGGAGATAAATTCACTGATGGCATCGGCGGTATACTTATTGATATACTCTTCCTTGTCAGCATCCTTTCAGGTGCTGCCGTCACGTTGGGGTTAGGCACACCGATCATCACCTCCAACCTGGCTGCCCTTCTTGATATGGAAGTGACATTCACTATGACCATGATCGTCACCCTCATCTGGGTATCATTGTTCTCGCTCAGTGCATACCTCGGCATCGAGAAAGGCATCAAGCGGTTGAGCTTGGCGAACATGTACCTTGCAGGCTTGCTTGCAATTTTCATATTGATCGTCGGACCAGGTGTCTTCATCTTTGATTATTTTACGGACACGGTCGGCCATCTGCTAAACAACTATTTCACCTATTCTCTATTTACGGATTCGTTGGCCGTGGAACAATCTGCACATATGCGTGACCACATGATATTCTGGATTGCATACAGTTCTACTTGGGCGATGCTCCACAGTGTCTTTGCCGCCAAAATATCCAAGGGAAGAACGATAAAGGAAATGATACTGACTTATCTTCTTGCACCGACATTGCTGTCTTGGATTGCTACAGGCGTGCTGGGAGGCATCGGAGTCTACAGCCAACTGAATGGAGAACTCGATGTGTTGGCATTGGCAAGCGAACAGGAAGCGGTTCAGATAATACCAGACATCCTTCAGACATTGCCGCTCTCAAGCATAGTGATGGTCGTCTATATCATCATAGCAATGATTTTCCTTACTACGACACTCGACTCTACAACGTTTACAATTGCTGCCTATACAAGCAAGAATGACATGAGTAAACAGGATCCGTCGAAATTCTTGAGGATATTTGTTGCTCTCGTCATCACAGGATTGGCTCTTGTGCTCATGCAGATCGGAGGTCTCGGCCCACTTGAAATTGTGTCCGGTTTGATGGGATTACCAATCATTTTCCTACAGTTCCTGACAGTCTATGCTGTAATAAAGATGATTGATAAGGACGAGGCCTGGAAATACAATACAAAAGCAGCCGCGAAAAAGCAGAAGAATGCCTCAAGTGATTCATACTAGTAACGTTGGGCATACTTTAATTTAATGATTCCGCCCCCTCTAGTTTGGTCATTTAGTAAGACAGAAGCACCCTATGGATTGTTTGCACAATACCCATAGGGTGCTTCTTCATGTTGATTATCCAATTTGTGGCTACTGCTTAACCTCTTTGCCCAAGAATGATTTAAGCATCCAATTATTTTTTTCAATATCCGTAGTCATACTGATGAATGTATCCGCTGTACGGTCATCCCCCGCTTCCTCAGCTACCTTTCTGCCTTCATCAAGCTCCTGGATGATATTGTCATAATCCTGAACAAGCTGTCTGACCATCGCATTGGCCTCTATATCATATTCCGCTTCTTTTACAGTCGCCCTCTCAATTGCTTCAGACTGTTTACCGATAGGCTCTCCTCCAATGGCAAGCAGGCGTTCTGCAAGCTCATCCACATATTCTGCTGCAGTGTCATACAGTTCTTCAAATTTGTCATGTAATGAGAAGAAATTGTTTCCTTTAACATACCAGTGGTAGTTATGAAGTTTTGTCCATAACACTGTAAAGTTGGCGACCTGTAGGTTAAGTGCTTGTCTTACTTCTTGTTTACGATCTGAATTAGCCATTAATAATCACCTTTCCTGATTGATATCATTATTAAATATACCCTGGTCCACCCTCCATAAACTTCTTACAAGATGCTGTAGTCCAACAGATTGTAGGTCTTATGGTCGACCCTTTCTAATATCTCGTCCTGTTCCAATTTCTTGAATAGCCGGGTCAGTGTTTCAGGCTGCATACTCAAGTAGGACGCCAGATCCTTTTTCGTCATCGACAGCTTCAAACGATCGTTCTCGTCTACATCCGTCCGTATGAATTCAATCAACCGTTCTTCGCTGCTAAGCAATGAAATATTGGTGGCCTGTTGTTCGACTTCACTCAAGCGTTCAGAAAACCGTTCTATTATTTTGATTCCAATCTCTGGATACTCCTTAAGGAGCGAATACAATTCTTCCTTTTGAATCTCGCATACTTTCGACTCTTCTGCTGCTTCAGCATAGGAGTCATGCATTGTCTCCCCGCCAAAAAGAGCCAGTTCACCTGTAAAGTCTCCCGGCAGGAGGACGCGGATCAACTGTTCTTTGCCCTCTTCGTTCAGACGATATATACGAATTTTTCCGCGATGAAGGACAAACAGAGCGTTTTCAGGGTCTCCTGCCATGTAAAGATGCTCCTGCCTTCTGTAAGTTTTTGAATTGACCTGTTTGAATACTTCATCCATTTCCTTGTCGGTAAGATGGTTGAAAATCGGGACTTTCCTGACACACATCTTATGATTGGCGTGTTGTTCCATTACATAATGCCTCCTAACCCATGCTCTCTTTCATTTGTACGACCTTCAGGCTTGGTTCCCTCAACTTTCTCAGACGCATCGCGTTCAGTATGACAAGCAGTATGCTGACTTCATGTATGAGCATACCAGAAGCGAGATGGATATATCCATAAAGCACTCCGCCAAGCAGCAATGCTACCGTCAGCAACGCAATCGCTGTGTTTTGGAGCATGACCCTATAAGTTGCTTTTGATATTGTAAATCCGTGAGCCAACTGTTCCATCCTTGACCCCATCAATACCACATCCGCTGTCTCCATTGCGATATCCGTACCGCCATGTCCCATGGCGATTCCAACATCTGCAAACGCCAAAGCTGGTGCATCATTGATGCCATCACCGACCATCATCACTCGTCTTCCCGCTTCTTTTCCCTCTCTATATACCTCATTTTATCATCGGGCATCAATTCTGCATGATATTCATCCAAGCCGAGTATACCGCTTACCTTTTCAGCTGAATATACGTTGTCACCCGTCAACATGACCAACTTCCCGACCCCTTTATTGCGCAAAGCTGTGATTGTTTCAAAAGCATCTTCCCTGATTTGGTCCATAATGGATATGATCCCGACGACTTCACCATTCTTTGCTGCAAATATCGCTGTATTACCCATCTTTTGTTGCTTGATGTAGTCTTCTTTAGCTCTCAGTCCCACATTTACCCCATAATCCTCCATCAGTTGGAGGTTGCCGATGACAAAATTATCTCCGCGATATTTCCCGGTGACCCCTCTGCCCTTCCATGCTTCTGCATCAGTTACATTTTCCATGTCCACGCTCAGTGAACGTCTTTTCGCCTCTTTGACGATTGTCTGTCCAAGATGATGCTCACTGACCATTTCAATATTCGCAACCTGTTCGAGGAGCTTGTTCCGATCCGTACCATCAAATACCATGATATCTGATACCGAAGGCCGTCCTTCCGTCAAAGTGCCTGTCTTATCAAAGATTACTGTGTCGATTCTTGCAAAATTATCTATAATTTCGCCACCCTTGATGAGTGCACCATTTTTAGCACCATTGCCTATCCCTGCAACGTAGGCCACCGGGGCTCCGATGATCAATGCGCCCGGACAGGCGATGACCAAAAAGGTGATGGCGAGATGCAGGTTTCGTGTGAGCATGAAAACCAACACTGCGAGTACTACGATTGCTGGCGTGTAGTACTGGGCAAACTTATTCAGGAACTTCTCCGTGCCACTCTTACTTTCCTGGGCTTCCTCCACCAGCTCGATGATTTTAGAGAATGTTGTATCTTCACCGACCTTAGTTGCCGTCAACTCAATATAACCTTCATCCAGAACACTGCCACTGAATACTTCAGCATCTTCATTCTTGAACCTTAGATTTGATTCCCCGGTGATGGCAGACTCATTGATGTGTGCCTGGCCAGTTGATATGATGCCGTCGACTGGAATTTTACCTCCCGGTCTGACGATTACTTTCTCCCCTTCCTCCACCTCATCGACATCAACTTCCTGTTCCTCTCCGTCCCTTGACACAGTTGCCGTTGCAGGTGCCATATCTACAAGTGTCTGAATTGAATCCCTTGTTTTATTCAGAGTCCTTTTTTCCAAGTATGCGCCAAACAGGAACAAGAAAGTTACAATTGCCGCTTCAGTATATTCCTGTATCAGCATGGCCCCAATGACTGCAATGGTGATGAGGAGTTCTATGCTGAAACTTTTCATCCTCAGTGCCATCCATGCTTTGTTGACGATTGGACCGATTGCTGCAATCGTTGCAGCAATGAATGTCATGTTCATTATTTCGCCATACCCCGCCACCCTGAATATTACTCCCACTATGATCAGTGCCGCAGAAATATACATCATCTGGTTCAAATGCTTATTTAGCCACCTCGTCATAATTGCCACCTCTTCTGTTTTATTTTTAAATGCCGGCGCTTTGCTTAATTCTTATTATAGGCTCTGCCGGCTGATTAAAAATTGATGGCCATCAATATTCGAGACAAAAAGAACTGCAGGTTTTCACCTGCAGTTCTTCTACTCTATAAGGCCAACCAGTTTCAGCCCGTGGAGGAGTCCGTCCTCATCCACATCCTTAGTGACATACTTGGCATACGATTTAACTTCGTCGGCCGCATTGCCCATCGCCACACTATGATGGACGGCGCTCAACATTTCCAGATCATTCGGACCATCTCCGAATGCATACTGATTCTCTTCGGGAATCCCCAATTGAGTGGTTATTTTTTCGATGCCGAGCGCTTTTGACCCGCCCTTCGGCAAGACATCAATGCTGACTGGATGCCATCTGATGAAGTCGAATGCAACATGCTTTTCTTCATACTGTGCATCCTCCCCCTCCGGGCAGAAGAGCAGCGTCTGATAAAGTGCTCGTGTCTCATGATATGTGGGATCATGACCAGGCATCATCCCGAGCTTCAGGGTCGAAATGCCTTCTGTGATATATTCATGTTCAGGCACGTTCGACATCATGTCTTCTTCATCCAAATAGACGACCGGATGGTCATTGCTGAGTGCGTCTTCCGTCAGAGCTTCCAACGCTTTTGAGTCGAGGGGGTTTCTATATATGGTCTGCCCCTCGAGGACAACATATTGACCATTGAAGCTGACATATGTATCGATGCCGAGTGTCTCCCTCAATTCCTTGAACATGAATGGTGCACGCCCTGTAGCGATTGCGACGATATGACCCGCTTCCTTCAATTCTGCGATTGCCTGCCTGGCTGAAGGCGGCAGATTTTTATCATGATCCAACAAGGTTCCGTCAATATCAAAGAAAATAATGCTTTTATCCTTCATTCCCTTGCACCTCATCCATTATTTACATTACAAGCACAACCATCATACCTTATGAAAAGCCTTTCATGTCAAAGGAAGTGACTTATTGAGGAGGTTACACTAGAGCTTCATACATGAATCATCGAACCGGCGATGCTCACTTGACGATCATCACTGGGATCTCTGCCCGTTTAGCTACTTTATGACTGACGCTCCCGAGCACCATTTCCTGAAATCTGCTCAGCCCCCTGCTGCCGATGACTACAAGCTCATAATTCTCCAATTCGGCTTCTTTAATGATTTCTTTAGCGGGCAGACCACGGCGTGTCAAATATTTATGCCCCACATTCTCCCTGTCGAAGAATGCAATGATGGAAGACACTTCATCTTTCTTTTTTTATTCCATGCGCGTTCATTCGTCGACCTTACTATGTCCCCCTGGTTATCATCAGGATCCATCACATGGAGGAGGGTGATCCGAGTTTTATCATCTGAAAGATGAAGCGCTTCTTCTGCCGCTCTGCGACTATTCTCGGAGCCATCTACCGCCAACAACACTTCTTTATACATCCAGTCATCCTTTCTGGGTTAGAAATATTTGGGCACTGATTAGACGATGCAATCATTCACCAGTTTCATTGCCATTTCCATCAAAAGCCATAAGCGCTTGATATATGGCGCACGACTTACATGAAAAGATTTACAAAACCCGCCTCGCTGAATATGTCGTGCAATTGCAGAAACCTAAATAATTTACATTTTAATTCCTTGATTCAATCCGTCCCCGTATAATGGAGCAAAAAAGAGAGGTTGAAACTATGGTCACACTTCAAATGATTGATGATGCAACAAAAAGAATACAAGGGCATATAACTGAAACGCCCCTCATCAGAGCGTGGGCACTTGATGAAGCTTTAGGATGCCGAGTCTATTTGAAGCTGGAAAATATGCAGATTACAGGGTCCTTCAAATTCCGCGGAGCCATGAACAAAATATTGAAGATGTCTTCCAGGGATAAGGAAAAAGGTATCATTACCGCATCATCCGGCAATCATGGGAAGGCAGTGGCATATGCTGCAAAATCTCTAGGCATAAAAGCCACTGTGGTTGTTCCGGATACCGCATCGCCATTCAAGATTCGCTCCATTGAACAGTATGGTGCAGATATTATCAGATGCAATGTCTCAGAACGCTTCACCATCAGTGAGGCACTAGCTGAAAAACATGGTTACACACTGCTTCACCCTTATGATGATGCCGATATTATGGCAGGTCAGGGAACCATTGGTTCTGAAATTATAAATGCATTGCCGAACATCGACAAAATAATAGTGCCGACCAGCGGGGGTGGTCTGCTTGGAGGCATCCTTTCAGCTGTCAAACCGATTATGGAAGACATCAAGGTGTATGGAGCCGAGCCTGCCTCCGTACCGCGCTACACCATAAGCCTAAAAGCAGGTCAGAGAAGAGAGGTTGATGATCAGCATACCCTTGCAGATGCACTCGTCACCAATCAGCCAGGCATTGAAAATTTCCCGGTTATCCAGAAACATGCCGATGGTATACTCAATGTCCAGGAGGAAATGCTGCTGCCGGCTACAAGATTAATGCTGATGGAAGGTAAGATCTTTGCAGAACCTTCGGGCTGCATCGGGATTGCCGCCATACTCTCGAAGCAGCTCAAAGTGAATGCTACTGATGATGTATGCTTCGTCATTTCTGGCGGAAATGCCGGTGATGCTTTGCTCAAGCAACTGGAAATCCTCTGAACCTAAAAATAAATATACAGTCAAAACAACTATCTATTTTTAACTTCTTCCGAAATGAGCTTATAGGATTTCCATTTTTCTTCAGGCGAATGTGTAATCGTGATGATTATGAATTCATCAACTCCGGTGGATTCCTGAAGCCTTTCAAGTTCATCCACAACATCAGCCGGGTCGCCGATAATCATCTTCTGCTTAGCCGCTTCAACCTTTGCGGGGTCTTCCATTGAAGCCATATACGCACGTGCCGTTTCAGAAGATGGCACTTTTTCTGCTGCACCCTCCGACTGCATCAATTGCCATACAACCCAACTGTCGGCGATTTCATGTGCTTCTTCCGCGGTATCCGCACAAACGACGGATATCCCCAACATTGCTTGAGGCCAGTCCTGGCCATCACGTGGTTGGAACCCCTGCTTATACTGCTTCATCACTTCTGTCCCGTCTTCATCACTCATGAATTGACCAAAACAATAGGAAAGCCCTTTTTCTGCTGCAAAAGCCGCACTCTTGGGGCTGGTGCCAAGCATCCATAAAGATGGTGGAACATTGGGAAGCGGGTTAGCAGGCGGATTAGCAGTGGCCTTTTGATTGTACCGGATCAATTCATCCACCAACTCCGGCATTTTGAACACTTGAGGTAAAAGGCGTCCGTCAGAGCTTCAGATGCTTTGGAAGGTCCGCCTGGTGCCCGACCGATACCAAGGTCCAGCCGTCCTTCAAAGAGCGTGGCCAGCATATTGAAATTTTCTGCCACTTTATATGGTTTATAGTATGGGAGCAGCGTAGCTCCCGATCCGATTCTTATCTGTTTCGTCTGCGCCCCTATATATCCCAAAAACACCTCCGGCGTACTGGAGGCTAGGCTGGGTAGCGCGTGGTGTTCAGCCACCCAAAATCGGTTGAAGCCATATTCATCTCCGACCTGGGCCAGTTGGCACGATGCTTCTAATGCCTCTTTTGCAGATTGGCCTTCGGAAATTGGCGCCTGGTCCAGAATACTCAATTTCATACTTGTCTCCCCCTATGCGACCTCTTGCAGCGTGACACGATATTCTGCCGTTTGTCCTGGCTCATATAGGTTATCCAGCGAAGTTGAATAATTTACGATCGTTCCCTTGAAACCCAAAGATTCGGATGGCAATTTGATATCGAAAGTCCGCTCATATAACAGCACTGCAATATCATGATATTCCCTACTGTTGACATTAAAGATGATGGTCAACCGGCGCTGGTCACCTTCATATTCCAGCTTATGCTCTTTTATTTCTATCTGTGTGTCGTTCAAGATAACTTGTTCTGACATGCTATCATCCTTTCTCCTCTAGAATAGCATATTGATGTCCGTTGCCAGAATTGGTTGCTCACTATCCAATCGGCAGATTGCCTGCATTAGAAAGCACGTAATCAATGTTTCTGACTACGCGCTGCCTATTTGATATTAATTCGCTGTTGGACTTGAAGCATATTTGGCATATCTTGAGTCCAGCATATTCGCAAGCACTCTTGTTTCCAGCCCGAATGCTTTCATGACAAGCAGATGGATTTTAGCCTGCGTCAGTGTATAGACATACCATGGCAGAGTAGGCTCATATTCATGGATGGCGATGAGCACTTCATTCGAGTCCAGTATTCGTCTGAATTCAAGACGGGCACGCCCGCCCTGACGCTCCTGGGAAAACTTGCCTCCTTTAATGTAGTAGAGGATGCGATCTTCATAGGAACGTTCCTTGGAACGTTCAAGGATAAGGATGGGTGATTTGAATAGAGGTAATGTGATGGATGTTTCCGCATCCTTCACCCGGGTCGTGATGAATTTGCCGCCGATTCTTGATAACCAATTGATGTAATAGTCGGCGGTATCGTCAACCGACCATTTATCGGGAATCCGGATGCGCTGTACGGATTTCACATCATTTTTCTCCAGGTCCTGTTTTTGTATCACCTCAGGTTTTGGCATTCCAGCAGTATCCATTTCTCCGTCAAGCGCAATACGGACACTCTCCTTGAATGTAGTCGGTGCATCTGAAATACCTTCAACGCGGTTGTCATCATGCATCACCATGCTATGCGTGAGGCTCTCCAGTAGAGGATAGACCATTTCTTTCGGTTTCTGGGCAATGAGCCTTACCCACAGTTTCGACAAGGTTATAGGAATGAGCGGCACATCGATCATCGGCAATTTTTTTTCCATCACTTCAGCTGTCTCTTCAAAAAGCTGCCTATAGGTCATTTCGTCAGGTCCGCCTATATCGATGGCTTCGTTATTTTTTGGTTCCCGTTTGACGATTTTGCCTAATCCCTCGATGACATCCTTCAATGCAACAGGATGCGTACGGTTATAGGCCCATGAAGGCAACAGCAGTCCGGGCAACCGTTTCACAAGATTATGCAAGATCGGGAATGATGACCCTTTCGGCCCCACGATAAGTCCTGCCCTCAATGTTGTTACAGGAATTCCGTAAGCCCCGAGAATCTCCTCACACTCAAGACGGCTCGAAGGTGCTCGGATAAATGGGCATCATCTGGGATGATCCCGCTCAGATAAATGATTCTCTTGACGCCTTTTTGTTTAGCTGCCCATGCAAAATTATCGGCTAGGATCGCATCCATATCCTTAAACTTTCCTTGAGACAATTTGGACGAAGGCTGCATCGAATGGACGAGATATATCGCAACATCTATATCTTCCATCACTTCTTCAATATCAATCTGTGAGTAGAGATCTGCTTCCTTCCAAATCACGTTTTCTTCATTTTTTTTATTCGATGTGTTTCTCGACACTGCGACGATTTCATTATCCTCTTTAAGGCTTCCTAAAAGGTTGCCCCCTATATACCCTGAAGCACCGGTCAATAAAATCTTCATCAAAACACCTCTTCCATAATTATTTTCTGTATTTTTATCCATACCCTTTTTTTATGGGACATAGTCTTCCACAGCCAAGTACTCATATTCAAGGTGCTTTAGATTTTAATTATTTCAAATTTGACAACTTTATTGAATTTATAGATAATATTAAAAGCAAACGTTTTCAAATGAGGGGGTGCATTTGATAATTTTGTGATATTACACCATTGAAGTGTTGTAATAGCCTGGTAATTAGCAGTATAATGAGAATAATAAAAAAGGAGTGAATTGTATGAAAAGTTTTAAGGCTTTATTGCTTTTCCTGACTTTGACACTCGTCCTTGCCGCATGTAACTTTGGCGGAGACGACAGCGGAAACGGCGGCGGCGAAGAAGGCAGTTCCAGCAGTGAAGGATCAGATGGTAAAACCATCAACCTTTCGATCGCTTCAGACCCACCTTCCTTCCACCCGGCCCTCGCGACAGATACGACATCAGGTGCCATCATGGCCAGTGTCTTTGAAGGCCTGACGCGTCTCGATCCTGAAGGTAATCCTGAGCCAGCCATGGCTGAAAACATCGACGTCAGTGAAGACAAGAAAACGTATACGTATACTTTAAGGGATGCCCAATGGTCCAATGGCGACCCTGTTACAGCCGATGACTTCGAATATGCCTGGAAATGGGCACTTGATCCTGAAAATGCTTCAGACTACGCATATCAACTGTACTACATAGAAGGTGCTGAAGCCTATAACTCAGGCGAAGGCTCTGCAGACGATGTAGCGGTTACAGCAGTTGATGAAAAAACACTTGAAGTACAACTTGTCAACCCGACACCTTATTTTGATGAATTGACAGCATTCTACACATATTACCCTGTCAACTCCAAGATGGCTGAAGAAAATCCAGATTGGCACACAGATCCAAATGGTGAGAACTATATTGGAAACGGACCATTCAACCTGGAGAGCTTCACAAGTTCAGATGAAATTGTCCTTCAAAAGAATGATGATTACTGGGACTCTGAAAATGTAGCATTGCAGACTGTCAATATCGATATGGTGGAAAGTGAATCCACTGCACTCAAGATGTATGAAGGCGGAGATCTTGACTATCTCGGTTCACCATTCAACTCAATCGATTTGAATGCCCTGGATAAGTTCAAGGACAATGGTACGTTGAACGTCAGCGACCAGGCCGGCACTTATATGTATGTATTCAATACACAAGACGAAATCATGCAGAACAAAAATATCCGTGAGGCCCTCACAATCGCCATCGATCGTGAAGGACTCATCAACAACGTCACTAAAGGTGAGCAAGAACCTGCAACTGGACTCGTACCACTGACAATGGAAGGCTTTGAAGAACCTGAAGAGTACTTCGAACCAGGCAACATGGACGATGCAAAAGCTGCCCTTGATGCCGGACTGGAAGAACTCGGCATGGAAGATCCTTCCGAACTCAGCATTGCGCTTTCCTACAACACAAGTGAAGCACACGCTGCGATTGCACAATTCGTACAGCAAGGTTGGAAAGAGAACCTCGGCATCGATGTCACACTCGACAACTCAGAATGGCAGGTCTACCTTGAAGCACTTGACGCCGGCGAACACCAAGTTGGCCGTTACGGCTGGCTCGCGGACTTCAACGACCCTGTCAACTTCCTCGAAATCTTCAAAACGGAAGAAGGCAACAACAACACAGGCTGGACGGATGAAGAATACATCAGCCTTCTAGACCAGGCATCACAGGAAACTGACGAAGCAGCCCGTACGGAAATGCTCCAAGAAGCTGAAGGTGTCTTCATGGAAGACTTCCCGATTGCTCCGATATACTTCTACACGAACCTTTCAGTACATGAAGACAAAGTTAAGAATATGACACCAGATCCACTTGGTAACGTACAATTGAAATACGTAGACATCGAAGAATAGACTTCAAAAGATATGAAATACACTGTCAGGTGAGTATAAACATACTCACCTGTCATTTTTGAGGAAGGAGCGCTAAAGATGGTCAAATATATTGGTCAGCGCCTTATATACATCATCATTGCTTTATTTATAATCATTACGGCAACATTCTTTTTGATGCGCTTGGCTCCAGGAAACCCCTTTGCTTCAGAAAGGACTGTGCCTCCGGCCATCCAGGAAAGTCTAAATGAAAAGTACGGTCTCGATGATCCATGGTATGTTCAGTACGGAGAATATTTAGTGAATACAGTTCAAGGCGATTTTGGTACTTCTATGAAGTATCGGTATCGTGAAACGAACGACATGATAGCAGAAGGATTTCCGATTTCAATGACACTTGGTCTTGAAGCCATGTTCATTGCAGTCGGTATGGGAGTACTGATCGGCACGATTGCTGCATTATTCCACAATAAGTGGCCGGACTATTTGATGAGCCTTGTTGCTGTCATCGGCATATCAGTGCCATCCTTTGTAATGGCTTCGATACTGCAGTACTATCTTGCACTAAAAGCAGGCTGGTTCCCTATCGCAGGCTGGGAAGGTTTCATCTACAGCATATTACCGGCCGTAGCCCTGGCCTCGACACCTATGGCATTCATCGCCAAATTGACACGTTCCAGCATGCTTGAAGAGACAAACAGTGAATATGTCAAAATGGCTAAAGCAAAAGGCATATCAAAATGGGTGGTCGTCTTCAAACATGCCCTGAGGAATGCATTATTGCCTGTCGTTACATATTTGGCTCCGCTCACAGCAGGAATCATTACCGGCAGTTTCGTAATCGAAGAAATTTTTGCAATCCCTGGTATGGGTAAATATTTTGTTACAAGTATCACAAACCGCGACTATACAGTAATAATGGGTACGACGGTCTTCTACTCCATCATCCTGCTTCTTGCTGTATTATTGGTCGACATCCTTTACAGCTTTATCGACCCGCGCATCAAACTGAGAGGAGGAAAATCAGGTGGCAAATAAAGATATTCCGAAACTCAACGATTCAGATTTTGAAGTCGTCGGGACACGCTCCGACGAAACAGAAATACTTGCCAAGAAATCGATTTCCTTCTGGGAGAAGTTTCAGAAGATTCCTCAGAAATAAATTGGCGCTGGTGGGATTTGTCACACTTTTCCTCATCATTCTCGGTGCCATATTCGCACCCATGATTTCAGAGTTCTCCTATAGGCAGCAGAATGGCGACTATAACGTCTCTCCAAATGGAACATATTGGTTTGGAACCGACGACCTTGGCCGGGATATATTCACCCGTGTGTGGATAGGGGCACGGATCTCGATATTCATCGGTTTCGCAGCCGCTATCATCGACCTTATAATCGGTGTGGCCTGGGGAGCCATCGCTGGCTTGAAAGGCGGCCGGACTGATGAAATAATGATGCGTATCGCTGATATATTGACAGCAATCCCGTATCTCCTTGTGGTCATCATACTGCTTGTCGTCATGCAGCCGGGGCTGTTCCCCATGATCATTGCATTGTCTCTGACAGGTTGGGTGAACATGGCCCGTATCACACGTTCGGAAATACTTAAGCTGAAGAATCAGGAGTATGTACTCGCCGCCAGGACACTTGGTGCCAAAAACCTTCATCTGATCAGAAAGCACCTACTTCCTAACGCACTCGGCGCCATACTCGTCACGATGACACTTACAATACCGAATGCGATCTTCACTGAAGCATTCCTAAGTTATTTGGGGCTTGGTGTACCTGCGCCGCTTGCCAGTTGGGGTACTATGGCCAACGACGGCTATCCGGCATTGGCGAACGCACCTTGGAGACTATTTTTCCCAGCGCTATTCATCAGTTTGACAATCTTTGCATTTAATTCGATTGGCGACGGACTGAGAGACGCTTTGGATCCTAAGTTAAGGAAGTGATATTGATGAATGAACCAGTTCTCCAAATGAAAGACTTGCACGTTGACTTTTCAACATACGCAGGCACTGTAAATGCAGTCAGAGGAGTAAGCTTCGATGTATATAAAGGAGAAACGCTGGCGATTGTCGGTGAGTCCGGGTCAGGTAAAAGTGTCACAAACCAGGCGATAATGAAGCTTCTCCCCCAGCCTCCGGCCATCTATTCCAGTGGTGAAATACTTTTCGATGGCAAAAACCTGCTCGACCTCTCTGAAAAGCAGATGGAAAAAGTAAGAGGGAAAGATATAAGCATGATTTTCCAAGATCCCATGACATCTTTGAATCCAACGATGAAAATAGGTAAACAGATTACAGAAGTAATGCTTAAACACAGAAAATCTCTAAGAATGATGCCAAAAAACGCGCACTTGAATTGATGAAGATGGTCGGCATTCCAATGCCCGAGAGGCGTCTGAATCAATATCCACATGAATTCTCGGGTGGTATGAGACAGCGTGTCGTCATTGCGATTGCACTTGCAGCGGACCCGAAACTACTTATTGCAGATGAGCCTACAACTGCCCTTGACGTAACCATCCAGGCTCAAATACTCGATGTGATGAAAGAAATACAAAAATCTTCCCAAACATCAATCATTTTCATCACCCATGACCTCGGCGTCGTGGCCAATGTTGCTGACCGGGTGGCTGTAATGTATGCTGGTGAAATCGTTGAAGTGGGAACGGTGGAGGATATCTTCTATAATCCCCAGCATCCCTATACATGGGGCCTGTTGGGATCCATGCCTGACTTGAACGAAGATAGGGATCAAAGATTACGCACAATAGAAGGTTCTCCGCCAGACCTGACGGATCCTCCGAAAGGGGACGCATTCGCACCGAGGAACCCATACGCCATGAAAATCGACTATGAACAAAATCCACCTATGTTCAAAGTAAATGATCAGCATTTCGCTAAAACATGGAGACTGCATCCCGACGCCCCCGAAACAGAAATACCAGACATCATCAAAAACAGATATCTTCAATATACAGGGGGTGACAACTGATGACAGCGCCCATACTTGAAGTGAAGAACCTAAAAAAATACTTTGGGGCAAAAAACAATCCGCTCAAAGCCGTAAATGACATCACATTCCATGTGATGCCGGGAGAGACATTGGGGCTTGTCGGAGAATCTGGCTGTGGTAAATCGACTACAGGCAGAACCATCATCAAACTTTATGAGAAGACCGGTGGCGAAGTCATATTCAATGGCAAGCATACAGATGAGTTATCCACTAAAGAACAGAAGAAATTCAACCAGGAACTCCAGATGATATTCCAAGATCCATATGCTTCCCTCAACCCGAGGATGACTGTCTTTGAAATCCTTGCCGAAGGATATGATATCCACGGTATATACAAAGACAAGAAAGAACGTCGCATAAAGATATATGAACTGCTGGAATCTGTAGGGTTGAACCGTGAGCATGCCAATAGGTACCCTCACGAATTCTCAGGTGGCCAACGGCAGAGGATCGGTATCGCACGTGCACTCAGCTTCGACCCTAAACTGATAATAGCTGACGAACCGATTTCCGCACTCGATGTGTCCATTCAGGCACAGGTCGTCAATATGATGAGGGAGATCCAAGAAGAACGCGGACTCGCCTACCTATTCATCGCCCATGACTTATCGATGGTCAAATATATCTCAGACCGCATTGCTGTAATGTATATGGGCCAGCTTCTTGAAGTCGGGAAGGCATCGGATCTTTATAACAATCCGATCCACCCTTATACGAAATCATTGCTCTCGGCAGTTCCCAGCCCGATCCCCGTACTGAGAAAAAGAGGAAAAGGGTGGACTATGATACCAGTCAGCACAACTACAGCGAAGATGAAGAAGTGACACTCAGGGATTTCGGCAACGAACATTATGTATTCTGTTCCCAAAAAGAGTTCGATAACTGGATTTGAACAAACAGTTTCAGTCACAACAGGTATTTTGAGGAATGGTTGAATAGTAAAAATCAGTAAAGCCAGGCCCTTCATGCTTATATTTGAGCATGAAGGGCCTGGTTTTTTTTAATATTCCTGTACAGAAGTGCGTCAATCAGACAGTTATGACAAGCGGTTGCTTTCCTTACTTATGTTCATCCAGAAATTCCAATATCTGCTCATTGACGAAATCAGGGTACTCCTGGTGGGTCCAATGCGTAGCACCATCCACCCATACAACTGCCTCAGCATCGGTATACTTGAGGCTCTCCTCTGCCAGACGCTGCGAAAGGAATTGATCTGAGCTGCCCAGATGATTTTTACAGACACATCTACTTTGGATTTCTTAGCGATGCTTCTTATACTATGAGGTATCGCCCGATACCAATTCAACATACTCTTCAATGCGTTATGCCTAGACCAGGCAATATTATAGGCACCAAGTTCTTTCCCGGAAAACGTCTCTTTTCTGCTCGTGACCTTCAAGGCCTGTTCCATGGTGCTGTAGTCTCTAAAACTCATGATGGATTCCGGAAGACGTGGAATCTGGAAAAAGAGCATATAGGCACTTTTCAGGATTTGGGTGGGCTTAGTCATCATGACTTCTGGAAACACACCCGGATGGGGCATATTGATTACAACGAAACACTTTACTCTCTGGGGTTGGCGCTTGCGAGATGCCATCCCACAGCACCGCCCCAGTCATGTCCGACAATCGCCGCCTCATCTCTGTTGAAGTGATCGATGAGCCCGATTATATCATCTTTAAGAACTTCTATGCCGTATGACTCCACTCCTGCAGGTTTATCACTTTTGTTATATCCGCGCTGGTCGGGGCGACCACCCGGTAACCTGCCTGGGCCAATACACGTATCTGTCGTCTCCAGCTGTACCAGAACTCAGGGAAACCGTGGAGTAGGATCACCAGTTCACCTTCTTCGGGGCCTGCCACCGCCATATGGAGATCAACACCATTTGTGAGTATATATTCGAAATCGATATCCATACTGAACCCCCTTACTTTACAATCTGCTAAGCCGGGTAATCACTTGGACAATGCTATCTTGATGTGGGCAAGATGATGTTCTTCATGCCACGCAAGCTTTGCCATCTTTGTTGCTACGGTCATTTTTCCATTGGTATCATGTACAAAATACCGATCCAGTTGAGTTTCGGTGAGATTATGTCCAATCGAAGCAATGCGCGCGTTCATACCTTCCAGCATTTTGATTGAACTTTCCACCGGAAGATCCATATCAGGCAAAGCTGCCCACTCCTCTTGAAGAAATTCAGGTACTTTAGGCGCATCGTCCGTTAAGGCCAGTTTAAGACGCTGGTACATATTCAACTGGGAATCCGCTATATGGTGGACCAATTGGCGCACGTTCCATGCACCTTCTCTATACGTCTTTCCAAGCTGCTCCTCGGTCAGTCCATCCACTTGTTCCCTCAGACGTTTGGTGTACGTTTCAATTTGTGCAACCCACTCTTCAACATCTGCTTTGCCTACCTTATCAGGCACACTCAATTCACCGATTGGAAATTTGACATCCATTTATATTCATCCTTCCTTGTCTTATCAATTTCAACCTTACGCATAAGTCTGTAGAGTTTAAAATAGTTCGCTACCATAGGGATAGCTGTTCAATCTTCTGATGAAACAACTCTGAGAATGCCTTGCGGTCTTCTTTAGACAAAGGTTTGGGACCTTTTGTCCGGCCACCGCCTTTTCGTATCATAGCACCCATATAACGGGTCTCAAGAAGATGATCGATATTCTCATCGGTATACGTAAACCCCTTATGGTGAAGGACTGTACAACCTTTTGGCAACAGTAATGAAGCTAAGCCGTAATCTTGTGTAATGATTATATCTTCACTGTCGGCCAACTTTACAATGCGGAAATCCGCAGCATCCGGTCCCGCTTCGACATAGATACTCTCAACGTGAGACGGAAGGTCTTTTGGGGAATAGTGGGATAAGCTGGATACCAGTACGACCGGTAAAGATTTGCGGGCGGTCACATCAATCACGATGTCTTTTACGGGACATGCATCCGCATCAACGAATACTTTCATGGCATCACTCTCCTTGGCTTCATTATATCAGAGCTCGTATACCCAACATGTCTATCTTGCGTCCATCATCCATACTTTTTCTGATGGTCCTTCTTAAGTGCAAGATATTCTTCGTCTTCCCTGACCTTTATCCACTTTTTCTCGAAGATTGCAGCCGCCTCCGCCTTTTCAGAATCTATTTCTCTATCCTTTATGTTGCCATCTCCATCATATTTACGTCCACCTTTATAATTTGCATAGCGACGCGCACGAGTATACCCCATCTGCAGAAATTTCCGCGACATATCCATTCCGACGAAATCCCCAGCCTTTTTGTAATCCAGATACATCGCGTAGATCTTCTCAGAAGAATCTTTTGCGATATCAGGGGTTTTAAAGCGCCAATGAGGCAATATCTCGCTCTTATAAGGTTCAACCATCAGCACGCCTTGTTCTCCCCTGCCGACCCGATATAATTCAGGCTGTTCCCTGAAGTCAATCGAGTCAAAATCCATATCGTAATCAAACGCCATACGGCTCCCTCCTTCCTATTCTCCACTATCACCTTTCCCATAATGATCGTGTTTCAGACATCTCCCGACTATAAATCAAAAGACATCCTGGCAACTGAAGGTGATGTTTCACTCTCCGGTTGCCTCGGATGTCTCTGGTATACCTGACATAATATAAAATTGTTCAAAGCCAAGCTGTTAGATCAAATCATCATTCTTTACGTTCATCGAATTACGGTTTGAATATGATCTTGATGCTATCGTCGTCTTTCCTGTCGAAGATATCGTACGCTTTTCCTGCATCATCAAGATCCATCTTATGGGTGATGATGTCGGTCGGATCAAATTCGTTGTTTTCAATCTTCTCATAAAGTTCAGGCATAAGATGGATGACAGGAGCCTGACCCATTGTGAGTGATACGTTCCGTGTAAAGAAATCACCAAGCGGGAAACCATTAGCTTCTGATGCATAGACACCAGTAAGCTGCACTGTGCCGAACTTTCTTACAGACTGCGAAGCAGTTACTATAGGGCTAATGGTACCAAACTGGTTGTCCATCTCTGACCCGAATTCTGTATTCGGCGGTACTGTGCCGTCCATGCCGACGCAGTCGATGACAACATCCGCGCCACCTTTTGTCTCTTCATGGAGAAGTTTGCCGATTTGTTCGTTATCCTTGAAATTGAATGTTTCAACATTGTTTGTTTTCTTCGCATGCTTGAGCCTGTAGTCCACCTGGTCTACAGCTATGACACGTTCAGCGCCTTTCATCCATGCGAACTTCTGCGCCATAAGTCCAATTGGACCTGACCCCAATACGATGACAGTGTCGCCTTTCTTCATGCCGCTGTGCTCCACACTCCAGTAAGCTGTCGGCAGTACGTCAGATAGCAGCATCACTTGCTCATCTTTCAATTCACTGGATTCGGGGACCTTGAATGACGTGAAGTCGGCATATGGTACGCGTAAGTACTCTGCCTGGCCGCCCGGGAAATTTCCATTAGGCTCGGCAAAACCAAATAGTCCTCCCACTTCTCCATGAGGATTCGATTCATCACATTGACTTTCCATCTGGTTCTTGCAGAAGAAGCACTCTCCACAACCGATATTGAACGGAATCACCACACGGTCGCCTTTTTTCAAGTTCTTGACTTCAGAACCCACTTCTTCCACGATACCCATCGGTTCATGTCCAATGACATAATCTTCTTCTGGAACTATCCCCCATGGTATAGATGAAGATCTGATCCGCATATTCCACTTGCAGTGATACGGACGATCATATCTTTGTTGTCTTGTATATCCGGTGTCGCAACGTCTTTTGTAACCATTGATTTCTTACCTTGGAATGTTACCGCCTTCATGTTATCCCTTCCTTATCTTTGTTTATATAATTTATGCTGTTGTCATATAAGGCAATAGCCTTCCCTATTCAGCCTCAAACATATAAACAAGGAAATTACGGATTATTTTTATTCCCCTTCATGAGACCGACATATTAAAAAAACCCTCCAACCTTAAATGGTTGAAGGGATCGCAAAACAATATTAACGTTTTGAGAACTGTGGTGAGCGACGGGCTTTCTTGAAGCCGTATTTGTAACGCTCTTTCATACGTGGGTCACGTGTAAGGAGGCCTGCTCTCTTAAGTGGACCACGGTTTTCCGGATCTGCTTCCAGAAGTGCTCTGGCGATACCGTGACGAATTGCCTGTGCTTGTCCTGTGAAGCCGCCACCTTTAACGTTTACCAATACATCGTAGTTACCTTGTGTTTCAGTAACCGCGAATGGCTGGTTCAAGTCCAGTATAAGACTTTCGAATGGAAGATAATCCCTCATGTCACGACCGTTAACTGTAACATTGCCTTCACCTGGTACGAGACGTACACGCGCTACTGCATTTTTACGACGACCTGTTCCTGTATATTCTACTTTAGCCAATGAATTAACCTCCTATCCTTAACCGCGAAGTTCGTAGTTTCTGGTTTTTGTGCTTCATGCTTGTGCTCGCTTCCAGCGTATACATGAAGTTTCTTGCCTTGTGCACGTCCAAGTCTGTTCTTAGGCAACATGCCTTTGATGGAATTTTCCAGGAGGCGTACCGGGTTCTTTTCCCTAAGCTCTCCTGCAGAGATGGATCTGATTCCACCTGGGTGACCTGTGTGTCTGTAGTACATTTTATCTTGGGCTTTATTACCCGTCATTTCGATTTTTTCTGCATTGATGATGATGACGTTGTCACCTGTATCAACGTGTGGTGTGTATGTGGCTTTGTTCTTGCCGCGTAGTATCGCTGCCACTTCAGAAGAGAGACGGCCGAGCGTCTGTCCTTCTGCATCGACAACATACCATTTACGTTCAATGTTAGCTTCATTAGCCATGAATGTTTGACGCATTTCCAGTCCTCCTAAATATATCAGTAGTGCGCGTTATTTGCTCTTAAAATTTTCCAAAAGCTTCGTTTGCTTTATATCTGTATGCACAATAAGTTTCCGGGGCTTATCGTGGGTGATATAAAATTATACCGTTGTCTATGATAACCCTAATAGCTCATTTTGTCAATGTATCACCGTGGTATTTTTAAATTTTCCAATGCTTCATTGCGTGCTTTTTCATCTAAAAATACCCTTTCCAAATACAATCCTTCCGCTGGAGCAGTCTTCGGCACCAGTGTGCGGTCTTTTGCCGTAATTATGCCTGGAGTTTCTCAGCTTCCCATCTCCCCTGCCCGACTTCAAGCACATAGGCGACAAGGATACGAACCATATTATAGAGGAATCCGGAGCCGATTATAAGGAAATCATAGCCGTTGTCGGTCTTTATCAATTCAAAGGCATAGATGTGCCTGACTTTATTCTCTATAGGTGATTTGGCGCTTGAGAAGCTTGTGAAATCATGGGTGCCGATGAAATGCGACATCGCCTGTCTCATCTTACTTTCCGAGAGTGCATAAGGATAATATGTCTTCAATCCCTTCTCAAAAGGATCACGTACTGTTCCCTGATAGATGCGGTAACGATAGATTTTACCGTGTGAGTGGTATCTTACATGATAATCGGAACTGATCGCTTGCACGTCGTGGATTGCAATATCATCAGGCATGGCGCTGTTCAGTGCATGCTGCCACTTTGTTTCAGGGATTTTCAGATCTGAGTCGAAGTGAAAGAACTGTTCTCGTGCATGTACGCCGCTGTCTGTGCGGCCGGCTGCATGAATCCTGGCAGGCTTTTTGTGCATTCGTCCAAGGACCTTCTCCACTTCTCCCTGTACTGTACGTCCTTCCAACTGGTATTGGAATCCATTGAACCGGGAGCCATTATAACTGATTTTTACCAAGTATCGCATTTTTTACTCCTTACTGTCTGACCAGCCATAGTACGATGCCGAACAGAATGATGCATATGAGTGCTACTGTGTCTTTCAACTGCCAATCGAGGATACGGTAGTGGGTGCGTCCTTCTTCTCCTTGATACCCCCTTACTTCCATCGCTATGGCCATCTCTTCTGCACGTTTGAAGGCAGAGATGAACAGAGGTATGAAGATCGGAAGCAGAGCTTCAAGCCTTGACTTCAGCCCGCCTGTCATAAATGTAGACCCTCGGGCACTTCTGGGCTTTGATTATCTTCTCGGTTTCATCCATCAGTGTCGGAATGAAGCGGAGGCTGATTGACATCATCAATGCAATTTCATGTACAGGCACCTTAATCTTTTTTAAGGGCTTGCACAACCGCTCTATAGCATCTGTAAGCTCCAGAGGACGTGTGGTAAGGGTCAGTATCGTCGTGATAAGTACAAGAAGTGCCAGACGGATGGTGATATATACCCCTCTGATGACGCCTTCTGACTCTACTGTAAAGAAGCCTCCGTCTATCAGGACTACTCCTCCTTTAGTCAGAAAAAGGTGCATCGAGAAGGTGAACAGAAGTATCAGGAATATAAGTTTCAATCCATTGAAGAGAAAACGGAAGGAGAGCGCAGCGAGCTTGGTTGTGAACGCTACAAAAGTGACTAGCAGCGCATAACCTGTCCAATGGTTGGCGAAGAATACAATAATCATGAACAATACTACCGCCAAAATTTTTGCTCGGGGGTCCATCTTGTGTATGACACTCGAGCCGGGGATGTACCTGCCCAATAACATTTTACTCAGCATCCGCACTCCTCCGTTCTTCATAGAGTGCAATAAAATCTTCTATATTGCGGGGCACGCTTTCGAAACTCCGGCCTTTCTTTTTCAGATCTTTCATGAGCCTGACAATATCAGGTGGTTCAAGTGCATTATTCTCAAGCATCCCAGAGTCCATCAGCAAATCTTCTGTGCGTCCCTCACGCACAAGGTTCCCGCCGCTTAACAATTTAACTTGGTCGGTATATTCGAAGACGTCATTCATATCATGTGTGACGAGAATGATGGTAATCCCCATATCCTTATGAATCTGTTGAAAAAGACGCATGGTCTCACTATGGCTCTTTGGGTCGAGCCCTGCTGTCGGCTCATCCAAGATAAGGACTTCAGGCTCCATTGCCAGTATACCGGCTATCGCCACCTTCCTCATCTGACCACCGGAGAGTTCAAACGGCGACTCCTTAAAGAGGGAATTGTCTACATTCATCAATTCCAAATAATATTCCGCCTTTGATCTCGCCTCCTCTTCGTCCAGACCCATGTTCTTCGGACCGAACATTACATCCTTCAGGACAGTCTCCTCAAACAACTGATGCTCGGGAAACTGGAAGACCATCCCTACGTGCTTTTTGACTTCATGCACATATTTGTATTTCGTCTTTTTCCTTAACACAAGGTCACCTGCATATACCGTGCCGCTACTTGGCAGCAACAGACCGTTTAACGTTTGGATAAGCGTCGATTTGCCGCTCCCTGTGTGTCCGACGACCCCATAATATACGCCCTCTTCAAATGTCGTCGTAATATTGTTCAACGCCAAGTGTTCAAACGGAGTACTTTGGCGGTAGACAACTGTCAGATTCTCTATATGGAGCTTCATAGGCGCGCCACCAGCTCTTCATATGACATGAATGAGCCATCCAACAGACCGTGGGATAACTTCATATTAAAAGGGAGTTCAAGACGACTCGCCACTAATGTATCAATGTCTCGATATATTTCCTCTACGGTCCCCTCACTGACTACTTTGCCGTCACCCATAACTATGGCATGATCACTGTGTTCGATTTCTGCCAGATCATGAGTGATGAATATAAGGGTCGTCTGGCGCTCCTTATGAATAGTCCTCAAGATTTTCATCACTTCCCGGCGCCCTTCAGGGTCTATCATCGAGGTTGCTTCATCCAAGATGAGGACATCCGGCGCCATGGCAAGCGCGCTGGCTATGGCGACCCGCTGTTTTTGTCCCCTGATAGACGACTGGGTTCATGGTTCCTGAAATCGAGCATATTGACTGCTTTCAAAGCTGCCTCAGTCCGGATGATCATTTCCTCACGCGGCACCCCATCATTCTCAAGACCAAAGGCCACATCGTCCTCGACGGTCGCCCCTACAAATTGGTTATCTGGGTTTTGAAAGACTATGGCAAAACGCTTACGAAGTGCCGACGCATTCATATCGTCAAGCACTGTGCCGTCAACTGTAATGGTCCCCTCATACTCATTGATAATACCCATGAGGATTTTAACGAGCGTGCTCTTCCCTGAACCGTTGTGCCCTATGACGGATATCCAATCTCCTTGACGAAAGGATAGGGAGACATAATCCAATGCCTTATGTTCACTTGTCTTGTAGCCGTAAGCTACATTTTCCAGCCTGATCATATCTCCACCGCCATATTTATGTAATAAAAAAGCGCGTACCCTGCATAGGAGTCGCGCATATCTTGTGTATTGCCTGCAGGGTACGTTGAGCTAGACAATATGATGCAAATCACATTATCGTAACACTCATTCTGCTTTTATAGTTTATGCTTCTTCAGCTTCAACCGCGCCTTGTACGAACTCGATAACTACCAGTTCTGCACCGTCGCCACGACGTTCACCAAGTTTCTTGATGCTTGTGTATCCGCCTTGACGGTCTTCAAAACGTGGTGCGATGTCTTCAAAGAGTTTTTGAAGCGCATGCTGGCTTGTCCCATCTTCTTTTGCGATCTCTACATTACGTACCGTTTGGCCTGCACGGCGTTTTGCCGCCAAGTCTCCACGTTTGCCGAGAGTAACAAGTTTGTCCACGATTCTGCGGAGTTCTTTGGCTCTCTGCTCAGTAGTAGTGATGCGCTCATTGACGATAAGGGATGTCGCCAAGTCACGAAGCATTGCTTTTCTCTGGTCGGACGTACGTCCTAGTTTTCTGTAGCCCATTGAAATTTACCTCCTTTATCAGTCTTCTATCAGTCTTCGTTGCGGAGCCCCAAACCGAGGTCCTCGAGTTTGAATTTGACTTCTTCAAGAGACTTTCGTCCCAAGTTTCTTACTTTCATCATATCAGCTTCACTCTTGTCGGTCAGTTCTTGGACAGAGTTGATGCCTGCACGTTTCAGACAGTTGTAGGAACGTACTGACAGATCCAGTTCTTCAATTGACATCTCCAGAACTTTTTCTTTCTGATCTTCTTCTTTTTCAATCATGATTTCTGCATTCTGAGCTTCATCAGTAAGTCCGACGAAGATATTCAGATGTTCCGTCATGATTTTAGCTGCAAGGGACACAGCCTCCTGAGGTGTTATTGATCCATCAGTCCAGATGTTGAGAGTCAGTTTATCGAAGTTCGTCATTTGACCTACACGTGTATTTTCAACAGTGTAGTTGACACGTTCGACAGGTGTATAGATCGAATCGATAGGAATGACACCGATGGACATTTCGCTCTTGTTATTGACTTCAGCAAGAGTATAGCCTCTTCCACGGTTCGCTATCATGCGGATCTTCAACTGGCCTCCGTTTGAGACTGTCGCGATTTTCATGTCGCGGTTCAAAATCTCAACGTCACTATCATGTGTGATGTCACCTGCTGTAACAATGCCTTCACCACTAAAATCAATCTCAAGTGTTTTTTCTTCATCAGAATAGATTTTAAGTGCAAGCTTCTTGATGTTTGTGACGATGGTTGTAACATCTTCTACGACGTTATCTACAGTCGAGAATTCATGCAGCACATTTTCGATTTCTATCGTTTTGACTGCCGCACCAGGTAATGAAGATAACAGAATGCGACGTAAGGAGTTCCCAAGTGTTGTCCCATAGCCTCTTTCTAGAGGTTCGACAACAAACTTACCAAACTTAGAATCATCCGACATTTCAACTGTTTCAATTCTAGGTTTTTCGATTTCTATCATTTGTCTACTTATCCTCCCTTTAAACGTCGAAAATATTATGCAGCCACGTATATTACATTACACTCGGATTTTTCCTGTGACCAGTAATTATACACGGCGACGTTTAGGTGGACGGCAGCCATTGTGTGGTACAGGAGTGACATCTCTGATTGCTGTGATTTCAAGCCCTGCTGATTGCAGTGCACGGATTGCAGATTCACGGCCTGCACCAGGACCTTTTACTGTAACTTCAACAGTTTTGAGGCCATGCTCCATAGCAGCTTTTGAAGCTGTTTCAGAAGCCATTTGTGCAGCAAATGGTGTAGATTTCTTGGATCCTTTGAAGCCAAGTGCACCAGCTGAAGACCATGACAGTGCGTTACCGAAATCATCAGTAATCGTCACAATCGTATTGTTGAATGTTGAACGGATATGCGCTACGCCTGATTCAATATTCTTTTTCACTCTACGTTTACGTGTTTGTTGTCTACGAGCCATTTTTTCTCCTCCTTTTCCCTAATTATTTCTTCTTGTTAGCAACTGTTTTAACTGGACCTTTACGTGTGCGGGCATTGTTTTTTGTATGCTGTCCGCGCACTGGCAGTCCACGACGGTGTCTGATTCCCCTGTATGAGGCAATTTCCATCAAACGTTTTATGTTGAGGCTTTGCTCACGGCGAAGGTCACCTTCAATTTTGTACGTGTCGATGACTTCACGGACTTTATTCAGTTCGTCATCAGTCAAATCTCTTACACGTGTGTCTTCGGACACACCTGCTTTACCAAGGATTTCCTGTGCTGTTGATTTGCCGATACCGTAAATATAAGTGAGTGAGATTACGATGCGTTTTTCACGCGGTACGTCTACTCCTGCAATACGAGCCATATGTTACACCTCCGTTATTATATATTAGCCTTGCTTCTGTTTATGCTTAGGGTTCTCACAGATTACCATAACTTTGCCATTTCTGCGAATGACTTTGCATTTCTCACAGATAGGTTTGACTGATGGTCTTACTTTCATGTGTTTTACCTCCTTAGAATGTGGAGTCCATTATTTAAAACGATAAGTGATCCTGCCACGTGTCAAGTCGTACGGTGACATTTCTACTGTTACTTTATCGCCAGGAAGGATACGTATATAGTTCATGCGGATTTTGCCGGAAACATGTGCGAGAATCTCATGTCCATTTTCCAGTTCCACTTTGAACATGGCGTTCGGCAGTGTATCCAGCACTGTGCCTTCCAGTTCGATAACATCTTGTTTACTCATTGCAAATTCCCCCTTTACAGCTTCCTAAACTCTTTTAGAAATTCACTTCAGGTGAAGATTGATCTACACTTAACGCCAAAATATGAACTAGGATATTTTCCGTTATCATACAAGTAATATTCACCCAAAGCGTCTGTAGAGGTGAATATCCCTATATACTCTGCAGAATCTCATCGACATCATCAAAGACTTCATCGATATCTTGTGATCCATCCACTTTAACAAGAACACCTTGATTTTCATAGAAATCGAGCATTGGTGTTGTCTGGTTGATGTTCACTTCTAGACGATTCGCAACTGTTTCAGGATTATCGTCTTCTCTCTGATACAACTTACCGCCATCAAGATCGCATACGCCTTCTTGCTTAGGTGGGTTGAACACCAGGTGATAAGTCGTGCCGCAAATTTCGCAGATGCGGCGTCCAGTCAAACGATTCATCAGTTCTTCTTCGGTCACTTCCACAAAAATCGTCCTATCGATTTTTGTCCCAGCTCCTCCATGATGCCGTTCAACGCTTCAGCCTGCTCTACGGTACGGGGAAGCCATCCAGTAGGAAACCTTCCTTCGCATCGCTTTGGGCTAGACGTTCTTTCACAATGCCTATTGTAACTTCATCAGGCACCAATTCACCCGCATCCATAAATGATTTTGCTTTTTTACCGAGTTCTGTTCCATTTTTGATAGCAAGACGGAACATATCCCCAGTCGAGATGTGAGGGATCGGGTATTTTTTAATAATTTTGGAAGCCTGGGTGCCTTTTCCGCACCAGGTAATCCCATCAAAATGATATTCATACGATTTCCTCCTACCTGCGCTTTCTGAAGCCACGATATTCTCTTTGGTTCGCCTGTGCTTCCAGTTGCTTCATAGTCTCAAGTGCCACACCAATCACGATCAGCAAGCTTGTTCCGCCAATCTGGATTGCCTGAGGCAAGTCCATGAATTTGGTGATGAGCAGTGGAAGGATCGAAATTCCTGCAAGGAAGAGAGAACCTACGAATACGAGCCTGTAAAGAACCGAAGTGATGTACTCCTGTGTGTTTTTACCTGGTCGTATACCTGGGACATAACTCCCCTGCTTCTTGAGATTATCAGCCATTTTTTCAGGGTTGACCTGAACGAATGAATAGAAGTAAGTGAACGCGATAATCAGTGCGACATAGAATATCATGCCTATCCAATCGGTGGGATCGGCGAGTCTCGCCACAGTCTGTGCCCAACCTGCATCAGGGAAGAACAGTGTCAAAGTCTGTGGCATCATGAAGAACGCCATAGCAAAGATAACTGGTATAACCCCTGCAGGGTTAACTTTAAGCGGCAGGAACGTTGATTGCGGCCCAAGTTGGGTCGAAGTCCTCTGGCGCTTGGCATATTGTACTGGGATTTTACGCACAGCCTGCAGTATAAAGACTGCGAATGCTGTAATAAGAACCAGCAATATGAACAAACCGACCATCTGTAGTACAGCCACTGTAGTGTCATCTGCACCTACAAACTTCTGTTGGTACAGCTGTATGATTGAACTTGGCAGTATTCCGAGAATACCTGCAAATATGATGATTGAGATGCCATTTCCGACCCCATGGGTCGTAATCTGCTCCCCTAACCACATGAGGAACGCAGTTCCTGTAGTAAGGACGAGCGCAATCAGAAGATACGATGCAATGTTGTTGTTATCAAGAAGCATACCTTCAAACATCTGATTAAAAGCAAAGGACATTCCCAATGATTGAATGAACGCAAGTATTATTGTGAAATAACGAGTAAACTGACTCAGTTTACGCCTTCCTACTTCACCTTGACTGGCCCACTCGGCAAATTTTGGGACTACATCCATCTGTAGAAGTTGGACGACGATCGATGCCGTAATATAAGGCATAATCCCCATTGCCAAGATCGAGAAGTTCATCAGTGCGCCACCACCGAAGGTGTTCATTAGATCAAGCACGCCCTGTTGTCCTGCTCCGGCATCAAATACACTCGGGTCCACACCTGGAACCGGTATATAAGTGCCGATTTTGAAGATCACGAGCATTGCCAAAGTAAAGAGGATCTTACTTCGGATTTCTTTAATCCTAAAGAAATTGGAGATCGTGCTGATCATTAGATCACCTCGTAGCTTCCGCCCTGTTCCTCTATTGCTTTAGCAGCTGAACCAGAAAACTTATGAGCTTTAATTGTTAACTTTTTCTCAAGAGTGCCATTGCCAAGCACTTTGATACCAGATTTAGCATCCTTAACAATACCATTTTCTTTCAGCATTTCAGGTGTTACTTCAGTACCGTCATCGAAGCGATTCAAATCGCTCAAGTTCAGCACTGCATATTCTTTACGGTTGATGTTCGTAAATCCACGTTTAGGTATACGACGGAAAAGTGGTAGCTGTCCACCTTCAAACGTCGGATTCACTCCACCGCCTGAACGGGAGTTCTGACCATCATGACCACGTCCAGCTGTTTGTCCATTACCTGAAGACATACCGCGTCCGACGCGATGACGACTTTTACGTGCGCCTTCAACCGGCTTCATTTCATGTAGTTTCATCTCCGCACCTCCTATATAATATAATTATTTCTCTTCAACTGAGACCAGATGATTAACCTTTGCGACTTGGCCTCTGAGTTGAGGTGTATCTTCCAACTCGACGGAATGATGCAGCTTTTTTAGTCCTAGTGAAGCAACTGTCTGCCTTTGTGTTTCAGTCTTTCCGATCAAGCTTTTTTTGAGGGTGATTTTAATTTTTGCCATGTCTGTAAATCCCTCCTTAATTTTGTAACTCTTCTACAGATTTACCACGCAATTTAGCAACTTCTTCTGCACTTTTAAGTTCAGAGAGTCCAGTCATAGTCGCGCGGACAACGTTAATTGGAGTATTCGCACCAAGCGACTTGCTTAGTATATCAGTTACACCTGCAAGTTCCAATACGGCACGAACCGGACCACCGGCGATAACTCCTGTACCTGGCGCAGCTGGCTTCATCAATACGTTACCTGAGCTGAACCTGCCGATCACTTCATGAGGCAGCGTACCATCTACGAGCGGTACTTCGATGAGATCTTTCTTCGCTGCTTCGATCGCTTTTTTGATAGCTTCAGGCACCTCTTGTGCTTTGCCTGTACCAAAGCCAACACGTCCCTTTTTGTCCCCTACAACAACAAGTGCAGAGAAACGGAAACGACGTCCACCTTTTACGACTTTAGCGATACGGTTGATTGTAACAACACGTTCTTCGAACTCTTGTACTTTTTCTTCTCTACGAGCCATAAGTGTGATTCCCTCCTTCGATTAGAATTGTAGACCATTTTCGCGGGCTGCTTCTGCTAGTGCTTGCACACGTCCGTGATACAGATAGCCTCCACGGTCAAATACTACGCTTTTAATATCTTTGTCTTTAGCACGGTTCGCAATCAAAGCGCCCACTTCTGCTGCAGCTTCCTTGTTGGATCCAACTTCACCTTTGAAATCTGGATCTTGTGTGGAAGCACTTGCAAGAGTAGTCTGCTGATTGTCGTCAATCAACTGAGCATAGATATGCTTGTTCGAGCGATAGACGTTCAGACGCGGCCTTTCTGCAGTACCGGAAAGTCTGCTGCGCACGCGTTCGTGTCTTTTTTGACGGACTTTGTTTTTATCGATCCTTGCGATCATTAATGTTCACTCCCCACTTAGTTATTTACCAGTTTTTCCTTCTTTTTGACGAACCAGTTCGCCTTTATAACGGATACCTTTGCCTTTATATGGCTCTGGTGGACGTACAGCACGGATTTTAGAAGCAAGTGCCCCAACAGATTCTTTGTTGATGCCTTCAACTTTAACATTCGTGTTGCCTTCCACTGTAATGGTAAGGTCCTCAGAAGGTTCGAATTCAACCGGGTGAGAAAGCCCAACACTCAGTACGAGTTTGTTACCTTGCATCTGTGCACGGTAACCAACACCTACAAGTTCGAGTTCCTTAGCAAATCCTTGCGATACGCCAACGATCATATTGTTGATAAGCGCACGCGTTGTACCATGATTCGTACGGTTTTCTTTAGAATCATTTGGTCTGACGACCTGAAGTGTATTATCTTCAAGCTCATAAGTCATTTTTTCATTGAAAGTATTGACAAGTTCCCCTTTAGGGCCCTTTACGCTGACTGTATTGTCATTGATTTCGACTGTTACGTCGCTAGGAATTTCAATAATACGTTTACCTACACGGCTCATTTCTTTGCACCTCCTGTTAATTCATTACCAAACGTATGCGAGTACTTCCCCGCCGATATTTCTTTTGCGTGCTTCTTTATCAGTAAGTACGCCTTCTGAAGTAGAGATGAGCGCAATTCCAAGTCCGTTAAGAACTTTAGGAAGCTCTTCTCTTCTTGCATATACTCTGAGTCCTGGTTTGGAAATACGTTTCAAACCAGTGATGACTTTTTCATTTTTGCTGCCGTACTTGAGGAATACACGGATGACGCCTTGTTTGTCATCTTCAATGTATTCAACATTTTTAACAAAACCTTCTGTTTTCAGAATCTCTGCAATTTCCTTTTTGATGTTGGATGCAGGGATTTCTAGTGAATCGTGTCTCACCATGTTCGCATTTCTGATGCGAGTTAGCATATCTGCAATTGGATCTGAGAGTGTCATTACTAGTTGCCTCCTTTCAATTTATGGCGCTTACCAGCTTGCTTTTTTAACGCCAGGGATCTGACCTTTGTAAGCAAGTTCACGGAAACATATACGGCAGAGCTTGAACTTGCGGTAGACTGAGTGTGGACGTCCGCAACGCTCGCAGCGTGTATATTCGCGTACTTTAAACTTTTGTTCTTTTTTCTGTTTAGCTATCATTGATTTTTTAGCCACAATTTTGCCTCCTTATAGCTTACTTTTGAAATGGCATTCCGAACTGAGTGAGCAGCTCACGGGCTTCTTCGTCTGTGTTCGCTGTCGTAACAACAACAATATCCATACCTCTTACTTTGGAGACTTTGTCATAGTCGATTTCAGGGAAGATCAACTGTTCTTTTATACCGAGTGTATAGTTGCCGCGGCCATCGAATGCTTTCTTGGAAATACCTCTGAAGTCCCTGACACGTGGTAGAGATACTGAAATCAGCTTATCCAGGAAATCATACATCCTTTCGCCACGGAGAGTGACTTTGGCACCGATAGGCATACCTTCACGAAGCCTGAACGTTGCGATGGATTTTTTAGCTTTTGTAATTACTGGCTTCTGTCCTGTGATCGCCGTCAATTCTTCTACTGCCGTATCGAGTACTTTAGCGTTTTGAACAGCATCACCAACTCCCATGTTGACTACGATCTTTTCAATTCTCGGAGCTTGCATAACAGATGTGTAGTTGAATTTATTCACTAGTTCGTTTTTGATTTGATCATTGTATCTTTCTTTAAGGCGTATCATTAATATGGACCTCCTTCCACTACTTAGTTATTTTTTTCGTATGCTACTTTAGGGATTTCTTTACCTGATTTTACTGCTACTCTGACTTTAGAACCGTCCTCTTTTACTTCTTGACGGACACGAGTGCGTTCTCCTGATTCAGGGTCAACGTGCATGACGTTGGAAACATGGATGGCTGCCTCAGTTTCAAGGATGCCGCCTTCAGGGTTCATCTGGAAGGCTTCTGATGTTTCTTCATCATATTGACACCTTCGACGATTACACGGTTTTTTGCAGGGATCGCTTTTAGGACCGTGCCTTCTTTACCTTTATCTTTACCGCTGATTACAACGACTTTATCTCCAGATCTTACGTGCATGGGAATCGCACCTCCTTAATTTAAATGTAGATTAAAGTACTTCTGGTGCCAGTGAGATTATCTTCATGAAGTTGCCTTCACGCAGTTCACGAGCAACGGGACCGAAGATACGCGTACCTCTTGGACCTTTATCATCACGGATGATTACGCATGCGTTCTCATCAAATTTGATATAGGAACCATCTTCACGACGTACACCGGATTTGGTTCTAACGATTACAGCCCTTACTACTTCACCTTTTTTAACAACGCCACCAGGTGTTGCATTTTTTACAGTTGCAACGATGACATCGCCAATGTTTGCTGTCTTACGGCCTGTTCCACCTAAGACTTTGATAGTCAGCACTTCACGTGCGCCTGAGTTATCTGCCACTTTCAAGCGGGATTCCTGTTGGATCATGCGAATAGACCTCCTTTATCTTCGATTGTTTAGACGATAACTGCTTCTTCTACGATTTCCACTAGACGGAAACGCTTAGTTGCAGACAATGGGCGAGTTTCTTCGATTCTTACGATATCGCCAGTCTTAGCAGTGTTATTTTCATCATGAGCTTTATGTTTTTTGGAATATTTGACACGTTTACCAATGATCGGGTGTCTTTTCTGAGTTTCTACGACTACAGTGATGGTCTTATCCATTTTGTCGGATACGACGCGGCCCTGGTAAACTTTACGTTCTGTTTTACTTTCCACTATGTGAGCCTCCCTCTATTATTATTGGTTCGCTTTAGCTTCGCTGAGCTCTCTCTCGCGGATAGTTGTTTTCATTCTTGCGATAGCTTTTCTAACCTCTTTGATACGAGCAGTGTTCTCTAGCTGACCAGTAGCTAGTTGAAAGCGTAGGTTGAAGAGTTCTTCCTTAAGGTCTTTGACGTTATTTTCAATTTCTGAAGTTGTCAGTTCGCGGATTTCATTAGCTTTCATTCGTATCACCACCTAATTCTTCACGTTTAACGATTTTAGTCTTTACAGGAAGTTTGTGGCTTGCAAGGCGAAGCGCTTCTCTCGCTACTTCTTCTGGCACACCTGAAACTTCAAACATTACACGGCCAGGTTTAACGACTGCCATCCATCCTTCGACAGCACCTTTACCTGAACCCATACGTACTTCCAATGGCTTCTTTGTATATGGTGTATGCGGGAAAATATTGATCCATACTTTACCGCCACGTTTCATATAGCGTGTCATGGCGATACGGGAAGCTTCAATCTGTCTGGAAGTTACCCATGCTGTTGTTGTTGCCTGTAGGCCATATTCACCAAAACTTACTTCTGTTCCGCCTTTAGCACGTCCTTTTGTGTCCGGACGATGTTGACGACGGTATTTCACTTTTTTAGGTAATAGCATTGTTATTTTCCTCCCTTACTTTTTGTCATTCTTGACAGGAAGAACTTCTCCACGGTAGATCCATACTTTAACACCGAGTTTACCGTATGTTGTATCAGCCTCTTCATGTGCATAATCTATATCTGCACGGAGAGTGTGAAGTGGAACTGTTCCTTCGCTGTAGCCTTCTGAACGTGCAATGTCAGCGCCACCGAGACGCCCTGAAACTTGCGTTTTAATACCTTTAGCTCCAGCTCTTATCGCTCTTTGCAGTACTTGTTTTTGTGCTCTACGGAAAGAGACACGGTTTTCAAGCTGACGTGCGATGTTTTCTGCAACAAGCTTTGCATCCATATCAATTTTCTTGATTTCTACAACGTTGATGTGGATTTTCTTGCCTGTGAGGTTAGTCAACGCTGTGCGGAGCTTGTCTATTTCACTACCGCCTTTACCGATGACCATACCTGGTTTGCCGGTATGAAGTGCAATGTTCACACGGTTAGCCGCTCGTTCGATTTCCACTTTGGAAATGGCTGCGTCTTTAAGGTTTTTTTCGATATATTCACGAATTTTAAGATCTTCATGCAAAAGGTCTGCGAAATCTTTCTCTGCGTACCACTTCGCTTCCCAATCACGGATGACTCCTGTACGAAGTCCAATAGGATTTATCTTCTGACCCAAATTAATTCCCTCCTTGTGGTTTTATGCGTTTTCTTCTGTTTCAGCTTCTTCAGTCGTTTCCTGTACTGCTTCTTCTGCAACTTCTGAAACAACTATAGTGATATGGCTCGTGTGCTTGTTGATTTTAGTCGCACGGCCTTGTGCACGTGGGCGGAATCGTTTCAATGTCGGACCTTCATCGGCATAAGCTTCTGAGATGAATAGGTTTTCGACGTCCATGTCGTAGTTGTGCTCAGCATTGGCTACAGCTGAATGAACCAGTTTTTCAACTACCGGCGATGTTCTTTTGTTTGTGAGTTTAAGAATTGCGATGGCTTCTCCAACTTCCTTGCCGCGGATCAGGTCCAGGACCATTCTCGCTTTACGAGGAGCAATTCTTATAGTTTTAGCAACTGCTTTCGCTTGCATCTTTCGTTCCTCCTTTATTCCGTCTTATCACTTTTATCTTCTTGTTTTCTTATCGTCAGTTCCATGGCCTTTGAAAGTTCTCGTTGGAGCGAATTCTCCAAGTTTGTGACCGACCATATCCTCTGTGACATAAACCGGTACATGTTTACGGCCGTCGTATACAGCAATAGTATGTCCGATGAAGTTAGGGAATACCGTGGAACGGCGTGACCAAGTTTTAATTACACTTTTTTTGTTGCTTTCGTTGAGTGTTTCCACCTTTTTCATGAGGTGATCATCAACAAAAGGTCCTTTTTTAAGACTGCGTGCCATTTTGGCGCCTCCTTCCAATAATGCGTGCGGATATTTTATCCGCACACTATGGTTTCATTTATTTCTTCTTGCGTCCTCTTACGATTAGCTTATCAGAACGGTTTTTGCCTCTACGCGTCTTCTTGCCAAGGGTAGGTTTACCCCAAGGAGACATAGGTGACGGCATACCGATTGGGGCACGTCCTTCACCACCACCGTGTGGGTGATCGTTAGGGTTCATAACAGAACCACGAACTGTAGGGCGTTTCTCTTCCATCTGGAACGACCTGCTTTACCGATGTTGATCAATTCGTGCTGTTCGTTGCCGACAGCACCGATTGTTGCGCGGCAAGTTGAAAGAATCATACGTACTTCACCAGAACGCAGTTTAACCAGTACATACTTACCTTCTTTACCAAGTACCTGAGCTCTTGAGCCTGCAGATCTGACCAACTGGCCACCCCTGCCTGGCTTGAGTTCAATGTTATGGATTGTAGTACCGACCGGGATGTCTGTAAGCGCCATAGCGTTACCTACTTTGATGTCGGCTTCTGGTCCACTCATTATTTCTTGGCCAACTTGTGCACCTTTAGGCGCCAGGATGTAGCTCTTCTCGCCATCAGCATAGATGACAAGCGCTATGTTGGCTGAACGGTTCGGGTCATACTCTATTTGAGTGATGCGGGCAGGTACGCCATCTTTGATGCGTTTGAAGTCGATCACTCTATATTGACGCTTGTGTCCGCCACCTCTGTGACGCACTGTAATCTTACCTTGGTTATTACGTCCCGCTTTTTTCGGAAGCGGCTGTAACAATGACCGTTCCGGTGTCGTTGATGTGATTTCTGCGAAGTCGGAACCAGTCATATTACGACGAGCATTGGTGGTCGGCTTATATTTTTTAATCGCCATCTCGTTTTACCTCCTTATTGGTAACAGCTCTTAGAATATATCAATAGAGCCTTCTTTTAGTGTTACGATCGCTTTTCTTCTTTTCTTAGTGTAGCCACTGTAACGCCCCATGCGTTTTTTCTTCGGCTTATAGTTCATTATGTTAACTTTGCTGACTTTTACATCAAAAATGTTTTCTACTGCGTGTTTAACTTGTGTCTTGTTAGCTTTCACATCTACATCAAAAGTGTATTTGTCAAATGACATCAAGTCAGCAGAACGCTCAGTGATGACTGGGCGTTTAATGATATCGCGTGCATCCATTACAGAAGCACCTCCTCTGCTTTTTTGATAGCACCTTCTGTGAAGATGACACGATCTGCAGAAAGAATGTCAAGTACATTGAGTTCTTCCGGCGTCAACAGCGTGACACCTTGCAGATTGCGAGTTGAAAGTTCGATATTGGCATCTTCTGCTTCAAGAACGAGAAGTGCTTTCCTATCCGCTTTGAGGTTGTCGAGGATTGCAAGGAAATCTTTTGTTTTAGGTGTATCAATAGTCAAATTATCGACTACTGTGACTGCCTCTTCATTCGCTTTTGCCGAGAGGGCAGAGCGCAATGCAAGACGACGCATCTTCTTCGGCATTTTGTAGGAATAGCTTCTTGGCGTTGGTCCAAAAACGACTCCGCCTCCACGATAGTGCGGCGCACGTATCGTACCTTGCCTGGCGTTACCGGTACCTTTTTGCCTGAATGGTTTCTTGCCGCCACCACGTACTGCTGCACGATTCTTGACGGAATGCGTGCCACGTCTCAGTGATGCACGTTGCAGGTTTACAGCTTCAAACAGCACATGCTGGTTCGGTTCGATGCCGAAGATGTCCTGGTTGAGTTCTATAGAGTTAACTTTCGTTCCTTCTTTAGTCAATACATCTATGTTTGCCATGTGTTAAATCCTCCCTTCCTGAATTACTATTTATTTAACACCTTTTTTAATTGCTGTTGCGACTTTTACATAGCCTTTACGTGGACCAGGTACATTACCTTTTATCAATAGAACATTACGTTCTGCGTCCACTTTTACGATTTCAAGATTCTGTAGGGTGACAGTTTCGCCGCCCATGCGTCCAGGCAATTCTTTACCTTTAAATACGCGGGATGGGTCAGAGGCTTGTCCCATTGAACCAGAGCTTCTGTGGAAACGGGAACCGTGTGACATTGGTCCGCGGCTTTGGTTATGGCGTTTGATTGAGCCTTGGAAACCTTTACCTTTGGATGTTGCTGTCACGTCCACTGCGTCTCCTGCTTCAAATGTATCTACAGTGACTTCTTGACCTACCTCGAATTCATCTGCTGCGAGATTTTTGAATTCGCGTACGAAGCGCTTAGGAGCTTTGCCGGATGCTTTGGCATGGCCGGTTTCTGCTTTGTTTGCATATTTTTTGGTTCTTGCACCTTCAAAATATTCACGCTTGTCGTCAAAACCGATTTGTACAGCGTTGTACCCATCAGTTTCTTCCGTTTTCTTCTGCAGTACTATGTTTCCTGCTGCTTCAACTACTGTTACAGGGATCAACTCTCCGTTTTCTCCGAAAACTTGAGTCATTCCTACTTTTTTACCTAAGATTCCTTTGGTCATCGAAAGTCGCACCTCCTACTATAATTTATAATTTAATTTCGATGTCTACACCTGATGGCAGATTCAGTCCCATGAGGGCATCTACTGTTTTTGGTGTAGGGTTGACGATGTCTATAAGACGCTTGTGTGTGCGCTGCTCAAATTGCTCACGGGAATCCTTGTACTTGTGCACCGCGCGGATAACCGTGTAAACAGCCTTTTCTGTAGGGAGTGGGATAGGACCCGATACATCCGCACCAGAACGTTTTGCTGTTTCTACAATCTTCTCTGCCGACTGATCCAACACTCTGTGATCGTAAGCTTTCAAACGAATACGAATTTTTTGCTTTGCCATTATTTAACCTCCTTTTGGTCGTCATCATTGTGTGATAGACTTCTCCACGAAAATTCTCTTACACGCAGCCATGGCAATGCGGCCTGGCGTGTCAGTAACCTCTCGCTTCATCGATTCAAAAAACACGCGCCTACTGTAGTTGTGGCGTTTGTCTTTCAGCATGGGTGGTTGCCACCCATTTCAGTCCAACGCTAGATATATTACACGAAAAAAGTGAAAAAATCAAGGGTTAACTCGAGATTCTTTCACTTTTTTCACTTGATCATGATCAAGGTGTATAATATTACATCATTTTTCTGAAGTTTTCAATGGTTATTCCGTCATGAATATGAAGTATAGAATGAACACCACAAACAACCCATACATTATAGGATGAATCTCTTTCTCCGCCCTGCCATAATCATCGTAATCGGGTAGAATACGAAACCGATCGCAATACCCGTTGCAATACTATAGGTCAATGGCATCATGAACATAGTCAGGAAAGCAGGTACCGCGACTTCAAACTGATCCCATCTCACCTTAGACAGATTGGAGACCATGAGCGCTCCTACGATGATCAGGGCTGGGGCCGTCACTTCTGAAGTGAATGTAACTATAAGAGGCGATAGGAAAATTGCAGATAAGAAAAGAAAACCAGTTACAACACTCGCAAAACCAGTTCTTGCACCTGCTGCCACCCCAGCTGTCGACTCGACATATGAAGTCGTAGTAGAAGTACCGAAGATTGCACCTGCTATTGTAGCAATCGAATCGGAAAGCAGTGCACGTCCTCCACGCGGCAGTTTGTTGTCCTTGATCATATTCGCCTGACTTGCTACACCTACCAATGTGCCCGCCGTATCAAAAAAGTCTACAAATAGGAATGTCAGGACCACAATCAGGAACTGTACATTAAAAATATCCGCCGGATTCGAAAATGCTTCGAATGCTGCCCCAAAAGTCGGAGCCATGCTTGGCACAGGTCCAAAGAAACTTTCAGGTCTCGGTACAAGCCCAAGGACGAGTCCTGCCACGGCCGTCAGTATCATACCAAAGAATATAGCACCCGGTACGCGTTTTGCCATGAGCACTGCCGTAAGGAAGAGACCGCCTACCGCCAAAAGTACTTTAGGGTCATGCAGTGCACCCAATCCCACAAGCGTCGCTTCATTCATCACTATAATACCGGCGCCTTGAAGTCCCACAAAGGTAATGAAGAAGCCTATACCTGCACTGACTGCCATCTTCATCTCCATAGGGATTGAGTTGATGACGTATTCCCTCAGTCCACTAATCGTCAGCAAGGCAAAAATCACACCTGAGAAGAGGACACCTGTCAGCGCGGTCTGCCATGGTATACCCATCGTCAGAACCACCGTAAATGCGAAGAATGCATTAAGCCCCATGCCCGGTGCCAATGCAATCGGGTACCTTGCATATAATCCCATGATGAGACAGCCTATGAAAGCTGCAAGTGCAGTGGCCACAAATACTGCATTCATATCCATGCCCATGGAATCAGGTATGCCTTCTATTCCTTGAAGTGACAATACAGATGGGTTGACGGCTAGTATGTATGCCATCGAGAGAAATGTCGTCAATCCCCGATGATTTCGCTGCGGTAAGTCGTACCATGCCCTTCAAAGTCAAAAAACTTTTTCATAATCTACTCCATTCATTTGTCATATTCTAAAAACTAGATCACTTTAATGATGTTCTTATCTTCAGCGCCCAAAAACCGTACCAGTAGACGACGCGTTAAAGGTAGCCACGCCTCTATTAATTTACCGAGCCCAAATACAATCACAAGGGTGCCTATGAATACCGGGCCACCCAATAGATACCCTCCTACTGCCGCACTGAATTCCATGATGTTTCGGGCTACAGAAATTTTCAAACCAAATTTGTCGACCATTAGAAGCATCAGGGAGTCGCGCGGCCCGGCCCCGAGATTCGGGGTGATGTAGAATGCCACACCGAATGACATTACTAAAAGACCAATGGAAAAGACGATTGTATGTTGCGTCCAACCTTCAAAATTCGGCAGCAGCCAATTGAAGAAATCGATGAAGATACCGATGGAGAGCATGTTGACATAGACCCGAGACGAGGCCATTCTCGTGTCATCATTGCAGTGAATATGACGATCACTGCACCTACTATAATCGACCAGCTCCCGATTGTGAGACCGAATGTCTGCCATAATCCATAGTGGAAGACGTCCCATGATCCCAGACCCAGAAGATGGCCCTTGATTGTCAACGTGACACCCAAGGCTAGGATGACAAGACCCATCAGATAAAACATCCAGCGTTTCATTATATTGCTTTTCACGGGGCACCTCCATACCTATTATTATCTAAACTAGTGTACGCCCGGTCGAAGAAAATTGCAATATGCTTTATAGCCGACTCTTAATAGTTTCGACACCAGCGAGCGCGGGAATATGATACTAAAATATCTTATGGGAGGCGAAGCAATCTTATGAGCAGGCGATACAAGCTAGCAAGTTTACTTCTCGCGACCTCACTTATGGTCAGTGCATGCAGTGATGATTCCGAAAGTGAGAATGCAGAAACCACTACTGAGGAAAGCACGGCAAACGAAACAACAGAAGAGACTACGACAGAAGAAACAACGGATGATAGTTCTAGCAGTAATAAAGCCACTACTGAAAGCAGTACGGGGGGCGGTACTACAGACGAATCCTCCAGCACAACCAGCGACACCATCTCTCCTGAGGAAATAAAACATAGTGCAGATGAAGCGGTACAGACGGCATCTGATAATTTCGATGGGGAGCTGAAAAGTCTAGAGTTCGAAAAAGAAAATGATGCGTGGGTCTACAAAGTAGAGCTCGAAAGCGAAAGTGAAGAATACGAAGCGCACATCTCGGCTGATGACCTTTCAATGGTTAATGAAGAAAAAGAAAATGACAGTGACTTCGATACGGATGAACACTTCAATTATCAAGATGCTGTTCCAGCAGAAGACGCCATCCAGACGGCAATGGACGAGAAAGATGGCAAGCTGGAAGGGTGGAGCCTAGATAAGGATGATGGTCAGCTGGAATACGAGATAGAACTGAAGCAAGACAGCAACAGTCATGATGTTAAGATTAATGCAGAAAATGGAGAAGTCCTGAAAACTGATGATTAATCAAAATAAAGATGCCTGGATTGTACCAGGCATCTTTATTTCTTGGCTATAAGTTTTTCAAACTGCTCGAACTTTCCCTTTTCAACCTGATCCTTTATGCGGTACCCTTCGTAGAAACTTTCTACATAACCCTCACCCAGCTTTTCTTCTATATCCAGAGCCATCGACACGATGTCATAGTAACGGTCACGTATACCAATCCCGACCATATCAACGCTTCCTGTAATATAGTTCTCATTGACGATCACATTGGATAATGTAAAATCACCATGGCTGAAAACCGGGTCATCATCCAATTGTCCATTCCTATGGTCAAATGGGCACCCTTCAATCTTTTGCTTATGGAAAAAACTCAAATACCTCCCAATCTGCTTAAGGGTTTCAGCTGTCGTCTTCTCATCCTGCTGTTCCAGAAATACTTGGGCATCTATGCCTGGTAGGGCTAGGTAAAACATATAAGCCCCTGCTTCCTCATATAAGGTAACCGGTTTTGGCACCCCATTCATATTGTTGACGTCCATCCAAAGGAGTCTTTTGTATTCACGCCTTGTTTTCCTGATATCATTTGCATATGATTTCGCTATCAACGGCTCTTGGGGCTGATACATATTGGGCGGGTCTTCTCCTCCGTAACTCAGCAAGTGCACTTCTGCATCAGAATCGCCTTTCAGCCGTTCCCAGTCATAATATTCTTCGTATATTTCAAACGTATGCATCAAAGTCCCTCCATTCCCTCCTATTTTATTTCAATCAACCTTCAGATGTCATCAGTGTTTCCCCTAATATGCGATATGTTATGATAAGATACAACTATAATTTCAAGGGGGTGAGCACAATGGACCTGGAGTATAAAATGAGAGAATTGAAAAATGAATATGTGCGCATTCAAGGCGATTTGGAAAAACTCGAATCTACTGGAAACAGCACATCCAAAATGGATGAAAGGCTTGCCCAGATAGAAGCAGAAATTGCGGAGACGAAAAAGAGATGAGAGAACAAAGTAATAAATAGGAAGTGCAGACTATGAAAAAAATGATTCTGTTCATCATGATCATACAATTCCTTATCTATTTTGGTTTTAGTATGGTCATACCCGTCATACCCGAATTGGTGGACACGCTCGAGGTCTCTACTCTCCATATGGGTGGACTGCTCGCCGTGTATTCAATAGCCAGCTTTATATCCGCCCCGTTTTTTGGAAGGCTCAGTGATAGGCACGGCCGCCGCGCCATCTTATTGTATGGTCTTCTGGCTTTCAGTTTCAGCTTCCTTCTTTTCGGTATGTTCATCGATGTATTATGGATTCTATACATAAGCCGGGTAATAGGAGGCGCCGCTTCTGGTGCACTCTATACTGCAACGACCAGTATGGTTGCAGACTTGACGACCAGAGAGGAGCGCACCCGCTTCATGGGCTTGATAGGGATGTCAATCGGGCTCGGATTCATCTTCGGCCCAGGTGTAGGTGGCCTCTTGGCGGAAATCAGTCTGAGTCTTGCCTATTATATGACTGCCGCTGTAATCATAGGGGCATTGCTCTTCAGCATGTTTAAAATTGAAGAAACCTATCAGCCGGGTGCATCTTCAAGAGAGGAAATTACTGTTGCCAGCGAGTACTTCCTGAAACCTGTCGGCATTCTTCTGATCTCCACATTCTTCATCATGTTCACCATGAGCGGGATGGAGAGCACTTTCCAGTTATTGGGTATAGACCGGATAAATATCACCCCTGCTGAGATGGGACTTCTTTTTGTCATCGGTGGGATATTCAATGCAGGCATTCAAGGTGGTGTCATCAGCCGATTGAAAGATGGCCAGGAGTATCCGATGATGCTGCTTGGCCAAGTTATGACCATCATCGCTTTCGTTTTGCTGCCGTTCATGTCGAGCCTGCTGTTTGCTGGATTCTGCATTGTGCTCCTCATGACAGGAAATGCCTTAGTAAAGACGCTCCTGACTTCGCAGATTACCAAGGAGGCACGTCAAGCAGAAATGGGACGCATTACAGCGACCACATATTCGTTGGATAGTCTTGGGAGGATTTTTGGTCCCCTGGCCTTTAATATACTATTCCTTATGACTCCTGGACTGCCCTTCTGGTTCGGCGCCATAACTACTGTATTATCGACATACTTTATATTCCAATACTTTAGAAAGAGGAGGAAAGTTGTATGATTCTAGCAGTCCTCATGCTCCTCATGTACCTTGTGGTCGGTGCCATGACCATCTTATATCAAAGAAGTAGGCTATTCGATGTTTTCCGCATCATTGCAGGAGTGGCATTCCTTCTAATGATCACCACTCTCGCCCTGGCAATACCCAACCCAGATGGTTACTTGATTTTTGCGCTTGCACTCAGTCTCTTCATCTCTGTGGAAATAACAAGCTACAAAGAATACAAGGGCGATCGTAACCGATTATTTCTCATTCACGCGTTCACACTCATGATTTCTGCAGTACTTATACTCATGTTGCTGACAGCGTAACAGGAAAGAGGTGTTTTGATGAGACGTGTCATCCTCATTCTTCTCATTCTCATGCAGGCGATGTTCTTCATAAATTATATCGTCAACAACGGTGTCATCTTTTTCAGCATCTATATTTGGGCACTGCTTAGTATAATTTCATTTATTTCATCCTGGCGCGCTGTCGTTGCCGAACCAAACCTGTATGAGAACAGAAGCATACATCTATCGTTGTCTCTCACACTTCTCATAATGTCCTTGATGTCGCTGATATTCGTAGCACTTATTGCAGCGACGCGCCCATATTTCCTATAGAATATAAAAGCTGCCCTTTCAAGGGCAGCTTATTTTCTTTCTTTGAATGCTTTAATCTGCTGGTTCAGTTTAACCTTTCCTTTTTGAAACAGTGGAACGCCCACTTCAGCCAATGTATAGAGCGGTCTATTGATCACATAGTCGAATTCACCGACTTTCTCACTTACCTCCGTACCCCATACTTTCTTGAACTGCCATAAGCCAAAATGCCCTGAGTCTTGAGGCGGATCGACACTGACGCCACCAAAATCATAGGTCAGGGCTCCTGCATCACGCGCGTACTTCATCATTTCGTACTGCATATGATGATTTGGCAGATATTCCCTGTACAAGTCAGATGAGGCCCCGTAGAGATAGTACGCTTTATGTCCCGACTGTGCTAAAAGCGCGCCGGATAAAATGATGCCTTCTGGATGATCATGGGCCATTTCTTCGATTTCCTGTTTCTGCTTCTCCAGTTTCTCCGCTCTGTTGGCAAGGTCTTTAAGTTGATTCTCCTTTTTGTTGCTGTCTTTCCTCTTTTGGGCTTTCTCCAGTTCTTTGGCCACCTTGCTGATATCAGAGTCAAGCGACGCGGATACGTCTTTTGGCACAAGTTTAACAAGGAACAATTCCATGTGGCCATTCTCATGCAGGTTATCATATAAGGACTCGAAATAAGTGATATCCCGGGTCAAAAAGCCATCTCTTTTCCGGTGACTTTCATCAGTTCCACAAAGATCGGCAGATCCTCTCTCGTAGCTTTATATACCTTCGTCCCTTTTCTTATCGCGTTACGCACTTTCGTCCGGTTATTCCTTTCGAAACTTCCAAGCAGATCTTCATCCGACTTATCGATCCGTGTCACCATCGTCTGCCTCGGCTGGATATTATCCTTACTCATGCCGTCCTTTAGCCCACGATGCCTGAATCCGATCTGCTTGAGGAACTCTATGGTCTCTTCATGCGCCCCAAGTGGTATATCGGGATCGATTTTCAGTACATACGCTTTCTCCTCTTTGGCGATTTTCAATGCTTCTTCAAGCATGAATTCCACGAGTTTCTCATCATTATAATCACAGACGAATCCTCTTGAGGCATAGCACAACGTCTGCTTCAGTTTCGGCAGTCTTTTGAACATCAGTACCGCAGCACCTACGGTCTGATCGCCATCGCTGACCGCAAACCTTCTGGAGTACCATCCTGTCAGCCGCTTTGACTGTGCCCAGTCAGTCAATTGAAGTAAATCGCCATTCGGGTGGTGTTCTATAAATTGATTGTGTTCTTCTTCGGTCAGATTGATTAGTTTAAGCATAATAATCTCCATTCGATTAAAATCTGATATAATAATTGCAAGAAAGGTGGTCCTTTATAAATGAGACAAGTCATTTTAATCCTACTTATCGTTCTCAATGCAATCAGCATGTTCCAATTGAATCAATATGGACATGGTGACCTCATCGCGCTAATGAGCATGAGGATAATACTTGGCGTTGTCACTGTTATGCTGAGCATTGCCTATATCCTTGTACGCGGTTCTAAGTCCCTCGTCATCCTGAGTGTGGTTACGGCGCTTTTAGCCTTGGGCCATCTGCTCATGATTCTTTATATAAATCTATAGTCCGCTCCCCTGTAGTGGGCTGAGGTGCCTTCCATTCCTACTTGTAGAGTAATGGAAAATACTCGGTCTCCTTGAGGGAGACTGTAGTCCGAGAATCCAACTGACCCTCCCACACTCCAACCACATCATAGAACGCTTCCCATCTCTTCAAATCCACTACATTATTATGGATGACGATTTCCGGGGAGATGATTTCTTTTCCCATCGCCTCTATACGTGATAGCCGCATATCGTCACTTTCTTCCCATTCTATAAAGAACGGAAATGTTTCAACATCATCCTTTATATAAAGCAATTTCCAACGGATGGTTTCACCCGCGGTCTCCCGTTCCATATCAACTGGCCCTGATACGCTGAATCCTTTGGCACGGTATCGTTCTGCAAGCTGTTCAATTTTATCGGTGTTTATCGCATACCTGATAAACCCTTCTTCATAGCCTTTGTCTGCAATGGTCCTGGCAAAGGACTCTGCTCCGTCCTCAAGATGGGTGTTGAACTGTTTTTCATCACTTATCGTCAAATATTCTATATACCTCAAATCAAAGTAAGACAGTGCATTTTCAGTGCCGAAGGCAGGGTGCTCACCACCTGAATGGATGGGCAGTACTCCTTCAGATTTTACAGCGTCCAAATCATTTACATAGTGTATGATATGATCAAATTTAATCATCTTCTTCACCTCACTTCAACTATATCATAATACCACGGCATCAGATTGAATGAGCAAAAAAACAGTCCACTGAATATAGGTGGACTGTTTTTATAACTCTATGCTTCTATTACATTCGAAGTCTGGTTTTTGGATGCCAAAGCCTTTTTTTCCTTCGCCCGATCGTCTTTTGTGACGATGCGCTGCTTAGTTTCCCAATCAAAGAAATGACCTTTGTTCATATCAAAAGCAAATTTGACGACATCACCCGGTGCCAGATCGTTCCGCGCATCTACACGAGAAATGAATTCCTGACCTTCTAGTTCTGAGTAGAGCATGATTTCAGATCCGAGCAGTTCACTCACCTTCACCTCCGCCTCGAAAGCAGTCGATAGACCGGATTCCACAAACACGGTCTCTTCCCTTACATCTTCGGGACGGATGCCGAATTTAACCGATTGATTGTCGTATCCTCCGTTAATGAGCATGCGGCGTTTCGCTTCAGGAATTTCTATTGTGGTATCTCCGATCATAAGCACGCCATCCCTCATCTCTGCGTCAAATACATTCATTGCCGGAGAGCCGATGAATTGTGCCACGAAGACGTTCTCAGGGTAATCATACACTTCTTTCGGGGAACCCACCTGCATGATATCCCCTTCATTGAGTATGACGATTCTCGAAGCCATAGTGAGCGCTTCGGTCTGATCATGTGTCACATAGACGGTCGTAGTTTTGAGTCGTTTATGTAACTTGATGATTTCAGCACGCATCTGCACCCTCAACTTTGCATCAAGGTTAGATAAAGGCTCATCCATCAGAAACACACTGGCTTCCCTGACAATAGCGCGGCCAAGCGCCACACGTTGACGTTGGCCACCCGACAGTGCTTTTGGCTTACGGTCAAGATAATCTGTCAATCCCAGAATTGCTGCCGCCTCTTCCACACGCTTTTTAATTTCCGCCTTCGGGGTCTTGCGCAATTTGAGGCCGAACGCCATATTGTCGTAGACGCTCATGTGGGGATATAGGGCATAGTTCTGGAAGACCATCGCAATATCCCTGTTCTTTGGCTCGACATCATTCATTCGTTTATCGTTGATGTATAGATCTCCTCCGGAGATCTCCTCCAACCCTGCAATCATGCGCAACGTCGTCGACTTGCCGCATCCTGAAGGGCCGACTAGAACGATAAATTCCTCATCGTGTATATCGAGGTTGAAGTCATGAACGACTGTCGGACCTTTGTCATATGTCTTTTGTATGTTGCTGAGCTTTAGTTCTGCCATATTCCCACTCCTTTAAGCCCACCACATGTCAGTCGGCTTCTCTTTTATAATGACATTCTGCAGGTTCCTGACAGCAGTACGGAACCCTTCTTCTATAGACATCAATCCATCTTCGTGTTCAATGGAGACGACGTAGTCATAGTCATACATTCTGAGGGCACTCATCATATCAGCCCATTCATCCATACTGTGGCCGAGCCCGACGCTCCTGAAAGTCCAACTTCTATCTTTGATTCTGCTATATGGGTTCATGTCCAGGTAGCCGTACATATTCAGGTTATCCTGATCGATATAGGTATCTTTCGCATGGAAATGATGAATGGCACTCTCACGACCCAGAATTTTAATGGCAGCTACTGGGTCGATCCCTTGCCACCACATATGACTCGGATCAAGATTCGCTCCGATATATTCATTCGTTGCGCGCCTCAGTTCAAGCATGGTGTGGGGAGAGTGCACCAAGAAACCACCATGGAGCTCAAGCCCGATTTTGACACCCTTTGACTTTGCCAACCCTGCGATATCCTGCCAATAGGGAATCAACCTATTTTCCCATTGCCACTCCTTTATTGCAGAGTATTCCTCCGGCCACGGCGTCACCGGCCAATTGACTGTCGTATCTGTTTCATTGCCTGCAGGTGTCCCGCTGAAAGTGTTCACGACAGGCACACCCATGAGTTCTGCGAGTTGTATGCTTTTCCTAAGATTCTCATCAGATTGCTTACGAAATGCTTCGTCCGGCGATATTGGGTTGCCATGGCAACTGAATGCACTGATGATTATATTGCGCGAAGTGAACTTCTCCATATACTCGGCCCGTAAATCTTCAGATCCAAGCAATGCGTCAACGTCGCAATGTGCGTTTCCGGGATAGCCGCCTGTCCCTATTTCAACCGCTTCAAGCCCTGATGCTTCAATGTAGTCCAACATTTCCTCAAGCCCCATGTTCTGGAACAGAGGATTGAATACTCCTAGTTTCATCCGTTAGCCTCCTAAAGTCTGATACTGCGCTGCTCTTTCGAGCTCAAGTAGATCGCCTCGATGATTTTCGATACTTCCTTCGCCTCTTCTGAAGTCACTGTCAAAGGGGTTCCGTATTTGATCGCCGAAATGAAGTCTTCAGCTTGAAGCCGGCTGAATGTTTCGTCGACTTTGATATAATCGATCCTCATAGTCGTCATAAGGTCTTCATCAGCCTGGTTGACTTGCATGTTGAATACATCAAGCCCCGCTTTTGTGCCGGAGATGCTTATGTGATTCTCGTCTTCAGGAATATTCGCTGCCCAACTTGTTTCAAAGAGCATAGTGGCACCATTGTTGAAGCGGATGAACGCACTGACGTGGTCCTCCACTTCGAAAGTATCCCGATTGAAGTGCCCCCATTCATTGACAGTGTTTGTACGACTTAAATGGTTATAGGTGGTGCTCGATACTTCCACTGGCTTGAGGTCCCCCATAAGATACATGGCCATATCAAGCAGATGGCATCCATAGTCGATCAGAGCACCCCCACCTTGCAGATCATAATTGGTGAAGACACCCCATCCTGGGACCTTCCGCCGTCTTAGACCACGCACCCGCACCACCAATGGATCCCCGATCATTCCACGTTCAATTATTTTCTTGGATGCAATGGCTTCTTTCATATAGCGGTAATGGTAAGCAATATGAAGCTTTACCCCATTGCGTTTTTCGGCTGCAATCATTGCATTGCATTCCTCAGTTGTCATAGCCATCGGTTTTTCGCACAACACATGTTTACCATTATCCATCGCGTTTATGCTAAGCTCGGCATGAAATTTATTCGGGGTGCAAATGACTATGGCATCAACGTGTGGATACATATCTTCAATGTCGGCGAAGACACCGGGGATCCCCAGTTCTTCTGCTACCTTCTCTGCCCGCTTTATATCCACATCATGAACAGCGGCAATCTCCACTTCATCAAATGTTCTGAAGGTTGGTATATGGCGCCCTGTAGCTATCCCACCTACCCCAATGAAACCCAATCTGATTTTAGTCATGTTCAGCACCTATTCCTCCATCATAATCTTTTTGGTCCGGTCCGATTCAAATGCCGCCAAAATGATTTCTACGGATTTCTTTGCATCATCAGCAGTCACTGGCACCCGCTCATCCATTACGAGTGCTTCGATGAATGCATCCATCACAAATGATTTCTTTGCTTGCCCTTCCTCATCATTCGTCTGAATGCCTCCGTAGTTTTCTCGTACAACTGTGCCGTCTCGTCCTGTGAATACAAAAGAATGTTTCTCGTCGCCAAGGAGATGCAGCACTCCCTTCTCACCATATATCGTCGTGGAATTATCCTCCGATCCATAAAAGGACCAGCTTGCCTGAAGTGTGCCGACGGCATTGGACGCTGTCCGCAGGATACATACTGCATTATCATCGACATCTGAAAAACTTTTCGCTTCCTTGGAGATCAATCCACCTACTTCAACGATCTCTTCGTCTAAAATGTAGCGGATCAGATCTGCCTTGTGCACCCCGAGATCCCCATTGCGCCCATACCCGCTTCGTTCTCCTTGAAGAACCAACTTTCCTTCCCGTCGACGCTCCACTCTTCGGGTCCCGGATGACCGAACGTCGTACGGAAGGCATAGACTTTTCCGAGTTTTCCTGAGGTCACATAATCACGTGCAACCTGATGTTCTTTTATCAACCTTTGGTTATGGCCGATCATCAATTGTTTCCCTGACTCTTTTCTGCTGCAATCATACGGTCCATCTCTTCAGTAGATAGTCCCATAGGTTTTTCGCATAGGACGTGCTTACCTGCTGCTAAGGCAGCAATGGAGATTTCGGCATGCAGATGATTAGGCACCGTGACACTTACAGCATCGACAGATTCATCTTTTAAAAGATCTTGATACTTTTCGTAGGCTTTTCCTCCATATATTTTTTGCTGTGCCTCCGCACGCGAGACTACACGATCGCAAAAGGCTGTCAGCTTTACGTTATCGTTCTCTTCATATTCAGCGATATGCCGTTTTACACCGATACTGCCGCAACCGATTATGCCAACATTAATCATGTTCATTCTCCTTTATCTCTTCTAGTGGTTCGGAGTTTCCATAATGATGTTTCCTGCCATGTCCGCTTCCTGCCCAAACGACGCCATTTTTAATGACTGTCTGAACATTTTCATCATAGTACGTCGGATGTGTTTCATGACCTGGGCGGAAGTAGAATATTTTGCCGTTTCCTCTTTTGAACGTGCATGCGCTTCTGAAGACTTCTCCGCCTTCGAACCAGCTGAGCATTATCAACTCTTCAGGAGTTGGAATATCGAAGTGCTCCCCGTACATCTCTTCTTCAGGCAGTTCGAAATACTCTCCCAGGCCTTCCACAATCGGGTGGGCTGGATCTACTACCCAAAGACGCTCCTTCTCTCCAGCTTCACGCCACTTCAAATCGCATGATGTACCCATTAAAAGCTTGAAGGGTTTTGAGAAGTGGGCAGAGTGCAGCACCACCAGCCCCATGCCGTCCCAGACGCGCTGGCGTACTTTATCAGCGACTTCGTCGGACACTTCGTCGTGGGCTTTGTGACCCCACCATATAAGGACATCAGTGTTGTCCAGCACTTCATCAGTCAATCCGTTCTCAGGTTCGTCCAGTGTAGCCGTCTTCACTTCGTGGTCTCCTAGAAAACTGGCGATCTGGTTATGGATTCCTTCCGGGTAGACACGCTCTACAACTTCCGACTCCCTTTCATGACGATATTCATTCCAAACGGTTACCTTCATCCTTTTTCTTCCTCCTTTTTCGTCGATTGGCGTTCTATGATACGTGTCGGTACAGTAATATTGCGCTTTAGTCTGTTGTCATCCTTTATCAGCATGATCACTTCGTTACTTGCCTCTTTTCCCAATTCCTTGGGATATATGTCCACGACTGTTTGGGGAGGCGCTGCAAACTTGGTTAGAGGCGATTCACTGAAAGTGGCTGTCGCCACATCCTCAGGTATCCGAATCTGCATTTGATACAGCCGGGAGATGATCCGTGCATTCAATACCCCATCGAGTGTAAGAAGTGCCTGCGGTGATGTGTGGTCAAAGAGATCAACCAGCATCCTTTCAATGGAAGACTCGTCCTTGTCGCATTGCACGACTTTGCATTTACTGCTTAGTCCGTTAGATGCCATCGCTTGCTCAAAGCCGGCTATCCTATCTTGGGAAACAGCGAAAACATCGTTGTCGACCACCATGACGATATCTTCATAACCTTCAGCGATCAACAGCTCCGTCATCTCTTTTGCAGCCTGCACATTGTCATTATCGACATGGATGGCATCACCGCTGTTCATTACATCTTTTCCGATGACTACAAATGGGAAGGCCATACTGGTCAAGTACTCTATCACTGGGTCATTTTCTTTTGAATAAAGTAATATAAAACCATCCACTCTTTTTGAACTTATAAGATTTTTAACTTCAAGAAAAAGGCTGTCATCATCCTCCGCTGCAGTCATAATAGTCGAAAAACCTTTAGTTCTGCACGCTTCTGACACTCCGAAATTAACTTCTGTAAAAAATGGATTTAATACAGCTTCATGTACTGCACTTTTTACCACAAGTCCAATAGTATATGATCTTTTGGTAACAAGATTCCTTGCTGCGACATGAGGCGTATACCCCATCTGCTCCATTATTTTGCGTATCTTCCTCTTGGTATCTGAACTAATTCCCGGATGATCTTTTACAACCCTTGAGACTGTCGAAGGAGATACCCCAGCAGCTTTTGCCACATCTTTAATTGTAACCATTAGACCACCTCATCTAACCTTTAGTTGATCCGGACATCAAGCCGGAAATTAAATACCTCTGTAGGAAAAGAAACACGATTGCTATAGGCACTGCAATTAAAATGGAGCCTGCAGCAAATCTTGTGAAAGTATTCGCAAATTGATCATTGACCATATTGTAAAGTCCTAGTGCTAAAGTGAAGTTTTCTGGACTTCTCAAAACAATACGCGGCAATATAAAATCCATGAATGGCGCCATAAAATTGAATAATGCAACTACTGCAATAATCGGTTTAGCCAATGGAATCATTATTGTAAAGAATATACGGAAATGTCCAGCACCGTCCATTTTCGCAGACTCATCCAATTCTCTTGGAATAGTATCAAAATATCCTTTTACCAAGAACGCGTTCATCGGAATCGATCCACCTACATATACAAGAACAAGTCCCCAGAGAATCCAACAATCCTATTGTATTAAGCAAGATATAGATGGCGACCATAGCCATTAATACTGGAAACATTTGTAGGATAAGAAAAGCATATAAGCCGTATTTTCGTCCAATAAACCGATACCTTGAGAATGCATAAGCAGTTAAAGTCACGAAAACCACTGAAAAGAAAGAAGAAAATGCCGCTACAATCAATGTGTTCTTATACCATGTCAGATACATACTTTGAGGGTCTGTAAACAGCCATTTATAATGAGTGAATGACCAATTTTCAGGAATCATATTAGCTCCATATAAGTTATTCCCCGGATTTAACGAAATGCCGAAAGTCCAAAGAAGAGGGTAGAATATTACTATCGTCATAATAAACAATATCGTATACATGACAATCTGTTTTAAAAGATTTTTTCTTTTTTTAGTCATTATATCTCACCCTCCTCTTGAACCGCTCTAGTACGACTGAACTGAAATGCGGCAACCGATGCTACAATAAGACCAATAATGATGGAAATTGCAGCGGCCATGTTATAATTCTGGGTCTCAAAAGTTAGTTTGTAGACCCATGAAATCAGAATGTCGGTGCCACCAGCATTTTGCTCTCTTATAGCAGGTCCACCAGCATTGAATAGATAAATGATGTTGAAGTTGTTGAAATTCCCTGCATATTGCATTATGAGAAGCGGTGCCGTGGCAAACATGATGTGCGGGAAAGTTATTCCTGTGAACTTTTGCCATCCTGACGCACCATCCATATCAGCTGCTTCATACCAATCGTCGGATATACTTTGAAGGACGCCCGTGAACAAGGCAAAGACAAATGGGAATCCTAACCATGTTTGAATCATTATCAGAGCAACTTTTGCCCAGAAGGGATCTGATAGCCACGGAATTGAAAGGCCGAACAATGGTTGCAGAATATCATTGTTGATCGCCCCGAACTGGTTATTGAATAGTGCAGAGAAAATAAGAATCGTCACAAATGCCGGCACTGCCCATGGCAAGATAAGTATAGTGCGTATCAGCCTTTTGAACTTTATCAAAGGATGATTGACGATGATTGCAAGAAGTAGGGCCAGGGCGATCTGTAGTGTTGTGGCCACGAGTGTCCATACGATCGTCCATGTAAAGACGCTGAAGAAAGTATTCCTCCAGATGTCCACTTCAATCAAAGCTTTGAAGTTTTCAAAACCAACATAGTCTAGAACGTTCCTAGGAGGTGCATTGTAGAGATTATAGTTGGTGAATGCTAGGAAGAACATATATAGCAATGGAAATACGACTAGAAAAATGAGTAGAAAAAGCCCAGGGGCAACAATTGCATAAGGGAAGCTTTTATCCCATGCATCCCTGAATCTCTGTAGCATTGTTCTAAAGTCCCCGTTATTGATTAGTTTAGCATCCTTGTAGGCATCTATTATATTTGCAATATAGAAAGTAATTGCTATTACTACTACAAGAAGAGATATAATTCCTTGTGCCAGTAAAATTCGTGAATCATCCACACGAGGTATCTCACCAAGAGTAAAGAGTCCCCAGAATCCAATATTCAAGAAATTATAGAAAACCGCAAAGAATGATATAAAAAGAATAAAGAGGCCACCTGCTTTGGCGTACCTCTTATTGTATAGTTGGCCCAGCCCAGGAAGGATAGACAAAGCTGCGGCTAATTTCGGATTTTTCTTCATAGTCTTTTCCTCCTAATCTTCGATACTACTCTTCAGAATCTTGCCCTCCTGAAGCTGAGTCTATGTCAGTTTGTATTTGGGATTTTGCTTCTTCCAATACTTCGCGAGGATCATCCCCATTCGATATGAAAATCAGCGCATCTCCCATAGGCTCCCAAACCTGTGCCATCTCCGGAATATTAGGCATTGGGTTTGCGTTCTCGGCCTGCTCATTAAACACTCTCAACAGTTCATTGGAGTTTTCAACATCTGAGCGTGGCACTGTTTCCCTGAGGCCCTCAGTGACCAGTTTGCTGCTCTCAGCATTAGTCATAAACTTCAAGAGGTCTTTTGACCAGTATTCGTTCTCCGTATATTCGGAAATCATCCATCCCTTGACTCCCATAAATGGTGTCATTGTTTCTCCATCAAGTTCAGGTAGTGTTGCTGTACCCAGTGAATCTCCAAGTGCCTCAGAATAGTCTGAGAGTTTCCATGGGCCTGTCATTGCAACAGGTGCCTTTCCATCTGTAAACAATCCATCAAGCACATCACCGGTCACATTCTCACTAAGGTATCCGGCCTGGAACCACTCTTGCATACGTGTTGCTTGCTCAACTACACCATCTGTAGCGACTTGAAGATCTTCAGAGTTGTAACTTCCATCCTCTTCTTGGCCAAAAATCTGCTCATCTCCAGAGAACAGCAGGGGATATGAGAAGTAGAAGTTGGTTGCTTCCATCAGGAATCCGTATTCATTATTACTTTCATCCGTATACTCTTCCATGATTGCTTCGAGTTCTTCAACTGTTTGAGGCGCTTCATCTATAATATCCTTATTATAATAGAGAGCAGCAGCTTCAACAGCAAATGGCACGCCCATCAATGACCCTTCGTAAGTGAATGCTTCAAGGGCATTTTCGTTAAATGCATCCAACTCGAATTCAGATTGGTCGAGTTCCATTCCAAGGCCTTGGAGATAAGCACTCCCAATCATATCGTGTGGCTGTTGATAGAGGTCTGGACCCTGTCCTGCCGGAGCATCCAATGATAATTGTTCCAATTGGTCAGTCATGCCTACTTCTGTAAATTCAACAGCAATACCTGTTTCTTCTTCATACTTCTCAAAAATTTCACCGTATACTTCCATCTGATTTTCTCCATCAAGCCAAACATTCAGCACTTCAGGCTTTTCTGTTCAGAGCCTTCTTCGCCTGAGCCGTTGGCTCCTTCACCAGCAGCTTCTTCCCCACTCTCTGCTCTGTCCGGCCCACAGGCTGCCAACATCAGAACCAATGCAAACATCATCAATAGAAACCATTTGTTGCTCTTCATTATAATCCTCCTTCAAATATGTAAATCTTTTCATAATTCAATATTAAAGCGCTTTCATGTGATAAGTCAAAACTTTTTGCAAACGATTGCATTAAAATCATACACTCACAGACAGTTTTTATGGAGGTGTGACGAAATTTCTTATGCAAACGATTGTTCGAAAAAAATACACCGGCAGGTGCCGGTGTATCTAGCGGTGGTATTTTATGACTTCGCGTGCAAAATCATTCATGTCCCCCGCGTATCCGAAAGTCCCTTTTAGAACCGGATAGATGTTTTTGATTCCCATTTCACCTAGTGAAGATACAATGAAAGTCACCACGTTTAATTTACGCATTTTGAATACCGCACTGAATAATGACGTGAGGTGAGTGATGTGGTCTGCTGGGCTCTTCTTATCAGTGTCTTCCGCTTTTGCGCGGTTGATGTAATCGACAGCTCTTGGTATTTCGTGGCCAATGACATCGGCATCAGCCTTACTGACTTGATAATGGTCTTCGGTCATCTCTTCAATCGACTTATATGACCGGTTCAGTATGATGTCTTTGAAGCTTGGCGAAAGGAGCTTCTTCGCCAGTGTATTCATCTTACGGGTCAGGAACTTCTCCAGATACCCTGCACTTTTAGCCCTCTTATCAAAAAGTGCATCCTTCTCGTCGAATACGGATGAAATCGTCAGTTCCAGTTCACGGATGCCGATATCGTCCTTAACACTGACAAATTGGTAATGAAGCGGCTGGTCGAGATGCTTCTTGAAAGTGACATGCAGTTCAGTATCCTTGTCGTTCATCAGTGTTTTTTGAAGTCGCTCGCCGCTTACATCAATCAAGGTGTCGCTTTTATTGTAGACGAAGGTGATGCGCACTCTTTTTTTCGCCAAGTACCGGATTACCGCTTCATCCGCTTCCCTTATCTTGGAGGAGAAGACATACAGTACATGTTTTATCCCTGTTTTGGAAATTAGCTTTTTGTACTGTTTTGGGGAATACTCTGTAGTACCGACGCCCGGGAAGTCCAATATCTCACCTTTTTTCCCAAAGGGGTAGGCACTTACCTCACGTGTGGCATCAGTCTGTGTCGAGACGGCCGAATCCATTCCTGTCAGGCGATTGACGAGTGCGCTTTTTCCGGCATCAACCTGGCCAATTATCGCAATACGATAGTCTAAAGTGCTTTTGATGTATTCATGATAGGACTGCAGCAAAGGATGTTCTTTCTCCATGCTATTCACCTCCTAAACGCCATCTTCATTTTTTGATCCCATGTATAGGCTGATGATGAATCCGATAAATGCTGTTATGACCGTTACAATCCATGACCCGATAGTGTCAGGCAGTCCTGGATATATTGCGAATACAGAGCCCGTCACAAGCCCCAAAATCATTGCATAAGTCAAGTAGGTATAATGTCTGAGCATATATTGTATGATTCTGCTTGCTGCAAGCAGACCCAATACTATGCCGAGGCCCACAGCGATGACGACCGGCAGTATGCTGAAGTTCAGATCCAGAAGTTCACTGATTGAAAATATGACGATCGAATAAGATCCGAGTATCAATAATACCAATGATCCTGATATCCCCGGCAACAACATGGTAGTGGACGCGAGCAGACCGCTTGCGAACATTTTCAACAACAAGGGGCCTGTGATGTCGACTTCCGTGACCGGCGCACCCTCTCCCCTGGCCATACCCGTTATGAACAGCACTGCAACCGCAGCTAGGAAGATGAGGTAATGAACCGCACGGAATTCAACTTTATAGTTTGAAATCCTCAACAGCATCGGCACCACACCCAATACTAAACCGATGAAAAACCAGTGGGTAGGTACAGTATGCGCCTTCAGCAAATAATCAATTAATGAAGACAGCGTTACAATGGCTATACCCATGCCGATCACAAGCGGAACCAGAAACAAGATTGCTTTTTTATAGTCCTTTGATACTATCCTTGAGATGGCTCCTAAAAACTGGTCATATATGCCGAGGAGCAAGGCCATGGTGCCGCTGCTGACACCGGGTATGAGCTCACATGTACCCATCAGAAAACCTTTAAATATATTTATCCATCTTATCATTTCACTATCCCTCTACCTTTTCATTTTTGACATACTGATTGTAGCATAAATATTCTACATAAATGGGATTACGGCCGGCTGATGATTTGATAAACAAATTTTATACTGATATAACTGTTTTAACACTGAAACAGTTAGGAGCTTGTGCAATGAGAGATTTAGGCATCTATTTTGGTACTTTCGCCCCTGCCACGTTGGTCACTTCGAACAGGTCATACGTGCAAAACGTGAAAACAGGCATGCATTCGTAATCGTCAGTGGATATGAAGGGGATCGGGGTCAAGAACACGAAATGACGCTCGACAATCGTGTTAAAGCAATGCGGCAACTCCTTACCCCAGATGACAATGTAACCATCCTTAAGCTTGATGAAACGGACATACCAAGATATCCCCATGGATGGCGCTCTTGGCTGGATCGGTTGTCTGATATCATCAGTCGGGAAGAGGCCACCCTTCCATTTGAAGTCGATAGCTTAACCTTTTACGCAGGTGAACAGGAATACCTCGAACCATTGAAATCATTTTTCAAAGCCGAACGCCCGAACTCAGCCATTCATATCACTATGGTAGACCGTAAAATATTAGGCATCAGCGGTACCAGCATACGCGAAGAACCTATTTTGAATTGGGATTATGTAACCCGGCCTTTCAGGAAGTTCTTTGTTCAGAATGTATTGATACTTGGCGCACCGGGTACGGGCAAAACCTCACTCGTCCAAGATCTGGCGCGCAGATACTCCACGAGCCATTCGACGGAATATGCTAAAAGTTACCTGATGGAACAGCGCCTTCAGAAAGATGAACTCGATGTTAAAGATTTTCATTCAATCGGCATCGGTCAATTCGAAAACAACAAACAGCGTATCCATTCGACAGGGACGAGAAAAGTGTTTTTTGCTGACACCGATGTAATGTACACTAAAGTGAACATGAAGATGCATGCCGATGGTGAAGAATTCAACCGTCTGAAATCGGTGTTCGACTATTATATCCATCTCCAGCACTGGTCGCTGATCTTGCTGCTGCCGCCAGAAGACTCTCATGATGCGACTAAGCATCGCATCCACTCAATGCTGTGTGATGAAATCGAAGATAATGACCTCTCTTCAATCACCCATGTTTTGGATGGGGATTCCTACCGCGATAGATACCAAAAAGCACATTCCCTCGTCGACGGGCTGCTACAGGATGGTAAAGATAATTGAAACGACATTATTTTTTAGTGATGAAAGGCATTTGAAATAACGAATATCTTCATAGTTTATGTAATATACTGAAAAATTTGATACTATAGATTCACTATATGCCATGGAGGCTGATAATACATGGAACCAAAACTGCTTCTCACACCTGGACCTACACCTATTCCACCTGAAGTGTCACAAGCCATGTCACAAGGGATGATCGGACATCGCTCTTCGGATTTTACAGAGCTTATGAAACATGTACAATCCAATATTGGAGAAGTCTTCGGTTCCAAATATCCAGTCGCAGTGCTTACCTCCAGCGGAACCAGCGCACTTGAGACTGCCATGATCAACCTTGTCGGAAAAGATGAGTCGATCATTATTATAGCCAGCGGTGCATTCGGTGATCGCTTTAAAAGTATCGCAAAAGCCCACCCATTCCACGTATATATATATGAAGTGCCTTGGGGGAGGGTGTCAACGTTCAAGATTTTGAAGCTTTCCTAAACAGTAAGTCTGATATCAAAGCCGTCTTCAGCCAGGCATGTGAAACTTCGACTGCAGTTCTGCATCCAGTCAAGGAAATTGGCAGGGCAGTTAAAAATTATGATTCCTCCACTCTCTTTATAGTGGATGGCGTGAGCGCTGTAGGTGGCACTCCTTTCAATCTCGAGGCGCAATCAATAGACTGCCTAGTGACCGGCAGTCAGAAAGCTTTGATGCTTCCGCCGGGCATCGCCTTTGTCACCATGAATGAAGCAGCGAGGGTACGGGCGTCACAAAACAGACTGCCGAGATTTTATCTGGATATCAACCAATATTTCTCTGCCTTGGAAAAGCACTCCACCCCCTTCACGCCGGCTGTATCTCTTATACAGGGGCTGGATAAGGTACTGTCCATCTATAAAGAAGAAGGCATCGATAAGATCTTCGACCGTCATATGAAAATGAAGAACATGATTCGCGCCGGACTCACAGCCCTTGACCTCGAACTTCTGGTCGAAGAAGCATATGCCTCTCCAACTGTTACAGCATTTAAAGGAGAAGAAGCAGAATTATCCCATATAAAGGACACCCTTCAAAAGGAGTATGGCATCACTATAGCTGGTGGCCAGAAGCAATTAAAAGGGAAAATCCTTAGGATCGGCCATATGGGTTATATGTTCCCTAAAGATATGCTCACCGTCCTTGCAGCCCTTGAATCCATATTGACCCGATACCGCAATAAGAACTACTACGGCACAGCATTGACTGCCGCACAGGAGGCCTACCATGAATCAATTTAAAGTGCTTGTACTAGACCCGGTAAATGAAGAAGGTATAAAAGAGCTCGTCGATCATCCCAACTATGAAGTCGATATCCATATTGGTCTTGCTGAAGAAGAAATTTTGAATATCGTACATGATTACCAAGCCCTGATCGTCCGTAGCCAGACGCAGATTACTGAAACAATCATTCAATATGCACGCAACCTGAAGGTGATTGCCCGTGCCGGGGCTGGCGTTGATAACATTGATGTCGACGCCGCCACAAAATATGGGGTCATCGTCATCAACGCCCCTGATGGCAATACAATATCCGCGACAGAGCACACAATGGCCATGATGCTCGCGTTGACACGCCAGATTCCAGCTGCACACAAAGCGCTTTCTGAAGGCAAGTGGGACCGTAAGAAGTACAAGGGTACAGAGATGTACGGAAAAGTGCTTGGAATAATCGGCGTAGGCAAAATTGGCTTTGGCGTCGCTAAAAGGGCGCAGAGCTTTGGTATGCGGGTCATTGCATTCGACCCTTACCTTTCTGATGAGAAAGCACAAGAAGCAGAGATAGAAAAAATGGAAGTTGAAGAAATTGCTTCAAACGCCGATTTTTTGACTGTACATACTCCTCTTACTCCTCAAACAACAGGTATAGTCGGAGAATCCTTTTTTGCCCGTGCAAAACCCGGGCTTAAAATCGTAAATGTCGCGCGTGGAGGCATCATCGATGAAACTGCATTGCTGAGTGCCTTGGACGAAGGTAAAATCGAAGGCGCAGCCCTCGATGTCTTCGCGGAGGAACCCCCTCTAATAAAAAGCTACTTGGACATCCACGCATCATAGTCACCCCACATTTGGGTGCTTCGACTGTAGAAGCCCAGGAAAAAGTCGCAACAAGCGTTTCCCGGGAAATAATTGATATTTTGGAGAACAATACAGTTATCCATGCCGTGAACGCACCGAGAATGGGAGACACCATCAATGATGAGCTTAAACCTTACATCAATATTGCCACCCATATGGGCGGTGTTGCCATTCAACTGATGAACCGCCCTCCATCAGAAGTGAAGCTGAAGTACCATGGGGAATTGGCTTTGGACGATACCAGCCTCTTGACGCGCTCATTTGTCGCGAACATGTTAAAACCCCATTTGGGGAGACCGTCAACATCATCAATGCACTCTACCTCCTTCAAGAGCAAGACGTCACCTACAAGGTCGAGAAGAGGGGCAAGGCACATGGATACAGTAATTACCTTGAAGTAGAACTCCTTAATGGAGAAGAGTCGCTCACCCTTGGGGCCAGCGTACTCAACGGTTATGGTGAGCGCATCGTCAAAATAAACGATTTCCAAGTCGATATAAAACCCACTAATCATCTCCTATTCATAAACCATCTGGACCGTCCGGGGATCATCGGTGAAATGGGAATCACTTTAGGCAGATACAACGTGAATATCGCCTCAATGCAACTTGGCCGGACTGATGCCGGAGGGTCTGCACTCCTCTCCCTCTCACTTGACCAGAGTGTCAATCAAGAGGCTATGGATGAACTCGGGCAGATCAAAGGGTTCCATAACCTGAAGCAAGTGGATTTGTCATAGCAAGAGAAAAGCCATCACTTAAGCGTGATGGCTTTTTAAAATGATTTCTTCAACGTCAAGCACTGTCCCGGCCATTTGGGACTCATCTACCCCAAGGGCCTTAAAAGTGGGAATCACTTCACGTCCCGTCAGACCTGTTAAAGTCGCAACGAATCCGGCGCCAATCGCTTCGGCACAATAATAATCCGCAACAGAATCTCCCACAATAATCACAGTATCATCGACATTATTCTTCTTGTTTACCGCATCGAAAAAATGATTTTCATCATGGCCATAAAGTGTCCATAAGTAACTGTATGGATGCGGTTTTGCCAGAGATATCCCTACACCTTCGACTGCCTCTGCAGCCAACACTTCAGATGCTGTAGAAATTTTGTTGCTTCTGAAAATATCCATCAAACGCTCCTGATTGAAAGGGATCAACGTCTCCTGACGTGGCCTTCCTGTAGCCACTCCAATCTCAACACCTGCGTCTAGAAGTCTGTTCAGCATGCCCCGGATCTCTTCCGGCGGTACAATCCATTCTTCATCATGAATGAATCCGGTTTTATCCATTTCCTCTGCTTCAATTCCAGTTGAAGTTTTGACGTCCCTGCTCCCCAAATACCACTCTTGGTATTTATATTGGCCTGTCCTCCAAATAGACCCGGACATACCGAATGCTGATACGTCTTCAACACCTAGATGTTCTTTTGCATATTCCTGCAAAACATCAAAGATAGTATCTTTTTTGAACCCTTCTTTTTGTAGGAAGGCCAGTACTCTGGAATAATCAGGACGCTCGGACCCTAGCATCTCACCCATGCCTTGGAGGTCTGAAAGGTCTATGTTTGATAGATTGATGCCGGCTTTTTCAATCAGATCTATATATACAATAGAGAAAGTGATGAACAGCATATCCCAGTTGGAATTCAATCCCATCTGTTTAAAGCGGCTCAAAACTGCATCGTCTATGAATATTTCATTACGTATCTGTTTAATCTGATGATCATCATGATCCGTTCTGAATTCTTGTTGGTCAAGGTTGAGGTACCTTGGGCTATAAAGCATTTCATGTACCGCAAGTGCTGATACATCAAAGCACCTTTCCTCACTTAAAAACACCCCGTCTACATCAAACAATACAACAGTCACAATTTATCCTCCCCGTCTCTATTCAGATGATATAAGATTAAGTTTCTCATATCATCAAGTAGTTGTCGACGATACTTCAGATGATCTGAATAGTCTCCATCATTATAGCTTTACCTTTAGTAAAAGTATAATTTAAGATACCATATACACGTGAGTATTTTTTCTAGTTTGAATATTGGCTATATTGTCTTTTAATAGGATGAATTCGCGCTTCCCTTCAAATGTAAGATTTTAACTCAGGTTAATTTTTTTATCCTAATGCATTTTAATATCTTTCATTTTATAATGTAAGGCATAACCACAAATGGGTCAGCACTCTTAAAAGAAAAAACTTTGTAAGGTACTATGTACCTGGTTGGAGGAATAATTATGGAACTCAGTCCGATGGAAGTCATCTTCCTATTCGCAGGCGGACTTGGTATTTTTCTTTACGGCATCAAACAGATGGGTGACGGCTTACAAGCTTCAGCCGGAGACAGACTGCGGGAGATACTCAACCGCATGACTTCAAATCCTATAAAAGGTATCCTCGCTGGTATAATAGTTACAATCTTGATTCAAACCAGTACAGGGACCACAGTTTTGACCATCGGCCTGGTATCAGCAGGTTTCATGACATTGCGTCAATCCATCGGTGTCATAATGGGAGCTAACATAGGGACGACAGTTACAGCATTTATCATCGGGTTGAAGATCGGTGATTACGCCTTGCCTATTCTTGCAGTGGGCGCTTTCCTTATCTTCTTCCTGAAAAACAACCCTAAAGCACATAATATCGGACGGATACTTTTCGGATTTGGTGCTTTATTCTATGGGCTTGACCTGATGGGACAGGGAATGAAACCATTGGCGGAATACCCATGGTTTACAAACCTCATGATCGACATGTCATCCAATTCGCTCCTCGGTATAACAGTAGGAACAGTATTGACGGTCATCGTACAGAGTTCGAGTGCCACTATCGGTATTTTACAAAGTTTATTCAGCAATGATCTGATTGATTTAAGTGCAGCATTGCCGGTACTGCTCGGGGATAACTTAGGGACAACTATTACAGCCGTACTTGCCGCACTCGTCGGTTCTATTGCAGCAAAAAGAGCTGCAGCTGTGCATGTTATATTCAACTTGATTGGGGCAGCAATATTTCTGATCATCATGCCGCTCTTCATCGGTTTGATATCTTACTTGCAGTCATTGCTCCAACTGAATCCGGAAATGACGATTGCATTTGCCCACGGCTTCTTCAACGTCTCCAACACGCTTATCCAGCTGCCATTCATTGCCGTCCTTGCCTGGATTGTAACCCGCATCGTACCGGGCTGGGACTTTTCCGAGGATTACAAACCGAACCATCTTGACCCACTATTGTTGAAGCGGTCTCCAGGTCTCGCTTTGCAAGGTGCCCAAAAGGAAGTTCAAAACCTTGGAAACCTCACGATAAGCATACTGGATGACGCGAAAAAATTCAGTGAAAATAATGATCCAAAGATGTATAAGCAGATTAAAGAAAAAGTAAACGTAGTTGATACACTTCAAGATGCACTCAGAAAATATCTGATAGATGCATCCAAGTACGACATTTCCCTGAAGATGCAGAGAGGCAATCAACACTGCTCGAAGTAACCCGCATCTTCTACAAGGCGACAGATCAGATCAATGACTATACAGACCTTTACAACAAAAAGTTCCGTGAAAAGATCGTTCTGACCGAGCCGGCACAAGAGGGCTTGGAAGATCTATTCAAACATGTCTATAAATCTTACAGCAAGGCAGTCCAATCGCTCGATATTTACAGCCCACAAGATCTGGAGGAAGTCATCAGACTCAGCCAGAAATCCTATAAGATTGAGAACAAACTTAGAAAGCAGCACGTCAAGCGCCTGAACAAAGGGCTATGTTCAACTGATGGCGGTCTATTATATGTAGACTTGATCAGTACTTTAGAACGTATAGGGTATAATGCACGCAATATTTCTGAAACAAACCTCAATGATGACGTCGAAGATTTGGCGGAAGATTTTACAATCTTTGAATAGAATAAACGCACACCAGCAAGAGCCGGTGTGCGTTTTTATTTTATATTCTCCCTTTTAACAGCGCATGCCAATACATGAATGGCAGCATATCCTTTTTGAATTTATAGAAAACCCTTTTATTATCAGACTGGTCTAAAAATGTTGTTTCTTTCGGGAGGAGATCATAACCGAATTCTGCCATAATAAGCTCTCCGTATCCTGTTGCGATTGGGCATGCTGTCTTACCATCATAATAATGCGACGGAGCTTCATCCTGCATCCTTTCGAGCAGATTATCCACGAGTATCGGCACTTGTTCTTTGACGGCAGCCCCCATTTTGACCGTCGGGAGGCTGGAAGCATCTCCCAAAGAGAATACTGTTGTATATTTATTATGCATTAAAGTGTAGGGGTCAACATCGACCCATCCTTCCGGGTTCAACAGTTCTGTATCTTGAAGGATTGAAGGTCCGTGCATGGGCGGGGTGATGATCAGCATTTCAAATGGCACTTCATGATGCTCTCCGGTCAATCGATCTCTGAAAATTGCCTGTTTCCCTTCCCCATCCACTGAAATGAGTTCACTATTCAACTTATAATCTATATTTTTTTCATTGAATTTATCAATCAGATTATCATTATATTTAGCTACAGGAAACAGTTCCTTTCTCCCGCTACGAAATACCAGTCCGACATTTCGATTACGCCGTCGGATATAGTCATTCATTGTAAATAATGAATTTTCCGCAGATACCCCTCCCTTTATTTCAGAAACTGGTTTTGAAATGACGATGTTCCCTTCTTCGACTTTCTGAAGGCATTCGAAAGTATATTCTACGTGGTTATATAGATAGTTGGTGCACACCCCATTTTTTCCAAGCGACTCAGGTGCGCCTTTGATGGCGTTATAATCCAATTCCAGGCCCAAGGCGATTATCAGGAAATCATATTGAACCGTCCTTTCATCTGTCCCCACCTCGCGCTTGATCGGGTCTACTTCCTCTACACTCTCCTGAATCCAGTCGATGCCTTTTGGAATGACATCCTCCGTTGCTTTCCACGTTTCTTTAAGTTTCATTTCCCCGCTTCCTACAAGTGGCCATCCAGGTTGAAAATAATGATGGGATTCCCGTTCTATGATAAGAATATCATTCTTCAAACTTTTATCTTTTTTTAGAAGCCGGTTAGCTGAGGCTATGCCGCCTGTACCGCCTCCCAAAATCACCACCTTGTATTGACGCTTCATATAAATCCCCCTTTTTCTTAACCATTCCCTGTCAGAACATATTCAAGCACTTTTCTCCCATGAATTTGTCTATAACGATATAATATTATAAATGCCCTATATCGCATCACGTTACCGTGTAAACCCCCATATCACCAGGGAAACCAATAAATATTTATGTCTGTTATTATGCCTATCATTATAACGGATAGCGTTATTAAATAAAAAAATACGGGGCAGGAGCCCCGTATTTCTAGTATTGGTTTAAATAATGCTTCAATTCCCATGATGTTACTTGTGAACGGTACATTTCCCATTCCAAACTTTTATTTTTATCAAAATGCTTATGAATATGGTTTCCAAGTGCCTCTTTCATGATCTCGTCTTCATTCAATGCCTTCAAAGCTGTATAAAGGGTGGAAGGCAAGTCTTCAACTCCTACAGCTTCCCGCTCAGCACGCGACATCTCATAAAGGTTTAAATTGACCGGCTCGGGAAGTTCCACTTTGTTTTTGATTCCTTCCAACCCAGCTTTTAGGATGACCGCCAATGCCAAATATGGATTGGCTGCGGGATCTACAGATCTGATTTCTGCACGTGTTGAAAGCCCGCGGGAAGACGGGATCCTCAATAATGGCGATCTGTTTTTACCGCTCCAAGCTACGTAGCTTGGTGCTTCATAGCCTGGCACCAATCTTTTATAGGAGTTTACGATGGGATTGCAGATGGCTGTGAATCCGCGTGCATGCTCTAAAATCCCTGCCATGAAGTAGGACATATCCTGACTAAGGCCTGAAGCCTCGCTCTCATCATAGAAAGCATTCTCCTTGCCTTTAAAGAGCGATACATTGAAATGCATCCCATTACCATTTACGCCAAATATCGGTTTCGGCATAAACGTTGCATGAAGGTTATGCTTCCTCGCAACAGTTTTGACTATGAGCTTGAAAGTCTGTATGTTGTCGCATGCAGTAATGGCATCTGCATACTTAAAGTCGATTTCATGTTGTCCTGGAGCACCCTCGTGGTGTGAAGCTTCTATTTCAAAGCCCATGTCTTCCAATTCAAGCACGATATCCCTTCTGCAATTCTCTCCCAAGTCCGTCGGCGCCAAGTCAAAATAGCCTCCTTGGTCATTCAGTTCAGTAGTCGGTTGACCCTTATCATCTAGTTTGAACAAGAAGAATTCAGGCTCCGGTCCCAAGTTGAACGCACTATAGCCCATCTCTTCCATTTCTTTCAACACACGTTTTAAATTAGATCTCGGGTCTCCTTCAAAGGGTTTGCCTTCTATCGTATAAATATCACAAATGAGTCTTGCGACCTTACCTTTTCCAGCCGTCCATGGGAAAACACTCCAAGTATTCAAATCTGGAACAAGGTACATGTCAGACTCTTCAATTCGAACGAAGCCTTCTATTGAAGAGCCATCAAACATCATCTCCCCATCGAGCGCTTTACCCAGTTGGCTTGTCGGCACTTCAACGTTCTTGACGGTTCCGAGAATATCTGTAAACTGTAGACGGATATACCTGACGTTTTCTTTTTGCGCCATGTCGATGATGTCCTGCTTTTTTCTTTGACTCATTATTCACTCTCCCATAAATTATAAGACTTTATCTGCATTGAAATTTGAGCATATACGTCATTGCAGCAGTTGATGTTCCGCCAAAAATGTCCGCTTCCCAAATCATATTAATATACTAGCACATGATTTTTCAGAAATCTAACATAAATTTAATTTAAAACTGATGTCATTAAAAGATAAAGACCATTGATTGTTCTCCAATCAACGGTCTTTAGATTATTTACCCTACTATGCTGACTACAAAGACTATCAATATTATGACAGGCAGTACAAATCTGAGCATAACCATCCACAATTTGTAGAAACCATACATGCCACTAGTTTCATCAACATTGAGCTGGTGCATGGTGACACGGCGGTCAATTACAAAACCGACGAACAGAGTGGAGACAAGCGCTCCGATCGGCAGCATGATGTTTGAAACCAGGAAATCCACGCTGTCGAATATCGACTTGCCGAATATCAATACATCACTCAAAACTCCGTAGGAGAGGGCAGAAGGTATACCGGCTAGAAATACAAAGAAACCGAATATATAAGCCATACTGCGGCGCTTCCTCTCGTTGCCCTTTATCGCATTTGCCACATTTATCTCAATCATGGAAATTGAAGAAGTCAAAGTCGCAAACAAGAATGCCCCAAGGAACAGGATATAGAATAGAAATCCAAGAGGAATCTCGCCAAATACTTGAGGCAGCACTATAAATACAAGCCCTGGCCCTTCTGCTGCTTCCATGCCAAGGGATGCAATGGCTGGAAATATTGCCAGTCCCGCCATTATTGAAATTGTGATATTCATAAGGACAATGGAAAGCGCAGACTTGGTCAAGTTATGTTCTTCCCCTAGGTAGGAGGAATAGGTAATCATAGTCGTTGCACCTATACTCAAAGCGAAGAATGATTGCCCCAATGCATATAATATTGCGGTCGAATCAATTCCACCCAAATCTGGCGTCAGGAAAAATGATATTCCTTCCATAGCTCCCGGTAACGTTACAGAACGGATGATTACAATCAAAAACAGAATGAACAATAAGGGCATCATCACTTTAGATGCGCGCTCGAGACCTTCTTGTACACCCTTTGCTACTATAAAGGCTGTCAGGAAGATAAAAACACCTTGCCCGATTACAGCATAGAGCGGGTTGGATATTATGCCTTCGAAAGCTGCTCCATAATTGTCAATCTGAATCAAATTGGTGCTCTCTCCGAGTGCTATGACCAGATATATCAGAATCCAACCTCCGATGACACTATAGAAAGATAAAAGCAGGAAGACACCAATATTACCAAGCCAACCGAATATACGGTAATATTTTTTGCCTCCGAGGTATTCGAATCCTTCAATGGGATTACGTTGACTGGCTCTGCCTATGACGAATTCTGATAGGAGAAGCGGCATGCCGATAAAAAGTGTCATTAGAAGAAAGACAAGAAGGAAAGCGCCGCCCCCATGCTCAGCTGTCATGTATGGAAAACGCCAAAGCGCGCCCAAGCCAATTGCTGAACCTGCTGCAGCAAGCACAAAGCCTAATTTGGATCCCCATCTGGAACTATTCATACACTAACCTCACTTTATAGGTATATTCAATATGATTTTACACATACAGTTCCTAATATATTAGCACATATTCCAGATGTTTGAATACTCTGCATCATAAATTGACTGTTATAATCCAATGAATATTCTATTGCCCGCATCTTTTTTGATCACCATATTGAACATTATCCACCTATTCCCTAGAATATGGTGTATAAATTTACCAGGTGTAGGGTACTCTCTCCACTAGCAAATGATTTTATGTATGCGTATGATTGAATTTCATTTATGATGATAATAGGTTATGACTATTCTAAAAGAAGTGAAGCAGTGGTGACAGATCGATAATATTTGCATGGAGATAAAAGCGCAGTTCCGTTACTAATAAATCCATTTGTGCTTTAAACTAGTTATAGGTATACTAGCTTTCACACCAAAAAAGCAGTATTCGATAACAGGTAATAACGTGGAAAATATGAAATGGCAAAGTTGTTGATGCAGCAATGATTTCTTTTTTAACATGAAGATGAGGAGGGTGCTGCCTTGAAAATTACGGCCAGGCGAGCCATTACCCGCTATGACAGTGCAGGGATGACAAGCATCGAGGATACACTCGTTGAAGAATTCCCTCTTACAATATATATAAATGACGTTGAATTTGCCACATTGGTGTGCTCTCCCGAGTACCTCGAGGAACTGGTGGTTGGATTTCTTGCCTCTGAAGGTGTCATTCGGCATTTCAATGAAATTGAATCAATCAACCTGGATGACAGAGGCGGCTTCTGTCATATTCGCCTATTTCATGAAGTTATGACCGATCACTTCACATATTCAAAGAGAGTGCTCGGCTCATGCTGCGGTAAAAGCCGGCAATTCTATTTCCAGAATGATGCGGAAACGACTAAAATCTCAATGTCTCAGACCACCCTCACCCCTTCTGCCTGCATCAGTTTAATGCAAGAGATGCAGTCTAGCAGCATGGTCTTCAAGAAAACCGGTGGCATCCATAATGCGAGCCTCGCCACCAAAGATGACGCCTTTGTTCATCGGGGGGACATTGGTAGGCATAACGCACTGGATAAACTATACGGTCATTGCCTCAAGAACCGCATTTCCGTAAAAGATAAAGTACTCATATTCAGCGGGCGCATCTCATCGGAAGTGTTGACAAAAGCTGCTAAAATCGGTGTGGGCATCGTTTTAAGCAAGTCCGCTCCTACGAATCTAGCCATAAAAATGGCTGAAGACCTGAATATTACTGCGGTTGGATTTATCAGAGGAGATTCTTTCAATATTTACAGCCATCCTTGGCGTATAAGAAAAGAGTCCAGCTACTAGGCTGGACTCTTTTCCTATTCAGCATAATAATCTTGGATGAAGTTGTGTCCTTCCAAGCCCAATCGTCTATAATGCCCCTTCATGATATTCCCAATTTTACTCGCCCACTCGATGTCGGAAGCATAGAGATGATTACCTGGGGATTCAGGGTTCCACCGCATTGCATAGAGGGTCTTTTGACCCTTATCCAAGTAGTTGTTTTTGATGAATTGAGCACCGCCTAAAATCGCTTTTTCCGGTTCATTCCATCTTGCGCGTACTGCATAGCTCGTTCCTGCTTCTACAGCTTCAAAATCAAATGCTCCAATACCGAAGAAATTATAATAGCGCGTCCCTTCCAGTTCCTGGCCTTGAGCAAGCTGTGAACGTCCATTTCCTGTCTCCAATTGTGCATGGCTGATGAGATATAATGCGTTCACTCCGTACTTGGACTGGGCTTCCATGAAAGCTCCGCCTTGGCCTTCCAATATCCCTTTGCCTTCTAAAATCCCATCCAGTTCCTCTGCTGATGTCTCCACAGGCTCCGTCAGCGCCAAAAATTGGTAATGACGGTCTTCTTCAGGCAATTCCATCGCCACTTCGATTTCTTCCGGTGTTGCTTTTCGAGTGGTTCCTTCCTGTAATTTTAAATGTAGCGCATCGCTTGAAAGTTGTTTATCCAACGCGTCCTCGAATGAATTTGAATCTTTATTTTTTTTGATAAGGGTCGTCTCCGAATCTACAAAAGACAAGAAAAATATCGCTATGATACCCATCAGTATCAAAATAGGTATATTTTCTCTTTGTTTTTTGTTCATTTATTTTTCTCCATACATCCAGTTTATCCATCTAAAAAAGCATCTGAAAATCAGATGCTCACTCTCTCTGAATTAGATTGTTTGATCAATCCATCAACCATCACGCTCAAACGTTCTCTGAGTGCTTCATTCTTAAGTGTATACCCTGTTTCAGTCTTTTCAAAATCTTCGTTGCATGTACAAACTTGAGTCGGAATCACCATCGCATGGACCCCTCTCATGACCATTCTGAGTTGTGTAAGAGGATCGGAATTGCGCATGCCACCGCTGTTGCAATATAGTGCCACGAATTTCATCTCGAACTCATCAATCGATAAATGGTCCAATGCATTCTTCAATATTCCTGAAAATGAAGTGTGGTAGTTTGGCGTACCAATAATGACCGCATCCGCATCTTCTACAAGCCGCTTCAAATACTCTATATCATCCGTCTTGCCCTGCCCGAAGATCGGGATGTTTAACTCCCGCAAATCTATATGCGTCACTTCATGTTCTGGTTGTCCTACGAGACTTTCAATAGTTTCTGCAACTGAACGTGTATGAGAACCAGGAAAAGCACTCCCTGAAAGAATCAATAAATTCATCTCGAAAGACTCCTTTGCCCATTATTTTGCATTTATACATCATGATAGCATCATAGGCAGTTAAATTATACCCGTCGAAGGTTGTATTAAATAAACTGAGATTGGCAGCGGCCGACCTCAGTTCATCAATTTATCGTTTAAATTTTTTAGTTTTGCTACCGTTTCTTCATCCAATTCATCAATTTTTACATCGCCGTCTATTATTGATTGAGCCTGATCAACAGAAATGTCGACCGCCCTACCTATTTGATAAGCCGTCAATTTTTCGGTCATCAGGTCGAAGTTTAAACCAATATCCATATATTCACCTTCCTCAATCAATTTCGTATGATTAAAATTAATTATACCACAAGTCCATCTATATAGGGTAATTTAAAGGGGAGACATCTATTAGGAATCCGTAAGATAAGGTTACATGCGTCCATATGGCGTACATCTTGCCGGAATACAGTACTTTAATATAATAAAACACATAAATGCAGTGGAGTTCGGATTAGATAGACGTAGTCCATGCCTTAATGGAATATGACTGACTGAAGGTCCAAACGGGTAGGGTTTAAATATAAAGAAGGAGTGATTGAATGATTGAATCATTGTTCGCAAGACAAAGACAATTTTTTCAAAGCGGAAAAACGCTTCCTATACCATTCAGAATAGAAGCGCTCAAGCAATTGAAACGCAGCATCAAATACCATGAGGAAATGCTCCTTGAAGCTATGAAAGCTGATTTCAACAAGGGCGAATCTGAAGCATATCTGACTGAAATCGGCTATGTCTACAACGATATCAACTTCACCATTAAAAATCTTAAAGAATGGGCAGAAACGGAGAAAGTTAAGACGCCCCCGACTCATATCGGCTCAACCTCCAGAATCCACAAAGAGCCTTTCGGAGTAACGCTGATTATTGCACCTTGGAATTATCCATTCAACCTCACCGTATCACCACTTATTGGCGCTCTTGGAGCCGGTAATACAGCAATTCTGAAACCGTCAGAACATACACCTCATGTCAGCCGGGTCATCAGTCATATAATGGCATTGGCTTTTCCAGAAAAGCACGTTGCTTCAGTCGAAGGCGGAGTGGAGACCAATCAGGAACTCCTTGATCTTCCTTTCAATTATATCTTCTATACCGGTAGCTCACATGTCGGAAAAATTGTAATGGAGAAAGCGTCGCAGCATTTGACGCCGGTCACTTTAGAATTGGGAGGGAAATCTCCTGCTATAGTAACTCGGCATGCAGACATCAAACTAGCCGCTAAGCGAATTGTCTGGGCAAATTCCTAAATGCTGGCCAAACTTGTGTGGCGCCAGATTTTGTCTATGTCGATTCAAAAGTAAAAGAGCGACTAGTCACCCACATGAAGTATTACACAAGGAAGTTCTATGAAAAGGACTTCAATGAAGGGCGTTACATGAGCATTGTAAACAGAAATCATTTCGATAGGATAAAAGAGCTTATGCAAGGTGATATCGCATACGGCGGACGCTCCTTAAGCAACACCCTTGCCATCGAGCCTACCATCATAGATAATGCCGATTTTGATCACCCGGCGATGCAGGAGGAGATATTCGGCCCAATACTCCCCGTCCTTGAATTCAACTCCTTGGATAAAGCGTTATTGGATGTAAGGGATCTTCCTGATCCATTGGCATTCTATATATTCACTGATAAAAAATCTGAAGCCAAGCGTGTAGTACGTGCTGTTCCTTTCGGCGGCGGTGCAATAAACGATACCGTCTTCCATCTGGCTAATCCACACCTCCCGTTTGGAGGACGCGGTAATAGCGGTATGGGAAATTATCATGGCAAATACTCATTCGACACCTTTACACATAAAAAGAGTGTGCTTGATCAGACTACCTGTTTCGATTTTCCATTCAGGTATCCAAGTTCAAAATTGTTCTCAAAAATCATTAAGTATATATGGAAATAAATAAAGGAGGATGCCTAGGCATCCTCCTTTATTTTCTTATCCTCTATTTCAATTGAATACCTATAATCCCTCTTGTAGATGTTCTTGTAATTTCTTCTTCTCAATAAGCCTGAGACGTATATAAAATCCAATAGCTGCACAAGTCAACCCTGCTATGATTCCAATCCAGAGCCCATAGAACTCAAACGCTGAATATGCGGCAAGAACATATCCTGTAGTCATTCCTATAAACCAATAGGATACGATTGCAATGATCGAGGGCCATACTACTTCTTTATAACCCCTCAATATACCTTGGAAAGCTGCCTGCAGAGCATCAGAGAATTGGTAGACGATGGCAAAGAGGAATAACGGCATCGTTATCATAACCACATCCGGATCTCTGGTGTACAGGTATGAAATGGGCTCCCTGAACAAGTACAGTATGATGGAAGCCACACCTACCAGCCCAAGACTCGAAGCAACCCCCATCGTCCTATAAAGCTTTGCTTCTTCAAACCGTCCTCCACCTGCACTGAAACCAACAACAATAGTCATGCTCATCGAGATGCTGAGGGGCAACATGAAGAGCATCGTTGTAAAATTCAAGACAATCTGGTTCGCAGCAATGATTTCCGTCGTGAACATGATGCCAATCAGTAGCGTCATCATTGAAAAAATGCTCGTTTCTACAAATATGAGTATGCCAATCGGTATGCCGACTGCAAGATGATGACCTATAACGCTAAAGTCAGGCAGAGTGAACCGCTTTAATACTTGAAAATCCTTCAGCTTCTCGACTTTCAAGACCATGCCGGCTGCTATGAATAGTATCAACCAATAAGTAATCGCTGTGGCAACACCTGCCCCTACACCACCAAGTGCCGGTAGTCCAAATTTACCGAATATGAATGCATAGTTGAAGAATACGTTTAACGGCAATGATGTCGCTATAACATATAGCGATATGCGGGTCAGACCTTGTGCATCAATGAAATTGCGCAGTACACTGAATAGAAATAACGGCAGTATACCAGTAGAAAGGGCCGCAAGGTATTTGTACGCAATATCATGGACTGAAGCATCCAATGACATCAGCACCAACAAGTCATCCAGGAAAAAGAAACCTAATACAGCCACGGAAACAGTCAAAGCACCGGCTATATACATCGCTTGGTTCACTGTGTGATTCACTTCATCTTTCAAACCAGCACCTAACAGTTGTGCAACAATTGCTGTAACGGCTAAAAGAACGCCATTGATCCCGGTGGAAACAGGGGCCCAGAAGCTGGAACCAATTGCCACCCCTGCCAAGTCAGCCACTCCTGCCCTTCCCGACATCATCGTGTCGACCAAGTTCATGGAATATAGTAGCACCTGCGTCATCAGTATCGGCCATAATATCGTGATGAATTGCCGCCACATCTCTCTTTTAGATTCTGTATGATACATAATGTCACTCCTCAACTCTCCATTAATCCACTATTAGAAAAGCAGATGCTCTCCAACCTATAGCACCATTCCTGCAACAAATCCGGCAATGAGGACTGGGATATTAAGGAAAACGAAGGTGGGTACACAAGTATCCCATATATGATTGTGCTGGCCGTCTGCACTTAACCCTGCGGTCGGACCAAGTGTCGAATCGGAAGCAGGTGAGCCTGCATCTCCGAGAGCACCAGCCGTGCCAATGATTGCAATAATGGCAGTGATCGATAGTCCAAGTTCCAACCCCATCGGAATAAAAATGCTTGAGATGATCGGTATTGTAGCAAATGACGATCCTATCCCCATAGTGACGACCAGTCCAACGAGAAGCATTGAAATGACTATCAGAACCTTTTGGTCTTCCAGTGCACCTGCGATGCCATCAACCAACGAATTGACATGTCCGGTTTCTGATATGACAGACGCAAATCCGTTTGCTGCAAGCATTACAATGCCGATATACGCCATCATTTTAATGCCGGCTACCAATTCATCATCAAGCTGTTGCCATTTGAACTGGAAAGATAAGAAGAAGACCATTATTCCAGCCAAAGCCCCAAATATCATGGAATCGGTCATTATTTGAACGCTGAACGTTATAATGATTGCGATTATCGCAATGGTTATGGTCTTGCCGTTGATTTGTTTAGGCGTGTCGTCACCAATTTCAATCGTTTTATAATAACGGCGTTTCCTATAGAAGAACAGTGCAACAGCCAGTCCTGCTACGAAGCCAGCCGCGGGTATGATAAGCGCAGGAGCGACTTCGCTAAAAGCAATTTCCACCCCTGCTGATTGGAACCCGGTCACGATGGTATTTTGGAATATCTGTCCAAATCCGATAGGCAGCACAACATAGGGGAAGGTCAATCCGAAAGTCAAAACGACTGCGATGAGACGACGGTCAAATCCAAGTTCATTCATCAGACTCAGCAAAGGCGGGATTAATATGGGGATAAAGGCAATATGTACCGGAATCAAGTTTGGCTCATTATGGAGATTGCCAATAAGGCAAAAACAATCGACACTTTGGCGACAATCCGTGCTTTTTTGGATTGTTCTTTTTTCAGGGTTCTGATGATGAAACCCACCAGCACTTCCGTGATGCCGCTATAGGCGATTAAAGCTGCAAATCCGCCAAGCAATGCATAGCTCAACGCTATCTCTGCACCACCAACGATTCCTTCCGTAAAGATGCTGATAACCTCTCCATACCCCATGCCGGCCACAAGACCACCAGCAAGTGCGCCTATGAAAAGGGCCAATACCACATTCAATCTAAATAGGCTCAATAATATCATTACCAGTACTGCAATCAGAACTGCGTTCACAATCAGACACCTTCCGTTCTTTGGGAATTATAATATTGTAATACTAAAGAGTGAGCAAAGTTTTGTCAATGCTTGTATATAGCCACACTTTTGCAAATGTAGCTTAAAATTATGGTAGGAGTCCTTATGTTTAGTTGAATTATCTACCGGGAATTCAATAGGGATTATGTAGATGGATTGGGGGAAATTTCATGAAACCATTCATTAGACTCTATAAAGATCAGGATGTCTTCCAAAAAGCCGTAGACACGCTTATCACTAACAATGTAAATCGCAGTGATATCTATATCCTTTCATATGATTATGATTACACCAAGGAAATTGTCAGCAAAATGGGTATCAACACAGCCGGGGTCATTGAAATGGGAGTCAAAGAAAGTATAAATGCTGCTTTAGAAGAAAGGGATACAACCATGAGAAAACAATTCCAGGATTTCGGTTTCAGCGAAGATGAGGCCGAGCGTTATGCAACTAGTTCCAATGAAGGAGAGACAGTTTTAATCGTGACAAATAACACCAATCTGGAAAAATACCTGGACTGATGTGTAGAAGCCGCTTCTATTGAAAGCGGCCTCTTTCTCTAACAATCTGCCACAATAGTTCCCTTTAATCTTAGATTGCTCCTAGGAAATGAGTTTCAATCCTACAACAGCAGAAATAATCAATAGTATGAAAAAGATGCGTCGCCAATCTCTGGACTCCCCGAAGAAGAACATCCCAAGAAGTGCGCCTCCGGAGGCCCCTATTCCCGTCCACACAGCATACGTCACACCCATCGGCAATGTTTCCAATGCGACTGCCAGGAAGAAGAAGGATAAGCCAAAGCATAGGAGTAGGAGGAATAGGGCAGGGAGCGATTTGTCGTTATGCAATTTATTGATGGAAAGCACACCGCATACTTCAAACATTCCAGCTACTATAAGTGATATCCACGCCATACTAACCCCCTGCCTTTCCTTGCCATCTGTAACTATCTTCAACCCTATTACCCCAATCAATATCAATGAAATCAAAGTGATCTTCAATGGTAGAAAGGGTGCCCGAACAAGATGATTTCAGAGAGCACAGTCCCGAATGCACCCAGTCCTACAAAAACTGCATAGACTGTACCTACTGGAAGATATTCTCCTGCATTAATCATCAAGTAGAAGCTGACAAAAATCGCAATGCCTGTAAACAGCCAATGATACCATGAAGTTGAGTGGGTCAAACCAATCACCCACCCTACTTCAAAAACACTTGCAATAAATACTTTTATCCATTGTATATTCATCATTTTCCTCCTAATCCGTAAAAAAAGCCCGGGAGAAAATAGATTTCTCTCCCAGGCTTTTATCCCTCCGTGTCATGATCCGCTCATGCGCCATCTCTCGGACCAGTCCCATTAGATGGCGGAACCCTAGACGGCTTCATATGAATTTATTGTAAAGTTTAACTGTTTTCCTAGGGAATTTCAAGCGCACGAGCTTTGGAGTCATTCACTCTGTAGCTACATCCTATATATCTTTAGCGCTTCCACGATAGGCCGTCCATAAATCTGATAATGTCTTCAAAAAGTATTTCCTGTTCCCGGCTACGAGTCATGAGATGGCTTGTATCTGAATATCCTTTGACATGTTTTTCTTCGATCTGCAATTCATCATAAATCTGCAGCGCACTATCCCTATACGACTCAGCATCTCTCTCACCGTATTTTACCGCTACAGGCACATCGATTGCCGATAAACGCCCATGTACTTCATCAATCATTGTTTTGAAATCTTTTAGGCCCTCCATAGGCGCTTCTTCGATTTCCTTAACCTTTTCTTCTATCTCTTCATTCGAATGCCCAACGAACTTCATGAAATTGCGTGTGTAATCTATCATTCTTCTGTTGATGCCATCACTATCCTTATCCATAGGTACCGACATCGCCACTATTCCTTTTATACCTTCAAGCTCTTCGCCCGCTTTCAAGGAAAGGAGCCCTCCAAGAGAGACTCCAGCAACCGCAATTTCATCGTGTCCATCTTTCTTGAGGCTTTCGTAAGCTTCTTCTACATCTTGCCACCAATCTTGAGGGCCCACCCTTGCCATTGCATCAGGCCCCGTACCATGTCCTGCCAGGCTGGGTGCCGATACCGTGTAGCCTTCATCCTTCAAATGTTCTGCCAAGTTCTTCACATCCCTTACTGTACCCGTAAAAGAATGCAATAGGATGATTGCCCTATAACCACCTTCATGATATATAGGAGCAGGTTTGACAATCTTCATGCTCATTCCCCTTTTCATTGTTTCATTTCATTTTCCTTATTAGATACTTTACCAAACATCCTTAAAGTTTTTTAAAATGTTTGACAATTAAACATTCCCTATAGTATTATAGCTCTTAATTCAATATTCACTTATCAAGAGCGGTGGAGGGATTGGCCCTATGAAGCCCGGCAACCTTTTAGGTAAGGTGCTAAATCCAACAGGCATGTCCTGAAAGATGAGCGACTCAAGAGTCTCCCTTTATCTTTGGGCAGACTCTTTTTAATTTTAATATATTATCTGGAGGTATGGAAATGTCGAAACACTATCGATTTGAAACAAAACAGTTGCATGCAGGCCAGGAAGTAGATACAGACACCAAATCACGCGCGCTCCCAATCTATCAGACCACTTCTTATGTATTCGATGATACTAAGCACGCGGCTGAACTATTCGGTCTGCAGGATGCCGGCAACATATATACGCGCATCATGAACCCTACGACTGCAGCACTTGAAACACGGGTCTCCGATCTTGAAGGCGGGGTTGCAGGCCTGGCTGTCGCGTCAGGCATGGCTGCCATTACCTATGCCATCCAAGGTGTTGCAGGTAACGGTGATCATATCATCTCAACGACCAGCCTATATGGAGGCACATACACTCTATTCAGCCATACCTTCAAGAAGTTCGGCATCGAGACAAGTTTTGTTGACACAAAGGATCTTGATAACGTTTCACGTGAAATTAAACATAATACAAAAGCGATATTCATTGAAACAATCGGCAATCCTGAAGGCAATATAGAGGATATTGAAGCATTGGCTGAGATTGCTTCAACTCATGGCATCCCTCTCATTGTCGATAACACATTTGCCACACCTTACCTTTGCCGTCCACTTGAGTACGGAGCTAATGTTGTTGTCCATTCTGCAACTAAGTTCCTTGGTGGACACGGTACTTCTATAGGTGGTGTGATTGTGGACGGTGGGAATTTCAATTGGAACAACGGCAAGTTCCCAGGTCTTACTGAACCCGACGACTCATACCACGGGCTTGTTTTTACCGAGGCATTCGGCCCGGCCGCTTACGTCTTCAAACTTCGAACTACATTATTACGTGATACAGGCGCTGCGATATCCCCCTTCAATGCATTCCTACTGGTACAGGGCATCGAAACATTATCTTTAAGGATGGAAAGACATGTTGAAAATGCAAAAGCCGTAGCAGAATATCTCGAAGATCACGAAAAAGTACAATGGGTGGATTATGCGGGCCTTAAGTCCAGTAAATATAATGCTCTTCAGAAAAAATATCTTCCGAAAGGCGCCTCCGCCATATTTACTTTCGGGGTGGTAGGCGGATATGAAGCCGGAAAACGTTTCATTGAATCTTTGGAGCTCTTTTCCTTGCTCGCTAATGTCGGTGATGCAAAGTCCCTGGTGATCCATCCCGCCTCTACGACACACTCACAGCTCGACGAATCTGAACAGTTGAAAGGCGGAGTGAGACCTGAAGCCATCCGCGTATCTATAGGCTTGGAACACATCGATGATATCATTGGTGACCTTGAAAAAGCTTTGGGTGCGATTTAAATGCCGATAAAAATAATTGAAGGTCTGCCTGTCAAGGAACACCTGCACAATGAAAATGTCTATACGATAGAAGAGCATCGTGCATATACTCAAGATATTCGTCCGCTACGCATTCTTATTCTGAATCTGATGCCTAAAAAAGAAGAGACGGAGTTACAGCTTCTCCGTCTCCTGGGTAATACACCGCTGCAGGTCGATGTGGATTTCATGCATATGAACAGCCATATTAGCAAGAACACACCCACCAGCCACCTTCAGAAGTATTACCACACGTTCAGGGAAATAACTGACAGACGGTATGACGGCATGATTGTAACCGGTGCGCCAGTCGAAAAACTGGATTTTCACGAAGTGGATTATATAGACGAATTGCGCAATATAATGAAGTGGTCCGAAACTCATGTATTCTCAAGATTCTTCATCTGTTGGGGAGCCCAATTCGCATTGAACCATTATTTTGGCATCCGTAAGTTTTTGCTTTCAGACAAACTATTCGGCGTATTCGACTATGATAACATCAAACCGTACCACCCCTTATTGAGAGGGTTCGATGATGTCTACCGGGTCCCCCAATCCAGGCATGCCCAAATAGATTGTAGGGCGGTCCAGCATACAGAGGGACTTGAGGTATTGACTAGGCATGATCGCTTCGGTCCGGACATAATGTGTACTGATGATCAGCGTGATCTCTTCGTCCTCGGTCATCTGGAATATGGCCGCACCACTTTAGAAAAGGAATATGAAAGAGATTTGCGCACGGGCGGAAAAATTCTGCCACCCTCCAATTATTTCATCGAGGACGACTCTGATTCCAGACCTGTGTTCTCCTGGAAGAGCCATGCCCATCTCCTTTTCAATAATTGGATCAATGAAACATACCAAAATACCTATTACGACCTCACACAACTTGAGGAATAATAACGGAAAAGCCTCTGAAACTAGATCCAATTTCAGAGGCTTTCTACGTAATGTGTTTTATATTTCATGGGAGATTTTACTTGTTTCAAAATTTTCCTGTTGTTTTTTTCTGGAGAGCGCCATGAGATGTTTGAAAAATGAGTCGGCGTATTCTTTCAAGGCATCATTCTGAAGTTTATTTACATTCCTGCATATCACTTCTTCTTCACGTGTGCCATCAAACACTGGTATGCCTTGTGCGATTTTATATTCTGCTATTTCCTCTGCAACTTCCATACGTGCTTCAAACAGAGCGATCATCTCTGTATCTATCTCATCAATTTTCCCTCTCAACTTTCCATGAGTGTTCATGGCGTTCCCCTCCTTTATCCTATTGTTGGATAACTTGCTGATTATTGGCTGTTTTCTTTTCGATGTCGAGCAGCATATTTATCGATTGCATCAAGTCACCGAATTCATCAGGCGTCAAACACTGCTGGCCATCACTCCATGCATTCTCAGGTTCTTCATGGACTTCTATCTGCAGCCCATTGGCACCTGCCATGACAGCTGCTTTTGCCATCGAAGGGATGACATGTCTGACGCCTGCTGCGTGGCTAGGGTCAACAATGATTGGTAGATGGGATTCTTTCTGCATGACAGGTACTGCCTGAATATCTAAAGTGTTGCGCGTGGCCGTTTCAAAAGTCCGGATCCCCCGCTCGCAGAAAATGACATTGTCATTACCACCGGCCATGACATATTCTGCAGACATCAACCACTCCTTCATCGTTGCCGACATTCCTCTCTTCAACAATATAGGTTTATCCGTTTCACCTACTGCTTTGAGAAGATCAAAATTCTGCATATTCCGCGCCCCTATCTGGATGACGTCCACCGTATCTACGAATTCATCGATGTATTCTGTAGACATGAGTTCAGATACGATCGGCAATCCGGTCTCTTTCTTTACAACGTCGAGGATCCTCAATCCTTCGAGACCAAGCCCTTGGAATGCATAAGGGGAGGTTCTTGGCTTGAACGCTCCGCCTCGGAATGTGTTTGCACCCGCTGCTTTAAGCTTTTGGGCGAGTGCCACCATATCATCTTCATGTTCAACGGAGCATGGGCCGGCACAGACCATGAAATTCTCTGCACCTACCTTCACACCATCTATATCAATGACACTGTCATCTTCGTGAAACAATCTATTGGCTTTTTTGTATGGAGCTTGTATACGATGGACACCATCCACAATCCTATATTTCGCGAAATCATTTTCTGTAACATTAGATGTATCTCCTATCAGTCCGATAACAGTCCGGTTTCTCCCGTCAGAGCGATTCACACCGAACCCTGCACCTTCTACATTACGTATAAGCTCCTGTATCTCACTTTCTTCTGCACCTTGTCCAACATGAATGATCATATTGACAACCTCCCATTAGATAAAATTTTGATAAAAAAACCGCCACCTATTTATATAAATAAGTGGCGGTTCAGGTTGAATGAAATGATATTGCCGAATTCTAGCCACTTATTTTATATAAATGGCTAGACATCACAAAATGCTTTAGCCATCATTGATACAAACAGAATATGTTTTACGTTTGTACGCAATGATGAGTACAAACGGCATCAAAAATAGCTAAAATAAAATCGATTATGTTGTTGGTGTTTTATGTGTCCCATTATAATCGCCTCTTTTGAGATGTGTTGAGAGCAATTATAACCACCTATAATTTATTTGTCAATACAGAATTTTCAGAATTATATGGATTGATTTGGAGCCCTTTTACGCTTATACTACTTTAATACATTTAAAATGGAGGTATTCAATGAAAATAGTCATCGTCGGCCTTGGTAACATCGGAGGGTCTTTCGCACTCAATCTAGCTAAACATGCACCGGAGCATGAGGTGTTCGGCATTGATGTCGATAAGGAGGCACTCCTTTATGCAGAACAACAGAATATAATTTCTAAAGGCTATCAGAACCCGGAAGAGATAATTCCAAAAGCAGATCTCATCATATTTTCAGTATACCCTGGAATTCTAAAATCGCTGATCGAGAAATACATCCCTTACATGAAAGAGAATACCATCCTTACCGATGTAACAGGCGTTAAGCGGACATTGATCAATGAAATCGAGCCACTTCTGCCGACCACAGTCGACTTCATCTTCGGGCATCCCATGGCTGGGCGTGAGAATCGGGGCCTGCATTTTTCAAGTGCTGAGGTTTTTGAAGGTGCAAACTACCTTCTAACCCCTACAGAACGGAATCACAGCAGAAACATCAACATCATCAAAGAATTAATTCGACAGATGGGATTCAAGGAAGTTTCCTTGATTACGCCTGAATTCCATGACGAAGTCATCGGCTTCACGAGCCAACTTGCACATGTCATAGCACTCTCACTCATCAACAGCGACGACCCGGAAAGAGAAACTAAACGATATACAGGGACAGCTACCGGGACTTGACACGCATCACGAACATTAATGAAGCGCTTTGGCCTGAACTTTTTGTGATGAATAAAGATTACCTGATGGAGCATATAGAGCGTTTTAAAGATCAGTTGAACCACTTATCAGACGCCATTGAAAATGAGGATTTCAATGCAATGAAAGAAATGATGATTGAAGCACGGGGCAGGTATCATGATCTTCACAATTAAATCACATCACTGAATAAAAGAGTAAGTGCCATGCATTGAATGCATGGTTTTTTCATCAGTCACTTCAAGCAGACACATCGAACAACACAGATATATTTCGTCGTCCCCCCAGTCCAAAAATTAATTATTATGCAATATATTAAATATTTATTTGATTAATTAGCATTTTTATGTATAATTGCCTTAATAACTTTAAATAGGGGATGATTATTTGGGACGGCAAAACAATTAGAACTCATACAGTTCCACAATAGAAATTTTTTAAAGGAACACGACTTCTCAAGGGAACAACTGGAATTACTCATCGACTTTGCTGAACATTTGAAGCTTAAAGAAAAGCACGGTATTCCACAACGCTTCATGAGCGGCAAACATCTCGCAATGATTTTCGAAAAGCAGTCGACGCGTACACGCTCGGCCTTCACAGTAGCTGCCGGTAAACTTGGCGCTCAAGTGGAGTATTTAAATAAAGATGATATTCAGCTTGGGGCCAAAGAGTCTGTAGAGGACACTGCGAAAGTACTAGGTTCGATGTTTGACGGCATAGTGTTTCGAGGGTTTGATCAAGCAACTGTCGAATCACTTGGAGAACATGCGGGGGTACCTGTATGGAATGCCCTCACCGATGAGTGGCACCCTACGCAGATGCTTGCCGATTTTCTGACCATCAAAGAGCATTTAGGAGACTTTCATGGAAAAACTGTAACTTTTGTTGGGGACGGTCGAAACAACATCTCACATTCCCTTCTTATTACAGGCGCGATACTCGGGGTGAATATCAATATAGTAGCGCCAAAAGCGTTGCAGCCGAGCACCAGTGTTCAGAAACTAGCCAGTGAACTCAAGGAAGACTCCGGAAGCAGCATATTAGTCACTGAAAATATTGAAGAGGGTGTATATGACAGTGATGTCATCTATACAGATGTCTGGTGTTCCATGGGAGAAGAAGATGCTCTTGAGGAACGACACACTCTACTTCGTCCTTATCAGGTAAATCAGTCATTGATCGATATGACGGGTAAAGCGCACACCATATTTCTTCATTGTCTCCCTGCCATACACGATACAAAAACGGAAATGGGGCGCATCGTTTTCGACAAATTCGGAATGGATGGTTTTGAAGTCACTGATGAAGTTTTCAGGAGCCCCTATTCAAAAGTATTTCAACAGGCAGAGAACCGCATGCACACGATTAAAGCACTACTTGCAGCGACATGCGGCGACGTATACTGAAGAAGCGGTTGTTCACCGCTTCTTTATTTTGTCCAGTTTTCCTACTTGATGAGCACACCTGACTTGGGGAAGCCAGCCCCATATACCTACAGGGGTATTTGACAGATCTATTTATAGCTTTTATAATGTATATATAACTAATTAAGAAGGTGATGCTTTGACTTCAATCCAGGAAAAGACAGTTTATGATAAAGCTGTCATGAATCGTATTCATCGCTTGCAAGGACAGATTAATGGTGCTTTAAAAATGATGGAAGAAGGCAAGGACTGTAAAGATGTAGTTACGCAATTGAGTGCTGCAAAAAGTGCTTTAAACCGTACTATGAACGTCATTGTAAGTGATAACCTTGTCCAATGTGTAAAAGAGACAATGAATGATCCAGATGAAAATACAGATGTTCTTGTGAAGGAAGCAGTAGAGCTCCTGAATAAGAGCAGATGATTTCATCTGTTTTTATTTCCTGAAAATATACCCTGGTGGGTATTTGACAAGGTATGATTCAGCTGTTATTATACCCCTATAGGTATTTAAAAGCGAAAGGATGATTAGTAATTATGAACGACACAACTACAAAGTATCATATTAATGATGCGGATCAACTAGTTGAGAAAAACGAATATCTACTCGATGTAAGGGAACCTTTCGAGTATGAGATGGACATATCGCCAACGCCGATAATATCTCAGTAAATGAATTGGAATCGCGCCTAGGCGAACTTCCTAAAAACCGGAGGATCCATGTATATTGCCAAAGAGGCAAGCGCGGTGCTGATGCGACAGATATCTTGAAACGCAACGGTTTTGATGCGATCAACCTTGAAGAAGGTTATAGCCAGTACAACGGAAAGTATGACAGCGCTGATGAAACGACTGCTGGAAATCAACCTTTAGAGAAGAATCTCACCATCGATCCTGATAGGGTCAAAATAGAAGCAAGTGGTCTACAATGTCCAGGTCCGCTTCTTAAGGTAAATGAAGTCATGGATGGATTAAAGAATGGTCAACAGATGGAAATGACCGTGACCGATTTTGGTTTCTGTACTGACGTCGAAGCCTGGGCCCGTAAAAAAGGACACTTTATCCTGAAAAATGAAAAGGTCGGCGAGAAGGTAGTAGTGGTACTTCAAAAGAATGACTCCGAAGAAAAAACTGCATCTGAGGGACATCAGATGGTTGAAACTAAAGATGGGGCCACTATGGTCGTATTCAGTGGAGATCTCGATAAAGCATTAGCTTCCTTCATCATCGCCACAGGCGCTAAAAGTATGGGCAAAGATGTCACGATGTTCTTCACGTTCTGGGGACTAAACGTCATTAAGGACCCGAATGCCCCAAGAAAGAAAAAGACAGGGCTCGATAAAGCTTTCAGCATGATGATGCCGAAATCAGCCTCTAAGCTTCCGATATCCAACATGAATCTATTCGGACTCGGTTCCAAGATGATTCAGCACGTCATGAAAAAGAAACGTGTGGATGCACTCACGGAAATGATAGACAAAGCAGATAAACTTGGCGTTAAAATGATAGCATGTACAATGAGTATGGATATAATGGCAATAGAGGAAGACGAACTGCTTCCTAATGTTAATTTCGGTGGAGTTGGTACCTATCTTGGCGATGCCGAGAATGGAAACTTGAACCTGTTCATCTAATTAGGAGTATACGATGCATTTAAAATCAATCAATTCAAGGAGTGTATATTAATGTTCTTTAAACAATTCTTCGACAAGAAACTCGCACAGACTTCCTATATGGTAGCTTGCCAGAGAACAAAGAAGCTATGATCATCGATCCAAAACGTGTCGTTGATGAATATGAAGAAGTTGCAAACGCAGAGGGATTCAACATTACACATGTAGCGGAAACCCACATTCATGCTGACTTTGCTTCTGGTCTACGTGACGCTGCGAAAAGATTCAACGCCACCGCATATGTATCTGACGAAGGCGGTGAAGACTGGAAATACGAGGATATGCCTGCCGATACTGTATATGTAAAGGATGGGGATATCATCAATGTAGGTAATGTGGAACTGAAAGTAATGCATACCCCTGGGCATACACCGGAAAGTATTTCGTTTGTACTGACGGACTGTGGCGCCGGCAGTGAAGAACCAATGGGCATATTTACTGGCGATTTCCTATTCGTAGGAGATATTGGCCGTCCTGACCTATTGGAAGAAGCAGCAGACATGGAAGGCACTACTGAAGAGGGAGCTAACGCGATGTTCGATTCCCTTAAGAAATTGAATGACTTCCCAGATTTCATGCAAGTATGGCCTGGACATGGCGCGGGCAGTGCGTGCGGTAAATCATTGGGCGCAGTTCCTTTGTCCACCCTCGGGTATGAGCGTAGTAATAACTGGGTGTTTGACTATGAGGATAAAGACGATTTCATCAAAGAATTGACGAGCGACCAGCCTGAACCACCTAGCTACTTTGGACAGATGAAGAAAGTCAATAAAGAAGGTCTTCCAGAGTTTGAAGTGAAAGATGTAGAAATTGGCACCCCTGATGAACTGCCTGGTCAAGTATTTGATCTCAGAAGTAAGGAAGCATTTAAAAAAGCCTTTAAAAAAGGTACTATAAATATTCCCTACAATGATAAATTCCTACAGTTCGCCGGATGGTATATCGATTTTGACCAGCCAATGACCGTTATCGCAAATCCTGAAGACAGCGAAAGACTGCAAGAAGATCTTGCATCCATCGGTTTTGATGACTTGAAACTGATTGTGCCTGAAGATAAAGCCGATAAATACTTCGATGACTCCTATGATAATATATCCCCTGAAGAGCTTGTCGAAAGCTACAAGGATAAAAACATCCTCGATGTCCGTTCGACTTCAGAATTTGAAGGGGGCCATCTGGAGAACGCACACCATGTCCACTTCGGCCACCTCGATGAAAAAGAAGTGCCGTTCGACACTGACGAGACAATCTATGTGCATTGCCAATCAGGTGTACGTTCGGCAATCGCCATGAGCGCGTTGAAAGCACGTGGTTTTGAGAACGTCGTCAATATTGAAAAAGGCTATGGCGGCATCAAAGAAGCGATGAAGTGATGGATATACCTTTCATTATCGCGATATTTCTGATTGGTTTCGTCGGTTCCTTCATATCAGGTATGGTTGGAATCGGGGGATCCATCATCAAATATCCTATGCTACTGTATATCCCCCTTTGTTGGGGGTGGCAACCTTCACTTCCCACGAAGTTGCAGGTATAAGTGCCGTTCAGGTATTTTTTGCAACAATAGCAGGAGTGTGGGCTTATAAAAGCAGTGGCTACCTCAACATGAGATTAATCGCATATATGGGGGGCGCCATCCTGATTGGTAGTCTGATAGGTGGATATGGTTCTGAGTTCCTTACAGAAACCCAGATTGACATCGTCTATGCTATCTTAGCGACTATAGCCGTCGTCATGATGTTCCTTCCAAAGAAGGAGGTCTCCTTCAGTCCAGGAGATGACCTTCAGTTTAATGGGCCTCTGGCCGCTGGCCTAGCCTTGATCACCGGTGCGGCAGCTGGCATCGTAGGTGCAGCTGGAGCGTTTATACTGGTACCTATAATGTTGGTTGTCCTTAAAATACCAACACGGGTCACCATAGCCACCAGTCTAGCAGTGACATTCATTTCTTCGATTGGTGCTACCATAGGTAAAGTCGTTACCGACCAGGTGCTTTACGGCCCTGCGGCCATCATGATTGTTGCTAGTCTTCTTGCAGCACCGCTAGGAGCAAAAGCCGGACAGAATATGAATACTAAAGTCCTGCAATGGATTCTGGCCCTGATTATTCTAGGTACAGCAATCAAAATTTGGACAGAAGTGGTCATGTAAAAAGGTCTGCCTAATAAGGCAGGCCTTTTATCTTTTCTGATTTATTGTAGTATTGTTGGTAGTGTTATATTGTCGTTATATCAGTGTTTAAGCAGTTATATGCTCTATTGGTGCTTGGATCATTCAGGATGCAATATAATTGGTCTGACAAGCAAGCTGCTTGTTGAATAATATATTTGGCGTTATATTGTGTACAGATAAATGCAATAACGAAATGTCAGTTATATGAATCACCCTAGATTACGGTCAGGACGAATATAAAGGAGGACCTTAGATTGGATATCACCCGGTATTTGCAACGCATCAGCTTAAAGGAGATAGAGGCTGCAAATTATGATGCCCTCCTGCAACTGCAATCACAGCACATGCTGCATGTTCCTTTTGAGAATTTAAATGTCATGCATAATATCCCGATCCCCCTGGATGTGGAGAATTATTATAAAAAGATTGTATTGGAACAGCGTGGCGGTTTTTGTTATGAGTTGAATGGGCTATTTAACTCTTTGTTGAAAGATCTTGGTTTTAATACTTACTTCATATCGGCTACTGTTAATCGTCCCGATGGAACGTGGGCAAAACCAGGACTTCATGCTTCTTTGATTGTTGAGCTTGATCAACCCTATCTGGTTGATGTTGGTTTTGGTGATTCTGCCAGAATGCCGTTGCCTTTAACGGGTGAAGTCAGGGAAGATGTAAGCGGTGTTTATCGTGTAGCCAAAGTGAAGGAGCAGATCTTTGACTTGCAGAGAAAAGAAAATGAGCATGGATGGAGAACGTTATTCCGTGCTGACATCACACCGCGAGAATTGACTGATTTTAAAGAAGCATGCCATTTTAACCAAACCTCACCAGAATCTCATTTTACGCAAAAGAAAATTGTATCATTAGCTACTTCGAATGGGCGTGTCACACTTTCAGGAAATACTCTAATTACCACCTATGAAGGGAAAGTACAAAAAACTGATGTTGATGAGGGTGACCAAGCCTCTATCCTCGATGAATATTTTGGCATCAAATTAGAGCAACTGCTTTAATTTAATTATAATGATCTTTAAAGATAAGATAAACGGCCTGGAAATCTTGAGTTAAGATTTCCAGGCCGTTTTTAGTTGAATCCGGATCAGGCTTTTCATCAATTTATGCAATTTCAATACTGGTGAGGTAATTTATATTCGTGCAGATAAAAATCACCATGCTTCATTATTTAATTCGTTTAAATGTTTCTGAAATTGATGTCTCCGTCATAGGCCCCGTATATTTAGATACTATAATTCCTTCCGAGTCTATGAAATACGACGTCGGAATCGACACAACCTGATAGGTGGTGCTCATCATCCCATCTTCATCAATTGGTACAGGAAAGTTTAATCCATATTCTTTATAAAACTTCTCCATATCTTGATTACTACTTTCCTGATGCATCATGTTCACAGCTACGATTTCAACCTCATCCTTGTTCTTCTCATAAAAATTCTTCATATGAGGCATTTCCGCTTTACAAGGTGGGCACCAGGAAGCCCAAAAATTAAGCATTACAGGCTTATCTATGGCACTAAGCGAGATCGCTTCACCATCATAACCCTGCAATGTAAAATCAGGGGCTTTAGATCCTATATCAAGCCCTGTTTCCGGATCCGACTCCAAAGATTTGCTGACACGTGCATCTTCTGTAACAGCTTGATAGACGGTAAAAAGAGCGCACTTAAAATTATCGCAACGATAATATAATGTCTATATCTCTTCATCTTCTCCTCCTCTATTCACAGTAAGAGAAAGATAAAGGATACTTAGGACGATGAGCCATTGCAACAGGCTGAGACTGAATATTTCAGCACCGTTATAGATAAAGAAACGCATGATCAACTGCAGTACGAGTAACGTTATGGTTGAAATTAATATGACCCTTATATGCTTCCATTTGAAATATATGAAAATAAGCGCAGCAAGTGACATCACGGTCAGGAAAATGTAATGCCATTGGCCAAAAGCCCTAAGTTCAAGAAGACCATAGAAGGTATAGAAAGCAACGATGAATATAGCATATGCTTCTGCATGAAATAATGTCTTCATCGTATAGAACATGTATATGAAAGCAGCCACCATAGCTATAAGAAGACCAAAGGGCCCACCATCAAAATAGAAGACGCCCAATGGATTATCGAGGAACTCACTCCAGCTGAACAATATATAGGTTCCTTTATGGACTAGAAAGACAATTATAAGTGCATTTACCCATTCATTGAACAGTTCCTTCTTATACTCAGCTTCCCACAACATCAGGTAGCTGACCAGCAGGCTCAATAGAAGTACAATATATATCCCCGGTATTGATATTGTGCCAATATTAAATGATTCGATCATACCATCAACCCAATTCTTTATGATTTATCAAGACGATTTCAATCATCCCATGAAATAACCGGTGAATAAAGTATATTGCTTCATTGCAATTTCCTGACCCCAAATCCCACCATATTGTCGTAAATATTTGCAGAGAGCAGTTTACCGGCTAAGTTAAGTGCGAGCGATCCCCGTGTTGTCCTATATACAGATTTAACACGACTGTTTAATAATGCATCATACATTATATCCCGCGTTTTCGTCATCTCCGGCGCACGGTTGAAAGCTCTCATCATAAATGCTTTCATGTTCCCCATCTGTTCACTATAGTCGGCCCCTCCACTTTCCATATAATTCTGGCTGAAGGCAGTTTCTCCAAACGATGTTTTCACGACTCCAGGTTCTACCATCACAACCTCAACACCCAAATTTTTCACTTCCTGTCTGAGCGCAGTGCCTATTGCTTTGATACTGTGCTTCGTTGCGGCATAGTAGCCCATGCCAGCACTCGAAATATGCGCTGCAGAAGAACTGGTTATAACGATTCTGCCTTTTCTGCGCTGACGCATCGAAGGCAAGACTGCCCGGATGGTTTCTACAGCACCGAACACATTCACTTCAAACTGTCTCCTCATTTCACTCCCAGGCACAGCCTCTATAGGCCCATAGACGCCGTATCCAGCATTTACTAGAACTGCATCCACGATGCCGACCTTCTTTTCTATCATCTGATGGGTCTCTTTAATTTCCTCTGGATTGGCGACGTCCATAGGAAAGGCAAATGCGCCTTCCTTAACAAGAATGTCCAGTAGACGAATACGGCGGGCGCTTACACAGACTATATGTTCAGTCTCCTTTAATAGCTTCAAGGCAGTTGCCATTCCAAAACCACTCGAAGCGCCTGTAATCCAAATTATCTTCTTCACAGCCTGTCTCCTAACCCTGTTAAACGTTATTTACCTTTGAATATATTAAATAATTTATTCAAATATCCACCTTTTTCTTCTCTCTGTTCATTTTCAGGGTGGTTTTCCGCTGATTGTCCATGTACTTTACGGTTGCTGTACTGGTTCATATCTATGTTCGGAGAGGCATCCGAAGCTGGGATTTGTGCATCATGACCAACTGCTATAGGATCAGCAGTAGTTTCTTCTGTCCTCATCTCACGTCCCTCATCCACCTCGACATCCTCATAATCTTGATCTTCTTTAATTTCTGCAGTAGTTTCTTGGGGATCATATGCATTATTTTCACTATTATAGTTCAATGATAGAGTCTCGGGTTGTCTCCCATATTCATCCAGCCTCTCTACCAATCTATGTACATTGTTTTTAAGCTCTCTATTTTCCTGTTGCATTGCTTCAAGTTTTTCCATGACGATTCCCAACATATGGTTGATGTCATTGTTAGTGACATTGGCAGGCGTGTTGTTTTCCTTTTCAATAACGATATCCGATACTTGGGAAATTATTTCATCAGCTGCTGTTTCGAGAGTGTAGCCTGGTTTTTTAGCTGTCTTGATGAACTCTTGCAGGACTGCAATATCGTTTTGCGAAAACAGCCTTCTATTATGCTCATCTTTGGCAACTTCATAGTTCCTATCTTCTAGCAGCCTGACATATTTCCGGACGTTTTGATCCGAGAGCTCCACTTTGTCCTTAACTTGTGCAGTCGTATAGAATATCGCCTGATTTAATTCTTTCATGATATCTTCTCCCTAATATAATGTCATTATGGCTGAAAATCAAAATGATTTTGACACCTTATGACAATAACAATACCATATTCTGCCGTACCGTTTCAATAACGATAGTGCTACATACGTTATTTATTATTTGAAAACCCTAAATGCAGGTTTTTAAAGGCGTTATAATAGCATTATAATTAATTTTATTGATGATTTTTAATAACGTTGATGATACTTCTGGAAAATTGTTCTTAATTGTTTTTAAATTTCATTAATTTAAGGTTTTCTATTTTGATACTGTGTTGATTGGCATTATACTGGATATATATTTTGATTTTAATGTCACGAGAACGTATCAGAATTTAAATTTATCTGCAAAGGAGTACTATATGGGCTACAAAAAAGAAACTGAAATGATCGTAGATAATAAACGGGGATTGGATTATAGCACCGCAAACCAACCTTTGTATTATTCAACTGTCTTTCTCAGACCTGACCTCAACGCAGAGGATGGCTACCTTTATGTAAGGCATGGCAATCCGAATAGGGATAAACTTGAAGAAAAACTTGCCAAACTGGAAAATGGAAGATACGCCTATGCATTCAATTCTGGGATGTCAGCAATAAGTGCCGCTTTGATGACATTTTCACCAGGCGATCATATTATAATGCCTGCTGATATGTATGGTGGTACATACCAATTGGTAAAAACTATCTTAAAACGTTTTGGGTTGAATTTCACCGAAGTCGATCAGACCAATATAAATAATGTAACTGATGCGGTCAACGCAAACACTAAAGCAATTTATATTGAAACCCCGTCAAATCCGACGCTTAAAGTGACAAATATAAAAGCGATTACCCAATTTGCTTCTGCCAACAATATTAAAACACTCGTCGATAACACTTTTATGACACCTTTGGGACAAAACCCTCTGAATTTGGGTGCTGATATAGTCATTCATAGCGCAACCAAGTTTTTAAGTGGACATAGTGAATTGATAGCCGGGGCAATCATTGTAAACGATGATGATATAAGTACGCTTCTTAAAGAACTTCAGGTCGTTATGGGGCTTGCACTTGGCACATACGATTGTTGGACATTGAACCAACACTTGAAAACGTTGGGCATACGATGGAAACAATCCACTAGTAACACTGAAAAGATTCACCGGTTCCTCACTGCTCATCAAAAAATTGAAAAAGTGTATTATCCATTAGACAATTCAGTGCATATGAGTCAGGCCAATCACGCAGGAGCAGTAATCAGCTTCAAATTGAAGAATGAAGACCAGGCACAAAAATTCGCCGATCATCTCAAAATTCCATTGATTTCGGTAAGTCTTGGTGGAGTAGAAACTATATTGTCACATCCTAAAACTTCCAGCCATAAAGATTTATCGGAATCAGAGCAGAGAGAAAAAGAAATCACCGATGGCTTGTTCAGATTATCTGTAGGCATTGAAAATTCGGATGACCTGATAACTGACCTTCAAGCTGCCCTTGAAACAATATAGATATAACTATCATTAACAATAAAAAGACCCCTATGGTTGATTTTCAAAAATCAGCCGTAGGGGATTTTTGGTATGCTTACATCCTTCAAAATTTTCTCATCCATTGTATTCTATTTATTGTTGGCTTTATTTATTTCTTCCATTGACTGAATGATGCTATCCCTGAAACCAAGGTTTTCCAATTTCATGACACCTTGTATCGTTGAACCACCAGACGTTGTAATCTGATCTTTCAGCACACCCGGGTGCAGTTCAGTATCTATCACCATCTTCCCTGCACCTCTGATAGCTTGTGCTGCAAGCCTGTAGGCTTGGTTTCTCGGAAAACCGACGCTCACTGCCTTATCGGCCATCGCTTCTATCATCAGAAAGACATAAGCCGGGGAGGAACCTGTCAAGGAAGGCGCGTACTTGATTAGTGACTCATCTACCCATTCCACCAGAGCTATCATTGAGAACAATTCAGTAAGAATATTGCGTTCTTCCTCCGTAACATGCTTATTGGCTGTCATAATCATGACCCCTTCTTGAGACGATACAGCAATATTGGGCATGTTCCTGACGACTTTATAGCCTGGTAGTATGGCTTCGAGGTCCTCTAAAGAAATACCAGCAGCAATTGATACGTACAATGCATCTGCTCTGGTATAGTCCTGGATTTCCTTAAACGAATCCAGCACTTGGCTTGAGCTTACGCCGTTTATAATGACGTCGCATGCATGCAGTCTACTGTAATCAGTATCTATCTCAATTCCTTTCCCTTTATTGAACAGTTCAAGTTTTTCCTGATTGCGACCGACCACAATAATGGAATCTTTCATCTCCGGATAAATTAGTAACCCCCTTATTATGTGATCGACCATCTTTCCAGCTCCGATAAACCCAATTTTTTTATTCTTCATATATGCTCCTTTTGGCCTTTAAAAGGCTACGATTGATAATTCTTTTTAGTTACGGGCGCTATAATATATTGCCATGCGTTATAACGGAGTACCGCTATGCAATACAAATAGGCAGACCGTGAATATACCGGTCTGCCTATCCGACTCCATCAACTTAAGAGGGCACCATCCTCTTGAGATTTAAGATTCAATCTCTCTGAGACGGCATCATGTATTTCTTTGTACTTGTCCGGATGTTCAGCAAGTTTCATACCATAGGAAGGTATCATGCTTTTGATTTTGTCTTCCCAATTCGGATATTCTTCGGGGAAACACCTTTTCATGATATCCAACATCACATCTACAGATACTGAGGCACCTGGAGATGCTCCAAGAAGGGCAGCGATGGAACCATCTTCAGCAGTTATGACCTCAGTGCCAAATTGAAGCGTGCCCTTGCCCCCTTTTTCTGTATCTTTTATAACTTGAACACGTTGCCCTGCCACTACGATGTCCCAATCTTCGCTCTTGGCTGTAGGTATGAACTCCCTCAAATCTTCCATCCGATCTTCACTTGACTGCAGCACTTGTTCAACAAGGTATTTGGTCAAGCCCATCTCTTTGGCACCTGCCGACAGCATGGTCAACACATTGTTTGGTTTAACAGAACCAATAAGATCAAAATAAGAACCAGTTTTAAGGAATTTAGGTGAAAAGCCCGCAAAAGGCCCGAACAATAATGACCTTTTACCATGTATATGCCTCGTATCAAGATGTGGTACTGACATTGGTGGAGCGCCGACTTTCGCTTTACCATATACTTTCGCTTCATGCTTCTCCACGATCTCAGGATCTTGACATACCATGAAAATACCACTCACCGGGAAGCCGCCAATGTTTTTAGACTTCTGGAATGCCTGTCTTCTGAAGAAGTGGCAGACTGCCGCCGCCTGCTCCAATAAAGACAAATTTCGATGTATGATACTCTACTTTACCAGTATCCAGATTTTTCACCTTAACTTGCCATTCTCCACCTTTTGTCCTACGGAGATCCATGACTTCATGCCTTGTATGCATGGATACATTTTTCTCTTCAAGATTTTCAAACAACTTTTTGGTCAAATTGCCGAAATTGACATCAGTACCTGATTTGATTCTTGTAGCAGCAACAGGTTTATCAAAATTACGGCCTTCCATCATCAATGGTAGCCACTCTTTCAACGTTTCACTATCGTCAGCAATTTCCATTCCTTCAAAAAGTGGATTCTCAGAAAGCGCTGCAACCCTTTTTTTGAGGAATTCAACGTTTTTCTCACCTTCGACAAAACTGAGATGGGGCACTGGCATTATAAAGTCTTGAGGCCTCTCCATGTCTCCTTTTTCTACAAGATGAGCCCAGAACTGTTTGGAAATCTGAAACTGTTCGTTGATATGTACTGCCTTTGATATATCAAGCGATCCATCCGCCTGCTCAGGAGTATAGTTGAGTTCACAAAGCGCTGAGTGTCCTGTGCCAGCATTATTCCAAGGATCGGAACTTTCTTGCGCAAGAGCATCTAATTTTTCGAAAACCTTCATGTTCCATTCAGGTTTCACTTCTTTAAGAAGTGTACCCAAAGTCGCACTCATGATGCCGCCGCCAATCATAATGACGTCACTCTTGTTCATTACACTATTCATAATATCTCTAAGCTCCTTATCAATAATATTGTTGTTAAAATGATAACATCATTTCAATCATCCATCTCCAGTGTTTAGGATTGCCCACTTGAGTATAGATGATATACTAAAATGCAATTGTAAATTCACTATTCATCATATATTGATTATACTCCTTTTATAAGCCATATAAAAGGGGGCTTATATATGACATACAATTTATATTTATGACATACTTTTGGAGCTGTTCTCATGACATTTAAATTCGTATATATTTTTCTACCGCTTCTTCTCTTTGCTTTCCTTATTCTATTTACAGATATACAAAATGCTGTAGGGGGTATTTTCATCTATTCTCTTGTCATGGCAGCACGTTTCATGTATGACAAGATAAAAGAAAAGAATAAAAATAAGGGTGCCTAGGAGGTTATTCTCCAAGGCGCCCTTATTTAGTCAGGATACTTTTTCGTTGACGTATTCTACAAATGAGTCTATGTCACCTTCTATAACATCCACCATGGCTATTTTGCCCATCCCTTCAGGGAACTCTATGAACAGAGTCCCGTTTTCTGAAGTAGCCCTTACGATATCATTATAGCTGAAGACTCTTCTATAGCTTTCTCCACCCATATCCACATTCATGATCATTCGCTCGTTAGTCGTTATATATGCACCCTTGAACTGGGTTTGTTCTCCTACTTTATAAATGAGTGTGCCCTCGACATGAGGCCCGAATTTTTCCGTAGGATACAATTCATCCTCGTTTATTTCTGTCAGTTTCATTGGTTTTCACTCCTTGAAAAAATTTATGATAATATAGCCTCATTTTTTCGGCATTGAAATAATTAAAGTTAATCTTGATGAATTTTCCAGCCCTTACGTGTCGCTACTGCAAGTAATCTCGGGTCGGGCTTTACAGCCACTGGGTTCCCCACCAATTCGAGCATCTGCAAGTCTGCATAACTGTCGCTGTACGCTTCGCTGTTCTGCCAATCCACTTTTTTATCTGCGAAGTGCTTTTTGATGATATCAATTTTACGTTCGGCATAAACACGTTCAAACTTGGACTGCGAATCCAGATGTTCGCCATTATAATTAACTTGGGAGCCTATTACACAATCTATATCAAAGCCCTTGAACACAGATTCCAGTAAAGGTTTGAAGGCTCCTGATATAAGCATGACATAATAATTATCCTGTTTCAGCTGCCGCATCTTGGCCAAAAGTGGCATTCTCAAATCTTCGACCATATCATTCGCTACTTCTCTAAAGAAAGATTCTATCTCTTTTCTCGAATTCCTTTTAAAGGATCTCAGATAGTATTCCATGGCTTTATGCTGCATTGTATGTTTTTTGACGAGTTTCAGTTTATAGCCGATATATACAGGTGCGAATGCACTTATGAAACGCCTATGGTTTTTTTTGAATTGGGGATGAGTCTTCAAGCGTTCCATAAGTATATTAAATGTTTCGTACGGATACAAAGTACCATCAAAATCAAAAAGGGCAACTTTCATCTGAAATATCCTTTCCTATGAAGTCTTTATCTATAATGCATTTTAACATATGAGGCACTTTTCCTGTCCTCCCATGTTTCGTGTGAAACACTCATAATTTCCATACTTTTAAGCTTATGATATCCCATATGACGCATTTTTATGCTGCCTAATGATCAATTCTACTATTCACCGGGTTCAAATGTCGGTTCCAAATGTCCTTCCTCACTCAAATCATCCAAAAAGTCATATACTTCCTGTGAGGTGAATGCTTCCTTCGCTGCCTGAATTGCTTCTGTATCCTGATTATCTTCCCTTGCTACAAACTGAATTGCAAATGTATCGTTGTCATCTTCCTCAAGCAATATTGCATCTTCTGTAGTCAAATCGATACTCGCTATATAAGTTGGATAATTGAAGACCAGTTCAACGCCATCTTCATAAGCTCCTGTAAGATTAAGCAGGTCTATATGGGTGAACTCAAGATTTTTAGGGTTTTCTTCAATGTCATCGACGGTAGCGGCGTGTTCTGCTCCATCCGCCAAGCCAATGATCTCATGCTGGTCGAGGATCATCAGGGCACGTGCTTCGTTCGTACCGTCAGAAGGAATTGCAACTTCTGCACCTTCTTCAAGTTCATCGATGGAGTCATAGGTCGGCGAATAGAAGCCCACAATGGCGTTATAGATGGGTTGTAACGCCACCAGATCGCCATCCCTCTCGTCATTGAAATTTTCCATGAACGGCGTGTGTTGGGCAAAGTTGGCATCGACTTCATCGTTCAGGAGCGCCTCATTATATTGGATGTTATCGGACACCTCAACCAACTCTATTTTATACGGGTCTTCAATCGCTTCTCCAGCAATCTCGACTACATCCGTCATTGGAGGCAGGTGTGAGGCAACCTTCACCACCTTCTCTTCTTCCGTTTTCCACCGTCTGCCGAGTCTTCAGTACCGCTTCCCCATCACTACATCCAGCTAGAACCAAAGCTAAGCTACCCAATAAAATACTTTTTTTAAACATGATATATCTCTCCTTTTATATGATTCATCTCTTATCCAATCTTTTTGCGGTATACATGCCAAGCCATTGCACCATGATGACGAAAATGACTATGATTACTATAGACGTATACATGATATCGGTCTCATATCGCTGATAACCATATCTTATGGCAAAATCACCAATACCGCCACCCCCTACGACTCCCATAATCGTGGAGTAGGAGATAAAGCTGACAAATGCCGTAGTAAAGCCAATCAGCAATGAACTCCTTGCCTCTACATAGAGGAACTTCCATACGAGTTGTGGAGTGGATGCACCCATCGATTTTGCTGTTTCCATGACACCTTTTGGTACATCATGCAGAGACTGTTCGACGAAACGCGCATATAATGCTATAGCAATCAACATCATTGGAAATGATGCTGCAATTGGGTCTCCAGTAGCCCTTCCGTACACTGCACGAATTAAAGGCTGCATGACAACTACGAGCAACAGGAAAGGGAACGAGCGTATGATATTTATAAACACATTGGACAGTTGCTGTATGTATCTGTTCTCCAGGGGATTGCCTTTGGCGGAGAGGAATAGTAGCGTCCCGAGTGGTAAGCCTAATAGTATGGCTGCGGCCATCGCAAAACCCATCATGATGCCAGTCTCATACAGACTGACAGCCAGCTTTGGTGCATACTCAATAAGTCTCTCGATATACCGGTTGAATTCATTCATTCTTCAACACTTCCAATATCCGTTCATGGTATGATTTGATGCTTCTCTCATGCGTTTCGTTCACTACTTCTACCGTATCGATTAGTTTTCCTTTTCCAAGACTGCTGCCCTATGGCATAACGCTTTAATAACATGCAATTCATGGGTCACCACGATGATTGTCATATCATACTCCCTCTGGGCTTTTCTCAACACATCAACTATTTCGTATGTAGTATTCTCATCCAGCGCAGAAGTCGGTTCATCACAGAGAAGCACTTTGGGACGAGTGATTAAGGCACGAGCGATACCAACGCGTTGTTTCTCCCCTCCTGAAAGCTCCGCTGGATAATTTTTGCGTTTGTCAGCCAATCCGACAAAATCGAGCACTTCTTCGAGCGATAGAGAGTGCTTATAAGTATGAAGCGTCAAGGGCAACCTTATATTTTCCTCTACCGTCTTATTGCCCAATAGATTGAAATGTTGAAAAATCATACCGATATCTTTTTGATGATCTCTCAGCGCCTTTCCTTTCAAGCGACCTACATCGACCCCGTCCATCTTGACTGAGCCCTCGTCCGGTATTTCCAAAGCATTGATGAAGCGCATCAATGTCGACTTTCCAGCGCCACTCTCCCCGATTATGCCAAACACTTCGCGCGCTGCGATCTTCAAAGTGATGCCATCGATCGCCTTGAATGTACCTTCTCTTCCTATAAAGGTTTTTGAAACAGTTTCGATTTCGATCATTCCTCAAGCCTCCTGATTGGTGCTGATTGATTTTCCAAAAAAAATCGCCAATATAACGCTTTCCTCATTATCTAATGCGTTCATACCTCCGTCATAGAAAGTAGCTCAGACAAGCTCTAACCTTTCCTTATAACATTTTCGGCATACAGGTACGTATTCTTCGTCACCGATTAAAATGCTTTCCCCTTCATTTACGGGGCGGTCATCCAACAGGCGCATGTTCAAAGTAGCCTTTTTATTACAGTATTGGCAGATCGTCTTCAATTCGTCCACTGCGTCCGACAGTTCCAACAATGTACGGCTTCCTTCAAAGAGCTGGTTCCGGAAATCAGTCTTAAGTCCAAAACAGATTACCGGTATGTCAGATAATCGGCGATATCACTGAGGCGCATGACATCATTCTTGGACAGGAATTGAGCTTCATCCACTACAACCGCATGGACTTCTTCTTCCATATGGGTCTTATGCACTTCATCGTAGATATTATCCGTTATATACTCACACATCAGTTCCAATCCGATGCGCGACTTGATCATTTTATATCCGCTTCTCGTATCCACTCTCGATGAGTACGCCAAGCAGCGTTTCCCTTGAGTTGTATATTGGTGATGAGTGGTGATGATCTGGTTGCTCTTATTGCTTTGCATCGTGCCGTAACGATAATATAATTTTGCCACTGTGCACCCTCGACTTTCCTTCATTGATTTCCGTATATCCCGGCGCACATTATAATACCACATTTATGTGTACTTCAATAACCTCTTCCTCATGGTGGGAATCATTATCTTGACTTATTTACTATGATATATTAAAGTGATTTAAATTCCTACTTAAATGATATGAAAAGAGGCGTATTTTATGAACACCATCGCTCATCCTATAAATAAAGTAAAAAATTCTATAGCCACGCAGTCCTCCTCCATGAATCCAGTTCAAAAATCACTTGTTGTCGGAGGAATAGCAGCAAGTCTTCTGCTCTTCTTCTATCTCGCCGCTACGCAACCGATGATGCAGCCGGTATTGCTGCTCATCGGATTAGCACTTGGTTTTACATTGTTCCATGCGCGTTTTGGATTTACATCTGCCTTCAGAAGAATGATGTCAGTCGGCAATGGACAGGCTATGAGAGCCCATATGCTCATGCTGGCCGTTGCAGTTACATTGTTCGCCCCAATCCTGGCTTTTGGCATATCGTTCTTCGGTGCTGATACAGCAGGTTATGTTTCGCCGGTCGGAGTGAGTCTGATAGTCGGTTCCTTCCTCTTTGGCATCGGCATGCAGCTTGGGGGCGGGTGTGCCTCCGGGACACTCTATTCCATAGGTGGTGGCCGTACCGTAATGTTCATCACATTGCTGTTCTTTATCGTTGGTGCTACAGTCGGCGCATATCATCTGCCATTTTGGACAGAGGAACTTCCAGCATTCGAACCCATTTCCCTCGCTACATCCACTGGCCTCGGATATGGCGGAGCATGGGCTCTTTCCATCGCCCTCTTTGGTTTGATCGCATGGATTACGTTGATTGTAGAAAAAAGGAAAAATGCACCTAAAATGGCTCCGTTGCCGACAGAGCACGGATGGAAACGCATATTTAGAGGCTCATGGCCCCTGTTTACAGCAGCCATCATTCTCGCTGTATTGAATGCCTTGACCTTGATGACCCGCGGCACGCCTTGGGGAATAACTTCTGCATTTGCATTATGGGGTTCAAAAGTTGCCGATTTCCTTGGCTTCGATGTAGCCCAGTGGGGATATTGGCAAGGTGCAAATGCGACTGCACTCGAATCTTCGATATTTGCAGACAGCACAACTGTACTGAATTTTGGTGTTATTTTAGGGGCGTTCATCGCTTCAGCACTAGGCGGATTATTCAAATTCACCAAAATAACTCTAGGGAACTTCTCCGCATCAGTCATCGGCGGATTGCTGATGGGGTATGGTGCCCGACTTGCGTTCGGCTGTAATATCGGTGCGTACTTCGGAGGGATTGCCTCCTTCAGCATGCACGGATATATCTGGGCATCATGGCACTCGGCGGAACGTTCCTTGCATTATATCTGAGGCCTCTATTTGGACTGTCCGTCCCTAAATCCAATGATTCAGTCTGTTAAACCAGCAGCAAGACATCTTCAGGCGATGTCTTGCTTTTTTTATTTCAGTTTTTACTGCCATAATAGAAATTAAATACCGAAAATGAGGGTAAAGAACAATATCACTTTAAAGAAGGAGCATCCACCAATGAGAAATCAAACAAAGCAATTCATCAATGGAGAATGGGTTGATAGTGCCAGCGGAGAAACTCTGGATGTCATCAATCCTGCTACTGGAGAAGCTTTCGGAAAGATAGCAAAAGGTAACGCAGAAGATGTCAACCGTGCTGTTGAGTCAGCCTACGCCGTTTATCTGGGATTCCGGCATACTCCTGTTGAGGAACGGCGTGCCATGCTGGACCGCATCGTTGATGAATATACAAAACGTAAAGGTGATTTGATAGAAACGATGACCGATGAGTTAGGGGCGCCACTCGGTTTATCAGAGAAGACCCACTACCAAGCCGGACTCAATCATTTCACTGCAGCACGTGACGCACTTGATACATTCGAATTTGAAGAACGCCGTGGAGATGACCTCATCATGAAGGAAGCCGTTGGAGTTTCCGGACTCATCACACCATGGAACTTTCCGACCAATCAGACTTCATTGAAGCTTGCTGCTGCTTTTGCTGCGGGAAGCCCAGTCGTATTGAAGCCGTCTGAAGAAACACCTTTCGCCGCAATTATCCTAGCTGAAATATTTGAAGCGGCCGGCGTCCCAAAAGGCGTCTTCAACCTTGTAAATGGAGACGGGGAAGGGGTAGGTGAGCCGCTCAGTTCACATCCTAAAGTACGCATGATGTCATTCACAGGTTCAGGCCCAACTGGGGCCAATATCATGAGGAACGCCAGTGAAGACTTCAAAAAAGTATCCCTTGAACTCGGCGGCAAGTCCCCGCTCATCATTCTTGATGATGTCGACGTAGACGAAGCTGCTGAAGTGGCTGTCCAGAAAGTAGTCCGCAATTCCGGTCAAGTCTGTACAGCAGGTACCCGCACATTGATACCCGCCTCCATTAAAGCAGAGTTCCTGGAAGCAGCGAAGAAAAAAATGGAAGCAGTCAAAGTGGGGGAACCGCGCGCAGAAGGCGTCGAAGTCGGACCACTTGTAAGCAGCAAACAGTTTGACACGGTCCAATCCTATATTGAAAAAGGACGCGAGGAAGGTGCAACCCTTTATCATGGCGGCACTGGCCATCCAGATGGTCTGGACAAAGGGTTCTATGTCAAACCGACCATATTCTCCGATGTTCAAAATGACATGATCATCGCCCAAGAAGAAATATTCGGACCGGTGATGTCTGTAATCACCTATAGTGACATCGACGAAGCACTTGAAATCGCAAACGATACAAAATATGGATTGGCTGGCTACGTATACGGCAACGACCAGGACACACTCCAGTATGTGGCACGCCGCATTGAAGCCGGGACAATTGAGATTAATGTTGCTAAAGGTCGTACCGATCTGCCATTCGGCGGGTATAAACAGTCAGGTCTCGGCCGGGAGTGGGGAGACTACGGAATTGAAGAGTTCCTTGAAGTCAAATCAATCAAGGGCTACTTTAAATAAGGTTAAAGCACATTGGTAGAAGAGGGGATGCAATCATGAAAAAATTGATTAATGACAAGTCACATTTCCTGGCAGATATGATGGATGGCCTCAAATATCGTGATAAGAAAATAGAAGTCGTCGAAGAGACCGTAGTCGTCAAGCGCAATAGGAAGACAAGCGGTGTCGCGCTCATTTCCGGCGGAGGGAGTGGGCACGAACCGGCACACGCCGGCTATGTTGCTGAGGGCATGCTTGATGCCGCGGTATGCGGAGAAGTATTCACTTCCCCAACACCTGATAAGGTGTTGGCCGCAATAGAAGCCGTCGATAATGGAGACGGTGTGCTTCTCATCATCAAAAACTATGCAGGTGATGTCATGAATTTTGAAATGGCGCAGGAGATGGCTGAAGCAAATGGACATAAGGTGAAAGCCGTAGTAGTGCGTGATGATATCGCCATTGAAAACGAGGAACAAAGAAGAGGGGTAGCCGGCACAGTACTTGTGCATAAATATGCAGGATTCCTGGCAAGTAGTGGCCATAGCCTGAATACCATTAAAAAAAAGGTGGAGGAGATGATGACTTCACTCCACTCCATAGGCATGGCGATTCATCCTTGCATGGTTCCGACAACCGGAGAATATGGCTTCGATCTACAAGATGATGAAATGGAGATTGGCATCGGCATCCATGGAGAGAAAGGTATATATCGTGAAAAGGCCGAACCCGTCGATAAAATCATTGACAGATTGTTGGATGAACTTTCCAAATACAATGAACATGACGAGCTTGTTGTGATGGTCAATGGCATGGGCGGAACGCCTCAAAGCGAACTCTCCATTGTTGCAAAATATACTGTCGAAAGCTTCAAAAGAAGAAATATGAAAATGGAGAAACTGCTTGTTGGAGATTATATGACTTCCCTTGATATGCAAGGATTCTCTCTGACGATAGTCGATGCATCCGATGAACTGTTGAAAGCATTGGATGCAGAAACAGATTCGGATTATTTCAATTAGGAGGCTAAAGATGATGGATGCTGAGAAATTAATTTCACAACTCCACGGTCTGAAAACAGTATTTGATGACAAAGAAAGGGAATTGACTGCGCTAGACCGTGAGATTGGTGATGGCGATCACGGCGTCAATATGAAACGCGGCTTTTCCGCCGTGGCAGAAAAAGTCACTGACGGATCCACACAAGAAATCCTGAAGCAAACTGGTATGACACTCATGAGTTCAATAGGAGGTGCAAGTGGCCCCTTATATGGTTTCAGCTTCGTTAAAATGAGTGAAGTGGCGGAAGATACTATAGACTCAAATAATTTGGCGGAGATGCTCGATGTATTTGCAAAAACAGTGGGTGAAAAGGGGAAGGTCTCAGGCGGTGAAAAAACAATGTACGATGTCATCTCAAAAACTGCAGATCTACTTCGGGAGGGAGGATCGCTCGACTTGGAATCGCTACAGGCTTTAGCCGATGATACCGAGGATATGATTGCAACTAAAGGGCGTGCTGCCTATTTCAAGGAAAATTCCAAGGGGACGATTGATCCTGGCGCCCAAAGTGCAGTCTACGTCATTCAGGCCTTGGGAGAAGGTGTAAAGAATGGCTGAAATACTTATCATCAGCCATAGTGCTGAAATAGCGGAAGGTACTAAAGCACTCATTTCACAGATGGCCGGGGACACCGTCATTCATGCTTCAGGCGGCGTAGATGGAGGAATCGGCACCAACATCGATCAGATTACTGAAATGCTGGATAAAGTCAATGATGATACTCTTTGCTTCTATGATATCGGTTCAAGCAGGATGAACCTTGAGATGGCTGTTGAAATGTATACAGGCCCCCACTCGGTTTATCTGACTGAAGCTCCGATAGTCGAAGGCAGCTTTTTGGCTGCTGTTGAAAGTAGCATAGGTTCCGATGTAGATCAAATCCGTGAAAAACTCCAGGCCATGAAAAAATAATATTTATCTATATATGAACAAGCCCGTTACAGAGACAGTACGGGCTTGTTCACTATTCTTTAATCATCCTGTAGATTTTTTCAAAGTCTACTCGGCCGAATATTGCCGGCACGGGATAAAGTGGGTTGGCTTCGCGGTGAGCATTGTCAATCATATATGGAATGTCGGTGTCTTTTATGCCGGCAATCTTTTCGGGAATTCCCATAGAACCATTAAGTTCCCTTATCGCAAGAATAAACTTGCGCGCCTTCTCTTTATCATCATCGTCAGATTGCGTTATATCGACGATATCCGCCAATTCAGCGAGTTGGTAAGTAGCCACACCAAGTTCACTGTAATATTCAAGTACATATGGCATTATAACGGCATTAGATAATCCATGTGGCACGTTATAGAAGCCTCCCAGTGTATGCGCTACAGCATGGATGTTACCTACAAATGCGCGTGTGAAGGCAAACCCAGCTTTATATGCGGCCTCCTGCATATTGCTCCTTGCCTCTATATCGCTCCCATCATTATAGGCATGATATAGATTATGGAAAACAAGTTGGACCGCTTCTTTGGCATTCTTATCCGTCTCCGAAGTGCCTCCGTACCCGATGTATGCTTCAACAGCATGAGTCAATGTATCCATCCCCGTCATTGCTGTAACTTTTTTGGGGAGGCCAATTGTAAGTACTGGATCGAGTATTGCTACATGGGGTATCAGCGATAGATCCATCAAGGCATACTTTTCGTGTGTATCGCTGTTGGTGATAACAGCGGCTAATGTGGTTTCACTGCCGGTCCCAGCCGTTGTCGGGACGGCAAAAAAAGGAGGTATGTTTTTTCTGATCTTGAATATTCCGCGCATGCTGCTTATCGGTTGATGGGACTTAGTTAGACGTGCTGCTGCGACTTTGGCGCAATCTATGGGTGACCCCCCTCCAAAAGCCACGATTCCCTGGCAATTCATATCCGTATAGAGGCTTGCTGCGGACTCGGCATCTCTGATGGTAGGGTTTGAGTGGACATCATCATATATATGCGTTCTTATCCCCATCATTTCCATTTGATGAAGAAAATCATCAAGGAGACCCGATTTCGAAAGCCCTTCATCAGTGACGATGAGTATGCTATCCAAATTGGCCGCTGCAATCATTCGAGGCAACTCCATAAAGCTGTCCTTCCCTTTTACGACTAACGGTTCACGCCAAGGAAGACGAGCCATTATCCGCTTTGTAACAAATTGAAATGTTCTATAATATAATTCCATCATCCAATCACTTCCTATATCTCCGGCATTATTATTGCTATTATTTAAACTTAAATATAGCATATACCTATCATCAAACTACGAAAGAGGATGCCCCATGAAATCAATCGTCCAGTTTATATTTCATCTAGTCACCCCGCTCATATTAGGGAAAACAGTCGGTAAGCTATCTACTAGATCCGCTCCAAGACAATACAAGAAACTGAAACAACCGCCATTTGCGCCACCGCGTAAAATTTTCGCGCCGATGTGGACCTTCCTTTATCTGACGATGGGCCTATCTCATGCTCTCATCAACAAAAAAGGGAATCGTCAGGCAAGCAAACTGTTCAAGGTTCACCTTATGATCAACTATACTTGGTCGTTCCTATTTTTCCGACTCAGAAAGCGTCAATTGGCGTTAGTCAACAGTGTTATGATCTGGGTTACCATGTATGCCGTATTAACGAAATTCTTTAAAGTAAATCGGCTCTCCGGCATCATACTGCTGCCATATACATTATGGACGACATTTGCAGCTTATCTGACACTGGGTAGTTGGTACCTAAACCGCGCAAAATGACAAGTACTGGCCTCGAAGTGATTGCTCCGAGGCCAGTACTTATATCTTCAAGCCATATTCATTCCAATGTTTCGTCCATTCTGATGTAAGCAACGACACCTGATAGAAATGGCAATATTGCAACGATACCTATCGCTGCGCCCACGCCAAGTAAATCTGCAGCGATACCCGCTAATAATGCGCCAAATGCATAGCCGCTATCTCTCCAGAAACGATAGACTCCCATAGAGGAGGCGCGCCAATCTGTCGCCGCAACATCACTAATGGCAGCCTGTAATGTCGGATACACCATCGCTGTACCCAATCCCAAAATGATGGCGCCAGTGATCCATAATCCATATCCTTCTGCAGAAATAATGAACCACAGGGCTGCAGCTTGCACTAGCATACCCGATACGATAAATGGCTTACGCCCGAATCTATCGCTTAAAGTTCCAGTGAAGAGTTGGAACACACCCCAAGCTGCAGGGTAAATGGCCACAATCATACCCACTTGCGGCACAGTCAGTCCTGTAGCCGCAAAGTAAATCGGGAAGAGACCCAGGCCATGCCATCCTTCAAATTAGTCGATAGTCCTGCAAGGCTTGCTGAGGAAAGGTTCCGGTCCTGCAGTGTCGTCCGTTTAAAAATCTGCTTTGCAGTCAGATGATTGCTTTCTGTACTGACTTTCGTTCCTCGAGTTCTAGATGCTGTCCAGTATCCTTGATGATGATCGAGAGCAGCAACCCCACCAGAGCAATTCCTATACCAATATAAAACGGTTCCGGACGCATTCCGTAATTTGAAGAGATGGAAGCTGATACCGCCGCGAGCACGGCCACTCCCGTGTAACCGGCAAATTCATTCAATCCCACTGCAGTGCCCCTCTGGTCACTTCTTGCCAAATCAATCTTCATGTTAACCGTCATGGACCATGTCAACCCCTGGTTTATGCCGAGCATCATATTCGCAAGGACTATAATCCACCAGGACCCTGCCGTGATGATGAGAACCGGAACAAAAAGTCCTATAATCCACCCCACTATGAGAACGCGTCTCCGTCCGTAACGGTCTGCAATCCCACCTGCAAAGTAGTTGATTATCGCCTTAGAAAAGCCAAATGTAATGATGAAGCTGAGTGCTGCGCTTGTAGAAATCAAGCCAAACTCCTCTTCACCGAGTAGAGGTAATACAGTTCGTTCGATTCCTACCATGGAGCCGACAAAAAAGCTCATTACAACCAAGAAAGTGAACTGCATCAGATTTTCCTTTATACCTATTTTGATCTTATCCATAACCCTGGCCTTCCCGAACAAAATTATCATATTATATTTCGACATCATACCACCAGGGGTATATGTCTGAAAACCGATAGAACTCGGTATAATGGAATCATCCACATATATCTGGTTCGAGTGGTTGCCAAACGATAAATCCTTTGTTACTATTTATAAGTTGTTGAACTAATATTACACTTGCAAAAGAATTTCGGACAATTGAATAAGTATATATAAAGGAGCTTAATTAATGGCAAAGACCAAAAAAGGTGGAAAGAAAATATCTAACGTTTTTATTTATGCATCAATCATAATTGGCATCATGGTTGCTATAGGTGCCGTGTTACCTGAGGAGTTCGGGGCATTCACTGCAAGTGCCGGAGCATGGGTTACGGATTATTTTGGCTGGTATTATCTCATCATTACGGCAGGGATAGTATTCTTCTGTATCTTCCTCATTTTTAGTCCTATCGGTAAGTTGAAACTCGGCAAACCGTATCATGAAAAAGAATTTAGAACCATCCCGTGGCTCGCCATGCTATTCAGTGCTGGAATGGGTATCGGTTTGGTATTCTACGGAGCGGCAGAACCGATCCAGCACTATCTTGCACCTCCCACTGCAGATCCGGAGACAGATGCTGCCATGATCGAAGCAATGCGCTCAACGTTTTTCCACTACAGCTTCCATACATGGTCAATGTACAGCATCATCGCATTAGCTCTTGCCTATTTCCAGTTCAGAAAAGACGAAGTTGGATTGCTCTCCAAAACACTCCGCCCCCTACTTGGTGATCGCGTAGATGGGCCGATTGGTACCGCTGTGGACGTTTTAGCAGTATTCGCAACAGTTATCGGAGTGGCAGTTTCCCTTGGACTTGGTACATTACAAATCAATGGTGGTTTGAACTATCTGTTTGGAATTCCGATTAACATCGGTGTTCAAGGTGCAATTATAGCTGTCGTAACATTCTTATTCCTAATGAGTGCCTGGAGTGGCCTGAATAAAGGCATCCAGTATTTAAGTAATCTCAACTTAGGCCTTGCGACTATTCTATTTATTGTCATACTCATCATCGGCCCAACAATGCTGATCTTGAATATGATGAGTACATCGACAGGCGCACTGCTTGATACTTTCCTTTTCAACAGCCTGGACGTTGCGCCGCTGAATGAGCAGAAAAGCGTATGGCTCGATTCATGGACGATCTATTATTGGGCTTGGTGGATGAGCTGGAGTCCATTTGTAGGGACCTTCATTGCGCGGGTGTCCCGTGGACGCTCAGTCCGTGAATTCGTCATGGCCGTCCTGCTTGTCCCTACTGCCGTAGCCATCGTATGGTTTAGTGCATTTGGTACTACAGGCATCGAGATTGCTAAAGAGACGCCGCAAATTTTTGAAATGCCTGCAGAGACAATGCTGTTCGGGATATTCAATGAGTTGCCGATGAGCATGATCCTGTCGGTCATTGCGCTGATGCTTGTCGCATCATTCTTTGTAACATCCGCTGACTCAGCTACTTATGTCCTAGGCATTCAAACTTCAAACGGCTCTCTGCAGCCATCCAACAAAATTAAAATAATTTGGGGAATTGCACTTTCTTCAATTGCCTTCATCCTGCTCCTTTCAGGGGGAGAAACCGGTTTAGCGGCATTACAATCGGCCGCCATCGTTTCAGCATTCCCATTCAGTTTCGTGATACTCTCCGTACTGGTATCCTTCTATAAGGATGCCAACGAAGAACGTAAACATCTGGGACTTTCCATCACTCCAAACAAACGTCGCATGCAGGAGTATGTAGAACAATCTGAAAAAGAACGCGACGAGGAATTGGAAGCGGAACAAAAATTGAATTAGATTCCACTGAAAAAAAGACATCGGAACCCCCTGATGTCTTTTTTCATTTATTTCCAGTATGTTTGCAAAATACCTCCCAATCATTGATAATCATACTAATACACATCAAAGAAGAACCATCTTTACAAGTTTCGATCAATACTCCTATAAAAGGGGTAAGTATAAAGAAACAACTCTACTGCTTACTCTTTTTATGCTCCTTTAAAGGATATAGAAACCATAGATATCTCAACCCTATCTGAGAACGGTCCATACACCCGAAAGTAAAGCGACAGGATGGAAGGAATGAATCTCTTGAGCAAACCGACTGATAAACGTAGCCAAAGAAAAAACGAACATGTTCAACACGCCCTAAACCAATCTCTGCAAACTGCATCATCCGACTTTGACGGTGTGCATTTCATCCACCAGTCTCTTCCTTCTTTCAACTTGGATGATGTCAACCTTTCTACAGACCTCGGTCCTTTTCGTCTTGATTTGCCACTCTATATCAATGCAATGACCGGAGGCAGCGAGTGGACGCGTTCCATCAATGGAAAGCTTGCTGCTGTCGCTGAAGCTACGGGGATTCCAATGGCAGTCGGTTCGATGCATGCTGCCATAAAGCAACCAGGAGCTGGCAGATTCTTTCACCATTGCGAGAGAAACTAACCCAAATGGCCTTCTCTTTGCCAACGTAGGTGCGGATGTTTCAATGGAAGGGGCAAAAATAGCTGTAGACCTTCTCAAAGCAGATGCACTTCAAATCCATATCAACGCGCCTCAAGAATTGATCATGCCTGAAGGGGACCGTAATTTTAAAGCTTGGCGCGACAATATCCAGCAGATTGCAGAAGAAATTGATATACCTGTAATCGTTAAAGAAGTGGGCTTTGGCATGAGCAAAGAAACACTTCATATTTTGAAGAATATCGGCATCAAGTATGCAGACATCAGTGGTAAGGGAGGCACCAACTTCGCAACCATTGAAAATTCAAGACGCAAAAACCAAGAGATGTCCTATATGGATAACTGGGGCATTTCCACAGTCACATCGCTTCTCGAAACAAAGCCCTTCCAACAAGAGATGCATATACTGGCTAGCGGAGGGATACGGACCCCCTTGATGCGATGAAGTGTCTGGCCCTTGGTGCCCGTGCTGTAGGAATGTCAAAAATGATGCTGGAACAAGTCGAACACTCTGGTGTTGAAGCTGCTATCGAGTTCGTGGATCAGTTCCACCATCAGATGAAGAAGATTGCCGTAGTAACCAACGCTAAAAATATTGAAGAGCTGAGAAATCGGCCGATTGTCCTAAGTCCTGAATTGATTTCATGGCAGCAGCAGCGGTCCATGGAACAGCAAGGGAGATTTTGATATGAAAAAGACGATTACTGTTATAGGTGCTGGAGTCGCTGGGCTTGCAAGTGCCATCCGATTACAGAATGAAGGGTTCCAAGTCACTATATTGGAGAAGGAGTCGACGCCTGGGGGCAAAATGAACCGGATTGACCTTGAAGGATATGCGTTCGACCTTGGCCCGACCATCGTGATGATGCCTGAACTATATAGAGAAGTATTCGAGATTACAGGCCGTAATCCTGATGACTATATCCCGATGATGCGCCTTGACCCCATGTACAGTGGATACTTTGACAATGGGACCAAAGAATATCAAGTGACAAACGACCTTGTTAAAAATATAGAGATGTTTGAAGAAATCAGCGATGAAGATGCCGAAGGTTTTCTACGCTATCTAACAGATCTGTACCAACGTTTCAATGTTGCCAAGAACCATTTTCTGCAGCGTCCCTTCAGAAACAAGAAAGATTTCTACAACCCATTCATGATCGGCCAGGGCATGAAGTTGAAAACTCTGAACAATGCTGAAAATCTAATGAAGAAGTATATCAAAGATAAACGCATGCGCCAGATGATCAGCTTCCAGACCCTTTATATCGGTATCTCGCCTTTTAAAGGCCCTTCACTGTACACCATCATTCCCATGATCGAGTTTCTATACGGTATCTGGTTCATCAAAGGCGGAATGCGCACCATGGCGTCTGCCATGGAACGCCTATTTTTGGAAATGGGCGGGGAAATCACATATAACACCAGCGTAGAACAAATTGTCATAGAGGATAAAAAAGCAACGGGTGTCATGGTCAACGGTTCATTGCTTGCTTCTGATTATGTGATGTGTAATGCAGACTTTCCATATGCCATGAAAAACCTGGTCAAAGAGCCAGAGCATAAAGGAAAGTATCAGGACAAAAAAATTGATAAGATGGAGTATTCATGCTCCTGCTTCGTTCTATATTTGGGCATGGATCGTAAATACCCTGAACTCGATAACGTCCATAACTTTGTTTTCTCTGAAGATCTTGATACTAACATCAATCAAATTTTTGAGGGTGATGTCATCGAAAACCCATCACTTTATATGTATATCGCTTCAAAAATTGACCCTTCGCTCGCCCCTGAAGATAAGGATGGTATATATATCTTGATGCCTGTATCAGACACACATACTTTGAAATATGAGTGGACGGAGGAAACTTCTAATATGTACCGAGACAAAATCATGTCGAAAATCAGCCAGCTGCCTGGTATGGAAAATTTTGAAGAAGAAATCGTTGTAGAAACTACTATGACACCAGCAGAGTTTGAGGGGCGTTTCAACGCCTACAATGGCGCTACATTCGGACTTAGGCCGACACTCACCCAAAGCAATCATATGCGCCCCCAGAGTAAAGCGACGCATTGCGACAATCTGTATTTTACCGGAAGCAGCACTCATCCAGGAGCCGGCGTACCGATTGTATTACTCTCATCAAAAATAGCAGTCGGAGAACTGCTGAAAGATGAAAATCACCAATAGGAGACGTGAAGCATGATGGCTCATTCCAAACCTTCATTAAAAAATGACTACAACCATTGCCAAAATATAATCAAGCATCACTCGAAGAGCTTCTATTATGCTTTTTCCACCCTCCCCGAAAAAGATGCCGATGCAGTGTATGCAATCTATGCATTTTGCCGCACAGCTGACGATGCAATCGACCATGCCAAAGACATGGAGACACGCATCGTAAATTTGGAAAAACTGGAGAAGGAACTGGATACCTTCTTAAATGGAGACGTCCCCAGGCGCCTATGTGGCGTGCGTTGGCCGATGTGATGGGTCGTTATGATATTGATTCATCAATGCTCTATACTCAACTGGACGGCCAAAGGATGGATATCCGCTTTAAACAGCCTGAAGACCTCGATGACCTGATCAATTACAGTAATCATGTTGCAGGGTCTGTCGGAAGGCTTCTTCTTCCTGTACTATCCAATGATCTTACAGGTCCACGCAAGCAAAATGCAGAAAAACTTGGTGTTGCCATGCAAATCACCAATATTTTGAGGGATATAGGGGAAGACAACAGGGATCATGGCCGTATCTATATTCCAAAGTCGGTGTTGAAAAAGCATGGTTATACTGAAAAACAGCTTGCCTCAGGCGAAATCAATAAAAATTTCAGATCTATGTGGGAGGATCTCGCCAAAACAGCGGAACGTTTATATGACACTGCCCGTGAAGAGATTACATACTATAAACCGGAAGCCAGGTTACCGCTTCTGCTCTCACTCTCCATATACCGGGAGATCTTGAATGAAGTCCGTCATAATGAATACGACTGTTTCTCCAAGCGAAACTCAGTGTCTTTAGCTAAAAAGATAAAGATAAGGGAAGCGGAAAAAATGTATATCAAGTCACTTGAAGACAAATGATTGGGGGAGCACCATGAAAAAAACTCAAACAGCGGTTGTAATAGGAGGTGGCCTTGGCGGCCTCTCCGCAGCAATCTCCCTGAGACAAAGGGGATTCGATGTAGCACTATACGAAAAGAATACACACTTTGGAGGAAAGCTGAACCGTCATGAACAAGACGGATTCGGTTTTGACCTCGGGCCATCGCTGCTAACGATGCCCCACGTGTTCGAACGGCTTTTCACTGGCAGTGGAAGGGTTATGGATGATTATGTACAAATTGAAGAAATTCCTCTCCAATGGCGCGCCTTCTTTCCTGATGACTCCCATATCGATCTATATGGAAACCTTCAAAAGATGGCACAAGAAAACCCTCAGCTCAGAAAAGAAGATATGCGCGATTATAGGAACTTCCTGGAGTATGCCAAAAAAATAGATAGAACCACAGTCCCTGGGTATTTTGAAAAGGGGCTTGATGATCTAAAAGATGTGCTGCGTTTTCATGGCCCCATCGAAGCATTTAAAGGGTTTGACTACTCATCCACGATGCAGCATGGCATAAACAAGAGGGTTAAAAATCCGCAAATGAGAGATATGTTGGGTTATTTCATAAAATATGTCGGCTCAAGCTCATACCGGGCACCGGCTGTGTTGAATATGATGGCCCATATGCAACATGAGCAAGGCGTATGGTATGTAAAGGGTGGGCTTCACCATCTAGCTGAAGGTATCACCCAGTTAGCACGAGATATAGGGGTCAAGTTATATACAGGTGTATCTGTGGAAACAGCCTTGACTGATGCACAAAATAACATAGAAACTTTGTTGCTCGATGACGGAAGCCGTATAGAAGCAGATTATTATGTTTCCAATATGGAAGTCCTGCCTTTTTATAGGCAAGTGCTCGATCAGATACCAAAAAAAATCAAGAAACTGGAAAAGCAATTTGAACCAGCAAGTTCAGGGTTGGTGTTGCACCTCGGAGTCAATCGGAAATACCCACAATTGAGGCATCATAACTTCTTTTTCTCAAACGATTCAAAACGCAACTATGAAGAAGTATTCGAAAAGAAGATCTTGCCGGGTGATCCTACAATCTATGTGGTGAACACCAATAAAACCGATCCTTCACAAGCACCTGAAGGATCAGAAAACCTAAAAATATTACCCCATATCCCACCCCTTCAAAATGAACAATATACAAAAGAAGATTATATGAACTTCCGACGCACGGTTCTTGGGAAACTTGAATCGATGGGACTTGAGAATTTAAGGGATCACATTGTTACAGAATACATGTTGACACCTCATGATATTGAAAAAATGTACAATTCCGATCATGGTGCAATATACGGCACAGTATCGGATAAAAAGAAAAACAAAGGGTTCAAACATCCAAAAAAAGATCGCGAGATCGGGAATTTATATTTTGTCGGTGGGACCGTAAACCCCGGAGGAGGTATGCCAATGGTCACATTGAGCGGCCAGCAGGTGGGTCGTATGATTTCCGAAAGTGCAGATCGCGGATAATCTAACCATCTCCGCAAACAAATCATTCATCATCTTCTTCAAATGTTTCGGCTGAGAGATAATCTAAATTGACTTTAGATTTCCCGGGCAATAAAAAGAACGGAGGATTCATCCTCCGTTCTTTTTCTTCCTTGAAAGTATGGGCGCCCTTCAATACGCCTACTACACCTTCTTCACCATAGGTCAGATCTTCTGTAATGGTCTTGAATGTCACATTCTTTGCAGAATCAATGTAATATAGAATGATGTCGTCTTCTGTAATGCTTTCTACTTCTGAAGGGTCCAATTCTGTAATTTTGTATTCATCGATGAATTGATTGAACCAATAATACGTAAAATATTCATCAAACAGAATATGATGTCTAATGACTTGCTCAACCCGATTTCGCATCTCCTCATGATCTACTGGATAAGGGAACATCTTAACATTCTTCAAGCCAAACTCCTGGGACAATTCATTAAATGCCAGGTGGTTGAATGTGTAGGAGCGTGTCATCAATAGACATTGTTCATAAGGAGTGAGGTCAGCCTGTATGCGTTCATCTTCAGACAGCAGGTTACCGTCGAAAGTTTCCAAGCCCAGTTCTTTAGCGCGTTTTGCATCGGAGTTCAAAAGATCGGATACCATTACCGGAATCTCATGTTCTTGTAATTTCGAAGCAAGTTTAAGGGAGAAACGGTTTTCACCGATAATTATGATGCCGGGAGGTTCTATGCTCGACAGCTTCAATAATTTACTCAACGGCTTAAAACTGAAGCCATAGAAAACGACCGTCACAAAAACGAACCCGAATGTAACAGGTGCGATATATTCCGCCATCGGCACATTCTGATCGTTGAAAAGCCCCGAGAAGAACTCTGCAACCGCCAGGGCAACAATGCCTCTTGGTGCCACGAATGAAATGAATGCTCTCTCTTTAAAAGGAATCTCAGTATTTATTGTGGATAGCAGGATATAAGCAGGCCTTACAATTATGATCATGATAAGGCAGAACAGCACCAACTCCCAACTCAGCACCTCATTTAAAACCTCGCGCGTAAGAGAGGAGGTAATAAGGATGAAGACTGTAGAGACAAGGATCAGCGTCATCTCATCGATAAAATGATTCGACTGCTTATAAATGAGGCTGTGATTTTTGAGTCGGGCCATCACCAATCCGAATATCGTCACTGAGAGCAAACCGGATTCATGCAGTACAGCGTCGCTCAGACTGAATAATAGCAGAATGAACACAAACTGGATGGGAGCCATGAGGTTCTGGGTATGAAATCCCCTTGAATCATCCATTTAAATAGGTAAGACGCTCCAAAACCAAGAGCAAATGCTACGCTGAATCCAATGATATATTCGAGAAAATACTCTAGACCGAAGTCCTGTCCTAAAATCTGAAAGACATAGAATGCAAATAGCGCCAACATCGGTCCTACAGGGTCCAGGATAATACTCTCCCACTTAAGTATGGAGTTCACCGAGTCTTTAACCTTGGCCTGCTTAAGCAACGGCTGGATGACCGTAGGGCCGGTCACAATGAAGAGGCCTGCGAGTACAAATGATATAGATAATGGGAAGTTCAATATAAAGTACATGGCCATCGCACCGAGTAGCCATGCGAGCACAGCACCAACTGTGATGATCCTTGCTATCGCTTTGGATACTCCCTTCAATTCACGATAATCCAGATTGCTGCTGCCCTCAAAAAGAATTATTGCGACCGCGAGTGAAACAATTGTTCCAAAAAGCTCGCTGCCCATCATTTCCTGGGGATTCACTATCTGAAATATCGGACCTACAAGGAGTCCTACTATGGACATTACTACTATTGCCGGCCATTTGATCATTGCTGCAACCCATTGACTCGCAATGCCAAGTGTGATGAATAGGGCGACAATGAGCATGAGTGGTATCTCTATATTCATTCTGCTCACCCTTCCTGTTTTCTTAAGACTATATCATTAATCACAAGAGTTCAGTATTGATATATAAATAAAGCACAGAACCCCGTTTGATCCTGCGCTTTTAGCCATTCTTCTACTTAACAATGATGACTGGAATCTGTGCGCGTTTGGCCACTTTGTGGCTGACACTGCCGAGCATCATCTCTTGAAGACTATTGAGTCCTCGGGTTCCGAGGACGACTACGTCGTAATCCCCTGAATTTGCCACTTTCACCACAGTCTCTTTAGGCTCCCCATGCTCGAACAGCACTTCATAGGCGATATTTTCCGACTCGAAGTACTCTGTGATATTTGATATCTTTGCCAGGCGCTCACGTTCCAGACTCCTATTATTGGACCCATGAAGCACATCTGTTTTTGAGTCGCTATAGGCTATGACATTAAGAACGGTGACCACTGTACCTTCGAAATGGAATTTACTGATTTCCTTGGCAGCCCGATAGCTATTATCTGAACCATCAGCTGCCAGCAGAATCGATTTATACATGTTTTATCCCCCATATTAAGCTCTTCTTGATTTATCATACTCAATTCATTAATGATTTTCCGGCTGTCTTTGTTCAAGTTTTTGATGCGCACTTGATTATTTCTTCGTTTAAGTCTTGTAATCATCGTATCTACAGCATCTACACCAGAGTCATCCCAGATATGTGCTGCAGTGAAATCAAGCTCTATTGCCTTATCATGGTCATCGAGGTCGAGTTGATTCATCATTGTATCAACTGAAGCAAAGAATATCTGTCCATTGAAACGGTAGCTTACGTCGTTCCCTGATTCTGAACGATCTACGGTGATGTTGGAGATCTTAGTAGCAAAGAACAGTGCGCTCAATACCACTCCTGCAATCACGCCCATTGCCAAGTTACTGGTGAAAAGGACAATCACGACTGTCACAATCATTACAAGAGCGTCAGTCCGCGGCGCTTTTACAACATACTGGAAAGAGCCCCAATCGAATGTGCCGATTGCTACCATCACCATGATTCCTGCCAAAATCGGCATTGGTATCTGAACAACCAGATCGCCAAGGACGATTATAAGGAAGATGAGTACCATGCCTGCCGTAAAAGTCGAGAGGCGGGTAGTCGCACCCGACCTCACATTAATTATTGACTGTCCTATCATGGCACAACCACCCATGCCTCCAAAGAAACCTGCGATGATATTTGATATACCCTGTCCGCGGGATTCCCTATTCTTACTGCTATAGGAATCTGTAGCATCATCGACAATTTTTGCAGTCAGTAAGCTTTCAACCAATCCGACGATAGCCATGGATATGGAGAATGGCAGAATAATCCTCAACGTTTCCATCGTATAAGGTACGTCAGGTATGATGAAACTTGGTAGAGAACGTTCTATCGCTCCCAAGTCTCCGACAGTCCTCAAGTCAGCCCCCATAAAGAGATAGACAGCAGTCAGCACAATAATCGCGATAAGTGGTGCTGGTATCGCCTTGAAGAATCTTGGGACAACATAAATAATCAGCAAGGTGACACCAACATAAACATATGTCGATATTGAGATGCCGAAAATATGTTCAATCTGAGACATGAAGATCATAATGGCAAGCGCATTGACAAACCCGAGCATAACGGATTTCGGAATGAACTTCATCAGTTTGCCGATCTTCAAGATGCCAAGTACCAGTTGAATCGCTCCCATCAGCAATGTTGCAGCCAGTAGATACTCTACACCATATTCACTCACAAGCGGTACAACAAGTAACGCTACTGCACCGGTGGCGGCAGAGATCATCGCGGGACGCCCGCCTAATATTGATATTGATACTGCTATTATGAATGAGGCATATAATCCAACCATCGGGTCGACCCGGCAATGATGGAAAATGCGATCGCCTCAGGAATAAGAGCAAGCGCCACCAGTATCCCCGCCAGAATGTTGGTCTTGGGGTCGGTCAGCCATTCTTTCTTTAATGTCTCTATCATTTTCTACGCTCCTATTTTATAATTCTATAGAGCTTATTATAATCATCAAAGTTTCATAAGTATACCCCTTTTTGGAATTATGACCGCTTTATAGAGATGAGGAGGACCAGGCATGATCTATGGGTATATCAGAGATGTTGGACTCAACGACTCGAAGATAGAACAGAAAAGGAAGTTGGAAAAGCATGCTGATGAAATATTCGAGGAACAGCACGCCAAGAACAAAAAACGCACACAATTAGATCATTTGTTTGCCATACTTAAAAGTGGAGATTATGTATATACCACTGATCTTTTCATACTTGCCGATTCCACGAAACAATTGGTGGACCTTGTAGATATTGTCGTAGAAAAAAATGCATCCATCATCATCCTCAACAAGTCGTTGGAAATCAATGGGCACTCCACGTATAACTTTCGGGATACACTCCACCTCCTATCTGAATTTCAAAGTGATGTCGTCAAGTTCAGGACACGCATCGGGGTGTCAGAAGCAGCGTCCAAAGGAAAGCCCTCGGGAAGACCAAAAAGAAATGATGACAATATGAAAAGGGCTTTGGAAATGTATATGTCAAAAAAGTACACTTTGGACGAAATAAAGAGCGAAACAAATATCAGTAGGGCAACATTATATCGCCATCTCGACCTATAGAGAAGGGATGAATGTAGTCATCCCTTCGTCTCATTTTTTCTTAAGATAGCCTTGGATAACCGCACTTCTGCCCGGTGCATAGTCCCTTCGTGACGTTCCACGATCTTTTCGCTTAAGGAAATGATCTCTACGTCATAATGTGAAAACTCTTCCTCCAGCTCTTTCAGATCATACAACATGTCACTCCTCTTCGGTCCGCCAGTCTGGAATTCCAATTGCCGCTTCGAATAGAATTCGAATAGGATTCTTCCTCCCGGTTTCACACAATCTATAAGGTTTTCAAGCATATTCTTCTTCCCTTCTGCTAGAACATGCCCAAATATGTTGACTGCGATGTCATAGAAGTTTTTAGGGAGGGCATCGGTTACTGTGAGATCTTGCAGATGAGTTTCTATTTTGACATCTTCTGATTCCGCCAACCGGATAGTTTTATCCAGCCCAACTTTAGAGTAGTCATATGTTACCGCCTCGTGACCCAATTTTGCCAGATACACTGCATTGCGTCCCTCTCCCTCAGCAAGCAAGGCGATCTTCAGACTTCCTTTTTCATAAATATTTTCTTTTAACCAGTCGTTGGGCTCTGTGCCGTAAATATAATGTGCTTCATCAAACTTTTTATCCCAGCTGTTCAAACTAATCCCCTCCAATATTTGAATATATATACGAGCATATCACTCCAGATCAATTTCATGAAATCGAACTCCTCGCATTAGTTGATGCTCGTCAATTTTTATTTTGTGCTCTACCTATATACTATAGATAGAAAGTAAGGATATAAACTTAACAGGAGGAGATATCAAGTGAAAACCAATTTGAAGACAGAAACATTCACCTGCCCAAGCTGCATTAAAAAAATCGAAGGCAACCTATCCAAAAAAGAGGGTGTTGAAGTCGCAAAAGTGCTGTTCAATTCAAGTAAAGTCAAAGTTGAACACGACGAAAATAAAATTACGCCCGATGAGATAAGAACTATTGTAGAAAATCTGGGCTACGAAGTTCACAATGTTAAGTCAAGCTAGATGAAATCTCCCTGACGGGGGATTTTCTTATTCAATCAGATTCTTTGCCGTCTCAGTAACCGACAGTTAAAATGAATATGTAATTCATTTTGAACGGAGGCAATTATAGTGAAAAATGAGCAATTTGTATTAGCAAACCGCCCGAAGGGCACACCAGAACGACAATACCTTTCGACTGGAAGAGATATCAAAAAAAGACCCATCAGATAATGAGGTCATGATCAAACCACTTTATATATCAGTCGACCCTTATATGAGGGGACGCATGTCTGATGCAGAATCGTATATCGCGCCATTTGAAGTCGACCAACCTTTACATGGCCATGTAGTCGGTGAAGTCCTTGCTTCGAAGGCAGACGGTTTTGCTGAAGGCGACTACGTAGTCGGTATAATGCCTTGGCAGCGTTATATCACCATTACAACGGATAATATCCAAAAAGTGCAGGATGCCAATGTCCCCCTACACCTTTATCTAAGCACGTTGGGGATGACAGGACAGACTGCCTATCATGGTCTTCTGAAGATCGGGCAACCGCAATCTGGTGAAACAGTCGTAGTCTCTGCAGCTTCAGGTGCAGTAGGTTCCGTAGTCGGCCAGATCGCTAAAATAAAAGGTGCCAAAGTCGTTGGTATTGCCGGCGGCAAAGAAAAAGTGGCTTATTTGAAAGATACACTCGGTTTCGATGCTGCGGTCGATTATAAAGCGGAGGACTTCGAAAAATCCCTCGAAGAAGCTGTACCTAATGGAGTGGATGTCTATTTCGAAAACGTCGGCGGCAAAATCTCCGATGCTGTGTTCAAGCACTTGAATACTTTCTCACGTATCCCGGTGTGCGGCACAATCTCAAACTATAATGACGTTGAACAGGATATCGGCCCACGCATCCAGCCTATACTCATCAAAAACCAAGCTTTGATGCAGGGCTTTGTAGTCGCTAACTATTCCGATGATTTCCAAGAAGCCGGTCAAACTCTTGCTGAGTGGGTAAAGGATGGCAAGATCCACACAGAAGTAAGCGTTGAAGAAGGATTTGAAAATCTGCCGAAAGCGTTCAACAACCTTTTTGAAGGTAAGAACTTAGGTAAGCAGGTAGTTAAGATATAATACATTGCGATACAAAAAACGCCCATTTTATGGGCGTTTTTTGTATCATCATTCTCATCTCGATAATGATTTTATTATAGAATTTAAAGCTACTCCGGCCGATGCTGTACATAAACTTCATAGATTGAAAGCTCTGCCCCTAGGATCGGATTATTTTCCTCTTTCGATTTGGAATCACTCGATTCATGTGCTTTTCTGGTGGCACGATCCTGCCTCCAGACTTCGAAACTTTCCTGATCTTCCCAAGTTGTACACACTTCTATTACATCATATTCTTCCGTATCTTCTTTGATTAGAACTTCCATCAGTACAAAACCATCAAAAGTATGGACAGACTTTGCCGTGGAAAAACGTTTAGCTACCTCTTCAACCCTTCCTTTTTCAATACGTATCTCATTGACTACTTTAATCATTTAATTGAATAAGCCTCCTTGAAAATAATATATTGTATACTTAATATATCATGAATGGAATAATGCATTACAAGATAAACCTTCCATAGATATGATACGCTTTCTATAAATGATGCAGGTTACTCTACCATTATCCATATGGGTACAGTCATATCTGTGTCGAACTAACCAAATGAAGAGGTGGCAATATGATTCTCACAGATGTAGAGAATAACTATCAGGTTTCAATAGAAGAAGAAAAGGCGATAATACGAAGTAATTCTGAAGAAAAAGGCTACTCAATAATTGAAAGTAAAGGATCTTTGGAAACAAAAGGATTTTGCGTCTTGAATAATGTCTATATCAATACTGGTATGGAAAAAGCTTTTGAAGCACGCTTTTTGAATCGTCAATCGAACCTTGCTACTGTGACAGGCTTTAAAGCACTCCGTGTTATGAAAGCTGAATCTTGGCCCTTACTACGTCATTCTGACATTGTGGGATAGCGCTCAGGATTTTCATAATTGGCAAGAATCGAACCAGTACAAGAAGACCCATAAAAAAGAGGCACCTCTTCTGACTCGATCGTGAAGTGGTGTCACGGGAGCACTCTTTCAATATACGTTTCCATATACAAAATTAGTGATTAGGCTCTAAGCTCTTTGTGTTTGAGCAACATTTTCAGATTGATAATCATTAGTCGATTCGTTACAATATATTATTGTGTTCATTTACACGATGCCTCATTATTAAATTAGAAAAGAAGTGCCATGATATGAAACATTTTCTTACCCAAATCCCCGTCTCCATAAGTGGATTGATACTCGGCTTAGTATCCCTCGGCCATCTTTTTTTCTCAATACACTATGGCAGAATCGGATGGACTTTCACCATAATTGGGATACTGATGATGTTTTTATTTTTCTTAAAAATTACTGTCACAGGCAGAGATACTTTAAAGACCTTAGATAACCCAGTCGTTGCAGCCATTTCTCCGACCTTCCCAATGTCCATGATGATGCTCTGTCATACACTAAGTCGCTTTACCGTACATGATTCAATCATATTGTTCATATGGTGGGTTGCTATAATACTTCATTTCAGTCTTATGGGATTCTTCACTTTATATTTCCTTGCACCTAGTAATATGAGGTCAGAATACATCAATCCAGGGTGGTTTGTTACGTTTGTAGGTATCGGGGTCATTCCGGCCACATCAAGCAATTTTGGCCCAGAGTTTGGGCAGATCATCATTTGGTTTGCGCTTGCTTTCTATCTTGTGCTTTTGCCGATCGTCATAAGCCAACTGATCAAAAGGAAGGCCACACAATCGACTTTGCCGCTTATCGCCATTATTGCTGCACCAGGATCATTATGTTTGACCGGTTATCTATCTGTTATAGACCAACCATCGGAGAGCATCGTCTATATACTGCTCGCTCTATCACAACTACTATATTTTTTCATTGTTTTCATGTTGCCTAAAATCATGCGATATAAATTTCATCCAAGCTATGCTGCTCTCACATTCCCTGTAGTGATCTCAGCCACCTCGATCATCAAAGTTTTTCAACTGGTTGATGATGGTGGGCTGGCTAATGAAGTACTGAAATTCGCTTCGATCTTCGAATTGGCTTTGGCTGTAGTCATTGTAACTTACGTGTTGGTGCGCTATTCGATCTTCATCTTCCAATGCTATGGTAACGATAGAAATTCCTATAATTAATGAGCAGGTTATTCGTATTCCCGCCATAACTAAGAGGGCTTATAGCGGCCCTTTTTTTATTTTTTGAATTATAGATGGCTGAAGGAGCAATTTTGATTTATCCTCCATTTGAACATACATAGGTGCATCGACGTTATTATGGCGTTATGGACCCCCACAATGTTTTAGCATTTAAAAGCAATGTCTATGACACCATTGCTCATATGAATTGAATCTACTCTTGGATAGACTCTCCACGGAGATGATCTGTATATAATTATTTAAATTCGATTTATGAAAATGGTCATTTAAAGTATAATGGGGATAACATATAAATGGGAGTGTATTTAATGGCGAATTCTATTGGTAACGGTTTCAATGAGGAAGCAAGTAAGGGAAGAGACATGACTTCCCGATACCTGGACCTTCTCTCTGACAAGTTCGATAGCGAAGAAAAAGTAGTGACCGAAATCATCAATCTTGAATCGATACTAGACCTTCCAAAAGGAACTGAGCACTTTGTCAGCGACCTCCATGGTGAATTTCAAGCCTTTCAGCATGTATTAAGGAATGGATCGGGTAACGTACGCGTTAAGATTCACGATGTCTTCAAAGACCGCATGACTGAAGATGAAATAAGTGATTTTGCAGCGCTCGTCTACTATCCTGAAGAAAAATTAAAGCTGGTTAAGGATCAGATGGCTTCGAAACAGGCATTAAATGAATGGCATAGAACCAAAATACATCATATGATTGAATTGATTTCCTACGCCTCTTCGAAATATACACGTTCTAAACTTAGGAAAGCTCTCCCAAAACAGTTTGTCTATATCATTGAAGAGCTGCTTTACAAAAGTGATGAAGATACAAACAAAAAATCTTATTACGAAACCATCGTAGATAAAATCATTGCACTTGGGCAAGCAGAGAAACTCATAACAGGTCTCTCCTATACTACGCAACGCCTCGTCGTAGATCACCTTCACGTTGTAGGCGATATATATGATCGTGGTCCGGAACCCGATAAGATAATGGATACACTCATCGATTACCATTCACTCGATATCCAGTGGGGTAACCACGACGTATTGTGGATTGGCGCCTACGCAGGTTCTAAAGTGTGCCTTGCCAACATCATACGCATCTGCGCCCGCTATGATAACTTGGATATCATTGAAGATGCCTACGGTATAAACTTAAGACCTCTTTTGAACTTGGCAGAGAAATATTATGATGATAATCCGCAGTTCCATCCAAAACAGCACTCAGACATTGCCCTCCCGGAACAGGAAAAGCTACAGATTACTAAAATCCATCAAGCCATCGCAATGATACAATTCAAGTTGGAGGCCCCCATAATAAAGCGTCGTCCGTATTTTGATATGGACGAGCGTCTGGTACTTGAAAAAGTCGATTACGACAACCACAAAATAACAGTTTATGGGAAAACTTATTCTCTACAGCATACTTGCTTCTCTACAGTCGACCCCGATGATCCGACCCGACTTCTTGAAGAAGAGGAGGAAGTTATTGATAAACTGCTACTATCCTTACAACAGTCTGAAAAGTTGAAACGGCATATGAACTTTCTTATGAAAAAGGGGAACCTCTACCTTAAATACAATGGCAATTTGCTCATACATGGATGTATCCCAGTTGACGAAAACGGTGATATGGAAGCCATGGAAATAGATGGAGCCGTCTATAAAGGACGGGAGCTACTTGATAAATTTGAATACTACCTGCGCAAATCATTCTCCAACCTCGAACAGACGGATGATCTTGCCACTGACCTTGTTTGGTATCTATGGACAGGAAAATATTCTTCCTTGTTCGGAAAACGTGCAATGACGACGTTTGAACGGTATTTCATCGCTGACAAAAGCTCCCATAAAGAAGAGAAGAACCCTTATTATCACTTGAGAGAAGATGTGGAGATGTGTCAAAAAATGCTTGAAGAATTTGATTTGGATCCCGTTAGCGGACACATCATCAATGGGCACACACCTATTAAAGAAAGAGATGGAGAGAATCCAATTAAGGCCAATGGGAAAATGATCGTCATCGATGGAGGTTTTTCGAAAGCCTACCAGAAAACGACCGGCATAGCTGGCTATACCCTCCTATTCAACTCATATGGCATGCAGCTAGTGGCTCACCAGCACTTCAATTCGAAAGAAAATGTGCTGAGGCATGGAGCAGATGCACTTTCCGTCAGACGAGTCGTTGATGAGGAAGTTGAGAGGAAGAAAATAAAGGATACAAATATCGGCATAAGACTGCAGGAAGAGATTGATATGTTACAAAAACTGATGTCATATCGGTATATCCGTTAGCACTTACATTAAGTAAGCATATTTGATGACATTATTGCTTCAGTCTGAGAAACTATAGATTATGAAAGGAGATGTTGTTAATGATACAATATTTATTAAATGCCTACATAGGCAAGAATGTCATTGAAGGCGGTCTGGCAAAAATAGAAAATGAAGGTCAAATGGGAGAGGACTTCGAAAAAGAATTTAATGTTACCCAGACCAGATGAAGATTGCAGGCTATCTCGAAGCTATCGGCTCACTATTCCTATTTGCGTCATTCCTCGGCAAATCATTTAACCGTATCGGTTCACTGATGATCAGTGGCGTCTTAGGTGTTGCGGTATTTAAGCACCTTAAAGCAGGGCATGGATTCGAAGGTAGCAAGAACGCTCTTAAATGGGCATCGCTCAGCTTATTGAGTCTAATTGAAACATTCAGTAAAAAGTGAATGAACAGAGAGGAAAGCAGCTGCCATCAGCTGCTTTTTTTTAAATAACTACACTTCTAAACACTTGATCTAGACCACCAAACATCAGTAATTAAAGGGAGATGTTCCACGTGAAAAAATGGTTTGCAGCCACCATCATAGCCTTGCTCGCAATTGGTCTTTATTACGTAGACAATCAGATGGAAGATGGATTGTGGGCTAAGATAGAATACATGGTCCTCCCTGATCCTATGGTGTATAACGCTTATGAGAAAGGAGAGTGCACCTTTTATGTATTTGAAAAAATTAAAGAGGATGGCAATATGATAGGAGTGGACTGGTATGATGCTGAGATGTGGGCTTCGAATGCAACCGATGATGATTATAAAGTAGACCAAGAACCCACTCCTGGAGCTGTGTTACAAACGGAACGTGGGGAACTGGGACATGTCGCTTATATAGAATCGATAAAAGAAGATGGTTCGCTCGTCATTTCTGAAATGAACTACAGTACCCCATATGAAATAACAGAAAGACTTATACCTGCTGAAAAAGTCGAAAATTATTCCTATATTCATCCCAAAGAAAATCCTCGTCCTAAAAGTATTGAAACATAGGAATTTGATTTCCCTGGCAACAGGCAGCAAAGTATTTAAGTATATATTCCATTTTCTTTATTTATAACGCTGTGCATTACTTAAATTTATAATGCACAGCGTTATTTATTATTTAAAAACGTTTATTTTATAGCATTCTAAGCGTTTCTTCCCCGTTATCTCTTTCCTATTCAATAGATGGCGTTATAAATTTCGCCCCCTTTAGTTAAAACCGTTACAACTTTTCGAATCGTTCCCCTCGCCGAACTCCGGCACCTTCTTATCATCAAGCATACTGACTGGTCTGCCGCCCTTAATTTCAACATTAATTTCGAACTTTCTATTTATTTACATTAATAGTAGAATGATAAGCAACTCTTATGCTGTTCGCATCCTAAAAAGTCTTTTCCTATATAAAAGCTTATAAAAATGTTTGGATTCGTTTTCATAAGGGAAATACTTTATAAATCTGTCTAATAAGGGGAATCTTATCATGCAGCCTTTCGATGTTTCTTTAAACGGCAGTACACAATCAATCGAAGAAAATACTACAGCTTTGAATTATTTGAAGAACACTAACCTAGAACCACCGAACCTCTGTTATCATCCAAGCCTTGGTGCGATTGAAACATGTGATACATGCATCATAAAAGTCAATGGAGAATTTGTACGTTCATGTTCCACAGAATTACAGCCTGGAGATGTGGTGGAAACACTTGGTGATGACGTGCATGAAGCGCAACTTATCGCAATGGATCGTATACTCGGTAATCACGAGCTCTATTGTACAGTATGTGATTTCAACAACGGGAACTGTGAGATACATAATACAGTGAAAGAGATGAGAATCGAACACCAGGACACTCCCCATGAAACAAAGGGGGCGGAAATCAATCGAAATGCATTCTACCGCTATGATCCTGACCAGTGTATTCTATGTGGACGCTGTGTCGAGGCGTGCCAAGACCTCCAGGTCAACGAAACACTCCTGATTGACTGGACTCTCGAAAAGCCAAGGGTCATATGGGACAATGATACGACGATAGATGAATCATCCTGTGTAAACTGCGGACATTGTGCGACGGTATGTCCTTGTAATGCCATGATGGAGACTGGTATGGAAGGGGAGGCCGGTTTCCTGACCGGGATGGCGCAAGAATCATTCAGACCAATGGTCAACATAACTAAAGATGTAGAAACTGGCTATGGCTCTTTGATGACCCTTTCAGATATGGAAGCCCAGATGCGCGAAGAAAGAATTGAAAAGACAAAAACCGTATGTACCTACTGCGGAGTCGGCTGTTCTTTCGATGTCTGGACAAAAGGCCGCGAAATATTAAAAATAGAACCTCAGGAGGAGGCGCCTGCTAACGGTATCTCCACGTGTGTTAAAGGGAAGTTTGGATGGGATTACGTCAATAGTGAAGAACGTCTGAAAAAACCACTGATACGAGAGGGCGATGCCTTCCGCGAAGCAGAATGGGAAGAGGCGCTTGACCTTATAGAAAGTAAATTCAAAGAAACATTGAGTAAGAAGGGGCCAGATGCGTTAGCATTCATCTCTTCCTCAAAGTGTACGAATGAAGAATCCTATTTAATGCAGAAATTGGGACGAGGTGTCATCGGTACAAATAATATCGATAATTGTTCCAGATATTGCCAATCTCCAGCTACTATGGGGCTATGGCGTACGGTCGGATACGGTGGGGACTCCGGTAGCATCACGGATATCGGTCAAGCTGAACTTGTCATTACAATCGGGTCCAACACAGCAGAATCACATCCTGTACTCGCAACACGTGTCAAGCGTGCCCAGAAACTGTATGGCCAAAAAGTGATTGTCGCAGACTTGCGCAAACATGAAATGGCAGATCGTGCGGATTTGTTTGTCAGACCTGCACCCGGCAGTGACCTAGTATGGCTATCTGCTGTCACGAAATATATCATCGATCAGGGGTGGCATGACGAAACCTTCTTGAGTGAGCATGTCAATGATGTCGAAGAGTACATCAGAAGTCTAGATAAATACACACTGGATTATGCTTCCGAAACCACAGGAATGTCGAAAGATGAACTGATTGAGATAGCCACCTCCATTCACCAGGCCGAAACCACTTCCATACTTTGGGCCATGGGTGTCACACAACATGGTGGGGGCAGTGATACAAGTACGGCCATATCCAACCTATTGCTCGTTACAGGCAACTATATGAAACCAGGTGCCGGAGCATACCCTCTGCGTGGACACAATAACGTTCAAGGAGCTAGTGACTTCGGCAGCATGCCGGACCGTTTCCCAGGTTATCAGTTTGTTACTGATGACGAGGTAAGGGCACGCTTTGAGAAGAGTTGGGGCTCTGAAATACCGAAGGAACCAGGCTTGAATAACCATGAAATGGTTGACGCCATACACGATGGCAAATTAGATGTCCTCTATCTTAAGGGTGAAGATATGGGCATCGTCGATTCTAATATCAACTATGTACATTCCGCTTTTGAGAAACTCGATTTCTTCGTAGTTCAGGATATATTCTTCTCCAAAACATGTGAATACGCCGATGTCGTCCTCCCTGCCAGTCCGAGTCTTGAGAAAGATGGGACTTTTGTCAATACAGAAAGGCGTTTCCAGCGTCTCTACAAAGTTTTGGATCCGCTCGGAGATTCTAAACCAGATTGGCAGATCATCGTCGAAATCGCCAACCGTATGGGGGCTGACTGGGATTATGGCCACCCTTCAGAAATCATGGATGAGGCAGCTTCATTAACACCGATGTTTGCAGGTGTAAGCTATGACCGACTCGAGGGGTATGATAGTCTGCAATGGCCTGTAGATGCAGATGGTACTGATACGCCACTCCTATTCGAAGACAAGTTCCCATTCCCTGATGGCAAAGCCCGTTTGTGGCCGGTGGATTGGACAAAGCCAGTGGAATTTGGTGAAGATTACGACCTACATGTCAACAATGGCCGTATACTCGAGCACTTCCACGAAGGGAACATGACCTATAAATCTGAAGGCATCACCAGAAAGACTCCGAAAGTATTCCTTGAAGTTTCACACGAACTTGCCAAGGAACGTAATCTGGAAGATGGCACAGTAGTCAGATTAACCTCGCCTTACGGTAGCGTCAAAGTAAGTTGCATCGTTACAGACCGGGTGTTCGGCAATCAGCTTTATCTGCCGATGAACACTAATGGTGAAGGCGCGATAAACTACTTGACCAGTTCCCACTCCGATAAAGACACGGATACACCTGCATATAAGGAAGTCTCCGTTAAAATGGAGGTTCTCGAACCGAAAGGAGAGAGCCCAATGCCTAGAATCAACCACCGTAATGGAAATCCTCAGCCTCAGATAGGCGTACGCGTCGAGGAGAAGTGGGCAAGAGATGATTATATCTTCCCAGGTGATATCGTAAAGGAAAGAAGGTCGAATAAATAATGGCAAGAGCGACAAAAGTCATCCATAAAATGAAAGTCGACCCGGAAGTTGAGCATGATAAGGCATTGCACGAAATCGAAGAGTTGTTTATAGAACATAAAGATTCATTGAACGATGTTCTTAAAATGATGGAAAAAATGCGTGAGCGTGAATTTTTCAATATAGCAAATGCCTCGCTTGGTCAAAGCAGTAAAATCGTCACTCGCCTTGTTACAGCCTTGGACGGTTCCAAGGCGCCTCATTCAATCCATAATCTGCTGCTGCTTTTTGAACTGCTCAGTAGCCTCGATATGGATAGTCTGGAGCCCGTCGCCCATAAATTGAATAATGGGATTGCCCAAGCTGCCAAATATGACAAAAGTGACCGATCTTCCGGTTACAGGGAGCTCTTCGCCGCATTGAAAGACCCGGAAGTCCTGGCAGGGCTAAATATGGCGCTACAGATACTAAAAGGGCTGGGACAGAAGGATTCTTCGAAAAAAAATGATTCTGTCACTGGTTCTAGCAAAAGAAGCACGCGCGCCAGCAGATCAAATTCATCCATGAAATGGTACCCACTCGTATTAGGTGCCGCTGCTGTAAGTGTGCCGCTGCTTTTAAAATTTAAAAATTAACAGAGTCCCCTGCTTATTGCCAGGGGACTTCTAATGAATCAAGAATGTTAGACTGGAGGAGTGGCTGTTATGGACATTTATACAGTGGGGCATTCCACAAATAGCCAAACCGACTTCCTAAAATTGCTCGCTTATGAAAAGATTGATTATATTGCTGATATACGAGCATTTCCCCATAGCCGTAAACATCCTTATTTTGATATAGAACAAATGAGCGAATGGCTCGAAGAATCACATATAACCTATCGGCATCATCCGCTTCTCGGTGGTAGAAAAAGCATCTCCTCCGTAGTGGGGAGTAATCTGAACGATGGATGGCGCAACCAATCGTTTCATAATTACGCCGATTACACCCTGACAGATGAGTTTATGGAAGGGATTCAAGAAATCAAAGCCATAGCTGATGACTATAAAGTAGCCTGCATGTGTTCTGAAAGACACCCTGCACGCTGCCACCGGCTTATAATCAGCAATTGGATGGCAGCAAACGGTTGGGATGTGCACCATCTGATCTATGACAAGGAGGCCCCCCAGGTTGTTGAACATGAGCTCGGGAAGTGGGGCGCCATGCCTATTATTGAAGAAGATGGTACAGTCGTCTATCCTGCCGAGACCTGACCTTCCCATCCATTCACATACCTAATAAGTCATTTAACTAGGAGAGACTCTATGATTAAATTTGAAAATGTTACCAAGCGGTACGGCGACAAGTTAGCGGTCGAAGATGTAAGCTTCAACATTGAAGAAGGCGAGACTTTTGTTCTGATCGGCCCTTCAGGTTGTGGCAAGACCACCACTTTGAAGATGATCAACCGGCTTATTTCCTTATCAAATGGATATATTTATTTCAAGGATAACCCCATCAGTGAATATCCGGTCTATGAAATGCGGTGGGATATCGGTTATGTCCTACAGCAGATTGCATTGTTCCCGCACATGACCATCAAAGAAAATATAGCTCAGGTACCACAGATGAAGAAGTGGTCCACCAAGGAGATTGACGCCCGGATAGACGAGCTGATGAATATGGTCGGACTTGAACCCAAACAGTTTAAAAATCGCTATCCGGGTGAACTATCCGGGGTCAGCAGCAGCGGGTGGGGGTCGTCCGGGCTCTTGCAGCAGATCCGCCTGTCATCCTCATGGATGAACCATTCAGCGCACTTGATCCGATCAGTCGGGAAAAACTCCAGGATGATCTTGTAGACCTTCAGAAAAAGATTAAAAAAACCATTGTGTTTGTCACACACGATATTCAGGAAGCTTTGAAACTTGGTGACAGAATCTGTTTGCTGCGGGAAGGTAGAGTTGAACAAATCGGCACTCCTGACGAATTCATGTCACAACCTGCCAATGATTTCGTCAGGGAATTCATTGGCGACCTGGATAATTATCGTATGCAACAAGTGGCTTTAGGCGAATTGGCTAAAGAAATACCCCCATTAGATGGGGAGGAAAATATCGGTGTTCCTGAACTTTCAGGCAATGCTTCTCTTCGTGATGCATTTGATCGCTTGTCGGAAAATGACAGTGTAATCGTCCTTACTGACCAGGGCAGGAAGCGGATCCGTCCCAAAGATGTTTTCAGGTACATGTCTAGCAGCAAGGAGGAGCGCTAATGAGTACTTTTTTCGAAACTTTCAGCAATAGAAAAGGCGAACTCCTCACCACTTTGATAGAACATATCCAGATTTCATTCATCGCTTTACTTATTGCAGTCCTTATAGGAGTACCACTTGGCATCGCACTTACGAAAACAAAAAAGCTATCGGAAGCAGTCATCAATACTGCAGCTGTCTTGCAGACGATACCTTCTCTCGCACTGCTCGGCTTGATGATACCTTTGTTTGGCATTGGTAAAGTGCCGGCAGTGATTGCCCTCGTCATATACGCATTGCTGCCAATACTCAGAAACACATTTACGGGCATCGATGAAGTGGATGATTCCTTGGTTGAAGCAGCGAGCGGGATAGGCATGAAGCCAATGAGACGTCTGACAAAGGTTGAACTTCCCATTGCAATGCCTGTCATAATGGCTGGTATACGTACAGCCATGGTACTTATCATTGGAACAGCGACACTCGCGGCGTTAATCGGGGCTGGCGGTCTCGGGACTTGATATTACTCGGGATCGACCGCAACAACACTTCCCTGATTATACTCGGTGCTATTCCTGCAGCATTGCTTGCGATATTCTTTGATGTTGCGCTTCGGATAATCCAGAATCTATCCTATAAGAAAATAACCATTACGCTCGGTGCAATACTTCTGGCCATGTTGCTGATCTCAGTAGGGCCGCTCTTCTCCCAAAAGGAAGAAACAGTGACCATCGCCGGAAAACTTGGAACAGAGCCTTCCATCATCACAAATATGTATAAAATACTTATTGAAGAAGAAACAGACTATGCAGTTAAAGTCGAAGATGGACTCGGTAAGACTTCTTTCCTATTCAGTGCCTTGAAATCCGATGACATTGACGGCTATCTTGAGTTTACAGGGACAGTCCTTGGCGAGTTGACTAAGGAAGAGCTTGACTCCAAAGAAGAAGAAGCTGTCTATGAACAGGCCAAATCCAGCCTGGAGGATGAATTTGATATGACGCTTCTTAAACCGATGGAATACAATAATACCTATACACTTGCCGTAAAGGAAGAGTTTGCAGAAGAGAATGATCTTGAAACGATAGGGGACCTAAGAAGTATAGAAGATGAGATAAAACCTGGTTTCACACTTGAATTCAGCGACAGGACAGATGGCTATCCAGCCATAAAAGAAACGTATGACCTCGACTTCAACAATGTACGCACAATGGAACCGAGCCTGAGGTACCAGGCGGTGGAGAGTGGTGACATCAATCTTGTCGATGCATATTCAACTGATGCTGAACTCAGACAATTCGGGATGGTAATCCTGGAGGATGACCAGAATGTATTCCCCCTTACCAAGGTGCACCTCTTTTCAAGGAGGCCTATTTGGAGGAGCATCCCGAAATAGTAGAACCATTGAACAAGTTGGCAGGTAAAATATCGAACGAAGAAATGCAGGAGATGAACTATAGAGTTGCGGTTGAAAATGAAGACCCTTACCGCGTTGCAAAAGATTATCTTGTTAAAGCCAACTTGGTAGAATAGCCATGTGATTGGAATGCCTGCTGATAGATCAGCAGGCATTCCAACCTCCATGGGCATTTCCCGGGAAACATCATATTCTTTCATATATAGGAGTGGTTGAATTGAATGATAAAAAATCAATTAGTTCAGTATTTTGGTGGGCTTTAGCCATCTGTATCCTCTTCGTGGCAGTGGGAGCAGCCGTACCTAAGAGACTGGAGTCATCTACGCAGTATGTAACATCACTCATATCCACAAATTTCAGCTGGTACTATCTGCTGTTGGTATTGGCCATACTTTTTGTCTGTATCTATCTTCTTTTTCCAGATTCAGCAACATCACCCTTGGTAAGGAAGGAGAAGAACCTGAATTTTCCCTCCATTCATGGTTTGCGATGCTCTTCAGTGCCGGAATGGGCATAGGGCTAGTTTTCTGGACCACAGCCGAACCAATCAGCCATGCTTTTTCTTCATCACCTATTGCATCCCCCGGGTCGCAGCAAGCCATTGATCAGGCTATGCAGTTCTCCTTCTTCCACTGGGGCATACACGCATGGGCGGTGTATGGCATAGTGGCACTTGTGTTTGCCTACTTTAATTTTCACAAAGGCTATAAAGGCCTCGTAAGCGCCACGTTAACGCCTTTGTTTGGGAAAAAATTGATGCAGGGTGCCCTAGGCACCTTCCTGGATGTGCTTGCTGTAATCGCTACAGTGACGGGAGTAGCTGCAACCCTCGGTTTTGGCGCCTTACAGATCAATCAGGGATTCAACTTCCTGTTTGGGATTCCCGCTAATTTTCTTGTCCAATTCCTCATCATAGCCGTAGCGACTCTGCTCTTCACATGGTCGACCTGGTCTGGGATCGATAAGGGGATTAAAATGTTGAGCAATTTCAATATGGTCATTGCAGTGGTAGTACTGATCGGCCTTTTCCTTGTTGGCCCTACACTTTATGTCCTTAATATGTTTACCAATTCTCTTGGGAATTATATTTCCGGATTCTTCGATATGAGCTTGAGACTGCCCATGAATGACAGTGATGCATTTGCATGGCTTGAAAATTGGACCGTTTTCTACTGGGCATGGTGGATTTCCTGGGCTCCATTTGTCGGTATCTTCATCGCCCGTGTGTCGAAAGGGCGGACCATCAAAGAATTCATATTGGGCGTTTTATTTGCTCCGACACTCGTATGCTTCATATTCTTTGCGGTATTTGGAGGTTCGGCAATCAATCTGCAGGAGAATGGCATAGCGGATATTTCAGGATTCGCAACGGAAACTGCGACGTTTGCAATGTTTGAGAATTATCCTTTAGGTTTCCTGTTGAGTCTGCTTACCCTTATCGTCATCGCGGTATTCTTTATCACATCTGCCGACTCGGCGACATACGTGATCGGGATGTTGACGACAAATGGAAATAATTTTCCAAGTGGCATAGTCAAGATCATCTGGGGCATCACCTTATCCGCCTTCGCCCTCATCATGATCTACACGGGCGGCACACAAGGTATACAAAACCTACTGATTATCGCGGCACTACCATTTTCACTTGTCATCATCTTTATGATGTGGTCACTGTTCCGGTCATTAAAGGAAGATCATCCCCGTTATCCGGCTAGGACTAAAGTATTTGAAGCCAAAGATTTGAAGACTGGATTAAAAGAAGAAGATTAATTACAAATGCCGCCATTGACCTGAACACAAAACCTCAAGGATTTATCATAAAACCCCCTCCTAAATCAATTTATTGACTAGGGAGGGGGTTTTATATGGACTGGGGTTCTTCATTAATTCACATATAATAGGACCAGGGATACGTTTCTGGTGGTGGGCACTCCACAACAACCATCTCGTCTTTTGTAGGATGCTTCACACTCAATTTCGAGGCCCAAAGTGCTATTTGCTGACCTGGCTTATTTATACTTCGACCGTACTTCTGATCACCATAAAGAGGTGTCCCCTGATTGGCCAGCTGGACCCTTATCTGGTGGGAACGTCCTGTCTTCAATTCAATTTCAATCAGACTGCCTTCTTCGTTGCTTTTTAGAACTTTGTAATCCATCACTGCCTGTTTAGCATCTTTTTTATCCGGCTTGACCACACTTACTATATTTTTGCTGCGGTCCTTCCAAAGATAATCGGTCAACCTACCCCGGTCTTCAGGCAGATGTCCACGCGTTACAGCAACATACTTACGATAAATCTGATGAGTCCTCAATGCTTCGGATAATCTTGAAGCGGCTTTTGAAGTCCTCGCAAACACAATCGCGCCTCCCACAGGGCGATCAAGCCTGTGTACCAGTCCCAGGTAGACGTCCCCTGGCTTGTTGTACTTTTCTTTAATGTACCCTTTTAATATATTCAGTAGATCCTCGTCTTTCGAATCATCTCCTTGCACAAGTAGATTCACTGGCTTCTCAACAATAAGAAGATGATTGTCTTCATACAGAACCTTAATATCCATACCCACACTCCCATTATTCTTATATGGCCATTGATGCCGAATCATGCTTTTACACCGAGTAAACCATTCCTTTCCAATGTACCATGCATTACTCAGATTACAATCCCGACTATTGTACAACCACCCATTTGTGTAGTATCACCCGAATATTAATTTGAATGGTACTGTCAGTTTCTTATTATTTCCCTGTCACTTGCTTGCCTCGCCACTGGTTCATTCCGCCATGGACATTTATGGCTTCTACACCATTTTTTCTGAGGATTTTTGTCGCTTTCCTACTTCTCATGCCGGATTGGCAGATGATATAGACTGGCTTTGAGTCATCTTTGTAATCAGTTATCTTATTTAATGGTAGGTTGATCGATCTTCTGATATGACCGGAACGGTATTCTCCTGGAGTTCTTACATCGAGTAGTTTGCTATTCCTTTGCAGTGCTTCAGCCAATTCTTCCGTGGAAACAGATTTTACTGGATTAAATATTGAAAACATCTGTATCCTCCTTTCTACTAACTCCTATTATACCCCTGGTGGTATTGCTTTTCCAACCGATTACCCTTAAAAAGTCGTTCTATTAATTCCATTTCATGAGCCACAACCGTCTTGATATATCTATTCACATAAATTTATATCCAACATTTGATTGTTTCTGAATAGAGCGGCAATACACTATTTTTTTTATTTTCATATGCTCATTGACAACGCTAAGTTTAAAGTTAGACTTAAAGTATGGATATGTCCAGTTTATGTCTAAATAACCCTATGGAAGGAGAATGACTATGAGCGGCAATGATAATGAAAAGCAATTTTCGAGACGTGACTTTTTGAAGACCACCGGAGTATTTACCGGCGGAATCATTGGAGGTTCTTTACTCGGCGGGGTCGTCATGGATCAAACGGACCTATTCGATGATGAAGAAACCGCAACTTCCAATGAAACAACCGGATCCGATTCTGGTGCCGAAGACGGCAATGTGGCTGCACGTACTTTCTTCAGCCGGAGTGAAGATTTCGAAACGTTGGCTGCAGCCACTGAGCGTATCTATCCTGAAGATGACAATGGTCCTGGGGCTATTGCCCTCGGCGTGCCTTACTTCATCGATCGCCAGATGAGTGGGTTCTACGGCCAGAACAGCCAAGATTACACAATGGGGCCTTTTAAACCGATGGCTTCAGACACACATGGACTTCAGGCAAAACTGATACGTGGGGACATATTCCTTTTCGGTTTGAGACGTCTGGATGAAGTGAGCAACGAAAAACATGATAAGGCGTTCCCGGATCTTGACGGGGAAGCACAAGATGAAATCTTGAAAAGTTTCGAAGCAGGGGACGTTGACATTAAAGGGGTAACTTCTGAATTCTTCTTTAACCTGCTCAGAAATATGACAATAGAAGGCGTCTATTCTGATCCTGCATATGGTGGCAATAAGGATATGCAAGGATGGAAAATGATCGAATATCCTGGACCGCGTATGGGATGGATTAATGAAATAGAATCAAAAGAGTTCCAGTCATTGGAACCAGAAGCATTGAGGCAATATCAGGGAGGTGGCATATAGATGGCCGAAAAGTTAGATAAGGTGGACGTCGTTGTAGTAGGTATGGGATGGGCCGGAGGCATCGTAAGCGCCGAGATGGCTAAAGCTGGAAAAAAGGTTGTGGCACTGGAAAAAGGTGTCGATAAAACCCGGGAAGATTATGTCGGCGTCAAAGATGAACTGAGGTTCGATAACCGATATCAAATCATGCAGGAACTTTCAGGGGATACCATCACCTCAAGGAATGAAATCGATGAAACTGCTTTGCCGGTGCGCACAATGGAAGATATGCAGCTTGGAACTGGTGTCGGCGGAGCCAGCGTACACTGGGCTGGTGCCTCGTACCGCTATTGGCCATATGAGTTCGAAATACGGAGCCAGACGATCGATCGTTACGGTGAAGATAAAATCCCTGAAGATATGAACCTTCAGGATTGGGGCATTACTTATGATGAGATGGAGAAATACTACGAGAAGTGGGAATATACTGCGGGCATTTCAGGAGAGCAGGACCCAATGGCACCAAAGAGAAAGAAACCATGGCCAAACCCACCTCTAAAAGAAACACCTTCGTTGAAGCTCTTTAAGGATGCGGCAAAGAATCTCGGCCTGCACCCTTTCCAGATTGCAGCAGGCAACCTCTCACAAAATTACGAGAATCCAGATGGGGAACAGCTCAACGCCTGCATGTACTGTTCATTCTGTACACGAGCCGGGTGTGATTTCTCTGCTAAATCAGATCCTATCGCAACCGTAGTAAAAACTGCTTCAAGACAGGATAACTTCGAACTGAGGACACGTGCGAATGTACGCCGTGTACTGTACGATGATGATTCTAAGAAAGCAACTGGTGTCATGTATGTTGACGAAGCCACCGGTGACGAATATGAGCAACCTGCAGATGTAGTCGTATTGGCAGCATTCGCATTTTCAAATAACCGTCTGTTGATGCTTTCCGATATCGGTGAACAATACGATCCCGAGACGAAAAAAGGTACGATCGGTCGTAATTTCAATGGCCAGTATAACTCTGCTTTCCATGGCGCACGTGGTTATTTCGAAAATGAGAAATTCAACCTTTATATGGGAGCCGGGGCGCTCGGGGCTGCTGTAAACGATTATGCTGCAGATAACTTCGACCACTCGGACCTTGATTTCATCGGCGGCGGTGCCATTGAATTGAGACAATATGGATTTGGAGCTATCTCCAGCAGTGGCCATGTACCAGGAGATACACCAAGCTGGGGAAAGAGTACAAGGACAAATCACTCCATTATGCCTATCGTTCATTGGTAATATGGTATACAGCGATTACCATGTCCTACTGGCATAACTACCTCGACCTTGATCCAACATATAAAGATGAATATGGCGATCCTCTCTTACGCGCTACTTATAAATTTGGCGATCAGGAAAGGAACATCGGTAAATTCGGCATCGAAAAATGTCACGAAATCATGGAAGAAATGGGTGCTGACATCATCGAAGATGGGGAAGTCCCAGATGAATTCGACCATGTATATGCTGGCGGACACTATACCGGTGGTGTTGTCATGGGAGACGATCCCGAAACATCTGCAGTAAACAACTATCTTCAGATGTGGGATGTAGATAACTTGTTCGTCGTGGGCGGATCTGCCTTCCCACAGTTCGGCGGACACCACCCGACACCTACCATCGGTGCATTGGCATATCGGGCAGCCGAAGGCATTGAAAAATACATGGAAGAAGGAGAACAGCTTGCGACTGCAAGAGGTCGGAGGTACATCTAGACCTCCATCCATTGAAATTTAGGGTGACATCCTCAAACCGCATACAGAACATGCTATAATCCACATCCCGGTGATGTGGATTATTTTCATTTCAGCCGAATTATTGTTTAACTGCTCTAATTTCGGGATAAACTACGTAAAAAAGGCCAATAGAGCATCTTTAGTATAATAATATTCAGAAATAATACAGTAAGATGTCAATATTACACTGTCAGGCCTAAATTGTAATCTCCTTATTATTGGACTGTAACCCACCATCCTCCAATCCATGATATATTATTCAATGTCTTAGAAATAAACACCTTAATCATGATGAACACAACGGTTAGACTACGTTTAATATATACCTTTTTGGAGGATGAAATTTTTATGAAGAAAACAATACTGACTACTACTATGGCACTTGGACTTGGAATCACTTCACTCGCTACTGGCCAATCTGCAGAAGCATCTGCTCAGGACATCAACAAAGAAGAGCTTGCGGCAATGGCCCAAAATGGCGCTGCTGAATTGAACAATGCTCCAATACATGAAGGCGCTTATGAGTATAACTTCACTCTTAACGGTGTGGACTACAGCTTCGAATCCAACGGTACGCAGTACACTTGGTCTTACGGCGGCTACGATAACAGCGTAAGCGTAGCGCCGCAGCCGGAAGCTCAGACTCAAGAGCCTGCACCAAAAGTGACTGAATCCTACGATACACAGGAAACAGTTCAAAACAATACTCAAGAGCAAGCACCTCAACAAACAGAATCTGTTGAAACTTCTACACCTGAACCTGTCCAGGAAACAGTGCAGACACAAAAACAATCTGCTCCAAGCCCACAGGCAGCTTCTAACGGTTCAGTAAAAGAACAGTTCCTCGCTGCTGGTGGTACGCAAGCAATGTGGACTAATATCGTTATGCCAGGAATCAAGCGGTAACCCGAATGCAGTCAATCACCTCGGTTATAGCGGCCTAGGTCAAACAAAAGAACATTGGGGTACTGGATCTGTTGAAACACAGACAAAAGGCATGATCAACTATGCTCAAGAACGTTACGGTTCTGTAGAAGCAGCTATGGCATTCCGTCAGCAAAATAACTGGTGGTAGGATGTAAGTTAGAATATATCAACCCTTATCATGTGGAGGACTTCCATGTGGTAAGGGTTTTTTTCTCACGATTCAATCTTTCACTGTACATAATAAATTTTGTCCTCACGTCATTTATAAACTATAATAATGGTCAGATGTTGTCACAAGACAAATACCAATATGCCTATTCCCAGCCCGGAATATAAGGAGAGTCGAGATGAGTCCTAAAAAAGAAGATTATATTAAAGCACTTTTCGATTTGGGTGGCCAGGCGACAAAAGTGTCTAACAAGGAAATAGCAGAGCGTTTGGGTACATCCCCGCCTACAGTTACGGAAATGATGGTCAGCCTTGAAAAAATAGGGTGGACCGAATATTTTCCTTATAAAGGCAGTCTATTGACTCCCGAAGGGGCTGAGCGTGCAAAACACCTTATCCATAAACATCGTCTATGGGAAGTGTTTCTTGTCGATAATCTGGGGTTTGAAATTGATGAAGTCCATGATGAAGCAGAAGTTTTGGAGCATGCCACCAGTAACGTCCTGGCCGATCGTTTAGAGAAATACCTTGGATACCCTGATTATTGCCCTCATGGAGGTGCCATTCCATTGAATCTGATAGACAATCAGGAACATCACATCTACCGTTTGTCAGAAGCCAAGGAAGAAGAAACATTGCTTATTTCCAGGATAGTCAATGAGAGTGATCTCGTATCCTATTTTAAAAATAAAAAGCTGAATGTCGGAGACAAGTTGACAGTTATCAGCCGTGACTTAGCTAATGATTCACTGTTGGTCAAGAACCTAACCCAAGGTATGGATATAGAGCTACGCAGTTCCGCTTCGCAGTATCTATTCGTAGAACAACCTGATAGCTGATCATACTTCCCATTTAGATAAATCAAAGCCCCGCCGATATCAATTTATGATATCAGCGGGGCAATTTATTAATCCAATTCTGAAACAGTTACAAATTCATACCCTTCAGAAGACAGATATCCCAAAATATCAGGCAGTGCTTGAGCTGTTGTTCCGTGGATATCATGCATTAAAATAATAGCGTCATCATGCATGTTAACTCTTATCCTCTCTTCAATTATATCGGGGTCTTTATTTTTCCAGTCTTCCGTATCTATCGTCCAGAGGACTGGCTCCATGTTGATGAAATTGTTGATCTCCTCATTTGTGCTTCCATACGGCGGTCTGAAGACCGTAGGCTTCAAACCTGTCGCCTGCATTATCAGTTGATTGGTCCGAGATACTTCAAAATCGATCTGTTCAAAGGAAAGTGTGGTGAAATCTGGATGATTCATTGAATGGTTGCCGATCTCATGACCTCTCTCTGCCACCTCTTTTGCTGCATTCATATAATACTCTACCCTTTTGCCCTGCATGAAGAATGTTGCTTTTGCATCATACTGGTCAAGTGTGTTCAATATATTCAAAGTATGCTCTGGATGGGGGCCATCGTCAAAAGTAAGTGCCACTTTCTTTGCTTGTTTATCAATGGATCGTTCAGTATATACTTTCGCTTCTGCATCCTCTTCCTTCTCTGTGTCATCCTCCTCGTCAGACGCAGTCAGGAATTGAGTGTATTCTTCTTTTACAAGATTGCGTGCTTTATCGGAAGGTATCTCAACCTCAATGCTCCCTGCAGCACCCGCTGCTATTTCATATTGATTGAATGACAGACTCAATCCAACATTGGTTATATAAACATTATTAAAGTCATTATCCGGTGCTTCAATCCATTCCTTCAATTCATCTTCAAATAGATAGCGGCTCAAGTCTTCATCTTCTTCTGCATATTCAAGAATATAATCATAGAGTAATCCCCTATTTTCTGCAGTATCATCGAATATTTCCTGACCTTCTATCACTTCTCCTTCTTTTACATCAGCCATTATTATATTCTTTCTCGTCTCGCCATTGGCCCCATATGTAAACATATACGTAGTAAAGTCGAATGTATAAAGGTTGTCATTTACGCGCTCGGTCTCATAGCTGAGGTTGAAAATTGCCTCTTGGCCTGAAGGCGGCGCTTCAAAATCTTCAAGTTGCTTATTGAAATAGCCCCTCTCAGCCTCAATATATTGCTTGATTGCACCATCAATGGAATCAACAGCGGTTTCAGGATATTGCGTGCTTGCATTCAATGTTTCAGTGTCTTCAATTTCAGTAATGATATCTATCCCTGGATAATTCGATTCTTCGATAGACTTAGATTCTTTTTGTTCTATCTCTTCCGGATTGTTTTCTTCGCCTTGGGAGCCTTTTACAGAACTTGTATTCTGCTCTGCCTTTTCGGGGGATTGGCATGCCGCCAATATAATGATAATGGTAAATAGATACAGTAGTTTCTTCAATTCAGTCACCTTCCGCCCACTCTTCAGTTCTGGGTTTACATATTTATCTTGCTATTGCTCGGACAAACCCTTATTCAGCTTATCAGCAGCGGTTCATATATCAACTGCCTTAAACACGCCATTTATGGTGAATGTTTCAATTAGACCCGCCATCTCTTCGGTTGATTCCTGACAGTCATTTTTGAGCCATTTCAAAAATATGCCCATATGTGCATTCGTCACATATGTTATCAAGTAATCCGTAAACCCTTCCGAGTTCAAATCCACACCGAACTCCTCACTCTTCACTTTATAGAAATCATACATATGACGGGAAAAATACTTTGCAAACTCTGTGGTACCCACACTGTTGGCTACCGTCAACACGCGTATTCGGTTTTCCTTAAGGTACTCAAAAACTTTCAGGATAGTCTCTTTAATCTGGCTTTCTGCAATTTCACTGTAGCTTTCACCCACAATGTTACCGTACAACAATGCCTCGATGTCAGAAACAAGCGCGACTTGAAAACTCTCGATCAACTCATATTTGTCGCTGTAATGGCTATAGAAAGTTCCTCTGTTGATCATCGCTTCATCACTTATATCTTTTATCGTAATATTTTCAAATGACTTCTCTTTCAATAGCTTGATGATTGCATCATCTATGCTTTGTAATGTTTTCTGTACCCTTAGATCTTTCTTCAAAAATACCCAACCTTTCTTAGTATTATGTTGGTTATCCTACACAATGGATTATATTAACCATTGAACAATAAGTAAAACGACATATAATATTTTATTGTACACAGTGTTCATTAATTATATTTTAGCACAAATAATGGAAAGGTGATTCAATGTTCCAAGATTTTAAATTTATCTTCAAAAAACCAATGCTTCTAACTTCCCTTCTCGTCATTTCTTTATTACCAGTCATATATGCATCCATCTTTCTCGGTGCCATGTGGAATCCCTATGATCGTACTGATGATATGGCTTTCCATGTCGTGAACGAAGATAAGGGTAACGAAGATATTGATCTAGGCGCAGAAATAGAAGAGGAACTTAAGCGGAATGATCAGCTTGATTGGCAGTTCACCGACTTGAATGAGGCCAAAAAAGCGCTGCAAAAAGGGGATTCGTACGGTTATCTGCGGATTCCTGAAGATGCCTCCGACAATGCAATGACTTTTTTGAGTGATGATCCGAAACCAGTAGATATGGTGTTGAAAACGAACCCAGGGCATAATTTCATCGGCTCGATAATGTCTGAACAGGCAGGTTCCATGCTGACGGATACTGTAAAAACGAGCGTCACTGAAACTTATACATCTACACTCATCGGCCAACTGAATGACCTCTCGGAACAAAGTGATGAAGCCAAGCAGGCATTGGCTGATTTAAAAATGGCGCCCATGATCTCAATGATGGATTGATCGAAGCTGAAGAAAGCACTGCCCAATTGAATCAGGGCTCTGCTGAGGTTAATGAGGGGGCCGCTCAGCTCAGTCAGTCGTCAAAAGCACTTCATGATGGTGAAACGCAGTTCACAGGACAATTGGAACAATTTTCACCAATTCTCGGCAACAATGCCCAGGCGGTCCTGGGTGCACAAAGAGAACTGGAAGACGGTGCAGGGCAAATTGAAGCGGGCAGTTCCCAGTTGGCTCAAGGAGCTAGCGAATTGAATTCCGGTTTATCACAGCTTGAGTCTGGCACAGGGAATTTGGTAGAAGGTTCGGGAGAACTTGCTGGTGCACTCGATGAAATTGATACAAGGTTCAACGAAGTTTTATCCCAGTTGGACGAAAACGATATTGCATTTACAGAAGATGGTGCAAAAGCCATTGCCACACCCGTCAATCTGGATATTGAAAGTATTGTAGATACTCAGAATTATGCCCAGAGCTTTGCGCCGCTCATCATTGCAGTAAGCTTGTTCATCGGCAGCATCACCTTCAATGTCGTCTATCCGATGAATAAGATTTTTGAAGACAGACAATCTGTACTACGCCAGTGGGTGAGCAGAATCTCACTGTTCCTTAGCCATGCCTTATTGATGTCGACACTGTTATATATTGTAATTGTCTGGATTATGCAGATTGAAATCGCCAGTCACGGGAAATTTTTCTTGGCCATGCTAGTGTGGTCGACTGCCTCCATTGCAATGATTGGACTGCTTGTCATGATTTTTGGGAATTTCGGGAAGTTTTTAGGCATTGTACTGCTCATCATTCAATTATCATCAAGTGCCGGTACTTTCCCGATCGAGACCTCAAGCGATTTCTACCAAGGACTCTATCAAGTGGTGCCGATGGCCTTTGTAGTGACCGGTTTCAGGGATGCAGTGTTCAATCAAGGATTCGATTATAATTTCAGTACGGTGATCTATGTATTGCTCGTGACGATACTGGCAGCTTTCATCCTCATATCATTAGTGCTGCTATTGAAGAATAAAATGCCGAAGTATGAAGAAAAAGTCAATAAACTAAGCAAATTTGAAAGTTGATTCTAGCAGGGGCCTACTAAACAAAGTAGGCCCCTTTTTGATGTAATTTACTTAAATGACTGTAAATTTGCATATCTTTAGTAATTTTATTTGTAAAAACCAATTACTTTTGTTATAGTGAATTAAGTTTAGGGAGCCCTAACTTAGGGACCCCTAATATTAACTATCCCAGAGGGATATATAGTAATAGGGGGATCACGTTTTGGAGCAGTCACTCGACGTTAAAGATTTAACCGTTTCATATTCTAATAAAATTGCCATAAAAAACTTTGATGTTTCAGTGGATTCGGGCAAACTGATCGGCATTATCGGACCGAACGGTTCCGGAAAATCAACATTTGTAAAATCAGTCCTTGATTTGGTGCCAAAAGATTCGGGGAGGTACAGATATTTGGAAAATCCATCGATAAAATCCGTAAGAATATCGCCTATATTCCTCAAAGATCACATATAGATTGGAATTTCCCCATCCTGGTCAAAGACACGGTGATACAAGGCACCTATCCTAAATTGGGCCTATTCAGCCGCCCTAAAGAGAAAGAAAAGAAAATAGCCATGGAAGCATTAAAAAAAGTCGGAATGGAAGAATTCGCCGATAAACAGATAGGTGAACTTTCAGGTGGACAGCAGCAAAGGGTGTTCGTAGCGAGAAGTCTCTCTCAAAATGCCGATATCTTATTCATGGATGAACCATTTGTTGGAATCGACATCCACAGTGAGGAAGTCATCATCAAAATTCTGAAGGACTTGAGGGATCAGGGAAAAACGCTATTCGTCATCCACCATGACCTGACCAAAGTAGAAGATTATTTTGATGACTTGATCTTAGTGAATGGCGGTCTGGTTGCTGCAGGGCCGGTTGCTGAAGTGTTCACCCCAGATCTGATGGAGAAAACTTTTAATGCGCCATTAGCTGTTTTAGAGAACATGGGAGGTAAACTATCATGAGTTTTTTGAATGACCTATTGTTCTATGATTACCTCCAGAAAGCCTTGATCACTTCAATAATGGTCGGCATCATATCCGGTGTAATCGGCAGTTTCATCGTACTGCGCGGAATGTCGTTGATGGGGGATGCCATTTCGCATGCAGTACTGCCTGGCATCGCCATTTCCTACATGTTGGGTATTTCGTATTTCTATGGTGCTGTAGTAGCAGGAGTGATCGCTGCTGTGGGTATAGGTGGCATCAGCCAAAACAGTAGAATCAAGACAGACGCTTCAATCGGAATAGTGTTCTCAACTGCTTTGGCTCTAGGGATCATACTGATTACAAAAGCGCAGAGTGCAACAGATTTGACGCAGATACTGTTCGGTAACGTCCTGCATGTCAGGACTTCCGATATGTGGATCACTGCAGGGGTCAGCCTTCTGGTCATCGTCATTATCGTGGTCTTCTATAAAGAACTTCTCATTGCAACATTCGATGAGACGATGGCACGGGTTTATGGCTTGAACACCCGTTTCATCCACTATGGTCTGATGGTACTGCTGACACTTGTTGCAGTCGCCTCCCTGCAGACAGTCGGGGTGATACTGGTAGTCTCCCTGCTGATTACGCCGGCCTCGACCGCCTATCTGCTGACGAACCGCCTATCCATCATGATCGTATTATCTTCAATTTTTGGAGCCAGCGCTGCAGTGGTCGGCATCTATTACAGCTACATGCATGATCTGCCGTCCGGCCCTATCATAGCGATTGCTTCTGCCATCCTCTTTGTATTGGTGCTGATTTTTTCTCCAAGGCAAGGCGTACTGTGGCCAAAGCTTCGCAAGATGAAAAAATCATAATTGATGAGCCATTATAAATTTTTAGGAGAGATTAAACATGAAGAATAAGATTACTTATCTGATCGGCCTGTTGATGGTCGTACTAGTGTTGAATGCTTGTTCAAATGAAAGCAGTGCTGCGGGTGAAGCGAATGAGGATGATAAATTGAAAGTGGTCACATCCTTTACGATTCTAGAGGATCTCGCCCGTGAGATTGGAGGCGAGGATGTCGACATTCATAACCTCGTACCGACCGGCACGGATCCCCATGAATACGAACCACTTCCTAAAGACATGAAAAAGGCCACTGACGCGGATATTCTTTTCTATAATGGCTTGAACCTTGAGGGTGGTGGAAATGGTTGGTTCTTTAAAATGATCGATTCCGTCAATCAGGACCTAGACGATGTCTACTCCCTATCAGACCGCATCGAACCGATGTACATCACTGATGAAGAGACCCAAGCAGAAGAAATCAACCCGCATGCTTTCATCAGTCCTAAAGTGGGGATAAAGATGGCAGAGGATATGCGTGACGCTTTCATTGAAAAAGACCCGGAAAGAAAAGAAAACTACGAGAAGCGGGCTGACGAATATCTTAAACGATTGAAAGATGTAGAAGGGGAGTACCAACAGAAGATAGATGACATTCCGAAAGAAGGTCGGGTACTTGTTACAAGTGAACGCGCCTTCCAATATCTTGCCAGTGATTACGGTTTGAAGGAAGGGTATATATGGGCAATTGATACTGAAGATACCGGTTCACCCAACCAGATAAATTCACTTGTTTCATTCATTGAAGAAAATGACGTGCCTGTACTCTTCATCGAATCGAACGTCGATCCGCGTCCGATGGAGACCGTCTCCGATCAGACGGGCGTTCCTTTTCCAAAAAACCCATCTATTCCGATGAAATTGGAAAACCGGGAGAAGAAGTGGACACCTATATCAAGTATCTGAATTACAACATCAATCTGATCCATGACGAGTTGAGCGCCGAGTAAAAGATATGGCCGTGTGGCCATATCTTTTTTAATGGTTGATGACCCTCGATGTTCTATCTATCATTGATGTCGTCAAATTTCCCGGGAAATCATTGAAACACATTGACAGTCTGATGACTCATATCCATATTTGACTTTGAGGAATGAGTCGGCTAACATGATAATCAACTGAATACGCAACACCACTAGGGGTGCTTTTTAGCTGAGACGGTCACAGACCGATCCCTTTGACTTGATCTGGATAATGCCAGCGTAAGGAATGTGGGATGGTCGGACATATCCTGTCTTCATACTAAACCCATTTCCTACGCTGGAAATGGGTTTTTATCATTCTAAATAGGAGGATTATGATGTTAAGTACACAATTGAAGCAGGATGCAGAGCAGTTTATTGACGAAATATACGGGGATGATTTCATCCAGGGGCTCATAAATGAAGATATTGATCACGCTTCACTCATCCACTATCTTCAGGCAGATGCATTATATCTTGAAGAATTCGCAAATATTTATGCCATGCTGATCTCGAAGACCACTTCCAAGGACATGATGGAATATCTTCTCGAAGAGATGCGTTTCATACTTGGGGGAGAGGTCGAGGCACATGAAGTTTTGGCAAGAGCTGTAGGAAAGCCATATGCAGAAATCATAAAGGATGGAGAATGGTATCCTTCTGCCGATCATTATATTAAACATATGTACTATAACGCCTATGCTAAGGAAAATATCGCATTCACATTAAGTGCCATGGCACCGTGCCCCTACATCTATCAAAAGTTGGCGGAAAAGGCGATGGCGCAAAACGTATTCCAGGAAAACCACCAATACCGGGGATGGTTCGAATTCTACAGTAGCAATATCGATGAGACGGCTGATGTGATGTTCAACGCCATCGACAAAGAAGCGGAGAATATGAATGATGATGAAATAGGCCTGCTGCGCAAAAATTTCAGAGAGAGTGCAGAGCATGAAAGGCGGTTCTTCAATATGGCGATGACAAGAGAACACTGGGCGGGGTGGATATGAATGTCTAGAATGCCCATTGCGTTGACTGTTGCAGGGACCGATCCGACTGGCGGCGCTGGTGTTTTGGCTGATATCAAAACCTTCCATTCACAAGAGGTGTTTGGAATGGCTGCAATCACCGCCCTGACCGCACAAAATACCATCGGCGTCCAAGATGTCCATAATATCCCGGGACAGTTTCTACAGGAGCAATTGGACAGCATCTTTTCCGACGAAGTACCAGACGCCATGAAAAGCGGCATGATTGCCAACGAAGAGATGATGGCAGTCATAAAAGAGTGTGTTGAACGCCACCAAGTCCCCTATATCATCGATCCGGTCATGATTGCCACAAGCGGTGATCCACTCATAGATGGAGATGCTGCTGAATTTCTCAGAACACAGCTTTTACCCCTTGCTTTGACCGTTACACCAAACATACATGAAGCAGAGAAGATCAGTGGCCAACAAATCAGTAGTGAGGGGGATATCAAGAAAGCTGCCGATATTTTCCTGAATGACATCGGGGTGCAGAGCGTTGTAATAACAGGCGGACATCTGGATTCAGGCCCCACAGACTATTTATTTACTGCAGACAACGCAATAGAACTCAGTGAAACGCGTATCGATACAACCAACACACATGGCACAGGATGCACATTTTCAGCAGTGATGACAGCAGAGGTGGCCAAGGGGAAATCAATCGAAGAAAGTTTCCGTACCGCTAAGCGCTATATCACTTCGGCAATCAGACATAACCCAAATATCGGAAAAGGTAATGGACCGGTCAGCCATTTCAGCTATAAAGGAGAGTAATTCATGGATAATGTAAATAGACTCAGAGAGATGAACCCGCTTGTTGTCTGCATCACAAATGATGTCGTCAAAAACTTCACGGCTAATGGGCTCCTTGCGATTGGCGCTTCGCCACTTGTAGGCGGGGAAGTCGCAGAAGCTTCAGATCTGATGAAATCCGCTTCTGCACTCCTCATCAACATCGGTACTGCAGATCAATCCAAACTACAGGTCATGGATGAGATGATGAAGGAAGCAAACAGGAATGATGTGCCGATTGTATTTGATCCAGTCGGATTTGGTGCTTCACGCTTCAGAGTCGAGATTACAGAACAATTATTGTCACGCCATAAAGTTTCACTCATAAAGGGGAATCCCGGAGAGATGCATGCACTATCAGGAGCTGAAAGCAATATGAAGGGGGTCGACTCTAAAGAAGAGACTCCTGCCGAAGAAATTGCAGGCAAGGCCTATGATCGGTACAGGACCCCTGTACTTGTTACAGGTGAGCAAGACGCCCTTATGACTGACAGCGGACTTTCGATAATGGGTAACGGCCATGCCCTACAGGGGAGAGTGACAGGCTCAGGATGCCTTCTTGGTGCAATCATCTGTGCATTCCTTGGAACCTCAGACCGGTTTGATGACCAGTCCATCATCGATGCGGTCAGCTATTATAACCTGTGCGCTGAGAAGGCGGCTTTGGCCCAAGAACATCCAACCCCAGGTACATTCGCCACAAGGCTGATCGATGAGCTGTATTTGAATGATGACAACTTGCTCAAAGAACGGAATGTAACGACCAGATGATGGATAAAAACGCACTTGAATTATACTTTATCTGTGGAAGTTCCGATACGGATGAGCACCTCCCCGCCGTGGTTGAGAAAGCTTTGGATGCTGGCATCACACTGTTCCAACTCAGGGAAAAGGGCAGCAGATCCTTGACAGGCGATGAACTGGTGGAGACAGCTTCTGAAATAAAAAAATTATGCGATAGCTATGAAGTGCCTTTCATCATTAACGATGACTACGAACTGGCCGAACAGATTGAAGCCGACGGGGTACACCTCGGTCAGGATGATATCGGGGTCCAAGATCTCCCTCCCTATTTTAACGACAAGATCGTCGGTCTATCTGTAGGTAATGCAAAAGAATTGGCATCAAGCAATCTCAAAAAAGTCAGTTATATAGGCACGGGGCCTGTCTATGCCACACCCTCAAAGGCGGATGCCGGCAAGGCCATTACGCCAAAAGGTCTGGCTGATATGAGACGCCTAATTGGCGACAAGCCAATGGTGGCAATAGGTGGCATCACCCCGGACAACTACATGGCCTGCCTGGAAAACGGAGCTGATGGCATCTGCGTGATTTCCGCCATTGCAAACGCACCGGATATAAGGGATGCCGTACATCGCTTCCTATGATGTTGAAAAATAATAGGTGAAGGTCCGTGCGGACCTTCACCTATTTGATATCATCATTGAATTGTACTGCAGGCTTCCGTTTCTTCCCATTGGCCGCCCTACCTTTATATCTATCTATGCCATAGCCCGCTGCCCCCGCAATGAAGGCCGGAACCATCCAGCCCAGACCTTGTTCGAAGAATGGTGTCTGTCCAAGGAGGAGGCTAACAGTTTCTGATTCAATGCCGATGCTGATCAACACCTCATATAATGCATAGACGGCAGTCACGAGTACCGCAGCCTGATACATCTTCCTGCTTTCCCCCGTTACACGCTCAACTAAAGAGAGGACTATCAGGACAATCGCGATTGGATAGATGAATACCAATAGGGGAACCGCAAGCTCTAAAATCAGATCCAACCCCAAATTCGATACCAACAAACCAATTAGAACGAAGATGCCCGCATAGGTAGAATATGCAATATTAGGGTAGATTTCGTTGAAGAATCTTGAACAGGCACTGATCAGTCCCACACAGGTCGTAAGACATGCCAGGAGCACAATGATGCCAAAGAGCAATCCGCCCGCCGCCGGGAATAGAAGATTCGCTGAATGTGTTAATATCTCTGCACCGTCTTCAAGCCCACTTCCCCTGGTATGACACGCCCGATCCAACCCAGCGAGAAGTATACGGCTACCAGACCCAGTCCTGCTATCAGCACTGCACCGAAAGTTCCTTTTACCAATTCTCCTTTTGTTTCTGCACCCTTATCCTTCAGGGCATTGATGATCACGATTCCGAATGCCAATGCTGCGACCGCATCCATGGTGAAATAGCCTTCCAATATTCCGGTGACCAATGGCGAACCAGTGTACTTTTCTGCAGCAGGGGCTCCGGGATTCTCAAAAGTAAAGAAAGCCCTTACGACGAGCACCGACAATACCAACAACAGAAGCGGCGTAAGATACTGTCCGATGCGGTCCACTATCTTTTTAGGATTGAGGCTTATCAGGTATGTAATTCCAAAGAATACGATGGAAAAAATCGCAAGTACAAGGCTGCTTTCCACATTAAAGATCTGTTTGAACCCAAGTTCATAGGCAACACTGGATGCACGCGGTATGCCATAAAACGCCCCGATGGACATATAGATGATGACTGCAAAAGCCACACCAAATACAGGATGCACCCGTTGCCCCATGGACACCAGGCCATCCTCGGACAAAGCCACTGCTACGATCGCCATGATAGGAAGCAGTACGCCAGTAATCAGAAAGCCAATTATTGCAGGGCCGAAGCCGTCACCTGCTTCCATTCCAAGAAGCGGTGGGAAGATAAGGTTACCCGCACCGAAAAATAAGGAAAAAAGCATAAATCCCGCAAATATTATATTAGATCTTTTCATTATTATAGCTCCTTGATTCAATTTGATTCCTAGAGGATTTTTGGATTGCTGCCAATTATTTGGAATCGAATCATTCCCCGTTAAAAAACGCCCCTGCTCAGGGACGATACGATAGCGACTCTACCATGCTATTCCGTAGAGTCATATTGATGAACCTCACTCAACCGACATGATGTTTCAGGGACAGGCAACTTTTCCCATCCTTTATCTTCATATACAACGTCCATGTAATCCAACTTATATAATCTAGCAGAACTTTGTCAGAAAAGTCAATATTATTGAAACATATATACTTATTCTAATATATTCAGACAATTCTAACCAATGTGCTTTACAATGATAAATATTTGTAATAATGTGATGTTGATACTTAAATAATTTAATGGGATAGGAGCTTACATATGTTCAAATTGACCGGTACTTTGATTGCAGTAATCGCCATCATACTAATTGCCATCATCGCTGCCGTTGGATGGTACATCTTCATGAAAGCCAGATACCGTACTGTACCTTCCAACGAAGCGCTCATCGTTACAGGGCCAAACCTTGGGGATGAGGCAAAAGAAACCAACATCTATAAGGATGACCAAGGGCGCTACATGAAAGTCATCCGGGGGGCGGGCACAGGCTCAAGATGTTCCAGACGGGCACAAAGGTCTCCCTTAAATCATTCCAGCTGCAAATATCTACGCCAAAAGTCTACACTCTAGAAGGCGTCGGAATATACGGTCAGGCGGTTGCGACTGTAAAAGTGGCTGATGACCTGGACGGCATCGTCAAATACGCCGAGCAGTTCCTTGGAAAGGAACAAGAAGAAATCGAACATGAAATCTCTGAAGTGCTGAACTCCAACCTCCGCGCCATCCTATCGAAGATGACTGTCGAACAGATCAATAAGGACCGTGAGAGCTTCAATGAACAGGTCCGTGAGATTGCGCAGGATCAGTTGAACCGGATGGGCTTCAAAATCACTTCGCTTGGTCTATCCGACCTGAGGGATGATGAGAATTATCTTGAAAACCTTGGACGTCCTCAAATCGCCCGGATCAGAAAAGAAGCTGAGATTGCAGAATCCGAAAACAGGCGTGAAACTGAAATACAACAAGCAAAAGATAATGAAACCATTTCAAATGAACAATATAAAAGAGAAATGAACATAGCAGATAGCCGTAAAGAGAAAGATCTGAAGGAAGCAAGGAACTTGGCTGAAACGGAAAAGGCGAATGCTTCTGCTAAAGCTTCCGGGCAATTGGAAGAAGAAGAAAGACGTCTCGAAGTGGAACAACAACGGTTGGAAATCCGGGAACAGGAAAAACAGAATGAATTAAAACTGTTGAAACTGGAACGGGAAAATGACGTTGAAATCGAAAAGCAACAAGTCGAAGTGAGGAGGCAGCAGGCTGAGGCGGATTACTATACACGAACTAAAGAAGCTGAGGCCAGAGCCGAAGCCCGCATTGCAGAAGGTAACGCCGAAGCACAAGTCATAAGAGAAAAGAGCCTCGCGGAAGCCGAAGCAATCGAGCGCCGTGCAGAGGCGATGTCTGAACATAAAGATGTCATCATCCTGGAGCAGTTCATCAAAATAATGCCTGAATTCGCCAGAGCTGTCAGTGAATCCATGAGCAACGTAGAATCCATACGCATAATGGACAGCGGAGGTGGTGAACAGCTGAAATCACTGCCGAATACCGTCACTGGTACGATGGCCAAACTTCAGGAGAGCATGGGCAGATGACCGGATTCGATCTGGATCATTTCCTGAATAATCTATCTGACGGGAAATCACAGATCTTAGATGGCAATGATGAAGGGGACGAAGAGCGGAAATCAGAAGACACGGACGACGCCCAATAGACTTTAATAAAAATAATCCTTCCATGACATTTGTATATACCATTTCAGATAGAAGGGTCAGAAATCTTAATTAAAGGGGGTTCTGACCCTTTTTATTAATCTGTTAGAAATTATGATCGATACTCGATATATGGTTACTCTATGCAACCTGCTATTGCTTGTTATAGCCATATTCTATGGTAAGCGCATTTGATTTAGCTGAATCTCTATGGTACGTTTAAGAACGTACTAGTTTTAAAGTGTTGAAATAACGTCAAGTGTAAGGACTGAGTTTTTTGAGCGTAATTGAAATCAAGAACGTCACTAAAGTATTTGGTACATATGACGAGGAAGTACAAGAATTATTGCATAATAATGCATCTAAAGATGAAATCATTAAAAAAACCGGTGCTACGGTTGCGGTCAAATCAGCGAATCTAAGCATCGAATCAGGGGAAGTCTTTGTTGTCATGGGACTTTCCGGCAGTGGTAAATCCACTTTGATCAGACTAATCAATCGGCTGATTGACCCAACCGAGGGCGATCTTCTGATCAAAGACAAAAACGTTGCACAGCTGAGCCCTAGTGAATTAAGGGAATTCAGAAGATCGAACCTTAGTATGGTCTTCCAGAATTTTGCCCTCTTCCCTTTTAAAAACATCTTGGAGAATGCGGCATTCGGACTTGAGGTCCGGAAATTCCCAAAGAAGCAGAGGAGAGAAAAGGCGGAAGAAGCTTTGGACCTGGTAGGACTAGGAAATTATAAAAAACAGTTGCCGAATCAACTTTCCGGCGGTATGCAGCAGCGTGTCGGATTGGCTAGAGCACTGGCCAATGATACGGATATCCTACTCATGGACGAAGCATTCTCGGCACTAGACCCCCTGATCAGAAAAGAGATGCAGCAGGAACTATTACAACTTCAGCAGAAAATGCAGAAAACAATAGTATTCATCACCCATGACCTCGATGAAGCACTGAGCATAGGTGACCGCATCGCCTTAATGAAAGATGGGGAAATCGCACAGGTCGGGAAACCTGAAGAAATCGTCACAAACCCGGCGAATGATTATGTCAAGTCTTTCGTTAAGGACATTGATCGTTCGAAAGTCCTTAAAGTAAAGCATGTCATGAAGCGTGTTGATGGGGAAAGTATTTCTACTGATCTTCCTTCCATAAATTCTGAGGCTTTACTTTATGAAACATATCCATTGTTCAAAGATGGGGTGCATGAGCTGACAGTAGAAGCGAATGGACAAAACATCGGTATTTTAGAGTTCAATAAAGTGTTTGAAGTGTTGGCTCAAGGAAACGAGGTGGAAAACAATGTTGGATAATCTGCCTCGCCTCCCGGTAGCCCAGTGGGCATCAGATTTTGTCGATTGGCTCACCAGTTCCTTCAGCTTCATATTCGACCCGATCAAAGAAGTTTTAGAAGGACTGATGGATTGGATCATTCAAATACTGGAATTCATTCCGCCCACATTGTTTATAGTCATAGTAATGGCGCTTGCATTTATATTTATGAAGAATAAGGTACTTTCTCCTATTCTGATCGGAGTTGGTCTTCTATTCATATATAACCAAGGGCTATGGGCAAACTTGATTGATACTATGACCTTGGTCATCATCAGTGGTCTGATATCGGTAGTTTTCGGTATTCCTTTAGGCATACTGATGTCCAAAAGCACTGGCTTCGAAACTGTCATGAAACCAATTTTAGATTTTATGCAGACGATGCCCGCTTTCGTATATTTGATTCCCGCAGTTGCGTTTTTCGGAATTGGCATGGTGCCGGGAGTGTTCGCTTCCGTCATTTTCTCAGCACCCCCTACAATTCGTCTGACGAACTTGGGAATCAGGCAGATATCTGCTGAGCTCATTGAAGCAAGTGATTCATTCGGCACCACCCCGATGCAGAAACTGGTCAAAGTGCAATTGCCTTTGGCAAGATCCTCCATCATGGCTGGGGTGAACCAGACGATCATGTTAGCCCTTTCAATGGTGGTCATTGCCTCCATGATTGGTGCGCCGGGGTTAGGTACAGAAGTGTTGAGTTCCCTCCAAAGGGCTCAAGTAGGTACTGGATTTGTTGCTGGATTGGGAATCGTTATATTAGCGATTATTATAGATAGATTTACTCAATCAAAAAAATAATTATTATAGGAGGATATATTCATGAAGAAATGGAATCTTTTAGTATTGACGCTTGTACTATCAATAGTACTTGCTGCTTGTGGCGGTTCAGGCGAAGAGGAATCTGCGGATGAAGAAGGCTCAAGCGACAATGGCAACCTGGGTGAAGAAGAACTTACTCTGTCTTATGTAGAGTGGGATTCTGAAATTGCTTCTACCCATGTAATGCAGAAAGTATTGCAGGATGAAGGCTATAATGTAGAAATAACGCCTTTGGATAACGCTGTAATGTGGCAATCAGTTGCTACCGACGAAGCAGATGCTTCCGTAAGTGCATGGCTACCTCTTACACATGGCGATCTGTATGACGAGTATGAAGACCAGATTGAAGACTTAGGTGCTAACCTTGAAGGCGCAGCCATCGGCCTGGTAGTTCCTAAAGATTTCCCAGCTGAGTCCATTGCAGACTTGAGCGACCAAGCTGATCAGACAATTACAGGCATCGAACCAGGTGCAGGTGTCGTGCAAGCTTCCGAGAGAGCTTTGGAAGATTACGATAACTTGAGTGATTGGGAAGTTCAGACATCTTCTTCAGGTGCAATGGCTACCGAACTTGGCCAGGCAGTCGAAAATGACGAAGAAATCGTAGTGACAGGGTGGTCACCACACTGGAAATTCAGAAATACGACCTTAAATACCTCGAAGACCCTGAAGGCACATTCGGCGAAGCGGAAGACATCGTTACCATCGCAAGCCAAGAGCTCGAAGATAAAAGCCCACATGCCTATGAAGTCCTTGATAACTTCAATTGGACAACAGAAGACATGGAATCAGTAATGCTTGATATAGAAGAGGGCACTTCTCCTGAAGACGCTGCGGCGAATTGGGTAGAAGATAACGCTGATAAAGTCTCCGAGTGGACTGAATAGTTTGACCCAGACAATCAGGCATCCAAAATTGGATGCCTATTTTTTTATATTTTTGATATTTTGATATCGAGGAAAAATTGCTGGATCAACTGGCAGCCATTCTTCAAAATACACAGTCAATTAGTCATCAACCTCTTTTTCGAGTAGAAAAACAGAACTGTCATTACAACTGCACTGACTACAAATAATACAATAGCCGATACGATGATATAGTTTTCGTCCTTAGGATCACCACCCACAAAAATCTTTGCTGATAACTCCGGAAGGCTCAAGGCAATAATCAGGAATGTATAGAACCACCGACCCATCACCACTGTCCCGAAGACGAATATACCAAGCAAGAATAACCCTGCTATCATATTGCTTTTTGATGAAAGCGTCATAAATTCATATATCGGATAACGGTCTGCCAAGTAGAGTCCACCAACTAGAAGTGCCATGTAGATTACCCCATACAATCCGCATAGGACAATTCCTGCTGTACTTATTTTTTCCGTTTCTAAATCAGTAAAATGGATGAATATGAACTTAATCACCAGATAGAACAGAAACGGACCGAATAAGGTCAAGGAAACATAATAGATGAACATAGAAAGAGTATAATCAAAATCTCCTCCGATCAGACTCGGTATAGTGAACATCCCTACTAAAAAAATAAAGATCAGAAGTATTTTCCTTCTCAAGTGATTAGTCTCTGGTAATTCAATCGAAAGTGTCTTCATATAATTTTTTACAGAACCACCGGTCACGCTTTCCAGATCTTCTCCATTTTGTTCTACCAACATCAGATGATCTCTTAACTCTTCTTCAGATTGTCCCTATATTCATCGTCTTTACCCCGCGCCATCATTTCAATGCGGAATTTCTTTAGGAACTTCTCCGATTTTTCACTTAACATTTTCATCTCCCCCAAATAAATTAGACATCCCCTGGTTCAACTTGAACCATTTATCCTTAAAACTTCTCAATTCTTCTTTACCGCTGGTGCTGATGCTGTAGTATTTACGTTTCGGACCACCACTGTCCGATTTCACCATGCGTGTTTCAACATAACCCTTTTTGCTTAACCTCAAGAGCACAGGGTATATACTTCCCTCACTGATATCAGGAAATGCCTTTTCTTTAAGTTTCTCAGCTATTTGATACCCGTAAGTTTCATCTTCAGCAATTAAAGCAAGAATTGCACCATCCAGCAGCCCTTTCATAATCTGATCTGAAACTGACATCTTTTTCTCCCTTCAACTATCTTATAATATAATATAGTTCTATAAAAGATAGTTGTCAAATGTTAAAATATAATTGGATTTTTAAGCTTATGTCATGCATAATAATTCATTATTTTGAAAATTTTATGGTTCAGGGATATAATTATAGAATTAACAGTTTCAGACTTTAAAACCATAACTAACATATTCTAAAAATTTATATAGATGAGGACGTTTAACATGAGTGTAATTTCATTGGAAAATATTCAACCGGATGACAAGATCATAAGCGGAAAAATAAAATTGAAGGACCATCAGTTATCTTTTATAGAAACAATTGATGAGTGCCTTGAAGAAGCGAGGGAATGTAGTGCATGGCGGCCTGTCGCCATCTATGCAGACGATGTACTGGTCGGGTTTGCCATGTACGGTTTTGTGGGGGACCCAAAGGAAGCTTGGATAGACAGGATCATGATAGATTCAGCCCAACAAGGTAAAGGGTTGGGACAAAAGGCCATGATGCATTTAATCGACGTTGTTACAAAAACATATGATGTCGGGGAAATTTATCTCAGTTTTGTCGAAGGCAACGATGTCGCCAAAGAACTATATGAAAAACTCGGGTTTAAATTTACTGGCAAGCGTGACCCGCAAGGAGAGCTGATTTATAGATACGAAGTGGGTCAGCCATACAGCCAGTAAGCGCAACTCACCAGGATTGTGATTGTGAAGAAGTATGGAAGGAAGTGAATATACATGGAACAATCCAGAGTCGATTTCTTGTATTTGAATGAACAGGATATGATTGATGCGGGTGTACTCAACATGCACGAATGCATCAAGGAGATGGAGGCGGTCTTTCGTCTATTGAGTAGTGGAGACTATGTCATGGGTGGCGCCAATGATAACTCCCATGGCATGTTGATTGACTTTCCGACCAATCCAGTACATGAGAGCATGCCAAAAGACGGTCCAGATAGGAGATTCATGGCAATGCCAGCATATTTGGGGGACTACAAAGTAACCGGCTGTAAGTGGTACGGTTCGAACATCGCCAATGTAGATAAAGGACTCCCACGTTCCATATTGATGATGACCTTGAATGATGCTGATACAGGGGCGCCCCTGGCCTACCAATCCGCCAATCTGCTAAGCGCCTGGAGGACCGGAGCAATTCCCGGAGTAGGTGCGAAGTATTTGGCAAATCCTGATTCTGAAATTTTCGGGGTGGTCGGGGCAGGATCAATCGGCACTTCTAGTGCAGAAGCCATATTGGATGTATGTGAGAACATAAAAACAGTCAAAATATTTGATGCCCGTGAATCTACTGCACAAACATTGAAGGATAGGCTGAGCAAAGAGTTTACCAGTCTTGATATCCAGATTATAAATACTCTTGAAGATGCCATCAAAGAAAGTGATGTCATAAATTTAGCGACAGCCGGGGATGCAAATCCCACAATTGAAAAAGAATGGATCAAGCCGGGTGCATTATTCACCGTCTCATCAAGCGGCGACTTCGATCCCGAATTTGCGATTGAGAAGATGAAACTGATCGTCGATAATTGGGCCATGTATGAAGCGACAATAGACGAAGACCATTATCCTTACTATAATCCTACAATGGGTGTAATCGGCAGACAGCTTCTGGATTGGATTGAGGAAGAAAAAATGGATTCTAGCATCATCACCAACATTGGAGATATAATCACCGGAAAAGTCGAAGGTCGGACATCTAAGGACGATATCATCCTATACGGCTTAGGCGGGCAGCCAGTCTATGATGTGGCATGGGGTTATAGAGTCTATCAGAATGCTTTGGAAAAAGGCATAGGAACAAAGTTGAACCTTTGGGATAAAGCTTATCAGGCAAGGTAACCGTATAGTATTTCCGATACTCAAATATAAAAGTCGTATCCATCATGGATACGACTTTTATTTGCTCCTTAGATATTTAAATGTTTTTCCAGTCTGCTTTTAGGCAGTCACCTGACCTTTCTTCCCTGAAGCAGTTCCTACAATCAATATGATGACCGCCAAAGCGATCAGGAGGGTGAGGGGCAGTGTCCAACCACCTGTTATATCATGCAAGGCACCAACCAGCACCGGGCCGACCGCAGCAAGTAGATAACCGAATGATTGAGCCATTCCTGACAATGTTGCAGCCTCTTTACCATCTTTCGTCCTCAGAGTGAAGAACATCATGGATAAGCTGAAGGCACTCCCTGCTGCCACTCCGATCAGGATTGCCCATAGCGGCACAAGCAATGCACTGCCTTGGAGCAATCCGGCTAAGCCGGTAATGAACAGAGCGCCCGTCATGAAACTCAACGCAACCTGATTCTTCATCTTCTCCGCTACTACTGGCACAACAAAAGTAACAGGGATGATGGCAAACTGCATCAGGAAGACCATCCAGCCGGCTGCATTGGAATCATAGCCATTCTGCTGCAGAATATCCGGCAACCAAGTGACCAATGTATAGAAAATCAACGATTGACTCCCCATGAATATCGTAATCTTCCATGCTAGCGGAGAGCGCAGTAAACTACTATCCTTATCTTTCTTGACGCCCGCTTGCCTATCTTCTTTTTCTTTAAGTTGGGGCAACCAGACCAGTAGTGATACTGCAGCCAGTATGAGCCACATGCCCAAGGAACCTTGCCACCCGAAATTTCCCATTGAGGCAAGTGGGGCACTGACTCCTGAGCCAAGCGCTCCGAACACATTCATGAAGATGGCATAGATACCCATCATCAAACCGATTTTATATGGAAACTTCACTTTTATGATGCCAGGTATCAGTACATTTCCTACTGATATTGCCAGGCCTATGAAGAAAGTGCCCAAGAAAAGAAAATTGATTCCTGAAATCGAGCGGACTGCAATTCCTGCAATAAGTATAACTAGCGATAAGGCGACAGTCCGCTCCATACCAATCCGATTGGCGATTTTAGGGGCGATCGGGGAGAGGAGGGCGAATGCCAACAGCGGTAATGTGGTGATGGCGCCGGCGACCGCATTGCTGATTGCAAGATCTTCCCTGATGAATGGGATCAGAACTCCCACCGAGGTCAGAGGCCCCCTTAAATTGGCTCCCACCAGAATAATTCCTATGACCAGCAGCCAATTACGCTTTGAACCAAATTTTGATCCATATGATCTTCCGTTCCTATCCATGCAATTATTCCTCCATCATTTCAGCGGCGTCTTTTTCAGTGCGCCGATGTACTCTTCGACATACACTGAAGCTGCCCTTTTGTCTTTATTCTGTATTGCTGCAAATAAATCAAGATGCAGTTCTTCTTCATATTTTAATGGTGTCTTTAAATCCATCAGTGCTTCTATCGATTCCGAAATATTTTCTAGGAGTGGTTCATATAGATCAATCAACAATTGATTATCAGAGGCCTGGACTACAGTCTGATGAAAGCGTGTATCCATTGCGACGAACTTTTTACGATCTTTATCCCGTACCGCTTGTCGGCAAGCCTCAATACATTGTTCAAGTGTTGCCAAATCTGTCTCATTCCTATGTATGGCTGCCAATTGTGCAGCCTGCTGCTCCAGAAGCCAAACGAACATCAAGCGTATCCAGTAAAGCTGATTTTTTGATGTAGCGCTTTAAAGTCGCGCTGAGCGCATTTGCAGAACGGACGACGGTGCCGCTGCCTTGCCTGGATTCAAGTAACCCTGCATGGACTAAAGCACGTATCGCTTCACGCAATGTGTTTCGACTGACATCAAACTCTTTCATCAACTCCATCTCCGGCGGTATTTTTTCATCTACTGGCCACACGCCAGACACTATCAGATCTTCCATCTGTATGGCCACTTGTTCTACCAGATGAACACGGTTCGTTTTATGTATCATATTTTTCTCCTTAAATTTGTAGGATGATTGGTATAGTGGTCATATTATCATGCCTCATAATTACTCGCAATGCGATTTATATAGCCATAATATTCAGTCAAAAAAATACCCGACATGCCTAATGAGACATGCCAGGATAAAGATTTTTCATCAATTTATTTTTTTCGTGAATGACTTAGGTATCTCCGACTCAAATCGCATTGTTTCTTTAGTTGTCGGATGGATGAAAGTCATCGCATGCGCATGCAATCCAATCCTGCCGATTGGATTGATTCTTGAACCGTATTTCTTATCCCCCACGATAGGGTGCCCAATGTCTTGCATATGCACGCGGATCTGGTTTTTACGCCCAGTCTCCAGATTCACCTGCAGCAATGTAAAATTGCGATTGGACTTCACTATTTTATAATGAGTGACTGCCTTTTTTCCTTCATTCGGATTTTTACTCGAGCGCATGATCAATGCCTTATTCTCAGTCAGCCATGATGTGATCGTGCCGTTCTCCTTCACTTTTCCTTCGACCAGCGCAATGTACATCCGTTCCGGCACAGCCTCTTTCCATGCATTCTGCAGCTTCTGCTGAATGTATTTGCTTTTCGCAAATATCATGATGCCGGAGGTCTCACGATCCAAACGATGAACAACAAATATCCGATTCTTGGGATTGACCTCCTTCAGGTAACTTGCCAATTGACGATACGCGGTCATCTGATTCTCTTTATCTGATGCAATAGAAAGAATCCCTGCCTCCTTTTCGATTACGACAATGTCATCATCTTCATGCAGAATCTTGATGCCTTTGATCTTTACATTCTTCGACGCTATCTTGGGAAGAATTTTAACATGATCGCCTGGCTTCAGTGCCTCGTTGAACTGCGTTGTACCTTCTCCATTGACGAAGACCTGACCATGACTCAAATGATCCTTCACTGATTTCCTGCTGCGGGAGGGCATAGCTGCAAACAAAAACTTCAGAAGCTCTGATGGTTCTTCAACAATCCATTCCAGATCTCCTTGCTTCCGATTATCTCTCCGTTTCATTATAAATCTCCTTTATTTCACCATAATTTTAAGCTATTCTCGTTTATTTCATGATTCTTCCGGGCAGAAGCCTAAAATATTTTACATCTCATACTACTATACTATCAATTTTGCATGATGTATTGTGCTTCTATCATATGATAATCATTTTTAACTTAAATTTACATTATACTTGTATATAGTCATTTATCTCTATTGAACTAAATAATTATTGTAATAATCCATAATTCATACTTTTTCGACCAATTTTAGTTTGAAAATTATAATATCCAATGTTTAAATTTATAATATTGAGGAGGATAACAATGGCAAATCAAAATACTAACGTTCCAGATAAAGGTTTCTTTGGTCATCCAAAAGGCCTATCTACACTATTCTTTACTGAATTTTGGGAAAGGTTCAGCTACTATGGCATGAAGGCCATACTGGCCTACTATATTTATTATTCTGTCACTAAAGGCGGCTTTGGACTCGATCAGAGCACAGCACTGCAGATTGTTTCCATATATGGTGCTTTAATATATATGACCGGCACCATCGGCGGCTGGGTGGCTGACAGGATCACCGGTACGCGAAACGCCTTATTCTATGGCGGGGTCCTGATTATGATCGGACATATTCTAATGGCAATACCAGGCAACTTCACGCTTCTGATGGTTGCCCTGCTGTTCATTATAATCGGGTCAGGGTTATTGAAGCCAAACATAAGTACAACAGTAGGCATGCTATATGAAAAGAATGATTCCCGCATCGATTCAGGGTTCACACTCTTCTATATGTCCATCAACATGGGCGCGCTCATCTCTCCATTGATTATAGGGTGGTTGCAGGTGAACGTTGGGTTCCATGCAGGGTTTGCTGCAGCAGCAATCGGTATGTTCATAGGGCTCGTCATCTATGTTCTCACCGGCAATAAATTCCTTGGAGACTTGGGTAAAGACGTGCCTGATCCATTGAGTAAAAGCGATAAACTCAATGCACTGAAGTATTTGACCATAGCTGCGGTAATCATTGCAGCGCTCGTCATCATTGCGTATTTGACTGATGAACTTAAAATAAGCAATTTTTCCAATGTAATCACTCTGATCGGTGTCCTATTGCCGACTATATACATTATTGTAATCTTAAAAAGTAAAAAGGTTGAAAAAAGTGAAAAGCGTAATGTATTTGCGTACATACCTCTCTTCATTGCTTCGGTCGCCTTTTGGATGATCCAGGAACAAGGTTCAACGATTCTTGGCCCAATTCTCCGATAAGAAGACGGAGTTGAGCATGGCCAACTTGACTAACGGATTGATAGATTTTCATATTCCAGCTGCTTGGTTCCAATCACTGAACCCAATGTTCATCCTTATATTTGCACCGATCTTTTCATTGCTTTGGGTTAAATTGGGCAGATTCAACCCTTCAACCGTAATCAAGTTCGCCTTAGGCGTCATATTGGCGGCAGCAGCGTACCTTCTGATGATAATACCGTTGACGGGCGGACAGGAACTGATCAACCCGATATGGCTCGTCTTGAGCTTTATGCTCATCACACTCGGGGAATTGTGCATCTCACCTATCGGGCTCTCTACAACGACCAGACTTGCTCCTAAGGCATTCACTTCACAGATGATGAGCGTATGGTTCCTATCGAACGCCATGGCTCAGGGGCTCAACGCGCAGATGGTGAAAATCTACAGCATCATCAGTACAGAAGATTACTTCCTATATTCTGGCCTTACTGCTCTAGGTATCGGGGTGCTCCTAATACTTGTAAGTCCAAAACTTAAGAACTTGATGAGTGAAACTTAAATAATTCATATCAAAACAACCTATGAATATCGGACTTCTATACGGAGTCCTACTCAAAATACCCGCATGTAAAGGATGCGGGTATTTCCTTATATATAACGGCGGTCGCACTAGCGTTATGCACACTTTAATACCATTTTTAGATATCAATTAACACTGCTATTAAAGCGTTTTAAAGGGATTGGCCATAAGTAACAGCGTTATCAAATACAGTTCCATAATATGCAGATAACGCCCTTGTATCGCACAGTTTCCACTGTTGTAACCAACCCCATTCCTGTTTCAGATCGCCTAGTAACGGGTAAAATCATAGAGAGTAGAAACATCATCCAAGGAGTTGGTTTAACGATGATGAAGATTGAAGACAGTCGTTACCCGAATATTGTATATATCGAAATGGATGGCGAACTGACGCAAAATGACGTAGAAAATGCGGAAGCATTTATGGATGGTAAGTATGGGGATGATAAAAGACTCAGTGGCCTCATCTATATAAAGGATGTGGAAGGAACAGACGCAGATGCCTTCCTGAGTGGGGGTGCTGTAGACCTTAAACATTGGAAGCAATATGAAAAGTTTGTCTTCGTATCCAACCAGTCGTGGGTGGATATGGGAGCAAGCGTGGTCGATTGGCTTCCCGGCATAGAAGTTCAGCACTTCGATAAGGCTGAAATCAATAAGGCCTGGGAATGGCTACAAAAATAAAATATTAAAATCATTACTGCGTGTAATCTTGCGGATTAAGCAGATGGGAAGAGTGCCTAAATCTTCCCATCTGCTTTTTTGTTCGGGCAGAGTAGATCTGCCGACTAGATGGCAGTTACTTTATACAAGCAATATTAATGTATTTTCCCATAAAATATGTATACTGATATGAAGAATATTTAGAGGCGGAGATATAATGAAACAATTCTACAGCGATGTCTTCCAATATAGAGGCACGCATTATGATTTTGGCTACTATCAGGGCGTACAGCTCAGAGACTCCCTGATACTTCCAAATCGTGAAAAACAGTGGGGGCCTAAAAAGATCGGCATTTCCTCATCAACCCGGAAAAATTCATATCCATCATCTCACAATTCTCGCCGGCCATCCTTGATGAAATCTATGGTCTCGCAGATGCCCTCGACACGGAGATGGAAGAAGCATTCCGGTTATTTGGCGGCTATTATTGGAATACGTCAGGAGTGGATGCTCGATATTCACTGATAGCGACTTCATGGTCCGCAACTACGACAGCCACCCGCGTGGGTATGAAGGCCGTTATCTATTCTATGCCCCAACAGATCATGGATACGCTACAATCGGCCCATCCATGCAGATTACTGGACGTATAGATGGTATGAATGAGAAGGGGCTTGTGATGGGATACAACTTCACCCACAGTAAAAATTCAGATGATGGCTTCCTATGTAATATGATCGGCCGTCTGATATTGGAAACATGCGCAAATGTGGATGAGGCTGTCGCACTATTGAAAGAGATACCCCACCGGCAGTCGTTCAGTTATGTAGTTCTGGATCCGGAGGGCGTTTCCTATGTCATTGAAGCCTCTCCGAGAAAAGTCGTGGCCAGAAGGTCAAATGTATGTACAAACCATTTCCATCTCCTTGATGAAGAGAACCGCTACCGCCAGGAAGAAACACGCCAGCGCGAGCAGACGATACAGGAACAGCAGCAATATTCCACGAATCCCTACGAAGCTTTCAAGGTTATGAACAATCCCGAACATGGCGTATTTTCAAATAAATATGACGCCTCTGCAGGCACTATCCACACATCGGTTTATTTCCCTAAAGCATCAAAAGCATGGTTCGTCATCGGACCGGACAAAAAACCTGTCATCTTTGATTTTAAGAAATGGCTCGAAGGTACAGATGTCAACGTGAAACAGATTAAAGGTACTCTTGACTATCATCGTCCGTTCGTCAATATGGGGTTATAGAACTGTTAATTTTAAATATCGGTTTTAAAAAGCTGGAGATATGCTTGTCTCCAGCTTTTTTATGTACAATGAAAACCATCTCATAAGCTAAGGTATCAACCTGCTTAAGAGATGGTTTTTCTATTGCATATTCATATTTTCAGCTGAACTACGCCTTCAGCGCCTCAGCCACTTTGCAGTCAGTGTGTCAGCAGTAGCCATTTTCTGTGGCGTTCCTTCAAAAATCACTTCACCGCCATTCTTGCCTCCACCCGGACCAAGTTCGATTATCCAATCACTTGCCGCTATGAAATCGACATTATGCTCAATGATGATGACTGAATTCCCTTGATCCACAAGACGTTGGAAGACATCAAGCAGTTTATCGTTGTCTTGCGCATGCAGACCTAGGGAAGGTTCATCCAGAATATAGATCTGTCCTTCTCTTTTCAGATGGCTCGCCAGCTTCAGCCGCTGCACTTCTCCTCCGCTCAGGGAACTTGTGGTCTGTCCGAGGGTTAGATATTCCAAGCCGACATCCATTAAAGTACTGATGCGTTTTATCACTTTCGGCAGTTCAAAAAAGGCTTTCGCTTCCTCGATTGTAAGGTCGAGAACTTCCACGATATTCTTCCCCTTGTACGAATGTGACAATGCCTCGTCGGAATACCTTGTGCCCCCACAAGCCTCACAAGTCACCGTGACAGGGTCGGCAAACGCGACATCCGGCTTAGTGATTCCCTTGCCGTCGCAGACTGGACAGGCGCCCAGTGAATTAAAGCTGAACAATCCGGCAGGCTCGCCTGTTTCCCGCGCGAATATCGCCCGTATATCGTCCATGATCCCCATATATGTGGCCAGTGTCGAACGGCTCGAGATGCCGATCGGTGCTTGACCGACCATAATTGCTTCTGGATATTTCCCAGGAAATGCTTCCAGCATAAATGAACTCTTGCCGGAACCGGATACCCCACAGACAGAAACGAGGATATTTTTCGGGATATCGACTGTTATATCCTTCAAGTTATTCATTGATGCATGTTTGATGGAAAACGATTCTTCAGCCTGACGCGGTTGTTCATTGATTTCAACTGTACGCTGGAGCGTTGTCGCAGCGGGGACTGCTCCAAGCCTTGTTGATCTCCCTGATAGATGACTTCTCCGCCATGCGTCCCGGCATCTGGGCCCATTTCAACAATTTCATCAGCAACCTTGATGACAGAGGTGTCATGCTCAATGACGACGACAGTATTATGTTGCGCCTTAATCTGCTCCAGCATCTGTATGAGCAATGCCACTTCCTCCGGGTGTAGACCCGCAGTAGGCTCATCAAATATATATGTGATGTTGTTCAGGCTGCTGCCTAGGTGACGCGCTATTTTTACACGTTGGGCCTCTCCACCGGAGAGCATCTCCATCTTCCGGGAGAGACTCAGATAGCCAAGCCCCAAGTCTATAAGTTGTCTGATGGAGGGGATTGTTTGGAGGGCGATTGCAGAACCAATAGGGTCGTCGATCCTTTCAAGCTCCGTCAATAATTCCATCAGCTCGAATCCATCATAATCTGCGATGTTAGAACCATTGATCTTGCATGCCAATACTTCCGGATTCAATCCGGAGCCTTGACATGTCGGACAAGGTTGCCGGCTGGTCATCTCCAACACGTCATCCAGTGAAGTCTGGGCGAGTTTTGATACATCCCGATTGATGTACAGGCGCGTGAAGCGTGGCAGCAAGCCATCCCATTCATGAGGATGCGGTCCGTCTTTAGTGTGGAAGGGGGCGAAAACACGCTCCCCTTCAGGTGGTCCATAGATGAAGAGTTGATAGTCTTCTTCTGAAAATTCTTTGATTGGAATATCGGGATTGAACAATTCTCCTGTAATCATCCATCTACCTTGCCAGCCAGATGGCGACAGTGGCTTGAACCGTACCGCATATTCCTTCAGCGATTTATCGACGTCGACCAATTTATGGAGGTCGGGAGCGACAATTTCACCGAAACCGTTGCACGATGGGCATTTTCCGAAAGAACTTTGATTGGAGAAATCCGTTGCAGATTCAATCGGGGATCGCCGATGCGTGAGAACAAAAGTCTGATGAGTGGGTCGACATCCATATACGTACCGACTGTCGAGCGGGAATTTCCGCTGATCGGCCGCTGTTCGACGACGACCACGGAGCTGAGTTGCTTCATCAGGTCCGCTTTCGGACGTTCGTATCGAGGCATCTGATTTCTTACATACATCGGATAATTCATTGTCATCTGCCGTCTGCTTTCCGTTGCGAGTGTATCGAAGACGACAGAACTTTTCCCTGAACCCGAAATGCCTGTGAAAACCGTAATCTTTTCCTTTTGGATGTTGAGGTCGATATTCTTCAGGTTATTCGCTCTAAGACCACGCAAAATGATTTCGTCTTTTTCATTCGACATATTACCGCCCCTTCTGCTGTTTTGCCAATAGTTGTTGCTTGCATGTATTCTAGCATATATCACTTCGGCAGCATATCGAATGAAATGGTTGGATCCTCTGGGTGAGGGGCCATCTCGTCTTCAAGTTTTACTAAATTGAGAGCAGGGTAGAGAAAAAGCAATGGAGGGATGAAGATGGATTATAGACTACTAGGTGATTCTGGTCTGAACGTGTCCAAATATGCACTTGGAACCATTCCGTTCAGCGGAACAAAAGGTTTTGAAGCCGCAGGAGACATGGATCAGAGTACCGCAGATGCGTTGGTCGACTATGCCTTGGAACATGGCATCAACCATTTCGATACTGCGAACCTTTATGCTAAGGGTGATGCTGAAATTGTACTCGGCAAAGCAATCCGGGATAAACGCAAAGATATGGTGATTGCCAGCAAGACGGGTTTCCAATTGACAGATAACCCGAATGATGTCGGTGCGACCCGCATCAATATCGAAGCATCCATTGATGAGACACTCAATAGGCTCGGCACCGACTACCTGGACCTTTATTATGTTCATGTATGGGATGGCCAGGTTTCAGTTGAAGAAACAGTTCTGGCGATGAATGACCTCATCAGAAGAGGCAAGATCAGATATTGGGGCGTGTCCAACTATAGTGGATGGGCATTGGCCAAAACCCACACATTCGCTGTTGAAAATAATTTGATGCCACCAATTGCCCATCAGGTCTATTACACACCTGAATCCCGGGAAGCGGAGTATGAACTGCTGCCTGCAGCAAAGGAACTGGGCATCGGCAATACGATATGGTCACCGCTCGGTGAAGGTCTGTTGACCGGCAAGATTTCAAGAGACAGAAAAGCAGAACCAGGTACCCGCCAAGGTGAGGGTTGGGGAGAACCTTATGTCAAAGATGAAAAACTATTCTTTGATCTTGTCGAAATGCTTCAGGATGTAGCTTCCGAACATAACGCCACTGTTCCTCAAGTCGTCTTGGCCTGGCTGCGGGATAGACCGAATGTCGACTCTATAATTCTCGGTGCAAGGAATAAAGCACAGCTTGAGGAAAATATCGCGTCATACGATTTGCAGCTGACGGATAACGAAATCGTCCAGATAAACGACCTGACGCAACCCGAGCCAATCTATCCGCTATGGCACAGAGCCATGAATGCGATGGACAGGGCTTCTGATGCGGAAAAAACGTATCTCGAAGCATATAATAAGCTTATGGATCAGAAAGATAAAGATTTATAGGATTAAAATGAATGGCGACCTACCCCGAACCTACCCGAACCTACCCGACAGGGGGTTGGATCGTCATTTTTTCTATTATGTCCATTATATTTTTCCTAAATCCTACGCTAAGGTAATATAAGAGTGTAAAACCACTTAAGGAAGGGATGTTCCCATGACAGGACTTATGAAGGATAAAGCAGGGCTCGTCACAGCAGCTGGTTCAGGCATCGGGCGCGCAAGCGCTGTTGCTTTGGCAGAAGCAGGCGCAAAAGTGATGGTATCCGATATCAGTGAAGAAGGCGGCCGGGAAACCGTCAAAATCATAAAAGACAACGGAGGCGAGGCACAATTCTTCAAATGTGATGTCAGTGATGAAGCACAAGTGGAGGCACTGGTGAACGAAACCGTCTCTGCTTTCGGTAAGTTGGATTTTGCCCATAACAATGCCGGCATCAACGCAGGCCAGGTTAAAATAGGCGATATGGACTCAAAAGACTGGGATAAGACCATAAAAATAAACTTATACGGCGTATTCTACTGCGTTAAGCACCAAATCAATGCGATGCTGAAGATAGGTGGCGGCGCCATCGTCAATTCCGCTTCAGGAGCTGGATTGGAGGGCGCGCCGAATATGGTTCCATACACTGCTTCTAAACACGGTGTGGTCGGACTGACGAAATCAGTTGCTCTTGAATACGGCAAACAGAATATAAGGATAAACGCAATTGCCCCGGGGCTGACCATCACTCCGGCCATCGAAGGGTGGGCGGAGAGTCATCCTGAACAGTACAACGGCGTGCTCGAATCCCTGCCTAGAGGTGAGATGGCGACCCCCAGGACCAGGGCAACGCTGTTATGTTCCTATGCTCAGATTTGGCCAGACAGATCAGTGGGGTTACGATACCTGTCGATGGTGGATATACCGCAGGAAAACTGCAGCAATAGAATGTGTGAAACCAAAAAGAAGGATAGATTCGTTGATCGAATCTATCCTTCTTTAATATTGGTTTGTGTACTTTTCATAAAAGTCCTTATAGGTCACCCTTTGATTTTGAAACCGCGATAACGGTTGAGTGCACCGATGAATTCCTGCTTCCTCGGCCGCGCCAAGTTACCGGGATGACCGGAGTAGGGCAAGAGCGCATCCAGTCCATTACGTTCCATATGCTTGTAGACCTGGTCGACGGCCTCGGATAATGTCAGAGTGTCATCCAGTACGTTGTGTCTGAGATAATCGATCATGACTGCAATACAGTTCGTCTGGCTGTCATCTACAAGCTGTTCCAGCCCTGCCAACTCAATCGGCTCCTTGCCATACATTATCGTAGTGCGCCCCTTTGCTTTCAGCCGATCATCTTTTCCGGATTTCGAGAACCCTGACTTCAGTGGAATCCTCTGGCTGATCTCGCTGAATTTCTCGTCTGACATATTTCCTTTTTTATCTGCATCTGACGCAGCAATTTCCTTTGCGGCATCCGTCACGTCTTTCAACCTGTATTCATCCATCATCAGCACCTGGTCCGCCACATCGAAATAATCACCAGAACCGCCTACTATCAGTATGGTCGATACATTTTCCTCATCGTACAATGGCTTTACTTTTTGCGAAAAAGGTGTGATGGGCTCTTTATCAGGGGCAATGAGCTTCTGCATCCGGGCATCGCGGATCATGAAGTTGGTTGCTGAAGTATCCTCATCGATCAATAGAAGGCTAGAATCTGATTCAAGCGCTTCAATCACGTTTGCGGCCTGCGAAGTGCTACCACTCGCATTCTCCGTTGAAAAGGCGTGTGTATCTTTTTTCGCGGGCAAATTATTGATGAATGTACTGATGTTCACCTTTTCGATGTTGCGACCATCTTCCGCCCGGATCTTCGCAGCATCACTCCGTGTAATGACCATCTCACGACCATCTCCTGGAACGTGATTGTAGACACCTCGTTCCAACGCTTGAAGTAGAGTGGACTTGCCATGATAGCCACCCCCGACGATCAGTGTGATGCCTTCAGCAATACCCATACCTGTGACTGTCTTTCCACTTGGGAGATCGATCTGAACTTTGAGGTTTTCTGACTTGAAAACGGCACTGCTCCTTGCAATGGCTTATCTGACACACCGCTAGTGCGGGGCAGGATGGCACCGTTCGCCACAAATGCCACTAGATTCTTTTGATTAAGCACTTGTCGAATATGCATCTGATCGAGCACCAGACTCACTTGCTTCTCAAGTCCTTTCTGGTCAAGGTTCTGATACAGCAGGGAGTCATCTGCAATTTTAGGCAGTATACCAGTAATTATATCCGCTGCTGCCTTGCCCAGAATCCTCCGGCCTGCAGCCGGCAGACCGACTTCGAAGCGTACTTCGAGCTCATGTTCACCGATGACGACAGAAGTCCGCTCCAAAATTTCTTCACCGGGGCGGTCAATCAGGATCTTGATGTTTTTACTGTTCATTTTAGCGCCGTTTTTATGTTTTTTAATACTCTCACCAAATGCACGTGTCAGAAAATCCGCTACTGCTATGATTTTGTCCTTTGAATCGAGCAATTCGGCTGGAATTCCTGCTGTATCACGATTCATTATAATCCGCATTTTGGATGGCGGGGCGTAAGGGTCGACCTGTACGTGATCGATTGCCAGCTTGAAGCGGTCGAACTGATAAGTCCCTTTCAACTGTTTATAGGTGCCGTACTTCTGGCCATCCAATTTGTTCAATGCAGATTTAAGTTGTTCAGCGTTCTTCATACATATGCGCCTCCTGGAAAATATATGTCTATTGTCTATTTAATATTTTAAATAGACCTGTCGTCTGATTAGGGTTGTGCCGTTAGACGCAAGGGGTATTAATACGCCAGTCCTACGCGGCTCCTTATAAATCTATCATCCTGTATCTGGCTGTACGCAAACTCCGCCGTGTCAGGAACAGAAATCATTTTACCACCTTCGGGAAGGTAGTCGCGTTCTGCACGGTATTGGCCCGTATATTCTCCATCGGGCAAGTAGGTAGGGCAGACGATCGTCCAATCAAGTTGGGAGTCTTCAAGGAGGTTGAAGACCTTATGATGTTCCTCTGCTGCCCGTGTCGTTTTTCTTTTCGATTCGTTCGATTGATAACGTAACAATCCGGGCTCTGTCCTGCTGTTCAATATCCCACCAGTCCCGATGGTGATGAGACGTTTTAAGCCTCTTCTTCCATACCTTCTATAACTGAAGGGAGGCCTTCTGAGAGGGTAGTAGTGCCGTCCGTACCAAGTGCACTGATCACCATATCTATACCGTTCATCGCATTCAGTATGTCTGACCTGTTCAGCACATTACCCTCGACAACTGTTAAATTGATGCTTTCCACTTGTATTTTCTCTGCATCACGCACCAGTGCCGTGACTTGGTGCCCGTCGTCAAGTGCATGTTTCAACATATGGCTGCCGACCCGTCCAGTCCCACCTAAAATTAAAATGTTCATTCCAACTCTCCACCTTTTCAATATTTTGCATCAGTTTACTTTAGAACTGATCATATATCCCTTTTTCATCTCTGCTCCTGAATATACCCAATTACATTCTCTTTGATGCTTCTGCCTGTTTCAAATAATCGTGTGCTAGAAGTTAAATATAATTTATCCAATCAAATATTCATCAACTTTTTAAGTACATCATCCACTTCGATTGACCGGTTGCGTATGATTTATGACCGCTTGTACAAAAATGCCTGACAATAGTATTTTTCATTATATACTTGTGTTAACAGCGCAAGAACCTCACTTGTCACTTTCAACCCAGATAAGTGCTTGACGCCACTATAGATGAACCATGCAGTAAGGAGGACTTCCATGAGAACTGAATTGGTAATTGACACGGAGTTAAGCGATGATGAGATTAAGATCCACACAAGTACAGCAAATGTAGGCGCACGCATCATATCCTACATAGATTATTTTACAACCGATAGGGAGAACCTCGTCATCCGCTCGGAAGAGGAGTATTTGATGGTGCAGAAAGCAGACATCATCTGCGCAGAAGTGCAGGGTAGAACGTTGACCATCTACACAAACGATAAACATATTTCGACGACAAACAAAAGTTTGATTGCGTTGATGGAAGAGATGAAATCAGAGACATTTTTGAAAGTATCAAAATCAGGGATGTTGAATATTCAAATGATCGACCGCGTCGAACCTTCATTTTCCGGAAATTTGATCGCGCGCATGAAGAATGATAAAAAAATCAGTATTTCAAGACGCTATGTTGCAGCGTTAAAAGAAAGGTTGGGGATATGATGTTAGCGAATATAATAAAAAATGTTTTAGTTGCTGTCGGCCTTGGGAGTTTCATATATCTTTTGAATGGGGTCTTGGGTCCAGTAGAAACACTGCATCCTCAAGAGATCATCTCAGTATGGATTGCCTCAATGATGATAGGTCTTGTTTCTATGCTGCATTATACAAATTTATCGCAGTTATTCGTTACACTAATCCAAATAGCAGTAGGAATGACTTCATTCACGATAATTGCATTGTTAAACGACTGGATAATGCTTACTTCAGAGGATATTCTATACTATGCAAGTTTGATATTAATCATCATGCTTATCATCTATACCGCCTTCTATTTTATGGCAGTACTGGAAAGCAGGAAGATTAATAGCAAGCTAGGCAATAAATAGGGGAGGTTGGCTGATAATCACGTTAGTGTTTTTTGAGAACAAACTAGAAAGGGGCTGGGACATAAGTCCCGTCCAAAACGGAATCCCCGGGTTAAAATGACGATTTTAACCCGGGGATTCCTATGTATATAAATAAAAGACAAAACAAAAGACACCCTTTATAATGTAAGTAACCACACAAACAGAAAAAGAGGTGCCTTATGTATAAAGATTATAACATGAACCAGATTACACTGCCACTCGATTTGTCGGTCATGATACCGGACGATGACATCGCCGTTGCCGTAAATGCATTGGTAGAAAGCATCCCGGACGCCGAATTCAAAGGCTTTGCGCATGGATACGGCGCCGCATCCTACCATCCGCGGATGATGATGAAGGTCATCCTGTGCAGCTATGCCCAATCCGTGTATTCCGGCCGGAAGATTGAAGCGCTCCTGTCCGACAGCGTCCGGATGATGTGGCTCGCCCAGAATCAGCGGCCGTCCTACCGGACCATCAACCGGTTCCGGGTGCACCCCGATATGGCGGCACTGATCCAGGCCGCGTTCATCCAGTTCAGAATGCAGCTGGAAGCGCATGGTCTGATCGACACCGATGCCCTGTTCATCGACGGAACCAAACTGGAAGCCAATGCCAACAAATATACATTCGTCTTCAAGAAAAGCGTCGCGCAACACCAGGAGAAGCTCCGGGCCCAATCGAAGCTGATGTATGAAACGCTGTATGCAGAGCAGATCGTGCCCGCCCTCCTTGAAGAGTCGGAAACCGTCGTGACGGCCGATCACCTGCACACGATGCACCAGGCGCTGGAGACGGTGGAGGCGGATCTGACGGAGACCATCGATGCGACGGAAGCCGTGGAAGAGAGAAAAGCCAAACGGTCCAAACGGTCCGTCATCCGCAAGGCCAAGAAGAAATGCGCAGATCTGCGGGATCGGGAGCTGAAATACACAGTGCAATTGGAGATACTCGGTGACCGCAACAGCTATTCAAAGACCGATCATGACGCCACGTTCATGCGCATGAAGGACGACCACATGCAGAACGGCCAGCTGAAGGCCGGCTATAATCTCCAGATTGCGACCAGCAATCAGTTTGTGCTCGGATTCGACATCTATCCGAACCCGACGGATACGCGGACATTGAAGCCCTTCCTCCATACGATGCTTGAAGTGTTCCGGCATCTACCTGAAAAGATTGTGGCCGATGCCGGCTACGGCAGTGAGTCCAATTACGAGATGATCATGGATGATTACGGCCGCACGGCATTGATCCCCTACAATACATACCATAAGGAACAGAAGCAGAAGCACCAAACCGATGAAATGCACCCGGACAATTGGCCGTATGATGATGGGAATGATATGTACATCTGCCCGGACGGGCGGCCCCTCCGGTTTGAACGCTATGCCAACCGGACCGACAAATATGGCTACACCCGGGCGTTTAAAATGTATGCATCAAAAGATTGTACCGGATGCCCACTGTATGATCGGTGCATCCAGAAGCGACAGGCAGACCACCAAACGCATCCAAAAGAATATGAACCTGGACTACTTCAGGGCCCAGGCGAAAAAGCAGCTTTCAGTTGAAGGGCACCGCAGCATCTATCAGCAGCGCAAGGTAGATGTCGAGACGGTTTTCGGCAATTTGAAGGCCAATTTGGCGTTCCGTCGATTTTCACTCCGCGGGAGACGCAAGATGAAAATCGAAATCGGCCTCGCATTATTGGCCGGGAACCTCCGGAAGTTCACCCGAATGGTGCGCACTGCTTTGGAAACAGACACAAAAAATGGCGATCCATCCGCTTATCGGGATGAATCGCCATTTTTCTTAGTGTTCAGGGACCTTTATGTCCCAGCCCCTTTCTAGAGAGCGTAAAATAGTTTGTGTAAATGGATAAATAGAAAAAGGGAGCCCCTTTCTTGTAGAATTGAGTCACCACAACACACCCCAAGAAAAGAGGACTTCCCTTATGGATCATTTTACATCAGATATTATTCAGGCTCTAGTAAAAAAAGAAGATGTCACAGAAATCTTCCGCAGCCACCTGGAAACGGCGGTGAACACATTACTGAAAACCGAATTGACTGCATTCCTGGACTACAAAGAATGCCTGCTTACCAGTCGAGTAATCAGGCATTTTATGCTATTTGATAATCATCACAGGTGTATTGATGCGTTTTGCAGCCTTATGAGTTACATGACCAAGGACATGTTTAATATCCATTTTAAAACGTTTGTTGCCCATTACTACCCAGCGCATCAGATCCCCACGGTTTTGAATACACCATTTATCGTAAATGTTTCAATAAACATTGCCATCACTTCAATTGACTCTTCACAGCCGCCTTTGAGCCATTTTAAAAGTATACCAATATGGGCGTTTGTGATGTAAGTAATCAAATAATCAGTAAATATTTCAGAATCCAGTTCAACACCGAATTCTCTGCTTTTCACTTTATAAAAATCAAACATATGCTGTGAAAAATATTTTGCAAGTTCTGCGCTGCCGAGACTATTTGCAATAACGAGTACGCGTTTGCGGTTATCTTTAAGATACTGGAACACTTTCAGAATAGTATTGTTAAGATTGTTCTCATCCACATCTTTAAAACTGCTACCTGTAATATTTTTGTAAAGCAGCTGTTCAATATCCGTCATCATCGAATTTTGATAACTTTCTATCAGTTCGTATTTATCTTTATAATAAGTATAAAATGTTCCCCGGTTAATCATGGCTTCTGAACTGATGTCCTGGATGGTTATGCTTTCAAACGACTTTTTCTCAAGTAGGGTAATGATGGCATTGTCAATTGCATTTAGTGTTTTCTGCACTCTTAAATCTTTTTTCAAAAATAAACAACCTTTCTATACAATGTGTTGGTTATCCCACAAAAAAAGATATATCAACCATTGAAGAATAATTTAATCGCCTTATAATGAGTTATTGTACAACGTGTACGATAACTTTAACACAAAAAATGAAGGATGATTAAATGTTACAGGATTTTAAATTTGTATTTAAAAAACCGTTGTTATTAATATCTCTTGCAGTCATCTCACTGTTTCCGGTTATATATTCATTGACATTTCTCGGTGCAATGTGGGACCCATATGACCACACAGGAGATATGCAGTTCCATATAGTAAATGAAGATGCTGGCAACGAAGATATAGAGCTCGGAAAAGAAATCGAAGCTGAGCTGAAAGATAACGACCAGCTGGACTGGCAATTTTCTACTCTGGAAAAAGCAGAAGAAGCAATTAAAAGCGGAGAATCATACGGATATCTGGAAATCCCCGCAGATGCTTCTGATAATGCCATGACCTTCTTAAGCGAATCGCCGGAAAATGTAAACCTTAAACTAAAGACAAATCCGGGATTCAATTTCATCGGTTCAATCATGTCTGAACAAGTCGGTTCAGTCTTGGTCGAGACAGTTCAAAAAGAAATTACAGAAACATATACCAAAACATTGATTAGCGAACTCGGCAGTTTGTCCGACCAGAGTGATGAGGCACAAGATGCCATTGCTGAGCTGAAGAACGGTGCAGTCGAGCTTGACGATGGACTTGGCCAGCTCGAAGACAGCTCAGCGCAGTTAACAGAAGGCGCAGACGACCTTGAAAGCGGCGCTTCGCAAGTCAGCGAGGGAGCAGCAACACTGTATAATGGTGAACAGCAATTTACAGAACAGATCACTCAGCTGGCACCAATGCTTGGAAATTACGCACAGCCGGTTCAAGGTGCACAGTCAGAACTTGAAAATGGAGCAGGCCAGTTAAATGAATCCAGCACACAGCTTGCTGGCGGCGCTTCTGAATTGAATTCAGGTATTGTGCAAATGAACGGCGGTATCAGCGAGTTGAAAGCAGGCTCCAGCGAAATGGCAGAATCACTTACAGAGGTTGATACCAGATTTAACGAGCTGCTTGCGGACATAGAAGAACAGAATATTGTTTTCACTGATGAGGGAGCAGAAGCGATTGCAAGTCCTGTTAACCTGGATATTGAGTCCATGGTGGATACACAAAACTATGCGCAGAGTTTTGCACCGTTAGTTATTGCAGTCAGTCTGTATATCGGAGCTATTACATTTAACGTTGTTTACCCGATGAATAAAATATTCGAAAATAAGAAAAATGTATTCAGCCAGTGGCTCAGCCGCGGTCTGCTGTTTTTATCTCACTCGGTAATCATTACAACTCTGCTGTATGCTACAATTGTCTGGATAATGCAGATTGAGATTGCCAGCCACTGGAGATTTTACTTTGCGATGCTTGTATGGTCACTCGTTTCCATTTCCATTATAGGATTGCTGGTAATGATATTCGGCAACTTCGGCAAATTCCTCGGAATCGTACTGCTGATTGTACAGTTATCATCAAGCGGCGGAACTTTCCCGATAGAAACTGCAAACAATTTCTATCAAACGCTTTATGAATTCCTGCCGATGGCATTCGTCGTGTCCGGCTTTAAAGATGCGATTTTCGGCCAGGCATTTAACATGGAATTCAGCACAATAATGTATACCCTGCTTGCAACAGCTGCTGGTGCTTACCTGCTCGTATTGTTAGTATTATGGCTGAAAGATAAATTCCCTAAGTATGAAGAAAAAGCGAATAAAATGGCCAAATTTGAAAACTAAAAGTTCAGCCCGCTGACCGAGCGGGCTTTTTTTCTGCAAAAATTCTCCAGTAATGTACACCTACTGAGGATTGTATGATATGAGACGGAAACAAATTGATGAAACTCAAGATTCCGGAGTTATTGTATGGAGGGGTTCTTCAAATAAAATAGATAAGCGTTTTATTTATTCTATTTTATTGTTTATTGCAATTGTACTGATTGGTGCGACTTTAAGATCGCCAATCTCTCCTGCCAGGCTGCTTGTACCATTCTTTACCGAAGAACTGAATAGAAGCACTACTATGGTTGGTTTTATGAATATTCTGCTGCTCGGCGTTTTTGGTTTGTTCTCACCGTTCATTCCGAAAATCTCCAAAAAATACGGTATGGAATTTACACTGATGATTTCCATGATCGTTTTGTGATTTACTTGACGTATCTTTGTAAAGTACTACAATGAGGTTAAATAGAATAGATTCGCACTAGGGGCGTTTTTATAAACTGAGATGAGGGTAACCTCAGACCCTTTGAACCTGATCTAGTTAAAACTGGCGTAGGAAAGTGTTACATCGATACAGTTGTATATCTATGTCCTTGTGGGCATATAAATTACTCTCGATACGTAACTTTCCTATGAAGGTTGCGTATTTTTTATTCCGCCGATTGTAAAATTAAGCTAGACACATAAAACGGTCACACATGATACACTCAAAATGGTTTTCCGACAAAAGAAATCATAGGAGTGATCATGCATGACCGACACCCATATTACCACGGATGAATTAGTATTCATAGAAGCCTATTTCCGACACGGAACTACCGTGGCTCAGATTGCGAAACGGCTCGGACGTGCCCGGCAGACTATCCACAATGTCATCACGCATTTCAAGGCCGGGCACACCGCCATCGACTACTATCAGCGCTATAAAGAAAATAAGAAGCGATGTGGTAGAAAACAAAGTGTCTTGCCGACCAGTCAACGGAAGTACATCGAAGAGAAGGTCGCTCAGGGCTGGACACCGGATGTGATCGTCGGCCGGCAGGAGATGCCAATTGACTGCTCGGGTCGCACGCTGTATCGGATGTTCAAACGGGAAACCTTTGATGCGGCCAAGCTGCCAATGCAGGGCAAGCGAAAACCGAATGGCCATCAGGAACGCCGGGCAGACAAGCCTTCAGGCGTAATATCTCTGAAAGAGTGGATGACTATCCCACTTTCAATGAAGCGTTCGGCCACCTTGAAGGCGACACCATTGTCGGTGTCCGTCACAAGAGTGCGGTCATCACGCTGGTTGAGCGTCTGTCAAAAGCCATCATCACATTAAAACCCAAAGGCAGAACCGCACTGGATATTGAGTCTGCCATTAATACATGGTGTCAACAGATGCCTAGAAACCTATTCAAATCCATCACCTTCGATTGTGGCAAGGAGTTCTCCAACTGGCAGTCGATGAGCAATCGAAATGATCTATCCATCTACTTTGCCGATCCGGGCACACCATCACAGCGGGGGTTAAACGAACATTCCAATGGCTTGCTCAGAAGGGATGGCCTGCCTAAAGATATGGATTTCAACACGGTCGACCAAGCTTTTATCTCATCGGTTGCCGCCAGAAGAAACCATATCCCAAGAAAATCATTGAACTATCGTACACCATTGGAAGTCTTTTTGGGTTACATGGGTGAGAAAGAACTGTCTAGCTTATTTTGACAAACGAAATTCTAAAAAATTATAGGAGTGATTTATTTGACAAGGACAGTTTTAGTAACGGGAAGCGGAAGAGGACTTGGCAGCTATATCGTAAAAGCGCTAAGTGAAAAAGGCTTTAATGTCATAATTAACTACAACAACAGTAAAGAAGAGTCGGAGAAGTTAAAAAAAGAAATTGGAGCACAAGCCATTGCGATTCAAGCGGACATTACAGACCGTCAAGCAGTTGAACAGTTAGTTAAAAAAGGAACTGAACATTTGGCCAAGATTGATGTTGTTGTAAACAATGCACTCGTTAATTTTAAATTTGATCCAACCACTCAAAAAGCATTTAAAGATTTAACTTATAAAGATTACGAGCAACAGTTAGACGGGACACTAAAAGCTGCATTCAACGTATCACAAAGTGTAATACCACAGTTTTTAGAACGTAAAGACGGTGCAATTATCAGTATTGGAACGAATCTATATCAAAATCCTGTAGTACCATATCACGAGTACACTACTGCAAAAGCTGCTTTAATTGGATTCACCAGAAACGTTGCAGCAGAACTTGGACAGTATGGTATCCGAGCAAATGTTGTTTCTGGCGGTTTACTGAAAACAACAGACGCAAGTGCAGTCACAACACCAGAAGTATTTGATTTAATCGCACAGTCCACACCATTGAGAAAAGTAACAACACCACAAGACGTTGCTAATATGGTTGTTTATCTTTGTTCTGAGGCAGCAGATGGGATTACAGGACAAAACATCACGGTAGACGGCGGACTTACTATGAACTAGGCGGTATATATTATGAATAATTCTAAACAGTTAAATATAGGAATTTTAATGTATGGTGTGGGTCATCATCAGGCAGCATGGTTAGAAGATGATTCGAGTGTCAATGAATTCACGACAATTGATTATTATGAAAATCTGGCAAAAATTGCAGAACGCGGAAAATTTGATGCCGTATTTTTTGCAGATTCACAAGCCTTCCCCGCAGATAGTCCAACAGAATTACCAGCGAGTTATTTTGACCCAGTTGTTGCATTAACTGCTATGAGTAAAGTCACAGATAACGTTGGACTAGTTTCAACTATTTCAGGTACATTTAATAACCCATTTACCACAGCAAGACAGTTACTCACACTGCAACACATAACAAAAGGACGCATGGGATGGAATCTAGTGACATCAATGACCGACCGCGAAGCACAAAACCACAGTATACCTGAATTGCCTGAGAGAGCCGTTCGTTATAAGAAAGCGGATGAATTTGCTGAAGTCATGAATAAATTATTTGAATCGTGGTCAATTGAAAGCTACAAGCCAGATAAAGAAAATGACACAATTACTAAAAATAAAAATATTCAGCCATTCAATCACAATGGTGAAAACTTCCAAGTTAAAGGTCCACTAACTTTACCTTTAAGAAAAGAGGGTAAGCCAGTGGCTATGCAAGCCGGGGCTTCAAAAGAAGGTGTTGCACTTGCTGCGAAATATGCTGATGCTGTCTATTCAGTTTCTTGGAACTTAAGACAAGCAAATATTTATCGTGAAAAATTAAATCAAGCCATAAAAGAAAGCCGTCGTCCACACAACTATATCAAAGTATTTCCCGGACTAGTGACTTACGTGGGTAAAACGAAAGAAGAAGCGCAAGAAAAGAAAGCAAAATTAGATAACCTACTTCCAATTGATACTGCACTTAATCAGCTCGAATTCTTTATTCAACAAGATACAAAATCATGGAAACTCGACGAAAAAGTACCAAAATTGCCGCCAGTCGAAGAATTCAAAGGACCTGTTGGACGTTATCAAACTGTTTTAGAAATTATAGAAGACAGAGATCCCACAGTCAGAGAACTACTTGGTTATCTCAACGCTGGGGGTGGACATTTAACACTCATTGGCACACCTGAAGAAATTGTCGATGAATTAGAAAGATGGATGAATGAAGGTGCCGCAGATGGATTTAACTTGATGCCTCCAACACTCCCAGGAAGTCTTGAAGACTTTGTCGACTTAGTCATCCCGGAAATGCAAAAACGCGGTATTTTTAGAAGAGATTATAACGGTGAAACGTTTAGAGAAATGCTGGAACTCGATAAGTATTAAGCTGAATGATTCATAGGTACACCTCAATTTTGCATTGTGTTTTTATATTGAGGCTGGGACATAAATATCTCCAGAAAAAATAATAACTTTTGAGAACTTATGTCCCCGAGCCCCAAGTGCGAAGGTTATAAGGGCTGAATTGCTTATTAATATCCCGGTAAGCGAGGATGAAGTCAAAACTCACAAAAAACATTAACAGCTGAGACTCAGGTTTTCGCTTATATAAATTAATTTGTCTAGATTATATTTGACTAGAAATTTAAAACATTTTCCAATATACAGCGTTAAGACAACTTTCTTCATGCCAATTAAATTACTATTCATCTTTAACTCTTCATAGACATCAATCGCAGAACCTTTAATTTTCTTCTTTTTAAGCACTTCGACAAGGGTCATCTCATCTGCAATCCTAACTCTTGTTGTGTTAATTAAAATCGCATTTTCTTATTAGCTAAAATTCTACAAATATTGCTCTTCTTTTTATCGTTTAGCATAGTACATGCTCGGACTATTAATGTATATCAACGTGATTAATGTTTCTCTGCATTCATTTCCTGTATGATAAAAAATAAATACAGTTTTAATATAGAGAGGAAGGTAATTGATGAACTACAAAGAAAAATGGGATATGGAGAGTATATTTCCTGGTGGAAGTGGATCTGAAGCTTTCCAAAAACGATTATCAGAAGTAAGAGATAGTATTACAGCTTTTTCACACGAACTCGATAATTGGGAGCTGGACGAACATTCAAATGATTTTACGTCACTGAAAAGAATCTTACAAAACTATGAAAAAATTTCAAACGCGCTTAGTGAGATGGGGAGTTTTGCGAATGGTTTAGTATCTGCAGATGTTACCGATCAAAAAGCACTGCAGAATTTAAATGCGGTTGCGAACTTACGTAAAGATCTCTTGTCACAGAATATTATTTTAAATAAAAAGATCAGTGCACTGACTGAAGATCAATTTAGCAAGCTGTTAGAGGAAGATTTCTTTAAACCAATGCGTTTCCCGTTAGAAGAAATACGACAAAAAGAAAAAGATTTACTGTCAACTCAAGAAGAAACAATCATCAATCATTTATCACTAGATGGCTTACAGGGCTGGAATAATATGTACAATCAACTCGTCGCTTCTATTCAAATTCCAGTAACTGAAGATGATGAAACCGTTTATTATTCAGCGGGTCAATTTGAAAACAAGATGAAGTCAGAACAAAATCCAAAACATCGTGAAAAACTTTTAAAAACTTGGGAAGAAACATGGAAGGAAAAAGCTGATTTATTCTCTACAACGCTAAATCATTTATCAGGATTCCGCTTAAACGACTATGAACTTCACGACTATAAAGATTATATGAAAGTACCACTAGACTACAACCGTATGGAGGAAGAAACTCTCGATACGATGTGGGATACTATTACAAAAAATAAAACACCTTTCAAAAAATACTTTGAACGAAAGGCACAACTCATTGGTGTTGATCGATTAGGATGGCTCGATGTTTCAGCAAGTGTTGATGTGGGAGATTATACGAGCAAGCGATATACGTATAATGAAGCAGCAAGATTTATTATCGATAACTTTAAATCATTCAGTCCAAAAATGGCAGAGATGGCACGTCGAGCTTTTGAAGAGCAGTGGATTGAAGCGGAAGATCGCGCAGGAAAACGCCCAGGTGGATACTGTTCAAATCTTCCTGAATCTAAACAGTCACGTATTTTTATGACTTTTGCTGGTAGCACAAGCAACGTGTCAACACTCGCACATGAACTCGGACACGCATTCCATAGTTATGTCTTACGTGATTTACCACTATTCAACCAACGTTACGCAATGAACGTTGCAGAGACAGCTTCTACATTTGCAGAACTTGTTGTGTCAAATGCAACAATTGAAAATGCAACGTCAGATGCAGAAAAAATCAACTTACTAGATGAAAAAATTGCTAGAAGTGCGACTTTTATGATGAATATCCATGCACGTTATATCTTTGAACGCAATTTATATGATGAACGTCAACAAGGAACTGTAGACAGCAACAGACTGCAGGAACTGATGGAAGACGCACAAAAAGAAGCCTATCAAGATGAACTGCGTTCATACCATCCAATGTTCTGGGCAACAAAGCTACATTTCCATATTACAGGTGTACCTTTCTATAATTTCCCATACACATTTGGATACTTTTTCAGCTTAGGTATATACAATCGTTTCTTAGAAGACGAAACGTTACTTGAAGATGACTATATTGCACTTCTTCGTGATACTGCAAGCATGACTACAGAAGACCTTGCTGAAAAGCACTTAAATGTTGACCTAAGAAAACCAGACTTTGGCAGGAAGCGCTGAATTCAGTGCATAAAGATATTGAAGAATTTTTAGAACTAACAGAATCATATGTTTAATTTATATACGATAACTTTTTATTCAATTAAACAAATAAGTGTTGATTAGCATAAGCGAGAAAGTACTCAAGCTAAAATGAGGGTGAAGATGAGAAGATTAATCAAGAAGTATGGCTATTCACCGGATCTTCAGAAGATAGCAGTTGATAATATCGTTGATCAAGCAGAGCTTATGGCAAATAGTCTATAAATATTTTCTGTTCTCATAAATAGTGTACTGGAGCTAAAGCTGTAGTACACTTTTCTTTATATCTCAACTTTCATATCATTATTATATTCCATATTTTTATCAGGCTCATCTAATTTCTTTAATATCATTCTTTATTCTGGTTTTTGTAAATGAAAGTGATATGTATTACTATTAACTGTTCTAAACTATATATTCATTCGTATCATTATAGTTTTAAATGATTAAAAAAACAAAAATACTAGCATCTTATAATTTTAATTCCAATTTCCTTTTTGAGTTTAATTCGATTGCTTCTCTACTTAAAACTTTCCTCGACATAAACAGTTCACTGGTGATTATGCCGAGCGTATTATAAATTTTTATCTGCTTGTACTTGTACCTTGAAGGAAAAATAACTTCCAATCATCCCCATACTTAATCCAAACTGAACTCTGGTGACTTACTTTATTTGTTGTTTTATTATGAAGTATATACGTACATAATCTACTCTCTGTCGAAAGATCCTGAAACATAAAGTCCATTGAAATATAAGCAGCATTTCCACTTAAAGATTCTTAGATTATTTCTAACACACTACTTATGATAACTCTCAGCGTATCAGTCTATGATGCGGTTTTTACTAGACTTATCAGTATATTGCGATGTTGCCTATTAACAAAGTCTTGTCTTTTTTTGATAAGTTTCTACAATTGCCCACTGTTAAAAATAATAAAGAGGCGGATTTTATAATGAACTTAGCCACCTTTGATACAAAAAACGCCATGTGAATTTCATGTTATATTGAAGTTAACCACAACTCTCAATAAAGGAATGAAATCACATGACGCAACTTCATGATACCACTGAACCCATCAAAGGAAAACACCTGGTGACAGATGAGCGGGCACAAATCGCAATATTAAAGAGAGAGAAATACTCCAATCGTCAAATCGCAGACCGATTGGGCCGTGCACCGCAAACCATCAATAACGAAATTAACAGAGGCACTGTGCAACAAATACGCTGGCAGAAACAGAACGGCAAAACGTACGACTACTATTATACCGTGTATGACCCTGACCATGCCCACGACGCTTATATTCAAAACCGCAAACATTGTGGACGACAACCAAAATGGAGCTTGTCGGATGCCTTTGTGGATTGGGCAGACACTCAGATGCTGGATCATCACTGGTCCCCGGATGCGGTCATCGGTGCAGCGAAACAACGCGATCTCTTTCCAGTCTCGCTTATTCCATGTACGACGACACTGTATAACTGGATTGACCGTCAGATCATGCGCACCAAAAACATGGACTTGACTGAGAAGCTGCATCGCAATACAAAATCAAAACATCGCAAAGCACCGGATCACAAACGGAAAATGGGACCATCCATCTCCGAACGCCCTGAAGCAGTGAATACCCGAGAGACATTCGGCCACTGGGAAATCGACACAGTCATCGGTGCCAAACATAAGCATGATGCGGTACTGCTGACACTCGCCGAACGACAGACACGGTTTGAAGTCATCCTGAAAATCGATGGTAAAGCTGCCCAGCCCGTCACACAGGCCATGGACGCATTGAACTCCCGTGCCGGCGCGCATATGCCATCATTGTTTCAGACCATCACGTCGGATAATGGTTCGGAGTTCAGCGAACTGTATGACACGCTAAAAGCAGTGACAGATGTGTATTTCGCCCGGCCGTTTGCTTCATATGAACGGGGCACGAGCGAGAACCAGCATAAGCTCATCCGCCGGTTCATCCCGAAAGGGCAACCGATCTCTGAAATCAGTGACCGACAGATTCAACGCATTCAGCGATGGATGAACGATTTTCCAAGGAAAATCCTGGACTATCAGACCCCGCACGAGTGTTTCGCCAAAGCATTCAAACAGACACAACCCGCTCAAAGCGCTTAGTGTAAAATCTCCTCTCCCCCTCGGGGGAGAGGAACACACTCACCACCATAGTACTTTCACAATCTCTGGATTAGGAATATCTCAAGGTGGCTAACTTAAACTTGAAATTTACGAAAATAATAAAGACAGTATTTAATCTCTTGAAATATGCCTGTAACTGCTAAACTAGACTCAACAGTTTTCTACAATTAAGACTCAACAGCTCTCTCCAAACAAGACACAACAGTTTACAAACTAGAAATCACTTTTCGGTATACTGAGACAGAGTATATTGAAAGGGAGAGAACATGGAGTGGAAAAATGGATGATTTATCAAGAGATACACCGATTAAAAAATATGGGGTTTTCAAATAGTAAAATCGCAAAGAAATTAAACATATCAAGAAATAGAGTCATTGATTATTTGAATATGACACCCGATGCATTCGCTGACTTTATGGCATCCTTACAAAACAGAACGAAAAAACTGGATCCTTACAGAAGTGAAATACTCACATGGTTAAAAGAACATCCAGATGTGACCAGTGCGCAAATATACGATTGGCTGCAAGATAAATTTGATATTCAATCCTTGGCTGAAAATACAGTCCGAAACTACGTCAATCACTTAAGGGAACACTATCACATCCCGAAAGTGGCAGCGAATCGAATATACGGTGCGGTGGATGAGCTTCCACCCGGTCAGCAAATACAAGTCGATTTTGGAGAGATTATCGTGGACACATCGTCAGGCGGGCGACAGAAATTGTATGTCACCGGATTCATCTTATCGCATTCCCGGTTTAAGTATGTGGAATGGTTAGACCGACCGTTTCGGACCAGTGATTTAATTAGAATACAGGAAAATGCATTTCATTATTTTGGCGGGATGACTGAGGAGATTGTCTATGATTAGGACCGTTTACTGGCGGTGAGTGAGAATGCGGGCGATTTAATCCTGACCGAATCATTTACGAAATACCATCAATTTAGACGGTTTAAAGTCGAACTCTGTCGAAAAAGTGATCCGGAATCAAAGGGTAAAATCGAACAAGTGATTAAATATGTAAAAAACAATTTTGCCAAACATCGCATCTTCGACAACTTGAATACATGGCAGCAGGACGCTTTGAAGTGGCTAAAAAGAACGGGGAATTATAAAGTCCATCACAATATAAAGAAAAGACCCTTTGAAGTGCACGCCCTCGAAAAGCAGCATCTTCAAACGGTCTCTGGGAAATATCATTTTGACAACATTTCATCTATTAATATAACAAGAACGATTCATAAAGACAATGTCATTCGCTTTGAAGGCAACCGATATAGTGTGCCTCTCGGGACGTATCAAAGTGGAAATGAAAACATTGCGTATGTCTCTGTCACAGATGGAAAATTGAGTATTTCGCTTCATCCAACGGGTGATTCGATTGCGGTACATACAGTGTCTGACATTAAAGGTCAGGTGATTACAGACCCTGGTCATCGACATCGGTCTCAAACGAAAAGAGACCAACTGGTCGCACAAGTGTTTAAAGTTTTGGATGATCCAGAACTGGCCGACGGATTGATTCGGACCTTGCATACACATTATCCGAGACATACGATTGATCAATTGAAAATTGTACTCCAGTCCGCCAAGCAATACCCACAACATATTAATGATGCGGTGAAAGAATTAAACCGGTTGAGATTGACCAGTGCGAATGATCTCAGAGATATTGCGATTTCATTGGACATTCAACACGGTAAACACAGGGCTAAGCAGCCCGTCATTAATGAGAAGTACAAAGATATGACTGCCCCCGCGCGTCAACCGGATATCTATTTAAAAGTCCTTCAGGGCGGTCAATGAAATGACGAACACTTATGATGACTTACAACAGAAATGTCGCACCCTCCGGTTGGCAGAAACCGCAAAAGAGCTGCCGAATATGCTTCGGATGGCAGAGTCACAGAATTGGACCTACTATGAATTGATGGATCAGATCCTCGGGCATGAACTGGACTGTCGGGAAGAAAAGAACCGGATTAAATTAATGAAATGGGCAGAGTTTCCGCAACACTTAACATTAGAGCAATTTAAACTGTCTGAACAATCAGCGATTGGGGACAAGCAACTGAATGTATTAAAGGAGCTATCCTGGATTGAAGACCATTTTACATTAATTATGATGGGACCGCCTGGCGTAGGTAAGACCCATCTTTCCACCGGTCTCGGTATTCACGCTGTCAATCAAGGCTACCAGGTATCGTTTATACCGATGGATCATCTGGTCTATATCCTTAAAACACGAGAATATCTCAGTAAGTCAAAAACCAGATATAAACGTATGGAATCTTCAGATTTAATTATTATCGATGACATCATGTATATGGCTTATGAACCGCAGGATGCCCAACTGTTTTTTCAGTTTATCTATGATATGTATGACAAAACAGCGTTCATCTTAACATCGAATAAGGGGCCTAACGAATGGGGAAAATTTTTGGGAGAGACGACATTGACCACGGCGATCTTAGATCGCCTCCTTCATCGAAGTGAAATCATTACCTTTGATGAGAATCAAGACAGTATCAGAATGAAATACAGAAGAGCGTTATTTGAAGAAAAGAGTGTTGAGTCCTAATTGGGATAAACTGTTGAACCTTATTTGGGGTAAAGTGTTGAGTTCTACTTGACGGTTACACTTACTTTATTTGTTGTTTTATTATGAAGTATATACGTACATAATCTACTCTCTGTCGAAAGATCCTGAAACATAAAGTCCATTGAAATATAAGCAGCATTTCCACTTAAAGATTCTTAGATTATTTCTAACACACTACTTATGATAACTCTCGGCGTATCGTTTTACGATGCGGTTATTACCACGACTTCTTCTCTCTGTAGATCACCCATAATACTTCCGTTATTTCATGATGAGGGATTTCCCAATTTTTAAGAATCTGCCTGTTCAATGTTAGGGAGTCACCTGAATTGAGCAAGTGCACTTCTTTTTTAATTTCAATTTTAAGTTCCCCAAAAATTCTTCACCACGAAGACTATATGGGCTTTCTGTCATAGTCCCAGCTTGCATAAAATACAGCAAACTCTTAGTTTTATGAGATATTAAAATATTCTGCGTATGATTTCATCCAACTATTGAATTTCTCCACTATTGCCAAGTCTCGAGAAACTATAACTAACGTATGCATTCTTTCAATTGTGCTTCTTTGTAATAACCAAGCACTTTTAAGTTCAATTACTCTAATTAATATATTAAGGAAAGCATCTATATCTTCCTCACTCTCTAAGAAGTAATGACTTATCAATACTCCTACACTACTTATTTGTATATCGAACTCACTTCCCAATATTTTCTGGATTGCTTCATCTTCGTATAGTAGTATCATTTTTTCATCAATTGCCACCTGAGCACTAGATGCATCAAATTTGATTAGTTCTTTTAACTTTTCATCAATAAAGTCTACATCTATAGATTTTAAAAATCTTGAAGCTAAAGTCATTTTACGATATATTTCTTTCAATTCTTTTTCTTGATTTTTAGTCTTTTTATTCAAGATCAAGTTGCCTTCGTTTCCTAAATTCAATCTTCCAGCTCTAGTACTTTCAAGTTCTTTAGTAAACTTGCTCTCTAACCATATTTTTTGAGTTTTCTCCAACAATACATTTGGATACTCCTTAAGAATATCAAGCAAATTCAAACTTGCTAGAAAGGTCATGGATGACACACTAATTAAGTAGTTAGAATTTAGATTAAATTCCTCTTCTGAGCCAATGTAGTATTTTGTACTTACATCATGGAAAAGCTCTAAATAAAATTCCAAGATGTCATCTTTAGGAATTATTAAGCCATAAATAGATGGAAAATGAAATTGTTCATAATGTTCTTGTACTTGTTTAAACTTATCAGAATTATCAAATGTCTTCATAACTTCAACTAGGTTGCCTAATCCATCATTTTCAGGATCGATATTAATTGATGTAAGGAATTTATCACTTCCAATTGCTCCACTTTCCCTTTTTAGAATCTCGTGGAAAATAAAAATAAATAGCGGTTTTTCCTCTATTAAAGAATATTTCTTGCTATCAAAATCAACAGAATCTCCAATAGATATACCTTGTACAAGCAATTTGAAATCAGAGCTTGTTTTGTAGAACTCAAGATTCCCGTAATTTTCAATCTCCCATTTTTCAGGTATCAAAACAAATTCTCTTATAGAGTCATCTCTTTTGAATTTATACCACTTCAAATGAATATTATTGTATAAATCTATAGAATTATTATTTTCGAACTTTTTTATATTAGAAAAATTCAATCCAATTAAAATATGATTTAATTCACTATTATTAAATCTCTCACTAAGGATATGCTTCTCTATTAACTGGATCCCCCGAGGCAAATCGATTCCAAAATGTACTAAAGAAATAGCAGCGTTTATTTCGAAGTTAATATTGGTAGATTCCAAGGTATTTTCAGTAATAGCCTTTATATCTTCACCATCATCAATATGAATTTTTGCTATCAAGATTTGATTCAAAAATTCAGGGTTTGATAACTTTTTATTTTTGTATAACTGTACAGTAGCACTAAATTGTTCTAAATTATTAAGAATTTCAGCTTTAATAATTGCCATTGATTCCGTAAGTTCAGAGTCACCATATTGATTTATAGTGTTAAACGCTTCTTCATTCATGTTATTCATTAAATATAAAACTGCTAATATTTCATCCGCTTTTTCCTGATTTACTGCTGCAATACTTGGATATAATTTTTTAGCGAAATTTAATTCGTTATTACGATACAAAAAGTCTTGAGCTGTTTGGATTTTTCTTGAATCGGGATAATGTGAGAAATTTTCTCTAATTAAACTAAATGATTTACCGTACTCATCACTTCTTATATCTTTTCTAGTATTTTCTATCAGGAATAAAAGTGGCAAATCTATTGTGTATTTTTTTATCAAGTCAGTGATAATTGAATCAAAAGATTTAACGTCCACGGGTTTATGATTGGTTATAGCAATCAAGTATGAACTCAAAAGGAAATTAAGTAAGTATTTACTATCGCCAAATTTTAATGTTTCAAAAAGTTCACTAATATATTCAATAGAATCTTTATATGCTAGTTGCTTAGTAAAAGTTAGTATTTTGAAACGTATTACATTATGATTCATCTGAGTTTCAAGCAATTCATTTATGAAATTCAATACTTTGTCATTCTCATTAAGTAAATATAAAACCTTAATTTTCCACTCAATTAGATATTGAACATCATATTCATTTCCTTCGCTATTTATCAAATCTTCTATTTTTTCCAAACCCTCTTTTGGATTTAATAACAGCTTCAATTCAAAATGCAATTTTTCCAAAATAGGCATTTCAATATTTTCTATCTTAGCCACTTGCTGACGTATTACTTCAATATCGTCTAAGAGTATGAGCAATTCATTATTATCCGATTCTGTTTGTTCTTGAAAATTAAATAACAAGTTATTTTCAATATGGGAAAAACGTGTATGTATTATCTCGTATTGGATAGATACCATGGGATGTCTTTGATGCAATTTAGATAATACTTCAATACCATCTTCATAATTTTGTAGAAGTAATAAAGACTGTCCATGTAAGTACTGCCATTCGTCATCAAATGAGTTTTCAGATAAAATTTCATAAAAATGAGTTAAATCATTATTTTCAAGAAGATAATTAGCCATATATTTTGATTTTTCGTTACCGTTTAAAACACTATTAGCTATAAGTATTTCTATATCCTTATTATCATAATTTGCTTCAATTAATATCTTATCGTGTTCTTTTTGTAGTTCACTTGGATAGTTTCTGCCTTCTTCAAGAGCAGATCTTGCTGACTCAAAATCCTTAATCATTGCTTTGTACCTTGCTTTAATTAAAATTGCCAGTTTTAGATTACTCTCCGGTAAAACACTTAACAAGTTCAACCTTTCAATTTCACCGTACACTCTTGCAAGATTAAAACCATCCAAGATGAGATTTTGTGATAACAATTCCTGCATATCCTTTTTAAGTTTTATATTATATTGTGAATCAAGATTCTTATACTCATATTGTTCAGCATGTTTTGAAGCTTTTTCAACTATATCCTTCTCATAATCATTGGAAAATAATGCAGTAGATTTATTCTTTAGGAATCCATCGATCTTAGCATCCTTAAAACCATATACTTTTCGCTGGATAGCAATCTCTCGAAATTCTTTATCTAAATCAAGATTATCTGTCACCGCATCCAATTCGATGGCTTTCCTGTTCTTGTCCTTATCACACAGTTCCTTCAATATAGTTTCTAAAAACTCAGCATCTAAGAAAGTGAAGAATATTTTTTTCTCTTTTGGATTTGATTTAAGTATTTCTGCAAGGAAGACCACAACACCATCTTCATATAGAAAGTTTTTAAAAGTATTCTTCTCAAATTTATAAAATTTAGCAGTTTTATTAGAGAATTCATCTACTAATTTTCCTTTTACCTGTACAGGAATACTACTTAGATAAGACGCTTTAGTAATTTCTTCTTCTGAAAAAATTATTGCATTGCCATCAAAAGATATTCCCGTATCGTCCGTTGCTAAGTTAGGGTCAATTTTAATTGATCTATCCAAAAATAAGTTCTCCACTGCTTTGACTGCTTTCTTTTCTATCCTTTTATTATCCAATTACCTAAGCCACCTATTCTTTATAATCATACCTTCTACTTGATTTAATATATGTAATTTTTCTGAGTCAGTCCCCTTAAAATCATTTCAGTACTTCTCCCCCAGCTTTCTAATTTAAATTGCACACATTTAAGTTGATCTTCTATATAAACAGGTTCACAAAATCTAGTTTGCGCTTTCATCAGACTGACATCTCTTATCCTCCCTGCGAAATTATAGATGTTTTTAAATAAAAGCCGATGAAGTTCCTGTATGGAAGCAGGGGAGAGTGGCAATTAGAAATCAAATTCATCATTCTTTAATTTTAAAAATGATATATAAAAAGCAACTATTTTGAGCTACTCTAATTCGTCTCTTCTTTCTGCACTTAATAGGTTTGATTATAGTAAATAGTCGTCCTGATTATGTGTGTCGCACTTCATTATTTTGAAGCGATTTTGCGAATTAATTCATTAGTGATTTTCTTGTTGGAATTAATCGCTTCAAGTATCAATTTTTGTTATTTCTTAGAAACTTCCATACCTTCCAACGTCAAATTATCTGCGCCTTGCTTGTTAGTTTCTGATTCGATAGTCAACATAAAATTGCCTCCATATACTGTAATTATACCATTTTTTTAAAGTGAGTTCACAGTTAGAGATATGCTTTAAGTACTATTTATGATAATTTTCAGCGTATCACTTCATAATGCGGTTATTTATCGAAATAAATATTCGACTAATAATAAAATTATTCTACTATGAAAATCCATTTTTTATATTTAACGTTATAATTTAAATATTCTAAATTTTGGAGGTATCTTGCCATGAGTACTGCATACTATGTTATTCCTAACGAAGTACCGAAACTTCTTCCTTTTAATAACAAAACCGTAGAAGATGTACTGGATTATATTGATGTCACTGATTTTGAAGATCATGCGGTTATTCCTATCGCTCCTGGAATTCTAATTTGGATAAATACAGCAATAATCCAAGCTCAACATAATATTGCTTTTAAAATCGATTCAGATGATTCTTTAGTATTTGGTAAAGCAATTTTCACTGGACTTATGGAAAAAGGTGGGAACGTTGTTGGTCTAAGTGGAAAACAAGTCACTTCAATACCTGATTTAGTCATGTTCCCTAGTTTATAAAAAATTATAAAAGTTGGTGTAATATGCTTACAAAAAATTTCTTCTCTAAATTCTCTAATGATTTCAGAAACTTGAAAATAGCGCAAAATACTAAAACTACTTCCATGGCATTCTCCGTTTATAATCCTTCTGAAGCCTTAGAAGTGAATGAATATAAACGTTTCTTTCAACTTAGAGTTTATGGACGACCAGCTGTTCTTACTATTACAAAAGATAACGTTTCTTCATATGGACTAGGCAGCCCATATGAAGAAAAGAGTTTTGACGACATTGACGAAATAGTTGGTTATATCTTCATGAATGATGAATCAGAGATTCTATTTTTTTCTAGTGACAACATGTAGATCAAATTTCAAAGTAATCAGCAGATATATTTATATAATGTCATTTAGCTCAAGCGTATCCCTTTGGATACGCTTTTTATTCTCTTAAACATCAAATCTTAGATATAAAAACCTCATAAATAGTAGATCATATAGGCTAAGTGAGTATTAGTTTTTCATCTATATTCTTTGCTTCTAAAAATTCAGGCTGTTTCAATAATACCTTTATGCATTCTTTTAAATATTTTTCCGCTAAGTCAATTACTAGCCACTTTTCTCCTTTTGAATCTTGTATATGCTTTTTTTTATCTAATTTTTTTTGATTACTGCCATGAACTACTGCTGAACGATAAGCATATATGGCTTTCATATTTTTAAAAATATCTAATTTACTTTCTTCCAAAGGAGATTTTTGTAGTAAAAAGGCACATCTTAAAGCTAGTTTGTGTGTCAACTCTGACTTTTCATCATCACTCAGCAACGATTCTAGGCCAATAGCTATATCAATAATTCTATCACCCTCATTATGTCGATATAGGCTATTCTCTAATCTTGAAAACGCTAATTGGATTTTTTTATTAGGATTATCAATAATTTGATTTAGTTCACGCTTAAATTTATTAAGTTGAGATTCATTCACTGCTGGATAAGACTCTTTATTCCAGTAATAGTCATTAAATTGAACAGGGTAAACTCTTTTAACACCTCCTTTGAGATCTAAGAAATCTGCCTCGTATTTCTCTGCCCATTCAATCGGTTTTGAAATAACTTGGGCATAACCTGTGAATATATCATTAACTCTTAGAATATCAAAAAAGGAATTGATTAAGTCTAATGGATAATTCTCGATTATACGTAAAGGATTTTCTAACCAATAATTATAGTTAGGTACACTAAACCCCTCAATTTTTAAAGCATGTGTTGCTGACATAAGCACAGAATCAGGTACACTTTCAGAATAAGAAGTAATGTTAGCTCTAGATTTTTGAAACACATCTGACATTCTAGTTATAGACATCTGGTCATTTAAAATGTAATCATCTATATCAAACTTTGTGAATAGAATAGGAATATAAATAACTACATCTAACTCCTCTAAAAAAATTCTATTTTCCAAAGGCTTGTAGTATTTTAAAAATTGAGTTTCTGTAAGATTATTTCCCTCTCCATATTCCAGTATATTTTTATTGATTAAATCATGAATTTTAAATAACACACTTAGATTTAAAACTCCCAATGAATCCTGGTTAGGTGGTCTATATACCTTTAAAAACTTATCACATTTTAATAGAAGAGATTCTAACTCCTTATATTCTTTATATTTAGTTACATCAATTTTATCTTTGTCAAAACTTCTATTCTCCATTAAATAATAACCATAATTAATTGGCTCTTTTGGGCCAAATGTGGATCTAGAAATTGATGGAAAACCATTTTTCCGGTAACTGAGTAATGGATAATCCATGTAACCATTAAGGAATATTGATGATGCTTTAGCATGTTGTTCTAAAATATCTTGAATACCTTTGCATACTACTATAAATGATAATTCAAATATGCGATCCTTATACAAAATACCCCTCCTACCTTAAATTAGGTTATTGCCTCTCTACCTCTTTGAACCTCGCCAGTAGATTTGTTAATAATTTTTAAAATATCATTAAAAGATTGAATTGATGATTTCATTTTATAACTCCTTTTGATAATTCTTAAATAATCTATCCTTACTAGTATACTATTTCATTAGGTTGAAGTAGTTCACGATGGATAAAAATTAATCAATCCGATTCTTAGTTTATCTGAAAAAACTTTAATAAAGTTTTTTCTTCATATTACTTTACTTCAAATGTGAATGAAGATAATTATCAACGATGATATGTTTAAAAATATCGCACTCAAATCTTAGAAAACCGCATCAACGATGATATGCTTCATTCCTAATAATCTTATTCACCCGGAATATCTGCTCAAGCAACATCACCTTCATCATTTGATGCGGGTAGGTGAGGGAACCGAAACTGATCTCCTGGTCGGAACGTTTTTGAACTGCTTTGCCGATTCCGTTGCTGCCGCCTATGATGAAGACGACGTCGCTTTTACCGGTGTTCATCCACCTTTGGTATTCTTTCGCCAAATTTTCACTGGTATAAGTCTTACCTTGGATTTCCAGCGTGACGACATGCTGATTTTCTTTGATTTTACTCAGGATTTTTTGCGCTTCTTTGTCTTTTATGATTTCTATATCTTTATCGCTTGCATTGTTTGGTTCTTTTTCATCTTGGATCTCGATCAGTTCGAGTTTGGCGTAGCCGCTTATGCGCTTACTGTATTCTTCGACTGCATGGCGCCAATACTTCTCTTTTAACTTCCCAACTGTAATTAGCGTAATTTTCAATTTGCGTCTCCTTTCTGATGGCTATGCTGTTGTACTTAGTCTATCCACATGTGCATATCTATTAACAGGTTTTAACGATTCATGGATAATACACATGTTTATACACAACTTTCCCACATATCCACATGAATTCATTAATTATTATACATAAAAAGAGATTATAATCATTAAATTACTATAAATATAAATAAAACAGCCAGTTTTACACAACTGACTGTTTAATTATCCACAATTATTATAAAGTATCCACAATAATCATAGGTTATGCACACCTTTTTTCATAATTGTGTGTATAACTTTATATTTGGTAGATCTTTGTCGGTATTGCTTTATCGGTATTGCTTATCGTTATATCATTATCCGTATCGATGTCGTAATGGTTCAATATCTGTTCGACACTCATTTTAGCAAGTTCTTTCATGTTATTATCAAGACTCAGATGACTCAGATATATGCGCTTGGTGCGGTCTGTTATAACGTCGTGCATCGCATGCGCTGCATCTTCATTGGAGACGTGTCCGACATCGGAAAGTATGCGTTGCTTGGTCATCCATGGATATCTGCACATCCGGAGCATATCTACATCATGGTTGCTTTCAAAGACGAAACAGTCACTGTCTTTTATAATGCCTTTCATCTGATCCGAGACATAGCCTGTATCGGTGATGATTGAAAGTTTTTTATCATTCTGCATAAATGTATAGAATTGTGGATCGATTGCATCGTGGGACACATTGAATGATTGGACATCCATCCCAAGGAGTTCCTTCTCCTCCAGTGGATTGAAGTGGAACTTCCTGTCACTCGCGACCTGAATATCTTTGGACTCGATGCGCTGCCACGTCTTCTCATTTGCATATACCGGAATGCCATATTTTTTGGAAATGACTTTCAGACCCTTGATATGGTCACTGTGCTCGTGCGTAATAAGTATGGCATCAACATTCTTGAGGGAGGTACCTAGTGAATTCAATGCTTCCTCCGTCCGCTTGCACGAAAGTCCCACATCTATGAGCAGGCTGCCTTGTTCTGTTTCGAGATACGTACTGTTTCCCGTGGAGCCACTGGCTAACACGCTCATTTTCATTCTGTTCACTCTCTTTCAATAATATCTTCTGTTTCGCTGATGGCATCAACATATACTGTCTTATCGACACCCTGGTCGTTGATATTCAATCTCCATTTCGGCCTGAGAAGCACTTGATCACCATCATTTAAGATGATGTAGTATCCGAGTCGGGCATCTTCAATCTCCGCTTCTCCGGAAATCCGCTCGTCAGTATACAGACTCGCGACGACTTTCTCGGGATCGCGGGCAGCGACTGGCGAAGTATATTCATTCTCACTGATGTTTTTCAGGTAGCCCTGTTCATACTCCATCGCCTGCTGGCCATCCCCTCTGTAAAGCAGTCTTGCCGCTTCATTGTTGAAGATGGGCAATTCTTCATAATGCTGATTGAACAGCATATAGCCTTCATCACTCATTACATCATCATACTCATATTCCGAACCTCTGTAAACTTCTTCGGCCTTATGGTTTTCCAAATCCTCACGTGTCATATCCGGTGCATTTTCTCCGGCTTCAAAATCGTTTTTCAAAACATAGCCTTCATTCGTCGTTTCAACTATTTCAGCTTCTACCTCTTCAGAGTCTATAAAAGTCGCCTTGACTGCAGACAGTATATTCAACTTGCGCGGCTCATGCTCGGGCAGCTGTGATAGATCTATATTCGTCTCTTCAAGGATATTGGGCCGGTTTTCTATCTTATGGATATCTTCCTGCTGCTTGTTGTAGTACATCATGATAAGGCCGATGTTGATCAGGAGGAAGACCAGGATATAGAGGGATTTCGTCAGCTTCCAATCCATCAGTGGAGGCCTCCTTCGTTGAACCGCATCCATTCATCGTTGTATTTTACATACCATTGCGGTGTGAAGTGCAGCAGATTGAGTTCAGTCTGCACATCTGAAAACTGCATATCATAACCGATCGTGATTTTCGATACTTTCTGAAGATCCAGATCTTCATTCAATGCAATCTGATAACGGACATCTTCCAGCCTTGCGAGGGACTTCATTTCATCATTCGGTACTTCTGCACTGATATTGAGTAGGGGACGTTGATATTCAAAAAGCGCATTATTACCGTATTTGGTCGTAACGACACTTGATATTTCATCACTGAACACCGCATATCCGTTTAAGGTGTAGCGATAAGTCGATTCGTTGCCATCCGCTTCATAATCGAAAAGCATATGTTCAGCTTCTAAGCCACCATGCGAATTGAGGAAATCGAAGCTTCTTTGGATGGTCTGATGCGGATTTCTATTCGATGACAGCGACTCATCAAGGTTTGTGTAGACGAAATTATAGGTTTCGGGATTATATGTCGATAAGTTATGGGTCCCTTCATAGACATATACATCATCGTTTTTATTAACTTCGATTTCATCGCCCATGAAGAGGATATCATTCATCGTATCGATGCCGATCTGAGTCATCAGAAAATGCTCAATGGATACAGCACCCGGAGCTCCGGCCCATAGATGGCAGTCTTATTGTTTGAGGTTTTCTGATTAGTGATGATGCCAACGTAATCTTCGAAGGAATCTTCATATTCCTCCACGATCGACAACAGGTAGCTGCTATCGATGTCCGTCTCGGCGACGGCTACTTGTTCCAATGCTTCATTCAACATATAGAAAGTGACTTTTGGAGAAGCAATGTCTACTATAATCCGATCAAAACTGTAGTCGGGTAGGGCACCTTCGTAGGAGAACCCAAGCACTTGGAAAAGTGATTTGGATGGCATCTCGGATGGGTAGTCCACAATCAGGAATTCTTCATCCCCGTCTTCCTTAACATCAGGCGTCAGGCGATTTATATTATTGTATATATCAATATTCTCAATTTCTGTATCCTTCAGAAACTCCCGTACGCCGACAACCGCATCTTCTTTAATCGTACCTTTCACTGTATTGCCGTCGACCCATATCAATTGATAGGCCCGCATGACGCTACCGAATTCCAGTGATTCCCCCTGACCGATGTTGGAGGTCGACTCGATCGATGTATCGACTTGCGAAAATTCGGGCTGGTAGCTCCAGACCATATAGGTGAGGATGGCACTGCTGATGACGAGAAGGAATAGGATTGTGGATTTGAGTCTTTCCCTATTCATCCCAATCCGCCTCCTCCAGCGTTTCACACGGCAGGTTGATGAAGATTGTTGTACCATGGTTCTCCACGCTGTTTGCCCATATCCTACCATCATGCGCTTCGACGATTTCTTTTGATATGGCTAACCCGAGTCCTGTCCCGCCCATTTTTCGGGCACGGCCTTTATCGACCCGGTAGAACCTCTCGAATATACGATCCACTTTGCTTGCGGGTATACCCAGTCCGTTGTCTTTTATCCGCACGGTCAGACGGTTGTACAGACGGTTCTGTTTCACATGAAACTCGACTTTCTTGTTTTCCTTGCTTGAATACTTGATGGCATTCGATATGACGTTATCGAGTACCTGACCCATCTTATCCACCGCAATCTCTGTAAAGACGGCGGTATCCGGGATATCGCGCACGAATTCGACTTCATCCTTATGGGTCATTTCGAAGCGGTCGATGATGCGGTTTAGAAACAGATTGAAATCTACAATTTCCTTGGACAGCTCTTCTGCTTCATTATCCATTCTGGAAAGTTGCAGTAGATCTTCGACCAGACGGATCATACGGTCTGTCTCTTCACGGGTCACACCAAGGAATTGGGGGCGAGCGTTTCATTTTGCCAAGCGCCGTCCTGTAGGGCTTCTATATAGCTCCGCATGGATGTAAGCGGCGTCCTGAGCTCGTGGGAGACATTTGCTACGAATTCACGCCGCTCAGTATCCACACGCTCCTGCTCCGTAACGTCATGGAGCACAGCGATGTAACCGTTGATGAATCCTGTATCCTTGACGATGGTCGAGAAATTCACACGGATGGTCGTCTCTTCATCATCATGATTGAAGAAGAGGAGCTGACTCTCATCCATCTCCTGGATCTCTTCAAGCATCATTTCATCGTCCAGTTTCAATACAGCAAGCATATCCTCTCCACGCGTATTTTCCGCTGTCTCCCCGATCATATCGAGCGCCATCTCATTGACGACGCGTATGCGGCCCCGCCGGTCCGTAGCGATGATGCCGTCGGACATATGAGTAATGACAGAGTCCAGGCGCTTTTTCTCACTTTCCGTATTGGCCTGGGCTTCTTGAACACGTTTCGATAACATGTTGAATGAACCTGCCAATTCACCGATTTCATCACTGCTGTATATCTTTACACGCGATGTATAGTCCCCTTCTGACATGAGGAGCGCCTGATTGCGCATATCCGTAATCGGACGGGTGATTGTGCGCGCGATGAAGATGCCAAGGATGCTCGTGATGATGAGGGAGATCATTGTGGCGATGATGAATGTATTGTTGATGGCCTGCAGCTGTTTGTATACTTCCTCTATATTGGACGAGGTATATATCGCCCCAGTATCTGGCCTTCCTGGATGACTGGCTGATTCAACAGCCAAACGCGCTGGTTGTCCTGGTCCACGTTGACGTAGATTTCCTCGTTGCGTGTACCGGTGGTGATGGATTCCTCAGTCAGGGGCGCATCGATCCTTGTACCGACACTCAGTTCATTTGAGATCCGGCTTGTTGCGATAAGGACATTATCCGAATTGACATATCTGATCTCCTCTATTTCCGAGCGGTTGCCGTAATCGGCAAGCAAGGTCTGCACCTCTTCCTGGAACTGGGTACTATCGTCTCCATATTCCCTATGCAGCTCGTTGATTCTCGTGTCAATGAGACTCACCTGCGTTTCGATGTTTTCCTGGAAATTGCCGATCAGTTCCTTCTCGAGCGTGTTGGTGAAGTACAGTCCGATGATCTGCATGCCGATGATGATCAAAAGCACATAGATGATGACAAGTTTAATATGGAGGGACTGCAGATTTTTGAAAAACTGCTTCATTAAATGTTAACTCCTTTTTTCATCACCTTGGATATAGTAACCGACACCGCGTCGTGTCATGAGATACTCAGGGTGCGACGGATCATCCTCCACTTTTTCCCTGAGTCGTCTGACGGTCACGTCGACTGTACGTACATCTCCAAAATAATCATAACCCCATACCGTCTCAAGCAGGTGCTCCCGCGTCATGACTTGGGATAGATGCTGGGCAAGATAATTAAACAGTTCGAATTCCCTGTGGGTCAAGTCGATATCTTTATCGTATTTCTTTATTGCGAAGGCTTCCGGTATGACTGTAATGTCCCTGATCTGGATATTATTGGATTCCGGTTCTTTTTCTTTTGAAGCCGTTTCGACGTTACGCCTCAAGTTCGCCTTCACCCGGGCGATGAGTTCACGGGTAGAGAAGGGTTTCGTCACATAATCATCCGCACCGAGTTCCAATCCGAGCACTTTATCTATTTCGGAATCTTTTGCGGTCAACATGATGATCGGCATATCGTGCTTCTTGCGCACTTCCCTGCACACTTCCATGCCATCCATGCCTGGGAGCATGATGTCCAAAAGTACTATATCCGGCACCACGTCCAAAATCAATTCCAAAGCATCGTTGCCGTCATAGGCACAATGCACTTCATATCCTTCTTTTTCAAGGTTGAATTCCAGAATATCCGCAATCGGTCTTTCGTCATCTACTACAACAATCTTCTTGGGCATTTCTTTCCCCGCTTTCATTACAAGGTTTATAAACACACTCGTATCCAAACTAAATGTATCACTTTTTCGAACGCATTTCCATCAACCATAGCAAAAAAGCCATCAGCAAGAAGCGCTGACAGCTCAGATGGACGGTCCCGACGGGAATCGAACCCGCGATCTCCTGCGTGACAGGCAGGCATGTTAACCGCTACACCACGGGACCAGGACTATGTGAAATATAATATAAGTGACCCGTACGGGACTCGAACCCGTGTTACCGCCGTGAAAGGGCGGTGTCTTAACCGCTTGACCAACGGGCCATATGTTTTAACACAAACATTATTATACCATGAGGCAAATTTACTTTTCAACTCAAATTTTCATATTTTCAAAAGAATATCCCGCGGTCATACCGCGGGATCAGTTCTATTGCCAGAAATTCTTGAGGAGGTTCGTCTGGTTGCGGTCTGGTCCTACAGAGAAGATTGAGATATTCACTCCTGTAAGGCGTGAAATCTCCTCCAGATAGTGTCTGGCGTTATCCGGCAGATCTTCCAGGCGTTTGATGCCTGTAATGTCTTCTTTCCATCCCGGCAGTGTTTTGAAGATTGGTTTTGCATGTTCCAATTCCTTCAGTGTAGCCGGATACTCAGTCATTTCCACTCCGTCTATTTCGTAGGCTGTACATATCTTGACTGATTCCAGGCCACTCAGCACATCTATGGAATTGAGCGACAGGTCGGTGATGCCACTGACACGGCGTGCATGGCGGACAACGACGCTGTCGAACCATCCGACACGTCTCGGGCGACCTGTTGTAGTACCGTATTCCCGTCCTATTTCACGGATATGTTCTGCGTTGTCATCAAACAGTTCAGTAGGGAAGGGGCCGTCTCCAACGCGTGAAGTATAGGCTTTGCACACACCCACTATGTTCTTCAGGGAAGTTGGGCCGACGCCGCAGCCAACCGTGACATTACCTGCAACGGGGTTGCTTGAAGTGACGAATGGGTATGTACCGTGATCGATATCGAGCATGACACCTTGCGCACCTTCAAACAGGACGTTTTGACCATTCTCAAATGCATCATCGAGTATTTTGGCAGTATCAGTGACGTAAGGCGCGAGGCGTTCTGCCGCTTTACGGTAAGGTTCGAATATTTCATCGAATGTATAGCCTTCACGTCCATAGAGTGCCTTGAACATGTGGTTCTTAATCCCGAGGTTCTCTTTCAACCTTTTGCTGAAAGTCTCTTCATCTATCAGGTCGGCCATACGTATGCCGATACGCTGCGCCTTATCTACATAACACGGGCCGATGCCCCTTTTGGTCGTGCCGATCTTATTCGCTCCGCGTGCTTCTTCTTCAAGCTCGTCCTGAAGCAGATGGTAGGGCAGGATGACTTGGGCACGGTTTGAAATCCTGAGGTTGTCCACTGAAATGCCGCGTTCGATTAAGCCGTCGAGTTCCTTGATTATGGAAAGGGGGTCGATGACGACGCCGTTACCGATCAGGGAGATTTTATCTTTATAGAATATTCCGGAGGGCACGAGGTGGAGCTTATACGTTTCGCTACCGAATTGAATCGTGTGGCCTGCGTTGTTCCCTCCGGAGAAACGTGCGATGATATGCGCTTCTTCAGACAGGAAATCTGTAATTTTACCTTTTCCTTCGTCGCCCCATTGGGTTCCGACTACTACTGTTCCAGACATAAGTTTGCCTCCAATTTATCATTGACATACCGTACTTATTCTAACAATAAGCTGAACATAATGCAATTAAAAATACGAACGTTTTTATAGGGTGCCTATAAAAACATTCGTAATTAGTTCGGCGGGATATAGCCGTCATCATAACCTCTATTGTCTTGGTCGAAGAAACTGCTGTAGGATTTATTGAAGATCAGCTTGACGGTACCCGTTGGTCCGTTACGGTGCTTGGCCAGGATGATTTCAATCTCGTCCTGTTCCTTTTGCGCGCCTTCAGCCTCCTCTTCACCATCGCCCCGCGTATAGTAATCCTCCCTGTACAGGAAGGCGACGATGTCGGCATCCTGCTCAATTGAACCGGATTCACGCAAGTCACTCATCATCGGCCGCTTGTCCTGCCGCGTCTCCACACTACGGGAGAGTTGGCTCAGTGCTATGACCGGACATTCCATCTCGCGTGCCAATGCCTTCAGCATACGTGAAATCTCCGATACTTCCTGCTGACGGTTATCGCTGCGCTTACTGCTCGAGCCTTGGATCAGCTGAAGGTAATCGATGATCACCATATCCAGACCATGCTCCTGCTTCAGGCGCATGCATTTCGAGCGGATGTCGTTGACACGTATCCCCGGTGAATCATCTATGAAGATCTTCGATTCCGCGAGACTGCTTATTGCAGTCGTGAAATTATCCCAATCATCATGTCCGAGATTCCCTTGACGCAGCTTTGTCGCATCAATCATGCCCTGGCTTGAGATCATCCTTGAAACAAGCTGATCGGCCCCCATCTCAAGCGAGAATATCGCCACAGTATGATTCTCGGCCGAAGTGCCGGCATGGCCTGCAATATTCAAGGCGAAGGCCGTCTTACCCATGGAAGGGCGGGCGGCGAGGATGATCAGATCATTGCGGTTGAATCCTGATGTCATGAAGTCAAGGTCCCGGTAGCCGGTCGGGATACCGGTTGTAGTATCCGTCTGGCCGGCCCTGGCCTCGACCTGCTCGTAGACTTCGTGGACGACGGACTTCATGGACTTGAATCCTTCATTCCGCCGGCTTTCGGATATCGACATGATTCTTGACTCGGCCTCAGTCAGCAGATCTTCTATCTCTGCATCCTCCGAAAACCCTTCATTGGCGATTTCTTCAGCTGTCTGGATCAATTTTCTTTTAAGGGCATATTTTGCAACGATATCAACATAGAACGCCGCATTGCGGCTTGTGGGCACCACATTGGATAATTCCGCAAGATAGCGCGGTCCACCGACGGAATTGAGCACTTCCATACTTTTCAATTGTTCGATCAGAGTGACGACATCGATGTTCTGATGGTTTTCGCTCAGTATGCCCATAGCCTGATAGATATGCCGGTGCTCCGAACGGTAAAAATCTTCGGGTCCAGTGTCTCCGCGGTAGAAATGAAGGTTTCCGGATTGATCAATATCGCACCGAGGACAGACTGTTCCGCCTCCATGTTATGGGGCATCTGCTGATGTATATCCAATATCAATGCCTCCCCGGCTGATTATTCTTCGACGACATGCACTTTGATTTCAGCAGAGACTTCCTGATGGAGTTTTACATTCATCTTGTGGTAGCCAAGGCTCTTCAATGGCTGTGACATATCGAGTTTCCTTTTATCCAATTTTATGCCGTGCTGCTTCTCATAGGCTTCCTTCACCTGTTTTGAACTGATTGAGCCGAACAGGCGACCGTCTTCGCCGGCCTTAGTCTTGACTTCGACTTCTTTTCTTCCAATTCTTGCTTCAGTGCCTTCGCATCTTCCAATTCCTGCTTGGCTTTTTCGGCTTTGGCTTCTTTTTCTGCTTCTAGTTTTGCCAAGTTGCCAGGTGTGGCTTCTTCAGCCAATCCTTTCTTAAGAAGGTAGTTTTGGGCGTAACCTGTCGCCACTTCCTTCACTTCACCTTTTTTACCTTTATTCTTTACATCGCTCAGAAAGATCACTTTCATTCTTCTTCACTCCCGTTATAAAGTATATCGTCTATTGTTTCTATCAATTCTTCGTAAAGTTCATCCATCGTTTTATCTGTGACGCGTGTTGCGGCGTTGGACAAGTGTCCACCTCCGCCCAAGGCCTCCATGACCAGCTGGACGTTAACCTCCCCGAACGAGCGCGCAGATATGCCAATCGACTCGTCTTCTCTTATCGCCATGACGAATGAAGCCTGGACGCCTTCAATCTGCAGAAGCTGGTCGGCAGCCTGGGCGACTGTGACAGGGTGATAGGTCATCGATGGGTCGGCCTTGACTATGGCGATGCCATTGTCCCTGATTTCAGCGGACTTGATGAGGTCGCTCCGCGCAATATAGGTGTCTATATCGTCCTTCAGGAAGGTCTGCGCCAATACCGGATCTGCGCCCTGGCTCCTCAGGAAGCTTGCCGCATCGAATGTCCGAGAACCGGTACGCAGCGTATAGTTCCTTGTATCTACAATGATGCCGGTCAGCATGACCGTCGCTTCCAGACGAGACAGCTTCTGTTCCTTATTCTGGTACTCCAGCATCTCCGCCACCAGTTCACTCGCACTCGATGCATAAGGTTCCATATACACAAGGAGCGGATTTGAGATGAAATCATCGGAACGCCGGTGGTGGTCGATGATTACTTTCCGTGTGGCCTTGTTGAGGAGAACCTCATCGAGCACCATGCTTGGACGGTGGGTATCGACGACGACGACCGTCGTCTTCGAATTCATCTTTTCCCATGCCTCTTCAGAGGTCACGAATATTTCCATCAGATCTTCGCGCTTCTCGAGTTCATTCATCATCCTCTGAAGCGTTTCGTCGATATCTTCGTCATTAAGCACGATATTCGCTTCTATGCCATTCATGGAGGCCAATTTGGCTACGCCGATTGCGGAGCCGAGCGAATCCATGTCCGGGTGCTTATGCCCCATGATGAGCACGTTGTCACCTTCGAGGAGAAGGTCACGCAAGGCATGCGATATAACGCGCGCCTTGACCCGTGTCCGCTTCTCCATCGGATCCGTCTTGCCGCCGTAGAACCTGGCGTTGCCGTTCATCGTCTTGATGGCGACCTGGTCCCCACCACGCCCCAATGCGAGGTCGAGGCTGGACTGGGCGAGTTCGCCGACTTCGATATAATCATCGGAACCTTCACCGATGCCGATGCTCAATGTGATCTGTGCACCCAGTTCCTGCGTACGGTCACGCACTTCATCCAATAGGTTGAAGCGCGTATCTTCCATTTCGTTCAGACTTTTTGAATTCAGCAGCACGATGAAACGATCCTGTGAAAATCGTCTGATGTAGATATGGTGATGATTGGCCCAATCGTTGATTATGTTCGTGATGTTGTTGTTCAATTCACTCTTTAGGGCCTCACTCATGTTCTGGGTGACCTCATCGTAGTTGTCGAGGAAAAGTATACCGATAACAGGCTGCTTCTCCTCAAGCTCCATCTCCTTACGACGCTGATTGGTGATGTCGATCAGATGGAGGGCCTGAAACTTTTCGTCCCAATAGATCTTGTAGTGCTTGTCATTGTAGGTCGATTCCGTCGTCTGTATATTATTTGCCTTCAATGTGGTCATGACGTTCGGAAATAGGCGGTTGATCGGTACATTCAAGTTCTCTTTCGAGATTTCCTTGTACATGTAGTCATTCATCCACTCGATTTCATCTTCATCATTCAGTATGATCAGCCCCATCGGCAATTCATCGATCGCATACTGCTTGCTGCCTGCGATATCCACCACCATCTGTCGGAAGCGGGTTTCGTTGAGGATGACCGATCGGTAGAGGTACAGGCTGAGAAGTGTCAGGAGAATGGCGCTTACGATCAGAAAGAGCAGACCGGTCCTGAAATGGTTGGTCAGGACAAATATATTCATGACCAGTATATGGAACGCTGCTATGGCGAATGGTATGAATACCATTCTCTTGTCCAGCACATTATACATTCTCATCACTTCCTTTTTGTCAGTAATAGTTTCCTGAACCTGAAGATCATTTCAAATATGCCGATAAGCAGCGTAATTGGCCTGAGTAGGGCAAACGGCACCAGCAGTGCAATCGATAGAGCCTTGTTAAGCTTCTTTTCCATGAAAAAGAAATAGAGGAAGCTTAGGCCATGGAGAAACAGGGCCCATTCCATGACAACCATTATATTTCCAATGGTCGACTGAGCTGCACCTTCAGTTGTAAAGAATGATACTATAAACAGAATCAAAAATAAATGCAGCACGAACCTTGGGAATATCCATTCCTTGAAGGAACGGTATTTCCACAGCTTCACATCTGTTGAAGCAAAGAGGACCCGTTGCATCAGAACCGTGTAGAGCGCAATCAGAAACGACAGTACGGTGATATGCGCCGGCAGGTTGATGAACAGCTGGTCCATCGTACTTTGGATGAGGCCGCTATCAAGCGTAGATGACGCGATGGAACCATACATCTCAACTTGTTCAATATACCAGTTGCGGATATTCAGGTAGGTTTCTGACAGCGGCTGGATATACCCAAGCCCCTGAAGCAAGTTCAATCCCCCATCGTACTGATCATAAGCGCAGCCGTCAAATAGAAGAGTGTGAGTTCCTGCGAGTCTTCATTTTTCAAAGTCCTATGAAGGACTGTTGCCACTATATATAATACCACAAACCACAGCCAAGAATCTGGCGAAAGCAGTAGGATGGCAGGTATCAGGAAACTGATGAAAGTCAGCCAAAAGTGGTAATTGGACTGATGTTTCAACCTGACTAGGAAAAAAGCTGCGAATGGCAGCAGGACTGCTCCAAAAAGCAGGCTGATGTCTGTGAGGGTGATGAACACAAAGACAGTGAACAGCACCAGCATAAGTTGAAGCATCGATACTTGTCTATTCAAATTTCTGCGCCTCCAAAAATAAAATAAAGCCCCTAAACGAATAGGAGCATCCATTAGTACTATTATAACGCTTCAAGTTTCTCCTGACCATTCATATACGGTCTGAGTATTTCTGGGATCGTGACCGAACCATCTTCATTCTGATAATTTTCCAACAGTGCAGCCATCGTCCGTCCGACCGCTAGTCCACTGCCATTCAATGTGTGTAGGAACTCGGCTTTCGCCCCTTTTCGCGCTTAAACTTGATGTTGCCACGGCGCGCCTGGAAATCGGCCATGTTGGAGACTGAACTGATTTCTTTGTAGTCCTCATAACTCGGCAGCCATACCTCGACATCGTAGGTTTTCGAAGAACCGAATCCGATGTCTCCTGTACAGAGCAGCACAGTGCGGTGCGGAATCTCCAACAGATTCAATATATTCTCTGCATGCTCGGTCATTTCTTCAAGTGCATTCCAGGAATCTTCAGGGCGTTCTATGCGCACCATTTCAACCTTATTGAACTGATGCAGACGGATGAGACCGCGGGTGTCCCTCCCGGCAGATCCTGCTTCACTTCTGAAACAAGCTGTCTGGGCAGTGAATTTAGTAGGCAACTGTCCCTCAGACAACGTTTCATCCTTGTAGAAATTCGTCAAAGTGACTTCTGAAGTCGGGATTGTATACATTTCCATGTCTTCTATCTTGAACAGGTCATCCCCGAATTTTGGCAGCTGGCCTGTAGCGTACATGGCTTCTGCACGCACGATCTGCGGCGTCATCATTTCCCGGTAGCCATTTTTATTATGCACGTCCAGCATGAAATTCATCAACGCACGTTCCAGCCTTGCACCGTCTCCCGTATGGTAGACGAAGCGCGCCCCGGAAACCTTTGCGGCACGCTCGAAGTCCGCCAGTTCCAGGTCAGTCAGCAGATCCCAGTGCGCTTTTGGTTCAAAATCAAATTTACGGGGCGCGCCCGTCTTGCGGATTTCCACGTTTTCCGTGTCATCCTGCCCTTCAGGCACATCATCGTGGATGAGGTTCGGCACTCGGCTCATCTTATCATTGAAGCTTGCTTTGACGGCCTTAAGCTGCTCATCGATGTCTTTGATCTCCTCACCGACATCGCGCATGGCTTGGATGGCATCATCTGCGTTTTCTTTGTTCCGCTTCTTCAGCGCAATTTCTTCAGATGCTTTATTGCGCTTGCCCTTCAACTCTTCGGTCTTCTGGATAAGTGTCCTGCGGGAGTCATCCAACTCCAATATCTCATCTATGATTGCAGGATCTTCGCCACGCTTCCTTGTCTTTTCCTTCACACGTTCCGTTTCATTACGGATTAATTTGATATCAAGCATAAGTTTGACCTCCATCTATTTTGAAATAAAAGAAACCACGCCCCGGAAAGGGACGTGGTATACGCGTTGCCACCCTAATTTGATGCTGTGCATCATCTTGAACATTTAACGGTACAGGATACCGGCCACTCTTTTACCCAAGGACGGAAATTCATGTTCGCCTGCAGTCATTTTCACCACCCATGACTTCTCTGTAAACAAGCTGTACACTACTGCTTCCTTGCGAGTGACTGCTATTCAACTTTTCTTCATTCTATTATGAACAGCATGTAAATGCAAGTCCATCAATTCGTAAGGAGTCCTGGCTGCCTGTAGACCACCTGGCCTTTAGCGAGGACGGTATGGGCATGGTTGACCCCGTAGTGGTAGGGGATATATTCATGGTTCGGTGCATCCCATAGGACGATATCAGCATCGTCTCCCACTTCAAGCGTCCCTTTGTCCGCATCGATCGCGTGGGCCGCATTGACAGTTACCGCATTCCATATTTCATTAGGTGTCATCTTCAGTTTGAGGCTTGCGATCGCCATGATCATCTGCAGGTTGTCGGTTACGCAGCTTCCCGGGTTATAATCGGTGGCCAGGCTTACGGCACCGCCGTTTGCTATCATGCCGCGCGCATCTGCATATTCCTCCTTGCCAAGGTAGAATGTCGTACCCGGCAGCAGCACTGCTACTGTGTCACTGTCACCAAGCTGTCTTTTGCCTTCATCACTCGCTGCGACCAGATGGTCTGCGCTGATCGCATTCTGCTCGATGGCGAGTTCCAGTCCGCCAAGCGGGTCGATTTCATCAGCATGTATTTTGACCCTCATGCCTTTTTCATTTGCCGCTTCCATATACTTCCTCGACTGCTCGATGGTGAAGACACCCGTTTCACAGAAGATATCTGCAAAATCCGCGTAGTCTTTCACCTCATCCAACAGATCGATCATTTCATCCAGGAAAGCTTCGCTGTCGGCCCCTTTAGGGATGGCGTGCGGCCCGAGGAATGTGTGGCGCATCGTCAACGGGAATTTTTCAGCTATTTCCCGGGAAACTTCCAGCTGCTTTAATTCATTTTCCCGGTCAAGGCCGTATCCGCTCTTACTTTCTACAGTCAACACCCCGTACTGGATCATACGGATGATATTCTTTGAGGCTTTATCGAACAATTCCTGATGCGTTGCCTTTTTCGTCTGTTCGACCGTATTGAGGATGCCGCCGCCTTGTTCCAGAATGGTCAGGTAATCCACTCCTTGGCGTTTTAGGGCCATCTCATGTTCTCGGGAACCGCCATGCACCACATGGGTGTGGGGATCGACTAGGGCAGGGGAGGCGATCATACCTGCCGCATCGATTGTTTCAGATGCTTGATAGTCATCCGTTTCTGCACCACGGTAGACCACCTTATCATCTTTGATGACAATCATTGCCTGATCATCGATGATTTCAAGTTCATCCATCTCTTTGCCTTTTAATGGTCCATCGCTCTTCTTCGGCAGCAACAGTGATTTTATATTTTTTATGATGATATCATTCATTATTCATTCTCCTTTAGCATCGGTATTTGTACACCTTTCTCTTGCGCAGTATCCACCGCAATGTCATACCCTGCATCAACATGACGTGCGACACCCATGCCGGGATCGCTCGTCAACACGCGTTCCAGCCGTCTTTTTGCATTGTCGGTGCCATCTGCAACAACCACCATCCCAGCATGGAGCGAGTAGCCCATGCCTACGCCGCCGCCGTGATGGACGCTGATCCATGATCCACCTGCTGCTGTATTTACCAGGGCATTCAGTATCGCCCAGTCACCGACGGCGTCACTGCCATCCTTCATGCTCTCCGTTTCCCGGTTGGGGCTCGCCACGGATCCGCTGTCCAGATGATCCCGTCCAATGACTACGGGTGCTGATATCTCACCATTTGCGACCATTTCATTCAACGCGAGACCCATTTTTGCCCGCTCCCCATATCCTAGCCAGGCAATTCTGGAAGGCAGACCCTGGAAGGCGATCTTCTCCTGGGCCATATCCAGCCACCTCAACAGTTTTTCGTTATCCGGGAACAGTTCGCGCATCTTGTCGTCCGCGGCTTTGATATCTTCCGGATCGCCGCTCAACGCCGCAAAGCGGAAAGGCCCTTTGCCTTCACAGAACAGGGGCCGGATGTAGGCTGGGACGAACCCCGGGAAGTCGAATGCATCTTCAACGCCTGCATCATGCGCCACTTGGCGGATATTGTTGCCGTAATCGAAGACGATGGCATCTTTTTCTGGAATTCCAGCATGGCCTGGACATGATTCGCCATTGAAGCGGATGAAAGCTTCACATATTCCTTAGGGTCTCCATGCCTCAATTCAGCTGCCGCTTCCAGGCTGTAACCTTCCGGCACATAGCCGTTTAGAGGGTCATGGGCAGAAGTCTGGTCGGTCACTATATCTATTTTGAAGCCCCGCCTTAAAATTTCATGATGGACTTCAGCAGCATTGCCAAGCAGGCCGATTGATAACGCCTCCCCCTTATTCTTCGCCGCTTCAGCCATCTCCAGCGCCTCATCGAGAGAAGCGGTCTTTTTATCGAGATAACGGGTATCCAGTCGCTTATCAATACGCGTCTCATCCACTTCCACACAAATGGCCACCCCTTCATTCATCGTGACAGCAAGCGGTTGGGCACCTCCCATGCCACCAAGGCCTGCCGTCAGAGTGATCGTGCCACGCATCGTACCGCCATAGTTCTGATTCGCCAGTTCGGCAAACGTTTCATATGTACCTTGGACGATGCCTTGGGAGCCGATGTATATCCAGCTTCCCGCCGTCATTTGGCCGTACATCATAAGGCCTTTTTTATCGAGCTCATGGAAATGGTCCCATGTCGCCCATTTCGGCACCAGTACGGAATTGACATGAGGACGCGCGGCGCTTCTTCATGTGTCTTGAATACGGCCACTGGCTTACCTGACTGGACCAGCATCGTTTCATCCTTCTCGAGATTGCGCAACGTGCGTTCAATCGCTTCAAAGGCTTCCCAGTTTCGCGCCGCCTTACCGATGCCGCCATAGACGACCAGATCTTCAGGACGTTCCGCCACTTCAGGATCGAGGTTGTTGTACAACATGCGTAAAGCTGCCTCCTGCTCCCATCCCTTACATTCGATTTCCAGACCTTTTTTGCAGTTATTTTTCTAGACATATTCTGCTACCCCTTTGATTTTTTTAAGTTCTTCAGACAATACTTTAATATCCTTACTGAAATTGCGGTCCTGATTGATGAATGCGGCATGGCTGCGGTATTCATCAAATTTTTCGCGTGTTTTCGGCGACAGTTTATCGTGCCCTTTAATTTCAACGGCCGTCAATGCGATGAACAGTTCGATTGCGATGACGTTCCGTACGTTATCGATGATATCTCTGGCATGCCGGGCGCCTATCGTACCCATCGACACATGATCTTCCTGATTGGCCGAGGAGGGGATGGAGTCGACGCTTGCCGGGTGGGCAAGTGTCTTGTTTTCGGATACTAGGCTTGCCGCTGCATACTGAAGAATCATCGCCCCCGACTGCAACCCTTCTTCTGGACTCAAAAAGGCAGGGAGATCGCCATTCAATGCAGGGTTGACGAGCCGTTCAATGCGTCTTTCAGAAATATTGGCGACTTCACTGACGCCGATTTTGAGCAGGTCCATCGCAATCGCAATCGGCTGACCATGGAAATTCCCGCCAGAGATGACTTCCTCTTCTCCAAAAATCAACGGATTATCGTTTGCCGCATTCATTTCTATCTCAATCTTTTCTTTTACATAAACCAAGGTCTGCAGGGAAGCACCGTGTACTTGCGGGAAGCACCGCAGCGAATAGCCATCCTGTACACGCATTTCGCCCTGACGCGTCGTCAATCGGGAACCTTCGAGCAGGCCCCGCATACGTGCTGCGACATCGGTTTGTTCCTTGTAGCCACGTGAATGGTGCACCTTCTCATTGAATGCATCGGTAATGCCATTCAACGCCTGCAAGGTCAGAGCGGATATCCATAGGCTATCGTCCATGATCTTTTCCGCTTCGATGTAATTGATGAGTCCTTGGGCAGTCATCGGCTGTGTGCCATTGATAAGTGCCAACCCTTCCTTCGCCTGCAAGGTGAGGGGGTTAGGCCAGTTTCTGCGAGTATTTCTGATGATGGTCTGAGGGTGCCCTGGTAGAAAGCTTCGCCTTCCCCAATCAATGAAAGAGCGAGGTGGGAAAGGGGGGCAAGGTCTCCAGAAGCACCAAGGGAACCCTGCTCAGGCACTTCCGGAATGATGCGCTGATTGATGAACGCTTTTAATTGGTCCACCAACTCAACGGTAACGCCGGAATATCCTTTGAGGAGAGTGTTCAACCTGAGGACCATCATGGCGAGCACTGTCTTTTCAGCAAATGGTTTTCCCATGCCGCAGGCATGGGAGCGGATCAGGTTGACTTGAAGGTCGGTCGTTTTATCCTTTGAAACTCTGACATCGCAAAACAGGCCAAACCCCGTTGTGATGCCGTAGATGGTCTTTTCCTCCTCGATGATGCGCTCCACGGTCTTCCTGGATGCTCTGACATTCTGATACGCCTCATCCGAAATTTCGACTGTGCTGTGGTCATCCCTCAGAAATGTCTTCATCTTTTCGATGGTCAGTCCATTTCCGTCCAATGTTAAAACTGTCATAATGCTGCCTCCTTTTAGCAATAAAAAAAGACACAATCATCCTGTTTGGATGGTTAGTGTCTCTAATGTCTATTGTCTGTGACAAATATTCGATTCTATATATGGTTGATGCCAAGTCCGAGGGTCTCATGCTCCTTGCCTTTGATCGGCGCACCGATCGTGCCATAGAAACATACGGCAATCCACTCGCCTTCAGCGTCCTCAGTATAGGGACGGCCCCTCACTATCGAGAAGGTCAACCCGACTGTGCGCATGATTTCGCCGACGCTCAGCTTTCCCCGCGTGACCCCTTCTGCCGCTTCAATGATGGCGTGATAGAGCGCATGGGTCTCACGATAGACTTCTCCGTTGATGATGCCATTGCGTTTCGCCGCAGTTTCAACGGAAGAGATGACTTTCTTGAGATCCATTGAGCCGACTTTCCCGGTAGTCACCTGAAAAGATGCATATTCCGGCATCAGCTGCTGGGCTGTTTCCTGATTCACTAAAGCAGTGAGTGTAGCGTATTTTCCGAATGACTGTTGCATTTTATACCTCTTCATTTCATTTATGGCGGTTCACTAAATTCTCTGATAACTGATTTCATTATAGCGCTTCCATTCACAGAGTGCAATTCTGCATATAAAAATCCTCCTGCCATATGACAGGAGGGATGGGGTGGACCTATTGTCCATCATCTGTTTCTATTTCTGTTGAATCTGTTTCTTCTGAGCCTTCATCTTGTACTTCAAGCGCTTCATCTTCTATTTCTTCCTTCACTTTGGCGACGGTCGCCACTTTCTGGTCTTCGGCCATCCGGATCAGTCTGACACCTTGGGTATTGCGACCTGTAGTCGATACTTGCTCCATCAACAGGCGGATGAGTACACCGTGATCCGTGACGATCATCAAGTCCTCATCGCCATCGACTGCAGCAATATAGACCAATTCGCCGATGCGTTCAGTCAGATTGGATGTTTTGACGCCCATGCCGCCGCGCCGTGTCACACGATACTCGGTTTCCGGAGTCAATTTACCGTAGCCGTTATCCGTTACGACAAGGATCGACTGATTTTCTGCCAATACATCAAGTCCCACAAGATAATCGCCCTCACGCAGATTGATCCCTTTTACACCGGCTGCAGTGCGGCCCATGGAACGGATCTGATCTTCAGGGAAACGGATCAGGTTGGCCTGACGCGTACCGAGGATGATTTCCTTGGAGCCATCTGTCAGACGTACCGCAAGCAGTTCATCATCTCCGCGGAATGAAATGGCGATTTTACCGTTTCTGTTGATCCGTTCGAAATTATCGAGTGGAGAACGCTTTACGAGTCCGTTGCGGGTCGCAAAGACGAGGTGTTTATCCGCAGTATCCTCATCCTTTACGCTGATCATGGTACTGATGACTTCATCCTTATCAATCTCAAGCATGTTGACGATCGGTATCCCTTTGGATTGACGGGACATCTCGGGTATCTCATAACCTTTCAGGCGATAGACCCGACCTTTGTTTGTGAAGAACAGGATGTAGTCATGCGTGCTCATCGTCACGATCTGGCTGACGAAATCATCTTCAACCGTATTCATGCCCTGGACCCCACGTCCGCCGCGGTGCTGGGCGCGATAGGTGGAAGAGGGGAGCTGTTTGATGTAGTTGCTGTTGCTGAGCGTGACCACAATCTGTTCTTCCGGTATGAGGTCTTCATCTTCGATGTCGGATAAACTGCCGAGGGTGATTTCAGTTCTGCGTTCATCCCCGTATTTATCCCGGATTTCAATCAACTCTTCCCGAATGATGCTTAGCAGTTTCTCATCATCTGCAAGAATCGTCTTCAAGTATTCAATGGTCTTCTGGACTTCATTATACTCATTTTCGATCTTGCTTCTCTCGAGTCCGGTGAGACGTCTTAGACGCATATCCAAAATCGCCTGAGACTGCCGTTCAGAGAGGTTGAAGCGTTCCATCAGACCGGTCTTGGCCGCTTCATCATTCGCAGCTTCCCGGATCAGTGTGATGATCTCATCGATGTTGTCGAGCGCAATCTGGAGTCCCTCCAAAATATGCGCGCGGTCTTCAGCACGTTTCAGGTCGAACTTCGTGCGTCTGGTGACGATGACTTTCTGGTGCTCCAGATAATGTGCAAGCACTTCCTTGAGGCCGAGTATCTTCGGCTGGCCATTGACTAGGGCAAGCGTATTGATTCCAAAGCTGGTCTGGAGCGGCGTCTGCTTGTAGAGGTTGTTCAAGATGACGTTCGCATTTCTGTCCTTGCGGATTTCGATGATGATCTTGACGCCTTCTTTCAAGCTCGTCTCATCGCGCAGGTCGGTAATGCCTTCAATCTTCTTATCCCGTGCCAGTTCCGCAATCTTTTCCACGAGACGCGACTTGTTCACCTGGTAGGGGATCTCCGAAACCACGATGCGCTCCTTGCCGTTTTTCATCATTTCTATTTCACAGCGCGCACGCATGATGACCGAGCCACGGCCGGTCTCATATGCCCGCCTGATGCCGCTTTTTCCGACGATCAGTCCAGCTGTCGGAAAATCGGGGCCTTTGACATATTCCATCAATTCAGGAAGTGTAATTTCCCCATCCTTTGAATAGGCGAGGACGGCATTGATGACTTCCGTCAAGTTGTGCGGGGGATGTTGGTCGCCATGCCGACCGCTATACCGCTCGTTCCATTGACGAGCAAATTTGGAAACCGTGACGGCAGCACGACGGGTTCGCGCTCGTTGCCGTCATAGTTATCCTGGAAATCGACCGTATCCTTATTGATGTCACGCATCATCTCCATGGAAATCTTGCTCATTCTGGCTTCGGTGTAACGCATCGCCGCCGCGCCGTCCCCGTCCATCGAACCGAAGTTGCCCTGGCCATCGACCAACGGATAGCGGTAGCTGAAGTCCTGCGCCATGCGCACCATCGCTTCATAGATTGAGGAGTCGCCGTGGGGATGGTATTTACCCATGACATCCCCGACGATTCTGGCTGATTTCTTATATGGTTTTTCAGAAGTCATACCGTTGTCATGCATGCCGTACATTATCCTGCGGTGCACTGGCTTCATGCCGTCCCGGACGTCCGGCAATGCCCTTGACACTATGACACTCATGGCATAGTCAAGGAATGAGGTACGCATTTCTTTGCTTATATTGCTTTCTGTCACTCTGCTCATTCAAAAATACCCTCCACTGTTTAGACGTCTAGATTCTGTACGTACAATGCATTATCTTCGATGAAATTGCGGCGGTTTTCGACGATGTCGCCCATCAGCATCTCAAATGTCTGGTCGGCCAATACCGCATCATCCAAAGTCACCTGCAACATGGTTCTGAATTCCGGATCCATTGTGGTCTCCCATAACTGATCTGCATTCATTTCACCCAGACCTTTATATCTTGAAAGTGATATTTTAGGGGTTTCCTTCAATTCTTTCCTGAGTTCCACAAGTTCCCTGTCGTCAAAGACATAGTGTTTGTTCTTGCCCTGTTCCACTTTGTAGAGTGGTGGCTGTGCGATATACACATACCCCGCTTCAATCAGCGGCTGCATGAACCGGTAGAAGAATGTGAGGAGCAGCGTACGGATGTGTGCCCCGTCGACGTCCGCATCGGTCATGATCACGATTTTGTGGTAACGGGCCTTCGACAAGTCGAATTCCTCTCCGATGCCTGTACCGAGTGCAGTGATCATGGCACGGATTTCATTGTTGTTCAAAATCCTGTCGAGGCGGGCCTTTTCCACGTTCAATATTTTACCGCGGAGCGGCAGAATCGCCTGAGTGGTTGAGTTCCGGCCTGATTTGGCGGAGCCACCAGCCGAATCCCCCTCAACGATGAACAGTTCGCTCTCTGAAGGGTCCTTGCTTGAACAGTCGGCGAGCTTGCCGGGCAGACTGGATACTTCAAGCGCTGATTTCCTGCGTGTCATTTCGCGTGCTTTTTTAGCAGCCACACGGGCACGCTGGGCTGTCAGGCCTTTTTCGACGATGATTTTGGCCGGACCGGGATTCTCGAGCAGGAAGCGCTCAAATCCCTCGCTAAACAGCTGGTCGGTGATCAGCCTAGCTTCCGAGTTGCCGAACTTGGTCTTTGTCTGACCCTCGAACTGCGGATCCGTATGCTTGATGGAAACGACAGCGGTCAAGCCTTCGCGGACGTCTTCACCGCTCAAACGGTCTTCGCCTTCTTTGATGATGCGATTTTTGGTGCCGTAATTATTGATCACTTTCGTCAAGGCGCGTTTGAAGCCGTCTTCGTGCGTACCGCCTTCGTACGTATGGATATTGTTGGCGTAGGACAGCAGTGTGGTGTTGTACCCATTGTTGTACTGGAGGGCAATCTCCACTTCCACTTCGTCCCTTTCGCTGTGCATATATATCACTTCATCATGGAGCACATCGCGCGTTTCATTCATCTGTTCCACATAGGACATGATGCCGCCTTCAAAGTAATACTGATAGGATATATCCTCTTCGCCGCGCTCATCCGTCAAATTGATCTCAAGGCCTTTGTTCAGGAACGCCAGTTCTTTAGTCCGCTTCTGAAGTACTTCGAGGTCATATTCCAATGTTTCCGTAAAGATCTGACTATCCGCCTTGAACCGGATTTCCGTACCTGTCTTATCGGTCTCTCCAATGACTTTGAGGTCAAAGTCAGGGACACCCCTTGTATAGCTCTGATGATGGATCTTACCGTCGCGGTGCACATACACTTCAAGCGTTTCACTCAGCGCATTGACTACGGATGAACCGACGCCGTGCAAGCCACCTGAAACCTTATAACCACCGCCGCCGAACTTACCGCCGGCATGGAGGACGGTCAGTATGACCTCTACTGCCGGTCTGCCCATCTTCTCCTGGATATCCACCGGGATGCCGCGGCCGTTATCGGTCACCCGCACCCAGTTATCTTCTTCAACCGTGATGTTGACACGATTGGCATGTCCTGCCATCGCCTCATCGATACTGTTATCCACTATTTCCCATACTAGATGGTGGAGCCCTTTTGCAGCTGTAGATCCAATATACATCCCTGGACGCTTGCGGACTGCTTCCAATCCTTCCAATACCTGTATCTGACTGGCACCATATGTGTCCATGTTCTTCTCAGCCATATTATCATCCTCCATTAAACTTTCACCTTGCCGTCTTCTATTCCGAACGCTTCCATATCGTCCATGATCTCATGGTTGATATCGCTGATTGATGTTGTAGTGACAAATGTCTGGACCTTATCCCGTATCGAAGTCAGCAGATGGGATTGCCTCGTTTCATCCAGCTCGCTCAGCACATCATCGAGCAGAAGAATCGGATACTCGCCGATCTCTTCCCTGATGAGTTCAAGCTCGGCTAATTTCACCGATAGGGCTGTCGTTCTCTGCTGGCCTTGGGAACCGTAGGTCTGAACATCAAAGTCATTGATGTAGAAAGCGATGTCGTCACGGTGGGGACCGACCAGGGACTGCCCCCGTTCGATTTCCCGTTCAAGCATATCCGTGAATATCTGCTTCAATTCTGCTTCCAGTGCTTCCCTTTCCGTCTCCTGATACTTGACGTTCGGCTTATATTCCACAGAGAGCACTTCCCGGCTGTTCGATATATCTCCATGAATCCTCCGGGCATGCTTCTCGATCGTCTCCACGAATTGTTGCCTTTTTAAAATAATTAAACTTGCATAATATGCAAGTTGTTCATTCAATACGTCGACCATAACCCGGTCGGCATCCCTCTTCTTCAAATAATTGTTCTTTTGGAGAAGTACCTTCTGGTAACCGCTCAACATGCTGATGTAGACCTTTGAAATCTGACCGCATTCCATGTTGATGAACTTCCGTCTGATCTGCGGGGAACCTTTGACGATATTCAGATCTTCCGGGGCAAAGAGGACCACATTCAAATGTCCGATATAGTCGCTCAATTTGGAGACTTCCATATGATTCACCTTAGCGCGTTTGCCTTTTTTGCTGACGCTCAACGAAAGCGGGAATGTGCTGTAGGAAGTCGTAATCTGTCCATTGAGGTACGCTTCTTCCTCTCCGAAACGGATGAGCTCCTTATCTTTTGAAGTGCGGTGGCTCTTGGCCAACGCCAAAAAATGGATCGCTTCTAGCAGATTCGTCTTCCCTTGGGCGTTTTGTCCTATAAATACATTCAATTTCGAATGGAAGACAAGATCCAATTTTTCATAATTCCTGTAGTCCCCGAGATTGATGCGATTCAGGATCATTTGGTGTATTCGATCCTGAACTGGCCGTGTTCACCAAGATCCAGCGTATCGCCATCATGGAGCTTTTTGCCTCTGCGGTTTTCAGGTTCTCCATTCAACAGCACTTCATTCTCCTGCAGGAACCACTTGGCTTCTCCGCCCGTGCCTATGATCCCTTCATGCTTGAGAAATTTTCCCAATGTTATCAGTTCATCGAACCGGATGCTTTTCATACACTCATCCTCCTTAATCTCACCTCTATATTATACTACATTTTAAGTTTATTTTCACTCCAGAAGCCCAAATAAAGCGATTTGAGAGTTTTAACATGCATTTAGGGTTTTCCTACATAAAAACAAAAAGGCGACTGAGAAGCCCGTTTTTTAAATTCTGGGCCTCAGTCGCAAATTTCAAGCTATAATTCTTTAATTTAATATGTCCTGATCGGCAAGATCAGCTGCACAACTTCATCTGATTCAGCCGCTTCCAGCGTGAATGGGCGCATCGTCCCGAAGAACTCAATGGAGACTTCGTCATCGTTGATGGCCTTCAGTGCATCCATCATATATTTCGAGTTGAAGGATATCTTCAAATCTTCCCCTTCAACTTTACCGGTATTGATGGCCTCGTGCACCGTACCGACTTCCGGCGAATTGGAGGAGAGTGCGACGCTGCCGTTTTCAACCGTCATGCGTATGACATTATTGCCGCCTTCCCTTGCAAGTAGGGAGACGCGGTCGATGGCGTGATAGAACTCACTGTTCTTCACTGTCACCTTCGTTTCATAGTTCTCCGGGAAGAGTCTGGAAGTATCTGGGTAGTTGCCTTCTAACAACCTGGAGATGAAACGCATATTGCCGTAGCTGAACAGTACCTGGTTTTGGGAAAAATGTATTTCCACTTCCTCATCAGAGTCGGTGATGATCTTGTTGAGTTCCGTCAACGACTTGCCTGGGATGATTGCATTCATATTCTCCATATTGAACTGCTCGCCCTGAAGTTTCCTTAAAGCAAGCCTGTGCGAGTCTGTAGCTGTGAATTTGATGCCATCTTCACTGAATTGCCAGTTGATGCCTGTCAGTACAGGACGTGTTTCAGACAATGATACTGCAAAGTTGGTCTGGGTAATGATCGTCTTCAATACTGCAGAAGGGAGTACGACACTTTCTTCATCATTCACTTCAGGCAGCAGCGGATACTGATCTGGGTCATTACCGCTTAGATTGAACTCGGACTGTGAAGCAGTAATCTTCGTTTGGAACTGGTCGTTGGTTTCAAGCGCTACAAAATCTCCGGATAATTTCTTGATGATGTCCACAAAGAATCTGCCGGACAGTACGACAGTACCCGGTTCTTCGATTTCAAGTATTTCCTCATTGTCGATTTCAGTCGGTATGGTGATTTCTATGGAAATCTCCGAGTCACTGCCAGTCAATACGAGTGATTCTTCTTTCACTTCCATTTTGATGCCATTGAGGATAGGTAGGGTGGTGCGTGGGGAGATTGCTTTGAGACAGTGGTTCAACTGTTCGATGAAATATTGGCGGTTGATGCTGATTTTCATGAGTATAGGCTCCTTATATATATTTAGTAATAATTTAAGTAATAACAGTAATAGGCCCTGTGGGTTTGTGGATAAGTGTCATTACCCCTTGACGTTCAAGTTATCCACATGTTGATAAGCTGTGGGCTGGAATGTAACATCCATCCACATTCTGCACAGGTCTAGCTGATCCTATTTTCTATTTCCTCGAGTTCCTGCTTGAAGGTTTCATCTTCACTCACCATCTTTGATATCTTCTCATGGGCGTGGATGACTGTCGAGTGGTCACGGCCCCCAAAAACTTCTCCGATTTTAGGAAGGGAGTAATCCGTCAGTTCCCTGGCCAGATACATAGCGATCTGACGGGGAAAGCAATTGATTTGGTCCGTTTTTTGGATTCGAAGGCTTCAATCTGGATATCATAGAATGAGGCCACAGCCTCTTGGATATCGGAAATGGTGATTTTCTTTGACTTCGATTGAGTGACAAGGTCTTTCAAAGCTTCAGAGACCATTTCTGGCGTCAACGGTTGATTGACGAGCTTCGAGTATGCTGCTACTCGGGTCAGTGCGCCTTCTAGTTCACGGATGTTCGTATGGATGTGATTGGCGATATAGATCATCGCTTCATTTGGGATTTCAACTTTTTCTTCTTCGCATTTTTTCCGCAATATGGCAATGCGCGTCTCAAGATCAGGTGGTGTAATGTCGGTGATCAATCCCCATTCAAAGCGGGAGCGCAGCCGGTCTTCCAAAGTCGGGATCTCCTTTGGTGTACGGTCACTTGAGATGACGATCTGCTTATTGTCTTCATGTAGGGCGTTGAAGGTATGGAAGAATTCCTCTTGGGTGGACTCTTTGCCGGCAAGGAACTGTATATCGTCGATCAGCAGCACATCAACATTGCGATAGCGGTTCCTGAATTCCTCGGTCTTATTGTCACGAATCGAGTTGATGAATTCATTGGTGAATTTTTCACTCGACAAGTAGGCGACTTTGGCATTCGGACGATGCTCCAGACATAATGCCCGATGGCATGCATCAGATGTGTTTTTCCAAGCCCGACGCCCCCATATATGAATAATGGGTTGTACGCTTTAGCCGGTGCTTCGGCAACGGCGAGTGAAGCGGCGTGGCTGAAACGGTTGCCGTTGCCGATGACGAATGTTTCAAAAGTATTGTTGACGTTCAACTGGGTGTGGACTGGGACTTCGGGTTCAGGCTTCTTCTCAGTTACAGGCTGCACCGGGGTTTCTTCCTCTTCGGTCGTGATCCGGATTTCTGGTTTCTCCCCCATGACTTCATACAGTTGCTCCTGGATCAGTCCACTGTAGTTCTTTTCAAGCCAGTCCCTTTGGAACTGGGTATCTGCCTTGATGACCGCCTTCTCGTTATCGAGATGGATCATGCTCGTTTCCTGAAACCAGGTTTGGTAGCTGGCATTGGCAATCGTACCCTTTATCCCCTTCAGCGTATTTGACCAGATTTCTTTTATACTACTCATACATTCTGTCCTCTTTTCCTATTCACATAATCACAGCGTGTGGATAACGTATTCCACAGCCTTGAACAACTATCCACAAGTTACACACAGACTGTGGACAAGTACAATTGACAGGACAATTTTTCCACAAAATCATATTCAAGATTATAACGAATAATCGAGATGATATCAACAGTTATAGTAAGATACCCACAATCTCCACAGTTATCCACAAGGTGATTAGCAACATATGTGAAACTGGGGATAACTCCGGAAGAAGTGTGTGGACATAAATATCCACAAGGAAGTTATCCACACTCCCTATCAACAAAAAGATTATCCACAGCACGCTTTCTGACCCTCCATGGTGAAAAATGTATTGAAATATGACTGTCCATCTGTTATTCTTTAATAGTTACAATTTTAGAAGCAATCCACAGGCAATAGCATTATGGAGGTGTATTTAATATGGTAAAACGTACTTACCAGCCAAATAAACGTAAACACAGCAAAGTGCACGGTTTCCGTAAAAGAATGAGTACAAAGAACGGACGTAAAGTTTTAGCCCGTCGCAGAAGAAAAGGCAGAAAAGTTCTTTCAGCCTAAATCCTCAAGATCATCTAAAAGGTGATCTTTTTTGTGCATATGGCGTGCTATTTTATGAAAAAAGGTGTATTTTGTATAATAAAATATCATATGTAAGTGAGCGTAATCAGTGATGAAAAAACGATTCCGAATAAAAAAAGAACATGACTTCCAACTTGTCTTCAAGAAAAGGAAGTCTTTTGCCAATAGACAATTTGTCATCTACTTGTCAGATCATCCGAAAACGAATCATATGAGGGTGGGCATCAGTGTCTCCAAACGCCTGGGGAATGCAGTTAAACGCAACAAAATAAAAAGGCGTATCCGTGTTTTCTTCAGAAGCATCAGGATAGGCTTGAGCCAAAGGAATATGTGGTCATCGCCAGACAGCCTGTGAGTAAGATGGACTATCATGAGATGGAGAAGTCCTTGGTGCATGTGTTGAAGATCGCCAAATGCATAAAATAAGACGGGGGTTGCCGCCATGTTTAAAATCTATGAGGGTGAAACTGTTGCACGCGCAATTGCTGAGGGCCTAGAAGAGTTGAAGGTATCTGAGGATGATGTGCGGATTGATGTGGAAGATGAGGGAAGGAAAGGGCTTTTTGGCTTCGGGAAGCGGGAGGCGGTCATCAAATTGACGGTCATCAATCCCGAGTTGAAGATGTACGGTTCCATCGAATCCTTAATAGCGAGAGACCCGGACCCAAAAGACACTGATGTCACAGCTTTATCTGAAGAATCGCCTGTCGAGGCTCATGTCCCTGCCGAAGAAATGGATGAAGGACAGGCTCAAGATGACAGAAAAACAGAAGAGGCGTGCACTAAAAAAGAAGCTGCTTTGCTCACGCAGGATTACATCATGCAGGTAATCAAGGAAATGAACATCGATGCAGAGAGCAGCGTGAGCGTGGCACAGAATGAAGTAGCCATTGAACTGACTTCTCCCATGGCCGCGAAGCTCATCGGCAAAAGAGGCAATACACTCAATGCCCTGCAGGAGGTTGCACAGCAATTCTTCAATACGATATACAAAAGTTACGGGGCCATAGTAGTGGACGTTGAAGGCTATAGGGAAAAACGCCGTGAAACCTTGGAGAATCTGGCTGTGAACATGTCAAAAAAGGCATTGCGCAGCGGACAGCCGGTCCGGCTGGAACCGATGCCTTCCTCAGAACGAAAAATCATGCATAACGTCTTGAGCCAGGAGAAGGAAATCAATACGTATTCCGAAGGCACTGAGCCGAGGCGTTACATTGTTATAGAAAAGAAGTAAAGGAGCATTGCATCATGCAATTAGAAACCATATCCAGCATATCGACTCCGGTTGGTGAAGGTGCAATCGCAATCGTGCGTCTGTCGGGGGCAGATGCAGTTGAAATCGCAGATCACCTCTATAAAGGTGCGAAAAAGTTGGATGAAGTCGCGTCCCATACAATCAATTATGGTCATATAGTAGATCCAGATACGGATGAGACGGTTGAAGAAGTGATGGTCGCTGTTATGAGGGCCCCCGCACCTATACACGCGAAGATATTGTAGAAATCAATTGCCATGGTGGCATACACACCGTCAATCGTGTACTGCAGCTGACTTTGAAGAACGGCTCCAGAATGGCCGAGCCCGGCGAATTCACTAAACGTGCCTTCCTGAATGGCCGTATCGATCTGTCCCAGGCCGAGGGTGTGATGGACTTCATCCGCTCCAAGACGACTGAAGCGTCAAAAGTGGCCAATCAGCAGATGCAGGGCAGGCTGAAAACCTATATAGAAGGATTGCGCCAGAGGATCCTTACAGTTCTGGCCCAGGTCGAAGTGAACATCGACTATCCTGAATACGATGATGTCGAAGAGGCGACAACTGCCTTCTTGAAAGAAGAATCCGCCAAAATAGAAGCGGAAATTGAGAAGTTGCTGAAGACCAGCGCCCAGGGCAAGATATTGAGGGAAGGGCTCAGCACTGCCATTGTCGGCAAGCCGAACGTCGGGAAGAGTTCCCTGCTGAATTATCTCATCCAGGACAATAAGGCGATCGTTACGGAAGTGGCCGGGACCACCCGGGATATATTGGAAGAATACGTCAATGTCAACGGTATCCCGCTCAAACTGATTGATACGGCAGGTATCCGCGATACGGATGATATCGTCGAAAAGATCGGGGTCGAACGCAGCAGACAGGCTCTGAAGGAAGCAGAACTGATCCTTTATGTATTGAACAACAACGAACCTTTGACTGCAGAGGATCTCGAGATATTGGATTCCTTGTCAGACCAGAACGTCATCATCATCGTGAACAAGCTGGATCTGGAAGCGAAGCTTGACACGAGCACCCTTCACTCCAGATATCCCGAGATGCCGATCGTCAGAACATCAATCGTCGAAGGCACCGGGGTGGATGATTTGGAAGACCGGATTGCCACTTTGTTCTTTGAAGGTGATATTCAGTCGGCTGATTCCACCTATGTATCGAATAACCGTCATATCCATCTGCTTGAACAGGCGAAGGCCGTCATTTCGGATGCGATAGAATCGGCAGACATGGATGTGCCGATCGATATTGTCCAGATCGATCTCGTCAAAACGTGGGAACTGCTTGGAGAAGTTATCGGGGAAGATGTCAGCGAACAGCTGATCGACCAGCTCTTCAGCCAGTTCTGTCTTGGAAAATAAAAGGAGGAAAATTATGCCACATAATGTGAAATATGATGTTGTCGTCATCGGTGCAGGACATGCAGGTGTAGAAGCGGGGCTCGCTTCTGCCAGAAAAGGGCTGCGTACGCTGATGCTGACCATCAACTTGGATAGCATCGCTTTCATGCCATGCAACCCTTCAGTCGGCGGACCGGCAAAAGGGATCGTCGTCCGAGAAGTGGATGCACTGGGTGGCCAGATGGCCAAAGTGATCGACAAGACCCATATACAGATGCGCATGTTGAATACAGGCAAGGGGCCGGCCGTCCGGGCGCTGCGCGCGCAAGCGGACAAAGTGCTCTATCAGCAAGAGATGAAACAAGTGTTGGAAAACGAGCCGAACCTCGACATCCTACAAGGGATGGTGGACGAGATCATCGTCGAAGATGATGTTGTAAAAGGGGTCAGGACAAATATCGGTACAGTCTACGATGCAGATTCGGTCATCGTGACGACCGGAACCTTCCTGCGCGGCGAAATCATCCTCGGGGACTTGAAATATTCCAGTGGCCCGAACCACCAGATGCCGTCAATTCCGCTTGCAGACCAGTTGAAGGACCTTGGATTTGAAATTGTCCGATTTAAAACCGGTACACCGCCACGCGTCAACTCGGATTCCATCGACTACTCCAAAACGGAAATACAGCCTGGGGACGATGTTCCCCGCGCCTTCAGCTTCGACACGACCGAGTTCATCATGGACCAGCTGCCGTGCTGGTTGACTTATACATCGGAAGATACACACCTCATCATCAACGACAATCTTCATCTTTCCGCAATGTATTCCGGAATGGTGAAGGGTACAGGGCCGCGCTACTGTCCATCCATAGAGGACAAAGTGGTACGCTTCAACGATAAGCCACGTCACCAAATATTCCTGGAACCAGAAGGCCGTTCTACGAAAGAGGTCTATGTGCAGGGACTTTCCACAAGCATGCCTGAGAATGTCCAGCGCGAAATGTTGTCGTCCGTACCAGGACTTGAAAACGCCAGAATGATGCGTGCCGGCTATGCCATCGAATATGATGCGCTTGTACCGACGCAATTATGGCCGACGCTCGAGACGAAGAAAATCAAAAACCTCTACACGGCAGGACAGATAAACGGCACAAGCGGTTATGAAGAAGCAGCGGGTCAAGGGCTTATAGCGGGCATCAATGCCGCAAGCAAACTGCTCGGTGAAGAAGAATTGGTGCTGCGCCGTTCTGACGCCTACATCGGCGTACTGATCGATGACCTTGTGACGAAGGGCACGAATGAACCGTATAGACTGCTGACTTCGCGTGCAGAGCACCGTCTTTTGTTGAGGCATGATAATGCGGATATGCGCCTGACTGAAATCGGTCATGACATCGGTCTGATTTCAGATGAGAGATACGCGGCCTTCAAAGAGAAGAAGCAGAATATAGAAGATGAACTGGAACGATTGAAGAACATCAGGATAAAACCGAATGCACATACACAATCCGTTATTGAAAAAAGAGGCGGCACACCTTTGAAAGACGGCATCCTCGCCGTCGATCTGCTGAGGCGTCCTGAGATGGACTATGAGTCCATCATGGAGATTCTTGGAGAAGCGCATTCAATCAGACAGGAAGAATATGAACAGGTTGAGATACAGCTGAAATATGACGGCTACATCAAGAAATCGCTTATGCAGGTGGATAAAGTGAAACGTATGGAAAAGAAAAAAATACCTGCTGATATCGACTATGACGTGATACACTCCCTGGCCACTGAAGCGCGCCATAAACTGAAGACGGTCAAACCGTTGGACATTGCCCAGGCGTTGAGAATTTCAGGAGTCAACCCGGCGGATATTTCGATTCTGCTCGTCTATATAGAACAAGGCAACATCAAGCGGGTGCACGCATGAACGAGCAGGAATTCATAGATGCATTGAAACAACAAGGCATAGAGTTGAGCGATGTCCAGATCAACCAGTTCAGAAGGTATTTCAACATGCTGGTCGAATGGAATGATAAGGTGAACCTGACTGCAGTGACGGATGAAGCAGGGGTATATCTGAAGCACTTCTATGATTCATTGACCCCTCTGTTCCATACCACCATAGCTGAAGAGGCAAGTATATGTGATGTGGGGGCAGGTGCAGGGTTTCCAAGCATCCCGCTAAAAATAGTCAGACCAGACTTAAAGGTGACCATCGTGGATTCTTTGAATAAACGCATCATCTTTTTGAATGAACTGACTGCAGAGCTCGAACTTGATAAGATTCACCTGGTCCATGACCGGGCGGAAACGTTCGGCCAAGGTCCGCAGCGCCATATGTTCGATATTGTGACTGCCCGGGCTGTAGCCCAGCTGAACGTCCTTGCGGAATTGTGTCTACCCCTTGTCAGAACAGGTGGGCATTTCCTGGTCCTTAAAGGTAAAAAAGGGATGGAAGAGCTCGAGGACAGCGATTTTGCGTTAGAGCTGCTGGGGGTGAGATTATGGAAACCCATAATTTCACGCTGCCTGAAGAAGACAGTGAGCGTTATATCATCGACATCAAGAAAAAGAGGAAATCACCCAGGAAATATCCCCGTAAACCAGGGACTCCAAATAAATCTCCATTAAAGAAATAGGCAGGTGACATGTGTGAAAAAACCATTTTCAAGACTTTTCGGTCTGATGGATAAAAGTGAAAACCAGCAGGAGAAGGTCTCACTCCAACATCTGCCTATGGAAAATATTGTCCCGAATCGGTATCAACCGCGGACTGAGTTCGATCGGGATAGAATACGGGAACTGGCTGACTCCATTGAAGAACATGGGCTGCTGCAGCCGATAACCGTACGGCCAATCGAAGAAGGCATGTATGAAATCATTGCAGGGGAGCGCAGATTCAGGGCACTGAAGATGCTGAACCGTGAAGAGGCGGAAGTGATTGTCAAATATTTGACGGATACTGAGTCTGCAGCAATCGCCCTGATCGAAAATATCCAGCGGGAGAACCTCTCCAGTATAGAAGAAGCCAGAAGCCTACAAAAAACTGCTCAAGATGGATGGGATCACCCAGAAGAACCTTGCTCAGAACTTGGGTAAAAGCCAATCCTTCATTGCGAATAAGCTTAGGCTGCTGAAACTGTCTGAACCAGTCATCGAAGCGCTCCAAAGACAGGAAATCACGGAGAGGCACGCACGCTCGTTGCTGAGTCTGGAAGATGACCAGCAAGGTGAAGTGCTAGAAGACATCAGAGCCCGTAAATGGACTGTAAAAGATACTGAAATGGCAGTGAAAAAGAAGATTCAGCCGGCTAATGACGAGATGGACTTCAATCAGGATGCCTCATTCGCCCTCAATGGCTTGAACCGTGAAGTGGAACGCCTTAAGAATAAGGGGGTGGATGTTTCCTGCGAAACTTCTGATACTGCCGATTTTAAAGAGATGACAATCAGAATATATAAATAGACACTCACGCATGTGGGTGTCTTTCTCACTTTTTGTTTATCAAATCCGGGTGAGGTATCCCGGCTGGGGGCTTCATCATTCAGTGACTGTGACGTATAAACAAGCGTGTTGGGCAAAAACAATTTATTTTAGATTACGGGGGCGAAATGAAAATGGAAGAAATCAAGATTTCTGATATCAGACGTAACCCTTATCAGCCCCGCATGGAGTTCGATGAAGAGAAATTAAGTGAGTTGGCGGATTCCATCAGGTCGCACGGCGTAATACAACCAATCATCCTCAGGAAATCCATCAAAGGATATGATATCGTCGCTGGGGAAAGGCGTTACCGAGCCAGCCGAATGCTTGGCCGGAAAACAATTCCGGCAATAGTTAAAGAGATGACGGACGCTGAGATGATGGAGCTTGCCATCATAGAGAACCTACAGCGTGAAAATTTGAACCCCCTGGAAGAAGCTATGAGCTACAGGGAACTGATGGCAGCACTCGACATCACCCAAAATGCAGTGGCAGAAAGACTGGGGAGGTCAAGACCCTACATAGCAAATATGTTGCGGCTGCTCAACCTTCCGCATACAGTGAAGATGTTGATCAATGATGAAAAGCTCTCAGGTGCGCATGGTCGGACGCTGCTTGCTCTGAACGACACTTTGCAGATGGAACAGGCAGCGCATCATGCCGTCAAAGAGAAGATGAGTGTGCGGGCACTTGAATCCTACGTAAAAAGTCTTCAACAAAAGCCCGTAGGGCAAAAAGAGAAAACAGTAAACCGCGTTTCATCGAGAAACAGGAGAATTCCTTGAAGGAACGCTTTGGTACCACGGTGGAAATCACGAAATCCCGCAAAAAAGGGACGATTTCATTCGAGTTTAAAAATGAAGAAGAATACAGAAGAATCATCGCACTTTTAGAGAAAGAATAAAAAAAGAAAGCGAAGGTGGAAACAGTGTTCGGCAATATATTGATGGCAACAGCAGAAAAAGATCCACTCACATTCATCGAAGAAATCAGGGCGACAATCAAAGATCCAGATATATGGACGGATCTCGCTTCGAAGATCATTTGGTCGATCATTCTAGTTATCGTAGCAATGATTCTGATCAGAATCATCAATCGGACAATTGAAAACTTTTTTAAAGTGAAGTCAAAATCCCGTTTGAAGGGCAATGAGAAGCGCAATCAGACATTGATCAATGTATTGGAGAACGCAGCAAGCGTCTTCATTTGGTTCGTCATCATCATGATGATTTTTGAAACATTCAGCCTTCCGGTGCGCACCCTCCTTGCCGGTGCCGGAGTCGTTGGTCTCGCTATAGGTTTTGGGGCGCAGAGTTTGGTGAAAGATATGATAACCGGCTTCTTCATCCTCTTGGAGAATCAATTCGATAAAGGTGACTTCGTACGGGTGAATACATCAGGCACGACTGTTGCGGAGGGAGAAGTCATTTCTCTCGGGCTGCGTGCCACGAGGATTCAAGGCTGGGAAGGTGAACTCATCAACCTGCCGAACAGTACCATCAATGAAGTTGTGAATTTTTCTAGGTATAATGCGATATCGATGCTCGATATCAATGTATCCGTCTCTGAAGATCTCGATCGGGTGGAACGAATACTTGAGACATATTTCGCTGAACATTGGCAGGACGAGGAAATGCTTGTGGCACAACCAGGAATTGTTAGGTCTACAAGGCATAGAGAGCGGTGAAGCGATTATACGTGTAATGCTCGAGACCCAGCCTATGGAACATTTCGGTGTGACGCGGCGTGTAAGGAAGTCGCTCAAAAATCATCTCGAAAGCAAAGGTATCTACATTTCTGTACCTAAAATGGACATACAGGATTATGATGGTAAAATGGCTAAAGATGAAGGTGACAGGTATGGCAAAAAATTATAATCTGAATGATATCGTTGAAATGAAGAAACCGCACCCTTGCGGCAGCAGGTTATTTTCCATTACACGGATGGGTGCGGATATAAAAATCAAATGCAATGAATGCGGGCGGGTCATCATGATGCCGCGCCGCGACTTCGAGAAGAGAATGAAAATGGTAAGAAAAAAATATGAATCGTAAAGGTGATATCAGATGGCTCTGACAGCAGGTATAGTCGGATTGCCGAACGTCGGCAAATCCACATTATTCAACGCAATAACTAAAGCAGGCGCACTCGCGGCAAACTATCCATTCGCTACAATCGATCCGAACGTCGGCATCGTGGAAGTACCAGATGAAAGATTGAACATTTTGACGGAAATGGTCGAACCTAAAAAGACTGTTCCGACAGCATTTGAGTTTACGGATATTGCTGGGATAGTAAAAGGGGCTTCAAAAGGCGAGGGCCTCGGCAACAAATTCCTGGCCCATATCCGCGAAGTGGATGCCATCTGTCAGGTGGTGCGGGCATTCGATGACGATAATGTCACCCATGTGTCCGGAAAAGTGGACCCGATCGATGATATTGAAATCATCAATATGGAGCTCATATTTGCAGATCTTGAAAGTATAGAGAAAAGACTGCCAAGACTGGAGAAGATGGCCCGTCAAAAAGACAAGGACGCGATGGCAGAGCGCGATCTTCTGAGCAAGATCAAAGAAGGATTGGAAAATGACCAGCCGGTCCGTGCATTGGATTTTACGGAAGAAGAAGCACAAATGGTCAAGACGCTCCACCTTCTGACACAAAAGCCAATGCTTTACGTCGCCAATGTCTCCGAAGAGGATCTTGGTGGTCTGGAAGAGAATGATAACCTGAAAAAAATTCGTGAATACGCAGAAAAAGAAGGGTCTGAAGTCATCGTCATCTCAGCGAAAGTTGAAGAAGAGATTGCAGTACTCGAGGAAGACGAGAAAGAAATGTTCCTGGAAGATCTGGGCATAGAGGAATCCGGCCTGGATAAACTCATTAAAGCAACTTATGACCTGCTTGGGCTGGCTACGTATTTCACAGCTGGAGTGGAAGAAGTGCGCGCATGGACATTCAGGGAGGGAATGTCTGCACCGGAATGTGCAGGTATCATCCACACTGATTTCCAAAAAGGATTCATCCGTGCAGAGACCGTAAGCTACGACGACCTTGTCGAAAACGGCAATATGGCAAAAGCCAAGGAAGCGGGCAGGGTGCGCCTGGAAGGTAAAGAGTACATCATGAAGGATGGCGACGTCGTCCATTTCAGATTTAACGTTTAAAAAGATTGTAAAATGAGTCGATGACTGGTATAATTTCAGATTGTGAGTAATGAAAATTATTCCTTGCCTATTTCCAAGGAAATAGGCCGCTAAAGACCATAAGGAGGTGTAGAAGATGAAAGCATATGAAATTCTATATGTGATCCGCCCGAACATTGAAGACGATGCGAAACAAGCGCTTGTTGAGCGTTTTGATAACGTTTTGACTTCACAAGGTGCGGAAATCGTCGAATCAAAAGAGTGGGGTAAACGTCGTCTCGAATATGAGATCGAAGATTTCACTGAAGGGCTTTACCACATCATCAAAGTAAATGCAGATGTGGAAGCAACAGATGAATTCGAACGTTTGGCCAAAATCAACAATGATATCATCCGTCATATCATTGTCCGCGACGAACAAGCAGAAAAAAAGTAATAATACAATGGAGTTGATTACATGCTGAACCGTGTTGTACTGGTCGGGCGTCTTACAAAAGACCCTGAACTGAAAGTCAGTCAGAATAATATCTCTGTAGCAACCTTTACTTTAGCAGTCAACCGCCCATTCACAAATGCGAATGGCGAGCGTGGCGCTGATTTCATAAACTGCGTCGTTTTCCGTAAGCAAGCAGAAAACGTCAACCAGTATCTTAAAAAAGGCAGCCTAGCAGGAGTTGACGGCAGGTTGCAGAGTCGTTCTTATGAGAATAAGGAAGGACAGAGAGTATATGTGACTGAAGTAGTGTGTGATAGTGTACAGTTCCTGGAACCTAAAGGGCAAGGCAGTAATCAACAAAATAATAACTCAGCAGACAGCTATCAGAATGCGTATGGAAATCAGTCCACTGGTTCAAGACCCGCTCAACGTTCCCGTCAGGATTCGGTTGAGGAAAATCCATTTGCCAATGCAGATGGACCGGTCGACATCAGTGATGATGACCTACCATTCTAAAAAGTGCCCGGTTTAACGGGTGACTGATTAACGTGTGAGAAGTATGTGTGTGTATAGAATATAGTGTGGATTCTATACGTGGGGCATCCCGGTAATCCGGGATGCCTTTTTATTTCACAATAATGCCGAATGAGGCATTCTATACCCAATCATAAATGGTTATAATGGCAAGTAAGGATATGTCAGGATAGGAGATTTACTATGGGCCGTCGTTTTTTTGTCATAATCATCATGATTGTAATTCTATCAGCTGCATGCAGTGGGGGCAGAAGTCTCAATCCGCGCTTACTATTTCGGTGGCAGCGAGCCTCAGCGCTCCGATGGAAGAACTGGAAAAACTTTATGAGAACAAACACCCTGGCGTTGAAATCTCATTCAACTTCGGTGGATCAGGTACATTGCAGCAACAGATTTCCAAAGGGGCGCCTGCAGACCTATTCATCTCGGCGGCGTCGGATAAATTTCAGCTGTTAATGGACGAGGGTAAAATCGATGAACAGAACAAGGCGGTATTGCTCGGAAACTCTCTGGTACTGGTTATACCTACAGAAGGAGAAAAAGTATCGGTCAGTTCCCTCGATCAGGTGGATAGGATTTCCATCGGCACCCCGGATTCGGTGCCAGCCGGCCGTTATGCTGAAGAAGCCTTGAGGACCATGGGTATCCTTAAAGACGTTGAGAATAATACCGTCTATGCAAAAGATGTCAAACAAGTGTTATCTTATGTAGAGACAGGTAATGTGGCAGCCGGCGTCGTCTACCGGACCGATGCATGGATGAGCGATAAGGTGGAAATCGTGCATGAATTCCCTGCTGACTCCCACACGACGATAGAATATCCAGCAGGGGTCCTGAAAGAGGCCCCAAATTATGAAGCTGCAGTTGAATTTTATGAGTTCCTCCAGACTGATGCAGCATTGAAGGTGTTTGAAAGCTATGGATTCACTATTAAATAGCATAACATGGGAGGCATTTTTTGATCCCATCAGACTCTCCATAAGGGTATCGCTGATTGCGTTCATCATCGTAGTCATTTCAGGCACCCTTATGGCAAAGTGGATGACGTCACGCACGTTTCCCGGACAATCCATCATTGAAACTCTCATCATGTTGCCGCTCGTGCTGCCGCCGACGGTTGTCGGCTTTTTACTGATTGTCATTTTTGGCAATGACGCGCTATTGGGATCTTGGATAATTTGGCTGTTTGATCAGCCGGTCATCTTTACTTGGTATGCTGCTGTCATCGCCAGTGCAGTAGTGGCGTTTCCACTCATGTATCAATCGGCAAAGGCTGGTTTTGAGAATGTAGATCATGATATAGAAGAAGCAGCTAAGGTGGATGGTGCGGGCCGTTTTCAGACCTTTTTCCGGATTTCGGTTCCACTCGCTTCAAAAGCGCTTTTTGCGGGCGGCGTACTGAGTTTTGCCAGGGCCTTGGGTGAATTCGGCGCCACCTTGATGTTTGCGGGGAACATCCCGGGGCGTACACAGACAGTGCCAACAGCAATATATATCGCCCTCGACTCAGGAAAGATGACGCTGGCATGGATGTGGGTCATTACAATCGTCATCATCTCCTTCATCATGATGTATTTTGTCAGGGTCAGAAATCGGTAATCCGTTCGTCCCATAATTGTGTAATTATATTCGGCAAATGATATAATCCACCAATTGACATAGGAAACAATAATGTGTACAATATAGCATGCACATACACTTACACACGTTCATCAGGAAATAACGAAATTATAGATGTGAATTCATGAATGCGGTAGCCACACACTGCTGCGTCATCCATTCAATCTGTAGAGGAGGAAAAAATCATGGCAGGTCCAAGAAGAGGCGGTCGCCGTCGTAAAAAGGTTTGCTACTTCACAGCTAATGGTATTACACACATTGACTATAAAGAAGTAGATCTCCTTAAAAAGTTCATTTCAGAACGTGGTAAAATTCTTCCAAGACGTGTAACAGGTACTTCTGCGAAGTATCAGCGCCAGCTTACAAAAGCAATCAAACGCGCACGTCATATGGCATTGCTTCCATATGTTAAGGAAGAACAATAATATAAGTTAAGTGTAAAACCCTTGATGCGATAATGTTTCAAGGGTTTTTTTATGTCTTCTTTAAGTTTTCAGGGCAATTTCAGGGCAAAGTGTCGGAAAATCCAATTTTAGGAGCTGTAAGAAAACACTATATGTGTATTGCAAACCTCCACAGATTTTCACTTCTCTGTCCTGCGGAGGGGATACATAAATGGCTTTTTCAATGGATCATACACTATTTCCAATCACATTTTTTAAAATAAAATCGAAAAAGTGAAGAACAGAATACAATTATGGGTATAGTCTAATACACACCCATCGTTGTAGGTTGTAAATAAAAATGATGGAATGTACAATAATTTTGATGTATCATTATATGTACACATAATTAGGAGGGAGCGGTTGAGGTGTTAACAATGGCTCAAAAAAAAGGTCGCACTAAAAAATCCGCTATTAAAACGTTTGGTAATGCTTATGTAAGATCGGGAGATGTTTTTGGTAAACAAGGCATTCGAGATCTAGAGGTTCATAAAACTCGCGTTTCTATGTCTAGCTATAGCGACAATGAAAGTCTTGCTCATGACTGGATAGATATAGGTAGCGACATTGAAAAGTCTATGCTGAAGTTCAAGGAAGAAGAAAAGATATAATGGATAGACATCAAGAAGAAACTGAAACTTCTGAAGTGGATAGAACACGTAAGGGACTAAATGAGGGAGATCCGAAAACTGATGGTGATCAGGAAGCGACCGACAACAAAAAAAGTCATTCGGATAACGAACAACAAGAAATTGATATCAACGAAGCCGAAGAAAATGTTGAGGGTATATTAGAAAAATTACCTAGAGGTCAGGCTAAGCATATAGTAGAAAGAATGTCTATTAGTAAATCGGGACCTCTACCTGACCCTGAAGATTTTGCCAGGTATGAAGAAATCATGACTGGCGCAGCTGACAGAATAATGAGTATGGCTGAAAAAGAGCAAAGTCATCGACATGAGATAGGTAAAACAGAAACTGAGAAGTATTATGATAATAATTACAAATTGACGAGATTTAGTATGTTCACAGGAGTAGTTATATCCTTTCTCGGTTCGACCTCGGGTGTTCTGATATCTATTTATGGCCAATCAACAGCAGGAATAATACTTGCTTCAGCAGCCATACTACCTGTAGTGCTGACTGCAATTAAAGATCTTTTTAGAAAAGAAGTTACACCTTCCAACAATGAACACAGTGACAATCAAGAGTAATACAGAAGTCTATCAAGGCTTCTTTTTTTTGCTTTAAAAAGCGAGCATACGTTCTATATAATATCACCAAGAGATGATATCCATGGGACTGGACTATAGAGAAATGGACATATCATAACTGGATTCGAACATACCGCAGGGCCGCGGCATGATTAAATGGCAGCCGTTCGCCACCATGCCGGAACTAAATTTTAGATTTACCGATGCCTACCACGTTTCACGGAGTCACATGATATAGATTAGATTACGACCTTCTCGAGCTTATTCATCAAGTCCTTATTCATCTGTTGCGTTACATGCGTATAGATGCGCAGCGTTGTCTTATGGTCTGTCTGTATGACCTACCCGTTCCATTATCGCCTTCAGGGAGCCGCCCAGTTGCGACAGCAGGGATATATGCGTATGTCGGAGGGTGTGGGAGGTAATCTTTTTATCAATGTCGCACCATTCAGCAGCTTCTTTGAGCAGGACATTCACCTTCTCTTTAAAGAGGGGCGTACCGGCCACGCTGGTAAATACATATTGCTTATCCTGGAACCGATCGCTCCACATGGCTTCTTTCTTATTATCGAGCATGGCTTTTCTCAATATCTCACAGCTCCTATCTGTCAGGCCAATGACACGATAGGACTTTTCTGTTTTAGTGGTGTCTTTAATGCCGAAACCGTCATCCCCTTTTTCCAGATGATGGAGCCGTCTATCTCCAGCTTCTTATTGTCGAGATCCACATTATGATTCTGTATGGCCAAGAGTTCACTGATGCGCATGCCATTCAGCACCTGGAACTCTATGATATATCTCATCATTTGAAGATTCCTTTTGATGTCCGGCCGCTTATTGTTTTTAATCTTATAGTCGATATACTCCAGGATCTTCTTCACTTCATCCATTTCAAGATAATTATTGCGCTTACTCTTTATCTCCTCGATGGTCTTTGCCTTCACTGGCACCTCTATATCATGAACAGCCACATTAGATTTAATGTGATAGTTCCTTTCTGCGAACTTAATGATGAACTTAATGACGGAAAGATATCCCGTGATCGATCCCCGGCTCATTTCCCTATGATGGAGATCGTCTATGAAGTCCTGGATAATCCGGGTGTTCAGATTCTTGAAGAGGATGTCTGCATCAAATGCTCGATAGATGCCATTCAGCTTGGAGCGCTTCTCCTTCATCGTCCCTCGCTTGCTGCCGGATGTCAGCTGGTACCGCTCAAACCATTCATGCGCCACCTGGTGGAAGGTGAGGTCATCCAGACCAGGGGTATGAGAAGCGGATGCCTTGACCTTCTTCTCTATGCGCTCATTAAGGAGCCGCTGGGCTTCCTTTTGGGATGGACGGGTATCCTTATTCATTACTACGCTGGTACGCTTCCGCTTGCCGCTCATGGGGTCTACATAACGCTCATAAAAGCGGTACTTCGTGTTGCCCTCTTTGTCCTGGAATGGCTCAGACCACATATCATTGCCTCCTCCTTTTGCTAAAGAAATTTATCGCATTAGAGTTCTTCTATATTCGATTGAGTTTGTGACAGCTCATCTACTATATTATTAATTAGTTCTTCGGAAACATCGTTATCTTTAAGTATTCTAGCGATATCATACTTCATAGCGTTGATCTGTTCTGTTACAAACCATATGGTGTTTCTTTTATTGAAAGGCTTGTATTTTTGAGTTTTATCAGAATCATAAATTTTATTTCTTATAATTTCTAAAACAACATTATCCGCATCGAAGTTCATACCTTTATAATGTGTATTTTTTGAATCAGTAGTTTGCCCTTCAATAATATCAGTAACTTCGTTGATTAAATTATACTTGAAATTAATATCATATAATTCTTTATATCTTTTATCGACATTTGTGTCCTCCTCTAATTTTTCTACTAACTGCTTAACTCTTTCGTGCGTTTCTGTCTAGTAAGGTAATCTGCAGAAACTCCCCAAGTTCGGCAATCTTCTTTAATGTGATATCGTTAGGAACATTTTTCCCGCTTTCCCATTTAGAGACATTGCTTTTTCCTGAATTCAATTTCTTCGCAAATTGTTCCATTGTTTCTTGCCTGTTGACCCTAATATTTTTGATCCTTTGTCCCAATAATTTCTTATCAATATCCAATAGCATTCACCTCTTTATAATGAATATTATCACATAAGTGTCAAAAGTTGAACAAAAAACGTTGCATCGTGTTCTTGTATTTGTTAAGATTGAAGTGTCAAAAGTTGAAAGGTGGTGATTGACTTGAAAAAAAATGTTTCTAAGTACCGAAAGTTTATAGGTCTGACACAAACCGACTTAGCTGAACGTTTCGATATGACTTTACAATCATACTCTAGGAAAGAGAGAGGGGTTATACCTTTTAATGACAGAGAGAAGATGGAAATAAAAAATCTTTTGCTCGAGCATTTTCAGATATCACAATTGACGAAATTTTTTTTGCAGATGAAGTGTCAAAAGTTGAAAAATGATTGGAGGAGGGATAAGCAATGGGAGAAGTTCATCAGATCTATGAGGAGCCAAACTTTAACAATACCGTTACAAAGCCGGAACAGGTCACGACTAAGCCGATATATGTAAGTAAAAAAGTTGCTGCTGAAATGTTTTCGGTCAGTAAATCGACCATATATAAGTGGTTGGCCGAAGCTGAGAAAAGTGGAGAATGGCCGACCTTATCGGTCAGACCTTCAGCTACAATCACACTGATCCATCTGGACACATTGGAAAAATTCATTGTTTCAAAAAATAAGAGATTTCTTTAAAGGAGGTGAAAAGCATGTCCCAATTTATTGAAAAAATGATGGAGGTTGCTGAAGCTTCAAACACCAGCCAACTGATTGATGCTGATAATGCCTTCGACCTGCAGGCCGTCTACACAGCTGAAAGAGATCTGTTCATCATCGGCTTCAGGAATGTTTTGAAACCCTACCACAAAAGCGCCATAGCGACCGTCTCAGAGCAATCTATATCTGAAGGGCACTATCAGTTCAAACACCGCATCAGCCGCTTGTGCGAAGGCTTCGAGGTCTACTACGAGGAGATTAACCATCCTCAACCCGGCATGAGGGATGTCAATGAAATATACAGCAATGTCAATCAGCTCCATGACGCAATGACCGACCTCATTCTGTATGCAGCAGCCATTGAAGAACCGACAGCTGAAGAGGTGCAAAGCTTCAATAAGGCACACACCTACTTCACCAAACGGAAGGATTTGACCGCAACAGATCTATTAGTCATCCGTGAAGAGATAGGAGGGGTGAGCGCATGAAACTGTTACAAGCATTAATTCCAGAGATCCTGGTCGTGTCCAGTGTCCTTATGGCAAGTATAGCCATGCTGGTATTGATGGGCTGGCCGTATGCATTGATATTCTTCAGCGCATTCCTGTTGGTCGCTAGTGCTTATGTCAATAACGTGATGCAAACCGAATTGGATGAAGAATAAAAAATTAAAAGGAGTTTTTTGAAATGGGAGTAAATGAAACTAGGAATTATACACACGTAGCAGAAGAGGTTAAGGAATTCAACCCGGAACTAGGCCAAGAGGTATACAGCTTGGGAAGTGAACTGGAGAGCGCTGAAACCGAAAAAGAGATTAAAAAAGAGGGCGTCGAAGCGCTGGTGCAAAGTTTGAAGGAGGAGTCGGATGAATTAGAGGGCTTCTATGAAGTGTATGTTGGGGATAAAAAAACCATCATCCACGAAAAGATAGAAAGGCTTAGAGCATTAATTGAAGTACTCAGAGTTTACAATCTCAATTAAAAAAATCGACCACTTATCAAAGTGATCGATAGTTACCGACGGCCATCGGTAGGACGAGAAATTGCATGTGTCTATTATAGCAAATTTTGGAGGTGATGACTATTAGCAACTTAAAAACAGTAGAGATGGGAGGTGTCTTTGACGAAGGTTATGGCATCACCTCTCTAAATGAGTACAGCATTAATACGATCTGCCGCTCCTTGAACATATCCGAGCGTAGATATCACAGGCACCGTGAGCAGCTAATAGATAAGGGATATATGATCGTGAAAAAGGAGGGGAGGTTATGAATGGGTGGATTAGTCTCCATAGGCAGATAAAAGATCACTGGATATGGGAAGATCCTCAAAAGCTGAAGTGGTGGATTGACATGTTATTGCGAACCAACCACAAAGACAATAAAACAGTTATCGGCAATAAAATTGTTGTGATTGAGAGGAGTAGCTTCCACACCTCTGAAGTGAAATTGTCTGAACAGTGGAATGTGAGCAGAAATACAGTAAGAAAGTTTTTGAAGCTATTAGAAAGCGATGAAATGATAACAACAAAAAGAACAAAACATGGAACAACCGTTAAAGTCCTACACTACAACGATTATCAGGGTTTTTCAGAAGAAAAAAAACAACAAAGTGAACAGAAGAATGAACAGAACATTGAACAACACCGTGAACAGAACAGGGACAACGGTGTGAACAGAACTGTGAACACGAACAATAATGATAATAATGCAAATAATGTGGATAAGTTATATAGCGCAGCTGGTGAAGAATCAAATTCAAGTTATGAACATGTGGACAAAGTTCATGAGCCAAAGCAGAAAACCAACACAGCTGATCTACTGAATAAGTACGGTATGCCTGATAATCAGTTAGGCAATAAAGACCGTATGGAACTCTTCGAGATTCACGAGAAGGTGAGGGACAAATATTTCATTCAAGCCATAGAGAAGGCAAAGGCGAAGAATGCTCCAACTGCTAATTATGTTCTTGGGATATTAAGACGTGAAACAGAGGGTGGGAAGCTCACTTATGAAGACCTGGAGAAGCAGCCAATAAAAACTTATGGAGGGCACAGTAAGAAGAAAAGTGATCCCTTAGCTGATGTCAGGCACTATGCAAATTCTGAAGATTAAAAAGGTGGGATGAAGAATGAAGCGAAAGCAGGCGTTAGAAGTATTGGAGATCCTATATACCTTCTATCCAAACTTCAACCATCGATCCATAGAATCATTCAATCAGATATGGATTGACCGCTTGATAGAAGGCGACTATGAAAAAACGATGCGGAAGGTTAGGGAGTATACAACGAATAACCCGTATTCACCTTCTCTTGCAGATGTCCTGGTCAAAGAGTATAAGCCAACACCGATAGAGCAGATGGAAGTGCCCAGGGCGACAGCAGAGGTTGAAAGAGAAATGGCAGACCCTGAATCCCGGAAGAAACGGGAAGGCACCCTGGAGAAAATCAAGCAGAAGAGAATGGAGTTTCAGGAGCTGATGCGAAGTGATTAACGAAAGCACCAGGATGACCGATGTCGATTATTCAGAGAAGGCCGTCCTTTTCGTAGCGATCAAATACCCGGAGAAGAGACGGGACATCCGATTGAAGCCCGAACACTTCGCAGACAAGCGACATGCAGCCATCTTGGAAGCGATAGTGAGCAATCCGCATTTTGCTGAAAATGATTTATTGAGCATGGCGCTGAAGGACAGTAAGAAGTACGGCGGCTTTGACTTTGCAAATGATATCGTCAGCTTCCCGCTGCCTACAAGATTGACATTCAAGACCGACCAAATGGACGTATATCGCTTATACAAGCACCGGGAGATATCTAAGCTGGTGGATGAATACAAGGCCGCCCCGACGGATGAAGCGGCACTGGAAATCAGCGGTAAAATCATCAGGCTGAACCAGTTCGACATTAACGGAGACAGTGCCAAGATTGATGTGATGTCCGAGATCCTGGACGACATGCACAACCCTAAATCGAACCGGGTGATTCCGACAGCATTCAAGGAACTCGATCACCTTATCACCGGCTTCGAGGACGGCCAACTGAACGTGGTCGCTGCTAGACCATCGATAGGGAAGACCGCCTTTGCAATTGAACTAGGAAAAAACCTGGCTACTGAAGAGAATCAGGTTGTGTTCTGCTCAATGGAAACCAGAGAACGCAATATAACCGAACGTATCCTGGCGAACATTGCCAAGGTGCCACTGGTCAAGTTCAAGAACCCTTCCAGGGATATGAACCAGGATGAAATGGATCGTGTGCTTGCTGCAATGGATGTCTACAACAAGATGAATCTAAGGGTAATCGAGAAGCCTAAGATGACACCGAATGAGATCCGTGGCATAGCCAACTCTTTGAGTGAAGCCGAGCATGGCATCATCATCATCGATTATCTCCAGCTCATGCAGTCAGACAGTAAGCACAACAGCAAGTATGAGGAAGTCAGCCATATCTCCCGTGAACTGAAGATCATCGTCCAGGAGTTCGAGAATATCACCATCGTGGCGATTGCACAGCTGAATAGGAGTGTGGAGCAGCGACAGGATAAACGCCCAATGATGAGTGATTTGAGGGATTCAGGGGCATAGAGCAGGATTCCAATATGATTATGATGCTCTACCGGGATGACTACTACTACAAGCCCGAAGAGCAGGATGCAGAGCCGGGTGCCCCAAGCACCATGGATGTCATTGTTGCGAAGAGTAAAGACGGGGCGACAGGCACCGCACAACTTAAATTCTATAAGACCATTCAGAGATTGTATTAAAAAAGGAGTTGATCGTATGGCAAGAATACAGAACGTTTTAAATGCACTCACTTCAATCGAGCTTGGCATCTGCTTTGCCGAAAAGCAGAGGGGCAGCAATTATGGTGAAAGAAAATATATGACCTATAACGTATTGGAACACTCCATGTTCCATGCCGTCTCCAAGGATGAGATGACGATGAGCGACCCCATCGAGCGTTGGGAGGAATACCAGGAAGCCCACAGCCTTTTGGAGCATCTGCATTTTGCCAATGAATATCTTGCTTCCATCGGTCAAGAGCCGCTGGATTGTAGTGAATCAGTGATGGATGAATTCAAGGCGATTGCCTTCAGCAAGGGGCGATACAAATGACCACGGTAAAGGATCACCTGGAAGGTATTGATTACACCCTAAAAGAGAATGGAGCGGAAACCACGATATTCAAGTTAAGCCTGGTATGGAAATACTCAATCCTATACCTGATCCAAAAGGGGCACTGGACTTCTCAGACCCAGTGGAGAAATGGAAAGCTTATGTGGAGAGGTATCCACCAGCCGACCATATCAAGACAGCCAACGCCTTTCTGAAGCGACAGGGCGCAGCACCGCTGAACTACCGTGATGACATGTTCCGAAATAGCGCATAAAAAAGAGATCTGCTAATCAATCAGCAGACCTCACATAGAAAGAGTGTATTTAGATAATTCCATTATACATCATTTCAATTCATGAAGATGTATCAAATAAGTTTAGGTGGTGTAAGTGTGAGCTTTAATTTTCTATGTGAGGCTGGAAGAGGAATGTTGTTTGCCAAGTCTAGTGAAGTGTTGGCGCAGAGGTGGTCCTGTGATTAAGTGGCTCAGCAGGTACGAGGCTATCAACCAAGAAATTGCCGTAATTGAAATTGATATCGGTTGTGCAGAGATAGAATATTACAGGTGGAAGGAGGGAGACCTATCCAAAACTCAGTCATTCGAAGTCCTACTCTTAAAGCAGCGTGAGCTCTCGCAGTTAATCCAAGACAAAAAGGTGCTAATCAACAAGCTCAAGGAACAGTCGGAAGCCATCGAGAAGACCGTTGAAAAATTCAAGGGCATCCATAATATGATTGCGAAAGAGAAATATATTCACGGGAAAACACTCGCGAAGATTGCAGGAGAAAATCACTATTCGGAGCAGTACATCTATAATAAGCATGCTGAGATCAAGAAGATACTCAGCTACACTGAAAGCTGAATTAGTAGAAAGCAGGCGGTTTAAATCCAAAGGTTGAATATTCAAGTGACGATCCCGGAAGACCATGTCATCATTACTCGCGAAGAATACGAGGCGCTTCAGAGTGGGGAGTTGACAGGCAAGTTCATCAAGATGAAAGAGCTGGTCGCTCACACAAGCTATAGCGCTCCATGGATTAAACAGAATGTGCTTTATAAACCAAATTATCAGAAGGATTTAGAGGAGATTGTCTACTACCCCAAAAATCAGGGTGACACATTTATCTTCAAGGCCAAAGAGATGTACGAGTTTCTTGATAAAAACTTTTTAAATATTTTGAGAGAAGAAAGGGAGTAATTTAAATGTCTAAAACAAAAGAGGAACTAAAAGTTGTTGCGGTAGATTTTAACGGTAAACCAATTGACTGGTCGAAGACACTACTGCCTGATGACTTGGCCGACAAGTGTCTAGCGATTTTGAGGAATTAACGAAACTATAAGTTGCACTGAGAAATCTGGAAAAGATTAGACCCCCGGGCAAAACCAAACGGATTTTATTTTTAATCCAGGGAACGGCGAGGGGGAGTCTACTCCGCAGAAAAAGTTAAAAGTAATTCAATTTTAAGGGGGGGTGTGCCCCTGACCTAAATCTAGATTAATAATAAAAAGAGGAGATTCTATGAATATTAAAGATATGCTTAAAGTATGGAAGGAAAAAGATCAGGAGTACAAACTCGGAAGTGCTTTAAATAGAAAGACAGTGATTGATAAAAAAGAACTTAAACTACCGTACTTTGAAGAGACATTCAAAGTAATGTTACATCTTGATCAAGAGGAGCAACGTTTGTCGAATGAAATGAGTTATACAGAAGAAATTGAGATGTATGAAAAAGCATTAGAAAAAGTTAAGACAGAAGACGAGTACGATCATATCGAAAAAAACATTAATCGTTTAAAGCGATCTTTAAAATTGAATACAAATAAAATTTCAGTAACTATTCCCGCAGAAAAAGTACAAGTGATTTTAGATAATCACCAAGTTGAAAAGGCAAAAGCTGAAGCAAGATCTAAACAGCTAATTCAAGATAGAAACAGTATTCAGAGTCAGGTTGAAGAATTGAGAAGGAAAGAAAAAGAAATTGAAAAAGAGATATCTAAAATAAGTAAGTTGATTCGTCAAGCAGACGTCTTACCTGAATTTATTAAGAGTGAGGGGAACACTGTATTGCTTTCTTATAACAAAGAACAAAAGACCGCAGTCCAACCACTGTATAAAACATTACTGTACTTAGAGAATTGGCATACTACAGATGGAAATCCCTACAAGACTATTAAGGAAGTGAAATAGATGAGCATAATTATTCCTCGCATTGAAAAAGCAAAGCAAAATTTCGAAAGGCGAAGAAAGACACTCAGCGTCACAGTAAAGTACAAACTATTTAATAAACCCACTATAAAGCAGTTCCACACTGCTCTTAACACGCATATCGACTCTAAGGGTTCTAATGAGATAACCAAAGAGATTGTATTTTATATAGAAGAAAAATTTTGGGACGAAAATGAGATCTATTCAGAAACCATGGGAAGAGGAAGAAACATAATATCTGGAGTACCATTGATCGAATTAGATGGACATACTACCAAATGGCACGGTATCAGGAGTAGGGTTACCTTCCACATGTATTCTTTAAAAGATAAGGCGGTAAACTTTCCTAGACCTATAAAAGAAAACGAAGATTTCAAAATAACAATAGAAGGAGTCACCTCCTACGAATACGAAATAGATACGCCTTTCTCATGGGACGACGTACAACCAATTGAAAATTGAGGAATGTTTTAAGCCGGAGTAGTTTAATGGTTAGAGGCTTTTTTCAAAGAGGTTCAAAAGGTCTTACATCGATATTAATTAGATGTAAGACCTTTTAACTTATCTTTACCACTTAGTTATCTTCTAGACATATCTTTAGAAAAGATCTACCAAATGACGTGGTTTTCAAAGCACTCTCTGAGCTATTCATTCGATCAACAGTTTTTGATATAAGTTCGTCTTTCGATATCTGAAATTCGTCTTCAGACATCTCAGTTGAAGCAAGCTGTATAAGTGATATTTGAAATTGGTCATCGTAATCAAGTATCTTTCGTTTAATTTCTTCAGTATGAAAGTCTCTGTAACTGTTTTTATCACTTAATGATATTCCATGAGAGGGATAAGTCACTAAATTTAACCTTACTAAATTATCTATCGAATTAACTGTTTGTGTGTAATCTCCTTGAAAAGGTAAGCAAAAAAAGTCAGAACGGTACACATGCCCTCCATTTTCGTTAAAGTCCTCTGTGTACCTTACCATCGGTAAATCGCTTGTGATTTCGAAACGTTTTAGGAACTGTGCATCGTTAGGACTTAATTGTTTAATAATTTCTGTAAAAGAAGGATGCAAATAGGAGGCTTTCCTGCCATCCATCGACGAAGCTATCAACTTAGCAAACATGTTTCTTATCTCGTCTTCATCCAGATTAGTAGCTGCTGAAGACATGGCGTTTGTAATTATATTGGTTTTAGGATCTATTCTATCTGATTCCGGTATCTTGTTCGCCTGTTCTATAATCTCTTCTTTAAACTTTTGTGCATTTTCTTGTTTGATAATTCCTGCACGGAAAAGTTCATCTACACGATAGAAAGCAAATCTCCAAGCTAAGTTTAAAGTTTGCCCAGGACTTTCTGCCCCTTTGGTAACAATAGACGTCGCAAAAGCTGTACCAATAGCCATTACAGTATTCGAATCCACACCAACCACCATCTTTCCCTATAAGGTAACTAAATTATACCAGACAAGGAGATCAAGATAGAGTGGCAAGAGCATTCGACACATAGATTAAAAGAATATACATAGGCAGAACCAATTCTTATAAGGGTTGGTGTTTTCTATTTTCTTAACAGGCCGTATATAGCAAGCCACTAGTGATTCTGATTAATTTATATTATTAAGTAGTCGATATAAATCAAAGAGTCAGCATTCTGTGTAATGCCTACTAATTGTATTAGAACCAGTAGTATTAAGGATTGTGTGCGTTTTGTGAGTTCAACAAAATATTATATATAATATAGAACAAAGAGTAAGAAATGAGTTCGTCTCTTTATCTAAACCCAATGAAGAAACTATAGAAAATATTACGTTTTTCTTTATTCTATTACGTTTATTCTTTAAAATAACACGAATGTGGTATAATATGAAACATAGAGGTGGTAAATGTGTACGTAGAGTTGATAAAAATAATTGAAGGTGGAATAGAAAACGATCGCCAAAAAGTTATGAACTACTCGAAGAAGATGATTGATGTTTTAGAAAGTACAGGGGATACTTCTGTAGCGAGAAATATTGAGAGGTTACTAAAATCCAAAAATACGAGGTTAAGTACTTTAGATAGTCTAACTGCTAAACCTCTAGATAAAGATAGTAGCTTGGACATGGTCGAAGTATCTATTCCGACTGAAAGCGATGAGAGTTTGTATTTCGATTATCTAATTGAAAAAGAAGTATCGGACTTTTTAGAAGGAATTTCTATGAAAGAAGATTTTTTAAAACATGGTTTAAATATTGAGAATAGATTGTTACTGTATGGTCCTCCTGGGACAGGCAAAACTTCTCTAGCAAGATTCATCAGCCTGCAAACGGGCTTGCCTTTAGTTACTGTAAAACTAGATGCATTGATTTCCTCCATGTTAGGTAGTACCGCTAAAAATATCCGTAAAATATTTGAATACTCATCTAGACAGCCTTGTATACTTTTTTTAGACGAGTTTGATGTTTTAGCAAAAGTAAGAGATGATAAAAACGAGTTGGGTGAATTAAAAAGAGTAGTTAACAGTTTATTACAAAATATAGATTATTTCAGTAATGATAGTATTTTAATTGCAGCAACTAATCATGAAAAACTTTTAGATACTGCTGTTTGGAGAAGATTTAATACAGTTTTGCAGCTCAGTCTTCCAAGTAATGCATTAAGAAAAGATATTATTCAGGAGTATTCGAAGATTTTACCGACTGACTATTTGCATGATAGTAAGAAGTTGAATCAATTATCAGACTCCATGGTTGATCTTTCACCGGCCGACATAAAAAATATAATACAGAAGACAGCTAAGCGAGCAATAATTTCAGGACAAAACAAGCTTCATTATTCTAATATTGTCTACCAAACTTATACGACAAAATCTTCTTCCAACCTGACAAATGAGGAAGTAATTAAAGATCTCTTGTTTTACAAAGTCCCTCAAAGAGAAATAGCCTCTTTATTAAATGTTTCCTTGAGACAGGTAAGGAATATAGTACAAGGAGTGAGAGAGAATGAATAGAGAGTTTCCAATTATTAGATTCGAACAAAGAAGCCAGGATAACGCTAAAACTCCAGGTGGCGGAAATAACGATAAGCCCAAATTTACTTTACGCGGGGAGGAACTGTCACATCGGAGAGATATACTGGTTGAGCAACTTCAAGATGTTTTAGCAAATTGGGACAAAGATATTATAGAAGGCGTTCCGAGAATCATAGAAATAAATTACATCGAAGAAGCCAAGGCCAAATCTCATCAAGCTAAGATTATTAATATGTTTAAAGATTATAATAAGGACACTCAAATCGGTGCAAAATCTAATAATGGAATAGTAATACAACTTAATTCTACTAACCAGTTAGAGGAATCTATAAGCAGTTTTCAATCATTCGAAGAAAACGATGTGGCGATTTCAGCTATAGAAAACGTTCAAAGATATCAACCAACTGTTCTGGGAGGGGAGAACGATGATTATAACTTAACGTTTTGGAACTTTATGGACTATGCGAAGAATGAAAATGTAGTTAATAAAGTAGAGGAATCACTTAAGGAAAACAAAATCGAATACGAAAAAAGTAGCTTCGGTGGGGGCGAGGTAGTTATAGAAGTTTCAAATGTTACAACGGATAAATTAGAGTTTATCAAAAAGCTACCAATTAAACATATTGAACCAACTGAAAAAACAGAATTTCCCTTTCCTGATTTAGAAACTTTTGAATTAGATCTTAAAAAGGTTGAATTCAACCCAGAGAGGACGTATACAGTAATTGGGTTACTTGATTCTGGTGTTGAAATAAATGAATACACTAGAAACTGGGTTACTAAAGGAAACGGGTCTTTTTACGAAGATACAGAGTTAAATAAAACTCATGGCACATATATCGCCTCTTTATTAATTCATGGTGATTCCTTCAACGACACTTCAGATTTTTTCGTGGAGGGTTGTAGGCTTGTAGATGTACCGATTGTTCCAGGGCATCCGATAGATAGTAAGCTTTTAATTAGAAATATAGAAAACGCAATTATACAAAATGAAGAAATAAAAATTTGGAATTTATCTGTCGGCCTCGATAGAGAAATAAATGAGAATAAGTTTTCTAATTTTGCAAAAGAGCTGGATAGAATACAATACGAAAACGATGTATTGATTTTTAAATCTGCTGGGAATGATGATGCCTTTTTTCTGGGGGTGAAGCGGGGAAATTATATAATGGAGCTGATTCCGTTAGAGCTATTACCGTAGGCTCAGTGAACCGGGGCACTGATACATATAATATTACTAGATCAGGCTATCCATCTCCATACTCAAGGATTGGTAAAGGGCCTTCTTACATCATTAAACCTGAATTAGTTCACTTTGGTGGGGATCTATTTGCACTAAATAATTCTCCATCTTCCCGTGAGGATTATAGAAGAGCAGATGGGATTGGTATTTCAGTTAATCAAGAAAGAACTCAAGAGCCGGGAACCAGTTTTTCTACCCCAAGGGTTGCAAGAATTGCAGCAGAGGTAAAAGACTATTTAGGTACTGACGATTTACTAATGGTGAAAGCGTTATTAATGCATTCCGCTAGCCACTCTTCTGGAGTTCAATTAAGTGATGAGGAAATTACACAAAAAATGGGGTTTGGTCGCCCTCTATCTTCAGAAAGTATTGTATCTGAGGAAGGTTCTCATTCAATAACTCTTATGATGAAAGGGAAATTAGAGAAGGGCAAAGAAATAGATATTATGGATTTTCCATTTCCAAAAGAGTTGGTGGAGGATAACAAATTTAGAGGTAGAATGATAGTCACATTAGTTTCTAATCCCTACCTAAGAGGAGATCTCGAATCAGAGTATTGTCAAACTAATTTAGCAGTTAAGTTTGGTACGTATGAAAAAAAGATTGATGTTGAAGGTCAGCGAGCAACTTTTAATCCTATAAAGCGTGGTAATTCTAAAAATGTACTTTTAGAAAGTCTCTACTCAAAAAAGAAAATAAAGAGTAACTCTGATTATAATTATGAAAGAACTTTAATAAAATATGGGGATAAGTACTACCCCGTAAAAAAGTATGCTTGTGATTTAAGTGAGTTTAAAGATAGTAATCAAAAATACTTAGAATCCAATAGGAAATGGTTTGTTTATTTAAAAGGTGAGTATAGGGACTACATTACCAAAGAGAAAGATAGAGAACTTAAAGATTATATTGAAAATGGTACTGACATAGAGTTTGAGAGGTTAGGTATCGAATATTGTTTGGTAATCTCTATTTATGATCCAGAAAAAGAAACCAACGTTTATGGATCCGTTGTTAATGAACTGAATAATTTAGGTTTCAACTATGAACAGATTACTATTGAAAACGAAGTGATTATTGAATCAAACTCTTAGTGGGGTTCAAGAGTTCAAAATTGTGGTGGATGGTTCATGTGTTTATTATGTAGGAAGAAATAATATAATGGATGCTTCATCCAGATACAATAATTTAGTAACAATTAAGAATTCAATGCTATCTAAACAAGATAAATACACACAATTAAACAGAGGTAAAAATTGAAGATATTTAATATTGCCCTTAAGTTAAATTCGTTAAGGGCAATCTCAGGGCAAAATTTTAAATAAAGTTGAAAAGGTGTCGGAATCAGAATAAGGCTGAATTACTTAAAGCCCTTGATATGACAGTATTTCCGTTAAGTCTCGCACCCTTGTAAAATGCTCTATATAAAAGAAGAACAATAATATAAGCTAAGTAAAAACCCCTTGATGCCGTTGGTATCAAGGGGTTTTTACATGCTTGAATTTGTTTTTCAGGTGAAGTGAATAAAGAGTCTCCCAGAACTAATGCTTGATGAACGTAGGGATTATCAGTGGGCACTACTCCTAATCACAATGGCGGTCGTTTATAGGAGAGTTGCTGATAAACAAGAACCTCAAATAAAATCCTTGGTGGGAAAGTGCAATTTTAAAAACTACTATCCATTAAGTTGATCATTAACAGATATCATCACAAGGTCATGCAGATTCTTTCGGAACACTTCTTCGTAATGATCTAGGAACGTATCAGTATTCTTTCTCATAAACTCATAAACATCTGAATCTTGTTCAGATACCAACTGATTGAAATCATCTTCCGTCTCTTTAACAGTCAGTTCTGCTGCTTTAGGGACCAACTCATCAAACTTGATTGTAACATTTTCCATGTCATCACCACCTCCCTTTAAGGAGAGTACCAATTGATATCAAAAGGTTTCCTCTCTCTTTACTCCCGCTCTTTTAACGTCCGACTGTCCAACCTCCGTCTAATTTAATTTCAGCTCCCTGCATATAGTCGGATTCGTCTGAAGCCAGAAAAACGGCTGCGGCGGCTATTTCATCCGGCTTGCCAGCTCTGCCTGCAGGAATATCCTTTAACCTTTCATCCTGGATGCCTTCAGTCATGGGTGTTTCAATGAATCCTGGAGCGATCAGATTGGATTTGATGCCTTTATGGCCGAAATCATAGGCCAATTGTTTGGTGAAACCGCTGATTGCGTGTTTACTCGTTACATAAGTGTTGCCACCCGCACCAGCGACAAATGTCGATTGTGATCCGATATTGATGATGGAACCTTTGCCCTTATCTAGAAGTATGGGCATGATTGCTTTTGTGACAAGGTATGGCCCTTTGACATTCACATCCATCAATTTATCAAAATCCGCTTCATCCGTTTCAATGATGGTGTTGTAGGCATCATGAATGCCTGCCCCGTTATACAGTACATCAATAGTGCCGTATTCCTTCACTATTCTATCAATACCATCTTTAACCGAGGCTGTATTCGTTATATCCATTTGTACGAAAATCGCCTTTCCGTTTTCTTTTTCGATATCTGTGACGATGCTCTGGCCGTGCGCTTCATTGGTTCCGACTACAGCGACCTTGGCACCTTCTTTTGAAAACATTTTAGCAGTAGCTTCTCCAAGCCCTGATGTACCGCCTATGACTACAGCCACTTTGTCGTCTAGTCTTCCCATTCTTTTCTCCTCCTTGATTATTTTAAAATCTGATTATCTCTAAAAGAATCTGAAGCCCTCTTCGATACCCATCTATCGGTAGTGGGAATGAATAACCCCCACGGTTTGGCACCGTAGGGGAGGGCAATCGTTAAAAGTCATTCCTCTTATCATTCTTGTCTGTGCGCCTACGTTCTACAGATTCGTCATGTGGATCTGGTGTCACAGTTTTGTCGACATGTACCTCTTGTGTACCGGTCTCATTTTTGTCATTACGTCCTGTGAACGTCTTTTGGGAATTAGGTTCTACAGTTTTATTGACGTGCACTTCCTGTGTACCAGTCTCATCTCTAGCCCCGTGCTTTGTAGCGGCGTTACGGGAATCGGGTTCTACAGTTTTATCAACGTAGACCTCCTGTGTGCCGATTTGGTCCCGTCTTTTTCATCAGTATCCGGATTTGACGATGATTCCTCTTCAAGTGAACCTTCCATATGATGGGTGTCGACCAAATCTTGATTACGAGGTGTTTCAGTCATCTCTTCATCTAGGATACGAGTTTTCTCTTTCTCATTGTCGTCCAACTTGTTTGTGGCATATACAGCGCCTGGAGTCGAATCAGGTATGTTCGGAGTGTGCCCTTTATCGACACGGTTTTCATCCGTTTCGAGAAGTGGATCTGTCGGAGCATCAATCATGGCTCCTTTTTCTTCGTCGCTAACATAAAGCAGGATTTTTCCACTATCCAGTGCTTCTTTATATTCCTTTTCTTCTTCAGTGCTGAGATTCAATTCAGTCATTACGTGGTCTTCAGGATTTTCAGATGAGAACCAGGCGACGATTTTATCCCAAGTGGTCCCGTCGGCATTCTTGTAATTGACATCGTTGTAATTTACAGAAGCCCCTTCGATATTTTGGCTGGAAATCACCGTCATCTGCTTCTCTTTGATACCTTCTGCCTTCAATCCTTCGATTCTACCTGTCAATTCCTGTTCGCTCAAAAATGTTTCAATCTTACGCATCGTCCATCCCTCCATCTTATTGGGTTCAATCATCATCTACTTGCACTGGAATATAAATTGGCCTAAATAAATCCTGCTTTTCAGTAGGTTTTTCATACAATATTCATATACCCTGCACAATGGGGCATAAACTCCCCTTCATAATTTGATGGACGCATAACCTCATGCTGTGGAATAATATCAAAAAGGGGTGACATTTATTGGAAAGTGTCGGAAGTAGAATCAGGATGAGAAGAAAGATGATTGGATTGTCCCAAACTGCCTTAGGCAGAGGAATCGTCTCTCAGTCAGTAATCTCAAGGTTGGAAAATGATCAATTTGGTATATCGTTGGATAAATTGATGCGTATAATGGAGCGATTGAATCTAAGTCTCCATGATGTGTTCTGTAATGGGGAAAAGACGCCTGCAAAAATGATACAAGAAGCTTTGGATACAGCAAGAAGGGGACAGGATTTCACCAAAATTAAAAGTATATTGGATAAGCACGATCAAAAAACTTGGAGTCAGACACCGGACCTCGAAGGATATAAGCATTGGCATGAAGGTTTGGTAGAGTATTCTAAAGGCCATCTAGAAGTGGCACAGGAGAAGATTTCCCGGGCAATAGAAAAGAACAGGGCAAATGAATGGATGTACGAAGCGGTGGCGGAAATGTATCTGGCTAAGGGGAACATCCATCATCTGATGGGGAAAGAAGGTATTGATTTCTATAAGGAAGCTGAGTACTACTATCAGAAGTCGGGGCGGAAATCCTATAGGTTAATCGTGAAGATACTCTATAATTTGAGCACTGCGTATTATAGGCAGGGAGAGTACGGCAAGGTTCTGAAATACTCGGATAAAAGTATAGAAATTCTGAACAGATATGAATCCACCCATCTCATGTGTGAGACGCTCTATAACCGGTCGATGGCCGAATTTCAATTGGGCAATAAAACAGAGGCCTTAAAAATCATTGATGAAAGTAAACATATATTCAGGATGGGGAGGAAGTTGGAAATGGTGCGAAGATTGAATAATTATTCTGAAGAGAATATTTTAGGTAACTAGCTATCTTATTCATAAAGCGCCACTTAAAATATAGATAGGATGCTGAAAGCATCTAAATACAAGGGGGAATTAACATGAAGGATGTCCATCAGAAAAATTCTGTTGTGCCATGTGTTCTGGATAAGCTAAAAAAGAAGTGTGTGCAAGAATCGAGAAGGGGCCGGGCGAATGGGTACAGATGTCTGGATTGTATCTTCTAGATGAACGGATTGAATAATAAGAGCATTCGATTATTGATTTTTAATCAGTTCAAACTGTTTAGTATACTTGAGCCTTCCAATAGGGAATCCTATAAGTATTATATGGATATTCTTACAGAAGGGATCATAAAACACTATCCTGATATTTTGGAGTGCATCTGCAGTGAAGGGGATGAAGTGCGATCAGAAATTTCGGACGAAGTCGATCTTCTGATTGAAATGTTCAATAAGATTGAAAGTGCAGTCAACTTCATGGAAAAAAGCCAAAAAAGAATCATAACCGATAAATATCATGTGCATTTCAATGGCTTTGATCCTGACAACAACAAAGAAATTCAGCATTATACATATTTTAATTTTCTGAAGCGGTACGGGGAGGTGTGTGGGGAAGAAAGGAGTGATGCCTTCAATCTTTCACTGCATCACTATAGGTGGATGATCAAAAAGTATGAACCATATATGCATTCCAACAATCTCTCTGTGAAACAGATAAAACGTATATGTCTGAAGAAAGGGGATGAGTCGCGAGTTTTGAGGCCCATCTACCGCGATTTTTCAGAAGCAGCTATAGGTGATGTTATGCATGTTATAAAAGATCCTGAATTATACCTGAACGATAATTAAAATATAAAAAATACGATTCGGTCCATTGCCGAATCGTATTTTTTATTCTAAGTCTCTGGTACTGTCCTTGAAATCAGCTTCTGCACTCTCTGTCCTTTCGTTTCCTTTTTCTTCTCTTTCGTTCTTTTCAAGATCAGAATAGATGAGCAGATAGTTGCCTTGGCTTATTTTGAAAAGATACCTTTCGATTTCGTCCTCGTCCAATTCAAAATCATGGAGATAGCGTTCGGCAGGTTCATTTCTGGATAATATCTCCTTAAGTCCCCTCTCATCGGGTACATGCATATGGAAGTGGACTTCCATATATTCGAGTGCATCGAACTCAAGATCATCCCTTCCGAGGAGATGTATATCATCTTCATAGTAGTCTTCGGCTTTCAACTGTGTAATCCGGTCTAATACCGACTCTTGACTATCGTAAAGTTCAAAAAAGTTCACAACGGCCACCTCATATCTTCTATTAGCTTTTTATGGTGTTTTCCCTTTGCAGTGAACGGATAAACTTAAATAATCATTGTTTAAATTTTCGGCATTTTCTACATATTAGCAAATGCATTGTTTATGCGGCTGCTTTTTGCTATCATAAATAATTAAATATTTTATTTCATATAATCATAATGATATGGATTATGAGTTTCTATGCTTTACCTTAAATGAAGCTACTATGGAATATCAAGTGAATGTCCGAATGGGACTGTTTTTTCATTGTTCCTATCATATGTGTTTTATTGAGGTGCACTAATTCAAATAGGAGGCAATAAAATGTGGGAAAGTAAGTTCGAAAAAGAAGGTTTGACATTCGATGATGTGCTGCTTATGCCAGCTCATTCAGAAGTACTGCCTAAAGGAGTGGACTTGTCAGTCCAACTCTCGGAGAAGATCAAGCTCAACATTCCAGTATTGAGCGCAGGCATGGATACCGTCACAGAATCTGCAATGGCCATTGCCCTTGCACGTCAAGGCGGCCTGGGTGTCATCCACAAAAACATGTCGATCGAACGCCAACGCGACGAAGTCCAAAAGGTGAAACGCTCAGAAAATGGTGTCATCACGGATCCATTCTTCCTGACCAAGGAAGAACAAGTCTTTGCAGCAGAACATCTGATGGGGAAATATAGAATTTCTGGTGTACCGATAGTAAACGATCCCGATGAAAAGAAACTGATCGGCATCATCACCAACCGTGACCTTAGATTCATAGAAGACTACTCAAAACCGATAGATGATGTCATGACGAAGCACAATCTTGTCACTGCCGGCGTTGGGACGACATTGAAGGAAGCAGCCCAGATCCTACAGGAATACAGAATCGAAAAACTGCCTCTAGTTGACGAAGATAACACATTGAAAGGCCTCATCACGATAAAAGATATCGAAAAGGTCATAGAATTCCCTCAAGGTGCGAAAGATGATCAGGGTCGCCTATTGGTGGCTGCAGCCATCGGTATCGCAAGGGAGACGGACAAGCGTGCTGAAGAGTTGATTTCAGCAGGTGTCGACGCGCTCGTCATCGATACGGCCCACGGCCATTCAGAAGGCGTGCTCAATTCAATTGCAGATATACGCAAAAAGTTCCCGGACATCACTCTTATTGCCGGTAATGTCGCTACTGCCGAAGGTACGAAAGCACTGATCAATGCGGGAGTGGATGTAGTCAAAGTAGGCATTGGTCCAGGTTCAATCTGTACAACACGTGTCGTTTCAGGTGTCGGTGTCCCTCAAATCACAGCCATCTACGATGCTGCGACAGAAGCGCGTAAACATGGTAAAGGCATAATCGCAGATGGCGGCATAAAGTTGTCCGGTGATATCGTCAAGGCGCTCGCTGCAGGCGGACACGCTGTAATGCTCGGAAGCCTTCTGGCAGGAACGAGCGAATCCCCGGGCGATACTGAAATCTTCCAGGGTAGAAGATATAAGACCTATCGCGGTATGGGCTCTCTCGGCGCTATGGAACAAGGCTCAAAAGACCGTTATTTCCAGGAAGATTCTGAAGCGAAAAAATTCGTCCCGGAAGGTATAGAAGGCCGCACAGAGTACAAAGGCCCACTTAGTGATACAATCTATCAGCTGATGGGTGGCCTCAGGTCCGGCATGGGTTATACTGGATCTGCGAACCTTCAGGAATTGAGGGAAGAATCCCAATTCATTAAAATCACAGGTGCTGGAATGGTCGAAAGTCATCCACATGATGTGCAGATCACTAAAGAATCCCCAAACTATTTTAGATAGGAGCACTGTTTAAAGATGGAAATGGCTAAAGAACAGGAACTGATCCTGGTAATCGATTACGGCAGTCAATACAACCAGCTCATTACACGACGCATCAGAGATCTTGGGGTCTATAGTGAACTCCACAATCCAAGCATTACACTGGAAGAGATAAAAGATTTGAATCCCCGCGGCATCGTCCTCTCCGGTGGACCACGTTCCGTCTATGCCGATAATGGCTGGACCGTCGATCCCGGGGTGTTCGATTTGGATATACCTGTGCTCGGCGTCTGTTATGGTATGCAGCTCATCACCCATCTTAATGGTGGGGAAGTCGTAGCCTCTGACGAAAGAGAGTTTGGCGCAACCAATATCACTTTAGGCACTGAAGCGGGATCCCCATTATTCAAAGGACTCGATGAAGTTGAAACTGTCCTTATGAGCCACAGTGATAAAGTGACCCGCATTCCTGAGGGCTACATGAAGATAGCTGAAACGCAGAATTGCCAGTATGCGGGCATTCAGCATAAAGAAAAAGATATCTACGGGGTGCAGTTCCACCCGGAATCCAAACACACCGAGAACGGAGATACCTTCATCAAGAACTTCATCCGGGACATCTGTGAATGTCATGGTGAGTGGACGATGGATAATTTCATCGATATCGAAATTGAAAAGATCCGTGAAACAGTAGGTGATCGGAAAGTACTATGTGCCATGAGTGGTGGCGTGGACTCCTCCGTTACAGCAGTGTTGATGCATAAGGCAATCGGCGATAACCTCACGTGTATCTTCGTCGACCATGGACTCCTCAGAAAAGGCGAAGCGGAAATGGTCATGGAACACTTTGGTGAAGGTTTCAATATGAACATCATCAAAGTGGATGCGAAAGACCGTTTCATGAACAAGCTTAAAGGTGTCAGCGACCCAGAACAGAAGCGTAAAATCATCGGTAACGAATTCATCTATGTATTCGATGATGAAGCATCCAAACTTGAAGATGTGGACTTCTTGGCGCAAGGTACACTGTATACGGATATCATCGAATCCGGTACGGAAACTGCAACGACCATCAAATCCCACCATAATGTAGGCGGCTTGCCTGAAGATATGCAGTTCAAGCTGCTCGAGCCGCTCAACACATTATTCAAAGACGAAGTGCGTGAACTCGGCATAGAGCTTGGCATTCCTGAACACCTTGTATGGAGACAGCCGTTCCCAGGTCCTGGTCTCGGTATCAGAATCCTAGGTGAAATCACTGAAGAGAAGCTTGAAATCGTCCGTGAAAGCGATTGGATCCTTCGCGATGAAATCGCCAAGGCAGGACTCGATCGGGAAATATGGCAGTACTTCACTGTACTTCAGACATCCGTTCAGTCGGTGTGATGGGTGATTACAGAACATACAGCCACACTATTGGCATCCGTGCTGTTACAAGCATCGACGGTATGACAAGTGAATTCGCAAAGATCGATTGGGATGTGCTCGAACGCATATCCAAACGCCTTGTCAATGAGAGCGAGCAGATCAACCGGGTTGTATATGACATTACAAGTAAACCACCTGCCACGATTGAGTGGGAGTAGGAGAAAAGAACGAATCAAATCGGCCACTGTGCTAAATGATTTTCGTTATTTACTTTGTGGTCATGAGTTTTTGACCGAAAGTAAAAAAAGTAGAAAAGGAGCTGAATCTTGAGGATTTAGCTCCTTTTCTTTTCATTTTTATAACAACTATGAGGTAGCGATAGAAATAAGAAATCGAGATCAAATCGGAATAGTTTTGAGTGAGTTAAATTTTCAGGCCTCGATACTTGGCACTTGAATAGAATAATTTTTAGCGAAGGTAATCGAAAAAGATTCTACTGTGCTTCGCATGCCTGTTTAATATCTTGAAGGTCTTGTTGGAGTGCTTTGCTCATAGAATTTTTGACCATACCACCAAAAACCTTACTCATCACTTTCGACATGAAAGTTGTACTTTGTCCTTCAAATGACATTTCAAGGATTGCGCTATCCCCATCTTCTGTAATCGTGAGGCAGGATACATAAATTGCACCATGGTTCTCTGCTCTCGTCTTATAGTAGTGATTTTGCTGATATTCGGTAATCCACATCACTTCATGAGATTCTTTCCCAAACATTTTTCTTGTTTCTTTCCATTTAAGGCCAACAAGATCATCGCCGGCTGGCGTGATTATTTCTATATTTGTGATGCCGCCGATAAAATACGAAGAGTGTTCAATATCCGTAATTATCGCCCATACTTTTTCTTTTGTGCTATTAATTTTAACCTTTTCTGATACCTTCATATATTAACCCCCGTATTTTAAGAGATGAGGAACTTTATCTTAATCGTATTGTTTCAGTGCTGAAATAATTATCAATAACAAATGTTATTCAATTCTCAATTGACACTCTTTTCAGTTAATAGTAACATACCTTTAAATAATCGAATCTATTCCAGAAGTAGAATTTTTGTTTATTTCATCTAACTAAAAGAAGGAGGATAACATGAAGAAATCTAATGGAAATGAATTAGAGGATAACCATCCGAAAAAAAGGCGTTCAGCGATGCCAGATGCTTTTATCATAATATTTGGTATTGCTTTTTTATCAGCAATTGCGACTTATATCGTACCGGCTGGATCTTATGAGCGCGAAGAAGTAGGCGGTATTACACAAGCTATACCAGACAGTTTCAGTTTTACAGAATCTAATCCTACATCTTTACTGGATCTATTTCTTGCCATTCAACAAGGCATGATAGAATCTGGTAACATTATTTTCCTGATATTCATGATAGGAGGCGCTGTAGCCGTTCTGGATGCTTCCGGAGCGATTGATGCAGGAATAAATGCATTGGTCAGAAAAACCAAGGGGAATACGATGTTGCTCATCGCCTCAGTTACAACGATTTTCGGCATCATCTGTACAGTCGGTGTTGCTTCAAACGCGGTCATTGCTTTCATCCCATTGGGAATCGGGCTTGCAAAAGCTCTGAAATTGGATGCGATTGCTGGTGTAGCGATTGTCTATCTCGGATTTTATGCAGGAAATACAGCAGGGGTTCTGGAACCGACCATACTGGGTGTTGCACAGACTATTGCTGAATTGCCACTATTCTCCGGTCTTCTCTTGCGTTTGGCAGTATTCATAGTATTGATGGCTGTGACCATCCTATACATTGTCCGCTACATAAATAAAATCAGTAAGGATCCATCGCTCAGCCTGATGGGCAATACCCCCTTTACCATCAGTTCTGATGAAGATGATACTAGACAGACGAATCAATCCTTTACCAAAAAGCATGTTGCAGTTATTTTTGTATTCTTGATTTTTATAGGTATATTCCTATTCGGTGCACTGAGACTGGGCTGGTCAGTAAATGAATTGTCCGCAATTTTCATCATGATGGCTATTGTCGTTGCAGCAGTAGACAGAATAACACCTAATGAATTCATTAGAAGGTTCATGAATGGTGCTAAAGCAATCACTTATGGAGCACTCGTTGTAGGTATTGCACGTGCAGTCATCGTAGTGATGCAAGAAGGCAATATCATGGATACGATTGTATACGCCGCTTTGACACCATTGGAATCGATGGGTGTGGGCATTGGTGCAATGGCACTTTATGCTTTCAACTTGCTTTTCAATCTTCTGGTTACCTCCGGGACAGGCCAGGCATCTATTGTCATGCCACTGATGGTACCACTTGTCGATATGCTCGACATTACTCGTCAAACAGGTGTTCTGGCAATGAAATTGGGTGATGGAATTACTAATATCATAACACCTACCTCGGGCGTTCTTATGGCAGTTTTAGCTGTTGGTGGCGTTTCTTGGACCAGATGGTTCCGCTTCATCTATCCACTTGTTCTGATATGGGTAGGAGTAGGGGCGGTATTTATGCTCCTTGCGGTTATGATCGATTACGGTCCGTTTTAGAATTTTTCAGCAATGATTCCCAGGATCAGTAAACACATGAAGAGTATTTTCAGAAAAAATACTCTTCATGTGTTAAAAGTTAGGAGGACGTTATGAAATCGTTTATCTATGACCACTCAGATGAAATGTTGGAGATGCTCAAAAAGTTGGTTAATATTGATAGTGGTTCCTATGATAAAGAAGGCGTCGATAAAGTAGGGCAGCTATTAATGGAGCATTTCATTAAGCTCGGGTTTACAGCAGATGTACATGAAAATGAAAAGTTAGGAAATAATATTGTGCTGAGGCATCAAGATGCCCGACGACCCAAATTTTTGATAGTTGCGCACATGGATACAGTTTTTCCGAAAGGGACAGTGGATGAACGGCCGTTCAGTATGGAGGAAGGTTTTGCATATGGACCGGGTGTAATAGACATGAAGGCAAGCCATGTCATGCTTTATTACGCTATGAAAGCTTTGATAGAAGGAAATGAGCCTGCCTATAAAGAGGTGGAAGTCATATTCAATAGTGATGAGGAAATAGGAACCATCGAATCGCGGAAACTGATAGAAGAAAAAGCAAAGGATAAAGAGTATGTGCTCGTTTCTGGAACCTGCGCGCCCGAGCGGTTCATTTGTGAGTTCACGTCGTGGAGTGGGGCAGTACCAGTTGGAAATTAAGGGGAAATCAGCACATTCTGGTATGAATCCTGATGATGGTATCAGCGCCATTGAAGAAATGGCACATAAAATAATTGAATTGAAGACACTTGAGGATCCAGGAAATGGTTTGAATATAAATATCGGTCTAATCGAAGGAGGGACCTCAGTCAACACAGTAGCACCGATCGCCAAAGCGGGAATTGATGTTCGCATAAGTACCCAGGAACAAGCGGTGGAAATTGATGAAAAGATCCAGGAAGTGTGTAATGAAAGCACGGTTACAGGAGCAGAATTAACGCTCACCGGGGTATCAATCGGCCACCGATGGAATTTACGTCGGGTGTAGAAGAACTTGTCGATGTCGTCTTGAAGGAAGCGGCATCACTCGGAATAGAAATTGATCATATTGCAAGCGGTGGCGGTTCAGATGCCTCATTTACAGCTGCAATGGGTATTCCAACAATTGACGGGATGGGCCCTGTCGGCGGTAAGCAACATACTGAAGGAGAATATCTAGTTGTAGATACTCTTATGGAGAGGACACCCCTGTTCATCAATGTTTTACGCCGGCTCTACAAAGATATGCATGAATAAATGGTCGGATGAATGCCCACCTGTTTGATTGTTGAACTGACTTAGGATGCAACATAATAGACTTAAGATAGATTAAACAGAGACCGAGATAGAAATTAGATTATAATATGAAAAATATCAATTCTTTACGAATGCTGCTTTTATAAGCAGCATTTTTTAATACTACCACATCTATGAAAGCCTTTACATTACATGTCTATACATGCTATAATTACACCGAAATATAAAATAGGGGAGAGTGAACAGGATGGCAGTGAATAGGGACGATGTTAAAGCGATTATCGAAGCGATCGGTGGCAAGGAAAACGTTAATGCTGCTACGCATTGTGTGACGCGTTTGCGGCTTGCGTTGGAAGACGAATCGAAAGTGGATAAGGAAAAGCTTGACTCCATCGATCTGGTTAAAGGCTCATTTGCAGCCAATAACCAATTTCAGGTGGTCATTGGCCAAGGTACGGTGAATGATGCCTTCAAGATCTTCGAAGAGGAGACCGGCAGGGGTGGCGGCTCTAAAGATGAAGTGAAAGCTGCAGCTGCCCAAAAGATGAACCCGATCCAGCGTTTCATCAAAGTACTTGGTGACATCTTCATCCCGATTCTGCCAGCCATCGTGACCGCGGGTCTGCTCCTTGGTATCAATAACCTGCTTACAGTAGAAGGATTATTTTGGGAAAATGAGTCCGTCATAAGCCAATTCCCAGGCATCGAAGGTATCGCAAGCATGATCAACTTCATTGCGGTTGCGCCATTCATCTTCCTACCTGTGCTGATCGGCTGGTCGGCCATGAAGGTGTTTGGGGGCAATCCTCTGCTCGGGATTGCTTTAGGTGTCGCACTTTGTCACCCGGATCTTGCCAGTCAGTACGGTTTATTTGATGCGGAGGCAGGGGAGCTTGCTGAAATTCCTACATGGAACTTCTTTGGACTTCAGATTGAACAGTTAAACTATCAGGGACAGGTTCTCCCAGTGCTGGTCGCAGCATGGCTGCTTGCCAAAGTGGAGAATTTCCTCGATAAACGTATCCATGATATGTTCAAGTTGCTTCCTGGTTGCACCGATTGCGCTGCTTGTTGTCGGTATCCTTACATTCACACTAATCGGACCAGTCACGTTATTCCTGAGCGGCATCATCTCAGACAGCATCGTATGGTTGTTTGAATCTGCAGGAATATTGGGCGGAGCAGTATATGGATTGTTCTATGCTCCACTTGTCATTACAGGACTCCACCATATGTTCCTTGCGATGGACCTTCAGCTCATCGGAACTACTGGAGCGACCTATCTATGGCCAATCCTCGCGATCTCAAATATCGCACAAGGTTCTGCGGCATTCGGCGCATGGGTCATCTATCGTCAACAGAAGAAGAAAAGAAGAAGGCCTGGCCATGACTTCTGGTATCTCAGGTTGGCTTGGGGTTACTGAACCCGCAATGTTCGGTGTGAACCTCCCTCTTAAATATCCATTCCTTGCAGCAATTCTGACAACTTCAGTGGTCGGCGGAATATTTGGCATGAATGGTCTGACAGCTGCTAGTGTCGGAGTCGGCGGGGTACCGGGCGTCATCTCAATTACTGAAGGTTTCTGGCTCCTGTTCACAATCGGCATGCTGATCGCAATCGTCGTACCGTTCTTGCTTACCTTGCTCTTTTCGAGATTCGCCAAAGAGAAGACCAAGGATATGGTGGATGAATAAAAAAATTAAAAGGAGTTTTTATAATGACGTCTAAAGACTGGAGGAAATCGGTCGTTTATCAAATCTACCCGAAATCATTCAATGACACGACCGGAAGTGGTCAGGGGGATATCAGAGGTATCATCGAGAAGCTTGATTATTTCAAGTTTCTCGGTGTGGATTATCTCTGGTTGACGCCGGTGTATGAATCGCCGATGAATGATAATGGGTATGACATCAGTGACTACTATGAAATCAATCCTGAGTTTGGGACCAAGGAAGATCTGAAGGAACTCCTCGATCGGGCCCACGATAAAGGTATCAAGATTATGATGGATATCGTCATCAACCACACTTCCACCCACCATAATTGGTTCGTAGAATCAAAAAAATCCAGAGATAATGAATATCGTGATTATTATATATGGAAAGACGGCACCTACGACGCCCCTCCAACGAACTGGGAATCTAAATTCGGCGGCAATGCATGGACTTATGACGATGATACGAACCAGTATTACCTGCGCCTCTTTGATGTGACCCAGGCAGACCTGAATTGGGAAAACGAAGAATTACGCCGTAAAATCTACGATATGATCAACTACTGGATAGACTTTGGAGTCGATGGGTTCCGCTTCGATGTCATCAATCTGATCTCTAAAGGCGAATTTCAAGATGCTGATGGACCGGGCAAGGAATTTTATACGGATGGCCCTAAAGTTCATGAATATATAAAAGAGTTGAACCAGGAAACATTCGGAGGCAAAGATATCATGACGGTCGGGAAATGTCTTCGACGAGCATAGAACATTGCCTGAAATATACACGTCCAGACAGGAACGAGTTGAACTCGGTGTTTACATTCCATCATTTGAAGGTGGATTATCCGGGAGGAGAAAAGTGGGCCTTGGCCGATTTCGATTTCCTGCAACTGAAACGGATCTTGATGGAGTGGCAGGAAGCGATGGATCAGGGAGGCGGATGGAACGCAATTTTCTGGTGCAACCATGACCAGCCCCGGTCGTTTCCCGATTTGGAAGTGACGCCACTGAAGAAGATAGGGTGCTCAGTGGTAAGATGCTTGCGATTGCACTGCATGGCCTGAAAGGTACTCCCTACATTTACCAGGGGGAAGAGATTGGCATGACAAACCCGGGCTTCACCCGCATTGATCAATATTGTGACGTCGAGAGCTTGAACGCATATACATCAATGAGGGAAAAGGGTATGAGCATTGACCTTGTCATGAAAATTCTTGCTTCAAAATCGAGGGATAATTCGCGCACGCCGATGCAGTGGAATGATTCGAAGCATGCTGGCTTCACGGAAGGGTATCCTTGGATAGAAGTTGCTGATAATTATGGGACTATTAATGTGGAAAAAGCATTGGAAGACGAAAATTCAATTCTCTATACCTATAGGAAGCTAATTCAGTTGAGGCATGAAAGAGATATTCTGACCTATGGTGATGTCAGAACACAACTTATGGGTGATGATGATCTATTTGTGTACGAACGCCTATATGAGGGAGAACGCATTACAGTGATAGCCAACTTCCGTAATAGGGATGTCGAGTACCCGCCGGATATCGAGCGCAAAGGGGAAGTGCTTATCTCCAACTACGACGGGCCAACAGATGTGCTCAGGCCTTTCGAAGCGTTGATGATTTATGGACAAGACAGCTAGAAAAAGTTAATATGTATATGATTTATATACATCCTAGGAATGGCCGGTGAACAGAATGAACATAAACAAGTATAATCACATATATCAGGTGCTATCGAGTGACATTGCAGAAGGTAAGTATAAAGTAGGTAGCGTACTGCCTTCAGAGCACACCCTTGTCAGCATGTTCAAGGTCTCCCGTGAAACAGTAAGGAAAGCGCTCAACTTGCTGCGGGAAAATGGATATATCCAGAAAGTGAAAGGTAAGGGTTCAGTCGTCATCTTCAATCCTGCCATGGACTTCACCGTCTCCCATCTCACAAGTTTTAAAGAGATACAGAGTCTAAAGACAACGCAGTATTCCACTAATGTTGTGGAATTGGAACAACATCTCGCACAAGACTTTCCAAAAGTCATGGAAGCGTTAAAACTTAAATCTGTTGAGAAGGTATGGCGGCTTATCCGGGAACGCAAATTCAACGGCAGAACGCATATCGTCGACACTGATTTCTTCATGGTCGATATGATGCCTGGACTTACAGAAGAGATTGCAGAAGACTCCATCTATGAATATATAGAAGATAAATTGGGTCTGACCATTGCCTATTCCCATAAGGAAATTACCTTCGATCCGATGAATGAAAGAGATCTCGAACTGTTTGGAAATGCCCTTCCAGATATACTGCGACCGTTCGTTCCATAGTCCATTTGAGCAATGCCCAGCCATTTCAATATAATATCTCCAAGCATCTGGCCAATGAATTCAAGTTCATCGACTTTTCACGTAGATTTCATGGAGAGTAGCATTAATCTTGCATTCGATTGTTGATTTTGATATTATATAACGTGCCGTGCTAAGTGGGGAGGTAGCGGTGCCCTGTACCTGCAATCCGCTCTAGCAGGACTGAATTCCGCTTCTGAGGGTATTCGGTGTGAGGACTGCCTCAATATCATCAGTGTTGAGATTCCGGTCCTATGCAATAGAACGTCACGAACTATGTCAGGTCCGGAAGGAAGCAGCATTAAGTGGCCCATTCTATGTGCCGTAGGACAGCCGGAGTTGAGCTGATGTTTTGAGTAACGCTTGTGCCGAAAATTCAAGGAAGCGGTGCACGGTTACATAATGTATGACTGCATCTGATGATGCAGTCATTTTTTAATGTTCTCCTTTAAAGGTGGACAGTGTTTATATATGATATAATTATTGGCATGGAAGAATCATTACGGAGGTGCTGCTGAATGGAATATCAGGCGTTATACCGGGCATTCAGGCCGCAGAAATTCGAAGATGTCGTCGGTCAGAAACACGTAACGAAAACTTTGAAGAATGCAATAATCAGGAATAAGGAATCCCATGCCTATCTGTTCAGCGGACCGAGGGGCACGGGTAAGACCAGCATTGCGAAAATATTTGCAAAAGCATTGAACTGCAACTTCGGTACTGATGGGGAACCGTGCAACGAGTGCGATATATGCATGAGCATTACAGAAGGCAGTGCAAACGATGTCATTGAAATAGATGCTGCAAGCAACAATGGTGTAGATGAAATCCGGAACCTCAGGGAAAAAGTGAAGTATGCACCTTCTGAAACAAGATATAAAGTATATATCATAGATGAGGTGCACATGCTGACGACGGGTGCATTCAATGCGCTTTTGAAGACTTTGGAAGAACCACCGGGTCACGCCATATTCATATTGGCGACGACTGAACCCCATAAAATACCGGCTACCATCATCTCCCGAGCCCAACGCTTTGATTTCAAGTCGATTGAAATGAGTGAGATTGCAGATCGACTCAAGTATGTGGCCGAAAGCGAGACGCTGGAGTATGAGGAAGAAGCAATCGAATATATTGCACGCGCCTCAGAAGGCGGCATGCGGGACGCATTGAGCATCATGGATCAGGTCATCGCCTACAGCAATGATGTCATAACGTTGGACGATGCCATCATGATCACGGGCGGAATCAAATCCGAAGAGCTGAACACTTGGCTTAAAATGATTGACCAGCGGGATTCAAGGCAGGCATTCATCAGATACCATCAGTTCATCGAAGAGGGTAAGGACCCTACGCGGCTGGTTCATGAATTGGTCTACTATATAAGGGATATCATCCTGATGAAGCATGAAGGCGATATCGACGAGGATACTGCCTTTGTGCACACTGAAGATAAGATGTTATATGAAATGATAGATGTGCTCAATGATGCCATGGTGATGATGCGCTTTTCCGTCAACACCAGCGTCCATCTTGAAGTAGTCATCGTTAAACTGATTCAGGTACTCAACCGTAATGACCAGGCTAACGTGCCTCAGGCAGTCGACCTTTCACACATCGAACAGAGATTGGCTGAAATCGATAAAAAATTGGCGGATCAGCCGAAGGATACATCAAGAACGCAAACGGCAGAGCCACCAAGAAAGACATCGAACCAAATGGCTAAAGGATTCTCGCTTCGTCAGATAGAAAAAGTGTTGGATCATGCCAATAAAGACGATCTTGTTAAACTTAAAGATGACTGGCCGAAGGTCTATCAGCATGTCGAGGAAAAGGGATACCATGCGCTCCGCTCACTCATTAAAGATTCAGAACCCGTTGCTGCAAGCGATACACATGTACTTCTCAAGTTTCAAAGCGACCTGCACAGTGATCTGATAAACAAGGATGAGAAGAAACGAAAGGAGTTGGAGGAAGTCATTCCTTCCATTATAGGGAAGGATGTAAAGGTGGTTGGCGTCCCCGACTCCAGCTGGCTGCAGGTTAGACATGATTATATCCAAGAGAAGAAATCGAACCGGAAAAAAGAAGAACCTGAAGCTTCTATAACAAAAGAGAAGAAACCTTCCGATGTCGCCAAGGAGATATTGGGGATGATATAGTGGAGACCCGTTAAGGATATCTGTTTATAAAAGCTTTCATTTCATATATACTATTATAGAAGAAATTTAAAATTAATTGGAGGAGAATATATATGGCTGGCGGAATGAACAATATGCAAGGCATGATGAAGCAAATGCAGAAAATGCAAAAGAAGATGCAGGAAGAACAGGAAAAACTGAAAGAAGAAAAAATTGAAGGTACAGCTGGCGGTGGCATGGTCAAAGTGACTGTTTCCGGACATAAAGAAGTATTGGATGTCGAGGTGCAGGAAGAAGTTGTGGATCCTGAAGACATTGAAATGCTCCAGGATCTGATTGTAGCCGCAACCAACGAAGCAATGACGAAAGCAGATGAACTTACAAGCGAGCGTCTAGGAAAACATACTAAAGGCATGAACATTCCGGGAATGATGTAGATGCATTATCCAGAACCAATATCCAAGCTGATAGACAGTTTCATGAAATTGCCGGGCATTGGGCCGAAGACTGCCCAGCGTCTGGCATTTTATGTACTTAATATGAAGGAAGACGACGTAGTCAATTTTTCGCGGAGCCTTATGGAGGTAAAAAGAGACCTCCAATTCTGTTCTATCTGTGGACACATCACCGATGTAGATCCATGCTACATCTGCCAAGATAAGAGTAGGGATCGTTCCATAGTATGTGTCGTTCAAGATACGAAAGATGTTATAGCTATGGAGAAGATGCGTGAATATCAAGGGTTGTACCATGTCCTGCATGGGGCAATAAGTCCAATGGATGGCATAGGCCCTGAAGATATCAATGTAGCCACGCTGATAGAACGCTTGAAGGATGAACAGATAAAAGAAATCATCCTGGCCACGAACCCGAACATCGAAGGTGAGTCGACAGCGATGTACATCTCGCGACTCGTAAAACCGATAGGGGTTAGGATAACTCGTCTAGCCCACGGTCTTCCTGTAGGTGGAGACCTGGAGTATGCAGATGAAGTGACACTGTCGAAGGCGATAGAATACCGGACGGAACTGTAGAAAGTTCGGGGGTTTCAAAATAATTTGAAGCTCCTGAAACTTTTTTTAAAAAACCCCTTGCATTAATTGAACAGACCCTGTATAGTTATATCTTGTCGGACGAAACACATACCGACACAACAAACGTTACTATTTAGTTAAAAAAGATATAAATAAGTGTTGCATTCCAAAATGCGACATGCTACAATAGTAAAGCAGTCAACGAGAGAACATTGAAAACTGAATGACAATATGTCAACGTTAATTCCAATAAAACCGGATGGTATAACCATTCAACTTGGGCGACAAGTAAAACCGCAACGAGTCAGAGCACTCCAATTATGGAGAGTTTGATCCTGGCTCAGGATGAACGCTGGCGGCGTGCCTAATACATGCAAGTCGAACGCGCAGCCCGGAGCTTGCTCCGGGTTCTGCGAGTGGCGGACGGGTGAGTAACACGTAGGCAACCTACCCATCAGACTGGGATAACCGCGGGAAACCGTGGCTAATACCGGATGATCCTGATCCCTGCAGGGGGATGAGTTGAAAGGCGGTCTTTGACTGCCACTGATGGATGGGCCTGCGGCGCATTAGCTAGTTGGTGGGGTAAGGGCCCACCAAGGCGACGATGCGTAGCCGACCTGAGAGGGTGATCGGCCACACTGGGACTGAGACACGGCCCAGACTCCTACGGGAGGCAGCAGTAGGGAATCTTCCGCAATGGACGCAAGTCTGACGGAGCAACGCCGCGTGAGTGAAGAAGGGTTTCGGCTCGTAAAACTCTGTTGTCAGGGAAGAACGCCGGTGGGAGTAACTGTCCATCGGGTGACGGTACCTGACCAGAAAGCCACGGCTAACTACGTGCCAGCAGCCGCGGTAATACGTAGGTGGCAAGCGTTATCCGGAATTATTGGGCGTAAAGCGCGCGTAGGCGGTTCGTTAAGTCTGATGTGAAAGCCCCCGGCTCAACCGGGGAGGGTCATTGGAAACTGGCGAACTTGAGTGCAGAAGAGGAGAGTGGAATTCCATGTGTAGCGGTGAAATGCGCAGAGATATGGAGGAACACCAGTGGCGAAGGCGGCTCTCTGGTCTGCAACTGACGCTGATGTGCGAAAGCGTGGGGATCAAACAGGATTAGATACCCTGGTAGTCCACGCCGTAAACGATGAGTGCTAAGTGTTAGGGGGTTTCCGCCCCTTAGTGCTGCAGCAAACGCATTAAGCACTCCGCCTGGGGAGTACGGCCGCAAGGCTGAAACTCAAAGGAATTGACGGGGACCCGCACAAGCGGTGGAGCATGTGGTTTAATTCGAAGCAACGCGAAGAACCTTACCAAATCTTGACATCCTCTGACCGCCATGGAGACATGGCTTCCCTTCGGGGCAGAGTGACAGGTGGTGCATGGTTGTCGTCAGCTCGTGTCGTGAGATGTTGGGTTAAGTCCCGCAACGAGCGCAACCCTTATCATTAGTTGCCAGCATTCAGTTGGGCACTCTAGTGAGACTGCCGGTGACAAACCGGAGGAAGGTGGGGATGACGTCAAATCATCATGCCCCTTATGATTTGGGCTACACACGTGCTACAATGGACAGGTTACAAAGGGCAGCTACGCCGCGAGGCCAAGCGAATCCCATAAAACTGTTCTCAGTTCGGATTGGAGTCTGCAACTCGACTCCATGAAGCTGGAATCGCTAGTAATCGTGGATCAGAATGCCACGGTGAATACGTTCCCGGGTCTTGTACACACCGCCCGTCACACCACGGAAGTCGGTAACACCTGAAGCCGGTGGGCCAACCTTTATGGAGGCAGCCGTCGAAGGTGGGACCGATGACTGGGGTGAAGTCGTAACAAGGTAGCCGTATCGGAAGGTGCGGCTGGATCACCTCCTTTCTAAGGAATATTACGGAACGTCCCTTATGGGACGGCGGAATTGGCGTTTGACATATTGTATTCAGTTTTGAATGGTCTTCATTGACGATTCAACCCTTGCACATTGAAAACCGTATAGAAGCAATGCGAAAAATGATTTTAACCGAAATCAAGCGTAGAAACCGAGAACTGAAGAGTTCATAAAAACACGCGTTGTGTCGCAAGAAAGCGAAAGTGGATGTTCATCCTCGTATGATTTTTGATGGGTGGCTGCAGGATCCTGATCCTGCAAGACGCACAGAAAATCACGAGAGGATATACACTGCAGCTGGACTGGGACACACTCACAAATTCATTGCGATTAAGTAATGAAGGGCGCACGGTGGATGCCTTGGCACCAAGAGCCGATGAAGGACGGAACCAACACCGATATGCTTTGGGGAGCTGTAAGTAAGCGTTGAACCAAAGATTTCCGAATGGGGGAACCCCGCACATTAGTGCGACTTTCAGGTGAATACATAGCCTGAGAGAGGTAGACCCGGGGAACTGAAACATCTTAGTACCCGGAGGAAGAGAAAGAAAAATCGATTCCCTGAGTAGCGGCGAGCGAAACGGGAAGAGCCCAAACCAGTCTTTGACTGGGGTTGTAGGACACCGAAAAAGCAGAGAGAAGCGAGCAGAAGCGACTGGAAAGTCGCACCATAGGGGGTAACAGTCCCGTATGCGAAGTTTTGATCTGTGGCGGTGTATCCTGAGTACGGCGGAACACGAGAAATTCCGTCGGAAACCGGGAGGACCATCTCCCAAGGCTAAATACTTCTTGGTGACCGATAGTGAACCAGTACCGTGAGGGAAAGGTGAAAAGCACCCGGAAGGGGAGTGAAATAGAACCTGAAACCGTGTGCTTACAAGTAGTCAGAGCCCGTTAATGGGTGATGGCGTGCCTTTTGTAGAATGAACCGGCGAGTTGTGATTGCATGCGAGGTTAAGCAGCGAATGTGGAGCCGTAGCGAAAGCGAGTCTGAATAGGGCGTCTAGTATGGGGTTGCAGACCCGAAACCAGGTGATCTACCCATGTCCAGGCTGAAGTCCAGGTAACACTGGATGGAGGGCCGAACCGACTTACGTTGAAAAGTGACCGGATGAGGTGTGGGTAGCGGAGAAATTCCAATCGAACCTGGAGATAGCTGGTTCTCTCCGAAATATATTTAGGTATAGCCTCGTGTTAGCATCGTGGAGGTAGAGCACTGTTTGGACGAGGGGCCCATCCCGGGTTACCGAATTCAGACAAACTCCGAATGCCACCTATGTGATGCACGGGAGTCAGACAGCGGGTGATAAGGTCCGTTGTCGAGAGGGAAACAGCCCAGACCACCAGTTAAGGTCCCAAAATATATGTTGAGTGGAAAAGGATGTGGCGTTGCACAGACAACTAGCATGTTGGCTTAGAAGCAGCCATCATTTAAAGAGTGCGTAATAGCTCACTAGTCAAGTGACGCTGCGCCGAAAATGTACCGGGGCTAAACATATTACCGAAACTGTGGATCAATTATATTGATGGTAGGAGAGCGTTCCGATTGCAGCGAAGCATGATCGTGAGGACATGTGGAGCGATCGGAAGTGAGAATGCCGGTGTGAGTAGCGAAAGACGGGTGAGAATCCCGTCCACCGAACGACTAAGGTTTCCAGAGGAAGGCTCGTCCGCTCTGGGTTAGTCGGGACCTAAGCCGAGGCGAAACTGCGTAGGCGATGGATAACAGGTAGAAATTCCTGTACCGGTGATGTGTGTTTGAGCGATGTGGTGACGCAGGAGGAGAAGCAGAGCGTGCGGAAGGAAGAGCACGTCCAAGCATCGAGTCGTCAGGGTAGGCAAATCCGCCTGTGTAACGACGAGATGTGATGGGGAGCCGAAAATAGTAGGCGAAGCTGTGGGTTCACACTGCCAAGAAAACCCGCTAGTGAATACATTACCGCCCGTACCGCAAACCGACACAGGTAGTTGGGAAGAGAATTCTAAGGTGAGCGAGCGAACTCTCGTTAAGGAACTCGGCAAAATGACCCCGTAACTTCGGGAGAAGGGGTGCTCATGAAAATGAGCCGCAGTGAATAGGCCCAAGCGACTGTTTATCAAAAACACAGGTCTCTGCCAAACCGAAAGGTGACGTATAGGGGCTGACGCCTGCCCGGTGCTGGAAGGTTAAGAGGAGCGCTCAGCGTAAGCGAAGGTGCGAATCGAAGCCCCAGTAAACGGCGGCCGTAACTATAACGGTCCTAAGGTAGCGAAATTCCTTGTCAGGTAAGTTCTGACCCGCACGAAAGGCGTAACGATTTGGGCACTGTCTCAACGAGAGGCTCGGTGAAATCATAGTACCTGTGAAGATGCAGGTTACCCGCGACAGGACGGAAAGACCCCGTGGAGCTTTACTGTAGCCTGATATTGAACCTCGACCTCACTTGTACAGGATAGGTGGGAGCCGTTGATGCGTGGACGCCAGTCTACGTGGAGGCACTGGTGGGATACCACCCTGGTGATGTTGAGATTCTAACCCGCACCCGTAATCCGGGTGGAGACAGTGTCAGGTGGACAGTTTGACTGGGGCGGTCGCCTCCTAAAGAGTAACGGAGGCGCTCAAAGGTTCCCTCAGAATGGTTGGAAATCATTCATAGAGTGTAAAGGTATAAGGGAGCTTGACTGCGAGACAGACACGTCGAGCAGGGTCGAAAGACGGACTTAGTGATCCGGTGGTTCCGCATGGAAGGGCCATCGCTCAACGGATAAAAGCTACCCGGGGATAACAGGCTTATCTCCCCCAAGAGTTCACATCGACGGGGAGGTTTGGCACCTCGATGTCGGCTCATCGCATCCTGGGGCTGTAGTCGGTCCCAAGGGTTGGGCTGTTCGCCCATTAAAGCGGTACGCGAGCTGGGTTCAGAACGTCGTGAGACAGTTCGGTCCCTATCCGTCGTGGGCGTAGGAAATTTGAGAGGCGCTGTCCTTAGTACGAGAGGACCGGGATGGACATACCACTGGTGTACCAGTTGTCGTGCCAACGGCATCGCTGGGTAGCTATGTATGGTCGGGATAAGTGCTGAAAGCATCTAAGCATGAAGCCCCCCTCAAGATGAGATTTCCCCATTAGATCCCTCAGAGATGATGAGGTAGATAGGTTCGGCGTGTAAGTGTGGCGACACATTGAGCGGACGAATACTAATCGATCGATGACTTATTCAAATGAAGAAAACCGTGTATGGTCTTCTACGCAACGCATTGCTTCTATCCGGTTTTGAATGTCCAAGGGGCATTCAAGCATTCCATATTGTCCGGTGGCAATCGCGGAGAGGTTCCACCTGTTCCCATGCCGAACACAGCAGTTAAGCTCTCCAGCGCCGATGGTAGTTGGACTGACGTCCCGTGAGAGTAGGACGCCGCCGGGCAGTATGTACATAATTCAATTATGGATGCGATGAGCCGCATTGAGACCTTTATAGGTCTCTTTTTTTTATACCTTTATATTGAAAGGGTGGGTTTGATGGTACTGTATCAGACAATTACAAAACTATTAGAAGATGAAGCCATTTCTATGCATGTTCCAGGTCATAAAAACAATACGATCGGTCAGCTTGATGCCTTTGATTTCAGATATGACATGACAGAGATCAATGGACTCGATGATTTGCATGAAGCAGATGGGATCCTCCGTCAGCTTAATGAAAAGATTGGTGGAAAGTATCCAGGCTACATTTCTCAGATGATGGTAAATGGCACGACGAATGGTATTTTATCTGCGATATATGGACTCAAACACTTAAACAAAAAGCATTTCATTGTGTTGGAAGGCGCCCACAAGTCAGTTCATCATGCACTGGAAATTGCTGAAGCCTCACATGAAGTCGTTTCAGAAGATGCTTTTTTCTCCCATAGCTTTACAGAGCGTGATGTTGCTGTCATCACTTACCCTACATATACCGGAGAATGTTTTGATATAGGCACACTTATAAATCATGTGCATGCAGGGAATGGTGTGGTCATCACAGACGAGGCACACGGCGCGCATCTGGATATTACGGGAGCCTTTCCATCGTCCTCTATGAAGTATTCTACAGATATCGCAGTACAGTCCTACCATAAGATGCTCCCTGCCTTGACGATGTCATCGGTTATTTTTACGAAATCTGAGTTTTATGAAGCGATCCTTAAATATATAGATTACTTTGAAACATCGAGCCCTTCCTATATGCTTATGCTTTCGATGGAACATGCCCATGATTTCTATATGTCCTACTCAGATGAACAGTTCCATGAGAAGAGGGGGGTGCTGATCAATAAGCTTCGTAGAACGAACTTAGAAGTAACAGAGATGGATGACCCTGCGAAACTGCTCATCAATCACGTTGGGCATTCACCCTATACAGTTTACGATGCCTTCGTCGGCGCTTCCATCTATCCAGAGATGGTCACAGATGAAGGGGTGCTCCTTTGTCTGCCACTCTTCCATGAAGGCGACCGCTATCCATTTGAGTGTCTTCTGACGCGCATCGAATCACTGGTAATTCAGGATGTGAAAAATGATCCTTCACTGGACCTCTCCTTCCTGAGGGGAAAAGTGTGCCAGAGGACCATGATTCCCTATCCTCCCGGCATTCCGATTGTTTTTGAGGGAGAAGTCATTACCAGTGGGCATCTAAAATCGATTACACATGCTTTAATGAATCATGTTAGAATAGAAGGTATAAAACAAAATATAGCGTACTATACGGGTAAGGAGAAGCAATGAGTCATTTCATTACGTTTGAAGGTCCGGAAGGCTCCGGTAAGACAACGTTGATTTCAGCAATCCATGCTCATTTGTCGAAGACGCATAAAGTGGTTACGACGCGTGAACCCGGGGGATCGGCATCAGTGAAATGATCCGGGAAATACTTCTCTCCAAAGGCAATGATATGGATGAACGCACAGAAGCATTATTGTTTGCAGCTTCAAGGCGGCAACATCTTGTTGAAAAGATACTGCCGGCACTCGAAGATGGTAATATCGTATTATGTGATCGTTTCATCGACAGTTCGATCGCCTACCAAGGAGTTGCGCGTAATATAGGCTCTGATGCTGTTATGGAAATCAACCGTTTTGCGATAGAAGATCACATGCCTGATCTGACACTGTATCTTAAACTGGACCCCAAAGCCGGTCTTGAGCGCATTAAACGCAACAAGCGTGACGACAACAGACTTGATGGCGAAGAATTGGATTTCCATGAATCAGTGGTCATGGGGTATAATCAATTGAGAGAAGAATATCCCGAAAGAATCCGAATGATCGATGCAGCACAACGCCCTGAAAAGGTTTTTGCAGACGCAATAAACATAATTGAACAATATCTGAATCAAGAGGTGAACCAATCATGAAAATGGTAATTGCAATCGTACAAGATCATGACAGCCAAAGGTTGGCTGATCGTCTAACTAAAAATGATTTTAGGAACACCAAGCTTGCGACTACAGGCGGCTTCCTGAGAGCTGGAAACACAACTTTCCTATGTGGTGTTGAAGATCAACGCGTCGATGAATTGCTTCAGCTCATCGATAACACATGTGGAAACAGGGAGCAGACGGTCGCACCCGTCACCCCTATGGGTGGAAATGCAGATTCCTATATTCCATACCCTGTAGAAGTGGAAGTCGGCGGGGCGACAGTATTCGTATTGCCTATTGAACAATTCGAAAGATTTTAAGTGAAGCAGTAATGACAGCTGAAAACTATACTGTTGAATACCAATTGGATAAAATCATAGAAAACGACAGACTCAGCCATACCTACATGTTTGAAGGCGATGCAATAGAAACCTTAAAACGTTACAGTGAATATTTCGCCCTCAACATACTTGGCGACACAGCCCGTAATGCCAGATTGATTTCTGAAGGGAATCATCCCGATTATTTTTATCTTGCGACTGCAGAGACGGCCATAAAAAAGGAAGCTGTAGAGGATCTTGTGCGCAGGATGAACCGCAAACCAACCGAGTCGGATTATAAGGTGTATGTGATAGAGGCGTTTGAAAAACTGACGCCGCAGGCTGAGAATAGTGTCCTTAAGTTTTTGGAGGACCCTCCAGCGAGAACTGTGGCCATCCTCTTGACGATAGATAAAAGCAGTATATTGCCGACGATCCATTCAAGGGCCCAACATATTCATATTCGGGGGAACGGGCTGACCGGATTGGAATGCTTGAGGATTTGAATGAGTCGGAACTTCAAACAGTGGATGTACTGGCTCTCAATGCCGAACATGTAAAAGAACTGGGGAAGTGTTCCCCGTTTACGCCAGACAGCAATGGACTTTTTGAGAAAATGGATCGGGGGCATCCTCTCGTATTGATTGAAATAAAATCAATGCTGGATATCTGCCAAAACAGAAAAGATCATGCGCTGTTGCTGCAGTTGATTGATGGATTCGTACGACAATGTATGCATGAAGTACTGGAGCTTGAAGATTTTAGGCCATACGGCAATGAAACAGGAAACACTGGGGTAGGACAGCGTGTAGAGCATCTGGCGCGCATGCTGGAAGAGATACAGACTGCAAACCGCATGTTGTCGTCAAACGTGCATCCTATGCTTGTGTTTGAGAGTATGGTCATATGCTCGAAAGGTTGAATGATTATGATAGAACTCATTACTGCCACGCAGTTGGATTATTTTGAGAATATATATTTGGAAGTTAATGGAGAGTCGACGGAGCGCGATGATTATATCGTCGCTGAGACAAAGCGCGGTATGGAAATGTTGCGGGTGGTGAAGCCGAACTATCAGGTTCCTGAAGATGATATTGTGGAACCGGATGGCAAATTCATCCGGGCTGCGACTGATAAGGACATGGAAAAGTTCCATGAGAACCAATCCAGTGCAGAAGAAGCCCTTCAATTCTGTAGAAAAGCCATTTCTGAAGAGAAATTGGATATGCAGCTCGTCAATGCCAAGTATACACTGGAGCGCAAAAAACTCATATTTAATTTCACTTCGGATGAACGTGTGGATTTCCGTAACCTCGTCCGCGTTCTTGCGAACCGTTTCAAGACACGCATCGAACTCCGCCAGATCGGCGTAAGGGATGAAGCGAAGTATCTTGGAGGCATTGGTCCCTGTGGCCGTGCACATTGCTGTTCGACCTTCCTCGGGGATTTTGTGCCGGTCAGCATCCAGATGGCAAAGAACCAGGATCTCTCGCTCAGCCCCACCAAAATATCAGGCGCGTGCGGACGTCTGATGTGCTGCTTGAATTATGAGGATGAATATTATGAGAATGCACGTGAAGCATTACCGGATGTTGGTCAGATGATAGAGACGCCTGACGGTAGAGGTTTGGTGATCGGCATGAACATTCTGGACCTTGTGGTGAAGGTGAAATATAAAGATGACTATATACGTGAATTCCATTGCGACGAACTGGACGCAGTCGGCGGGGTGCAGTAATGGAACGCGAACGCCTATTTATGCATATAAGCAAGATGGAAGCAGATATGGACCTCATGTATGAAGATCTTCAGACTTTAAAGGAGCTTTCTGTCCGACTCGTTGAGGAAAATGTCAGTCTTCAGATGGAAAAGGAAAATTATGAGCAGTTATTGGCGAAAGAAGCCTCAGAGAAAGGGGCATCCTTCAAGCAGAACACATTGAATAATCTGTATGAGGAAGGGTTCCACGTATGCAGCGTCCATTTCGGTACGCATCGGCACGGGGAAGATTGCCTGTTTTGTCAGGGGTTTCTCCAACATCGAAACAACTAGGCGGCTTCGGCCGCTTTATTTATTGGAGGTGGATATATGTTGCAGGAAGGCGAAAGGGTGGATGAATTGTTCCGGGAATCCATGCAGATCATCCAGAGTAGCGAGGTCTTTTCATTTTCAGTGGACGCGTTACTGCTGGCTGATTTTACAAGGTTTTTGAAACGGGATAAACATATCATCGACCTGTGCTCAGGGAACGGCATCATACCGCTTCTTTATCCCATCGCACAGCTTTACCGATAGATGGATTAGAGCTGCAGCCCCAACTCGTAGATATGGCCACAAGAAGCATCACCATGAACGGTAAGGCAGAACAGATCGACATCCGGATGGGTGATTTGAAAGAGGTCAGGTCACTCTACGAACATTCCTCCTATGATGTTATTACTGTGAATCCCCCGTATTTCACAAATGATCAGCCCCTGAAGGAAAAAGGACCGCACAGCATCGCACGTCATGAGATACATATTGATCTTGAAGGAGTCATAAAAGCGGCGCGTTTCCTCATCAGGAACAAGGGTAGGCTTCATATGGTCCACCGGGCAGAAAGAAGCATGGAAGTCGCGCATGAACTGTCAAAGGCAGGATTTCGTGTGCGGCGTGTCCAATATGTCTATAATGATGGTTCTGCACGAACCGCCCTGTTCGTTCTGATTGAAGCGGTATTTAATAGCCATGCCTATGCAGATATCCTGCCACCTCTTTATATCTATGATGAGCAAGGTCGTTATACCGATGAAATGATGACGGTCTATTATGGCTGAGCATTTCGTCTACATCGTAGAATGTCGTGACGGTACATTGTACACAGGTTATGCAACAGATGTGTCCAGAAGGATCAAAACGCATAATGAAGGCAAGGGAGCCAAATATACACGGAATAGGCGCCCGGTCCATCTGCTCCACAAAGAAGTGTATGAAACGAAGAGTGAGGCACTGAAACGGGAATATGCCATCAAAAAATTATCAAGAGACGAAAAATTGAAGCTGGTCAGGAGGGAATGACATGCATCTCTATATCACGGGAACACCACTTGGGAACCTTGATGATATGACTTTCCGTGCAGTCGATACGCTTAAGAAAGTCGATGTGATACTGTGCGAAGATACTCGCAACACCCGTAAGTTGACGAACCATTTTGAAATCGATACACCGCTCAAGGCATATCATGACTTCAATAAAGAGAGTGTTGAGGATCAGATTATTGAAGAGATGAAGGATGGTCGCACTTTCGCCCTTGTCAGTGATGCTGGTATGCCCGTCATCTCGGACCCTGGCTTTGAGCTTATATCAAGAATGCAGACGGAGAGGTTGGACTACGTCATCGTTCCTTCAGGAACTGCTTTTACGATGGCCCTGGTCGCAAGTGGCATCCCCTCGTATGAATTTACCTATTTTGGTTTCCTGCCGAAGTCGCGGAGTAAAAAGAAGAGCAAGATTCAGGAGATAATGGCACGGCAATCGACTTCAGTCCTCTACGAATCACCGCATAAGATCAAAGATACGCTCATGGAGATGAACGAGATAGACCCTGGGCGTGTAGTCAGCATATCGAGGGAAATCACTAAAAAATTTGAGCAGCATGTCCGAGGACCGGTGGGTGTGCTCCTGGATAAGATAGAAAAGGAAATACCGCTGAAGGGAGAATTTGTTGTTGTGGTGGAGGGTGCAGCTCCTGCAGAAGAGACTTTCGACATTCCTGTAAAAGAGCATGTGGAGGCCCTGGTGAAAGAAGGGTTGACACCGAAACAGGCGATCAAGAAAGTGGCAGAGGTGAGAAGTTTGAAAAAGCAGGATGTATATGATGAATTTCATGATATAAAAAAATAAGCGGCCTAAGGCCGCTTATTTGATTAATGCATCTTCGATTGAATTTCTTTGATGAGCTGTTCTGCACCTTCTTGACTCAAGATGATGCGGCCGTCAGCCAGACGCATATTCTGCTCGGAAACGTCTCCTGTTACTGCACATGTCATCTGTGGCTTATACTTCTTCAAGATAATCGTATCGTCATCTGTATATATTTCAAGTGCGTCTTTGACTTCGATATCAAGCACACGTCTGAGTTCTATAGGTATGACCACACGTCCGAGTTCATCTACTTTACGTACAATGCCAGTTGATTTCATAGCTTTTTCCTCCATTTTCTCATTTCGCAAACGACTATTCATTCCACCTCATAATTATGAGAAAACATTACGGGAAGAATTCAGTTGCAGACAACTTTATTTCAAGGAATGCATATAGTCTATTCCATTGCCACAATTCTGATTTAAAGTCAATAAACACATTGATTGTTTTTGTCTAATTCGTGATGATTATAGCATATCGACGCTGTGTAAGCCAATATAAAGTATCCATTTCATTGAAAAGAATCCTTAAATTAGTTATATTTAAAGAATGAACAAATAGGAGGAAGAGCATGGAAAAACCAACTTACTATATCACGACACCGATATATTACCCAAGCGGTAAATTACATATTGGTAATGCCTATACAACAATTGCATGTGATGTCACTGCAAGATATAAACGCATGCGCGGCTACGATGTCTATTATCTTACAGGTGCTGATGAACATGGCCAAAAAATTGAACAGAAAGCCGATGAAATGGGTATCTCGCCGCAGAAATATGTAGACGATATGGCAGATAGTATGAAAGCGCTCTGGTCCCTTCTTGAAATCACCCATGACCAGTTTATCCGTACGACGGACGAGGGTCACAAGATAGCCATCCAGAAGATATTCGATAGGCTGTATGAACAAGGTGACATCTATCTAGGGGAATACGAAGGGTGGTATTCCGTCCAAGATGAGGAGTTCTTTACGGAAACACAACTGGAAGAAGTATATAAGGATGAAGCGGGCAACATGATCGGTGGCGTTGCGCCAAGCGGTCATGAAGTGGAACTTATAAAAGAGGAAAGCTATTTCTTCAGGATGAGCAAATATGCAGCGCGTCTTGAGAAATATTATGAAGATAATCCAGGATTCATCCAACCTGAAGCGCGCAGGAATGAGATGCTGAATAACTTCATCCGACCGGGCCTCGAAGATCTCGCGGTCTCACGTACGACATTCGACTGGGGCATCTCGGTGAAGTCAAACCCTAAACATGTCGTATACGTATGGATCGACGCGCTGTGCAACTATATCACTGCTTTAGGCTATACTTCTGATGACGAAGGGATGTTTGAAAGGTACTGGCCTGCGGACGTTCATATGATCGGTAAGGAAATCGTAAGGTTCCACGCAATCTACTGGCCGATCATGCTGATGGCTCTCGACCTGCCTCTGCCTAAAAAAATTGTAGGGCATGGCTGGCTTGTGATGAAAGATGGCAAAATGTCCAAATCCAAAGGGAACGTCATCTATCCTGAAATGGTGGTTGAGCGCTATGGTCTAGATGCGCTCCGCTATTACTTGATGCGTGAAGTTCCGTTCGGCTCAGATGGTGTATTTACGCCGGAAGCATTCGTCAACCGGACCAACTATGACCTGGCCAACGATCTCGGCAATCTGGTCAACCGCACCATTTCCATGATCAACAAATATTTCGAAGGTGAATTGCCGGCATACGGCGGTCATGGCGGCCCACTGGACGAAAACCTTGAACAGACGGTATATGATAACGTCAAGCTCTATGAAGAAGGCATGGAGGAAATGGAATTCAACAAGTCGCTCAGGGCAGTCTGGACCATCATCAGCCGTACGAACAAGTATATTGATGAAACCGCACCTTGGATACTTGCGAAGGACGACTCTGAAAGAGACGCACTCGGCAATGTCATGATCCATCTTGCAGAGAACATACGCATCATCGCCATCCTGTTGAAACCCTATCTGACGCATGGCCCGGAAGAAATCTTCAGACAGATGAATATAACGGATCCGGAGCAGCAGACCTTCGATTCGATCATGGATTACGGCAGCATAAAAACTGCAGGCAGAATGGTTGAGAAGCCAAAGCCGATCTATCCGCGATTGGATGTAGAAGAAGAAGTGGCGCATATTAAAGGGCTGATGACGCCGGAGGAACCGGAAGAGCCTGCTTCAGAAGCGGCTGAAATCACGATAGATGACTTTGACAAAGTAGAAATGAAAGTTGCTACAGTCATCAACGCCGAAGGGGTCAAAAAAGCGGATAAACTCCTTAAGATCCAAGTGGACCTTGGAGAAGAGAAGCGTCAGATTATTTCTGCATAAGGGAATCTTATGAGCCCGAGGAAATCATCGGCAAGAAAGTGCTCGTCGTTACAAACCTCAAACCGGTTAAGCTGAAGGGAGAAATGTCCGAGGGAATGATCTTGACAGCAGAAAAAGGCAAGCATCTTACATTGATCTCTGTACCGAGTGGCATTGAAAACGGCAGCATAGTCAAGTAGACAGGAGGGTTATTTTGCTTATAGATACACACGTTCATCTGAACGCCGACCAATATGATGACGATCTGGAAGAAGTGTTGGAGCGGGCGGAATCTGCTGGCATCGAAAAGATGGTAGTGGTGGGTTTCGACCGCAAGACGATTGAACGGACTATGGAGTTGGTGGAGCGATACGATAATGTCTATGGCGTAATAGGCTGGCATCCGGTTGACGCGGTCGATTGTACTGAAGCGGATCTGGCATGGATCGAAAAGTTATCCGAACACGAGAAGATAGTCGGCATCGGCGAGACGGGTCTTGATTACCATTGGGACAAATCACCCCATGACGTCCAAAAGGAAGTATTCAAAAAACAGATCGCACTCGCAAAACGAGTGAATCTGCCGATCATCATCCATAACCGCGAAGCCACAGAAGATTGTGTGGAAATCCTCAAATCTGAAGGGGCGCATGAAATCGGAGGTATTATGCATGCTTTCAGCGCATCACCGGAAGTGGCAGATGAAATCATTGATATGAACTTCTATGTATCTTTAGGCGGGCCTGTGACCTTTAAGAATGCACAGGAGCCTAAAGAGATTGCGAAGCACGTCCCGTTGGATCGCCTATTGGTCGAAACGGATGCACCGTATCTCGCACCGCACCCATACCGCGGCAAGCGTAATGAGCCTGCACACGTCAAATTGGTCGCGGAAAAGATTGCAGAACTCAGGGAGATCTCCTATGAAGAACTGGCTCAACAGACTACACTGAATGCCGAACGTCTCTTTGGCATATAGATAAAATCACCGCCCGGCGGTGATTTTATTTTTTGCAGTGCAGATATGATATTATGGAAAAGAGGTGCAGACATGGAGAAACCAGTCATAAAGGAAGTCATCATCGTGGAAGGCAAGGATGATACGAGACGGTTGAATGAAGCTGTTTCCTGTGAAACGATCGAAACAAAAGGTTCGGCCATAGACGAGGTCGTGCTGAAGGAAATAGAAGTGGCATTGAATACACGAGGGGCCATCATTTTACAGACCCCGATTACCCTGGACAGAAAATCAGGAACACTATTCTCGAACGCTTCCCGGACATCAAAGAAGCATTTGTCTCAAGGTCTAAGGCAAAGGGCAGGAATGGTGGCATAGGCATTGAGCATGCTTCAAAAGAAAGCATCATCGAGAGCCTATCGAAGGTCTACACAAGCGTTTCTGACTCTACGCCCCACATCACGATCAGTGATATGGTGGGCTGGGGACTTTCCGGCAGTAAGGAAGCTGCTGTAAAGCGCACTCGCCTATGTGAAGAATTGAATATCGGTTATGCAAATGCCGGTCAGCTGAGGAAGAAATTAAACCGGTATGGCATCAAGCATGAGCAGATCGAAGATATATTAAAAGCAGTTGAAGGGGAATAAGATGAAGGATATCGCAACAGCGGGAAGAACGAAGCAGATACTGGACGAGCATGGATTTAAATTCAAGAAGAGTCTGGGTCAGAATTTCCTTGTGGATTTGAACGTAATCAGGGAAGTGCTCGATAAAGCAGACATTTCAGATAAAACAGGGGTTATCGAAGTGGGGCCTGGAATCGGATCACTGACTGAGCAGTTGGCCAAAAGGGCGCAGAAAGTAGTGGCATTTGAAATAGACCAGCGGCTGATGCCGGTGCTTGATGATACGCTATCGCCCTACTCCAATGTAAAGGTCATCAATGAAGATATATTGAAAGCGGATATCGAGGCCGTCATCAAAACAGAATTTGACGGGTGTGAAGAGGTCATTGTAGTGGCCAACCTGCCGTACTATATTACAACACCGATACTGATGCACTTCCTTGAGCGGAATCTGCCGATTTCACGCTATTATGTCATGATGCAAAAAGAGGTGGGCGAGCGCATCAGTGCCCGTCCGAACAGTAAGGCGTATGGCTCGTTATCGATCGCCATCGATTATTTCACAGAAGCCAAAGTCATCCGCAATGTGCCGAAGGGAGTCTTCATGCCACCCCCGAATGTCGATTCCATCATCGTAGAGATGACTGCCCGGGTACAGCCGAAAGTGCCCATCGATGACGAGGGAGTGTTCTTTGCATTGACACGGGGTGCGTTTGCACAAAGGAGAAAGACGATATTGAACAACTACTCGATGCTGTTTGAAGAGGGGAAAGAGAATAAAGGTAGAATCGAAGCCATGCTGCAACGTGCGGATGTTGATCCAAAAAGGCGGGGCGAGAGCCTTGCAATCGAGGATTTTGCACGCATATATGAAGCTTTGAAATCTTATCCTGAATTGAAATTGGCTCATAAAGCATAAAACTGTCGCAATTACCATGAAATTTTGACAAATTCATGTAAACTTGCTATAATGGGTTTAGTGAGGTGGGCCAAATGCCAAAAACTTTGATCGACATCAAAAAAATTCTTGATTGTCAATTGGGTAACCCAGTTTTACTCCGTGCAAATGGAGGGCGCAAGAAATTGATTGAGCGACGAGGTGTTCTTAGAGAAACGTACCCTTCTGTATTCGTCGTGGAGTTAGACCAGGAGGAGCACAGCTTTGAAACAGTGTCATATACATACACAGATGTATTGACATCCAATGTTGAAGTGACATTCTATAACGAAGAGAAAGAAGCATTTGTAATCCAGTAACTGAACGCAGTTGCCATCCTTGGTGGCAGCTTTATGCATGATAATAAAAATAACGGACAGCCGACGGCTGTCCGTTATTTTTATTTTATCTGATCGTTTTCAAGCCTTTCGACCAGTTTACCGTCGTAGTGATGACATTCTCCACTGTAGCATTATGAACCTCATTCGGTTTGAATGTCTTCATGCCTTCAAAGTCGGTGAACAGGCTGAAGGCCCCAAAAGGCGTTACAGTCGCAACATTAAGGTTGCCGAGTATTTGGCGCAGTGACAGGGAAGCTGCTACGCCAAGCGTCGAGCCATACCCGATGATGCCTGCGGCTTTGTGTCCCCATTCAGGTCCAATGTAGTCGATGGCATTTTTGAGTGATGAAGTGATGCTCTTATTGTATTCAGGAGTGATGAATATGAAACCATCCAACTCATCAATCTTTTTTGACCATGCGTTAACTGTATCTTTAGAGTAGGATTTGTTCGCCATTGCCGGCGGCAGATCTTCATTGAACATCGGAAAATCATATTCCTTTATATCAACAATCTCAAATTCAGCTTCCAGGTCCATTTTTTCTGCAAAATCCTTGATCCATTCTGCCACCTGCAGATTGACTCGAGCAGGGCGTGTACTACCAGTTACAATACCTATTTTAACCATTACGATTGCCTCCATCATAAAATATTATCAATTTACGCAGTAGACTATTAAAAAGTAACTGCCGTTTATTATAATATCTCAAATTCGTATTAATTCAACCTTTTTGTCTGCAAAGGGGCGGGTTGCGGTCTCATATATTATAAAGTCATATTTTATATATGCTTTTTATGATAAACTGATAAAAAAATGACCGTATGATGGAAGTGAAATTATGCATTTTGAAACGGCACCCGCTAAAATCAACCTGACCTTGGATACATTGTACAAAAGAAAAGACGGCTACCACGAAGTGAACATGGTCATGACGACAGTCGATCTCAATGATCAGCTCTCGTTCGAGAAGCGTAATGACCGGAAGATCATCATCCATACGGAACATCGGCATGTTCCCCTGGACCGGAGGAACTTGGCCTACCAGGCTGCTGAACTGATGTTCCGGGAGTATGGTGTTGAAGCAGGCGTTACCATAACAATCGATAAGAATATTCCCATCGCTGCCGGACTTGCCGGGGTTCTGCAGATGCTGCGGCAACGCTCAGGGGCATCAACGCCCTCTTTGGGCTTGGCGTAGATATCGACACCTTGGCCCAGTTAGCCAGCAAGCTGGGATCTGATATTCCTTTTTGCGTATACGGAGGAACAGCGTTGGCAACAGGCAGAGGTGAGGAGATAGAGCGCCTGCCGAAGCCACCAAAAGGTTGGGTCGTGCTTGCCAAGCCAAAGATGAAAGTGTCGACAAAAACAATCTATCAAGCATTGGAACCAGGGAAGAACCCACCAGTTTCAGCAGCTATGGCAGAAGCGATCGGAGCAGGGGACCACGAAAAGATGATGCGCCTGATGAAAAACGATCTGCAGGAAGTGACCGTAAAAAATTATCCCGAAGTCAGCAAGCTTATAGATACGATGCTGCGCAATGGTGCTGAAGGTGCCATGATGAGCGGCAGTGGCCCCACCGTTTTCGGACTGGTCCAGAAAGAACGCCAGGCGGTCCATCTCTATAATGCGATTAAAGGATGCTGTAACGAAGTTTATAAAGTCAGACTGTTAGGATGATTGCCAAAAACCGAACTTTTATGTTAAAATCACTATATTAAATACGGTTTAGGAGTCATTGTATGAAATTTAAACGCAGTGAACGGCTGGTCTTCATGACCCAGCATCTCACTTCACATCCGAACCAGTTGATTCCACTGACCTACTTCGTGGATAAGTTCAGTCAGGCTAAATCTTCAATCAGTGAAGACATCAAAATAGTCAAAAATGTCTTTGAAACAGAGGGGATAGGATTGGTTCAGACGACCGCCGGAGCCGGCGGGGGCGTGACATTCCGTCCGAAGATCGATCATGTACGCTCAGCGGAGATCGTTGAGCGGTTCATGGAAGTGCTTAAAACTAAAGATCGGTTGCTGCCTGGAGGATACCTTTACATGTCGGACATAATGGGTGACCCCCATATGATGTCCGATATCGGAAAGTTGATTGCCACAATGTATGAAGGGGAGTCCATCGATGCCGTCGTCACCGTCGCCACCAAGGGGATATCATTGGCAAACGCTGTGGCGAGGGAACTTAATGTATCAGTCGCGGTCATACGCAAAGATAATAAAGTGACTGAGGGGTCTACTGTTTCCGTCAACTATGTATCGGGGTCGACGCGTAAAATAGAAACGATGGTCTTATCGAAGCGGACTTTGAAGGAAGGGGCGAAAGTCCTTGTAGTCGATGATTTCTTGAGGGCAGGTGGGTCTATCACCGGCGTCATCAACCTTATGGAGGAATTTTCGGCCCAAGTCGTCGGTGTAAGTGTCCTCGTTGAAGCCAAGCAAGTGGAGAACCGGAGATTCACCGATTATACATCATTGCTCAAAGTATCGGAGATTGATGAATTCAACCAATCTTTTGTAGTGGAAGAAGGCAATTGTTGGAGTATATTGAAAATGGCACTAAGGAACATCAGTCATAACAATAAAAGGAGTTTTGAAATATATGGAACCAATCAATGCAAAGAAAGCACCGGAAGCACTCGGTCCCTATAGCCATGGCGTCAAGGTAGGCAACATGTTCTATTCATCGGGGCAAATCCCGCTCAATCTGGAGGGGGAAGTGGTTTCCGAGGAGGTACAGGCCCAGACCAAGCAGGTCATGGACAATGTCGGGCATGTCCTCGAAGCCGCAGGCCTTGGTTATGATAACGTGGTCAAAGCAACTATTTTCATCAGTGACATGAATGACTTCCCACAGATCAACGAAGTTTACGGGCGCTATTTTACGGGTAAACTACCAGCAAGATCATGTGTAGAGGTCAGTCGTTTACCGAAGGATGTCAAAGTGGAAATAGAAGTCATTGCATCTGATGTGAATTAACAATATGGTTGACTGAAGCAGTACACATACGATCCAACAATAATTATTATTGGGGGAAGCGGATAATGAAGATAACAGACGTAAGACTGCGTAAAGTAAACAACCAGGACACCCGGATGAAAGCACTTGTATCCATCACGTTTGAAAGTGCCTTTGTCGTCCATGACCTCAGAGTCATAGAAGGCAACAACGGCCTCTTCGTCGCAATGCCGAGCAAGCGTACACCGGATGGAGAGTTCCGTGATATCGCCCACCCGATCAATTCTGAAATGCGGCAGCATGTGCAGGAAGAAGTGATGCGGGTATATGAGGAAACGGAAGACCCTGAGCCTGCAGGGGAAGCATCCGATGAAACGTCGGAAACAATCGTAGACCCTTCTGAACAGGAGACGGTCCGGCGCGAAACGGACTCTGATGAGGTCGGGGAAGACCAGAAAAGAAGAAGAATAGCCTTAACCCGCAAAGTAGTCGCTTTGTGGGTTTTTTAGGTCGCGAAAGTATAGGGATGATGGCTGTTAAACCTTGAAACTGGACGGTTACTAAAATATAATTGGATATAGCTATAAAATGGGGGACATTATGCAGACGAGAGCGATAATCTTGGCAGCTGGAAAAGGTACGCGGATGAAATCAGAGAAACCTAAAGTGCTGCATGAAGTGGGCGGAGTCCCTATGATCCAGCACGTCATCGACAACTTGAGAAAAGCAGGGATAGAAGAGATCCACGCTGTGCTGGGACATGAAGCACAAGCTGTGCGGGATCGTCTTGATGACAACATCAATACTACAATCCAAAAAGAACAGCTTGGAACTACCCATGCAGTACAGCAGTTGCAGGAAGCACTTGGTGGAACCGACGGACAGACGATGGTCATATGTGGAGATACGCCGTTGATCAGCGAGACGACTATGCAGATATTCATGAAATATCACCTGGATTCAGGTGCAAAGGCGACGATTTTATCAACAAGGACCCAGATACCCTATGGTTATGGCAGAATCATACGGAAGGAGAATGGGTCGGTCAGAAGGATTGTGGAGCAGAAGGACGCAAATCCCGCCGAGCAGGAAATCAAGGAAGTGAGCTCAGGCACCTTCATTTTTGATAATAGACTGCTGTTTGAAGCATTGGAAAAAGTCGATAATGATAATGCACAAAATGAGTACTATCTGCCGGATGCCATAGCGATAATGCGCGACAGGGGTGCCCGTGTGGAAGCATATCTCACACCGGATTTCGAAGAGGTGCTCGGCATCAATGACAAGATGGCGTTGGCGAAGGCGGAAGAGGTGCTGCGCGAGCGGATAAACACGCAGCATATGCAAAACGGTGTCACCTTGATAGATCCGAACGCCACTTATATAGATGCAGAGGTGCAAATCGGCCCTGATACCATCATATATCCTGGGGCAGTGCTCAGGGGGCGGACCAGAGTTGGAAAAAATGTAGTCATTTCTTCAGGCTCTGAAATCAAAGACTCGTTCATCGACGATGAGGTGGAGGTCAAGCATTCAGTTGTGCTTGGTTCTAAAGTCGGTAAAGGCACAACTGTCGGCCCATTCGCCCAACTGCGCCCAGGCTCTGAACTCGGCAAATCAGTCAAGATCGGCAATTTTGTCGAAGTGAAAAAATCACAGCTTGCAGATGAGGCGAAAGTGTCGCATCTCAGTTATATAGGAGATGCTGAAATTGGTGCGAGGTCGAACATCGGCTGTGGTACAATTACAGTGAACTATGACGGCAAAAATAAATTCAAGACTGAAATCGGCGCGGACGCCTTCATCGGGTGCAACTCCAATCTGATGGCGCCGGTGAAGATCGGGGACCGCTCCTTCATAGCCGCGGGATCGACGATTACAGACGAAGTGCCGGAAGATAGCTTGGCCATTGCGCGTAACAGACAGACGACAAAAGAAGGATACTTAAAAAAAGACAATTAATTGGAGGATCAACATGTTAGCTTCTAGCAATCAATACAAAAACTCGAATCTGCGCCTCTTCTCCCTGAAGGCCAACGAACCACTTGCAAGAGAAATTGCAGACCATATAGGCATTCCCCTCGGCAAATGTCAGGTCAACAGGTTTTCGGATGAGGAAGTCCAAATCAATATAGAAGAGAGTGTCCGTGGCTGCGACGTCTTCGTAGTACAGTCCACAAGCCAGCCGGTCAACGAACATCTGATGGAATTGCTTATCATGATTGATGCACTGAAGCGCGCCTCTGCAGCAACCATAAATATTGTAATGCCCTACTACGGTTACGCCCGTCAGGATAGAAAGAGCAGATCCCGTGAACCGATTACAGCAAAGCTTGTTGCAAACTTGATAGAAACAGCTGGGGCGGACCGCGTCATCTCACTCGACCTGCACGCACCGCAACTTCAAGGTTTCTTCGATATTCCGATAGATCACCTTATGGGTGTCCCGATCCTCAGTGATTATTTCGTAGAGCATAAAGGTCTGGACTTTGAGGAAGTAGTTGTGGTCTCCCCAGATCACGGTGGCGTGACCCGCGCCCGCAAGATGGCAGATCGCCTGAAGACACCGATTGCCATCATCGATAAAAGACGGCCGAAACCGAATGTTGCAGAAGTGATGAACATTGTCGGGGAAATCGAAGGCCGGACAGCAATCATCATCGATGACATCATCGATACGGGCGGCACGATGAAATTGGCAGCTCAGGCATTACTGGATAAAGGCGCCAAGGAAGTCTATGCATGTTGTACACACCCTGTGTTGTCAGGCCCGGCGATTTCAAGGATCGAAGAGTCTGTCATCAAGGAACTTGTGGTCACCAACTCCATCCAAATGCCTGAAGAGAAAAAGAGCAGCAAGATTGTTGAACTATCGGTCGGCGAGTTGATGGCTCAGGCAATTGTACGTGTCTATGAAGAGGAATCCGTAAGTATCCTGTTCGACAATTAACTGAATATCACAAGATTTTTTACAAACACCATGGTAATATGCTATTATTATCCATGGCTATGTGTTAAATTAGGCAATGCTAAAACAACTGTCTGTAAATGAAAGGTGGAAATATACCATGGCAAAATTGGCCTCAAAGCATAGAGAAGGCAAAGCAAAACGTTCAGAAGTTACTGAACTGCGCAGAACGGGGCAGATCCCGGCGGTCATCTATGGCTATCAAGTAGAGAATACTCCAGTTGCAGTCGACGAGAACGAATTCATCAAAGTAATACGTGAAGTTGGACGTAACGGTGTCATCGACCTTGATATCGAAGGAAACACAACTAAAGTGATGGTTACTGAATATCAATTCGATTCCCTGAAGAACCAGATCACGCACATCGACTTCATCGCAATCAACATGAAGTCTGAAGTGACGGTTGAGGTAACCATTGAAATAGTGGGTGAAGCAGCTGGAACTAAAGAAGGCGGCATCGTTGAGCAGCCGATATTCGAAGTTTCTGTAACAGCAACTCCGGATAACATTCCAGAATCCCTCGAAGTCAACGTCGAGGAAATGGAAATCGGAGATACACTCTACGTTTCAGATATCCGTGAAAAAGGCAACTTCACCATCGAAAACGAAGATGATGAAGCGCTTGTCACAGTGGTACCTCCTCAAAAAGAAGAGGAATCTGAAGAGGACGAAGAAGCAGCTGAAGGTGAAGAAACAGAAGAAGCTGCAGAAGAGAAAGACGAAGAATAATAATGTGAATGAACATGGCGGTGGATTTCCCATCGCCTTTTTTCACGTTGTATGAGGTGAGTATATGAAATGTATCATCGGTCTTGGGAACCCAGGAAAGAAATATGACGGTACGCGTCACAACATTGGGTTTATGGTCATCGATCATCTGGCGTATGACCTCGGTATAGAGCTGTCGAACAAAAAGTTTAAATGCCACTTTGGTGTGGGGTATCATAAAGGTCAGAAAGTGATGCTGGTAAAGCCTCAAACTTTCATGAACCTAAGCGGTGAAGGTGTCAGACCCCTCCTTGACTATTATAATATTGAGACGGAGGATATCTTGGTGCTGTATGATGATCTGGACCTTCCTGTCGGCAGATTACGCCTGAGGCAAAAAGGGAGTGGTGGAGGCCATAATGGCATAAAATCGCTGAACCAACATCTTGGTACCGAAAAGTACAACAGGATCAGGATTGGCATTGACAGGCCGGCTCCCGGCTCCTCGATCCCGAATTACGTATTGGACAAATTTCCGAAGGCTGAGCACAAACTGCTCGATAAAGTCATTCAGCGGTCTGGAGCAGCTTCAGCTGCATTTGTTACAGATCCCTTCCAGGAAATCATGACAGAATATAATGGTGATGTAGATGAATAAGAATATATCCCGGCGCATCCAGGAAGATGAACGCTTCTTGGAAGTGGCGAATCATCGGGATGCCCTCAACATGATGGTGACAGGCATCAACGATGACTTTAAACCTGCCCTGTTGTACGAACTCGCGCAAGCTGAAAAGCGTCCGATTGTAATATTCGTTCAGAATAACCATCAGATGGAAAAACTGGCCAACCCCTTGATGGACATGATGGATAATGTCCATACGTTCCCGGTCGGCGATATCATGGTGGAAAACCATGCCAAACAAAGCCCTGAATTCATGAAGTCGCGCATGAGCAGCCTATTTGCTCTGGCCCACAATGAACCGGGCTTATTCGTCGTGCCTGTACACGGGCTCCTCAAGCCGGTCATGCCGAAGGATAAGCTCCTAAGCTATGAGAAGACCATCAAGCTTGGCAGTGTAATCGATTATGACCAGTTCATAGAAGATCTTGTAAGCCTCGGGTACAGGAGGATGAATCAGGCAGTCCATTTTGGTGAATTTGCGGTGCGCGGAGACATCATAGACGTCTATATGTCAGAGCAACTTGTACGGATCGAGTTCTTCGACGATGAAGTTGATTCACTCCGATCCATAGATCCTGAAACGCAGCGCTCCATCGAAAATATCGATGCAATCACGATGGAGCCCCATGCAGAGCATATCATCGAGCGGCAAGAGCGGGAGCAGCTACTCGAAAGGATCGAAAAGCTGTACCAGGAGACACGCGAACAGCTCGACCAGGCAGGGAAAGAAGCACTTGATGAATATTATGATACCGTCACGCATCCAGATCAGACGTTCAATCATCTGGTCCAGTACAGCCATCTGTTGTTTGAACGGTCGATATCCATCATCGACTATATTACAGAGGACCACCGTGTAATCGTCGACGAAGTGAAGAATATGGCTTCAGCGTACGAGGCAGAATTCACATCGGTAAGCAGCTATTATGAGTCGATGGTTGCCGCAGGGCGGATGTTCAAAGGTGGTGGGAACTTCCTTGAAGGCCAGTATGAACGCATGCTGTCGATAAAAGGTGCGACCTACTTTACGCTCTTCACTAAAAGCATGCCCGTCGACATCGGGCATATAGTGAAGATTTCGGTGCGTCCGACTGAAATCTATTACGGCCAGTATGATATTCTGGCGTCCAATTTGAACCGCATGCTCCAGGATGACTATATGATAAACATCGTGCTCCGTGATGAAGATGAGATCATGAAGACACGTCAACTTCTTGAAGACTTGAAGATACCGAGCTATATCCGGGAGATCCCCGTGGACTCCGGGATCGTCCTTACGGAAGGGGCACTCCCTAAAGGCTTCATATTGCCGTTCATGAAGGTGGCGGTACTCGGCTCAAAGGAACTGTACAACAAGACCAGCCGAAAGAAGAAGCGCCAAAAGAAGCTCTCCAACGCCGAAAAGATCAAATCCTATCAGGAGTTGAATGTAGGCGATTACGTCGTTCACCTCCACCATGGTGTAGGCCGTTACCTTGGCATTGAAACGATGGAAGTATCCGGCATCCATAACGACTATATGAAACTCCAGTATAAAGGGACCGACCAGCTGTACATTCCGGTCGATCAGATGGATCTTGTCCAAAAATACGTGGCGAGTGACGATGGCCAACCTAAAATGCACAAGCTCGGCGGTACGGAGTGGAAGAAGACGAAAGCGAAAGTCGAGGCCAACGTCAACGAGATAGCGGATGAGCTGATCAAGCTCTACCAGGAGCGCAGTCAGACGAAGGGATACGCATTTGCCGAGGACAATGATATGCAGATGTCCTTTGAGGAACGCTTTCCATATGAACCGACGCCCGATCAGTATGCTTCAGTCAATGAAATCAAAAAAGATATGGAAGCCGAACAGCCGATGGATCGTCTGCTCTGTGGGGATGTCGGCTACGGCAAGACGGAAGTTGCGATCCGGGCCGCCTTTAAAGCCGTCCAGGATGGCAAGCAGGTGGCTTTTCTGGTCCCGACCACCATCCTTGCTGCGCAGCATTTCGAAAGCCTGATCGAGCGTATAGAGGACTTCCCGGTGAACGTGGCGATGATGAGCCGCTTCAGGACGCCGGCCCAGCTCAAAAAGACAAGGGAAGGGCTCAAAGAAGGCACCGTCGATATTGTGGTGGGCACACATAAGATCCTGTCGAAAGATGTCCAATTCAAAGACCTTGGCCTGCTTGTCGTAGATGAGGAGCAGCGTTTTGGGGTGAAGCACAAGGAAAAGATCAAACAACTAAAGACGAATGTGGATGTGTTGACGCTGACGGCCACTCCGATTCCCCGTACGTTGCATATGAGTCTGTCGGGTGTCAGGGATCTGTCGGTCATCGAAACGCCTCCGGAGAACCGCTTTCCCGTCCAGACCTATGTCCTCGAATACCAGGCGGACTTCGTCCGGGAGGCGATAGAACGGGAGATGGCCAGGGATGGCCAGGTCTTCTATCTGTATAACAGGGTCGATACGATCTATCAGAAGAAGGCGCATGTGGAAGCCCTCGTACCTGATGCCGAGGTCGGTGTCATGCACGCCAAGATGAATGAGAAAGAGATAGAGGAGACCATGTTCGCCTTCGTCAACGGTGAATATGACGTACTGGTGACGACGACGATCATTGAAACGGGCGTCGATGTACCGAATGCCAACACATTGATCATCGAAGATGCAGATCGCTTCGGCCTAAGCCAGCTCTACCAGCTGCGGGGCCGTGTCGGACGGAGCAACAGGATCAGCTATGCCTATCTCTTCCATCAGCCGGACAAAGTCCTGACCGAAGTGGCCGAAAAACGGCTGGAAGCGATCAAGGAATACACGGAACTCGGCAGCGGCTTCAAGATTGCCATGCGGGACTTGAATATACGGGTGCCGGAAATCTGTTGGGTAAACACCAGTCCGGGTTCATAGACTCGGTAGGCTATGAGCTGTACTCCGAGATGCTGGAGACGGCAGTCAAAGAAAAGCAGGGGATGGAGCCTGAATCAGAACCGGTGAACATCCCGATCGATGTGACATTGGATGCCTATATTCCAGCGACCTACATTCCGCATGAACAATCCAAGATAGACATATATAAACGCCTAAGGCGTGCTGAATCGATAGAAACGATCCGTGATATCGAGGATGAGCTGCTCGATCGCTTCGGTGAATACCCGGTAGAGGTGGAGCGGCTCCTGCAGCTGGTGCGCATCAAAGTCTACGCCCTCATGTTCGGCATCTATCAGGTGAAGGAGGACAAACGCCACTTCTATCTATATGTCTCCAAAAAATCGACAGAACAGATTGATGGGGAGAAACTATTTATGGATACCCAGGAATTCGGACGCATCATGAAAGTGGCCGTCCAGAAACGGTGAAATGAAGATTACGGTCCAAAGCCGGGACGTCGCCCAACTGGTCAAGATCCTTGAAGTGATACAGGAAAGCAGAATGGAGGAAGTCCTATGAAAAGAATAGAAGTGATCGGTCTGGGTAGTTCGGACCTTGCCCAGATGCCACTTGGCATCTGGCAGCGACTGACGCAGGCGGAAAAGATCCATCTGCGTACTAAAGACCATCCGGCAGTGCAGGCACTGGAAGAAGCGGGCATGGTGCTGATGGATTTTGATGAAGTATATGAACAGCATGACTCTTTTGAGGGAACGTACCGGCATATAGTGGATACGCTGCTTGATGAGGCGGCCGAAGCCGATGTATTGTATGCAGTCCCGGGGCATCCGCTCTTTTACGAAACGACTACTGAACTGCTCATGCAGCACGCGGCGGCAAATGAAGTGGAGTTGAAGATAACCGGCGGGCAGAGCTTCATCGATGCAGTTGTCACAGCACTTGAAATACCTGTAAATGAAGGCTTCCAAGTCATAGATGGCATGAACATCAGCATCAAAGACTTGAACCACCGCCAGCACACCCTGGTCACACAAGTGTATGACCAGCATAGTCTTGGGGAGGCCAAGCTCTCCCTGTTGGAATATTATCCGGCCGATACAGCAGTCCAGGTTGTAGATGCAGCAGGCAGCCCCAGCAGAAGATATATGACGCGCAACTCCACGAAATAGACCATGGCGGCATAGCGGGTAACCTGTTGTGCCTGTATATCCCGAAAGTGGATGACGAGCGTCTCGACATGCGTGACATCGACTATATGGTCGAGGTTTTTGATGTGCTCGTCGGGGAAGATGGATGCCCATGGGACAAGGAACAGACGCACGAGTCGCTCGAACGGCACCTTATAGAGGAAACATATGAAGTGATAGAAGCCATCGAAAACGGGGACGATGAAGCCATCGTGGAAGAATTTGGTGACATCCTGCTTCAGGTGGCCCTTCATAGCGCAATCGGCAGGAAAGATGGCTTCTTCGATTTCTATGATGTGCTGGAGAGCCTGACGGCAAAGATCATCAGACGCCACCCTCATGTCTTCGGGGAAGAAGTTGTGGAGACCCGTGAAGACCTCGACCGTGTCTGGGCTCGGGCGAAGCAGAAGGAAGGCAAGCGCGAAAAGATCAAACACGAGAAAGCATATGGGGAAATTGTCTTGAGCTGGATGAAGGAAACGATCCATGAAGGTAAAGCCCTGGATGAGATTCTGAAGGAAGGAGGGTACAAAAATGAGACTTGATAAATTCCTGAAAGTGGCCAGAGTCATCAAGCGCCGTACGTTGGCCAAGGAAATCAGTGATGACGGCAGGGTGAAAGTGAATGACCGGGCGGCAAAAGCGGGGACTGTTCTATCCGTCGGCGACATCGTCGAAATTGAGTTCGGTCGTAAAATTGTAACTTTGAAGGTCATGGAGCTCGGCGCTCACGCAAAGAAAGAAGATGCCGAGCGTATGTATGAAATAATAAAAGAACAGAAAATTGAAAGAGATTCTGATTTCCTCTAGCAAACGGCGTCCTTATGGTGTATTTTAAAGGTAGAGTACGGACAAATTAAGGGTGTGTTGCCGTGAGTAAAGTTGTTAAAGTGATCAACAATTACACAAAAAGGCGCGAGAAAGAGAAGAAAGTGGAACGGGCGCAGGACCGCGTCGTCAAAAAACGTACGATGGTCATCGGCAGTCTGCTGCTTCTTGTAGTGGGCGTGATGCTCCTTATCGCCTTCAATCAGAAAAACGAGAATCAACTGCTCCATGAGGAGCGGGTCCAGGCCCAGGTGGTTTTGGAAGAGCGCATTGAAGAATCAAAAGATCTGGAACAGCAGATCAAGCAATTGAATGATGACGATTATATAGCGCGGATCGCAAGGAGTGAGTTCTCCCTATCGGAAGAAGGGGAAATCATCTTCAATCTCCCTGATGTTAAAGAACAGAATGGAACAGAAGAAGAGCCGAAAGAAAATAAAGAACATGAAGAATAATCATTGCATATTGTAATGATTATTTTTCTATTTAATGGTATGATGGTAAGAGATTAAATGCTAATTGGGAGGATCATATATCAAGATGTCAGTTGAAGTGGGCAGTAAAGTAAAAGGTAAGGTCACAGGTATCAAGAATTTCGGTGCGTTCGTACAATTACCGGGAGGCAAGACAGGACTTGTGCATATCAGTGAGGTTGCAGATCAGTATGTGGAAGATATCAACGAACACCTTAGTGTGGGCGAAGAAATAGAAGTGAAAGTCCTATCCGTTGGTGACGATGGTAAAATCAGCCTGTCCATCAAAAAGGCAAAAGAACAGAAACCTAAACCCAAGCCGCGCAAGGAATCATCTCCTGAGGATTTCGAGAAGAAGCTCTCAAGCTTCATGAAAGACAGCGAAGATCGCCTCTCGACAATCAAGAAGCAGACGGAGTCACGCCGAGGCGGCAAAAGATAGATATATAATCAGACGATTCCTGTAATCGTCTTATTTTATTTTAAGAAGGATGAGGCTATGGAACTCTTCATACCCTGGCATCAGGATGAAACGGTGGGACTTGCCATATCAGGTGGAGTCGATTCGATGGTGCTCTATCACCTGCTGCATACGCGCTATCTAGACAGGCAGGAGAAGCTTGTGCTTTTTCATGTCAACCATGGTCAGCGTGAGGCATCGCTGTACGAGGCGGAGTACATCCGTGATATGGCCATGCGCGACGGCCACCAATTTGAAATGGTTACTTCTGGATATCCCGGCATCGTCATTTAATCAAGAGGTGGCCAGGGCCGAACGTTACCGTTTCTTCGACAGAATGATGAAAAAGCACGGTGCCGGGGTACTGGCTACTGCACATCATCTTGATGATCAGTATGAAACGGTGCTGCACAGCCTGTTGTCCGGGCGTCATCTTCCGGGTGCGATGGGGATTCCGGATGTCAGGCAGTCGGGCTCATATGAAATCGTCCGGCCGATGATCGGCATTTCCCGCAGAACGATTGAAGCCTATTGCGCCGAGCACGCGATTACATTCTTCGAAGATGAAACAAACAGTGCCAGCGACTATACACGGAACTACATCCGGCACCATATCATACCGCCGATCAAGGCGAGCAACCATCTTGATGCGAAACATCTTCTCCAGATCAAGGAGGACATGGGGGCGATCGACGCCATGCTTTCGGAAATGGCAGAGGATTTCCTTAGAGGGCAGGAGAGTGGCCTCGATCGTTCCAACTTCAATGGCCAGCGTGCCATTTTGAAGTTCTACATCCTGGTGAAATGGTTGAAGCAACACGATGCCACCATAAGAAGGCGCCATGCCGAAGAGATTATTGGAATCGCGGCATCGGATCTATCGAACACTTCATTCGATATCGGTGACGTACGGCTCGTCATTGCATATGACAAGATGACGGTCGCATCCGGAGAAGTGCCCAAAGAAGATACACTGGCGATCGATTGTGATGGCACATACATGTTCAATGGCTACAGGATCACCGCCGCTCTCCACCCAGATTATTATCCACTTACCGTCAGGACAAGGCAGACAGGAGATCGGATGCACGTGCCGGGCACGGGGACAAAGAAACTATCCCGCATCTTCATCGACAAGAAGGTCCCTGCTGACGACAGGGGGAGATGCCGGTCATCCTGGATCAGAATGATCAAATCATTGCACTGGGTGAAATTTATAATATAATGGATGACAAGGAAAAAGATAGTCGATTACTTATTGAGAAGGAGTTTACTGATGAGCCTAAGAAATGATATTAGCGAAATTGTATTATCTGAAGAAGAAATACAGGATATAGCAAGACGGCTCGGTAAGAAGATTACTGAAGATTATGAAGGGAAGACCCCAATACTTGTCGGACTGCTGAAGGGTTCGATCATGTTCATGGGTGATTTGGTCAAGTACATAGATACGCATCTTGAAATTGATTTCATGGATGTCTCCAGCTATGTGGGAACTGAATCTTCAGGGGAAGTCAAAATACTGAAGGATCTATCGACCTCTGTGGACGGACGCCATATATTGGTGGTTGAAGACATCATTGAGACAGGAACGACGTTGAACTCCATCGTAGATCTGATCGAATACCGCAACGCAGCATCACTTGAGATCGTGACCCTGCTCGATAAACCGGTAAACAGGAAACTTGAAGTGGACGTCAAATATGTCGGCACTGAAATCCCGGATGGTTTTGTTGTGGGATACGGCCTTGATTTCGATGAGAAGTACCGCAATCTGCCTTATATCGGTCTTTTGAAACCGGAATTATATAAGTCGGTAAAATAAATCAAAAAAGTGGAATATTGCTATGAAATTATGGTACTATTCCTTTTAGTTGTATTAGAAATGGAGGTTTACGGATGCCTAAGAATATAGGCCGTAACATCGTGCTGATATTGATTTTATCAGTTATAATGTTTGGTATATTTCAAAGTTTTAATGGTGATTCAGCTCTTGAAGAAGAGCTTCAATATGGAGAATTCCTCGAGGAGCTGGATGCAGGCAACATAGAATCGCTCACGCTCCAGCCCGAGCAGAACGTATATCTCGTCGAGGGGCGTCTGGCAGATCAGAATGAGCAGGAGTCTTTCACTTCGGTCATTCCATATAACAGCACGTCGGACCTCGATCAGATACTGGAAAGTGCAAAAGCGCAGGAAAGCTTGGACTTTACCATTGAACCTGCCGAAGAGCAGAGTCCTTGGACAAGCATGCTGTTCACTTTCATTCCGCTATTGCTTATCCTCTTCCTCTTCCTGTTCCTGATGAGTCAGGCACAAGGTGGCGGCGGTGGCGGCGGTGGCCGTGTGATGAATTTCGGCAAGAGTAAAGCGAAGCTCTATGACGAAAGCAAGAAGAAAGTCCATTTTGATGACGTCGCAGGGGCAGATGAAGAAAAGGCTGAACTTGTGGAAGTCGTCGACTTCTTGAAAGATCCACGCCGCTTTGACCGTATCGGTGCACGTATCCCTAAAGGGGTGCTGCTGGTTGGACCACCAGGTACCGGTAAGACATTGATCGCAAGAGCTGTAGCAGGGGAAGCGGGTGTACCGTTCTTCTCCATCAGCGGTTCCGACTTCGTCGAAATGTTCGTCGGTGTAGGTGCCTCCCGTGTACGTGACCTGTTTGAAAACGCCAAGAAGAACTCCCCATGCATCATCTTCATAGATGAGATCGATGCTGTCGGACGCCAGCGTGGTGCCGGTGTCGGTGGTGGACACGATGAGCGTGAACAGACATTGAACCAGCTGTTGGTGGAAATGGATGGCTTCGGTGAAAACGAAGGTATCATCCTGATTGCTGCAACGAACAGACCGGATATCCTGGACCCTGCACTACTTCGTCCAGGCCGTTTCGACAGACAGATTCCGGTTGGTCGTCCGGATGTCAAAGGCCGTGAAGCAGTACTGAAGGTACATGCTAAAGATAAGCCGCTCGATGAATCCGTCGACCTCGGTGCAATCGCAGCCAGAACGCCTGGCTTCTCCGGCGCAGACCTCGAGAACCTTCTGAACGAGGCAGCTCTCGTGGCGGCAAGATCCGATAAACGCAAAATTGATATGCGGGACATCGATGAAGCGACAGACCGCGTCATCGCCGGACCTGCCAAGAAGAGCCGCGTCATCTCCGAGAAGGAACGCAATATAGTCGCCTATCATGAAGCGGGCCACACCGTCATCGGCATGGTGCTTGACGATGCCGATATGGTGCACAAAGTGACGATTGTACCGCGTGGCCAGGCTGGTGGTTATGCAGTGATGCTTCCTAAGGAAGATCGCTACTTCATGACCAAACCTGAACTCGAGGATAAGATTGTAGGGCTGCTCGGTGGCCGCGTATCCGAAGAAATCTCATTCGGTGAAGTATCCACAGGTGCCCATAACGACTTCCAGAGATCCACAGGCATTGCGCGCAGCATGGTTACGGAGTATGGTATGAGTGAAAAGCTCGGACCGCTTCAATTTGGAGATTCGAACGGCCAAGTATTCCTTGGTAAAGATATGCAGTCAGATCCGAACTACTCTGATGATATCGCGTATGAAATCGACCAGGAAATGCAGCGTATCGTCAAGACACAGTACGAGCGCTGCCGTCAGATATTGACGGAACACCAGGAACAGCTCAACCTGATCGCGGAGACGCTCCTTACTGAAGAGACGCTCGACCGTGAACAGATTGAAGGACTCTTCTATCATGGTGAGCTCCCTGTTCGTGTCTATGACGAAGATCAGGAAGATAAAGAAGAAAAACCAGGTTCATCTTATAAAGAGGTGAAGGAGAACTTGCACCACTCGTCAGAAGATGAGGAAGAAGTGGTGGAGCAGGAAGAAACTTCACAATACGATGGGCCAAGACGATGACAAAGGTTATCGCAATGGACAAGATGCATCTGTCGATGATCGAAATGATCGTGGACAGAACTAGATGGCAGAATAACTGAAGAAATTGATGCCAAAGTCGCCTGAGGGCGACTTTTGGTGATTTATAGGAGGAAATTGGATGGACCACTTGGTCAGAGGAATTGGAATGAATGATGAAATACGTATTTTTTCAGTGGATACTACAGAAACGGTAAATGAAGCAGTAAGCAGACACGGGGCATTGCCGACGGCAGCTGCCGCTCTTGGACGCTCCATGACTGCAGGATTGATGATGGGATCAATGCTTAAAAATGAGGAGAAGGTCACACTGACGCTGCAAGGTGGCGGGCCGGTCGGCGCCATAGTGGTCGACAGCAATGCCAAAGGAACCGTGCGCGGCTATCTCAGCAATCCTGAAGTGCATTTTCCACTTAATGATAAAGGTAAGCTTGATGTCAGTCGTGCAGTGGGCACAGATGGCTATTTAAGTGTGGCGAAAGATATCGGTTTGAAGGAACACTTTACGGGCTCGACGGAAATCGTATCCGGAGAGATTGGAGAAGATTTTTCCTATTACTTCTACGCAAGTGAGCAGGTGCCTTCCATCGTAGCGCTTGGGGTGTTGGTCAATCCCGACAACTCAATCAAGGCATCGGGCGGATTCATCATTCAGGTGATGCCGGGTGCAAGCGATGAGACCATCCGCTACTTGGATCAGCGTGCGAAAGAGATGACCCCTGTGTCCAAGCTGATTGATGCTGGATTATCCCCTGTAGAAATCATAGATGAAGCGATAGGCGCAGAGAACTGGAGGGTGCTTGACGAATCACCGGTGAAATTTGAATGTAACTGTTCAAAAGAACGTTTCCTCAATGCCATCGCTTCACTTGACCCAAAAGAGATCATCACGATGATACAGGAAGATGGCGGAGCGGAAGCGGATTGTCATTTCTGCCGCAACAAAGTATGGATTGAGAAGGAAGAACTGCAGGCGCTCCTGACCCATTAAAATTGATTGGATACAGATAAAATGTTATATTATCCATAGTCAACAACTAGGAATAGGAGAGTGTTTATATGGGCAGACTTTATAACAATATTTCTGAAGTGATCGGCAATACACCGCTTGTAAAGCTGAATCGACTGACCGATGACGGCATGGCGGACATCTATGTCAAGCTCGAATTCATGAATCCGGGCAGTTCCGTCAAAGACAGAATTGCACTGTCGATGATCGAGCGTGCTGAAGAAGAAGGCGTGCTGACTGAGGACACGCCCATCATTGAACCTACCAGCGGCAACACTGGTATCGGACTTGCGATGGTCGCCGCAAGTAAAGGGTATAAGACGGTTCTCGTCATGCCTGACACAATGAGTAAAGAACGCCGTAACCTCTTGAAGGCATACGGTGCAGAACTCATCCTCACACCAGGCGCTGAAGGCATGAAGGGTGCCATCAAGAAGGCAGAAGAGCTTGCCGATAAGCATAGCTATTTCATGCCGCAACAGTTTGAGAACATGGCCAATCCAGAAATACACGCAAAGACGACAGGCCGCGAACTTGTGGATCAGTCCGAAGGACTTGATGTCGGTGCATTCGTAGCCGGAATCGGAACAGGAGGCACGATATCAGGTGCCGGTAAAGTTCTGAAAGAGAAATATCCGGATATCGGCATCTATGCGGTCGAGCCGGAAGATTCTGCAGTGTTGAGCGGCGGTGACCCGGCCCGCACAAACTGCAGGGCCTGGGCGCAGGATTCATCCCAGGTACGCTGAATACAGAAATCTATGACGAAGTGCTGCAGATCGGTAACGACGAGGCGATGGATTGGGCGCGCAAGCTTGCCGCTGAAGAAGGCATACTGGGCGGCATCTCGTCAGGTGCAGCCATCAAGGCGAGCCTTGACGTGGCGAAGAAGCTCGGCGAAGGCAAGGCAGTCATCACAGTATTGCCGTCAAACGGGGAGCGTTACCTTTCCACCCCACTATTCAACTTTGAAGATTAGAGGAATTGAAGAAATACCATGTCCGACATAGGATATGGTATTTTATTTTGTCTTTGGGAGGATTATATTTCATGCTTGAGTTGTGATATACTACACCTAATATTGTGGAAAAGGGTGAGTGTATGGAGCGCCTTCAAATCATGGGCATATTGAATGTGACGCCGGATTCCTTCAGTGATGGCGGCCAGTATAATTCAGTGGAGGATGCTGTCGCCCGTGCTGAAAAGATGGTTTCAGAAGGTGCCGACATCATCGATGTCGGGGCTATTCGACCCGTCCCGGGCACAGCACAATCAGTATAGAAGAAGAAATCGAAAGGGTCGTCCCTGTCATTGAAGCGATTCGCGGAATAGGTGCGGATATAGCGGTCGACACATTCAGGAGTGAAGTTGCAAAGAGCGCCCTGGAGGCTGGTGCGACGATGATCAATGACCAGTGGCGGGGCCAATACGATGAAAAGATATTCGATGTCGTGAGCGACTACGACGTCCCGATTTTTCTGATGCACAATAATACCCATGGAACGTACGGAGATGTGGTACCGGATATGATCGGGGAGCTCGAGACTTCCATTAAGATGGCCAAATCCCGTGGCGTCAAGGCGGACAAAATCTGGATTGACCCCGGTATCGGGTTTGCGAAGACGCGTGAAGAGGAGCTTGAAGTCATGCGGCGCCTAGAGGAGCTGGTGGCAACAGGTTATCCTGTACTTTTGGCCACAAGCCGTAAACGCATGATCAAGGAATTGATGACTGAAGAATTGCCGGCTGCCGAACGTGACGAAGCCACTGCCGCAACGACGATCTATGGTATCGATAAAGGAGTCAGGGCGGTGCGCGTCCATAATGTCCGGCTTAATCGGAAGATTGCTGACGCCTACATCAAGCTCAAGGAGGATCTCGATGGATAACATTAAGATAAATGGCATTAAAACATATGCGTATCACGGGGTATTTGATGCGGAGCGTCAGCTGGGACAATTCTTCATCACAGATGTCACCATGCACCTCGATCTGACAGCCGCCTCCACGACGGATGATCTCGATCTGACGGTCAATTACGGCGAAGCCTATAAGTTGATAGAAGATGTGATTGCAGGGGAACCTGTCAACCTTATAGAATATTTGGCGGGAAAGGTGTCGCAGACCTTGTTTGACCGATATGATAAAATAGTAGGAGTAGAAGTGACGATAACTAAAGTGAACCCTCCAATTGAAGGGCACTACGAAAACGTCAGCATCACTCTGAATAGAAAGCGGGAAAATTAATGGCGGTTGTATATTTAGGATTGGGAAGCAATATTGGAAAACGCAGCGATAACCTGGAGATGGCCATCCAAAAACTTGATGAGCAGCCAGAAGTGGAAGTCGTAAAACGTTCTTCGATAATCGAAACCCTGCCATACGGAAAGACGGATCAGCCTGACTTTTTGAATATGTGTCTGATGATCAAAACCCGTGTCTCACCACTTGAGCTTCTGGAGCTGATCCACATCATCGAACATGATATGGGGCGTGTCAGGGAAGAAGTCTGGGCCCAGGACAATTGATATCGACATACTGCTCTACGAAGATCTGGAGCTTGAACTGGATGAGTTGACCATTCCGCACATTGAGTTGCATAAGCGTGACTTTGTCCTTAACCCACTCTCAGAAATCGCCGCAGATGTCGTCCACCCCACTTTCGGCAAGACGATCGGCACCTTGAAGAAAGAGCTTGAAGCAGGTGGGCACAATGTTTAAAATCGGTGATGTTGAGATAAATAACAGGGTCGTCCTTGCCCCTATGGCTGGGGTGTGCAATGTGGCCTTCAGATTGACTGTGAAAGAATTCGGGGCTGGCCTTGTATGTGCGGAAATGATCAGTGATAAGGCGCTTCTGTTCGGCAATGAAAAGACTAAGCGCATGCTGTATATCGATGAAAATGAACATCCGATGTCACTCCAGATATTCGGTGGTGAAAAGGAGACGCTGGTTGAGGCGGCGAAATATGTGGATGAGAACACCTCAGCTGATATCATTGACATCAATATGGGGTGCCCGGTATCTAAAATCATCCGGTGTGAGGCCGGTGCGCGTTGGCTACTGGATCCCGAGAAGATATATGACATGGTCAATGCTGTCGTTCAGAATGTCTCCAAGCCGGTGACCGTCAAAATGAGGATCGGATGGGATAGCGCGCATATTTATGCAGTGGAGAACGCAAGAATGGCCGAAAAAGCAGGCGCCGCTGCGATCACGATGCACGGACGTACCCGCGAGCAGATGTACGAAGGGCAAGCGGATTGGGAAATCATCCGCCAGGTCAAGGCGGCGGTGGACATTCCCGTCATCGGCAACGGCGATGTCACGTCGCCGGAGCTGGCCCAGAAGATGCTCGATGAAACAGGGGTCGACGCAGTCATGATCGGCCGTGAGGCGCTTGGTAACCCGTGGATGATCTACCGCACGGTGCATTACTTGGAAACAGGTGAACTCATCGGGGAGCCCGATCTGAAAGAGAAGATGGATGTACTTAAACTGCATATGGACCGTCTGATCGACCTTAAAGGTGAGAAGGTGGCACTTATGGAGATGCGCAAACATGCTTCTTGGTATATGAAGAATATAAAGGGCAATGGCCGGATAAGGAAAGGGATCAACCAATCTGAAACGAGATCCCAGCTTGTTGAAGTGCTCGATGAATTCGTAGCGGAACATCAAGCAAACAATACAGAATTAATAGTATAGGAGAGAGAAACTGTGAGTGAAGAAATAAACGACCAGATAAATGTCAGAAGAGAAAAAATGCAGCAGCTTATCGATCTTGGCATGGATCCTTTCGGTTCGAAATACGAACGTACAGCATATTCAAGTGATCTGAAGGAAGAATGGGATGCATTCTCTAAAGAAGAGCTTGCTGAAAAGGAAGACCAATCTGAGACGATGATCGCAGGCCGCCTGATGACCAAGCGTGGTAAAGGTAAAGCCGGATTTGCGCATATCCAGGACATCAACGGCCAAGATCCAGATCTATGTCAGGAAGGATCAGGTGGGTGAAGCCGATTTTGAAATATGGCAGCAGGCGGACCTTGGAGATATCGTCGGGGTCAAAGGTGTGATGTTCAAGACCAACACGGGAGAACTATCCGTCAAGGCACAGGAGTTTACGCTGCTGACTAAGGCACTGCGCCCATTGCCTGACAAGTACCATGGCCTAAAAGATGTTGAAGAGCGTTACCGCAGACGCTACCTCGATCTGATTACGAGTGAAGACTCAAAAGAGACGTTCATCAAACGCAGTAAAATCATCCAGGAGATGCGCAACTATCTGAACCAGCGCAATTTCCTTGAAGTCGAGACACCGATGATGCATACGATTGCAGGCGGGGCACAGGCACGGCCTTTCGTGACACACCACAATGCCCTTGATATGGAGCTGTTCATGCGTATCGCAATAGAACTGCATCTGAAACGCCTGATTGTCGGAGGCCTCGAAAAAGTCTACGAAATCGGCCGTGTGTTCAGGAACGAAGGCATCTCAACACGCCATAATCCGGAATTCACGATGATTGAGTTGTATGAAGCATATGCGGATTTCAATGATATTATGGATCTTACGGAAGAGATGGTCGCCCACATCGCCAAAAACATCAACGGTACGACAGTTGTCGAATATGGCGGTGAAGAAATCGATCTGACACCAAGATGGAAACGGGTGCATATGGTCGAGGCGGTCAAAGAGAAGACGGGTGTCGACTTCTACAGCGTAGAGTCTGATGAGGAAGCGCATGCACTCGCCAAAGAGCATGGTATCGAAGTGCGTGACAATATGCAGTATGGTCACATATTAAATGAGTTCTTTGAACAGAAAGTAGAAGAAACGCTCATTCAGCCGACATTCGTCTACGGTCATCCAGTTGAGATTTCACCACTGGCTAAGCAGAACGCCGAAGATCCAAGGTTTACAGACCGCTTCGAGCTGTTCATCGTCGGGCGCGAGCACGCCAACGCATTCACGGAACTCAACGACCCGATCGATCAGAGAAGGCGCTTTGAAGCTCAAGTTGCCGAGAAAGAAGCGGGCAACGACGAGGCGCATGATATGGATGAAGACTTCCTGGAATCGCTTGAATACGGCATGCCGCCTACAGGTGGGCTTGGCATCGGCATAGACCGTCTGGTGATGCTGTTGACCGATTCTGCATCCATCCGGGATGTCCTGCTGTTCCCTTATATGAGGCAGAAATAGTAATGGAATACACTCCAGTAGATTCTGGGGTGTATTTTTATTCCATTTAAAATGTAAAGAAGGTTGACTTTCTGGTGCCAAATGGAGTATGATGGAAAAGGTTGATGGTGAAATGATCATCCAGGAGAATTAGCTCAGCTGGGAGAGCATCTGCCTTACAAGCAGAGGGTCGGCGGTTCGAACCCGTCATTCTCCACCATTTAAGTCCATACTCAGCCGCTCTAGCTCAATTGGCAGAGCAACTGACTTGTAATCAGTAGGTTGGGGGTTCGATTCCTCTGGGCGGCACCATTTTACTCTTGACGGACCAGGAATTAATTGATAAAGTAATATCTGTTAAACTTATTTGCGGAAGTAGTTCAGTGGTAGAACACCACCTTGCCAAGGTGGGGGTCGCGGGTTCGAATCCCGTCTTCCGCTCCATTTTTTATTAAGCGGTTATGCCGTTTTATTTTTTTTGCTTATGCGCCCGTAGCTCAATTGGATAGAGCGCTTGACTACGGATCAGGAGGCTAGGGGTTCGAATCCTCTCGGGCGCGCTCAGCAACCACGGGAAGTAGCTCAGCTTGGTAGAGCACTTGGTTTGGGACCAAGGGGTCGCAGGTTCGATTCCTGTCTTCCCGACTCTTTAGATTCATCACATCATGGGGCTTAGCTCAGCTGGGAGAGCGCCTGCTTTGCACGCAGGAGGTCAGCGGTTCGATCCCGCTAGTCTCCATATTTCAATTACATATACCGGGGGCCTATAGCTCAGTTGGTTAGAGCGCACGCCTGATAAGCGTGAGGTCGGTGGTTCGAGTCCACCTAGGCCCACTCAAGAGACATGGAGGATTTCATGTCTCTTTTTTTGGCCTGAATGATGCTTGATTATAACCGCGCGCAATTTTCCAGGAAGGCCTTCAGGATGCTGATGATTTCATCACTGTCCTTTTCCCCGATGCCGATTACGACCGAGTCGGTCATATGATTTGAATATGAATAGGCGTCACCGTGGACCAGACCATGCTCTATGGCCTGGTCTTTTAGATTTTTGCCTTTGAGCCTGAGGATGAAGTGCATCCCTGTATGCTCCCCCTCGATATGGACGGCGTAATGGGTGCGTACCCAGCTGGTGATCTCCTCCATCTTCTTCTTATAGACTTTTCTCATACGGTTGATGTGGCGGTTGAAGTAGCCATCTTCCATGAAGCGTGCGACGATATGCTGGTTCTGCCGCGGCACATTGCACGCCATCTCCTTCTTATAGTAGAGTTCTGCAAGCGCTGGTGGCAGTACCATGCACGACAGCCGCAGGGAAGGGTAGAGCGACTTCGAAAAAGTGCTCATATAGATGGTGCGGTCGTTCTGATCCAGCCCCTGCAATGAAGGAAGGGGGCGCCCTGTATAGCGGAATTCGCTGTCGTAGTCGTCCTCTATGATGTAGTGGCCTTCGTCCCCTGCGTAGTTGAGCAGTTGGATGCGTTTTTTAAGTGACATCACCGCACCGCTTGGAAATTGGTGGGAAGGCGTCACATGCACTACAGGGTTGTCATAGGCCGCCACCTGGCCTATATCTATGCCGTCACTAAAGACCCGGGCTGGGTCCATACCGCCATCATATTTCTCCAGCACTTTCTGTATCACGGGATAACCTGGATCTTCAATCGTCATGCGCGGATATTTGAGCAGATAGAGCACCTGCTCGAGGAGGAACTCTGTGGAAGGACCGATGAATATCTGGTCGATGGAACATGTCACCCCCGGCTCAGATGGAGGTATTTCTGTATCTGGGCCTTCAGTCGGGATTCGCCGCTGTCTTCCCCTTTATTCAAAAGTTCGGCATCCGAGTATATCTCCCGTGCAATCTGTTTCAGGGCATCACTCTGGACAAGGGACGTGTCGATGGTGCCGAGCGGCAGCCGGTATTCTTTTTTTCGGGGGCGTTCAATGTCAGGGGCGCCCGAGGCATCGACCTGCTTGAGCTGTTCGATCGCTGATACATAATAGCCGCTCTTTTCCTTGCTGTAGATCAAATCCTCATCCACCAGGAGGTGGTAGGCATGTTCAATCGTCGTCTGACTGACCGACAGATCCTCCTGCAGCTGCCGTTTGCTCGGTAACTTCTCATCGGCACCACGATCTCCATTTAAAATCTGGGATTTGATGATGGTATAGAGCTGCTCGAAAAGTGGTTGGCTTGCGGCTTTATCCAAATGGATAAGCATAATCTGACCCCCTGAATTTGTTTTAATCTGGCACTTATAAGTGATCAGATTTAATTTTATACTAAATTAGTGAAAAATCAATTTAAGGGGAGTCATTACATATGCCACACATTCAAATTGACAGCAGCAAAAACAAACTCGAGATACAAAAAGGCGGGGTCATCATGGATGTCGTCAATGCCGAGCAGGCAAGGATAGCGGAAGCAGCCGGGGCTGTAGCGGTTATGGCGTTAGAGCGTGTACCGTCCGATATCCGTGCAGCCGGCGGAGTAGCAAGGGCATGCGATCCGGGAATCGTCGAACAGGTCGTCGATGCAGTATCGATACCGGTAATGGCGAAGTGCAGGATCGGCCACATCACGGAAGCAAGGGTCCTTGAAGCCATGGGAATCGACTATATAGATGAGTCCGAAGTACTCACGCCGGCAGACGAAGTGTTCCACTTGAAGAAGGATGACTATTCGGTACCGTTCGTATGTGGCTGCCGGGACATCGGAGAAGCCGCAAGACGCATCGGAGAAGGGGCATCGATGCTCAGGACGAAGGGCGAGCCGGGCACCGGCAACATTGTAGAAGCCGTCAGACATCTGCGCATGGTCAGCCGACAAGTCCGTGAAATCAGCGTCATGAGCGATGATGAGCTGATGACGGAAGCGAAGAACCACGGCGCACCCTATGAAATCCTCAAGCAGATAAAAGAAGCGGGCAGGCTGCCGGTCACCAACTTCGCAGCCGGCGGTGTGGCCACGCCTCAAGATGCTGCGTTGATGATGGAGCTGGGCGCAGACGGCGTATTTGTCGGCTCCGGCATATTCAAATCGGACCAGCCTGAGAAATTCGCCAAAGCGATTGTGCAGGCGACCGCGAACTATCAGGATTATGAACTGATCGGCCAGCTTTCAAAAGAACTGGGTACAGCGATGAAAGGGCTCGACATCAAGCAACTGTCCGCTGAAGAACGCATGCAGGAGCGTGGATGGTAGAACGCTCCCCTATAGGAATGTTCTGGAGCGGCGTAGCGTAGAAATATAGCGGTACTGGAGGAATTCCACTCGAGTGCCGTTAAAGCTATACTGGGGCCATTATTTGAAGGGCCACACCTACTCGATGAATCCGGATATAGGAAAAACCTCTGACACGAAGTCAGAGGCTTTTTCCATTACCATTCATCTATCTCCCCGCGCACTTTATAGGTGAGGTCCTGGCCGTGCCGGAGCTTCAGGTTATCCTCCACTTCTTTGAGGGAAACACCCTGATTTTTCAAAAGCACAAGCGTATGATAAAGCAGATCGCTCGTCTCGTCGATCAGCTCATCCCTATCGCTATTTTTTGCAGCGATGACGACTTCCGTCATTTCTTCCCCACACTTCTTCAAGATCTTATCCGTGCCTTCCTCAATGAGGTATTTGGTGTATGACCCTGCTTCAGGCGCTTCCACCTTGCGTCCAACTATCCGATCCAGCGTCTGCAGGTTGAAATGCGTATCCCCGAAGCAGCTTTGACTGCCGAGGTGGCAAGTCGGCCCTTTTGGTTCGACCTGGATGAGCAGGGCATCCGAGTCGCAATCGAGTGCCATGCTTTTGACAATCTGGACATTGCCACTCGTCTCGCCTTTTTTCCACAGGCGCCCCTTCGACCTCGAGTAGAAACAGACCATTCCTTCTTCGAGAGTCTTCTGGTATGCAGTTTCGTCCATAAAGCCATTCATCAGCACCTGCCCTGTATGTGCGTCCTGCAGAATGGCGGATAGGAGGCCGCCCCCCTTTTCGAAATCCGGTTTCATATGATCCTCACCTCTATATCGCTCGCCTTCAATTTTTGTTTCAGATCTTCGATTTCAACTTCTTCATTATGGAAGATGGAAGCGGCCAACCCTGCAGAAACATCCGTCTCATTGAAGAGTTCTATGAAATGTTCCGGGTTGCCGGCGCCTCCGCTCGCAATGATCGGGATCTGGACTGATTCATTGGCCTTGGTCAGAAAATCGATGTCGAATCCTTCCTTCACCCCGTCATGGTCGATGCTCGTGATCAGCAGTTCCCCGGCGCCGAGTGATTCACATTGCGCAATCCACTCGAATGCCGGAATTTCAGTCTTTACGGACCCTCCATGGGTATGGACGAAATAATCCCCAGCTTCAGCATCGTATTTCACATCGACGGCGACACAGATGCACTGGCTGCCGAACATCCGGCTGGCTTCTTCTATCAGCTGCGGATTTTTGATTGCCGCGGAATTGATGCTGACTTTGTCGGCCCCTGCATTCAGAAGATCGCGTATATCTGAAACGGATGAAATGCCGCCGCCTATAGTAAGGGGGATGAAGAGTGTTTCGGCTGTATTCCTGATGACGTCAAGCATCAGATCATGGCCCTTCTGGGTCTTTGAAATATCGAGGAAGACGAGCTCATCGGCCCCGGCTTCATTGTAGCAGGTGGCGAGCTCGACCGGGTCCCCGATATCTCTTAACCCGACGAAGTTTATCCCTTTGACGACCCGCCCCTCTGTCACATCAAGACAGGGTATGATACGTTTTTTGATCATGTGATATCCCTCCAGAAGTCATCATTGTGGCTTGCCTTGCCGACGATGGCGTCATGGATGCCCATCGCTTTAAGCGCATCGAGGTCTTCCTTGTTCCGGATGCCGCCGCTTGCGATGACGGTGTGGTGCGTCAAGTCGTTGATGCGCCCCGTATTTTCAAGATTCGGGCCCTGCCCCATGCCGTCTTTGGCGATATCTGTATAGATGATGCCCGCGAGTGCCAGATCTTCAATTTTTTCTAGGTAATCATCGATCGTGATGCCGCTGTTTTCGATCCAGCCATTTACATAGATGTCGTTCTGTCTGGCATCGATGCCAACGAAAATCCTGTCCGGGAACTTCTCCACTGCCGACCTGAGCCATTCCATATCCATGATGGCCCGGGTGCCGAGGATGAAATGATCGATGCCAATTGCGTCATAGTGCTCAATCGTGTCAATGCTTCTGAGTCCGCCACCAATCTGGATCGGCAGGTGGGTCTCTCGTTTCAACTTCTGGACGAGCGTCGTTTCCGTGGCGTCCTGCTTCAAAGCACCCATCAGATCGACGATATGGATGCGTGAAACTTGCTTGAAGCCGCTGTAGAATTTAACGGCTTCTTCAGGTGTGCGTGCCATCGCAGACTTTTTGCCGTAATCTCCTTGTGTGAGGCGGACATTCTGTCCATCGATGATGTCGATTGCCGGGATGATGTTCATCTATATGCCTCCTTCAATGGCCTGTTTGAGGATTTCGAGACCTGCGCGGCCTGACTTTTCCGGATGGAACTGGATGCCGGTGATATGCCCTTTTTTGACGACTGCCGGAATGTCGATGCCGTATTCGGATGTTGCAATGACGGTATCGGTCCGGGTGGCGATATAACTGTGGATGAAATAGAGGTCCTTGCCATCCAAGACTTGGCTGTGGCTTGAGAGCGTATTCCAGCCAAGGTGCGGCACCGGATGCGCTGTCTCCATACGCACGATATCGCCGGGCAACAGGCCCAGCCCCTTGACGTTCCCTTCGGTACTGTGTTCGAAAAGGAGCTGCATGCCGAGGCATATCCCGATCAGTGGCTTATTTTCAGCCAGTTTAAGGAGTGTCGGCTTAAGGCCAGAAGTCTCGATGTGTGTCATGGCATGACCGAAATGGCCGACGCCGGGCAGCAGAATGGTGTCACATTCCTTCAGCACTTCGTAGTCGCTTGAAAAGAGGCTCGGGTAGTCCAACTTATCAAGGGCGTTTTTGACGTTTTGTATATTGCCGAGTGAATAGTCGATGATGCCGATCATTCGATGACACCCTTTGATGAAGGGACGCCCATGCTGCTCGGCTGCAGTGCGGCGGCAAGGCTTCTGCGAATGCCTTGAAGATGGCCTCGATTTCATGGTGGGTATTGCCGCCCTTCAATAGGTCGATATGGAGTGTCATGCGGCTGTTCATGCTGACGGCATTAAAGAATTCCATCACAAGCTCAGTGTCGAAGTTTCCGACTGTCGACTTTGAAAACTCCGCCTGGAAATTGAGGTGCGGGCGGCCGGAGAGGTCGAGTATCACGCGGGCCAGCGATTCATCCATCGGAATATACGTGGTGCCGTAACGCTGATAGGATGCCTTCGCCGTATACAATTCGCGGATGAGCTGCCCAATATGATGCCGACATCTTCCACAGTGTGGTGTGCATCAACTTCCAGGTCACCCTGTGCTGAAATCTCCATATGAAGGCCCGAATGGAATGAGAGGAGGGTCAGCATATGGTCGAAGAAGCCGGAGCCTGTTTTGATGGAAGAGGCGCCGGGTGACTTTTCCTCATCGAGTGCTATTGAGATTGCCGTTTCTTTTGTCGTGCGTTCCTTGCTGATCATGTCGATTGCTCCATTCTTTGATTAGTTGGTTGAACCGGTCATAGTCTTCATGCTTTATGATGGAGTATCTGACCGCCTCATCGAGTGGTGCCGTGTCGTACATCCGTGGCTGATAGCCGCGCGTCTTCATGAAATGGCCGAGGTCGCGTGCATGCTCACCGTATGTGAAGATGAAGTTTGTGGAGGACTCGAGCACGGCCACTTCATCGGAAATATTGCCGAGGGCAGCCGCGAGCTGTCTTTTTGACTCCAACTGGTACTCGATGAATGCCTCGAGTGCCTCACGATCTTCGAAAATGCGGCTGGCGATGTTCAAAGACAGCGCGTTGACGGGATACGGGTGGTTGATCCGTGTAATCCTCCTGAATGCTTCCCCTTCGCCGATGGCGATGCCGATGCGCAGTCCGGCCACTCCGAACATTTTGCTCAATGTGCGGATGATCAGTACATGCTGGCCGGTCGGCGCACATATGGCGAGGCGAATTCATAATAGGCTTCATCAAGTATGAGGTAACCACCATGTGACGCCATCGCGTCCGACAGCCGCTGCAGGTCGTCCGGGCTGAACATCTGCCCGGTCGGATTGTGCGGCACCGATATGAGGAAGAGGGAAGGCCGTTTCGCCTCCACTTCCCCTATGACTGCCGAGAAATCGAAAAGGAAGTCGTCATCGCACGGGATGGTGTGGACATGTACATCTATTTGACGGGCGTATTCGTGATACATGACAAAATCAGGTTCGAGCGTCATGACGCCGCCTTGGCCAAGTGTCATGATCGCCTTCTGGATCCATTCGTCAGAGCCGTTTGCGACTTCGACGGTATCGCTGCCGATATCATAATAATCGGCGTAGAGGCGCTTGAAGCGGCCTATCTCGACGCTCGGATATTCATTTAAAGCAGTTTCTCCTACAGCTTCCATCAGGGCTTCATGGCTGAGCGGTGGCAGGGGGCTCGTGTTGCGGTCCATATGAATCATATCGTCACTCCATTCGGATATCCAAAGATTGGTGATGGGCGTCGAGGCCTTCGCGCTGTGCTATGATTTTTGCCGGTGGTGCAATTGTTCCGTAAGTGTCTTTTTCGATGGAGATGACAGCATGGCTCGTCAGGAAATCATTGATGTTCAAGCCATGGCTGAAGCGGCCTGTGCCATCCGTCGGAAGTACATGGGAAGGCCCTGCCGCATAGTCGCCGATCGCTTCAGGTGAATAGTAGCCATTGAAGACGGCGCCGGCATACTTGATGTTCGATATGATCATCTCAGCATCTTTATGCTGGATTGAAACGTGCTCTGGGGCCACATCATTGATCAGGCCGATTAGGGACTCGCGCGAATCGACGATACGGTAGTGGTTATGTGCGATGGATTGGCGGATGATGCTGCTGCGTGACTGCTGATCCACAAGCGCGTCCATCCGTTCTGCAATCCGGTCGATGATTGCCGGGTCCTCACTGAGGAGGAATGTCCGTGCATTGGCATCGTGCTCCGCCTGGGCGAAAATATCATACACGATGGCATCGATATGCACAGCATCATCGACATAGATCAGTATTTCACTCGGCCCGGCGATCATATCGATGCCGACCTGGCCGAACAGCAGTCGCTTGGCGAGCGCGACATAGTAATTGCCGGGCCCCACGATCTTGTCGACTTTTGGTATCGACTCGGTGCCGTAGGCGAGCGCGGCAATCGCCTGGGCGCCGCCAGCTGTATAGACATTTTCTATACCGCATGCGTATAGCGCGGCGAATGTGATGTTATTCGAATCAAAAGTCGGGGTGACGGCATGGATTTCCCGTACGCCTGCTGCAATCGCGGGCACGACCGTCATCAGTACGCTTGAGGGATAAAGGGCAGTGCCGCCCGGGATATAGACCCCGACCTTTTCAAGCGGGTGATAGACATACTGGAATTCACCATCTGCCTTATCTTCATACTTGATGCTTTGCTGGTATCGCTCAATGCGCTTACGAATTGTTTCGAACGCTTCTTTTTCCTCAAGGGACAATGCATCATAACTGTCACTCAGCATTTCTTTAGGCACTTTGAACGTTTCCGGTGATTGTCCGTCGAATTGTTCGGTATAGCTGCGCAGCGCGGCATCCCCTTCTGTACGGACGCGCTCGATAATTTCCATGACGCCTTTGTAGCCTTCGAATCCGACCGTCTCCTGCTCTTTTGTGAAGCTGGCCTTAAACTCCTCTGTATTCATTCAATCACTCCAATTTCAGTCAGGAAGCCATATATTTCATCTTCCTTCGTATAGAAAGTCCGTTTGTTCGCAATCAGGCGCGCATGGATATCCATGATCTTTTCATATTCGACCAAGCCATTATCTTTCAAGGTACTGCCTGTCTGGACGATATCAACGATGCCGTCTGACAGCCCGAGGAGCGGTGCGAGTTCCACCGAGCCGTTTAAGTGGATAAGGGAAATATCCTGCTTTTTATTTTTGAAGTGCTCTTTTGCGATATTGGTATATTTCGTTGCGATGGTCCCGAAACTTTCCTGGCCGGGCAGGGCAGCTACAGAGAAATGACAGTCCCCAAACGGCAGCTGCGACACATTCAATATATTGAACGGGTTTTCGGTGATGATGTCGGAGCCGACGATTCCGAGGTCCGCTACACCGCTCTCTACATAAGTTGGCACATCCGGTCCTTTGGCGAAGATGAATTTGACATTGTTCACTATCGTGTAGAGTGAGCGCGTCTCATCTTCGAGTGCAGTGCTGTAGTCGGCGAGGCCATTTTCACTCATATATTTCAGGAAGTCTTTGAAAAGACGCCCTTTCGTCAGTGCCACAGTTATCATAATAACCCTCCATCGGATAGGTTTACAGCAATGCCGAAAGCACTGCTGTTGTATTCCCCGCCGCTTAGGAGCGGGTGGTCATGATCCAGGAATGCCTGGAAATAGAATCCGTTGTAGTAGGACTGGGGAGAGCGGAATGACAGGTCCAGCATGAATTTCATTCCATACTTTTCCAATATCTCCCTGAGTCTTGCGATGAAACGCATGATGTCATGTTCTGCAAACTCTTCATTGACCAAGATCGATCTGGTCGCTGACTTTTGCAGACAGGAGTGCATAGAGCGGATGCTCCGGTCCAAGGCACTTCTTCAGCTCGGAGAGGTTCTTCTCGTGCACGAGGTGCCGGATGTTCCCATCCAATACATATTTGCTGATGTAGAGGTCGAGCAGCGCATCATCGTTGACCACGATGGAATGGAACGACTGCGCGTATCTGTCGGTGATGAATGACAGGTGCATGTCGATGCTCTCCAGAATTTCATCATTAGAAGGGCGGTACAGTTCCACCCCTGCCTGATGGACCGTGGTGTAGTCCCGCACGACAGGGCCGAAGTAGCCGAAGAAGCGCTGGTCAAGATGATAATTCTCGCTATAGTTCAGCAATGAACACGTCCAATCGCTCCGTATGGAGAACAGCTGCTCATTGCGTTCGAGAATAATGGCCGAGGGGTGATGGCGTTTATCCTCAATGGTGAAAGGCTCGACCATATTCATGTCCACCAGCCTGTATTTTTCGTCGTCTAATAATCGGGTGTAATCCAAAGCAAATTTCAAGCGTCGTATGACCAGATCATTTTCCATGCAAATTCTCCTTTAATGCTTTAGCGTAATAAAGAATAATCAATAAGTCTGATAATAACAAAATATATGGAGGGTGACAAGAGATTCGAGCATATTTTATTCATCACTTTAAAATGCTAAAGTGTTTTGATATGATGAACGTATTCAAATGGAGGGAAATAATATGCAGATAGACAAGTTGAGGGGTCAGGAACTCGATGATCTGTTCGAAGGGATATTAAAGCTTGAGACGGTGGAGGAGTGCCATCAATTTTTTGATGACCTATGCACGACAAATGAAATGATTTCCCTTAAGCAGCGTTTCCAGGTGGCGAAGATGATAAAGGAAGGCCAGACCTACTCCAAGGTGCAGGATAAAACAGGTGCATCCAGTGCTACAGTATCGCGGGTGAAGCGGTGCTTGGATTACGGCAGTGACGGGTATCATACGATCATCGACCGGATGGATTGAACTGTCAGAGTGTTGAAATGATAAAAAGGCCTTGCTGAGTACAGCAAGGCCTTTTGTTTGTGTCATCCCCGAAACACACACCTCGCCATAATCATGCTCTGCCAACATGATTTTTGCGCAATAGAAGCAATATTTGCGAGACGAACATCAGGACGGGCAATTCGATGAGCGGCCCGATGACCAGCGCCAATGCAATCAATGGTTCGTCGGGGAAAGCTGTGACGGCAATCGCCAAGGCGATGGGGGAGTTGCGTGCAATGATGGTGAGGCTCAGACTCGCCGTATCCTCGTAGGAGAACTTCATGCGTCTTCCCACTACTTGACCGAGCATGAAATTGATGAAGAAGAAAACCAAAATCGGAATGAGCAATACATAGATGATGTCAAAGTTATCGAGCAGACGTTTCCCCTGTGACGCGAACATGGCCATGATCGCCAGAGCGAGGAAGATCATTTGCGCAGCTGTAAAGAATGGAATCAGCCGATTATTGAGCAAGTGCGTCTTATTTCTTAAAGCATAGCGGGTCAGATGGGCGAGGACGAAGGGCAGGACCAATACCACCATCATACTTTGTCCGATGATCGATAATGGAACAGGCAGGATGGAACCTGTAAAAATATAAAGATAGACGGGCAGAAGCAGCATCTGGAGGAGAAGATTGACCGGCAGGATGGTTGTGGAGAGGGCAGTATTGCCTTTGGCGATGGCAGTGAACATCAAATACCAGTCCGTACACGGCGTGACCATCAGCATGATGAAGCCGATCCAAAGGGCAGGGTGATCGGCAAGGAACACTGCGCCGAGACCCCATGCCAAAATAGGCGACCATATGAAGTTGATGACGGCGCCCGTACCTAAAAACTTCAAATTTTTAAAGGCGTGTGCCAACCGGTTTAAGGGAATGACCAGAAACAATCCATAAAGCATAAAAAATAGGAAGGGCACGATGAAGTGTCCGGCGTTAGCTTCAACCACAGTGAACCGTCCGAGCAGCAGCCCGATGACTATGGAGAAGAAGATGATGGCCGTCTGGTATTTTTGAGCATGCTCATGTGAACACTCCTTCACTATCGATCAAATGAACAAGTAGGTAATGATGGATACAAAAATAGACGCGAGGACAATGGCGAGCAGCCTTAATCCATCCAAGACCATCGTGTCGGTGCTCAAGGTCACGCCTCAGTCTGATACGTTCATTCTAGATCGAACAGCAAGTAATGTATAGGACTTTTGGTGGATAGATGAAATGAGGGGGCGGTATCCAGAAGTTCGGAGTATTCTTCAATTGGCCAATCAGTTTCTGTTCAATGAAAAAAGACGACGATGCCGAGTGGCATCGCCGTTCAATAATTATTGTGCTTGGGTGTAGTCTGTTTCGTAAGTTTCAACTGGTGGTGCCAGTGACGTATTTGGCATTTCATCAGGCATTTCTGACATGAACTGGTCAGGCATCTGTGTAACGATTGCGCCTGAGAGTCCTTTGCTTGTCATGAACATATGCTCATACGCTTTTCTGACCAATTCGTACGCGCCGTCATAGTCTTCTTCAGCATACGCATCAAATGCGCCGATCAACTGTTCCACGTGCGTCTGCAAGCCTTCTGCAAGTGCATCAGCCGGCAGGTTGCCTTCTGTTGCAGTGTCCATGAATTTGGAGAAATCTTCTTTATACATCATCAAGTTGTCCATCGCTTCTTCTTGTGCTTCCTTATCATTTTCAGCAGTGGCATTCACATAGTCGACGAAATAGCCGATATGTTCACTCCACATCGCTTCGAACTGTTCTCCGGCATCTTCACCGTAGACTGAAGTGACTGCTGCAGAAAGGTCTTCGGTATTCATTCCGAGGGAGGCGGCAGATGCTTCAAAGTCTGCGGAACCATCGATGCCGTTCTGCATTACCATAGTTGCAAAGCCTGCATGTTCACTGAAAAGGTTATTAAGATCTGAACGGAGGTCTGCGGCTGGCGTCACTGGGTCAGTGTCGTTGAATTTATCCGGGAACTGGTCCGCAATGGCTGTTGAGAGGCCTTTACTCACCATGTACATATGGGAGATCGCTTCACGTTCATACATATAGGCCGTTTCGTAGTCTTCCATGACATAGGCATCGAATGCGCCAATCAGCTGATCAACGTGCATCTGAAGTCCTTCAGCCAAACCTTCAGCTTCAACGCGTTCTTCTGTCGCTGATGCCAGGAATTTTGAAAAGTCATCACGGTATTGGCTCAGTTGGTTCAACGCTTCTTCCTTCATTGCCTCATCGCCTTCAGCTGTGCCGTTGACGTAGTCGACAAAGTATCCGATATGGGCGCTCCACATCTCTTCAAACTGTGCTCCGGCATCTTCACCGTAGACAGATCCGATTGTTTTTGAAAGTTCCTGCGTGTTCTGGTCAAGAGCAGCTGCGGTCTGTTCGAAATCGCTGGCACCGTCTGCCCCTTTACGCATCGTTTCTACTGCGAGGAATGCATGCTCACTGAGTAGGTGATCCAACGAAGACCTAAGATCTGCGGCTTCCGTCTCCACTGTCGGGGCATGCTCCTCTGCCTGTACCTGAATAGTGCCGGCTATCGAAAATACGATTGCTGCGGCCATGGGAACAGCTGCTAATTTTTTCATTTTCATCTTGACTCACTCCTTTGTTTGTTTTCATGGAGTATACGCAGCCGTTCAGTTTTTGGATCACATTTTTTTAGAAAAAAATAAAAAACCCCATAAAGTTGAATTTGGAGTTCAACTTTATGGGGGCGCCTCATTATGATGGGGTTTTATATATCAAAATTCCGCCGACATTAGTATGTCACCTTGCGGTGTCTCATTCTGGGGCGACGGTTCTACAGTGACTGCCACCGCATCCCAATCGGTGTTCTCATTATCATCCAGCGTGAAGACTGCGTAGCCTTCGCCTTTTTCATTCGGAACCATTGTTCCGGCACGGTATGGCTGATCACCTTTCAGAAGCCAGACCTGATAGACTTCCCCTTCATTCAGGTTGGTGAAGTTTTGTGCCTTGAGCACGACCGTCTGGCTGCCGTTACTTTCATGCATCGCCATCTTGGCATCCATTTCGAGCGTGTCGGAAGCTGGGTCAAGGTCGATTGCTTTCCCCTCATTGAACAGTGCTTCATTCAAGGGTTGGGAGGCCTGCTGCGAAGTCCAGAGATAGACATTGCCGATGACCGACAGAAGTAGGGCGGCAGCAATCGGAATCAGTAATTTTTTATAGAAACCATGCGACCTTTTTGGTCTGTGATGCGTTTTCTGATCGTCATTTCGCACTGATTCATTATTATCCTTGTCCGCTTCATTTGATGCAGTTTCACTTTCAGGCTCTTCCGGTCCAGCCTCGAAGATATTCGTCAAAATCCGCTCCTGCATTCCAGCAGGCGGGTCGACCTGTTCGAAATGTTCGGCAAGTTCGGCATTCAGCTCTTTTAATTCAGCGAGTTCCTCCTGGCATTCCGGACACCCGGCAAGATGCTCTTCAAACGCCTGTTCCTCTTCTTTTCGAGATGTCCATTGTAGTAGTCGAACAGTAGAGTGTGGTGTGCGTCATTATTCACTTTGGGTGCCCCCTTTCCTTGCAAGGTCGATATTTTTTTTCAAATGCCCTAATGCCAGCCGGATTCGGCCTTTAACAGTTCCAAGGGGCAGATCGAGCGATTTCGCGATCTGCGATTGGGAATAGGCTTTGAAATAGAATAGATTGATGATTATTTTCTGTTCGTCATTAAGTGACTGCATTGCTTCACTGATCATTTCCTGTTCTGCGTGTTTTTGGGCTTGCTGTTCCACACTTGAATTGAAATGATCACTCTGATTAGCATCATCCCGTTCATCATATTCAAATGTATCCAGTTTCTTCCGTCTGGAAAGGTCGATTACAGAGTTGCGTGTAATTGAAATCAACCAGGTTGACAGCTTTCCCGGCTTTCATCATAAGCGCCCTTCTTCTGCCATACTTTCATGAAGACGTCCTGAATCACTTCCTCAGATTGCTCATGGTTTGACGTCATCTTGTAGGCATATGAATAGAGCAGTTTTTCATATTTTTGGTAAAGCATCTCCAAACAGGATTTATCACCTGCCCGAAGTCCCTCATACAAATCAGAATCGGTTCTTGTCATACCATTCTCCTTTGTTTTCTGTGCGACTTCATTCCATTATATATTAACTGGAACGAAAAGGCGTGGCTACTATAAATTTAACTCTCAACTTATGGAGATTTATGCATCAGTCTTCAATTCGGTATAGATGACCCAACGGTTTGGCGTGCCCCCGACGTCATAATCGTATGGCCCTTCGCATGTGATGAGATTCAATAGGCTATTATGGGAATAACCGAAGATCTTATCCACTGGAGCTTTGTCAGCATCAAACAGCTCTTTGTCATATACAGTGAAAGTCAGGGAATCACCATCCTCCCCGTGAATGATCACATCATCGCCCGGTTCGAGCGTATGGAGCTGCGAAAAGACCCCTGGGTTTACGGTGTCGTCGACATGTCCGGCAATGACTGCATTCCCCTGGGCCCCGACTGCATAACCGGGCTCATACCAGGAAGTTTCATAGAGTGTCTCGGGGACTTCCATTTCCCCATTATCTTTGCGTCCAAGGTGCTGGGTGGGGGCATCTACATCGATGGCAGGTATTTCAATGGTTTCGGGTACGATTTCTTTCCGTTCATCTTTCAGGATTTCAACCTTTTCTGTTGGAATTGTGCTCAAGGTCTTGCCTTCTTCATCTTCTTCCTGCTGCTCTGCATCATTCATTTCTTCTGTGTCTTCAGCGGTTGCACTTTCCGTTTCAGTAGAGACATCTTCAGATGCTTCTTCGCTGACATTCTCTTCATCTTGGGTGCTGCATCCAGCAAGCACTGCCAAAAATATCACTAGGAATAGTTTACGCATGATCCTCACCTCATTCAAATGATTATTATATGTTGCTTAGTATACGTTGAAAGATGCGGTTTGGATCACTGGTGGTCTTGAATCTAGGAACCGTGCAGCTGCACTACCCGGGTCGTTATGAATGAACCATAATGTATGGGTTGAAAATGTGGGGTGGCATAAGAGTCAGGTCATCTCATTGTTCAGATATTCATTTAACATAAAGTGCACGGGTGTTATGTTTTAGATAGGAAAGACTCAAAATGGTCATCAAAGAAACCATAGGTCAAGAGAGGGTGAGTGTAACATGGAGGAAATGAAAGCTTTCGTCAGGACAAGCCCAGAAGATAATGATGTTGAATTGACAGAGGTCCCGATTCCTACAGTAGGTGAGGGTGAAGTTCTGATCATGGTCCAGGCTTTTGGGGTCAGCGTCCACGACCGGTACTTTATCCCAGGTGACGCAAAGTTCCCCTATCCGATAGGGACAGAGGGGTCCGGCATCATCAAGGAGATCGGGAGCGGAGTGGACAACCTTCAAATTGGGGATAGGGTCATGGTGAGCAACAGCATGCAGATAAAGGGCGGGTGCTGGGCGCAATATGTCGCCATACCGTCTGGGAACGTCATCCCGATACCGGCTGAGATTCATTTCACGCATGCAGCAGCCTTACCGGTGGCAGGTAAGACAGCAGTTGAGAGTATGCGCGCACTAAATCTTAAAAAGGGAGAGACGTTGTTTGCCGCCGGCGCTTCTGGTGCAATCGGCACATTGGTCATACAACTGGCAAAGGATCAGGGCATCCGGGTCATCGGGTCAGCCTCCAGCAAAAATCATGAGCATATGCAGTCACTCGGTGCTGAGGAGACAGTGGACTATTCAGATTCCGATTGGAAAAACAGCGTCAAGGAATGGGCACCAGACGGAGTGGACGCAGCTTTAGCGATTCAACCTGGCACAGGAGCAGACAGCATGGATGTCGTAAAGGATGGCGGCAAAGTCATCATCGTCTCCGGAGACAGGGTCAACGCCGAAAGGGACATCACAGTAGAACAGCTTCAGCATAAGCTCGATTTCCAATATGCCATGGCCATGATTGTGGAAGGCATTCTTGCAGGGAAGATGCATCCTGCCATCGAATATGTCTACCCGTTCGATCAGGCATTGGAAGCCTTGAAGAAAACAGAGACGCGGCATGCCAGGGGAAAACTGGTCGTCTCCATGACTAGGTAATAGGAAGTGACCGGTTTCCCTAAAAGTTTTTCCTATAGCGGCAGGTTCCTCTTTTTGAATATAAGGAGTGTCAGAACGCATGCGATTATACCGATTGATCCGAGAATTATCGAGGACATCAGAATATCCGCCTTTCCATTCGCAATCCGGCCAGGTTCGTATAGTGAAAATGGAGTGAAATTGCGGATCCAATCGATATCCGTCACTATCTTTCCGATCATATCCATGCCGTAGAAGAGGAATGTGATGCCGCCTGCCAACGCAAAGGCATTCCTTTCGTCATTGAATATCGCTGAAATGAGGAGTGAATAGCCACCCACCGCAAAGAAAAGCAGGAATCCGACAAAGTTGATGTAGAAGAACTGGTCGAACGCGATGTTGCTTTCTATATCAAACAAAAATTCTGCGGCAATATATCCACCGGCGAATGTCATCAGATGGATAAGGACGAGTCCGCTCACGAAGACCAATATCTGCGTCGTAATGATCTGGGTGCGGGATACGCGAGTTGATAGCAGATAGGCCATCGAACCGCGGTCGACAAGCCTTGCAATCAGCTGGATGGCATTCATCACACTGAAGACGCCTAAAATGAGCAAATAGAAAAGACCATAGTATTCCGCTGAGATGAACTGGGCATAGCTGCTCAACGACTCCAACCCTAGCGCCCGGAGCAACGCTTCGGGACGAGTTCAAGCATCTTGTCGAATTCTTCCATATTATCATTGAGCATAGGAAACACTGAAGTCATCAGCGTGACATATATGGCAGACCCTAAACCGAAGCCGAGGAACATCTTCAAGTTGATTCTCATCATCTGTGTATAGAAGGACATATTCATGACTGGACCTCCTCCCTACTGTAGTAGTCCATGAAGATCTCTTCCAGGCTCTGGTCATCTGCACTGATGTTTTTAATGTGGTAGCCCGACAGAGTATCTATGAAGGCACTATAATTCCCCTGCAACTCTATCTTCACTGTCAGCTCATCCACTTTTTCCGTCTTCATTTCGGATTCGAGGAGGGAAGCGACTTCTTCTTATCCGTCAATGTCACATTGAATGCCTTGCGCTGCATCGATTGCAGCTCATGGATGTTTTTGCTCGTGGCTATTTTGCCATTCCGTATAATGGCCGCGCGGTCGCACGTGCGTTCAATCTCGGCAAAACTGTGTGAAGACATCAGAAACGTTTTGCCGCGCGCCTTTTCTTCCATGACCAGGTCGATGAACAGGTTCTGCATCAAAGGATCGAGTCCCGATGTCGGTTCGTCCAGAATGTAGATGTCCGGATCATGCATGAACGTCGCCACGATGCCGACCTTCTGTTTCGTCCCTTTCGACATTTTACGGATCGGCTCCTTCGGATCAAATTGCAGTTTATCGATAAGGTCCGCGCGTCGTGCCTTATTGTGGACGCCTTGGAGCCCGGCCATCATATTCAGGAATTGATGCCCCGTCACCCCATCCAAAAAAGCGATTTCACCCGGCAGGTAACCGATATGGCTGCGTGCTGAGGATTGCTGATGCCATGCATCCAGCCCTTTAATCTTGGCGTAGCCCTTCTGCGCCTTCATATACCCCATCAAATGCCGTATCGTCGTGGATTTACCGCTGCCATTTGGCCCGAGGAAGCCAAAAACCTCTCCGTCCTCAATATTGAAAGTTACATCGAAAATACCCTTTCCATTGGAAAACTCCTGAGTCAGATCTTTTATTTCTATCATCATGCTCACCCCTTGATTGATGGAATCACAAATCATCTGTTGTGTTAATTTTACACCACGGCTTGAGTAGAGTCATTAATTATCGGCGGAGTTATGGCTAATCTTGAAAGACGGAGGATTACTTGAGAATGTAGTTTTCCAGTTGTCTCACTGTTAGGGTCGACGCTGCGACAAATGATCCATAAAGAGGGTATAGAAGAAAAGATGTAAAAATTCGGTATTTCTTTAATCTTTTCGATATAAATGAAGTATCATGAAGGAAATGCACTGCAATTCATAGTGGGAATCATTGAAATGAACGGAGGAGAAGATATGCTGAAGGTGAGTCATTTAAGCAAGAGTTTTGGGGATGTAAAGGCCGTTGATGATGTTTCATTTCATGTGGATAAGGGCTCTACATTTGCTTTTTTAGGTACGAATGGGGCTGGGAAATCAACGGTGATCCATATGATCATTGATCTATTAAAGCCTGATGCCGGCGAAATCATTTTTGCCGGAGGGATGCTGCAGGCGGGCACTGGAGTGGTTTTTCAAACGCACCGACTGGATGAGGCCCTGTCACTGGAAGACAATTTATTGATACGCGCTGAACTTTATGGAATATCCAGGAAAGAGGCGACACGCCGTATAGAAGAATTGATGAAGTTGACCAATATATTCGAGAAGCGGCACCGGATATACGGGACATGCTCTGGTGGGGAGAGAAGGAAGGTCGACATCATCCGTGCCTTGCTGCATCAGCCCCAGCTCCTGATCTTAGATGAACCGACCACCGGCCTTGACGCAGAATCCCGCGAGGAAATATGGACACTCTTCAAGAAGCTTCAAAGTGATCATGGGCTCACTCTTTTCCTCACCACGCATTACATTGAAGAAGCTGAGCAGGCAGACCATGTGCTCATCATGCACAATGGCAAGGTTGAAATTGAAGGCACACCCGACGCGTTGAAATCACAATATGCAAAACCTATCCTCAAACTGAAAGTAGTGGAGCCTCAGCAAGTAAAGGAGATACTCGATACATACTCTTATAGATATGAATGTGTAGGCTCATCCGTAAGGGTCGAGATAAAGGACAGTAAGGATGCGATCCCGATCCTGCAGCATGTTGAACATTACATCTCTGGTTTTTCGATTGAAGCGTCCAGTTTGGAGAAGGTATTTCTAGAAGTCACAAAACAAATAAAAGCAAGGTGAGGCCATGCTGACATTGATCAGGCGTCATACAAAAATATTTCTGAAGGATAAGGGAGTATCTTCTTCTCCCTCTTTTCCGTCTTTATAATTGTAGTTCTCTACATCCTTTTCCTATCAGAGAACATAACCACGAATCTACCTAAATTTGAAGATCAGGAGGCATTTGTCTTCTTGTGGATGTTTGCGGGTATCGTAGCGGTCACAACGGCCACAACAGCGCTTGGGGCCCTCGGAAAATACATTGAAGATAAGGTCGGCAGGAAAAACGAAGATCTGCTGATTACGCGGATTACTAAACAGCAGCTGGCCTATTCATATGTATTCTATACCTTCATCATTGGATTAATATTTACACTGCTTCTTTTCGCCTTTGGTTTCGTTTATACCTTCGTTATGTTCGATATCGCATTATATCTTTCGCCTGGATTGATCACCCTTATGCTGCTTAGTATACTCATGCATACATTGTTATTCTATCTGATTACCTCGTATCTGAAGACGATGAGTGCATTCAGTGGATTTTCCACCATAGTGGGCACCCTGATTGGATTTCTGGCCGGCATCTATATTCCCATCGGTATTCTGCCCATCTACATCCAGAAAGTGATGATCCTGTTTCCGACCACCCAATCTGCTGTCCTATTGAGGCAATCGTTGATGGCGGATGTGCTGGAACCGATGAAATCATCGCTTCCTAATGCAGCTTACCAGGAGATTGCAGAAATGTTGGGCATCAGACTGCACTGGGATGACACAATGCTGTCGAATCAGTTTTCATGGGCCTATCTGATAGGAGCGACAGTGTTTTTAGGTCTCATCATCTTGATAATAAATAAAAAATGAGTATCGATTTTATAACTCGTAGAAGCCATTTTTATGATTATTCAAAAGAGGGATGAAAATTAGGCTTTTAGAGTGTTGATTGGTGTCATATTAGAACAGGCTCTCTTCCCATGGGTGAGGGAAAAGAGCCTGTTTTCTGGTCGGTATTCACAAACCTTAGAGACCTTCGGGGCTTCCACGTTTTCTACATTATTCATATCCTTGAATTTTGTATGCGCATCAATGGCGATTTTAGTGCCTTGAGCTTCTCCTTTCGTGCCAATCGTTAACTCTTCGATGAACATCGTTTCCTTGTCAATCATGTATGTCACATCGAGGTCGACATCATCGTTCTGTATGCCTGTGTATTTGATATCATAAGGTTTTCCGACCGACCTGATTATTTTGTCATGATTTCCTAAAATATTATATGAATTATTCGAATATCAAAATTTTTTTCTAGAGTTATTTTATTGAAGAAAATAGATAGTTAGAAGTATTCAACTCACAACTGCTAAGTTTAGCAAGCATTAGTAGACTTTTCTGTAAACCTTAATGAATTCTTTAAAAAGGGGATTGAGTGATCAGTTTTATTAGGTTATCTAAGGGTGTTCTAAGGCCTATATTTAAATTAAATTTTATTTTTTAAATAATAGGTACAATACACTTAATATAAAGTTCATGCTATTTGTAAAACTAATAAAGTTTTAAAAATATTGTACTATAAATTTGTGTAATTAATAAATTCTATTACAAATTTTAGTTTAATTGAGAGCGTAAAATAGTTTGTGTAAATGAATCAATAGAAAAAGGGCGTCCTTTTCTTGTAAGATTAAGTTACCACACCAATCTAAGAAAAGAGGACAGCCCCTATGCATCATTTTACATCAGATATCATTCAAGCTCTAGTGAAAAAAGAAGACGTATCCGAAATATTCCGCAGTCATTTAGAAGACGCGGTGAATACGTTGCTCAAAACTGAACTGACTGCGTTCTTAGATTATGAGAAATATGACCGATCCGGCGTTAACTCTGGAAATTCGAGAAATGGAGACTATACGCGGACACTCCATACAGAGTATGGTGACCTTGAACTGAAAATCCCCCGAGATCGAAACGGTGAATTTAAGCAGCAGACGGTCACACCGTACCAACGGTCAAACGATACATTGGAGTCCTTTGTCATTCACATGTTCCAAAAAGGCGTGACCACATCTGAAATCGCCGATTTAATTGATCGGATGTACGGGCATCACTATACACCGCAGACTATTTCCAATATGACTCAGGCTGTAGAAGCCAATGTCGAAGCCTTTCGTGAACGGACTTTAGAGAAGCAGTATGTCTGTATTTATTTGGATGCGACATTCTTGCCTGTTAAACGGGAAACAGTATCAAAAGAAGCTGTCTATATTGCGATTGGTATCCGGGAAGACGGTTCAAAGGAAGTTCTCGCTTATACCATTGCCCCGACAGAGTCTGCACATGTATGGAAAGAATTGATTGAAGACATCCAGGCACGCGGTGTCGAGACAGTTCTCCTCTTTATATCAGACGGTCTAAAAGGCATGAAAGATCATATACACGCGGTGTTTCCAAAAGCCAAGTACCAAACCTGCTTTGTACACATCTCAAGAAATATTGCCCATAAGGTGCGTGTCGCTGACCGTAAGCCAATCTGTGAGGACTTGAAAACACTGTATCGGGCAGAGAATAAAATGGCGGCAGAAGCAGCCCTGGATACATTTGTCGCTACATGGCAGCAGCGGTATCCGAAGGTCACACAGTCACTCAGAAACCGCTCGGATTTATTTACATTCTATGACTTTCCGAAAGCGATTTGGAGAAGTATTTATTCAACCAACCTAATCGAATTATTCAACAAACGGATTAAGCGTTACAGTAAGCGCAAAGAGCAGTTTCCCAACGAAGCATCTTTAGACCGCTTTCTGGTCACTCAATTTGAAGACTACAATCAACAGTTTAGTACACGGTGCCACATTGGTTTTGACAAGGCACGTGCAGAGATTATAGAAATGTTTAACCAGTAACTGAATCAGACAAGTAGAGGACTATCCTCATTTACACATAATTATTGACGGTCCCTCTAATTTTTAAAACAAACATTGTTCATCAACAAAAGCTAAACAATTTTCACTGTTTAAGTAACTCAAAAAGATTTCCAGTGGTTTGTTTTAGTGGTGTGAATTTATCAAGATTTAATTACCTCTGTTGATAACCGGTGAGATGAATGTATGATCGAACGTGTCGAAGAACATATTACTAAGCAGTCCGTTAGAAAAAGTTTCACTGGAATACTTGATATTCTATGCTATCTGGTTTCAAGTTGATAGAGAAAGCCTTCGGTAGGTGTTAGAAGTAACTTGATGACGGTACTTTTATGATGCATCCCAGCGAAGGTTCAAATGAAAATTTGGAGGTGCTGGTCTGATTAACATCAACTATTCAATGTACATGGTTATGAATCATAACGAAGCCGATCTCTTTTTTTATTTGGTGAACCATTTTTATTAGAGGAGTTTAGTCATACTTATTTCAAACAAATCACCTAAGGAATGGGGGAGAATTACTGGAGGATCAGGAGTTTAAAATAGAGACTTTAGGTCGCCTGGTCCAGTGCTCTGAATCCTTCACTTGGATGGCGACATTCATAGATTAATAATCGAAAGATATTGTTACAAGCAAAAAGTATTCAGAATTACTGTCGTTTCACCTTTTTAATTAATAACGCGATTGAATTTAGTTTTATAGGTAAATATTATCGACTGACTGAACTTTTGAATGATATTAATTTGGTTGAACTTCAAGGTATTTTAGATAAATTATTAAAGGAACTTATGAAAGCAGATGTATTCATGAATGATTATCAACCTAAAGAACAGAGGATGTAATGGAAGTCTTTAAATTATCTAGGTTTGAAAAACTTTTAATCCTCCGTTTGCAAATGTTTTCGGCGAAATCCTATAAGAAATAAGGAGAAACTGCACTTAAGGTCACTATTTTGGGTAGTATGTACTGGAAGTTTTATAAATTGATTTTAAGTGATGAATATTTTTGTAAAGAGAATATTGTCAATGTACTGATTTAAGTGACATCACAAACTGCATTTTTATGTTAACTCAGTAGCTTTGTAAACAATTCAAACAATAATTAAAAGATTCATAAAAATATTAAGATATCATTTATAATCTTCTCAAAATGATAAACTGTAAGTGCAGAGAATATAATAGATAATGTAATGATAAAAGATAGTATTAACTTATTGTCGCACCAGAATTTAGGTTTATTAACGAATTGATCGAATTGATTTTTTGAGAATCCAAATTGATCAACGTATATCTTTTTTAGTTTTTCGTATAACTCTTGTATTTGTCTTACTTCTCGATAAAACACAAGTAAAGAAAACACTAATCCTATAAATCCAAATAAAAATACTAAACCAATTCTATAATCTCTGACTTTTATATCAAAATCTTCGTTATTGATTATAAGCCCATAATAAGCAATACCTATAGAAATTAGTACTCCAACGCCAATTTTAAATAGTGATTGATGAGCTTGGAAAGAAATTTTTGTCAATTCGACAAACTCATCTTTAATTTTGTTTTGCTGCTCGAAATATTTATCAGTTTCACCTTTAATTAAATTTTGTACTAAAGCTCTAAAAATATGTGTGGGATCATCTGTTATTGCAAAAGTCTGTCTTTTTCTAAGATAATTTCTAAAAATATTCAACTTAGTTTCTTTTTTTATTTTATCTTCAAAATCATCTAGAACCCACTCGTATGATTTATAGTAACTATCAGTTTTTAGATCTTCGCGACTTTTGACATTTACTTCTTTCTCAATTTTTTCTCCAGAATCTCCATGTATAATAAATTTGATAATCTCAGAATCATAAAATATGGTTCTTTCTGCTAAAGCACTTAGCGAGAATAACTCACGAAAAAAATTTAAACTCATAACCTCCTTAGAATTTTCATCATAATTATGATCCAAATATTGTTTTATTAACTCATCAAAATAAGTAGGAGAAATTAATTTATTTGTACCAAATGAGCATTGAATTATATTGTTGTTGATTATTTCTAAATATTCCTCATTCTGAAAAGAATTTTTTGAATCAAAACATGAAATTTTGAAAGATTTAAAGTCAAAAAAGAAGCTTTTTTGGCTTAACTTTTTTTTTCTAACTTATCTAGCACATGCTTTATAGAACTAGTTTGAGCACAAAATTCACCTTCCATAAAGTGTATATACTTAGAATTATAAAAACTTTTACACCCTTCTTCTTCACCTATTTTTTTAGATTCATTGACTTTTTTATACATATCTTCAACTTTTTTTGCTGCTCCATCAGTTTTGCTTATTAAAATCGAAGTATTATCCCATCTATATTCAGTCATTATCTTCCCCAAACCTTTCGTTAACTTTATTGTGATATTCATCAGGAATAGTGATAATTAATTCTCCATTGCGATATTTGATTTTCTCAGCTAGAATATCGTGTCTTAAGTTTTTTGAAGTTATAGTTATATTGTTTGTAACTTTCACTTTCTCTTCGAACCCAGAGTCAATAATGTCTTTATCAATTTCAAATTCAGTGTCTATTTTACAAAAAATTTCTCTGTTCAAATAGTTATGTACTGGAAGAAGGTCTTTATCATTTACATTGAAAAACTTAAATAATTCTTCAGTATCAAATTCTTTACTAGTAGAAAGAAAATTTAAAATTTGATTATTTAAAGACTTTCTTACTCTAGGACTTACATTAAGTTCAGAAGATAATAATTCATCGTTTTTATAAAATTCTATTAAATGTAATGTGTTAGTGGTATTGTCTCTTTTCCTTTCAAGTTTTAAAAATTTAGTTGCCCAATATTTTGCTATGACTTTGTTCTTATCTATTACTCTAATATTACTATAATCATCTTTTTTGAAGAGACAAACTTTATAATAATTTTTATCTAAACTTAAAGAATTAAGTATCTCAAAAGTTTTTTTATCAATAGATTCAGTCTCTTCTAACTTCATTAAGACTAACTTATCTTCAAAAAACTTTATTATAAGTATACCCTGAGTTATATTTTTATTACGTCGATACCCTTCTTTGGTTTTTACTAACTCTGCCTTATGTAATTTTTGAGAAATAGAAGTACAAATTTCGTTTATTTCCTCATCGCTTGTAGAATTATTAAATACCTTATCATTAACAACTTTTAAAAAGTGCTCTTCTTTATCAGTATCTACTTGCGTTTCTTTAGGTAATTCATAGAGAACATGTTGGCCAGGATTACTATCATTTTCAAGAATTAATTTCAATAAATTGTCTAGATTTTTGATTTGTTTATCATTTAAATTCTGTCTTCTTGTTACACTGTCATCGACATCGTAAACTCTGTAAGTCATTATTTCACCTCTGGTTAAATATTAAATATTCCTAAACTTAATTTAGATTGCAAGAATTTGGAAGAAGTAAGTTATGTTTAGAGTAATCATACTATTTCAAGTATATTTCGGCTATTAAAAAAGACTATGGAAATCGATGGTGCAAGAGCTTTCTCTAGATTACCATCACTTCACATTTTAAATGAACATCTATAAATTATTATGTGAAATTTAGTAATTAAAAAGAGTGATAGGTAATGTTACTATAAGTTATGTTAATCGTTTGAAAATGAAAAAGTAGTATATTACACGGCTACTCCTTGCATAATCAAAAAAACCTAGTTTTATAATAATTTAAGTAGTTTAAAGTATGAAAGCTTTAGGGTTACTGTCACATATGTGGACATTTTACTTAAGATTGCATAATAATTATTGTTATGCAAATGACTTAAACTAAACAACAAGTGTCAAAGATTATAAATTGTCCATATAGGTAATGTGGTAACTTTCTACGTTTTCATTATGAACAGATTTACACCTCTATCACCGTCAAAGCGTCCGCAACTTCCGTAGCCAGATCATCGGTCCGCCATTCACGCTGGTAGCCGAGGCATGGGCAGATGTAATGGATGCCGCCGTCTGTGATCTGATGGCGAAAGTGGACATGCCCCATGATGCTGTAGCGTATGGGGAATTCTCTGTAGAGTGAGTCGAAGTCGGATGTGCCGATGAATGCGTTGAAGAAGTCGAATAGGCGGTGGGGTGTAGGGACCGCAAACCGTGGATGGGTGACGATGTGCGTCATCAGGATGATGTTGCGGTCGCCGACGCGTTCGAGGTCCTGTTTTGCGGATTCTGCGAATGCTTTTGATACCGCCGGATCGCCCATCGACCAGTTGGCACGGATTTTATCCTGCCAGGTGCCGCCGGAGAATTTGCCCGTCGCGATCTTTTCCGGGAAAATCGTGGGTCTGCGTAGGAATAATCATACCAGCCGCTGTTGCCGACGATGGCCCACTGGTCATCTATGATCAGCGGGGCATCTATCATGCTGGTCGGTTCTTCCTTATAGAGCTGATGGATTTCGGGGGTGGATATATTGCCCGCTTCGGGCTGCCAGTAATCATGGTTGCCGGGGACGAAGCGGATATCGATGCCTGTCCTCTTCATGAGTGTATAGACGAACTCAAGGGTGATGCGGTAATCGCTGGCGATATCGCCTGCTATGAGCAGCAGTTCTATTTGCTGCTTGTGGATTTCCCGTGTCAGTACATGTTCAAAATCCTGGATTGTATAGCGGGTCTGCCTACGATCGATATGCAGATCTGCAATGACGCCTATTCTCATATTAATCGCTCCATCAAATTTTTATCTCATAGGCAGTATCAGGTAATTCATCAAGCAAAGTCAACTGAAGGTATCTATAAAAATGAAAAAAACAGGCCATATGTAGACTAACCTAATTATTTGAGACAATATAAAACACCTTCGAAATGGTACAATGTTCATCAAGTACTGAATCGGAGGTGTTTTTGCATGGGCAAAAACGTATATTCAAGTGAGACCAAGTGGGCAGTGGTCAAAGCGAAAATGGCGGGTGAATTGACTACAAATGAAATTATGGAGAAATACGGCATCAAGAATAAATCTCAAATTTCCACATGGGTCAGATGGTATAAGCAAGGGGAACTTTATCGATTTGATCAACCGATTGGAAAGCAGTATACCTATGGACATGGTCCTGAAGAGCGCTCAGCTGATGAACGAAAAGATCGTCAGATTGAACATTTGAAGATGGAGAACGATATTTTAAAAAAGTATATGGCGATCGAAAAGGAGTTGAAAAAGAAATAGTTCTGACACTTGTTGAAAGAATGCAGACCAAATACACGATTACTGCCATTTTAAGTGCATTGCTTGTGCCGCGTTCAACCTACTACCGATGGCGATCGGAAGCCACTGATTCATCGTTGACCGATGTCGAGCGGACAATCATTGATATATGTGAGTCGACGAAGTATCGATACGGCCATCGCAAGGTGAGAGCGTTGTTGCAGCGAGACTACAATATCAAAAGGAATCGGAACACTGTGCAGCGCATCATGCAGAAATATCATCTACAATGCCGGATTAAGCCGAAAAAGAAATGGCAGTCACAAGGGGAAACCATTATTATCGCACCCGATCGAATCAAGCGTGACTTTCAGGCTGCCGCGCCCAACCAAAAATGGGTCACGGACATTACTTACATCCAATACGGGCGCACTGTGCAGTACCTGTCAACGATTATAGATCTTTACAACAATGAGATTGTCGCAGCCAAATTGTATAATCATCAGCAGACGCCATTAGTGCTGGATACACTGAAAGAAGCTTTGGAGAAACGGGCACATCCTAAAGGCGTGATCATTCATTCGGACCAAGGGAGTGTGTATACATCATATGCCTATCAGTCATATGTAATGGAAAATAATCTGGTGAGCAGCATGTCCAGAACGCGGGAACTGTTGGGATAATGCGGTCATCGAATCGTTCCATTCTAACCTGAAGTCTGAAGCGTTTATATACACCAGATTCAATTCACTCAGTAATGTTGAGACGATTTCACGTGTGAATCAATACTTAAAGTACTATAACGAAGAAAGAATACAAGAAAAATTAGGCTACCTTCCTCCAATTCATTTTGGAGGAAGGTAGCCTAATGAAGGTGTTTTATATGTGTCTCATACTGCTAGGTCAGTCTATATGGCCTGTTTTTTGTATGCATATAAATTGTCTTTTAAGCGAATATGCCGACTACCGCAGCTGTCAGCACACTGACGAGTGACGCCCCGTAGACGAGCTTCAGGCCGAAGGTGGCGACTTTATTGCCGCTTCCGTCATGCAGTCCCTTAACAGAGCCTGCAATGATGCCGATACTTGAGAAGTTGGCGAATGATACAAGGAATACTGAGATCATCGCCTGGGATTTTCTGCTGAAATCGTCTGCAATCGCAGTGTAGTCGAGCATTGCCACGAACTCGTTGGTGATGAGCTTCGTCGCCATCAGGCTACCTGCCTGCTGCGCTTCAGCCCAAGGGATTCCGATGAGGAATGCGAGTGGCATGAAGATGTAGCCGAGTACGTCCTGGAAGGTGATTTCCATGCCCGGGATGAGCAGGAAGACCTGGTTCAGAATCGCAATCAATGCGATATAACCGATCAGCATGGCCGCAACTGTCATGGCAACTTTGGCACCATCCATGATGTAGTCGCCGAGGATCTGGAAGAATGACTTGCCGGCGTCTGGATTGTCATCGACATCGGCCTCGTCTTCAGCGTCGGTTACGTCGTATGGATTAAGGATGTGCACAATCACGTAAGTACCGAACAGGTTAAGGACGATCGCCGTCACGACATACTGTGGATCGAGCATGGTCATGTAGGCGCCGACGATGGATAGTGACACTGAACTCATCGCCTGTGCCGAAAGCGTATAGAGACGGTGTTTCGGCAGGTGCGGCAATTGGTTCTTCAATGAAATGAACACTTCTGATTGTCCAAGGAGCATGGATGCAGCTCCGTTATAGGACTCAAGATACCCCATTCCGGTTATTTTCGTAAGCAGTATACCGAGTCCGCGGATGATGAGCGGCAGAATCTTCGTATACTGCAGGATGCCGATCAGGGCGGAGATGACGATGATCGGAAGGAGGACGTTGAAGAAGAATACGTCAGCGACGCCGCCGTCTTCACCTACCGTCAGATCCCCCATGACGAAGCCGACACCTTCAGCCGCGAATCCGAGTAGGGCGTTGAACCCGTTGGCCAGACCTTCTATGAGGAACTGGCCTGCGCCAGTGGAAAGGAGGACGAATGCAAAAATCAGCTGGACGCCAAGCAGGATGATGATGTTCTTCCATTTTTTGAACGCAAGCTTGCGGTTGCTGCTGACGAGCCAAGCCAGGAAGAATGTAAACAGGATACCGATTATTCCCATTAGAATATTCAATACTTTCACCTCGTAGAGTTATTTTTTAAGCCATTATATTACCGTAGTCTGAATGAATGACTGTATGCGTCTGGAACGATGGATATGTATCCTGGTTAATTATAATGCAAACGTTTACAGAAATAAAGGGCGAATCCATGGAACTTTCCATTTGCTATATTGATTCACAGCCTATATAATCAAAGTCAAAGAAGGTCAAAAGAGGTGATGAAATGCGTAACATGTCAGATATAATTGAACAGTACCTCAAAAAGCTGATAGAGGAGTCCGGCACTGAGGTCGTCGAAATAAAACGTGCGCACATCGCAGAAAAGTTCGATTGTGTGCCTTCGCAGCTGAACTACGTAATAAAGACGCGCTTTACCAACGAGCACGGTTACACGGTTGAGAGTAAAAGGGGTGGCGGCGGGTATATAAGGATCACTAAAGTCGAGACGCATTCCAAAGCGGAATACCTTGCCCATCTGAAGCAGCTGGTCGGGAATCAGCTGTCGCAGCAGAATGCCAAACATATCATCCAGTCGTTGTATGAAAACGAAGTGGTGACGCAAAAAGAGGCGAAGATCATAAGTGCAGTAATGGACCGTGAGACATTGATGCTCGAGCTGCCGTACCGGGATCGTCTGCGTGCGAAGATACTCAAGAGGGTGATGGATGTCATCCTATACAGTGAGGAGTGATGGAATGAAGTGTGAGTCATGCAACGAAAGGGAAGCAAGCATCCATATATCGAAAGGCGATGGACTGGAGAAGAGCGAGCGGTTCCTATGCGAACAATGTGCCAATGCCTCATTCGAGAATGATTTCAGCTATCCGGATGACACCTTCAACATACAGAAGCTGCTCCAATCGCTGTCCCAACAGCCTGCGTTGCATCAGCAGCAGAAAAAACCGCTGCAGTGCAGCACTTGCGGTTCCACGTTGAACAGCATCGTGCAGGCCGGGAAGTTCGGCTGCCCTGATTGCTACCGCACATTCGAGGCGCGCCTGCCGGATATCGTGGCCCGTGTGCAGGCCAATCAGACTGAGCATGTCGGCAAGATGCCGGAGAAGTCGAAGGAATACTTGAAGACGAAGCGTAAGATGGAGCAGCTGAAGGCCAAGCTCCAGACGCTCATCGACACCCAGGAATTCGAAGAAGCGGCCGTCGTCAGGGATGAGATACGCGCTTTGGAAAGGTTGGGTGAAGATGATGGAATATAAAAACATCAGCCCATGGATGCATGACGTCAAAGAGCAGCCGGTTGAAATGTCGACCCGCATCCGTCTGGCGCGCAACATCGATCATATCCCCTACCCCCATATGATGCAGAACAGTAGTGGGATCGAGCAGATCGTGGAGCGCCTGGACGGGGTGCTTGAGGGGTACGACCAGAAGGATATGGCGGACCTCAAGTTTGAGGATAAGGCGCTGCTGGTCGAAAAGCATCTGGTGAGCCCCCTGTTCACCAAGCAGGGAGTGAAGAACTACACCAATGAAGACGAGTCGATCTCCGTCATGGTGAATGAAGAAGACCATCTGCGCATCCAGGCGATGGGGTCAGGCCATCACATGATGGATATCTACCGGAAGGCCAACGATATAGATGACAGGATCGAACATGAGCTGGACTATGCCTTTGATGAACGGTACGGCTACCTGACAGCCTGTCCGACGAATGTCGGCACAGGCCTCCGGGCTTCTGTGATGCTGCATCTCCCGGCGCTCACTTCAAGCAAACGCATCCAGCGCATGGCTGGAAATTTGAGTCGTTTCGGGTTCGTATTAAGGGGAATATATGGAGAAGGTTCGGTACCGCTCGGCCATATCTATCAGCTGTCAAACCAGTTGACGCTCGGGCAGACGGAGGATGAGATCATCACCACTCTGGACGAACTGAAGCAGAGGATCATCGAAGAGGAGATTGAGATGCGCTCATGGCTTGAAGATGAACATCTCCTGGACGTAAAAGATGCGGTCCACCGCTCGCTCGGCCTTTTGGGACATGCCTATAAGCTGTCTTTGAACGAAGCGGCGAAATGCTTGAGCGACATCAAGTTCGGAATCGACCTCGATCTGATCGAACTCCCACATTTTCATTTCCAGAAATGGATTCAACTCATCCAGCCGGCATTCATCAAAATGCGTCTGAATGATAAAGAAGGCACATACACATCACTTGAGCAGGCTGTTGAAGAAGAGCGTGCAACGATGATGAGATATTTAATAGGAGGGGAATAAAGTATGCTATTTGGACGACTGACAGAACGTGCGCAGAAAGTATTGGCGTACGCACAGGAAGAAGCGATCAACCTCAAACATTCGAACATCGGGACAGAACATCTTCTGCTCGGTCTTGCGAAGGAAAATGAAGGCATTGCGGCAAAAGTGCTCGTCTCCTTCAACATCACAGAAGAAAAGGTCAAAGAAGAAGTATTCAACCTGATCAACGAAGGGACGGAACCATCGTCTTCCATCCATTACACGCCGAGGGCCAAAAAGGTGATCGAGCTATCCATGGATGAAGCGCGGAAACTCCACCATAATTTCGTCGGCACGGAACACCTCCTGCTCGGCCTGATAAGGGAGAGCGAAGGTGTGGCAGCACGCGTGCTGGCCAATCTTGACTTGAACATCACAAAAGCACGGGCGGCCGTCATCAAGATGCTCGGCAATCCGGATGCGTTCCAGCAGAAGGACAATCTGAAGAAAGACCACAATACACCAACGCTCGATTCCCTGGCGCGTGATCTGACACAGATCGCACGTGATGAGATGCTCGATCCGGTGATCGGACGCTCCAAAGAGATCACCCGTGTCATCGAGGTGCTGAGCAGAAGGACGAAGAACAACCCTGTCCTCATCGGTGAAGCGGGTGTAGGTAAGACGGCCATCGCTGAAGGAATGGCGCAGGCCATCGTCAAAAATGAAGTGCCTGAGACGCTGAAGGATAAGCGTGTCATGTCATTGGATATGGGCACGGTCGTTGCGGGTACGAAATACCGCGGTGAATTCGAAGAGCGCATGAAGAAAATGATGGATGAAATCCATAAGGCCGGGAACGTCGTGCTGTTCATCGATGAACTCCATACGTTGATCGGTGCGGGCGGCGCAGAAGGTGCCATCGATGCATCCAATATCCTGAAGCCGGCATTGGCACGTGGTGAGCTGCAGTGCATCGGTGCCACGACGCTTGAAGAGTACCGTAAGCATATCGAAAAAGATGCGGCACTGGAACGTCGTTTCCAACCTGTCCAGGTGGATGAACCGAGTGTTGAAGATGCGATCCTCATCCTTAAAGGACTCAGGGACCGCTACGAAGCGCACCACAGGATCACGATTACAGATGAGGCGCTTGAAGCGGCGGCTATCATGAGTAACCGTTATGTACAGGACAGGTATCTGCCGGATAAGGCGATCGACCTGATCGATGAGGCATCCTCTAAAGTGAGGCTCAGAAGCTACACTTCCCCTCCAGATCTGAAAGATCTTGAAAGTAAGCTTGAAGCCGTCAAGAAAGAAAAGGATTCCGCGGTGCAGAGCCAGGAATTTGAAGCGGCGGCAAGCTACCGGGACAAGCAGAGCAAACTTGAAGCAGAACTCAAAAAACGCGAGGATGACTGGAAGAAGGAACAGGGCCAGGCTTCTCAATCCGTTGAAAAGAGCGACATCGAACTGGTCATCAGCGGCATCACCGGCATACCACTGGCCAAGATTGCAGAAGAGGAGTCAGAGCGCCTGCTGAACTTGGAGAGCATCCTGCATGACCGTGTAATCGGCCAGGAAGATGCAGTGGCCTCCATTTCAAAAGCGGTCAGACGTGCCCGTGCAGGCTTGAAGAATCCTAAGCGTCCAATCGGAAGCTTCATCTTCCTCGGTCCGACAGGTGTGGGTAAAACAGAACTTGCCCGTGCCCTCAGTGAATCGATGTTCGGTGAGGAAGAAGCCATGATCCGCGTCGATATGAGTGAGTACATGGAGAAGCATTCCGTCTCCCGTCTCGTTGGTTCGCCTCCTGGCTACGTCGGCTATGATGATGGTGGGCAACTGACGGAAAAAGTGAGGAGAAAACCTTATTCCCTCGTCCTGTTTGACGAAATCGAAAAGGCCCACCCTGATGTATTCAATATGCTTCTGCAAGTGTTGGATGATGGCCGCTTGACCGATTCGAACGGCCGCACCGTCGATTTCCGCAACACGATCATCGTCATGACATCGAACGTCGGCGCCCAGGAACTCAAGGACAACAAGTTCGTAGGATTCGGCACGACAGACGATAGCCAGGACTACGATACGATCAGAAGCACGATGATGAAAGAGCTCAAAAACACATTCCGTCCGGAATTCATCAACCGTGTGGATGACATCATCGTCTTCCACAGCCTCGAGAAGAAGCACCTCAAGCAGATCGTCTCGCTTATGATCGATCAGCTGAGAGACCGTCTCGGTGGCCAGGATATCCATCTTGAAGTGACGGATTCGGCCAAGGAGAAAATCGCTGACGAAGGCTATGATCCGGAATACGGTGCAAGGCCGCTTGCACGGTCGATACAGCGCCATATTGAAGACCGGCTCAGTGAGTCCCTCCTATCCGGGGAAGAGCTTGAAGGCAAGGTCGTCACAATCGACTATAAAAACGACGAATTCGACGTGAAAACTAAAGACGCAGTGGCAGCAGAATAGATGCATAAAGGCCGGGCGGGCCCACCGCCCGGCCTTTTTCTTCATACTTCCACGCTTAATGGCAGTTCTGATGGCTACTACTTTAAAATTACATGTAATAGTTATACACTATATAATAATAAAATCGAACTACAGGAGAGGCTTATATATGGCGAAAGCGAAAAATGTTTTTGAATGCATGGCCTGCGGACATGAATCGCCGAAGTGGATGGGCAGATGCCCGAATTGCGGTGCCTGGAACCAGATGGAGGAAAAGATCGTCCATAAGGAAACAAAGGGTAGGGAACTTTCGGCAAGGTGGAAACCAACACCAGACAACGCAGCCAGAAACTCGAACGGGTCAAGAAAAGCCACACCCCGAGGACGAAGACGCAAAGCCCCGAGTTCGACCGGGTGCTCGGCGGGGGATAGTGAACGGCTCATTGATCCTGATCGGTGGGGACCCGGGGATCGGCAAATCGACCATCCTGCTACAGACGGCCCTGGCCCTATCCGAGAATCACGAAGTGCTGTATGTTTCAGGCGAGGAATCGACGGAACAGATCAAACTCCGGGCAGACCGACTGCTGGAAGCGAGCGACAACCTCAATGTCTACAGCGAAACCAACCTCTACTACATCCATGACGAAATAAAGCGGCTGGATCCCGATTTCCTCATCATCGATTCGATCCAGACCATCTTCAACCCAGACGTGACGAGCGCCCCGGGCAGTGTGGCGCAAGTCAGGGAGTGTACCCAGAGCCTCATGAATATCGCCAAAAGCGGCAATATCGCAACCTTCATCGTCGGACATGTGACGAAAGATGGACAGATTGCGGGACCTAGGCTACTTGAACATATGGTGGATACGGTCCTCTACTTTGAAGGGGATCAGCATCATACCTACAGGATGCTGCGTGCCGTCAAAAACCGCTTCGGGTCGACGAATGAGATGGGCATGTTCGAGATGAAGAACGAAGGGCTCAAAGAAGTGCTCAACCCTTCTGAAATATTCCTTGAAGAGCGTTCCAAGAATGTACCAGGTTCGGCGATCGTGGCTACCATGGAAGGCACACGGGCACTGCTGGTTGAGGTCCAGGCACTCGTGACGCCGACCCATTTCCACAACCCGAGGCGCATGGCGACCGGCGTCGACCATAACCGTCTTTCACTCCTTATGGCGGTACTCGAAAAAAGCGAAGGGCTGCTTATGCAGCAGCATGATGCCTACATCAAAGTGGCCGGCGGCGTCCGTCTCGACGAGCCTGCAGTCGACCTCAGCATCGTCGTCAGCATTGCTTCAAGCTTCAAAGGTGCTTCGATAAGAGGGGACGACTGCTTCATCGGAGAAGTCGGATTGACTGGCGAAGTCAGACGGGTCACCAAGATCGATCAGCGCCTGCAGGAGGCTGCCAAACTCGGCTTTAACCGCGCGGTCATTCCAGCTTCGAATATGAGCGGCCTGAATGTACCGGATGATATAGAAGTTGTGAGTGTGCGTAATCTGAAGGATGCCCTGAAGATGGCGATATCCAAATAAAACAGGAGGTGAATGGTTATGTTGAGGTATCTGCTTTATGTATTGTATGTATTGATTGGAATTTCCCTGGGCGTCTGGCTGATGCCCCTGATATTTGAAATTCTGCCTTGGGACATCCCGCTCATATTGGATAATGTGCTCGTCTTCGGGCTTTCGGGTCTGCTTCTTTTTCTCGTCTTCTTCTCATGGACCCTCCCCAAAGTCGAAAGCCTTATAAGACGAAGCGAGGGCCTCATCCTGAACCGGAGTCTTGCGGAGATTGTGTCCGCCACATTGGGGACGCTTATCGGACTGTTGCTTGCTGTTTTGATATCCTTATTGATAAATGCCATGGACATTCCTATAGTCCGCGATATCGTCCCGTTTGTAGTGGCTGTAATCCTCGGATACCTCGGGTTCCAGATCGGGCTCAAGAAATTCGGTGAGGTGCTTGATTTCCTGCCGGGCAATTTCTCCAAAGCTAAAGAAAAAGAATATAAGAACTCCAAAAAATTCCTTGATACGAGTGCGATCATAGATGGTAGAATAGTGGATGTAGCAAAAACCGGGTTCATAGAAGGTGTGCTTGTCATCCCGCAGTTCGTGCTTGACGAACTCCAATTGATCGCCGACGCAACCGACCCGATCAAGCGTGACAAGGGACAGCGGGGCTTGGATATGTTGAATGCCCTGCAAAAGCAGAATGCCGCTGATGTTGAAATCAGGGATGTCGAGTACGACAAGCTTGATGTCGACCATCAGCTGATTGAAATCGCAAAAGCTGAAAAAGGTGCCATCATAACAACGGACTACAACCTTAATAAGGTGTGCCAACTCCATCAGATAAAAGTGCTCAATGTCAATGAGCTGTCAGATGCCATCAAAATGGCCGTCATCCAGGGTGATCGGTTCAGCCTGCTTGTATCAAAGACGGGTAAGGAAGAAAACCAGGGCGTCGGGTATCTGGAGGACGGCACAATGGTGGTCGTCGAAGATGGCAAGGCAGATATCAACAAAACCATCACCGTGGAAGTCGTCAGTGTGCTCCAGACCAATTCAGGACGTATCGTGTTTGCAAAGAGAGTGAGGAAATGATGAAATATACAGTAATCATCCCGGCTGCCGGCATGGGAAGCAGGATGAACACGGATTACAACAAGATCTTCATCCCCCTCGGTGAAGTGCCGGTCATACGCATGACCGTGGAAAAATTTGAAGCGGATCCCGACTGCAATGCCATCTATCTGGCCGGCCGCAAGAATGAAATCGACACCCTCCATGAGATCTTGGCAGGATGCACAAAAGTCAGGGGCATAATCGAGGGCGGGAAAGAGCGGCAGCACAGCATATACAATGTGCTGGGCGCGATTGAACCGGCAGACTACGTATTCGTCCATGACGGCGCCCGGCCATTTGTCTCAGAAGAGACGCTTACCCATCTGAAGGAAGCGGTGCCGGTCCATAAGGCGGTGATCTGCGGAGTGAGACCGAAAGATACACTGAAGCGCATAGATGGAAGTACCGTCGAGGCGACCATCGACCGTGACCAGGTGGTTGCGGTCCATACCCCTCAGGCATTCGATTACGAACTGTTGATGTCTGCCTACCGGAATGCGTTGGAAAATGAATTGTCGGTCACTGATGATTCCATGATGGTGGAGGCGTTGGGAGTAAGTGTCCACGTCACCCCATCGACATATGATAATATTAAGATAACGACTAGGGAAGATCTGAAAGTGGCACAATCCATCATGAATAAGGGGGAGGGATGACATGTTTAGGATTGGACATGGCTTTGATGTGCATGCATTTGAAGAAGGCCGCCCGCTGATCGTCGGCGGCATTGATATCCCGCATGATCGTGGGCTGAAAGGCCATTCTGATGCAGATGTACTGCTCCACACCGTTGCGGATGCAATACTCGGGGCGCTCGCACTCGGCGATATCGGCAAATTTTTCCCGGATACGGATGAGGAATTCAAGGATATGGACTCAAAAGTGCTGCTTGGCGAAGTGGTGGAAATGATGCACGAAAAAGGATACATCATAGGGAATATCGACGCCGTCATAATGGCTGAGGCGCCGAAGTTCAGACCGCATATCGATGCTATGCGCGAGGTTACCGCGTCTCTTCTTGAGACGTCGGTGGACAACGTCAACATCAAGGCGACGACGACCGAAAAACTCGGATTCACAGGCAGGGGCGAGGGCATCGCTTCTGAGGCTGTAGTATTAATAGAAAAACGGAGGAATGATCATGAGTAAAGTAAGAGTAAGGTATGCACCGAGCCCGACAGGATATCTGCATATCGGAAACGCACGTTCTGCACTGTTCAACTATCTGTTTGCCCGCCGCTATGACGGCGATTTCATCATCCGCATCGAAGATACCGATACTTCGAGGAACATAGTAGGGGGCGAGGAGTCCCAGCTGCACTACCTCAAGTGGCTCGGGCTCGAATGGGATGAGAGCGTCGACCGCGATGGCGGCTATGGCCCATATCGCCAATCAGAACGGCAGCACATCTACCAGCCGGTCATCGACCAGCTGCTTAAAGAAAATAAAGCATACCGTTGCTATATGACTTCAGAGGAGCTTGAGGCAGAACGGGAAGCGCAGATCGCCTGCAGTGAGATGCCACGCTATGGCGGCCAGCACGCCAACCTCACGCCTGAGGAGGAGCAGGCTTTCATCGATGAAGGCAGGGAACCGAGCATCCGCTTCCGCGTGCCCGCCGACAAGACATATAAATTTGATGACATCGTCAAAGGTGAAGTATCCTTCGATTCAAACGGCATCGGCGACTGGGTCATTGTGAAGAAGAACGGCGTACCGACCTATAACTTCGCAGTGGCGGTCGATGACCATATGATGGAAATCTCGCATGTACTCAGGGGAGATGACCACATCTCCAACACACCGAAGCAGCAGATGATCTATGAAGCAATGGGCTGGGAAGAACCGAAATTCGGCCACATGACCCTCATAGTCAACGAAGAGAAGAAGAAATTGTCCAAAAGGGACGGCTCCATCATCCAGTTCATTGAACAATATAAAGAACTCGGCTATCTGCCGGAAGCCCTCTTCAACTTCATCGCCCTGCTCGGATGGACACCTGAAGGGGAAGAGGAGATATTCTCCAAAGAAGCATTCATCGAATTGTTTGATGAAACGCGCCTGTCGAAATCACCTGCATTCTTCGACAAGCAGAAGTTGACTTGGATCAACAACCAGTACATGAAAGAAAAAGACACGGAAACTGTCTTTGATATGGCATTGCCGCACCTTGTAAAAGAAGGCTTGCTTGAAGAGAATGCTTCCGAAGAGTCGCTGGCGTGGGCCCGTAAACTTGTTGCCCTGTATCAGGAGCAGATGAGTTTTGCAGGAGAAATCACAACGCTGTCTGAACAGTTCTTCAAAGAAGAGATTGAGTTTGACGAGGCGGCCAACGAAGTGATCTCGCAGGAGCATATACCTGAGCTGATGGCGGCGCTCCATGCCCGTTTCAGTGACCTTGAAACATTCACCCCTGAAGCGATCAAAGCTGCGATAAAAGATGTCCAGAAATCAACGGGCTATAAAGGCAAGAAACTTTTCATGCCGATCCGTGTCGCCGTGACCGGCCAGACGCGTGGGCCGGAACTGCCGGACGCCATTGCGCTCATCGGCAAGGAAAAGACGCTTAACAGAATTCAGAAGCTGACATAAAATAAGCAAACTTGTTGCACCCTGTGAATCAATACCTTATGATTATTACAACAGAGACCCCGAGTATGGTCATTGAGCGGAAATAAGAGATTATCCGGCTGCTGAAAGGATAACCGTCTATCGATCAGAACTGCCCTCTGTAATGTTGATATGAATATTCAAGTGGCAGCTAAAGCTGCAAACAGAGTGGAACCGTGCATGATGCGCCTCTGTCCATATATGGACAGAGGCCATTTTAATATAGGAGGATGACATATGTTCAGCAGAATGAAAGAAGACATCGATATGGTTATGGAGCTGGACCCGGCAGCAAAGAGCAGGTGGGAAGTCTTCTTATCTTATTCAGGTTTACATGCAGTATGGAGCCACCTGTTGGCCCATCGCCTTTATAGAAGGAACGCCACCAGCCTGGCCCGGATCATTTCCCAGATTAGCCGCTTCTTCACCGGCATCGAAATACACCCGGGCGCAGAGATCGGGCGGCGTCTGTTCATCGACCACGGTAGTGGCACAGTGATCGGGGAGACATGCCGCATCGGTAATGATGTAACAATCTACCAGGGGGTCACCCTCGGCGGTACGGGTAAGGAAGAAAGAAACGGCATCCAGACATCGATGATTTCGTGCTGATCGCGACCGGAGCGAAGGTGCTCGGCAATATTCGCATCGGGGAATGCTCAAAAGTGGGAGCGAACTCCGTAGTGCTGAAGGATATCCCGCCACACTCGACAGTGGTCGGCATCCCGGGCCAGGTGGTCAAACAGAAAGGGGAGAGGGTAAGGAGGGGACAGGTCTTCGAACACAGCAGCCTCCCAGACCCACTCCAGGAGAAGATCCGTGCACTGGAGGACGAAATAAAAGAATTCAGGAGAGATGTTGAAAATGGTAAAGATATTTAATTCACTCACAAGGAGAAAAGAGACATTCGAACCGCTCGAAGCAGGGAAGGTCAAGATGTACGTGTGCGGACCAACCGTGTACAACTATATCCATATCGGTAACGCCCGCCCTGCCATCGCCTTCGACACCGTCCGCCGCTATCTGGAGTACAAGGGATATGAAGTCAACTACGTCTCCAATTTCACGGATGTTGATGACAAGCTGATCAAGGCATCCAATGAACTGAAAGAAGAAGTGCCTGTCATTGCGGAGCGTTTCATAGAGGCGTTCTTTGAGGATACGGGCGCGTTGAACGTCAAGAAGGCCACAGCGCATCCTCGTGTCATGGATCATATGGATGACATCATCGAATTCATCAAAGTGCTGATTGACAAAGGGCATGCCTATGAATCGGAGGGCGACGTCTACTTCCATACACGCTCTTTCGAAGATTACGGTAAACTGTCCCATCAGTCGGTTGATGACCTGAAAGTTGGCGCGAGGATCGACGCGGGTGAAAAGAAGGAAGACCCACTTGACTTCGTACTGTGGAAACAAGCGAAGCCGAATGAGATAAAGTGGGATTCACCGTGGGGCGAAGGCCGGCCGGGCTGGCACATTGAGTGCAGCGTCATGGCAAGGCGCCACCTGGGTGATACGATCGACATACATGCAGGCGGCCAAGACCTTACGTTCCCACACCACGAAAATGAAATTGCCCAAAGTGAATGCATGACCGATGAGACGTTTGCAAACTACTGGATGCATAACGGCTACATCAATATCGACAACGAAAAGATGTCGAAATCCCTCGGCAACTTCATACTGGTCCACGACATCCTGAAAGAAATCGATCCGGACGTACTACGCTTCTTCATGATCAGTGTGCACTACCGCAACCCGATAAACTATAACAGGGAACTGGTGCAAGCTGCGGAGAATGGACTCAGACGCATCCAGTCTAGCTATGCGAAGGCTAAGGAACGTCTGGACAGTGCAGTGGGTAATGAAGGAGACGAAGCAGTCCATCGCCTTATAGAACAGAACCTCGAAGTATTCGAAGCGCACATGGATGACGATTTCAATACCGCCAACGCAATCAGTGCTTGGCACGATCTGACATCGGAATTGAATAAATACATGCGCCGCCAGACGACATGCAAAGAGACGCTCATGCGTTTCATCGAGGCGTTCGACAGCTACAGCGAAGTGCTTGGTGTTGGCCTGGAAGAAGAACAAGTATTGCTTGATGAAGACATCGAAGCGCTAATAGCAGAGCGCAATGAGGCGCGGCAGAGCCGTGACTTCAAGCGCGCCGACGCAATCAGGGACGACTTGAAGGCGCAAGGGATCATCCTGGAGGACACCAAGGAAGGTGTGAGGTTCAGGCGTGGATGATCGCAAGCTTGAAACGATGCAGCCCTTATCGCTTGCCTTCGTGGGTGACGCCGTCTATTCCGTCTATGTGAGGAGCCACCTTTTGGCTGCCAATCCGTACTTGAAGCCGGATGCGCTCCATCAGGCGGCCAACCGGATGGTAAATGCCTCCGCGCAGGCGCGTGCACTGGATTATCTCCGAAAGAATGAACTGACGGAAGCGGAGTGGGACATTGCCAGAAAGGCGCGTAATAAATCAAGTGCCACAAGGGCCAAGAACGCAACCATAAAGGATTACCGCAATGCTTCCGGACTCGAGGCATTGATCGGGCATCTCCATCTTTCCGGCAACACTAGCCGGATCGATGCGCTTATGGCCATCATATTGGAAATCGGGAGGGATAAAGATGACTAATGGAGTGATTGCAGGACGCCACGCAGTAAGGGAAGCCCTGCAGGGAGAAACGGAGATCAATAAGGTGTTCATCCAGGATTCCGTCAATAAAGGACAGATCAAGGATATATTGGATGCCGCCAGAAAAAAGAAAATCGTCGTGCAGACAGTACCGAAGACGAAGCTCGACGGTATGACTGATGAACGGCATCAAGGTGTTGTGGCGATGGGCAGCCCGCACGAATATATGGCGCTTGAGACGCTGCTGGAAAAAGTGGCGGGCAAACGTTCAAACGTGATTATCCTGGATGGCCTGGAAGATCCACATAATCTCGGATCTATACTCAGGACATGTGATGCGACCGGTTTTGACGGGGTGATCATACCAAATCGCCGCTCCGTCCAACTTACAGATACCGTCGCAAGAACATCCACCGGGGCAATTGAACATGTGCCGGTCGTAAGGGTGACGAACATCAACCAGACAATTGATACCTTGAAGGATCAGGGATTCTGGGTCGTCGGAAGTGAAGGCGGAGGCAACATGGATTACCGGGAAATGTCAGCAGATATGAATATCGCCTTGGTGGTCGGGAGCGAGGGCAAAGGGATCAGCAGAAAGACTCTGGAAAAATGCGATTTCATCGTCCAGATTCCTATGATCGGCCATATTACCAGTCTTAATGCATCGGTCTCAGCTGCTCTGCTGATGTATGAAGTGTTCCGCAAACAAGACGCTGGGCGTGAATGACATGAGACGTAAAAAAAGACGCATCCTGATCGTCGATGGCTACAACCTCCTCGGGGCCGACCCGGAACTGCATAAAGAGTCGCTGCAGTCGCTCCAGCTGCCAAGGGAGAAGATATTGGCCGCTCTCGCGGAGTACCAGTCGGTGGTCAATCAGGAAATCATCTGTGTGTTCGATGCCTATGAAGTGCGTTCGAAGGAGAGTGTGCGTGATTTTCACGGCGTCACCGTGGTCTACACAAAAGAGAAGGAGACGGCAGATGAATACATCGAACGGTTTGTGCATGATCATTACCACCCCCACTTATCGGAGATCAGTGTCGTGACAAGCGACTTGACTGAACAGAATGCGATATTTGCCCTCGGCGCCTACCGGATATCATCCCGTGAGATGTGGCTGAACTTGGCGGAAGCTGAAAAGAATATCAGTGAAAAAATAGATGCGATTAACGAAAAAATGCCCAGACAGAAACTGGATATCCGGCAGGATGTCCAAGCGAAACTCGAGAAATGGCGGCGTGGCCGTTTTTAGCATATTGAATATATTGATGATTCCTCTTATTCTTGAATAAAGTTCTGGGGGATCGGTCATGTACCATATCACTGCATACCAATTTTATATCCGTGAGCGTGGAACAGATGATGACATGGATGAGCTCGCCTGCCGTGTGGATGGGGGTGACGTTGCCGCTTTTGATATAATGGATGAAAGGATCAGACCATATGTCAGGCGGCTGACCTACCGCTATTCCGAACATTTCCAGGACCGCGAGGATATGGAACAGGAGATGATGGAAGTCGCGCTCAAACTATGCAGCCGCTATGACCATACCCGCGGCAAATATATGCATTACCTCTACCGGACGCTTCGCTTCGAAATGATGAGCAGGTCCAGCGCGAACGGACTCAGGCGCTGCCGGGAACGGACATCCATCGAAAAGATGTATGACGAATCAAAGCGCAGCGAGCGGGAAGCGGATCCGATCAATATGATGGTAAAGGAAGAGCAGCTCCAATACCTGCTGCATAAAAAGGGAATCTGTTCACCTCTGGAGCAGAAAGTTCTGCAACACCTCGACCTGGGGCACAGCATCGAAGATGTGTGTCTGGCCTTTGAACTGGACAGGAAAGCGGTGCTCAATACGCTGCACCGCATCAGGCGTAAAAAAGAGCTTCTAAGCCATGAGGGGTGGGAAGGAGGGCCATTTGACAACACGGCATGAAATCGGTATAGTGAATTAGAATTGAAATGAGGGAGCTATGATGAAAGTGGCGCTAACATGCACTGGATGCGGGTCGCGCAATTATAGGACGACTACCGAGCACAAGGAAAGACTATCCATCAGGAAGTACTGCAAAACGTGCAACCGGCATCAGACTCATAAGAGTTCCATCTGATACAGGAGGAAACAACCGATGGCAAATGATAAGAATTTCCTGCAGAACGTTGTCAGCGAGATGAAGAAGGTAAGCTGGCCGACCGGTCAGGAAACGGTCCGCTATACAGCGGTCGTCATGTTCACAGTGATATTCTTTCTGCGTTTTTCTATGCGCTGGACCTGGGTATCTCCGCACTCATAGACTTAATGTAACCAAAGGAGAGATACTATGTCTGGAGAAAAGAACTGGTATGCGGTGCATACTTATTCCGGATATGAAAATAAAGTGAAGAAGAACCTTGAAGCCCGGCTTGAATCGATGAACATGCAGGATCAGATTTTCCGCGTCATCATCCCTGAAGAGGAAGAGACGACCTTAAAGGACGGCAAGCGCAAAACGGCAATGAAGAAGACGTTCCCGGGATATGTGCTCGTCGAACTCATCATGACGGATGAGTCCTGGTACATCGTCCGCAATACCCAGGGGTTACAGGCTTCGTCGGCTCCCAAGGTGCAGGCAGTAAGCCGAATCCGCTTCTGCCGGAAGAAGTGAAGTTCATCCTGAAACAGATGGGCATGGCTGAACGCACCGTCGATTTCGAAGTCGAAGTCGGCGAATCCATCAACATCGTCGATGGACCGTTCAAAAATCAGATGGGCGAAATCCGCTCCATCGATGAAGAGCACTATAAATTGACTGTGCTGGTCGAGATGTTCGGGCGTGAAACCCCGGTCGAAGTGGAGTTTGACCAGATCGAGAAATTGTAATAACTCACTTGCTTTTTTAATGGAATAGTGGTATATTATCATGGTCGAAATTTTTTCGGCCATCTTTTTTTATAGATGCGAGTGGGAGGGTGAAAACTGACATCCTGTGACCACATCACGATAACGAGGAGGTGCACATCGTGGCTAAAAAAGTAATCAACATTGTAAAATTGCAGATTCCTGCAGGTAAAGCGAATCCAGCACCACCGGTAGGTCCGGCATTGGGTCAAGCTGGTGTGAACATCATGGGATTCTGTAAAGAATTCAACGCACGTACACAAGAACAGGCGGGTCTCATCATTCCGGTTGAAATTTCCGTATTCGAAGACCGCTCATTTACATTCATCACAAAAACACCACCAGCAGCAGTTCTTCTCAAGAAAGCTGCAAACGTTGAAAAAGGTTCTGGAGAACCAAACACAAACAAGGTGGCCAGCGTAACTGAAGCGCAAGTGCGTGAAATCGCTGAAACTAAAATGGAAGATCTTAATGCAGCAGACGTCGAAGCGGCTATGCGTATGGTCGAAGGTACAGCCAGAAGCATGGGCTTCTCTATAGAAAAATAATTTGACTGAACATGAAAACAAAGTATTAATACAAACGTGGGAGGATTACCCGCTATAACCACAAGGAGGAATAGAAATGGCTAAGAGAAGTAAGAAGTATCAGGCAGCTCTTGAGAAGTTTGACCAAAACGCATCTTACAGCATTGAAGAAGCAGTCAAACTCGCTAAAGAGACAAGCACTGTCAACTTCGATGCCTCTGTTGAAGTAGCATTCCGCCTGGGTATTGATACGCGTAAGAATGACCAGCAGATCCGTGGAGCAATCGTCTTGCCGCACGGTACTGGGAAGTCACAACGTGTATTGGTATTCGCTAAAGGTGAGAAGGCTAAGGAAGCAGAAGCAGCAGGTGCAGATTTCGTAGGAGAGGACTACATCAAGAAGATTAATGAAGGATGGTTCGATTTCGACGTAATCGTAGCAACACCTGACATGATGGGCGAAGTAGGTAAACTCGGCCGTGTGCTTGGACCTAAAGGTCTCATGCCAAACCCTAAGACTGGCACTGTAACGATGGACGTTACGAAAGCAGTCGAAGAAATCAAGGCAGGTAAAGTGGAATACCGTGCAGAAAAATCCGGTATCGTGCATGCAGCGATCGGCAAAGTATCCTTCGATGAAGATAAGCTTGTCGAGAACTTCAAAGCAGTCCATGACGCGCTTGCAAAAGCGAAGCCAGCATCTTCAAAAGGTGTATACTTCAAGACCACTGCAGTTTCTTCAACTATGGGACCTGGCATCAAAGTGGATCCTAGCATAATCAGGGCCTAGAACGACCCTAAAGTATATATTGACAACTGCATCTATATTATGTATAGTTGCAGTTGTATTTTAATACTACCTAAGACAGTAGGAGCCATCGTGCTTAAAAGCCCATCCTGCCGAGGCAAATGATTAAGACTTGAATGATATTCAATATAAATTCAAGCACTTTTTGCCGAGGGTAAAAGGTGCTTTTTTATTGCACCGGATACACAAATAAATATGGAGGTGTAACTATGTCAACAGTGATTGAAGCTAAACAGCAACACATCGATGTCATCACAGAACAATTCAAGAACTCTGTATCTACTGTACTTGTAGACTACCGTGGTCTGACTGTTTCTGAAATGACTGAGCTTCGCAAACAGCTCCGTGAAGCGAATATCGAATTCAAAGTCTACAAGAATACGATGACGCGCCGCGCGGCAGAAAAAGCTGAGCTTACTGAAATCAATGAATTCCTGACGGGACCAAACGCTATTGCATTCTCAAACGAAGATGTGATCGCGCCTGCGAAGATCTTGAACAACTTCGCCAAAGATCATGAAGCATTGGAAATCAAAGCAGGCATCATCGAAGGTCAATTCACACCGGTTGAAGATGTCAAAGCAATTGCAACGCTTCCAACAAAGATGGACTCGTGTCCATGCTACTTTCTGTACTGCAAGCTCCAGTACGCAACTTCGCCTATGCAGTTAAAGCTGTCGGTGAAGAGAAAGAAAACGAAGAAGCTTAATAAACTATACCAATAAATGGAGGAATTATAATGTCCCAAGAACAAATCATTGAAGAAATCAAAGGTATGTCCGTACTTGAACTGAATGACCTTGTCAAAGCAATAGAAGAAGAGTTCGGCGTTACAGCTGCAGCTCCAGTAGCAGCAGCAGGCGCTGGTGCAGGCGAAGCGGCAGCAGAAGAGCAGACTGAGTTCGACGTTGAACTTACAGATGCTGGATCTTCCAAGATCAAAGTCATCAAAGTCGTTCGTGAAGCGACAGGCCTTGGCCTCAAAGATGCTAAAGCAGTCGTTGACGGTGCACCTAAAGTCGTCAAAGAAGGCGCTTCTAAAGAAGACGCTGAAGAGCTTAAAGCACAACTCGAAGAAGTTGGCGCAAGCGTAGAACTTAAATAATCTAATTCAGACATGTAGGGAGGCTCATTTTAAACGGTTGTTTAAATGAGTCTCTTTATTTACATAATGACGGCGCATGAATATAGGAGTGGTGTGATGAGCCATTATTTCACCGGACACGATTCGGAACATAACTATAAGGATATAGAGTATGTGTACCAAGATAAGCGCTACACATTTAAAACAGACCGCGGTGTCTTCTCCAAGGATCGCATCGATTATGGCAGTGCGGTTCTTATTGATGCGGTCATAAAGGATAGGGGTGCTGATGCGGGCGGAGACTTCATTGACATGGGGCAGGCTACGGTCCGATCGGGATTGTCCTCGGAGATGTCCTTAATGCAGTCCCCCTGATGATTGAAGTGAATCCGGATGGGCTTTTGCTCTCCAGGGAGAATGCCACCCGCAATAAAGTGACGGCCGAAGTGATGGACCGCAGTGAATACGACGCCCATGCCGAAGCTTTTAAACCAGACTTCTACGTTACGAATCCTCCGTTCAGGGCAGGCAAAGATGTGGTGCTCGACATCATAGAAGATGCCGCCGGACGTTTGGAGGATGGTGCATTCTACATGGTCGTCCAAAAAAAGCAGGGGATGGCTTCATATCGCAAAGCCATCCAGGAAAGATTCGGCAATGTGGAGACACTTGTGAAGGATAAAGGATACTATGTCCTGAAGGGAATCGTCAGCCAATCTTAAATTTGACTTGACTTTTTTTCTGTGATATAGTTATAGAATGTAAAAATATAATGTCAATCAGTATGCATTTTTTCAGTGCGGATTGAATGGAGCGTATAAATATAGTTGATTAATAGAAAATGGGGTTGGTTTCGATTCCGTTTTCTTTTTGTCTTATTAACTGTTTAACTGCTTCGGTGAATGTTTTACGTAATTTTTATTAGGGGTGAATCTGTCGATGAGTGAACTGATTCAATATGGAAGACACGCTACACGCAGAAGTTATGCACGAATCGAAGAAAAAATGGATCTGCCGAACCTGATCGAAATCCAGACAAAATCCTATGAATGGTTCCTGGAGAAAGGCCTTATAGAGATGTTCAAGGACATTTCTCCAGTTGAAGACTTCACGGGTAATATGTCATTGGAGTTCGTCGACTATAAACTTGGCGAACCTAAATATGATGAGGACGAAGCAAAGAACCATGATGCAACTTATTCTGCACCTTTGCGTGTGAAAGTCCGTCTGATCATAAAAGAGACGGGCGAGGTTAAAGAACAGGAAGTGTTCATGGGTGATTTTCCTCTGATGACTGATACCGGCACGTTCGTCATCAATGGGGCGGAACGCGTCATAGTATCACAACTTGTCAGAAGTCCATCTGTCTATTATTCCGAGAAAATCGATAAGAACGGCAAAAGAGGGTTTGGCGCGACAGTGATTCCAAACCGCGGTGCCTGGCTTGAATATGAAATAGACGCCAAGGACATCGTCTACGTGAGGATCGACCGTACACGTAAACTGCCTATGACTATACTTCTTAGAGCGCTTGGATTCTCTACTGACCAGGAAATCATCAATATTCTTGGAGATAATGAATACGTCAGGAATACGCTTGAGAAGGATACTACCGAAACGGTAGATCAGGCACTCCTAGAAATCTACGAACGACTTCGCCCAGGCGAACCACCAACTGTCGAAAATGCGAGAAACCTTCTATATTCCCGCTTCTTCGATCCGAAACGCTATGACCTTGCGAGTGTAGGGCGCTATAAGATGAACAAGAAACTCCACCTGAAAGACCGTCTGTTCAACCAGGTATTGGCTGAGCCGATCGTCGACCGGGAAACGGGAGAGATTGTAGCAGAAACAGGCACTACAATCGACAGGCGTACATTGGACGGCATCATGGATGTCCTTGAATCCAATGCGAACCTGGAAACATATCATCTAGAGAATGGACTGCTCGATGAGCCGATTGAGATCCAATCCATAAAAGTTGAAGCACCGAACATGGAAGAGGGCACGACAACGATCATAGGAAACGCATTCCCTGATGTTGAAGTGAAGTCAATCACACCTTCTGACATCATCGCTTCAATGAGCTATTTCTTCAACCTGCTTCACGGCGTAGGACACACTGACGATATAGACCACCTCGGCAACCGCCGTCTGCGCTCTGTAGGGGAACTGCTCCAAAACCAATTCAGGATTGGTGTCTCCCGTATGGAACGTGTAGTGAGGGAACGCATGTCGATTCAGGATGCTGAATCCATCACACCTCAGCAGCTGATCAATATCCGTCCGGTAATCGCCTCCATCAAGGAGTTTTTGGAAGTTCACAGCTGTCGCAATTCATGGACCAAACGAATCCACTTGCCGAATTGACGCACAAGAGACGGCTATCTGCACTTGGACCCGGCGGTCTGACGCGTGAGCGTGCAGGAATGGAAGTACGTGACGTACACTACTCCCACTACGGACGCATGTGTCCAATCGAAACGCCGGAAGGGCCGAACATCGGTCTGATCAACTCCCTGTCCAGTTATGCACGGGTCAATGAGTTCGGCTTCATCGAGACTCCTTATAGAAGAGTTGATCCGGAAACGAACAAGGTCACGAGCGAGACGCATTATCTGACGGCTGACGAAGAAGACAGCTACGTCGTCGCCCAGGCGAACGCGCTCCTTGAGGAAGATGGTTCATTCACCAATGAAGAAATCGTCTGCCGCTTCCGTGGTAACAACACGAAGATGGCGAGAGAACGCATGGACTACATGGACGTATCCCCGAAACAAGTTGTTTCTGCGGCGACGGCGTGTATCCCGTTCCTCGAAAACGATGACTCGAACCGTGCTTTGATGGGTGCCAACATGCAACGTCAGGCTGTACCACTCCTGATTCCACAGTCACCACACATCGGTACGGGCATGGAGCACGTAGCTGCACGCGACTCTGGTGCTGCAATCGTCGCACGCTACAAAGGCCGTGTAGAACGTGTGGAAGCGAAAGAAATCCACATACGTCGGATTGAAGATCAGAATGGAAAAGAAGTTGAGACGGACAAAGATGTATATAAACTGTCCAAATTCATCCGTTCGAACTCCGGAACGTGCTATAACCAGAAACCGATTGTCGCAAAAGACGACATTGTCGCCAAAGGTGAAATCCTTGCTGATGGTCCGTCCATGGATAACGGCGAGATGGCACTGGGTCAAAACCTGGTGGTCGGCTTCATGACTTGGGACGGCTACAACTATGAGGACGCTGTCATCATGAGTGAACGTATGGTCAAGGATGACGTCTATACATCCATTCACATAGAAGAGTACGAATCTGAATCCAGAGATACGAAACTTGGGCCTGAAGAAATCACAAGGGACATTCCGAACGTTTCTGATAATGCGCTGAAGAAACTGGATGATCGCGGTATCGTACACATCGGTGCTGAAGTCAAGGACGGCGATATCCTCGTCGGTAAAGTCACCCCTAAAGGTGTAACCGAACTGACAGCTGAAGAGCGTCTACTCCATGCGATATTTGGTGAGAAAGCGCGTGAAGTGCGTGATACCTCACTTCGTGTACCGCATGGCGCAGGAGGCATTGTACTGGATGTCAAAGTCTTCAACCGTGAAGATGGTGACGAACTCTCTCCAGGGGTCAACCAGCTCGTGCGTGTCTATATCGTACAAAAGCGTAAGATCAACGTAGGTGACAAAATGTGTGGACGACATGGTAACAAAGGTGTCATCTCCAGGATCCTACCTGAGGAAGATATGCCTTATATGCCAGATGGCACACCAATCGACCTCATGCTCAACCCACTTGGGGTACCATCGCGTATGAATATCGGGCAAGTGCTTGAACTTCACCTCGGCATGGCTTCCCGTGCCATGGGTGTGAAGATGGCTTCTCCAGTATTTGACGGTGCGAATGAGGAAGATGTATGGGAGACGATGTCAGAAGCAGGACTTGCCCATGATGGTAAGACTGTCCTCTACGATGGCAGAACGGGAGAACCGTTTGAGAGCCGCATCTCCGTTGGTGTCATGTACATGCTCAAACTTGCCCACATGGTCGACGACAAACTCCATGCGAGAAGTACCGGACCATATTCACTTGTTACACAGCAGCCACTTGGCGGTAAAGCCCAGTTCGGTGGCCAGCGTTTCGGGGAAATGGAAGTATGGGCACTGGAAGCATATGGTGCCGCCTATACCCTCCAGGAAATCCTGACGGTCAAATCCGATGATACCGTCGGTCGCGTGAAGACCTACGAAGCGATCGTAAAAGGTGAAAATGTCCCTAAACCCGGCGTGCCTGAATCATTCCGTGTATTGATGAAGGAGTTGCAGAGCCTCGGTCTCGATGTCAATCTGCTTGATGAGAATGACGAAGAAATCGAGATGCGTGATATAGAAGAGGACGAAGCGCCTAGTCAGATGAATTTGAGTGCGCAGCCAAAAGCAGCGACTGAAGATGTCACTGAATGATGATTGAGCTTGATAAAACTTTAGGGAGGAAAGCTCATTGATAGATGTAAATAGATTTGAATATATGAAAATAGGTCTGGCTTCATCCGAAAAGATCCGTTCATGGTCTTTCGGTGAAGTGAAAAACCTGAAACGATCAACTACAGAACGCTTAAGCCTGAACGTGACGGCCTTTTCTGTGAAAAGATATTCGGCCCGACGAAAGATTGGGAATGTAGCTGCGGTAAATATAAGCGTGTAAGATACAAAGGCATGGTCTGTGACCGCTGTGGTGTGGAAGTGACACGTGCCAAAGTCAGACGTGAGAGGATGGGGCATATTGAACTTGCTGCCCCTGTCTCCCACATCTGGTATTTCAAAGGTATCCCGTCCAGGATGGGACTGCTGCTTGATATGTCCCCACGCTCCCTGGAAGAAGTAATCTACTTCGCTTCCTATGCAGTCATCAAGCCGGGATCTACAGGGCTTGAGCCTAAGCAACTGCTGACTGAGCGCGAGTACAGGGAATATTACGATAAGCACGGCAATACGTTTACGGCCAAGATGGGTGCTGAAGCCATCAGGGAACTGTTGATGGATGTCAATCTTGAAGATGAACTCGCCCAACTCAGAAAAGAGCTGGAAACAGCAACAGGCCAAAGATTGACGCGTGCAATCAAACGCCTTGAAGTCGTCGAATCATTCCGGAGCTCAGGAAACGATCCTGCCTGGATGATCCTTGATGTACTACCGATCATCCCGCCGGAAATTCGTCCGATGGTCCAGCTTGATGGTGGCCGTTTCGCCACAAGTGACTTGAACGACCTCTACCGCCGGGTCATCAACCGTAATAACCGCCTCAAGCGTCTCCTTGACTTGGGAGCACCTGGAATCATCGTCAGAACGAAAAACGTATGCTCCAGGAAGCTGTTGATGCATTGATCGATAACGGCCGTCGTGGTCGTCCGGTGACTGGTCCGGGGAACCGTCCGCTCAAATCCCTCTCCCACATGCTGAAAGGGAAACAGGGACGTTTCCGTCAGAACTTGCTCGGTAAACGTGTCGACTACTCTGACGTTCAGTCATCGTAGTTGGTCCAAGCCTGAAGATGTATCAGTGTGGACTGCCGAGGGAAATGGCTCTCGAACTGTTCAAGCCGTTCGTCATGAAAGAACTTGTTGAACGTGAAATGGCAACCAACATCAAGAATGCCAAAGGTAAGATCGAGCGCATGGAAAATGAGGTATGGGATGTCCTTGAAGATGTCATCAAGGAGCACCCGATACTGCTGAACCGTGCACCGACACTCCACCGTCTGGGCATTCAGGCGTTCGAGGCAACACTCGTCGAAGGGCGTGCGATCAGGTTGCACCCATTGGTTACGACTGCCTATAACGCAGACTTTGATGGTGACCAGATGGCAGTGCATGTTCCGCTATCTAAAGAAGCTCAGGCTGAGGCCCGCACATTGATGCTGGCTGCCCAAAACATCTTGAACCCTAAGGATGGTAAGCCGGTTGTTACACCTTCACAGGATATGGTGCTCGGTAACTACTACCTTACACTCGAGAGGGAGAACACAAAACGCGAAGGTCATATCTTCAAGGATGCCGATGAAGTTGTAATGGCTTATCAGAACGGCTATGTACAACTCCACAGCCGCATCGGAGTGCATACCGACAGTTTCGCAGCAGAAAAGGTTTCCGAGGAGAATCAGGGCAAGATCCTCATGACGACGATAGGAAAAGTCATCTTCAATGAAATCATGCCGCCTTCCTTCCCGTACATTAATGAACCGACAAGGGAAAACCTTGAGGTGAAGACACCGGACCGCTACTTCGTCGCTGCATCGGAACTTGGCGAGGGTGGATTGGCAGAGCGTTTCAAAGAGGCGCCTCTAGTCGATCCGTTCAACAAGAAATTCCTGGGCAGATCATAGCGGAAGTGTTCAACGCCTTCCACATCACTGAGACTTCCGTCATGCTCGACCTTATGAAAGATCTTGGCTTCAAGTATTCATCTAAAGCCGGAATCACAGTGGGTGTGTCTGATATAGTCGTACTTCCTGAGAAGAAGGAAATCATCGATGAAACAGAAGAGAAGGTTGAAAAAGTCCAGAAACAGTTCTCACGTGGCCTGATCACGGAAGAAGAACGCTACGGCACGGTCATAGAGCTGTGGACGCGTGCGAAGGATGATATCCAAGCACGGTTGATGCAGTCACTTGATCGCCTGAACCCGATATTCATGATGAGTGATTCAGGTGCCAGGGGTAACGCGTCCAACTTTACTCAACTGGCCGGAATGCGCGGTCTGATGGCCAACCCGTCAGGCCAGATCATAGAACTTCCGATCAAGTCCAGCTTCCGTGAAGGATTGACGGTCCTTGAGTACTTCATCTCCACGCACGGTGCACGTAAGGGTCTGGCTGATACTGCACTTAAGACGGCGGACTCAGGATACCTTACAAGGCGTCTGGTCGACGTCGCACAAGATGTCATCGTCCGCGATGACGACTGTGGAACTGATAAAGGGCTGCTCGTTTCAGCGCTTACAGAAGGTTCAGAATTGATTGAGCCACTCATCGACCGCCTCGAAGGGCGTTATGCCAAAGAAACGGTCAAGGATCCTGAAACGAAGGAGATCTTGGTCCACTCAAATGAACTGATCACAAATGAGATAGCGAAAGCGATTGTGAACAGTGGCGTCGAAGAAATGTACATCCGTTCAGCCTTCACGTGTAATACACGCCACGGTGTATGTGAACGTTGCTATGGTAAGAACCTTGCAACCGGCGAAAAAGTGGAAGTGGGTGAAGCGGTTGGTACAATCGCTGCACAATCCATCGGTGAGCCGGGTACACAGCTCACAATGCGTACATTCCACACAGGTGGGGTCGCAGGAAGCGACATCACTCAAGGTCTGCCGCGTATACAGGAGCTCTTCGAAGCACGTAATCCGAAAGGTCAGGCGATGATTTCAGAAATCCGCGGAGCGGTGACTGATATTGAAATCGTCAAAGATCGCCAGCAGGAGATCAAGGTCAAAGGTGAGCAGGAAACGAAGACGTATACCGCACCGGCGACAGCACGCCTGCTTGTAGAAATCGGCGATAAGGTCGAACCGGGTGAGATACTGACCGAAGGTTCGATCGAACCGAAGGAACTCCTCGCAGTTGCAGGTCTGAACCGTACGCAGGAATACCTGCTTAAGGAAGTTCAGAAAGTATACCGCATGCAGGGTGTTGAAATAGATGATAAGCACGTTGAGGTTATGGTCAGACAGATGCTGAGGAAGGTTCGTATCATCGATGCAGGTGATACTAAGCTGCTCCCTGGCGCACTGGTCGACATCCATGCCTTTACGGATGCCAACCGTGATATCTTCAAGAAGCGCAAACGTCCGGCAACCGCAAAACCGGTACTGCTCGGTATCACCAAGGCGTCACTTGAAACAGAAAGCTTCCTTTCTGCAGCAAGCTTCCAAGAAACGACAAGAGTGCTCACAGATGCTGCAATCAAAGGTAAACGCGATGAACTTCTCGGCCTCAAAGAGAACGTCATCATTGGTAAACTCATACCGGCAGGTACAGGAATGCCAAGATACCGCGATGTGGAAATTGATGTCGAACATCCTGAATCTGCAGAGCAGAAGGAAGAAATTCTCATTGAAGAATAAAAACAGAATACCTGCTCTTTTGAGCGGGTGCTGTTTTAAAATAGTATGTTGACATCCCTATTCAGAGATGCTACTATAATTAAGGTTACTCCATATTGAATCTTTACGATTGTTATGGAGAGATAAAATGCAAAATGTAAGAATTATTTCTTACACATTTTTTTATACCTTTAAAATGAGCCACCTGGATGTGTGGGATTAATTGAAGAGAGGAGGAAAACCATGCCAACGATTAACCAGCTTGTGAGAAAACCGCGTCAAAGCAAATCACAAAGCACAGACTCACCAGCATTGAACAAGGGCTACAACAGTCTTAAGAAACGTATGACAGACGAAAATGCACCACAAAAAAGAGGTGTATGTACGCGTGTCGGTACGATGACTCCTAAGAAACCGAACTCCGCCCTCCGTAAATATGCACGTGTGAGACTTTCAAATACTATTGAAGTGAACGCATATATACCTGGAATCGGACACAATCTCCAAGAGCACAGTGTTGTACTCATCCGTGGAGGACGTGTAAAGGACCTTCCTGGTGTACGCTACCACGTTGTACGCGGTGCGCTTGATACTTCAGGTGTCAACGACCGTAAACAGAGCCGTTCACTATACGGTACAAAACGCGCCAAAAAGAAAAAATAAAAATATAAAATGATATAAATTTTTGAAAGGAGGATGACTATGCCACGTAAAGGACCAGTCCCAAAAAGAGACGTATTGCCGGATCCGATCCACAATTCCAAGCTTGTGACTAAGCTCATCAACAAAATGATGGTAGACGGAAAACGCGGTACTTCCCAAAGAATTCTTTACTCAGCTTTCGATCTTGTACAGGAACGTTCCGGCAGAGATGCAGGAGAAGTTTTTGATGAAGCAATCGAAAACATCATGCCAGTACTTGAAGTCAAAGCACGTCGCGTAGGTGGTTCAAACTACCAAGTACCTGTTGAGGTGCGCCCAGAACGCCGTACGACTCTCGGCCTCCGCTGGCTCGTGAACTACTCGCGTCTGCGCGGGGAGAAGACTATGGAAGAGCGCCTGGCAAACGAAATTCTTGATGCTGCCAACAACACTGGTGGTGCTGTCAAGAAACGTGAAGACGTTCATAAGATGGCTGAAGCAAACAGAGCTTTCGCACACTACCGCTGGTAATAAGAAGGTTGTGCAACAGCCTATCTATTCCATTCCTGGAAGGAGAAAAAGATATCAATGGCAAGAGAATTCTCTTTAGAAAAAACGCGTAATATCGGTATCATGGCCCACATCGATGCTGGTAAGACAACAACGACTGAACGTATCCTCTATTATACCGGCCGTATCCACAAAATCGGTGAAACGCATGAAGGTGCGTCACAGATGGACTGGATGGAGCAGGAGCAGGAGCGTGGAATCACGATCACTTCCGCTGCGACTACAGCACAATGGGACGGCCACCGTGTCAACATCATCGATACACCAGGCCACGTAGACTTCACAGTAGAGGTTGAACGTTCCCTACGTGTACTTGATGGCGCGGTGACGGTACTTGATGCCCAGTCTGGCGTTGAGCCGCAGACGGAAACTGTCTGGAGGCAGGCGACAACTTACGGTGTACCGCGTATCGTCTTCATCAACAAGATGGATAAAGTCGGTGCAGACTTTGAGTACTCCGTAAGTACGATCAAGGATCGCCTTCAAGCAAATGCGCATCCAATCCAATTCCCAATCGGTTCTGAAGATAACTTCACAGGAATCATAGATTTGGTTGAGATGAAAGCATTTAACTACAACAATGACCTTGGTACTGATGTCCAGGAGATTGAAATCCCGGCTGAGTACAAAGAAAAGGCAGAAGAGCTTAGGGAAGGCCTCATTGAAGGACTTGCCGATGTGAATGAAGACATCATGGAAAAATACCTCGGCGGAGAAGATATTTCTCTTGAAGAATTGAAAGCTGCAATCCGTCAGGCGACTTGTGATGTTGAGTTCTATCCTGTACTTTGCGGTACTGCATTCAAGAACAAAGGGGTCCAACTCCTTCTTAATGCTTCAATCGACTATCTTCCGTCCCCGCTTGATGTGAAACCGATCGTCGGTCACAGAAAAGATGACGAAGATGAAGAGGTTATCGCCAAGCCAGACGACTCTGAGTCATTTGCAGCGCTTGCCTTTAAGGTCATGACGGACCCATTCGTCGGTAAATTGACTTTCTTCCGTGTGTACTCAGGTACCCTCAGCGCAGGCTCCTATGTTCAGAACACGGCGAAAGACAAACGTGAGCGTGTTGGTCGTCTCCTGCAGATGCACGCCAACTCCCGTCAAGAAATTTCCACTGTCTATGCAGGCGACATCGCTGCTGCGATCGGCTTGAAAGATACTGGAACAGGGGATACGCTCTGTGACGAGAAGAACCAGGTCATCCTTGAATCAATGGACTTCCCAGAGCCGGTTATCCACCTCTCTGTGGAACCTAAATCCAAAGCTGACCAAGACAAAATGTCCAGCGCACTCGTCAAGCTTCAGGAAGAAGACCCTACCTTCACGGCACACACCGATAACGAAACGGGTCAGGTCATCATCGGCGGTATGGGTGAACTCCACCTTGATATCCTCGTAGACCGTATGAAGCGCGAATTCAGAGTGGATTGTAACGTAGGTGCGCCAATGGTGTCCTACCGCGAGACATTCAAGAAGCAGGCAGCTGTTCAAGGTAAGTTCGCCCGTCAATCCGGTGGACGTGGCCAGTTTGGTGATGTTCACATCGAATTCACACCTAACGAAGTAGGCGGCGGATTCGAGTTTGAAAACGCGATCGTCGGTGGTGTGGTTCCACGTGAATACATTCCATCCGTCGAAGCAGGACTCAGGGACTCCATGGAGAACGGTGTGCTTGCAGGCTACCCTATGGTAGACGTCAAAGCAAAACTCTTCGATGGTTCCTACCACGATGTCGACTCCTCAGAAATGGCCTTTAAAGTTGCTGCATCATTGGCACTCAGAGAAGCTGCCAAAGTATGTGAGCCGGTCATTCTTGAGCCAGTCATGAAAGTTGAAATTGTAATGCCTGAAGAGTATATGGGTGATATCATGGGTGATGTCACAAGCCGTCGCGGACGTGTTGAAGGTATGGCTGCACGCGGTAACGCGCAAGTCGTCAATGCTTTCGTTCCACTTTCCGAAATGTTCGGCTATGCAACGAATCTGCGTTCCAACACGCAGGGACGCGGCACGTATACAATGGCATTCGATCACTACGAAGAAGTTCCAAAATCAATTTCTGAAGAAATCATCAAGAAAAACAAAGGTGAATAATCAGCTCGCTTGATTTTTGGATCATAATCATTTATAAGTGGTTTAGAAACACCTCGGGCGGGCACGTCCCGTTTCCGAGTTTCAATATAAATATAAACAATTCTTTTAAGGAGAGGTATACAAATGGCAAAAGAAAAATTCGACCGTTCCAAGACGCATGCCAATATAGGTACAATTGGTCACGTTGACCACGGTAAAACTACACTGACAGCCGCTATCGCAACAGTTCTCGCTAAAAGAGGATCAGGCGAAGCTCAGAGCTATGCTCAGATCGATAACGCACCGGAAGAAAAAGAGCGTGGAATCACGATCAACACTTCCCACATCGAGTACGAAACTGAAACACGCCACTACGCGCACGTTGACTGCCCAGGTCACGCTGACTATGTCAAAAACATGATCACTGGTGCAGCTCAAATGGACGGCGGTATCCTAGTCGTTTCTGCAGCGGATGGCCCAATGCCACAAACTCGTGAGCACATCCTGCTTTCACGTAACGTTGGTGTACCAGCACTTGTTGTATTCCTCAACAAAGTAGATATGGTAGACGACGAAGAGCTTCTTGAACTCGTAGAAATGGAAGTGCGTGAGCTTCTTCTGAATACGACTTCCCTGGCGATGACATCCCTGTAATCGCAGGTTCTGCTCTTAAAGCGCTTGAAGGCGTAGAAGAATACGAAGACAAAATCTTGGAACTCATGAATGCAGTCGACGAATTCATCCCGACTCCAGAGCGTGACTCTGACAAGCCATTCATGATGCCTGTAGAGGACGTATTCTCCATCACAGGACGTGGAACAGTTGCTACTGGCCGTGTTGAACGTGGTAGCATCAAAGTCGGTGAAGAAGTTGAAATCATCGGTATCAATGAAGATTCCACTAAAACAACTGTTACAGGTGTTGAAATGTTCCGTAAGCTTCTTGACTATGCAGAAGCTGGCGACAACATCGGTGCGCTCCTCCGTGGTGTAGCACGTGAAGACATCCAGCGTGGACAAGTACTTGCTGCTCCTGGATCCATCACACCACACACTAACTTCAAAGCTGAAGTTTATGTACTTCAAAAGAAGAAGGTGGACGTCACACTCCATTCTTCAACAACTACCGCCCACAGTTCTACTTCCGTACTACGGACGTAACTGGTGTTGTAGAACTTCCTGAAGGTACAGAAATGGTTATGCCTGGCGATAACGTTGAAATGAACGTTGAACTCATTTCTCCAATCGCGATCGAAGACGGTACACGTTTCTCCATCCGTGAAGGTGGACGTACTGTTGGATCAGGCGTTGTAACTGAAATCGTCAAATAATATATTTGAAGATACTAGAAGCCGGGGTTCCCCGGCTTCTTTTATATGTGAAAAGGCCATCCTCGAAAGAGATGGCCTTTTTTAATGGTCATTGAAATTAAGAACAATGCTGCAGAGGGATTCCACCCGGCCTTCAAGCCATCCTCATCGATGTCGAACAATGGATGGTGATGAGGATGATCGATTCCTTTTCCGGATTACGGACGCCAGTATAGAAATAGCAGCCAGGCACTTTTTCAAGGTAATAGGCAAAATCCTCACCACCCATGGAAGGAGGGTTTTCTTCAGTGATTTTTACATATGCTGCATCTTCAAGGGAATGGAGGACATGGTCAAGTTGCGAGTTATTGTTGAGCAGCGCAGGGTAGCCATGCTGATAGTCAAGTTTACATGTGACCTCGAAACTTGACTCGATGCCCTTTATGATGCCGTCCATCCGTCTCAGCACATCATCTTTTACACTTTGCTCGAATGTACGTATCGTGCCCCGCAGTTCCACTGAGTTGGGGATGACATTGAAAGAAGAACCCCGTTGAACATGCTGGTCGTCACAACAGCTGACTTTAGGGGATCGACGGTGCGGGAAACGATGGATTGGAGCTGCTGGATCAGAGAAGCCCCGGCAACGACGGGATCAACCGCTTCGTGAGGTTCTGCACCGTGTCCCCCACGACCTTCTACAGTGATTGTAAAAGCATCTGCTGCGGCATATGCGAAATCCTTCGTGTAGGATAGCGTACCTGTTGGATAGAGGGAGGAGACATGTGTCCCGAATATATAATCGACACCATCAAGTGCGCCGTCCTCGATCATCGCCTGTGCACCCCCTGGAAGCATCTCCTCAGCATGCTGGAAGAGGAACACGACATTGACCTTCAGTTCTTCTTTGCGTGCCGCGAGTATACGTGCGGTTGTGATGAGCATTGCAGTATGTGCATCGTGGCCGCATGCATGCATGATTCCCGGCACTGTGGACCTGTAGGGCACATCCTTTTCATCCTCGATCGGCAAGGCATCAAAATCGGCGCGCAGCGCGATAGTTTTAAAGTCATCATCGATGTCCAGTCGAGCAACGATGCCATTGCCGCCTACATTCTGGCGGATGTCCAAGCCAAGGTCGCTGATCTGCTCATAGATATACTGTTTTGTTTCTGCTTCCTTAAAGGAGAGCTCCGGGTGCATATGCATATGCCGGCGCATATGAACCATTTCCTCATATAGGTTTTCTATATCCTGTTGGATCTTCATCATATGCTCGCCTCCTTATCGAAGTAGTTGAATACGGATTTCACCATGACGGAGACGGCATTCGTCAAGCCTTTCTCATCAATATCGAACTTGCCATGATGATGCGGGTAGTCGGCTTTGAAATTGGTGTTGCGGGTACCGGTATAGTAGAAGGTGCCTGGCACCCTCTGTAGGTAATAGGAGAAATCTTCCCGCCGAGATCCGGTTCCAGCTCCTGCACTTCCTGTACTGTAGAGATGTCAGTCGCCGCCTGGAGAACGAGATCTGTCTTGTCGGTATCATTAACCACAGGAGGATACCCTTTCATATAATCGAGGTCATAGGTTATTCCTGTTGTGGTCACAAGGCCTTCAAGGCACTTTTTAAGTTCGTTGATCATCACCGCCTGTGTCTCGTGGTTGAAAGTCCGGATAGTGCCTCCGACTTCAACCGTATCGGGAATGATATTATGCTGGTGTCCGGCATTGAACATTGTGATGGATAGGACGACAGGCTCCATCGGCTTGGATTTTCTTGTGACGATGTACTGCAGCTGATTGCAGAAGGTAATGGCTGCAGCGACAGGATCGATTGCGACGTGCGGTTTTGAAGCATGGCCGCCGCGCCCGTTTATCTTAATGGTGAAGTCGTCGGGCATGCCGGTTGCCGTGCCGTATTTATAGCCGATTGTACCGACATCGAGGCCACTGCTCACATGTTGGCCAAATATGGCGTCCACTCCGTGCAGACAGTCATCCGCAATCATCTGCAAGGCGCCTCCCGGGTCGACTTCTTCAGCATGCTGGAAGATAAATACCACGTTGCCGCGCAGCTGTGCTTTATTTTCAGAAAGGATGCGGGCTACGGTGAGCAGTACTGCGGTATGGGCATCATGGCCGCAGGCATGCATCACCCCGGGTACGGTCGAACGGTAGGGCACATCCTTCTGGTCCTGTATCGGTAGGGCATCAAAATCAGCGCGCAATGCGACTGTCGGTCGCTCCGGGTCGATGATCAGACGACCTACAACACCTCTGCCGCCGACGCCTTCTTTTGTCTCTATGCCGAGCTCCCTTAAGTATTCTGCGATATATGCGGAGTTCTGGACTTCATGGAAGGACAGCTCCGGGTACATATGGAAATGGCGTCTCAATCTGACCATTTCATCGTAGTGGTCTTCCGCCAATTGTTCTATCATTCTTGTTTTCATTCAATCACCTGCTCAATCTCGAGAATTTTCATGAACATCGATAATCCACTGGTCATCGCTTCTTCATCCAAGTCGAACATGGGATGGTGGTGGACATAATCACTCTGCTTGGCTGCATTGCCCGATCCCGTGAAGAAGAAGGCCCCCGGGACCTCATTGATATAGTAGGAAAAATCCTCGCCTATCATCATCGGCTTGGCAGTCTCAAAGGAAAGACCTATGGCAGCTGCGGCTTCTTCGATGATCTCTGCTTCCCTGTTATGGTTAACGACTGCAGGATAGCCGATATTATACTCAAGTTCAGCGGTCGCCCCCGTTTCCTTGCTGTGTAGTCGACTTCTTTTTGGAAGATATCCTTGATGCGTTCTTTGATGGACTGCTCGAAAGTTCTTACCGTACCAACCAGCTCAGCCGTGTCCGGGATGACGTTAAAGGCATCGCCGGCACGTATTTTACCGACGGTGACGACTGCATTGTCGAGGGGGATATTTGCCGTGATACAGCAGTCTGCAGACTGGTGATCAGCTCTGCTGCAATGATTATGGGGTCGACTGCTTGACTTGGATGTGCTGCATGGCCACCCCGGCCTTTTATTTTTATTTTGAACATATCCGGACTGGATATGATGGGGCCTGGTTTTGTCTTGATTGTATGGGTCGGATACTGGCTCCAGTAATGCTGGCCGTAGACCCTATCGATGCCGTCGAGGACACCATCCTCGACCATCGCAACTGCACCGCCTGGCTGTATCTCCTCAGCGAATTGAAAGATGAAGGATACGCTGCCTTGAATGGCGTCCCTATTTTCATAAAGGAGATCGAGCAGTGCAAGCAGTGTACTTGTATGGGCATCATGTCCGCACGCATGCATGACACCGTCCACTGTAGATCTATAGGGCACATCTTTCCCGTCATGTATGGGGAGGGCATCGAAATCGGCACGGATGGCGATGTGCGGATGTCCGCCATCGCCGATTGTAGCGAGGATGCCGCCTTTCCCGACCCCTTCACGTATTTTCAGCTCCGGGTACTTCTGCAAGCGTTTCAATATGTATCTGTAGGTCTCCTCTTCATGGAATGAAACTTCCGGATGCATATGCAGATAACGTCTTGTGTCGATCATTCCGGGTAACGCCGCTTGTGCCATATCCCGAATCTTCATAACTTCAACCTCCTTGGTCATGTCATATAATATTATCAAATTTTCGAACTTTTTGGAACTTAATAAAAACATCGTTTCAATTCTAAGACAGCTTTCAATTATGATATGATATGGGAAAGAGGAGGAGATTGTAAATGTCTAAAATTTTGGATGAGTATCTTGCATCAAATCTGCAGGAATTGAAAAATAACGGACTCTATAATGAAATCGATGTGGTTGAAGGTGCCAATGGACCAGAAATCACGATTGGCGGCAAGAAGCTGATCAATCTATCTTCCAACAACTATCTCGGCCTTGCGACGGACGAGACACTTAAGAAGGTTGCGAAAGAAGCAATCGATACCCATGGTGTAGGCGCAGGCGCCGTACGTACAATCAACGGTACCCTAGATTTGCATGTGGACCTGGAAGAGACTTTGGCTAAATTCAAAGGCACTGAAGCGGCAGTTGCATTCCAATCCGGTTTCAACTGTAACATGGCAGCGATTCAGGCGGTCATGGGCAAAGAGGATGCGATCCTGTCTGATGAATTGAACCACGCCTCAATCATCGACGGATGCCGCCTTTCCCGCGCAAAAATCATCCGTGTAAACCACTCCGATATGGATGATCTCCGCAAAAAAGCCAAAGAAGCTGTGGAATCGGGCCAGTACGGAAAAGTCATGTACATTACTGACGGTGTATTCTCAATGGATGGCGATGTTGCGTTGCTGCCGGAAATCGTGGAAATCGCCAAGGAATTCGACCTCATCACATATGTGGACGACGCACACGGTTCAGGTGTCATGGGCAAAGGTGCAGGAACTGTTAAGCACTTCGGCCTGGAGAAGGAAATCGACATCCAGATGGGTACACTGTCAAAAGCGATCGGTGTCGTCGGCGGCTATGTTGCAGGTAGTCAAAATCTGATCGACTACCTTAAAGTGGCAGCCCGTCCATTCCTGTTCTCCACATCACTGACACCTGGGGATACGCGTGCGATAACTGAGGCAGTCCACAAGCTGATGGATTCCACAGAGCTGCACGACAAGCTCTGGGAGAATGGTGATTACCTGAAAAAAGGCCTTAAGAATCTCGGTTTTGATATCGGTAATTCCGCAACACCGATCACCCCTTGCATAATCGGCGATGAAAAGACGACCCAGGAGTTCTCGAAACGCCTCATGGAAGAAGGCGTATATGCCAAGTCCATCGTCTTCCCGACTGTACCCAAAGGTACAGGGCGTGTAAGGAACATGCCGACGGCAGCACACACTAAAGAAATGTTGGATGATGCGCTTGCTGCATATGAAAAAGTAGGAAAAGAACTGAACGTAATCTCATAATTAAGGAGCACGGCGATGGAACGGATTATTATTACCGGTGCGCTCGGGCAGATCGGCACTGAGCTGACTTTAAAACTAAGAGAGAAATACGGGGACGAAAATGTTCTGCCGACGGACATCAAAGAACCTGAGAGTGACGAATTGAAAGGTAAGCCCTTTGAGATCCTGGATGTCAGGGATAAAACGCGGATGGATGAAATCGTAGAGGATTTCAAACCCGATACGATGATGCATATGGCCGCGCTACTCAGCGCGACTTGCGAAAAGAATCCGCAATTCGCTTGGGACATCAATATGGGAGGGCTTATAAACGCCCTTGAGACTGCAAGGGAGCGGGACCTTAAATTCTTCACTCCAAGTTCCATCGGTGCTTTCGGACCATCGACTCCGAAGGAGAACACCCCGCAGGTCACCATCCAAAGGCCGACCACGATGTATGGTGTGAATAAAGTATCGGGAGAACTGCTGTGTGACTACTACCATGAGAAATTTGGTGTGGACACACGGGGCGTGAGGTTCCCGGGACTCATTTCCCATGTTAAGGAGCCCGGCGGCGGTACAACCGATTATGCCGTTGAAATCTTCTTTGAAGCCATCCGGAATGGACAGTATACATCGTTCATAGATAAAAATACGAATATGGACATGATGTATATGGATGATGCCATCGAAGCGATCATCAAGCTGATGGAAGCGGATGCTTCGAATCTGGAACACCGCAACGCCTTCAACGTCACAGCGATGAGCATCAATCCTGAGATGGTGGCGAATGAAATCAAAAAGCATATACCCGACTTCGAACTGTTCTATGATGTAGATCCTGTACGTCAGGGGATCGCAGAGAGTTGGCCGAACGCCATCGATGCGACGGAAGCTGAACGGCAGTGGGGATTTGCACCACAATACGACCTTGAAAAAATGACTGTAACAATGTTGGAAGCAATACGAAATAAATGATAAGAAGGCATACTGCCTTCTTATTTTTCTGATTGGGGCAGTTTAATGACGCGTATAATTTTGTTTGATAAAGATGGTACACTGATGGATTATCATAAAATTTGGACGCCTTATGCCAAAACCACAATCGAAGCCTTTGCAGAGGAATTCGACCGTCATGATATCAAAGATGAACTCGCCCATCGCCTAGGACTGATCAACGGGCGCATCGCCCCGAATTCCATACTGGCAAGCGGAACGGGCCAGAATATCCAAGATTGCTTCGAACGCTATCAGAGTGGCGGCGGTGAATGGATGAAGGCCTTCTACGAAGAGAACCTCGATCTCTTGCGCAATAATATGGAGTTGATCGAGGGGGCCGCCCCTGTGCTTGACCAACTTGCAGAAAATGGGCATATAAACATCATCGTCACCAGCGACAGCCGCTTGAGCACACAGTATTTCATCGAAAAATTTTCGTTGGAATCGGTCGTCCATCATGTTGTAGCGGGAGACGATTCGCCCTATCATAAACCAGATTTGCGCATACTTGACCCCCTTATACAAAAGTATGGTTATACCCTAGATGAGATGGTGATGGTAGGGGATAACCGGGCGGATACGATGCTTGGGTATGAAGCGGGTCTCCAAACGATTGGAGTACTATCAGGCACATCGCGTAGAGAGGACCTGGAAGGTGCCGATTTGGTGTTGGATAGTGTGGTAGATATCATTGAAGATGGGCGTTTCATCCTGGAGAAGAGGCGGTGAAGGTCATGCACGAGGCATTTATGGCTTTGGCAGTGGAAGAAGCGGAAAAAGCAAGAAAGATCGGCGAAGTTCCGATCGGAGCAGTAATCGTCCATGACGGCCGTGTCATCGCACGGGGACACAATCTTAGGGAAACTTCACAAAATCCCTTGACCCATGCAGAGATGATCGCCATTGACCGGGCTAGTGCAGTAGTGGGATCGTGGCGGCTTGAAGCATGCACCCTCTATGTCACTTTGGAACCTTGTGCCATGTGTTCAGGTGCGATTATAATGAGTCGCATCCCCCATGTAGTGTACGGGGCGAGAGACCCTAAAGGGGGCACAGTAGACAGTCTGATGCGCCTTTTGGATGAACCGCGGTTCAACCACCGTGCAGAAGTGACTTCCGGTGTATTAGAGGATACATGCAGTAACTTATTGACATCATTTTTTAAAAACCTCAGGAAAAAACATAAAAAGTAGAATAATGAATGAATTTTCTGATAAAATGAATTTAAAATGATAAGGGAGTTTTAGAACGCTTATGGTCAAATTAATCGCATTGGATATGGATGGGACATTGTTGACTCCCCACCATGACATCAGCCGCCGGAATATGGAGGCGATCAATGAAGCGATGAAACGGGGAATACAGGTTGTCGTGGCGACCGGACGTGCCTTCTATGAAGCGCATGGCATCATACGCCAACTCAACACCCCGCTACCTTATATATGTCTGAACGGTGCAGAGGTGCGCAACGAGTCCCATGAGATACTGGCGACGAATGCGCTGAATGCCGAACTGGTCCATAAGGTGGCGGATGTGTTCCGCTCAGAGGATATTTTCTATCAGATCTATACCGACCGTGCCATCTATACGGCAGACGTGGAACGCGATATCCAGATTTTCATGGAGCTTGCGGGGGAAGAAAACAATCCCGCTAGCGAGAAGAGAATCAGAGGGTTCATGGAAGAGCGCCTGAAAAGCGGCACCTTGGTGGAGACAGATGACTATAGGACGATATTCGAGAACGAGGAAGAGAACATTTTGAAACTGCTCGCCTCTTCGCCAAGCAAACCAAAGCTTTTCCGGGCGAGGAATGAACTCTATGACATCGGTAATCTGGCAGTATCCTCTTCATCTGAAGGGAATATAGAACTGACTCATGAAAATGCACAGAAAGGCATTGCACTCACTGATATCGCCAACATCATGAATATTGATATGAAAGATGTCATGGCAGTCGGGGACAATCTCAATGACATCTCCATGTTGAAACGAGTCGGTATGGCAGTAGCGATGGGTAACGCCGCTTCCGAAGTGAAGGCCATCGCAGATAAAGTGACAGAAAGCAACACCGAGGACGGTGTTGCCATAGCCATTGAAGAGGCGCTTGACCTACTTGAAGAAAAGCAGGAGGCCCAAGCTGGGACTTATCCGAATCATAGAGTTTGATGCTTCATTTCGGCTCAGCACCGATATCAGAGATGCCCGATTCCTCACGAGGAATCGGGCATTTTATTAATTCTTATACGCTTTGGGGAGTGGGTTCTGGATGACTTTCTTCTTCTGGTTCATCATCCGCCTCTTCGGCCTCCTGCTTGGCGGTCGCATACATACTTTTCGATTTGGCGATGAGCCCTTCTTTGAAGAAAATGCGCACTACTGCAAGCATGAGAATTGCACTGATGATGTTGATCATCCAGTAGAGTTCGAAATCATAAAGGAAGCCATAAAAGATGGCGCCGACCGGCATGATGCTCATGGTGCAGAGGTTCATGGTTGAAAACACCGTCCCTTGATGTGCTGGGGAGTGACGAGCTGAACGAATAGGCTGATCGGTATATTGATGAACTGGAGTGCCACGGCGACGCTGAGGCTGATGCCTCCGATGATCAGAACAAGCGACACGATGCCTCCGTCAAGATATAGGGCAGCAGGTAGATGACGACCAGGGCGGCAAATGCAGACAGTCCCCTTTTCATAAGCAGAAATGGATTATCAAGTTGCTTGATTCTGGCAACCGCCACGCCACCTGCAAGTACGCCAAGTCCTCCGATGGCATTGACGATGCCGACAGTTTCCGGCTGGAGGGACAGTTCATGGATCATCATCTTCTCAGGAAAAATCGTAATGACTCCGGCCATGAAGTTGATCAGGGCGGCGATGAGCAGGAGGGATTTGAATACTTCATTGTTGGCGATGAAGATGAACCCTTGGCTGATGTCGCGCTTGAACCTGCTTCCTGTACCCGCTTCAAGGTTATTTTCCGCATAATCCGCTTCGGTGTAGTAGAGCTTGAAGTCGAGAAGGAAATCGAGGAAAGCGGAAATGATGTAGGCAATGAGGAAAAGAAGGATGATGTGCGGGAAGCTGAGCAGTCCGAACAGGGCGCCACCAAGGATGGGGCCAAGGATGACCGTTGAAGAAAGGATGGCTGAAGTATAGCCCATCACCTTCTGGATCCTCTCCTTATGGAAAAGTTCAGTGATGGCGGTTTGGAACGTGTTGGATACAAATGGTTCGATCATGGAAGTCAGGAAAGTAACGAGATAGATGGCTATCAAGTTGATGTCGTAGATTATTGTATAGATGAAGAGGCCAAGGATGACAAGGGCGTTCATGACTTCTCCTGATATGATGATCTTCCTTTTATTTCCGAAATCACTTAATATGCCGGAGAATGGAAGCAGGATGACAGTGACGATAATGCTGATGGCCATATTGATCGAAAAGTAGAGTGCAGATCCCGTTTCGTACATGATGTAGTAGCTCACAGCAAACAGATAGACATATTTTCCGACGCTCAGGATGAACCGGCTCAGAGCATAGACGATAAAATTGAAACGTTCCTGCATGGGCAAATTTTTATCAAAAAACATTTTTACACCCCATTTGTTTAATTTAATTAAACTTATTGTAATATCAAAAGGATTGCTTGTCAACTAAAAGTTTAATATAATTAAACTATAATATTATGGAGATGAGATTATGACATTGGGAAAACGCATCAGACAGCTGCGTAAAGAGCGGGATATGACACTGGTGGATTTGGCGGGAGATAAGATCACCAAGGGGATGTTGAGTCTTATAGAGAATGATAAATCGAAACCATCCATGGAGACTTTGTCCCATATTGCCAAAAAACTGGATGTTTCAATCGGCTACCTCACGCGTGAAGGTGATGAGGAATGGACACGACAGGTGTTGGCTGAAGCTGACTTCAGCCATTACTTCTCCTTTCCCTTCACCCATATTGAAACCAATATACTGCCTCATCTGGACCGTATATCACAAAGCAGCAAAGGGATGGAGCTGTACAGCATCATCCGCACCTACCATAGGTACAAAAGCGAACATGATATTGCCGATGGATATACGGAGAAGATCGGGGATTCTACAGGAGCATCGGAATAGAACATCTTGTCGTAAGAAACAAACTGAATGATGCAATCTCCCTCATGTACAGCCAAGACTACCGGGAGGCCTACAACAGGCTGCTCGAGTCCGAGGCGGAAGTTACAGAATTCAAGGTGTACGATCCGTACCTCGAATTGGAATATGTGTACCTCAAAGCGATCTTTTCAGTTCCGGTTGATATGGAGGAATGTGTCCTGCTCGCCAACAAGGTAATCGAGTTGTCCTATGATATGGAGAACTTCAAATACTTCTTTTCGGCCAATATGATCCTTGGCTACTACTATGGACTCGAAGGGGAGACGGAGAAGCATAGGGAGTATGAGGGACGACTGAATCAATACCTCCAGTTCAACAACCAGGAAAAATATGCGCTCGAACTGGTTGATGAAGACCACCCCATCACAATTTATCATGTATTGGCTGAAGACGCGCAACAGCGTGCGAGCCTATATGAGGGATACATCAGAAAGATAGAGAAGCATCATGAAGCGGGTACGGTGCAGTCCAGCAACATGGCGTTCTACCATCCCCTGTTCATGCTCAAAAAGCTTATTTCAAGAAAGAGTATAAGACAGTGGTAGAGAACTACAAAGAGGGGATGTATATCCGTTCAGCCGCCCAGCATCCGATCGACCGCATCATCATGGCCACACGCTCATGCATCTATCCACTCAGCCTATATCATCTTGGAGAGCTGCAGGAGGCGAGGGAAGCGTTCCGCAGTGTTGAGGACACCATCGAAGATATAAAGGATTCCCGCTTCACAAAAGAATTCTACATGATCCGCGATATCATTTTTGGAGATGACCGGGGCGGGACGCCGAAGTAAAAGTAGAGACAGGTCTGCCATTCATAGGAATCATTGAAAATCGAAGGCATAGATGCATTTGATTTCTATCCTGCTACTTCATATAAATGGATGTTCACCATCCATTGCCGCAGATGCTACGGATCTTTCCAACAAGGGAATACCATATAAAAAAGGAGATGACAGCTTAACGCTGTCATCTCCTTTTATGCGTCCCATCGCTTCTATATAAGGGAGACTGTTTTATTTTTGGTATGACATCCTGCTGAAGGCGTCATGCTGGTGAATGCTTTCTTCATTGCGGCATTCGAGTTCGAAGCCTTTGACCCAGTCGAGCTCCACTAGATCATAGGCGATCAGGCGGATGAGATCCTCTACGAAGCGCGGATTTTCATAGGCACGTTCTGTGACCATCTTTTCGTCCGTACGCTTCAATATCGGATAAAGCTGGGAAGATGCGTTGATTTCAAGCAGTTGATACAGCTGCTCCTTATGATCTTCCGGCAATTCGGCATCCGGATCGATATCGAGCAGCACTTTTACGTAGCCGCGCTGATTGTGCGCACTGTATTCACTGATTTCCTTTGAGCAAGGGCATAGTGTAGTGACCATGGCCGTCAAGCCCAGTTTTTTCTGTTGTACGCCATTGCCGTCGATCTTCAAGGCGTATTCGACATCGGCGTGCGCCATGCCGCTCAGACGTGTCCCGGGGCTTGGTTTAGGGAAATACCATTTACCTGCTCCGGTAACTTCCGCTTCTTCCTGATGCATGCGCGTACGCAGTGTTTCCAATACATTTCCAAGAGTGGTGAAGTCGAGTGACACACCGCCCTCATTCTCCGTCTCCAGCGATTCAAGTATGCGGCTCATGTTGATGCCCTTTTCATCGCGTCTCAGACTTGTAGCCAATTCGAAGGTGCCGACCGATTGGTAGTCACCGATGACGACTGGATAGCTCAAATTATTTATGCCGACTGAGTCGACTTCAAACAGGAAATCCTTTTTTGAACTTTGCAGATCGGCCATGCATTCCTTTTCTTTAGGCTTTTTTCCTTCTATGGGATCGACGGATCCGAAATGCTTGAAACGGCCTTCTCTCGTAGTGAGATCCAATTGTTCCATGTCTCTTCTCCTTAATCTATATCATAACTGTAGAACACTTCATTCTTCATCCACATCTGGCGGGCTGCTTCACTTTCCGCAGTATTTCCGGCGAGTGTCTTCAGAAGCGGACCGGTCTGGGATTCATGGGCGGCCATGATTTTCTCCTTGCGGTCTTCGTAACCTGAAATATCGACCGAAATATCGGGTTCCCCGAGATCTTTGTATGTGTCGTTGCTGAATGCGACGAGCTGAAGCGCCGGACGTTCTGCAGGCGCCATCTCTTTTACTGCTGCAATGACTGCTTCGGCTGTCGCTTCGTGGTCGGGGTGGACGGAGTAGCCTGGATAGAATGTGATGATCCTTGACGGGTTCAATTCATCAATCATACTTTTGACGACACTTTTTAGGTGACCTGGTGCTTCGAATTCCAATGTCTTGTCGCGGTAGCCCAACAGGCGCAGATCATCCAGGCCAATCAGTCGTGCGCTTTCCTGCACTTCTTTCTTTCTGATTTCATGCAGTGATTCGCGTGTTGCGAATGGCGGATAGCCGAGGTTGCGCCCCATATCACCGAATGTCAGGCAGGCGTATGTGACGGGCACGCCCATATCCACGTAGCGGCTCATCGTCCCGCTGACACCGAATGCTTCGTCGTCGGGATGGGGAAGATGACGAGTACTTGTCTTTCCTTTTCCATGTTCGCGCCTCCTATTTCAAGAATTCCTGAGTCGATATTTCCAATGCACTGGCGAGTTTTCCATCATAGTTGAAGCCATGCATGATAAATTCATTGTCGTCATTCACTTCGTAATGTGTCAGGCCAAGGACATATATCCAGCCATCATTATCGAGCTTGAGACCTACGCGGTATTCACCGTTTTCGCCACCACGTATGCCGCCTTGGACGTATGTCACCTGAACGTTGCGGAGGAACATGCCGGCATTGAAGACTTTCTCGTCGAAGTGGCTGGCGTACATGCCTCCGGTAATTTCCACATGTACAAACACTTTCTTGTTCTGGTAGCTGTCCAGCAGTTGCTGAACCTTATCCCGATTGATCTTTTCCATATCTGTGAAACGCTCCTTAAATTAAAACCTGAAGAAAGGGCGCCAGCGCCCTTTCCGTCTATATTTGTTCGTCTGTAACATCAATTTTTTCGACGGTATTGAGCGCACCGTGTCGTACGACTCCGACATGTTCATTCATCTTCCAACCGTTTTTAATCGCTGCCGTGACGAACGCCTTTGCATTCTTGATCGCTTCCAGAGGAGCCTGGCCGTTCGCAAGGTTTGCAGTGATGGCTGCGGCGAAAGTACATCCGGCGCCATGGTTGTAGGAAGCATCTATCTTTTTGCTTGAGAGCAGGTGGTACTCATTGCCATCATAATAGACATCCACTGCTTTGTCGCCCTCGATTTCGGAACCACCTTTGATGATGACATGGTCGGCACCTTTGGAATGGATGACTTCGGCACATGCTTTGGCCTCATCCAAAGTTTTTGGTGTCTTCCTGCCGGCCAGCTGGCCGGCTTCGAAAAGGTTCGGTGTGACGACTGTCGCATGTGGAAGAAGGTGTTCAATCATGGCATCCACAAGTCCTGGATTGAGGACTTCGTCATCCCCTTTACATACCATGACCGGGTCGACGACGAAGTGGTCGGCCTGGCTGTCGAGAAAGGCTTTCTTACTGCGTTCTATCACTTCTTCAGAAGGCAGCATGCCTGTTTTGATTGCATCCGGGGAAATGGATAGGGCCGTTTCAAGCTGGTCATCCACGACTTCCAACGGAATCGGATTGACGCCGTGGGACCACGTTTCGGGATCCATTGTGACAATGGTCGTCAATGCAGTCATGCCGTATGTTTCATGCTCCTGGAAAGTCTTCAGGTCAGCTGCAATTCCTGCGCCGCCGCTTGTATCTGAACCCGCAATGGTGAGCGTCTTTTTAAGTGCCATGATTTAAATTCCTCCAATGTGTCATTAATAATGGTATTTTACTATATAAGAGAGTGTATTTCTAGAGAGATGCTTGTATAGATGATATAATCAAAATTTAGACAGAGGTGAAAAGAGATGGAATGGAAAGATGTATTTGAAATGATAAAGAGGAGAATGATTTCTCCTCACTTGAAGAAACACTTGAAGAGAAATATCGCACGGGCCCCGTATTCCCACCCCGTGAAGAAATATATACAGCTTTCGAACTGACGCCGTTTGAAGCGGTGAAGGTCGTCATCATCGGCCAGGATCCCTACCATGGTGAAGGCCAATCCCATGGTCTTGCGTTTTCGGTCAACGAAGGCGTCAAAGTGCCGCCTTCCCTGCGCAACATGTATAAGGAGCTGGAATCCGACCTCGGCATCAAACGGACAAAGGGCAATCTGAAGGATTGGGCAGAAGAAGGTGTGCTGCTGCTGAACACCGTGCTTACGGTTGATGCCCATCAGGCGCATTCGCACAGAGGTCTTGGATGGGAGAAGTTTACCGACGGCGTTATACAGAAAGTTTCGGAGAATCTCGAAGATGTCGTCTTCATACTATGGGCAAGCCGGCTCAACAGAAAGAAAAATTGATCGATACGACCAAACATCACGTCATCAAATCGACGCACCCAAGCCCACTCTCTGCATATAGGGGCTTCTTCGGCACACGGCCGTTCAGCCGGACCAACGACTACCTGACATCCCGCGGCCGGGAGCCTGTGGACTGGAGTGAACGGTAATGAGGCGTGAAATCATCGCAGAACTCAAGCAGGAGCTGAACCTTATGGAAACAGCAGACGGGCAGCATGAGTTCGACAAACACGTATATGCCATGGAACGGCTGCTCAGTCTTCTGAAGACCGGAGAGGATGCGGGTGATGCACGTCCTGAAGCGAATCATACGGCCCCGGGCTCGATGTCCGAAACGGACCGCAGCATGCTGGAACAGATGGGCGGCAGAGTGCCCCATTCAACCCGGCAGGAGACAAAAGGCAGGCAGCTTGAGACAGAAGATGGCTCAGGCAATGGAGAATCACTGTTTGATTTTTAGACTTAATATGTAAGGAGTAGCAAAATGAAACTTTTCATCATCATGGGTGCGATAAATGCATTCATTTCAGTGGCGTGCGGTGCCTTCGGGGCCCATGGACTCGAGGGTAAGATAAGCGAACATTATATGGATGTATGGGAAAAGGCTGTGTCCTACCAGATGTACCATGCCCTTGGCCTGATTGCCGTTGGAATTCTGGTCCAGCTGACCGGCGCCCCATTCCTCGGGACAGCAGGATGGCTGATGTTGCTTGGCATCATCTTCTTCAGTGGTTCCCTCTATATTCTGGCAGTCAGTGGTATATCGATTCTCGGTGCCATCACCCCCATCGGCGGTGTATTGTTCCTGGCAGGATGGGTATTCCTGATTTTTGGTATGATCAAAATATAAAAGACAACATGACCTCCGTGTAAACGGAGGTTTTGTCGTATGGAAGATAAAATACGTCAAAGCATTATTCCATCAGTCCCGGTTTAACATTTGATATACAGGTTATATACTTATATATATGACCATATATCGAGGGGAGATGCGCATGAACAGTATTTTGAATGACCACCAACCCATATTCCATCAGATCGGAAAATGGATTGGCGATCAGATCATCGATGGCACATTCGAACCACATGACAGGATTCCTTCAACTAATGAAATTGTCTGCCTCTATAAAGTGAATCATCTGACCGTGGCAAAAGGCGTCAATGAATTGGTGGAGGAAGGTCTGCTCTATAAAAAGCGGGGCGTCGGCGTCTTTGTGACTGCTGAGGCCAAGAGAATTCTATTGGACAGACGGCGTGCAGACTTTACAGTCCAGTATATGGAACCGATGCTCGAGGAGGCTAGAAAACTCGGCTTTGATGCCAGGGAGATCGGTTGGATGATGGAGAAGATGGGAGGAATGGCTTCCATTGAGTAGCATGGTCGATTTAACTAATGCATCACTGGATATAAAGAAAAATACGATTTTAGAAGACGTGACACTTCAGCTTGAAACTGGCAGGATCTACGGATTGATCGGGCAGGAAGGAGCAGGCAAGACGAGTCTTCTGTCACTGATTGCCTCCTATAGAAAACCGACTAAAGGTGCTGTACAGATTGACGGGCGGGACCCTTACGAAGATAAGGCGCTGATGGCCAAAGTGCGCTTCGTGCACGAAGTCGATTACACCGAAACTCATCATACCCCGAAGTATTTAAGTAGAGTGACGGAACGCTACCGGCCAGCGTTTGATTCAGATTATGCGCTCACAATGTTGGAAGGGCTCGGAATCGACTCTGACAAAGCCTTGAATCGGATGTCCAAAGGGCAGCAGGCTGCGGTGAATGCGATATTTGGGCTGGCAGCCAATGCCCCAATCACCATCTTTGATGAAGTGACGAACATTATGGAGGCAACTTTACGCGAACAGTTCTATAAAATGGCCATAGAGGCCAATGCGCATTATCCAAGGACGATGATATTCTCCAACCATACCGTTTCTGGTATGGACCATCTCTTCGATGAGATCATTATACTAGACGAGAGCCGAGTCATATTGCAGGAACCTATTGACAGGTTTTTGGAACGGGGCTTCCGCGTGAGCGGTGCGAAGGAGAAAGTGGTGCGGTTCACAGATGGCATGAATGTACTTTCAACGCACGCCAGCGGATCGATTCACTCGGTGGTGGTGCTTGGATCTCTAGATGAGGCAGACCGTAAGACTGCGAAGGAACAGCATCTCTATATTGAGCCACTGAAGGTGCAGGAACTCTTCACCATATTGACTGCGACCAAGGAGGGGTAAAATGGATAAGGTAAAACTGGCGACGGCCGATTTCTCGAAGGAGATGGCGAAGTGGGCCGCGTGGTATATGGCTGTTATGGTTGCCCTTTATATATTGCTGATGCTCTTTATAGATGACTCCGGAATCAACGGCATGTCATTCTTCTTCATGGCATCTGGGCCAACCGCGTATTCATGCTGGTGGCAGGCATTCTTACAGTCTTCGTGTTTTTGGAGCGTGCAATCCAGCTTGGATTGACACGGATGACGTTTATGCGGGCGGTGCTATGGACAGGTGTCATCTTCACTGTAACCCTTGCATTAGTGGCGGGCATCATATCGTTGATCCTCGGCGTGATGCCATGGTTCGGTACACAAACCACCGCATCAGGTATGGGTGGACCTGTCTCCATGGTGCTTGGCCATCTGTTGGCCGCCTATTTGTTCTATCTGGCAGGATTCATCATCAGCATCGGATTCTACCGCGGGTGGTTCGGCGGACTCATCGCCATTGTACTTGGTGTCGGCATCGCTGTAGCGATAGAATCTTTATGGACATTCCGGACCGAAGGGGTGTTGTTCGAGCTGAATATGATCAGCGGCGCATCAGGCAACATCTTCCTTACCGTTGTGTTCAGCGGACTGCTTATATTGTTTACAATTGCCCTGATTCAATCACTCATCCGTTCGTTGCCGATAAAAATCAAGTGAAAAAACGGCCTTCCGAAATTTCGGAAGGCCGTTTCTTATGGAAAAACTTATGTTATTTCGTTTTTTTGCGGTTTTTGAATTTTTTGATGATAAATGGCAGTGCCAAAGGGATCAGCCTACGCAATAGACGGGCCATGCTCATTCCTCCCAACTTGATGGATATGTTTATTAATATATAGCCATCAATATGATGTTTTAAACTTTATCTGAAGAATGACAGCAGTGAATCCGCTGGCAGGTGCACACCGACATAGAAGTCTCCGAAGTCCCCATATCTCGCTGAAACCTCATCGAACCTCATCTCATAGATCAATTTCTTGAATTGGAGCATCTCGTCAGAGAAGAGCGTGACGCCCCACTCGTATTCATCGAGTCCGACCGAGCCTGTGATGAACTGCTTCACCTTGCCGGCATATCCACGTCCGATCATGCCATGGGAACGCATGAGCTCACGGCGTTTTTCCATATCGAGCATATACCAGTTATCTTCACCCTGGCGGCGTTTATCCATTGGATAGAAGCAGATGTAGCGTGATTTTGGAACTTCCGGATAAAGGCGCTTTTTGACGTATTCATTCTGATACGGATCTTCATCCGACTCTTTTGCCAAATAGTTGCTCAGTTCGATGATCGACACATAGGAATAGGAAGGGATGAGGAAATCGCTGATCTGCAGTTTGTTGAATTCCAATTCCAATGCATTCAGTTCGTCGATCGTCGGCCTCAGCATCCATAGGATCAAATCAGCCTTCTGTCCAGTTATATTGTAGAAGGCATAACTGCCTTCCTTCTTATCATGAACTTCTTCCTGACGCTTGAGGAAATCTTGGAGCTCCGTGACGAGCGTCTCCATCTCATCGTTTTCCAGTAGGCGGAGGGAAGGCCAGTCGACACTGTAGAGCAAGTGGAGGCTATACCAACCGTCAAGTGTTTGTGCAGCTTCGTTCATTTGTGTATCTCTCCTTTTTCATATCTCTCCTCATCTTACTCCATAAGAAAACGTTTTAAAAGCATGCAGGGATGAAATGATGTGACAAAAAGAGTATAATATTGCGTATGTAAAGGTAATCAAGGAGGATATTATGAGTAAATTTCTAAAAGACCTCAAGTCGAACCTGGAAGGCAAGAATGTCAAAATCGTCTTTCCCGAAGGGAGCGACAAGAGAATTCTTACTGCAGCAGTCGAGTTGGCGGATACGACTTATGTCCAACCGATTGTTCTCGGTGCCAAAAAGAGCTGGACGCATTGGCAGAGCAGGAAAACCTGGATTTGGAGAAGATCGAGACGATCGATCCTGCAGATTACGGAGATAAAGATGCCTTGATCGATGCATTCGTCGAGCGTCGTCAAGGAAAAGTGACGGCGGAACAGGCTGATGAGATCCTCAACGATGTCAATTATTTCGGTACAATGCTCGTCTACACGGGACGTGCTGAAGGATTGGTATCCGGAGCGATCCATTCGACGCCGGACACAGTCCGTCCTGCATTGCAGATCATCAAGACAAAACCAGGCGTTTCCCGTACAAGTGGTGTATTCTTCATGATCCGTGAAGATGAACTCTATGTCATGGGTGACTGTGCAATCAATCCCGAACTCAATGCTGAGGAGTTATCGGAAGTGGCTGTAGAAACGGCCAAAACCGCAAGGGATTTCAAGATGGAGCCCCGTGTCGCCCTGCTCAGTTTCTCAACAAGAGGTTCTGCCAAAACCGAAGAAACAGAGAAGGTGAAACTGGCTACACAATATGCCCAGGAAAAACTTCCTGAGGTGCCGATTGATGGAGAACTCCAATTTGATGCGGCATTTGTTCCAGGTGTGGCAGAGAAGAAGGCACCAGACTCTCCGCTAGAAGGCCGCGCGAATGTCTTCATCTTCCCTTCGCTTGAAGCGGGTAACATCGGCTATAAGATTGCGCAGCGTCTCGGTGGATTTGAAGCATATGGCCCCATACTGCAAGGATTGAACCAGCCGGTCAATGACCTGTCGCGCGGATGTTCCAAGGATGAAGTCTATAACTTGGCGCTGTTTACAGCGACCCAGGCCTTGAATCAGCATGATGATTGATGAACTGAAGGCAGACTGGCAATTTGTGCCGATAGATGCAACACCCCATCCGTTCATGTCATTTGCCATGGATGATGTACTGCAGGAGATGGTATCGCAGGATGGTGTACCTAAGGTCAGGGCATGGGTCCATGACCCTTTCGTCATACTCGGGCTGCACGATGCCCGTCTGCCACATCTTCAGGATGGACTCAACTATCTGGAGGAGGCCGGATTCCAATATATCGTACGCAATAGCGGGGGTCTCGGCGTCGTCCTTGATTCCGGCATCTTGAACATCTCACTGATCCTGCCGAAATCGACATTGCCCGATAGATGATGGATATGATCTTATGCTGGACCTGGTCAGAAGAACCTTCTCCGAAGCGGAAGTGGAAACGGGCGAAATCGTCAACAGCTACTGCCCTGGCAGCTATGATCTGAGTATCGGAGGGAGGAAGTTCGCAGGCATCTCGCAGCGCCGCATCAGGGATGGCGTCGCAGTGCAGATCTACCTCTCGATTACGGGCAGCGGCAGTCGGCGCGCAGAAGTGATGCGCCGATTCTATGCATTAGGCATAAAGGGCGAGGGAACGAAGTTCACCTACCCGGATGTCCATCCAGAAGATATGGCCTCCCTCAATGAACTTCTCGGCACTGAGCTGTCGGTTGATGAGGTGCTTGAGACCATGCTCGGCATCTTGGAGGAACATGGTGCGGTCACACCGCTACCAGAAATGGATGAAACGCAGAAAGCCCGCTACACCCATCATCTCGAGCGGATGAAAACACGCAATAAAGATATCCACGTCCTGGAACAGAAATGATTGAAGGCAATCCGGTTGGCCGGCGCCTTCTTTTTTTAGGCGGAAATAAGGTTTAACCAGTCCCGGCAAGTGGAACAGTAGCATAAAAGGAGTGGATGATGTGACTGCAGATGAAAACAAAAGAATGACGACAAGGGAAGAAGAAGAGAAGCTTAAAAAGAGCAGAATAAATCCGGCAATGAAGTGACGGAAGAAGTGCCGGCGGATAATCCGCCCAGCAAGACAGCAGGAAGGAAGCAGAAAGGGAGAAGGATGTCCAACAGCAAAAGGATAAAAAGAACCCGTTGGAGAACACCGACGCCCCTTAAGGAACCCCACGTTGGGCTGCCGTATTTCGGTAGCTCATCTTTTTATGGTAAAGTATCATTAAAGGCAGTTAAAGGGAGGATGGCGGGATGTCACAAGACGAATATGGAAAAAAGCAGCTTATAGAAGAAAAAGTCTTCAAAGACCCGGTGCATCGGTATATTCATGTTCGTGACCAGGTGATATGGGATCTGATCAAAACCAAGGAGTTCCAAAGGTTGAGGCGGATAAAGCAGCTTGGGACCCTGTACCTGGCATTCCATTCAGCTGAACATTCACGGTTCAACCACTCACTTGGCGTCTATGAAATAGTCAGGCGTATGGTAACCAACTTCCAGGAGTTTGAAGAGTGGAATAACGACGACCGTTTGCTTGCGCTTGCGGCGGCCTTGCTTCATGACTTGGGCCACGGTCCATTTTCCCATTGCTTTGAGACGATCTTCGATACCGACCATGAGGAGTTCACCCGCAAGATCATACTGGGGAATACCGAAGTGAATGCCGTTTTGAAGAAGGTCGGCGTCGATTTTCCATTGGAAGTGGCTCAGGTGATCGACAAGACCCACGAAAATAAGCTGGTGATCAGCATGATATCGAGTCAGATCGATGCGGACCGGATGGATTATCTGCAGCGTGATTCGTATTACACCGGTGTCAGCTACGGGACCTTTGATATGGAACGCATACTGCGGGTGATGAGGCCGAGCAAGGATGAGATCATCATCAAGGAGAGCGGTATGCATGCGGTCGAAGATTATTTGATGAGCCGCTACCAGATGTATTGGCAAGTGTACTTCCACCCGGTCTCACGTGGTGGGGAGGTCCTTTTGAATCTGATACTGCGGCGTGCAAAACATCTGCATGAAGAAGGCTATCAGTTCAAGCAAGCACCAAAATACTTCATTCCGTTCTTTTCTGGGGAAGTGAGCGTCGAAGATTATTTGAGATTGGACGAAATGGTGGTCAATTTCTATCTCCAGGAATGGATCCATGAGGATGACCCTGTATTAAGCGACCTGTCGCATCGACTGGTAAACAGGGATCTCTTCAAATATCTGCCGTTCGACGGTTCAGTCATCACCTTTACCGAACTGCAGCACCTGTTCGAGAAGGCCGGCATCGATCCCGAGTATTATTTCTTCAGCGACTCCTATTCGGATCTGCCATATGATTACGACCGCCCAGGTTCCAAAAGCAACCGCTGGCCGATCCATATCATAAGGAATAACGGGGAGCTGAGGGAGATAAGCTCCCAGTCCGCCATCATAAACAGCATTACCGGCGTGCATCGCATGGATTCGAAGTTGTACTACCCCAAAGAAAAGATACTGCAGATAGAAAATCTTGAGCTAAAAGGCGAGATCATCAATTTACTTAATGAATTGGCATAGGAGTAGGATATAGAATGGCTAATGAATCTAATGGCAAGAAAAAAGGATTCCAGTTCAACATCATCAAAAATGACCCGCTTGACGGGCACAAAGGTCAGAATATCGGATCAATCAGCCTGGAGAATGTGGCACCCGTCTATGTGAATGCAGATACAGGTGAAACGTATATCGATATGGGGGTCTCCATGGCCGTGCGGAAGTGGAGCGCCGTGTGAAGTGGGTAACTGACAAAAGCGAAGTGGAAGGCGAGGATGCCAAAAACTTATGGCTGGTCTGGGTGGCGGTTGAACGCAAAGAGAACGGCCCACAATACAGTGGCATAGGTGCTTGCTTCGAAATGATAAACCGCACGAAACGCCGGGCCTACAAATTGATGCCTGAGCATGTCAACATGCTGGACCGTGCAGTTAAGGGGAAGATCGACTTGGGTGAAATGGACGGTTTCAGCCGTACAGCCCTAAAGAAGTTCCTGATTTCCTATAATGAAGAAATGTGGAATAACGCAACCGATCTCCAGGAAGAAATGAAAAATGACTGATTTGTGACGATACTGTGTCAAATCTATAAAAAGATTGCAGATTCTGTAATTGGAATATAGAATATATATAGTTATATGAGATATAACTAGGACACTTGTGGCCGGGAGACATCCCGGCCACTTTTTTTGTTTTTTTGTCTATAATAGAAGTAATGTCAGTTAAAATCATTTTAGGGAGGTGCTTATCCATGAGGGACCTTAAGATACACCTGGATAAAGAAGTGATCCAAAACTACATCAACCTGCTTATCGACGATCCGCAGGCATTTTTGGGTGAATTTAAGCAGTTGCACAGCAACGAACAGTATCAGATCATCGAGGAGATGGAAGCGCAGCATCAGAAGACGCTTTTTGAACTGCTGCCGGCTGAAGATTTTGCCAAGCTCTTCAAATGGTTTTCATATACGGGGCAATCGCGGCTGTTCAGCCGTATGCCCGACGAATATGGCAGGGTGATGCTCGAGCACCTGCCTTCCGATGATGTGCAGCGCTTCTTCTCCAAAATGGATGAGGCGCGCCGCAGAAGATTACTCGAAGGATTGAGCGAACAGAAACGCAGCCACGTCGAAGAGCTGCTGGCATACGAAAAGCATAGTGCGGGAAGCATCATGCAGAAGGAGTTCATGACCGCCACCGAGGAAGAAAGCGCAAAAGAAGTCGTGGCCAGACTGCGTCATGTTCCGAGGAATGAGGGTCTCCATTCGATCTATATCGTAGAGGACGAAAAATTGAAGGGGCTTGTTTCCCTGCGTGAGTTGGCGATGGCCGAAGATCACCAGACGATGGAAGCACTTAGCGAAAAGGTCATCATAACGGTGAATGCGGATGAAGATCAGGAAGCTGTGGCGCATATCATGCAGGACTATGACGTAGTCACCATCCCGGTCATTGACAGCGCCAATCGTCTGCTCGGCATCATCACCGTCGATGACATCATCGACATCATCGAGTTTGAAGCAACGGAAGATATGAGTGAACTCGCTGCTTCCAGAGGCACCGTCGACCTGGAGGTCTCCCCTTACCAAACGGCCAAAAAGAGGGCACCATGGATTGTCCTGCTGATGTTCCTCGGGCTGCTGACCGCCAATGTCATCGGGGCTTTTGAAGAGACTTTGGAAGCGGTCGTGCTGCTGTCCTTGTTCATACCGCTCATCATGGATGCAGCGGGGAATACCGGGACGCAGTCGCTTGCTGTGATGGTGCGCCTGATTTCAACAGGCGGATACCATGACCATGGACTGTTCCGCATCCTCAGGCGCGAACTTGCCACAGGTGTCTTGGTCGGTCTGGCAAGTGGTGTGACCATCGTCTTGTTGATTACGGTACTCTATCAGGAAGTGTGGCTGGCGTTCGTCGTAGGCATGTCCCTGCTGATTACATTGAGTATCTCGACTGTCATCGGTACCATCCTGCCGGTCATCATCAGCAAGCTGAAAATAGACCCTGCCGTAGCAAGCGGGCCATTCATCACGACATTGAATGATGTGATCGGCCTGACCATCTACTTTTCGATTGCCACGACCCTGCTGCAGATATAGGCAGGGTGCGCGGGGGTATGTTATAATTTACGGTACTTGAAGGAGATAATATGAATAACATTAGAGCAGAATACCAGGTGGACCAAACGGTCAAGATGAATGACGAAACAAAGCGCTACAGCCAGAGCGTCGATGTTGAAGTGATAGAGCGCAATGACATCTACATGCGCTATGTCGAACAGCTTGATGAGCATGCTTTGGATGTCATCCTCCGGGTGGGTGATGGCTTTGTAAAGATACAGCGCCGCGGTGTCATCAATATGAACTTCCATTTCGTTGAAGGTGAAATGACGGACACATTCTATGAATCCCCGGCCGGCAAACATCATCTGAGAATCAGGACAAAGTCGCTTGAAATCGGTGAGCAGGCCATTGAGATCCATTATGAAGTGCATGACTCCGGAGACAAGCTTGGGGATTACCATTATAAAATCAGGAAAGTAGGGTAAAACGATGGATTTGAGACAGCAGTTGAAGAGCTCAATCGAAGCAGCAGTTGAACAGGCCGGGATAGTTGAAGCCGTCCCTGAGGTCAAGATAGAGGTACCTAAAGATAAGGCGAATGGTGACTTTTCCACAAACGTGGCAATGGTGCTCACTAAGCAGGCCAAGCGCAATCCACGTGAAATCGCCCAGATCGTCATCGATAATCTGGATTGTGAAGCGGCAAGCGTCAAATCCGTCGAGATTGCAGGGCCCGGGTTCATCAACTTCAGGATGGATGAAGCTTCGCTGGCGGCCATCATCACGCAGATTTTATCAGAGAAAGAGGATTACGGCCGGAGTGAACTGGAGAACAAGGAGAGGATCCTGATCGAATTCGTCAGCGCGAATCCGACAGGGACCTCCATATCGGACATGCACGCAATGCCAGTGTTGGAGATACGCTCGCTGCCATCATGGATTTTGCCGGTTACGATGTTACGCGCGAATACTACATCAACGATGCCGGAAACCAGATTGAGAATCTGGCCAAATCCATCGAAGCAAGATTCATGGAAGCACTTGGCCAGGAACTGTATATGCCGGAGGACGGCTATATGGGCAAGGATATTAAGAAGATGGCCGAAAAGTTGGCAGAGGAGTCCCCGGAGCTTGCGGAAACCACCCGTGAAGACCGCATCAGGATGTTCCGTCAGATGGGCGTCGACTACGAAATGAAGAAGCTGAAGCAGGACCTTGAAGATTTTAATGTGCATTTCGACAACTGGTTCAGTGAATCGATGCTTTATGAAAAAGGCGAAATCGATCTGGCTTTGGAAAAGATGTCGAAGAACGGCTACACTTATGAAGCGGATGGAGCATTGTGGCTTAGAACGACAGATTTCGGGGATGATAAGGACCGCGTGCTGAGGAAGCAGGATGGGACTTATACTTATCTGATGCCGGATGTGGCCTATCATTTTGATAAGGTTGAACGGGGATTCGACAAGCTGATCAACCTTTTCGGTGCTGATCATCATGGTTACATCAAACGTCTGAAGGGATCTCTCGGTGCGCTTGGTGAAAATCCGGAGCGACTTGAAATTCAGATCATGCAGATGGTGCGCCTGATTGAAAACGGCGAAGAGGTCAAAATGAGCAAGCGTACCGGCAAAGCGATTACATTGAGGGATATCATTGATATGATCGGTGTGGATGCCAGCCGCTACTTCCTTGCGATGCGCAGTCCGGACACCCATTTCGACTTCGATCTGGAACTTGCCAAATCGGAATCAAGCGACAATCCGGTCTATTACGCACAGTATGCCCACGCGCGGATCTGTTCAATATTGCGTCAGGCGAAGGACGCAGGTCATACATTAGATGAGTCTGCGGACCTTGATGTCATCCAGCATGAACAGGCGCTTCTGGTATTGAAGAAGCTTGCCGACTTCCCGAACATCGTCAAAAATGCGGCGGAAAACCGTGCGCCCCACCGCATTCCGAATTATATCCAGGAACTTGCTTCGGCATTCCATAAATTCTATAATGCAGACAAAGTATTGACGGATGACCGTGCCAAGACCGCCGCCTATCTTCTTATGATAGAGGCAGTGAGGCAAACACTCGCCAATGCACTTGGACTGATAGGTGTTTCTGCGCCTGATAAAATGTAGACGGGTCCCCCTGCCTCCCGGCAAGGGGGATCATGTGTCGTGAGGCACGAAAAAGACCAGGGGGAGTGGTTCTATGATGAAAAGATGGTTGGTCCTTCTGGCCATGACGCTGTTCATCCTGACGGGATGCAGTGGTACGGAAGAGGATATCGAGTCGGGCTTTGAAGATAGGCGCATCATCTCGCTGATGCCGAGCAACACGGAAATACTGGTCGAGCTTGGCCTGGAGGGCAATCTGGTTGGGTAACGAGCGAAGATAACTATCCAGAATCAGTGGCGAATGACGCGTCACTTACAAAATTCAACACGTTTGAACTTGATGCCGAGAAAATGATCGCCCTTGAACCGACCCATATCCTCGGCTATGAATCTTCGGCACCCTATTATGAAGATACTCTGAAACGAGTTTCTGAAAGTACCGGAGCGGAAGTGCTTATAGTGGATGAAGCCAAATCGATTTCAGGCATATACGACTCCATAAAGGCTATCGGAGAATTCGTCAATGAGAAGACTGCGGCCGAGTGGTTGAAAGAGGATATTGAACGAAAGGTCAATGTCCAGAACAGCGTCTTCGAAAATCGTGATGAAGAAGCCCGGGTATTCATCCACATTTCAAGCGATCCTGAATTGTATACAGCGGGGGCGGAAACATTCATAGATGACGCCCTATCTGAAATACATGTCGAAAATGCTTTTGATGATATCGACGGCTACGCAGCAATCAGTCCTGAAGCAGTCATTGAACGTAATCCAACCGAGGTGGTTTCCATCATGGGACTTGACGATGAAGAATTGGAGGAGGCACTCAGTGGCATCCCGGGTATTGAAGGGCATGAACTGGATGACCCCAAAAAACAATGCAACATCGAGCCTGACCTCCTGGCACGTCCGGGTCCGCGTATAGCGGATGGGTTGAGGGCGGTAGGACGCTGCATCTATGAGTAGGCATGTCTGGATTCTACTGTTGGTGCTCATCATCAGCGGGGGGCCTCCCTGTTTGCAGGCTCCGTCGGCCTGGCAACCCTGGATGCTGAACAGCAACATACGATCCTCTTTGAAATCCGGCTGCCCCGTATGTTGTCTGCCATGATAACAGGGGCCGCCTTGGCGATGAGCGGTGCAGTCTTCCAGATTGTCCTCAGAAACCCGATGGCAGATAGCTTTACATTAGGCATGGCGAATGCCGCAGTGCTCGGCAGTGCTGTGGCGGTGGCAGGCATCATGCCTTTTTTCATGCGTCCGATATTGAGCATACTGGCGGGCATGATTGCAATGGGGATTGTACTTGCTGCAGCGAAGCGCATAGATACAGCGTATCGTCCGGAAACATTGATCGTCATCGGTGTGCTCCTTGGAGCGATGATGAGTGGCGTGCTCTACATCATCATTCTGATGGCACCGGAACAGACCGAATCAATCGCCCGCTATATGTTCGGTTCATTATCTGGATCACGTTATCAGGAAACGCTGCTGACGGGGGTATTGACTGTGTTGGGGCGGCTTTCCTTTATAGGTATGGACACGCGCTCGATATGTTGAACCTCGGGGATATCAGAGCCTACAGTTTGGGCGTCGATGCCGCAAAAATCCGTCCTTTCCTCCTTATAGCGGCTGCCGTTCCACCTCTGGTCATCATCAGCTACACCGGACTGATCGCCCTGGTCGGCATCATCGTCCCGCAGATGCTGCTCTACTTCAAGCCGATGCGATTTCGTCCGTTGCTGGTACTGTCATTCCTTTACGGTGCGATCTATGTCAATATTGCGGATACAATCGGCCGTACGGTCATCGCGCCGCTCCAGATACCGACCGGCGTCATGGTCATGATATCGGCTGTACCGCTGTTCATCTTTTTGATGTATAAGCGCGTACTGACCAAAGCCTAGGGATGATTATGCAAACGATACGTTACATGCTAAAATAGAGAAAAGGCTGTATATTCAGTCTTTTTTCTATTTTAAGGGGGAATGGCAGTGGCAGAGAGAACACAAGTGGAAGATATATTTAAAATCCGCGCCGTGACGGCACCTAAAATCGGCACTTTTGGCATAACGGCGCTGGTGACACGTCTCGATGAAGAAAAGAACGACTATTTTACCCACCTTTACAAGATGGATGAGGACGGGAAAGGCAACTTACATATAACGAAGAGCGGCTGTCGAACATCAGGCATTCAGCAGATGGCCGGTGGCTCCTGTTCATCACCAAGGCGGATGATAAAAACCAGGTCTTCCTACTTGAGACATCTGGCGGAGAGAGGATGCAGCTGACCCATGAAAAGGAAGGGGTTTCACATGCCGAGTTCTCCAAAGGAGGCGGACGTGTATTCTACCAGTCTCTCCATAGTCTGAAGGGAGAGGAGACGGGTGACATAGCTGATGAAGACAAAAAACCTGAGCCTGTCGTCATCGATCGGATGAAATATAAGGCAGATGGCGTCGGCCTCATGGAAGAGAAGTATGCAAACATCAAATCGATCAGCATCAGTTCCAAAACGGTGGATACTCTTCTTGAGGGAGAGGAGAACCATACACTTCTGGAAACGCTTGATGATGGCTTCATCTATGCGACGGACAGAAGTGAAGACAGGGATTTCAACTTCAGTGAGAGGCTCTTCATCAGAAGGGGCAGGGAAGACACTGAAATACCGACGCAAGAAGGCGGAGTGGTGCAAGTCGAAGTCTCTCCTGATGGACAGCGGCTCCTTATCGTCGAGATGGGCCGGGAATATGAAAATGCCACACACGCAACACTTCATCTCTATGATCTGAAGTCAGGCGACAAGTTGCATGTGACAGCAGGACTCGACCGACCAGTCGGTGATCATCTTGTGGCCGACACGCAGCAATCCGTGGAAACGGATATTGCGAAGTGGATCTCCAACGAACGGTTCCTTTTCCTTGTTTCCGATCATGGCAGTGTAAACCTTTACGAAGGAAATATAGAAGGGGACATAAAACCGGTGCTGGAAGGTAGGCATCATATACATGGGATGGACGTGGGGCCGGATTTTGCTGCCTTGACGATTGCGAACCATACCTCTCCGGGAGAATTGTACCGCTACGACTATGCGACAGGAGCGCTTGAACAATTGAGCCGCATCAACACCGACTATACGGAAAAGACTCTCATCATCGAACCGGAGGATATCGTCTACAATAGTTTTGATGGCACAGAAGTGCATGGATGGTTCATGCCGCCAGTCGGCTTCACCCCGGACGGGCGCATCCGATGATCGTCAATATCCATGGTGGACCGCATGCATTTTATGGACATTCATATTTCCATGAAATGCAGGTGCTTGCAGTTGCCGGGTATGCCGTACTATTCGTCAATCCGCGCGGTTCGCACAGCTATTCGCAGTCATTCGTCGACGCGGTACGGGGCGACTACGGTGGCGGCGACTACAAGGATATCCTGGCAGGTGTGGATTTCATCACGTCCAGGTACAAATGGATAGATGCCGATAATATTGGAGTGACGGGCGGCTCCTATGGCGGTTTCATGACGAATTGGATCGTTGGGCATACAAACCGTTTCAAAGCTGCGGTGACGCAGCGCAGTATATCCAACTGGATCAGTTTCCGGGGAGTGTCGGATATCGGCTATTACTTTACAGATTGGCAGATCAGGGCAGAATTTAATGATATCGATAAAATGTGGCATCACTCTCCGATCAGATATGTGGATGCCGTCGAGACACCCTTGCTTATACTGCATAGTGAACAGGATTTGAGATGTCCGATTGAACAGGGCGAGCAATTGTATATCGCATTGAAATATAGGAAGAAGCCCGTCCAGTTTGTACGGTTCCCGGAGGCAGACCACAATCTGTCACGTACCGGCAAACCGAATCTGCGGATCGATAGGCTGAAGCGGATCGTCAATTGGTTTAATGAATATATGAAGTAGAAATATTTCTATAAATGCAATGATTTCCCGGGAAATCATTGCATTTATGCTTATCAGCCGGCGTAGGCCGGGACGCTGAAATGGAGATGGGGGATATGGAATGACAGAGAAGGAGAAAATGCTCAGCGGGGAGTATTATGATCCGAGTGATCCGACACTTGTGCATCTGCGTGAAAATGCCCAATATCTGATGGATGAGTATAACCATCCGGGTGGAGGCGGGCAGACGCGTCTTTTGGATATGCTGTTTGGATACCATGCCGACGATGCATCAATCCGGGCGCCTTTCTTTTGTGATTACGGCATCAATATCAAGGTGGGCGCAATTTCTATGCAAACTACAACTGCACATTGCTGGACGTCGCTAAAATCACTATCGGGAATCATGTGTGTCTAGGCCCTAATGTTTCACTGATAACAGCAACCCACCCCCTCGATCCTATGAAGAGGCGGGAAGGGCTGGAATTCGGCCTGCCGATTACAATCGGTGATGATGTCTGGTTGGGTGCCGATGTCACGGTGAACCCTGGGGTATCGATTGGGGATAATACGGTCATCGGTGCAGGTTCAGTCGTCACGAAAGACATGCCCCCGAATGTTGTGGCGGCAGGAAATCCATGCCGCGTGATCAGAGCGCTTGCCGGTCCTGATGAATAAAGGACCCTCAAGCATTTTGAATGTGTGGAGATGTTTATTATAATGGTAAGGTGAAACATTATAATTCATCAGGAAGGATGTAGAGTATGACGCACAAATATGAAGACAGAGTGGCACGCCTGACGGCACAGGTGGATGTAGATATGGTGATGATCACCGATCCGATGAACGTATTCTATTTCACGGGCTGTTTCATCGAACCGCATGAGCGCATGCTGGCACTGCTTGTGGATACGAAGACGAAGGAAACAGCATTGATGTTCCCAGCGCTCGACCAGGAAGTGGTGAATGATACCGCGACCGCAGATGTGCATCTGCCATATAACGACGGAGAAGAACCATTCAACCAGTTGTTTGAACATATGCTGGAGGCAGAAAGCATCGGCATTGAAGGCGGTCATGTCACGTATAACCGCTATCAGAAACTACTGGAAAACTATACAGCGGACCAGATTGTTTCAGTTGAAGACAGCATCAATTCACTGCGCGGGCAAAAGGATGAAGACGACAAGAAAAAACTTCAGGAAGCGGTGGATATCACTGAAAAAGCGCTGCATGACTTCGTGAAGGAGCCGGTGTCCGGCAAGACGGAAAGGAGATAGCAGAATTTCTGCTTGAACGTGTCAAAGCCTACGGCGCCATCGATGTATCGTTCGGGCCACTTGTACTGACGGGCGAAAAATCAGCGATGCCCCATGGTGAGCCGGGGGACAAGGCAGTAGAGCCTGGACATTTCCTCCTTATCGATTTTGGAGTGGTGACCAAAGACCGTTATGTCTCGGATATGACGCGGACCTTCATCATTGGTGAGCCAACAGAAGAGCAGCGCTCGATCTATGAATCCGTGCTCAAGGCGAATGCTGCCGGTATAGAGAAGTCACAGGTTGGCACACCGATGCATGAACTGGATGACGTAGCCCGGAGTTCAATCCATTCAGATGGCTATGGAGATTACTTCACCCACCGCATTGGTCATGGACTGGGCCTTGGACTACATGAAGCGCCATCCCTTGATGCCGAAAATACGGACCTGCTGGAGAAAGGACATGTCATTACGATAGAGCCCGGCGTCTATAAGACAGGGTTCGGCGGTGTACGTATAGAAGATATGCTGTATATCGATGAAGAAACAGAAGTATTGACTACATTCCCTAAAGATATAGAAGATATTACGTTAGAAGCATAAGACTGCGCCCGCCCGGGTGAAGGGCGGGTTTTTATATGGGACGCCTTGTGCGGCGCGAGAGGCGCGACTGGAGGGCAAGGAGCATTATACCCATAAGCAGCATGATCATGCCTACCCAGGAAAGTGCTGACAGTACTTCACCTACTAGTAGTACACCAAGCAGGGCGGCCGTAAGCGGTTCTGCCAAAGCCATGGTGACCGCGGAAGAAGACTTCACATGCTGCAGGCCGTAGGCAAAGAGGAAATAGGCCAAGCCTGTGGCTATCAGACCAATATAGAGGGATACGGATAGACCATTTGCCGTCATCAGCCAAGTTTGATCATTGAAGAAGAGGAACGGTGCCAGCATGACAGCGCTGAGTGTAAAGACTACCGCAGCACTGGCGACCGGTGGGTGGGTCTGGACAAGCTTTGAGTTCAGGATGGCATAGCTTGCGAAGGAAAAACCTGCCCCAAGCCCTGATAATACTCCAAGCGGGTCGACCGTCACCGCCCCTGAATTGAGCATAAGTAGCAGACATCCCGTGACTGCAAGGAAAGTCGAAAGCCACCAGATGCGTCCCGGACGGGTTTTATGGACGGCCCACTCTATAAAGCCAGAGAATACCGGCGCGCTGCCTATTGAGGCCACCGTGCCGACAGCCACCCCGGTCAAAGTGACCGCATTGAAGAAGAAAGGCTGGAAGAGGGCCATGGCCACACCGGCCATCAATACAATATGGATGGGCCATCCCCGGCGCTTTAGTTGGCCGGTCGACACGGCAATGACGAGCAGGATAAGACTGCCGATCAAAAGTCGCATGGCCCCGAGTGAAATACTGTCGACATCGTTTGGCAGCCAAGTTTTTGCGGTCCCCACCGTGCCCCATAGAACTGCAGCCATCAGTATAAGGAACGGTGCTAAGTTTCTATTCATTGATATTCCCCTCCAACACTTTCAGAAAGATACATTATAAACAATATACGCTATAAAGCGCTTTATTTGAAATATTTAGAAAATAATCTGTAGAATCCCTCACTGGAAGCTTCTCAATCTCCTGTCAGAGGCCAGTAGGGCATCTCGTATAGAGAAAGTGCGTCTTTTATGTTTAGACCCCCACCCCAATTGGGTATAGATAAAAGACAAATCAAGGAGGGACTTTTGACATGAAAGTACTTGTAATAGGTGCGAATGGTCAGGTAGGCCATCAACTTGTTGAAAAATTGAAGGATCAGGGCCATCAGCCGGTAGCGATGGTACGCAAGGAAGAACAACAGAAAGTATTCAAAGATAAAGGTATCGACACAGTTCTCGGAGATCTTGAAAAAGATTTCTCCCATGCATTTGAAGACGTTGAATCAGTTGTATTCGCAGCCGGATCAGGCGGCGATACAGGCGCTGATAAGACAATTGTCATCGACCAGGAAGGGGCCATTGAAACTGTCGATAATGCGAAGGATGCAGGCATCAAACATTTCGTAATGCTCAGCTCCATGGGGGCTGACCAACCGAAAGAATCTGATGAGAAAATGAAATTCTATATGTATGCAAAACATCGTGCAGATGAATACTTGAAATCTTCAGGGTTGGATTACACAATCTTGAGACCAGGTATGCTTAAAAATGAAGCGGGCACTTCCAAAGTAAGGTTGTTTGAAGGCGGTACTGAGATGGGCGAAGTACCAAGAGAAGATGTGGCGAATGTATTGGCCCATATAGTGGATACGGCTAAGCCTGAAAACAAGACCTATTATGTATTGGAAGGCGATACGCCTGTTGAAGACACATTGAAATAGTAATTATAAAACCTGCAGTCCGGGAAAATCTGGACTGCAGGTTTTTTATTGATGCGCGGGTTCTAGAGCTTCTCGGCGGCCAGATCATCTTTTTCTGATTCCCCGCCATAATATTTTGTGAGAAAAGCATTCTTCTCTTCATCCGTGATTTTGTGGATGCCGATGCCTGTGGCGGCAAGCAGTATTGAAATGAACGGCGCTACCATATTGAATATTGCGTAGGGTGCATACTCCCAGGCAGCGACCCCGAGTACTCCGTAGATGAATACGCCACATGTATTCCACGGGATGAATACTGAAGTCAGGGTACCACCGTCCTCCAGGGAACGCGACAGGTTTTTGGAATGCAGATTCTTCTCGATATAGGTACGTAGGAACATCCGGGACGGCACCACTACGGAAATATACTGTTCTGAACATGTTGCATTCGTGGCAAACGCCGCAACCACTGTGGAAGTGACCAAGCCAAGTGTCCCCTTGGCGATCTTTATAATCTGTTTCATGATGGATTGGAGCATGCCACTGTATTCGAGTATACCTGCAAAAGTCATTGCGACTATCGTCATGGAGACGGTGTACATCATCGATTCGAGACCGCCATTGTTGAAGAGTTCATTAATCATCTCATTGCTCGATTCAATAACATATCCTCCCTGCAACGTTGAAATCGCCGTCCCGAGATCTCCACCTTGGACGAAGAGGTGACAGAGGAATCCGAGCACTATGCCGACTATCAATGCAGGGATGGCGGACATCTTGAAGGCAATGCATAGTATGACGACAAGCGGTACAGCGAGCAGCCACGGTGAAATGAGGAATTGATCATCAAGTGATGTCATCATGCCTGAAATCTCGCTGGCGTTGACACTGCCATCCCCTCCAAATCGACGGCCGAGGAAAAAGAAGACCGTGAGTGCAATGATGAGCCCTGGTATGGTCGAATAGAACATGTGCTTGATATGTACGAAAAGATCGGTGTTCGTCAGCCCGGAAGCGAGGTTGGTCGTATCGGACATCGGAGACATCTTATCACCGAAATAAGAACCAGATATAACAGCACCTGCAACCATGGCAGGCGGGATGCCCATGCTCATGCCAATTCCCATACCAGCCACACCGACTGTTGCCATCGTCGACCATGAACTGCCGATCGATAATGCGACGATGCCGCACAGAATCGTAATGGTCACCAGAAAAGGGAGGGGCTGATCAGGGCAAGGCCGTAGTAGATCATGGTGGCGACAATCCCACCGCCAATCCAGGAGCCGATGACCAATCCAACCAGTATGATTATGACGATGGCAGGTAGGGCCAGACGGATCCCCTTATACATCATTTCTTCTACCTCCCTCCATTTGAACCCATGAAGCAACGCTACAACTGCAGCTGAAGCAGTTCCAAAAATAAGCGGCAGGTGCGGATCTTGAGCAAGCCATATTACAGCAGTGGCCATTGCGAGAATCATCAATAGCAGAGGCAGAAGTGCCATGAAGAATGTAAAGTCTTTTTTGTTGTTTTGTGAAGCCATTTAATCACCATCATTCCATATTAATCATTCTTCTAGATTATACTATAAAAACGGTTTCATAAATAACCGAATAAAGTATTTTCTGTTAAATGACATTATGGAATTGAAGGCGGACAACCAGGTCTTTAGCCTTAGAGAGAATCCTATTTCAATATCAATATGAGTGCGAAGAATATTATGGCTCCAATCAGGATGCGCTGAAGAAGCCGGTCCGGCATGATGCTTGCATATTTACCACCGAAGGATCCGCCTATCGCTGAACCGATGGACAGGGCGATTGCGAATTTCCAGTCGATCATATCATTGAATATGAAGACGAGCAGCGATATGGAGACGTAGATGGTGACGACGAGCGTCTTGATGCCGTGTACTTCGGCCATCGGTATCCTCGGGATAAGCATAAGGAGGATCAGACTGATGAAGAAGCCGACGCCAGCCTGCAACGTTCCTCCGTAGAAGCCGATCAATGTAAAGGCAACAGAAGAAGCGGGATGGAGACCTTCAGATTAAAGTCCCTCTTCATGAAGCGCTGTGGTTTGATGATGAGCAGAATGGCAAAGATCACCATGAAGGTCGCCAGCAGAGTATCGAAAGTCTCATCGGCGATATTGACGGCAATACGGGCACCATAGACTGATGCGATTGTTGTGGGTACAGCAAGCATCAGGCTCAGGCGCCAATTAAGATGGCCATTTTTATGGAATTGATAAAGCGCAAAGCAATTTTGGAAGAGGATGGCGATACGATTGGTCCCGTTCGCCACAGTCGATGGCAGGCCGAAGAATATGAGCATCGGCAGTGTCAGCATGGAACCGCCGGCTGAAACGATATTGATGAATCCAACTGCGATTCCCACAGTTAGTACGGCGAAAAGGGTTAAAGTTTCGATGATATCCAGCTTCCTTTCTGTATCGGCGACGACGGCCTTGGTATCACACTATATTCAAGTGTATGATTCAGTTATTTGTTTCCAGATCAGTCATGTAGAAGTTGTTTGTTCCGGCGTACCCGGCGTATGGATAGGGTCACCCCGCTGATAATCAGTATGGCGCCGATGACTTCAGTAGAGAGGATATCAGTGCCAAGAATCAGTGCCGACCCTGACATGGCGACGAATGGTTCGAGATTCATCAGCAATGCTGTATTCGCAGCCCCAACTTTAGGCATTTCGCGATTCCATGCCATGTTTGTAATACTATGGACGATGATGCCGCTTGCGATGAGCAGAAACTACATCGTCCAATCAGCCGCCCATAGCCGCCCATAATCGGCAATAGGAAGGGCAGCAAAATGATGAGGCCAAAGAGGTTGGATAGCAGTGTAATCTGTATGGCATTGATATATTTTGACATCCATTGGATGAGGATCATGAATACTGCAAACGTCAGCATAGTCAGTATTATGACGCCTTCCCCCATCCGAAGACAATGGCCGTGCCGTCGAAAGTGCTGAGTACCACTCCAACGAGAGCCAGCACTGCGCCCGTCCAGGACTTGCCCCCTCTCCGTTCGCCGAAGACGAAAATGGTTAGCATGGCTGTCATGACAGAGGCGAGTGCCAGGAATCAGGGCGGATGTTACGGGACTCGCTGTAACCAGGCCCAAGAAGAATGTGTATTGGTTCATGGCGATTCCGATGATTCCCGACAGGGCGATGACCACCCAGACTTTAGCGGGACCTTTAGGCATGCGGAAATAGCGGGAAGCAAACAGCCAGAGGAAACCATTTATGGCAATCAGGCGTATGATGGTGATGCTGTAGGCATCGAAGTGTTCGACCAGGATCTTCCCGATGATGAAGTTGCTGCCCCATATGATGACAGAAAGGAACAGAATCGGGTAGGTCCACCACATCCTTTCATCTATTGGATATTTGTTGTGGGTTTGTGCCATGGTCTCCTCCTTCCGCTGCGATTGAGTGTAAGCACATTATAGCAGATGGCCGCGAGTCGGTAGAGGGGCAAGCAACGCAGAAGTATGAAAAAAAGTCTGACCGCCCAAGTTTGGGCGGTCAGATAGCCAATTTCTACATATTTACTTTTTGGACTGGGTTTGCAAAGAACTTCTGTGTTTCCGTCTTGATCACTTTATAGAGGAAAAGCAGTCCGATCAGGTTCGGTATCATCATCAGTGCGTTCGCAGTATCAGCGAAAGCCCAGACAGTGGAAAGGTCTGCCACTGTGCCGAGGAATGTCGCTGTGATGTAGATGACGCCATAGACCACAATATATTTCAGGCCGAATAGATACTCGAAACATTTTATGCCGTATACATACCAGGCGATGATTGTAGAGAAGCCGAAGAATACGACTGAGATGGAGACGATGTATTCCCCTATGGCTCCAAGAGAGGAGCCGAATGCAGCACTGGTCAAGGCACCGGCTTCAAGATTCGGATTATGGCTCACGCCTGAAATGAGACCGCCAGAAGCATCCCAGAAACCAGTTACAATCAGCACGAGGCCCGTCATGGTACAGACCACGATCGTTACGATGAAAGTGCTTGTCATTGCCACAAGCGCCTGTTTAGCCGGGTGGGTGGTCCGTGCGTTACCGGCAATCAGAGCGACTGTACCCAACCCCGCTTCGTTCGAGAAGATACCTTTTGAAACACCGTGCTGCATAGCCTGCATGACCACGATTCCCGAGAACCCGCCTGCAGCAGATACTGGTGTGAATGCATGCTTGAATATCAATCCAAATGCCGGGATGATCTGATCATAGTTCAGCGCCAGAATCAGAAGGGCACTGACGATGTAGAGGACGGCCATGACCGGCACAAATACGCCGGCGACGTTACTGATGCGCTTTATCCCTCCAAACACAATCAATCCGACCAGGATGACGAGGGTGACGCCCGTCACCCATCCAGTTACATTGAAGCTGTTCTCCATGACATCGGCGATTGTATTGGACTGCACACCGTTGCCGATGCCAAGGGCGGCAAAGGCTGCAAAGAAGGCAAAAAGAACAGCCAACCATTTGAATTTTGAACCGAGCCCTTTTTCTATGTAGTACATTGGACCACTGGAGTACTCTCCATTCTTATTTTTGACCCGGTACATCTGGGCGAGCAGCGCTTCGGAATATTTAGTGGCCATCCCGAGCAGACCTACAAGCCACATCCAAAACAGGGCGCCTGGCCCCCCGAGTGTAATGGCAGTGGCGACACCGGCTATGTTGCCGTTTCCGATCATGCCGGCGAGTGAAGTCATCAATGTCTTGAAGTTGCTGACATCACCTTCAGCGTCATCATCCGATTTGTCTTTAGTGAATGCCAGTTTGAATGCATATCCGAGCTTGCTGAACTGCATTCCCTTTAGTTGGAGGGTCAGAAACAGGCCTGTGCCGGCAAGCAGTATTAAGCTTGGTGGTCCCCAGAGTATCGCGTTTATTTCTCTTAAGATTTCTAGCATATTTCCACTCCCATTATCCTGAAAACGCTCTCATATTTTTATAAGAACCATCATTTTTGTGTTACAGTCCATCCACCATAACAAAAATTCATCATTTGTCTATTGTAATTATACCTCTTTAAACTAAATTTTTTCTTTTAGTGAATTAAATATTAATTTAAAAAAATTTCATAATTTTCAGTTTTATATACCTCGTCGGTACATCCAGGGAAATGCATAAGAGAGAAGGGAAAGGTAGCTTCTGCTTAAAGTGTTTAGAGAGTGACGGAAAAGTGAAAAATAGGAGTGAGATTAAATAGGAAATGATGAAACGGAAGGAGGTGTGATATGAAGACAGCAGCGGAGATCATCATCGATCTGATAGAGCGGTTCGATGTCCATGACGCAGGAAGCAAACGGGCACACGGCAACGGCACACTGCATCGCGCAGCAGTACACTTGAATGCAGAGGGAAAGAAGGTATTCGGGGATGTGGAGCGCGCAACGGTCAGGCTGTCAAATGCGGCTACCTCCAAAAAAATACCTGAACAACTGGTCAACATCAAAGGATGCAGCATCAGGTTCCACCATCCCATACGGGCTATTGACATCATCGGTGTCAACTTCCCGTATTTCCCATTCAGCACCTCTTCCGAGGTCATCAATCTGATGTACAACATCCATCTTTACGTGGAACGGAAAAACGTGAAACGATTTCTCAATATTTTCCGTGCAGGCGGCCTGTACAGCCGTCTGGATTCCCTTCTTGCGGAAATGCCGAAGCGGACGGATATGGGCTATAAATATTATACGACCCATAGCTACGGCAAGGATACGCTGAAATTCCGCATGGATTATGATCCGCAGAGCGGCAATATCGAACTCTATTCGGAGATGGACCCATATATAACAGAGCATTGCCCGAGGAGAACCACACATCTTGGCAATATGTCGATTGGAGAGGAAAAGGTTCAAGGCATAAAGTTTTTTGATACGATGAATGCGCCATTCGGTCGCGCACCGAATGGCGAAATCCCTTATCTGCGCCATTTCCTCTACAGGCGTTCCTTCTTTGGAAGGTTGCAGGAGACGGAAATTGGTATAGAGGAATACCGATTGCTAAAAGAACTCTGGGCGGAAGAAAAACATTATGTACTTCTCAAAGATCCGGAAATATTTTACCAAATCGAGAACCTATTCAACTCATCCACCGGGATTACAGCTGGGGATTTTGAATGCCTTATTGATCAGACATATGAGAGGAAATATACCGCAGAAAAAACGAAAAATTTCCTGGAAAATATCTGGCCTCACTTCGCGCATAGAGCCGATGCACAGGAAATCGGAACTTATCATAGACTGCTCGATAATCCAGAAGTGTTGGAAGTCTATGATTTCGTGAGCTCCATGTCTTCAAAATATGAGGTGGCGGAGCTAGTGGATTCTGTGGTTGTAAAACTGATGGGTAGAAAAGAATATCAACATATGCAGAAAGGAAAGATATAGATGAACCAGGAAAAATTTGAACTCAACGACGGAAGTGTGTTGCCTAAGATTGGACTCGGGACGGTCGGCATCAAAGGGGCCGCCGGGATCAACAGCATGCTGACGGCAATTGATGGCAATGGATATCGTCTTATCGACACTTCCACCAACTACCTTAACGAAGGGGCAGTGGGAGAAGCAGTCAGGCGTGCTGAAGTACCGAGGGAACAGCTGATCATCAGCTCCAAACTACCAGGCAAAACACACGACTATGACAAGGCGATCAAGATGATTCAGGAATCGCTCTATCGCATAGGCCTCGATTATTTTGATAAGTATCTGATCCACTGGCCTTTGCCGATGCAGGATAAATATGTCGAGGCGTGGCAAGCTCTGATTGATGCCAAGAAATTCGGATTGATCAAAACCATCGGCGTCTCCAATTTCCTTGAAGAGCATCTCGACCGTCTTATTGATGAGACAGGCGTCACTCCGGCGACCAATCAGATTGAGCGCCATCCGTACTTCAATAATAAAGCGTTGGTTGAGGCCAATAGGGAACGTGGCATAGTAACCGAAGCATGGAGTCCATTCGGCAGGGAGATCAACGATGTGTTGGACAATCCAACAATCAAGGAGATAGCGGATAAATACGAAAAATCACCTGCACAGGTGATTGTAAGATGGAATCTGCAGAACGATGTCCTTGTCATACCAAAATCGGCTACGTCCGCGCATCAGAAAGAGAATCTTGATGTTTATGATTTTGAACTTTCACAAGCGGACCTTGAAGCGATAGATTCCCTTGATAAGGGAGAAGAAGGCCGGGTTGAGGGTCAGCATCCTAACGAATACGAAGAATATGTATAGCGATAAAAAACTAGAAGAAGCGGCCAAAAGCTGCTTCTTCTAGTTTTTTTTAATCTCTTCATATTTTCTGAACCACTCGGGGAATGCCTTTTTAAACGCAACCGGCTTAAATTCGCCAGAGACTTTCTTGACGACAAGGTGTGTCGTCGTCCCTTCAGCACATATATTCCCCAGTCGTCTACAATCTCAAAACCATATTTTGTCCGCATGCCTGTATTTTCTTCCACCCACGTACGGACAAACGCACGGTCTCCATACTTCAACGCTTTTTTGTATGTAATATCCACATTGTATACAGGGGCGTAGAATCCTTCTCGTTCCATAGCGGTATAATCAAATCCGATATCTTCGACGAGCTGCATCCGTCCGAGCTCCAGCCATTTTACATAGTTGGCATGATAGATGACGCCCATCATGTCAGTGTCCGCATATAATATCTGTACTTCCTTTTCTGCAACGTGAAAATGATCCACTCGAGACATCCTTTCAATTCTATTTACATACATATTATACCATTCTTAAGGATTATTTCGGCAATCGGTTCGCGATTCCCGAAGATGACATGATATTCATGTATTTTTATGTAGATGTAAGCTCGATGTCATTAGAGTGAAATTTTAAATCACTAAAACGTTTACATGTTTGACTTCAAGTTTTACAAGCGTTAGAATTGGTTAGTCTAACTAACCAATAGGGGTGTTGCGGATGAATCCTGAACAGGAATTCTTCGACCTGTATATCAATCTCTATAGATCTTATATCGGTAAAGCCAACAAAATACTATCAGCCTATGACCTCTCCAGCGCCCAGTGGCAGATTCTAAAGGATATTGCCAGACATGGCGAGACAACGCTCGTCGATGTAAGCAGAAGAAGGCAGATAGAAAAATCAACCGCCAACAAAGTAATCACATACTTGCTTGAACTCGACCTGATTGAATCGACACCCGGTACTGACGATCGCAGGCGCAAGAACCTGAGTATGAGTGCTTCAGGGGATAGACTATTCAAGGAAGTGCGCGCCCGTATGACAGGTATGCAGAGAGAGATACTTGAAGATTTTGACTCTAAAGAAGTGGACGCAATGATAAAAATGTTGCGGAGAATCAATATATAGAAAGGATATGATGGCTTGTCCCGGGAAATGCATCAGGAAAATAAGATTTGGACGAGAGAGTTTCTGGCCATATTCATGTACCATTTCATCATTATGTTCTCAATGTACATATCAATGGTGACAATAGGCAGTTTTGTGATAGACAATTATAATGCATCAGCCAGCACAGCTGGCCTGGTAGCGAGTATTTTCATCGTCGGCGTCCTGATCGGCAGAGCGCTGACAGGCCAACAGATCAATACAGTCGGTGCAAAGCACCTTCTCTACATCGGAACAGTGATGTTCTTTGCCACCTATAGTCTCTACTTTATAGAGGGTGGGCTCGCGCTGCTCATCATCACGCGTTTCCTTAACGGATTCGCAACCGGTCTGATCAGCACCGCGCTCAATACGCTGGCCACCATTTCGGTGCCTGAGAACCGTAGGGGCGAGGGCATCAGCTATTTTAGTCTGAGTTTCGTAGTCGGTTCCGCCATCGGTCCTTTCCTTGGCTTCTTCATGATGGGCATCATGCCATATAATATGATGTTGCTGATCATCGCTGTAGCTGTACTTCTGGTGGCTTTCACCATTCCGATGATTCGGACGAATAATATCAAATATCCGTCCAAACCCACACTAAAGGAATTTAAGGTGATTGATCGGCAGGTCCTTCCGATGGGCGTTTCAATTTTCTTTATGGGCCTTGCCTACGCCGCCATCCTGTCCTTCCTGAACCTGTTTGCCAAAGAAGCTGATCTGGTCACTGCCGCCAGCTTCTTCTTTATCGTCTATGCCATCTCGATAACGTTCACACGGCCGTTCACAGGTAAGCTGATGGATAATCGGGGGCGAACATCATCCTCTATCCGGCATTCATACTGATGGCCATCGGCTTCTATATGCTTGGAGGGGCCACGACGGGATGGGTGCTGCTTACAGCCAGTGTCTTAATCGGCCTCGGTTACGGGAATTTCCAATCGATCGCCCAAACCGTCTGTGTAAACATCGCTACACGTGAGAACGTTGGACTTGCTACAAGTACCTTCTTCATCATGATGGAAATCGGCCTCGGCTTCGGCCCAGCATTCCTGGGGCTGCTTGTACCATCATTTGGCTACGGTGGTGTCTATCAGCTCCTTGTCCTGTCCATACTCCTCGCCATGGGCATCTACTTCATGGTCTACGGCAGATATGAAAGCCACAGTCGACAAGAATCGAATCATACACGATAAAAAAATTACCCGTCGGCACCTCACTGCCGGCGGGTAATTTTTATCAATAAAGATCATTTCATGGAGATTTCCAGCCATCTTTTTGTGCATCATTGCGGATGTAGGTAAGCGTCTTGCCGGTCACTCCGAATAGGATCGTCATAATCGGGCTGAGTAGGCAGAAGAAGGCGAAAGGCAGATATGAGAGGGTAGGGACACCCAGCACACTTGCAATGAAGACGCCGCACACGCTCCACGGTACAAGTGGGTTGATGACGGTGCCTGCATCTTCTGCAACCCTTGAAAGGTTCTTGCTCTCAAGTCCCACTTTCTCATATTGCTTCTGGAACGTCTCGGTCGTCAGCAAAATGGATAAGTATTGTTCCCCAATCAGTATATTGACGCCGATTGCGTTGAGGGCTGATCCGATGATGACCGATTTCACATCCTTCAATGCATTCTCCACTGAAGCGAACAATGGGGCACGATGCCAAGCTTAAAGAGCAACCCACCCATGCCTAATGCAAGGATGACAATGCCGATTGTGAAGAACATGCTCTCCATGCCGCCACGGGTCAAAAGTTCGTCAATCTCCGCCACGCCGGTTTCAGAAACGAAGCCACCGAACAGAATATTGAATATCCCTGTAAGAGAAGGTGAAGTATGTAGAGTCGACAAGAGGAGCGCACTGACTATCCCGGCTGTGAGTGAAAGCAGTGCTGGTGCACGCAGCATTGAAAAGACAAGAAGAACAGCCAACGGCACGGCTGCGTTATACCAGCTTATCAGACCGGTATCAAGCAAACCTTGCTGGTAGACTTCCATTTCGCCAAAGTTGACAGAAGATATATCCGGAGATAATAAGGCGAACAGAATAAATGTAATGAGGAAAACTGGAATGGTGGTCCACATCATATTTTTAATGTGATCAAACAAATCCACTTCCAATATACTGGATGCCATATTAGTCGTATCGGACAAAGGAGACATCTTGTCACCGAAGAATGCTCCAACACAATGGCCCCGGCCGTCATGGCTAAAGAAAGGTCCAATGCACTGGATACCCCGATAAAAGCGACCCCGACGGTACCGACAGTCGTCAGAGAACTGCCGACACATATACCGATGATGGCGGTTACGATGAATACGATGGAAAGATAGAAATAAGGGGTCACCAATTCAAAACCGCCATATATAAGCGTTGGGATGGTACCGCTGTAAATCCATGAAGCAATGAGCATGCCTATCAAAAAGAAGATGAATACAGCACCCATCCCCGATTTAGCACCTTCAGAAAGCCCTTCTTGAAGTTTCTGGTGGGGACGCGTTTGACGGTTCCGTAGATGATGAGCAGTATTATAGAAAACATCAACGCCATATGAGGGGTAGTTTCAAAATGGATGATGCTTGTGCTGATTATAATGATGATGCTGATGACTGTAATGAGTGCCTCTAGTAAAGATGGTGTCTGGGCAGGTTGAATGCGGAACACTTTTAAACCTCCTATATAATTAGACTATACAATAGAAACATGTTAACAGGTTCTTTTATGAAAATCTCGATTCCTTCCAATTACGTTTAATTAAGAATATTCTTAATATTATGATATAATCCTTTAAACTGAACTCAACTATCGAGGGGGATGACTTATGAAACTTTTAACATTCTATAAGGAAGGGAGACTTCGACCGGGAATCTTGACTGAAAAAGGTATCCTGGATATTTCGGGGCATACCCTACGATGATCGAGGCGATTGAAAGGCATAAAGGGCTCGATGATTTCCTTGATTTCGCCATGGAAGCAGAAACCAGCTCCTTTATAGAACTGCATAAAACTAAACTTGGTCCCTCAATCGATTGCCCAGAAAAAATCATTTGTGTCGGTCTCAATTACCGACGGCACGCTGTTGAGTCAGGAATGTCAGTGCCAGATAACCCCATCATCTTCAGCAAGTTCAGAAACAGCCTATCCGGCGATAGGGGCATCGTGAACATTCCATCACAAGCCAAACAAGTGGATTATGAAGCTGAACTCGCCATAGTCATCGGCAAGACGGCTTACAGAATAGATGAAACCGAGGCCGAGAATGCAATATTCGGCTACAGTGCGGCGAACGATCTGTCGGAGCGTGCGTTCCAATTTAAAACTTCGCAGTGGCTACTTGGTAAGAGTTTGGATGGATTCTGTCCAATCGGTCCATACATCGTCACAAAAGATGAGATTGAAGACTCCGATAAACTCAGGATTAAGTGCACAGTAAACAATGAAGTGCGTCAGGATTCGAATACCAATGATATGATCTTCAAATGTAAAGCGCTTGTCAGCTATATCTCCCATCACATGACGCTTGCACCGGGTGATGTCATATTGACCGGCACTCCTGAAGGGGTCGCCATGGGGCACGGGGGAGAAGTGCGGCCATGGTTGAAGGCAGGTGACGAAGTGGTGGTGGAGATTGAGCAGCTTGGCCGTCTGACAACATATATCCGAGCAGAATAATGGAAGTGCCATAGGAAGATGTAGGTATGATGTTTGATTTTTGGTGCGGGCATCTGCATGATATGGGTATAACGAACATGGGAGGCAGACATAATGAGAGTACTCGTCATAGGCGCCAACGGCCAAATAGGTCAAATGGTCGTCAGTCGACTGAAGGAAAAAGGACATGAGCCAGTAGCCATGCTGCGTAAAGAGGAGCAGGCACAAGCTTTTGAAGATGATGGCATCGACACTGTGATTGCAGATCTCGAAGGGGACTTTAGCCATGCCTTTGAAGGTGTGGATGGAGTGATATTCACAGCAGGGTCTGGTGCTTCGACTGGAGCCGATAAGACCATCCTGATTGACCAGGAGGGTGCCATTGAAGCCATTGATCTCGCAAAATCATATGAACTGGATCATTTTGTCATGGTCAGCGGTCTGGGTGTTGAAAACCCCCGTGGTGTAGAAGGTGAGATACGCCCCTACCTCCACGCCAAACACCGGGCTGATGAGCACCTGATCAATTCTGGAGTCCCCTACACGATACTTCGTCCTGGATTATTGACGAATGGAGAAGGTAAGGGCACCGTCACTTTCTATGAATACAAAGGAGAAACCGAGTACGGAGAAATCATCCGTGAAGATGTAGCTGATGTGCTGGTTAAAATAATCGGCTATCCACCAGAGGATAAAATCTATTATGTGGTTGAAGGAGAGACTTCAATCAGTCAGATTCTATAGATATATTAGCAGCCACCTGAGAGAACTCTTGGGTGGCTGTTTTTGAGTTGGTGAATGCCTTGGGATCTTAAGTATGGGGCTGAGTTTTGTATATGTTAAAGAAAACGATATAATATAAGGGAAGCATAGGAGGTTTCATCATGAAACAGTATATGATTGGTCTCGATATCGGCACAACTGCGGTAAAGGCTGTCTTATTCACCACTCAAGGTGGATACATAGATAAGGAGACCCAACACTATCCACTGCATACACCGGATGTCTACACGGCGGAGCAGGATCCGGATGAGATTCTAATGAAATCCATGCGCGCACTGAATAATCTGGTGGAACGGAACGCGTGTGGTGACGAGATTGCCTTCGTTTCCTGTTCTGCTGCCATGCACAGTATAATCCTTCTGGATCATTCAGGTGAACGGCTGACGGAGTGCATCACTTGGGCGGATCGGCGAAGTGAGGATATGGCAGAGAAATGGGATGATGCCAAAGGGCTTGCCATCTACAGGCGTACAGGTACCCCAATCCATCCCATGAGCCCGTTCATCAAGCTGCTTCATTTTAAGGAGAAGGCGCCTGAGATCTACAGTCAAATCGGTAAAATCGTGGGCATCAAGGAATATGTGCTCCATCATTTGACGGGGATGTACGAAGTCGATAAATCCATCGCCAGCAGCATGGGCATGATGGATCTTGACACATCGCAATGGGACAGTGAGGTGCTTGAACTGCTGGATCTGACACCAAAACAACTCCCGGATATCGTCAGTACAACCAAAGTGCATCAGAGTATCGGACGGAACCTTGGCCAGACTGGTCTGGCCAAGGACACGAAAATCATTCTCGGAGCGAGTGATGGCGTCCTCGCCAATCTCGGCGTCAATGCCATACAGGAGGGGACGTGGCAATCACCATCGGTACCAGTGGGGCGATCCGCACAGTCATTACAGAACCCGGACCGATCCCAAGATGCGGACCTTCTGTTATCATTTGACGGAGAATCGCTATGTCATCGGCGGGCCGGTGAATAATGGCGGTGTAATCCTGAGGTGGATACGTGACGAACTGTGCCAAGAAGAGGTGGGGAAAGCAGATGCCTATAATGAAGATCCCTATGAAGTTATGACGCGTGCAGCGGATAGTGTCTCACCGGGCAGCAATGGGCTCATCTTCCATCCCTACCTTGCAGGAGAGCGGGCCCCTTTATGGAATGCGAAAGCGGTCGGTTCCTTCTATGGATTGACTTTATCCCACGAGCGGAGCCATATGATCCGGGCAGCCCTGGAGGGCGTGGTCTACAATCTCTACAGTGTATATCTGGCACTTCGTGAACAGATGAATGAAGTGAAAAGCATTAAGGCGAGTGGCGGTTTTGCACGTAGTGAGATGTGGAAGCAGTTGATGGCTGATGTATTCGGGGAGCAATTGACTGTGCCGAAATCATATGAATCAAGTGCTTTCGGCGCCTGTCTCCTCGGTCTTTACGCCCTTGGCGAAATACGTGATTTGAATGAAGTTGCAGACTTCGTCGGTGAAAGCGATGCATATATACCGGACGAGAAGGTATACTTGAAGTATCAGGAAATCATGAGTGTTTATATCGAGCTTGGTCGGGCGCTCGAACCTTTCTATGATAGGATGGACGAAATCAGATAACGGAGGTGGAACGGATGGAACTGCATGAATTCTTCTCCTATTATATGGAGGAAAATGAATTGGCTCGTGCCAACCTCATTAATGATGGGGTGTTTGAGACACTCGCTTCATTGGTTGACTTTAAAGTGTCGGAAATCAGATTGATGGACGGGGCCGCCCCCATTACTGATATGGTGACGATGACTGAAATAGCCCTTATCCGACAACTGATCGATATTGAGCCGCCAGAAGGGTTGCACCAGGTAATCTATAGAGTCGATGATTACCCTGTACTCACCGACTTCCAATATATACTGGAGGCTGGCGAGGGGCGCGGCGTCATTCATCATGATATTGTAGAGGCGCTCCATAAAGCATTAAAGGAAAACCACAATATACCCGCCCATCCGATGTATATCCATAAAAATGAACCCCTGGACCAGGATGATGTCGCAATGCTTGACCGCATCTACCGTGGACCGATCTACTGGCTATATGACAATATCACCTGGCGTCAGTTGCGCCGGATGCTGAAGCGTCTGAATGCAGAGCCTGATGGCCATCAAAAAGATGATTATCTGCGCCATTTGACCTCTATCATAACCAATCCAAAATATCTTGAGGGCATCCTGCTCCAGCTGAATACGACGGATCTTGAGCAGATCGAAGACAATGTCCAAAAGGGATTCAATGTATATGAAGCGAGCTCAAGGTGGTCGGATGCCCGGAATCTAGGTCTCCTCGTCAAAATCCATGCTGATCATTATGTCATGCATGAAGCTGTCAGGTCAGCATTGGAGGAAGTATCATTTGAAGCGGTCGAAGCTCATCGGAGAAAGTCTGGGTCGCCGGTTGGGCGTCCGCCTGGTGGAGATTTCAATGCCTATGTCCTCCATGCACAGATTGAAGATCTAGACTTTGAAATTTCCCGGGAAATCATCATGCCGGCAGGCAGCAACTGTTTCGAGCTTCATCTCGTCATCCAAAAAGCGATGGGATGGCGGCAGAAGCACGATGCCTCGTTCGAAGCAGGGACATTGACGATAGATGCAACAGGAGATGCATTGGGAAGTGAGGGGCGATTGCCGTCCAGTTACATCCAGATTGATGCGGTATTTGCGCATCATGAAACCCTCCACTACCTATATGGAGAAGATTATCGGGTGACGCTCGATATTGAAGCCAAAGCCCATATCCACCGGCCGATACCAAAGGTCCAAAGTCATCAAGGCCCGGCTCCGATAGAGAACATAGGTGGTGCGGCATATCTTGCCGATACTCTTGAAGTGCTGTCTTCAGTAGACCATCCTGATTATATAAGGACTTATGAGAAGGTGCGGGCCACCAACTACAGGGAACGGTATCCTGTAACGGCCATCAACAATCAGCTTGAAAAAATGTTCAGGAAGTCATATCCGATTACAGAATACAATATAGATGAAATAGAGTGACGAGAGGAGCGGCTCATATGGAAAAACCAAAAGTCCGGAAGTTGTTCACCGGCAAAGTAAAGACGATGGGACATCCAGAACGCAGAGGATAAGTTCGATAGAGAATGGAAAAGTGCGATATTCAAGACAGAGCGGCATGAAAGAAGCTATCTTACAAAAACCGGGTTTGACACGGATGAAGTGGCAGACAAAAGGAACCATGGCGGACCTGAGAAGGCAGTATTCGCCTACCCAATGATCCATTATGCTACATGGCGCCGCGAGTTAGGGGTCGATATTGAAGCGGGTGGTTTCGGTGAGAATTTCGCAATTACGGGAATGGATGAATCTTCTATTTCGATAGGAGATACATATAAAGTAGGGGGTGCAGTCATCCAAGTTTCGCAACCGCGCCGACCCTGCTGGAAACCGGCACGACGCTACAGGATCATCGATCTTGCCCTGCAGATTCAAAATACGGGTCGTACGGGCTGGTATTTCAGGGTGCTGCAGGAAGGATACGTACAGCCCGGCGACACTTTGGAGCTCATTGAACAGCCATGCCCGGAGTGGACGATCAGTGCATGCAATGAAGTCATGTATGACCAAGTAGATAATGTCGGTCTTGCCGAAAGTTTGAGTGCATGTGAGTATCTTGCCCCCAATTGGAAAGCGACACTCGAGAAACGTCTTTTGGGTAAAGAGGGGAGCAGTAAGAAGCGGGTATTCGGTCCGAACAGGTGATGAATATTCAAATGATTGAGAGTATGTTTGATTTCAGAAATTTTCAAGCATTCTTTTAAGTCGACCATAAATAATGCATAAATCTTTAAAAAAGTTTTCTAATGCGGTAGAATTCATATGGAAACGGTTTTAGTACTATAGGAATGGGCACCCATCCCAAGTGCTGAACCAATTAAATTAAGGGGGAAGTCATTCATGGTAGTACCATACAGTGCAGAACCAGCTACGGATTTTACGAAAGAAGAAAATAAAAAAGCATTTAAAGATGCTCTGGAGCAGGTGAAGAAGGATTTCGGCGTCAAACGCCCATTGATCATCGGTGGAGAACATATCGAAACGGATGACCAGATCACTTCTTACAACCCTTCAAATAAAGAAGAAGTCGTCGGTCATGTATCCAAAGCCACGACTGAGCATATTGATTCAGCAATGGAAGCGGCAGAAAAAGCTTTCGAAACCTGGAGCGAGTGGGATCCGAAAGATCGTGCAGAACTGTTCATCAGAGTCGCTGCAATCATCCGTCGCCGCAAGCATGAATTTTCTGCGTTGATGGTGTACGAAGCAGGGAAGCCATGGAACGAAGCTGATGGAGATACGAACGAAGGCATTGATTTCATAGAGTATTATGCCCGCTCAATGATGGAATTGGCAGACGGTAAACCGACCCTTGACCGCGAAGGTGAACACAACCATTATTTCTATCAGCCAATGGGTCCTGGTGTGACGATCTCACCTTGGAACTTCCCGTTCGCAATCATGACAGGAACAACCGCAGCACCAGTCATTGCAGGGAATACAGTACTGCTTAAACCTGCAGAAGACACACCATTGATTGCATATAAGTTGATGGAAGTGCTTGAGGAAGCAGGACTTCCAAAAGGTGTCGTGAACTTCGTTACAGGTGATCCGGCTGAAATTGGGGATTATATGGTCGATCATCATAAGACGCACTTCATCACATTCACAGGATCCAAAGCGACGGGTCTCCGCATCAATAAACGAGCAGCCGAAGTACACGAAGGACAGGATTTCCTGAAAAGAGTCATAACTGAAATGGGCGGTAAAGATACAATCATCGTCGATAAGGATGCAGACTTGGACTTGGCGGCGGATTCCATCGTCAATTCAGCATTTGGCTTCTCCGGCCAGAAATGTTCTGCCGGTTCCCGCGCAGTCATCCACAAAGATGTATACGATGAAGTATTGGCTAAATCCATCGAACTGACAAAAGAATTGACGGTCGGTAACCCTGTAGATGAAACTTACATGGGGCCGGTAATCAACAAGAAGCAGTTTGATAAGATCAGTGAATATATCGAAACAGGCAAAAAAGAAGGTAAATTGGAAATCGGTGGAGAAACTGATGATTCTACAGGATACTTCATCCATCCGACAATCTTCTCAGGCTTGGATCCAAAAGCGGTCATCATGCAAGAAGAGATTTTTGGACCAGTCGTAGCATTTGCTAAAGCAGATGATTTCGATGAAATGCTTGAAATTGCCAATAATACTGAATACGGTCTTACAGGTGCAGTCATCACAAATACACGTGAGAACTGGATTCTGGCATGCCGCAAATTCAATGTCGGCAACCTCTACCTCAACCGTGGCTGTACGGCAGCTGTCGTAGGATATCACCCATTCGGTGGGTTCAAGATGTCCGGTACAGACCAGAAGACAGGTAGCCCTGACTATATGCTCAACTTCCTGGAGCAAAAAGTTGTATCAGAAATGTTCTAAATCAATAGAAATGATGAAAGCGGAGGACGACTGGGTAGTCATCCTCCGCTTTTTTGTGTGCTATTTTACTGCATCTGGGATTCCGCTTTGAGATGGCCATCTTCAAGCGTAAGCACTCGGTCTGCGTACTCGAAAATACGTGAATCATGCGTGATCAGTATGCCAATCATGCCACGATCTTTAACAATATCCCGGAGCATTTCGACGACTTCTATGGCGCGTGCACCATCGAGGCTCGCCGTAGGTTCATCGGCCAGAAGCATCTTGGGCTTGTTCATCAAAGCCCGCATAATGGCGGCACGTTGCCTTTCGCCACCTGAGAGCATACCAGGATAGCTGTTGAAACGGTGGCTGAGTCCAATTTCTTCGAGCAATGCCTTGCTGCGCTTACGGGCCTCATTTTTACTAAGCCCGGCTTGCTCTGCAACGAAACTAAGCTGTGAGACGATATCCATATAGGGTATGAGGTGGGAGGATTGGAATATGAATCCAATATCTGTGAGACGCATTTTCGTCAATTCCTTTTCGCTAAGATCCAAGTAATCGACATCGTCTAACTTGACCTCTCCTTCAGTGTGGGACAATAGGCCGCCGAGTATCGACAATAAGGTCGACTTGCCGGAACCTGATGCGCCGCTCAAGATGATCAATTCACCGCTTGAGGCACTGAAGTCGATTCCTTTGAGCACATCGGTTTTCGCATCTCCCGTGCCAAACGTTTTAGTCAATCCATGTACTTCCAATGTCATATTATTCACTTGAGATCGCCTCCAATGGATCTATTCTTATTACTCTTACCAATGATAAACCAGCACCGATGAACGCTACCACCAGAAACAGTACTGATACTAATGCCATCAGATTGGTGTTCAGATAAAACGGCATATCGATTGGGATGACCATACCGATTAAAGAAATGGTGATCAGTGACAATACGACACCAGTCAACGTGATCAGTATGACTTGAATCAGGATGGAGACGGCCAATGTACGGGAAGACGTACCGATTGCCTTCAGTATGCCGAACTGGGAAGTTTTCTGGATGGTGATGACATAGAAGAAGGCTGCAAGTACGATTGCTGAAATGACGAATAGAAAGACAATCATCAGGTTGAGCGGCTGCTGTTCGGCCTGATAGCTTGGGACGGCGTTTTTCAGTTCAGAAGCAGAAACCACCGCCACGCCAGGCGCATCGTCAATCGTTTGACGTTCTGCTTCACTGCTTTCACTGATTATCAGTGCAGCCGTCCTGGATTCCAAGTCATTTATTGCTTCAGGTGTCACAAAAGCCATCGAGTTATGGGCAAACATGATGTCTTCGGCAAATCCGCTGACTTCGTATGTCTGTTCATTGGTTAATGTAACATCATCTCCGACGCTGAACCCTTCTGCCTTCAATTTTTCATTCAGGAGGAGTTCGGATTGCGATTCAGGAAAACGCCCCTCTTTTACAGCAGGTTCTTTTGACTCGTCGGTTGCCGCAATGAGCAGGCTGATTTCCGAGTCTCCGGATTCTATTTTCTGCATCGATAACTGGAGAGGATCGGCGGAGGTTGTTTCTTGTACGCCATTGATCTGATCTTCAGACAGTCCTGAGCGCATGAGGTCATTTTCCACGTCTTCCTCCATGACAAAGTATTCACTGTTCAAGGCATCGATGCCTGAAATGTTTTCTCGTGCCAACCCTTGGGCCAATGCTGAAACGAACAGCACCAGAAAAGCGAGCAGGAACAGTATGGCAGTTACCATGATGTACTTGAACTTATAGAACTTCAGTTCTTTCAAGGCTAATTTCATCTCGATTCAATGCTTCCTTTCGATTTGTATTGACCATAGTCTATCAAGGCGATATAAACCGGATGTAACGGCAATATAAACGCAAAATAAACTTTCGAGAAAGAGATGGAAATAAAAAAGGAGCACTCTTAAAAAAGAGTGCTCCTTTTTGGCATGAAGTTACATCATGCTGCTGAACCAGAGGCCAAGCGTGGTTCCGATGTAGTTGCCAAGGATATAACCAAGTGTGCCGACGATGAGAATTGGACCGACCAGTCGTGTCCAGCCGCGCGAAATGGCCATGGCGGCGGCTGTTGTAGGACCGCCGATGTTGGCATTGCTCGAGAGGATGATTTCCTCAAGGTCGAATTTGAATACTCTGCCGAACGAGAACGATACGATCATATTGATGAAGACAATGATGGCAGCGAACAACAGAATGAGTGGTGCATTTTCTATGATCAGCGGGATGGACGCGGGCACCCCGATGACGACAAAGAATATATAGATCAGAAAAGTACCAATTTCCTGGGCCCCATTGATGCGTTCAAAGTATTTCGGGATAAATGAAACAAGAATCAGCGTCAATGTTGTCAACATCAGATAATCGTCTCCAATCACTGCCCTTAACACACTCAGGAAAATATTCGCATCTTCGGGTATGAGGAAGCGGAAAATTTCTGCAAGCTTGAACGATACGGCGACTATGACGAATGAAGAACCGACCGCAAGCGCGATGTCGTTCAGTGCGATTTCCTTACGCTTCCAGTAGGAAGCGGATGTCGTCTTGTCGCCTTCTTCTCGTGCCTCTATGGCATCGATGTGGGAGTATTATATTTTTTGCGGAAAAAGCCGATTGCAGGAATCAGTATCAGTATGAAGAAGTAGACTGCCATCAGAAGATTGTCGGCGACAACCGCTGAAGAGACCGTTTCGCCAGGCACGTCAAACCGCGTCGCCAAAGCTGCGAAGTTCACACTGCCTCCCGTATAGGAACCTGAAATCATAGCAGCGATATGGGGGAGGCCTGGTATCAGATCCTTCAGAAAGGTAAATGCGACTATGGAACCAGCGACGGTACCAATGGAACTGAGCAGAAAGATCATCAGCAGACGGCCGCTTTCCTGCCAAATTTTACGTAAATTGGACTGGAAGAGCAAAAGCGGTATGGATAAAGGTACGACATACGTCCATACCGAATCGTAGACGGGCGACTCGGTGGGAATCAGCCCCGTATTCGCCATCAGCATCGCTCCGACAAGCGCAATGATTGCGCCTGACAGTTTCGAAGCCCATTCATAGCGCTGTTCCAGCCATATGCTGACAGCTGCCCAACCTACAAGGAATGCCCACAGCAGCCAAGTTTCGTCGGGTGATATCAAAGCATTAATAATACCAAACTCCTTTTTAGCGCCAGCCGTCCTTTGGACTGCATCAGCAACCCTTTTTGGATGTATATAGCTGAAATTATATAATAAATTCTAGGCGACTTCTAATATGTAGGGTATGAAAAAGAAAAATCCTCCACCCGTTGAAGGTGGAGGAATCAATGGAGCCAAGGGGACTCGAACCCCTGACCTCTACACTGCCAGTGTAGCGCTCTCCCAACTGAGCTATGGCCCCGTTTGTGCTACAACAATATTCTATATGATAACACCGTAATATACAAGCCCATTTATTGTCGAAAAACTCATTTTCAATATCTGGACAAACAAGTGTCGGCCAAGGCCTTCAGTATTCCAACTATTGAAAAAATATAGACATGTCTGACAATTGATTGTAGTATAGTGATGTAAAACTTTATAGACAGATAAAGTGCGCTCTATGGCGCTTCTACCACATAAACACAATCATCGGGAACCGTTTATATAAGTCCCGGAATCATGCAGAGGACCAAGGTGCACAAAAGAGACATGTATAAAATAAAACAGTTGTGAGGTGCAGAGTATCATGGAAAAGAAGAAAGGGTTTTTCTCGAAACTGCTGGATATAATAGAAAGGGTCGGCAATAAACTGCCTGATCCATTCATGCTGTTCATCGGGTTGGCAGTCCTGATGATTTTCATCTCCTACGCATTCAGTCTGGCTGGGGCTTCAGTCATCCATCCTGGTACAGGAGAAGATACTCCGATCCGGAATCTGTTATCTGGCGAAGGCCTTCAGTTCATCCTGACATCAATGCTTGAAAACTTCACCGGATTCGCACCACTTGGGCTGGTTCTGGCAATGATGCTTGGTATTGGGCTTGCCGAGAAGGTTGGACTACTTGATTATTCAATCCGCAAGACAATTTTGAAATCACCGCCATTCCTACTTACATATACAGTGGTATTTACAGGTATTTTGGGTAACTTAGCTTCTGATGCTGCTGTCGTCCTGATTCCGCCACTTGGAGCACTTGTATTCTATAAGGTCGGCCGACACCCACTGGCAGGTCTTGCGGCCGGCTTTGCCGGTGCTGGCGCCGGATTTACCGCCAATTTGTTCATTGCCGGTACAGATGCCCTGCTTGCAGGCATTTCGACCGAAGCGGCTGCCATCATCAACGAAGATATTGTCGTTACGGCGGTGGATAACTGGTACTTCAATATAGTTTCTGTCTTTCTTTTGACATTTGTAGGCGGGTTGTTGACATCGAAATTCGTGGAACCGCGTCTTGGCAAATATGAGGGGGAGGCTTTGGAAGACGAAGATGCAGAAGAGCTTCCGAACGCAAAAAAAGGGTTTTTCGCTGCATTGATAGCAGGGCTTCTATATTTTGCAGTCATCCTAACTGTCGTCATGCTGCCGGATAGTCCGCTAAGGGGCGAAGGTGGGAGCATAATCCCATCACCATTAATCGACGGTATCGTGCCATTGATTCTGATATTCTTCGTCATCATCGGTACAGCTTTTGGTCTGGTCACAAAAAAGATACAGTCCAGCAAGGACATCACCTATTATATGACGGAATCCATAAAGGACATGGCCGGTTATATTGTGCTGGTTTTTGCGATTGCCCAGTTCATCGCCTATTTCAATTGGTCGAATCTCGGTACATGGGTAGCCGTCAATGGTGCTGAATTCCTGCGGGACATCGAATTTACTGGATTCGGCTTGGTCGTCGGATATGTCATCTTCACCGGTCTGATGAATTTCCTGATTACTTCCGGTTCTGCCAAATGGGCCATCGAAGCACCAATATTCGTGCCGATGTTCATGCAACTCGGCTATGATCCAGCCTTTACACAAGTCGCCTATCGTATCGCCGACTCATCCGTCAACATCATCACCCCGCTTTTCCCTTATATGGTCATCATCCTTGCCTTCATGCAGCGGTATGACAAGAATGCAAGCATCGGCACATATATCTCGTTGATGCTGCCTTATTCCATCGCATTTCTTGTGGTGTGGATCATACTGCTTGCTGTATTTTATTTCATAGGAATACCATATGGGCCGGGGGTCAGCACATACTTGGAAAACAGACCGTAATGAATATAAAGGGAGGAAAATGAAATGGAACAGCTTGAAGCACAACTGGTGAGGTGGCGCCGTGATTTCCACCAATATCCGGAACTTGGCTTTCTTGAGATGCGTACTGCCACCATTGTGGCCGATATGCTTGAAACGTTGGGGTACACAATTCAGATTGGAAATGAAGTCATGGCCCCCGATTATTGCATGGGTAAACCTGGCGCTGAAGAAACCCATCAACATCTGGAATGGGCCAAGGAGAATGGCGCAGTGCCCAAATACCTTGATGCAGTTTCCGAAGGCTTCACAGGTATTGTGGCGACCCTCGAAACCGGACGGGAAGGCCCGATCATCGCCTACAGGGTAGATATGGATGCACTGCCGATTACTGAGACTTCGGCGGAGGGTCATGTGCCTGTAGCAGAAGATTTCAGATCGACTACGTCCAACATGCATGCGTGCGGCCATGACGCCCACACAGCCATTGGTCTGGGACTGGCCACAAAAATCATGCGCCAGAAAGATCAATTATCGGGTGTCATCAAAATAATATTCCAACCGGCAGAGGAAGGCACACGAGGCGCGCGCTCCATGGTCGAAGCTGGTGTCGCTGACGGTGTCGATTACTTCATCGCTTCGCATATAGGAATGGATGTACCGGATGGACATTTCATCGCCGCAAATAATGGTTTCTTGGCGACATCTAAGATGGATGTCACTTTTACCGGCATCGCCTCCCATGCCGGGAGTCGGCCTGAAGAGGGGCGAAATGCCCTACTGGCCGCGGCTAATGCCGCCACAAATCTGTATACGGTGCCGCGGCACTCTGATGGCGCCACCCGTATCAATGTCGGCGAGCTGCATGCGGGCAGCGGCCGCAACATCATCGCCGACCATGCCGTAATGAAAATCGAGACGCGTGGTGAAACATCTGAAATAAATAACCATGTCAAAGGGCAAGCCCAGGCCATCATTGAAGGGGCGGCTAAGATGCATGGGCAGAATACGATATCGAGCTCGTTGGAGAAGGGGAAAGTGCAGAATGTTCGTCTGAAATAGCCCAGGTACTCAAAGAAACTGCGGAGGCAGAAGGACTTCACAGTGTAATGAAGAGCGACGCAAGTTCAGGATCTGAAGATGCGACTTTCTTCATCAATGCTGTCCAACAAAACGGCGGACAGGCCACCTACTGCATTTTCGGTACCGAGCTTGCAGCAGGCCATCACAATGAAGCATTCGACATCAATGAAGGCAGCATGATTTCTGCTGTAGAAGTTCTGTATAGATCGGCTGTGGAACTCTCTGGACAATAAAATGATCACGTGACGATTGTACCTTTATGGCTAAAACGCAAAAGTACCCTGCCGGATATCCCGACAGGGTACTTTTTTACATGCCTACAAATAGCCATGCGAAGATATAGATGATTGGGAATGATATTATTGTACGCAACACGAAGATCATGAGGAGTTCCCAAACTGAAACTGGAATCTTGGACTTGAGCAGTAGCGCACCCACTTCGGAGAAGTAGATGATCTGCGTCAGTGACATTACGGCGATCAGGAACTTGGTAAATGTGCTCTCGATGCCGGAACCTATAACTGACGGCAGGAACATGTCGGTGACACCGATGATGAATGCGGGAGCGGCTGCCGCTGCTTCAGGAACATTAATGAGCGACAGGAAAAACTGGACCGGGTAGCTCAACAGTTCGAATACAGGTGTATATTCGGCGACGATCAGGGCCATCGTACCGATGGCGATGACGACAGGGATCAGTCCACCGTATATATCAATGACGTTGATGGAGCCGTCGCGTACGATGCTTTTGGCGCCATCGCTTTCATCTGACCTCCTGTAGGCGCGTGTGGTGGCTGTCTTGAGCATGGTATCTTCATATCCGCGGTCGTCGATCTGTTTGCCCGTCACCTCATAGTAAGTATCTTCACGTCTTGATAACGGGGGTATTCTGACCATTACAAAGGCTGTGATGATACATGCGACTGCCATCGTGAAATAGAATTGGAGGAAGTACTCCTCGATGCCGATGAAGGTCGCGATGACAAGGCTGAACGGTATGGAGAGCACTGAGAAGTTCGTCGCAATGTTCAATGCTTCACGCTTTGTATAAAAACCGTTCTCATACTGCTGTGTTGTGATCATGACACCGACCGGGCTGCTGCCCATCCAGGAAGCCAGTGCATCGATCGAGGATCGGCCCGGCACTTTATATAATGGGCGTATCACGGGCTCTAAAAACGTCCCGACAAATTCCATCAGTCCGAAGTTCATCAATAAAGGCATGAGGAAGGCGGCCAATAGAAGCCAAGTGGCGAGTATCGGCACCAGGTTGAACATCATCGTGCCGCCCGTCAGGTCACTGGTGATTGCCTCCGGACCAAAACCCGTCACTGTCATGATGGCAAAAAGTATACCGATGACGCGCAGCAGGAACCACAGCCAGCTGATGACGAAGATATCCCTCAGTTTCGGAGAGTTCTTGAAGCTGTTGCGGTTGATCAAGGTGGCGTAGAAGGTTATCAACAAGAAGATGGTCATGATGACCGTCAGGATGCCCGCAATTTTCCCGTCAAGTCCGGTCAATATGTAATCTGCAAAGATACCGAGTATGATGGTCCACTGGTCGTTGACATAGACGGGAACAATGAATAATAGCAAGGCAAGAATGGAAACCGTCCACGTTTTTACTTTAGTCTGAGTTGAAAAATTCATGAGATATCCCCTTATGTATAAATTGGTAGCGCCTCCAATGATAATTTAAATTGTCGAAAATGTCCATATATTCTGTTATAATGCATAGGTGAATATTTTTGAAAGAGGGATAGCATGCCACAGGCGAATAAGCATATGAAGCACATAGAAGTGCCCGGCACGAGACAGTTTGCAAACAGGGTGGATGAATTTCCAGATGCGGTCGATCTGACGCTCGGCCAATCGGATTTCAGCACGCCGGAATCCGTCAAGGAAGCGGCCATCGAAGCGATCAGCACCAAAGAAATGAGGTATTCCCATAATACGGGGCTGCTTGAGCTGAGGGAAGTGATAAGCAGCTACTACAAGGAGAAGTATGGCGGTGAATATGATCCACATGGTGAAGTATTGGTCACTGTCGGCGGCAGTGAGGGCATCGATGCCATACTGCGCGCCATATTGGATCCGGGGATGAAGTGCTGGTTCCTGCCCCGACTTATCTTGGCTATGAACCGATCATTGAATTGAGCGGTGGGGTGACGAAATTCATCGATACCACGGCTGACGGCTATATTGCCACGCCCGAAGCGATAGAAGCGAACATCACTGCACGGACAAAAGCTGTCATCCTGAACTATCCAACCAACCCGACCGGTGTTACCTATACAAAAGAACAGGTCGATCGCTTGGCGGAGATGTTCAAACAACATGATATATTCGTCATTACCGACGAAATCTATGCTGAAAATACATTGGAAGGCGAGCATGCCAGCATGGCAGCCTATCCGGACATCAAGGACAAGGTGTTGGTCGTCAACGGACTCAGCAAATCCCATGCGATGACAGGATGGAGAATCGGCTACGTCGTTGGCCATCGCGACATTATGGAAGAGGTCATCACTGTGCACCTCTACAATACGATCTGTGCGGCGATACCGAGCCAATACGCCGCGATAGAAGCCTTGCGCAATCAGCGGCATGTACCGGCGGAGATGAATGAAGCCTATATTAGAAGACGGGATTATATCTACGGCAGGCTCGTTGATATGGGACTTGAGGTGTCAAAGCCGACTGGTGCGTTCTATATCTTCCCATCCATCAGCAAATATGATGAGGATTCCTTCAGGTTTGCGACGGATCTGCTCGAAACGGTACAGCTGGCAGTGGTTCCGGGCCGTTCATTCTCCGAATTCGGTGAAGGGCATATACGTCTATCATTCGCCTGCAGCATGGCGGAATTGACTGAAGCGGCAGATAGACTGGAAAAATACATTAAAATGCGTGAAGCACGATAAAGAATTGCCCGCCTCCCGGATGATTATCCGGGAGGCGGGCAATTTTATTGGCGCTGCTCTTTGAGCAGGAATGTCAGACTTAAACCGAGTATTGCCAAGGCTGCCATCACAGCCAGGGCATAGGAAGTGCCCAAATATGTCCCTTCATTATAAGGCACGTCCACCAATGATACCGTGATGCTGATGATCGAGGTCAGTATGATGATGCCAAACGCCATGGAGAATTGGCGTACCGTATTGACGATTGCTGAGCCGTGCGGGATATCTGTGCCATCGAGTTCCGACATGCTCACCGTCACAAGCGGCATGAGCGTAAGGCCGAAGCCGGTCATGAACAAACAGAAATGAACCATAATCCAGTAGGGCGAATCCATCATGCCGACGGTGTTCAGCAGGATGAGGGATAAAGCCGTGAACGAAAAGCCGATCATCGCGATACGCTTACCGCCGTAGCGATCATAGAGGTTGCCTGAAATGAAAGTCATGACAGATAGGATGACCGTTCCCGGAACGAGCAGGAATCCGGACAGGAATGCACTTGTGCCGAGTGCATCCTGGGCAAACATCGGCAGGATCGTCTCGGTAGACAACAGCAGCATCATATTGATGAATATCAGGATGATGGCAAGTGCAAACGTCCTGTTCCGGAACAACTCCAAGTTCATTACGGGCGTGGCGATCTTAAATTGACGGCTGCTGAAGAACAGGATGCCTAAAACACCGATAAGCATAGGAATAAGCGACAATGGGCTCAGGAATCCGTACACACTGATATTGCTCAAGCCATATATGAAGAAAGAAAAACCGATGGCGGATAAGATCACCGAACGGATGTCAAGCTTTGACTTGTTCTGTTCGAGCACATCCTTCATCAGCAGCAGTGCGAGTATGAAGGTGACAGCGATAAAAGGCAGAAGCACCCAGTGCAGGGAACGCCAATCCAGATAGTCGATGATGATGCCTGAAATCGATGGGGCGGAAGCGGGGGCGATATTGGTGACGGCACCGAGCAATCCCATGGCGAACCCTCGTCTATTGTAAGGAAAGACGATGAGCAGGATTGTCTGAATCAACGGTAGGATGATGCCTGCCCCGATGGCCTGGATCACCCGGGACGCAATCAGAATACCAAAAGTCGGCGACCAGCCACCGACAGCCGTTCCCAAAAGCAGGCAGCTGAGCGAGAATATGACGAGCGTCTTCGACGAAAAGTTGGTCGATAGGTAACCTGACATCGGAATGAAGATGATGGTCGTGAGGATGAAGGCGTTCGTCAGCCACTGGACCTCGGTTGCGTTGATGTTGAACTCTTCCATTATCGTCGGGAAAGCCGTAATCAATAGAAATTGGTTGAAGGTGAGCAGGAATGCTGCAGAGATGACCACTGCAACGACACCCTTACTCTGTATCTTATCTTCTGTCATGCAGGCCACCCCATTATCACTAAGTTTTGTATTCATTGTGGCACAGAGAGGGATGGGGGTCAAAACAGAGTGGCGATACCCCGACCATCGCGAACAGGAAAGTGCACCCTTATGGTGGAAATTGTAAATAATATGGAATATTGTGGCCGTTGATGCTACAATTATAAATGAAAGCGCTTTCTAAAATTGATCAGGGGGTTTTAAAATGTCCAAGAAGATTTTTGAAATTGACCTATCGAAGAAAATGCATGAACAGAAGCATCCCGGCCACAATCGATGGCATCCGGATATCCCGGCGGCCTTTTCAGTTGATCCTGGTGAATCTTTCAAGATGGAGTGTCTAGATTGGACGGATGGCCAGATCAGCAACAATGATGACCCTTCGGATATTGAGAAGGTGAATTTGAAGCGTGTGCATGTATTGAGCGGCCCAGTGTACGTCAATGGAGTGGAACCTGGTGACTTGCTTGTTGTCGATATTTTGGATATTGGGACGTTCAGCAGTCATGAATGGGGATTCAACGGCATATTCGCTAAAGAGAATGGTGGTAGCTTCCTGGTCGAGCATTATCCAGAGGCAGCAAAGTCCATCTGGGACTTTGAAGGCATCTATGCGACATCGAGGCACGTGCCGAACGTCAAATTTGCAGGCATCATCCATCCGGGCCTGATCGGCGTGGCGCCGTCCCAGGAGCTGTTGGATGAATGGAACAGACGCGAACAGAAGCTTGTCGATAAAGATCCTCAGCGTGTGCCGCCACTTGCCAATCTTCCGGATGCGGATTCGACCGTCCTCGGTACATTGAAGGGAGAAGATTATGACCGTGTGGCCAAAGAAGGGGCGAGAACAGTGCCACCGAGGGAAAATGGCGGAAACTGTGATATCAAAAACCTTTCCAAAGGCTCCAGAGTCTATTTCCCGGTATTTGTAGAAGGTGCCAAATTATCTGTGGGTGATCTGCATTTCTCTCAAGGAGATGGTGAGATCACCTTCTGTGGAGGCATCGAGATGCCCGGATGGATTGAGCTTAAAGTTGACGTCATCAAAGGCGGCATGAAAAAACATAATATCGAAAAGAACCCTGCGTTCCAACCTGGTCCAGTAATGCCGCATTACAATGAATATCTTGTATTCCAAGGTATCTCAGTCAATGAATTCAACGGGACACAAGAATATCTGGATGCGAACACCGCCTACCGTAATGCATGCTTGAATGCAATCGAATACTTGAAGACTTTAGGCTTCACCGGCGAACAGGCCTATATGTTGCTTGGCTCCGCTCCCGTTCAAGGCCATGTCGCAGGCATTGTAGACATTCCGAACGCCTGCTGTACATTGTCGCTTCCTAAAGAAATATTCGATCAGAACATCATTCCGGAGCTCGACTGATGCCACGGTATACATTTGAATGCAGTACATGCGGCAGCTATGAGATATGGAAACGGAGCACAGAAGACCTTGCGGCCGATCAGTGCCCCGAGTGTGGGTCTGAAAGCAAAAGGGTGTTTCAAGTATTCCGAACAAATTACCTCGATACTAAAGTGACGAAGCGTATCGAGCAGGGCATGACACCAAGAGTCGTAAAGAAGGAAAATCTGCCGAAGAATAATATCAGGCAGAAGGAGAGGAATCCTAGGCCCTGGATGATGTGAAGTACAAATATATATTTAGATAGAAAAGGAGAAGGCCCTCGTGTCTTCTCCTTTTTTATATGCCATATAGAATGAGGGAGAAAATTAAAAAATGTTATCAGAAAAATCGAACAATATCATTGACAATGTATTTGATATGATTTATCTTTTAGTTAAATAACGGTATAGAATTCCTATTAACGGAAAATAAATGTACCTTATCATATATAAAGGAGGGATCATTTTGGCTCGCCCAGATGAGATGACTGCCAAGGTTGATATGCCAGTATTATTGATAAGCGGGGGACTTTTGCTCGCCTTTGTGGTAGTGGGGCTGATCAACCAGGAATTTATAACCAGTTTTGTAAGCGCTTTATTTACGATATCCGTAAAATATTTTGGTTCAGTCTACCAATTTTTAATGTTGGGACTTTCCTCATCGCACTGTTTCTCGGATTTTCGAAGTTCGGCCGTATCCGCCTAGGAAACATAGACAAGCCTGAAATCAGCAACTTCAAATGGATTTCAGTCATTATGTGTACGCTTTTGGCAGGTGGCGGCGTATTCTGGGCAGCAGCTGAACCGCTGAACCACTTCTTAAGCGTACCGCCGCACTTCAATGACATCACGTCGGGGACGGAGGCCGCAGTGACACCGGCACTTACCACAAGCTTTGTGGATTGGGGGTTCCTCGCCTGGGCGATCCTAGGGACACTCGGCACATTCGTATTGATGTATGCCCATTATCATCGCGGGGCGCCACTCAAGCCACGAGCATTGTTATATCCCATCTTTGGTGACAAGATCATGAAGAACAGCGTGCTCGGAACTTTGGTAGATGTATTTTCGGTCATCTCTGTGGCAGCTGGGACAATCGGACCGATCGGTTTCCTTGGATTGCAGGCGGGTTATGGGATGAGTGCTCTGTTCGGCCTACCCAATACGTTGGCGGTGCAGCTGATCATCATCGCTTTGATTGTTGCCGCTGCAGCGGTTTCAGCCGCAACAGGCATCCATAAGGGAATTCAGATCCTCAGCAGCTACAACGTAGTCCTGGCGCTTCTCCTCGTAGGGGCGATGCTGGTACTGGGCCCCGGATTATTCATCTTTGATTCCTATCTGCAGTCTTTCGGCTCCTATATGCAGAACTTCATCGGCATGAGTACATACCGCGGCAACAATGATTGGCTGAACGGATGGACCGTATTCTTCTTCGCCTGGTTTTTAGGATATGGCCCGATGATGGCGATATTTACCAGCCGCATCTCAAGAGGGCGGACGATCCGTGAGATCGTCTTGGCCGTGGCGATAATCGCACCGGTGGTGACGACATTCTGGTTTACGGTGGTCGGAGGCACGGGAATTTTTCAGGAACTCGCAAATCCCGGCTCGGTATCCACCGCATTGAACAGCAACGGTGCACCGGCGGCGATGATTGCGATCACGGAACAGCTGCCTTTCGGTTTGGTATTGGGCATCCTTTTCCTGCTCGCTACAATCATATTCGTACTGACGACGACGGATTCAATGTCATTCACGATCTCAATGGCCATCACCGGAGATGGAGATCCATCCAAGCTGATGAGGGTATTTTGGGCGGGTGTGATGGGCGCAGTGGCCATCATCCTGCTGACGATAGGTGAAAACAGCGTGAGTTCGCTCCAGTCCTTCATCGTGGTGACGGCAGTACCCGTGTCGCTGTTGATGCTGACCACTTCTGGAGTGCACCGAGAGTATGCGCAGCGCTCGCCAAGGAACAGGATATCACTTGATGCATAAGAATATGAGCGAATTTAAAGGATGGTTGATGGAGGTGCAATGTTGATGGCAGTAAAGCATGAAAGACATAAGTTGCGTCCGGCTTCAGAAGTGATGACATTGGAGCGGATTGGAGCCTTCAGGTTGACGAGCCTGAGTTTCCTGAGAATCCTGCTCAGACATATGATGCGTGAGAACTGGCAGATCGGATGCCGTACGCTTGAACTGGATGAGAAGGGATATGGGCACGCAGTATATGGCATTGATACACCGAAACATACGTTTTCATTCGTCGTCATATCTTCGGACATCGATGATGATGAAAGGAGCGACCGCGTCATCTCGAAAAAGTGGGATGTCACGTTCGCCCTGTGTGAGGGTGAAGTCACTGAAGAAAAACTGGAACGGATGAAGCGTGAGCTGCCGAAGCAGGAGGCGGGGCGTGGAGACGCACATGATCTGGTGTGGTCACGTGCCAATAAAAGCAACCGCATATTCGATTATGTGATTGATTGCCTTGTCAAAGAGGAGCAGCCCGACCCCAAAATATTAAACGAAGTGGGTTACCTGCTGCGTACGACAGCGGTATATGGCAACGGCAAGTTTGGTTTGGCACCATATGAAAAAATAAAGAATGACCACCCATTCAGCGGTCCGTTCCAGGCACAGATGTTTGCGGTCTATATGCTAAGGCAGTTCGGTACAGACCTGGTTGAGCACATCGCCAAACAAAGGAACCCACAGGCTGCGAAGCTGCAACCCGACATCAAGCGCTATATCGGTACCGGGAATGCAACTGGCCTCGGCATGGCACCCTTCCTGATTGCCCATCCGAGACTGATCCACCAATGGATCTATGTACGGGAACAGGCCATTGCCAGGAGTGAAGGATATCAAACCATCGGAAGATGATCTGATGTTGCTTGTCGAGTGGCTGGACCGCGTGGGGACTACTTCAAGGATTCCAACCTCATCGACCGGGAGATTATATTGAAGCCGGAAACTATAGCTGAGCAGAACGCCTATATCAAAGAGTTGGTTCTGGGTTACAGGCGGGATGGACGTTTGAAAGGACGGCCCACCGAGGATGTCTGGCATGATCTATCAAACGTCGCAGCCGAGTCGGTCTCGATCGAAATGCAGGAATTGTTGCATACTCTTCTGCTTGAGCTGTATACGGATCATGTCGTAGATCTGGAGCGATGCATGAATGTGGACGAGACGTATCAGATCGAGCCACGCATGACGGTTGGGCATCTGCAGTCATTGATAGATGAACAATACCACTGGGTTTTCCAATACGACTTTGATGATCCCGACGAGAAATATTATTTCTGGTACCGTTCGAAAGAAAAGAGGAGCCGCGGCTTGGGATAAGGGGAGAAGACCCCGGTGACGATAAAGAGATGGCCATGAACATCGCAGAACAGGTGCAGGCACTCTATGATGTCTTGAAGCTGGCTGAGCCTGGTGAGATGGTGGCATCATTCATTTTGAAATATCCGGACTACAAAGGCATCATCCAAAGGGTGCAGTCGCTGGAAGGTTATGAATATGGGGAAATCCAAGCTAATTTCCTGAGCAGGGATTTCATGCCGCTTCATCTTCTGCGCTGTAAACTGTCATTTTTCGGCGCCGAACGCTTCAACCCAAAGTCGAACCGTTGGGTGCGCATCACGCTGTTCCAGGGGGCGCCATTAGTGGAAGAGGTTGGAAAGCTGTATCTGGACAACTGGGTATTCCCGGAATTGCCAGTATTAGAAGGGGGTCAATAAATGAAACAACAAGATATGATTGTGATAGATGCATTGGAACTGAGTAATTGGGATCGTGACTTCCTGCATCTGCTGCAGGAAGGTGGCGTGACTTGTGTGCATGCCTGCTGCGGATTGTGGGAGAATGCACGCGAAACGCTGAGCAAGGTCGGGGATGGCACCGCTTCTTCAAAGAAAACGACGATTTGGTCATGCAGGTTTTCGAAGGGGAGGATATCCTGAAAGCCAAAGAGGCAGGCAAGATCGGTGTCATCCTCGGTGCCCAGAACACGTCTGCACTGGAAGATGAGCTGTCATTGGTCTCCGTATTCAATCAGCTTGGGGTGAAGGTGATGCAGCTCACCTACAACAACCAGAAATCTGGTCGGCAGCAGCTGTTATGAAGATACCGACACTGGGCTCTCACGCTACGGTCGCAATGTAGTTAAGGAAATGAACCGGGTCGGGATGGTCATCGACCTGTCGCATGTTGGGGACCAGACGACGCTTGACGCGATCGAATTATCTACGCGTCCGGTGGCCATCACCCACGCCAATCCCGATTGGATCTATCCGACCAAGCGCAATAAATCTGAAGCGGTGCTCCGCGCCCTGAAGGAAAATGGGGGATGCTCGGGGTCTGTGCCTATCCCCACCTGCTCAACGGCAAGGAGACGACATTGGAAGAATTCTGCGACATGATCGTCCAGACCGTCGAATTCATGGGGATCGATCATGTCGGACTCGGGACTGACCTGACATTGAATATGTCTGTCGAGTTCCTGCATTGGATGCGTATGGGAAGATGGACGCATGAGATGGATTACGGGGCCGGCAGCAAAGCCAACCCATCGTGGCCGGAATGGCCGGAATGGTTCCAGACACCGGCCGATTTCCCGAACATCATCTACGGGCTCAGGCAAAAAGGCATGACCGACGAGGAAGTGGCTAAAGTGATGGGAGGCAACTGGTTACGTTTCTTTACGGATGGCTTTAAGACCGAAAAGGAGGCGGAACAATGCGTGTATCATTTGTAGAACTGTTCATCCACTGCAAAAAAGTCTTCCGGGCATTCGGCATCCCCTATGGATGTGCCGATGATGGGGCCGGGGTGGTGGCGTGGAGTGAATTTGCAGGATTGAATGGTATGGAAGTGCTGAAGCAGGAAATTTCGGATATGCCTTCATCCGGCATGGAGAGCATCGAAATGGTCTCTGAAGAAAACGGATTGTGCCGGTTCGACGGCAACGGACAGAGTGCCATCATTTTAGGGAAATTGATGGCGGACTATGCATTGGCGATGGCGGAGTCGCGGAATACGGTCCGCGTATATATGGGAAATACGACCCGTTCAAGATTATTGGCCTACGCCGGCCACTATATCGCTTCCCGGGCAGGGGATGCCTGATCAACTATAAGACTGAAACAGGCGGCCCGATGTGGATATTCGCGACCCCGGAGATCGCCTTCCCAATCTTTGCAGAGGGGCCTGTTGCCGAGGAAGTGATGCAACGCAACCTGACCGAGGAATTGGGCAGATACGAAACGGCCGGTTTATCGACTGACGATTTCTGGATGGTATGCACCACCGATACTGAAGTCATCACATCGTGTGTCAGAAAACTGAGGCGCGCTTCGCAGAACGATGAAATTAAGCTTACTGAATCGGCACATTTGAAGGCGGTATTCGAAAAGGCCTATTTCAACGGCGCGGAAGTGGATGAATCCACATGGCGGATGCTTGACGGCATTGGGCATCAGACGCTCGTCGAAGCGACGGAGGAATCCAGAAACCGCGGTGCCGGAGAAAACGCCCGCTGAAACGATCAAATCATTTAGGGATAATATATAGGAGGAATCATTTATGACGACGACTACAGAGACAGTATTGAAGAATTTCATCAACGGGGAATGGGTTAAACCATCCGGTGCGGAATTGAAGCAAGGCGTAAATCCCGCCAACACAGAAGAAGTGGTGGCCTCATTCTACCAGTCCACCTCAGAAGATCTAAACGGCGCGATCGAATCCGCATCCGAAGCCTTCAAAGAATGGAAGGACGTCCCAGCTCCACAGCGCGGTGAATATCTGTACAAGATTTCCGCACTGATGGAAGAGGAGAAGGATGATCTGGCACGGGTGATGGTCCAGGAAGAGGGGAAGACATATAACGATGCAGTGAAAGAAATCGGTTATGCCGCCGGCATCGTCAAATTTTATGCAGGCGAATGCCGTAGGATAAAAGGCAGCATACTGGAAGCTGATATGCCGAGCATCCAGATCGAGACCAAGCCTGAGCCTCTTGGCGTGGTGCTGGTGGTTACACCTTGGAACTTCCCGCTGTCGATTCCAGCCTGGAAGACAGCCCCAGCCATCGCGAGCGGCAACACGGTCGTATTGAAACCTTCTTCAGAAACACCGTTGACCGTCATGAAATTCATGGATATCATCAGGCGTGCTGGAGTGCCGGAGGGTGTCGTCAATTCAGTCATCGCACCGGGGAAACTCGTCCCGGAAATGATCCATCATCCTGCGGTCAAAGCGGTGACCTTCACGGGATCCAACCCGGTGGGCCAAAAAATCTATGCCGAAGCGGCAAAGGATATGAAGCGCTGCCTACTTGAGATGGGTGGGAAGAATCCATTAATCGTGATGGAGGACGCAGATATCGACGAAGCGGTACAGCTTGCAGCCGCCGGTGCCTACGGACAGACCGGCCAGGCATGTACTGCAACGGGCAGAATCATCGTCCATGAAAAGGTTGCGGAAGCATTCACCGACAAGCTCGTTGAGCGGACGAAGCAGCTGAAAGTGGGTAACGGCATGGATGAAGGCGTCGACATGGGGCCGCAGGTTAACCAATCCGAACGCCAATCGACACTCGACCTCATCCAGAGCGCCAGAGATGAAGGGGCAAAAGTGCTTACAGGCGGAGGCATCCCGGAAGGTCCGGGGCTCGAGAATGGCTACTTCGTAGAACCGACTGTAATCAGTGGTGTGAAGCCTTCGATGAAGATTTCACAGCAGGAAGTGTTCGGTCCGGTAAGCAGCATCATTGAAGTCAAGGATATCGATGAAGCCATCGCAGTCGCCAACGATGTCGACTACGGCCTGTCGTCGTCCATCTGCACGAAGAACCTGGAGTATATGAATCGGGCCTTATCTGAGATTGAAGCGGGCATCGTCAAAGTCAATATGACAACGACGGGGACATTCTTCCAAGCGCCGTTCGGCGGATACAAACAATCCAGTACCGGCACATATAAGGAACTCGGCAGCGAGGGCATGGACTTCTATTGCCAGTACAAGACGCGCTACATCAAGAGTAAATAGACAGAGTGAAACAGTGTGGGTGATGGCATGCATCATCCACACTGCTTTATTTCGATAGGTTTCCCTATGATACAATAGATGCATTCTACTAAAGAAAGAGGGGTATCCATGAAAACAAAATCCGATATCTCAACAACTGTCCTGCGTGCCCTGAAGATCCTCGACCATATGAAAGAGACCCCAGGGCCACAGAGCATCAGCCATATAAGCCGCGACCTTGACATCTCCCCAACAATCGCACACCGTCTATTGACCACATTGAAGATGGAAGGGTTCGTCTTCCAGGACGAGCAGACCAAGTTGTACTCGCTCGGCACCGTCTTTATGGAGTACTCCAATAGAATACTGACTCAGTTGCCATTTTCTTCTCTCATCGAGCCCAAAGTGCTCGAGTTGCGCAATGTAACCGAAGAGACGGTCGGGTTCTACATACCGAGCGGGTATAAGCGGCTGTGTCTGATTGAATATGAAAGCCAGCAGGAAATAAGGCGCTCCACCGGCGTCGGTCGTGAACTGCCGATACATAGTGGGGCGACAGGGCGCGTATTGTTGGCATATCAGCCAGATGACATAAGGGAAAAGATATTGGCGACCTTGCCAGATGCAGAGCGTCAAGTGCTTGAAAAGAAGATTGAAGTAGTACTCGAACACGGATATGCTTTAAGTTATGGGGAGATAACCGATAATGTATCTGCGTTGTCTGCACCCGTCTATGATCAGCAAAACCGCCTCATCGGCGCCTTATCGATCTCTGGTCCCTCTTTCCGGTTCAGTGATGAAATGGTACAATCCCACGTGCCCACGCTGCTTGCGGCCACGGCAGATATTGAACAGGGATTTGAGTGAGCAATTATTTTAAGCGATTCCAGTCTATCTGGAGTCGTTTTTTTATTGTGGAAATATATCATTCAAAATTCTATTTGAATATACTGATTGACACGTTCTCTGTGTACGCTTATAGTATAATCAAATGATCATTTGAATGAGGTGTGAACATGAATGACACTTTAAATAAAACAGTATCTGATACATGCGAAACATTCTGTTATGATGAAGCGCTGGTCAACCGTATACAGCCACGGGTCGAAGAGGTGGCGGGTGTAGAGATGATCTTCAAATCGCTGGCAGATAAGACGCGAATGAAGATTGCCTATGCACTTACTTTGGAAAAGGAGCTCTGTGTCTGTGATGTGGCGAATATCATCGGAGCGACGACTGCCTCCACCTCGCATCATCTCAGACTGCTTAAGAACATGAATATAGCGAAAAGCCGCAAGGAAGGGAAGCTGGTGTTCTATTCATTGGCTGATGATCACGTGCACCAGTTGATTTCAATCGCCCTGGTGCACTCAAATGAAGAAACAGTTAAAGAGGGGGTGGACAAATGAAGCAGGCACTGAAAGAACGTGAATCAGAAAAATCAACATGCTGCAGTGGAGGGGCGACAGAAGTAAAAGATGAAAGTGTAGAGGGAGAAAGCTGCTGCTCATCTACTGCAGAAAAGGCTGAAGAAACTTCCAGCTGCTGTTCTTCCACTCCAAAAGCGAGTGCGAGCACCTCGAGTTGCTGCAGTTCAGGGAATGACGGAAATGCTGCAGCTTCAGAGGAAGAATCCGCTACTCCTCTGAATTCTGTAGAATACCGCATAGAAGGAATGGATTGTCCTTCCTGTGCGGCAACCATAGAAAAAAGTCTGAAGAAAAGAGCAGATATTGAATCGGTCCAGATCAATTACAGCACCGGAAAAATGACAGTAGCAGCAAATGGAGCGGGTGTGCATGATGAAATACCCAAGCAAGTCCATAAATTAGGTTTTGAAGCATCTCGATTGAATAAAGGGCGCGGCACTGAAACGTATAAGGTGGAAGGGATGGATTGCGGTTCCTGCGCGATGACCATCGAGAAGCATCTTGGCAAAAATCCAAATGTGGAAGATGTGAAAGTCAATTTTTCCACTGGCAAAATGCATGTCAACCACTCACTGCAGCCGTGGGAGATCATCAAAGAAGTGAAGCGGGCAGGCTTTGATGCCTCGTTGGAGGAAAAAGGGCAAAGTGAAGCTTCTGCGGTAAAAAGAAAAGGCATACCGACGACCACATTATCCGGTACTTTCCTGATTCTTGGCTTCATATTATCGTTCACTGGTACGCCAGAAAACATAGTGACACTGCTTTATGCAGCTGCCATCGTCATTGGTGGAGTGAAGCCGGTCAAGAGTGCATACTACGCCATCAAGAGTGGCTCATTGGATATGAACGTCCTGATGGCATCAGCTGCCATTGGTGCCGCTCTTATCGGCGAATGGTTCGAAGGTGCGATGGTCGTGTGGCTGTTTGCATTAGGGAACTCCTTGCAGAACAGGTCCATTGAAAAGACCCGCGATTCCATCCGTGGACTCATCAATTTGGCACCATCGGAAGCGAATGTCAAAAGTGGGGACACCCTCATCTCCAAACCTGTAGAAGAGATTGAGATCGGCGACGTCATCGTCATCAGGGCGGGCGAAAAGATGCCGCTTGATGGTGAAGTGGTGACAGGTTCTTCGAGCGTCAACCAGGCACCGATTACAGGTGAATCGCTCCCTGTCGATAAAGAGCAGGGGGACACCGTCTATGCGGGAACAGTCAATGAAAGCGGCTCCCTTGAAGTCACGGTGACAAAATTGGTGGAAGACACAACGATTGCCAAAATCATCCACCTCGTCGAAGAAGCGCAGGAGCAGAAAGCCCCGACGCAAGCCTTCGTCGATCGGTTTGCGAACGTATATACACCAATCGTCTTCATTCTTGCATTGCTGGTGATGGTCGGACCGCCGCTGTTTGGATTCGGCACATGGGGAGAATGGCTCTATAAAGGCCTTGCACTGCTTGTTGTCGCCTGTCCATGTGCCCTGGTCATATCGACACCTGTAGCAATCGTTTCAGCGATCGGTAATGCGGCGAATAACGGTGTGCTGATAAAAGGGGGTACATTCCTCGAAAAAGCGGGGGCCATCCAGGCGATTGCATTTGACAAGACAGGTACATTGACTGAAGGCCAACCGAAAGTGTCCCAAGTCATCTCTTTCGAAAAAGATTCCGAGACGCTCCTAAGCATCGCACGCACAATAGAGGCACATTCCACCCATCCAATTGCCAAAGCGATCATCGGCTATGCTGAGGAGAGAAATATCGGAACCAAACCCGGTGAAGATTATAAGACCATAGCTGGTAAGGGTGCCCAAGCGACGATTGATGGCTTGGAATACTTTGCAGGAAACCCTAAGTTATTCAAGGAAATGGGTGTGAAACTCGGCGACATGGAAGAGCAGATTGATACATTACAGGCTGCAGGCAATACTCTAGTCGTAGTGGGGACGCGTTCAGAAGCACTCGGCTTGATTTCAGTCGCCGATACGATCCGTGACATCACAGTCCGGTCGATAGATAAACTCAAGAAGATGGGCATGAGCGAAATGGTCATGCTGACCGGGGATAACCAAGGTACCGCAAAAAATATTGCAGCGGAGACAGGCATCGACCGCTACTTTGCAGAATTGATGCCTGAAGACAAAGTTTCGGCTGTGAAACAGCTTCAGGATGAAGGACGCTTCGTGGCGATGGTCGGGGATGGCATCAATGACGCTCCGGCACTCGCAACCGCAGATCTCGGCATCGCCATGGGTGGTGCTGGAACGGATACTGCAATGGAGACGGCGGATATTGTGCTGATGGCGGATAATCTTGAACAACTGCCGCATACCATCAGCCTGAGCCAGAAAGCGTTGCGCATCATCAAACAGAACGTCTGGTTCTCACTGCTGACGAAATTCGCAGCACTGCTGTTGATATTTCCAGGCATATTGACACTGTGGATGGCAGTGTTGAGCGATACGGGTGCGGCACTCATCGTCATATTGAACAGTATGCGCCTGCTCAGACAGAAATAGTTGGAAATATAAAAGGAGAAAGCCGACTGATCTGGTACCACTAAAGTTTACAGATGAATAAAATAATTTTTGCTGAGATTCTAATCGATTAGAATCTCAGTTTTTTTATGCGGCAATCTTGCGTAATTCGACAGGCGTAAGGCCGTAGAGTACCTCTTGCGGGCGTTCGTGATTGTAAAAATGGATGTAGACATCCAGATCATCTATGAGTTGCTGATACGTCCCATATCCAGTATCTTTCCGCACCAGATTGTACCGTTCCGATTTCAGTTTGCCAAAGAACGACTCCATCGGCCCGTTATCAATGCACTTGCCAACACGGGACATGCTTTGCGTCATGCCATGCGCCTTTAAAATCTTTCTGAAACCATATGATGTGAACTGGAAGCCGCGATCACTGTGGATCATGGGGAGGCGCCTGGATTGGCTGCGAGCGCTGCCTTGAGTGTATCAAACACCAGCCGGTTATTATTACTGAGACCGAATCGGTAAGCGACGATACTGTTATCAAACAGATCGAGAATCGCACACATGAAGACCCGCCGGCCAGTCTTCAACTTGAACTCGGTCACATCGGTCAACCACTTTTCGTTCTTAAATTCCGAGATGAACTGTCGGCCCAGGCCATTCTTTGCCGTGAAGTCGCCGGATTTCATGGTGCGGACCATCTTCTTCTTCCGTGTGACGGACTGAATGCCCATCAGCCGCATGATGCGCAGGATACGGTTACGACTGTAGGCCGTGTTCAAATGACGGTTCACAAGGTGACGCATCATGCGATACCCCGGCACCCCCTGGTACTTGATGTAGAAGTCCGCGATGCATGCGGCAATTGTTTCGTTTTCAATTTCATTCTTCGTTTTTTGGCGCTTTTGGTACTGATAATACGCTTGGCGGCTGATGTTTGCGACTGCGCACAGTTCAGAGATGGAGTAGCCTGCGCTGTGCAGTTCTGTGATCGCTTCATGAATCCGTTGACCCCGAACCCGGCTTACTTGCGTCTCCTCTCGAGTTCTTCCAACTTTTTTAAGAATGCATTCTCCACTTCCACTTTTTTAAGCTTATTCCGTTCGATTTCCAGCTCACGCTTCAGTTTGTCGACTTCAGTCAACGCTGCTTCCGGTTTAGGGCGGCCCCGTCGGTCTTCGAGGCCATCTGCCCCGCTCTCTCGTACTTCTTCACATATTGATACGCTTGTTGATAGGAGACATCGAATCGTTCTGAGAGCTCACGGATACTGACATCATGGGTTGCGTGATACTGTGCGATTTCCAATCGTTCTTCATATGTCGGCTTTCTGCTTTTCGTCATAGAGCGCGCACCCCCAAAGGTCGATTTTAATCTTTTACCTTCAGTATACTCGATGACCCATTGTTTGACTGTAGTATCAGAAGCAATATCGTATTTCCTTGCGAGTGGGAGATACCCAATGCCCTGCTCTAAATACTCAAGGATGACTCTTTCTTTGAAATCGGTTGAATAGGTATGATGCCGTCTTCTGACTGCCAGTGACTCAGGCCCTTTCTCTTGATGCGTTAACACCCATCGATGAATGGTTGTTTTACTAACCTCAAATCGTCTGCTGGTCGTCTTCATATCACCATGTGTTAAATAATGCTCTATAATTGCCATCTTTTCTTTGAAACTGCAATGTCTGGCCATTAAAAAACCTCCTAAGCTACAGATTTTTTCTTTCATCTGTAAACTTAGGAGGTAGCACCTCAGACGGCTTTCTCCTTTTGTGTTCATTCATCTTCATTGATCCTACTGATGCTGTTTTTGGCCAGGCCGATGATCACCATGTCGTCCATTGGTGGATTATGGATGCCGGCGCGCACGTTGCGGTAATGCAGCTGGAGGTCGCTGTCTTCCGACAGGCTCTTCGCTCCGACGACACGCATCGCAAGGTCGACCGCATCTACCGCTTTGTTCACGACCGATGTTTTGACCGCACCGAGCGTGCCACCCATCTCGGCACGTGCCTCCTCGTCGCTGTCGTCCCACTGCTTGGCGACGGAGTAGAGGAAATGCTCCGCTTCCATCAGCATCAATTCAATTTGCCCAAGTTTTTCCTGGACGTTCGGCAGTTCTGAGATGGTGCCTTCAATGCTGTTCGGCGAATAGGACTTGGCGAACTGTACAGCAGAACGCTGTGCAGCACGTGCGATGCCCAAGTAACAGGCGGGTATATGAAGGAGCCATCCGGCCGGTTGCTTTTTACCTGGTGTCCGGTAGGATACGAGGTCATCCTCTTCGACTGCCACATTTTCCAAAAGCAGATCGTGGCTGCCGGTCGCACGCATGGCAATGGAGTTCCATGTTTCATCCACTGTGACCCCTTCGAGGGCAGTATCGACAGTAAAGTTGCCGACCTCGTCACTGCCTTCGATCGTTGCACTGACGATGGCATATTTAAGTATCGGAGACAGTGTGGCGAATGTCTTGCGTCCGTTCAGGACCCATTTGCCATTCTCTTTCCGTGCTGTCGTTTCTGGCCTGCCTCCGCGCGTCGGACTGCCGGTCGCCGGTTCCGTAGCGATATTGTTGACTAAGGCTCCGTCATTTAAGACATCCTGGACGACGCGTCTGTATTTTTCCGTATCCCACTCACGCTTCTCACCGAGGTCCATGATGATGCCCATATGCCAACCGATGGCCAGTGCAGTGGCACCGTCATACCGTGCGATGATCTCCTGGTGCCGCATCAGTTCCTCGACCGAAATGCCACCACCGCCATATTCTTTGGGGATAGATAGCTCGGGATACCCGATTTCTTTCAACGCTTCAAAATTCTCGAAAGGAAAGCTGATATTTTCATCATGCATCCGCGAAGTCTCCCTGAACCGCTTGGCAGTCTCGCGAGTCAGAGCCAAGCGGCCACTTTGATCCAATGCTTGTAATGTATCCATATAATGCGCCTCCTATAAAGCATACCTTGAAAGTAAGATTTAAATCATCATACTACCATTGTACTTCTCAATTGAATAAAATAAAGCGCTTTGCTTATTCTTCCATTTTTTCCTACATCGATTCATGCATATGTGCCAAAGTCACATTTCTGCTGAGGTGGAATATTTGGGAATGGACTGAAATATGATATTATTATCAAATAATACAGATTTTTCAGTAAAGTGGGGATATCAATGGCAATAGATCCAGAAATCATAGAAGAGGTAGTGGCGTTCAGACGTGAACTGCACGGCAATCCCGAGCTGAGCAGCGAGGAGCATGAAACATCGAGGCGGATCCGGCAGAGGTTGGATGACATTGGAGTGCCGTACACGTGGGGGTATGCCGGTACCGGCGTGCTTGGGGTCATTGAAGGGGAGAAGCCCGGGCCGGTCATCGGACTCAGGGCGGATATTGATGCATTGCCTATAACGGAAATGTCAGGAGAACCATTCTCTTCCGAAAAAGAGGGTGTGATGCATGCATGCGGTCATGATGCTCACACAGCCATGTTGTACGGCACCGCCAAAAACCTGCTTAATCGAAGAAAAGAAATCGAAGGAAGCATTCTGTTGATCTTCCAGCCTGCTGAAGAGCAATCGCCGACAGGCGGATCGCAGCGCATGATGGATGACGGGGTGTTTGACGAGTACAAACCGGAAGTGTTGATCGCCCAGCACGTCTGGCCACAGTTGCCGCCGGGTGAATTCGGTGTCATGGCCGGACCGATCATGGGCAACTCGGATCGCTTTAAGATAAAAGTGACGGGGTCAGGCGGCCATGCTGCAATGCCCCACGACACCACCGATGCCATAGTGGCGACCAACCAGATTGTCACGGCACTCCAGACGATAGTCAGCAGAAATGCAGATCCTTTCGATCCGGCTGTCGTGACAATCGGCAAATTCAATGCTGGATCACAATATAATGTCATCGCTGAAACTGCCTTATTGGAAGGCACGATCCGCACCCAAAGTGCGGCTATGAAGCATAAAGTCAAGAAGCGGTTCTTTGCAGTCGTGGAAAATGTCTCGGCTGCCATGGGAGCAGAAGTCGAAATCGAGTATTTCGACGGGTATCCGGCAACTGTGAATGACCGTAAATGGGCGGATCAAGTCCATACGACGCTTTCTGGCCTATACGGTGAAAAAGCGTTGCCTGTCGTCAAACCGAGTCTTGGGGAGAAGACTTCAGCAGATTTTTGCAGAACTATCCAGGTGTATACTACTGGCTCGGGAGTTCAACCGGGGACACCCAGAAACCACTTCATAATCCTTCATTCAGATTTAATGAAGATGCGATTCCCTACGGGATAGAAGGCATGACAGAGATTGCCCTGGATACACTCCGGACATTGAAGAAAGACAAGTGATAAAAAATCCCGACCATCAGCCGGATACATTCGGCTATGGTCAGGGGGAACATTAATTATTTTCGTCTTCGTCTTCACCTTCGTATTCTTCTCGCTGTGCTTTTTCCTTCTCCTTTTCCTTCTCACGCTGCTTTTTGATCTTTTCATGGCGCTGGCGCTGTCTGTAGCCATATGTGCTGTCGAGCACAACCTGCTCGTCTTCGAAAGCTGAGCCGAGTCCCCCAATGAGGGTCGAGATGCTGGCTGCAGTCCAGGCGATGATGAGAAAGTCGAAGATGGCGATGTCACGTGATAACTGGGTTTCGAGTCCACTTGGCGGAACCAGCATGAAGGTCGTCGCCAGAAATAGGATGAGAAGAAGAACATAATACATCATGACGGTTAGGAGTAATGTAAAGAAAGTCGAAGCATTGTTCATTTTGCGTATGAATTTGTTGTTATTTTCATCTTTCTTTTCCCAAAGTTGATGGGCCATGATGATCCATCCGACAAGTGCCAGGATGGCTGCACACATAAGTAGGAACAGTCGTATTACACTGTACTCATCGCTTAATTTCCATAATGTTGGAAACACCAAAGCATATGATCCAGTCGTAAAGGCGATGATCAGTATCTTCAAAAATGATGGGAACATCTTCCATGGCTCATTGGCGAAAACCATACCAGAAATAATGCGGAGCATGCCACTCATGCGCGATTTGACGGTATAGCGGACGGCAACCCCAGCGTCTTCCTCGATGGGCCTTTCACGGATAAGGGGTGAAAAACGTTCGAACAATCGACCCCCGATAAGTTCGCGCGACCCTTTATTGCGCAAAGCATCGTATTTCTGTGGATCTTTCGAGTCGATATGTTCCTGTGCCTCTTCACGTGATGAATCAGATGTACCGTAATAGATTTCATTCACCAGCTGCAATATGGCTTCCTGTACCCGTTTCTCCATTTTGGTGAAGCCGAATCCCGGCAGGCTGATGAAGCCGACATTTTTATCTCTCAATGCTTCGGCGACCACTGGTTTCTCGTCTTCAAAAACTGGCAGATCAGTCAAGGCGATGGCGTAATCCCAATCCCCCTGGTCCTTCTTATCCGACACAGCTTCTATGACCTTATATGAATCGTTCGTCCCCCGTGAGAATATCCTCCTGATAATCGACATACCACTGATATTCATCTGTAATGTAATATTCGAGCATGCCGGGCAAGTTATCTATAAGGTTCGCACTGACGCGGCCGGCGATGCCAGGTGCTGTGAATAGTGCGATGCTGATCCTTTCCATATATCCGGCTCCTATCATTTAAACATTCTTGTTATTTATATAACCATAATGACAAAAAATATGTTTTATGTATATAAATTTTCGGCTTTTTTCGGGATTGTTCCCATGGCCATTTTACGGAAAGCGGCAATAATAATCCCCACCCCAGATAAGCTCCAGAATGGGGGCCTACGCCTCATCATTTTAGGTTTTTTCTGATATATTGGATGATTTTACGCAGCTCATTTGGGTGCGGCCGGCCGAATGGGCTCGTCTGTTTCTGCTGATACATCAATCTACCGCCTTCATCCGTCAGGAAATAGGCTGGTTCAGGATGTCTTCCATGATCTTCATAGGGGGCGTCTTCCCCATGGTAATGTATACCATATTTATCGAGGAATTCATAATCATCATCGACGAGCACTGGGAAAGTGAACCCATGATCGTCAATCATTTTCTCTAGATCTTCCTTGTCGTCGTGCGTGATGGTGATCAAATTGATGTTGTGCTTGTCGAAGTAGCTTTTGCTTGCTTCGAATTCATCCAATTCTTCCATGCAAGCCGGGCACCATGAGCCGCGGAAATACACGATAAGATGCCAATGGTTGCCTTTTTCCGCTAAAACATCAGAAAAGGTCACTGTTTCTCCTTCAAGGGATTCGAGTGAGAAGTCCGGGAATTGTTCATTCAGTTTAAACTGTGGCATTGTTGCTCCGCCCCTTTCTATCAATTCATATTACATGGCTAAGAATTCCATTGTCCAACACTCTACCTGTTGGTTTTCTGGCAGAAGAATAGGGTAGAAGTGCATCATAAGATACTCGAGGAGGCAATTATGATGATAAAGGCATTGGTGTTCGATGCGTACGGAACGCTTTATGACGTACATTCCGTAAAGACTGCCTGCGAAAAGCTTTTCCCGGGAAAAGGAGAGTCTATCAGCACAGTTGGCGCAAGAAGCAGCTGGAATATTTTTTTCAGCGTCAGCTGATGGGACGTTATCGGCCTTTCGATGAACTTACCGAAGATGCTTTAGTGTTTGCCTGTAAAGCAGAAGGCGTAAAGCCGTCACAGCAGGAAATCAAGACATTGATGGATGCCTATCTGGAGCTCGAATTGTTTGATGAAGTCGAAGATGTGCTTGCTGAATGCAAGGGGGTACAGCGAGTCATCTTTTCGAACGGGTCTCCAAATATGATCCATCCACTAGTTTCGGGCTCACGGATCGAACCTCATATCGACAAGGTCATCAGTGCAGATGGCATAAAACAATATAAGCCGGCTGCCCCTGCCTATGCCTACGCCCTTGATCAGCTTGGCGTCACCCGAGATGAGGTATTGTTCATGTCTTCCAACAGTTGGGATATTATGGGCGCAGCAAGCTTCGGTTTCCATACAGCATGGATCAATCGTGCACGCAGTCAACCTGACAACCTGGATATACAGCCGGAGAAGGCCTATACGGATCTTAGAGGCATACTTGAGTGGCTCTAAGCGTAGAAGACACAACAGAAGCAGCCCCATCCAATCGGATGGGGCTGCTTCTGTTCAAATATATATAACTGGAGCAATCCAGTTTAGTATAATTTAGTGGATCCGCCATCGACCATAATAGTCTGTCCAGTGATGTAGTCGGAGTCTTCGCTGGCTAGGAAGACAGCTGTTTTGCCGATGTCATTTTGAGGATCGCCAAGTCGGCGCAATGGAATGGCATTGACCATTTCTTCATATTGCTCAGGGTCACTCTTGCTCCATGCTTCAACACCTTCAGTTTTGGCAATCGGTGAAATGATGTTGATATTGATGTTGTCAGGTCCCCACTCGTTGGCTGCAACCCGAGTCATGCCACGGATGGCTTCTTTAGCTGCCGCGTATGCAGTCTGTGTCGGCTGCCCGTTTATACCGGCACCAGACGAGAAGTTGATGACTTTGCCTTCACTTTTCTTCAAGTACGGATGACACGCCTTCATGAAGTGGAAAGTCGGGTAGAATCCCGTATTGAATGACAGATCGAACATATCGAGTGTCGTATCCATCAGCATGGCTTGTTTGGATGCATGCGCATTATTGACGAGGATGTCGATGCCGCCAAATTTATCTGCAACACTGTCGACGATAGATTTGACATTTTCTTCTTTTGAAATGTCTTTGATGATCAACATGCCTTCAGTGTATTGGTTGATTTCCTCGAGTGTCTGCTGTCCTTTTTCTTCATTGATGTCCACGATGGCGATGCGGGCGCCTTCTTTTGCCATAGCAAGTGCGATTCCGCGTCCGATGCCGGATGCACTTCCGGTAATGATGCCTACTTTACCTTTCAGTCTCATAATCAAGCTCCTTTTAAATGATAGTTTCAACAGTCGTCGTCCATCAGATGATGAAGCAGTTTCTTCTGTATGCTGAGATACTGGTTGAGTTCGTCATCAGTGAGTACAGAGTAGAGAGTCTCCCGCATCTTCAGCCCATGCGTATGTGCCTCTTCCAACAAGATTCTGCCGGCGTCTGTTATAACGAGTTTGCTGACACGCCTGTCGCCTTCCTGGGTACAGCGTCTCACATATCCTGACTGTACCAGCTTGTTGGCGATGCCTGTCATGGCACCTGTAGTATAACCGAGCACGCGGGCGAGTTGAGAGGGCATCTGGGCGCCTTCTTCACCTAGACGGTTGAGTACGATGATCTGCGACACGCTGATGTTACGGTTGAACGTCTTCAAATAATGGACAACGGCCTTATCGCTCAGCATTTCCGAAATGTGGATAAGTTCGATAAATGTAGAATGCTTCATGATAAACGATCCTCCTTTAAATGAAAATTCTTCCTTGATTCCATTATAGCATGAATCATCTTATCAGTAAGATATTTAGCACTAAGATATATATATGCAAGTAAAAACTGCCTGTTTATAGGCGGTTTCCACTTTTTTAGTAATGCTTCAGATACTCATTGAGTTCCCAGTCGGTGACTTGTGCGCTGTATATTTTCCATTCGAGTGATTTGTTGTCATGGAACTGCTTATATATGTGATTACCGAGTGCTTCTTGGATGACGGTATCCTCTTTAAGCGCTTTAAGTGCGGTGTAGAGTGTCGTCGGCAAGTCTTCTACATTTTCGACTTCCCGCTGTTGCTTCGTCATTTCATAGATATTTGCATCTACGGGCGTGTCGAGTTCGGTTTCGTTTTTGATGCCGTCAAGCCCGGCATTCAAGACGACGGCTGTCGCGAGATACGGGTTGGCGGAAGGATCCAGGGAACGTACTTCCGCCCGTGTCGCAGCCCCGCGGGTGGAAGGTATGCGGAGGAGTGGTGAACGGTTGCGTCCGCTCCATGCGATATAACGCGGTGCTTCAAAGCCTGATTGGATGCGCTTATAGGAATTTACAAGCGGGTTGCACACGGCAGTATAGCCTCTAGCATGATTGAGCAAGCCCGCCATGAAGTGGCGCATCTCTTTACTGAGACCGAATTCGTCATTCTCATCATAGAAGGCATTTTTGCCATCCTTGAACAATGAAACATTGTAGTGCATACCACTGCCTGACTGGTTATCGATTGGTTTCGGCATGAATGTGGCATGCAGATTGTAACGTCTGGCAACAGTTTTAGCGACAAGCTTGAATGTCTGTATATTATCGGATGTAGTGACTGCATCTGAGTATTCGAAACTGATCTCCTGCTGGCCTGGGCATTCTCATGGTGGAACATTTCGATATCAAAGCCCATCTCTTCAAGTGTACGTGATATTTCCCGACGGCATTCCTCACCGTCATCCATCGCGGCCAAGTCAAAATAGCCACCTTCGTCGCTTGGCTCGGTTGTAGGTTGGCCGCCTTTATCCAACTTGAACAGGAAGAATTCCGGTTCTGCACCAAGATTGAACCTGTCATAGCCCATCTCTTGCATTTCATTGACTACACGCTTCAAATTCGAACGGGGATCTCCTTCGAACGGCTGTCCATCAATGCAGTAGACATCGCAGATCAGTCTGCCGATCTTAGTATCATCTTGTGACCAGGGAAGATGACCCAAGTATTCAGGTCGGGCTTAAGATACATGTCGGACTCCTCCAGGCGCACAAAACCTTCAATGGAAGAACCGTCAAACATCATTTCTCCGTCCAATGCCTTATCCAGTTGGCGGGAAGGGATCTCCACGTTTTTGATGTGACCCAAAATATCTGTGAATTGAAGCCTGATGTACCTCACATTTTGTTCCTCAGCCATCTTTAGAATATCTTCCTCGAGTACTCGGTCATAAAATTAACACACTCCTATGTTATTTGGTGCCGACCTTACAATCGACACGTTTCTATACATGTTTACCTCAACAATGGGGTGTCCAAACATTGAGACTGAATTTTTATCGAATAATTCTGATGGTTACCAAAGGGCTTCGAATATTCGAGGTGTTATCTTCTCAACCATCTATTTTTAGAATATTAAAATAACCGTTGTGATTTCCTTTGATATTTGGAATAATGAAACTATTGTCAAAAATTCTAACTGAAGGGGCGGTGTTTTATGGAAGATAATCAGAAGAAAGGCCTGTTCAGCCGCTTTCTCGATATCGTCGAGCGGGTCGGAAACAGGTTGCCCGACCCGATTGTGCTCTTTATCATACTCATGTTCATCATCCTCGGTGCATCATTCGTTGGGGGCATGATGAATTGGGAAGCTGAAAACCCAGCGGATGGTGAAACGATCCAAGCGGTGAACCTGCTGAATGGAGAGGGGATCGTCCGCATATTCACTGGAGCAATCACGAACTTCAGTGAATTTCCCCACTTGGCATGGTGCTGGTCGTCATAATCGGTATCGGCATCGCCGATAAATCAGGCTACTTTGAGACTGCAATGAAACGTGCGATCGAAGTGTCGCCGAAGGCGCTTATACTCCCGGCCATTATCCTCGTCGGCATACTCGGCAATGTCGCCGGTGATGCAGCGCCGATCATCCTACCACCCATCGCGGCGATGGTGGTCATGAAGCTTGGCTATCACCCCTTTGTCGGGCTGGTCATGGCTTATGCCGCCTCTCTGGGGCATTTGCCGCCAACCTCATCCCAGGCATGACGGAGGCGCTGGCGATTGCGTTCACAGAACCTGCGGCCCAGCTGATTGCGCCGGATTACACAGGCAATATATTGATGAACTACTATTTTACAGCAGTTGCGACTTTCTTCCTGCTGTTCATCGTCTATATCGTAACCAAGAAAATCACGGTGCCTCGCCTCGGTACATATGAAGGGATGGAGACGGCTGATCATCAACCCCTTGAAAAGAAAGAAATTACAGCGTTGCGGTGGGCCAATATTTCTGCGTTGCTGACTTTCGTTGTATTCATGATTTTTCTGTTGCCGGAAAATGGGATTTTCCGTAATGCTGAGACAGGCTCAATCATCCAGGAATCTCCTTTTATGGATTCGATCATTTTCATACTGACCATCTTCTTCTTTGTGCCTGGCTTGGTCTATGGAATGAAGGCGGGGACCGTCCGGTCGACCAAAGATTTCGGCAGCATGCTCGGTTCGGCGATGGGGACGATGGGAAGCTACATCGTGCTTGTCTTCTTCGCCGCCCAGATGCTCGCTTATTTCAGCTGGAGTAACCTGGGGCCGATCATTGCGATAAAGGGCGCAAACTTACTGGAAGCGGCGAATGCCTCCGGCATCCCTCTCATCATCGGTTTCATATTACTGGCAGGCCTCATCAATCTGCTTATCGGCAGCGCCTCTGCAAAGTGGGCAATACTGGCTCCGGTCTTCGTTCCGATGTTCATGCTGCTCGGCTTTGATCCGGCCTTCACCCAAATGCTCTACCGGATTGGGGATTCATTTACGAATCCTATTACTCCAATGTTGCCTTACTTACCATTGCTGTTGGCTTTTGCGCAAAAGTACGACAAGGACGCAGGACTAGGTACTTTGCTGTCAGCGTTGCTGCCATATTCGATCGTATTATTCTTTGCCTGGACGATCCTGCTGATTGTATGGTATTTGATCGGCATCCCTCTGGGTATTGATGGACCAATCTACTTGCCTGAAAAATAAATATCAAGGAAGAAATGGAAATGAATGTCAATCAACAGATAGAAGCAGTTATGGGAGCAGTCAAAGAATGGAGAAGGGAGATGCATCGTCATCCGGAAGTGTCGTTTCATAAGGTTTGGACGAGTGGATACATTGAAAAGGCACTCTCTGAAATGGGGGTATTGAAGTATCACGGCCGACTGACACAAGTGTCCTCGGCGTGATAAAGGGTGCTCATCCCGGGAAAAAGATTGGCCTCCGGGCGGATATCGATGCGCTTGAGATCCAGGAAGAGCGTGAAGACATCGATTTTGTGTCTGAAAATGAAGGGACGATGCATGCGTGCGGCCATGATGGCCACGCCGCCATTTTGCTCGGGGCAGCAAAAGTGTTGAGCAAAAACGTTGATCAGCTACATGGCACCATCTATCTGATTTTCCAGCACGCTGAGGAAGTGCCGCCGGGCGGGGCGCGCGAAATGGTGGCGACAGGGCTTTTCGATGAACTCGATTTCATTTATGGCCAGCATCTTTTCACACCGATTCCAACCGGCAAGATTGGCATCACCAACGGTGCAGTCACATCCAATTCAGATACTTTCGAGCTTAAGATCCAAGGGAGCGGCGGCCATGCCTCCCAGCCTGAAAACGCAATCGATCCGGTGGTGATCGGCAGTCAGATCGTCGCCCAGTTCCAGAGCATCGTTTCGCGGATTACTTCCCCTTGGATTCCGTGGTCATCTCTACGACGAAATTCAATGCAGGCACCGCAAAAAATATAATCCCTGATACTGCGATGCTTGAGGGCAGTGTCCGTACTATAGATGGAAATACACGGGAGTTAGTTAAAGAGCGGATGGAAAAAGCCATCGAAGGTGTATGCAGCATGTACAATGCGACGTTCAATTTCACCTTCAACTACGGCTATTCTGCTGTCATCAATAATCATGATATGACAGACCAGGTCAGAGAGATTGCAGTGGAGGAATTCGGTGGAGCCATCTTTGAATATCCGATGGCTATGGGCGGAGAAGATTTCTCGGCTTTCTCACAGAAGATTCCAGGGACATATGCCTTCATTGGTGCAGGCAGCCGCGAGAAGGATATGGAGTATCCCCACCACCACCCTAAGTTCGGCATCGATGAAGACAGTTTCAGCGACGGGGTCAAAATGATGGTCCTTGTCGCCTTGAATATGGGAAAACACTAAAATAAAGCAGCCCCTCCGCACGTCGATGACGCATGGAGGGGCTGCTTTATTTTCGTCAGGAATTCAACTTCTTTGGGAATCCGATGGCGATGGCGATAAGTCCAGAGATAAGCAGCATTGCTGGATAGATGGCGAACGGTATAAGGGCAATGGGTGAAATGCTGGCCAGCCCGGCCGCTGCAAGCATCTGTGCACCATAGGGGATGATGCCCTGGAATGCCGAGGCGAAAATATCGAGGATGCTGGCGGATTTCTTACGGTCGACCCCGTACTCATCAGCAATGTCACGGGCGAGGGGGCCTGTGATGATGATGGAAATTGTATTGTTGGCGGTACTCAAATCGGTCACGCTGACCAGGGTGGCAATGCCGAACTCAGCCCCGCGCCTAGTATGGATCCTGTCCGTAATGAAGTGGAGCAGGTAGTCGATTCCGCCGTAATGCTGGATCAGTGCGATGAGGCCGCCGATCAGTATCGTAATGACGGCAATCTCCTGCATGTTACCGATGCCCTCGCCGGCAGCGGCCATCAGCGAAGTCACTGTATAGGAACCGTCGGCAAGACCGACAATTCCTGCAAACACGATGCCGCTCAAAAGCACGAGCAGTACATTGACGCCGATCAGTGCGATGATGAGGACAAGCAGATACGGTAACACCTTAAGTAGGCTGTAACCCCCATCGCTTCCAGCAGTTGCAGATTGGCCGGACGAAATGAACCATAGTATGATCATCGTAATTATGGCACCGGGCAGGACGATCAGAAAGTTCGTCTTGAACTTGTCCACCATCTTCACCTCCTGGGATTGGGTGGAGACGATGGTCGTGTCAGAGATGATGGACAAATTATCCCCAAACATTGCGCCACCTATGACCGTCGCCACAGTCAACGCCAAAGCAAGGTCGGTTTGGCCTGCAATGCCGACGGCGATGGGGACCAGCGCGGCGACCGTACCGGTCGATGTGCCCATCGAGATGGAGATGAAGCATGAAATCACAAACAGGCCGACGAGCAGAAGGCTGCTTGGCAGAAAGGCCAGCCCGAAGTTGACGGTCGAGTCGACGGCCCCCATATTCTCTGCAACTTGTGAAAAAGCGCCGGCAAGCAGGAAGATGATGACCATCAGCATGATGTTTTCCTGTCCGGCACCCCGGGTGAGCACAGCGATTTTATCGTTCAGGCGTTCTTTTGGCTTGAGCAGCATGGCGGCGATGATGGCGATGATCACCGCGACGGTAATCGGCATGGCATAGAAGTCCTGCGCCACGATGCCGGTTCCAAGGAAAAGCAGTACGAAAACGAGCAGGGCAATAGTGCGAGGGGATTACCGCGGGTGTTTTTTGTCATAATCTATCACTCCAGATGGTTGGTGGTCTGAGAAAATAAAAAAGCCCTCTACATATGGAAGAAGAGGGCAATGATATCTCTTCTTATCTTTCAAGCATGACGCTTCTGGAATTGGCACAGTCCCTTGGGTGTTGCCGAGGCTTCATAGGGCCAGTCCCTCCACCTCTCTGGATAAGAAATTTCTCGATTTAATTTTAATCCACTCTACCTTTTTTTAGTTGGAGTGTCAATAGTGTGCGGCTGGAACCATATGATGGGCCTCGGGCCTTCATCGTCTGTTTTTGATGAGCTGTCTGTTCTTTTCCTTGAATATATCGTTATGGGAAGAGACCATGCCTTCTGCCGGCGCATCGGATTGAAGGAATTTCTTGGCGTGGTTCGCGGCTTGTGCCGCCTCTGTAAAACACCCTGCAATGAGGTGTACTTTATCGTCGTAGGTGATCTGGTCGCCACATGCAAATAATCCCGGCACAGGTGTATCGACGATATCATCAGTCAATATCATCTGGTGCTCGTTTAATGGAATTTTTCCCCTTAGCGCGTCGAGGAATGTGCAGTTTGATTCATATCCATGGCTGACCAGGACATCGTCGACATCAATCATGTGGCCGTTGGACAGGCGGGCAGCGGCAATTTCCTCTGTTATCTCATCAGGGATGAGGGCGTCGATCTGGCACTGCGGACACATATGGAGATTTTCTTTTTGGTGGAGGGAGGCGATCATCGCCTCGTGCCCCTTCATCTCTTCGCTCCGGTAGATCAAGGTGACGGATGACGCGATATTGCACAGCGCTTCTGCCCAGTCAATGGCAGTGTTGCCGGCGCCAGAGATGAGGATGTCACGTCCTTTGAAACGATCAAGGCGCTTGACTGTATAATGGAGGTTGCTGAATCCACCAGACTCCGCACCTTCGACTGTAAGTTTGACGGGCGAGAAGATGCCCCGGCCGGAAGCGACGATGAGCGTGCGGCTGAATAGCGGTCCTTTGTCTGTAGCCACCTCGAAATAATCCTGGTGTTGATGGATTGCTTCACATGTCGTAGACACATGGATTTCCGGATCGAAAGTCTTTGCCTGATCAATCATCTGCTGGCGGATCTGGTCGGCAGGCGCAGGCGCGACGCCTCCGATATCCCAGACCATCTTTTCGGGATAGATGTTGAGTTTTCCTCCGAGTTCGGGGTGATGATCGATGAGCTGTACGCTCATGCCACGCAATCCTGCATAGAAACTGGCATATAATCCAGCTGGCCCGCCTCCGATTATGAGTGTGTCGGAAATTTTCATAATATTTCACCCTTAGTCATTGAAATTTGCTTCTTGGTCATTTATTATAAAGTCATTGAGAATGATTATCAATATACAGCACTTAAAAATTTGATATAGGCGGGTACATATATGAAGAAAAGGCTTGGATTACTTATGGTTTTCATTGTAATGTTGATGGCAGCATGCGGAGGCGGCACCTCCTCGGAATCAGACTCTAATGGAGAAACATCTGACGCGAAAGAAGAAACTTCAGAATCCGGCACAGAGGATAAAGAAATGGTTTCCTATACGACCGATGCGGGCGAAGAGGTCGAATACCTGAAGACCCCCAACGCATCGTCATTTTGGCGACGAGCTATTTCGGCAATCTGATGCAGATGGACGCGAACGTAGTGGGCGTGCATGAGCGCGTTACAGAAAGTGAAGTGTTGAAACCTTATACTGAAGACATAGAATTGATTGAGGAAGGAAACGTCGAGCAGGTCATGAGCTTGAATCCTGATTTGATTATCGCCTTCAATTCAGACCAGAACCTCGACAAACTGAAATCTGTGGCACCAACGATTCCAATCGACTATGCGAAGTGGAACTACCTGGATATCCATAAAGAACTGGCAGACATTACAGGTAATCAAGACAAGGCGGAGAAATGGCTGGAAGAATGGGATTCCAAGACGGAAGAAGCCCGACAAAAAGTTGAAGAAGCCGTGCCTGAAGGCGCCACCGCCACAGTCATGGAACAGTTTGCCAAAGACATTTATGTCTACGGTACAAATTGGGGCCGCGGTACAGAAATCATCTATCAGGAGCTCGATATGGAAGTCCCTGAAGCAACTCAGGAAGAAGTAGTGGAGACAGGGTGGAAAAAGATATCGGCTGAAGAAGTGGAGAAATATGCAGGGGATTATATATTTGTCGGAACGGGAGATTCCGGTGCAGATAATGCATACCGCGAAACAGAAGTGTGGAAAAATCTCGACGCTGTTCAAAATGATCAGGTAATCGAATTCGATTCTCCGACATTCTATTACAACGACCCCTATTCGCTCGAACACGAGTTGGATGTCATCGTTGAAGAATTGACGAAAAAATGATGGGCAGGTGTCTCACATGACGCGTGTAGAACTGAAGGATATAACAATCGAGCTTAATAACCGGACGATCCTGGACGATATTGATATGGAACTGATGGAAGGGAAGATTACGACCATAATAGGGCCGAACGGATGTGGTAAATCGACCATGCTGAAGACGATTTCGAGAATCATTTCTGCAAAAGAAGGCGGGGTCTACATCAATGATATGGATATCCGTCAGATGAAATCCAAGGACATCGCCAAAAAGGTCAGCATCCTATCCCAGAAGAACAGATTGCAGTACGATGTCAAAGTACGCGATCTTGTCAGCTTCAGCCGTTATCCACATCTTAAGCGGTTCCAGAGTTTGAAGCCGGATGACTATAAGATAATCGATTGGGCATTGAAGGAAACAGGCGCCATTGAATTTGAAGGCCGTATGATGAGCGAGCTTTCAGGAGGACAAGCGCAGCGTGTATGGATCAGCCTGTTGCTTGCCCAAGGAGCGGATGTACTGCTGCTTGACGAGCCGACGACATATCTTGACATCCACCACCAGCTGGAAACCTTGAACATCGTCAAAAGGTTGAATGAGGAGACGAAGCAGACGGTCGTCATGGTGCTCCATGACATCAATCATGCCATCAAGTACTCCGATCATCTAGTAATAATGAATGAAGGGAAAATCATCACAAGTGGACATCCAAGTGATGTCTTGACGAATGATATCCTAAACGAAGTCTTCAATATAAATGGTACAATCGCCATCGATCCCGCAACTGGAAAACCGATCATGACAGATTATGAACTGTTCTGCGAAACGGTAAAAGGTGTCCAGGATGGATCGTAGATGGTACCCACTACCCATCTTTATGATGGGTATTATTTTGTCCTTCTTCCTCTCGATGATGTATGGCACCAATGCATACAGCCTGGGGACCGTGGCGCAGGTCATCTTCAATCTGGATATGACCGACCAGGTCCATCAGATCCTCTATGAAATACGCATGCCGAGAGTACTGGCGGCTTCTGGTTGCTGGTTTTATGATAAGCATCTCCGGTCTGATACTGCAGTCTGTGACGCATAATGACCTCAGTGAGCCGAGCATACTTGGCATCAATGCAGGGGCAAATCTCGCAATCATCGTTGCCGCGCTCGCACTGCCGGCACTCCCCTTCATCGGAGTGATGGGTGCCGGATTCATTGGGGCGATGTTGGTGGGGATGGTCATCCTCTCAGTCACCCGCTCAAAGTCTCCAATGCATCTCATCCTTGCCGGGGCCGGGATCAGTCTCTTGCTTTACGCTGTAACAGATTTTCTTGTCATCACCTTCAACCTAGGGCAGTACATCGCCTTTTTCACGGCCGGAGGGGCAGCTGGGCAATCGCTCTCCAACATAGCTCTCATCCTGCCGGCTGCGCTTCTGTTGACGGCGGTGCTTCTGTTTTTATCAAAAGAACTCGACATACTGTTGTTTGGGGATGAAATGGCGACTTCACTCGGTCAGAATCAGGCATTATATCGGCGCGTTACGCTGACGCTTGCCATCATGTTGGCAAGCATGGCGGTAGCGATGGTTGGAAATGTCGTCTTCCTCGGACTACTCGTGCCACATATCGTCAAGATGATATTCGGCAATCTCCACCGCTTCACCATCATCTATACCGGTATGACGGGTGCGATGGTGTTCGCCATATCGGATATGCTCGCACGTATATTCAATGAGGCCCCCGTCAACGCAATCATTGCCATGATTGGACTGCCATTCTTCATCTATATCATCAGGAAGCGGGGCGATCAATATGCGTAATCGGACAAAGTTCATCCTGGTCATCGGATTGCTTATGGCTATCGTGGTGCTCCATCTTCTGACCGGCACGTACAGTCTAAGCGTGGATGATCTATTCAATCTTATGGCTGGGCATGCAGGAGATGATATCAAACTGGTACTGTTTGAGTTCCGGCTGCCGAGAATCATCATCACGCTGGTCTGCGGGGCGGCCTTGGCATTGAGCGGGCTCATACTCCAGGTCATTTCCAAAAATGGGTTGGCTGATCCTGGAATCATCGGCGTCAATGCCGGAAGTGGCTTCGGGGTTGTACTATACATTCTGTTCGTCAGTGGTTCGATGACACAATCGCTCTTCGCTCTGCCCCTGATGAGTTTTCTTGGCGGATTATCGACCGTCCTCATCATCTTCTTCCTGTCATTCATCGGTGGCACATTCAAAAGCAACATATTCATCCTCATCGGTATTGCCACAGCAATGGGTGTAACTGGTTTCGTATATGTCTTTACATCCATGTTCGATGAATCACAGATGGAGATGCTCAACCGTTATTTTGCAGGCAATATATGGGGGATACTTGGCCATTCGTCCTTGTTTCAGTACCATACATCATGATTATAACCGTTATCATCTTTTTTAGGATAAGGGAGATGGAAATGTTGAATCTGGATGATGAGATGTTGACGGGGCTCGGCATGAACGTAAGCCGGGAGAAGGTGATGCTGATCATCTTGTCCGCCATGCTCTCGAGCCTTGCGGTAAGTGTCAGTGGGGCGATCAGTTTTATCGGTCTGTTGGCCCCACATATTTCCCGACTGGTGTTCGGTCAGAACATGAAAGTGTTATTTGCTTCCACCCTGATGATGGGGGTGTCCTGTTGACGGGTGCTGACCTGCTCGGCAAAGTGTTGCTGGCCCCGGTCATCATTCCGACGGGCATCGTGGTGGCACTGATTGGAGGTCCGTACTTCCTGCGGCTGTTGTTGAAAACCAGACAGATCTAAACGGGCATGTTAAGATGGTCAAAAACATTTAGAAAGAGTGATGGAGTGAAATATTTTGCGGCTTTATCTCTCATGAAAGACGAAGAAAAAAGTAAACAGTATCGTGAGCAGCATCTGGAATTCATCAAGGAAAAGCGCGAGGAAGGCAGCGTTCTGATGTTCGGCCGTTTCACTGATGGTGCAGGGGGCTTGTCATCTACAAAGGTGAATCAAAAGAAGCGGTTGAGGCACTTGTCTCTCAGGACCCTTACTTTATGCACGGGGCCCGTCATCTCGAACTCCACGAGTGGGACATGCAGACAGATTATACAATCAGCTGAATGGCGATATAGGAACGTCAGGTCTTGGCTTAAGCCATCCAGGCCTGGCTTTTTTGTCGAAATTAAGAACGAGCATCGTCGGTGGTGCAAAACTATAATGCTAAAAGCTGTAACATAAGTGTGAAAGATGTATCATAGGGAATATAGAGCATAAGAATAGTGGAGGGAGGGGAAATCATGAAACAGAAACTACTTACAAGTGCAGTCTTCCTGATGAGTCTGATGATGATTTTCACAATTTATGCGCCCCAAAACACCTCGGCAGCCAGCCAGAGCCTCAATAATATGCTGGAGATCCGAAGTGATGATGGGGTTTATGATGCAAATGAAGCCCAAGCGATGATCAACCGGCTCAATCGTGTCGACGAACGTATCCTATACCATACAAGTTTGGCGGGGGTAAAGGTCATATTGACTGATATGCCCCTTACTGAGCTGCCGGAATTCCAATACTTGTCCGGTGTCACACCCAATGGTTGGGAAGGAACCGGATCCACATGGGATGATGTGCCCGGAGCAGGAGGATATACGACAGCTGCACGCATCGGCTACAGTAATCCAGGCAACGGCCACTCGACGATCAACCTTGAGCTGCACGAATATGGCCACGCTGTGGACGACTTTGCAGCAGGGACGACACTCAGCGAATCACAGGAATTCCTGAACATCATGAGCCAGGAGAAAAACAGCCTGTTCCATGACCATGAAGTGCCATCTTATTTCGATGCACCAGGGGAGTATTTCGCTGAAGCATTCGGCATGTATTATCTGGGAGGTAATGCGAACGCAAAACTCGCAAACCGCGCGCCCCAGACATATCAGTTCATTCATACCCTGCATAACCGCCTGATCAGCATCCAAGGCGCAACAGGCAACACCACCCAGTTTGCATGGGATGCTAACAGTAATGCCGCCTATTATGAGATCTACCGGAACAACCAACTGATTGATACCACCACAAAGAGTTCCTATAAAGATACAGGACTTGAAACCTCGACCAGCTACAATTATTACATTCGTGCGATGGGGGCGAACGACAATCCATTATATACATCGTACTATAGGACGGCAACGACCGGTAATCAGGCAGATGCTCCCGAGGTAGACCGGACAGGACTTGAACAGATGGTGGCAGAAGCAAAAAAGGTCCCGCTCGAAAAACGTTCTCCAGCACTCCAGACCGCCCTTGAGAATGCTGAAGAGCTGCTACAGACCGAAAATGTGGAGCAGTCACAACTGGATGAAACGGAACAATCGCTCAAATCTTCCATTTCGGACAATGAAGATGTCCAAGTATCGAAAGATAGTAACGAGGAATCTTCGTCTACAGATGAAAATGGAGAAACTTCAGATTCTAAAGACACTGAAAAAACCGATGAAGAGGAATCTTCTGAAAAGCCAGAAGACGAGGCAACAGAAGAATCTACATCTGCCACCGAGCAGTCTTCGGCAGAGTCTTCCGGAGAAACTGGAGAGACTGAAGAAGATACTGCTGAAGCACAAATGGCATCGGAGGAAACAAACGAAGACTCAGAAGAAGGCAAGGCTGAGGATGAAACAGAAGAAGAGAGTGCCGAATCAGTTGATACAGACAAAGAAAGTGCCCAAGCAAGCGATGGAGATTCATCGAATGTAGTATTAATATTTGGTTCAATTCTACTGTTTATACTTGGTCTCGTGGCCGCAATCGTATTATGGATGAGAAGGAATTGATATTAGAAGACGAGTGCCAGAATTCTGGCACTCGCTTTTTTTCTCGTATCATATGAATGAAATGTGATATTTTAAATATAGAGAAGGGATGGTAATACTTCCGTCAGCAATATATTTATTCGATAGAAAGTCTCTTGAGAAGAATAAGTAAAATGTTGCAGGAATCCCGCAATACCAATGGACTTAAACATTTAAATACATCAAGGTCAAAAAACAAACTATGTATTCTTTAAAACTATTAAATTCTCTGTTTAGTAGTACAGGCCGTAAATATAAACGCATGCGGAAAAAAATGAAATTAACCCGCATCGACAACATCAAAAATGCCACATTCGCCAATCACATTGTACCCGAGGGATTTACCACCAATTCATCCCCTTCTTCAGTGACGCCCAATTGACTGCCTTATACAAGACCGCTGTGAATCGTTTGGCCACATTTGATCTAGACGCCATCCAACAGAACGATGCCATCACCTATGGCCTGGAATCCTCGGTTAAAGCCCTCCGTCGGTACCACCGGGGGAAGGCGAGCCCGTCTATAATCTCTATGCCTATTTGAATCGAACCCTGCTGCACATTGGGTTTAATGGTGAGTTCTATGACGATGTCTATGCCTATACCAATGCGGCCGATTTTAGAACTGCGATGGCCTGATCAGGATGTTACGATCAGGCCAGACAGACAACTGATATTTCGGATATTATTCGATTACAGAGGGGACATCCGACATAATTTTTCAGTTCAAAGGATTCAAAAAGAAAAGGAGGGGCATTATTGAATGAACTATAACCCGAATAATGGACAGTTAATAAAAAACGTCCATTATTCGGGTTTTTCTGTGCCCACTCAATGATCTTGTTTATAATGAAACAAAGTATTGGAACGGAGGCATCTTATGGCACGGCATTTTTCAGCATTTGAAATAAAGCAGTTGGAAACGAATCCAAACATTCTCAGAGTCTCAGAGCGTTCGATCACCTATCATCCGGAATTCAAGAAGGTGGCTGTCCAAACCTATCTTTCAGGGGGGACACCGACCCGGATATTCATTGACCATGGATTTGACCTGGCTATTATTGGAAAAGAACAACCGGGCCGGTCCCTCAGCCGGTGGCGAAAAACATATGAAAAGCATGGTGAGGTCGGGCTGGAAAATGATTCCCGGGCAGAGGGGCCACAGGACGGCCATCCGACACGGCGCAAAAATTAAAGCGGGCTGAAGCACGGATTAAATATTTAGAGGCAGAAAATGAATTCCTAAAAAAGCTCGAAACACGCGAAAGGCAGGCGAAGCATCAGAGACGAGACTAAAACCGTCTGAAGTATATGAACTGATTGAACAACTCCATCGCAAGCATCCACTTAAAAATATGGTGTCCCACCTATGCAGGCTCTCGGGCGTCAGCCGAAGTGGCTATTACGCGTGGTTAAAAGGAGAGCCAGACAGGCAAATGCGAATGGAAAATGACGATAAGGATGCGGCATTGATTGAAAAGATCTTTGATGCGGAAAAAGGAAAGGTCGGTGCACTACAAATCAAACTGTTTTTGGAGAATGATTACGGCATCATCATGAACCACAAAAAGATCCGGCGATTGATGAAAAAATATCATTTAACCGCAACAATCAGACAGGCCAAACCGTACAGGCATATGTTGAAAGCGACGAAGGCTCACAGCACATGCAAGAACTTGTTGAGCCGGGTATTCGATCAAAATGAACCGGGCAAAGTGTACCTGACCGACATCACTTATATTTACTATGGAAACGGCCAAAAAGCATATCTCTCCTGCGTCAAAGACAGTACAACGAAAGAAATCATCACCTATGTCGTCTCACGATCCCTAAAGATGGATATCGTCTATAGCACCCTTAAACAGCTGAATGAAACCGTAGAGTTGTTTCATCCGGAAGCAATGATACATTCCGACCAGGGCGTGCATTATACCCACCCCGAGTTCCAGAACAGAGTCAAACAGCTGGGCCTCCGCCAATCCATGTCCCGCCGGGGAAACTGTTGGGATAATGCCCCCATGGAATCCTTCTTTGGTCACTTTAAAGACATGGTGGACCATAAAGCCTGCCCGTCCTTTGAAGCATTGAAGCATGCGGTTGGAAATTATATCAATAAGTATAATAATGAAAGATATCAGTGGGGATTAAAAAAGATGACCCCGGTACAATACCGAGGTCATCTACTCGCAGCATAACGCTTTTTTTAAACTGTCTAAATTATGGGTTACAGTTCAGAAAGACAAAGAACCTTTTGTCTTTAATCCCAATGAACTATCTGAAGATACTTCTGCAGCAAAAAATTATCTGGTCAATGAGAGAGGAATAAATGAGGATCTTGTAGATACTCTAATAGGAAAAAAACTAATCCAACAAGACCATAATAATAATGTAGTATTTCTATGGGCGAAAAATAAGGAAGTTGTAGGGATGGACAAACATGGCACTAATCTGGAGAAGCGATTTAAGCATGTTGTAAAAAATTCAGATGAAAAACAAGGATTTACAATCACAAACGGTAAACCTGAGAACTTATATGTATTTGAATCTTCTATTGATTTATTGAGCTATGCAAGCATGTATAACCCTGCTAATGCAAGAATGATTTCGATGGCCGGGTTAAAACCTCAAACTTACTATAATTCAATTGCACAGATATATGAGGAAACTAAACAACCTCCAAAGAATGTTGTATTTGCTGTTGATAGTGATGAAGGAGGGGAGGGTTTCATGTTGGAGTATATAAACAACAAATTAGAACATCGACAAAGTGGAGTCACAGTTAAAAATCACGTTGCATCTCCAAGACATCAAAACTTTGAGCAACTAGGCTCTCCAAAGAACCTGGACTCCTGGAAAGAGATTAAAGATTTCAACGATATTCTTACCAATATAGATGACAATGACGTTAAAATGTCCTATCAGCCTGTAGTTATGGATAAAAAAGAATACTTCGAAACAATTAACTACAATAAAAAGTACGGTAAAGCTATGGATGAACTTTCACAAGATGATAAAGAAAGGAAAAATATTTCCTCAAATTTAATTGCGACTAAAATTGCAAAATATGAATACCATACAAATAAAGTAGATGCGAAACGAAACACTAAGGAGAATGGGATGGAAATTCACGATTTCTTATAATTCTCTAAAGCAAATAAAGGCAATATGAGCTACCATAATATTTTTTAAGTTCTGTTATTATATAAAAATGCTATTTAACATAGTGTGCATTTAGATAGATGTAAAATAATCGGTGTTTAATGCGAATAACTGTAGAAAGTACAAATATAAAGTTCTCAGAATAAAAGTATAGCCTATTGAATAAATAATGGCCGTTTTCTGAATTTTTAAGGTAAAATATACGTATTAATCTTTCTTAGGAGGAATTTCAATGAAACTACTTTCTTCAAATGTAGTAACAACAGTTATATTACTTATACTTCTAGCGTTAGTTATATGGAATTATATTGATATATTCACCTACTTAACAGTGTCAATTATTGTAATTATTGCTTCGATAATTGTAGATTATAAAAAAAATAGAAAAAAGTAAATTCATAGGTTATAATGCAATTATCATATAAGAGGTGTTGTTAGTTATGAAGAAGAAAGGTTTATTAGACTGACCTAGCAGTATGAGACACATATAAAACACCTTCATTAGGCTACCTTCCTCCAAAATGAATTGGAGGAAGGTAGCCTAATTTTTCTTGTATTCTTTCTTCGTTATAGTACTTTAAGTATTGATTCACACGTGAAATCGTCTCAACATTACTGAGTGAATTGAATCTGGTGTATATAAACGCTTCAGACTTCAGGTTAGAATGGAACGATTCGATGACCGCATTATCCCAACAGTTCCCGCGTTCTGGACATGCTGCTCACCAGATTATTTTCCATTACATATGACTGATAGGCATATGATGTATACACACTCCCTTGGTCCGAATGAATGATCACGCCTTTAGGATGTGCCCGTTTCTCCAAAGCTTCTTTCAGTGTATCCAGCACTAATGGCGTCTGCTGATGATTATACAATTTGGCTGCGACAATCTCATTGTTGTAAAGATCTATAATCGTTGACAGGTACTGCACAGTGCGCCCGTATTGGATGTAAGTAATGTCCGTGACCCATTTTTGGTTGGGCGCGGCAGCCTGAAAGTCACGCTTGATTCGATCGGGTGCGATAATAATGGTTTCCCCTTGTGACTGCCATTTCTTTTTCGGCTTAATCCGGCATTGTAGATGATATTTCTGCATGATGCGCTGCACAGTGTTCCGATTCCTTTTGATATTGTAGTCTCGCTGCAACAACGCTCTCACCTTGCGATGGCCGTATCGATACTTCGTCGACTCACATATATCAATGATTGTCCGCTCGACATCGGTCAACGATGAATCAGTGGCTTCCGATCGCCATCGGTAGTAGGTTGAACGCGGCACAAGCAATGCACTTAAAATGGCAGTAATCGTGTATTTGGTCTGCATTCTTTCAACAAGTGTCAGAACTATTTCTTTTTCAACTCCTTTTCGATCGCCATATACTTTTTTAAAATATCGTTCTCCATCTTCAAATGTTCAATCTGACGATCTTTTCGTTCATCAGCTGAGCGCTCTTCAGGACCATGTCCATAGGTATACTGCTTTCCAATCGGTTGATCAAATCGATAAAGTTCCCCTTGCTTATACCATCTGACCCATGTGGAAATTTGAGATTTATTCTTGATGCCGTATTTCTCCATAATTTCATTTGTAGTCAATTCACCCGCCATTTTCGCTTTGACCACTGCCCACTTGGTCTCACTTGAATATACGTTTTTGCCCATGCAAAAACACCTCCGATTCAGTACTTGATGAACATTGTACCATTTCGAAGGTGTTTTATATTGTCTCAAATAATTAGGTTAGTCTATTATGCTTGATGATTTTTTCTTTGATTTTGTATCCGTTCTCAGAAACATTTATTACTCTTGGCGGTCAGGAAAAAGTACAAACTGCTGAAGCAAGTACAGAAGAATTAGAAGGAATAAATGAAGATGTGGTTTTCGAGGAAATGAATTCAAATCAATACGTTTATACTTATAGTAATGAGGGAGAAGATTATAAGAATATAGAAGTATTTGTAAGTGAAACGGAAGTCCATTCGGAAATTTATATGCTTAATAAAGAAACTCAAGAATACGAGCTGGTTGATTCAATTATTACAGTCGTAGAAAAAGATACCGTTAAACAAACCTCTGAACAAACAAACGAATATAGTGAAGTTCCCATAGAAGCAATGTCAGTAAATTTAAAAGATAGTATGCATTTTGAAGAAAATCTTTACCAGATTGCTGCCTCATCATGGAAGTACAATAAAACCTATACAGGGTCTAATAATCTAAAGCTACAAAGGTTTACAGTTGGTGCAATTGCAATAATAGTAGCAAGTATTACAAAATTACCGCAAACAGCTAGAACTGTAACTCAAGTAGCTAATCTTTACTTTCAGATAAATGCAAGCAAAGCATACTACAAAACAGTTGTATATAAAGATTCAAATGCTCCCCGTAATAGGCCAAACTTTAAACATGTTACTACTTTCTACAAAAACTCAGCTCGAACGCAAGTATTAAAATCAAATGTAGTACGTCTAGCATGTAGCAGTACTTGCAATAGTTAAAAAATGAGTTGATCAATATCACCATAACAGAGTCCGAAACCATAATATTTCGGGCTCTGTAATTATATAATAATGTCATTTAAACTAATACAAATTTCCTTATATCATATGTCCGGCAATAAGGGTAGATCTATACTTGAATGTAGATGCATCGGTCAAGCTGGTGGCTCTCAATACACTGGAGCTGCCATACCGTTGCTTCAATTGGTCAATTGTGTGGTTCAGTTTTTCCTCTTTTAGATCCTTATCTGTATCAAATAGTGATATCTGCATGACTGAATCCGGTAAGAAGTTCGTTAGAGATACATTAATCGTCCTATACGAACTATGTGGGTCAGCCACTTTATTTAATTGGCTCCATATCAGTTGAATAATCTTATTAGAGTTGTTTGTTCCTGCCTTTATTGTAAACTGCTTTTGATAAATCTTTCCATCCTTTGTGCCAATAGAGAAAGAAATCGTACGTGCAAGTTGTTTATTTAACCTGATACGATAAGTCACTTCATCAACGTGTTCTATTAAAATCACATATAGTTCGGTAAGCGTATAATCTCGGAGTAGAATCTGACTTTTAGCGATCGAAGGGCGATGTGCTATGTGTTTATCTCTGATAAAGCTCTCATCTATGCCATTGGCATGAAGATGCCAATCGACCCCCACGATACCAAAATCTCTCTTCAAATATTTCCAGGAATAGTTTGCTAAATCTCCAACACTATAAATGCCCCTCTTGTTAAGGTTCATTTCACTTTTCATATTAATTCCCCATAGTTTTGACAGGGGTTTAATCCCCACATTTTTTCTTCTACATCTTTATAACACCATTCCGTGATGCCATCCGGCATTTTTTTTGCTTCAATATCCAATGCCACTTTGCTTAGTAAAAGGTTATCGCCAATACCAATGGCACACTGTATTTGTGTCACTTCATAAATTTCATTTTTTAAGTGCTTTGCAAATGCTTTTGGTGTCTTGGAAAACAGATGGTAACTATTAGTAATATCCATAAAAAATTCATCAATAGAATATTGGTGAAAATCTTCTGCAGGAACATACTTTAAGGCAATTTGAGAGATTAATGTCGAATATTCTATATAGGTCTGCATTGAAGGATTGATAATATATATGTCGTTCCTTTGAGGGATCACGTATAATCGTGAGCCAGTTTTTATTCCTAATTTCTTTAATTCGGGTGTAGCAGCTAAAACAACAGATCCTTTCCTTTTTGTGTTTCCCACAACAGCTAACTTAGTTTTTAACGGGTCTAATCCTTTTAGAATACAGGATACACTTGCAAAAAAACTTTTCTGATCAATACAAAGAATGTCTCTACTGCTGCATAGATCATAATTGTACATAACTCTCCCCCTCTAGATAGAACGTGTGTTCCCGTATTTATTAGGATTATAGCATTAGTTGATTTAAATTTAAAATTTCTTATATAGCCATAGTTGAATTTAGAAGAAGAATCAATATAAATTACAACAAAGAAACAATTACTCCATTTTTCTTTCTCCCAATCAAAAGTCAAAATGATCTAAGTTCCGGAATTTAAAATTATTAAGTTCAGCGCCACACCAGGTATTCCACCGGTACCAATAGCTTTTTCAACCAGCATAGTTTGTAAATAAAATTAAAAATAGCCTACCATAAGGTAGACTATCTAAGTTGAGGTATTTCTCTAACACTGTTTTTTTATTGTTTGCATAGTCCTAATTGCACTCTTGATGCAAAGTGTGCAGCTGCACCAGCGGCGAAAGTTCTTTGTACACTGGTTAAACTACTATCTCCGGCACGGACAGTCATGGAACCAATAAGTGTTATATCACAACTACATTTTCCCCATCCTTCTCTGCTATAACAGTTGTCATGAGCTTGACAGACATAATCTATAGTATCTATAGGCATACCTGGGGAATTACCTAATCCACAATAATTACCATATCTATGCCAGGCGTTTGTAGTTACCAAATCTTCTTCAAATTTTTTAGCACTTTCGAAGGCAGCTTGTTCTCCCTGGTTTAGATCTTTGTTTTTGAACAAGACTAAGTTTTTACCAGCTTCGACATCAAAATTAGAGAGACCACTTTGCAAGGCAATTTCTTTATTAAATATGTATTGCCCATTTTCCAATGTGACATATTCCATTAGTTTTTCATAATAAGCGTAATTCTCATTAACCAGATTTTTTTGAGCTTGTTCATCTTCTAAGATGCATAAGCCTTCCTCATCTGTGCTTTCGGTATTTGCAAGCGCTTCCTTTTGAAGATTTAAAATTACTCCTAGAGCAGCAAAAATAGCAAAGAAAAGCATGATTTTTTTAAACATAGTAAGTCTCCTCAAGTGATTTTAGATAAAAATAAACATTGAAGCAACAACAAAGAGCGGTAAAAGGTTGATACCAATTATAATAATGCTAAGTGTTCTTTTATTTGTACCATTCTCATCAAAGATCAAAGAAATAATACCTAAAGTTAATAAAATAAACGTTGTTAGAACTGGCACACCAAATGAAACTAAAAACCAATTATTCGTGTCTTCTACTACTCCGGCAAGATAAACATATACTAAATTCAATATTGAGATAACTATTAATAGTTTCTTCACTCCGCCCCCTCCTTAAATTATTAGATACCATATATAATAAAATAGTGCCTTTAACTTTTACGGTATCTGAGATTATTAATATAATCAAGAAAATTTACATAATTTTTACAAAAGAATAGTTTCTATTTATTGCATTTTTTTATATAGAGATTTGATTATTAAATATCGGGAGTTTCTTCTTCAAGTATCTTGACCAGTTTATAAAAACTGGTCTTTTTGACTCCCGATTCTTTCATCGCTTGAACTGCCGTTATTTCTTTCGCTTTCCATTTTCTATAAACTTCTCGAAATTCCTCTGAAACATAAACTGCAGGTCTGCCGAATTGAACGCCATTCTGTAATGCCAGATCGATTCCTTCACGCTGTCGTTTTCGAATACGTTCTCGTTCTTCTTCTGCCATCCACGATAGGATCTGTAAAACCAAATCCGCAATAAATGTCCCCATACTGTCTTTGTACTGTGTTGTATCCAGTAACGGCATATCCTGCACCACAATATCTGCTTCGATATTTTTCGTTAGGTCATTCCATTCCTGCAGAATCTCTTCTTTGTTTCGGCCAAACCGATCAAGTGAATGGATATATAAGATATCTCCTTTCGGATTATACGTTTCAGTAACTGGTAATTCGCTCGTTCAAAGTTTTTGCCACTTTGCTTATCTAAATAAATATCCCATTCATTAATGCCCTGACTTTTCATGACTTCTTTTTGACGGCCTTCGTTTTGATCTTTGCTGCTGACTCGTATGTAACCAAATTTACGTTGTTCCATCATTCACCTCTTATAGTAGATATTATCTAAATTATAACTGAAAAACGTTCATAAAAGTATAAGAAAATTAATGAACGTCCGTAAAGTATTTTAGTACATTTACGAACGCTAATTCTAACTGATTATAGTTGTTTCCAAACCGTCCGTAAAAGTGTAATTTTATGAACGGTTCTTTCTAAATAATTTATAAATTAATGATAAAATCTATAGTAAGAGATATCGTTCAACTTACCTATCAAAAAATAAGTTGCGATTATATTTATTTTAAGGTAACAAAAGCCTTAGACAGTAAGAATTGTTAGGATGAAAAATAATAATTGAAAGGATAGTGCTTATGAACTGGTTAGAGTTTTTCAGCTCTATTGTTAATTCTTTAGCTTGGCCACTTTTTGCATTGATTATAATACTTATTTTAAAAAATCCTTTAATTGAGAGGATAACTGAATTAAAATCCTTCAAAGCAAAAGGTGTAGAAATTGATTTCCATCAGAAATTGAAGAATCTAATAGAAACTCAAGTTGAAGAAGATAGTCAAATAAATGAAGTCGACAAAGTCTGGAGCCCAGAAATTGATAAGAAAATAGAAAAGTTAGCTAAAATAGATCCGAGTGCAAGTATAATTTATGCTTGGACTGAATTAGAAACTACACTTAGAAATTTTGAAATTCTAATGGACGGAAAAAACTATAAACATGTTTCTGTAAATGAACTCATGAAAAGAGCTATAAATCAAGGAATTCTTCAGGATAATAACTATAAAGTATTTAAAGAGTTAAATATTTTAAGAAATGAAGTAGTTCATGATAGAAGATTATCAGATAACCTTTCTTACAACGATGCTATGAATTATGTAGAGGTAGTTAAACAAGTTATTCATGAATTAAATACCTCTATCAATCAACCTCAATAGAGGTTTAGCGTTCAAATAATTTTTTGAAATCATTAAAAAATTATATTAGTTAAATTTCTACAGTAAATTGAGGCAGAAAAAGATACAATAGTATTATATAAAATTTACGAAAGGTGTTCATGATTATGGCCAAAGGCAGGAACTATGATAAACAGATTAAGGAGAAGGCAGTGTCTTAGTTGCTATCCAAATAAATTTACAAGCTCAATCAAACGATTAAAATAATGTAATACCATTCTCATCTGAAAGTTTTCTAAAAGACTTGGTTTTTACTTAGGTATAGAAAGGATGAGCGTAATGATTAGCAAAGAAGAAAGAGAAGCACTCCAAAACTTTTTAATGGATACAGACGAAATAGACCAGATAGAGGAAAAGACATCCAAGTTTAATGCTTTTGAAACTTTAGGGGTAGTTAACAAGGAGATACGGCACAGTAATGTACTCGGATGGCTTATGACCCCCAACGAACAACATGGTTTAGGAGGAGCTTTCATTAAAAAGATGATTCAGGAGATAACCAAAATATATGGAAATACTTTCCTTGATCACGAGTCCTTACAATTATTATTATGGGATTATCATGACCTGATAGTTAGAAGAGAATGGCGCAATATAGACCTGCTGACCATTTCTGAATCGAATAAGTTTATCGTTGTCATAGAGAATAAGATATGGAGCAAAGAATCCAAGCATCAGCTGAAGAAATACCAAGAAATCATACAAAACGAATTCCCTGAGTATCAAAAGTTATTTATTTACCTTACCCCTTTTGGAGACGAATCCAGCAACTCGGATTTATGGAAAAGCTTAAGCTACACACAAATTATAGAAATGATCGAATCCTCTCTGACACTTAAAGAAAATATTATGGAGACAAGTGTTAAATTATTCGTTCAACAATATATAGAGACGTTGAGGAGGTATGTTGTGGGAGATCATGAACTTGAGAAGGCATGCAGGGATATATACTTTAAACATAGAAAAGCATTAGATCTTATCTTTGAGTTTAAACCGGATATAAATTCAGAGGTAAGGGTGATGCTAGAAGAAATCATTAAAGATAGGCCAAATCTTATTCTTGACTTAAGTAATAAAACTTACATACGCTTTACTACTGAGGCCATCGATCAAGCGATACCTAAAAAGGGGAAAGGGTGGACAAGTACATATCGGATTCTACTTTTCGAATTTCAGAATTATAAAAACGAACTAACGCTTAAATTTATTATCGGTCCAGGTGAAGAGGCTATCAGAAAGCATATTTATGAAATAGCTACACGCAATACTTCGGTTTTCAAGAGCCGCAATAATCAATTCAAACCTGTATACACTACGATTTATTCAAAAAGAATACTTTTTTATGATGAAGGTTATGAGGATGATTATGAAAATTTAAAAGCTACATTGGAATCACAATTAAATGAACTTTTTGATAGAGAAATAAAAGATTTGGAAAAGTTATTATTAAAAGAATATACATTATAAAACTGGGATGTTCCACTGCTACGCCTGACGTATGATCTTATAGATCACGACAGAGCGGTCCATGACTTTATTGGACAAAAAATCGAAGAGATTTTGGTGGAAATGGGTGCAACGGAAACAGTCCGCAGAGAACTGACAGAGCACTTCGATATTTTCCCGGCGCATAACGACCATATCATCGGCGGCTCAAATTTCCCGCATAATGGTGGTTATAATCCTACTGGAACAGTGGGTGCATTTGCCTACCGTGCAGCTGAAGGTATCAAGATGTATTTAGAAGATAATAGACAATTAGCTGAAGCAGGAGAAGTAGCAGGAGCTATTTAAAAAATTAAGACTATCTATATGATAGTCTTTTTTGTTCAAAATACGCATTTACAAAGCGTTCTAAATAGAAGATATTTTAAATATCGTTAAGAACATCAACCCAAAAACAGTAGTACCGTGACATACATTTCAACCGGAACTTCAAGGTGAGTCTATAGAAAAACGGGGATGAATGTTTTTTACCAGTGAGCTCTGTATAAGGTTACTGGTTTTTTCAAATTCTATGCAAGATAAAAATTAAAATTGATGCAATTTATTTTTTAACGTGACAACTAAGTGTTATCACTACTACATAGTTATTCATTTAGGGTATAGCTTATTTTGACAAACGAAAAATTAAATAGTATAAAAGAATGTGTCATTTTCGATGTTAATTTGCACTGATTTAGACGATAATTTTCACTATAGTTAAGAAGCCCAGCTAATCTTTTTACGAAGTCAGCTGGAATTTAAAGTTGGTTATGCAAAATAACACTTAAAATATATGCAATTTACCGTCAAAAAAGACAGTGTTGCGATTAGTGAAGGATTTAATAGGATGCCCAAGTAAACAAATACATCTGCACACGAGTAAGAGTGAAGGAACTGAACGTATAGTCACTTTACATTCATATATGAATGTAAATTTTCCATATTTATAAAAAGGCGGATTTTATAATGAACTTAGCCACCTTTGATACAAAAAACGCCATGTGAATTTCATGTTATATTGAAGTTAACCACAACTCTCAATAAAGGAATGAAATCACATGACGCAACTTCATGATACCACTGAACCCATCAAAGGAAAACACCTGGTGACAGATGAGCGGGCACAAATCGCAATATTAAAGAGAGAGAAATACTCCAATCGTCAAATCGCAGACCGATTGGGCCGTGCACCGCAAACCATCAATAACGAAATTAACAGAGGCACTGTGCAACAAATACGCTGGCAGAAACAGAACGGCAAAACGTACGACTACTATTATACCGTGTATGACCCTGACCATGCCCACGACGCTTATATTCAAAACCGCAAACATTGTGGACGACAACCAAAATGGAGCTTGTCGGATGCCTTTGTGGATTGGGCAGACACTCAGATGCTGGATCATCACTGGTCCCCGGATGCGGTCATCGGTGCAGCGAAACAACGCGATCTCTTTCCAGTCTCGCTTATTCCATGTACGACGACACTGTATAACTGGATTGACCGTCAGATCATGCGCACCAAAAACATGGACTTGACTGAGAAGCTGCATCGCAATACAAAATCAAAACATCGCAAAGCACCGGATCACAAACGGAAAATGGGACCATCCATCTCCGAACGCCCTGAAGCAGTGAATACCCGAGAGACATTCGGCCACTGGGAAATCGACACAGTCATCGGTGCCAAACATAAGCATGATGCGGTACTGCTGACACTCGCCGAACGACAGACACGGTTTGAAGTCATCCTGAAAATCGATGGTAAAGCTGCCCAGCCCGTCACACAGGCCATGGACGCATTGAACTCCCGTGCCGGCGCGCATATGCCATCATTGTTTCAGACCATCACGTCGGATAATGGTTCGGAGTTCAGCGAACTGTATGACACGCTAAAAGCAGTGACAGATGTGTATTTCGCCCGGCCGTTTGCTTCATATGAACGGGGCACGAGCGAGAACCAGCATAAGCTCATCCGCCGGTTCATCCCGAAAGGGCAACCGATCTCTGAAATCAGTGACCGACAGATTCAACGCATTCAGCGATGGATGAACGATTTTCCAAGGAAAATCCTGGACTATCAGACCCCGCACGAGTGTTTCGCCAAAGCATTCAAACAGACACAACCCGCTCAAAGCGCTTAGTGTAAAATCTCCTCTCCCCCTCGGGGGAGAGGAACACACTCACCACCATAGTACTTTCACAATCTCTGGATTAGGAATATCTCAAGGTGGCTAACTTAAACTTGAAATTTACGATATTTATAAAAATCATTAGGCTAACGTTAATATATTATTTAGATATAAGAGTTTCTTCGTACCAATTTGTGTATAGAATAGTATCTCCAAAATCATCATCTTTCAAATTTTCGATACTAGAATAACAGCACTTCTCTGAACAAAAAACATTGCTTTCTTCAGTTAAAAATCCTTCATCAAATACATTTTTACAGTTTATCTCATCACATATTCTGATTCGCAGTTCATTTTCATACTTGCGAAAGTTCGACATATCATCAGAAAGCATAGAAGTGATTTTTCCTGATGAATAACCTACAATTTGGACGCTATATTAATATTGCTTACTAATACTATAAGTCCATTATTTAAGTGTTTATCTTAGAGTAATTATATCTATTTATCTAAAGTTAATAAATAAAGTTACATATATAGATATGATATATGACAAAGGAATAAGAGAGCGTAAAATAGTTTGTGTAAATGAATAAATAGAAAAAGGGCGTCCTTTTCTTGTAAGATTAAGTTACCACACCAAATCCAAGAAAAGAGGACGACCCCTATGGATCATTTTACATCAGATATTATTCAAGCTCTAGTAAAAAAAGACGATGTCACAGAAATCTTCCGCAGCCACCTGGAAACGGCGGTGAACACATTACTGAAAACCGAATTGACTGCATTCCTGGACTACGAAAAGTATGACCGTGTGGGCTTCAATTCCGGGAACTCCAGAAACGGCGTCTATTCCCGCACGTTACATACCGAATATGGCGACCTTCAGATTGACATTCCCCGGGACCGGAATGGGGACTTCAAGCAGCAGACCGTTGCGCCTTACAAGCGGTCCAATGACACATTGGAATCTTTTGTCATCCATATGTTTCAAAAAGGGGTGACGATGTCTGAAATCTCCCAGCTGTCTTCGTGAAAAGATTAGCTGGGCTTCTTAACTAGAGTGCAAATTATCGCTTAAATCAGTGCAAAATAACATCGAAAGTGACAACCAGTGGAATCACTACTCTATTAGTGTCTATTTAAGGTCTACATAAATCACACATTGAAAATATGGATAAAGTTTTTGTGGTTCAGATTTCCATACATGCGAACTAAAATAAAAAAATGATTTAGTTATGTAGTAAGATTAAAACGACTTGATTGTCTTAACTATATAAATCGAAAGATAAATCAGAATTTTCATTAATATATCCTGATTTACGGATATAGAGATTGCCAAAGTCTATAGAAATACGTAATCCCTATTTCTTAGCAGTTAGCATTAGTACATCGCGTAATCATTTCTAATCTATTGTTTTACTTAGAATTAGGAAAGAAACAGCGAAATTTTTTGGCAATTAAAATGATATATTTAATGATAAGAGGGTAATTATAATTAAGTTTTATAAATGGAGGTTTATAGTATGTTATCGGAAAGACTAAAAGAAACATTGAATAATCAGATGAATAATGAATTTGCGGCTGCACATGAGTATATGGCTATGGCTGCATATTGTGAGTCCAGAAGCTATGACGGTTTCGCTAACTTTTATATCCAGCAGGCGAAAGAAGAGCGGTTTCATGGTATGAAGCTTTATGATTATCTGAATGACCGGGGTGTTCATGCCGTATTTAAAGAAATCCCTGCTCCAAAAATTGATTATAACTCCATCCTCGATACTTTCAAAGCAGGATTGGCACAAGAAAGAGAAGTGACAAAATCCTTCTACAACATTTCAGATATTGCCACGGAAGAGAAGGAATATGCGACATTATCATTCATCAGATGGTTCCTGGATGAACAGGTTGAGGAGGAAGCAACATTCGAACGTCACATTGACTATATCGAGCGCATTAAAGACGACAATAATGCATTATTCATTTATGAGCGAGAACTTGCTAAGCACAGTTTTGACGAAGGTGCTAAATAGTTAATTGAATAAATAAAGAAAACTGGCGAAATTTCATTCCGCCAGTTTTCTATGTCTCATCTGCAACATTCATAACCTTCCTTAAACTGACTTAAAATTCTTTTATTTCCACTTTTAGCCTCCTTGGAACTCTTCATAATGTGCGATAGGAAGGGAAGCATCAAGTGATTAAATTGAACTTGAAATTTAATCATTCTTTATAACTATAAAATTATTATTAATAGATTATTTATAAACAGTAAGAGGACTTGCAGTAAGCAAGTCCTCTTAAACATTTCATTAACACGACTATTATATACAACTGTGAGTAATAGAGGGATAGCTTCTATAAAAAGGACCGGAATATCTTCATCTTATATGAGAGTAAGTTATGCAGTAGGGTGTAGCACTCACTGGATCTTTAATGATTTGGCTTTCAACATTGAATACAGATTTTAAAAATGAATCATTGATAACATCATTGGGACAACCTGATCTATATATTTTTCGATCTTTTATCCCAATGATACTATCTGAATATCGGGAAGCCAGATTAATATCATGTAAAACCATGATTATTGTCTTATTTTGGCGCTCATTAAGCATCTTAAGTAACTCTAGCACTTCATATTGATGCTCCATATCCAAATACGTGGTCGGCTCATCCAGCAATAATATGTCTGTATCTTGTGCTAAGGTCAAAGCAATCCATGCGCGTTGTTTTTGTCCACCTGAGAGTGCCTGCATATCCCGGTTTCTGAAATCCGTCATATTCGTCAGTTCCAATGCATTTTCCACAATTCGATAATCTTCTTTACCAAGCGCTTTCCCCATTGATTTGTAAGGATACCGTCCCTGCTTTACAAGCATTTCTACAGTAACACCACTCGGAGCCTCTGCAGATTGGGGGAGAATTGCGAGATTTTTGGCGATACTTTTAGTGGGAGTCTGAGCAATGTTATAACCATTCAGCGATACTGAACCCGAATCAAGTTTTATAAGGCGGGCAATGGATTTTAATATACTGGATTTTCCACAGCCATTGGCCCCCACAATTGTGGTTACTTTGCTTTTTAGAAAACCCATTGATATATCATCGATGATTGTATGATCACTGTATTTTATTGAAATGTTTTCAAGTTCTATATTATGCATAAGCGTTCCCTCCTAGATATCCTTTGAGGTGATTAATAAGAATAAGAAAAATGGTGCACCAACACCGGCAACGAAGACACCGACTGGCAAATCCAGTGGGAGGAACATAGTGCGTGCCACAGTATCAGAAAATAGCACAATACATCCACCGATTAATGCAGCACTGGGAATGAGCAAGATATGTTGCCTGCCGATTATGAGCCGTGCGATATGAGGGGCGATGAGTCCAACGAACCCAATGGCCCCGGCATATGCGATGGGTATGGCACAGAGAACCATTGAAAGAAGAATCATAAATACACGATGCTTGCCAATATGAAGACCAAGTCCTCTGGAAACATCTTCTTTTAACCCAAACACATCCATATGGTGGGCGGCAAGCATGGAGATGATGCCGCCTATAACTACGATTGCCATAATGAATATGGATTTTCCCAAGTTGCTGAATAGAGACTGCCGATCAGCCAGTGGTAGGCTGAACTTGTCGAATATGTTTTAGCCAGGAGAAGGAAAATCATGATGAGGGCACTTCCCGTTGTTTCAAGTGCAATCCCAATCAGTACGAGTCGAAAAGTATCCATCTTCTTTCGAGTTAAAATAAATATAAGCCCAAGTATCAGAGACGAACCAATTATCGAAAGCAGCGGATAGAAACTGGTCGGCACTTCAGGAAACAGAGCGATACCCAATACGACCATCATCGCACCACCTGTACTGATCCCCAATATATCAGGGGAAGCGAGGGGGTTATGAATCAAGTTCTGCATCAGGACACCACTAATTGCAAGACTCATCCCGACGGCTACAGCCATAAACACACGTGGCCCTCGAATTTCATGAAGGATAAAAGAGATATCAGGGTTGAGTGTAAACAAGTATTGGATCGTATCCCAAAAAGATATCGATTCACTACCGAGACTTAAAGAAATGAACACTCCTGATACCATCAATAATGTGATGGCGCACAGTCTATAGATATGCTTCATAGTGTGTCCACGTCCCTTCTAATAATAGAGATAAAGAAAGGAATACCAATCAATGTTGTTAACGCACCAACCGGTAATTCACGTGGAGATATAATGAAACGGGCAAATATATCAGCACTGATGACGAAAGTCGCGCCAAGAATGACACAATAAATAATGGCGTATTTAAAATCATGCCTCGCGAGATAGCGTGCAATATGTGGCACCACAAGTCCCACAAAACCGATAAATCCGGCTAGGGCGACTGACGAGCCTGCTAGAATGATAATCAATATAATCATGATGCCCTTCACATATTTTATATTTTGACCGAGGGCGAGGCTCATCTCATCCCCATACCTGAGAAGAGACAATTGCTTTACCATGCCTAGAGGCAGCAGCATTGCAATCACCATTATCACTGCTATAAAACCCAGAATCAAAAACGTTACGGGACGTACTTGATCCTCCCATCCAAAACAAAACAGTTTCCAAATTGTTCTCATTCAATACAAGAAACCCTTGTGTAAAAGACATGAACAAAGCTGAAACTGCGGCTCCTGCGAGTACCAGTCTTGTAGGAGATGCAAACTTTTGATTCAGAGAGCCTAGGAGAAGAACAAGCAACGCAGTCACCGTTGCCCCAAGGAATGCGAAAATAAGCAAAGTCTCCATACGGTTGATGCCGAGGACAACCAAAGCGAACACGATAAAAAATATTGCGCCGGCATTAATCCCAAATATGCTTGGAGACGCCATGGGGTTCCGAGTCAGTGACTGCATTAATAGACCAGCAACAGCTAATGCACTGCCTACTAGTGCGGAAATCAATGTCCGTGATAAACGTGTAGTAAATATCGCTACATGGACGCTGTTCTCATCTTTGTAATTAAATACGGCATCAATCATCTCAGATATAGGTGTAACTGTGTGACCAATGACCAGGCTCAAAAACATTGTGACCATGAGTATGATAAACAAGAAAATGGAGAATGTAAGCTGAGTGGATTTCAAAAAGCATTGTTTATTTTTCAAGTTCAAAGTGTTCATATAATTCATCCAGCATCATGTTGGCAGACTGGTAGCCGCCTCCAAGATTCCAACTTATTTCATCCACTTCATAAACTTTATCCTGTTCTACTGCATCTAAGTTTGCCCATAGTGGGTGAGAACTCCATTTATCATACGTTTCCATGACTGCATTACTGTCGGGGTTATGAACATCAGTTTTGAACATGAAGAAAATATCACCATTCATCGTAGGGATACTCTCGGTAGATTGCAGTTTCAGGATATCGTTTCCAGCCTCAAGTTCCTTTGTTTGGGCGTCACTGCGTTCAAATCCGAGTTCAGAGAGTATATCTCCAGGAAAGCCGCCAATATAAATTCTCGCATGGTCGGCTCTGAAGTTTATGACTGAAGCTTTATATGGCCAATCTTCATATTTAGTATCCATCTGTTTTTGAAAATCGCTTACTCTATTCTCCCAATCATTGAGCAAAGCTTCGGCTTTATCTTCTTTTCCTGTCGCTTCTCCAATGAGGTTCAATGTATCTTTGAATTTATCTACTGTCTCATGAGTTACAGTCGGTGCGATTTTAGAAAGTTTATCGTATATTTCTTCATGCCTTACTTTCGAAGCGATGATCAAGTCTGGATCCAGCTTCGCAATTTCTTCTAGGTTTGGTTGTGTCTCCAATCCAACATATGTAGTGTTTTCCAGATCTTTGGACAAGTAGTCATACATCGGTTGCTGCACCCAAGATTCTACAGCGCCGACAGGCTCGATGTCCATTGCCACCAAACCATCTGTTGCACCTTGATATAAGGAAACGATTCGTTCCGGTTCTCCCTCTATTTCAGTCGTTCCCATGGCATGTTCAATGGATATTGAATTCGTTTCTGCTTTAGAAGCATTCTCGGATTCTACTTCACTGTCAGTGCCACAAGCGGATAATGTGAATGCAACAGCTAAGCTTATTATATATAAGTATTTCTTCATAACAACACTCCTTCTCTAATTGATAATACTTCTCAATTGTAGCATAATTAAGTTGCGATACAATAAGGAGGGTATAATTTATGAAAAAAAATATTACAATCATCGGTGGCGGCCCAGCAGGTTTATATGCTGCGTTTTATGCGGGCCTGCGAGATATGTCAGTGAGAATCATTGAAGCAAACCCAGAGATAGGTGGGAAAATTAATATATATGAGGAAAAGACAATATGGGATTTAGGAGGTGTCGCACCCAGTAAAGGATATGAAGTTAAAAGGAACTTTGTCCGTCAAGGACTGCATTTTAATCCAGAGGTAATTCTAAATACAAAAATAGTGTCGGTACAAAGGAATATGGATGGTACGTTACAAGCACACTCGGATAACCAAGCCATTTATGAAAGTGATATCATAATCATTGCCACAGGTACAGGCATCATTAAACCCCACCGCTTACATATTCAGGGAGCCTCAAAGTTCGAAACAACAAACCTACATTACACAGTTTCAGATTTAGAAAGATTTAAAAATAAAAAAGTTGTAATTTCAGGAGGCAGTGATAGTGCAATGGACTGGGCCAGTGAGGTTGCAGACTATGCAGAGAAAGTATATCTCTGTTTCCGAAGAGATGAGTTAACCGGCTTTGAGTACACCAGGCAAAAGTTATTGGAAAAAGGCGTAATGTTATTGGACAATAGTATAATTGAGCAGCTAAATAGTAAAAATGGATTTAAAATTAACTCAGTGACCCTTAAAAAAGAATATGAGTTAGTGGAAATAGATGTTGATGATGTCATCATCAATCACGGTTATGAAAAAGACCGTACATTTTTTAAAAATATAGACTTGGATATTAGTATAGAGGACGATATTTTTATAAGAGGAGAGAGCAATACTTCTACTGGAGTTGATGGAGTATATGCCATTGGAGATATTGTTAGACACCCAACCAAATCCAGATTATTAGCGAGCTGCATCAATGATGCAGCCAACGCCGTAAATCTTTCCAAAAATTATATTTCTCCAAACTCTAAAGCATTTGGCAAGGTCTCGAGTCATAATAAAATATTTAACAACTAATATAACTAGGGACGAGTCACTTCAATTTCAGTCTTCCCATATAAACAATACATGTGTGGATCCTAATTATGCTTTTTAGAAATTTTGTATATTTAGGATCTACTTTTAGCATACAATAATATTAGGAAGGGATTATAATGAATAGTTTAAATTTAATTGGAAGATTGATACATATTTGATTTTTAGAAAATTACTGAGATTTTATGTTTACATGTTAGAAGGGTTGATTTACCATTAAGTTGTAATACAAATATTGTTCTAATTAGGAGGTATTTGTTTGGTATTTAAAAAGTTTATAGCAATGATTTTAGTAGTAACAATCTTATTTACGTTAGCACCAGTAACAACTTTTGCAGCTGAAGAATCAAAACTGGAAACAGTAGCAACAAATGAATCCGTGGAAGTTAAAGACAAGAAGGATACATACAAAGAAGAAACAGATGGTGAAATAACAACGCAAGGTTTTAGAAAAAGTGCAGTAGTTTTCGCTCTTCGATATGGCGGGAATGCATTAGATAGCATTGTTAGTGTACTTAGTAAGAAAAATGGAGATTTGGTTAATAAACATGCTGACGAATTAGCGGATGCACTTGAAAGTTTTAGTGATTCAATTGAAGCACGTTTAATTGATTTTATGATCTTTCAATTAGGATTCCCTTCATCTTCTGCAAGAACTATCGCATGGGCTATAATGTTAGCTATAGGATGATAAAAAATTCCAGTCTGGGACTTAATGACAGGCTGGAATTTCTAATTTAGGAGGTAAAAATAAATGAATGTTGAAAATGAAATTGAATTGCTGAAGTATCAAAATAAGCTGCTACTTTCAATGGTAAATGGTGATGACTACCCATTTTTTTTCTTCGCTTTAAATCATGATTTCACACGTGAACAAGTAAACGGAATAATAAAAATCCTCAACATTTTTAATAACCGTTTAAACAATTCAAATTCAACAAACGTAACTGATCAAAGACTAGAAGAAGACGATAAAAAATTCTTAATGAATTTAGGTATTAATGTAAACTCCTTATATTCTAATGACACTCCTACCTATGAGGAATTTTCGACTTACATAAAGGTTATTACTGCACATGATTTTGAAATTAAATATTTACTAATGAGTTTAAAAAAACAGAATATTAATGATAATGTTTGCGAATTCCTATTAAAACAAATCTAAGGCCAGTCAAAGAACATCCTAATTTTTCATTAAGAGCGCTTTTAAGCGTTCTTTTTTTATTTTGAACGTATTTTGTGCCGCCGTCAGCTATAAAGCGCTAAGAAGGCAATACATCGCGTCTGTCAACGGCACCGGACCGTAGGGAGGATAAGGAGTTGACAGACCGACAGCATCCAGACCCTCTTGATGTCTCAAAAGGCAACACCTTTTGAGCTGCTGATAGATCGATAATGGAACAGATGTAGGCTATGCCTCTTTTGTTATCTTAATGGAGAGGAAGCGACACACTCGCAATAAAATTGCTCGTTAATAATAAATTGAAATTCAACATCAGCAAACACCGTGAAAGTATCTGTATCTCTTTTGACGGTGTTATCTGTGTTTCATAAAACCAGTAAACAGTCGTAAAAAACTTTTTACTTAACGTTACACTATAAAAACTTATTTTGGAGTATGTGTGGGATGAGCTAGGCATTTCTATAAAACTTGAGGATTTTTCTGATTATGAGGCAATCACCAGTATCATTAAGATCACTGGTGGAAACTTTAGATTGATACAAAGACTTTTTACACAGATTGAAAGAATACTTGAAATTAATAACCTTGAAACTGTTACCACAGAAGTTGTGGAAGCTGCACGAGATAGTTTAGTACTTGGCATAAAATAAACTTAAAGAGGTTGGAACATAAAGGGCTTTGTTCCAATCTCTTTACATGTACTATAGTGCAAAATAACGCTTAAAACAGGTGCAAGATAGCGTCTAAAGTGACAAGCTAAGCATATCAATACATATATAATGTCTATTTAGGGTCTACTCTAATCAATCAAAAATTTAAGAGAGAAAAACACATCTTGACATTTTGATATATAACGATATTCATATACTGAAGTTTATTTCTCACTTAAAGTTTGAATTGGGTGATGAGAGTCTCTCTCTATGTCAGCTTCGACAAATCAATCTAGAGTGAGACAAAATTAAAAATCATTGTCTTTCATTTCATATTTAATAGAACTCTGCTGCCTACTACTCATGATAGAAAACATGATTAATACCAGTAACACCCCAAAGAAGTAAGTATATAAATAAATGCCTGGTTATCATTCAGAAGTAGACCGTAGAATAACATTGAAAGTGGCATAATTGCCTGAACTAATGATTGATTTAGAGAAAACACGCGCCCCTTGTATTCATCATCGACATGCGTCTGCAGGTAAATGGAGTAAGGAATATTATTCAGTGTTAAAGCGAACCCGAGTAACAAGTACACCAGCATAAGAAATATGAAAGACCCTGTCTCAGTATTATCAAATAATAGGAATATACCCAAGGCTAATACAATTAAAAATTGTATTAGGACGGATAGCTTAAAGGTCGACTTTATTTTTTTCTTAATAGGAAATATAGAAAAGTACAGAGAAGCTAAAAGCATAGAAACTGTAATACTCGCTTCAATTAGACCAAATTGAAAAGACTTCAGGTTCAGAGTTTGTATTGATAAAATTGGGACGCCTACGACTAGTGAATTCATAAAAAAGTTCACGAACAGTGCAGAGGCTATAAAAGTCAAAATGATACGTTTGCTCTTTATATATACAAATCCATCTTTGAACTTCTTGAAGAAATTCTCTTCTGTTTGCAACTCAATAAATTTTTTCAGAGGTAGTGTCTGTAACAGTATGAGTGCTATGACTTCAGTGAACAATGTTAATAAAGCAAGCGTTTCAATCGAGACGAAAGCCACTAGAAAGCCACCGATTACCGGTGCTAGAAAAGTTGTCGAAGAAACAATTGTTTGTCTCAGCGAAATCACTCTCTCTAGTTGTTCGGCAGCTATCGTTCTCAAGTTAGATTGAACAACCAAGCCTACGATACTATCTACTAATGTGAGGATTATGCCAGTGACGATGATCATATTCAAACCAATTTCAACGTACAGTAGAGAAAAAAAGAGTAGCACAATAATACTAGAAAGTTGTGAGAATAGAACCAGTTTCTTATTATTTAAAGAATCTGTGATAACTCCCATCATTGGTGCCGAAATGATTGTCACCAGCACAATTAAGAACAGGTATATACTGTATTTAAAAGTGGTATCCGTATGCTGAAGTATATAAAATGCACTAGCAAAAGAAAAAATTCTTGACCCAAAAGTGGATGCTATATCAAAGATGAGTAAAATTATCCATTTTTTCAACTTAATCAACCCTTCTGATAATTTTTCATTATACGTATTGTTTTATCTTAGTCAGACAAAACAATATTCCTAGATAGCCGTTTGCAAATGTATCATCCATTGGGCTGGAGTTCTCGTCAGGAAATACGATTTTTCCTTCATTTAAAAGGCTGAAAGAAAGTAGGTCTTCTACCAATGTTTTTGCCTTATGTAAATAAAAACTATTACTACCAAATTCATTTTCATTTATTAAAACTAAAATGATACCAGATAAACCATTAGACACACTACACTTGTGAGCTGTAATCAGACTTATATGGTTTAATAACCGATAATACTCTTCTCTATAATTTGTAAAAATATTTTTATATTTTTCAAACTTTCTTAGGTATTGTATAACTAAGAGGAAACCTGCTACACCATCAAAAAGATAATAGCTGTACCTTTGAGAATCTCCTATTTGATAACCTATTAAAAATTCGTCTTCATACTTCATTTCAGATAACATTTGGGATATTTTTTCTTCTATTTTTATCGTGCTTTCCTTATTAGTAATTGAATTTAATAGATGACCAAGAGCCCCGTTATAAACACTATAGTTATTATCAGATATAGCTTGGTAAAATTTTTCATCTTCTGATACTTCGCATACATGTACCTCTTGAAGTATATTCTCAAATGTACCTTTCAAGAACTGAGGTTGTTTAACTCTATTCTTTAGCAAACGTATACTATTTAGTATTTGAATTCTAAGAACGTTTTGATTAATTAGCGCTTCTTTCACTTCAGAAATATTCGTTTCTATATTTGGATCAATTAAAATGACTGCTAGTTTTTTAATGTAGTTAGGTAGTTCAATTTTTTGACACTGAAATTCAAAGTTTTTAACTACTAGCCTATAATCAATGTTTATCAAGAAGTTAGAATTTGAGAACATCTTCATTATTAAAAAACCAAAGGCCACGAGATCTTTCTGTTTAGATATTTTTCTACCTTTTTCTTTAATATGATAAAACCCATTTGTTCCTACATAGTTATTTTCAAAGTCATAGACTCGTCCAACTGATTCGAAATCTATTATGTAGACTTTATTATCAGTATCAACTAGAAAATTCTCAGTTGATATATCACCTAAAACATAATCTTCATCATGAAATTCTTTTATTATTTTTGCTATTTGGTCGAAGATAGATGTGACGTTTTTAAAGTACTTTTCTTTTTTTTCCTCCAAGAAATAAAAGCTAATATTCCTCGCTAAATAATTGGTCAAGCTCTCTCCATCAATCCTTTGAATGACTAGGAAAAAGTGTTCCCATTCTTGGAAGTGTTCTAACATTTGCGGAACGAAGTCGTTTCCTTGAAATTTCTCATAAATTCTACGTTCATTGTTAAAAACTGTTAAGCCAGTTAAGTTATTAACAGATCTTACGAACGGCCTATATTCTTTAATTATACATTCTTGGGAACCTTCAAGGGCCCCATAAACCCCGCCTTTTGAACTCATAGTTATTACATTTTCAATACTGTATTTACCATTCAGCAAATCTGAGTCTTCATCAATTTCTTCAAACTGATTAAAAGGAAATGGCCATTCAATCTCTTCTGGTAAGTAAAAATAAGGTAGCCTCGGATCATCTAATTTTTCTCCGCTAGGCAAAGTTAGTTGCATTCTCTCTATATCGCTCTCAGAATCTAATACCTTCATCCTCCCATATCTAAAATACAGTGATTTGCAGTTTTTGTATCTCAAATCATTGAGTATGTAAGGTGACTCAAAATCTTTTAGCACTACTTGTAATTCATCTAATAGCTCGATGCATTGTGAAACATCTCTAGGATATATAGTAATAAATTTACCAAAATTTGGACGAGGGCAATTTTTACTATTGAAATATTCTAAAATGGCACTATTTTTTAGAACTTTAAAAGTTACATTATGTTTTATAAGTACCTTAGAAACTAAATAAAAGATCTTAGATGAATTATAAACTGTTGAGGAAATATGTACCTTCCATCCTTGTAAGGGAACTGAATCATAATTATTGGATTTATAAAAGATAAAACTATCATCAAAAACTACATCATATTCACTCTTAGAGCTAATGTTTTTAAAAAGATCATGATATGTAATCAAGTAGTTGTTCACATTGAGTTCCCCTTTTTTAAAAATAAAAGTATATATCTGATGTTTATTCACCAGATATATACCGAATGTAAAAAACTGTTAAAAAATTATGGATTAGTCGGTGTAACAACGCATCCGTTAGTAATAATAATAGAATTATTTCTTTGACTGTAGTTATCACTGAGCTTTTGCAACTTTTGGACTCTATTCATATTTTTCACCTCCTTTATAACTTATAAACTAAGTTATAAGACAATTATAAATCATCTGAATATTTTTGTAAATATATATATTTTTGTAAAAATTTAAAAAAAATACTATTATTATACAAATATTTCATTTAGTTATTGAGGATAAAAGTAACTAAAAAATTTTGAACTAAAATTAATAAAAATACCTACAATTAAAGGATAGACATATAAAAAATATATTCAACACTAATATCTAAATTGTCATAATTTTTGCACATGTGAATAGTAGTATCATGATTTCCTATAAATTACCTTGTGGAACTTCTTGACACCTTAGCTTTTTACTAAATAATTTAAAAAATAATAAATTAGGAGCACACCAACTGTATAAAAATCGACCGTTTTTTGGAAGATTATACGGAACCGCAAAATAAGCATTTATTCATAAAAAATGAGTCTGAAAACCAGTATATTAATCAATGTACATATTGTACAAAAGCACATAAGTTTTTGAACGATACCATGCACTGCTAGACCCAATTTGAGAAGTGGGATTGCGAGAGAGTGCGTGTTTGATGTAATAAGCAGGCTGTAAATGAGCCAAATACACCACAAAATTGGGCTATGCACGGGTCAGCACCCACGATCAGAACTTGGAGATCCAAATCGATACATTGAAGTCGGTCGGGTTTGGCCGAGTATTCTCTGAAAAAGTGGGTGGCCGTAAAATTAAAAGAACTGAATTGGATAATTGTCTGGATTACTTGCGGACAGAAGACACCCTGGCCATCACGAAATTGGATTGATTGCTTCGGGCCACGAGGCAACCCGCTCACGGGGACGGTTTGGGGACACCCCGGATTACGCAAGAGAAAATGGCGCTGATTGTATCCCCTTATCAGAGTAAGCAGTACTCTATTAACGAGATTCTGAAACTGACAAGGGTCTTAAAAAGGACCATATATAATGTGATCAATGATTTCCAGTTAAGGGTTCAGATCGATTAATTCCTATTTATCGACCCAAATAGAACCTTGGTACTTAAAAACTATAATGTGATAAATTTTTAGGAAAAGAATTATGTTATTTCGTTTGCCAAAAAAAAGCTGGACAATTCCTTATCCTCTATGCAACTGAATAACATTTCCAGTGGTGTATGGTATTCCAATTACCTTATCGGCATGTGGTTTCTTCCTACAGTGACGGATGTGACAAATTCTTGGTCGACGGTATTGAAAGCCATATCTTTAAGCAGGTCCTCTTTTCTTAACAACCCATTGCAATGCGCATTCAATCCCCATTGAGACGGTGTCTCTGGATCGGCAAAGTGATAGGCAGATTATACTGTTTCAACAATAGTACATATTTATATATTAGCTTTAATTTTTAGGGGAGTAAAATCGGATTACCACAGCCGGTCTGCTTTACTGAATTCAGTCAACTCCTTCTCTTTATGCAACATATCGACAAATACTTTTAATGCTTTTGTTTGGAACGGGGAATTTGTCAAAATAAAAAAATTTCTGGCTAAAGGCAGCCCTTTTATATCGACGGTTTTTAAATCCCCATTACGCAGTTCTTTTTGTACAGCCCACTCAGATAATAAGCTAACCCCTGAACCTGCCTCAATCATCTCTTTAATGGCTTGAGTACTGCCGAAATTCATAATTTCCTTCGGTGATATATCAAGCTGATGAAACAATTTTTCTGCAGCCTCTCTTGTACCCGATCCTTTTTCACGTAAAATCCACGTCTCATTTTCCAAATCTTTGATTTGAATTTCTGTCTTTTGTTTTACAAGCGGATGATGGGAGGCAGCGACTAGAATCATGGTGTCTTTGGCGAACTCCTTTGTACTCAGATGCTCATCTTGATTGGAATGTCCTTCCACGATGCCGACATCCAGTTGATGACGAAGAACGGATTGGGCTATTTCTGCGGTGTTACCGATGACAACGGCGGGTTTGACTTCAGGATAGATATCTTTCATTTTTGCAATGATATGTGGAAGAACGTACTCTCCAAATGTATAGCTCGCACCGATTGATAAAGGGCCACTTGCTTTATTGACAAGATCATCCACCAACAGATTCATGCGAGAGTGCAGACCTGCAATTTCCTTTGCGTGATGATAAACAATTTCTCCTGCTTTATTAAGACGGACATATTTATTTGACCGTTCCAGTAATCGGACATTAAAATCCTCTTCCAATGCTCGGATATACTGGCTGACCGCGGGCTGTGTCATATGCAGCTCTTCGGCAGCTCTGGAGAAGTTCTTCTTCTCTGCGACAGTGATGAAAACTCGTAATTGTTGATCCATCTTATCATCCTCTCTTCTGTTCATTTTACTATAACAGATTACTTATCATTATTATCATAGATAGTTATTTTTATTATAACTATCCATGCTTTATTGTTAGTAAAGGAGGTGTTTTTAGATGGGATTGCCAAACAAGCAACGAAACTCTGGGGACAAGGAAAAGCAGTTTGCCAATCAAGCAGCTTGGTTTGGTGGGATTGGATTTACATTCTTCATTGCATTGATTGGATTTTTAGTGGCGTTGGTTCCAGGATTTGATAGAGTAGGGCAGCTTGCCTGTGCGATTATCATTGCTGTCATCTATCGTCAGATATTTGGATACCCTGAGGCAATTCGATCAGGGATAACATTTTCCTCCAAACGGTTACTCAGAGTGGCAATTATTTTATATGGGTTGAAGCTGAGTATTGATACAGTATTGAGTGATGGATTGGAACTTTTAGCAATTGATGCAGGTGTTATCATTTTTGCCATATTTGCAATGATTTGGCTTGCTAAAATATTTAAAGCGGATAAGAATATTTCTTTGTTACTTGGCGTTGGCACAGGCGTATGTGGTGCTGCCGCAATTGCGGCGGTTGCTCCAATCATAAAAGCAAAAGATGAGGATACTGCCATAGGGGTCGGTATCATTGCATTGATGGGGACCATCTTTGCAATAACTTATACGATATTGCGTCCAATCCTTCCGCTCGATGCGATACAGTATGGTGTCTGGTCGGGCACAAGCCTACATGAAGTTGCACATGTTGCTTTGGCAGGAGCACCTGCAGGAGAGGATGGACTGGCGATTGCATTACTTAGTAAATTAGGACGCGTCTTCTTACTTGTTCCGCTGTGCTTCATCTTGATTGCAATCTTTCAAAGGAAAAATAAGGGAAATGTTGAATCTGAAGCAAAGGTCGAATTTCCTTGGTTCCTTGTGGGTTTTATCCTTTTCAGCCTTTTGGGCAGTTATATTCTAGGTCCAATCATTCCATTTCCTGAGGCTGCAAGGCAAAGCGTCTCAGTTTTAACAGAATGGCTACTGACTGCTGCAATGGTCGGTCTTGGGTTAAATGTAAGTTTGAGAGATTTACGTAACCGTGCCTTAAGACCATTGGCTGCAATGACGGTCACTTCGATCATATTATCTGTAGTCGTCTACTTTATCGTTTAAAAAGAGTAGGGCTCTGTATAATGGACCCAGGATTTTAGACGCGAAAGAAGGAGATGTTAAGGTAGGTATATGAAACGTAAAAGATATACACCCGAATTCAAATCCCAAGTTGTGTTGGAAGTCTTGAAGGAAGAAAAAACAATGAACCAGATCGCTTCGGAACGTGGCGTCCATGTGAACCAGCTGCATAATTGGAAAAAGCAGTTCCTACAGGAGATGCCACAGATTTTTGACAGCCAATCCAAAGATCTGGACAGAATGAAAGCCGACTATGAAGAGAAGCTAGAAAGCCTCTATGCGGAAGTCGGAAAACTCACCACGCAATTGTCGTGGGTCAAAAAAAAATCTGGCATCTACCACGACTAGACAGGAACGCATGGAAATGGTGGACTGGGCAGCCACTGATTTTCCCATTTCGGAACAAGCCAGACTACTGAGTCTCAATCGATCCAGTCTCTACTACAAACCGGTGACGCCCTCACCGGAAGAGGTAGCCATCAAACACCGGATTGATGAGCTCTATACCCGATTTCCATTCTATGGATCACGCCGGATTACCGAAAAACTGAAACATGAAGGCATCGCCATCAACCGTAAGCGGGTCCAGCGGCATATGCGGGAAATGGGCATACAGGCCATCTATCCAGGGCCCAACCTGAGCAAGCGCAATCTGCAGCACCGTATCTATCCCTATCTGTTGAAAGGTCTGCCCATCACCCGTCCCAATCAGGTGTGGAGTATTGATATTACATATATCCGACTTCAGAATCACTGGGTGTATCTCACCGCCGTCATCGACTGGTATTCCCGCTATATCATCAGCTGGGAACTGGACCAAACACTGGAAATGGACTTTGTTCTGGATACTGTGCAACGGGCACTGGCAAGTGGGACGCCCGAAATATTCAACAGCGACCAGGGCAGTCATTTCACCAGTCCTAGATACATCGAGCTCTTGAAATCACAGCCGGGCATCCAGAATCAGTATGGACAGCAGAGGGCGTGCATTGGATAACATCATGATTGAGCGTTTCTGGCGGAGTCTCAAGTATGAAGAGGTATATTTGAAGGACTATGGGACGCCAAGGGAGGCACGGCAGCATATCCGTGACTATATGGCATTCTACAACCACGAGCGCCTGCATCAGTCATTGGACTATCAGACACCAGGCACCATTCATATTCATTAGATGCGCCCGCTCCTCCTTGAACAATTATCTTTCCGATGTCAGAACCTATCAAGGGCAGTACGCCTTGACAGAACCTGATCTCGGAAAAGCGGGGAAGGAACAGAACTGAGGCCCCACCTTATTTTCATAAAATCCGTGTCTTGACAATGGGGTCCACTTTACTGATTGCAGGTATATAATTCATATCAGGTGTGGCGATAACATCCTGAGAATTACGTTGAGATGGCGAAGGACTGCCTGTATGCATCTAAGTTAGCACTGTAGTTCTTTATATCACTGTCAAAGAAAATTATGCTCGAGGTACGGTGATCCTGTGATGGAAATAGCTATCTATGAACACCAGTTCATTAGTGGTGATATGAGTATTCCAGTGATTTCTTTTGTCCGAAAAACATTTTGCGTGTATCGTGTGTCGTCCTTTTTATGTGTCCAGTTTAGTTTTGCAACAAGCATAATTAGATTCAAGCAACTTACAAAATAAATAATCTTTATGTAATACACTGCTGTTTCTTATCAGGATATATGTTTATTCGAGTTTAATGATAATATTTTAAATATCTGAATTTTTCATGTAAAAAGGAGTATGGGGAAATGCAATTCAATTTCAATAAAATTACTACAAGAAAAGATACGAACAGCGTTCAATATGAAGGTACCGAACCTATATTCGGAACGCAATGCCTGGAACCTTTTTGGATTGCCGATATGGATATTGAAACACCTGAAGCAATTAGAGATGCTATGAAAAAACGTCTTGATAATGGAATTTTTGGCTATACAATATGGCAAAATAAGGAGTTTTATGAACCGATTAAACATTGGTGGCAAACGCGTTATAATATCTCTCTAGATGACTCTGATATTCATTATTCACCGACAGTCTTGTTTACTATAGGAGAAACGATGAGGCAGGTATCGAGCGAGGAAGATGGCATTATAATAACGACTCCCTCATATAATATATTTCCTAATCTAATTGAAAGCAATCACCGCAAGATTGTAGAGTCTCCTTTAATTTATGATAAGCGCTCAAAAGAATATTTTTTAGATGTCGATCATTTCACCTCATTATGCAGAAATGAGAATGTGACTATGTACATACATTGCAACCCCCACAATCCTACAGGAAAAGTATGGTCAAAAGATGAACTCGAAACCATTAAGAATATATGTGAAGCCAATAATGTTTACTTGGTCAGTGATGAAATCCATATGGATTTTGTAAGGCCGAAAGAAGATTTTGTATCGGTCATTGATCTATCGGAAGAAAGCGATAAAATATTGGCGGCCACCTGCCTCGGTAAATCTTTCAACTTGGCCAGCATTCCCCATTCTTATTTCATTACAAAAGATAAAAAATTGGCTCAGGTAATTACCGAAACAGCCAAAGAAGTATATCAGGTCAGTAATGTTTCCAGCCTGGCTCTCGCAGCAATTGAAGCAGCTTACACTGAGTGTAACGAGTGGATAGATCAGCTTAATGATCATATTCAAGGTAATTTTGAGTATATCAATGACTATATTAATGAGCATCTTTCTGATTGTTTATCATTTGATATTCCAAAAGCCACTTATCTCGGATGGATTAGCTTTGAAAAGTCCGGCTTTGATACTGACGTAGTCCATAAAGCTTTCATCGACATTGGAGGCATTGCAGTATCTCCGGGCAAGTTATTTTTAAATCATGAGAATAACCACTTTAGATTCAATGCTGCCTCCAACCGGATTCGCATAGAAGATGGGATGAGGCGTATTAAGGATACCTTTGATTATTTATATGATACTCAAAATTGTAAGTTGGGACCTATATTTAATTGGGTATTTTCTATAAATCGAAGTATCTTTTCATCTTTCGTTTGTCAAAATAAGCTAGACAGTTGCTTATCACCCATGTAACTCAAAAAGACTTCCAACGGCGCGCAGTAGTTCAGTGATTTTATTGGGATGTGGTTTCTTCTTGCAGAGACGGATGAGACAAAAGCCTGACTGACCCTATTAAATCCATATCTTTGGCCAGCCCCTCCATTCTGAGCAATCCATTGGAATGTTCATTCAGTCCCCGTTGAGACGGTGTCCCCGGATCGGCAAAGTAGATGGACAGGTCATTCCGATTGCTCATCGACTGCCAGTTGGAGAATTCCTTGCCACAGTCGAAAGTGATGGATTTGAACAGGTTCCCGGGCATCTTTTGACACCATGTATTGATGGCAACCTCGATATCCTGCGCCGTTCCGGCCTTCGGGTTTTAGTGTAACACCTGCCGTTGTAAACGACTGTCACGACTGCGTTGAATTCACTGTATCATAATCGTTATGAAATCACTGAATAGGCTGGTAATGTACATCGTATCGACATAAATGATATTGGGTTATGCTGTGGAGGATCACCGACAATGTTACGGGCTGAAGCTATCGGACAAGACACACCCAATTCGAAGTATTCACCAGATATGGAAAAGCATTATTATAATTACATCATTAGACTCCAAGCCTCCCTCAATTCAATACTGTAAAGTGGTCTAAGAACAGTAATATACGCTCCTCATTTTCTTTGAAAAACCTTTGAGGAAACGAAGAAAATATAAGGTCTGACATACTTTAGATGAACAGTACGTCAGACCTTATCAGTTTGGCATTTTTCCTTCAGGAACACCTTAAAGGGTACGAGGTCTTTCAGAGTACGCCGGAAAAAGGAACTGCCTGAACCACACACCGAAAGAGAATTCTTGACTTGTTGAAACAGAATAATTACAGGTATTCATAATCACTATGTTTATCACCTGAATGTAAAGTCAACCTGCGAGTTTTCCTGGGCTTCATAGCCTTTCATATAGTTAATACGACGCTGTGCTGATGCTTGATTGACTTGCTCATCTGCATGATAAGAAGAACGGACAAGTGGCCCAGACTTACAGTGACGGAAACCTTTTGATAGTGCAATATGCTTTAACTCCGCAAATTCATCAGGATGGTAATAACGCTCGACCCGCAAATGTTTTTTCGTCGGTTGTAAGTATTGACCAATTGTCATAATATTCACATCATTTTCCAGTAAATCATCCATGGCCTCAATGATTTCTTCTTTCTCTTCTCCCAAGCCCACCATAATACTTGATTTCGTTGGTACGTCAGGAGCAACCTCTTTCACACGCTGAAGCAGGGTTAGTGACCTATCATACATTGCTCTAGCTCGTACTTTTTTAGTCAATCTTCTCACAGTCTCAATGTTGTGGTTAAAAATATCTGGTTCACTGCTCATTAAAGTATGCAAGCTCTCGTAATCACCTTTCATATCAGAAGGTAAAATTTCGATGGTGCAACCAGGGTTTTTTCTGCGGATCGCCCGGACTGTCTCAGCAAAAACCGCCGCACCGCCATCTTTTAAATCATCTCGAGCGACGGCTGTAACAACCACGTGCTTCAACCCCATTATTTGTACAGAATCCGCGACACGTTCTGGTTCATTCCAATCTAATTCATTCGGCATTCCTGTTTTAACCGCACAGAATCGGCACCCACGTGTGCATGTATCACCAAGAATCATAAATGTAGCAGTTTTACGCTCGCTCCAACATTCATAAATATTTGGACATCTTGCTTCTTCACATACCGTATTTAATTTTTTATCTCGCATCAATTTCTTTAATCCTGAGTATGATCCATTAGTATTGATTTTAGTTTCTAGCCATTTAGGTTTACGCAGGTACTCTTCTTTTTTAGACATCGAAAGTACACTCCTTCAGTAGTTGATATAATGCAAGTAGTTGTTTTAATTCATAATTTGGGTCGCGTATTTGCTTTTTGCCAATTGATTGATTTCATCCCACTGTGCATCGGTCAATGTCATCGGTTTAAACTTGACATCCAAGCCAGTTTGAAAGCCATGATAAAAAGCGTCCACTAACATATCGTATGTGTAATTTTGATTTGTAATCGCATTAATAGCGATGGCCTTTTCATAAAAAGAAGTACGCTTTTTCTCTCTCATTCTTTCAGATGGAAAAAGGAAAAGATCAAACAACATTTTTTCATTAATATTCATTGGAATTGAGCCATGTTGTAGTAAGACATCATCTTTACGTACTTGAGCATTGCCTGAAAGTTTTTTATCATCAATAATTAGTTCATAGTAAGTAGCCTGTTCAAAACAAACCGATGATCTGCCTTTAATTATTTCTTCTCTCGATGGGTAAGCATAATCAGCTTGTATGCCCAAATTACGATACCCTTCTAAGATCCCTCTTGTTAAAATATGGTACGCTTCACGAACAGATGTGGGTATGAAGGGATGATCCTCCGTCACGACAATACTATAGGTTAGCTCATCATCATGAAGTACGGCGCTACCGCCCGTCAAACGCCGAACAAAATCGCAGTTATATCGCTCAAGTGCAGAAAAATCAATCCGTTTATCTACTCTTTGAAGTCTTCCTACGGATAGGCTTGGTGCTGACCAACCGTAAAATCTTAATGTAGGGGGATAACTCCTCTACTATGCCAATTTAATAAAGCCTCATCAATCGCCATATTGGTAGCCGCATTGTTGTGTCCTGTATTCAAAAATCCCCATTCTTCTGGCATCATAACCCTCCTCCTTATTAGATCCAACCTAATTTTTTAAAGTGATAGAAAAAATGCAGATATTTTCTTATTATTAAATTCCTTGAGTGAAAGTAAAGAAGTGAATCACAGTTTATTATAAAACAGTGATTTTTTTAATATTTATCAAATAATTTACTTTCAAAACTTAAAGTACCTGGAAAGTTGAAAATTTTCGGTACTTCAAAATAAAAATTGAAATATTAATATAATGATAGCATTTCTCTTAAGTTTTCTCCATTGTAATTTCTTCTAAAAATTTTGCGCTTTTGCATTTCTGGAATGATGAATTCAACAAAATCTTCCAGACTGCCTGGGAGTGTTGGCGGCATCAAGTTGAAACCATCTGCGACACCTGCCTTCATCCATTTTTCGATTTCATCGACAATTTCTTCAGGCGTACCAATAAGTGTCAAGTGTCCGCCTCCAGCGTTTAGGTAACCGAGTAGTTCACGGACTGTCGGATTTCTGTCTTCTATGATTTCTAACACAGTTTGATAACGCCCGACTGGGCCTGTGAATTCTTCGATTGGGGGCAATGCAGGGACTTTTTCATCGAGTTTCCACGATTTTGTGTCTTGCTGAACAAAGAATTCGAGTTGCTTCAGCGCAGTATCAATTGGCAGTAAATCGTCTAATTTCGCTTTCTTTTCTTGTGCTTCTTCTTTTGTCTTACCCACATAAGTCACTAGACCTGGAAACACTTTGATTGAGCAGTCTGGCCGATGACTTTCTCTTATTGCCCGATCTAATTTCTCACGATAGGCTTTTGCTTGTCTTAAGTTCCAAGCAACTGAGTAGACTGCATCGGCATATTTCGCAGCAAGTGCCACGCCTTCTATTGATGCCCCTGCTTGCATCGCAACCGGTTTTCCTTCCTTTCCTAAAGGCAGGGTTAATGGCCCCTTTACTTGGAAGTAATCTCCATTATGGTTGAACGGTTGAATGTTATCGTTTTTGGTGATTTTATTGTTCGCTCTGTCTGGACTATAGTCATCAATGGACCACGATTCAAATAATTTATCCATGACTTCTGCAAATTCATCTGCTTTCTTATAACGCACTGCTCTTTCCGGTAATTCCAGCATACTGTGATTTTGTGCTTCGTAATCGGACATTGATGTCACCAGGTTCCAGCCCACACGTCCTTTTGTTATATGCTGCAGTGTGAGTAACTGCCTTGCTGAAGTAAACGGGTTATTAAACGTTCCCGAAATAGTTGAAACAAGTCCAACGTTAGCTGTGACATTACTCATGGCAGTTAATACAACTATTGGATCAAAATAACTCGTTGGCAATTCCGTAGCACTATAAGCAGGGAAGGCTTGTGCATCTGCGAAAAATACCGCATCGAATTTTCCACGTTCAGCAATCTTCGCCAAATTTTCATAGTATCCAATTGTCGTAAATTCATCTATGCTCGAATCTGCTGTCATCCATGCTGCCTGATGATGTCCTACACCATACAATAAAACTCCTATATTTAACTGTTTCGGATTAATCATAATATATCCCCCTAGTTCATAGTAAGGCCGCCATCCACCGTGATGTTCTGCCCCGTAATACCATCTGCTGCTTCGGAACAAAGATAAACCACCATATTCGCAACATCTTGAGGGGATGTGACTTTCCTCAATGGTGTGGATTGTGCGATTAAATCAAATACTTCAGGTGTTGTGGCTGCACTTGCATCTGTTGTCTTCAATAATCCGCCCGAAACGATATTTGCTCGGATGCCGTGCTGACCAAGCTCTGCTGCAACATTTCTGGTGAACCCAATTAAAGCAGCTTTTGCTGTTGTATATTCGTGATATGGTACCACAGGGTTTTGATATAGATTCGTTCCGATGCTAATGATTGCACCCTCTTTTCGCTCTAGGAATTGGGGAGGGCACTTTGTGATACGTTGAACGCGGCTTTTAACGTGCCGTCTAGTTGTTGTTCATAATCTTTGTAGGTTAAATCTTTAAATGCTTTTTGAGTAGTTGGGTCAAACTTGAAGTTTACGAGTGCGTTGTTTACTACAACATCAATCTGCCCAAAATGTTCAGTCCCTTTTTTAACTAACTGTTCAACTTCTTTCCTATTTGTAACGTCTGCCTGAATAGAAATTGCTTGGGGTCCGATTTGCTTTTGCAACGCTTCTGCTTCTGATTTGCTGCGATTGTAGTTAATGATGACATTAAAGCCTTTTTCACTCAATTTTTTTACGATGCATCTACCAAGACCTCTGCCACTTCCTGTTACTAAAACTGTCCTTGCCAAGTAAATACCTCCTCTATTTTAGAAAAAAAATACGCAACCTTCGTAAGAAGGTTACGTATCGAGAGCGAATTATATACACCTATAAAGGCATAGATATTTAGCTGTATCGAAGTAACACTTTCCTACGCTAGTTTTAACTAGATCAGGTTCAAAGGGTTTGAGGTTATCCTCATCTCAGTTTACAAAAACGCCCCTAGTGCAAATTTATTCTATTTAATATCATTGTAGTACTTCTAAGAGATACGTCAAGTAAATAGTGAATACTTTGAAATTTATTGAATAAGCTGAGCAGGACTTCTCATCCAAGTGAATCAAAAAAATTCTAATGAGGTCCGGCAGTATATTGAACGTGTTTCTACTATTATATAGGGGTCGTTCATTGATGGAAATGGCCCCTGTATATGTTATTTTTCATTTCTTCGTTTGTCAAAATAAGCTAGACAGCCTGCCTACATTCATGTAACTCATAAATGCTTCCAGCGGTGTCTGGTAGTTCAAAAACTTTCTGGGTATGTGGTTTCTCTTGGAGGCTACTGAAGCAACCATCCTCTGATCCACTGTGTTGAAATCCATATGCTTGGGCAGGCCGTCTTTCCGAAGCAGTCCATTGGAATGTTCATTCAATCCTCTTTGGGAAGGCGTGCCCGGGTCGGCAAAGTAAATATCAATATCATTTCGGTTGCTCATTGCCTGCCAATTTGAGAATTCCTTACCACAGTCGAAAGTAATGGATTTGAACACATTTCTGGGGATCTGATGGAACCATGCGTTGATGACTGTTTCAATATCCTTTGCAGTCCGGCCCTCGGGCTTGAGGGTAATGATCACTTTCGACAGCCGTTCTACAAGTGTCACAACGGCACTTTTATGATGGATGCCGACAATGGTATCGCCTTCCAGATGTCCAAATTCTTCTTTGAATGCTGGGTAGTCCGTCTTTCTGTCAGAGAGTTTCCGTCTGAAAGCCTGTCTCCCACGGCGTTCCTTATGGCCGTTGGGTTTTCGCTTTCCTTTCATCGGCAAGGTGGAAACATCAAAGTCTTTGCGCTTGAACATGCGGTACAATGTGCGGCTGGAGCAGTTGATCGGCTGTTCACGGCGACCGACAATCACATCCGGCGTCCATCCTTGCGCGACCTTTTCTGCCACATATGCGCGTTGATCATTCGACAGCACCGTCTGTTTTCGACCGCAACGCTGCTTGTTTGCCTTGTAGCGCTTATAGAAATCCAATGCGGTGTGACCGTTTTTCAGGAAAGTGACCACATTGTGGACGGTCTGACGTGCTCGGCCAATCTGTTCTGAAATCTTTGATACAGAGGCATTCTGATGGAAATAAGATTCTATAATTACAAGTTCATCCGTGCTAAGATGGGTGTAGGTCATTCGTGATCACTCCTATGATTTCTTTGGTCGGAAATACATTTTGAGTGTATCACGAGTGGCTTTCTTTATGTGTCTAGCTTAATTTTACAATCGGCGATCCTTAAAAAAGAGGAGAGAAGGACTATGAAAGAATACTCTCAAAAATAGATACAGCAACTGTTTAAAGAAAGAAAACCGATACCAAAGGAACTGGTCAATCAAGCTCAAAAAGCAGATCTCGTTGATGTGATTGAAAAGCAGGGTGATGTCGTCATCCACGTATCGGATAAATACGCAAAACTCGCTGAACATGACAGTTTTGTGATTGATAAGCAAAATAACTCATTCTTCTGGAACTCACAAGATTTAAAGGGAAATCCGATCAATTATTTAAGAAGTGTTCATGATTATAGCTTTAGAAGTGCCATTAAAGAACTCACTTTAAATGAGGAGTACCAAACCGCAGAAGTCAATATCGATAAAGAACAAGAACCCTTTGTCTTTCGGCCAGATGAGCTGTCGGAAGATACTTCCGTCGCAAAAGATTACCTCGTTAATCAACGGGGCATCAATGAAGACTTAGTAGATACACTCATTGATAAAAAACTCATACAGCAAGATCACAATAACAATGTCGTATTTTTGTGGGCGAAAAATAAAGAAGTCGTCGGCATGGATAAGCAAGGCACTCAACCTGATAAACGGTTTAAACAAGTCGTCAAAAATTCGGATGAAAAGCAGGGCTTCAATATTACGAATGGACGGCCGGAAAATCTGTATGTGTTTGAATCCTCGATTGATTTATTAAGCCATGTCAGTATGTACAATCCGCCAAATGCACGGCTGGTTTCGATGACTGGGTTAAAACCACAGACATATTATCATGCTATCGGACAGATTTATGAAGAAACCAAACAACCGCCAAAAAATGTGGTGTTTGCGGTAGATAGTGATGTCGGCGGAGAAAGCTTCATGTTGGAACACATCAACAATAAAATCGAACATCGAGAAAGTGATCGCACCGTTCAAAACTTTGTTGCTTCTCCGAGACATCAAAATTTTGAACAACTGGGCGAACCGAGTGATTTGAAATCGTGGCATCAGGTGAAAGATTTTAATGACATTTTGACGAATATTCAATCCCACGATGTTAAAATGCAGTATCAGCCAGTCGTTTTAGATAAGGACACATATTTTGATACAATCGATTATCAGATTAAGTATGAACGAGTCCTAGATAAGTTGTCTAAAGAGGCTACAAATAGTAAAGACATCTCTTCTTGGAAAATCGCAAAATCTATTGCACAAGAGCAGTACCCTCAAAAGAATTCAAAAGAAAAGTCAGAAGCGAAACAAAAATCGCCATCTGGATTAGAAGTAAACGATATTCTGTAAATCTGGGCGCATACAGCGCATTTTAATGGACAACTATCCATCTAAAATTACTAACTTGCCTTAGAATCGCTCTCTCAGCACTGGAAATAGTGAAAAATCATGGGAAATATAACCATAAGTTCGGTATGCGGTGCCACAGAGGCTTCAAAAAGGCAAAACCAGGAATTATTGCAGATGTTTGAATCGCTGGAGGAACAAGTTTAAACAAGTAAACACTGGCTGACGAAATTCAAAAGGGATAGGGTCATTTACACAAAATTATTGACGCCCCCGTTTTTTATCGCGTATAGTTATTAATGTTGTTGACAATAAGTGATAAGTACCTTGTTTTAAAGACATAAAGCATTTACAATATTCGTGTTAATTTTTATAAAACGTGTTAGAAACGAGGGGAGAAAGTTGCGTTTAAAGGGGTGTTTGGTAGGCGTTGGATGTCTCCTATTTGTGTTAGGGGGCTGTGGCCAGACAAGTAATCATGCTAATGATGACACATGGGACAAAATAAAAGAAGAGGGAGAACTGGTTGTCGGAACACCTGGAACACTGTATCCTTCTTCTTATTATCCGGAAGACTCTGATGATTTAACTGGTTACGATGTTGAGGTGATGAAAGAGGTTGGCAAACGGCTCGATCTAAATGTGCAATTTGAGGAACTTGGCTTTGACGAGATGTTCGCTGCATTGCAGTCAGGGCGGATTGATGTGGCGCCGGCCGGAGTAAGGGGTGAAACCAAGAAGAAATTTTCCTACAGCAAGCCGTATAAATATTCTTATGCGACCATGGTTGTGCGTAACGATGAAGTGGATGATTTCACATCACTTGAAGACTTGGAAGGGAAAACAGCTGGTGGTGCAGCAACAACGGTATACAGCGATATTGCCCGTAAATTTGGCGCTGAAGTCAAGACCTATGGAAATGTCACGAATGATGTCTATTTAAGAGATGTTGAGAATGGCAGAACGGATGTTGTGATTAATGATTATTACTTACAATTGCTGGCTCTAAAAGCACTTCCCGATTTGGATGTCACGATTCAGCCAGATTTAAAATTTTACCGATCTAACCAGCATGCTGTTATCGATAAAAATGCTGATAGATTAAAAGACAAAATTAATAAGACTTTGACTGATATGAAACAAGACGGTACCCTTACTGAACTGTCTGAAGAATTTTTTGCCGGGGAAGATGTCTCAGAGAAGCCGGATGACGATATTCGGACTATCGAGGGTATTGATTAGTGTTTGACCTAGAAATGGATCAAGTTCAGTTGAATGGATTGTTTGATTGGCATTTAGCATGGGATAGTCTTCCATTCCTTTTAGAAGGTGTACCAGCCACATTAACCGTATCCTTTATTGGAATGGTTATTGGCTTAGTTCTAGGTTTCTTTTTGGCTCTGGGGCGCGGTTCGAAGTGGATTATCTTAAGATGGCCGTCACGTCTTTATATATCGTTCATGCGCGGAACACCTATCCTTGTATTTTTGTTCATACTGTATGCAGGGCTGCCAGCGATTGGCATTGAACTGTCCGCTTTTTTAGCTGCTTCGCTGGCATTTGGCCTAAATAGCGCGGCTTTCATCGCAGAAATTAACCGTTCATCACTAAGTAGTGTTGATAAGGGGCAATGGGAATCGGCTAAGGCTCTTAATCTGGGATATTGGCAGACAATGCGAAAGATCATTTTGCCTCAGGCTGCTCGAATCGCTATCCCGCCATTAACAAATGTTTATCTCGATTTGGTGAAGGCAACGTCACTCGCCGCTGTTATTACAGTTCCGGAATTATTTCAAAAGGCGCAAATTGTTGCTGGGCGCACGTATGACTCGATGACCATGTATATTCTTGTAGCCCTTATTTACTGGCCTATTTGTATGGTTATTTCCGCATTGCAAGAAAAGATGGAAAAACGATTTAGCAAGTATATGGAGCATTAATGATAACCCTATCCCTGTTTCTGATTTACGATATCCGAAATATATTTAATTCATTGCTACAAAATATATCAAGAACGTCTCACTTAGTATTTTGATTTTTATTAATTGGAATGATATAATATAAGTAACAAAAATCAGTTTCATGGAATCACCGAACCCCCAATCTACTGGCATAGATTGGGGGTTTTGGTGTGGTTATTGTCGCCTACTTATTGTTACGCTTATCTAACCAATAGACAAAAAGCGCAACAATGCCCCTGCGATAATTGGGGCAATGATGTTAACAAAAATCAGTTCCATGGTGTTCACCTCCTTCCTGGTCGATGTTCGCCCAGGAAGTATAGGCGACGATGATATTGTATCATTTTTTATGCCCCGCAATAAGGTTCGATCGGTGCTTTAATGTAGATGCATCGGTTAGACTGATCGCCCGTAATATGCTGGCTTCTCCGAACCGTCTTTTGATTTTATCAATTGTGTCGTGCAGTTTTTCTTCTTTTAAGTTTGCATCCGTATCAAACAGTGATAACTGCATCACTGAGTCCGGTATCAAATTAGTGAGTGATATATTAACTGTTCTATATAGTTCGTATGGATCAGCCACTTTTTTAAGATGATTCCATATCAATGTGACGATTCTATTCGAATGATTCGTCCCTGCTTTTATCGTAAGTTGTTTTCGATATATCTTTTTATCTTTTGTACCGATAGAAAAAGAAACTGTCCGTGCGAGCTGTTTGACTCGTCTAATACGGTAAGTCACTTCATCAACGTGTTCCAAAAGGATGACATACAACTCATTAAATTTATAGTCTCGCAGTAGCACCTGACTTTTCGCAATAGATGGACGATGTACCATATGTTTATCCCTTATTGCACTTTCATCAATCCCATTCGCATGGAGGTGCCAGTCCACACCAATGATGCCAAAATCTCTTTTTAAATATTGCCACGGATAATTTGCCAGATCTCCAATACTGAAAATTCCCCGATGATTGAGTTTGATTTCACTTTTTTTATTGATCCCCCAAAACTTTGACAACGGTTTAATATTCCATAATTTTTTATCCACATCCTGATATCGCCATTCTGAAATACCATCAGGCATGCGTTTTGCTTCTGAATCTAATGCTACTTTACTTAATAGTAGATTCTCTCCAATGCCGATGGCACACTGGATCTGTGTGGCATCATGAATCTCTTTCTTTAAGCGCTTCGCAAAGGCTTTCGGTGTATTAGAAAATAAATGATAGCTATCAGTAATGTCCATAAAAAATTCATCTATGGAATATTGATGAAAGTCTTCCGGATGAACATATTTCAATGCAATTTCAGAAATTCGAGTGGAATATTCGATATAGGTCTACATAGAAGGATTTATAATATAAATATCACTTCGTGAAGGAATCTCATACAAGCGGGAACCGGTTTTAATCCCCAGTTTCTTTAATTCAGGTGTTGCTGCAAGAACCACTGAGCCTTTTCTTTTTGTATTTCCAACGACTGCTAATTTAGTAGTTAAAGGATCTAGCCCTTTTAAGATGCATGATACACTTGCAAAAAAACTTTTCTGATCCACACAAAGAATATCTCTATTACAACATAAATGATAATTGTACATAGCCGCCCCCCTATTAAATCGAACGTAAGTTCTATTTATAATATATCATAATTTGAGATAGATATTATAATGTTTTCAGGAATGGGTAGAAGCTTTAGTTCAATTGAAATCGCTATTAGAATATTTTTTCACAGAAACAATAGTATTAGTACTTAAAATGGCATAAAAGAACAGCTCCATCAAAATGCCAATATCGCAACTGTTCTTTTTAGTTGCATTTATTTTCTTATGCAGCTCCCACCACTTCTTAATTTAAGAACAAAACTATGAACAAGAAGATAAGATAGGGGCTAAGAAAAAGAAAAGTACTTAAGATGATGAAGTTACGCTTTTTTAACGTAACGGCTATTACCACTCCAATCAAACCACAAATAAATGTGCCAATTACGGTGACAAAAGCGCCGTATTCTACAAAGAAAAACCAGTAATAAGACAGCAAACCTAAAACAAATATTATCCACCAACTAATATAAGCGATATTTTCTCCTCCCCAATTTTGTTCATATAGCCATAATATTTTTGATCTTCTTCCATTCAAATCTTCCTTTCTAATAATTGTTCTCTTTTTATTGTAACGCAAATATTATTTTGATTTACCAGGGATTGGTTTTTATTAAACGAGAGAACTGGCAATTCAGAATTTAATTCAGGGGATTGTCAGATAGCATAGTAAATGGTATATTTATTGTGAGATAAATCACAAATAGAAGGTGGGAATTACATGGATGGAGCTAAAGAAAGAATAACACCAAAAAAATTCTTGTTTAATATACTCAATGGGGTGGCCCTTGCGATTGTTGTTGGTCTAATTCCAAATGCGATCCTCGGAGGGCTGTTTGGGTACCTTGCTCAATATGGAGATATTTTTACTACGCTTCAAAATGTGGTCGTAGGTATTCAATTTACTATTCCTGTCCTGACCGGTGTATTGATTGCAATGCAGTTTGGTATGACTTCATTACAAACAGTCGTCGTGGGTACGGCTGCTTTCGTAGGATCAGGTGCTGCTGAATTCACAGATTCCGGGTGGATTATAACAGGAATTGGGGATCTCATTAACACGATGATTACTTCAGCCATTGCAGTTGGAATCATGTTAATCATCAAAGATAAACTCGGGAGTCTCAGTATCATTCTGCTCCCCATTATTGGCGGGGGGATTGCGGGATTAGCTGGTATATTACTTTTACCATACGTAAACACAATTACCCTTGGACTCGGGCTACTGATTAATAGTATTACAACTACACAGCCTATAATTATGTCTATTCTTATATCAGTGTTGTTTTCAATAGTAATTATCTCACCTGTTTCTACTGTCGCAATAGCATACGCAATTGGCATCTCGGGGGTTGCAGCGGGTTCCGCAGCAATTGGAGTCGCTTCAGCTGCAATTATGTTGTTCATTGGCACGTATAAAGTAAATAAAATAGGAGTGCCCATCGCAGTTATACTTGGGGCGATGAAAATGATGATGCCGAACATGATCCGCTATCCAATCCTACTGCTACCAGTAAGTTTAACAGCAGCAGTGTCGGGGCTTGTCTCTGGTTTACTTAACATCCAGGGCACCCCTGCATCAGCGGGATTCGGACTTGTGGGTTTTGTAGGTCCAATTCAGTCCATGGCTTTGTTGGATGGCGGCATTGGGAGTGTCATATTTAAAGTAATCATTGCATACATTATTGTCCCTTTAATTTCAGCACTCTTATTCCACTATCTCTTCGTCAAAATACTTAAGATATATAAGCCAACTATTTTCTATTTTGAAGCAGAATCATAATATGGAAGGATGTATAGTAAATGAAAATTGCAGTAGCAGGCGCAGGTGCACTAGGTGGTAGAGTAGGGATACAGCTTCACGAAGCAGGTGTTGATGTAACACTCATAGATAAATGGGAGGAACATGTCAACGCCATTAACGAAAAAGGAATGGAAGTACACACAGAAGATAAAGTATATCAAGTTCCTGTAAAAGCAAAATTATTGGAAGATATAGATGAATCATATGATTTAATCATTATTTTAACTAAAGCCATGTATGCAGAAGACATGCTGCAAGCATTGTATGAAAAAAATTCAATACACGCAGAAACAGCAATCCTCACTATGATGAATGGATTAGGCCATGGGGACCGTCTAGCCAAGTATGTGTCCAAGGATCGCATATACTTGGCAGTGACGATGTGGACCGCTGGACTCAAAGGGCCGGGACAGATTGTATTAACAGGATCAGGTGGCATCCAGATTCAAAGAGCAGATGGCATTGCGTCAAAAATGACAGAGGAAATCAACGATATATTCAACACAGCTAACCTAAACTCTATTATAAGTAGGGATGTTCAACACTCTATTTGGGCTAAAGCAACCTTAAATAGTGTCTTAAATCCTTTATGTTCAATTTTGGATAAAAGGATTGGGGAATTTGCCGCCTACGGTGCCGTAATTGAAATGATCACCCCAATAATTGAAGAAATTATAGAAGTTGCAGCAGCTCGTGGTATAAATTTAGATTTTGATGCTTCATTAGAAAAAATCAAAGCGGCATTCCCTGACAGTGCGGCGGGACTGCATTATCCATCGATGCATCAAGACTTGGCAAAAGGTGTTCAGACAGAAGTGGATTATCTAAATGGTAAAATCTCTGAATATGGAAAAGAATATGGGATTAAAACCCCGAATAACGATATGATTACTCATCTAATTCATCAATTGGAAATGAAAAATCATTAAAATAGATTAGAAATTACAAGAGTATAAAAGTGGAAATTTAATAACTGAGTTATATCCGATAAATTATATGCCGAAAAAACGTTTATCAAAGGCCGTTGATTTGCAGGAAAGAAAAATTAAAAAGAATGGCTTAATCTAGACTCGCTGAAGTCCGATTAAGCCATTCTACTTTATCCCTGATGTTGGAGAGGATAAAGCGGGTTTTAAAAGGGTTGTATCTGTCACAATAAAAGGACAATGCTATTTATCATGTTGTATTAAGTATGTACCCCCTTATAGGATATTAAAACTGTTTAATCAAGTGTTTTATTGGGTTTAATAATGAGTGTTCGCTTATCTTACTTACATAAGCAGTTAATGGATCATCACACGCAGAAGTTCAAATAAGCCTATATGAGTCCTTTTATCTGCTATCTGTCTGCATTCTACTATAAACCGTTCGTAAAAGTATATGAAAAAATGAGAACGTTCACATTCAATTTTTATATGTTTACGAACGCACATTACTATACGTTCAGACCAATATACAAGGCGTTCGCTAATGTGTACTTTTGCGAACGATAAAAGAAAATAATTTTACTAATGATGAATGTTAATTTAATGGTAATAACATAAAGAATTACAGAAATAGTGGAAAAACAAATTTTTTAAAAGCTCTCATATGTATGACAAAATGAAAGTGCAAAGCTTTGCAGGGAGAAAGTGCAGGACCTTGCACTGCTTTAATTAGTGTAGATATTAAAAAAAGGAGGGTCCACTATGCTTTGAACTGTAACCCATAATTTAGACAGTTTAAAAAAAGCGTTATGCTGCGAGTAGATGACCTCGGTATTGTACCGGGGTCATTCTTTTTAACCCCCATTGGTATCTTTCATTATTATACTTATTGATATAATTTCCAACCGCATGCTTCAATGCTTCAAAGGACGGGCAGGCTTTATGGTCCACCATGTCTTTAAAGTGACCAAAGAATGATTCCATGGGGGCATTATCCCAACAGTTTCCCCGACGGGACATGGATTGGCGGAGGCCCAGCTGTTTGACTCTGTTCTGGAACTCGGGGTGGGTATAATGCACGCCCTGGTCGGAATGTATCATTGCTTCCGGATGAAACAACTCTACGGTTTCATTCAGCTGTTTAAGGGTGCTATAGACGATATCCATCTTTAGGGATCGTGAGACGACATAGGTGATGATTTCTTTCGTTGTACTGTCTTTGACGCAGGAGAGATATGCTTTTTGGCCGTTTCCATAGTAAATATAAGTGATGTCGGTCAGGTACACTTTGCCCGGTTCATTTTGATCGAATACCCGGCTCAACAAGTTCTTGCATGTGCTGTGAGCCTTCGTCGCTTTCAACATATGCCTGTACGGTTTGGCCTGTCTGATTGTTGCGGCTAAATGATATTTTTTCATCAATCGCCGGATCTTTTTGTGGTTCATGATGATGCCGTAATCATTCTCCAAAAACATTTTGATTTGTAGTGCACCGACCTTTCCTTTTTCCGCATCAAAGATCTTTTCAATCAATGCCGCATCCTTATCGTCATTTTCCATTCGCATTTGCCTGTCTGGCTCTCCTTTTAACCACGCGTAATAGCCACTTCGGCTGACGCCCGAGAGCTTGCATAGGTGGGACACCATATTTTTAAGTGGATGCTTGCGATGGAGCTGTTCAATCAGTTCATATACTTCAGACGGTTTTAGTCTCGTCTCTGATGCTTCGCCTGCCTTTCGCGTGTTTCGAGCTTTTTTAGGAATTCATTTTCTGCCTCTAAATATTTAATCCGTGCTTCTGCCCGCTTTAATTTTTCTGCTGCTGAGCGCGCCGTGTCGGATGGCCGTCCTGTAGCCCCTCTGCCCCGGAAATCATTTTCCAGCCCGACTTCACCATACTTTTCATATGTTTTTCGCCACCGTCTGAGGGACCGGCCCGGTTGTTCTTTTCCAATAATAGCCAGGTCAAATCCATGGTCAATGAATATCCGGGTCGGTGTCCCCCTGAAAGATAGGTTTGGACAGCCACCTTCTTGAATTCCGGATGATAGGTGATCGAACGCTCTGAGACTCTGAGAATGTTTGGATTCGTTTCCAACTGCTTTATTTCAAATGCTGAAAAATGCCGTGCCATAAGATGCCTCCGTTCCAATACTTTGTTTCATTATAAACAAGATCATTGAGTGGGCACAGAAAAACCCGAATAATGGACGTTTTTTATTAACTGTCCATTATTCGGGTTATAGTTCACTTCTCAATATTTCATTTTTAATATTAACAATAACAGGCATATTATTATTGGTTTATGGATTACAAAAAACATCCACCATATCAACTTTTCTTAGTATTATTTTTATTTTGATTCCAACAATCTATTACACACTAGGACTATATTTTCTTCCCTTGGCACCAGCATTGACACTAATTATAATATATATTTCCATATTTCAAAAACACAAAAATACATTCTAATTACTGATTTATTCCAATTTCCTTTTTGAGTGTGATGCGTTGCGCCCTTAAAAATCCTAAGAGCTCTACCAAGCGGAAGTTGATAGCTGTCGCTACCACTTCGCTTGCGCTCTCAGTGTATTTTAAGGCCTGTCACGCATCAAAAAGTTTTCTCGGCATAAAGCTAGAGTATATATTATCTTATATATCAATGTACTTATTTATGTACATCCGAATAAAGCTATAACATCCTAGATTTATTTTATAAGTCATTAAAGAGTGTGGACTTGCAGTCGACTAAAACCAGTTTTTGCTCAACGCAAAAAGAGCGGCTTAAGGCGCTCTAAAATATTATGATTACATAGAAAGTAGTTCTATCTATATAAATAATTTTATAATTTTGAGTTTATATAATACCCAAGAGCCATAAGAATAAAGAAACTAAAGAACATTACAAAATTACCAAAAACTAACCAATAATTTTTAGCTAAAAGTGCAAAAACTAATCCAAAAGGAGCAATGATAAAAGTTAAAATCCAAAATGGGCTAGGGACTTGAAAAATCACATTTGGAACCCAAATTACAATACATAATACAAAGCAAATCAAAGAAAATACTTTAAACTTATTTTGCAATATTCCCCTCCTTTTTTACTTTTTAATAACAATTATTATATTTAGTTTGAGTTACAAAATAGGCAGCTACTGCACTAGCATATTGTTTTTCTATGAACCCCATTTTACTACGATCTACAGCTATTCTAGCTGTTAACCTTAAATCACTATCGCAATCAAAATAACCATATTTTGCATAATCTAAATCATGTTGCTTACATGCAGCATCAAGTAAATCTTGAGTTTCTCCCCCTCCATAACCAGGTCCGCACCAGTTCCCCAAATAGGAAGTGGAATCGCCATAGTAGTTACTTCTTCTTGGCTATATTCTTGATTCAATTGGTTTATTATTTCACCAGATCCAATGATAAATTCACTTTGACCGTCCTCTTTAGCTTGATTTACATCAAATACAACTTCTCCGTCTTCAGTACTTGTTATGTATTTTTCTAATACTTCTTGAGTTTCCTCAAAGTCACTATTTTCATCAACTTTTTTGTCTGAGGCTTGAGCACTAACACTGCTTACACCACTACACAATAAAATTGCAGTCATAAAAGTTAAAAAGACTTTCTTCAAAACACATTCTCCTCTTCAATTAATTTAATATCTAAGATTAAACATTAAAAATATAGTCTAAAACCATAAATATGAAATGTCTTCACCACTGTACCAAAAATTCCCTAAAATTAAATAATTTCGTATATTCTCTTTTGTCAAAATAATCTGTCTAAATATCTTTCCATTATCGTCCAATTAATAACCGTTAATTGGACGATTTTACCATACGTCAAATCGTCCTTTATTCATATAGATTGAGTCCAAAAACATGTATAATAATCAATGTATATATTATTCAAAAGTACATGGGTTTTTGAACGATGCCATGCACTGTGAGATCAGATTTAGTAAGAGTGATAGGGGATAATACCTGTTTCATGTAATAAAACGGATTAGAAAGGAGTCAAAATATGACTAAAGTAGGTTATGCGCGGGTCAGTACCCGCAATCAGAACTTGAATAGCCAAATTGATATACTGAAATCTGCTGGATATTACCGAATACTCTCTGAGAAGGTAGGAGGTCGTAAAACTAACAGAACCGAATTGGATATCTGTTTGGATTACTTGCGGACAGAGGACACCCTGGGCGTTACGGGATTGGATTGGTTGGTTCGGACCACGAGGCAACCCGCTCACGGGCCCGATCGGCAGATGCCCCGGATTACGCAAGAGAAAGCGGTAATGATTGGATCCCTTTATCAGAGCAAGCAGCTCTCTATTAAAGAGATTATGAAACTGGCAGGGGTCTCAAAGGGGACCATATATAATGTGATCAATCATCACCAGCGAACGGTTTAGATCGATTAATTCCAATTGATCGACCTAAATAGAACCTTGATGCTTAAAAACTTTAGCCAGTATGAACATTATCATCCAGATTATTAAACCAGACGAAATGAAAATCATAAATACCAGAAGAATATCCTGTAAAGATGTGACTGGATACCAGCCGCTTAATAATAGAACTGGAAAAAGCGTGCCCAACATAATGGAGAAGTGAACGGCACTTTGTTTCGTTAAACTCCATTGATCTATATTATAAATCACTGTCGTTGCGCCTAGAATCAATAGTACAAGACCCCCAAAGAAAAGGTCATTAGATTCCGCTAGTTTACCTTGTAGGTAAAGTGCTGAAGCAAAAGCTTCCATAATTATAAAAGGAATGCCACCCCTTAAAAGACCCTTTTTAATAAGCATCATAATCCACACCCCTTGATCAACCATAATTTGGATTTAATTTATAATGTGACAAACAGCGTGCAGGATACGTAGACAAACATCATCAAATTATTCTTGTCATTAAGAAGAAATGAAATTCCTTTAATTCGAATTTAAATCTTCAAGTATAATTTCAATCATTTTCTCCTCGGTAACATCCCTTTTTATAGCCTTTTCATTTTCCAAACCAATAAAATCTTTAGCAGTAAACCAAGACTGCATCTCTTTTGCTCCAAAATCAGTGAAGGGTTTTGAATTATGCCTTAAAAGTGTTTCTTCAAAAGGTAAATCGTAATAATAAGCAAATGTTTTTTCAACTTTGCTCAATGACTGTCTCAACATAGAACCATATTTGTTTTCAGCCAAAATCCCTTCTAGAATTACATAATCACAATTAGAAATACCATAACTCAATATATTATCGATTAACCCAATCGCTAAATTATTTGGTCTATCTTTAACTTTAAGCATTTCTCGTCTCACAATATCTTGTGAGATTAAAAGAGTGCCACTGCCTAAAATATTATGTAATTTATTGGCTACAACAGTTTTGCCGCTACCAGAATTGCCTCTGATCAAAATAACGATGGACATAGGATCCTCCTTATCATTAGCAGTGTTTTATGTCTAACTTATCTTTGAGGTACAACAATGTTAAATTGGGCAATGAGAAATAATCTATTTTTAAATTATTTTTCTTTATTAGTATACTATCAATAGTAATCTAGTATAGTGAAAGTTCAAATAAATCAGGAAGATATATATTCATCTTAAACAAAGTGAGGAGATTAGTTGGGTTATCTAAGTATTTTGTTAACCATATTATTTTTAACGATGCTTCTGTTATTTGTAAGTAATTCATCATTGTTTAATTCAAATAGGAATAACGCTAAAGATTCGCCAGCCAATATTTTTCTTAAGGGAATTTTAGGAATTGAGATAATAGTATTCATTCTCATTTTAATACTGCAACTCTAAAAAAATATTGTTTCTAATGGGGTAATTATTTGGCGGTATGCAGTACATTTTATGCTGAGAAAATATTGCGGAAGGAAAAGCAACCCTGAATAAACTGAAAAGCCGATAGGCGGATACCGTGAGGTATCAAAAATGCCTATCGACAGCTTTTGGGTTTTTAGGGTTGCCGTTGGTTCACACCAAAAGGAAATTGGAATAAATATTATGATATTCTGAAAAAAAGGAGGAGAAGGTATGGAAGACAAGTCTAAAAATAAAGATGGAGACTTTGTTTGGTCTTTTTTGGATAAATTTTTTGGGATTCCTTTTGGAGTTTTAGCTTTGGTCTTTTTAATTCTTAGTATTATTTTGTTGTTTGTTATAGTTTTTTAAACGAAAATTTTTCGTTAGAAAAATCGAGTTCTTCTTATCTTGATACTATCTGTCTGATCTCTGATTGGAGTGTGTACTATCAGAAAATAATATAAATATTTTGAAGATAGATCTAATAGTCCTATCAGAGCCTGTTATTTTAGAGTATCTTTAAACTCGAACCGATTGAATGTAAAAATCTGTCTGCATGATTTTTATATCTCGTCGATTGTAAAATTAAGCTAGACACATAGAAAGAGCCACTCGTGATACACTCAAAATGTATTTCCAACCAAAGAAAACATAGGAGTGATCACGAATGACCTACACCCATCTTAGCACGGATGAACTGGTAATCATAGAATCCTACTTTCATCAGAACACCCCTGTTTCAAAAATCTCGAAACGGGTCTGCCGGGCCCGACAGACGGTCCATAATGTTGTGGCTTTTTTCAGAGCCGGCCACAGCGCATTGGACTACTACCAGCGCTACAAGGCAAACAAGCAGCGCTGCGGCCGGAAACGGACAAGACTGCCAGCGGACCAACACGCATATGTGACAGGAAAAGTGGCTCAGGGCTGGACACCGGATGTGATTGCCGGCCGGCGTGACCGTAAGATACAGTGTTCCAGCCGCACATTGTACCGCATGTTCAAGCGTAAGGACTTTGATGTGTCCACATTGCCAATGAAAGGCAAAAGAAAACCCAACGGTCATAAGGAACGCCGGGGGCGACAGACGTTCCGGCGCAACATTTCCGAAAGGTTGGACGACTATCCAGCGTTCAATAAAGAATTCGGCCATCTGGAGGGCGACACTATTGTCGGTGTGCGACATAAAAGCGCCGTCATCACGCTGGTTGAACGGCTATCGAAAGTCATCATCACATTGAAACCTGAAGGTCGGACGGCCAAAGATATCGAAACTGCCATCAATACGTGGTGTCACTGGGTGCCGAGAAACCTGTTCAAGTCCATCACTTTTGACTGCGGTAAAGAATTCTCCAACTGGCAGTCGATGAGCAATCGAAATGACCTGGCCATCTACTTCGCCGATCCGGGCACACCGTCACAACGCGGGCTGAATGAACATTCCAATGGTCTGCTCAGAAGGGATGGACTGCGTAAAGATATGGATTTCAACACAGTCGACCAAGCTTTTATCTCATCGGTCGCTGCAAGAAGAAACCATATACCGAGAAAATCATTGAACTATCGTACGCCGTTGGAAGTGTTTTTGAGTTACATGGGTGATAAGGAACTGTCTAGCTTATTTTGACAAACGAAATCTTAATTCCTTTTAGAAAAAATTTTATTTTCACTATTTTTTCATTCCGTTAAAATGACATGGACGTATCATTTTTTCTTATTCTTATCATCAAAAAGCCCAAAGGCGATGCTTAAAGAAATAATTAGAGCTAATACGAACATCCACATATAATATTCTTCCTTTCAATACTACTTTTATTCAATAAAATGAGTAAAGATAATATAAAATGAGCTCAGCTGAGTCATTCCTTACCTTCATCAATTTGCTTGAAGGATTAACCACGTCTAACTTCGATTGATCACCTCAGTACCTGCTATCCAATCATAAACATTCTTCCTTTTTTTATTTGTGAAAGAAATTATTAGATATGTTAATATTGCAAGATTTACAGCGTTTAGGATTATATAAACCGTCATTTCAGTAAGGTTAGAAGGAAGCATTAATCGCCATACACCAAAGTGCGCAATCTCCCAAGGAAGAAACTTGACCAACGTTCGCAAAGCAGAACGGCCAACACCAATGCGGTGGCCGAAAGCGTCAACAACGCGGATGCCCAATTTCTTTTTTCCTAATGTCCCTTGCCATTTAGAACATTCACACAAAATGAAGTAGAGTGAAACTGGCAATGTTATCATAAAAAAGCCTGTAAGTTCAGCTGTTACCGGCGAGTTAGAGAATAGTGGTTCAATATATGGACGGAATATGAACGAAATGGTGCCTACAACAAATATTCCATATACAACGATAACAACGTAATCTAAAAAGAATGCGTATATACGTCTTTTAAATGGCGAGTAAGACATAGAAGTGCCCTCCTTTTCACTAACTTTTACTTAAATGATATATGCCGATAGATTCTATCTGCTTCCTTGACCTTTATGGTAGTCTACATATAAAGATAAATCTATTTCAATTTTATGAATACTATAAAATATTAATGGTGCGTACGAATCCGATGTATAGATCTTTAAGATTCCAACTACGGGAAGCCCTCGTAGCGGCTTGAGCTGAAAAGAAAGGAAGATATATGGAAATGCAACTGCTGATGATTGTACTGCCGGTCTTTTTGATATTTGGAGCAGGGTATATCGCCCAAAAGATATTGAAGATGGATATAAAATCCGTATCTGCCTTATCACTTTACATATTACTGCCGATTCTGACATTCAACACATTCTATACTAATGAAATCACAATGGACTATTTTCACTTGTTTACCTTCACCCTCATCATTACAGCTATTCTAGGTGGGGTGACGATTATAATCGGCTACTTCCTGAAAGCTGATAGGGAGGAGATGTCGGCGATGCTGCTGGGTAATCTTTTTCCAAATAGCGGGAACTATGGTTCGCCTGTTGTATTGTTCGCAATCGGCGCAACGGCGTTCGACTATGCCATAGTGCTGATGGTACTACATGGTTTCCTAATCAGTACCATTGGGATATTCATCGCTTCTTTCGGAACCGGGGCTTTGATAACTGTACGAGAAGCGATTGTGAACGTATTTAAGATTCCAGTCATTTATGGCGCCTTGGCTGGCATACTGCTTCAGGTGTTTGACGTTACAGTTGATGATAAACTCATGGAGATGTCAGAAATGACAGGGGATGCTGCGATCCCCGTAGTAATGCTCATACTGGGCATGCAGCTGGCCCAGATTACCAAAGAAAAATTCAAAATGAAGAATATCACAGCGGTAACGGTTGTCAGGATGATTATTGCACCTTTAGTGGCAGCTGTACTGGTCCTGTTTATGCCTGTCGATGATACGATGAAGATGGTATTCGTCATCCTCAACGCGATGCCGGTGGCTGCCAATTCGACGATGCTTGCGGTTCAATTCAATGTAAAACCCAATCTTGTCTCCTTTTCTACATTAGTCACTACGTTGATCAGCCTTATCACGATACCAATATGTCTATATCTGATTGGCATATAAAATAAGAATAAGGGGGGACAATCAGAGTTTTTGCTGATTGTCCTCCCCTTATTGAATTCATCTAGCGCATACAATGTTCTATCACTTTTTCCAGCAATTTTGGAGTGATTTCAAAGGCATTTTTCCGGTGTAGCCGTTCAGTCAGCTTGTGCGGGTCTTTGCCGAACGGTCCTATATTGATGAAGGGGGCCTGCAGTTTCTGCATTTCTTCGAATGGAATGCTGTAGGTCCTTCCCCATACCGGTGTGTTGGATTTGTACGATTCCCAACTGTCATCATAATTATCGTATGTTACATAGCTTAAGTCCGATATGCCGTTGAAGTAGTGGATTTCTTTTGGCTCAATACCATGATTTTCCGTCAAAAATTCATTCGTCAGTGACGCGAGGCTTCTGACCAACGGTTCTTCAGAGGCATTGACTGCCGGGTAGAAAGGCGGTGCAAAGAGCGTCACGGCGAGTGGCGCGAGTTCCTTGCAGTATGTGACCATCCTGTTGGCGATATGAAGGGATTTTTCACGATCGTCGAGATCGCTGCGGTCCACATATTCGGAGATGATCGACTCAACCTTCTCTGACCCATATTTATCAGCCATATAGTCATGGAGCGCTTTATACGACAGGGTTCTGATGGTGCCCACAGGATGGACACCTTCTCTGTTGCATAGGCTTTCATAGTGCTTTTGGCATTCATCCATGGTTTCTTCAACAAGGTTATGGTAGGTGTTGAATATATCGGCAGCATTCTGTTTCATGGTGAATACATTATAGAGAGTCGCCACATGATTCGATGTTTGGGCAGAGTACTCCTCTTTCAGATCATAATATTTAAGTGTAATCGGAAGAGGTGTCTTTTCACCGTACTCCTCTTCAGAAAAAGCGTCGCTGAATTCCATCTTCTGACTCATGAATGAGGCCATATAGTGTGCATTCAAGCCCCTGAGTGGTTCGCCGACATGCGTTTCGACGCCGTAGAAAAGGGCGGAAGGCATTATTTTGCCGATGGATCCAGAGTAGAAATAATAATTTGGGTCATCGGGATATTGGGTGAAGCTAGGCTCACTGTTCAGGAACAGTGAAAAATCGAGATCATTTTCAATACGGATGCCATCCAATCTTTCGATTGCAGCGCGCATGCCTGCGGAATCCACTTCTTCATCAGGCACCGTCACGAGCAGAAGGTTTATCGGCCATTCTTCTTCTATCGCCTTTTCAATCAGATGGATATGCAGTGCCAGACCTGCTTTCATATCCATGGCGCCCGACCGAACAGATATTCATCGGATTGGATGTCATTCTGTATATCTTCAGGAAAATCGCTGATTCTTTCCTTGAAGTGCTTAATGAGTTTTTCCGGTACAAATGCAAGTTGGCTATTTGAACCGAACTCCTTTGTATGGACGGTGTCGAAATGACTGATCAGCACAATCGTTTTCTGGGCATCCGAGTTCTTATACAGGGCACTCAAGGCATTGCGCCCCTTACCGGCATCATGCAAGGTGATAAAGCCCGGGTTCGTCATATAATATTCCAGCCGGGATAATTCTTTCTTTAAATTAAAAGGGAATTCTATTTCCCCTTGTGTGCCCGACCGGCTCTCCCAAGAGACTAGGCGGCACAGGAGATCTTCTATTTGTTCAGGTGATTGCCAAAGCATAATTTTCCTCCTAAATCTGGTTGTTCTAGTTTTCATTTTCGTTGTAATAGTTTAAAAATCTTTTTTCTACATTACTTAAGTGGATAAGCATTTTATTTTTTGCTAGTACAGTATCCTGTAGCTCGATGGCCTTCAATATTTCTATGTGTTCTTTATAAGCCTCTTCTGCGCTTTCAGGCACCGTCTTGGAAAGGATCAGAAATGATCTGCTTAGGTCATCATTGATTTTTTGAAGGAGTTTCCTTATTTCCGTGTTGGTGGTGACTGACACGAGCGAGAGGTGGAATTCTTTATCAAGTCTCATGAACTCAGCATATCTGTTGTTATCTATTGCCTGCTTCTGCAGTTCCAGGTTCTCTTTCAGGTTATTGGTCATATCAGAGTCGATTTTCATTATCGTCTTTTCAATGTTATAAACTTCCAAGAGATTGCGTAATTCCATATATTCAAGGGACATCTCTTTAGTGAAATCGGCAACGACAGCAGGCGCCCCCGTCTTCTGTATAATCAACCCCTCTGAAGCAAGGCGCATCAAAGTATCGCGAAAAGGTGTACGGCTGATGCCGAGTTGTTTTGAATACTTTTCTTCTGGTAAAGGATCTCCGGCCCTCAATTCACCGGTGAGTATCGATTCTTTCAATATTTCAAAAGCTTGGTCGGAGAGGCGGGAGCTTTTGGGGATTTTTTTCATATCAAGTATCCTTTCATATCTAATGTGCTGCTAGAGGACGATTATCCTTTAAAGTGTGGCCATGAAGCGTTCCATGCGCTCCATCCCTTCTTCCAGATTGGCCATGGAATTAGCGTAGGAAACTCTGATGAATCCTGCTCCCTCATTCGAGAAGGTTGAGCCGGGACTACAGCAACATGCTCTTCTTCGAGAAGCCTCGTGGCAAACTCAGATCATCCAGTCCTGTGTGTGAAACATTAGGGAAAATATAGAAGGCGCCGGTGGGGATATTGCATTTGAGGCCCATGGTTGAGAGCCTGTCATATATAAAATCTCTGCGTGCCTTATAGGTTTCATTCATTTCTTGTGGGAAAGACCGTGTATGGTCTAAAGCTTCTATCGCAGCATATTGACTTGGCAGGGATGCACAAATCGAATTGTTGAGGTGGACACGAAGAACATATCGGATCAGATCTGCAGGGCCGAGCACGTAACCGAGGCGCCATCCTGTCATGGCATGCGATTTTGATAATCCGTGTATCAGAAATAGCCTGTCCCGGATTTCCCGAAATGAACCAAATGATGTGTGTTCGCCGCTGAACGTATTCTCACTGTATATCTCATCTGAAATGATGAAAAAATCCTTATCCATTATTATGTCGACTAATGCTGCGGTTTCCTGCTGTGATAATGATATTCCGGTTGGGTTCGAAGGATAGTTGAAAATGATGGCTTTAGTCTTATCTGTAATCGCTTCGATCAGTTTTTCAGGAGTGACTTTAAAATTCGAGTCTGAAACGTCGATATAGACGGGTACACCTCCATTTAAACGGATGAGCGGTTCGTATCCTGAGTAGGAAGGTGAAGGGATTATGATTTCATCTCCTTTACGGATGATGGTACGAAGAACTGAATCGATGGCTTCACTTGCACCGTTGGTCACCACAATCTCTTCAGCAGAATCATAGTGGAAGCCGTAAGTATCAGCGAAAAAGCTTGAGATGCTCTCCCTGAGTTTCATCAAACCTGCGTTATGTGAATATCCAGTTTTACCTTTCCTTATTGCTTCAATGGCTGCTGACCTAATGTTTTCTGGAGTAGGAAAATCTGGTTGTCCTATTGTCAGGTTTATGCCGTCGCTATAGCTGCTTACTTTGTTGGCAAACACTCTTATTCCAGGTATTTCTAAGGTTTTCGCAATATCGTTTATCACTCTGGTCATTCTTGCACCTCCTGTATTGTATACAGTATACAATATCGATTATATTGGCATATATTAGTAAAAGCAACTTTTATCGAAAAAAATAAATAATATAAGAAAGCGCTTAACCTTAAATTATCACACTTTTCGCAATAGTCGTTGACAACTTTTTTAAACTGCTGTAATCTTTTTGTATACAGTATACAACTCATTGAAAACGTTATCATTATAAAGGGGATGGAATGATGAAAAAGTTATCGGGTATTGTGGCTACTTTAAGTTTGGTTTTTATATTGACAGCGTGTGGAGGAAGCGGAGAAGAGTCATCAGCTAGTGGAGGTAGTGACGAGTCTGTGACATTACAGTTAGGTCATGCCTTGTCACCCGGGACGCCTGCTGCAGACAAAATTGATGAAATGGCAGAAACTGTAGAGGAGGAAACCGATGGTCGGGTCGTATTCGACATCTACCCGGACAGTCAGCTAGGCTCTGAAACAGAAATGTTAGAGCAGATTCAAGTAGGGTCGATGCAGGCTGGCGCAATTATGGTCGGGTCGATGCAGACGCTGGATATGAAGATGGCAATCGAGGACCTTCCATATATGTGGAAAGACGTAGAACATGCACGCGAAGCCTACAAAGGCGAGTTCGGTGAAAAACTGGCGGACATCGCTTCTGAGCAGGGTCTCACCCAAATCGGTTATCTCGAATGGGGCAAAAGGCATATAACGAACAATGAGAAACCGATTGTCGATCCAGAAGATCTAGAAGGCGTCAATATCCGCGTTGCCGAAACAGCACTTAGAGTCGATGCTTTTGAAGAGGTAGGTGCTCTGCCTACAGTTATGGCATTCAGTGAAGTCTATGGTGCGCTTCAGCAGGGGGCGCTTGATGCACAGGAAAATCCATTGTCTGTTATAAATGCAGCTAAATTTTATGAAGTCCAGGACTATCTGTCATTGACGGGCCACTTCTACAATACAGTGATGATGATGGTCGAAACGGACACTTGGGATCAGATTTCTGAAGAAGATCAGAAGCTTATAAAGGAAGAAACGTCTAAGATATCCGAAGAAGTCACTGAAATGAACGACAGTATGGAAGAAGATTATCTGGCGGAATTGGAAGAAAACGGCATGCAGATCAATGATGATGTGAATACTGAAGCTTTCCGGGAAGCTATGCTTCCAGTTTATGATAAATGGGAGGAAGAGGTATTTGGCAAAGAGCTGATGGATGTATATAGAGAAGCATCTGGATGGGAAAAGTAAAATCCATCAATCTTTAAAGGGGCGTAAATAAAAATGGGATTTACGAAAATACTAGTAAAGTTGTTGACGTGGATGTGCATTATAACCATCACATTACTGACGTTCATCGTTTTGTTGCAGGTCGTCACCAGATTCTTCGATTATTCCCTGCCGGGCACCGAAGAATTATCCAGGCTATTCATTGTATGGTTGACTTTTCTTGGCAGCAGCCTGGCCATCTATGAAAAGATGCATCTGGCAGTAAATTATTTTGTCAATAAATTCAAGACCAAGCATCGTAAGATTTTTTATATCCTGGTCAACGCTTTAATAATAGTATTTTATGCAGTACTGACTTTTTATGGATTTAAATTATCCATGAGTGCAATGTCACAAACATCATCGACTTTGCAGCTTCCAGTCGGAATCTCGTACTTGGCGATTCCGGTCAGTGGATTATTCTCACTCTACTTCATAGCAATGAACCTGACCGGCTCGCCTACTGAAGAAGAGGAGGAGATGATACCATGATGATTATTCTCATACTGCTCATCTTTTTTGCTCTTCTCTTTATAGGTATGCCAATCGCCTATGTCATAGGGTTGGTGTCCATTGCCATGTTGATGTTGAGTGGCGTTTCACTCGAAATAGTCATCCAACGCATGTTTGCCGGTGTGGACAGTTTTTCATATTTGGCACTGCCTCTATTCATTTTGGCCGGAAACATAATGGGTAAGGGTGGTTTGACGAAAAGACTCATGGCATTATCCAGTGCTGTGGTCGGACGTTTCACCGGAGGTACAGCAATCACTACGGTCGTTACTACTGCTTTGTTTGGGGCCGTATCTGGTTCAACAGTTGCGACAACATATGCTGTCGGGTCAGTGCTTGTACCCCGCTTGCAGGAAGAGAAATACAGCAATTCATTTATCGCCAGCATAATTGGACCAGCTGGAGTATTAGGGCTTATCATACCACCGAGCATCACAATGGTGATACTCGGTATTACAGCTAATATTTCAATCGGTGATCTGTTTATCGCCGGTCTCATTCCAGGCATCATACTGACTGTTGCTCTATCAGTATATGTGGCGGTGATTGCGAAGAAAAAAGGATATGGAGAAATTCCTGCAGAAACTCCTAAGGGGAAAGAGTTCTGGGTAATAGCATGGCGTGCATTTTTCCCTCTGCTGACTCCAATATTTATCCTTGGTAGTATTTTCAGTGGTTTTGCAACAGCTACTGAGGCAGCTGTCATTGCCGTTGCGTATGGCTTTATCCTTGCACTTGTATACAGGGAACTTAACTTCAGGACATATAAGGAAATAATGGTGTCTTCTGCAGTTACTTCTGCAACTATCCTCATTATAATTTCTGCAGCCAATGCATTTACATATGTATTGACAGCCAACCAGATACCGATTATGATCTCGAATTTCTTCCTGGATTATGCTACATCGCCGTGGATGTTCCTGATTATAGTCTCGATAATTCTGCTGATACTAGGTACTCTTACAGAGGTAACATCCCTAATTGTGCTTTTGAGCCCAATATTCATGCCGATAGCGACACAATACGGAATCGATCCAGTCCATTTCGGGATGGTATTGATCATGAATTTCGCTCTGGCAAACATCACTCCGCCTGTTGGTTTGTCGTTAATCGCTGGGTGCAGCATTACAGACAGGCGGATGGGTATAGAAGAGACATTGCCATATATTCTTCATGTATTGGCGATCGTCGGCGTTATGGTCCTGATCATAATATTCTTCCCACCGTTATCAACATTCCTTCCAGGACTGTTCAAATAGGAGAGATTAAATGATTTTGAAACCAAGTGAAGTCACACATTTTGACAATCTTCATAGTGGAACCGGCAGTGTAATTATTGAAAAGATATTGCAGCCTGGCACAGTCGATGGCTTGGACCTTTTCGCAAAAGTTACAGTAGAGGTTGGTGCAAACATCGGGTATCATGAGCATACTGACGACTCGGAAGGCTACTATATTTTATCCGGAGAGGCAGAATTTATGGATTCAGATCAATCGGTGAGGAAGGCATGGCCTGGAGACCTTTGCCTGATTGTAAAAGGCGAGTCCCATGGTATAGTCAATATAGGGAAAGCGCCGCTGATTTTTCTGGCTGTTGTCTTCTAAAGGCTAAAATTGAATAGATGTACGGCAGGCGCAGTGACATCATGCAGCCTGCCATTTTTAGATATTCTGGGTGTGACTTCATGACATGGGAGTCACTGACTCGACAGGTTTTATCTATAGGCAAGTTGATTCTGAATATTAAAAAAATAATAGGAGGGTATCCATGTCGACTGTGGAACAGCTTTATACGGCTTACGCGACGAATGAACCATTGGAGCTTGGAACGCTTGAAATTGAATCCAGGGAGGAAGCTTACAGTATCCAGGATGAAGTGTTGAAGATGAAGGAGGAGAACGGGGAAATCCTCATGGGATATAAAATCAGCCTGACGAGTCAGGAGACCCGTGATCTGTTCGGCAGCGAGACGCCGCTCTACGGAGCAATGACTGATGTAACCGTGCGGAGGGGGATCAGTTTGAAGGATTATAATATACCATTGCTCGAGATGGAACTGGTGTTTCTGATCGATGAAGAAATCTTTCCGTCAGACTCCGCCGAAGAGATAATGAAGAAATGCCGGGTGGCCCCGGGTGCAGAGGTGCCGGATGGACGTTATAAGGATTGGTTCCCGAACACCAGCTTAACTGAGATCATTGCGGACGGCGCGGTGAACGGTGCAGTGATATATGGAGCACCAGCCCGTTATGGCTACGGTGATCTTGATGACATCAAAGGTGTCCTTCGGCGCGATGGGGAGATCCTGAAGGAGGGGTATTCCACTGAAGTGTTCGGTCATCCGGCCAAATCAGTAAAGTGGCTGGCGGAGTCTCTTGCTGGTAGGGGTAAGAAGCTTGTGCCCGGGATGTTCGTGTCTTCCGGCACTTTCAATCTGCCGGTGCCACTTAAGCATGGGCATTACGAAGTGGAATATGAAAATATAGGGAAAATGATTTTCGAAGTCACTGTGTGATGATTATATAACCAAACAAAAGGCATCCTGTGGTCAGTCCACAAGATGCCTTTTGTCATTTATAGTTTTACGACCCAGCCGAAAGGGTCTTCAATTCGTCCATATTGGATATCCGTCAAGTCATCATACAGCTCTTGGGCCGCCGGGCCAACCTGGTTATCGTTGACGATGTAGTCGACGCCATGGATGTTCAGCTTGCCTACTGGGGAAACGACGACTGCCGTACCTGCGCCAAAGACTTCTGTGATTCTGCCACTCTCCAAGTCTTCTGCAAGCGTATCGATATGGATGGCTTCTTCCTTGACTGTGTACCCTTTATATTCCGCCAATTGGATGATGGATTTCCGGGTGATGCCAGGGAGGATGGAGCCATTAAGTTTTGGAGTGATCAATTCGCCGTCACGGATGAAGAAGATATTCATGCTGCCGACCTCTTCAATATATTTCTGCTCGACACCATCAAGCCATAGAACCTGCTCATACCCAAGTTCATTAGCCTTCTTCTGGGCAAGCAGGCTTCCTGCATAGTTTCCACTTGCTTTAGCGAAGCCGACACCGCCGCGCACAGCACGAACAAAGTCATCTTCGACATAGATGCTGGTTGGGCTGAGTTGGGCGCCATAGTAGCCGGCGACCGGGGACAGGATGATGTTGAACTGATATGTCTCCGATGGTCGGACACCAAGATACGGCTCATCCGCAAAGACAAATGGGCGGATATAAAGCGACTGGCCGGGACCATCGGGCACCCAATCACGCTCTAGCTTGATCAATTCGTAAAGGGCATTGAGCGCATTTTCTTCGTTGATTTCCGGCATCGACAGACGGGAGAGCGATTTATTCATCCGGCTGAAATTCTCATCCGGCCGAAAGAGCAGTACATCCTCTCCATTTTTGTAGGCTTTCAACCCTTCAAATACCGATTGGCCATAGTGGAGTGCCTGACAGCTAGGTGAAAGCTGCAGATTCTGATAAGGGAGTATGGAAGGTTCTGACCATCCATACTCAGGGGTATATTTGTTCGTGAACATGTAATCCGTGAATACTGTACCGAATTTCACCGTCGATACATCCGGTTTGTCCTTAAGGTTGTTGGCCCGTTCGATTTGCAGTGTCTGTGTCATTATAATTCCTCCCTTAATTGTTGAGCAGTAAGTGGTGTTGTGGGTTGTGCAGTGTTTTTAAACTTCTGTCTATAGATCGCTCTTACGTAGAGACCTCCAGTAGCAATTACCGGTATCAATCCGAGGATAAGTGATATTTCATAATTCATACCAAGCGTTTCCGGGGCGTAGAAGAAATAGGTCCCCACCACGCCTGTCATGAACAATGCAGGGATGCCAGCAATGAAATGGAATTTTCCTTCTTTAATCAAGTAAGCGGTGGCCACCCACAGCATCGTAGCTGCGACAGTCTGGTTCGTGAAACCAAGGTACCTCCACAGGAAGGAGTAGTCGATTGTAGCGAGCATGAATGCAGGGACCGCGACCAGGGCAGTCATCAGGAACAACTTCATCTTACCTTCAAACTTCACGAATTGTCCAATCGCCTCGGTCAGCATCATGCGTGAAGAACGGAGTGCAGTATCGCCGGTTGTGATCGGCAGGATGACTGCACCAAGGAATGCAAGGATAGCACCCGACGTACCGAGGTAGCCGATTGAAATCGAGTCGATGACGCCAGCAGGACCACCATTGGCCAGCGCAGCGCCGAGCCCCTCAGCCCCACCGAAGAAAGTCATGCCGGCCGTAGCCCAGATGAGTGCGATGATGCCTTCTGCAATCATAGCACCGAAAAGACTTTACGCCCTTCAGATTCTTTTCTGACCGTGCGCGCGATGATCGGGCTTCTGGGTTGAATGGAATCCTGAGATTGCACCGCAGGATATGGTGACCATCAGAAGCGGCCAAACGGGTAATGATTCCGGATGGGCTGTTTCAAATGTCAGGTTTGGTACCTGTGCCCCTGAGAACAATAATCCGCCAAATACTGCAGCTGCCATGATAATCAAGATGGCACCAAAAATGGGATAAATGCTTCCTATTATTTTATTTATCGGTAGAATCGTGGCAGTAAGGAAGTAAGCGAAAATAATCACCAGCGCTACGAAGAATGGAATTGCGCCTCCAGTCTTGAGTGAGATCAACTCTGCTGGTCCTGCTGTAAATGCGGCTGCAACGAGGATCATTAGCGCCAATGAGACGACATAAATGAAGATTTTAATCCCTTTACCCAGGTACCGTTCTACAAGTGCAGGGAATTGTGAGCCATTGTGGCGGATGCTCAGCATACCTGAAAAGTAATCATGGACCGCCCCGGCGAATATACAGCCTGCGACGATCCAGATCAATGCAACGGGCCCATACAATGCGCCGGCGACTGCCCCAAAGACGGGACCAAGCCCCGCTATATTGAGGAGCTGAACGAGCCATCCTTTGATGGGATGCATTGGAATATAGTCGACACCATCGGCGCTTTTATAAGCAGGTGTATCATTAGTATCATCAATAACAAATATCTTCTCAATAATCTTTCCATACACCATATAGCCGAGTATTAGAAGAAGAACTGAAAAAGTAAGTGTCCACATAATCGAATGCCTCCCTTTATTGGAAAATTGTTTACATCTTATCAGTTTCCGGAGGGAATAGCAATACTTTTTCAGATAATTTAGACTTCTCTTTTTAGCAGAGGAATTCAACAGAAAAATATAACCGAATTGTGTAGTAATACTAGAGGTGTATCCGGTTTTTAGAAGCATTCTACCCACTACGTGCATTTTTCATGTAATCTGAAGAGGATAGTCCTATTTTGAACTATATCGATGAGCTGATTAATGAAGGGGACGCAATATGATTGAAGGAGGAAATTATGAAGAAGATAAAATTAGCTGTTATTCCAGGAGACGGCATTGGGAATGAAGTGATGCCCTACGCTTTGGAGATACTGGATGTAGTGGGTGAAATTCATGGTGGGTTAAATTTCGAGTATGAACATTTCGATTGTGGGTGCGACTATTATCTTAAGCATGGAAAAATGATGGCAGATGATGGGATGGAGCTTCTGGGTGAGTCGGATAGTATCCTGCTTGGTGCAGTGGGCGATGCTTCCAAAGTGCCGGACCATATCTCTCTATGGGGATTACTTTTGAAAATTCGGCAGGAATTCGAACTGGCAATCAACGTCAGACCAGCGAAGATATTTAAGGGCATCCATTCGCCATTAGCTGATCCGGGTGGTTTCGATCTGGTCGTCGTGCGTGAGAACAGCGAGGGGGAGTATAGTTCTGTAGGCGGGCGCATGTACCGGGGAGATGAGGAGATTGCGATTCAGAACAACGTCTTTTCAAAAAGGGCCACAAAACAAGCTATGGAGTATGCATTCAAGCTTTCTGCAGGGAGGGGCCGTCATGTAACGAGTGCGACGAAATCGAACGGCATCTTTCATGCCATGCCTTTTTGGGATGAAGTGTTCAATGAAACAGCAGGCCGGTATGAAGGCATTACAACATCCCAACAGCATATCGATGCACTGGCAGCTTCACTCATTACCCATCCACAGCGCTACGATATTATAGTGGCCAGTAATCTATTCGGAGATATCCTCACGGACATCGGCGCAGCAATAATGGGCAGCATCGGCATTGCACCATCAGCTAACTTGAATTTGAACGGCAAGTTTCCTTCGATGTTCGAACCCGTCCATGGTTCAGCGCCGACATCGCCGGGCGAGGTGTCGCCAATCCCATAGGGCAGATCTGGACGGTCAAAATGCTGCTGGATCACCACGGTGAGGAAGAGATGGGGTCTGTACTGCTCGATACGCTGGAAAGTGTCGCAGCAGAAGGAATTCTTACACCGGACGTAGGCGGAAATGCGACAACTGATGAAGTAGCAGGTGAGGTAATCAAAAGGTTGAAAAGGAAAGTCTAAAAGGATGGCTGTTATATCAGCCATCCTTTTTAAATTGAAATTGTAGAACCACTAGAGTTGTGGTACTATTCTGATTAATGAAGAACGGATTTATACGTTATGCACCCGAGGAGGGGAAAATATGGACGACAGAAAAGAATTGAAATCGATACTGAAGGATTGGCGGCTGCACGCTGTTGTCCTCACCATTGTCTTGTTTACAGAATTAATTGGACAGATATCCATCCCCGTCGGCCCAGGAGCAATCCTGCTGCTGCCCATGCTCTATGCGCTGGTCATCGGTTTTGGGCTGTATTTCACCCCCGTGGTTTCGAAAGTCCAATCCATCAATGCAGAACCCCTGATCGTCATGGGGGTGGGGGTGCTAATTGCTAAAATAGGGGTTATCATCGGTCCTCAGGCAAAAGAATTGATCGCAGTCGGGCCTGCCTTGCTGCTTCAGGAGTTCGGTAACCTCGGAACCATTATAATCGCCCTGCCTGTGGCAATATGGCTTGGCATGAAGCGGGAGAGCGTGGGGATGACCCACTCGATTGGGAGAGAACCGAATGTGGGGCTCATTATGGACCGCTACGGATTCAATTCACCTGAAGGGCGCGGGGTCATGACGATGTACATATTCGGTACGGTATTTGGGGCCATATTCCTTGGGTTGATTGCAGGTTTGCTGGCAACGGTGACGCCGATACACCCATTGTCATTTGCGCTCGCTTCAGGCGTCGGTAGCGGCAGCATGATGGCGGCTGGCAGTGGCACATTGATTGCCGCGTACCCTGCTTTAGAAGACCAGATCATCGCTTTGGCGGGAGCAAGCAATCTGATATCTCTTGCCACTGGCCTATACGTCAGCATGTTCATCGGACTCCCCCTTGCCAATAAAATCTATTCTATTATGAACCGCGAAAAAGCAGGAGGGCAGGGCGAATGAAGAAAATCATTGATTGGACTTTAATATTATTGATTTTTGCAGGGATAACTCTGCTTGGAAATATGATCGGCTATGATATCTACTCATGGGGAGCGGTTCTTGGCATCCTGGTCCTGATCTTGATTGCATTGTCAGGAATGGTCATGGAAGAATATATCCCGGTCAATATCCCGGCGGTCGGCTACATTGCCCTGATCGGCATCATCGTTTCGCTCCCCGGGTTTCCAGGGTCTGAACAGGTGGTCGCTTGGACGAACGATATTGAACTCTTGGCCATCACAACTCCAATACTCGCCTATGCAGGCATTTCGATAGGACGCAACTGGGCCGATTTCGCCAAAATGGGATGGAGGTCTATTGTAGTCGCGATTTTGGTTTTTATCGGTACATTTCTCGGCTCTGCTTTAATTGCAGAAGTTGTGCTGAGGATACAGGGCATCATATAAAAATCACGCACCTCATCGAGGTGCGTGATTTCATTCTGTAGTAGACGATATAAATTAGGTCAGATCAACTGTTTCAGCTTCTGTCTCGTCATCATTCATTATTTTAGCGGTCTCAATTTCAATTTCTATGGCTTGAAGATTGTCATTGCCTTTTAACTTCTGATAAGTCTGTCCAATTTTGGCGAGTGTCTCGTCAACATCAGGTGTAACATCTTCAGGCAATTTCGCTTTACCTAAAATTTCCACAAAACGCTTGCTCTTGTCAGTGCTCTCCTCGTAGCCGAGAAGGATGTGGGCATAAGGGTTCTTTTCGAGATCCTCAATTTTGTAGGTGTCTTTCGTCGTGTACGTATAGAGTGTAAGACCATCATTATAGAAAGTCATATAACGGCTCATAGGTTTGTCCTCACGTATTGTGGCCATTGTACCGATTTTGTTGGAATCGAGTATTTCTTTCAGCTTATTGGTGAATTCTGTCTTATTCATGGATAAACCTCCAATTAATAATCGTTCTCCATCCTTCTACCCATCTACAGGAAATAATAATCACGGTTGGTTGCTGATGCGCAATTGGGAGTATAAAAAATTTATATGCTTTTATTCGCTTCATATATGCACTGCAAAATATGGTATGATTGTCTGACAATCGTGAAAAAGATTTACATATTAAGGAATGATTCAATGGGTAAAGAACAGCTTTGGACCAAAGATTTCATCATAGTCTTCATCTTCAATTTCTTCATCATGCTGGCGATGTTCCTGCTTATGGTGACGATAAGCGGCTACGCGGTAGAAGAGTTCAATGTGTCGACCAGTACAGCAGGTCTCGTATCTGGTATCTTCATTGTTGGTTCGCTGGTCGGACGAATATTGACCGGCCATCAGCTTAGTCTGATCGGTGCGAGGAAAATCATGTTCATCGGTACAGTCATGTTCATCATTACATACGGTCTGTATTTCGTTGCCGGGAACCTCACCCTGCTGCTGTTCGTGCGTTTCTTTAACGGTCTGGCCAATGGAGTCGCGACCACTGCTGTCGGGACGATTGCGGCGCTCGCCTTGCCGAAATCCCGGAGGGGGAAGGCATCAGCTATTTCAGTTTGAGCTTTGTAATGGCGACCGCCCTAGGGCCCTTCATGGCCTTCTTCCTGCTTCAGCATATCACCTATCAGATGCTCTTCGTCATCGTCTTTACACTGGTTCTCGTCGCCAGTCTCTTCACAATCTTCATCAAGACGGATAATACGACGATAGACCTGTCCAAAGAGCCTAAGCCCAAATTCCAGTGGATCGACAGGAAAGCGATGCCGATTGGCCTTGTGGTTCTGCTCATCTGCATGGCATACTCCACGGTGCTATCCTTCATTGCACTGTTTGCGGAGGAGCAGAACCTCGTTTCCGCTTCAAGCTACTTCTTCCTGGTCTATGCACTGATCATATTGGTCACCCGGCCTGTGACTGGAAGGATCATGGATCAGGTTGGGCAAACATCGTCACCTATCCGGCTTTTATAGTGTTGGCGATAGGATACCTTGCGCTCGGTCAGACCACATCCGGCATGATGCTGTTGATATCCGGGGTGCTGATTGGTTTTGGTTATGGAAACCTCCAATCGATTACACAGGCACTCTGCATTAAAGTGGCGGATGCCAAGGATGTTGGTCTCGCGACATCCACTTACTTCATTGCACTGGATTTCGGCCTGGGGGTAGGGTCCTACATACTGGGCGGATTCGTGCCGATGTTTGGCTACCACGGCCTGTACAGCATGATGGCCTTGCTTGTCCTGGCCGGAGCTGTAGTATACTACTTGGTGTATGGTCGATATGAGAGAAGGGGTACAAGAACTGAATCATGATGCAAAAGAGATGATCAAGTGAGTAACAGTCGTAAACGCTCAGCAGGAAGCGTTACAAGAAAAGGGTTCATACTGATGACGGCAGGCTTAGCACTTATCGCTGGCCTAATCTATACAGGGATGGACCCGGACATTAGTTGGAGTGCCGGCAGTGCTCTGTCAATATTGTTATTGGGACTTATCCTCTGGGCGTTCGAACCGATTCCATTCGGAATGACATCGATGATCATAATGGTTCTCCTCGTCGTCCTCAATTCCGTCTCGATCGATGTCATGCTCTTCTGGATTTCCTCACCCGCTGTATTTCTTGTGGTAGCAGGGGTCATGCTGGTGCAGGGAGTGGGGAGGACATCTTTGATACCGCGCCTTTCATACGCATTGGTCTATCGTCTAGGCCGCTCCCTAAAAGGGCTCTTCATAGGTATCTTCGTACTGATCCAATTCATGGCTTTCTTCATCCCTACAAACAGTGTCAGGGCGACTTTATTGTTGCCGCTTGCGACAAAGGTCGTGGATACGGTGGGGGCGGACGGCAAGTCGAACTACAACCGTCTCATCATGGTCGGCATCGCCTTTGCCACGAACCTTAGTGCTGTCGGTGTATTGACTGGGGCAGTGAGCAATATTTTAGCGGTCGAGCTGCTCAATTCATATACGGGTTACAGCATCACCTATCTGCAGTGGTTCCTTTATGCGTTGCCGCTTTGGGTGCTGTTGACCATTTTGATTCCATTGGTGCTTCTATGGTTCTATCCGCCTGAAGATATGGATACAGAGGTGTTGTATAAGGAGATGGAAATCGCATACAAGGAATTCGGTCCCCTTTCATCAGATGAATGGAAATGCATCATTGTGTTGGGGCTGACAGTTCTGTTGTGGGCATTGGAGGCGGTGCATGGCTTTCACCCGGTTGTCCCCGCCATGCTTGCCGTTGTCCTGATCACCTTGCCGAAGGTCGGCTTTGTTTCATGGAAGCAAGTCGTCGACATCAATTTCGATCTGATCCTTTTGATTGGGGCATCTTTGTCGCTTGGATACGCATTGACCGAATCGGGAGGGCTCGATGTCTTATCGGAGATACTGCTGACGGATTCCTTGATACGCATTTTTTCCAATCCGTGGCTTGCCATGGTGGCGGTCATCATCATCTCCCAACTTTATCATATGGTGGTCACCAACATTTCAACCGCTGTTGTGACTCTCGTGCCGATCGTCATTACAATTTCGACGGAAGTCGGTTTGGGTCCGCTGATGATGACATTTGTTACAGCCGTCACGTTGTTATTCGGATTTATCCTGGCCATCCAGTCGATGCCGAACGTCATCATCTATAATGAGGGGCGCGTCAGTCAGAAAGATTTTATTAAACCAGGCATTGCCATTACAGTCATCAGTGCACTGGCTACGATGGCTACAGCATTTACATTTTGGAACCTATTCGGATTGTGGCCATAGAAAAGCCGCCTATGCCAATCAGGATAAGCGGCTTATTTATATTGAGATGATTATACCTGTTGGGGCGTTGCCAACCAGTTTTCGGCCCATTTCTGCAGTTCGGCCATGAATGGCTCCATTGCATATCCTTTTTCTGTAAGGATGTATTCTATCCTTACCGGGGTTTCCGGGTAGACTTCTCTTTTGACCAGACCCTCTTTCTCAAGCGTCTTAAGACGTTCCGAGAGGACACGTCCACTGACACCGATGGAAGACTCGAGGTGGCAGAAACGCTTCGGCCCTTCGAGCAGCTGGTAGATGATGAGTCCTGTCCATCTCTGACCGAGAATACCCATGGCGCTTTCAAACTTTGGACAGATCGAATAATCCATATCATCACTCCTTGAGAGCCAGTATAACTCTTTTTGGGTGTGCATCACAACTAAACGAACCATACTTAAGCTAAACAATCCATAAGCACATTATAATGGTTAGTCAGATCCTTGCACTCGGGAGATGCCTTCTATATATTGGAGTGTAGAAGAGAAAGTGGGTGGGTGACTTATGGTAACCGTTGAAAAAGCACTGAATAATAATGTGGTGATCGGCAGAGATGAGTTCGAAGAGGTCGTACTGATCGGAAGAGGTATCGGTTTTGGCAAAAAAGCGGGCGATGCGCTTGATATCGAGGATGCGGATAAGATTTATAAGTTGGAAGGGCAGCAGGATACAAGCCGCTATCAGACACTGCTGACGATGGCAGATGAAAAATTGTTCCAATCGACACTTGAAGCAATTGAATTGATTGATGATATGACGACGATGACCATCAATAACCGTATACTGCTCTCCTTGACGGATCACCTGCTCTTCGCCATGAAGCGGCTAGAAGAAGGGATCGATATCACCAACCCGTTCGTCAATGAAACGAAGGCGCTCTATCCGAAGGAATATCACATCGCCGAGGCCGTCGTCGACATGTTCGATAAAAAGTATGGCATCCGGCTGCCGGAAGCAGAAACGGGATTCATCGCCCTCCATGTCCACTCATCCATCTATAACCGTTCACTCCGTGATATGAACCTTTTGTCCGAGGTCGTCCACCAGGCGATCGTCATCATTGAACAGGGTCTCGGTACCGAAATCGATCAGACGTCCATCCAGTACGATCGTTTTGTAAGACATATCAGCTTTTGTGTGCAGCGTGTAATGAACGGGGAGAGTGTCCCCTCCCAAGATCATTTCGACTCATTGTTGAAAACTGAATACCCAACGTGCTATAATATAGCTGTAAAAATCGTGAAGATGATACAGAATAAATTGCAGCGGAAAGTCTATGATTCTGAAGTCGTTTATCTTACCATGCATATACAACATTTCAATCATTATTCCAAATAGACGTGTTACCGTAAGGGCATGAGTCTACAAGGAATGGTTTATTCAACCATGCTTTGTAAACTCATGCCTTTTTTTCTGCTGATTCTTCGCCTTACAAATACACATATTCAAAAAGGAGGACATTATGTTCAAAAAACTATTTGGACAGCTTCAGCGTATCGGTAAAGCCTTGATGCTCCCGGTCGCAATCCTGCCGGCTGCCGGGGTGATGCTCGGAATCGGTGCTGCCATGCAGACAGACGCGATGGTCGATCTGCTGCCGTTTTTGGAAGCGGGATGGATCGTTGCCCTATCCAACATGCTGCAGGCAGCAGGTGGCGTTGTTTTTGATAACCTGGCATTACTATTTGCGCTTGGTGTAGCAGTCGGACTTGCGAAAGGCGATGGCGTTGCCGCTGTCGCAGCTTTTGTCGGCTACATGATAATGAACGTGACGATGGGTCAGATTGCCCAGGTTACGCCTGAAATGGCTGCCGAAAATCCAGCCTACGCAGACGTGCTCGGTATCCCAACCATACAGACTGGGGTGTTCGGCGGTATCATCATCGGTGTGATTGCCGCATGGGCCTACAATAGATACTACAACATCAACCTGCCGGATTTCCTTGGCTTTTTTGCCGGCAAGCGTTTTGTGCCGATTGTCACCGCAGTATTCTCCTTCCTGATAGGTTTGTTGATGTTTATCGTCTGGCCACCTATCCAAGAAGGTATGAACTCGGTATCCCTTTGGTTGATGGAGGAAAACACTGCCATAGGCGTGTTTGCATTTGGTATGATCAAGCGGCTCCTCATTCCGTTTGGACTGCACCACATATTCCACGCACCGTTCTGGTTTGAATTCGGTACGTATACGAACGTAGCCGGGGATATTGTGCGCGGTGACTTGAACATCTTCTTCGCCCAACTGCGCGATGGTGTGGAATTGACGGCCGGTAACTTCATGCAGGGCGAATTTCCGGTCATGATGTTCGGCCTTCCTGCTGCAGCGTTGGCAATGTACCACACGGCGCGTCCGGAACGTAAGAAATATGTTGCAGGAATTATGATTTCAGCAGCGCTTACAAGCTTCCTGACAGGAATTACAGAACCACTGGAATTCTCTTTCCTTTTTGTAGCGCCATTGTTGTATGTTATCCACGCAGTATTGGATGGACTCAGTTTCCTTATCCTGTTCATGCTTGACTTGCATCTGGGCTATACGTTCTCAGGTGGTTTCATCGACTTCTTCCTGTTCGGCATCCTTCAGAACCGTACAGAATGGTGGTGGGTGATTATTGTCGGATTGGTTTACGCCGTCATCTATTACACGGTGTTCAGGGTTCTGATCCAAGCACTCGACTTTAAAACACCAGGTCGTGAAGATGATAGTGCGGAAGTCACGACTTCTACAGCGCAGGAGCTGCCATTCAGTGTGCTGACAGCGATGGGTGGCGAAGAGAACATCAAACATCTCGACGCCTGCATCACGCGACTGCGTGTAGAAGTATCCGATACGGCGGTTGTAGATGAAAGTAAGCTCAAATCCCTTGGCGCTTCTGGCGTGATGAAGGTCGGCAATAATATGCAGGCGATCTTCGGTCCTAAATCGGATCAGATCAGAAACGACATGCAGCGTATCATCGACGGAGAAATCACTTCTCCGGCCGAAACGACCGTCACCGATTCCACAGCGGAAGAAGTGGAGGCAGCAGCCGGCGAGGAAATGATGCAGGATAATGATAAAGACATCTATTCTCCACTGGAGGGTGAAGCGGTTGAACTATCTGAAGTTCCAGACCAGGTGTTCAGTGAGAAGATGATGGGTGATGGTATCGCAGTCAAACCGACAGATGGTATCGTCCGTGCACCATTCGATGGTGAAGTGGTGACGGATTTCCCGACCAAACATGCGCTCGGACTAAAAAATGCAGGTGGACTTGAGTTGCTTGTCCACTTCGGTCTTGATACCGTGAACCTTAAAGGTGAAGGGTTCGACCTCAAAGTGAAGACGGGAGATGAAATCAAAAAAGGTGATGTGCTTATGAAGGTGGATCTCGAGTATATTCGGGAACACGCAAAGAGTGACATCACACCAATCATAATTACAGGACCAGCAGGTGTTGAAATCGCAGCAAGAGAGCTTGGTCCAGTAACCAATGAAGATGTCATCATCAACGTCAAATAATGGCAGAAAGGAGACGGCTCAGACCGTCTCCTTTTTTATTGTTTAAAATTGTCAATCATATTGCTATCATATTACAATTGAGGTGATAAAATTTTCAGAAAAAAGAGGTATCGAGCATGATTTCATTTCCAAAACCGGCAGTAGAACAATTCTTCTCTTCCTACAACATCAACAATTTTGCGGTGAGTCCCGATGGAAAGGGGGTGCTGTTCAGCACGAACATCGATGGCAAAGTAAACATCTGGGCCATGGATGAGCCGGATACATACCCTTACCTTTTCGGAAAAAAAGATGAGGCGGTCAGCTTCATCAAGTTCGATCCCAAGAACCGCTATGTGCTCACTGGATACGATAATGATGGGGATGAGAACTTTCAAATCTATGCGTTGAGTCCAAAGGGTGGTCTGCCCGAGCCGCTGATCACCGGCAAACCGGATGAGAAGTTCTTCTTCTCAAAGACATCGAGGGACGGCGATAAGATATACTACGGCACTTCCAAAGGGAATGAGAATTACTTGAATACAGCTGTCTATGATCTGGAAAATGGAGAGGCCCGGATCCTACACGAAGGGGAGGACGCCCCCACCTATCTGGTGGATGTATCAGCTGATGAGACCAACAGCGCCTATCTTCAGGTGCTGTCCAATACGTATATGCTCGGCTTCATCAAAACGCCGTCAGGCATCGATTATATTACACCTGACGAAGATGTTGCACATACCGTCAGTGGGATGACATTCGTGAAAGATGATGAAGTGTGGTTCGCCACCAACTACGGCAGTGAATACACTTATCTGGCTAAATATAATTTAACGGATAAGATATTTTCGAAAGTGATGGACTTCGGCAAGGAGTCCGTAGAGGGTCTGCAGTTCGACAGGCACCACAACATGCTTTACATCAATACGGAACGAGGGGTTTCAGACCGGCTGTATTATTACGACCTGAACCATGATATGGTGGATGAAATTAAAGCCCCTTTTGATGTCGTGCGCCAACTCGCCGTCACAAAGGACGGTACACTGTACGCTCTTGGAGGCAGTGCCACAGAACCATTCAATATCTGGAGATATGCTAAGGAAAAATGGACTGCGCTGACGAAGAACCGTGTGCCGGGGTCACCTCCGGAGATATGGTGGAACCTGAAAGCATCTTTTATGAATCTTTCGACGGCCTCGAAATAGAAGCCCTGCTATTTCGGGCGAAGGGAGAAAACCGTAATGGCTACACGATATTCTGGCCGCATGGGGGACCTCAGGCAGCAGAACGCAAATTTTATCGTGCGATGTTCCAGATGCTGCTGAACAGAGGGTATAACATATTCTGTCCCAACTTCAGGGGCAGCACCGGTTATGGTGCCTCGTTCGTGACATACGTCGAACAGGACTGGGGAGAAGGCCCCCGGTTGGATAATATAGAAGCAATTAAATGGTTGTTTGATAATGGTATCTCTTCCCCGACACACTTTTCCTTGTCGGTGGCAGCTACGGGGGTTATATGGCACTTCTGCTTCATGGCAGGCATCCCGAGTACTTCAAGGCTGTAGTCGATATATTTGGAGTGTCGAACCTGTTTACGTTCTATAATTCAGTGCCGGATCATTGGAAACCAATCATGAAGCGTTGGATAGGAGATCCGGAAGAGGATAAGGAACGGTTCGAAAAAGATTCACCGATCACTTACCTCGATAAGATGTCACGCCCCATGCTTGTCATCCAAGGAGCCAAGGACCCGCGCGTCGTCAAAGAGGAATCCGATCAGATTGTAGAACAGTTGCGTGATGCAGGGAGGGACGTCGAATACCTTGTCTTAGATGATGAAGGTCACGGCTTCTCCAAAAAAGCCAATGAGGTAAAGGTGTATAAGACAATGCTGCGGTTTTTGGAGGCGCATCAGTGAGGTTCGTTCCTCGCTAATAGACAAAAGTATTTTTAACTCAACAATGGTCATGAACGTTAATGAAAATGAAAAATACCCCGTAGAAAGGTCGTTGACCGCACTACGGGGTATTACTAATTAATGGATAAAGTTATGGCTCGCAGCACTGCTTGCACTGACGGTTCTTGTTGTTTTATTTCCAACGCCGCCGGACCAGTTCATTTCTGAAACCACGATTGAGCCATCAGCGTTCACCGCTTCTACAACAGCTACGTGGCCGAAGGAATATGAGCCGTTTTGGAAGGCGCCGGATTGCATGATCGCCCCTACGGATGGCGTGTTGTTGACTTGTAGGCCTTGACTACGTGCAGCACTTGCCCAATTCTTTGCATCGCCCCATGAATTGCTGACGGATGCGCCCATTTCTTTACGTCTTTCGAAGACATACCATGTGCAGTCTCCAGTCATATAGTAGTTGCTGCCGTATGAACCGGAGGCAACTGAAGGCGCTGGAGCCTGTGGAGCCGGAGCATTAACTTGAGTTGTTTCCTGTGAACTAACGTTCTGAGTGGCAACTTCATTATTGCTGGTATTTTCAACTGCTGCAGGTGCTTCTTGGGATGAGTGGTTCATATTCTGGGTATTTTCATTTGCAGATTGTTGAACATCTTCTGTTCTATTCTGATTTGAAGTTTGGGCAACATTTGATGCTTCTTTTTCATTATTTTGATTTGCAGACTGGGTTGCCGCTTGTTTCGGCTCAACCTGTTGGCTTGCATCGTCTGATTGAGTTGCTTGAACAGACTGCTCGGCATCCTCTGTGTTGTTTTGGCTTTGTTCAACAACAGCAGGTGCTTCTTGTTCTTTATTTTGGTTTGATGGCTGGGCTTCAGTTTTCTCTGCTTCGACTTGCTGGTTTACAGTGTCAGCCTGAGCCTGTGTGTCCGCTGAATTATTTTGTGTTGTTGCCTCAGCGACAACAGGTGCTTTTTGTTCAGCAGGAACAGCGTCTGCAGAAACAATCAGCGTTTTGCCTGCATAGATCATATCGGAAGACAAGTTGTTCCATTTCTTGATCTGTTTATAATCGACATTGAATTTCTGGCCGATTTTATAAAGCGTGTCGCCGCTTTTAATTGTATATATGCCCTGATTATCTTCTTTAACGTGCGTTTCTTCATTTTTCTCATCCACTTCAAGGACTTCACCAGGGACGATCAAGTCGCTGGAAAGGTTATTCATCTCTTTTAGATTTGATACGGAAGTGCCGTTTTCGTTAGCAAGTCCCCACAGTGTATCGCCGCTCTCAACGGTGTAGTCCGCAGCCGAAACATTATGTGATGCAACTCCTGTGAGTGTAGTAACTGTCGCAATTGATAGCAATGTTTTTTTCATGATAAGACAAACTCTCCTTGAAAATTTTTTCGTCCACGACTAAAACTGTTTCTTAATTGAGGTGTATTTATATGTATCATTGAAATATATCCAAGATGGAACGGTTAAAGATTCATGGCGATTCACAAGTAGAAATTCTATCATGAATTGTAGCTTTATTGTTAAATGTCATAGATATGTAACTAGAAAGAAAAACTTGAAATATAATGTAATATCTATATATTGGTCCATATGACAGTGTAGACAGCAAAAAAAGTTATTAGACCATCTCTATTCGGGTATTGTCTAAAAAGGGGGATGGGCCATGGCACGAAACAAGGGAAGACAGGATGGGCCGCAGTATCCACTACAGAAGAACGAGTATTGGTACGGTTTCTTGTTCGATATGTTCTTGGAATCACTCGGCCTCATCCTACGTCTAGTTGGAAAAGTGTTCAGCATGTTGTAGAGGGTGAAATTATGCATATTGCGATTGCGGTAAGTACAGGAATTTTATTTTTATTGCTGATTGGCATCGGTTTTGACAATTGGCCGATCGGCATCGGCGCAGGATTGTTCTTTGCGGTGACGAACTATTTGATGTTCAGGCAACAAGGGAATGGGAAATGAATCCAGAGGAAATCGTCTGGATTCATTTTTAATCATTGCATACATGCACAAAACGTAAATTTATTTGGACGTGGGCGTGTATAATATAATCCGAAGGTTCTTTTAAGAAGAATAATATGTGATATGAACCGCAGCACCAAGGATATGTCATTTATGGATGATGAAAGAAATGACCAGGCATTTACGACCTGGATTTTTTAAATTGACTTAAATACCCTCAGGGGGTATAATTTAATTATAATGAATAGGATGTGATCACTATGGGTGGACATATGCATGACTACACCGTCGTTCCAAGGACGGAGGAAGAAAAGACGAAGACGCTCAACCGTCTCAAGCGGATTGAAGGGCAAGTGCGTGGTATCCAGAAGATGGTCGAGGAAGACCGGTACTGCGTCGACATATTGGTCCAAGATCAGTGCCATTCAGTCAGCGCTTAAAAATGTGGGTTATTCAGTGACGGAACGCCATATGAACCATTGCGTGACAGATGCAATCAATAAAGGAGAAGGAGAGGAATCAATCAAAGAGTTGATGACTGTCCTCAAACAATTTTCCAAATAGGAGGTGTCAGAAGTTGAGTAATGAAAAACATGTCGAACTGAACGTAACAGGTATGACATGTGCCGCCTGTTCGAATCGTATAGAGAAGGTTTTGAATAAGATGGACAATGTCGATGCCTCCGTCAACTTGACTACAGAAAAGGCAAGCATCAATTTTGATGGGGAGCTTGTGGATGTAGACGACCTCACCAGTAAGATTGAGAATCTCGGTTACGGGGTCGAAATGGAGCATGCTGAATTCGATATAACGGGCATGACGTGTGCCGCCTGCTCCAATCGGATCGAGAAAGTGCTCAATAAGCAGGAAGGCGTCGGTTCGGCGACAGTCAATCTGGCGACAGAGAATGCCGTCATCGAATATAATCCGAATGTGCTGAGCGAAAAAGATCTGATCGGCCGTGTCGAGAAGCTCGGATATGGTGCAGAGCCGAAACAGAGTGCAGAAGATAAGGTAGATGCGAAGGATAGGCAGCTGAACCGGCTGAAGATTAAATTGATCATATCGGCATTGCTTTCCGTTCCGTTGCTTATAACAATGTTGGATCACCTGTTCGGCATCCAGCTGCCAAGCCTGCTGATGAATCCATGGTTCCAGCTGGCGATTGCGACACCGGTACAATTCATCATAGGGTGGCAGTTCTATGAAGGGGCGTACAAGAACCTCAAGAGTGGAAGCGCGAATATGGATGTACTTGTGGCAATGGGTACCAGCGCCGCATACTTCTACAGTGTATATGAGACAGGGTCTGGGCTACAGATCCGACTCATAGTCCGCACCTTTATTTCGAAACAAGTGCGCTCATCATTACATTGATCCTTTTCGGTAAGTATCTTGAGCACAACGCCAAGTCCAGGACGACCACTGCCATATCCAAGCTGCTTGATATGCAGGCAAAGCAGGCGCGTGTCATAAAAGAAGGTAAGGAAACCATGATTCCGATTGAGGATGTCATGGTTGGAGACCGCCTCGTTGTTAAACCGGGTGAGAAGATACCGGTTGATGGACGAGTCGTCAAAGGGCGGACTTCAGTTGATGAATCGATGATCACCGGTGAGTCCATTCCAATCGAGAAGGAAGTTGAGAATGGGGTCGTGGGTTCCACACTGAATGTGAATGGTACGATTGAATTCGAAGCGACACGAGTAGGCAAGGATACGGCACTCGCCTCCATCATCAAAGTGGTTGAGGAGGCGCAGGGCAAAAAGGCGCCGATCCAAAGGATGGCGGACGTCATTTCAGGTTATTTCGTGCCCATAGTTGTTGGGATTGCTATCCTGACGTTCCTTGTCTGGTACATTCTTGTCCAGCCAGGCAACTTTGAACCGGCATTGATCGCCTCGATAGCAGTGCTGGTCATCGCCTGTCCATGTGCTCTGGGCCTTGCGACCCCGACTTCCATCATGGTCGGAACCGGCAAGGGGCAGAGAATGGCATTCTCTTTAAAGGTGGGGAGCACCTTGAAAAGACCCATTCACTGGACGTCATCATCATGGATAAGACCGGCACCATCACAAAAGGCAAGCCGGAAGTCACCGACTTTTCTGGTGATGATGAAGTGCTCGGGTTGCTTGCTGCAGCTGAAAAAGGCTCAGAGCATCCATTGGCTGAGGCAATAGTTGCACATGCCACAGAGCGGGGCCTCGAAATTCCGGAAGTGGATGATTTCACGGCGATACCCGGCCATGGCATCGAGGCAACGGTAGAAGGCAGGAAGGTACTCGTCGGCACACGCAAGCTTATGACTGACAATGATATTGCCGACGATGACATCACAGAAGAGATGACCCAGTACGAATATGATGGCAAGACAGCAATGATTGTAGCGGTCGATGGTGAGGTCAAATGTATCGTCGCGGTTATGGATACAGTCAAGGAGAGTGCCGCAGAAGCAATAAGACAGCTGCAGGAAGATGGCCTTGAAGTGGTCATGCTTACCGGGGATAACACCCGAACGGCAGAAGCAATAGGCAGATCAGTCGGAATTGACCAGGTCATTGCAGAAGTACTGCCGGAACAAAAAGCGGAACAGGTCAAACGCTTCCAGGAAGCGGGCAGGACGGTAGCGATGGTCGGCGACGGCATCAATGACGCGCCGGCGCTGGCCACGGCGGACATCGGAATCGCCATCGGTACAGGTACGGAAGTGGCGATAGAAGCGGCGGACATCACCATATTAGGCGGAGAATTGACACTCATCCCTAAAGCAGTGAGACTGAGCCACAAAACAATCCGCAACATCAAACAGAACCTCTTTTGGGCTTTTGCCTATAATACTGCAGGTATACCGATAGCAGCACTCGGCCTGCTTGCACCATGGGTGGCAGGTGCCGCCATGGCCTTCAGTTCCGTAAGTGTCGTGACGAATTCCTTGAGGTTGAAACGGGTAAGGATATAAGATGAAAATATAAGTAATACGGGAGGAGATTCATAATGGCTCAAAAAACAATAAAAGTTGAAGGTATGACATGTGGACACTGTAAAAGTGCAGTAGAAGGCGCCCTCAATGAACTTGACGGCATCACTTCAGCGAATGTTGATCTTGATGCAGATAAAGTAGACGTTGAATATGACGATCAGAAAGTGACGGAGTCCTCAATGGTTGAAGCAATTGAAGATCAAGGATATGATGTGAAGTAATGGGATAGCCTGTTCCGGCATTCGGAGCAGGCTTCTTTTTGCCCGAAATGAATCGGGATATTAAACATTTCCACTTATGAGTGGTAAAATGGTGAAAATAAATTTAAAATAGGTAATTAAGACATTTCTAGGTTTTATATATATGAGGAGGAAAATGAATGATCGTTGCGATCATTATACTGCTGTTTACTTCACTGTTTTTCTCGGGCAGTGAAACGGCCTTGACGGCAGTCAACAAAATGAAACTTCAATCGATGGCGAAAAAGGGCGATGCGAAAGCGGAACGCCTGCTCAGATTGGTTTCAAGGCCGGGCGTATTCATCACCACGATACTCATCGGCAACAATATAGCGAATATCTTGCTGCCTACATTGGTAACTACATTGGCGCTTGAATACGGCATCAGTATAGCGATCGCTTCGGCAGCTTTGACCATTACGATTATCGTCTTTGCGGAGGTCATACCCAAATCGGTGGCGGCAACGTTCCCGGAGCCGATTGCCATGCGTGTGGCACCCATCATCATGTTTTTCGTGCTGATATTGAAGCCTGTGACGGTAGTGTTGAATTGGTTGACGGATACCATTGCGCGACTGTTGTCGAAAGGCGAATTGAAGGGTGCAGCCACCGTGTCGAAAGATGAACTCCGTGCGATCGTGGATATCGCGGATTCGGAAGGTATGCTTGCCAAAGATGAGTCCTACCGGATCAAAGGGGTGCTTGATTTCAGGCATCTTAATGTCAAAGATGTCCTGACTACTCCGCGGACGGAGATGGAAGCCATTTCCGCAAATGCATCGTTTGAAGAAGTCAGGGATTTCGTCATCGAGAACATGTTCACCCGCTATCCGATCTATGGTGAAGATATGGATGATATAATCGGTGTCTTCCATTCCAAATATCTTCTTCAATGGTCGGTGGAACCTTCAAAGACCTTATTGGATTACTGTGATAATGATCCCTTGACCATCCATGAATTCCAACCCGTTGAATATGTACTCAGGAAAATGACTAAGGAAAGGCGGCACATGGCCGTCGTGATTGATGAGTTCGGCGGTACGGAAGGCATACTTACTCATGAAGATATCATCGAAGCGATGCTTGGTTTTGAAATAGAAGATGAAACGGATCTTCGCAATGATGCACTCGTCGAAAGTCTTTCCGATGAGGAGATTGTCTGCGACGGCAAGATCACCCTTCACCGCCTCAACTCCATTTTTGATACGGAGATACCAGAAGATGAAGATACCCTTTCAGGATTCCTGTTGAAGGAATTCAATGACTTTCCGGTCGAAGGTGACCTCCTTGAGCAGATAGGATTGAAGTTTGAAGTGCTCGTCATGGAAGATCAGATGATCCGTAAAGTCCATATTGTCAAAACAGCGGAGAATGAAGAGGAATGATGATTAATAAAGAGCATGTACACTGTTAAGTATGCTGAAGAGATATAGAAAACCGAAGGAAACAGAAATGATGGAGGGAAATGATATGAAGATCGCTACGATTGGAACGGGTTTCATCGTAGACCGTTTTCTTGATGCAGTCCGTCAAGTGGAAGGTGTGGAGGCTACAGCCGTCTATTCACGCCGGACGGAGACGGCCGAGGCATTTGGACAGAAACATGAAATCGGGAGCAGGTTCACGGATATGGATGCCATGCTCAAGGAAGAGGCGCATGATACTGTCTATATCGCGTCGCCCAATAGTCTACATCACGCATATGCCAAAAAAGCCATTGAAGCGGGCAAGCATGTCATATGTGAAAAACCATTCACATCGACGGCTGCGGAATTGAAGGAACTGATTGACTTGGCCGGGCAGCAGGACGTCTTCCTGTTTGAAGCAGTGACAGGCATTCATCTGCCACACTTTAAAGCAGTTCAGGAGAATATGCAGCGGATAGGGGACATCAGAATCATCCAGGCCAACTATTCACAGTACTCGAGCCGCTATGAGCAGTTGAAGCATGGTCAGGTGACCAATGTCTTCAACTTGGATTTTTCCGGTGGCGCGCTTGCTGATCTTAATATATATAATCTTCATTTCGTCATCCGGTTGCTCGGCCGCCCGGACGAGATAGCCTATCTGCCGAATAAGCATGATAACGGAGCCGACACTTCGGGTGTCTGTGTACTCAAGTATGATGGCTGTGTTGCATCATGCATCGGCTCGAAGGACACGACAACGGATAATAGTGTGTTGCTGCAGGGGGACAAGGGCTATATCCGGGTCAATGGTTCTGCAAACATCATGGATTCTGTGGACGTAGTCACAGAGGAAGGTAAGGCGCATATTGATCTGGGCCAAAATGACAATAACATGGTGGCGGAACTTGAAAACTTCAGGGATATGCTCTCATCGAAAGATCGGGACTCTGCTGCTGAGCTGCTGGAGCATTCGATGAATGTGATGGAAGCATTCGAAGCGGCAAGGAGCAGTGCTGATATAAAATATCCTGCGGATGAAAAACAGTAAGGGAGATAACTTCCAGGCTCACCACAAATAAAAAACAGCCAGCAGCTCTTGAATTTCAAGGACTGCAGGCTGTTTTTTTATTTAGATATCTATCCAACTGTCATGTGATTACTACGGCAGCATATGGCCAGCCGCTTTGTAGATCTGATACCATTCTTCACGGGAGAGTGATACATCAGGTGCTTTCATGATCTGTGAGAGCCTATCGGTATTCGTGGTGCCGATGATTGTCTGCATGTTTGCCGGATGCCTTAGGATCCATGCAACTGCAATCGCATTTTTCGTCACACCATGTGCCTCCCCGACTTGTTCCATGACTTCATTCAGTGTTTTATACTTAGGGTCGTCCATAATGATGCCATCAAAATATCCGTAGTGGAATGGAGACCATGCCTGGATGGTCACATCGTTCAGACGGGCATAGTCGAGCATGCCACCGTCGCGGTCGGCTGCACCTTCAAACGGCGTATTCGTCTGCATGTTGCTGTTGATCATGTGTGGTGCGGCCACACCGAATTGGACCTGGTTGGTAATCAGCTTCTGATCAACATATTTTTGAACGAAATCGAACTGGCGGGCGTTGAAGTTACTCAGACCAAAGTGCTTGACTTTACCACTCTCCTGCAGACGATCGAAGGCCTCGGCAATCTCTTCAGGCTCCATGAGTGCATCGGGCCGATGGAGCATGAGAAGATCGAGATATTCGGTATCAAGCCGTTCCAGTATGCCATCGACGGAATTAAGTATATGGGATTTTGATAAATCGTAATATTCGCCTGATTTATCGCCTTCCGGACTGGAATTGCGGATGGCGCACTTGCTCTGAATGAGAATATCTTCTCTTTTTATGCCAGATTTCAGAGCTTTGCCGAATTTGCGTTCGCATTCGCCTCCACCATATATATCTGCATGGTCGAAGATATTGATGCCGGCCTCCATTGCTGTACTGATGTGACGATTTAAAGCGTCGTCTGTCATATCTGCAATACGCATGCAGCCCAGTACTATTCTTGATGCTTCAAGATCTGAACCACCTAGTTTCATTTTATCCAAATTAATCACCTCGCCACTATTTTATCACAATCTATTCGAAGTATCGTGAATCTTATTGACTTTGAAATTTGGTTTGAATATTCTAGAAGAAGGAGGAAGATTTTCATTTCCACTAAAATATACATAAATTCAGGGGGTAGCATCAGATGAATTCTGTATTCAGACGTTTGTTTTCCTTATTCTCGCTTGTGGCATTGGCAGTCGTCGTCGCAGCATGTGGCAGTGATGGGGCAGAAGACACAGTACAAAACGACGGGGAAAGTCAGGAAGGGGAAATGGAGACACTCTCCATGGGCTTCATTCCTTCAAGCGATGCTGGAAATATCGCAACTACCGCAGAACCGTTGGAAGAATTCCTGAGTGAGGAGCTCGGAATCGAAGTGAAGGCCGAAGTGATGGTCGATTACAGTGGACTGATAGAAGCGATGCGTACACAGCAAGTTGATATCGGTTTTCTCGCACCATTCAGTTTTGTGCAGGCCGAAGAGCGGGCGGATGTAGAAGTCATATTGAAATCCATCCGGAATGGTTCTGAATCATACGCAGCACAATACGTGGTGAACGCGGATTCCGATATTGAAGACATCGACGATCTGGTGGCCCAAGAAGATCTTGTATGGGCATTCCCAGATACATTGTCGACTTCAGGTTATCTGTTCCCGGCGATGCAGTTGAAGGATAAGGGTGTGGATGATCTGGAGAACCATTTCGATCAATTATCTGTAGGAGGGCACGATAACGCGATCACTCAAGTTTATGATGGTCAAGCCGATTTCGCAACGACCTTCGATGATGCCCGTACGACGGTGGAAGAAGATCTGCCTGATGTGATGGATAAGGTGAAGATCATCGGCCACACAGAGGATATCCCAAACGATACGATTTCTGTGCGTTCTGAACTGCCGGACGAAATGAAGAAAAAAGTGACCGAGGCATTCCTTAGCATGAACGACAACGAAGAAGTCTTGGAAACGATGTACGAAATCTATGAATGGGACGGCGTTGCAAAAGCAAGTTCAGAAGACTATGATATCGTGCGTGAAGTCTATGCAGAATTCGAAGATCAGCTGAACGAATAATAAGCAAGGGGCTATGCCCCTTTTTTTGAGTGCAATTTATATAGGATGGTGACTCCATTGATAGAGTTCAAAGACGTTTCCCTGGTCTATCCCAACGGCCACGAAGGGCTTAAGAATATCAACCTGAATATCCAGGAAGGTGAATTCGTTGTAATCGTCGGCATGTCAGGGGCCGGCAAATCCACCTCATCCGAAGCATCAACCGTATGGTCACCCCGACTTCGGGTGAGTTGGTCATCGGTGGGGAGGATATATTGAAGTTCAAGGAGCCCCAGTTGAGGAAGCTCCGGACTGGAATTGGCATGATCTTCCAAAGCTACAATATCGTCAAAAGAATGAGTGTGCTGCGGAATGTCCTTGCGGGCAGACTGGGCCACATTGGAACATTGAGAAGCATTTTCGGGCTCTTTCCACAAAGCGATATGCGTCTTGCGATGGATAACCTCAAACGCGTCGGCATTGATGAGAAAGCCTATGTCAGAGCAAGCAATTTAAGCGGTGGCCAACAGCAGCGTGTAAGCATCGCCCGGGCTTTGACCCAGCAGCCGTCGATCATCCTGGCCGATGAACCGGTGGCGAGCCTTGATCCACCGACTTCGCATAAGGTCATGAAGGACCTGCGGCGTGTAAGCCGGGAAGATGGATTGACCACTATCGTCAATCTGCACTTCATCGATATGGCGATGGAGTATGCTGACCGCATCATTGGCCTACGTGATGGGGAACTGATTTTTGATGGCCCAATATCAGAAGTCGACGAGCAGACATTCGAAGAAATATATGGTCGTCCGATCAAAGAGGATGATCTGATCGGCAATGAGGAGGAGACGGATGAAACAGCAAAGGAATGAACGGATCGTTTTGATGTCAAGGCGGTTCAAATTCTTCATCCTGGGTATAATCCTGCTTGTTCTGATGCTGTATATGGGAGCGGCCTATTTGACGCAATCTTATCCGACACGGGTGATAGAAGGATTCCCGATCATCTTCCTGTTTGTGGTCAATGATTTATGGCCACCCAGCTGGGAATATTTTACAAGCGTGTTGGAGCCATTGCTCGAAACATGGAACATCGCCTTGTTCGGCACGACTTTCGGGGCAGTGCTTGCGATGCCGGTCAGCTTTATGGCAGCCGCGAACATCAACCGCAATAATACGTTCTACCGGGTCGTCCGCTTCTTCTTCAACATATTGAGGACAGTACCCGAGATTATATTGGCCGTCTTGTTTGTGGCGCTGGTGGGGATCGGTGATGTTTCCGGTATCCTTGCATTGACCGTCCTGACCATCGGAATCATCGGCAAACTGCTCAGTGAAACGATTGAAGCAGTCGACCCGGGCCCAATGGAAGCGATACGTGCATCCGGCGGGAATACACTGCAGGTCATACGCTATGGCGTCATCCCACAGATTCTGCCGCAGTATGCGTCCTACACGCTGTATTCGCTTGAGATCAATGTCAAAGCATCTGTCGTTCTCGGTTTTGTCGGGGCTGGTGGCATCGGCATCATCCTGAGGCAGCAGCTCAGCATGTTCAACTACGAAAATGTTGCGGCAATCATCTTTGTCCTGTTCATTACTATATCCCTGATAGACTTTATCAGCAACAGGTTAAGGGAGCGTCTTGAATGATGAAAAATAAAGAAAAAATCAGAATGAAGGAAACGTTCGGCAGAAAAAAGCGCATGTATATGTATGCCGTCCTATCCCTGCTGCTGATCATCTATATCATAGCCCTCATATCGACGCCCTTTGACGTCAACAGTTCTTCCGTATCCACGTTGGATACCCTGAGGCGGCTCTTTATAGCACCTCTTGTGGAGTCGGAACGTTATGGGCAGTATCCAGAATATATCGGGTATATGTTCGAAACCATAGCCATCGCCTATGCGGGCATCATGGTGGCAGCCATACTCGCTGTACCTGTCGGTTTCCTTGCCGCCCGCAATGTCGGCGGACGTTTCTCCTATATAGGGAAAGCGCTGCTGAATGCGATACGCGCCATACCTGAATTGATTTTCGCGATTATCTTTGTGGCAGCTGTAGGCATCGGGCCTTATGCGGGGGTTCTCGCAATCAGCATCAATTCCATCGGCATGCTCGGCAAACTGTATGCAGAGGTCATCGAATCGATCGATAGGGAGAACGTGGATGCGATAAAGGCAAGCGGCGGTAACCGTGTCCAGTCCATGTGGTTCGGCATATTGCCTCAAGTGCTGCCAGAGTTCGTATCGTACGCGCTCTACAGGTTCGAAATCGATGTGCGGGCCTCGACGGTTCTTGGAATCGTGGGTGCAGGCGGTATCGGGGCACCACTCATCCTGGCGACTTATCAGCGCAATTGGGAAGATGTCGGCATGATTCTAGTAGTGGTAGTGGTATTTGTAAGTCTGATCGACATCGTTTCCAGTTCGATAAGGAAACGTCTGGTATAAGAAGCTTCTCCTTAATTGGAGAAGCTTCTTATTTTTCTATCGGATCCAGGTTAGTATTCCAAGAGATGCCGATATACTTTATAATTAAAATAAAATCGAGGTAATCAATATGAAACTTTCCCAAGTTATAATTGGCTTCTCCATTGCATTGGCCCGCTTCCTATATAAAGAAGATAAAAAAATCGTGACGACGCACTATACGCATGAGTCCGAGTGGGTGCCTGAAGCATTCGACGGCTATAAGATCGTCCAAGTATCAGACTTCCATAATGCGTATTTCGGCAGGCGCTCCAAGACGCTCCTTGATCAGGTGAGAGCGGCGGATGCAGACGTCATATTCGTGACTGGAGATGTGATCGACAGGCGGACGCCGAACCTTAAGCGCGCCGTCCATCTGTTGCATGAGCTGACCCATATCCTGCCCGTCTACTACGTTACGGGTAACCATGAGGCGCATTATGTGCATTTTGACAGGTTGGAACAGGCCATTGAAATGTCACAGGTAAGGAACATCAGCAAAGGAGGCGAGAGGCTCTATATCGGTGATGATTACATCCGGCTGATCGGCATGGAAGATCTCTGGTTCTACGGAAATGAGGAAGAGCACGCGCTCTCTGATTTCTTTGAAGCAGACTTGAGACAGAGGCTCAATAATGAATCGGATGCCTTCACCATCGTGCTATCGCATCGCCCTGAGCTGCTTGATTTATATGGCAGATATGAGATTGACCTGGTATTTACCGGCCATGCCCACGGTGGACAGATTCGTCTTCCGGTAGTCAAGGGATTATACGCCCCCCATCAAGGGGTCCTGCCGAAATATACGGAAGGTGTGCATGAGAAGAATGGGACGCATATGGTCGTCAGCCGCGGTCTCGGCAACAGCCGTTTCCCGTTCCGGGTCTTCAACCACCCAGAAATCGTAGTGATGGAACTCAAGAGGAAACAGGGGGCATGGACAGGTAATCTGCTGGTTTGTGTCATCGTCGCACCCGCACGTGTTGCCGAAACGATAAAAGGGCGCCCGGTGCAGCATTCTGCACCGGGCGCCCTTTTATGTGTAACATCAGTCGTAGAAGATCATATCGACGGCATCTTCCGCTGTAACAACTTCCGTCTTTTGTAGGTATTGTTCCATTTTACCGGAATCGACCGCTGCTCCTATACCAGGTTCCTGACTGACTGTGACGATGCCGTCCTCGGCTGAAACTTCTGGCGTGATGATGTCTTCGTGCCAATATCTGCTGGAGGAAGCGGTATCGCCTGGTAAGGTGAAGTTCGACAATGTTGTGATGGCGATGTTGTGAAGACGTCCGACACCTGCTTCAAGCATGCCGCCACACCACAGTGGAATGTCATGCTCCAGGGCGAGGTCATGAATCTTTTTGGACTGTGTAATCCCACCGACACGTCCGACTTTGACGTTGATGATTCGGCAGCTGCCAAGCTCTATGGCACCAGCGGCAGCCTCGTAGGAGTCGATGCTTTCATCGAGGCAGACAGGTGTGCTGATTTCCTTCTGCAGCTTGGCATGATCGATGAGGTCGCCAGCAGCGAGAGGCTGTTCGATCATCATGAGGTCGAATGCATCCAATGCTTTCAAAGTCTCCATATCATCGAGGGTGTAAGCGGAGTTGGCATCCACCATAAGTGGAATGTCACCAAAGCGCTCCCTTATCTTCCGAATCATCTCGACATCGCGGCCTGGTTTTATCTTAACCTTGATGCGTTTATAGCCTTCCTCGACTTTTTCCTTTATTCTTTCGAGAAGTCCTTCATCCGTGTCTTCCAGAACCGAGGGAAATGCCGACTTCCACTTCGTTCTTTCTGCCGCCGAGGGCTTCAGATAAGGTTATGCCTTCCTGCTTTGCATAAAGGTCCCACACAGCGCCCTCAATCGCCGATTTGGCCATATTATTCCGCTTGAATGGTTTGAACAGCTCCCAGACTTCATCAGGATGTGCAATTTCATTTTGGATGACGAGCGGTGCAAAGTATTTTTTCATAGCAATGAGTGAAGCGTCCATGAACTCTTCCGAGTAGAGTGGGTCTTCTCCCGATACACATTCACCGAATCCTGAACGTCCTGCGTCATCGATCGCTTCAACAATCGTGATGAAACGCTCCTGTTGCGTGCCGAAGCTTGTCGTGAAGGGGTGTTTCAATCCCATCAGCAGCTGATGCAACTTGATTTCTTTAATCTTCATTAAATTATTCCTCCTATAGATTGAGTCCCTTCCATCGCACTAAGTGTAATTATATAGATAATGCGGGGACACGCCATTTTTATGCTGAAAGCTATGTAGTCCACTATGCAACTGTAGAGTGATGGATATTTGAATTTTCCAGCAATTAATAATATATTATAGTGAAGATTATAGTGACATTCAATGATATACATAAAGGAGTTTTAGTTATGATAGAAGAAAAGATGATGAAGGCCTTTTGGCATCTGCATGAACATCCAGAAATCAGCTATGAGGAAACGGAAACGACGGAATACATATATAACCTGTTGGAAGCAGAAGGGTTCACGCCTGTCCGATTCAAGAATACGACTGGGCTTTATTGTGATATGGGTAATTTCGACAAAGGTCCCGTCATCGGTGTGCGCGCTGATATCGATGCCCTCTATCAGGAGGTTGACGGTGTAAAGCAGGCGAATCATTCATGCGGACATGATGCCCACATGGCAATGGTGATCGCTACCATGCTGAAGATTAAAGATGATCCAGTCCTTGACTCGAAAGGGGTGCGTTTCATCTTCCAGCCTGCAGAGGAGGTCGGCACCGGTGCCTTGGCGGTGGTAGATGAGGGCGTTGTAGATGACCTGGATTACTTTTCGGCATTCATCTGCGGCCGGTGGAGGAAGCGCGTAACGGTTATGCAGCGTGCAGCATCGAACATGGTGCAGCATCTTCCATCGAGTTTCGCATCACGGGCGACGATGCACACGGTGCGCGCCCCCACCTCAACCATAATGCCATAGAGATTGGTGCCGATATCGTCAATATGCTGTCGAAGATCCATATCAATCCGGTCATCCCATCTTCAGTCAAGATGACGAAATTCCTTGCGGGTGGAAAATCATTGAATATCATCCCGGGCAATGCAGAATGCGGCATCGATATGCGGGCCCGACGAATGAACAGATGGCGAAGTTGAAGGAACGCGTATATGATGTGCTGAAAACCATCGAAGACTTCTATTCTGTAAAGATAGAGGATATTGATTACTCGGGCATCGTTGCCAGTGAGAGCCATCAGGATGCAATTGATGTATTGCGCAGATCGATTGTAGAGACGTTGGGTGAAGAGAAGTGTCTAGAGCCGATCATCACGAGTGGCGGAGACGACTTCCATTACTATACAGTGAAGCTTCCGGAACTTAAAGGTGCCATGCTCGGGCTGGGCTGCGATCTCAAACCGGGCCTTCATCACCCGCATATGACTTTCGAGCATTCTGCACTGAAGAACGGAATGGAGATATTGCATAAAGCGATCATCAACGCCGAATAATGTTGGAACCTCTCTGCTGGTTAATTGAAAAAATAAAATAAAACACCTCCAGGACAGCTGCCCTGGAGGTGTTTACACTTACTTATACGCTGCGGTATTCTTCATCATCTTCATCCACGATGCCGAACGCTTCTTCTTCAAGTTTCCGGTTGTAGAGGAAGAGTATGACTATAGCTGCGATACCGGCGGTTACAAAGTTCAACAGTGCAAGCAGTGCTGCAGTGCCGATATTTTTCGTATATGCCGTAAATACCCCAAGGAAAGCAATGGACTCAATCAGCACATAGCTGACTGCGATATCGCCGATGGAGAGTCCCATGATATATAGAACGATTCCGGCGATGGCGAATACGATACCGAGCGTCTTAGGCTCGAATTTTCCACGGTCCAGAACATGTCCATCGAACATCTGTCCACCGAGGTAGAATGTCCCGAAAGGCACAAAGGCGAGTAACGGGATATCCAAGTTCTTCTTCTCAGCGATGCGGTAGAGGAAATAACCTTGCAACAACCATTTGACGATGCCGAGGAGGAACAGGAATAGCGCAAGTAATATTCCGATGATGGCGAGTCCTGCAAAAAGTCCGAACAATTCCATGTGAAATCACATCCTTTCTTAAATTATACCATAGGGGAAAGGTTCTATTGAAACGAAAAGCAGACCTGGGGTCTGCTTTTTTACATATTATATTTACGGAAATTTCTTTTGTTTATCTTCTCGGCGCTGCGGTATGCATCGATGACTGCATAGAGCCATACGAGTGGCAGGAACAGATAGCCGATCAGGATTATTGTAAGAGCACCATTGATGAGCTGAAGGATCATGATGATGACCCCTTTTAAAATCTGCCCGTTGTAGATTTGTCCAAGGCCATTGATCAGAGCACTGAGTACTGCTGAAACACCTGGACTTTTTTGTGTAGGCAATGCATTCACTCCCATTTTTTCTTGACTTCTATAATATACCCTTAATCTTCATCCCTAAACTTCTCTTCGCGTTCCCGTCCGCCAGGCATTCTGAACGGCCACCAGTTGCCGCGTCGGAAGGTGATGACGAACGCAGGGACCAGAAGGGGCAGTACAACGAATGCGTATAGCAACAGTGCGAATATGATGATGCTTGCGACTTGTATCAATATGATCATACCAGAAGGCAGGAGTGCGGCAAATGTTCCGGACAGTATGATGACAGCAGTGATGACCACACCGCCCATACGCCTGATGGACTGTTCGATTGCGCCTCTGATAGTACGGTCTGCGAGTTCCTCCCTGAACCGGTCTATGATGAATATTGAATAGTCGATGCCGAGCGCCGCGAATATGATCAGACTGAAGAATGGCACGGCCCAATTCAATTCGCCATATCCGAATAGGCCAAGTAGCCATTGTGTAATGGTTACTGATGCGAAGTAGGTGATGAATATCGAACTGATCATCGAAATTGGCAACACCAGGGATCTGAATATGACAGCCAAGATGACGAACAGGGTCACGATAAAGATGGTGACAACCCGGTTATAGTCATCATTGGAGATTTGGTTCAAGTCCCGGTTCATGCTCGTTACTCCCGAGAAGTAGGACTCGGTCTCTTCCCTGTCAAGACGCTGCAGTTCCCCGTCTATCGTATCTTCGACCGAATTTAAAGTGTCCATGGCTTGATGACTATACGGATCGTCTTCCAGTATGACATTCATGATCAACGCTTCATTGTCACCGAAGGCATATTGATCGACTGCATCTTCGATATCCGGATTGTCGATGAATTCCTGAGGCACATGGACGCCTGTCTGATCGACTGCTTCATTGTCATTGATTTCCGTCATCAGTGAAGATACATCTTCAAGCCCATCTTTGATTTCTCGGATGCCTTCTGAGGAGTCGGACAAGCCGTTGGCAAGTTCCGTCAATTGCTGACTGGCCGCTTCCTGCTGTGCGGTGATTTCTTCATTGGCTGCAGCAACTTCGTCCGACAATGTTGTCAAACCTTGCTGCACTTGACCCAATTGCTGTGCTGCCCCTTCGGCATCACCTGTTTGGGTCATATATTCAGTAATCTGGTTGAGGCTGCTGTTTATGTCTTCAATGCCGTCACCGAGCGCAGAGAGGTCTCCGCCTTGTGTTTCAGTATTGCTCAGGTTGCTGCTCGTTTCATCCAGACCATCGGCTATTTCGGTCAGTCCATCCTGCATATCGGCGATGCCTTCGTTCGCCTGTTTCAACTGGCTGCGGATATTGAGGTCTTCTATCGCTTCACCGGATGGGCGCGTGAGTGTCTGGACTTCCTTTACCCCGTCAAGATTTGAAACAGTGGAGGCCACAGCATCAAGTCTTGATAGGTTTTCCGACTTGAGCATATCTTCTCCCGTCGACAGGATGACTTTAACAGGGAAGAGCTGGCCTTCATCGAAGTTTTCACTTACAACATTAGTGGCATGGACAGTGGAATAATCGTCATCGAGCTCTTCGATGGCATCGAAATTGACTTCATCGTTATAGAACAGGGCGACCGCGATCAAGATCGCAAATACTGTGAAGATGATGCGTGTCGGATATTTCAATGAGAATATCCCGAGCGGTGTCCATAAGCGGCTCTCCTTGAATTCCGTCTTCTTGATGTTCGGCCAGAAGATATATCTGCCGAGCAGATACATGAGCACCGGCAATAGTGTAAAGAGGGCGAGCAGAAGGAATACTACCCCTAATGCCACGCCTACAGCTGAACGGTAGATTTCAAAATTGGCGAAGTACAGGACACCGAATACGATGGCACCTGAAAGGCCGCTGATGAATACAGTTTTACCAGCTGTGGAGAAAGTGCGTATGACTGCGTCATATTTATCGTGATGTTCAAGTTCTTCTTTAAAACGGTTCAGCAGCAATATACAGTAGTCCGTACCGATACCGAACAGGATAACGATAAGGAAACTCTGGGTCTGTGGCGAAATCGGAAAGCCGAACCATTCGACGAACCATGCAACGAAAGACTGGCCAATCAGGTAGGCGATGCCGACGACCATTACAGGTACGAATGGAGTAACAACGGATCTGAACATAATCAACAGTACAGCGACTACTATGATTACTGTAAACATTTCAGTGGATTGGATGCCTTCCATCGCATCTTGTTCGACTGTATTCTGGATGAGCTCATTTGAAGTCATGGATGTTTTTGCTTCAGTCGTGTTCGCTTCCTCGATGGATTCGGCGACATTGCCGATATCATCGACTGAACCTACATAATCCATCGGAATGATGGCGACACCATTATCTTCATTGATGAAATTCTCCTCCACATCATCCTCAAATTCGAATGGATTGACGACATTATCAACGTCATCCATAGATTTTATTTCTTCAATGTAATCGACGATATCCCCTTTGTTTGCCGAGACTTTCCCCTCAAATTCGAGGACGAGTGACATCGATTCCTTATCCTGATCGTATTTTTCGAGGAATTGCCTGGCTTGTTCACTTGGTGAGTCGTCCGCTAGCTGGACGTCACCTTTTTCTGTTGCCAGTTGCGTCAAGTTAGGGGAGAGGATAAAAGTAGTGATGGCGAAAATCAGCATCAGTACGGTGACGGGCCATTTGAACTTAAGTATGTGTTTCATCGGGGGTGCCTCCTGGTATATATTTCAAAATTGTCATGGTCGCGTGATAGAGCTGTTCTTCTTCTTCTTTCGTCAATATGCCAATATCAGTCGTGATTTTATGATAGATTTTATCCAGAAATTCCTCCACCAGTTGCTCGGACTCTTTGGTCATATAGATCAACTTCGATCTTTTGTCGTTGGTCATCTTGTTGCTTTCGCTTCTGACCAGATTCTTCTGGATCAGTTTCTTTACTGTGTGTGTGATGGCACTGCGCTGTACATTAAGTTCCAATGCCAGGTCCGAGGGGGTGGCATGCCCGTTCAGGTAGATGAACTGCATGATATCCATCTGGGTTTTTGATATGTGCATACGGGTTATCGAGTCGGTGACATCATTGAATACTTTTGTGTAGCCGTAACCATAGATGAGCTTGAGGTTATGTATAACATCACTTTTTTTGGCCATATTTCCACCCCTCCTCATTTTAGTTGAGAGTACTAAACCAATCGAAGACTTCAACAGTCTACCATGTAATAAAGGGTAGGGTCAAAGTATATGATGTGACAGTTTTAAGAATAGAAAAAGGACCTCCGTGGAGGTCCTTTCGAAAATTATTACCTGTCCCAGATGCGGTGCGATTTTACATCTTCCAAGTATTGCTCAAGATTCTCTTCAATATTCGTAACACCCTTATCATCACCTGTGAATGAGAGCGCCTTGAATATATCGTCACCCTCTGTACTGAAGCCGATCGCCTTCTTATGCTTGAATGCAATCTCGAGGTTTTCTACAGCTTCAGGATGCAGGTTTTCCTGACCCTTCAAAACGATTACAGCATCGAAAAGTACCGAATGGACCGTATCGAACGTTTCCGTCATGACATCATCGCCTATTTTACGGATTTTATCAGAGATGAAAGTGACTGCCGTACCCTTATCTTCCAATTTTTGCTGTAGGGTCAACATTTTTTCTGTCGGTACATCGGGCGTTATCATGATGCCGATTTCGCGCGTTTCAAGAGATGAAGGTGTGTTCGCCATACTGAGCGCTGGAGAACTTTTTTCATAGTTTGATTCTTCTATCGTATCAGGCAGTTCGACCCCTATTTTATCCACTACGTATTCAGTCATTTCCCGATCGATTGGATTTAGGAGGTTGTTTACGGCATTCTGCCTGACGCCGAGATCCTTACATTTTCCGAGTTCAAAGCTGAAGGCATCAAATATATGCTGCTTCTCATGTTCTGTCATGGAGTTGAGGAACATTTTCGCCTGGCTGAAGTGGTCTTTGAAACTCTCGCTCCGTGCCCTGATTTTACGGCCTTCAACTTTCTCGTCATAGTGTTCATAACCGCCCTCTTCCGGAGATGCCGGTTCCGGTTGATTGTTGTTGAGGTAGTTCTTGTGATAGGAAGTCTGGCCCTTCGTAACATTCATCTGGTTGTAACCTTCTCTTTGGTTGTTTGCGAATGGACAGATTGGTCGGTTGATTGGAATCTGATGGAAGTTCGGCCCACCGAGGCGGATCAACTGCGTATCAGTATAGGAGAAGAGCCTGCCCTGCAGAAGCGGGTCATTCGAGAAGTCGATGCCCGGCACGACATGGCCTGGGTGGAAGGCGACCTGTTCCGTCTCTGCAAAGTAATCGTCGACATTCTGATCCAATGTCATTTTACCTACAATCTGGACGGGGACGTCTTCTTCGGGCCATAGCTTGGTTGGATCTAAAATGTCAAAGTCCATGTTGAACTCATCTTCCTCTGGAATCAGCTGCATGCCAAGTTCAAATTCAACCGCATTGCCTTTATTGATGTTTTCCCATAGATCTTGGCGGTGGAAGTCCATATTCTTTCCATTGATGAGCTGTGCTTCGTCCCATACCACCTGATGCGTGCCCAATTTCGGTTTCCAGTGGAACTTAACGAAATGACTCTTGCCTTCAGCGTTCACCAATCTGAATGTATGGACGCCAAACCCTTCCATCATCCTTAGACTTCTCGGAATGGCGCGGTCGCTCATCAACCACATCACCATATGGGCGCTTTCGGTATTTTGGGAAACCCAATCCCAGAATGTATCGTGGGCGGACGCTGCCTGCGGCATTTCATTGTGGGGTTTTGGTTTTACAGAATGGACCATGTCTGGAAATTTGATGGCATCCTGCATAAAGAAGACGGGCATATTATTCCCGACAAGGTCAAAATTACCTTCTTCTGTATAGAATTTCGTTGCAAAACCGCGGACATCACGTGGAATATCCATGGAACCACGGTTCCCGGCAACCGTTGAAAACCTTACGAAGACCGGTGTCCTTCTGCTCGTATCTGTAAAGAGTCCGGCCTTTGTATATTTTTCCAGCGACTCATACAGTTCAAATTCGCCATGGACTCCGAACCCTCTGGCATGGACTACACGCTCTGGGATGCGCTCGTGGTCGAAATGTGTCATCTTTTCGCGGAAATGGAAATCTTCCATCAATGTAGGACCGCGTTCACCCGCTTTCAGGGAGAATTCATCCTCGCTGACCTTAAGTCCTTGATTCGTTGTCATATGTGCTTTTTTGGTATTGTCGATTGTGTTCTTCTGGAGATCTTCCTTCTTCTTGTTCATTATTGGTCATGCCTCCTTGAAAGATTGAATTGACTACCTTACACACCTACTATAGCAACCCCGCATGCGCTTTGCATGCATTTACTGTATCGGGTTTTTTCGTGTTCCAAGCGGGTATAATAAAAGGTCGTGCACATTTTGGCATGACCTTTTATTTAAAGATACTCTTCAATTTTCTGTATCGATTCATCGTTGAGATTGCTGTGGTTGGCGAGGAACGTCTCTAATCCCAACTGTGCAATTTGCTCATCTCTTTCTTTGACTTCCGGATCATCGGGGTTATTGAATTCCAATGCATACGCAGCAAGTTCTAAGAGGGCATTGTGGTTGAGATTGTTCTTCTCCAAGTAGATTAGTGGCTTCATGATGCGATCGCCCGCGCTTAGCTTGCGCATCACACCACGTCCCACACGATCCAAATCATCTGACAGGTGGGGATTTTTGAACCGCGCAATGATTTTTTCTATATATGAGAGCTGCTGTGCCTCCGTGAAATCGTAATTTGAAGTCAGATAGAGCATTGTTTCATTCAGGACATTCCTGAGGAATACTTCGACTTTTTCATTGGTCATCGCCTCGGCTACAGTTTTGAAGCCAAGGGTCTTGCCATAATAGGCTATCGCTGCATGACCGGTATTGACCGTAAACAGTTTGCGTTCGATAAAGAGCATCAGATCTTCTACATAAGTGACCCCATCCAGTCTCGCCTCTCCTATCCAGCTCATCAGTATGCTTCAAGATTTCCTTTTTAAGTGTATCTGTGGCAAGGATGGCGTTTTCGCAGGCAATGAATGCAGCGATGTTCGGCATGATCATACTGCTTAAAAATGAACCGAAAGCTTGAACTTTACGTGAAAGACCTTTTTTCTTCAGACATTAAAGCCACCCCTTTTTAGATGATTTATAGTATAACTAAATCATAAGGCGAAAAGGTAACGCTTACAATATAAACAAAACGCAGCTTTGGCACACTGATATTGCCAAAACATATGTTAATGATCAATGGATGAAGGATGGCGTGGTATAATTGTTTGGATATTCGAGTATGGTGGGGTCATATGCAAAAGGAGAATAGTAAAAGGGGTGGTCGGTATGGAAAGCAGTAAAAAGGGAGCATTGTTTGCCCTGAGTGCCTATCTGATATGGGGGTTTCTGCCCATATATTGGAAGCAGTTGGAACATGTTTCTTCGTACGAAGTCATTGCTCACCGCGTATTCTGGTCGTTCATCTTCATGATTGTATTCATCCTCGCGACGAACCGTATGCATCTTTTCTATAAAGATCTGAAGTTCATATTCCGGGACAAAAAGAAAGTGGCGGCATTATTCGCTGCCTCAGTAGTCATCACCTCCAACTGGCTGCTATATATCATTGCAGTCAACAGTGGCCATATATTGGATGCGAGCCTCGGCTATTACATAAATCCCCTCATAAGCATTCTCATCGGGTTCGCAGTTCTTGGGGAACGATTTTCAAAATCTCAATGGGTCGCCATCATAATCGTCTTTCTGGGAGTCGCCTACATGACGGTAGGTCTGGGTTCTGCGCCGTGGATCTCACTTTTCCTGGCTCTGTCCTTCAGTATCTACGGATTAATCAAAAAAGTAGTCAATATGGATGCCGTCTTTGCTATGGCTGTGGAAACTTTTGTTTTGGTGCCGGTGGCGCTATTCTATATCCTATTCCTTGAAGTCGGCGGGGAGGGGCATTTCGGATTCAATCAGGATAGCCTGGTCATGATGGGGACAGGCGTCGTCACTGCCGTACCATTGTTGCTGTTCTCGATTGGTGCACAGCGTATCCGACTGTCCCTAGTGGGTATACTTCAGTATTTTGCACCGACTGTAATGCTTCTGCTTGGGGTCTTCATGTATGGTGAGGCATTTACCCGCATACATGGTGTCGCCTATATATTGATATGGGGCGGGCTCGGGCTGTATACATTCACCCGCTTCAAGGAAATGCGGCGGGACACAGGACGCAAGCCGAGACGGCGCGTCACGCACTAGCATATTGTTAGGGGAAGCATCTATAGTCATGATATGATTTATTGAAAATGAGTTTTCTAAGGAGTAGGGGATATGAAGTTTTCGAAATATCTGTTTGCCGTTCCGATTGCAGTTGCGTTACTGACTGGTTGTCAGGGGAAGAGGAGAAAACAGATCAGACATCAGGAGAGGCCGGGTCGCCCAAGAGGAAACGACCGAAGGGAAGCAATCAATGGACACCACAGATGATGCAAACCGGACATTGAAAGGAATCGAAACAGATGATTCCGCAATTGCCGACTTGATTGAAGAAGCCCAGAATATAGAAAGTTACCAAGCCATGGTGGACCTGGAGGCTTTGGTGGACGATGAATCCTCCCAAACTCTTGATGCGGACGTAAAGTATAAAGAGGGGACGCCACCGTCTTTGCATCTTAAGTCAGAAGGGGAGGACCGGACCATCTCGAAAGATGGTGAAACCTACTACAATAACGGAGACGATTGGGTAGACATCTCAGAGTCCATAGAAATAGAACAGCTTTTTCATGTAACATACAAAAATGCCGTCATCGCTTTTTCTGATATTAAAGATGAGATGAAGCTGACTGAAGAGGAAAATCAGCTGATCTATACATTTGAGGGGAAAGCACTGAAATCTTTGAAGTGTTTGAATCACTCTTTGCAGCTGAATTCAGTGCCATAGATACCTCCAATCCGAATAATGAGGTGGAAGTCGTCATCGACAAGGAGAATTCGCGCATAAAGTCCATCCAGTATGAAGCGACAGGAGAAGATGCAGAAGGGCGTTATGAATTATCCGGAGAGGTCGAGTTTAAATCATTCAATGATATAGGTGCGATACAGTTGCCTGAGTCAGTCGACTAGTCCAGGTGCAGAGATGGTATGAGAAGGTAATGTCACCTGTGCGGGTGACTTAAGGAAGTAAGAAGAGGCGATTCTCATGGGATCGCCTCTTCTTATTTTTTAGCTCCAATGACTCGGTTTTCCCCTCGTCATCATTTATTTTACATCCTTCAGTTAAAACGACTCCTTATTCAGTATCTTTCTTCAGCTCGACGAACCTGACATATTCAAGGGTAGAAACGTGGACGAGCCATTCCTATCTTTCTCGATCAATTTCAGTTCCTGGGCGAAATCATCTCCGACAGGTATGACCATCTTACCGTCTGGGCGAGCTGGTCAACCAATGCCTGAGGTGTTCTTTCGGCGGCCGCGGTGACGATGATGCGGTCGTAGGGAGCATATTCCAACCACCCCTGGTTGCCATCGCCGTAATGGAAATGGATATTGGAAAACCCCTCGGTCCGGAGTCTTTCTTTAGCACGTTCATACAATGCCTCAATGCGTTCAACAGTGTAGACGTTTTTTGAAAACTTTGCGAGCATGGCGGTCTGAAAGCCTGAACCGGTGCCTATTTCGAGCACATCATGTTGTGGTGCGAGCTCGAGCGCAAGCGTCATGGACAACACAAGCGAAGGTTGTGAAATCGTCTGGCCGTGGCCGATCGGGCACGGCATGTCGGCTCCTGCCAGATGTCTTTGCGTATCCATATATCTGCTGCGATCAAGCCTGTTGAAAAAGGATTCTATTGCTTTTTTATCATGTTTCAAAACACTCACCCCTTTTAGTTGATGGGCGTCAGATACATTTCAATGAAATCACGCTGTTCTTCGATGGCAGGCGGAAGGGAGAGTTTCTCTCCAAGGGCATCGATGGGTTCGTCAATATCGAAGCCCGGCCCTTCTGTCGACAATTCTACAGTTATCCCACCGACCGTCGTGATATATAGGGCCTTGAAGTAATAGCGGTCGACGATGCCTGAATTCAACCACTTTTCATGATCAACCTTCTCCTTGATATTGAGGAGGGCTGCTTCATTGGCGACACGTAGGGAAAGGTGGTGTACGCTGCCATATCCTTCTTTTTCGAGCTGGCTGGTCCGCTTTTCGATAAGGTATAGAGAATCGTCGCCGAACTTCATTTCGACGGCTGTGTCCTCGTTTTTGTAGGGGTGATCTGAAACGCCGCCGAGCAGTTCGAAGAATTGGACCATGGGTTTCAAGTATTGGATGCTCAGTTCCACAGCACCAATCGACGTCAAGGCATGGACTTCAGGAATCTCCGGATGAATATTCGGTGTTTCGGCCCCTGCTGATCCACCATAAGGGCCAGACGTTGTTTTTCGTGATCTTCGAATTTCAAGACGGTCTTGCCGAATTCTTCCGTGATCTCTTCATGATGGATATTTTTCTCTTCAAATCGGGTCTTGAAGAATTTGAGCGCCTCCTCAGAAGGGACTCTGAAGTATGTGCGGCTGATGCCGTTGCTGCCTGGTTGGTACTTTGGTGCTCCGGTTATTTCAAAGAAAGTGATGTCTGTGCCCGGATGGCCTTCATAGTCTGCGTAAAACAGATGATACATGCTTGTGTCATCCTGATTTACAGTCTTTTTGACGAGTCGGAGTCCAAGCACATCTGTATAGAATTTGTGGTTGTCGGTGATGTTTGCAGTAATTGCTGACACATGATGCAACCCTTTTGGTGTCATAAAAATCGCTCCTTCCACTTATCACTGATATTATATAATATAGAGGAAGTAAACTCTAATAAAGGAAGTTGTCGGAATGGAACATTTATTTATAAAAGCTAAAAACGAGAAGAGGAATACACTGATACTTTTTCATGGCAGTGGCGGCCGCGAAACGGATCTTTTGGAGATTGCAGCTATGGTGGACGGCTCAGCCAATATACTCGCATTCCGCGGGAATGTTGATGAAGCAGGCCGTGCACGCTTCTTCGCTCGTCAGGGAGCAGGATATGATGAGGATAGCCTCAAGGCAGAAGGGACGGCCATCAAAAGACTGATGGAGGATCTGGCTGAAGAATATGGTTTGGATCTCAATCAGGCGACATATGTCGGCTACTCACATGGAGCGGATATGGCTTCGCATCTGTTGATGCATCACGACCTGCCGGTGGCAGGTGCCATGCTCATGCATCCATCCTACAATGGTGAGCAAGCAGCAGAGATTGATCTGAATGGGAAGAAGGTCCTTATAACAGCAGGCGCAAGAGATGTCCAGACGACTGCCGGTGATGCATATCAATTGAAACGGCACCTCGAACAAAAAGGCGCCGAAGTCAGCATCAAGCTGACCGACGGCGGCCACGAAATCGATTCGGAGGAATTGATGGAGGGGCATGTCTGGTATCTGGGGGTTAAATGACTCCTGATTGATCAAAGGTATACGGAAGCCAGATAGCGCGAGAGGCCATCTTCGTCGCACGTATATTCAGTGATATCGTCTGCGGCTTCAAGGATTGACGGGACTGAATTTTTCATGGCGGTACGCTTGCCGGCTTTGTCAAATAAGGGAAGGTCGTTCATCGAATCTCCCACGACATGCACATCCTCATACGACAGTCCGTATCGAATCATTAAAGTTTCAAGGCCTGTTGCCTTGTCGCGTCCCTTCAACATGATTTCGGCATTATGGACACTGGTGGTATAAAGGGCATAGTCGGACTCATCTTGATGCGTCTTCAGATGGTCGTACCAACTGGCGATCTTGTGTGTGTCTGTACTGAAGAAGAATATCTTTACGACATGTTCCAATGACAGGGTCGGCACCCATTGGACTGTACTTTCGAGTGTCTTTTGGGCGTAGAGGTATTCAAAATGCTTCATCGTTTCCGGTTGGGGTTGGCTGATGTCCGCAGCCGAGTACTCTTTATCTTCAAGAAGGGTGCGGCTTGAATTTTCAAGCGTATGGATTTCGTAATAGATCTCCCGCCTGCGTGCAGCAGCTATCATATCGGCAACGAAGTCAGGATCGAAGGAAGCGGAATCGATCAACTGGCCATCGACATAGACCCCCATGCCGCTTGCCGCAACATAACCGTCAAGTGGGCAGTCTTCGGGAGTGATTTTTGTGATTTCGTGATGTGTCCGTCCCGTTGCGAAGAATATGAGCATCCCTCTTCTTTGAGTGCTGCCAGTACCGCAACGAGGGATCTTGGGAAACGGCCACTGTGGTCGAGTATCGTGCCGTCCATATCCAGAACCAATGCTTTCATGAAATGATTCTCCTTTTATGCTGAAGTTGAATTGTAATGCCTTCTTATTGCGAAGTATATTTTTATAATTATAGATTCAGGCGGGGTGAAGAAGTAGTGCGAACGGATTTGAAGAAGCCGCTGATGGACGGATTGACCATCGGCATGGGCTACGTGCCGGTTGCTGTAGCCTTTGGCATAACAGCGAAACCGGTTATGTCCTTTTTTGACGCGGTGCTGATGAGTTTCATGGTGTATGGAGGCGCAAGCCAATTTCTGGCCCTCCAGATGATGTCTACGAGCGGCGCAATAGCCATTGTATTTGCCGTATTCATCCTAAATTCAAGGCATTTTGTCATGTCGTTCAAGGTAAACTATGATTTGAAGCATGAATCCTTTTTGAAACGTCTGTTCCTATCTTCATATGTTACGGATGAGGGCTTTGCAGTGACCGCCAACAGCACACCAGAACAGCGGCATTTCAGCAGCTATGCAGTCACTTTCCTTACAGCCTATCTTTTTTGGGTGACGTTTTCTGCCATTGGTTACCTGGCGGGTGAGTGGATGAGCGAGGGGTGGGTTGCAGCCAGCGGCATCGCTTTATATGCACTGTTCATCGCCCTGCTCATTCCAGCTGTGCGTATCCACTACCGCTTCGGCATCATCGCCATGGCAGGCATGATCATCCATTACATAATGGGACAGCTCTCCTTCGTGCCATCCGGCATCGCCATCGTGCTGGCGATACTCATTGCAGCAGCACTCGGATCGATACTTGAAAGAGCGGAGGTGTCCAGATGACCCTACTGGTTGTTGCCATGTTTGCTGTGACGATTATAACACGTATTCTACCGGCATTTATAATCGATGTTTTCCCGTTGCCGGAATGGCTTGTAACATATTTGAACTACATCCCTTATGCCGCACTCGGCGTGCTTATCTTCCCGGGTATATTAGATGCCCTCGAAAATCCATTGCATGGTCTTTTGGGAGGGGCGTTCGCCATGTTGTTGGCATTGTTTCGGGTGCCGCTTTTCTTTATCGTGCTAGGCACAATCGTGTTTGTCTATCTGATAACTTGAGGTGCCTTAGATTTCAGCATATCCATTTGTTGGGCCTAAACCGGCATGACAGCGACCTTAGGGGGACCTGATTGGTTACCAAGGAGCGGGTCATGTGGTAAAATGAAGGGAATAATCAAGGAGCGAAGGAGTTTTAATGTGAAAAGTACAAAGAGCCATCTAAAGTCGTACAATATGAATGATCTGAAGCGTCTTGCGCGTACCATTTCAGTGAAAAACTTCTCGAAATATAAAAAGGATGATCTGATTGATGCCATAATCGAGCGTCAACATACTACAGAAGCGGCAGTGTACGCGTATAAATACATCGATGACCATTCTTTTGAAGCCTGGAAGAACACGGGAGGCCGTGGGCCTACCGAGTCGCGATATAATTTGGAAGAACTGTTCGGGCTGTATATATTGGGCTATGCCTTTGAAGATTCTGAACAGGAGGATAAGTTCTTTATTGCAGAAGGAATACCGGAGCTGTTCGCTATGGTGGACAATGAAGAGAATAGGGAAGCGCGGCTTAAAGTCCAACGTAAATTGAAGCTTATAAGAGCAGCGCTTCATCTTTACGGTATTGTGAGCTTCAGTCAGCTCCAACACCTATTCAAAAAATATTATGATATGGAAATGACTTCAGCGGAACTGGTGAGCTTTCTTGGAGAATCACCTTATGATATTTCAATTGATGAAGATAATGAACAGATCATCATTGATGACATGAATTATGCACAGTATGAAATGGTCAAAAAACTCCAGGGAGATCTACCTTACTACGAGCCGGAATTCGGCAAATTCATCAAGTTCAGCGATCCCAACTATATCGATGAATCGAAAGCCCATCGTGCACTCAAAGAGTGGGTGAAGGATAATGTCGATGTACCGAGGGACAAACATTACAGTGTATATATCTCACTGCTTCAGCTGATTATGCAGGGGTCTAAGAAAGATGACATCCTCCAATACTTGATGACCTTGAATGTCGAGTTGCAGAATGCTGACAGCCAACGCGAATTGATGGATATGATGGCTGAGATCGTTGAGAACACACGCCACTTCAAATATCGTGGCCACAAGGAGTCGGAATTGAACTCCCAGACAGTCGTCAAGGAAGTCAAAGTGGGTCGGAATGACCCTTGTCCATGCGGCAGCGGGCGTAAATATAAGAAATGCTGCGGCAGATGAAGGTCCGGTATTTAGCGGACCTTTTTCTACGCAGTTAAATAATTGAATATTCAAAACAAGGGGATTTTAGATGAATCATTATAGTTATCCGTATAAAAACTCGAGATACAGCACATATGCAAAGAATGGCATGGTGGCCACCACTCACCCATTGGCGACGGATGCGGGGATTGAAGTGATGAAGCAAGGGGGTAATGCAATGGATGCGGCAATTGCTACAGCAGCGACATTGACTGTAGTAGAGCCGACGAGTAACGGCATAGGCGGAGACGCATTCATGATTGCATGGATGGATGAGAAGTTGTACGGCATGAACGCCAGCGGCCGCTCCCCGAAAAGGTTGGGGATGGCGGAAGTTAAGGCAAGGGGGTTTGATGCACTACCCAAGTTCGGTTGGCTACCGGTAACAGTACCAGGAGTGCCGAAGGCTTGGGCCGCACTTATCCGTGATTTCGGCAATCTGACTTTGAAGGAAGTGCTCGCACCAGCAATACGTGCTGCGCGTGACGGTTTCGTCATCACACCGGTGGTGGCCAGATACTGGCAGGCGGCTTATCAGACCTACATCCGTGAAGCGGATAACCACGAGGAATTGAAACCATGGCTCGAGACTTTTGGCACTGCGTCAGCTGGCATCATCAAAACTCTGCCGGAGCATGCGCAGACATTGAAAGATATTGCCGCTACTGATGCGGAAAGCGTCTATACGGGAGAACTCGCAGAAAGAATCGTTCAATTCAGTAATGAGACGGGCGGTTTAATCGAACATGACGACCTGGCTGGATTCGAAGTGGAATATGTCCAGCCTGCAAGCATGGCTTATAAAGGCCATGTTATCCATGAACTTCCCCCGAACGGTCAGGGCATCACAGCATTGATGGCCCTCGGCATGCTCAAGGATGATGACCACCCTGCTTTAGATGAGCGCACTTTTCATCATCAGATTGAAGCGATAAAATTGGCATTCGCCGATACGACCAAACATGTGGCGGATTCCGATAACATGCGCATCAAGGTTTCCCAACTGCTGGATCAGCAATATCTTCAGGATCGCCGTAGCCATATTACAGAAATTGCAGAGGAGCGGGAGCATGGGGACCTGCCTGAGGGGGGACCGTCTACCTTGCCACAGCAGACGGTGAAGGTAATATGGTATCCTATATCCAAAGCAACTATATGGGCTTTGGTTCAGGTGTAGTGATTCCCGGTACCGGGCTCGCCATGCAGAATAGGGGGCATAACTTTTCCATGGATCCGGAACACGCTAATTTCATAGGCGGCGGCAAAAGGACTTTCCATACGATTATACCGGGTTTCATCACCAGGGAGGGAAAGGCGGTTGGTCCATTTGGCATAATGGGTGGCTTCATGCAGCCGCAGGCCCATCTACAGGTGGCGATGAATCTGATCGACTACGGAATGAATCCCAGAGCGCCCTCGATGCGCCAAGATGGCAATTCAAAGCAGGGCTCGAAGTTGAAGTTGAAGATCGTTTCGACACAGATATCGCCCGCAGTCTGATCAGGCGGGGACACCATATCAAAGTGAATCTTGAACCCAATAGTTTCGGTCGTGGGCAGGTAATCTTAAAGAACCCTGATGGGGTGCTTATCGGAGGAACTGAGTCGCGTACGGATGGGGCCATTTCATCTTATTAGTTGAAGGGATTCTGGAAGTCATCTGATATATTAAAGCAGGCCCAGGGGGCCTGCTTTAATATAAGTCTAGAATTGTTTATTGAAAAAAGGTCTGCCGATGGAGTTCTTGTCGAAGTAACGGTTGTATGAGACATTTCTATAATCGCTTACCAGTACTTTAATATCCTCTTCGAGCGCTTCATCTGGTACGAATGTATCTCCTATATATGCACCACTTGAGGCGATGCCAGTCACACCTTTCTGATAAAGCTGCACCAGCATATAGTAGTAGGGTGTTGTCTTATATTGGCCGTCTGCCAGCAGTTTCGGCACGAGGAACATGGGGCTCAATAAATCTGCATCACTGGTGTCGCCCCTATCATGGTTCTGATAGATGAAGTAGGGGGCCTGGTTAGTATGCCCTTGTAATTGCGCCCCCTTTCCCTGAGGAAACTAGGTGCATGATCTCCATAAAATATCAGGTTTACATCGTACTTCTGGTCTTCCATATCGGCGATCAGCTTCTCGATTGCAGAGTCGGTTTTCACCAGCTGCCTGAAATATGATTTTGCATATTCTATATAGTCACCATACTTGCTTGCAGTAGGCTCCTCGGAGAGTATGCCAGGCTTTAGAACCGGCTCATAGGCGATATCTTCGAGAACTCCGGGTGAATAGGGCGAATGATTCTGCATAGACATGACATTCATCATGCGGTAATCATCCATCTTATTGTCCACCAGGTCCGTAAGATAGCGGTCGCTTGCCCTGCCTGTTCCTTCAAGCTTCTCCAAGTCGTTCATATCCTCTTGGCTGAACAGCTTGGAAACCCCCATCTTGTCGTACACATCAACTCTGTTATAGAGGCTGAAAGTATAGGGGTGGATCACGGCATTCTGCTCGACCAGTGTAAGTATAGATGAACTGTCACTGGATTTTTCGAAGTACTCGATGTAGGGCGAGGTGACTGTAGGTTGCTGATGGAGTTCAAGCGACATGCTAGTCAGCATCTCAAATTCTATATTTGCTGTTCCGCCTCCGATGAACAGTGAGCGCATTTCTCCTCCGCGCTGTTCCTCAAGCTTTTTGATGAATGGTGCAGGCATCTTGTTCTGTATCAGAACCTCATTCTGCCAAAAGCTTTCGCTGAGATAAATGATGGTATGTTCGTCGGTGATATCATTTTTTCTGGCATCGTTATATTCAGCGGATTCTTTTTTATACTTTTCTGAAATGGCGTTAATATTCGACCTGGAATAATCATCTGGAGGTTCCATGAAGTTCCTCGAAATATTGATCAGAAAATTTGGCACGAAGCCTACCCTTTTAATCTCTTTAATCGGGTTGAAGATATATGAATCCTTCTCTTCAATCCCGAAATATTCATAGGAATATTTTTCAGTGTCCGTATAGAAGATCACTGAAACAATTATGATGCCCACCAAAGCTGTAATTCGAATGATCCTGAATTCTGGACAGCCCCAATTTTCTATATAACTTGCTTTCCAGATAAAATAAAACGAATGATGCCAACAAAAGAACGGTGACAAGAACAAACAGCATCTTCAGGTCGACTATATTTGAAAGTTCCCTGATGTTGATGACTTCTTTGATTTCGTTATAGTTGACGACTTCGCCGCGTTGTTCGAATTTCAATTTGTTGGCATAATAAAAAAGAAATAGTGACATATTGGAGATCAATAATGTGGTCAACGGTTTGCCGATCAGGCCGTAGACCAGCAATATGAAAAGGAATATGATGGATATCCCCTGAAAAGTGTGTTCGTTGATTTCTTCAACCGGCACGGTTTTTCCATCATATAAAATTGTGGGGAAGGTCTGGATCCAGTATCTACTGTTGAGTAAGAATACTGCTAACAGGCCTAGAAGGAAAGTTGAATTTTTTACTAGTTTCATGATTACTTCCTTAATATTGAATTTGATCGGGAATGAGAGGTTGAAAGAGCCTCAAACTCCCCCTTGAAGGGGGAGTTGAAAGTAAATGACTATACGTTTGGTTGCCGCATAATAGTATATAATCTAAAGCAAATAAGCAGACAAGTCAATAATTCTTAATAATCGGAATAGTTTGACGTGATGGAGGGCGTATAATGCATTTTAAAATATTCTGGGTGTTTTTTAAAGTCGGAATGCTTGGGTATGGTGGTGGCCCATCGTCCATTCCGCTTGTCCATAAAGAAGTGGTCGATACACACGGATGGATGACAGATGAAACCTTTCAGGATGCCCTGGCTATAGGTAATGTTCTGCCTGGTCCCATTGCCACCAAACTTGGAGGATACATAGGTTACCTGCAAAAAGGGTGGCTCGGGATGGTCAATGCTGTATTGGCCACAATTCTGCCGACAATCATATTGATGATTGTACTATTAAAACTGTTTACGGAATTTAAGGACCTCGAGTGGGTGCAAGGTATGAGCAACGGGGTGATGCCCGTAGTGGGCGTCATGTTGTTTGTATTGACGTATGAGTTCCTCGCCAAGGCAAAGGCGAAAACGACGTGGCACTTCCTCTTCCTGTTTACGGCTATCGCATTCTTCATGTTGGTGGTGGTAGGAATTCACCCTGCCCTAATCATCCTGCTCATTGTTGTTTTCAGCATGTTCAGAAGGGAGGGGAGAGTATGATCTATATACATATATTCCTGGCTTTCTTCATCCCGGAGTTCTGGGTTATGGGGGCGGCCCCGCTTCCATTCCATTGGTGGAGCAGGAAGTTGTACAGAATTATGGGTGGATGGATTCCCGTGAATTTGCCGAGGTTCTGGCACTTGGTAATGCCTTACCCGGCCCGATTGCGACCAAAATGGCCGGCTTTATAGGTTATGAAGTTGGAGGGCTGGGGGATCGATTGTTGCAGTTGCTGCTACAGTCTTGCCTTCACTAATGCTGATGATTTTTCTCGCGGGACTGCTCTACAGATTGAAAGGCACACAGAAATTCGAAACTCTGACCACACTGATCCGACCGGTGATTGCAATCCTTCTTGGGTTGATAGCATACGATTTCATCTTCAATGCATATGATGCCTCCGGAACCGTACACACAATATTTCTGGTTGCGGCCAGCTTCCTGCTATTGGTGAAATTTAAAGTCCACCCCGCACTTGTGATTATTTTTGGTTTAGGTTATGGTGCGCTTCTGTTGTGATATGCAGGGGGGTAAAGAGCCAAAATCAGGGTCTCCTACTTTTGTTTTTTCTTGAACTTATTCAGCATGGCCTCAAGGAAGGTACGGACGCCGTCGACTCCCATCAGCAGTAACATAGAGATATAGAGTACAGCCATCAGTGCGAATGCAAGCACCAGGCTGACATCACTTCCAACAAAAGGATTCATAAGGATCAAAAATCCATAAGATGATGCAGCAGCAAAAAATGCAGCGGCTGTAATCCGTAACGCAGTCGGTATAAGATGTGTCAGATTAAGCCGGCCAAATTTTCTGCGTAGGCTCCGTGTCAGTAGCAGAACGGTCATCAGTGCAGAAAGGCTGGTCGCAAGAGCTAGACCACCTATCCCGAGGATTGGCGCCAGCAGGAAGTTCAGGGCAATATTGATGCTCACCCCGATTGTGCTGTTGAGCATAGGTGTTTTTGTATCCTGCAGTGCATAGAAAGTCCGGGTTAAAATCAGGTTGACACCTGTACCGGCAAGACCGAGTGAGTAGAAGAAGAACGCCGAAGTCGTCAATGTTACGGCGGTTTCATCGAAGGCGCCGCGGTCGAACAGGAAACGGACAATAGGCTCTGCGAATATCATCGCACCGATTGTGGCAGGAATTATTAGGGTCAGCACACCCAGTATGGTCTGGTTCAAAGTGTGCTTTAGCCCCGCCATGTCTCCTCGGGCTGCCTTTTTGGATATGTCTGGATAAAACACTGTAACGAATGAAGAGACGAAGATACCGAGGAAGGATACATTCAAAGTGCTGGCATAGTTAATTGAGGAAATTCCACCTATGGAAATCCAGGATGCAAGTGAACGATCAATCAGACGGTTCAATTGACCCACACCGGAACCAAGGATGACCGGGAAAGCCAATACAGCCATTTCTTTTATATGTTCATCTCCCGGACGCAACACCCGCTGGAAGCGGAAAGAATATCTATAGGCAAAGAACAGGATGATCAGGAACTGGATAAATAGTGCGACTACATTAGCCACGGCGAGAATGTAGATCAGTTCTAATCTGCTGCTCAGGATTATGGCCACAATCAGCACCAGATTCATGGGAATGCCTATCAAGGAAGGGATAGCAAACATCTTTTTATAATTCAGATAGGCACTTAGAATCCGGGTGATGAGTGTAAAGTAGATGCCGAATATGCTGAAGCGGGTGAACATTACTGCAAGTGCCAATGTTTCTCCCTGGAATCCGATTGCGAATACCTTAACGAGCTGTTCAGTAAAAATAAGAGCGAGTATGACGATGAATGTAGTGGAAATCAGCAATATATTAATTAGGTTGTTGGTATATTCGAGCCCCGCCTTGTCGCCGGACTGCTCTGTTATCCGTGAATAGAGCGGGATGTAGCCGGTCGAAATGCCTGCTGCCACCACACCAAAAACGACAGTTGGGATACTGATCGATAATAGGAAGACATCACTGGTTTCGCTTGCTCCGTAGAAATAGGCGAGCGTCAAATCCCTCAAGAACCCAGAGACTTTTGAAACGATGGTCAGCACCATCAACAGAAAGATGGTTTTTCTCATATGGCCACGCTGTGTGGATTCTGTATCAATCCATGATTTGCATACATAATGTTCATAAAAAAACTCCTATTGATCCATACTCCAAATAGTAAAAGCATACAATATGTATTTTAGCAGAAAATGGATGGATGGCGAGTTTAGAGCTATGGGACACGGAGATATGAATGATCGGTTTGGGTCGAGTTTAAATCAGCAATCCAGCATATACAGATTTAAGGCATAGAAAAGGTCTGGAAATGTCATTCCAGACCTTTTCTATGTCACTATGCGCTGTATCTTTTGCCTTATCAGCCGTGGTGTTTCTTCAATGATGTCCTCAATTTTTCTGGTGCCATCGCTCAATGGATGGACAGAAGCGAAAGCTGTAGTATCAGCACCGGTTACCTGACCAGAGATGAGGTGGCACGGCTTTTGATGGCGATCGGCGAGTTGTGCCACAGTCGCAGGGACTTTTCCGTGCACTGAGGAAGCATCGGTTTTCCCTTCACCTGTAATTACCATATCGGCTTTCATTATTGCATTCTCCAAGTGGATCATCTCAGCAACCAGTAGACCTCCCGGTTTCATCTCTGCCCCGAGATTCATCAGCATCCACCCAAGTCCACCAGCGGCACCTGCGCCGTGGCAGTCACTGAAGTCATCTTGGAAAACATCCGATATTTTGGTACGGAGGTGTGAGAGCAGTGACTCGAAGAAAGCGACATCCGCTTCCTGCACGCCTTTTGGGGACCGAACGCACGGGTAGCCCCTCGGACTCCGAACAATGGATGGGTGACATCGGACGCGACAGTCAACTGTACACCTTCCAGGGGCTGAAGTGATCTTAGGCTGATTTCAGCAACATGTCCTATATCACGAGTGAACACGCCAACTGGCATGCCACCTGTATCCACTGCAGCACCTCCTAGAGCGAGCAGCATCCCGTAGCCGCCATCGTTTGTTGCAGAACCACCCAAACCCAGTATGATGTGTTGTGCCCCGTTATCAACCGCGTCCAAAATCAGTTCGCCGACGCCGAATGACGTCCGATCGCCTGGGTTTGAACTGCCGACCAGATGAAGACCACATGCCTCGGCCGTTTCAATCACTGCAGTCTGTCCCTTGCGACAATAGGAGGCTTCGACCGTCTGGCCTTTGGCCCTGTAACATTGGTGGTGACCTCCTCATAATCCTCATTCCGAAAACACGTAAGAAGGCCATCTCCACCGTCACTCATCGGTTTCAAAATGCTTTGATGGCCCAAATCTGTGAGGGCCTCTCCCATGATTGTTGCAATCTCATATTGATTGAACGTCCCTTTATAGGAATCTGGTGCTACAACAATATTCATGATATCTACTCCAAGGTAATTCCGTAATGATCAAGGACATGGTGCGGTACAAAGAAGCGGGAAGTCTTCAAAGGATCGACTACCTGATTGATCTGCGCCTCGCCGACCAGACTCATGAGCATGGTCATTTCAGACAGACTCAAGTCTGTGTGGGGACGGAGTAATGCAATCATTTCCTTGACGGACTCGTCGACTGCGGTGTCGAGACTTTCGCTCGATACTGTCATGTAGACACCATCCGCATCGACGACGATCGGATGGCGTGTTTTTATATTGTGTGCTTTATCGAGGGTTACTGTGATCGATGCACCCGTCTCAAGTCCACTTACGCTCACTTCGCCGTCCCCCATCTTGGCGTGGACATCTCCAAGGCCAAACAAGGCCCCATCGTGTGCAACAGGTAGATAGAGGGTGGCGCCAGTCGTGATCTTCTTACTGTCCATATTGCCGCCGTGTCGGCCCGGTGTCCCATTATTGACCGCTTCTCCCTCTGGTGCCACTCCAATGACGCCGATCATCGGGTTCAGGGGAAGAGACAGGCCATTGAACGAAACAGTGCCTTCCGATGTATCAATATCGAACATTTTGGCCTCCATCTTCTCCATATCATCCCCCATGACGCCAAGCCCAGGGCCTGTCAGCATGACACCGTTTGGTTCGAGGGTGATGTCTTCAATTGTGACTTTGAGCACATCTCCGGCTTGGATGCCATCTATATGGATAGGACCCGTTGCAGGGTTGATGCGGTCCCAGTCCAACTGGTCCAACACGGTATCACTGGAAGTGATCTGTCCGAGGAAGCAATCGTTCGTCTCAATCGTTACTGTATCCCCAGCATCAACCTTTAAAGCAGCTGGATTATCCTTTGACATCGCATAAAATAAGTTTGATTTATTCAATGAATGTTTCATGATCATTCTCCATTCTAATATGCTCTTTTATACTGCACAGGGATGAAGGCGTCATCCTCTGCATTTTTGTCCTGGGAAGCGTTGAGCACCCAATAAGGGTCGCGCAGCAGTCCACGGCCGATGGCGACGAGATCTGCAGATTCCGATGCGACGGCGTGCTCAGCCAGATTGACATCATCGAGAAGACCGACAGCTATGACAGGGACTGAAGCAGCTTCTTTCACCGCTCTGGCATACTCGACAAGGTAGCCGGGGAAAGCCCCATTGAAACGCTCTGGTGAAGGCTTACCGTCTCCTCCAGCTGATACATCGATCATATCAACCCCAGCTGCCGCATACTCGCGCGCCAGATGGGTCCCGTGGTCGATGTCGTAACCACCATCTGCATACTCGACAGCTGAGAGGCGTAGCATGAGCGGCATCCCTGCAGGCATGACAGATTTGACTGCTTCAATGACCCTGCGTCCAAATAGGCTGAAATCTTCACCATATTCATCGGAGCGCTTGTTGGTGAGTGGGGATTGGAATTGATGGATGAGATAACCGTGGGCAGCATGAAGTTCGATGGTGTCAAATCCAGCCTCAACTGCACGTTGGGCCCCCCATTTGAATGCATCGATAATCTCTTCCGTCTCTTCTCTCGTCAGTTCATGTGGCTGATGGAAGTCCGAGCTATATGCTTCATCCGTACTTGATACTGGAGTCTCCGTATCCTGAGCCTTGCGCCCTGCGTGAGCGAGTTGGATGCCCACCTTTGCCCCGTGGCGATGGCAAGCGTCGACGATTCGTTTGTAGTGGGGCACATGTCCGTCGGACCAGATACCTAGACAATGGTCGGTAATGCGACCCCGTGATTCGACATTGGTCATCTCCAACATGATCAGACCAGTACCGCCGACCGCCCGTGAGGTGTAGTGCGTGAAGTGCCACTCGTCAGGTATGCCGTCAGTCGCGCTGTATTGGCACATGGGGGCCATTACAATCCTGTTCTTTGTCGTTAAAGCCTTCAGTGTGTAGGGTTCAAAAAGTGATTTCATCCAATTCCTCCTCAGTGGTTAACTCCATTGTATTAAATTTAGAGAAAATTTCAAATATAAAGAGGCTTTGAATTTAGCAGTTTTGAATAATGTTATATTCAATGACAACTGTAATAAGTCCACTGGGTTAGAAGGATATTTCAAAACGCATATTAATGTGGTGTTCAGAATTGTACTGATAGCAAGCGCATTGCTTCTGATCGCACCGGAAACATATACTAACCTCATCGGTGTAGCAGCGGCAGTGATTATATTGGTGATGAATCGCATCAAATGGAAACGGGAAATGCGCACGGCATCATAGATTACAAAAACAGGCCCTTAAAGGGCCTGTTTTATTTTCCTTCGTTTTTAAACTGGATGATTCTTTTTTCGATGTCGTCTCTTACTTGGCGGAATGCTGAATATATTTCTTCTTCACTGCCTTTGGCTTTGGCTGGGTCTTCGAACCCCCAATGCAGGTGGATGACGTCCGATGGCGTGACAGGACAATTATCACGGGCGTCCCCGCACAGGGTGATTGCATAATCTGCATGGTTCAGAATTTCAGGGTCTATGATGCTTGACTGCTGACCAGTGATATCAATGCCGGCGTCTCTCATGATGCTTACCGCCCTTGGATTAATTCCATGGGCTTCGATGCCTGCTGAATGAATCTCATATTTATCGCCTAAATATTTGTGGGCAAAGCCCTCTGCAATCTGACTTCTACATGAATTTCCGGTGCATAAAAAATAGATAATGGGTTTTTGCATGATGACACTCCTTTAGTTTATGAAATGATGAGCAGCCATAGGTATAGGCCGGATAAAGTTATGAATAGAACGGGAATCGTCAGGATGATACCGATTTTGAAATAGTATCCCCAAGAAATATTGACCCCTTTCTTTTTGAGCACATGCAGCCACAGCAGTGTAGCAAGTGACCCGATCGGTGTAATCTTCGGACCAAGGTCAGAGCCGATGACATTGGCGTATACCAGACCCTCCTTAATGGAACCTTGTGCACCTGATGCAGTTATGGCGAGGGCATCAATCATAACGGTCGGCATATTATTCATGACCGATGACAGTATTGCAGCTGTGAAGCCCATGACCATTGTGGCGGCAAATAACCCATGTTCTCCTGCGGTAGCCAGAAAACGGCCGAGTAGGGCAGTCAGCCCTGCATTTTGCAAACCATATACGACAACGTACATGCCGAGGGAGAAGAAGACGATGTCCCAAGGTGCCCCCTTCACAACATCCTTAACAGGCACAGCGGGACTGTTTCTTCCCATCATCACAAAAAAGAATGCAATGAGGCCGGCAATGATGGAAACAGGGATCTCAAACGGCTCACTCAGGAAATATCCAATGAGCAACAAAGCGAGCACCACCCACGACCAGGTAAACATTCTTTGGTCACGGATGGCTTCAGAAGGGCGCTTCAACTCAGATACCCCGTAATTGGACGGTAGGTCTTTTCTGAAAAAGAGCCACAGTACAAGAATGCTTGCCAGGATAGAGAACAGATTGGGAACAAGCATCCTTGAAGCGTATTCGATGAACCCGATGCCAAAGAAGTCTGCCGAGACGATATTCACCAAGTTACTGACGACGAATGGCAGGGAGGCGGTATCGGCGATGAATCCGCTTGCCATGATGAACGGCATGATCATCTTCTCCGTGAAATTGAGGTTCCTGACCATCGCCAGAACAATCGGTGTCAGAATCAGGGCGGCTCCATCATTGGCAAACAATGCAGCCACTATCGCGCCCAGCAGGATGATGTAGATGAACAGCTTCAATCCGCTGCCTTTGGCAAAACGTGCCATATGTAGTGCAGACCATTCAAAAAATCCGATCTCATCGAGTACCAATGAAATCAGTATGACAGCGACGAAAGTCAGTGTCGCATTCCAGACTATGCCCATACGGTTCCGACATCCCCAAAGCTTACGACGCCGAAGACCAAGGCTGCAACTGCCCCAGCAACCGCCGACCAGCCGATGCCGAGGCCTTTAGGCTGACGGATGACAAGAAACAACGTGATGAGGAAAATCAGGACTGCAATTACAGAATTCACCATCAGCAGCATGCCTCCCTTGTGCATGAAGCGAGCAGACGGTCGACATGTGCATCAAGGCCAGGTGTCGTCGCCAATAATTTTGACAGCATTTCCATGAATGGACTATCGGAGTTCAAGGAAAGATGGGTCCAATACCCATCTTTCCGTTCCGTGATCAAGCCAAGTGTCCGCAACCTTTTAAGATGCTGGCTTACAGCAGGTTGGCTCATATTGAAGCATTCTGTGAAATCACAGACGCAACATTCCTTCTTATACATCATCGCAACCATCGATAATCGTGAATGATCGCCCAGAACTTTGAAAAGTTCCGCAACATCATTAATATCAACTGTCGTTTCCATTGGATCGCACCTCAATCATATAATTTTTTTATTATGTAATAGGTTGAATTATATAAGATTATGGTTATATGTTCAACAATGATCTTAAAAATGAAGTATATCGGTGGATTTCCATTTTCATTACTTTTATCATGATATATAGAATGACAATTCAGAAAACTCAGGAGGCGTTAAAGGATGCAATCAAATATTTATGGCAACCCCCTCCGATGTTGGGGGCGAAAAATCTTACAAAGACTGACGAATACGATACGGATGTACTGGTCTACGGTGTACCGTGGGAGGGGGCCTGTACTTGGGGAGACTACACAGGGTGCGAACTGGGCCCGAAACAGATCAGATTGTCCTCTGCGCGGTACAGCACTTACTTGCCCGAGCTGAATCATATCAATGTGGAAGACCATTTGAGCCTTGGGGATGTTGGCGATGTCAGCGTCATACCGCATGATGTGCCGGGCACCATGGACCGCATTGAAGCATTCGCCGAAAACCTGTGGCGCTCAGGTAAGTTCCTGGTAGGTCTCGGTGGCGACCACGGCATCACATATCCTGTCGTCAAAGCCTTGACCAACACCGGCAAAAAGGTGGGGATCATCCATCTGGACTCCCACTATGATAATATGCCTCACTATGAAGGAGACAGGTTTGCCAGAAGTACGCCATTCATGCGCCTTTACGAGACCGACGGAGTCAGGAATGAGAGTCTTATACATGCAGGCATCAAGGGTCCGAGAAATAAACCGGAGACGGGAGCCTATGCTCAGGAAGCGGGAGCCGTGACGCTTTCGATCAATGACATCAAGGGGGCACATGACCTGAAAGCCTATGCGAATGAAATATATGATATGGCAGCACAAGAGGTGGATGTCGTCTATTTGACGATCTGCAGCGACGTGTTGGACTTTGCGTTCAACCCAGGAGGTCCCGTCGATGGTAATGGGCTCACATCCCATGAGCTGGTGACGATGATCTATGAATTCGGTAAACGGGGATTATGTGGAATGGATTTTGTCGAAGTGTACCCTCAGCAGGACGCGAACCAGAACTCAGCGCACTTTGTATCAACAGCGGTTTTATATGTGCTGGCGGGCCATGTACATGGTGGTCATGCTTGATAGATGAACGGGCGATGGGAGACTGTCTTCTGTATCCAAAGGGGTGGAAGCATTGAATGGACAGAAAATTATTGAAAAGCTGAAAGTGATAGGGCCAGGTGCAATCATCACGGCTTCGTTCATCGGACCAGGCACCGTGACGACAGCCACACGTGCAGGTGCAGGGTTTGGGTTCGCCCTCCTGTGGGCAGTGGTTTTTGCGATTCTGGCGACAATCGTACTGCAGGAGATGGTCGCAAGGATCGGTATGGTGACAGGTGAAGGGCTGGGGAAAATATACGCGGGTTATTCGATAATGTCATATTGAAATTCGCTGCAGTCTGGCTGGTCATGATTGCAGTGTGCGTAGGATGTGCTGCATACATCAGCGGCGACCTGCTCGGCACTTCCCTCGGTGTCTCCTATTTATTTGGAATACCGGAGAACTACGTGGCGCCGATCATTGGAATCATCATACTCACTCTTGGGCTGAGCGGAAGCTACAAAATCATCGAAAAGGTGATGATTGGGCTAATCGTCCTGATGAGCATTACATTCATAACGACGATGATAGTATCAGCACCTGATGTCGGCGCGATATTCAAAGGGGCTTTCGTTCCCGGCATCCCTGATGGTTCGATTCTGATGATCATTGCGCTGATCGGCACGACGGTGGTACCGTATAATTTTTTCATACATGCCTCGACGGTCAGCGAAAAGTGGGACAGTGCAGATGGCTTGAATGAGTCCAGAATCGATACAATCCTCACCATCACCGTAGGTGGGTTCATCACTGCAGCAATACTTATTACTGCAGGTGCGCTGATTGAAGGTCAAGAAGTGACCAATGTCGTCGAATTGGCAGCGCCACTCGAGCCCTTGATGGGTGACCTTGCACCATTTTTCATAAGTGTCGGGCTATTTTCGGCAGGGTTATCCTCAGCAATCGCCTCACCGATGGGGGCAGCGGTGACGGTGAGCAGCTTCATGCACTGGAAGGGTGGTTTTGACAATAGGAAGTATAAGATTGTCTTTGCTTCTGTGATCAGTCTCGGCATCGTGACTTCAGCCATTGGTTTCGAACCTCTGGAAGTATTACTTTTCGCACAGGCATTGAACGGGCTTATACTTCCAATCATTGCCGTGCTGATTATGATCATCATCAATAAAAAAGCAGTGATGAAAAAGCATGTCAACGCCTTATGGCTGAATGTCGTTGGCTGGGCGGTAACGGCAGTGGTTTCTTTTCTTGGGCTCTACAGTCTGATTGATGCGGTTACTTCTTTGATGTAAGCGCATGGCTGTCACTGGAAGATGAAATTGCTTATAATGATGGTTAACACATTGAAAGGGTGAGAATATGAAAGTTAATGCGAAATGGACAGGCGGAATGGCCTACAATTCTAAAGGTGACAGTTCGGGCTATGATGTGACGATGGACGCCAGCAGCAGTGTCGGCGGTAATGACAGTGGTCCAAGGCCGATGGAAATGGTGCTGCATGGTGTAGCCGGCTGCATGGGCATCGATCTTAATGTCATCATGAGGCATAGCATGGATAAAGTGGAAAGCATTGATATAGATATCGAAGCTGAACGTGCAGACACTGAACCGAAGCGCTTCACCGATGTCGTAATCGTCGTCAGGATCAAAGGGGACGTCACTGAGAAGGTGGCGCAGCGTGCAGTAAAATTATCAGCGGATAAATACTGTTCCGCAATCAACTCATTGAATGCCACAATTTCTACCAAGCTTGAACTGAATGGAGAAATGAAATAAAAAGGAGGAGCGTCCAGACGCTCCTCCTTTTAACTTCCGTAAAACCCAGTATCTTCAAGGTTTTTGTGCTGGAGGATGATTTCTGTAATCTTGTCCTCCTGATCATATTTCAGCATGACATACTGCTCGTTTGAATCATCGGCATCATAGATCATCCAGAAGTCGGAAACCTCGTCACGCGTCGGCCAGCCGAATGTTTCAACGGCCTCCTGCTTTGTGAGGTTTTCCGGAAAGATGATGATGCCGTTGATTTTAAGTTCGCTTAAATCATCGGCCCCCTCCCTTTTTTCAGGGAAGTTGAAGGCGATATGATCATAGTGGTAATAGACACCATCAATGCTTTGACCGTTTCCAACCGGTTCTCCCAGTATGCGCGTCATATATTCGTAACTGGAGCGGAGTGAAATCGTTCTGTACTCATAATTGGCTGAGAACAAGTTTGAGACGAAGGCATCGCGCGTTACATCGATGGGTGTTACTTCTGTGGGTTCTTTTTCGCTGGCGACTTCTGTAGTCTCTTCTGTTGATTCTTCACTAGCAGATTCTCCGGTGTCCTCCGTAGCGCTTCTGGTTTGAATCATCTGGAATGAACAAGCCTACACATGACGGGATGAACAGTGGAATGGCGAGTAGGACAATGATGAATTTCATTTAATCCCCCTCTTTTGTCACTTTTTTCTTGGGAAACGGCTTCTGACGTGCCTTTTTGCTCTTAGGTGGTTCTTTTGGTTTACTGAAATATGCTTCTGTACGCTCACGTAGCTTTCTTGGCATCATGACATAGATGAAATCTTCAGAAAGCATCTTCGTTTCTCCGTTAGGTGTAATCAACTCATCATTTCTTATGATGGCGATGACGAGGACATCAGTCGGCAAGTCCAAGTCTTTGATCTGCACGTTCTGATGGGCAGAATGCGAAGGGAGTTCAATCCCGTATATATCGTTCTGCGTCTGGCCTAAAGCCAGCAGTTCGACCGAATAGGCCGGAGCTTCCGCTTCCCCTTCGTCAAATCCCAGCCAGCGGGCTACTGGTGTGATGGTGCTCCCTTGCAGCAAGGCAGAGAACAAGACGATAAAGAAGACTACGTTGAAGACGAGGTATCCGCTCTCGATGTCACTGACTAGTGGATAAGTCGCTAAAACGATCGGCACAGAGCCACGCAGACCAGCCCACGAAATGAATATTTTCTCCTTGAGGTCGTACTTGCTCGCAATCAAAGTGAGGAAGACACCGATTGGCCTGGCGATGAATATGAGGATGAGTGCCATCAGGATCCCCTGGAATGTATAGTTGATCAATTCCCCAGGAAAGGCCAGCAGGCCGAGCATGATGAACATGACAATCTGCATCATCCACGCCAATCCTTCATTGAAGCGCAGTATGGAATGTTTATAGGTAAGGGGCCGATTCCCCATCAGTACCGCCATAACATACACAGAGAGCAATCCACTTGCACCGATGACTTCTGTAACACCGAAAGTCAGCATCGCAAATCCAAGGGAGAGCACCGGATAGAGTCCAGAAGCTTCGAGGTCGATCCGGTTGATGACGAAAACCGCAAGCCGGCCTATAATGATACCGGCTATGATGGCAACACCCATCTGCCAAAAGAAGGTAAGTAAGAGATATAAAACATTGCTCTCTCCTGGCATTTCGATGACCGATATGATGGTGACGGTAAGGAACACAGCCATCGGGTCGTTCGTTCCGGATTCCGCTTCAATCGTTGAAGATAGTTTTTCCTTGATGTTTTTACTGCCGAATACTGCAAATACTGCAGCAGCATCAGTCGAGCCGACGATGGACCCGAGCAGCATCGATGTCATGAAATCAAGGTCCAGGATCAGATAGGCAAACAGACCGAGTATGAAACTTGTCAGCAATACGCCGATGGTCGCAAGAAGTACCGCTGAACCAGCCACCTTTTTGATGGTCATGATATTGGTTTGGAGGCCACCTTCAAAAAGTATGACGACAAGTGCTATCATACCAATCAGTTGGGTGAGTTCCACATTATCGTAGTAGATGACCTGGTTCAGAAGTATACCTATGATTATGAAGAGTACAAGCGAGGGGACACCGAGTCTGGACGAAAAACGTGTCATCACAACGCCCAAGACCAGCAGTATGGCAATCAACAAGATCGGATAGTCTAGCTGGACATCCATCAAAAACCCCCTTTCACCTGATATTTGTATATATAATTATAATTGAGTACCAACTAAAATACTAGCGGAGGAACAGCTTATGCTGAAAATCGATCATCTGGAAACGATGCAGAGGAACTTCAGCCTTGATATTGAAAACGTCACATTTCATAGAGGTGTAAATATCATCCTAGGGCCTAACGGGGGTGGCAAAAGCACGCTTCTGAAGGGGATGCTCGGTTACGGTGGGAGCCATATTCTGAGCCGTGAGATCGCTTATCATGGTTCGGCCTTGGGGGACATCTCAGACATCATATCGTTCCTGCCGCAGGAGAATCCCCGCTTCAGAATACGCGTCGAAGAGTATCTGATCATGACTGCAGCTGCGGGGAAGGTCGCGGAGGAACGGGTGGCTGAAATCATCAGGCGTTTCCACATCGGCCACCTTCTAGGGCGTTCGATAGAGGAACTATCCGGCGGCGAATTCAAAAGGGTGCAATGCGCTCAAATCGCCCTCGAAGATAAGCCGATCATCATGATTGATGAAATAGAACAAGGACTTGATCTATTTCATCAGCACGAAATGATGAAGTGGCTGACGAGGGAAGGACAGAAAAAAATAGTCATCACCACCATGCATGAAGCACAGTTGGCGATGACTTATGGAGACACGATCACACTTCTTCAGGCAGGACGCGCGGAAGGTCCGCTGCCTGCAGCCCAGGTGACGAGCGGACAGCTCTCAAGGTGCTACAACATCAGATTGACTATGGAACGGCATAGAAACGCCGTATCCATCTATCACAGTCCACTATAGAATGGCACCCAATGCCCCTGAGTATTCACCATTGTGAATGATGTGGGCCCTTGCGTCCTTCAGCCCGGCGTAGCGATTGATGATATCTTTCATCACCGTGTTGTCGAGCAGGGTGGAGCCGATGAAGACGATATCATCCGTCTCGAAGCCTTCAGCGAGGCTTATTCCAATGGCTGTTACAGTTTCGGCAACAAGACCAATGACGGCTTGTACTTTATCGGCAGGCTGCAGTTTAGAAACTTCCCCGGAGAGGACATTACCGAAGTTGCTCGCGGTCAGATCACCTGGAATCGGTGTCGGGCGTCCAGCATAGATATGATGGACTTTAAGGTCGATTTCATCCCGGTTGCCTTGGGTGGCCAGATGGATGATTGAATCATAGTCGTGGACGCCGGCAAGCAGGGTGGATAGGCCGATCAGCGTGCCGCCGCCCACTCCAGATCCCGCTACCCTCTGTTGACCGGAGGGGCCGGCATAGTGAAAGCTAGTACCGGTGCCGACATTCAAGTAGATGAAATGTCCAAGGCGGACGTCCTGCTCCTTCATCAGTTTGAGCAGCCCACGGTATGTCGCTTCAAATTCGACCGATATGGCTTCATGATGCTTCAATTTTTCTGCCATATATGCAGACTTGCCGCCTGTCAGGTATATCAGATCATCTGTATGTTCTGCGTTCAATCGATCTATCAAAGCATCCACTTGGGCAGATGGCCACCTTTCGAAACTGCGTCCCTCGTCATCGATGTAGGCGACCTTGATCAGTGTGCCTCCTGCGTCTATTCCAATTTTCATAAAAGCCTCCAAAAAAAGAATGTCATTGGTTGTATTATACCAATGACATTCCAACTTAGTAACATTAAATTCAGGCTCTTGTGCGATCTTTGCGTTGACGGCGCTTCATCGAATCATTTGGTTCTCGTCTGAGTGATTTGGAGACTGCGATGATCATGGCGATGAGGACAAGTCCAAACGGCAGACCGGCCAGCAGTGAAGCGGCTTGTAGGCTTGTCAGGCCGCCAGCGATGATCAGGGTGACTGTAAGGAAACCAAGCAGTACTCCCCAGATGACTTTAAGGCGTGTACTTGGCGAATCCGTGTTCCCTGAGGTCATTCCCGCCACGATGAATGTTGCCGAGTCTGCTGATGTGACAAGGAATGTAAAAATCAGCAGTATTGCGAGGGCTGAGAACAATTCAGTCAGCGGCAGCTGATCGAACAATGCGAAAAGTGCTGCAGTATCATCTTCGAGTACGAGTGCTCCGATATTTGTTCCATTGAACAGATCAGAGTAGATCGCCGTACCACCCAGGGCACCGATCCAGAGGAAGGAAAGTATCGGTGGAATGATGAGGATTCCCATTACATACTCGCGTATGGAGCGCCCTTTGGAGACGCGGGCCACGAAGGAACCGATGAACGGACTCCAGGCGATGACCCACGCCCAGTAGAAGACCGTCCACTCCTGCACCCAGACTTCACCGGTATAAGGTTGCATGCGCAACGAATACCCGACATAGTTGGATAGGTAATCACCAAGCCCCACAACGATGCTCTCCATGATGAACGTGAAAGGACCAACAGCCATTATGAAGATGGTGATGACAGCGGCAAGCAGCATGTTAAGGTTGCTCAGCCATTTGATGCCGCGTTTCAGGCCGGTCGTCGTCGACAGTATGAAGAAGCCTGTCATCAGGGCAGTAAGTATGATTTGGGTCAACGGCCCCGATGGGATGCCGTAGGCTATGTTCAGCCCCCCGTCCATCTGCATGATGCCAAGGCCAACTGATGTCGCCATCCCTGTAACAGTGGCGACCACGGCAAGTATATCTATGGATTTCCTCAGCTTCTGGTTATAGTCATTGCCGAGTATCGGTTCGAGCGAGGTGGAGACCAGGCCGTCCTTCTTCTTGCGGTATTGGTTGTAGCCAATTGCAAGGCCGGCTACCCCAAATATGGACCATTGGGAAATCCCCCAGTGGAAGAATGAATAGCCCATGGCCATGCGCGCCGCCTCCACGGACTCAGTCTCTCCACCCGGAAAGGGTGAGATCATATAATGGCTCATCGGTTCCGCGACACCGAAGAACACGAGACCTACACCCAATCCGCCGGAAAACAGCATGCCGATCCATGAACGGAAAGAGAATTCAGGTTTCGAATTATCTCCCCCGAGCTTGATGCGGCCATATGGCGAGAGCGCCAGGAAAATCAGGAATAGAGCAAATCCAAATACTGCAATCATGAAGAACCAACTGAATAATCCGGCAATCCAGCCATAGACTGAGCTTGATGCAGCTTCGAACTTGCCAGGTATGATCGTTGCCACCAAGGCAGCAGCGATGATGATTGAAGCGGCGGTCCAGAACACCAACCCTAGGCTTGACCCTTTTTTGGCTCCAGGTTCTTATCCGGTCGTTTCTCTTTTTCGAATTTGGAACTTTTCTTCGACTTATCCCCCTTTTTGGGATTACTGTCTAAATTGCCATTGTCCAAAATTTCTCCCCCTAAAATATCTTATTGTATACCGTTGTACCCCCGTTGTGTCGAGACTAAACACCATTAAAACATTGAATATCAAGCTGACTATTTTTATACTGGAAAGGGTATAATAGTTATCATAACAAAATGACATTACATGTCAAAAAGGGGTTTTGGATTATGGACGAGATAAGTATCCGGCCGTTTCAGGAGAATGATCGGGAGACTCTAGCGGCTTTCAGGTTGAGTGAACAGCAACAAGTATATTCCAGCTTGCCGACTGATGTGGTCGATGATGCTGTTGATGACCCTGATCGTGTACCTTGTGTGGTATTGAACGGGGAAGGAACGATCATCGGATTCTTCGTGCTTCATAAGCATTACCAGCATGAAGGTTACGACACACCACACGAAGTGGTCTATATAAGGTCGCTGTCGATTGATGAAAAGCTGCAGGGCCGCGGATATGGAACGCAGGTGGCGATGCGGCTGCCCATCTATATACAGGAGAACTTTTCGAATTTCGATCACCTTTACCTTGTCGTGGATGCTGAAAATACAGCAGCCTGGAACCTTTATGAACGAGCCGGGTTTACACATACGGCAACAAAGGAAGATGGTCCGATAGGAAAGGAACGTCTTTATTACCTGGATCTGGATAGCAAGTATGTACATAACATCAAACTAGGGAGAGATGACGCTGTACAGTTGCCGGCCATCAAAATCGATATAATCAGGAACCAGAAGGAGACCATCGGGGAGATAAAGGGCAAGGTCAATGGGCGGAGCTTCGGATTACGCATCTGCATGTCAAGGCGGAGGAACGTGAACGCGGTGTTGCCTCAAGTGCGATGCGTCAAATTGCGACTTTCCTCAGACGCGATATGCCAGAAATCAAGCAACTGACCATTTTGACCGATGATGCAGCAGGGTGGCATAAATTGTTTGAAAAAGGCGGATTCGTCATGATGGAAGATGAAGGTGGACAGCAGAAATTCGTGAAGTATGTAAACTATTGAATAAGTGCTTGATTCATGTTCCAATTACATGTAAGATATCCTGTGATATTCGAGACTGGAAAGGATGAATGAGATGAGACTGGATGACTACTCCAAGCAGATGCTGGATGAAAACTCCTTTATCGAAATGGCACATATATACCTTGAAGATGTAGGGAAAGAAGTGAACTTGTATGATATTGTCGACAAGTTCAAGGAGTTGGGCGGATATTCAGATAAGGAGATTGAAAACCGTATTGTGCAATTTTACACGGATTTGAATACGGATGGCCGTTTTCTGAGTACAGGCGAAGGCTTGTGGGGACTTAGGGATTGGTACTCGGTAGATGACATATCCGATAAGATCGCACCAACAATCCACAAGATCGAGCTTGCCGTGGAGGATGAGCCGATTGATGGAGATGTCGAAGAAGATATCATTGACCAGGATAAGGAACTCGTCGAAGATGATACAGAGGACCTCGACTCCCCATTGTCAAAAAATGAAATTTCAGGCGAGGAGGAAGTCGACGAAACCATCGATGAAGATATAGAGTACGATGATACGGATGAACTTGAAGACTCCTACGAAGATAAACCCGATCTCTAGAAAAACAACTTCCAGTTGACATTCAGGTTAAAAGTGATATTATTTTTATTGGGCTCCCTGAAAAAGGGATTGTAAAGAACGGCTCCTTTTCACCAAGTGTGGAAGGGAGCTATTTTTATTTTTCACAGGAGGAAGTGCAATGACTAAATATATTTTTGTGACCGGCGGGGTTGTTTCTTCTCTGGGTAAAGGCATTACGGCAGCGTCGCTTGGAAGGCTTTTGAAAGATCGTGGCTTTTCGATCACAATACAGAAGTTCGATCCATATTTGAACGTAGATCCAGGGACCATGAGCCCATATCAGCACGGAGAAGTCTTCGTCACAGAGGACGGAGCAGAGACGGATTTGGATTTGGGGCACTATGAACGGTTCATCGACATCAATCTCCATAAATACTCAAACGTCACAGCGGGAAAAGTCTATTCTGAAGTGATACGCAAAGAACGCCGTGGGGATTATCTCGGCGGTACAGTCCAGGTGATTCCACACATCACCAATGAAATAAAATCCCGTCTGATCCAAGCGGGCGAAGAATCGAATGCGGATATCGTGATAACTGAAATCGGCGGTACGACCGGAGACATCGAATCACTGCCTTTCCTGGAGGCCATCAGACAGGTGAGGAGCGACCTTGGACGTGAGAATGTCATGTACATCCATTGTACATTGCTGCCATACATTAAAGCGGCGGGTGAAATGAAGACCAAACCGACCCAGCACAGCGTCAAGGAACTCAGAGGGCTCGGCATCCAGCCCGACATGATCGTCGTGCGCTCCGAACACGCCATGGGCGAAGATCTGCGCGATAAGATTGCACTCTTTTGTGATATTGATAAAGATAGCGTCATAGAAGCGAGAGATGAGTCAACGATCTATAATATAGTGATCAGGCTGCAGGAGCAGAAAATGGACTCACTCGTCATCGATAGGCTTAAGCTTGGTAAACATAAGGAAGCGGAACTGACAGACTGGAAGCACCTGCTCCAGAACCTGGAAAATATCGATAAGAAGGTGACCATCGGTCTTGTCGGTAAATATGTGACGCTTCAGGATGCATATTTATCGGTAGCGGAGTCGTTGAGGCATGCTGGCTATGAGCGTCAGGCCGACATCGACATCAAATGGATCAATTCAGAATTCCTGACACCGGAAAATCACGAAGCTGAGCTCGAAGGCGTCGACGGCATCCTGATACCAGGTGGTTTCGGTGAACGTGGTGTGGAAGGGAAAATATATGCACTCCAATATGCACGTGAGAACAACATCCCGCTTCTTGGCATATGTCTCGGCATGCAGCTTGCCACTGTGGAATTTGCACGCAATGTAGCTGGTCTTGAAGGTGCCCATTCAAGTGAACTGGATGAGGACACTGCGCATCCTGTCATCGATCTGATGCCGGACCAAAAAGATGTCGTGGACCTCGGAGGTACATTGAGGCTCGGCAGCTTCCCTTGTGAAATCAAAGAAGGCACTAAAGCGCGCAAGCTCTATGGCGTTTCGCATGTAGATGAGCGTCATCGCCACAGGTATGAGTTCAACAACAAATACAAGACGCAGCTTGAGGAGAAGGGCATGATATTCTCCGGTACTTCTCCAGACGGCAGGCTCGTTGAGATGATTGAACTTAAAGACCATCCATACTTTGTCGCCGTCCAGTTCCATCCTGAATTCCAATCCCGGCCGACACGGCCGCATCCCCTGTTCCAGGGGCTTATCAATGCATGTTTGGATTAACATGTTGAAGAGCCACGCAACCCTAATGGTTGCGTGGCTCTTTTATATGCGGTAACGATAATCATTGTCATCATCCACATAAAATTCAAACAAACATGCTGACAGATCATGAAACCGGTCAGGGGGTGGGTATAATTGAAGTACAAGGATAATACTTAAGGAGTGGTCGAATGAACAAGCTCCAGTTGTACTTCACAGTCATTTCAGGTCTATTGATTGCTGCAGGATTCTACCTGGAACGTTTCACGGAAGTGTCATGGTATCCATTGATCTTTATCCTGTCATTTGTCATGGGGGATGGTTCCAGGCTAAAGAAGGCGTGCAGCACACAGTGAGGGAGCGGAAGCTGAATGTTGAACTGCTCATGATTATTGCAGCGACCGGCGCATCCATTATAGGGTATTGGTTTGAAGGAGCGATCCTCATATTCATCTTCAGTGTCAGTGGGACACTTGAGGCTTATGCTGAGACCAAGACCCGTGATGCTGTTGGGTCATTGATCAAAATGAAGCCGAACACTGCCAAAAAACTGTCGGCAGACGGAGGATATGAAACAGTGGAAGTGGATTCGCTGGAAATAGGAGATGTAGTAGTCGTCATGCGGGGAGACGTCTTTCCGATAGACGGTATTGTTATAGAGGGCTCGACAGAAGTCGATGAGGCATCTCTGACGGGCGAGTCCATACTGGTTGATAAAAGTGTTGATGACACTGTGTTGACAGGTTCCATCAATGAAGGGGGCGTAGTATCTGTCAGGATGACGGTGGACAATGAGGAAACCATCTTCAATCGGATGATAGAACTGGTGAAGGAAAGCGAAAGTGTACCTTCGAAGCGCGCACAATTCATAGAACGGTTCGAAAACAGGTACGTTTGGATAGTGTTGATCACAACAGGTTTCATGCTATTTATGCCACATTACATTTTTGGATGGGGATGGAATGAGACCTTCTACCGTGCAATGGTGCTTCTGGTCGTCGCCTCGCCATGTGCAGTGGTGGCTTCCATTACGCCAGCTACCCTTTCAGCTATATCGACCAGTGCCAAAAAAGGTGTGTTGGTCAAGGGTGGGAGATACATGGAGCAGTTGAATGAAGTGGATTTCGTCCTGTTTGATAAAACAGGCACACTGACTAAGGGAGAACCCGCCATTACACATTTCGAGGTGGGGACCGAAGTAGCAGCAGAACGCTCCCGTATAGCTGCGTTTATCTATGAATTGGAACGCTCCAGCAACCACCCGCTCGCAGTAAAGATCAAGAATCACTTTGAAGGCATGAAGCAAGAAGGTGTGATGGCAACAGATGTCCGTGATGTGGTCGGAAAAGGTGTAGAAGGTATGATTGAAGGGAAACATGTCCAAGTGTTCAAAGCACAGGACGATGATTTCATGGAGCCTTATAAATCAAAGCTTTTAGATGGTGGACATACTGTTACGGTATACATCGAAGATGGCGTAAAAAAAGCGCTCATCGCTCTTAAGGATGTAGAGCGGGAGGAGGCTTCAGATATAATTGGGACACTTAATAAGCTTGGCAAGGAGACGATTATGATCTCTGGTGACAACCAGAAGGCGGCAGAATCAATCGCGCATTCAATAGGTATAACTAAAGCGATAGGGACCAGAGCCCGGAAGACAAGGTGAAGCATATAAATGCCTATAAAGAAAAGGGGATAGTGATGATGGTGGGGGACGGCGTCAACGATGCGCCAGGCCTCAAGCAAGCCGATATCGGAGTCGCCATGGGCAAAGGTACGGGAATTGCGTTAGAGACGGCAGACATCGTTTTGATGAACGAGCAGTTGAAGCGCATACCCGAGATGATGGCGGCATCAGCTCGATTGAATCGCATAATCGCACAGAATCTGTTATTTTCAGTCGCTGTGATTACCATTCTGATCATTTCGAATTTCTTTCAGGCAATCAACCTACCTCTAGGTGTCATCGGTCATGAAGGGAGCACCATCTTGGTCATCCTGAACGGCCTGAGGATGCTTTCAGATCAGGGGTTCAGTAAGCTTCATTCGTCATTTCGTCCACAAGGATGAACAGGTGATCATACAGGTATAGGAATGCAGAAATATAAGGGTTAACAATTTTGTCGAAATCAGGTGTCGGAACCAGGGGACGCGGAGAGCATAAGTCGATATAATGGTGGAGTGAGTCCAGCATTTCTGCTTCATGCTTATTATAATTCGAGATGAGTACGAATTCCTTGTCCGCTTCTTCAAGCGCACTGACCAATTGTTTGACGGGTTCATCAAACTGGTCTGCTATAATCAGGGTCCGGTCCGGGCATCCAAGGACTCGACCGTTTCAAATGGTTTGGCCTTCGGCAGGGAGAGTGCCCCTTCCAGAAGGTATGATTGGATGCCGGTGAAATCGTGGAAAGTGGCCAGACGGACTTCCCCTTCGCTGCCGACAGCCTGGGCAATCAGACGTGCCGCCATTTCAATTTCTTCTTCCTGGGCGTTTATATGATTATATATATTCGTCAGTTGAGTCTGTAGAATCTTATCCATAAGATCACTCCATTCGCGTTAGTCAGTATTTCAATGTTACCAAATCATTACCCGAAATAAAATGTATTTGCTATAATCACAGTTATGCAATAAAGCAAACAATCTACAGGAGGAAAATTAGATGCCTTTAGTATCAATGACGGAAATGCTTAATCAAGCAAGAAAAGAAGGATACGCAGTCGGCCAGTATAACGTCAATAACCTGGAGTTCGCCCAAGCGATCCTAACAGCTTCACAAGAAGAGAATGCCCCGGTCATCCTGGGCGTTTCAGAAGGTGCGGCGAGATATATGAGCGGCATGACAACTGTCGTCAAAATGATTGAAGGGCTTATGCACGACCTTGATATCACAATCCCTGTGGCCATCCACTTGGATCATGGCTCGAGCTATGAAAAATGTGTCGAGGCGATTGGTGCTGGATTTACATCAGTCATGATAGATGCTTCGCATGGCCCATTTGAAGATAATGTCGCCACAACAAGGAAGGTCGTCGAGTATGCCCATGAAAGAGGCGTCTCCGTCGAAGCTGAGCTCGGTGTCGTTGGTGGCCAGGAAGATGATGTTATAGCGGACGGTGTGATCTATGCCGATCCTGCAGAGTGCCGCGAACTGGTTGAGAGGACAGGCATCGATTGTCTCGCACCTGCACTCGGTTCGGTACATGGTCCATATAAGGGGGAACCGAACCTTGGATTTGCGGAAATGGAAGAAATCGGCAACCAGTCCGATATCCCATTGGTGCTGCACGGTGGTACGGGCATTCCGACTAAAGACATCCAAAGATCAATCTCTCTTGGAACCGCTAAAATCAATGTCAATACCGACAACCAGATTGCGTCAGCACAGAAGGTCAGGGAAGTACTGGCCAATGATTCTGAAGTATACGATCCACGTAAATACCTCGGGCCTGCAAGGGAAGCAGTCAAAGAGACTGTACGCGGTAAAATCCGGGAATTCGGCACCTCAGGCCAAGCGTAACAGGCCATGAAAAGCCATCCACCAAGGATGGCTTTTATTTGATTATTGAAGCAGATACGTATACAGTTTGAGAAGATCTGGCAGCCATTGCCGACTGGGCATGACTGTTTTATAATGAATGAATAACCTAAATGGAGGTCCCTTAAGTTTATGAAATACTTTATCGATACAGCAAATATGGATGAAATCAAAGAGATACACGAATGGGCGTATTGCGCGGTGTTACGACCAATCCATCGCTTGTGGCCAAGGAGAAGGACATATCCTTCCATGACCGTCTTGTGGAAATATGCGAATTGGTTCAAGGGCCGGTAAGCGGCGAAGTGATTGCGCTTGATGCAGCAGGCATGATTGAAGAAGGACGTGAACTCGCGAAGCTTCACGAGCATATCATCGTCAAAATTCCGATGACTGACGAAGGAATGAAAGCGGTGAATGTCCTGTCATCTGAAGGGATAAAAACAAATGTGACGCTTGTATTCAATACTGTCCAGGCACTTACGGCCGCCCATGCTGGCGCAACTTATGTGTCTCCATTCATCGGCAGGCTGGATGATATCGGTCTCGACGGCATGGATCTCATCGCGGACATCCGACACATCTTCACAATCCATGGAATAGGGACGGAAATAATCGCTGCCTCCATCAGAAATGAAGGCCATGTCCACGGTGCAGCGGCAGCAGGTGCAGATATTGCGACAATTCCTTATAAAGTATTGAAGAAACTCACAAGTCATCCACTGACTGACAAAGGCATCGACCAGTTCCTGAAAGACTGGAACAGCCAAAAGGGCCAGTAGGCATTCTAAATTAAGGAGAACGACTATGGTTAAAGAAGTGATAAAAGTCAGAGGGGCAGGAAACTCTCCGGCGAAGTAGAGATCAGCGGGGCGAAAAATAGTGCGGTCGCCCTGATACCTGCGTCATTAATGGCGTCAGACGGCGAAGTGGTCCTGGAAGGTTTGCCGGAAATCTCCGATGTAAAGACATTGATGAGCCTCCTTAATGATCTGAACATCACCACGGAACTCGACGGGACAACATTGCGCATCAATGCTGAAAAAGCAGAAAATATGCCGTTGCCAAATACAAAAGTACAATCCCTAAGAGCATCCTATTATATGATGGGGGCGATGCTTGCGCGGTTCAAGAAATGTGTGATAGGACTCCCGGGAGGATGTCCGCTCGGTCCAGACCGATCGACCAGCACATTAAAGGATTTGAAAAACTTGGTGCCAAAGTGAAGAATGAACATGGTGCCATGTACCTTGTCGCAGAAAAGCTGAAAGGTGCGAGAATATTCTTCGATATGGTTTCGGTGGGGGCGACAATCAACCTTATGATTGCTGCGAGTAGTGCAGAAGGTAAGACGGTGCTTGAGAATGTGGCTAAAGAACCGGAAGTCGTCGATGTAGCTTCGCTGCTCAATAATATGGGTGCTGATATCCGAGGTGCTGGAACGGACACCATCAAGATCCATGGGGTGGAATCACTCCATGGCACCACCCACAACATCATCCCAGACCGCATAGAAGCGGGTACCTATATGATTACAGCGGCAGCGACAGGAGAGAACTTCACGGTAAAAAACATCATCCCGACCCATATGGAGTCACTTACGGCGAAGCTCGAGGAGCTGGGGGTGCAGATTGAACTGGGAGATGATTGGGCGACCATCAGCAAACCTGAACATTACCGGCCGATTTCAGTTAAGACTCAAGTGTACCCAGGATTTGCGACTGATCTGCAACAGCCTCTAACCCCGATACTCTTTATGGCGGACGGGGTCAGCAAGATTACAGAAACGATTTATCCGGCCCGTTTCAGACATGTCGATGAACTGAGTCGTATGGATGCAAAAATAGAACAGAAAAGCGGCTCGGCACTGATTTTCCCATCAAGGTTAAACGGGGCTGACGTCTACGCAAGTGATCTTCGTGCTGGAGCGAGTCTTCTCATCTCAGGCCTGATCGCTGAGGGTGTGACAACGATCCATAATGTGAACCATATAGATCGTGGCTACACGGATATCGTCAAGAAACTGAAGGATTTAGGCGCTGACATCTGGCGCGAAGAGATAAAAGAAAACTGATTAAAGGCCCGGACAGTTGTCCGGGCCTTTAATCGGAATCGGAAAAGGAGGGCGAGCCGCATCGAACCTTTATCTTTGGCACCCTCTAGTGTAGAATATGTAAAGGTAATTCTCCCTGGAAAGCCCCTGTAGCACGCCCTCAATCAAAAACACCCAAACCATCTACTTAAAAATGAAAGTGACGTGAATATATGGCTGAAAGAGATGAAAATGGACTTAAGTATGAGTCCTTTGATGCCCTATACAAAAAAAACAATACAAAAGAACTGACAGTGCGCGCCAAAGAGCTTGGGCTCTCCAACTACAGCCGGCTGAACAAGAAAGAACTGGTCCTTGCCATCATGGAAGCCCAGATGGAGAAAGACGGCAACTATTATATGGAAGGGGTACTCGATGACATCCAACCGGATGGCTACGGTTTCCTGAGGACGGTCAACCTCTCCAAGGGGGAGAAGGACATATACATTTCTGCTTCCCAAATCCGCCGCTTCGAACTCAAAAAAGGCGATAAAGTCACAGGTAAAGTGCGCCGGCCGAAAGAGAACGAGAAATACTATGGATTGCTGCAGGTCGACTTCGTCAATGACCATAATGCAGAGCAGATAAAAAAACGCCCGCACTTCCAGGCACTTACACCGCTCTATCCCGATGAGCGCATGCATCTGGAAAACCGGCCTGAGGATCTATCGACGCGGATCATGGATCTTGTCACTCCGATCGGTTTCGGTCAGCGGGGATGATCGTCGCCCCACCTAAGGCAGGTAAGACTTCCCTTCTTAAAGAGATCGCCAATGCGATCACCAAAAACCATCCTGAATCAAAATTATTCATCCTCCTCATCGGCGAACGGCCTGAGGAAGTGACGGATCTCGAGCGGTCTGTTGAAGATGCGGAAGTTGTGCATTCGACCTTCGACGAACCGCCTGAACACCATGTCAAAGTTGCTGAACTGCTTCTTGAACGTTCGAAACGGCTCGTGGAGATGGGCGAGGATGTAGTGGTGTTGATGGATTCCATCACACGGCTTGCGAGGGCGTATAACCTTGTGATCCCACCAAGTGGCCGCACGTTATCCGGTGGACTTGATCCGGCGAGCCTGCATCGACCGAAGCATTTCTTCGGTGCGGCAAGAAATATAGAAGCCGGAGGCAGCCTGACCATCCTGGCTACAGCACTGGTGGATACAGGCAGCCGCATGGATGATGTAATCTATGAAGAGTTCAAAGGAACCGGCAATATGGAACTGCATCTGGACCGCAACATGAGCGAACGGAGGATCTATCCGGCAATCGATATCCGGCGCTCGAGCACCCGTAAAGAAGAACTGCTTCTCGATAAGGGGCAGCTCGAAGTATTATGGCAGCTCCGGAACTTGTTCACGGACTCCCCGGACTTCACCGAAAGGTTCTTGAAGATATTGAAACAGACCAAGACAAACGAGGAATTTTTCGATGTGCTGCGCCAGCGGATGCTGTCTTCCCATTCGACCGGCCGCCCAGTCATCTGAATTGAACAGAACGGTTGATTCTTTCTATTCCAACGTGTATAATGCAAAAGTATCGAAGTGGGCAACCCACTAATAACTCTGTTCCAGATGGTTCAGGGCAAAGGAGCTGAAAAGGTAATGAAACAAGGAATTCACCCGGAATACCACAGAGTGACTGTAAAGTGCTCATGTGGCAACGATTTTGAAACAGGATCAGTTAACAGCGAGGACATTACAGTAGAGGTTTGTGCTGAATGTCATCCATTCTATACTGGACGTCAAAAATTCGCATCTGCGGATGGCCGTATTGAAAAGTTCAACAAAAAATTCGGTTTCAAAAGCGCAAACGAATAAGAGTATACAAACTGTATCGGGTTATATTCCGATACAGTTTTTTTATTTCCGAATATGATATAATTAACGAGATTAAAGAGACGAAAAGGTGAAAAATATATGTTTGATCAACTTGAAATAATTGAAAATCGCTATGAGATGCTGAATGAGCTGTTGAGCGACCCGGAAGTGGTCAGTGATTCAGATAAACTGAGAGAGTATTCGAAGGAGCAGAGCGATCTGCAGAAAACCGTCGAAGCATTCAGGGAGTATAAGCAACATAAGGAGACCATTGAAGAGTCACGGATGATGATGCAGGAGACGGATGACAAGGAAATGCTTGAAATGCTTAAGGAGGAGATTTCGGATTCCGAAAAGAAGATTCCTGAACTCGAAGACAGATTGAAGTTGCTCCTTATTCCAAAAGATCCAAATGACGACAAGAACGTCATCATCGAGATAAGGGGTGCAGCAGGAGGAGACGAAGCGCAGATTTTTGCAGGCAACCTGTTCAGGATGTATTCACGCTATGCAGAAGAAAACAACTGGAAGATAGAGGTCGTTGAGGCGAATGCCAGTGATCACGGTGGATACAAGGAGATCAGTTTCATGATCCAGGGGGATGCAGCATTCTCAAAACTCAAGTTCGAAAATGGCGCGCATCGCGTCCAGCGGGTGCCTGAGACTGAATCTGGTGGCAGAATCCACACTTCTACTGCAACTGTTGCTGTATTACCGGAAGTGGAAGATGTCGAAATAGATATCCGCAATGAAGACTTGAAAATAGATACTTATCGTTCAAGTGGTGCAGGGGGCAGCACGTCAATACAACTGACTCAGCAGTGCGGATCACCCACCTTCCTACAGGAACGGTAGTGACTTCCCAAGACGAAAAATCACAGATCAAAAACCGTGAACGAGCCATGAAAGTTCTCAAGGCACGTGTATACGACATGATGCAACGCGAAGCGGAAGCAGAGTATGCAGAAAAACGGAAGAGTGCAGTCGGTACCGGAGACCGTTCTGAAAGGATACGCACATACAACTATCCACAAAACAGGGTCACAGACCACAGAATAGGACTGACGATCCAGAAGCTTGATCAGATTATAGAAGGTAAGCTGGATGAAATCATCGAAGCGCTCACAATCGAAGAACAGACGAGCAAACTGGAAGAATTGAACAATGCCTCCCTATAGTTATCGGGATATGGTGAGGGAAGCAGAAGCTTCTCTTATCGCGCATGGTAAAGAACCACGCATAGCCGTTCTTCTGCTAGAGGATCTGCTTTCGATGGACACGACGAGTCGACTTGTGGACGGCCATCTCGAAGTGCCGGATGCAGCGCGGGAACTATATCAGCGAGCGTTGGAGAGGGTGGAGCAAGGGGAACCGCACCAATATGTCTCGGGGACGGCATGGTTCTACGGCGAGGCGTTCAAAGTGAATGCCCATACGCTGATACCGCGCAATGAAACCGAAGAGCTTGTGGCCCTGGTGCTCGACAAAGAGAAGGATGATGGGCGCACGATAGTGGATATCGGTTCAGGCACAGGCGCAATCGGAATCACTCTGGGCAAGGCTTGGAAAAAGAATGAAGTGATTTTAACTGATCTATCGGGCGAAGCCCTGCACGTGGCTGCAGAGAATGCCGAAAGACACGGGGTTAGTCCGCAGATGTTGTCAGGGACCTCTTTGCTCCACTCATCGAATGCGATATCAAAGTGGATGCCATCGTCTCAAACCCCCGTACATCAGTCGATCAGAGCAAAGATATATGGACGACTCAGTAATTCTACACGAACCGGAATTGGCACTCTATGCTGAGGACGACGGACTCGGGCTGTATAAAAAAATGATCCGACAGCTGGCCAGTGTTTTGAAACGGGGCGGGCGCGTCTATTTCGAAATCGGCTGGCAGCAGGCTGAAGCTTTGAGTCGCTATGTAACGGAATGTTGGCCGGATGCGCAGCCTGAAATTATAAAAGACATAAACGGAAACGACAGAATACTTCACTTCAGGTGGGAGGGGTAGTATGGACACAAAAATATGGGAAATTGAAACGGGTCAACTGGATACAGTTGAAACTTCTGAAAAGATGGATGAAATAAAGACCGCATTCGAGTATGGGAAGTGATCGGAATTCCCACAGAAACGGTCTATGGTCTGGCGGGTGATGCACGAAATCCTGAGGCGATACAGAAAATATTTGCGGCTAAAAACCGCCCCGGTGACAATCCTCTTATAGTACATATATATGATGTGGCACAATTATCCGAATTCACTGAGCCGCTTGATATCAAAGTGGAAACATTGATGGAACATTTTTGGCCAGGGCCGATTTCGTTCATTCTGCCGTTGAAGGGGAATATGCTTGCAAGTAATGCGGTGGCAGAACTGGACTCGGTGGCAGTCAGGATGCCAAGCCATCCGGTCGGTCGTGCATTACTTCGTGAAGTCGGTTTTCCTTTGGCTGCCCCAAGTGCGAACTTAAGCGGAAAACCTTCTCCTACAGATTACAGTCATGTTATCGACGACTTGAACGGCAAAGTTTACGGGGTAGTCGCAAGTGAACCGGCCACCTACGGATTGGAAAGTACGGTGCTCGATTGCACCAGGTTCCCTTATCGCATCGCACGGCCCGGAAGCATCACCCAGAATGATTTGGAAGGCGTGTTGGAGGAAGTGGTGGGCCGGCATGAATCGGCCGGCAACCAGCCGATTGCACCAGGTATGAAGTATAAGCACTATGCGCCTCACCAGCCGCTTGTGGTCATCGAAGGTGGGCTTCGCAACAATACACATCTACAGATTGAAGAAGGACAAAAAATGGGTGTCATTGCGCCAGAAACAACGAGGGAATATGTGCCCGAAGGCGCGGAGTTCATCAGTCTATGTTCTACGGAACAGGCCTATCGGGAAGCCGCACGCAACCTGTACGCAGCATTAAGGAAGATGGATAAATCCGATGTGGACATCATATATATTCAAGGCTTCCCGAAAAATCCCGAGACAGAAGCATTGATGAACCGCATTTATAAAGCGACTGGCAATGAAATAATCAAGGGAGAATCGTCATGAGGATAATTTTTGTCTGTACCGGCAACACTTGCAGGAGTCCGATGGCAGAAAGTTATGCAAAGGCCAGATTCAAGGACAAGGATATTGTTTTTGAATCGAGGGGACTGATGGGTGGTGCTACAGCCATCAATGATCGCTCAGCAGCAATCATCGACCGTGAAAACTTGGAGCGCCCATCTGACCCCAGTCAATTGACGGCGGCAGATACCGCCGATTCATTGTTGCTTGTCATGACAGCCAGCCATAAAGATGTAGTGGCTAAACAATTTCCAGAAGCAGATGTGCGGATGATTAGCGAATATGCTGGGGAAGGGATAGAAGACGTCATGGACCCTTACGGCGGTACGATGGATGATTATGAGGACACTTTTGTACAACTTAAAAAATTCATTGATGAATTTGACTTGTGATTTGCTTATGAAGCCTTTTCTCTGTAAGCTTTTATTATATAATGTAAACGAGGTGAACCGTATATGAAAGTGATTATTGCTTCAGACCATGGCGGTTTCAATCTGAAACAGTCAATTGTTGCGAAACTTCGTGAAAATAACGTTGATTTTACGGATTTCGGTCCCGATTCCGACGCTTCTGTGGACTATCCGGACTTTGCACGACCTGTTGCAGAGAAAGTGGCCGCTGGTGAATACGACCGTGGCATCCTGATCTGCGGGACTGGTATCGGCATGAGCATAAGTGCAAACAAAGTCAAAGGCATTCGCTGTGCTCTGGTCCACGACACATTTTCCGCCCGTGCCACCCGAGCCCATAACAATTCCAATATTCTGGCGATGGGAGAACGTGTCATCGGTCCCGGCCTTGCAGATGATATCGTAGATGTCTGGCTGGCGACAGAATATGAAGGAGGTAGACATGAACGAAGAGTTTGCAAGATTGAAGAATGACCTGGACGCATTGGTTTCACAACTTGAAGCTGTGGACTTTTTCAGAGCAGGGGAAGATGTGTTGATTGGTTGTTCAACATCAGAGGTGATGGGTCACCGCATCGGAGAAAATAGCTCAGAGGAAGTGGCTGCATTGATATTTGATGTGTTCAGCGAAAAGGCTGGACAACACAATGTCAATCTTATGTTCCAGGGCTGCGAACACATCAACCGTGCAATTACCATGGAAAGGCACGTCGCCGAAAACAGACGTTACCCGGCTGTCAGTGTCGTGCCTCACCGCTCGGCAGGAGGCAGTCTGAGTGAATATGCCTACCATCACTTCGACTCCCCGGCGGTTACTGAACATGTGGCAGCAGATCGGGGCATTGATATCGGCCAGACCCTGATTGGAATGCATATCAAGCCTGTAGCCGTTCCGCTCAGGGTGGAACAAAAGACGATAGGACAGGCTAACATCACAATCGCCTACTCAAGACCTAAGCTTATTGGAGGTCCACGCGCGCACTATTAACCTAATTATTAAGGAGAGAGAACATGTCACTTATCGAGTCTCAAGATCTTAAACTTTTTGAAGCAATGGAAGATGAGCATAACCGTCAAAAGAATAATATTGAACTGATTGCCTCTGAGAATTTTGTGTCAGAAGCGGTAATGGAAGCACAAGGTTCAATACTCACCAATAAATATGCAGAAGGCTACCCCCACAAACGATATTATGGCGGGTGTGAATATGTGGATATCGTAGAAGATCTGGCTCGTGAACGTGCGAAGGAACTGTTTGGTGCTGAGCATGCAAACGTACAGCCCCATTCAGGTTCACAAGCGAACATGGCTGTCTATATGTCTGTTCTAAAACCAGGGGATACTGTGCTTGGCATGAACTTGAATCATGGGGGTCATCTTACGCACGGCAGCCCTGTGAACTTCAGTGGTAAGCTCTTCAACTTTGAGGAGTACGGTGTGGTAAAAGATGGAGAAGTTTTGGATTACGATGAAGTGCTGGAAAAAGCCAGAGAGCATGAGCCTAAAATGATCGTGGCTGGAGCGAGTGCCTATGCACAAGAAATCGACTTCAAGAAATTCCGTGAGATAGCTGACGAAGTAGGTGCTTATCTGATGGTCGATATGGCACATATCGCCGGGCTTGTCGCAGCTGGACTCCATCAAAACCCGGTGCCATATGCTGATTTTGTCACTTCGACGACCCATAAGACGTTGAGAGGACCGCGTGGTGGCCTCATACTCACTACAAGCGAACATGCCAAAAAAGTTGATAAATTGATTTTCCCAGGCATCCAGGGAGGGCCACTCATGCACATCATCGCTGCTAAAGCAGTAGCTTTTGGTGAGGCGTTGAACCCTGGTTTCAAGGAATATCAAGATCAGGTGCTGAAGAACGCAAAAGCATTGGCTGCCAGACTGGCTGATGGCGGATTGCGCATCGTTGGCGGCAAAACGGATAATCACCTTGTACTTGTCGATGTCAAAAGCTTTGGTCTTACTGGTAAGCAAGCAGAAGAAGCGCTTGACGAGATCGGCATTACATGCAATAAGAACACCATTCCGTTCGATGAGGAGTCCCCGTTCGTTACAAGCGGCATCCGTTTGGGTACACCAGCGATGACGACACGTGGGTTCAAGGAAGCGGAGATGGAAAAAGTGGCGGATATCATCGTAGAAGCGTTGACAGCGGTCAAAGAAGGCCAGCAGTTCGAGGAGCTCAGGGAAAGAGTGACCGGACTTACTGATGGTTTCCCACTGCATAAGTAAATCCAAACTGCCGGAGCAAAACATTGTTCCGGCACAATTGAGAAAAAAAGGAGGAAAAATATGTCTAAAGTACAAGTAATGGAGCATCCATTAATCCAGCATAAGATGGGGTACATCAGAGATAAAAACACATCCACTAAAGAGTTCAGAGAACTGGTGGATGAGGTCGGTATGCTGATGGCATATGAAGTGACCCGGGATCTTTCTCTTCAAGACGTTGAAGTGGAAACGCCAGTCACACGGACTACAGAGAAGCGGTTGAGTGGAAAAAAACTCGGTATTGTACCAATTCTCCGCGCGGGTCTTGGAATGCAGCAGGGGATATTGAAGTTGATCCCATCTGCGAGAGTGGGCCATGTCGGCCTATATCGAGATCCGGAGACGTTGGAAGCGATAGAATATTATGCGAAATTCCCTGGTGATATTGAAGAACGGGACATCTTCGTAATCGATCCGATGCTCGCAACAGGGGCTTCTGCAGTTGAAGCGATTACAGCAGTTAAAAAGCGCGGCGCGACCAAAATTCGGTTCATCTGCCTGGTGGCCGCTCCTGAAGGTGTGGATGTTTTGAAAGAAGCACACCCGGATGTGGACATCTACATTGCAGCGCTTGATGAAAAGCTCAACGATGCAAGCTACATCGTACCGGGACTTGGAGATGCCGGGGACCGGCTGTTCGGTACAAAATAAAGAAAACAGATCATGAGGAGAAAGAGCATGAAGAAAATTATGACGGTTTTCGGCACGCGGCCGGAAGCAATCAAAATGGCCCCTCTTGTATTGGCGCTTAAAGATGATCCTGAACTGGAACCGATAGTCGTCGTTACAGCACAGCACAGAGAAATGCTTGACCAAGTGCTGTCGATCTTCGGCATTACACCTGACTATGATTTGAATATCATGAAACAGGGGCAGACACTCTCTGAGGTGACAGGCCGTGTCATTACAGGGCTTGAATCAATCATTAAAGAAGCAGAACCAGATATGATGCTCATTCATGGGGATACGACGACGACATTCGCAGGAAGTCTGGCTGCGTTCTACAGTAAGGTGGATATTGGGCACGTTGAAGCGGGCCTCAGGACCCACAATAAATATTCGCCTTTCCCGGAAGAAATGAACCGACAGATGACAGGTGTCCTTGCAGACCTTCATTTTTCACCAACAGAAACGTCAAAAAACAATCTGCTTGAGGAAAATAAAAAGCCAGAAACGATTTCAGTCACTGGCAACACCGCTATAGATGCGCTGAGGACGACTGTTGACGCCTCATACCAGAGCGACATCATCAGCAAGCACAAAGACAAAAAGGTCATCCTGCTCACTGCGCATAGGAGAGAAAACATCGGTACACCGATGGAGAATATCTTCAGTGCAGTCAGGGACATCGTAGAGACGTTTGAAGATGTTACAGTGGTATATCCAATGCATAAAAATCCTAAGGTGAGGACCATAGCAGATAAGTACCTCTCAGGCCATGATCGTATTGAACTGATTGAACCGCTGGACGTGGTCGATTTCCATAACTTTGCAGCAAACAGTCATATCATACTGACGGATTCTGGAGGCGTTCAGGAAGAGGCGCCATCACTACAAAAACCAGTGTTGGTGTTGCGTGATACCACAGAGCGTCCCGAAGGCATAGAAGCAGGGACTCTAAAGCTGGCTGGTACGGAAAAGGAAGACGTCTACAGACTGGTCAATGAGCTTCTTACGGATGAGGAAGTGTACAAAAAGATGGCTCAGGCCAACAATCCGTATGGGGACGGTCGGGCTTCTTTAAGAATCTGCGAAAACATCAAGTACTACTACGGCATCCTCAATGAAAAACCAGAGAGTTTCAAAGCATGACCAATTATGTCTATAATATGTCAGAATCAAACTGAAATTAAATTAATATGTCCATAATATTGACATAAAAAAAGCACTCCTATATCATTACAAGAGTAATGTAACGGTTTACAACGAAAGCCGTATAATACACTAGGAGACAGTGTTAAATTGCCATTTCTGAGACGATTTTCCCACCACTTTTTAAGGTTTCTGCTTTTCCCCTTGTCATTAGCTTACTCATCTACCTGTTTACATCATCAACTTTTGCAGCAGGGTTCGCCCTAGGCACCCTTGCGTCCATATTGATGTTGTTCAATTGGTATTACAACCTTGATAGGGCTTATGGGGCAGTAGATGGAAAAATCAGGACTGGGACGGCGGCAAGACTTGCCATTGTAATTGTTACATGCTTATTCTGGTGCGTTTCCCGGATATATTCAGCATTTTCGGTATAGGGTCGGGGCTCATGCTCAGCTATGTCATGATCCTGTTTCGTACTGTTAAAGAATTGACGGAGTGAAAGAGGTGAAAAAATGGAGCACGGAAATCCAATATGGACTATAGATGTTTTGGGTCTTCCAATTATATTCAACCTGTCTACAGTATTGATGATAGTAATTTCATCGCTCATTGTATTTCTAATCGCTTTCTTTATGACGAGAAATCTGGCAGTGAGACCGACTGGAAAGAGTCAGGTACTTATGGAAGTACTGATGAACTTCGTTAAAGGTATCATCTCGGGCAACATGGCCTGGAAACAAGGAGGAAGATTCCACTTCCTTGCCCTGACATTGATTTTATACATATTTGTATCAAATATGGTTGGGTTGCCTTTTGCCTTTGTTGCGCCGGATGCCGATCAGACACTGTGGTGGAAGTCACCGACTGCGGATCCAGCAGTAACTTTGACTTTGGCTAGTGTGATGATAGTCATGACGCATTACTACGGTATAAAGATGCGTGGCACGAAAGCATACATCAAATCTTACGTAGAACCGGTGTGGTTCATGGCACCGTTTAAATTCATCGAAGAATTCACATACAATCTGACACTTGGCTTGCGTCTTTACGGTAACATCTATGCAGGTGAAATATTGCTTGCACTCCTAGTCATGGTAATGACTTCAGGCGCTATAGGATTCATCGGCGGATTCATTCCAATGATGATCTGGCAAGGATTCTCAATCTACATTGGTGCAATCCAGGCATTTATATTCGTTATGTTATCAATGGTCTATCTTTCCCATAAGGTGAACGAGGATCATTAATATAAAAATTAAATTTTACTTTCAAAATATTTTAGGAGGAACTATTTCTTATGATGAATCTACTCGCAGTAGGTATCGCTGCTGGTCTTGCAGCACTTGGCGCAAGTATCGGTATCGGCCTTATCGTTTCTAAAACAGTTGAAGGGGTCTCCCGCCAGCCGGAAGCCCGTGGCCCACTCATGACAATCATGTTCATCGGTATCGGTGTTGTTGAGGCCGTTCCGATCATCGCAATTGTTATCTCATTCATGCTCATGTTCATGTTCTAAGAACCGTTACATCTGGCGAAGTCTTCTTTTAAGATTTCGCCGTCTTATTATGTAGATTGTAAAATAGATTGAAACTCTCGCGAAAGGAGTGTACATAAGTGGAATTTCTTATTTTAGGGGCTACGGAGACGATCCCATCAGCAATTGGGAGCAGTTTGGTACAGCTTGTAACTTTCCTCGTACTTCTTGGCGCACTTTCATACTTTGTTGGAAGCCGTTGAAGAAAGTGATGGATGAACGGGAGCAGCTGATCCATTCGGAGATAGATGAGGCTGAACAGCGCAGAATGGATGCTGTCAAACTCAAAGAAGAAAATGAAGCTGTGCTCAGAGAGACACAGACTGAGATTTCAGCAATGATGGATAATGCTAAAAACCAGGCCAAAAAAGAGCAGGAAGCAATTATCCACGATGCGAATACGCGTGCGAATCAGATGATGGAGACAGCTAAGGCGGATATTGAGAGAGAAAAAGAAAAAGCAATCCGCGACATCAATGATCAGGTCGGCGAAATTTCCGTCCTGATTGCAGAGAAGATGATTGCTAAAGAAATCAATCAAGATGATCAAAAAGATCTGGTTGAAAGATACCTTCAGGAAGCAGGGGGTAAATAATGTCCAGCTCAGCACAGAAATACTCTGAGGCGCTGTTCAGTGCAGTCGAAGAATCGGGACAGCTTGAAGCAGCCCGCAGGGATTTTGATGAAGTGATGAAAGCTTTCAAGAGCACTCCTTTATTCATGAAGTTCGCGGAAAACCCGCGCATCCCGAGGAATAAGAAAAGGGAAGTCCTTAAAGAAGCATTCAATGATGTTGTCGAACCTTTGCGCAACGCATTGCTCATTCTCTCGGATCGCAATAAATTAACTGAAGTGGCATCTGTCTACAATTCCTTCATCGATAGATATAACCGTCATCATAATCAGGAGAATGTTGTGATCGAGTCCGTCTACCCACTCTCTTCAGAAGAGATAGAAAGCATTGGAAAAGTCTTTGTCAAAAGAACAGGTCTTTCTAAACTGCTTATCGAAAATGAAGTGAATGAAGAACTGATCGGCGGAATACGGGTGTTCATCGGAACAAAAGTATATGATGGCTCATTGAATACTAAACTGTCGGATTTGAGAAGCAAATTAAGAGAAAGTACTAATAGCTAATTAAGGAGTGACAATTGATGGCAATTAAAGCTGATGAAATAAGCGCTCTCCTGAAAAGTCAGATCGAAAACTATGAAGCAGATATGAAAGTAACAGATGTTGGTACAGTCATCCAAGTTGGTGACGGTATCGCACTTGCTCATGGTCTTAACGATGCAATGGCTGGAGAACTGCTTGAATTTCCAAGTGGTGTTCTGGGGCTTGCCCAGAACCTAGAAGAAAACAATATTGGTATCGTAATCCTCGGACCATATGACGATATCAAAGAAGGCGACGAAGTGAAGCGCACAGGCCGCATCATGGAAGTCCCTGTAGGTGAGGAACTCATCGGACGGGTGGTCAACCCACTCGGCCAGGCTATCGATGGCAAAGGACCAATCGGCGCGACTAAGACTAGGCCGATCGAAAGTCCTGCGACAGGCGTGATGGCGCGTAAATCAGTTGATGAACCTCTACAGACGGGAATTAAAGCGATTGATGCACTTGTCCCAATCGGCCGCGGCCAGCGTGAGCTGATCATCGGTGACCGTCAAACAGGTAAAACTACTGTGGCAATCGATACAATCCTGAACCAGAAGGATCAGGATATGATTTGTGTCTATGTAGCAATCGGCCAAAAGGAATCTACAGTAAGATCTACTGTCGAAACGCTCCGTCAAAACGGTGCACTCGACTATACGATTGTAGTAACGGCTGGTGCTTCCATGCCAGCTCCGCTTCTTTACATTGCGCCATATGCTGGTGTATCCATGGCGGAGGAATTCATGTTTAACGGCAAGCACGTCCTCATCGTATATGATGACCTGACTAAACAGGCGGCGGCTTATCGTGAACTGTCATTGCTTCTGAAACGTCCACCAGGCCGTGAAGCCTACCCAGGTGACGTATTCTATCTGCACAGTCGTCTGCTCGAACGTGCGGCGAAACTCAACGATGAATTGGGTGGTGGATCGATTACGGCATTGCCGTTCATCGAGACGCAAGCAGGGGATATCAGTGCGTTCGTCCCTACGAACGTTATATCCATTACAGACGGACAGATCTTCCTGCAGTCAGACCTATTCTTCTCAGGTGTAAGACCAGCTATCAACGCCGGTCTATCAGTATCCCGTGTTGGTGGTTCTGCACAGATTAAAGCAATGAAGAAAGTTGCGGGGACATTGAGGCTCGACCTCGCTGCATTCCGTGAACTGGAAGCATTTGCCCAATTCGGTTCGGATCTTGACGAAGCGACTGCTGCAAAGCTCGAACGTGGTAAACGTACTGTTGAAGTACTCAAGCAGGGTGAAAACAACCCACTGCCTGTAGAGCGCCAAGTCGCCATACTCTATGCACTTGTGAACGGTCATCTGGATGAGATTCCTGTTGAAGATATTACAAGGTTTGAAGACGAGTTCCTCAACTGGCTCGATTCAAACGAACCGGAATTGCTGAAAGGCATAAAAGAAACAAAACAGCTTCCGGATGATGAAGCATATAAATCAGCAATCAACAGCTTCAAAAAGCTGTTCAACTCTTCCAATTAAGAATTGTGAATATAGAATAAGGTGGTGAATTCATGGCTTCACTAAGAGAAATAAAAGGTCGTATAGGATCAACCAAAAAAATGAGCCAGATCACTAGCGCCATGCACATGGTGTCCAACTCTAAATTGAGGCGGGCCGAGGAGAACACGAAGAAGTTCCAACCTTATATGGATAAGATACAAGAAGCTGTCCAGGCCATTGCTTCAGGCGACAATACAAGTTCCCACCCTATGCTCAGGGAGCGTCCGGTCAAGCGTACCGGCTATGTCATCATTACGTCAGACAGCGGTCTTGCGGGTCCATATAATGCGAACATCATGAAAGAAATCACTAGGCTGATCAGTGAGCGTCATAATGACAACCCGGAATCCTATGATCTCTTCGTAATTGGAAGAATGGGCTACGAATTCCTTGAGAATCAGGGCTACAGCATTACAAATCACCGCATTGGACTTGAGGATCAGCCTGACTTCAGCAGTGTCAAAGAAATTGCACAACAATCGGTTGCACAATTTGCGAATGAAGACGTTGATGAACTCTACATCATCTACAATAAATTCATTAATGTGCTTGAGCAGAAAGTCAACACAAGACAACTGCTGCCTTTGTCCGAGAGTGCGGTTATGGCCAATGAAACACAGGCGTCCAACCTCTCAACATACGAATTTGAACCGGATAAGGAGTCCATACTCGAGACAATCCTGCCACAATATGCAGAAAGTCTGGTTTACGGCGCACTCCTCGATGCAAAAGCGAGTGAGCATGCGGCGCGTATGACGGCGATGAAGGCTGCAACGGATAATGCGAAGGAACTGGTTGATGATCTGTCACTGCAGTATAACCGTGCCAGACAGGCTGCGATCACTCAAGAAATCACAGAAATAGTCGGCGGTGCATCAGCACTTGAATAAAGAAAGACTAGGAGGAAATCGAATGACTTTAGGTCAAGTGGTTCAAGTCATGGGACCTGTGGTTGATGTGCGTTTCAATGAAGGCGAGTTGCCGGAATTGAATAACGCATTGTACATCACTCATGAAAAAGGAAATGAAGAAGAAACGATCGCCCTGGAAGTTGCCCTCCATCTCGGAGACAATGTCGTCCGGACGATTGCGATGAGTTCCACAGATGGACTGCAGCGTGGAACTGAAGTTAAAGATACAGGCAGCCCCATCTCAGTACCGGTCGGTCAGCTGACGCTGGGCAGAGTGTTTAACGTGCTCGGCGAACATATCGATCTTGGGAAGCTGTACCGGCTTCTGAAAGAAGAGACCCGATACACCGTCAGGCTCCAAAGTTCGAAAATCTCTCCACTAATGTAGAAATTTTGGAAACAGGAATCAAAGTAGTAGATTTACTGGCTCCTTATACTAAAGGTGGTAAGATTGGACTGTTTGGAGGCGCGGGAGTTGGTAAAACTGTTCTGATCCAGGAACTGATCAACAACATCGCCCAGGAGCATGGAGGTATCTCTGTGTTCGCAGGTGTCGGAGAGCGGACTCGTGAAGGTAATGACCTTTACTATGAAATGAGCGACTCCGGTGTTATCGCGAAAACTGCGATGGTGTTCGGCCAGATGAACGAACCGCCAGGCGCGCGTATGCGTGTAGCCTTGTCGGGTCTTACTATGGCAGAATACTTCCGTGATGAGGAAGGTCAGGATGTACTGCTCTTCATCGACAACATCTTCCGCTTTACTCAAGCGGGCTCCGAAGTGTCTGCTTTGCTCGGACGTATGCCTTCAGCGGTTGGTTATCAGCCGACATTGGCAACTGAAATGGGACAATTGCAGGAGCGCATCACATCTACCAATGTAGGATCGGTGACGTCCATCCAAGCAGTCTTCGTACCTGCGGATGACTATACTGACCCAGCACCAGCTCAAACATTTGCGCACTTGGATGCGACTACGAACCTTGAGCGTAAGCTTTCTGAGATGGGTATCTACCCGGCGGTCGATCCGCTGGCATCTACTTCCCGTGCGTTGACTCCAGCAGTAGTGGGCGAAGCGCACTATGAAGTAGCAAGGGATGTTCAGGCGACCATCCAAAAATACCGCGAACTTCAGGATATCATTGCGATTCTAGGTATGGATGAACTTTCCGAGGAAGATAAGCTTACTGTTTCCCGTGCACGTCGGATCCAGTTCTTCCTATCCAGAACTTCCACGTAGCAGAACAGTTCACAGGCCAAAAAGGTTCATACGTGCCTGTAGAACAGACAGTCAACGACTTCAAGGAAATACTTGAAGGAAAATACGACCATATCCCGGAAGATGCATTCCGTCTTGTCGGCGGCATTTCCGATGTGCTGGATAAAGCACGCGAGATGGGTGTAGAAGTCTAAAATCGGGAGGGTTAGCAAATGAGTACAATTGCACTGGATGTAGTTACACCAAACGGCTCGGTTTTCAGTGAGGAAGACTGTGACATCATTATACTCCAGACTAAACAGGGTGAGCTCGGTGTCATGGCCGGCCACGTCCCGACGGTTGCTGCACTCAAGATTGGCAGTCTGCGTGCGAAGATAGGCGGCCAGTATGAATATATGGCTGTAACGGAAGGCTTTGTAGAAATCCGTTCTGAAAAAGTGACGGTTCTTGTGCAGGCGGGTGAGTTTGCTCAAGACATCGATACAGACCGTGCGATCGCTGCAAGAGATCGTGCCGAAGCACTCCTTCAGCAGTCACAGGATGAAAAAGTCGATAGATATCGTGCTGAACTTGCGTTGAATCGCGCAATCAATCGATTGGATGTATCAAAACATAAGTAAGGATTCTGCCGGGCTCTGGCCCGGGCTTTTTTAAGGGTGATTATAATGTTGTTTTCCCAGCTAGCATTCATGCATATCGTATTGCACTTGTTGTGCGTAATCTTTGCCTTTTGGGTACTTGGCGCTCTGAACACAGATGGATGGTTCAAAAAAGCGGAAACAGGTCGAATCAGATTGTTCGTCATATTATTGGCAGTTCTTCTAGGAAGTGGCTTAAGCAACTTTATAATGGATTTCTTCAGACTGGTCCAAGAAGCAGCACTATTGTTTTGACATTTAATTTGCAAACGTGTTTATACATCTCTAAAATAGTGAATAGTATACGAAGTATTAAATGGTAAGTAAAATATGGAGTGAATAAAATGGATTCTATAATAGTAAAAGGTGGGAACAAGCTTTCAGGTTCTGTTGAAATTGAAGGTTCCAAAAATGCTGTACTGCCGGTCTTGACTGCTTCTTTATTAGCAGAAGAGGGCGTATCGAGGCTACATAATGTTCCGGACTTATCTGATGTCGGGACTTTAGCCGCCTTGCTTCGCCACTTGGGGGCTGAAGTGGAAATTGAACAGGGGATTGTTTCGGTGGATGCCAGCGCAGAGCTTTCGTGTGATGCACCTTTCGACCTCGTAAGCAAGATGCGTGCGAGCATGCTTGTTATGGGCCCCCTGCTTGCACGTTACGGGTATTGTAATGTAGCTATGCCAGGAGGATGTGCTATCGGTTCAAGGCCAGTGGAACAACACATCAAAGGTCTCGAAAAGATGGGGACTACTTTCCGAACTGTAGATGGTAGTTTTGAAGGACATGTCGATGGCCGTCTGAAAGGTGCCAAGATTCACCTGGATTTTCCTAGCGTTGGCGCAACCCAGAACCTTATAATGGCTGCAAGCCTGGCTGAGGGGACTACTGAGCTTGAAAATGCAGCTCAAGAACCTGAAATTGAAGATTTGGCCAATTATATCAATGAAATGGGCGGTAATGTAAAAGGTGTAGGTACTGCCCACATTAAAATTGAAGGTGTCGAATCCCTAAAAGGAATAGACCACACCGTCATTCCTGACAGAATTGAAGCAGGTACTTTTATGATTGCAGGGGCAATAACACGCAGTGAAATCACGCTGAAAAACGTTGTGCCCGAACATTTGAGTGCACTGATTTCCAAGCTTGAAGAAATAGGTGTACGGATAGAGGGTACGGAGGATGGTGTCAAAGTCATCCCGGCCGAGAACCTTAAGCCCATCCGGGTCAAGACGATGCCCCACCCTGGTTTTCCAACAGACATGCAAAGCCAGATGATGGCATTGCTTACGACCATCAACGGTACAAGCGTCATGACGGAGACGATATTCGAGAATCGTTTCATGCACGTCAATGAGTTCAGAAAGATGGATGCAGATATAGAAGTAGAAGAAAACCATGCATTCATCAAAGGTGGCGGCAAACTTACCGGGGGCCGTGTAAAAGCGACTGACCTCAGGGCCGCAGCTGCATTGATTCTTGCAGGTTTGGTAGCAGAAGGGTATACTGAAGTCACTGAATTGAATCATCTGGACCGTGGTTACGTAGATTTCCATGGCAAGTTGCAGAAGCTTGGAGCCGATATAGAGCGCACAGATGAGCAACGCACAAAAAGTGTGATAACTTCTAAATAAAGAGGTAGTGTTATGGCCGAAGAATCAAGAAAGCTGGTCCATCGCAGATTTCCGTTGATTGTTAGAATACTGCTTTATGTATATGTGGCAATTATCGTGTTCTTTGTGGGCCTCATGATTGGATATGGGATATTGAATAATCCGATGGAAGTATTTCGTCTGGAAACATGGGAACACATCATCAATATGACTAAGGAATGATACAATGCTGAGTTACGATCAGATAAAGGCGATAATTCCGCACCGCCCACCTTTTCTGCTGATAGATAAAGTCACTGAAGTAGAACCAGGTGTAAAGTGTACGGGGATCAAACAAGTTTCCGGTAATGAGCCATTCTTTCAAGGGCATTTTCCTGAGTATGCTGTAATGCCAGGTGTCCTGATTGTTGAATCATTGGCTCAGGTAGGTGCAGTCGCGCTCTTGCAGGAGGAACAGTTCCAAGGAAAGCTTGCCTTTTTTGCAGGCATAGATAGATGTAGGTTCAAAAAGCAGGTCAGACCTGGGGATACTCTGGAACTGACAGTTGAAATAACAAAAATAAAGGGTCCTATCGGCAAAGGGGAAGCAGTCGCTACAGTTGACGGGGAGATTGCCTGTAAATGTGAAATTACCTTTGCCATACAAGACCAAAAAACATCCGATGATTAATCATCGGATGTTTTTATTTCTTTTTTAGACTCCATGATGGATTTGAACTCATGGAGCAAGGTCTCTTCTTCATACCCTTCACTCAACAGATGGGTGAGTACATCTTCAGCATACGTTGGTCCTTGTACGATTATCTTGCCATTGAATATTAGGGATAGTGCCTGATCCAACTCATTCATTTCATTGAACGTTCCTCTGAATCTTGGCCGGTTCGTTTGAATGTCTCGTAATCGTAACAAGAATTTCAACTTCCGTTCCAATCATCTCCTGGAGAATATCCTTAAAGTCGGGAGAAGTGGAAATCTCGATCAACCAAGGAGCCTCTCCCTTCTCCTTATTGATTATGATGCCATCGATGATATCCAGTATTATATAATTCTCTTCATGTTCCAGCTTCAATTCAACTACCTTAAAAGACTTCATACCAGTTCCTCCCTTCATAATGAATCGTGGATGCAATTTTTTTGAAATCGCATCACCTTGCGTTTCAATATTTATTTATCATCACCATATTCATTCTAATTGTAAAGGAAATGGCTGTAAAATCAAATTTCAGCCTTTTGCAGAATATTTACTTTAGGTTTATCTTTGGGACAGGAAGGAGGTGAACTAATGATGAACAAAGTCTTGCTGGTGGGGGAGCTGGTGCGTAATGTGACGATACAGAAAACGGTGAATGGCAGCATCAATTCATTCATCATTGCAACCGTCAGAGTGCCCAAAGATGAAAGAAAATCAAAGGAAGTACATTTCATCTACTGCAAAGCCTTCGGAAAAGCACTACCTAAAGTACTCACAGAAGCTACTGAAGGTGATATCCTATGCGTCAGTGGTCAGGTCGCCACCACGGTCCATACAACCCAAGAGGGTGAAAAAGAATATCGGATGGAAATATGGGCTGAAAGCATTAAACATATCCCGGATAAGATGAGCCGACAAAAAGACATCACGAATCCTTCACGCATGATAGGGGAGGCGGTAAAGCATTATGACCAGTGGGACTACATCGGTGAAAGGACAGTCCATACATTAGAAAGCTCCGATGATCCAGGCAAGGCACTTTTGAAGGACCGCCACCTGGAGTCTTTGGAAAAAGTTTTGAATGAACATAAGAAGGACAGTCATACATTGCAACTTGTGCCAAACGAAGATTCAGATGAAAAGAAGGAAAAAGCCTTTACCTGAACAGGTCCAATTGATTCACACTATCTACACTCACACTACTCACCATACCCTGCTTAAGGCCGACTACTGCGATCGGACTTAAGCAGGGTATTTTATATGAAAACTTTTAGAAGATGAATGAATTCTGAAACCTAGAAGAGTTATAAATACACTATTTGTGAAAAAAGGTCTTACAACAAGAAATGATATTGTAATCTGATTGTAATGAAAAACGCTTTTCTTTATATTCCTGTAACCTAAGAAATGTTTAAATCTGATATAGTACTATTCAGCTAATAAGAAAACATTATTCCGCTTAAGGGAATACGGAGGGTATACTAATTATGAAGAAAGTACTATCTATCGGTGCAGCAGTTGCTGTATCCGGCACACTCGCTTACAGTGCAGAAGCAGCAACTCATACAGTAGATAAAGGGGATACTCTTTCCGAAATCGCGCATCAGAGCAATACAACAGTCGATGCGATTAAATCAGCCAATAATTTGACTTCCAACCTTATCTTCCCAGGTCAAGAGCTTGAAGTTACAAAAGCAAATGATTCAGAAGATAAAGAAGCAGGGGTCTATAAAATAAAATCAGGAGATACGCTTTTTGAGATCGCGCAGAAATTTGAAGTTACCGTTTCAGATCTGAAGGCGTGGAACAACCTATCTTCAGATCTCATCATTGCTGGTAAAACACTTTCAGTCTCTGGAGATACCGTGTCTCAAGCGCCTGTGCAAGCACCAGCAGTAGAAGAAGCACCTGCTCAATTGCAGCCAGTAGAAGAAGTTCAGCAAGATGATTCAGCCGAAGAGCGTGCAGCAGAACAGGCAGCAGCCGAAGAGCGTGCAGCAGAGCAAGCGGCAGCTGAAGAGCGTGCAGCAGAACAGGCAGCAGCCGAAGAGCGTGCAGCAGAGCAAGCGGCAGCTGAAGAGCGTGCAGCAGAACAGGCAGCAGCTGAAGAGCGTGCAGCAGAGCAAGCAGCAGCTGAAGAGCGTGCGGCAGCACAAGCAACAGCCGAAGAGCGTCAACAAGCTAAAACACAAAATGTGTCTACTTCCAATAATTCAAGTTCACAGAACTGGGGAGCATTAGCGCAGTGTGAATCTGGCGGCGCTCCAGGCATCGTAAGCGCAAATGGCCTTTATCATGGTCTTTACCAATTCGATGTCCGCACTTGGCAGTCTGTAGGCGGAAGCGGTCTGCCATCCAATGCATCGGCAGCAGAACAAACCAAAAGAGCTCAAATCCTATATGATCAAAGAGGATCCCAGCCTTGGCCTGTATGTGGCTCAAGACTCTAGGAATGAACCTTCCTAACCAGACCTAGCAATTGCTAGGTCTGTTTTTCATTGGAAACTCAGAATATAGATAGAAGTATCATTAAATTGTCACTAATGGATGTGTAAGATTTTATAATATGTTTTTTTAGACATTCTTTTATGTTACAATTTCTTTTATGTGAGACAAATTATGAGGTGAAGAAATGAGTAAAAAATGGCTCTTCCCGCTAATGATCGGTCTGGTGCTTGTGCTCTCCGGCTGTGACTATTCCCAGGAAGAAAATAGAAATGGTTTTTTCTTTAATACTTTCGTCCGTCCGATGGATAGTCTTGTTCATTGGCTCGGTGAAAACCTGAACAATAACTATGGCTTGGCTATTATAGCCGTTACCCTAATCGTCCGCTTAGCAATTTTCCCATTCATGATGCGTACATATAAAAATCAGATGATGATGCGCGAGAAGATGAAAATCGTTAAACCTGAAATGGAAGAGATTCAAAAGAAAGTCAAAGTTGCAACAACTCAGGAAGAGAAGATGGAAGCGCAGCAGGAGATGATGGGACTTTACAAGAAACACGGCATCAACCCGCTCAACATGGGTTGCTTACCTATGTTGATCCAGATGCCTATCGTCATGGCGCTATATTTCTCCCTCAAATTCCCATCTGAAGGTGGAATTACCGAATATCCATCTTTCCTTTGGATGAATTTGACTGAGCAGGATCTGTTCATGGTGGCCATCGCCGGAATCGTTTATGCAGGACAGGCATTCGTTTCCATGCAGTTTGTATCTCCAGAACAGCGCAAGCAGATGCAGCTATTCATGTACATCTCTCCAATTATGATCATCTGGATTTCCTTGATTTCACCTTCAGCCCTTCCACTCTACTGGGCAGTCGGCGGTCTTTTCCTGATATTCCAGACTTGGGCAGGTAATACCTTCTATAAAAAGAAAGTGGCTGAAGAAATGGCACCTATCATAGAAGCACATGAACGGGAACAGGCAGAAAAAGAGCAACGCTTGAAGAGTGCTAAAGTAATGCCGAAGAAAAAACGTAAAAAGAAAAAATAATGCAGTGAAAAAGGCATGATATCCAAGAGATATCATGCCTTTTTATTTGGATATTAAAGGATGGGCGAAATGAGGTTCGCAATACCTTCCTTTATACGGATCCATTTATTTCTGGAGTCGTATCTTTCAACGGTAAGCAGAGAACAGGCCTCAATATCCGCTTCATAGATGAGACGGTATTTGGTTGCTTCATTTTTATCGTATATGAAAGCATTGACTTCGAAGTTCAAAAAGAAGCTTCTGGAGTCGACGTTTGTCGTCCCGACACTCAACACTTCATCATCGACCATCATCACTTTTTGATGGAGGAAACCTTTCTCGTAGATATGGACGTGGGCCCCCATCCGTGCTATCGCACCTGCATTGGAGTAGGTGCCCCAGTACACGAAAGGATGATCCGGCTTGTTGGGAATCATCAGATGTACCTCGACTCCGCTCAATATAGCGATTTTGACTGCCTCCAAGAAGGATTGGTCTGGGATGAAATAAGGCGTCTGGATATAGATGGACTTCTTTGCGCTGTAGATCATTTTCATATAGCCATATTTGATCTGCTGCCATCTCTCATCAGGACCACTTGAAGCCACTTGCATAGGCGTGTTGCCATAGTAGTGGTTCACTTCAGGGAAGTAGCGATTTTCCCTGAACATATTATTGCGTTTATCATGTGAATTCCAGTCCAACATAAAGCGCAACTGGAGGGATTTAACGGCGTTCCCTTCAATCCTCAGGTGGGTATCGCGCCAATAGCCGAATTTTTTATTCAAACCAATGTATTCATCGCCTACGTTGAAGCCGCCTACATATCCGAGGGTGCCATCTATTACCACAATTTTACGATGGTTACGGTTATTCATCCTTGGATTTATGAGGCGGAGCATGCTTGGGAAGAAGGCTTCGACCAGACCACCGGCTGCTTTCAATTCTTTAAAGTTGCTCAACCGGAGTGTTCTGGAACCTATATCGTCGTAGAGAATTCTGACAGAGACTCCCTCTCGTTGCTTTGCAAGCAATGCCTTATGTAATCTTTGGCCGATGCCATCCAATTTCAAAATGTAGTATTGGAAATGGATGTGGTCTCGAGCGTTGTAGATATCTTCGAGCAGCTTCTCGAATTTTTCATTACCGTCTGTGAAAATATCTATCTTGTTGTTGATGGTCATAAAAGATTGATTATTATCGAGCAGCATATGGATTATTTTCCTATGACGGTTCGTGACGTCGTTTGCGAAAGACATACGGTTGTTCTGTAGATCACTGAGCTGCTCATCAACCAGGTGCTCAAGACCCACTTTGTCTGCTTCATTGATCTGGAATAACTTCTGGTTGTATATTTGGCGGCCGAAAAGGATATAAAATATGAAGCCGATGATCGGCAGAAAGAAAAGGACCATAAGCCAAGCCCATATGCTCTGCGCGCTGCGCCGTTCCAAAAATATCAGCCCTATGGCAAAAAGGAGGTTGATTCCAATTATGATAAGGGTGATGGTACTCAACACTTTTGCGCTGGATAGGAATTCAAATATAGCTAATTCCATATTTTCACCTCACTTGTATTCTATTATAAACCAAGATTATTCAAAATTCTGTAACATTTATTTTTTGATTTGTATGGCAAAAATATAAATTTCACGTTAAAATAAGAGTAAGTTGAAAAACGGGGAGTGTCATTATGTACAAAAACGACCGTTCTAAAGTGAAGCAAGTTGTCACGATGTTGAGTGAACTTGGTGTTAAAGTAAAGGTTTCAAGATCTAGACTTGAAATCATGAACGGTATTGCACATAAGGAACAATTACGGTTGAAAGAACAGAACATCTAAAATAACCGCAGCTACTAAGCTGCGGTTATTTTATGCTTTCTTGTCATATTGATGGAAATAGATGCTCATTATGATTCCAATCGCCAACATGTTAGCCCAGAGCCCACTTCCTCCATAACTGATGAAAGGCAAAGGGAGTCCGGTAATCGGCAATAGTTGTACAGTCATGCCGATATTTTGGAAAACATGAAACATCAGCATGGAAAGGTAGCCGATGATGAAATAAGATGAGAAACTATCATCAACGACTGTTGCAATCCTGAAGAGGTGGAGCATAAGCATAAATATAAGTACGATGACGGCAGTGGCACCAATAAACCCGAATTCTTCACCGATGATCGTAAAGATGAAGTCCGTATGGTTTTCCGGAATGTAGATGATGCCATCACCAAAGCCTTTCCCATCAATGCCACCAGAACCGATCGCCTTTAATGAGTTGCTGAGCTGGAAGCCACCTTCGGCCATGTATTCCTCCGGCCGCAGCCAAGAGTATATTCGCTCGAACTGATAAGGGTGAATGCCTAGGTAACGCTCAAGTATGTCCGGCCTGTAGATGATGCCAAGAATCAAGGCACCCCCGATTGTAACTGCTGCAATCAAGGTCGGAACAATAAGCCACCAGCTGATGCCTGAGACGATAATCATTCCGAATAGTATCGCCAGCATGACCAAGGTGGTGCCCAAATCATTTTGGAATAGTATGAGCAGCATCGGCAGAATGGAAGTTGCGGCGATTTTTATAAGCAGTTTAATATCTGCACTCAGATCATTAGTTATCTTATATTTATTATGCTGGTTGATGACATAGGCCAGAGTCAATATGTAGATGATCTTGACGATCTCGGATGGCTGGATGCTGAAGAACCCGAATTGATACCAACTTTTGGCACCATTTATAATCGGTGTAATCGGGAAACAGGCGCGATGAAAAGAATGGCAAGCGATAGGACGCCGGCAGTGTATATGAGCCAGATATACTGCTTCAGCCATTTGACGGGGATAAAAGTCAGCACGAAGACCATCAGGAAACCAAGCAGATAAAATAAAGTCTGCCTAAGGGCGAAATCGGTATTGTATTGTCCGCTGGTCATTGCAGAACGGATCATGAAGACGCTGACGGTCCCAAGGACTACAATAAGCAGTAGCAACAGCCAGTCCATCCTGAAGAATATATTGGCATTTTGTCTTTTGTAATTATTGTTTTTTTCCAAAAAATTCACCTAACCCATTATGGAATCATGACATTTAGTATACACTATTTTATGATAAAATTAAGCGTATTAACCCAATATGAATTTGATGAACACAAAAATAAAACGATGATGGAGTTGTACAGTAGTTATGATTGAGACAACAATAGGGACAATCGCCAATTTCTGTGGTGGACAGATGAATGCTGCTGCAGAATCACAAAAGGATAGAATCATAAAAGGGGTATCTATAGATACAAGGACGCTGCAAAAAGGCAATCTGTTCATCCCCTTCAAAGGAGAGAATACGGATGGCCACCGTTTTATGGAGCAGGCTTTCGATAAAGGGGCGGCGATCAGCCTGACAGAACAAGCGTCATCACAGTCTGATTCATCCTTGCCGCTCATCCATGTTCCAGACGGTTTGCTTGCTCTGCAGACCATTGCACAAAAGTACCTTGAAGAAGTGTCTCCCAAAGTCATCGCGATTACGGGATCGAACGGAAAGACAACCACGAAGGATATGGTCGAATGTCTGCTTTCCCCACACTTCAAAGTGAAGAAGACGATCGGCAACTACAATAATGAGATTGGTCTACCATTGACGCTGCTTCAGCTTGATGCTGACACTGAAATCTCCATATTGGAGATGGGGATGGACAAAGCAGGCGACATCAATCTGCTCAGTACAATGACACAGCCCGATATCGCAATCTTGACCAATGTGGGGGAGTCCCACATCGAAAAATTAGGCTCGAGGAAAAATATCGCCCGTGCAAAGTATGAAATTGTGGATGGCTTGAAACCAAACGGCACCTTCATCTACTCGAGGGATTACCCTTTACTTGAGGCATTGGTGCAGCGTGACGCCCCCTATAATCTAAAGACAGCAGGGGAGCAGCCGAGCAATGATATTAGGATAATGGATGTTTCAGAAACCCGGGAGGGCACCCATTTTGAATTAGGCCCAGGGAATATGGATGTCCAGATACCACAGCTTGGTGTCCATAACGCCGCCAATGCTTCGATGGCCCTACTGGCAGCAGAAGCTGTGGGCCTTTCCATGAAGGACGTCAAGGACCAATTCCAGACACTGGTCGTAACGGATATGCGCATGGAACGCATGATTCATCAAAATGGGGCAGTCATCATAAATGATGCCTATAATGCAAGTCCATCCAGCACCAAAAGTGCGATTGATACTATAGGCCGCATGGATTCTGACAACCGCATCCTCGTCCTCGGGGATATTTTGGAACTTGGAGAGTATTCGGCGCCGCTTCATCTGTCGATAGCACAACATATCAACAACTCGGACCATCATTTTGATCACATCCTGACTTATGGGGAGGCAATGAAGGTCGTGCATGATAATGTTGATATCGATAGCCGGTCACACCATGATGATATAAAATCGTTGGCCACCGCACTTAAATCAGTGATGACGCCTGAAAGTGTCATTCTATTGAAGGCATCCAGAGGAATGGCGTTGGAAAGGGTGAACGACTATATCTAGATCCATCGGTCTGCTCTTTCTCCACGGCTACACTGGAGGACGGTATGAATTGGAGCCTCTGTTCGATTATTTGAAATCAAGGTATGAATTCGACTATGAATTTCCAGTCTATCCAGGGCATGGAACAGTGCTCAATCTCACTGAACCAGATGGCGGAACCTGGTATGCTGAAGCGCTGCATGCGTATAAAAACCTTAAAGAGCGTGTAGATTCAGTCTATATCATCGGTTTTTCGATGGGAGGCGTCTTCGCCAGCCATATCGCCCAGCATGAGTCTATAGATAAACTGGTGCTCATCGCTCCGGCTTTCGAGCATATCAGGCTCTCAAGGTTAGGGCGGTTGAACCTTACTCCAGCACATTTCAGTGAACATATGAAAATGCACCTCTACCAGAAGATCAGGAAGCGACTCAAAGATATTCCGTTTAAAGCGTATCAGGAGTTCAAGCGGATTGTTGAGGCGAAGTCCGGGAACTTGGAAGAGATCAAGGCGGATACATTGATCATCCATGGTACACTGGATCTTCTTGTGCCTTCGATATCAAGCATTGAAGTGAGCAGGCAGATACCGTCCGCCAGACTAGAGCTGATAGAGGGTGCGCCGCATCTTTTTGCATTTACAGAAGCGCATCAGCTTGAGTTAAATATATTCACCGAACGCTTCTTATTCCCGGAAGAGATAAGACTTGTATAATGACAATAAAAATGTTAATATTGAGTAGTTATGCGTAACGAAAATGAGAAACGATAAGTCAAAGGAGACTCTAATTTGAAGTTTTTTAAACAATTAGGTGTCAGTGATGAAACCTTGAAATCACTGGAAGACATAGGGTTCGAAACACCAACCCCAATTCAGGAGGAAAGTATTCCTCTCGCGCTCGAAAGAAGAGATATTCTCGGGCAGGCAAAAACAGGTACTGGGAAAACAGGTGCTTTCGGCATTCCGATCATTGAAAATACCGAGAAGCAGGGCGGCACTCAAGTGCTGATCCTCACACCAACGCGTGAACTGGCCGCCCAGGTGAGCGACCAGCTCAAGAAATTTGCCAAGTACAAAAAACTCAGTGTATCCACTATATTTGGCGGAATGAGCATTGAACGCCAGAATCAAGGATTTGAAGAGAAAACCAGAAATCATCGTGGGTACACCTGGCCGTATCATCGACCACATCAAGAGAAGGACATTGAAACTCGATAGCATCCATACACTTGTCCTCGATGAAGCGGATGAAATGATGAACATGGGCTTCATAGATGACGTCAAGTTCATCATGTCCGAGATGCCTGCGGATGACAGGCACACATTGCTGTTCTCGGCTACGATGCCACCAGCAATACAAGAGTTGGTCAAACGGTTCATGAAAGACGCAAAAATCGTCAAAACCATGAATCAGGGTGGTGCAAGCGACCCGCAGATTACCGAGCATTACACTATCGTAAAAGAGCTCGAAAAGCTTGAAGTCTTTACTGACTTCCTAGACGTCCATCAGCCAGAACTGGCAATCGTCTTCGGGCGTACAAAACGCCGCGTTGATGAGCTGACGAGTGCGTTGGTCGCTAAAGGCTACCGCGCTGAAGGACTGCATGGCGACATCACGCAATCGAAACGTCTTGAAGTCCTGAAGAAATTCAGGAACAATGCCTTGGATATATTGGTTGCCACAGATGTTGCAGCCAGAGGCCTCGATATTTCAGGCGTATCCCACGTCTACAACTTCGATATCCCTCAAGATTCCGAGAGCTATACGCACAGAATCGGCCGTACGGGACGTGCGGGTAAAGAAGGTGTGGCACTCACATTCGTCAATCCAGTAGAAATGGATTATTTGAGAATGATTGAAAATGCCAAAAAGAAAACGATCTCTGCGCTCAGACCGCCTCTTAAAAAAGAAGTGCTTAAAGCACGTGAAAAAGAGATCTATGAGAAGATGGATCAATGGAAGGCCAACAACAACAATGCACATACTCTTGAAGTGGCGGAACACCTGCTTGAGCAAGGTGAAGCGAAGGAAATCGTTGCAGCACTGCTCAATGAATTCCTGTTCAACGCATCAGATGACAATATCCAACTGTCATTCGAAAAACCACTTACACGAAAAGGTGGCAATCGACGCGGAGGCAAGCCTTCAGGTGGCAAGAAGCCATTCAAGAAAGGCCGTGGCTATGATAACCGCTCAGGCAACAAGCGTCAGGGCAACAGACCACCACAGAACAACAACAAGCGCCAAGGCGGCCGCACATTTAAAGATCACATCAAATAATTCCATACCCCTGTCCAATGGACAGGGGTGTTTTTTTTATATTCTACGTAGTATATTTAAAGGATAAGGCTAATCGTCATAATGTATAATCGATATATAAGTGGAGGCAAACATGAAAAAAGTGCATGATGAAGTAGTTCCATATATGCAAAAACGTTATTTGGCATCTTTCACCCTATGGTTGCTCATAGGGATTGTGGCCAGTGCCCTTACCTTTTATCTTGAATGGAGTCATTGGGTATACTTTGGAACGGGCGGGGTGCTTATCATGTTATTGATAATGGGCATCTTCATAAGACCGTTTGTCTATAGAAAAGTGACCCGTTATGAAATCGATGAAGGGCGCCTCGTAGTCAAAAGGGGTTTTTCCGCATCGCAACAAAAATGGTGCCGATCCAGAGAGTGCAGGGTGCCAAATTGGCAACGGGCCCGATTTCCAGAAGGCATGATTTCGCCATACTGGAAGTATCAACGGCCAGTTCGAACATGGTGATGCCCCCTCTGAAATTGCACGAGGCACGGGAGATGAAAGCAACCATCATACAACAGGTGAAGGAGGCACATACAGATGTATAGCCCGCAGAAACTCCACCCAGTCGCTTATCTTGGCAGTATCGTCAATGGCGTCAAAAATCTCTGGATTCCATTGATCATAATCCTTTTCAATTCACGTGACGTCATATTCTCAGGTGAAGTCTCGCTCAAATATATTGTCATTTTTATCGGTGTACTGGTTCTTGCCATCGTGCTGTTCGGAGGTATGGATTTCCTGAATAAATATCGGACACGGTTTTGGATAGAAGCGGGCAAATTCATCTACAAGGACGGGGTCATTACCAACCGGGAGAAAGAACTTGATATAGGGAGGATACAATCGATTGATTTCAGCGAACCCATATTCCATCGTATGTTCGGTGCTGTGAAATTGGAGATCATCACTCCGGGGACGCCATTCGTATTGATACAATGAAGAAAACCCAAGCCGAATCACTGCAGAGAATACTCTACGATGAGAAGTCACAGGCAGAAGGTGAGGCGATTATCGGTGCTTCGAGCGGCTGGCCTCGGCAAGAAGCGGAGGAGGAACCCCAGGAGTTCACGGCACTTTATCTTATGAGCAACCGCTCGCTCCTTCTGATGAGCATGACCAGCGGCGCTTTAGGTACTTTTCTTGCACTGGCATTCGGTTTCATCAACATCATCGGAGCGGACTTTTTGCTGGAGCGCTATTTCGACTATTTTGAAGGGGCATTCCAAAGCGTCTTGTGGGCTTATATGCTTGCAGTAGGTTCCTTCATTCTTGTGGGGTATGCAATAGGCATACTCATCCTTATGATCAAATATTATAAATACACGCTTAAGATGAAAGACGATGATCTTGTTGTCGAATATGGGTTGATTGAAAAGAAACATCAAAGCATCAACATCAACCGGGTCCAGACATCATTATAAGGGACTCGATCCTCCGTAGGATGATCGGCTATTATTCATTAGCCGCAACGATTACGAGTGACTCCCTGGAAGGGGATGATGTCGAAGGCAAGGTTGAAATCCTACCTTTCATAAAAAGGGATGACCTATATAGGATTACAAAAGAGATTTTCCCGAATTATCATATAGAAGTCCCTCCACGTATTGTGCCGGTCAGGGGTACAGAAGATACTTCCAAGTGATGGCTTTAGGCATCTTCACGGTCAGTGCCATCATCCAATATTTCTGGTTTGATTATATGTGGGCCATTGGCTTGGCATTACTCACAATTGTCGCCCTCTCTGGTTTTTACAGTGCCTATAACAGTGGCTATACAATCCGGGATGAAGAGATCAATCTGATGACCACATCGTTTTTCAAGCGTTCGCACTATATCATCAAGTCAGAGAAGTTGATAGAAGCGGAATGGGCGTATAACCCGTTTCTTAAGCGGTCTGAACTCGGAATTATAACGCTGGTCACGGCCGCGGGGATGATGGGATCCCGGGCGACCTTGAAGTTCATTGACCAAAAAGACGTGGATACTATCTGGCAGTGGGCTGAAAGGAGTGCTTCCAATGAAAAAGATATCACCGAAATCGATCACGGTGTGGCGGATTCGTGAAGGGATTGCCGCGTTGATTGCATTGCTGGTGGCAGTTGCCGCAACGATACTGCATTTCTATGTATGGAAATGGCTACCGTGGTGGGTGCCGCTCATACTTTTTGTGATTTTCATCTACATCAGCCTGATCGATGTATGGTTGATGCCGAAATTGAAATATAAATATTTCCGTTATGATGTTTCTCGCGACGAAATACGTATCCATAAAGGAATCATATTCAAAGAAGAACTTGCTGTACCGCTGTTCAGGGTTCAGAATATTGATACGACAGTTGGTCCGTTGATGAAACGGTACGCTCTCAAAGGGGTCACCCTGAGAACGTCTGCAGCACCTGTCCACATCCCTGAACTCGAGTCGGATGAAGCTGATCGTCTGCGCAATGATATCAGGACATTAATCAATGAAAAGACAGGGAGAACCATATGATCAGAGGCCTAGGCACCGATATAATTGAAATCGAACGGATCAAAGCCGCGGAAGATAAAGGTGGACGGTTGTCGAAGCGGATTTTATCTGAGGAGGAAATGGAAGTCTACAGGACATTAAGCAGCGAAAAAAGAAGGATGGAGTATCTGGCTGGGCGCTTTGCGGTCAAGGAAGCATATAGTAAGGCTCTAGGCAGTGGCATAGGGGAACGTATCACTTTTTCAGACATCACTTGTCTGAATGATGAGGCGGGAAAACCCTTCATAAGCGGGGAGGAGTGCGCACATGTATCAATTTCTCACTCCAATCATTATGCCACTGCCACAGTGATACTTGAAAATAAGGGACGAGGAGATTGAGATATGTCGGAAAAGTACTATAGGGATACAATTGTCGATGTCGATCTGGCAGCTATCGGACACAACTATAAAGCTGTCAGTGGAATGCACCCTGATAAGACTTTCATCGCAGTCATAAAGGCGAATGCATATGGGTTGGGCAGCACTGCTGTTGCAGAGTACTTATCCCATATTGGTGTGGGTTTCTTTGCAGTCGGTACGCTGGATGAAGCGGTCGAGTTGAGGATGCATGGCATCAGGGAGAAGATACTCATTCTTGGACCGATCAGGCCGGAAGATATGAACAAAGCCATAAAGCACCGTATAGCTGTCACCGCCCCGAGCTATGAATGGCTCAAAAGAGCGGAACAGGCTATCGAAGATGATGGAAAGGGTGTCTGGATCCATATCAAGGTGAACAGTGGCATGAATCGACTGGGTGTATCCAACATCGAAGAGGTCAATCAGATGATCGCGCTGATAGAGGACTCTCCTTACCTTACCTATGAAGGCCTGTTCAGTCACCTCAGTTCAGCGGAGGTTGATTCGGAGCGCCCCTTCAAAGAGTACGAAACATTCAAATCCATTATTTCGCAAGTTAAAAAACCTCAGTTTGTGCACGTCCAGAATTCAGCAGGTGCCTTTCATCTTGAGGCAGATGAATGCAATGCCATGCGCATCGGCATCTCCCTATATGGATATTATCCGTCTGATTTCATAGCGGGGATATCACCTGTCGAGCTGAAGCCGTCCGTCGGCCTTGTGACCCATGTAGTGGATACACATGTGCTGCAAGAAGGGGAGGGGGTCAGTTATGGATTGAAATATATAGCAGATGAGAAAGTGACCATAGCCACGCTGCCGATCGGTTATGCAGATGGGTTCCTCCGTTCACGCACAGGTTATGAAGTGGCCTTGGAGGACGGCACACCCTGCCCGGTAGTCGGGACCGTATGTATGGACTACATCATGATCCGTGTTCCTGACCATATCGAGTTGGGAGACAAAGTACATATCATCATTCCAAAACGGCATTCCGCACAGTCTATGGAATCCTACAGTGATTATGTGGATACGATACCTTACGAATCTATGTGCAAGCTCGGCCGCAGACTGCCGCGTATTTACCATGGCACAGACGGTAGTCGCATCAGCAATGAAGTTTTAAAATAAACTAGTAATGATTTTTTATACATGTTATCATTATTATGAATAGCGATGTAATAGAGGAGTGGTCTAGTAATGATGAACACGACATTGTGCAGCAGCACAGTACTCTCTCTTGAACATGGATATACAGAGATGAGTGAGATCAACCTTTCCATTGCGTCTGAAAGTCATGAGCTTGAATGTGAAGCACAAAAATGCAACGAAGATTTCCTCGTTTACAGTAAAGATGGTGAATAGATGAAGAGAGGCGAAGTATATCTTGCTGATCTTTCACCTGTGCAAGGTTCTGAACAGGGTGGTAAACGTCCAGTAGTGATCATCCAGAATAACGTCGGCAACTACCATAGCCCCACTGTGATAGTTGCCGCAATTACTGGTCGGATCGACAAAGCGAAGATACCTACACATGTGGAGATTTCAAAGGATACATATAATCTGGACAAGGATTCGGTCATATTGCTTGAACAAGTCCGTACAATCGATAAGAAACGGCTTAGGGAAAAACTTACATATTTGAATGAAGAAAAGATGAAAGAAGTGGACAAGGCGTTGATGATAAGCCTTGATCTCCTGCCAAAAAACCCAGGAAATCCAAGAAAATGAAAAGCTGATGGACTTTTGTGTACAAAAGTCTTTTTTTCAGTATGAGGTGAGATCATGACGTATATTGATAATATTGTAAATAAGTACAGGGAAATCATCCAGCTCTATCTTTATGGGGGAGACGCAGACAAAGCTATGGATCTGTGCCAATCATTCAGCGAAGAAGTCATTGAAATGGACACCTCTCCTGAGGAGATCGTTTCGCTCCATATGGAGCTCCTTGATGATATGGCAATAGAGGATGGTGCCCTCATAAAGCAATCTTTAGACATCCTGCAGGAAGTGATCATCTCATTCGGATTTACATACAGAGATTATAGGTCCATGATGAACAAGCTTAAAATCCATGATAAGGAAATGGACGTCGCAGCCAGTCTGCAGGAAACGATGCTGAAGACTGAAATCCCAACGTTTGACACGATGGAAATCGGCGCCATCAGCGTGCCCGCCAGGAAAGTCAGCGGAGACTATTTCAACATCATCGACCATAATGACGGCATGCTCAGTTTTGCAATTGCTGACGTCATAGGCAAGGGGATACCGGCCGCAATTGCGATGAGCATGATAAAGTTCGGTATGGACTCGTATGGTTATTCCCAATTGCCGAGCGACAGTCTGAGGAAGCTGAACAGGGTGGTCGAGAAGAACGTCAATCAAAATATGTTCGTCACCATGTTCTATGGTTTGTACGATCATAATACAGATCGGTTCTATTACTCTTCTGCAGGACATGAGCCTGCACTGCTCTATAGGCATGATACGGATGAATTTGAAGAAATTGATGCCAAGGGGATTGTCCTTGGAGTAAAGCGGCATGCACGCTATGAGCAGAGAGAAACACGGCTCGGGCCTAAGGACATGATCATCGTATTTACTGATGGTGTGACAGAGCTGAGGAAGCATGATGATACATTCATCGAGCTCGACTATGTAAAGGATATGATCAAGCAGGTGAAGGATCATCATCCACAGGATATTGTCCAATATATCTATGAATCACTAATGCGTGTCCAGAACCCGCATAAAAAAGATGATCTGACGTTGTTCATATTAAAAAATAATAAAAATTAAGCTTTATGTGTTTAGAAATTTCATATACGGGTAAAGCTTGAAGTGTTTATGTATTTAAGTTGAATGGGAGTGGAACTTAATGAATCTCAATATCGATACAACAGAGAGAGAACAAGAATATGTGATTGTGCTTAAAGGGGAGTTAGATGTCTATACTGCGCCTGAGTTGCAGAAAATCTTGGAACCCATCCGCCAGTCGGGCAGTCACGATATCAGAATAGATTTGACGGATGTCGAATATATGGATTCTACGGGTCTCGGCATTTTCGTCGGTACTTTAAAGGAATTGAATCAACACGATAGAGAACTTTATGTCACTGGAGTGACAAAGCGGATATTAAGGCTGTTTGAAATTACAGGTTTGAGAGACCTTATGCATATCAACGAAGCGTCGGGGGTTGAATAGTATGTCAGAGAATTACGATTATATAGAAATGAAATTTCCTTCGAGCGCCGAGTATGTAGGATTGATACGATTGACATTGTCCGGCGTTCTCTCAAGAGTAGGCGCCACTTATGATCAGATAGAAGACTCTAAAATTGCTGTGTCAGAAGCTGTCACCAATGCAGTAAAACACGCCTATGATGAAGAAAAGGGTGGAGAAGTACTGATTGGTTTTGCGATATACACTGAAAAAGTGGAGATTATCGTTGCAGATCACGGGCAGAGTTTCAATTATGAAGCAGTAAAAGAAGAACTGGGTCCTTATACTGAAGATGACAATGTCAACTACCTCAGAGAGGGAGGCTTGGGACTATTCCTGATTGAAACATTAATGGATGAAGTCTATATTAAAAAAGATCCTGGCGTCACAATCAGCATGACGAAGTTTATTAATGAAAGTCAGGTGCATTCGAATGGAGAAACAATCGTCAATCGATAGAAAATTAACACCGGAAGATATTAATGAACTGATTCGCAGCCATCAGGAGAATGGGGATGATGCGGCTCAAGCGAGATTGGCAGAGCACTACAGGAAACTCATCGAATCTCTCGCCTATCGCTATTCAAAGGGTCAAAGCCATCATGAAGATCTTGTGCAGGTCGGCATGGTTGGGCTTCTTGGCGCAATCAAAAGGTTTGATGTATCTTTTGATCGACGTTTCGAAGCATTCCTCGTCCCGACAGTCGTTGGTGAAATCAAAAGGTATCTGAGGGATAAGACATGGAGCGTACATGTCCCGAGGAGAATCAAGGAAATGAGCCCAAGATCAAAAATGCGAATGACGAACTCACCAATCGATTGGAACGATCTCCAAAGATAAGTGAAATTGCAGATCATCTGCAAGTTTCAGAAGAAGACGTGCTGGAAGCGATGGAAATGGGACAAAGCTACAATGCATTGAGTGTCGATCATTCCATTGAGGCAGATAAAGACGGATCGACAGTAACGTTGCTCGATGTCATGGGACAGTCTGATGACAACTATGATCTATCAGAAAAAAGACTGATTCTGGAAAAGGTGATTCCGATACTTTCAGACAGAGAACGGGAGATCATCCAGTTCACCTTCATGGAAGGTTTGAGTCAGAAAGAAACGGGAGAGCGCATCGGACTTAGTCAAATGCATGTATCACGACTTCAGCGCACCGCAATCAATAAGTTGCGCCAGGCAGTGAGCGAGAAAGAGTAGAATATCTACCCCGTCCTTAAGGATGGGGGTTTTCAGTGTTATAATATATAAGGATCAACCAGATTTAAAACAGGAGAGATAAGATGAACGAAACGCTGATTAAAGAACTTGAAAAAACAACAGGAAAACGAGCAAAGGATATAGGGAATGTGCTCGGGCTTCTACAAGAGGGGAATACCGTGCCGTTCATAGCACGCTACCGAAAAGAAATGACCGGTGGTATGGATGAACAAGAAATTAAAGCAATTTCAGACCGCTTTTCATATCTCGAAAATCTGGAGAAGCGTAAGCAGGAAGTGCTTAGACGCATTGATGAGCAGGGTCTCCTTACTGCGGAACTGGCACAGGACATAAAAAAGCAGACTGTATTGAACAGGGTAGAAGATCTCTACAGGCCATTTAAGCAGAAGAAAAAAACACGGGCAACCGAGGCAAAGCGTAAGGGACTGAAGAACCTGGCCGAATTCATCAAGGGACAGACTTCAGAAAATGTTGAAGCGGAAGCAACCCGCTACTTGAGTGAAGAAGTGACTTCTGAAGAAGATGCCATCAAAGGCGCCCTTGATATCATTGCTGAAGATATATCAGACAATCCCAAATATAGAGCGTATATATTGAAAGTGTTCAAGGAAAGCGCGGATTTGATGACCAAAAGGAAGAAGAATGCTGAAGATGAACAAAAAACCTTCGAAATGTACTATGCCTACAGTGAGCCAATCGGTAAAATCGTACCGCACAGGGTATTGGCGATCAACCGTGGTGAAGAATTGGGTGTGCTTACTGTAAAATTCGATTACGATATAGAACGTTTCAAGAGATATATCGGCAAACAGACCATAAAAGAAGGGTCAACCACCAGACGATATATACAGGAGGCTATTGAAGACGCCTTAAAACGTCTTATCATCCCTTCCATCGAACGGGAAACCAGACAAGAATTGACTGAAAAGAGTGAGCGGCATGCTGTGCATATATTTGAAGAGAATTTGAAGCGGCTTCTGCTCCAGCCACCCCTAAAAGGCCATGTCATTCTTGGTGTGGATCCGGCCTTCAGGACAGGGTGTAAACTTGCGGTAATCGATGCCGCCGGTCAATTCCTTGATAAGGATGTAATTTATCCGCATCCGCCACAGTCTAAGCAAGATGCAGCCAAAAATAAGCTGCTTAAGATGATAGATGAGCATGAAGTTACGCTTCTGGCAATCGGTAACGGTACAGCCTCGCGCGAAACCGAACTGTTCATCAGTGAGCTGGTGCAATCTGAGGATTTAGATGTCAAATTCATCATCGTCAACGAAGCGGGGGCCAGCGTCTATTCAGCTTCTGAAGTGGCGCGTGAAGAATTCCCGCATTTCAATGTCGAAGAACGGAGTGCTGTATCCATAGCCAGAAGGGTCCAGGATCCGCTCAGTGAACTGGTCAAGATTGACCCTAAGGCAATTGGAGTCGGGCAATATCAGCATGACGTCAACCAGAAGTTTTTGAATGAATCGCTTAATTTTGTCGTTGAAACTTCAGTGAACCAAGTGGGAGTCGATGTAAACACGGCTTCGCATGTTTTGCTTCAACATGTAGCGGGATTGTCTCCAGCCATCAGTATGAATATCGTAAAATACCGCGAAGAAAATGAAGGCTTCAAGTCGCGCAATGAAATCAAAAAGGTGCCCCGCCTTGGAGCAAAGACTTTCGAGCAATGTGTCGGCTTTCTGCGTGTGGCAGAAGGAAAAGAACCGCTCGACCAGACGCCTATCCACCCCGAACGCTATAAAGAAACTTATAGACTGATTTCCCTCATCGGCATGACCGAGTCTGACATCGGTACAAAAGAACTGGCGGAAGCGCTGGATCAGGTGAACTTGGAAGAGGTGGCCGAAGACCTTGGAATCGGTCTTCCGACACTGCTTGATATCGTAGATAGCCTGAAAGCGCCAACGCGTGATATCAGGGATGAGTACGAAGTGCCTCTATTGAAATCTGATGTGCTGAAGATGGAAGACTTGAAAAAAGGTATGAAACTATCTGGAACAGTCCGCAATGTCACCGATTTTGGCGCGTTTGTCGATATTGGTGTAAAACAGGACGGACTCGTTCACATTTCAAAACTGACGAAAAAATTCATCAAACATCCAATGGAGGCAGTCAGTGTCGGAGACATAGTAGATGTCACAGTAATCGATATAGATGAAGGAAAAGGCAGAATCTCATTGAGCATGAAATAAAAATATCCCAATCGAAATGACTCGATCGGGATATTTCTCATTTATTATTCATTACTATCCATGTCTACATCTTCAATGTTGATGCCCATTGCTTTTGCGACACCTTCACCATAAGCTGGATCGGCTTTATAGCAGTTTCTGATATGGCGGTGTTTCACTTTGTCGGAAACGCCACTCATCTCATTTGCTGTGTTAGTGAATATGCGTTGCTTCATTTCATCAGATTGGAGGTTGAAGAGTTTGCCTGGCTGCTCATAATAGTGGTCGTCATCTTCACGGAAATCATGCTCGTAGACCAAACCATCCATTTCGAGAGGTGGCTGTTTAACGCTCGGATCGTCTTCATATTGACCATAACTGTTAGGATAGTAGTTTGTGTGTGAACCTAAGTTGCCATCAACCCTCATTGCACCATCACGGCTGAATGGGCAGACACCTGTTGCACCTTTAGGGGAGTTTACAGGAATCTGGTGGTGGTTTACACCAAGACGGTAACGCTGAGTATCTCCATAGGAGAAGAGGCGTCCTTGAAGCATTTTATCTGGTGAGAAGCCGATGCCCGGAACGATATTGGTCGGGGCGAATGCTGCTTGCTCAACTTCTGCAAAATAGTTTTCAGGGTTGCGATTGAGTTCGAATTCACCAACCGGGATAAGTGGATACTCATCTTTATACCATACTTTAGTCAAATCGAATGGGTTATGGTAGTGGTTTTTGGCCTGTTCTTCCGTCATAACCTGGATGTACATCTTCCATTTAGGGAAGTTGCCATCTTCAATTGCGTTGAAGAGATCCCTTTGGGAAGACTCTCGGTCTTTCGCAATTACTTCTTCAGCTTCTTCGGCTGTCAGGTTTTCGATACCCTGTTCTGTACGGAAGTGGAATTTCACCCAGACGCGTTCGTTGTCTGCATTCACCATACTGTAAGTGTGGGAACCGAATCCATGCATGTTTCTGAATCCTTTAGGAATGCCACGATCAGTCATCAATATTGTGACTTGATGCAGTGCTTCAGGAAGCAATGTCCAAAAGTCCCAGTTGCTCTCAGCATTATGCATGTTTGTTTTAGGATCCCGTTTAACGACGTGGTTCAAGCTTGCGAAAAGCTTAGGATCGCGGAAGAAGAATACTGGTGTATTGTTTCCGACCAGGTCCCAGTTACCTTCTTCAGTATAGAACTTAAGCGCAAAACCACGGATGTCACGTTCAGCATCTGCAGCACCACGTTCTCCGGCTACCGTAGAGAAGCGTGCGAACATTTCTGTCTGTTTGCCGACCTCGCTGAATATTTTAGCTTTCGTATATTGTGTAATGTCATGTGTTACAGTGAAAGTACCAAATGCTCCGGAACCTTTTGCGTGCATCCGTCTTTCAGGAATTACTTCACGGTCGAAGTGCGCCATCTGTTCAAGGAAGTAAGGATCTTGCATGACTACTGGGCCACGTGGTCCTGCAGTCATTGTATTTTCCCTGTCTCCTACCGGAGCTCCGAAGAGAGTAGTCAGACGATCTCCGGATGCACCTTTGCCTTGTTTCCTGGGTTGAGTGCCACCACCGCTGCGGGTAGTACCAGGTTTGTTGCCGTTATTTTCAAAGTCCATAGATGTAGTCCCTCCAAGAAAATATTATAACCTTGTTTAGAATGATTATAAATAAATAATAACATAGTGAAGAAAAAAAACAATCTTTATGCACGAAAATTACTACTAAAGGTGTATCTTCGAAATTGATAATCAATTGTCTACTGAAGCTCGAAAGTCATATGTAATTGAACACTGGGCCAGAGCTAATGGCTCTAGGTCAATTTAAGAATATAATTTATTTCAATTTTCTTAATTATTATGGTAAGTTTATAAATGACAGGTCCAGCGCACGGACTTCTTATGAGGAGAGAGGCATTATGAAGAATTTAATAATGATATTCAGCTTTGCTCTTTTAATTCTAGCAGGGTGTAGTAATGGGGACTCAGAGTTGGCAGGTAAGAAACTGGGGATGACCAATTATGATCCGACCATCACTGAAGAAAAGAAAAAAGATAAGGAAGTCATATTTGATTCGCACATGCCAGTGTTCGACTTTAAAACAGACGATGACATAGTACTTGAGCATCTGGAAATGAATATGAAGGACATTATACGTTAGAAGATGAACGATTGGACATTGAAGTAAAAGATGGGGGAACAAGCTTAGCCATGACCTTTGTCCAGTTTGAAAAGAATGATGATGATTATTATAGTTACAGTGGTGAAAGTGATAAAATTAAATTAGAGGAGGGAGGGGAAGTATCCCACTTAAAGAATGTTTATAAAAGTTATATGGGGATTAATGAACCCTACATATTCGTTGAAGAATCTGAAACGGATTGATACTAGGAGTAAATGAGTGGAATGCATCAGAAGGTATGTATAATGTAACATAGGCAACTATTCTAACACCTAGCTTACGACTAAAGTAAGTCCTCGGATGTTAGAAAGGCCTTAACGATACGAGGTATCTAAGCAATGGTAAGGAAGTCCGATTCCAATTCGGACACTTATATAGTAGAAACACGGTTGTTATGAAGAAAAGACGACCATTGGTTTAGCGTTGTTCGAGGCTTTTTAAAAGAAATGTAATAAAATTAATAAAAAGCATTGACTTCCAAAACAAAACCCGTTATTATAAATATCGTTGCAATATTCCTTTGGCCCGTTGGTCAAGCGGTTAAGACACCGCCCTTTCACGGCGGTAACACGGGTTCGAGTCCCGTACGGGTCATTCTCTTAAAAAAGTTTTAAAAGGTTGTTGACTTTTTAAAACGGTTGATATATAATAGAGTATGTCGCTAAAAACAAAAGATATTATAAATGCGGTTGTGGCGGAATCGGCAGACGCGCTAGGTTGAGGGCCTAGTGGGAGTTAATCCCGTGGAGGTTCAAGTCCTCTCAGCCGCACCATTTATTCTTTGGAATAAGCAACTTTATAATGCGGGTGTAGTTAAATGGTATAACCCCAGCCTTCCAAGCTGATGTCGTCGGTTCGATTCCGATCACCCGCTCCATTAATTTTTAAGAGTCAACGAGAGAACATTGAAAACTGAATGACAATATGTCAACGTTAATTCCAATAAAACCGGATGGTCATGAACCATTCAACTTGGGCGACAAGTAAAACCGCAACGAGTCAGAGCACTCCAATTATGGAGAGTTTGATCCTGGCTCAGGATGAACGCTGGCGGCGTGCCTAATACATGCAAGTCGAACGCGCAGCCCCGGAGCTTGCTCCGGGTTCTGCGAGTGGCGGACGGGTGAGTAACACGTAGGCAACCTACCCATCAGACTGGGATAACCGCGGGAAACCGTGGCTAATACCGGATGATCCTGATCCCCGCAGGGGGATGAGTTGAAAGGCGGTCTTTGACTGCCACTGATGGATGGGCCTGCGGCGCATTAGCTAGTTGGTGGGGTAAGGGCCCACCAAGGCGACGATGCGTAGCCGACCTGAGAGGGTGATCGGCCACACTGGGACTGAGACACGGCCCAGACTCCTACGGGAGGCAGCAGTAGGGAATCTTCCGCAATGGACGCAAGTCTGACGGAGCAACGCCGCGTGAGTGAAGAAGGGTTTCGGCTCGTAAAACTCTGTTGTCAGGGAAGAACGCCGGTGGGAGTAACTGTCCATCGGGTGACGGTACCTGACCAGAAAGCCACGGCTAACTACGTGCCAGCAGCCGCGGTAATACGTAGGTGGCAAGCGTTATCCGGAATTATTGGGCGTAAAGCGCGCGTAGGCGGTTCGTTAAGTCTGATGTGAAAGCCCCCGGCTCAACCGGGGAGGGTCATTGGAAACTGGCGAACTTGAGTGCAGAAGAGGAGAGTGGAATTCCATGTGTAGCGGTGAAATGCGCAGAGATATGGAGGAACACCAGTGGCGAAGGCGGCTCTCTGGTCTGCAACTGACGCTGATGTGCGAAAGCGTGGGGATCAAACAGGATTAGATACCCTGGTAGTCCACGCCGTAAACGATGAGTGCTAAGTGTTAGGGGGTTTCCGCCCCTTAGTGCTGCAGCAAACGCATTAAGCACTCCGCCTGGGGAGTACGGCCGCAAGGCTGAAACTCAAAGGAATTGACGGGGACCCGCACAAGCGGTGGAGCATGTGGTTTAATTCGAAGCAACGCGAAGAACCTTACCAAATCTTGACATCCTCTGACCGCCATGGAGACATGGCTTCCCTTCGGGGCAGAGTGACAGGTGGTGCATGGTTGTCGTCAGCTCGTGTCGTGAGATGTTGGGTTAAGTCCCGCAACGAGCGCAACCCTTATCATTAGTTGCCAGCATTCAGTTGGGCACTCTAGTGAGACTGCCGGTGACAAACCGGAGGAAGGTGGGGATGACGTCAAATCATCATGCCCCTTATGATTTGGGCTACACACGTGCTACAATGGACAGGTTACAAAGGGCAGCTACGCCGCGAGGCCAAGCGAATCCCATAAAACTGTTCTCAGTTCGGATTGGAGTCTGCAACTCGACTCCATGAAGCTGGAATCGCTAGTAATCGTGGATCAGAATGCCACGGTGAATACGTTCCCGGGTCTTGTACACACCGCCCGTCACACCACGGAAGTCGGTAACACCTGAAGCCGGTGGGCCAACCTTTATGGAGGCAGCCGTCGAAGGTGGGACCGATGACTGGGGTGAAGTCGTAACAAGGTAGCCGTATCGGAAGGTGCGGCTGGATCACCTCCTTTCTAAGGAATATTACGGAACGTCCCTTATGGGACGGCGGAATTGGCGTTTGACATATTGTATTCAGTTTTGAATGGTCTTCATTGACGATTCAACCCCTTGCACATTGAAAACCGTATAGAAGCAATGCGAAAAATGATTTTAACCGAAATCAAGCGTAGAAACCGAGAACTGAAGAGTTCATAAAAAACACGCGTTGTGTCGAGAGACACACTCACAAATTCATTGCGATTAAGTAATGAAGGGCGCACGGTGGATGCCTTGGCACCAAGAGCCGATGAAGGACGGAACCAACACCGATATGCTTTGGGGAGCTGTAAGTAAGCGTTGAACCAAAGATTTCCGAATGGGGGAACCCCGCACGTTAGTGCGACTCTCAGGTGAATACATAGCCTGAGAGAGGTAGACCCGGGGAACTGAAACATCTTAGTACCCGGAGGAAGAGAAAGAAAAATCGATTCCCTGAGTAGCGGCGAGCGAAACGGGAAGAGCCCAAACCAGTCTTTGACTGGGGTTGTAGGACACCGAAAAAGCAGAGAGAAGCGAGCAGAAGCGACTGGAAAGTCGCACCATAGGGGGTAACAGTCCCGTATGCGAAGTTTTGATCTGTGGCGGTGTATCCTGAGTACGGCGGAACACGAGGAATTCCGTCGGAAACCGGGAGGACCATCTCCCAAGGCTAAATACTTCTTGGTGACCGATAGTGAACCAGTACCGTGAGGGAAAGGTGAAAAGCACCCGGAAGGGGAGTGAAATAGAACCTGAAACCGTGTGCTTACAAGTAGTCAGAGCCCGTTAATGGGTGATGGCGTGCCTTTTGTAGAATGAACCGGCGAGTTGTGATTGCATGCGAGGTTAAGCAGCGAATGTGGAGCCGTAGCGAAAGCGAGTCTGAATAGGGCGTCTAGTATGGGGTTGCAGACCCGAAACCAGGTGATCTACCCATGTCCAGGCTGAAGTCCAGGTAACACTGGATGGAGGGCCGAACCGACTTACGTTGAAAAGTGACCGGATGAGGTGTGGGTAGCGGAGAAATTCCAATCGAACCTGGAGATAGCTGGTTCTCTCCGAAATATATTTAGGTATAGCCTCGTGTTAGCATCGTGGAGGTAGAGCACTGTTTGGACGAGGGGCCCATCCCGGGTTACCGAATTCAGACAAACTCCGAATGCCACCTATGTGATGCACGGGAGTCAGACAGCGGGTGATAAGGTCCGTTGTCGAGAGGGAAACAGCCCAGACCACCAGTTAAGGTCCCAAAATATATGTTGAGTGGAAAAGGATGTGGCGTTGCACAGACAACTAGCATGTTGGCTTAGAAGCAGCCATCATTTAAAGAGTGCGTAATAGCTCACTAGTCAAGTGACGCTGCGCCGAAAATGTACCGGGGCTAAACATATTACCGAAACTGTGGATCAATTATATTGATGGTAGGAGAGCGTTCCGATTGCAGCGAAGCATGATCGTGAGGACATGTGGAGCGATCGGAAGTGAGAATGCCGGTGTGAGTAGCGAAAGACGGGTGAGAATCCCGTCCACCGAACGACTAAGGTTTCCAGAGGAAGGCTCGTCCGCTCTGGGTTAGTCGGGACCTAAGCCGAGGCGAAACTGCGTAGGCGATGGATAACAGGTAGAAATTCCTGTACCGGTGATGTGTGTTTGAGCGATGTGGTGACGCAGGAGGAGAAGCAGAGCGTGCGGAAGGAAGAGCACGTCCAAGCATCGAGTCGTCAGGGTAGGCAAATCCGCCTGTGTAACGACGAGATGTGATGGGGAGCCGAAAATAGTAGGCGAAGCTGTGGGTTCACACTGCCAAGAAAACCCGCTAGTGAATACATTACCGCCCGTACCGCAAACCGACACAGGTAGTTGGGAAGAGAATTCTAAGGTGAGCGAGCGAACTCTCGTTAAGGAACTCGGCAAAATGACCCCGTAACTTCGGGAGAAGGGGTGCTCATGAAAATGAGCCGCAGTGAATAGGCCCAAGCGACTGTTTATCAAAAACACAGGTCTCTGCCAAACCGAAAGGTGACGTATAGGGGCTGACGCCTGCCCGGTGCTGGAAGGTTAAGAGGAGCGCTCAGCGTAAGCGAAGGTGCGAATCGAAGCCCCAGTAAACGGCGGCCGTAACTATAACGGTCCTAAGGTAGCGAAATTCCTTGTCAGGTAAGTTCTGACCCGCACGAAAGGCGTAACGATTTGGGCACTGTCTCAACGAGAGGCTCGGTGAAATCATAGTACCTGTGAAGATGCAGGTTACCCGCGACAGGACGGAAAGACCCCGTGGAGCTTTACTGTAGCCTGATATTGAACCTCGACCTCACTTGTACAGGATAGGTGGGAGCCGTTGATGCGTGGACGCCAGTCTACGTGGAGGCACTGGTGGGATACCACCCTGGTGATGTTGAGATTCTAACCCGCACCCGTAATCCGGGTGGGAGACAGTGTCAGGTGGACAGTTTGACTGGGGCGGTCGCCTCCTAAAGAGTAACGGAGGCGCTCAAAGGTTCCCTCAGAATGGTTGGAAATCATTCATAGAGTGTAAAGGTATAAGGGAGCTTGACTGCGAGACAGACACGTCGAGCAGGGTCGAAAGACGGACTTAGTGATCCGGTGGTTCCGCATGGAAGGGCCATCGCTCAACGGATAAAAGCTACCCCGGGGATAACAGGCTTATCTCCCCCAAGAGTTCACATCGACGGGGAGGTTTGGCACCTCGATGTCGGCTCATCGCATCCTGGGGCTGTAGTCGGTCCCAAGGGTTGGGCTGTTCGCCCATTAAAGCGGTACGCGAGCTGGGTTCAGAACGTCGTGAGACAGTTCGGTCCCTATCCGTCGTGGGCGTAGGAAATTTGAGAGGCGCTGTCCTTAGTACGAGAGGACCGGGATGGACATACCACTGGTGTACCAGTTGTCGTGCCAACGGCATCGCTGGGTAGCTATGTATGGTCGGGATAAGTGCTGAAAGCATCTAAGCATGAAGCCCCCCTCAAGATGAGATTTCCCCATTAGATCCCTCAGAGATGATGAGGTAGATAGGTTCGGCGTGTAAGTGTGGCGACACATTGAGCGGACGAATACTAATCGATCGATGACTTATTCAAATGAAGAAAACCGTGTATGGTCTTCTACGCAACGCATTGCTTCTATCCGGTTTTGAATGTCCAAGGGGCATTCAAGCATTCCATATTGTCCGGTGGCAATCGCGGAGAGGTTCCACCTGTTCCCATGCCGAACACAGCAGTTAAGCTCTCCAGCGCCGATGGTAGTTGGACTGACGTCCCGTGAGAGTAGGACGCCGCCGGGCAGTATGTACATAATTCAATTATGGATGCGATGAGCCGCATTGAGACCTTTATAGGTCTCTTTTTTGTATAATGGGGATATAATCAAGGAAGGTGGTTGTACGATGGAATTCAGCATTGAAGTCACTGGCTTAATGGAAACTGAGAAACTGGCTAAAACTTTAACGAATTATATAATGGAAGGGACTGTCATCCTCCTCTCCGGTGACCTAGGTGCTGGAAAGACCACTTTCACCCAGTTCATGGGGATGTATTTAGGTGTGAAGCGTAGAATGAGCTCTCCAACTTTCAATATCATAAAAAGTTATCAGGGAAAATTCACAGTCCACCATATGGATTGTTATCGCCTCGAAGATAGTGATGAAGATATGGGCTTTGATGAATACTTCAATGGCGAAGATGTAGCAATCATCGAATGGCCTGAATTCATACAAGACTTCCTGCCATCTGAGCATCTGGATATTAATATAGAATACGTGAGTGAAGATGTGCGCCGTTATCATTTTAAAGCATTTGGAGAGCATTATATTAAACTATTGGAGGACCTTGAAGATGATTACGCTAATGATTGATACCTCAAACAGACCTTTATCTGTGGCCATTAATGAAGATGGCCGTATGGTCGCTGAAATAAATACAACGGTAAGAAAAACACATTCAGCAACAATTATGGTACATATCAATCATCTGCTTGAATCTTCAGGCTATAAGCGCAGTGATATCAACCGTATTGTAGTGGCGCGAGGTCCAGGCTCCTATACTGGAGTAAGAATTGGCGTGACCATTGCGAAAACATTGGCCCAGGCTCTCGGAGTAGAGTTATATTCCGTCTCTTCGCTCGCTGTCATAGCTGCTTCTAGTGGCGCTAAGGGCAATGTTCTACCGATGTTCGATGGAAGACGAGGAAACGTCTACAGCGGACTGTACCATGTATCTGATCACTTTGAAGAGATGGAAGCAGCAGGGTATAAATCTTTGGAAACTGTTTATGAAGAAATGGAAAAACATGAAAAAGTTTGCTTATTGGCTGATGGAAGTGAAGCCTTCACTGAAAACTTGCCTAAGTATACACATGCTGTACCGCGCATCACCACAGTCGAACAGTATCCTGAAATTCTCAGAAGAGAAAACATTCATGAGATGGTTCCCGAATACCTCAAAATATCGGAGGCTGAGAAAAATTGGATGAATCAACAGCAATCATAAGACAGATGACGCTAGAAGACGTAGAAGATGTGTACAGCATAGAATGTGCCTCATTTCCCAACACATCCTGGAGCATCGAGGCTTTCAGGCGTGAATTGACGGCAAATGAATTCGCTACATATTTCGTCATCGAACATTATGGGGAAATAGTAGGTTATTGCGGGACTTGGATCATCATTGATCAGAGTCAGATCACTACAATTGCCATCGATAGAGGAATGCGGGGCCATGGTTACGGTAAAGCCCTTTTGCAATATGCTAAAGCGTATGCAAAAAAATCCGCCGAAATCCTGTCGCTCGAAGTGAGCGTGGATAATGAACGGGCAATGACCTTATATGAGAATGAAGGTTTCAAATATGGAGGCATCCGGAAGGACTATTATGGTCCAGGCAAGGATGCCCACGTGATGTGGGTGAATTTGAATGAATGAAGATATAGTCATCTTAAGTATCGAAACAAGCTGTGATGAAACAGCGTGCAGTGTGATAAGAAACGGCAATGAAGTGCTATCCAATATAGTAGTCAGTCAAATCGACAGCCATAAAAGGTTTGGGGGTGTGGTGCCGAGGTGGCTTCCAGACACCATGTGGAAACCATTACGGTAGTAATTGAAGAAGCACTTGAAGCAGCACGGATGACACCTGCGGATCTATCTGCCGTTGCAGTTACGGAAGGGCCAGGGTTGATAGGGGCACTGCTGATAGGTATCAACGCAGCTAAAGCATTTAGTTTTGCCCATGATCTACCGCTTATTCCTGTCCATCATATTGCAGGACATGTGTATGCCAACCAGTTGGATGAAGAACTGCATTTTCCTTTGGTGGCGCTCATCGTTTCAGGAGGGCATACAGAACTGATCTACATGAAAGATCATCTGTCCTTTGAGGTCATCGGTGAAACGCGTGATGATGCAGTGGGGAAGCCTACGATAAAGTTGCGCGGGTCATAGGCTTGCCCTATCCCGGCGGACCACATGTCGACCGGCTCAGTAAAGAAGGACATGATATCTATGAATTTCCACGGGCTTATCTTGAACCAGGGAGTTATGATTTTAGTTTCAGCGGCGTGAAATCGTCCGTCATCAACACACTTCATAACCAGAGGCAGAAGGGCCAGGAAGTGAATGCAGCGGATGTAGCAAAAAGTTTTCAGGAAAGTGTTGTAGAAGTGCTGACTGTTAAAACTTTGAGGGCAGTAAAGGATTATGGAGTAGAAAATCTGATAGTAGCTGGTGGCGTCGCAGCCAATAGTGGTCTGCGCGCGCGTTTTGAAGAGAAATGCCAAGATGAAGGTATAAAATTAAGTGTGCCACAGTTAAAGTACTGTACAGATAATGCAGCGATGATTGGCGCTGTAGCCTATCACCTCTATAAAAAGGGTGCTTTCGGAACATTAGAGCTAAATGGGCGCAATACGATCGATATAGAAGAATATACAATGTAGAAATGCCTATATGGATGGACATCCATATAGGCATTTTTTCTGTAGTATAGTTTGTCAATACGGAACGTTTGTTTTATCCACGGCTGTGGATAACTTGTTGATGAAAATGGTTTATCTGCTAATATCAAGCACGTAATTGTGGGTATATCTGTGGTTAAGTAGTCCTTAATAGTTATCAACACTGTGGATAACTATGTGGAGTAACTGGTATAACAGCATTTAGGGTGTGTATAATATCGTGGGTAAATCGATTATGGGTAAAGATGGGGAACGACGAACATACGTTCATCATTCCATTGCTTCCAATGCTTCCGACAATGAGGCCCATTCTTCCATAAGGCGCTCGAGTGCTGCTTCTGAGTCAATCAATTGCTTGTTGAACTCTGCTGCTTTTTCATAGTCCCCATAAATTTCTGCAAGGCAAGCGTCTCTTCAATGGATTCAATTTCAGCTTCTTTCTCTTGTATTTCTTTTTCAGTTTTAGTGATGCTCTTTCTTGTTTTTTGAATTTCATTACGCTTTTGCTTGTGCGCTTCATAACTGTTCGTGTGTTTTACCTCATTCTCTTCTTGTTCGATTTTTATCTGCATTGCCGCCCGTTCTTCTTTTTTATGCTGATAATAACTGTAGTCGCCGTTATATATATCGGTGTGCTGATCGCCCATTTCTACGATTTTATTGGCAATGCGGTTGATGAAATAGCGATCATGCGAAACAAATAGTAGGGTGCCGGGGAAATTCTGCAGCGACTGCTCCAAGACTTCCTTGCTGTCGATATCCAAGTGGTTCGTCGGCTCATCAAGTATGAGCAGATTATTTTTTTCAAGCATCAATTTCGCCAACTGGATGCGGGCCTTCTCCCCACCGCTCAAATCATTGATCTGTTTCATGACCTCGTCTTGGGTGAACAGGAAACGCCCCAACACTTTGCGGACATCACTTTCGTTCATGTTTGGGTATTCATGCCATAATTCTTCAAGGACGCTTCTCCCGGAAGTGAATTCTGCCTGCTTCTGGTCATAATAACCGATCGATACGTTGGCCCCATAGATGATTTCCCCGTCATGCTGTGATAACTTTTTGGCGATCGTCTTGACCAGGGTTGATTTACCGATGCCATTCGGGCCAATGATTGCGAGACGGTCGCCTTTATCGATGTTCAGATTGATGTGACTGTTTAAAGTCTCTTCGTACCCGATGGCGAGATTTTTGATTCTGAGCACATCATTGCCGCTCTCCCGTCTGATGTCGAATGAGAAGTCTGCACTTTTCGTGTCCATTCTAGGCAAGTTTATACGTTCCATGCTCTCTAGCTTCTTCCGGCGACTCTTCGCCATATTGCTTGTCGAGGCACGGGCAATGTTTTTCTCTACAAACGTTTCCAGTTCTTTAATCTCTTTCTGTTGATGTTCAAAGGCCTTCATCTGCAACGCATGGTTTTTTTCCTTTTCCTTTACATAACCCGAGTAGTCGGTATGGTAAAGGGTGCCTCTATGCATCTCGACTTCATATATCTTATCGACAGTACGATCGAGGAAGTAGCGATCATGGCTGATTATGGCTATGGCGCCTGAGAAGCTGTTAAGATACTGCTCGAGCCACGCGACGGTATCCATATCCAAGTGGTTGGTCGGTTCGTCCAGAAGGAGCAGATCAGGCTTGGATAGGAGCATCTGTCCGAGCGCAAGGCGTGTCTTCTGGCCGCCGGAGAAAGCTTCTACGCTCCGGTGGAGGTCCTCAGGCATGAACCCGAGACCGGTCAGAACGGTCTTTACTTCTGAATCTATCGTATATCCGCCTTCAGCTTCGAAGATATTCTGCACTTTCTCGTATCTATTGAGTTGGTCTTGATAGTCTTTATCATCATAGTCATGTACAGCAAGCCATTCGGCAATCCTTTCCATTTCCTTTCCCGTCTCAAGCAGCCTCGAGAAAGGGCGTAGCATTTCCTCCCTGACATTATGATTGGACTCGAGTGTCATCTGTTGTGTCAGATAACCTATTGAAATGCCTTTGGGGCTGGTGATCTGTCCTTCATCAATACTCATCTCACCGGCCATCATCTTCATCAAAGTTGTTTTTCCGGCACCATTCTTACCGACGATGCCGATTGTCTGTCCTGTTTTAATTTCCAGGTTCATATTTTCAAAAATCATATCTGTACCGAAAGATTTTTTTATGTTCCCTAATTGCATCACTATCATCATAAATCCCTCACTTTCCTCAAGTTTACAATATATAGCGTAAAAAAACGATGAAATCAGGTGACTCTTATGGCACTATAGGCGTGCAATTATGATATAATATATCAACAAAGTGCAATAGAAGAGGTGTACGAGATTTGAATAATAAAAAGAAAATCCCGAATGCAACGATGAAGCGCTTGCCCCTGTATTATAGATTCTTTAAAAACTCCGAAAAATCAGGGGTGGATCGGGTTTCTTCACGGGAGATCAGTGAAGCACTGGATATAGATTCTGCAACAATTCGGCGTGATTTCTCCTATTTCGGTGAACTTGGCCGAAAAGGTTACGGATACAACGTCAAGAGCCTGTTGAAATTCTTTATGGAACATATCCAGGGCAACCAGAAGCGGAATGTCGCCATCATCGGTGCAGGTAACTTGGGTAGTGCATTATTGAACTATAAATTCAGCAACATAAATGATAGAATGAACATAGTTGCTGCATTTGACAATGACAGCAGCATTGTCGGAACAACAATCAATGATACTACAGTCCACCACTCGGATGAAATTGAAAAGATGGCTAAAGAACACGGCATAGATGTGGCAATCCTCACATTGCCTGCAGAAGTCAGCCAGGAGATGGCTGAACGTCTTGAGGCGGCCGGAATTAAAGGCATTCTTAATTTTACACCGATGAGGCTGGATGTAAGCGATGGAATCTATGTACACAATATAGATTTGAGTGTCGAATTGCAGGCACTGTTCTTTTATATGAAACATATCTAGGAGGGATACTGTGCTCGAAATGTTCATACCGACTACACTTATGGTAGTAACGCCAACGAGTATGATTGTAATTGCGGTTGTAGCGCTCATCATATTCGGACCTAAGAAACTGCCCCAATTCGGAAAAGCCATGGGCTCCACTTTGAAGGAATTCAAAGATGCAACAAAAGGCCTTGCTACAGATGATGATGACGAAGAAGAAGAGAAGAAGAAATCCCAGAAGAAAATCGAATCTGAAGTATAAAGGTCTTGAGGTGGCGGAAGCCGCCTTTTTTTAAAGAGGTGGAAAATTGATGAATGAATTGGAAAAGAAGGAAATCACTGAGCACCTTGATGAATTGCGCAAACGGCTTATGATCGTCATATACTTTTTTGCAGGCGCAATGCTGGTCGGCTTTTTCCTTTCTAAACCGTTAATATACCAGGTTCAGGAAGCACCGTGGACCGAATCCATACAGATGCACGCATTCCAAGTGACCGATCCGCTTAAAATATATCTGATGGTCATCATGATCATCGGTTTTGTAATCGTACTCCCGGTAATACTGTATCAGATATGGGCCTTCGTATCGCCGGGGCTCTACAGCAATGAGAGGAAGCTGACGCTATCCTACATTCCGATTGTCATGCTGCTTATGCTTCTTGGCATGGCTTTCAGCTACTTCATACTTGTACCATACATCATACAATTCACCTTTGAACTGTCAGAAGATATAGGGATAGAGACGACGATCGGCATCAATCAATATTTTGGTTTCCTGTTCAGGACAGTCCTGCCATTCGGCCTGATTTTCCAAATGCCGATACTGGTACTTTTCCTGACTCAGCTGGGGCTGCTGACCCCAATGTTTTTGAAGAAGAACAGAAAGTATGCCTATTTCATCCTGTTGGTTGTAGCAGCTTTGATTGCGCCACCTGATTTGATGACCCATATCATGTTGACAATCCCGATGATCGTCCTGTACGAAATCAGCATCTATATTTCCAAAATCGGTTACCGTAGACATTTAAGGGCAGAGCAAAAGGCAATTGAAGAATCATTGGACTAAGATTTGGGAGGTTTTTTGAGATGGCATTGGATTCAGATGGAAGGATGTTCAGCCATCCATCGGCTGATGGGCAGCTTGATACACATATCCCAAAAAACGTGTCGCATGAATGGCGACAGCGTTATCATGTGCAACCCCCTACAGGGGCCTTGAATGGCCTTGCGGGCCTTGTGTCGGATGATGAGGGGTATCATTTGTTCTATGAATGGATGCCTGTATATGGTCAACGAACGAAATGTCTGTATCATCTCACATCAAAGGATATGGTGACATTCGATGACCAAGGCGTCATAAAAATGTTGTCGGACGGCGACTCACCAGGGTCTGCCATCGTTGCCGACAATCAAGATGGGCTACATCTTTTCTACACTGGCTTAAAATGGGGAGATGCATTCAATATCGCTCCATATTGGATGCCCAAAAAGAAGTCAAGGCAACTGAAGCCATCGTAAAAGGGACGCCTCAGGGGTATCTGCCGATAATGAACGCGCCGTATGTATTTCATAAGGATAGGTATCGCATGATGCTCGGAACCGGGACTGAAGATGAGTTTGGACGTATACTCCTTTTCAGCGGTGACAGCCCCTCCGCCTTCCAGTATGATGGCCCCTTGACTACAGAGCTCGATCAGTTCGGTTTCATGTGGACCCACCCTGAATACTTCAAGGTGAGTGACAAAGATATATTAATCTTCAATGTCAAAGGTCTGGATAAGTATCAGAACAGCTATTGGAATATTTATCAATCGGGCTACCTTGTAGGGGATATTGATTTTAATGCATTGCATATGACACATGGCGCATTTCATGAACTGGACCACGGATTCGACTTCTATGCTCCTAAAACCGTGATGTTTGAAGGGAGAAGGCTGTTGATCGGATGGATGGGCACAGAGGAGACGGACTATCCAACAGATGGAGAGTGGGGCCATTGCTTGACTATACCTAGAGAGGTGGCTGTTCAAGGGTCGCGTGTGATGCAGAAGCCTTTTTTCGGATTGCGCAAATATAGAATGAACGAACTGACTGCTGAAGGTTATTTCGATTATCATCCAAGAAAGATTAAAGACTTCTATGGCCACAGCTATGAATTGGTCCTCGATATACTCGAGAATAACGCAAACCGCATCCACATCGATTTGCGGGTAAGCAGGCGCGAACATACAAGCTTGATCTATGACAGCGAATCGCAGGTTTTGACATTGGACAGGACCTTCAGCGGCAAACTGCCCGGCAATGTTGATGGGACCACCCGGAAAGTCCAACTCGATGCCCCGTTATCGCATCTTAATATCTTTATGGATATCTCCAGCATAGAAGTGTTCGCCAATGACGGAGAAGCGGTGATGAGTGCGAGAATATTTCCCTCGAGTGAATCTACAGGCGTAGAATTTTCCACGGAAATAGGAGGGTGTCATGTCAAAATGGCAAGGTATGATATAAAGCCAATCAATGGTGATTAACGCTTCGCTCCGCATCATGAAATAAATTTTATTATTGAAGGATAAAAACTTTCATTTCTTCTTATAATATTTTGATTATTTTGTTATCATTGGGAGTAACAACGTAGGCGAGAGGGGAAAAACTATGTTTTCGGTATTAAGTCAGATTCGTAAACGGTTTGAATACATGACACCTGTGGAGCAGCGCATTGCTAATTTCATGCTGGAAAATCCAGCTAAAGTCATCAACATGCCAGTCAAGGATATCGCTAAAAACAGCAGTACGAGTGATGCTGCCATCGTCAGGTTTTCAAAGCGGATTGGTCTTGCAGGCATCAAGGAATTGAAAGTGGAACTTGCCAAAGAGTTACATACACTTGAGAAAGAGAATATTTCAAGAGTGATCGATCTGGAGCAGGATACCCATCGGGAGATTTTCGATAAAGTTTTCAAAAACACCATCCAGGCACTCTATAATACCGAAAAGATAGTGGACCGCGATGCAATCAAGCAAGCGGCGGAACTATTTGCAAAATCCCGCAATACCTTCATATTCGGAGTGGGCGACGCAGCGAGCGTCGGTACCGAGTTCGAACAGAACCTCCACCGCATAAACATCAATGCTTTCTTCACCACGGATAAATACTTCTGCATGACCCGCTTATCGAATGCGACTGAAGATGATGTACTATTCCTCATCACTCTATCAGGTAAGACCCGGGAAGTGGTGGAAGTGGTCAAACTCGCCAAAAAGTTGGGCATCAAGACAGTCATACTGACCCAGAACCACGCCTCGATCGCTAAGCGTAATTCAGATGTGGCAATAGAGATTACGGAGGAAGAGAACAATATTCAGTATATGAATATGACGAGCCGTATCGCACAGCTTGCGATATGTGATGTGCTATTCTTCTATACGTGCCGCCAACTGGGTTCGAAGGCTTATGAAACGATTATGAAGACATATGATATCACACATTAGCCCCTCATTGAGGGGCTTTTATTATGGGGAAATTGAAATGTCAAGCGGACATCTGACTGCAACATATCTGCAATAATCTTTAAAATAAATCAGCCATTATTAAGGTTGTGTAACAAACTTCCATTTTTATAGATGCCGATGCATTCTTCTAATATACTCGGTCTATGACATTAATTGTTCAAAGAACGTAGAGGCAGTTTGGAGGCATTGAATTGATAGATAGAACAATAAGGCTGGGCATTTCATCGCTTTTGATGATATCCACCCTGTTTGCCATTAATACAAATGCTGTCATGGAGGCAGAACAAGTAGATGAAGATGCGGAGGGAGGCCATGAAGCGCCATCTGCAGAAGAGGCCCCCGGGCAGGAAGATATGATAAAAGACACGCCTGATCAGGAAGATGCAGTGCAAGCGCCGGAAACACCTGCCGTCGAACCTGAAGAAGGGCTACTGATACAGACAGAGCCGGAACAGAGTCAGGAAGAAGCAATTCATAAGCGTGCAGCAGAGGACAAAAAGAAGCGGAATCTGCTCCCTCTTCAGAAGAAGAGAGCGGAGAAATATGGGAAAACACACCGGATACATCTGAACCTTCCACAGGAGAAGCCCCGCCCATCGCTGATTCAATAGTGGAAGATGCTGAATATATGATAGAAGAACCAGAATCAACTTCAGAGGAACCAGCTGCTCCAGAACCAACTGGAGGTGTAGCGGAGAATAGAGAAGGGTCAACTGATAGACCCAAAGCCGAACCCTCGAACGAAGAAGAATCTGAAGATGCCGGAATGCCTGCTGCCGAAGAGAAGGGGACTGTACAAAGCGGGGTGAGAGATGGTGACAATGCACCTTCTCCGAAGAACCCACCCCAGGACAGTACTAGAGAAACAGAACAGTATGATGAAAGCGCTCCTGCCAAGCAAAACATTACAGGAACTGCCTCGGCACCTAAGTTCTATCGTTATGACCATGGTGATATACTGGAAGGTATTTCATTGCACCCAGGTGCTCCTGTTGAAGAGTTGAACTTGTTGGATGAACGGGTCAACAAACTGATGTGCTCAAGAATCCTTAGAGCTGACTAAGCTGGAACACCAAAATTGTTGAAGTTGGCAGTAGAGTGAATGTGCAGAAATGGTCTGCATCATACGTCCATAAAAAAAGATTGAAACGCCCATTTCGATGAGAAATGGGCGTTTCAATCTATAGTGCACTGTCATCAATCGAATTGAGATAGCCTTCCGCTTCTTTAACGACCGATTGTAGGCAACCATCTTCAAAAGGCGAGATGAGATTTGCTTCTTCAACCAGTGCATTGAACGGCAATGAGCCACCGAGACGGCACAGGTTGATGTAGTCGCTCCATGCGCCATCGAAATCCTCATTGGCACGCTTCCAGAATTGCATGGCACAGACTTGTGCAAGGGTATAGTCGATATAGTAGAACGGATCGCTGAAGACATGCCCCTGTTTATGCCAAAAAGCGCCACTTGCAAGCGGTTCTATGCCATCGTAATCACGATGCGGCAAATACTTGTCTTCGAGTTTCTGCCATTCTTGTCGCCGTTCTGCTGGAGACAGTTCAGGATGCTCATAGACGATGTGCTGGAATTCATCTATGGCAACTCCGTAAGGCAGGAAAGAAATGTTATCCGCCATGTGCGTGTATTTGAATTTATCAGTATCCTCCTTGAAGAACTGTTCCATCCACGGATATGTGAAATACTCCATGCTCATGGAATGGATCTCTGCAGATTCAAGAGTCGGGAACTGATACTCCGGCACCTCGAAGCCGCTTGACATATAGCTTTGGAACGCATGACCCGCTTCGTGCGTCAAAACGGTCACATCATCAAGGGTGCCGTTGAAGTTGGAGAAGATGAAAGGGGAGGAGTAGTCTGGTATGAAAGTGCAGTACCCGCCGCCTTCTTTTCCTTTTTTGGCCTCAACATCAAACAGTTCGCGCTGCCTCATGAACTTAAAGAATTCACCAGTTTCCTTGGATAATTCAAGATACATATTTTCGCCCGCCTGCAGGATATCTTCGGTATCCCCTTTGGGCACAGCATTACCGGTTGTAAAATCGAATGATTCATCATATATCTTCAGTTTCTCGACACCAATCCGCCTACGCTGCCTCTCCTTAAGTTCAGTGACGAGTGGCACGACATGTTCTGCAACCTGATCCCTGAAGTTCTGTACCATATCACTGTCATAATCGATGCGGTTCATGCGGATATAACCGAGTTCGATGAAGTTTTTGTAGCCGAGCTCCACCGCAATCTGGTGGCGCGTCTTAACCAGGTCGTCATAAATCTGGTCGATTTTATCCAGATGCGTCCCCATGAATCCTTGGACCGCTTCAGTGGCTGATCGACGCATTTGACGGTCAGTATGTTGGGCGTAGGGTCCGAATTCCGATAGGTTGAGGACCTTTCCATCGAATTCGATTTCTGCTGAAGCGAGCAGTCTGGAGTATTCCGAATCAAGCTTGTTCTCTTTTTGAAGGAGGGATTTGACTTTAGGGTCGAATCCTTTGACGGCTTTTTCAGCCAATGAGAAAAGTTGCTTGCCGTAGCGCTGTTCCAACTCACTTCTATAGGGGCTGGCAATGAGCGTCTGGTAGTATTTGAAATCGATCTCCTGGATGGCTGGGCCGTATTCATCGAAGAAATTCCGCTCTTTATCGTAAAATGCATCCCTTGTATCTATTGTCGAACGGATAAGCGCCAGATTACTCATCGTGGAGAGGTGATTGAAGTATGTGTTAAGGCGGTCGATGACCTCGGCTTGAGCATCCGCCGAATCCTTTTCCTTAAACTCTTCAAGCAGTGTGTCGACTTCCGCCGCTATCTTTTTGATATCGGGTCTTTCATATTCATATTCCGAAAACGTATGTACCATCAGTTCATCCCCTTATCAGTTTCTAACAATATAGTAACATAGATTCCATTATCTTCTGTATGTTCAGATAATGGAAATTAAGGGTACACATCTATAACGGAAAGAAAGGAGCGATAGCATGGCAGAATTTGATGAAGCACTGGAAAATCGTTTGGGGAACTCACGCGGGAGACGAAGAAGCGGGGCATCCCGTTGATGATTGTGATAGAAGGGCCCCCGGCCTCCGGGAAGTCGCGGCTGGCAAATGCTTTATACATGGCATTGGATGCAAAATATACAAACTTCATGGCCACGCGTCCGCCCAGGGATATCGATCTCAGATACCCTTTTCTGCAGCGGTTCTGGAACCATCTGCCTAAAGCCGGGGACATCAACATCCACTTCAGAAGCTGGTATGCCCAGTACATCAATTATAAGTCGTATGGCATCAAGGAAAATATCCGGACGGGATATGCCGACATCAGACAGGACATGAAGCACTTCGAACAGATGCTGACGGATAATGGCTATGAAATCATCAAACTCTATATTGATGCTCCAGAAGCGGTCAGGGCACGGCATATACAAAAGCTGAAGGATAACCCGATACTTAAATGGAAAGCTGAAGAATTTGAGGAACAGCTGGACAAAACAGACTACATCAAGGAAATGAAAAAGTTTTTGGACATGCCGACCGGGTGTCCGTGGACCGTCATCGACTTTGAGGATAAAGGCGGCGCGGTCAACGCTTTGTTCTCCACAGTTGTCGAACGTCTTGAAGCACGTCTGGAGAGAGAAGATCAGACACAGGAAGAAGTAGTCGATGGTGATTTTACAAAAAATTATGAAGCAGAGTGCTTTGACTTTAATTTTGAGGATGAAAAGATCAGCCGTAAAGACTATAAAGCCATCCTCCCTGATCTGCAGTCTAGGATGAGGGAAATCCAATTCCAACTCTACAAGGAAAAGGTGCCGCTCATCCTCGTCTATGAGGGTATGGACGCAGCCGGCAAGGGCGGAAATATCAAACGCATCCGAGAGCATCTGGATCCGACCGGCTATACGGTCAATGCAACCGGTGCCCCGACTGATGTGGAGCTTCGCCATCATTATCTATGGCGGTTTGCCACAGCTCTTCCGAGAAGCGGCCATGTGGCCTTCTACGACCGGAGCTGGTACGGCCGGGTACTGGTGGAACGCATTGAAGGACTGGCTTCAAAACAGGAATGGCAGCAATCCTACGAGGAAATCAAGGCCTTCGAGAAATCGCTGTACAATTCAGGGGCGATCATCATCAAATTCTTCCTGTCCTTGGATAAGGATGAACAGCTTGAACGTTTTGAGAGCCGTGAAGAGGACCCGGACAAGCAATGGAAGCTGACCGATGAAGATTGGCGGAATAGGGAGAAATGGGAGTTGTACGTCGAGGCGTCGGAAGATATGATCAGAAAGACACATACCGCTTTTGCCCCGTGGCATGTGATCCCCGGAAACAATAAGAAATATGCGAGGATCACTGCATTGAAAAAAGTGATTGAAACATGTGAGGCAAGACTCGGAGTCAGTGCGGGGTCGGGTGGTTGAAAAAAAACATTTGAAAACTTAAAGGCATGGGGGTGAATGGCATATGCCCCGGAATATACGAACGCCCCGGACTGTAATGGTCCGGGCGTCATTCTCAGAATAGAAGCGGGAAAATGATGTTGAGACCATTCCGCATTTCTTCAATCTGCTCTATATAATCCTTGAACGTCAGCTGTAATATGACGACGATACCGTTCATGATCATATGGACCATGATCGGGACCAGTAATCTGCCGCTGATGACATATAGAAAACTGAATGTGTATGCCATGACGACATAGATCAGTATATGGGTGAAATCCCAATGGGCGATGGCGAATACAAAACCACTGAGCAGCCCGGCTACAAGAAAACCGACGATTCTCGGTCCTGGGATCACCTCGTAGATTTCAGCGAATATGGCCCGTCTGAAGACGTATTCTTCCAGGATGGGGCCGAACAGCGCAACGACAAGGATCATGTAGGGGGCATTTTCTATCATATCCACGATGCCCATCGTATTTTCACTTTCCATTGGATTGCCGAGGATATTGGTGTTGATGAGGCCGGCGATTATCTGAGTGGCGTATGCCAAGAACACGCCTCCGACGATCCAGGCGAAAGTCACAGGCATATCTGATTGGGGCCCGCGCTCTATCCGGTTTTTATTGCTGTGGAGTCTTCCGACAATAATGACAGCCACAACTCCCAAGGCGAATGCACCGACCTGATAAGGGAGTACGCCGCTAAGCAGCTCTTCTTCTGTAATTGATGGATTGATGAACGCCATGATGATTGATACGGGTACAACCGCAAATTGCACGGCGAGGAATATGACGATGATTAACGCACTATATAGCTTTCTCAAGATAAGCCCTCCATTTTTCAATACTGCTATTCTACAATAAAAAAGAATGTGGTTAAAGCAAAGAGAAAACACTTGCATTATTGACCAATTTTGATTATTATTTAATTGTTGGCACTTTGAATGCTCGAGTGCTAAAAACATCTGTACTATTTCAAAGGAGGGCTTTTACGTGTTAAAACCATTAGGCAACAGAGTCATCGTTGATTTGACCCAAAAGGAAGAAACTACAAAAAGCGGCATCATTCTGACGGAATCCGCCAAAGAGAAACCACAGGAGGGCACAGTCGTAGCAGCTGGACCTGGTCTGGTTCTGGATAACGGCAACCGTGTCGAGCCTGAAGTAAAAGAAGGCGACCGTGTGATGTATTCCAAGTTTGCAGGTACTGAAGTGAAACATGAAGGCAAAGATTATCTGATCCTTTCCGAATCCGATATCCTTGCTGTCATCAACTAATCAAAATGAAATGAACTAAAGAAATATCCATATAAAGAAACTACGCAGGAGGAATGAAAAGTAATGGCTAAAGAACTGAAATTCTCTGAAGATGCAAGACAGTCCATGCTCGCCGGTGTCGATAAATTGGCGAATGCTGTAAAAGTGACATTGGGGCCAAAAGGACGAAACGTCGTTCTGGACAAATCATTCACATCCCCACTCATCACAAATGATGGTGTAACAATCGCAAAAGAAATAGAACTTGAAGACACTTATGAAAATATGGGTGCAAAACTAGTCGCTGAAGTGGCCAACCAGACGAATGAAATCGCTGGTGACGGTACGACAACTGCAACTGTCCTGGCTCAGGCGATGATCCAGGAAGGCCTGAAGAACGTAACGAGCGGTGCCAACCCGGTCGGTATCCGTGCTGGTATTTCCCAAGCGGTCGAAGTGGCGGTAGAAGAGCTGAAGAACATTTCCCGTCCAGTGCAGGATAAAGAATCCATTGCACAAGTCGGCGCAATTTCTGCAGATGACCCGGAAATCGGCGAGTACATCTCAGAAGCAATGGAAAAAGTCGGTAATGATGGGGTCATCACAATCGAAGAGTCCCGTGGGTTCAAAACAGAACTTGAAGTCGTTGAAGGGATGCAGTTCGACCGCGGTTATACATCTCCATACATGGTGACGGATTCCGAGAAGATGATTGCAGACTTGGATAACCCTTATATCCTTGTGACAGACAAGAAGATCTCCAACTTCCAGGATGTTCTGCCATTGCTTGAACAGATTGTCCAGCAGTCCCGTCCGATTCTCATCATCGCTGATGATGTAGAAGGCGACGCCATGGCGAATATGGTACTCAACAAGCTGCGCGGTACATTCACTGCAATCGCAGTCAAAGCACCTGGTTTCGGAGACCGTCGTAAAGCAATGCTTGAAGACATCGCCGTACTGACAGGCGCGCAAGTCATCACAGAAGATCTCGGTTCTGACTTGAAGGAAGCAACGGTTGATATGCTCGGTACAGCATCTAAAGTCAACGTGACCAAAGATAACACGACAATCGTAGAAGGTGCCGGTGAGAAAGATAATATCGAAGCGCGCATCGGCCAGATCAAGTCACAGATTGAAGATACAACGTCAAGCTTTGATAAAGAGAAGCTCCAAGAGCGTCTTGCCAAACTATCCGGTGGTGTAGCAGTAGTCAAAGTAGGTGCTGCCACTGAAACGGAAATGAAAGAACGTAAACTGCGCATCGAAGATGCCCTCAACTCCACACGCGCTGCAGTCGAAGAAGGCATTGTAGCCGGTGGCGGTACAGCACTGGTCAACATCTACAATAAAGTATCTGAAATCAAAGCCGAAGGCGATGTGGAAACAGGCGTCAAAATCGTATTGAAGGCACTTGAGGCACCGATTCGCCAGATCGTCGAAAACGCTGGCCTTGAAGGTTCAGTCATCGTTGAACGCCTCAAATCCCAGGAAGTCGGAATCGGATTCAATGCGGCAACCGACGAGTGGGTCAACATGATCGATGCAGGTATCGTCGATCCGACAAAAGTAACACGTTCCGCACTACAGAACGCCGGTTCAGTCGCTGCTATGTTCCTGACTACAGAAGCAGTAGTTGCCGATATTCCAGAAGAGAATGGCAGCGGAGACATGGGCGGCATGGGCGGCGGCATGCCGGGCATGATGTAAGCCGAAGTAAATAATGCGTAATAGAACGGGGTTTGCTGATGAGCAGACCCCGTTTTTTTTTATGGGAATGAATTTTTTAGAGTAGATGATGGGTGAAATTTAATACTGTGGAAAAAGAGTCTATTTTGATTGCTGTAAATTAAAATAGGCTCTTTTAATTTGCATGATAAGGAGTTGGAATCGTGATTTGCATTACTGATTGACCATTTCGGTCATTCAGGTTATACTAATATTGACCGCAGTGGTCATTATAAATTTGGGTGAAAGGAGATCACCATCATCTATTCCAAGTTCATGAACTTAAAACCAAATAAGCAAGAAGACATAATCAATGCGGCAATGAGGGAATTTGTCCAAAGCGGTTTTGAAAGAGCATCTACAAATGAAATCGTAAAGAAAGCCGAAATTTCCAAAGGTTCACTGTTTAACTATTTTAACAGCAAGAAGGTTCTGTATATATATTTGATAGAGTACTGTGTGCAGATCATTGAAGGGATCATTGAGCAAATCGATTTGAATGAAGCGGATATATTTAAAAGAATAGAAAATATAGGGATAAAAAAACTTTGTATTCAACAAAAATTTCCACAAGTATTTGATTTTCTCATTTCCGCCAAACAAGAGGAATCGGCTGAAGTAAGGGACATCATTAAAGAAAAGATTGACCCCGTTTATGATGAAAGCACTAAGAGGATGTATGAAAACATTGATTATTCCATGTTTCGTGAAGATATTGATATTGGGAAGGCGATAGAAATCCTGAATTGGACAATGTTTGGATTTGGGGAGAAAGGCTTAAGTCAAGTAGACACATTTGAAAACATCAGTGAATTTGGAGAACAATATCTCAAAGAATGGAAAAGTTATTCTGAGATATTGAAGCATAGTTTTTATAAATAGGAAGGAGATCCAAGGATATTTGGAACCATATATTCAACCAAACAAGAAAGACTATAAACTTAAGGAAGTCCATCGATGTTTTTTAAACGGTACCCAATAAGAAATTAAAATCACCTATTTTTAAAAAGGCCGTTTTTAAAACATTAAAAACAACAAAAGGGGAGTATAAAAATTATGACTGAAATTGTGAAAGTACAAGGCTTACAAAAGAAGTTTGGTAAATTTCAGGCATTGAGTGATGTGACCTTCCAGGTCTCTGCCGGTGAAGTTGTCGGTTTTATTGGCCCTAATGGGTCTGGCAAATCAACAACCGTTCGTATTTTATTGGGTATTATCAAGCGAGATGCCGGTATTGCAGAAATATTCGGTAAGGATGTTTGGAAAGAGAGTATTGAGATTCACAAACGGATATCATATGTCCCTGGGGATGTCTCGCTATGGGGCAATCTGACAGGTGGTGAAATTATGGATCTGTTTATGAAGTTGCATGGCAGCGGAAACAAGAAAAAGCGTGATTATTTAATTGACCGCTTTGAATTGGATCCCAAGAAAAAAGCCAAAACATACTCTAAGGGAAACCGCCAAAAGGTTGGTTTGATAGCGGCTTTATCTGTCGATTCAGATTTGTATATTTTTGATGAGCCAACTTCTGGACTTGATCCTTTGATGGAGCAAATTTTCCAGGAAGAAGTCGAAAAGATTAAAGAATCAGGTAAAGCTATTCTGTTATCCTCTCATATTTTGAGTGAGGTAGAACGCTTGGCGGATAAAGTTGTCATTATCCGCCAAGGTGAAATTGTAGAAGCGGGGACCCTTGATGAATTGCGTCATTTGACCCGTTCTACAATAACTTTAGAAACAGGCGGTGACGTGTCTGAAATAGCCAATCTAGAAGGTGTCTTTAATTTCGAACAAAAAGATAATCAGGCGACATTTTCGGCGGACAACCAATACTTCGATGATATCCTAATGAAAGCAAGCAAGTTAGGCGTCAAAAAGTTTGAATCTATACCACCAACACTTGAAGATTTGTTCATGCGTCATTATGAAGGCTAGGTAGCTTGAAGGGGGATGAGATGATGATACAAAAATTAGCACGTTGGAACATATTGTTTTTACAATATCTAAAACGTGATTGGAAAAAAATGATTATATGGATAGCAGGGCTTGGTTTGTTTTCAGCTGCATATGTACCAGCCTTTGAAGAAATCACCAAGGGGCAAGGTTTAATCGGAATGTACGAAACATTAAAAAATCCTGCCATGATATCCATGGTTGGCCCTACACCTATAGAAGCAGCTGCTGGTTACACATTAGGGGCATTTTACGCTCAAAATATGTTATTGTTTTGTAGCTTATTTGCGATGATCATCTCAGTCTTGCATGTGGTAAGCCATACACGAAAAGAAGAAGATCTTGGTCTCACAGAACTCGTGCGGTCATTTGAGGTCGGTCGTCAAGCAAATTCTTTCGCTACGATGACAGAAACAATCTTCATAAATTTTTTATTGGCGCTTTTTATTGCCATTATTATGATAAGCTTTGGCGCTGATACGATTAATGCTCAAGGATCCTTTTTATTCGGCGCATCGATTGGAATGGCGGGAATGATCGGTGCCGGTATTGCTCTTTTGATGGCACAGATTATGCCAACTTCATCAGCAACGACAGGTTCGTCCTTAGGATTGATTGGTTTGCTCTATATTGTTCGTGCTGCCACAGATATATCGAATACGAATTTATCGATGATTAATCCGCTTGGATGGACTTATTTAACTTATCCCTTTACAGAAAATAATTGGCTGCCGCTAGTTTTTGCTTTGATATTTAGCGTAATCATTGCAATCATTGCTTTTGCACTTGAAGGAGCTCGTGATATGGGCGCTGGTTATTTACCTGAAAGAGAGGGGCGAGCAAATGCCAAAAAGTCATTGTTGTCTGTTCGTGGGTTGTTCATCAAGCTCAACAAAGGCACTATCATTAGTTGGTTCGTCACCTTTGTTGTTATGGGCGCGGCTTATGGCTCGATCTATGGAGACATGCAAACTTTCCTGGAAAGCAGCGAAGTGGTAAAACAAATGTTTACACATTCAGGCATTTCTATTGAGGAATCATTCACCAGTACGATTATGATGGTTCTGATTAGTTTGGTCGCCATTCTACCGATTGCTATAGTCAATAAACTTTTTTCTGAAGAGAGTCGATTACGCTTGAGTCAGCTTTATGCAACAAAAATGACCCGCAGCCGATTATATTGGACTAGCATTGGTTTAGCTGTTATTTCAGGTATAGTAGGTATTTTACTAGCCTCAGGTGGTCTTGGTGGCACAGCAATTAATGCCATGGGAGACGATGGGACGATGGATTTAATTGATTTCCTTGTTGCGGGCTACAATTTCCTGCCGTCCGTACTATTCTTTATTGGTCTAGCCGCTCTAGTCCTAGGATGGGTGCCGAAATTCGGTAAAGCCGTGTATATTTATCTCATCTATTCCTTTATGCTGAATTATTTTGGCGGTATCCTGGATTTACCAGAAGGCTTATCAAAAACAGCCATCCAAAGTTGGCTTCCAAGAATGCCAATGGAGGATTTTGATGCAACAGTTTTCATTACAATAACTGTGGTTAGCATCCTTTTGATGATAATAGGCTATCTAGGATATAATAGACGTGACATAAAAGAAGGGGTGTAATATGACCAAACATAAGATTTATACAATGAGTGTCGCAAAAGTCTATCCCCTGTATGTGACGAAGGCAGAGAAAAAAGGACGTACAAAAGCTGAAGTTGATGAAATCCTCCGTTGGTTGACGGGATATAGCCAAGAAGAGTTGGAAGTGCAACTGGAAGAACAGATAGACTTTGAGTCTTTCTTTGAAGAAGCCCCCAAATGAATCCTTCGCGGACTTTAATTAAAGGTATGATTTGTGGCGTCCGAGTTGAAGATATTGAGGAAACAACAATGCAGGAAATTCGCTACTTGGATAAGTTGATCGATGAGTTGGCAAGGGGAAAAGCGATGGAAAAAATCTTGCGGAAATAATACCGTTTAAAACATGGCAACACTGCAATTAAACCATTTCAAGTAAGTACAATAGGGGGCTAATAATGTCAAAGGATAATAAAATAAATAATGGAAAAGAGTTGTCACTGGAGCAGCGGGAAGAGTTATTCAGAGTACTGCAAGACCGATTTGAGAAAAACATGGACCGCCATAAAGGATTAGAATGGGCCAACGTCCAAGAGAGGTTGCTAGCCAGTACCAATAAACTGTGGTCTCTCAATGAGATGGAAAGAACAGGCGGTGAACCGGATGTTGTTGGTTTTGACAACGACACGGGTGAATACATTTTTAACGACTGTTCAGCGGAAAGTCCTAAAGGTCGCAGAAGTGTTTGTTACGATCGCGAGGCATTGGAGTCAAGGAAGAAACATAAACCAGAAAATAATGCTGTTGATATGGCTGATGCTATGGGAATTGAGCTTCTAACGGAAAAAGAATATAGGCAGTTGCAAGAACTTGGAAACTTCGATGCGAAAACATCGAGTTGGGTGAAAACACCTGATAGTATTAGGAAGCTTGGCGGGGCCATTTTTTGTGACTACCGCTACGAGACCGTATTTGTATACCATAATGGGGCGGACTCCTATTATGCTGCAAGGGGTTTTCGTAGCTCGCTAAAGATCTGAATTTTACTTTTTCAACATTAAACCATTAGACGTTATTTTCGCGCAAAGACAATTATATATAGTGAAACTTTAAAAGAGTTTGTTATAAGAACAATATAAAGAGCCCGTTCGTATGGGCTTTTTTTATTACAAAAAACATTGTAGAAAAGCGCATAAAAAAGAGTAGATTTCTCTACTCTATAATCTAGACTTTTCAAGATCGCCACATTTATTGTAAGCGCCTCTTTAAGCGTTGAATCAGGTTATTTGGCTTTCATCAATAAGCTTTCATTTTCCGTATCTTTCGTTAACACCGTCATAACCAATAGTACTGCAGTTGATAGTGGTAAACCGATCATAATAGGATGGATACCAAAAGGATGGCCTAGAACTTGCCAAATGACTGCGGAACCAAGACCTGTCCACATAGCGGATAGGCCGGCGATTCCTGTTGGCTTTTTCAGAATAGGCCAAATATGACGGGTGCCAATAAACCGGAAACCGACATTGCAGTACCTGTCACCATCAGATTGACGAGTCCTGGAATGGTTAAGGTCAATACAAGCGCAATAGCCGACACTATGAGTACGGAAAATCTACTGTAAGCCAACATCTTCTTATCCGTCGGATGTTTCACATTTGGTCGGATAAGATCATTTACAATGGAGGACGATCCTGCAATAAAGAAAGAGTCCGCACTTGATATAACCGCTGCAAGCAGTGCAATGATCATAATGACTACAATGGAAAAAGGAAATACATTTTCAATGACATTATAGTAGACGAGCGTGGGATCAATCGTACCGAGATTTAAACCAAAACGGCTGAATATCCCGATTGTCATTACAATGGATCCGAGTGCTACTGCAATGATCATCGAAATCCAATAGCCGCTTCTTGCTGTTTTAATGCTTTTCGCGGCCCAAATGCGCTGCCAGACATCTTGCCTGATGAATTGGTAGAATGCCAAAGTCAAAAGGTAGATCATGATTTCACCAGGGGTAATGTTAAGCGGATTCAACATTTCACTTTGATTTGCCTTACTGGCACTATCCGAAATATTTTGCCACCCGCCGGAATATCTAAGAACCATGATAAATAGCAGGATGATACCCAATGTCAAAATGGTACCTTGGATGACGTCCTGCCAAATGACAGCTTTTAGTCCGCCCACATATGTCTTTACGGTCAGTAATGCCCATCCAATAAGGATGCCTACAGTCATGTTCAACCCGATGGTCAGATTCAATATGGAGGCAATCGCAGCAAATTGCATCCCTGTCATGGCACAGTAGGAAAACAGAAAACTGATGACAGTAGGAATACGCGCTTTTTCTCCATACCTTAAAGCAGTATAGTCTCCAACTGTGATCATGTTATGCTTCTCGCCCAACTGCCTGATTGGCTTAAGAAGAAATAACGATAATATTATAACGGCAAAGAACATCGTGATATGTATCCATTGTTCTCCCATTCCTAGACTATAGCCATTTTCCATATATCCCAATAGTGTTGCGCCGCCAATACCCGTTCCCACAAACGTCAGTATCAATGGAAAAATGGAAACGGATCGTCCAGCGACATTATAATCTTCATATGTTTTGGTTTTTCGTTTCATATACAAAGATAATACAAATAAAGCGATAAAATAAATTAGAATGATAAGACCTAAAACTATTTTTTCATTAGTGTTGAACATATAAGACTCCATCTAAAACTATATTTGATATGGATCAATCATTTATTTTCAGCTTTGATATACAGATGCGTATCAGTTGGCTTCATGCTTAGTCTGTTTTGAAGATAAGGGCGTTTTCTTATATATGTTCGCCCATATCTGCAAGCAACCGATAGGCATTTTTGCGTGCCTCCAGGCCGGGGATCAAAGGAATCAGCAATACTTCATCGGCGCCAAATTGAGCGATCAATTCACTTAACGCCTCCTGCACACTTTCCTTATTCCCGACGATGATACGCTTTCGGTTTGCTTTGACTACTGCTTCATCCCTCGCTGAATAGGGGTAGTTCAGGGCTGTGTCTACGGAAGGGAAGGCCTTCAGTTCACCAAAGTCATCCTTGCCAAGCAGCCAGAGATCGAGCGCTTTACCGTAAGCCTCTGCTTCTTCTTCAGTTTCAGCGATGGCGACGAACGGTGCGATGGAGACCTTTGATTTCGTCATGAACCGGGAAGGTTTGAATGTCTTCCGATAAATGTTTGCAGCTTCAATCCCAGCTTTTAATTTTTCAGGTCCGATGAAGGGGAAGAGACCAAATGTATATCCCGCGCCATATGCCGCGGCGATTTCAGCACTTTTGATGCTGGTCGATAACGCCCACATCTGCGGTACGGTCTCAATGGCTGGATTGGCGGTGATGCCATGGAAGCGGTGTGCTTCGTCCACTGTCCCGCTTAAATAATGAACCAGGTCGGCAACGCTTTGTTCATATGGGAGTTTGCGCGATTTATTTTCATTCAATGTCCGATTGACGAGCGGGGTGCCGATCGTGTTGCCGAACCCCAGATCGATTCGGTTGGGATGGAAAGCTTCCAATATGCGAAAGTTTTCAGCGACTTTATAAGGGCTGTAATGCGGCAACATGACACCCCCGGAACCAATGCGGATAGTACTTGTGGCATCTGCCAGCCGCATCATAAGCACTTCTGGCGAACTGTTGGCGAAAGCGGGGACATTATGGTGTTCCGCTACCCAAAATCGTTCGTATCCGAGCGATTCAGCCAGCCGCGCGAGGATGACGGTCTCCTGTAGAGCTTCAGCGGCATTCTTACCTTCGTCAATTTGTGCGTAATCGAGAACGCCTATCTTAACCAATTGGACCCTTCTTTCCGGTTGTTGATGTTGTTTACTTCACAGGGATGCTTAAGATGACACGCACCAAATCCTCAGGTGTCATGTCACCAAAGTAGTCTGAGATATGAAATACTTGCAGAGCCTGCAATAGATCGTCTTTCCGTAAGCGGACGCCAACAAGTGCCTCCTCAATCTCTTTAACATCCTTTTTGCCGAAGAAATCCCCCGTAATCTGGATGTCGGTTATCCGGCCATGGTCGACGCTTAAGCCAAAATTGATCGTACCAATTGGAAAACGCTCTGATACTTCGTACTCAAAATGCTGGAACCTTCCATAAGTCCAGTCCCAATTGCTGTATTTTTCAGCAGCCAGACGGTCAATGTGCCCCCAATCATCTTCCGTTAATACATAACGCTTTGCCTGGTCGATATGATCAATACCAAGCAATTCACATATCATGTAATCGGTGAACTCCCAAACTGTCATGGATTGATATTCCGGTGCAAGATGAGGGCGGATGGCATCGACCCGGCTTCTGACGGACTTGATGCCATGGGACTGAATTTTTTTCTGGTTCGGATTCAGTGCAGCGACCATTGCTTCGTAATTCGGGTCAAGCAATAAGGAATAGCCTGCGTAGATGCGCCCGTTCTCGAGTGTCATGGCGGCACCGGATATTTTCTTTCCGTCCACCGTCAAATCATTTCGGCCCTGCTGTTCTAGGTTTTCAACGCCCAATTTCTCTAAAGCCTTGATGGCCGGTTCATATAACTTACCGTAATTGTTGTAGATGTTGTTGTCGCCATTGAAGAGGAAACAAAAGCTCATATTCCGATCATCCAGATAAACGGCGCCACCACCCGTATCACGGCGGAGCATCTGGATATTGTGTTCGTCCATATAGGGCTGGTTCACTTCTTCATAGGCATTCTGAAACTTTCCTATTTGGACGACAGGATCCATCATATAAGGAAACAGTACATCGTCGTCCAGGAACAAGTGATCTTTTACGTATACTTGGATGGCCATCGAGACGCTTGGGTCATAGACCCACTCGCCATCACGTTCAGGCATGACTAAATACATCAGCGCCCCCCCAATTCGTTACTTTCAGCTATAGCGTGAAAGACGTCTTCAATATCTTCATCAATCCGTATGGTCCTAGGGCGAACTGCATGCGGGATGAAATAATCTTTTTGGTTCATCGTGACAAAAAGTGCTTTTGGATTCTCTTCTGTCATCCGCTGAAATGGATGTTTAATGAATTGTGGAGTTGTATTTCCGACGCCAATCTCCAGGAATAAAGTGCGTCTGCCTTCGATTTGCGCCAAAAACTGTTCATAGCGCCGCTTTTGTTCGTGGAAGTGTGCATCTTCCACCATACCCTTTTCTTCAGTGCGTTTATTCACTTCAAGGGGGGCGCCGCACTCTGGGCAATAGGGGATGAGACTTTCTGGCACTTTCATATCACTCTGTTCTTCAACCATCTGACGGATAAGGGCTTCGTTTTGATAGGTTTGTTGATGACAATGTCTGGTGCATTGCCATAAACCATATTCCCCTTGGATGCGAAAGACTTTATCCATGTCGTAGTCGGCTGCATAAAAAGCATTATCCGCGTTTGTTGTAATGATGTGATAGTTTTTCTCGGCAACAATTTCCTTTAAGTCGACATACGCTTTTCCAGTCGGCTGATCAAAGAAGTTCAGCAATGAAAAGCGGCTCTGGAACGCCCAATATTCCTGCACATCTTCAAATTCGAATAGACTTGCCTGAAGCATATCGAAGAGGCGGTACTTTTGGATGAAGTCTGGAAAAGCGTCTGTAAAACGCTCTCCAACATATGTAAACCCAGTCGCTGCAGACATTCCTGCACCGATACCGATTACGATTGCTTCAGACTCTTCAATCAAATTATGTAACATGTCCGCTTGGGACATGTCTGATCTATTTGATAACGTGTTCCAGTAATTTTCTACTTGTTGCATTATGATCACCTATTCTGACTGCTCAAAGAGCGATTGATAAATACGGAAATCTTCATCTTTAAAAACATTAAAGATAACGTCAAGCTCACTTCCTGTTTCTGCTAAATAAGATTTGACGGTGTGTACAGCAATTTCAGCAGCACGTTGATTCGGGAAATTAAATTCACCTGTCGAAATGCAGCAAAACGCAATTGTCGAGAGCTGATGCTCATCTGCCAAGGTAAGAGATGATCGGTAAGATGAAGCCAATAGCCGTTCTTTTAGTGGAGAAACACCGCGCTCATCAATGAAGGGGCCTACCGTGTGGATGACGAAATCCGCCGGCAGATTGTACCCTTTAGTTATTTTTGCTTTGCCTGCTGGTTCTTTTCGCCCTTGGGATTTGATTATATCCGCACAGGCAAGGCGCAGTTGGGCACCAGCCCGTGTATGGATGATGTTGTCAATACATGTATGATTCGCGCGGGTACAGCCGATCAATCTGCTGTTGGCTGCATTGACGATGGCGTCTACCTTTAAACTGGTAATATCCCCTTGCCAAATGTAAAGTTGCGGCCTGACAGCTGTAAGGTCGTTTATTGTGGTCAATGGCCGCTCATGATTCCACTGGGTCAAAAAAGCGTCTTGAACTTCAATGAACGCATTATCCACCGGTTTTGGCTCCCTGATGTTACATAACCCTTGGAAGAGGTGAAGCTTTTCTTCGAACGAATCTTTTTTAATTGCCTCAATATCTGTGCTTGTATTGCCATTTTCACGCATCAAATAATCGATCAAATAATCAAGTCGCACTTTCTGATCCATATATTTCTCCTTAGTGTGGATGCGTTACAATAGGGCATCTATATGAATGAACCAGTCTTCTGCCTATTGCACATGGTTTCCTTAAGCTTCTTCGAGTTGATTGAATACATCTTCATCTATATCTGTTAATTTAACGATCCAATTCTCTTCGGATTTCGAGGAATTCAGGAGCGCCGGTTCACTGATTGCCGCCTCGTTATGCGCCACCACTTTACCCGCAATCGGTGATTCCAATTCGAGTACTGTCTTGGAGGCTTCAAGGCTCAATATCGTGTCATCTTTTTTAAGTTCGTCCCCCATTGTAAACTCCACGAAACCAACCGTACCAATGTCATCCTGCAATTCGGGCGTCATACTTAATGTATACGTCTGATCCTCTTTTCGATAAATAAAAATTCGCTGCGTTTCTTCATTACTCTTCCCTCTTTCTGTATCGATGTACAATGATATAAAGCGTTTTTAAAGCGATTCAAATGCCGATTTCATTATATCAATATTCGAGTATTTATCAAATTGACAATATTTGTACCAGGTGATAATTTAACAGGAACTCCATTAACTTAAATTTATGAAATTGAGGAACCATTCCATGACTATGACTAAAAAGTATAGACCGCTATTTGAGCCAGTTAGATTGTCTAACGGAATCGTATTGAACAACCGTTTTGTCTTATCACCAATAATCACAAATTCATCAACTAAAGAAGGGTATGTGACAGAAGAAGACATCGCCTATGCGAAAAGGCGCGCCGCTTCTGCCCAATGGCGATCACTGGCGCAGCCTACATAGAGGAATACGCCCAACTGTTCGAATACGGCTTCAGCATTGACGATGATCGCAGCATAGAAGGATTGAAGCAAGTCGCAGAAGCTATGAAAAAAGATGGGGCAAAAGCAATCATTCAACTGACACATGCAGGCCGCTTCTCGAAGATATCACTCAAAGACTTCGGGGTCGTCTATGGTCCGAGTGAGATGAAATTGAATAGTCCAGTAGAACACACCGTGATCGCGATGAGCAAGCGGAAGATCAATCATGTGATCACACAATACGCTGATGCCACAAGACGGGCGATCAAAGCTGGTTTTGACGGGGTTGAAATTTCAGGGGCCCAACGCTTGCTGATCCAGACATTCCTCTCCACGTTCTCCAATAAGCGTGAAGATGAATATGGTGCAGACACCCTCGATAACCGGATACGTTTTGGAATTGAAGTGCTCGAGGCTGTCCAGCGAGTGATTGAAGCGGAAGCCCCTGAAGGATTTATTCTGGGATATCGCTGCACTCCTGAAGAAACACGTGGAAGTGAAGTGGGGTATAGTGTCGAGGAGTTCCTGTATTTTATAGACCGGGCAATGGAAGCGGCCGACATCCATTATCTGACTACGGCAAGTTGGGGTAAAAACATCTATAAGCAGACAATTCGACAAGGGAAACATAAAGGGGAATTGATGAATAAAGTGGTCTATGACCATATTGCCGGGCGGACAGCTGTCATGGCGACTGGTGGTATCAATTCTCCTGATAAGGCACTTGAAGGAATAGAGTATGCTGATATGGTAGGCGCGTCCACACCATTTGTCACTGAACCTGAATTTGTCACTAAGATAGCAGACGGACGTGAAGATGATATCGATTCTGGAATTCACCGAGGATAAAATAGAAGATCTCGCAATTCCTGAACAGGCATTTAAGGATATGATTGAATTGATGGATATCGGGGCATCTTTATCAGAAAAAACCCGTAGCGAATTAAACAAATTACGTAAATGACCCTCAATCAAAGACACCTTCGGAAGGTTGCAACGCGCATCATTCCGAAGGTGTTTTCATATGGATATAGAGATCAAAGTGAGGTCGTGATTTGCAGTTGTTGTAGACTTACAGCTATCCTTTATATATTGTCTTGATTCCTCTATCGATAGATGGACTTTAAAGCCTTCTTCCCATTCTGCAATTGGTGATAGAAGACAAGGGCAATGACAAGTACCAGGGGCGTCAACATCACTTTCCAAAGGATGGAATCTTCCACTGCGGTCAATTCCATTCGGTATAAGAGGATGTGCATGCACTCCATGATAAATACATGGGATACATAAATACCCACTGCATTCGCACCAATTTTAGTGAAAATAGAATTTTTCCCCATCTGATGGTGTTTTAAGGCCAGCATGAATAGTGTCATGACCAATGGCATAGTGAAGAAAAAATAATTCTCTTCCTTCCCATCGTATATCTGTAATGTGAGGAAACCTTCCAAGATTTGCATGAGGGACAGGAAAACAAGCGAAACAATGATAGACCAGGTCGGTATCCTTAAAAGCAATGCGTTGAAGAATGAACCGTATTTGGCTGCAATCCCGCCAAATGCTACATAGAATAGGGCAAAAAGACACCGTCCCTTGTATTGAAAGGCACATCATAAAGGAAGGAGTAGGCTTGGCCGAACAGGCCGAAAAGATGTAACCCTGCACTAATCACGAATAAAACCCCAACCAACCGCATTTGAGAAAATAAGAACAACAGGAGCACGGCGTATATGAGTGCCGGCAGGAACCATAGGTGATAGCCAGGCCAGCCTTCCCCAAAGTATATGAGACTCCATAGGTTGAGATGGCTGATGGAACTTGTGAACATCTCGAAGAGTGTCTCACTATTATTTTCCCTTTCGATAAATTTTACACCCAGTTCGAAAACGAAATAGAAAACAAGCCACGCCACATAAAGTTTGACCAGTTTACCAAGATACTTCTTGAAATAACGAAACTGGGCGCGTCGGCTTCCCTCTTCATTTTCCTGATGGATCCTGTTTAGCTTCTGTACAAACAGATACCCTGATGCCACAAAGAAGAAGGGCACTGCAAACCGTGCGAACATATTGATGACGAAATTCGCATCATCACCGTCGATCATTCCGATATGCGTACCTTGAACAGTCTTCGAGTGGATGGCCACAACGAAAAATATCGCAAACCCTTTGACATAATCAATCGTATAATTACGCTCCACTGGTTCTCTACCTCTCTTTATCGAATATCCATCAGGGCTTTATCCCCTTAAGCCATAGGCCGTTTTCCATCATCCTTTGGCTGGCCTAAAGTATTGGTGACGTATGGTGATACCATGAAAATAAAGCGGTAACCGGGTGAAAATGGCGTTTCCCTTAATATCTGTTGAGCGGTATTCTATCACGAAGACGCAGCATTTACTGTTACAAGAACATTAAAAGTATATAACGATGCCCGGATGATGGATTAGCGCAAGGTGTGTCATTTAAGGCAGCTGCAAATGAGCGATTCCATGCAGCATCAAACATTTAAAACATGGAAAAATCATGAATCATGTTTAAAGGGGAGGGGCGAGTGGGATAGTAAGTATAAAACCATGTTGGAAAGGAGTCCGACCATGAAGAAGCTTGGCTTACTTATTTTATCGGGCTTTACTCTGATGTTGAGCGGCTGCAGCGGGATAAATGTTTTGGACCCGAAGAGTTCCACCGGGAGGACGCAGGCTTACTTGATTTGGCTCAGCTTAGGCATCATGGCCCTGGTACTGATTGTGGTATTCATCCTTTTTGCATATTTTGTCTATAAATATCGTTATTCCGAAGCGCGGAAGGACTATGAGCCGGTGGATGTGGAAGGCAACCGTAAACTCGAATTGACCTATACGATCATCCCCGTCATCCTGCTGATCATCCTCGCGGTGCCGACCGTCAGGATCACAATGGAGCAATCACCCGATACTTCAGCCTCCCAGAAGCCGGAAGATGGCACCACTAAAATTGAAGTGACCGGAAGGCAATTCGAGTGGGAATTTAAACATGAGAATGGTGCTTCGGTGAAGGACGAGCTTGTCCTGCCTGAGGATGAAGATATCGAGTTCAATCTGCATTCCGAGGATCTCATCCACTCATTCTGGATACCGGAATTGGCAGGGAAAGTGGATGTTTTTCCAAATAAAGAACTGAATTACGTCATCCGGGATGTGGAACGCGGGGAATATGAGGGGAAGTGCGCCGAGTTCTGCGGTGTCCAGCATACGAATATGACTTTTTCCGTAAAAGTGATAGGTAAAGAAGATTATAAAGCGTATATAAACGATCTCAAATAGAGGAGGAATAGGATCATGGAGATATCTATCTTCGGATTTTCCATATCGGCACCATCCGATGTCATTGCAGCCTGGATATCCACTGTGATAATGGGCGGCATCATAACATTCTATGTAGTCAAGACCAATAAATTCCCCCTCATATGGAGTTATCTCCGAACGACCAACCATCGTAAAATCGGGACACTCTACATATTATTCGGGTTTTTGTTCTTTTCACGTGCTGGCTTGGATGCACTCTTGATAAGGCTGCAGCTCGCTGTGCCGAACAACGAGTTCTGGTTGTTCCAGTTCGAAAAATATGACCAGCTGTTCACCACCCACGGTACAATGATGATATTCTTTGCGGCTATGCCGATGCTGCTCGGGTTGATGAATATCGTCGTGCCCCTTCAGATCGGGGCAAGGGATCTTGCATTTCCTTTTCTGAATGCTGTAGGCTTCTGGCTGTTCTTTGCAGGTGCCTTGATATTCAACTTTTCTTTCTTCCTGAATAGTGCGCCAGGAATCGGTTGGACCGGTTATGCGCCACTCTCCACCTCCATATTTACGCCTGACGTCAATAGTGACTACTATGTATTCGGGGTCCAGGTGTCAGGTCTCGGCACAATATTTACGGCGCTGAACTTGATAGTGACGATCATCAGACACCGGGCGCCGGGCATGAAGTGGTTCAGGATGCCGCTCTTTACCTGGGCGACATTTGTGACCGCGATCATGATCCTGTTGGCGTTTACCGTATTGGCAATCGCCCTTTACCTGCTGATGTTCGACCGTATGTTCGGCACGAAATTCTTCTCTGGACCAGATGGCGACCCAGTCTATTGGCAGCATCTGTTCTGGATTTTCGGTCACCCTGAAGTATACATCCTTGCCCTGCCGGCTTTCGGTATATTTTCAGATATCATCCCTACATTCTCAGGAAAAAGGATCTTCGGCTATTCAGCCATGGTATTCTCCATCGTCCTGATCGGCTTCCTGTCCTTTACCGTCGGGCCGACCATATGCTGACGGTGGGGCTTGGACCGCTACTTAACACTTTCTTTGCGATTACGACGATGACGATTGCCGTACCGACCGGCATCAAGATATTCAACTGGCTGTTTACATTGCAGGGAGGGCTCATCCGGTTCACTGTGCCGATGCTTTTCTCCTTGGGGTTCATCCCATCGTTTGTGATGGGCGGCGTTACAGGCGTCATGCTGTCGGTATCTGCTGCAGATTTCCAGTTCCACGATTCACAGTTCGTCGTGGCACATTTCCACTACGTCATCCTCGCGTCGACGATACTTGGGATATTTGCCGGAATCTATTACTACTACCCTAAAATGATGGGGCTGAGACTGGATGAAACTTTAGGCAAATGGCATTTCTGGCTATTTCTGATTGGCTATCATCTCACCTTCTTCCCGATGCATATCACCGGTTTGAACGGCATGCCGAGAAGGGTGTTCACTTATGATCCCGGAGATGGCCTGACTGTAACGAACTTCATGAGCACAATAGGGGCCTTCCTGATGGGGGCTGGCATATTATTCTTCTTCTGGAACATTTTCAAGACACACCGTGAAAATGAGCCGGTATCAGACGATCCATGGAATGGCAGGACATTGGAATGGACCGTCCCATCCCCATCGCCGGAAGAGACATTCGACCCGATGCCTGTCGTTGAAGGAATGGACCCGTTATGGATCGTGAAAAAGGAGGGGCGGGAGATGAGGACCACTACAGACCACAGAAGTACACCCATCGCCAGGGATTCGATTCTACCTGTGCTGATGGCCCTTTCATTAGCCGCACTCACTTTCTGTATGATCTATCAATGGTTCATCGCCTCGGCAATTTTTGCGGTAGGGTTGTTTGCGCTCTTCATCGTCCGTTCATTTACAGATGAGAAAAAGGAGCACTACGGAAAGGGGAGGCTTCCTGATGGAGATGAATGCTAAGGAAGCGGAACTGTTCCGCGATAAGCAGATTGGCTTCTTCATATACTTAGGTGTTGAAGCGTTGATGTTCCTGACACTTTTTGTGACATACTTCATTTTCACGCCTTCTTCCGAAGGTCCCCACCCATCCGAGATATTCGATGCGATGACAGTGACCTTGTCATCCATATTCCTGCTCTCAAGCAGTGGCACGCTCTATTTTTCCGAGAAGGCGTTATCTTCAGATAAAAAGAAGAGTATGCTAGTCTGGTTGGGCGTCACATTCCTATTCGCGGTCATCTTTATGGTATTTGAGATATCTGAGTTCAGCCATTTCGTTTCAGAAGGGTACACGACATCAACGAGCTCTTTCTTGAGCTCATATTATGTACTGGTCGGGCTGCATGCCGCGCATGTGTTGTTCGGTTGTTTCTGGATGAGTGTTTTGTTTATACAAAGGTTTCTTCCCCAGTTCCCGAAAACACTCTACTACGAGAAATTCAAGATATTTTCCTATTATTGGCACTTCGTCGATCTGGTATGGATTTTCATCATCCTAATCGTCTACTTAAGGTACCTTATATGATCGCCTGAATATAGGACTATACTGATATAAATTACTTTTTCCATTTAGTATATGAGGTGGTTTAAATGCTCAGCACCATATCATGGATTGCCCTCGGCATCGGAGCAATCTCTTCAATAATCATTATAGTGGATGTCTTCAGGCATCCTCAGCACATGACAATCATGAATATCGTTTGGCCGATCAACGGGTGGTTCTTCGGCCCTATAGCCCTATGGACATATTTCAGATGGGGACGCATAAACGCCAAAAATCTGGAGCTCGAGGATAGCAGGGGCAACGGTGCAAAAGTATTCGTATCTACAAGCCATTGTTCGGCAGGATGTACACTCGGGGACGCTTTGGGCGTGCCCATCGTTACACTGGGGGCATTGACTATAGCTGGATCGACATTATATGCCCACTTTACCGCCCAGTTCATCCTAGCTTATATTTTCGGTATACTTTTCCAGTTTTATGCCATCTACCCGATGAACAAGAAGGCCGGAGTGAAGAATGCCTTCATCTCTGCCATCAAAGCAGACACATTATCGTTGATCGCCTTTGAAGTCGGCATGTTCGGCTGGATGGCGCTCGTCAACCTGGTTATCTTTGCAACCCCTCCGGCACCTAATGAAGGGGCGTATTGGTTCATGATGCAGATTGCCATGATCCTAGGATTCCTGACAAGTTATCCGGTCAACTGGTGGCTGGTCAAAAGGGGAATCAAGGAAGCTATGTAAAGTTAAAACCTGCCAATCGGCAGGTTTCTTTATGTCCATCATTTCAACTCTAGTTAATTGGCGAATAATCAGATTATAATCATTCAATTAGAATCACCGCTTTGATATGATTGATTTTAGAAGACGACAAAGGATGGGGTTTTATGCAGGTTTTGATGGTTGTGGCAGTTTTTGCCCTGGGGCTTTTTGGTTTCAATAGACTGATGGGCTACAAAAAGGAAAACAGAGTATTCGATTTTGAAGACCGCTATACGGATCATGATGCGTATGTAAAAGCTATACTTTCAGAACTCAGAAAAGAGGGACGAGAAGCCAGTTACCAAGGAGGCGCCGTATTTATGGTGGATGGCAACCGCTATACTTTAGTGGAGCGTAATGTTTCCATCGGGCCCGGCATATTGCAGCCGACCATTCTGCAGCCTGAGAAATGACAAGTGATGAATAACAGTTTTATTATGGTTTTTAAATATTAAATTAATATGAAAAAAGTATCTATGAGAGCGTTGACATAATCGAATATTTGGATTAATATTGCTTTACAAGTTAAAAGAAGCGGAATTAGAGACCACGCTATACCATTATTCGTCTTTTAGAAGACGAATATGGATTTTAGTGTGCTTTTTTAATGCTTTGATTGTATTTTTTAAATCATATTCAGAAAAGAGGAGTAAATATGAGGAATTTCTTCAAACCGCCTAAAGCTAAAGAGCGGCTTCCTGAAGATCAGGTCAATTCAGATTATAAAAAGCTGAGATTTCAAGTTTTTATGGGGATATTCATAGGTTATGCAGCTTATTATCTGATACGTAAAAACTTTTCGCTGGCTATTCCGTATTTGACTGAGGAAGGATTTACAAAGGGAGAACTTGGATTGGCACTTTCCGCTATTTCCATCGCTTATGGAATAAGTAAGTTCGTAATGGCGACCATATCCGATCGAAGTAACGCCCGAGTCTTCCTGGCTACAGGATTAATATTATCAGCGATTATAAACTTATTGATGGGGTTTGTACCATTTTTCACTTCAACAGTCACCATCATGTTCATTCTTTTGTTCCTGAATGGGTGGGTCCAAGGAATGGGATGGCCACCATCAGGTCGAGTGCTTGTCCACTGGTTCAGTGTGAGTGAAAGAGGCGGTAAGACCGCTATCTGGAACGTTGCACACAATGTGGGTGGCGGGTTAATGGCACCACTTGCGATTGGCGGAGTAGCCATTGTCTCAACTTATTTTGGCGCGACCTATGCAGGGTACGAAGGCGTCTTCATCTTGCCTGCCCTTGTCGCAATTGTCATAGCGGTTGCGGCATTTGCATTAATTCGGGACACTCCGCAATCCATGGGATTGCCACCGATTGAAGAGCATCGGGATGACTACCCAAACAAATCGAAGAAGACATTTGAGACAGAACTGACGACAAAAGAAATTTTATTTAAATACGTTTTGAACAACAAGTGGGTATGGGCGATTGCGATTGCCAATATCTTTGTCTACTTTGTCCGCTATGGAGTCCTTGATTGGGCACCGACTTATTTGAGTGAAGAGAAAGGCTTCAGCATGAACGAATCAGGTATTGCATATTTCCTTTATGAATGGGCTGGTATCCCAGGCACATTGTTGTGTGGATACATCTCAGATAAAGTCTTTAAGGGACGACGTGGGCCAGCAGGTGTGGTCTTCATGGTCGGAGTGCTTATCGCCGTACTGGTGTATTGGTTTAATCCAGCAGGAAATCCATTGATTGATAACTTTGCACTTATAGCAATAGGCTTCCTGATATATGGGCTGGTTATGCTGATAGGCTTGCAGGCCTTGGATTTTGTACCTAAGAAAGCTGCTGGAACAGCAGCAGGTCTGACCGGGTTCTTCGGTTATATAGGTGGCGCGGTATCGGCTAACGCAATTATGGGATATGTCGTACAAGGTTTTGGCTGGGATGCGGGCTTCCTCCTACTGACAAGCTCATGCATACTTGCAATCATCCTGTTTGCAGTCACCTGGAATGTTCGTGGGCAGGAAGTAGTGAAAGGTTAAAATATTTATATAAAAATTTTCGTTAAAAAAGATTCCTTTGAAAAACTTCAAAGGAATCTTTTTGGTTTTGGAGCATTCCAAAACATTGTGTCATTATTTGCTTGCAAAGAATTTCTCTGCCTTTTCAAGGAATGGTTCCTCTTCAGGAGTCATTTCGTATTCCTCTACGATCGCGTCGACCGGGCAGACTGCTACACATGCTCCGCAGTCGATGCAGATATCCGGATCAATATAGAACTGATCCTCACCTTCCTCGATGCAATCGACTGGACAGACATCTACACACTCTCCGGACTTCTCTTCCATACATGGTTGAAGGATTACATAAGCCATTGGTATCCCTCCTTACTCTATATAAGATTCGCTCGCTGCATAGCGTAAAAATATGGATCAAGATTCAAAATATAAAAATCAATGTCTAACTGTGATCATGTTGGCTGCCCAATCTATATTTCAATAATACGGCAAAAAATAGGGGAGGTCAATTAAGAGTCCAATTATCCGACTATTGTCTGATATCAAATTGGAAGCGGGATTCCTCAAGCTGCTTTTTGTTTTTAAAAGTGCGCTCAATGAAAGTCACCTTGTTGTCATGATCAATGAGGAGTACTGTTGATGAACGCGTCCCGTAATCTTCTATATCTATGAAGGCGGGCGATAGACGACGCTCCAAATCCTCGGGAAACCCCGTATCCGGCAGATTATCCACTGCTTCATCCTCATTCGCAAGCAGTTCGAAAATAACCTCAGGGTCAGCTTGGTGTGTTGCATCCAGATGGGATTTCAAGCGGTCCCTGCCATTTATAACTTTCGGCCAGGGCGTATCAAGATGATGGTTGCTCAACCCATGTACACCATCCGCTACCCGTACAATGGGACTATCATCATTATTGAGATAGAACAATTCATCTGGGTTTCCAACCAGAAGGTTAAATCCAGCATAAGCATGCTTATCACGTTCCAGTGCTTCCAAATAGGATTTTGGAGAAGCATCCTGGACGAGGAAGTTGCGGATGAGGTCTCCCCTCGATTTTTTCTCTCCTTGTTGTGCTTTAGATCTGATGTTGGTGACGGCAGCTATTCGGCTGGACTTTGTAATGCCAAGCCACGTTCCGCCTTTTGAAAGATCACGGCCGGCCAGAATATCAGGGTGGTCTTCCCAAAAGTGAGCGGGAGCGGTCGGTCGGGCATATGATTCGTCACGGTTTGCACCGATTACAAGTTTATATCCGGGATGTTGATTCTTTTGGAACAGTATCAGACACATGTAATCACTCCTTAAACTCAATACTATATGTTTATCTTAACATGCTGTTGCGGTGCATATGATGATTGATATAATGAGGGAAATGGAAATAAGGAGAGTTTGCATGAAGAAATCAGTGTGGCTGGTGCCAGCGGTGCTACTCGCCATAGCGGTAGGAGCCTATCTGCTTATCGCTTCCGGCGTATTCCAAAAGTCTGAGGAGGAGACTGTGGAGCGTTTCACGGAAGCGTTTGAGAGCGGTGATTATGAGGCCATTTATCCGCTTCTGACAAAAGAGGCCAAAGACGATTATGAAAAAAAGGAAGTCAGCGGCAGAACAACTGATATCTATGAATCCCTGAAAGTCGAAAATGTGAAATTGAAGGCGCTTGAAGCTAAGGATACTGAAAAGGAGGGCGTCAAGTCACATGTGGGGACGCTCGTACTTGAAAGTACATATGGAAACTTGGAACGCGAGTTTGATATCCCCTTGGCCTACAATCAGGATGAAAATGATTGGTTTATAGACTGGTCTCCAAACATGATCATTCCAGGGCTTGATGATGGTGAAGTGGCGATGGAGTTCACAGCTGGAGAACGCGGTGAAATATTGGCCAGTTCCGGCACACCCCTTGCGTCAAATGGCATAAAGGAGACGGTCGGCTATATTGCCGGTCGGACGGACAAGGAGAAGATAATGGAAGCGTCGGATGTCCTCGACATGGACGAGACAGCGTTGACGGATGTCACGGAGCAGGGATGGATAGAAGAAGGCCAATTTGTTCCGATTAAAGATGCACACCGCTTCAATAAAGAAGAGAAAGAAGAATTCGCTTCCTACGGGTTATCCATCCGGGAGTATCCTTCGAGGGAATATGCGTTGGATGAAGCGGCATTCCATCTCATCGGGTATGTGGGGCCTGTAACAGCAGAAGATCTTGAAGAGAATGAAGGCTATAGAACGGGCGACATGATAGGCAAAAGGGGAGTCGAGCAGCTTTACGAAGAACAGCTCAAGCCAAAAAGGGGCTACACCATTTCAATAGTCGATGATTCAGGCAATGCAGTTGAGATGTTATTCGACGAAAAGGCGAAAGATGGAGAAGATATCACACTCACCATAGATGAAACCCTGCAGTCGACAGTATATAGCAAACTATCTTCAGATTCTGGTGCGAGTGTTGCAGTGGACCCCGAGAATGGTGATATTTTATCTGCAGTAAGCTACCCGGCTCCGAGTCCTTATGATTTCATGTTCGGTATATCTGCTTCAGATTATGAGAAGCTCGAGACGGGTGAAGACCAGCCGTTGCTCAATAAGTTCAACCGGGCAGCGTCTCCTGGATCGACCCAGAAGCTGCTTACTGCACTGATTGCCATGAACACAGAGGGGTTCAATCCAGACGACAGCATGGAAATCAATGGGAAGGGTTGGCAGAAAGATGCCTCATGGGGCGGTTATGAAGTGAACCGCTATCATGTAATGAACGAATCCTTCAATCTGAAGAAGGCCCTGACGTACTCCGACAACATCTATATGGCACGCACTGCACTTGAAATCGGCTCGGACCGCTTCATTGAAGGCATGAAAGATCTCGGCATCGGCCACGAATATGATACAGATTATCCAATCTATACAAGTCAAGTCTCCAATGATGGTACGATTGACAGTGATATTCTTCTTGCAGATACAAGCTACGGGCAGGGGGAACTGCTGATTTCCCCAATCCAGATTGCAACAATCTATGCAGGAGTGATCAACGGAGGAGATATTCACATACCGCATGTTTTGGCAGACTCCGAGACAGAGATACTTGCTGAAGATATTGCGCCACAGGAGGACCTTGACTATCTGGAATCAGCGATGCGTGATGTGGTCAAGTTGAACCACCCTGATGATGCAGAACGTGATTATGCCCAATTTGCCGGTAAGACTGGCACGAGTGAAAATAAAACATCTCAGGATGCAAGGGGAGAGGAGACTGGCTGGTTTATCGGCTACGATCAGAATGAGAAGGACATGATGCTCAGCTTATATGTAGAAGAAGTGGAAGATAGGGGCATGAGTGAATATACGGCGAAAAAATTTGCTGAAATATATGATGAATTGAGAGGACAGTAGATAAAGTGTACTATAAGAGCCTTCTTTAACCCCAATTCCGGAATTAAAGAAGGCTTGTTTTCATAAGAAGCATAAAAAAACCCCCTCTCATATGAGAGGGGGTTTCCATTAACTAACATAAACTACTAAAATATTACTTAAAATATTATTAAAGTTTAACGATGTTAACAGCTTGTGGTCCACGCTGACCTTCTTCAACGCTGAATTCTACTGCTTGACCTTCGTCAAGTGTTTTGTAGCCTTCGCCTTCGATGTTGGAGAAGTGAGCGAATACGTCGTCTCCGCCTTCAACTTCGATGAAACCGAAACCTTTGTCTGCATTGAACCATTTAACTGTACCTTGTGTCATATAAATGACCTCCAAATAAAAATTTAATAATATCTTAAGTGCGAAAACATAAAAAAATTCACACATTACAAAGAGTACCGGCTAAGATCACGATTACTATTTGTAATATGTGAATTAGATACTGAGTTGTACTTATAAGACTTATTAAAGTAACTATACATCATAAAAGGGATCTTGTCTATAGGAAAGGGCTATTTATTTTGAAAAAGATTTGACCCTCCTAATTAGGAGGGTCTGGAACCTTACTTCTTGTTTACTGAAGCATCATAGATTGTATCTACAGCATCCTTCAGTTTTTTATCGAACTCTTCGTCAGATTGGTTGACGTTGAGGTCTGCTGCCAATGCGCGGGAGAAGCTTGCGATCAAGCCGTCGTTTTCACGGAGCTTTTCATTGGCCTCATCCCTTGAATACCCACCTGACAACGCGACGACACGAACTACCTTGTCGTGGTCGATGAGTGATTTGTATGCGTTGGCTTTTGTAGGAATGGAAAGTTTGAGCATCACTTCCTGATCATCTGAGAGCTGATCAAGGTGCTTTTCAATCTCTTTCCTCAATATTTCTTCAGATTGTTCCTTGTTGTCGCTGTAGACGTTCACTTCCGGTTCGATGATCGGCATCAGGCCGGCATTGAGGATCTTGTGGGCGACCTCAAACTGCTGCTCGACGACTTCTTTGATGCCTTGTGCATTCGGCTCGAGTATATTTGAGCGCATCTTTGTGCCGAAGACGTTGCGTTCGTTGGCACGTTTCAGCAAGTCATCCAATTCCGGCATCGGCTTCATGAGCTGGACGCCATCTTTTTCGTCAGCCAGGCCTTTGTCGACTTTGAGGAATGGGACGATGCCTTTCTCTGCAAGGTAATCAGCTGTATACTTGCCTTCAATTTCCCGGTCCATAGTCTGCTCGAACAGGATGGCCCCTAGAATCTGATCAGAATTGAAGGAAGGGGAAGTGATGATGCGCGTACGCATTTCATGTACAAGGTCGAACATTTCAGCTTCATTGGAATAAGCATCCTCTTGTACGCCATATGCGAGCAGTGCTTTTGGTGTACTACCGCCACTCTGGTCGAGTGCTGCGATGAAGCCTTTTCCATTTCTTACTTTTTCGAGCTGTTGTTGATTCATGAATTCCACTCCTTTTATTTTTCGTGTTCTTTATACTATTCCCGAAAACGGGAAGTGTATAACGTATTTCACTATACATCATAATTCTGTATCATAAATGGTATCTAGTCAAACATTATCGCTCCCATTGGCCGTTGGATTTTCGGGCATGCAAAAGTGGAAACGATGGAGTAAGGTGTTTACTGTATATGAGAAATGAATTTATGGAAGCATGCGGAAAGGAGAGATTTGATGCGGACGAAAGTTTTTGCGCACAGAGGTGCGATGGGCGACTATCCAGAAAATACATTGCTTGCCTTTAAAAAGGCACTGGACGCAGGTAGTGATGGTCTGGAAATCGATGTTCACCTGAGTAGGGATGGGGAAGTTGTCGTCATACATGACGAAGATATAAAGCGTACAACCGATGGGGAGGGGCAGTCCGGGACATGACATTGGAGGCACTCAGGAAAGTGAGTGCCGGCGTCACGTTCTCCGACTACAAGCACTATGACCCAGAGGTATGGAAAAGGGAAAAGATTCCTACTTTAAATGAAGTGCTCGCGTTGTCTGAAGCGTACAATGTCGAACTGAATATCGAATTGAAGACGGATGTCATACAATATGAAGGGATTGAAAGAAGGGTGTTTGATATCGTCGGAGCATATGGGTGTCATGAGAAGGTGATCTATTCATCATTTAATTTGCCGAGTCTTGCACGCATGAAAATGGTTCATCCAGAGGCGCGTCTCGCGTGGTTGACGAAAGAGGTGCCGGAACGGGCGGAGCATTATATGGCCGAGCATTCACTCGAAGCCCTCCATATCAGTTGGAAGGCGATACTTGAACAACCAGAACAGATCAGTGGCATCGGGGAGAGGATAAGGGCGTGGACGGTCAACGATTGGGAAACGGCGGCAGACCTTATTGGGCATGGATTGGGTACGCTGGTGACGGACTACCCAAAAGAGATGAAGGAGATACTCCGGAATGTAGAAAAGTAGGACCGAGTCCTACTTTTTGATGTCACCAAGCATATCCACCATCAATTTCTGTAATGGCAGTCTACCGAGCAACGCCCATTTCGGGAGATGGGACAATCCGAGTTGCCTTTGATGGGTATACATATAGACGTTCGCCGGAAAGACCGCCCATAAAAATGCCTGCATGGCGGTCAATTGTCTATTTCGAACTTTGCCTGCCAGCAATAGTATGCCAAAGATGATTTCGAGGAGGCCTGTAAAATAAGCGATGAAGGTTTTGAAGGGTACGACAGAAGGGACGATTCCGGCAAATTTTCCGGGCTTCAAGAAGTGGATGATGCCTGCTGCCAAAAAGACGGTGCCCATTATGATTCTCTTCATGGTGTTGCTCCTTTACTGTGTGATTTCCATCATTATACGCCTGTTGCGTCGGCATTGTAAATTCGATGGCTGTGAACAGGGGGAAGTGAGGGGAATATAGAAGGTATAAGCTGCTCCTCCACAGCTTTTTGGAAGCGGTTTACAGGAGGTGTTAAAAAAGTTAAATAAAATTCAAATAATCTATTTACACTTGCCAACCATGTGGTATAATTTCCTAAAATAAAGGACGAGGGGTTACGCAGATGGAAGCAAATTTGGTAGATTTCATGATACAGATGATGGCATTGGTTACAGTAGGGGGATTCGGTTATTTCGTATACAAATTGAATAATGATGGGTCAGGAAAAGGCACGGAATAGCATCAACCCCCTTCAGAGCAGAAGCTTTGAAGGGGTTTTTATATTTGTAGAAGAATGATGCCGGTAAGGATCATGAGGGCACCTGCAATACGCCTCTTATCTAGCGCATGGGGCGGTATGCCGAACAATCCGAAATGATCGATGAGGAGGCCGGTCAGCATCTGACCAAAAATGACGCTCATCAAGGTCAAAGTCGTACCAAGGTGGGGCATGAGGATGATATTGGTCGTAATATACACGGCACCGAGTGCTCCTCCGATGAAGTGCCAGGCACGCAACCGCGCACCTTCCTGATTCGTAAGGGCCACTTTAAGATGTCCGGCACTGAGGAGGGACAGCAGGAGAAGGGCCAAAGTGCCTATGGCGAATGAGATTAATGACGCCATATAGAAGGAACCGACTTCATACCTCAGCAGGCTGTTGACCGCCGTCTGCACCGGAGGGATCGAGCCCGTCATCAATCCAAAGAAGAGCCATATATTGGAAGGGCTGTCGTCATGTCTCGCCGATTTCCTTTTATAGTTCATGAAGATGATGCCCATAATCATGATGGCGATGCCCGCAATGCGCCTGATGTCGAGTGGCTGAAGCGGCGCATCGAACCAGCCGAATGTATCGATTAAGAGGCTGATGATCATTTGTCCTGCAACCGTCATGATCACTGTAAGTGCCGCTCCGATCCTCGGCAATAGGATCATATTACCAGTCAGGTAGACGACACCCATCAGGCCGCCGAGGAACCATATGTATGAGAAGTCATGTGACGATAGGAAAGCGAATGAGAGCTTCCCAGGATTCATGACGGCATTGAGGCCGATCAACAGCACTGTACCTGTCAAAAATGAATAGAACGAAGCCATTATAAGGGAGTGTGTAAAGTGTGACAGGCGATTGTTTACAGAAGTCTGCACAGGAATGAGCATACCGGCTAATATGCCAAGGATCAGCAACAGGACCAAAGCAAGTCCCCCTTTTCAAAAAGTCATTGCCAAATGATATCATAAATATGTAAAGATTCGGGGAAATCTGGTAGTCTTGAGCCAACAAGTTGTAATTTTATAGTAAATACATATTAAAGGAGCTAAAAAAATGGATGTTTTGAGTGCAATCAAAAACAGGCGCAGTACACCGAAGTTGAAAGAGGCGCCGGTGGATCCAAAAAAGATCGAAAAGATATTGGAGGCTGCGGTTGGGCACCGAACCATCATATGACGGAGCCCTGGAAGTTTTTTGTGCTCAGCGGGGAAGGCAGAAGACCGTTCTCCCGTGTCCTCAAGGAAGTAGCGAAAGGGCGTGTCGACGATCCTGAATCCGAGAGCGGTCAAAAGCGTATCGAAAAAATCAGCAGAAAACCGTTCGCAGCACCGACCGTCATTGTGGTAGCGCTGTCTCCAAGCGGCAAAGAAAAAGCGATATATATAGAAGACGTCTGTGCTGTTGCCGCTGCTTCACAAAATATGCTGCTTGCGGCCCATAGCCTGGAACTCGGTGCAATATGGCGCAGCGGTCCGATCTACAACACCCCTGGCGTCAAAGAATACTTCAACTTGAGGGAAGATGAGGAGATACTTGGGGGCATCTTTTTAGGGGAGCCTGAAGTGGAGAAGAAGAAGGCAACCCGTACACCGTACGAAGAAAAGACGACATGGATCGACTCCGACCAGTGATGTTTGACGGCGATCTCTTGGATGATGATCATATAACCCTAAAAAGAGATGAGGCAGAAATATGAAGCGTATTTATGAAATGGTCCTGGAACGAAGCCTGTTATTCATTATTTTGATAATCACCATTTCGATCTTCGGCATCTACACTTTTTTGACCGTTGAACAGCGGGAAATACCGGAGACTGAGGTTAATATCATCAATATTACTACTGCATGGCCGGGGGCCGATAAGCAGGATGTCGAAAACAACATCACCGAGGTCATCGAATCACGGATATTCAGTGTGGCGGGTGTGGAGGATGTCTCCTCCGTTTCGCAGGATGATATATCAGTCCTTAACCTACAGCTGTCCGACTCGGCAGATGCCGAATCCGCATTGAATGAAGTGAACAACCTTATGGGAACCCTGGCTGGTAGTTTCCCGGAGAATGCAGCCGAACCCGAAGTTGAATCCATCAGCAATGCCTTCCCATTGCTCAGCTATCAATTCCATAGCGAGGATATGGCGAATCTCTACGATGTAAGAGGCGATATAGAAAAATTGAAGCGCGAAGTGGCCCAGATGGATGGCATCGATGGTGTGACCGTCAAAGGGTACACGGATAAGGAATTTGAAATCGATTTGGATCGGGAAGCGATGGCGGCAGCCGAAGTGAACCCAAATCAGATATTGAGCGAAATCAATGCTTCACTCAATCCGGTCATTCCCGGTCAGGAGGAGGATGACGGCAACATCATCCGTCTATCCTTCGAAGATGGTACACCGCTTGAAGTGCTCAGACAGGTCAGAATCGGCACAGAAAACACGCCGCTGACCGAAATCGCCAATATAGAAGAAACTATGGGTGATCCGGAGGACATAGTGGAATATGAAGGTGACAGGGCCGTATCCTTTACTGTCTTTTTGTCGAAGGGTCAGGATGTGCCTTCTGTATCAAAGGATGTGGAGGCGGTTGTCGACGAACGGGTCTCTGAATTACCGGACACGGTTGATGTGACGACATTGTCTTCAGAACGCGAAAATGTAGAGGACATATTCGTCGGCCTCTACTTGTCCCTTGGCATCGCCCTGGTCGCAGTCATTTTGAGCACATCTTTAGGATTGTCACTGATCGGCTCAACCACTGTGATGGCTACCGTACTACTGTCGGTGATCATCGGCATCATCCCGGTGCCATGGTTCGGTGTGGATCTGAACCAGATATCCATCATCGGGCTGATCATTGCGCTTGGTATACTGGTCGACGATTCGATTGTAGTGAACGATAACATCGAGCGCCGATTCACCTTGGGGGATGATCGATTGGATGGTGTCTATAACGGCGTCAGGGAAGTGGCACCATCCGTTATCTCATCCACACTTGCCATCGTCTTCACATTTACACCGCTTCTGCTGTTGTCTGGGCAAATGGCGATTTCATCAAAGCGCTCCCCAGCATATTGATCACCACAATGATCATGTCCACAGTTTTGGCACTGACTTTCGTGCCGGCTGTACGCTATCTCCTTAACCGTAAAAAAGCACCCGCTCACCCGGGACTTTTGGGCCGGTTGTTTGCAAAGGGTGGGGACCTGTACGCCGATAAGATCCTCCCGCAATCATCAAGCGTCCATTGATCACGTTTTTCGCAGTGCTTGTCATCGGCATACTATCGATTGGCCTTGTGCGTTTCACACCGTTCGAATTCTTTCCTGAAGCAGACCGCTCCGAAGTGACGGTCGACTTGATATTTGATGAGGAACAGACGATTGATCAGACACATGATGATGCAAATGAAGTCGTGGACTATATGACTGCGGAAATGCCGCACATAGAAGCGGTGTCGCTGTTCACCGGCACAGGCCTGCCGAACCTTTTCGGTGCTTCCCTTGACCAGTCCGGTGCGAATACAGCCCAGGTGGCGCTGGAAATAAACAAAGAACAGATCAGTGCCTCGGAAACGATCAACAAATATGAAAGCCAGCTGCGCGAGGCGTTTCCGGAAGCGACAATATTTATGGATACCATCGTTCAAGGCCCACCAGCCGGTGCACCGGTTACAGTTGAAATCTACGAAGAGGATCTGGCGCTTTTGGCCGAGCAAGCCACTGACTTGAAGGCAACACTTGAAGAAGAGGGTGCTCTTGTCACAACGAACCTCGGTGAATCTGTACCGACGATCAACTACAACATCGACTATGAAGCACTTGAAGAAGACGGAATATCCGTATCACAAGTCAAGAACGAACTGAATATGCTTTCCCAAGGCATCCCGATCCAAGACATCATCGTAGAAGGTGAAAAGCGGAGGACAACATTGAAATATTCGGATGCCTCTGAAATAGAAGATGTGGATATCATCAAGATGACGGGGGAGCAACCTGAAACATTCCCGCTGACCGATTTCGTAGAAGTCGAGGAGACGGAAGACTATAAGTACATCCATCATCAAGATGGGGACCGGACAGTCGAATTGAAGGTCTATGCCGATGATGAAGCGGCCGCAGAAGACGCGATCAACTCCTTCGGTGAGCAACTTCCCGATTCAAGTGAGCTCATAGTCGGCGGTGAGACATCCGACCAGACCGACTTCTTCGTGGAGATCGGAATATTATTTGCGGTCATACTGGTACTGGTGTATCTGGTTATCGCCATTGAATTCAACTCGATCGTCATGCCCCTGATTATAGTGTTCAGTATATTCCTGGCCATCAGCGGCGGCATCATCGGTCTATTTGTCACACAGACACCAATCAGTTTCCTCGGTGTAATGGGGATGGTGTCACTATCCGGCATCGTCGTCAGGAACTCTGTCGTATTGCTTGATTTCATAGAAGCAAGGCGTAGGAGTGGCGCTTTCGTTATAGAAGATGCGATCTATGACAGCGGGCGGGCACGATTCAAACCGATTGCGCTGACGACGCTTACAAGCATCATCGCCCTGACCCCGGTCGCACTCTCAGGCGATGTACTGTTTGTACCGCTGGCTGTAACCGTCATTGCAGGCATTGCGTTCTCCACTGTGCTGTCATTGATTGCCACACCAAGCCTATATTACCTGTACTACAAGGTGCGTTATAGGAAAGGTTGAAAAAACGCCGGATGACTCTCAGTCATCCGGCGTTTTGGCTTTTCATCCGCGTTTCTCGTGCGTGAAAACGATTGTAGTCCAAAGGTTCAAAGGCAACTCTTGAAGTCGTTCTTTGAGCTGATGGCGTATATGATCCATAGTTCTGATGTCGATTGGGTTGCCCCGGGGACGACATAATCGACTTCTATATATAGCTTACTTCCCATTTTTGGAGCCGCATATCATAGGAATCAAAAGAATAAATGTTGCCGAGTTCAGACACATGGCCAGCCACTTCTTGTGAAATGACATGTTCAGGCGCCATCTCAAGCAATTCCTTCAGTGCACCATACATCTCCGACAGCGGTACCTTTATGAAATAGCCAGCCACCAACAGCACCATCAGTGGGTCCACAAACGGTACGATGAAATCAAGTGGTGTAAATGCAAGGCCCCACCCTATGATGAAGCCGACGAAGACACCGAGGCTGAGCAGTGCATCCATATGCCATTGGTTCATTTCTGCCGCGATCAATTCACTATCCTTGCCATGCTTCCTGAAATAGAAATAGGCAATGAAACACCCGACCGTAGAAATGAATGCATAGATAACCCCTGAGGACATGGCGACTTCATTTCCACCTGTAAACAAAGTGGCGAGTGCCTGGACAAGAGAAATGACGATCAGCACAAGAATGCCGAAGTATTTGATGACGATCGTCAATGGGATGAAGCTTTCCTTGCCGAAGGGAAACCGCTCTGGGTCTTCTTTTTTGATGAACCGCAGTGCAATCATGGAGATGAATGACAAGATGACACTGATGAACGAGTAGTACCCGTCGAACTGTATCATCTGGCTCTGTGCGATGATACCCCACACGATACCGAGTACGGCAAAAGCGATGGCGCTAACAATCGATATGATGATGAGGCGTTCTGCATTATTTTGTTTCATATGTAGTCCTTCTTTCTTATATTCCCTCCCATTATACTACAAATATGGTTCGATTAGCACTGAACGTCTCTATAACAGGGCACCGCACCTTTACGGTAGGTCCCAAGGATGTTGATGTATCTGCCGGCTTCACCTACATCATTGAGGGCACGATTTAGTACATCACCCGTACTGGTCTCGACATCGATGAAGAAGCCGTAGGAGAACGGTTTATGCTGGATGGGCCTGGAAGTGAGGTTCAACAGGTTGATGCCGTGTGTGCTGAATATGTCCAGAATCTCATTTAGAGAGCCGGCACTATGGTCCGTTTCGATATAGAGGGAAGTCTTATCCCCGCCGGCGTCCGTAATCCGTCCTTTCCTGAAAATCAGGAAGCGGGTTGTGTTTAGCGGATTGTCGCTGATGTTTTCGCTGATGATATGCATATTATAGAGTGCAGCGGCATGGGCTCCAGCTATGGCAGCCATAGTGTCGTCCCCGTCATTCTTCACCATCTGTACCGCTTCTGCCGTATCAGAGTATTGATGGGACTTTATTTTCGGATGGTCATTTAAGTAGCCATGGCACTGCTCCAACGCCTCGGGATGCGAGTAGACATGCTGGACTTGCCCTATATTCATCGGCATCTTGGAGATGAGGGCATGGTCGATCTTAACGTATATTTCATCCACAGCACTAACCTCGAGATATTTCATAAGGTCGATCGTCCGCGTAATCGGGCCGCTGGTGGAATTCTCAACGGGCAGGGCAATGTAATCGACCACACCCCGCATCATGTCGTCGACAAGTGATTTGAACGTTGCATATCCTTTAGTCGTATAGGGCGCTTCGCCCATGAATGCCTTGCATGCAAGGGCACTGTAGGACCCTTCTGTACCTTGATATCCAATCAGCATAATAATCCACTCCTAATATGATAATAAAAAACCATCCTAATCTCCTGTGCCAGGAAATCCGGATGGTTTTGGTATGATGCACCCAGCCATACGGATTGCCCGATGGCCGAATATGGAAATGTCCACTTCAAATAGCCACCTTGGATTCAGGGCGTCCACATCCGTGATGGCATATGGACGCTATCTAAAATGGCTGAAAAAGAAAACATTCGATTGATCTGATGTGTACATTTCCATAGGACACACTCGCTTCATCAATAATGCATCCATGTTACCAACCGGTTTATGAATTGTCAATATATTCAGTAAAATATTGATATCATCCGACTTAAATCAAATATAAATTGAAGAAGTCAGACGCACTCTGTGATAATATTAAATTGTCATTCTAGAATATGATGGAGTGTAATGTAACGAGGAGTGTTCATATGGAAAAAATGAGTATAGGTATATTATATGGCGGACAGTCGACGGAACATGAGGTCTCCATGCGTTCTGCTGCGAGCGTACTGGAAGCCTTGGATAAAACGAAGTACGATGTCAGCCTGATCCACATCACGAAAGAAGGCGAGTGGCTGCTCGCCGACCACAATGAGAAAATTGAAGCACTGGTGGACGGTGAGAATGCTGTACAGTTATCCATCCTGCCGTCACAGCAGTTCACTTCACAAAAAGGCGCCTGCCATTTTGATGTCATGCTGCCGATACTGCATGGTACTGCAGGGGAAGATGGAATTGTGCAGGGTGTGCTTGAAATGATGGGGATACCGTATGCAGGGTGCAACGTGAGGAGTTCCGCGGTATGCATGGATAAGGATATGACGAAGCGCCTGCTGAAATTGGAAGGCATCCAAGTTGCAGACTGGGTGGTGTATCGATATGATGAAAAAGAAGAGGTCGATTTCGACATCGCAAAAGAACAGCTTGGTCTGCCGATGTTCGTCAAACCGGTAAACCAGGGATCTTCAGTCGGGGTGTCGAAAGTGACAGATAAGGCATCATTCGACAAAGCAGTGGCCCTGGCTTTCCAATTCGATACGAAAGTGATGGCTGAAAGTGCGGTCAACGGCCGGGAAATCGAGGTGTCCGTTTTGGGTAATGCGGAACTGACAGCGTCGGTGCCTGGTGAAATTGTTGCAAACACCGACTTCTATTCATACGAGTCGAAGTATGAGGATGAGGATGGGCAGTCCTTGAAATACCGGCAAAACTGCCGCTCCAGACATCTGATGCGATAAGGCGGACAGCACTTGATGTATACCGGGCATTGGATTGCGAAGGGATGGCGCGTATCGATGTCTTCCTGACCGACCAGGACGCCGTCATCGTCAACGAAGTGAACACGCTGCCCGGTTTCACAAGCATCAGCATGTATCCGAAGCTGCTTGAAGCTTCAGGCATTGCCTATCCGGAATTGCTGGATCAGCTGATCAGCCTGGCCCGTGAACGGTCTTCAAGGGAAAAGGCATTGAAGACGGACCTGACGTAATCTCGGAATGGTATATAAATATCAATCACAACATTAAAACAGGATTGGGGATGGGAAAAGTGAAGAAGCAATTGGTAGAGAGATTGATGCGGTATGCGAAAATCGATACGCAGTCGGACGCTTCAAGTAAAAGTGTGCCTTCTACAGCTAAACAGTGGGAACTGATCAGGCTGCTGGAGACAGAATTGCAGGAGATGGGGATGCACGAGGTCGAGGTGGATGACAATGGCTACCTGATGGCGACTTTGCCGGCCAATGTAGAAGGTGCACCTGTAGTCGGCTTTTTGGCCCATGTGGATACGGCGACAGACTTCACCGGCCAGAATGTCAATCCGCAACTTGTCGATTATCAAGGTGGGGACATCGTCCTGAATGAAGCGAAGGGTGTCGTCCTGTCCGTGTCCGAGTTTCCGGAGCTCGAAAATTACATAGGGCATCAACTGATGACCACTGATGGCACAACGTTGCTTGGTGCGGACAACAAGGCTGGAATTGCGGAAATCATGACTGCCATGGAGCATCTCATCAAGCATCCTGAAATCGAACATGGCACCATAAGGGTCGCATTTACACCGGATGAGGAAATCGGACGTGGCCCCCACGATTTTGATGTCGAGCGGTTCGGTGCAGACTTCGCCTATACAGTGGACGGCGGTCCATTGGGCGAGCTGCAATATGAGAGTTTCAACGCAGCATCTGCCGTCGTTACATTCACCGGCAACAGTGTACACCCTGGTACAGCGAAGGACAAGATGGTGAATGCGGGGCGTATGGCAGCAGAATTCATCACTCGCTTCGATCCAGAAGATACGCCTGAACATACGGAAGGCTACGAAGGCTTTTTCCATCTCACCAATGTCACCGGTGATGTTGAAGAAACAACAGCCTCCTATATCATCCGGGATTTCGATGCAGCGCGGTTTGAGGAACGGAAAAGGAAATGAAATCCCATGTAGAAGCGCTCCAGGCCCAGTACGGGGAGGACCGTGTGCATTTGGACATGGCGGACCAATACTATAATATGCGGGATAAGATCGAGCCGCGTATGGAAATCGTAGACTTTGCCAGAGAAGCTATGGAATCGTTGGATATCGAACCGGTCATCCAGCCAGTAAGGGGTGGGACGGACGGTTCACAACTCTCGTATAAAGGTCTGCCCACACCGAATATATTCACCGGTGGCGAGAATTTCCATGGAAAATTCGAATATATCTCCACTGACAATATGGTAAAAGCTGCGTCTGTGATCGTCGAAATCAGCAGGAATGCCGCTTTACAAAAGTAACGTTGCGCTGTAGAATGTCTTGATAATGATAAGTACTTTTGCCGCCAGGCAGAAGTACTATTTTATGTTTTAGAAATGAAAGAGGGATAAATAATGGCTAATGAACAGCACCCCAGTTCAACAATCAAGCGGCTGCCATTGATGGCTGTCCTTGTCTCAGGTGCTTTTGCTGCGATATTGAACCAGACGCTTTTAGCCACTGCTATCCCACCGATTATGGAAGACCTGAACATAGAGGCCGGCCTGGCCCAGTGGCTGCAGTCCATATTCATGCTGGTCAACGGTATCATGATTCCAGTCACAGCATTCCTGATCAATAAATTTACGACACGGGCACTTTTCTTTACGGCGATGGGACTGTTCGGTATCGGTACACTGGTTGCCGGCCTCTCCCCAAACTTCGGAGTGCTGCTGATGGGCCGCGTGCTGCAGGCATCTGGTGCCGGGATCATCATGCCATTGATGCAGACCATCATCTTCCTGATCTATCCGCTGGAAAAAGAGGGCAGGCCATGGGCATATTCGGACTTGTAATCGGCTTTGCACCGGCCATCGGTCCGACGCTTTCGGGCTGGTTTGTGGAACAGTACCCTTGGCGCGGATTATTCTTCATCATCCTGCCGATCGTCATAATCGACTTGATTGTGGCATATTTCATACTTAAAAACGTTACGGAACGGACAAATCCGAAACTGGATGTGCCGTCGATCATCCTGTCGACATTCGGATTCGGCGGCTTGCTCTACGGCTTCAGCATCGCTGGAGGTGCGGGATGGACGAGTGCGCCGGTACTTCTGTCAATCGGCTTTGGCGCCATAATCCTATATCTGTTCATCAAACGCCAGCAGAAGCTGGAGCAGCCGATCCTTGAATTCAGGGTGTTCAGGAATAAGATTTTTGCCCTGACCACAGCACTTGGCATGATCGTCTTCATGTCAATGATTGGTGGGGCGGTCATTCTGCCGATACTCATGCAGGACATGATGGGCTTCACAGCATTTGAATCCGGATTGATGCTCTTGCCGGGTGCCTTGATCATGGGAGGGATGAGTCCTGTCACCGGCAGGCTGTTCGATAAATTCGGCGCCCGCTGGCTGGCGATCATCGGCTTATCGCTCGTAACCTTGGGATCGCTCCTATTCACCTTCATCCGGCCGGAGACATCATTCTTCTACTTGACGACAGTCAACGCATTCAGGATGCTCGGTGTCTCGATGGTGATGATGCCTTCCACCACGGCAGGCTTGAATCAGCTCTCTTCGAGACTGATTCCACACGGCACCGCCATGAACAACACGATGCGCCAGATTGCGGGTGCGGTGGGGACTGCCTTGCTTGTATCCATCATGACGAATACGCAAGTGCCATCTGAAGGTATGCAGGGCATGATCCAAGGGGTGAACTACGCGTTCATGTTCGCGACGTTCCTCTCAATAGTCGGACTGATTCTGTCATTCAGGTTGAAGAGTCCAAAAGCATGACGATGAAAAAGGCTAGCCCCATTGGGGCTGGCCTTTTTTAATCCTCTTCTATTGGACGTGCTTTTGTTATGCCGTCTTCCAGGATTTCATCCGTGGTGACCCGCTTAAGCATAAAGGATAGGCCAAGTGCCACCAGAAGCATCAATGTGGCGATCAGGAAGGCAAAATTTATGCCGTCCAGCATGGCCTGATTGATGACGGCGTCGTCAGTTGAGGAAACACCTTGCAGTTTTGCATTCATCCTGTTCTGCATGACGGTGATCAAAAGTGCTGTACCGATGGCACCAGATACCTGGTTCAACATGCTGTTGATGGAAGAGCCGTGCGGTGTCAGTTTGGGTGTCAGCTGGTTCATCCCGTTGGTCATCACCGGTGTCATGACGAGCGTCATGCCGAATGCCCGGATCGAGTAGAGCATGATCAGAAAGCCATAGCTGGTGTCGAAGGTCAGCCGGCTGAAGAAGTAGGTGGTTACGACGGTCAGGAGGAGACCGGTGATTGCGAGCCGCTTCGGCCCGAACATGTCGAAGAGCTTACCAGAGGCTGGGCTCATAAATCCCATGATCAGGGCGCCCGGCAATAACAGGAGCCCAGTATCAATTGGCGATATTCCCTGGATATCCTGAAGATAGATCGGCATGAGGATCATGCCTGAAAACAGCGCCATATTCATTGTGCCGATGAGGATGGAAGACAAGGTGAACATCGGAAACTTGTAGACTGAAAAATCGAGCATCGGCCGTGCCATATGGGTCTGCTTACGTACATATAGGAAGACACTGATGAACCCGACAACAAGCGTGATGATGACGTCAGGACGCGTCCATCCACCATTTCCCGCTGAACTGAAGCCATACAGTATCCCGCCGAAACCAAGCGTTGATAGGATGACTGAAGGAATATTGATCTTTATGGCATCTTTAGTTTCTGTTTTAGGGAGTTTGAACCATCCGATTGTAAGAACAACAAGCAACACTGGAACCATCATGAAAAACAACATATGCCAGGAATAGCTTTGGACGATAAATCCCGATAGAGTCGGGCCGATGGCCGGTGCAAAAAACATGACCAGGCTGAATAGACCCATGGCCGTTCCGCGGCGGGCAGGCGGAAAGCTCGTAATCATGACAGTCATCAGCAGCGGCATCAATATTGCTGAGCCTGACGCCTGGATCATCCGGCCAATTAACAGGACATAGAATTCGGGCGATAGTCCGGCCACGAGTGTACCTGTCAGGAAAAGCAGCATGGCAGCTAAGAATAGTGTTTTGGAACTGAAGCGCTGCATCAGGAAAGCAGTGGTCGGGATGACTATACCACTGACAAGCATATAGGCCGTGGAGACCCACTGCACAGTGGAGGTCGTGATATCAAAGTCATTTTTAATGGATGGCAAGGCGACATTCAAAAAAGTATTGGAAAGCAGTGCGACGAAGGCACCGGAAAGTAATATAAAAATAAGGCGATAATCCGGTTTCTGCTGTATATTTTGTTCCATTGAATCCCTCTATTTCTCTAAAATCAATAGTCCTATTATATTCCGATTTTCGAAATAAGCAAGGGATTCCACTCGGCTATAATCGATTATCGATGGTGATGTAGATGTAGAATCCGATTGTAATACCGAGCAACAGTGAAACCGGTATGGCGAAACTGCCGAACGATGGTGCAAGTGAGGTGAGCAACCAGTAGATTGCCAATGTAACGATGCCCATCAGAATGAGGCTGAGTAGAAAACGTGTCACTATACGAGTCTCCTTCAAGTTTATTTGGATTAACCCTTTATCATTGCAGTATGACGCTGAGGGGCGGATACAGAAACTGATCCACAATATCGATTATATAGAAAACAGAGATGAATTCAATCACCTTGCCATTACAACTGCTAGACGACAGCATATCGGATTGTTGGTTTGAATCATTATATTTATAATGGGTAATCACTTGTAATTAATACCCCTGCAGGGTATAATCGGGGTGAAGTTGATATTGGATTGAATAGAAGGAGTGATTGGAATGGCGGATCATAATAACGAAGTCCATGACCATCAGGACGCTGACCATGCGCATGATCACGGGGGTGGGCACGACCATGGTGGTGGCCATAATCATGGCAATCATGATCATGGAGATATGGTGGCCGAATTCCGCAAGAAGTTTTTCATAATACTTGTCGTGACGATTCCCATCGTACTGCTGTCACCGATGATACAGGGGTTCATGGGGGTCGACTGGCGCTTTCCAGGAGACATGTATATCGTAGCTGCACTTTCGACATTCGTCTATTTCTATGGAGGTTGGCCATTCATCAAAGGCGCCATAGACGAACTTAAAGAAAAAAAACCGGGTATGATGACATTGATCGGGATGGCGATTTCCATCGCATTCTTCTACAGCATGGCAGTCGTCTTTGGGTTCAACGGGGAACAGATATTCTGGGAGCTGGCGACGCTCGTGCTGATCATGCTGCTTGGCCATTGGATAGAAATGCGCTCCATCAGCAACGCATCAAAGGCGTTGGAATCGTTGGCCTCGCTGATGCCGAATACCGCAAACCGCATCTCTGCTGACGATGAGGTGGAAGAAGTCGCAGTGGATGATCTGCAGACTGGCGATCTGTTGCTTGTCAGACCTGGCGAGAAGATACCCCTGGACGGTAAAATTGTTAAAGGATCTTCCCAAGTGGACGAGTCAATGCTTACAGGAGAGTCCGTACCGACTGAGAAAACAACTGATGATGAAGTGATCGGTGGATCCATCAACAAAGAAGGCTCCCTTACGATCGAAGTGGAAAAGCTGATGGATGACTCCTACCTGAATCAAGTGATTGAAATGGTGAAGGCGTCGCAGGCCACGAAGTCGAGGACGCAGGATATTACGAACCGGGCCGCCAAGTGGCTGTTCTATATCGCTTTAGCAGCTGGCATCATTACATTCTTCGTATGGATCAGTATCGGAGCAAGCATTGATACTTCAATCCAAAGGATGGTTACTGTGATGGTCATCACATGTCCGCACGCCTTGGGACTCGCGGCACCGTTAGTCATCTCAGTATCCACCGCCCTGTCGGCTAAACATGGGCTGCTTATACGCAACAGGCCCCAGTTTGAACAGGCGCGTAACATCGATGCTGTAATATTCGATAAGACGGGTACATTGACCGAAGGTGAATTCGGAGTCACGGACGTGCAGACATTCGGCGACATGGATGAAGATACGATGCTGAGCTTCGCAGCAACTGCGGAAAATGATTCTGAACACCCGATTGCCAGAGGCATAATCGACGAAGCATCAAAGAGGGCACTCGACCTGTACGAAATGAAGGGTTTCAATTCCATAACAGGTGTAGGAATTGAAGGAACAATCGACGGTAAAAATGTGAAGGTCGTGAGCCCCGGATATATTAAGGAACAGAAGATGGCATTTGATGATGGCAATTTCAATACTTGGTCAAGCCAAGGGAAGACTGTGGTGTTCCTGGTTATCGACGAATCGTTGGCAGGTGCCATCGCTCTAGCCGACAAGATAAAGGAAAGTGCAAAAGAAACAATCGACCAATTGCACAAACGTAATATAAAAGCCATGATGCTCACTGGAGATAACCAAAAAGTGGCGGATTATGTTGCACAGCAGATCGGCATTGATGAAGTCTATGCAGAAGTGCTGCCGGATGAAAAAGCCAAGAAGGTAACGGAAATCAAAGCGCGCGGATTGGTCGTCGCAATGACGGGGACGGCATCAATGACGCACCTGCATTGACCGAGGCGGATGTCGGCATTGCGGTAGGTGCAGGTACCGATATCGCAATGGATAGTGCAGACATCATACTGGTTGAGAGTAATCCAAAAGATATTCTTGGTATATTCAGCCTGTCTAAGAAAACGTTCAATAAAATGGTCCAGAACCTGATATGGGCAACGGGCTACAACGTATTTGCGATTCCATTGGCAGCAGGGGTGCTTGCGCCATGGGGCATTGTACTGAGCCCAGCTGTCGGTGCGATACTAATGAGCTTGAGTACAATCATCGTCGCAATCAACGCCCAACTCCTGCATCGCTTTGAAATGGAATGATGCACCGTATTGTATACAAAGAAAGCGTCCATCCTTTTTAGGATGGACGCTTTATCAATCATTGGCGCTTTACTTGGACTCGGGTGAAGTCAGCTCGCTTTCGACCACCCATTTATGGTTCTTGACTTCCTCATTGGTGTCTGTGGTTTTGAAGTCGACCATATAGACAGTCGTCTGTTCAGCTGAATCGATCGTGGCTTCAGCACCTTTCATACCAACCATATGCTGCGCAGTCATGACGACCTCATCACCTTGTTCAAGTGGCGCATCACCCGGTTCTTCCAATTCTTCATGGATTACCCATTTATGGTCTTCCACCTTATCTCCACCATTTGTGGGGATATAGGAGACCGTATAGACCGTCGTATCAAAAGCACCGGAGATGGTCGCCTCGGCTCCATCCATACCTGACATATGATCAGCTTGGATGATGGCAGTGCTGCCCACTTCAAATGTTGGATCATCTGCTTCCTCTAAATCATCAGGTACTTCTCCCGAACTGGACATCTCATCTGCAGAGTGCTCCATGCCGCTGCTTTCTTCAGACTGTGGTTCAGTCGTCTGTGCTTCGTCGCTGCTTGTATCAGCATCTTCACCGCAAGCAGTCAACGTAAGGGCGGTAAAGATGGATAGGAAACCCAACGAAATTTTGTGTTTTAACATGTAAATCCCTCCGAATAGATTGATCTAATATACCTTACCCGCGTATTTTGCATTTTATGTGCAGATTTTCAAACATTCATCCTTCCAAAAAGGCATGGACGAATTTTTCGGGTTTGGTCTTTTCGGGCTGATCATCGTCATTGCGCTGTCCCTCATACTAATCTGGGTGATGAGGGGGATAGCGGCAATAATGAAAGGTGACGGAAAATCGTGCGCTCGATATACTGAACAAACGCCTCGCCAAAGGTGAAATTTCAGAAGAAGAATATGAGCGCTTAAGGGAGAAAATGAGAAATTAACGACGAAAAACATCCGGGCGCCTCTTATAGGGGCGCCCGGATATTTTTGTATGTGCCTACACGGTGCAAGGCACATTACATATTCTAATTCCATTAAACGTGAAGGGTCATCAGTACGGTCTTTAGGACGTGGCCATCGAAATCATCATCATATTCTTTGACGGTTCTAAATCCTCTGGCGTCATAAAATCGTCTGCCGATCTTATTTTCTTTTTCTACTTCAACATAGAGGGTGGCCAAGCCTTCAATCTGTTCTATCCCATGTGTCAGCAATAGAGTACCCACACCTTTATTTTGGGAGGCCGGGCGTAGGTAGATGGCGTTGAGCACGACTTTCCCTTGAGCGTCAGGCTGGGTGAAATCAGCAAAGCCAATCATTTTTCCATCCTCTTCTGCTACGAACATATGCGATTGGGCAAGTTTACGGTGCATCATGTCATCGCTGTAGGCCATGTCTAAAAAACAATTCTGGATCTCAAGGGGGATGATCCCCTTATATGTAGCATGCCAGCTGTCGGTTGCCGTCTCCTGCACACCTTTAATATCTGAACGCGTCATTTTACGGATTTGTGGGCTCATGGTATCTCCCTCTCATATCTAATGATTTAACCTCTCCAAAGGGGGAGGCGATGTTGCTGATATTGCCGTTACATGCTTATGCTCTCCCAAATCTGTTTTGAAAAGAGGATAGAAAGGCCTAAAACCCGTTGCCCGTTAAGCGATAATTAGGATTTGATGCTATTCCATAACGGGCATCGTCACATGAAACAGACTTAGAAATCGGTTGTTGAGAGTGTTTGCTTAAGTCCATTATCCCTCCATAGGGGTGAAAATGCAATTCATCGCAAATATAGACGGAAGAAATGACGGCTTAAAGATTTACAATGATTTGCATGAATAAAACTACTTTGAACGGGTAAATAACGTATAGACGGAAGAAAAGAAATTGGAGGTATGACACCAATGGCTAGAGAACTATTACTTTTTGAATTGAATAGTGTACGCAATTGGACGATCAAACTATTTGACGAAGTGAAAGAAGAGGATATGCATCATATCCCTGAAGGCTTCAACAACAGCCTGCATTGGCAGTTCGGACATGTCGCAACGATGATGGAAATGGTTACGGCTGCTGTCACGGATAAAAATACAGATACGCATAAAAGGTATGCAAAGTATTTCGGAGGTGGGACAAGTCCGGATGACTTCGACGATGATACACCAGATACCAAAGAGATCGAAGCATTACTGCGCGGTCACATGGCACGTCTCGAAGATGTAGAAGAAGAAGTGCTTCAGGAGGATCTTCCACGCGAGTTCATGGGCATGACCAAGCGTTTTGAACAGGTTGGATTTGTCGCACTCCATGAAGCGATGCACGTAGGTAAAATGCAGGAGATGAAACGTGTATTGGACAATAGGGGAGTATCCTAAAATATCCCCTTAAAATGTTGAAGGCCCCCATCCATAAGGATGGGAGGCCTTTTTTGATGGCGCATTACAATAAAAAAACCGGCCTTAAAAGGCCGGTGTGCAAATATTATTTTCCGAGTTTATCTATAACTGCCTGGGCAGCAGCTTCAGCTGAAGCCGGGTTTTGTCCTGTGATGAATTGGCCATCTTTTACGACATGTTCCTCCATCGCTTCTCCAACTACGAATCCTGTGCCGTTTTCTTCCAACTTGGATTGGAGGGCAAAAGGCATGTCATCATAGAGTTTCATGGCTTTTTCTTCTTCATTTGTGAAACCTGTGAGTTTGACGCCATCGACTACATATTTGCCATCTTTCGTCTTGGCATCTGCAAATGCTGCCGGGCCATGGCAGACTGCTGCAATCGTGCGGCCATCATCTTTGAAGAACGCAAGGATATTTTGAATATCCGCCTGGCCAGGGAAGTCGTACATCGTGCCGTGCCCTCCAGCGAAGAAGATTGCATCGTAGCCTTCATAGACCATGTCCTTGACACGTTTAGTGTCCTGAAGCAGCTTGATGATGTCTTTCTCGTTCTCGTCCTGCTCACCTTCCAGGGAATTTGGATCGAGCGGTACTGCGCCACCTTTTGGAGATGCGAAATCCACTCTATAGCCTGCTCCCTGGAAGACATGGTACGGTTCAGCCGCTTCGCTCAGCCATAGTCCTGTCGGTCTGCTGTCGTCGTTGTTTATCGTCCCATGGTTGGTCACGATGATCAATACTGATTTACTCATAATGATATCCTCTCCTTTCTATTTGATTTACCCTTATCATGTTATACTTAATCTTAAATGGAAACTAGAGTTTGAAATGAATCCATTTATCAATCATATCTTCGTATGGGGGTAGGAAAATGAAAGTGGACTTTGGCAATGTGGCGGACAATTACCTTAAGTATAGAAATGATATTCCAGAACGCCTCGTGTCAGATTTGGAAATGCGTGAAGTCGTCATTTCAGGCAGTAAAGTGGCAGATCTTGGAGCAGGTCCCGGTCTGCTCAGCAAAATGCTCAGCTCAAGAGGGGCTGTCATCGACGCTGTGGAACCTTCTTCTGAACTGATTAAAGCTGGCCAAAAGCATATAGGAGATGAGCTGGAAGTCGTCTTCAGGGAAGGGTATGCAGAAGACACGGGATTGATTGACAAAAACTATGATATCGTTACGGTCATGCGCGCCTGGCATTGGTTCGACCGGGAAGCAACCATTAAAGAAGTGCAACGGATCCTAAAGCCTGGTGGCTATCTGATCATAATGGATTCAGGGTTTACCTCCGCATCAAAAATCGTCAAAGAATCGATGAAGACGATACAGAACTATTCGCCAGACAGACAGATTCGGCCAGCAGGCACAAAAGACAATGCGACTCAGATGATCAACAGTTTTCCAGTTGAGTGGTTTGAGGAATGGAAATCTGCACGCTTTGATCTGATGGAACTGTTCAAGATCGATTATGATGTAAAGTTCACCAATGAAGAGTGGATCGGCAGACTGTCATCCGTGTCTTGGGTGGCAGAAATGAAGGAGAAGCAACGGAAGAACACATTGGCGCGTGTAGCCTCATATCTGGATGAATATTTCCCTGGTACGACACACAAGATTCCCCATATACTCAGTGTCGCCATACTGAAAAATAAAAATATAAAAAATAGCTGATGAAGATATTGCTTTTGTGTTACGGATGATAGTAGGGAGGGAATGGCATGTGGCACGTTAAATCGTTTGAGGAACTGGATGTCGACACACTAGAAGAAATATATCGTTTAAGGACTTCCGTGTTCGTCGTCGAACAGGAATGCCCCTATCAGGAAGTGGATGGCAGGGATCCTGAATGTACCCATATCTATAAGAAAGATGATTCGGGCATTACAGCCTACTTGAGGATTGTGCTGGGAGAACCGATTGCAATCGGTCGAGTCATTGTCAGAAAAGATTATAGGAAAAAAGGACTTGGCAAAGCATTGATGGAGCAGGCGATGCAATATGTAGGAGAGACGCACCCAGGTGAGATGGTTTATCTACATGGCCAGGCCCACTTGGAAAAGTTCTATCAGCAGTTCGGCTTCAAGACGACTTCAGAAGTGCACTTGGAAGACGGTATCCCCCATATTGATATGACTTACCAAATGGATCAGGCATGAAGCCTGGTCCATTTTTTATATGTAAGGGGCCGTAGTCATATTATCTTGCCCACTTGTGAATTTGGTACGTAATTATAGTGTGAAATAGAGCATGACATCGAAGAAGAAAAAAATCTTTTTTTCATATTGCGCCAATGTCACTAAGATAATGTATATTCAGAAAATACTATGGAAATGCAGTGACCCGCTAAGAAACCGATTGCATATACATAATAATTCAAATAAATGTATAATTTATTCATGATCTCCATTTTAATGAAATTATATTACGTATTATTTCATTTATTTTAGAATTGTTTAAAAATTATCAATAGATTTACTTTGGTAAAAACATCACAATATACTTGATAAAGTACTGGTATAATGGTATATTATATACATAACAAAAGATAATTAAATATTTATATATAAATTATATTACAAATTTACAGGAGGAATTATTAATGTTCTCAACTGATCGCATTACTGCCGAACTTCGCCTTGAAGAGTACAAAAAAATAGCTGAAAGCTATTCTCACCTTGCCGAAAAGGAAGAAGAGAAGGAACCACGCACTAAAAGATCAATCTTCACTAGATTTTTGACTAGAAGAACTGCATAATAATACAAAAAAGGCCGTCCCTGATAAGAAGAGGGACGGCCTTTTTTGTGTGCGTTATGATAAATTGAGCTGCCATGTGACGCCAAACTGATCCTGTATCCAGGCGAATTGCCTCGAAAATCCGTATTCATCCAAAGGCATGTGTATGGCGCCTTTCTTTTTGAGCTTTCTGTAATAGAGGTTGATTTCATCAGAAGACATGCATTCGATGAAAAATGACATGCTGGGGGTGAAGGTGAATTCTGCAGGTGTCTGGCTGTCCATCACCATGATCAGTTGGCCTTGTATCTGGATGGCACCCTGCATCACTTTACCAGCCATTTCAGGTGCATCCTCCCCGTAGTGGGTCAGCATGCGTATATGTGCATCTTTGAATGTTTCCTCGTAGTAGCGCATAGCCGCTTCAGCATTGCCCTGGAACATGAGGAATGGAGCGATTGATTTCATGAAAACTCTCCTTTAGTTTACTTCATTATATCAAAGGACTTGATGGTGTACATGGAATGCCATCTATAAAGTGGCCGCAGATTACATTAGCAGGTGTGGATGACAGCATGAAACCAAGGCGTCTACAATAGACCGATGATTCATGTTTTGTATCCATCCGACTCAGTGCTTCGGAATATGGTAGAATTCTAATTGTTGAAGTTTTTATAGAATATGGAGGGGAGGATATGGACAAATTGAATTTTGTTCATACATGATCATATGTTTAAAAAAGAAGAGACAATTTCCTTTTTGACAGAACTGCTGTCGATCAACAGCCCGTCGGGGTATACGAAGCATGCGGTGGACTACGTGCGTGAGACGCTTGAAGAAGTGGGCTATGATACGGAAACAACGCCGAAAGGCAACCTGATCGTCAGTGTGGCAGGTCAGGACACAAAACGCACCCGCGGGCTCAGTGCCCATATCGATACACTCGGTCTGATGGTGCGTTCGATCAATGATGACGGTACACTGTCCCTGACCAAGATCGGCGGACCGCTCACACCGACACTTGATGGTGAATACTGCGATATCATCACACGTGATGACAAAGTGTTTACAGGGACGATCCTATCCAAGTCGCCATCGATCCATGTCTACAAAGATGCAGCGACTAAAGAGCGTGATATCGATAATCTTGTTGTAAAGCTGGATGAGCGTGTGAGCAGTAAAGAAGATGTAAAGGAATTGGGTATTCAGAACGGGGACATCATTGCCTATGATCCGAAAGTCGTTGTTACCGATTCAGGGTTTGTAAAATCCAGGTTCCTCGACGATAAAGCATCCGTAGCCATCCTGGTCAGTGTACTGAAGACCCTGAAGACAGAAGGTATTGTGCCTGCCACAAATCTGAAATTCATCTTCTCCACCTATGAGGAAGTCGGTCATGGGGCGGCATGGATACCAGAAGACATCACAGAGCTTCTCGCAGTCGATATGGGATGTATTGGGCTGGACCTTGAATGTACAGAGTTCGATGTGTCCATCTGCGCGAAAGACTCTTCAGGGCCGTACGATTACGGCATGACTACAGAACTGATTAATCATGCGGAAAATAAGGCGCTCAATTATGCCGTTGATATTTATCCGATGTACGGCAGTGACGCATCTGCAGCCCTACGCGCCGGTGCAAACATCAAAGCTGCACTGATCGGACCGGGTGTCTCAAGTAGTCATGGCATGGAACGTACACATACGAATGCCATAAAGAATACATTTGAGCTGATCATGGCGTATATATAAGATCAGATCTCGAGACTGATCAGGGCTTGCACGAAAGCCTTAAGCAACACAAATCCCCCCGACCGGCACGGTCGGGGGGATTTGTTTGGAGTTACGGACTTATTTTAGATGTTGAAGCATCGTGATGACTGTTGCTTCTTAAGTCTCCGCAGTCAATTCATCGAGGTGCGGATCATCAAAGACATCTTTATCCAATGAGCCGTTAGTCTGAGCGGTGATGGTGCCGGCTGTCATGGAACCGCTGACGTTGAGTGCTGTCCTACCCATGTCGATGAGTGGCTCGATGGAAATCAGAACCGCAGCGAGGGCGATCGGCAGGTTCATCGTCGACAATACAATGATGGCGGCAAATGTCGCACCGCCGCCGACACCAGCGATGCCGAGTGAGGCGATTACCGTAACGGCGATCAGTGTCACGATGAACTGCGCGTTGATTTCAACCCCAGCTGCCGGTGCAATCATGATGCCAAGCATTGCCGGATATACCCCGGCACAGCCGTTCTGCCCAATGGATAGGCCGAAGCTGCCGGAGAAGTTCGCAACGCTTGCCGGGACGCCGAGGCGTGTCCGCTGGGTCTGTATATTAAGCGGCAAGGTGCCTGCACTTGAACGTGAAGTGAAGGCGAAGATCAGAGTTTCGAGCGTCTTCTTCAAATATTGTACAGGGTTGAGTCCCGTCAAGGCGATCAGGCCAAGGTGGACCAGGTACATTGTAATGAGTGCCGCATAGGAAGCGACGACGAACACTCCCAGATCGTATATTGCGCCGAAGTCTGAAGTGGCGACGGTGGAGGTCATCAATGCCAATACACCATAAGGCGTCAAGGCGATGATGATTTTCACGAGCTGCATGACCCATCCATTGACTGCGATGATGCCGCTGCGTATCTTCTCACCGTTTTCCTGATCCCGGTCCATAAGGCGGATGAGGCTGACGCCCATGAATACGGCAAAAAACACGACTGCGATAGTGGAAGTCGCCCGTTCTCCTGTGAAATCAAGGAAAGGATTGGCAGGCAGCAGGGACAACAGTTGTTCTGGCAACGTCTGCCCTTCAATTTCGGACGCAGTCGATTCGAGTGCGATGGAGCGGTTATTCTCTTCTTCGCCAAGGTTGAAGTTGGATGCGTCCAAATCGAAGATGAGCGCAGCAGAGACGCCGATGGTGGCAGCTATTGCTGTTGTACCGAGCAGTATCGCAATGATTTTGACGCCTGATTTAAGGAATTTCTCCTTCATATCCATTTTGGCGAATGCACCAAGTATGGAGATGAATACAAGTGGCATGACGATCATCTGGAGCAGTCTGACGAACCCGCTGCCGACAATCGCGACCCAGTCCATCGTATGGGTGATGACTATATTCTCAGTGCCATAGATGAGCTGCAGCGCAGCACCGAATACGAGGCCGACCAACAGGCCGAGCATCACGCGATAGGAGAATTTCACTTTTCTTTGCTTCAGTATGACCAAAGCGCCGATCAGTGATAGGAATACAACAAGGTTTATGATGACCAATAATAGATTCAATTGAGGGAACCCCTTTCGATATGAATAGTATCATCATAAACAATTAATTCCTACTTGTAAAGTAGGAATTACTAAATTCTTATTGTGTTAGTCGGAATTCATCAGATATAAGTGCCGTGTCGCCCGTGACGCGAGGACATAGAGGATGTGCACTGAATCTTTATAGCTTGAAGCATCCGTCAGAATCACCGTATTATACTCGAATCCCTTTGATAGATAGTAGGGTAGGATGATGAACGACTGGTTATAGAGGGTATCCGTCTCCCCGAGGTTTTTAAGGTCCGGGAAATCATCCTTCAACTGTTCGAACCATGCATCCGCCGATTCCCTGGAAGGGGTGATGATGGCGACTTGAGGATGTGATCCCGACTGCAGGATGCTGCGAACACTTGCGAGTTCATCCGTCGTCTCAACATGGTGGACGGGATCGCCGTCGATTGAGGCCGATTGAATGGCATCCGGTATTAGAGTGTTCAAGAAGGCATTGATCTGATTGGTCGAACGATATGACCGTTCAAGTGTCTTTTTAGCGTGATTCTTGGCGATGAGTGCATCTTTTCGTCCGGGATGGATCTGCTGGTTCGGGTCGCCGAGGCTCGTGAATGTGGCATTCCTATAGAAATGGCGAAGGACATAGTACTGGATGTTGGAATAATCCTGCACTTCATCGACGAGAACATGTTGAATCTTTTTATCGGCGCGGCCGAGCAACCGGATGAACATATAGAGCAGTGGTGCGATATCTTCATATTTGAAATGGTTTTCCTTGATCGATTGGATCGTCGGATTGCGGAATGCCTTTTCTTCGATGGAGTTGACGTACAGCTTCTCGAAGTGGACGAAGCGGTAGAGTGAAATTTGGCGATGCACAGTTTTAAGCTGGGCTTTGGCATGTTGATGTGCCTCGTTCTTAAGTTCGTGGCGCTCACCGATGTACTGGTTGTCAGAAAGCAATGTCTCAAACCGCTCGTTCGTCAGGCTTGCCACTCTTTCCGTGTAGAGGTTCAAAAGCCGTTCACGGATCAGCGACAGGCGGCGGCTGATCGGATGATGCCCCAACTCGTTATAGAAAAGGTGATGCAGCTGCTCTTTTGTGAAGAAGATGCCGTCTTCGCCCTTCAGTTCACGGAATTCCATGCCTGTCTCATGAAGACGGTTCATGAAGCGGTGCAGCGATTCAAAGTAGTGGAGGGAGTTTTATAGGCATAGATGTCATGACCCTGATCGGTCTCCCTTAACCGTCTGATGTTCTCGTAGACCGTCTCGAAACGGCGGCCGCCAAAATACGGGAAACGGCTGATGAGGCGATAGAACGTCATGTTCTTCACATGATTCTCACCCAGTTCAGGCAACACATCGGAGAGGTAATCATTGAACACTTCATTGGGTGATACGAGAAGGATGTTGCCGGGGTCGAGCTTGTCCTTGTGCTGATAGAGCAAAAAGGCGATCCGCTGCATCGCAAGGGAAGTCTTGCCGCTTCCCGGGGGACCATAGACGAGGGTGTCCTGCGATAGCGGCAGGCGGATGACATCATTTTGCTCCTGCTGGATGGTGGAGACGATATTCTTCAGTTTGGACTGCGAGGAATCAGTGATCATCTGCTGCAGTATTTCATCTCCAATATACATATCGCTGTCGAACATGTTGACCAGCGTACCATCTTCTATGATGAACTGGCGGCGTTCCGTGACAGTCGCATCGATCCGGCTTCCGTCTGGGATGATATAGTCGAGTTCCCCGGTCGTATTTTCATAGAACAGGCCTGCAACAGGCGTGCGCCAGTCATATATCAATATGTCGTCATCGCGGTCCTTGATGGTGCCCGTGCCGATGTAGAGCGGCTCCCCATCGACGACGATTTTTCCGAAGTACGGTTTCGGCAGCATCCGTCTGGTGCGTTCAAGCATTGTATGGATATAGTTGAAGTTCATCTCGGTCCTTCTGATTTCAGGCAGCATCTGGACGAATTCCATGACGTTGCCGTCAGCGAAATCAACAACGTTGGATATATTCTCGTTGATGTCCTGGCGTGTGTCGAGTATGCCTTGTGACACCGTATCCTGTCTCCTTTTCAGGTCGGCATGGAATACCTTCAGGAAGCTGGTGATGAAGGTGAGGTGGTGCGCTTCTTCTTCAAATGATAGATTTTTCAAGAAAACCCTCCTTTATCTCGACATTCATCATATATCGGTTCGGCTTCAATTGCCAGTCTTAAAATCGTAGGTGTGCTGTGCTACAATGGAGATGTCGAATTGATTTAATTTTATAAATTAGAGGACATTGACCATGAAGAAAATTATTGTTTCAGGTTTGGTTGCAGGCATCGCGTCAGGCGTTCTGCTTTTTCTTGTATGCGCCTATGTCGAGTACAGTGCGGAGATAGAATTGATGACACTGTTGTTGAACATTGATTTCGTATATGATGGTGAACTGCATCTGTTAGTGGAGATCGCAATTCATCTCGTTGTCTCCATCGTTCTCGCGACCGTTCTGAAAGGTTTCCATATATACCGGCCGTCCCTCTACATGCCGGCCATGGTGACAGCCTGGGCTTCTACAGTAGTGCTCTACTTCATATTGCCGCAGGCGGCAGTCCAGTCCATCAATTTGGAGGGACATATCGGGTTTTTGTTATGGGTCATTTTTCATATCGGCTTCTTTGAACTCCTGCATCTGTTTTTTAAACGTGGTATTTAATGCTTCCTCCGGAATCTGCCGGGGAAGCATTTTTATATCCGTTGATGGGTATACAGGTAACGATGGATCAATAATGGAGAGGTGATGAGGATGGACAGGAGCAAGGCACAATCATTATTGGAAGAAGTGATGGCGATCCGCACACAGGTTAAAAAAGAAGGGGAGGCCCTTTTTGATAGATGGCGTACAGCAGCGATGCGGCCGGAATATGAGATGAGTGCCCGTAACCTTGCCTATTATATGGCGTTCAGGAAACATGACAGGCGCACGCTCCAGCATTCCCTCATACCATGGGGCGTCTCTTCCCTGGGGAGGTTGGAGGCGGATGTGATGGGCACGCTGAATGCGGTCGTACGGACACTCGGATTCATTGCCGGTCAAGATGTCGGGGACATCGACTACCGGACGTCGTCCTCATTTTTGGAGCGCAACCAGGCACTGAAGGAAAATACCGCTCAGCTGTTCGGAGAAGGCGGGGAACGGGACACCCGCATACTTGTGACGATGCCCTCCCAGGCGGGAGATGATTATGGGCTTGTACTGAGCCTGGTTGAAGCCGGTATGGATATGGCGCGCATCAACTGTGCACACGACGAAGAAGATGTGTGGCTCGGCATGATTGAACATATCAAGCGTGCCAAGGAGGAGACCGGCAGACAATGCCGCATCCTGATGGATATCGGCGGACCAAAAATACGCACCAGGCATCTGCTGACTTCAAAACGAAATCCGAAACTGAAGGAAGGCGAACGTTTCCTGTTATCGGACAAGACTGCCATGACGCTGCCTAAAAGTATAGAGATTGCGCTCAATACTTCCGTCCCCGAAGCCATCAGTAAAATCGAACAGGGCCAGAAGATAAAGATCGATGACGGGCACATTGAGGCAGTGGCAACCGATATTCTGGATGACGGGGTCATCTGTGAAGTGGAGCGGACGGTCAAAGAAGGCGGTGTCAAAGTCAAGACGGAGAAAGGCATCAATCTGCCGGATCTTGATTTCAAGCTGCCGGTCCTGACGAAGAAGGATGAGACAGATCTTGATTTCGCTGCTCAACATGCAGATGCCGTCGCCTTTTCATTCATCAAGGACGCCAGAGACATCGAAATGATAGAAGAAGCCTTGGATTCAAGACTTGAAGGCGAGCGCTGCAAACTGCCATCAGTCGCGAAGATCGAGACCCTGGAAGGCATACGGAATCTGCCTGAGATCATACAGAAAGCGGCAGGGGCCCGGCCGTTCGGCGTCATGCTCGCGCGGGGGACCTTGCGGTTGAAATCGGCTACGAGCGGCTGAGTGAGGTCCAGGAGGAGCTCCTGTGGATCTGCGAAGCGGCACATGTGCCCGTCATATGGGCGACCCAAGTAGTGGAATCCCTCGTCAAGACCGGGATCCCGACCCGTTCCGAAATGTCGGATGTGGTCGCCGGTTCGCGCGCCGAGTGCATCATGCTGAATAAGGGCGACTATATCGTCGAAGGGGTCGAGGTCGTCTCCGATATTCTGGAGAAGTTCGAGGACCATCATTATAAGAAAACTGCCATGCTCCGGTCGCTTGGCATCGCCCGTGAAGCGTTTGAGTAGATCTTTTGGGAGGGGACCCCCTCTCTTTATTTATGAAAACGTATTCATTGTCAGAATTAGCTGTTTTTTCTGAAAACAGGGTTTAATTTATCCAAGTTACCCCGTATACTACTTTCAAAGAGGAGTAAGGGGTGAGAGGTCATGATGGAAGAACCGATAGTTGCGACTGTCATGTTGTTTGCTTTAATTGCTTTAGGAGAAGTGATCTCCGTCTTGACGCGGGCACGTATACCGATGTTGATGACGGCGATGCTGGGATTTTTGATTTTGACGTGGATCGGTGTATTTCCAGAAAACATATTGGAATTATCGACTTTGCCGGCTTTAGGTGCGATACTCATCGGACCACTTATTGTACATATGGGCACACTGATGCGCTTTTCAATCTTGAAAAAGCAATGGCGCGCTGTAGTGATTGCCCTCTCAGGGCTGGTCGGGGCCCTGGTGCTGATATTGAGCCTCGTTACATTGGTGTTTGATTTTGAAACCGCAGCAAGTGGCGTCGGGCCGGTATCCGGCGGAGTCGTGGCGCTACTGATCACGAATGAGACATTGACGAATCTTGGGTTATCCAGCCTGATTGTCGTGCCTGTACTCGTCCAGTCTTTCCAGGGCGTCATCGGGATGCCGCTTGCCACAGCCTTCATGAAGCGGTATGGCCGCACGTTCATGGCTGGGGAAAGATTGACGCAGGAAAAGAGTGTCGGATTTGAAGAACTGCGGGGGGCTTCCCGCTTCAGCCTGATGAAAAACAACACAATCAAGCTCTTCGTCATTTTCTTCCTGGGCATGCTTGGTGTCGTCATCGGCGATCTGACAGGCATCCATTATACGCTGTACTGCCTGCTGTTCGGTATTTTGGCATTGAACTTCAATCTGCTGCCAAAAAGTGCGCTTGAGTCTGCGAACTCGTTCAGCTTCATGATGGTGGCGCTGATATTCGTCATCATCGGGACGATGGGAGGGATAACCCCGCAGGATGTCGTCACCAACATTCCGGCGGTCGCCATGATCTTGGGGCTTGGTATCGTCGGCATCATCGGTGGTGGGTTCCTCGCTTCGAAGCTCGTCGGGTGGCACCCATATAAGGGTGTGCCAGTCGCACTGACTGCCCTGATCGGTTTCCCAGGGGACTACCTGATCTGCGAGGAGGTTGCCCGCAGTGAAACGGACAACATAGAAGATCAGAATACGCTGTTCCAGGAGTTGGTCACCCCGATGCTGATCGGTGGATTCATCACCGTTACGACAGCGTCCATATTCGTTGCCACATTCGTCATGAGCCTAATCTAAAAATATAAAACAGGAGTGTAACTGATGACTAAACTGCTTATAAAAAACATTAATCTGATTGATGGTACAGGTTCTGAAGTAATCGAAAATGTAAATGTTCTGGTGGAAGATGGCCGATTCAGTGCAATCAATGCGGACGATGGAGTGAAAGGTGCGGAAGTCATAGAAGGGGGCGGGCGGTATATGCTCCCTGGGATGATCGATACGCATGTCCATATGATGACTGAGTTCAAGCCGATGGAAGAACGGCTGGTTACGCCCTTCTCCTATAATTTCTATCAGGCGATGGGATACTTGAAACGCACGCTTGACGCCGGAGTCACTACAGTGCGCGATGCTCTTGGCAGTGATCTCGGCCTAAAGCGCGCCATAGACGATGGACTCGTGGCCGGACCGCGCATGCAGATCAGCGTCAACGCACTGACCATCACAGGGGGCCATGGAGACGGCTACAACTATTCAGGCATCAATACGGACCTGTTCCAACCGCATCCCGGCATGCCGGCAGGTATTTGTGACGGGGTGGAGGAAGTCAGGAAGAAGACGCGTGAAATGTTGAGGGCCGGGGCGGATATCATTAAAGTCCACGCCACGGGCGGCGTATCGAGCCCGACGGATCATCCGAAATTCACCCAGTTCTCACTTGAGGAGTTGAAGGTCATCGTCGAAGAGGCCAAGTTCAGGAATGGCGTGAAGGTCATGGCCCACGCCCAGGGCCTGGAAGGTGTCAGGCAATGTGTGGAAGCGGGCATCCACTCCATTGAGCACGGCATCTTCCTGGATGACGAGGTGTGCGGATTGATGAAGGATCAGGGCACCTATCTTGTGCCGACACTGTTGGCGCCGGTGTCCGTCCTCGAATTCGCCGAAGAGCTAGGGATGCCGAAGACAGCCATCGAAAAGTCGGAGGAAGTCATCGAATACCATAAGGAAAGCTTTACACGCGCCTATAAGGCAGGCGTCAAGATCGCAATGGGTACTGACGCAGGAGTGTTCAAGCACGGCACCAACCTAAGGGAGCTGGAACTGATGGTCGAGTGCGGCATGACGCCGATGGATGCGATCGTCGCTTCGACGAAGACGGCGGCAGAATGCATGGGGTATGCGGACATCGGCCTGATCAAGGAAGATTTTGTGGCCGACTTCATCCTGGTGGAAGACAATCCGTTGGAAGATATCGGGTCGCTGAAGGATAACAGCAAGGTGACGGTCGTAGCCAAAGAGGGCGTCGTCCATAAGAATATATTAAATTAGACGTAAGCCCCGGGCAATGCCCGGGGTTTCTTTCATGCCAGGAACAGGGTGGATGTTTCAACGGTCAACTGGGTATATGGGATTAAGGAAGGAGTGCTTCCATGTTGCAGACAATATTGACGGCCGCGGTTTTATACATGGCTACCGCCATCGACCTGATCGCAATACTGCTGATCTTTTTGCCAGGGCAGAGACGGACAGGCAGATCAGACAAATCTATATCGGCCAGTATGTGGGTTCGTTGATATTGATCATAGTCAGTCTCATCTTGGCCTATGTGCTCGGTTTCATACCTGAAAAATGGATTTTGGGATTGCTTGGACTCATACCGATATACTTCGGGGTAAAGGTCTTGCTGGTGGGTGATTCCGATGAGGCGGAGGCAACAGCACAGTTGGATAAGAAGGGGTTGGACGGATTAGCGGGAAAAGTAGTGATGATCATAATCGGAAGTTGTGGCGCTGATAATATTGGTTTGTTCGTTCCATATTTTGTGACGATCGATGCAGGCGGCCTGGCTGTCTCTTTAATAGTACTTCTCATCCTCATCTTTCTGCTGGCCTTTACAGCGCATAGGATAGCACGTACTGCGCTGATCGGGGAAACAATCGAAAAGTACGGCACATGGATTATGGCGATCATATATATTGGCCTTGGCGTATACATCCTCTATGGAAATGAAACGGTGCAGACGATCTTTTCCTTTCTCTGATGAGGAACGTTCTCTAGCTGCATATCAATTTTGAGCAAATAAAAATTGGGTCGTTGGACATGTGTCTAAAGGAAGCATCCAAAAAGATTCAAAGGATATAAGGCAAAAGGGACGGTTTGGAGCCGTCCCTTTTAAGATATTCTGCTATGCCCCTGCGATGGAGCAGTGTGCCAGTCACTACATAAAAAATAATGCGAGCATTGATCATTGCGCCGCGTATCTTTTTACCCTATCATATATATTGATTACCATAGGCAATCAAATGGGCTGTAATGGCCGGATTGGAGTAATATATGAAAAAAGCCGCAGTCATCATCAACAGAAACTCGGGTAAAAAAAAGAAACCGCCCATCGAATACCGAGTGCTCGATGCACTGAATAGTCAGGGCTATAAAGTCGACATCCACTACACGGATGGATCGGACGCAAAGGAAATCGCGATGGCTGCATCAGATGTCGATCTGATTGTGTCAGCAGGCGGCGATGGTACGATTGGCGAAATCATCGATGGGATGGTGGAGAGTGGGTCAGATGCACCGCTTTCCATCCTGCCGGCAGGGACCGTCAACGATTACACCCGCGCACTGGGTCTGCCGCTTGACATGGATACGGCCATAAATAACCTGAAATCGCCCAGAAGACTATAGAAGCGGATGTCATGAAAGGCAATGACCGCCATATCGCCTATTTGATCGCGCTCGGTGATTTTATGGAATCTTTCACCCGCGTGGGCTCGACCGCTAAGAATCGCTTCGGCATCTTCGCCTATCTCTACGCCGGATTACGTGCGCTCGTCACAATGAAGACATATCGTGTGAAAATCGAAACGGAATCGGAAAAAGTGATGAGTGATTCCATATTGACGATTGTAGCGAATACTTCATCCGTCGGCAGCTTTGAAAAATTACTGCCGCATGCAAGCATCGACGACCGCCATCTGCATATCCTCAACATCACGCCATCGAATCCGAAGGCAATCATTGAAATCATCATTGCGGCCTTCAGGGGACGATTGCTGAGCACGAAAATGTGCATTACATGAAGGCTGAAACACTCCATCTGGATACAGACCGTCTTGAAACGATGGATATTGACGGGGACCCACATGAATTTGAAGCGATGGATATCAGATTGCTCCAAGGATGCCTCAGAGTCAACGTGCCAGAGGCCTATGCAGAGTAGAGGCCATATACGACAGTTTGAATAAATACTTTCTAAAGTGCAATGCACCCAAGAGAAATATGGACCAGGAGGAGGATTATTGTGAAAATCAGAGAGAAACTTAAGAACATGAATTTTGAAAAACGTAAATTACCGATCAGTTCAAGGATCACCCAACAGACATTGATCAATATCGTGACCATCATCGTCGGGTCATTCCTTTTCGCCATCGGCGTCAACACCTTCATGATCGCCGGGAATCTCGGCGAAGGGGGCGTCACTGGGCTTGCAGTCATCCTGTATTATGCATTTGATATTTCACCGGCAATCTCGAACTTCCTTATGAATGCAGTCTTACTTGTAGTGGGGTTCAAATTCTTAAGTAGACGCTCCATGTACTATACAATCGTCGTAGTCATATTGACATCCTTGTTTCTATGGCTGACTGAAGACTGGCAGATCCAGAACTGATCAGATATTGATCAACACCGTTTTTGGTGGGCTGTTCGTCGGTCTTGGCATCGGTCTGGTCATCCGCATCGGTGCGACCACTGCCGGTACGACGATATTGGCACGTCTCGTCAATAAATACATGGATATCAACGTTTCCTATGCCCTGCTGTTCTTTGACCTGGTCGTCATTACAATCGGTCTGACCGTCATGACGCTCGAGCAGGTCCTCTTGACTGTCATTGCACTCTACATCGGTATGAAGGTGATGGACTTCATCATCGAAGGTATGAACCCCAAAAAAGCGATCACCATCATTTCCGACCATCCGGATCGCCTCGGCAAGATGATCAACAGTGAAATCAGGCGGGGTGTGACCATCATGGAGGGGCGCGGCTTCTATACCCAGGCCGATAAGGATATATTGTATGTCATCATCAACAAGAACCAGCTGCCCCGCGTCAAGCGGCTCATCAAGCATTATGATGAGAATGCATTTGTGGTGGTGCACGACGTCAACAGCGTCCTCGGCAACTATTTTATATAAAACCAAAATCCCGCTTATCTTTAAGCGGGATTTTTATGCTTTCTTGCGAAGGTATATGAAGGGGACGGATCCCCTTTTATTTCGGAAAACCCCCTGTAGGCAAGCCACGTTCCAGTGAAGGTGTTGGGTCCGCTATTTTGAAAGAAAAGATAGATTTCATCAACATGTGCGACAGCTTCAAGGTAAGTATCCATTAGGGATGAAGCGATGCCCTGTGAACGGAAATCGGGGTGGACGATGAAGTCGGATATGTATTGCGTAAAAGCCCCATCACCAGAAGAACGCAGAATACCAGTCAGCTGTTCATCCGACCATGCGGTGATGAGATAATCAGATGCAATGACTGCTTTATGGAGTTCACCGAATCGCGATTCATATCTGGATTGCCCCTTCGCCATATAGAGCTGCTCAAGGTCGTGTTGCCGTAAATCTTTATCCTGCCTTACCTCAATCATGTGGCCACCTCTTTTTAATTATAAGGATAACGTGAAAGCGCTGGACTTGCCATCGTTAATTGCAAGTATTCGGCATGTCCCATATACTTTAAGTAGATATTGAATGATTCTGACACGTTCATTTTGACGGTGAGCGATATTTCATCGACATTAAATCATATGAAGTAGAGGAGTGGGGATATCAACGTAAAAGTCCTACAGTACCAGGTGGAATTTGGAGATTTCGAAGGTAATCTCAATAAGGTGCGTGCACAATTCGAACAGGAGACGCTTGAAGAGACGGATATCGTTGTGCTGCCTGAAATGTGGACATCAGGGTATGACCTTGAACATATAGCGGCGCATGCCTGTCATGACCTTGAGCCGGCCCTGTCGTTCATATCGGAATTGGCGCAGCAATATAATGTCAATATCGTCGCCGGCTCCGTCGCCAACATAAAGGATGACCCGGATAAGGTCTACAACACTGCGTTCGTCGTCGACCGTGAGGGGACGCTTGTATATGAGTACTCCAAGATGCATCTTGTGCCGATGCTCGATGAACCGAAACATCTTGCGGCAGGGACAATAAAGTGGAGACATTTATGATTGATGGCAGCAAGTGCGGCATGGTGATCTGCTATGACCTAAGATTTCCGGAGCTGTTCAGGGACCTGACATTAAAAGGTGCTTCCATCATCTTTGTGCCAGCCCAATGGCCGGATGCACGGAAGAAGCACTGGGAAACGCTCCTTTCAGCACGGGCGATCGAAAACCAGTGCTACATCATCGGAGCGAACACGTATGGTGAGATGGGTGGGCAGACTTTCGCAGGACGCTCGATGATTACAGATCCTTGGGGTGAAGTCATCAGCGAAGCAAAAGGGCAGTCTGAAGCGGTAGTCAGTGGACAAATCGATTCGCAGGAAGTGGCGCGCATCAGACAGGAAGTGCCTATTTTTGAAAGCAGGCGGCGGGATATGTATCATTGCCTGTAGAATACGTTCTGGAAAGGATGATCATGTGATTACTGAAACAGATAGGAAATATTTGACGAGATGCGTAGAACTCGCCCGGACTGCGCTCGATAAAGGAGACGCACCATTTGGTTCACTCCTCGTCTCAAAAGATGGGGAAGTACTCTTTGAAGATCACAACAGAATCGCCAGCGGCGATGCCACGCGCCATCCCGAGTTTGAAATCGCAAGATGGGCGGCTTCACATCTGAATGAGGAAGACCGTCGCAGCGCGACCGTCTATACTTCAGGTGAACACTGCTCCATGTGCGCCTCGGCGCACGGTCTTGTCGGCCTCGGCCGCATCGTATATGCCAGTTCCACCAAGCAGCTGAAGGCATGGCAGCAGGAAATGGGCCTGGAATCAGGCCCACTGAAAGGATTATCCATCACCGAAGTGCTGACGGATGCTGAAGTGGATGGCCCCGATGACACGTTGGCCGAAGAAGTGCGACAACTCCAGTTCACGTACCATCAAAAAGCATAATTTACGAAATAACCGCCCTGTTAAGTATTTACAGGGGGGTATTTTTAAATGAATCGTTACTGGAAGCTGCAGCTTGATGAAATGGAAACGTTGAAATTCATTTCGAGACTTGCCGACAGACAGCTAAAAACAGTATGATGGGGCAGCAGGAAGACTACATCCAAAACTTGATGAGTGTCTTCTATAAGTAAAAAAAGTGGGGCGCATCTGTATGAGCATCTGGTTCCTATTGAATTTCATATTAGTGATCTGGGCTGTGTGGAATGTTGCATCCGGGTTCTCGGCCAACACGCCATATCTACATATATTGCTTGGTTTTACGGGTTTTTTACTGTTCATATTCAACTGGACACGCAATGCTGTTTTCTCGACCATACGCAATATCGGGGACAGGCGGAAGAAAATCCGTCTTGGCCCAATTTTCGAAACGCATCAGGCCCTATCACCGCTATGTCGGGACAGGAGCGCTGATCATCATCCTGCTGCATGGTTTCCTGGTCATCGACCTCTATACATTCGACCCATCCAATATGAAGATATTGACAGGGACCATCGCAGCGTTCAATCTGCTTTGCCTGGTTCTCTCAGGATGGTACCGGCTGCTGGTCGATCCGAGGCTTAAAATCAGGAAACTTCATATCGGCCTCGGCATCTCCATGTTTGTTCTCGTCATCATCCACTTCATATATTAAAAAAAACGTATCCCCCTCTAGGGAGTGGCTAAATAGTATTTGGGGTATAGGTAAAATATTATGGAGGAGAGAGTCGATAAAATGTCTGAACATAGGAAATGGACCATAGGATATATCGCAGCATTTGCCGTCATGCTGTATTTCAATTACTTAAGTGCGGCTAACGTAAGCTCTGTCGCAAATGACAATCAGACGATCATCCAGCCGGCAGGATACGCCTTTTCGATATGGGGCATCATCTACATTTTGCTGCTGATATGGCTCATCCGCCTGTTTTTCGAGAAAACATGGGAAGATTCAGTCGTCCAAAAACTTAGGTTCTGGCCCATTGCCAACTTTTTGCTGAATGGCCTGTGGATTGTCGTATTCACCCAACAATTGCTGATTGCTTCAGTACTTGTCATTGGCGCAGTGCTGTTTACATTGGCGAGGATGCATGTGCTGCTGACTGAAAAAGGATACCGCTGGTTTGATCGCCTGCCGATTTCAGTCTATTACAGCTGGGTTACGATTGCGACGGTGGTCAACGTCTTCACACTTATCGTCAGCAGCGGTATTGGAACGCTGTTCGGCATGGGTGAACTGCCATGGACGATCATCATCCTTATGGCAGCCACATTGATCATTGCAGCCATCGGACTCCGCTTCAAAGATTGGCTGTACCCGCTTATAGCGCTCTGGCCATTCTTTGCCATATACACTAAAAATGAAGGAGCGTATGCGAGCCTCGATATCACCCTGGTCGTTACGTCCCTGTTGCTGATTGCAATAGCTGTATTTGTGGCGGTATCGAAGCTGCGTGGACAGCGGACTGGGTAATGGGGGTGGCTCTATGAGGCATCACAATCTTGCTGAGGTGGATGTCCTGACGAACGTAAGTGACAGAAAGGAGGGGACGAGATGATTGCGTATGTGTGGGCCGAGGATGAAGATAAAGTCATCGGCAAAGACGGTGAACTGCCGTGGCACCTGCCGGCTGATATGGCTTTTTTCAAGAAGGTGACGCTGCAAGGTGATATCGTAATGGGACGCAGGACTTATGAGACCATCCCAAAAAGACCGCTTCTAGGACGTCGTAATATTGTATTGACTACCAACCAAGATTACGAGGCCCCCGGAGCGATGGTGGTCCATTCCAAGGAAGAAGCGCTAGCCCTTGGGAAAGAGTATGGGGAGGATCTGTACATCATCGGTGGTGCCACGCTGTTTAAGATGTTTGAAGACGATGTGGAGATCCTTTATCGCACCCTTATCAATGAACATTTCAAAGGGGATACGTATTTCCCGCGAGACTTCGATTACGACAAGTTCGAGCGCATTCAATCTGAAGTGGGGCCTGTAGATGATAAAAATAAGTACGCCCACACTTATGAAGTGTGGCAGCGGAAGGAATAACCCAAATCAAAAAACTGGTGCATAGAATTGAATTGACGCCCTCCAGGTTTACGGATGCAACGAAACATTTGTAAATCAGGAGGGGATTTTTGTGACCTTGAATGCCTGTTCAAAAGATTATTTTTTAACCTTTAAACCATTTTTTATGAATATTTACTTGAACATCTATATAATTGTTTATAACAAATTCATCAACTGTACTACATAAATTACATCGAACTCAAATAGCACTCGTATTATATTTAAGGTTGCTGTCGGGTCCAGAAGAACGAAGCAACACTTGGTCATTGAAAAGAGAGGATCAAATATATGTGGAGAAAGTATAAAGACAGCTCAATTGTTTTAAAAATGACGATTGCTTTTATAGCAGGCATAATTGTTGCTTTAATATTAGGTGAAAACGCTAAATTTCTGGAACCATTAGGCCAGATACTCATTAGATTATTAAAATTGATCGCTATACCCATCATCTTTTTGACTATAGTATTATCCTTAAGTCGAATTAATTTAGCGAGTCTAGGAAGGATGGGCGGGAAATTATTTTTATATTACAGTGTCACAACAGGTTTATCTGTATTGATTGGTGTAATAGTTGCCCTGATTATAAATCCTGGTGAAAATTTGACCTTACCAAAAACATCAATTGATCAACCCGATATCCCCGATTTTTCAGACATACTGTATAAAATAATACCTGATAATTTAATTGGAACATTTTCTTCCGGTGAGTTATTGTCAATATTATTCATAGCTATAATTTTAGGCATTTCGATGTCGATTCTGTTATCTTCATCTGATGACGATACACAACAAAAAACACAGTCCCTCTATTCACTCTTTGAAACTTTGAACAAAGTTTTTAATGTTATATTAAATGGTATATTGCTCTATGCACCAATTGGTGTATTTGGTATCAGCGCCTCGACATTCGGTTCTCAAGGATTGAACTCCTTTAAGTCTTTATTGTTATTTACACTCACTTTCTATATAGGGATTTTTATTTTATGGTTCCTCGTCTATTTCAGCTTTTTAAAATTAGCGGATAAATCTGTTTTGAGATTTTTAAAAGATACTAAAGAAGCCTATTTAACTGCTTTTTTCACCTCAAGCAGCATCGCTTCTTTGCCTATTGCAATCAAGTCTGCCAAAAGAGCTGATATTTCACATGAGGTTGTGAATTTTTCAATTCCTCTGGGTACCATATTTAATTCTGATGGCGGTGCCCTCAGAATGGGAGTGTCCATTGTATTTGCAACCAACGTAATCGGAATGGATCTATCTTTAGAAAATCTATTTATAATTGTAGCCATAGGAACAATCTTGTCCATCGGTACTGCTGGCATCCCTGCTGGCGGTCTCATAACTCTTTCAGCTGTTCTTAGTCTATTCGGTTTACCGTTAGAAATTGTGGCCTTAATAGCTGGTGTGGATGCAATAATAGGAATGGGAGGGACTGCCTCCAATGTATTGGGTGACATAATTGGAGCTGCCGTTGTAGATAAAAGAAAAGTAAGACCTAATGAGTAGCTGGGAAACCTTCACGGTAGTATGTTGACCCTACGCAAAATCCGGATAACGAGTGGAGTTCTGCTCTTTTTGAAGGTCAAATGAGTAAAGTGTTTGAAGCGGCCAGTGGATGGCAAGAACAGATATGCCCGCACTTATGAAGTGTGGCGACAGAAAAACAGATAGATCAAGTTCTTTAAAAAAGGAAGAATCTTATCATGAAAAGCTAAAAAACACCATCAAATCCCAGTATGCGCAAATTTCGAACATATCAATTGTCTTTTAGATTTTGAGTGACAGTAAACACTTCGTCGGTTGTAAAGTTAAGCTAGACAGATAGAAAGGTCCCACATGATATACTCAAAATGGTTTTCCGACAAATGAAAACATTAAAAAAACCTGATATATACGGAAGGAGCAATTACTGTGCATAAGATCCTTGTAGTGGATGATGAGCCATCCATTGTTACATTGATAAAATTCAATTTGGAAAAGGCTGGATACATAGTGATTACAGCGGAGGATGGTCGGCAGGGGTTGGATCTTTCTTTGACTGAAAAGCCCGACCTGATCGTACTGGATCTGATGCTGCCAGGAATGGATGGAATGGATGTCTGCAAGACACTCAGGCAAGAAAAGGTCGAAACACCTATCCTGATGCTCACAGCAAAGGATGAGGAATTCGATAAGATTCTAGGCCTGGAGCTCGGCGCCGATGACTATATGACGAAGCCTTTCAGTCCAAGGGAGGTGGTGGCGCGCGTCAAGGCAATCCTCCGCAGGACACAGGTACAGAAGACCCCTGACGATGCAACGGCAGTTATCAAGCTCGGCGCACTAGAAATCCATACCGACAGCTATGATGTCTATGCCCACGGTGAACAGCTTGTACTCACCCCAAAGGAGTACGAACTGCTCCTCTATCTTTCAAATCATAAGAACAAAGTCCTGAGCCGCGACCAGCTGCTGAATGGGGTGTGGGACTTCCATTATGATGGCGATACGCGGATCGTTGATGTCCATATAAGTCATCTGCGCGAAAAGATCGAGGCCGACCCGAAACGTCCTGCCTACATCCGGACCATCCGGGGGTTCGGCTACAAGCTCGAGGTTCCTTCAGAATGAAGCGTCTATGGTTCAGGATCGCATCCGCCTTCTTCATCCTGATACTCATCCTGATACTCATCCTGTGGTTCATCCTTGCAGCACTGCTGAAGAATGCCTATACAGATATGACCCGCGATCATCTTATCGAAAATGCACAGATGGTCACACAGCTCATCAGCGCCTCGGAAAGCTATGATGAGCGTGAACAGCTGCAGGAACTCATCAAAAACTTTGAGCAGCCGATTCAGATGCGCTTTACAGTTGTGGATACGGAAGGTGTCGTGCTTGCCGATTCCGAAAACGACCCTGAAAAAATGAACAATCATTTCGACCGTCCTGAAATACAGGATGTACTTCAGCAGAATGAGACATTCGGAGAATCAATCCGCTACAGTACAACGCAGGACTTCAATATGATGTATGTCGCCCTGCCACTCGTTTCCGAAGGGGAGACTGTAGGAGCAGTCAGGAGCTCCCTGTCCCTCGGCATCATTGATGATGCTATGGACCAGCTAAGGTTCAGCCTGTCTATTGCCCTCGGCCTGATGTTCCTGATAGCCGCCATTGCGACCACCATGCTTGCAAGGAGCATTACACGACCGATCGACAACATCATGAATGTCACTTCCCGCCTGAGAAGGAAGGACTACAGCAGCCGGGTGAACACGGAGGCAAAAGGTGAAATCGGCGACCTTTCCCGGTCCATCAATGCGCTTGCTGCAAGCCTGCAGAGCCAGATGAAGGAGATAGAGGAGAATGAACAGCAGCTTACGAGCATCATCTCTAATATGGTGAGTGGCGTCATGCTCGTCAACCAGGACGGGAAGGTCGCATTGATGAATGCATCGATGGAAAAGTTCCTTTCCCAGCATAAGGATAACCTGATCGGCCAGCCCTATGAGAAAGTCGGTGAACGATTCGCCCTCAGTCCGCATATACATGCCGTCTTTGAAACCAATGAGAAGGTCCACGAAGAAGTCCACTCCTATTATCCGCACGAACGCATCATGGATGCCCACCTTGCCCCCTACTATGGCCAAGGATGGCAGCAGTGTGGCGTCATCATCGTCCTCCATGACATTACGGAGATAAGGAGACTTGAAAAGATGCGCAGTGACTTTGTGGCCAATGTCTCGCATGAATTGAAGACACCAGTCACTTCGGTCAGGGGGTTCTCCGAGACGCTGATGAGCGGGGAAGTGACCGATGAAGAAACCACTCAGCAGTTCCTCAAGATCATACACGATGAAAGCCAGCGGCTCGATCGCCTGATCAGGGACCTTCTGAACCTCTCCAAAATAGAGAAGCAGGAGATGCCTCTGAACCTCGAGCCTCTAAACCTGACGGCACTCGCCCATGAGGTTTCCGTTACACTGCAGGGGGCCATCGAAGAGAAGAAGACACGGCTGGCCCTTCCAGATCCATCAAGGGATGTATATCTGGAGGGGGATGAAGACCGTCTCAGACAAATCATACTCAATCTGGTGGGAAATGGCATTAACTACACTGCCGAAGGTGGGGCTGTCAAGTTATCACTGAAGGAGGATACGAATAACGTCCGCCTGATTATAGAGGATGATGGCATCGGCATCCCTGAAGAGAGCCTCCCACGCATATTCGAGCGCTTCTATCGTGTTGACCGGGCACGTTCCCGCCACTCCGGCGGCACAGGCCTCGGCCTTGCCATAGTCAAACACCTGATAGAATCTCACCACGGTGAAATAGAGGTCGAAAGCCGTGAAGGCGAAGGCACGACCTTCATCGTGACGCTGCCGAAAAAGCAGGAAGACAGCTAACAGCCTGTGTGCGGATTCCGGCCAAAGCACGTAAAAATAAAAAGCCTCTGCTTTCTTCTGAGATGCACCCCTAAAGTTGAATTCCAAAGTTCAACGTTAGGGGTGTTTTTATATGCATAGAAAATACTTAATAGGTTCTAAGCTGAATGTGATTCAAAATACTTAAATGGTGACCTGGGGTTCGGCTTTGGTGTTTTTTTCATATTTACACAATCTTTACAAACTATTCATTTCAAATTTACATTCATCCGATAGAGTAGGGCTTGTAGGAAACACAACACTTATTTTATTGGAGGAGTTCGGGTAATGAAAAAGAGTATCTTTATGGCTGCATTGCTTATGAGCCTAGTATTCATTCTGGCAGCGTGCGGAGGGGGCAATGCAAGTGATCCATCTGAAGGAAGCACAGGGGACGGAAGCGGAGATGGTTCCGAAGCCAGTACAGATGCAGAAGCTTCTGCATCAGGCAGCATCTCCGGCGACGGATCTTCAACAGTAGCCCCGATTTTTGAACTGATAAACGAAGATTTCAACGCTGAGTACCCAGAAGTCCAGGTTTCCATCGGTGTCTCCGGTACAGGTGGCGGTTTTGAGAAGTTTGTAGCCGGTGAGACGGACTTTCAGAACGCATCCCGTGAAATCAAGGAAGAGGAAGTTTCTGAGCTGGAAAAGGCAGGCATCGACTTTACAGAATTTAAAGTTGCGAATGACGGCCTGACGGTTGCAGTCAATACGGAGAATGATTTCGTCGACTACCTGACTTTCGAAGAGCTGCAGACGATCTACAATGGCGAAGCTGAAACTTGGAGCGATGTCCGTGATGAATTCCCTGATGAAGAAATAACAGCTTATGCACCGGACCAGTCACATGGCACTCATGACTTCTTCAAGGAAGCGGTCATGGATGATGGAGACATTACAGCTGAATTGAACCAGGACACGAATGTCATCTCCCAATCTGTGGCAAGCAGCGAAGATGCGATTGGATTCTTCGGATATAACTACTACATGGTGAACCAGGAAAATCTGAAAGGTGTTCCGATTCAAGGTACGGAAAGTGAAGAGCCTGTTGAAGTCAAAGAAGAGACTGTCATGAGCTATGAATATCCGTTGTCACGTCCACTGTTTGTATACGCCAAGGATGAATCCTTTGAAAATAACGAATCGTTCATGCAGTTCATGGAATACACTCTGAACAATGCTTCATCTGCAGCGGAAGAGGCAGGATATGTTGCACTGACTGAAGATGAAATGAAGGAACAGAAGGACAAGCTCGAAGCATTCAAGTAGGTATTTGGCACAATAAAAGCAACTGGACGGGAAGTCCCCGTCCAGTTTAAAGCATTTTGAAACGAGGTTCATTATGAGTGATTATAATATTCGTGAAATGATAGACAATAAAAAGGGCAGACGGAGTACAGTCTTTATGGAGAAGGCAGTGCCGATCATCTTACTTCTCATCACGTCGGTATCCGTATTGACGACCATAGGTATCCTTATAACATTACTGTCAGAGACGGTAATGTTCTTCACCCGGGTCTCCCCGGTGGAATTCCTGACTTCGACCGAATGGTCTGCGTTCAGCTCTGACCCTGAGTGGGGTATTTTTGCCCTGATCATGGGAACTATGAAAATCACTGTGATTGCAGTCGCTTTTGCAGTACCGATTGGCCTTGGGGCTGCCATATATTTAAGTGAATATGCAAGCGATCGGGTGCGCCGGGTAATCAAGCCGATACTCGAAATCCTTGCCGGCATACCGACTGTCGTTTATGGGTTTTTCGCCTTGACTTTCGTCACTCCTCTGATCAGGGGCGTATGGCCTGAAGTCAACCTTTTCAACGCAATCAGTCCAGGTCTCGTCGTCGGAGTGATGATCATACCGATGATTGCAAGCCTGAGTGAGGATGCGATGAGCTCCGTTCCGAATACCATTCGGGAAGGGGCACTCGGTCTCGGCTCTACAAGACTCGAGACGGTGTTCAAGGTTGTCCTGCCTGCTGCCGTTTCGGGCATCATGGCCTCGATTGTCCTTGCGGTTTCCCGGGCAATCGGCGAGACGATGATCGTTTCGATTGCAGCAGGGAGTACTCCCAATGCAAGCCTGAACATCATGGAGTCCCTACAGACGATGACGGGCTTCATCGTTCAAGTAGCCTCGGGCGACGCCACTTACGGCAGTGACGTCTACTTCAGCCTCTACGCCGTCGGCATGACGCTTTTTGTCTTCACACTGCTGATGAATGTGATGGCACAATGGTTCTCACGGAAATTCAGGGAGGAATATTAAGATGGAATTGATCGATAAAAAGTCTATAGGAAAGAGATTGAAAGGAAGGCTGATGCTCAACAAGGTGCTGAAGTACATCTTCCTCCTGTGCACCCTGGTGGGACTGGTCGTTTTGGCAACCTTGTTGATCGATACGATCATCGACGGGTGGAGCTACTTGACGGCTGACTTTTTCACGAACTTCAGCTCGAGCCGTCCTGAGAATGCAGGCATCAGAGGCGCACTTATCGGTACATTATGGCTGATGGGCACTACAGCGCCCATCGCAATCATCCTTTCTGTAGGTACAGCCCTTTATCTGGAAGAATATGCACCCAAAAATAAGCTTACCGGCTTCATAAAGATAAACATCTCGAATCTCGCTGGGGTACCATCGGTTGTGTTCGGTCTACTCGGCCTTACGCTGTTCGTCAGAATGGCCGGACTCGGGAATTCCGTCCTTGCGGCCGCACTGACGATGTCGCTTATGATCCTGCCCGTCATCGTTGTGGCTTCCCAAGAGGCCATCCGGTCGGTTCCATCTTCCATACGTGAAGCATCCATTGGCATGGGGGCGACAAAATGGCAGACGATTACCCGAATCATACTTCCCGCCTCATTACCGGGGATCATCACAGGAATCATTTTGTCACTTTCCCGCGCAATCGGGGAGACGGCTCCCCTCGTCGTCATCGGCATACCGACGATTCTGCTGTTTACACCGACAAGTGTATTCGATACATTCTCAGCGCTGCCGATGCAGATATTCTCGTGGGTCAAAATGCCCAATCCAGAATTCCAGTCCATTACAGCGGCAGCGATACTCGTGCTTCTGTTCATCCTGTTCCTGATGAACTCCGTAGCAATTTATATAAGGAATAAATACTCTAAACGTTTTTAATCTGGAGGCTTTAATATGACTTTGACAAAAGTAAAAGAGGAAAAGATATTAAAATAATAGATGACCCGATGACCCGAGGTCGGCCTCGGGTCATCGAGCCGGTAGGGCAATCCCAGCCGGTCTTCCAGTCAAAGGACTTCAACCTGTGGTATGGGGATAACCATGCTCTGCAGAATATCGACCTTGACTTCAACAGGAATGAAATCTCCGCAATCATCGGTCCTTCCGGGTGCGGCAAATCCACTTTCATAAAAGCCCTGAACCGTATGGTGGAACTCGTGCCCATCGTGCGGACGGAAGGGGACATACTCTACAGGGATCAGAGCATCTTTGATAAATCATTGGCTGTGGAGGAGCTGCGCACAAAGGTGGGCATGGTATTCCAGAAGCCGAACCCATTCCCGAAATCCATCTACGACAATGTCGCATACGGTGCACGTGTTCATGGCATCCGCAACAGAAAGGTGCTGGATCAGGTGGTGGAAAAAAGCCTTAAGGGCGCGGCCATATGGGATGAAGTGAAGGACAGGCTGAGCGATAACGCCTATGGACTTTCCGGCGGCCAGCAGCAGAGGATCTGCATCGCCCGCGCGTTGGCGATTGAACCGGATGTCATTCTGATGGATGAACCGACAAGTGCACTCGACCCGATTTCCACAACCAAAATCGAAGATCTGATGCAGAAGCTGAAGAAGGACTACAGCATCATCATCGTGACACACAATATGCAGCAGGCAGCCAGAATATCAGACCGCACGGCGTTCTTCTATCAGGGTCGTGTCATCGAGTATGCCCGGACGAACGTCATCTTCGAGAAACCGAGAGATCAGCGTACCGAAGACTATGTTTCCGGAAGGTTTGGATGATGGCCTACCGTGAAAAGTTTTCCGATGAGATGGAAAGGCTCTATGACAATGTAAACGCACTCGGTCACGAGTGCTACGATCGGCTGAGGGGGAGTGCGGGAGTCCTTTCGAGCTCAAATACGGAGTATGGAAGAAAACTCGTGGCCGATGATTTCAGGATCAACAGGTTGGAAGAGGAGATCAACACACAGGCCATAAACCTGATAACTACCCAACAGCCTGTGGCCACCGACCTCAGGCTCATCATCTCTAGCATCAAAGTGGCCGATGATCTCGAACGGATCAGCGACAACATCAGCAACCTTGGAGAGGTGAGGAAGCGGGTACGCATTACGAATGAAAGGCTGCTGCTGCGTTTGTCCACGATGGAAAATCTCGCACTGCTCATGCTAGCAGATGTAAAAACAGCCTATGACACAGAAAATGTTGAACTCTGCACTGAAATCATCATGCGGGATGAAGATATCGACGCACTCTTCGTCCAGATCACCACATCAGACATCTTTGAGGAGACTGATGCTTTCCTGACAGGCCAAAGCCAATTGTGTGCAAAATATCTGGAACGAATCGGAGATCACATAAAGAATATGGCGGAACATGTCTTCTATGTACTTACAGGAGACAAACATGAAAGCAGATGAAATAGATCCTGGAATCCTCCAGGGTCTATTTCTATGCGATAATTTCAGGTTATGGTTTTTCTTTGGTACACCGAATCTCTGCCTATCACAAAAAAACTCCCTCCAGGTTTAAAGATGCGTTGTTTCATCTGTGAACCTGGAGGGATCTAGTTCCATTCTATCCAATTATTTTTTGACTTATTTCATCTCATTTTCATACAGCCGGTAGATGTTCTCACACGCTTTACCGCCTTGGATGTCTTTTTCAGTAAGCTGTTTTCTGGAAAAGTCGTCCATGACACGGTAACTGCGGTATGGTTGATCACAATTTTAGGATGGTGCTGGACACTTTCTGCATAGATGCCAACCTTCTCGACAAATGAGATGGCATCCAAATAGCGGTCGAATTTGAAGGTGCGTTTGATCTTTTCGTCTTCGAGCGTCCAGTCATGCAGTTTTTCGATTTCGGCTTTAACATCAGTCATCATGACGCCTCCTTATAGATAGTACTACAATGCATCTACCCTGGGAAGGGCGGTGACAACCATCGTTATAATGCTTACTGGTCTTTACGGGGCACCGGATAGAATCCTTTTTTGAGCTGCTGCCAAAGGGGTTCCGGCAAGTCGTGCTTGTCTGTTCTGTCCGGATCGAACACATTTGTAATCTGATCTTCTTTGCCGTGTTCGATCTTATGGACGAATTCATGGTCAAGCAGGAGAACACGGCCGAGCCCAAGCAGATCGACGCGTCCGGTCTTGATTGCGTCTGCTGCCTGATCCGCTTCGAATATGGATCCGATGCCGATCAATGGCATACGGCCGTCTATCCATTCATGGAGCAGGTCAACGCGCTTCATCCCTTCATATTTACCCGTACGCACTGTGGAATGGACGTCGAATAATGAGACGTGGAGATAATCGAGAGGGCGGGTGACGAGCTTCTGGATCAGTTCTTTGGTGATTTCCATATCGATACCCGGGTCAGCCGGTTCTTCAGGTGAAAACCTGTAGCCGACGATGAAATCTTCATCTCCATGGTTTTTGGCTGACTGGACCACTTCATCCACCACTGCGAGCGGGAAGCGGTAGCGGTCCTGGCCCCATTGGTCTGTCCGCCTATTGAAATGGGGGACACGAACTGATGGATGATGTAGTGGTTTGCACCATGGATTTCGACACCATCGAAGCCAGCCTCTACAGCACGACGCGTCGCTTCGCCAAATGCTTTTATCGTCGACTCTATTTCATCCGGCGTGATCTCCCGCGCATCGTGCGGTTCTTTCTCATTGAAGCTTTGCATGGTGATGGCGCTTGGTGCAGCCGAGTCGCCTTCTGGCGTCAATGCGGGTAAGGCCTGCGCACCACCATGGTGGATCTGCAGAATTGCCTTGGCGCCACCGGCCTTCATTGCTTCAACAAGGCGGGACATCCCTTCTACATCAGAGTCGCGGGCAATCGACGGTTGACCTGGGAATGCCTTGCCGAGGCCTGAGACGTTTGCTGCGGCTGTAAGCGCCAGACCGACATCTTTGGAGCGTTTACGGAGATATTCAATTTCAGCCTCGGATACTGTCCCATCCTCATTTGAAGAAATATGCGTCAGGGGTGCGAGGACAAATCTATTTCTGAGTGCAGTACCGTTTGGCAGTTGCACCGTTTCGAACAATGGTTCATATGCTTTGGTCATCATATAGGGTTCCTCAGATTCTACTCTTTATTGCAACAAAACATACTATACAAGTCGAATTTATATTTATCAATTCATCTGTTCAGTTGGCAGGGAGACTTCTCGATATGCAGTAATTATGTCGATAAAGGGTATAGTAGGGTGAAAAGCATGAGAGAAAGGGGAGGAACAGAATGGAAGCACTTCAGGAGATATTATATAAGCGGCTGAAGAAACTGAAGCAGGCGTATAGGGACTACGAAAATAATCCATATAATCCGGCATTGGTGCATGAATTGCGTGTGAACGCCAGAAACTAAGGAGCATTGTCCATTTCCTCAAGCATGCGTTCGGTAAGAAGGAATATGATCTTATCAACCGCGAATTGAAGGCATTCGGAAAGACTTATGGGCGGCTTAGGGAACTCGATGTACTGACGGAAGTATGCAGTACAATCGCATTGAGGCAGCCGGACTTGAGCGACCATTATTACGATATGTTCAAACATCTGCGGGAAGAACGCAATAGGGAGATGAAGCGGACGTTCAACAAAACGCACGTCGAAGCATTTAATAGAATGCTCGAATCCGTCGAGCAGGCAATCGATATGTTATCCATCGAAATGGATACAAGTCTTGAGGATTACATCACTGACAGGCTCAAAACGAAAAGGGCTGCGCTCGTCAAAGAATATGAAGAATTGGATATGACCGATTACAATGCAGTGCATGACGTCAGGAAGCGGGCGAAGAAGTTGAGATACTCTGCCCGTTATTTGAGGCCTTTGACAGGGAAGAAGCATAAGAAGACCATTAAAAGGATGAAGAAGATCCAGAATGCGTTGGGCAACTACACGGATGCCCATGTAAACGCCGAACTGCTCGATCAACTGAGGGACAAAACGAAAAATGAGGAGTTGCAGAAGCTGTTTGCTTATATGGGCAGGATAGAGAATCAGTCTAAATGATTTTAGAGAGAGCCAATTGTGCAGTCAAAAAATAAAGCGGGGATCCCAAACATCGGATTCCCCGCTTTACTTTATTGCTGCTTCTTAGACGCTTCTTCACGCAGTTCATTATAGTACAGCACGCTTGTCATCGCGCCCTCGTCGACCATGTTGGCATCATGTTCTTCGTTCTGGCTTGCCCAACTGGATCATATAAGGGTCATCCGTCCAGGTACTGGCCTTCTTGATGACCTTGTCTACACCGCGTTTGACCGTTTTCTGGTTTTCTTCCTTCGATAGATAGGCAGCTCCTGCCAGAATCCCCGCTGCACCAATCAACTTTGTAACTTTCCCCATGAAATATCCTTCCTTTCCATTTGAGAAAATGACGGTACTTCTCATCCAATATTTGTTACCTCTATTATCTCATAATTGTCTGTAAAATGGAAATATAGAGAATATTTTTTGATGTGTCGACAACTACAACAATGATTATGCATAGAATGGGATGGTAAAAAGTTACAATCAGGTCTCGGTTTCGATATAATGTAGGTGAGGCATACAATATATCGGGAGGGATCCGTTTATGAAAGAATGGCTGACAACCTTAAAGACAGACACACCGCAGCAGGGATTCGATCTGGCAGTGAAGTTGGCACGTAAGGGCGTAGGGCTGACGTAGCCCGATGCGGCAGTGCGCAAAAAACTGCGGCGGCACTACGCAGAAAATGCAGACAGTCTCACAATGGCGTCCCAGGTGATTGCGATCCATTACCAGACGATTGCTGCTGCCAATGATTATTGGAAATGAGCGTAGAAGAGTCTAAAAGGCGCATACATCGTATGCGCCTTTTAAGAGGTCGTACTATGTCGTTTTACCTTGAGCACCCTGAGTCTGGGTGGATGAAGTGGGCCTGAGAAAAGAGCGGAGTGCATCGTAATGGGTTTTGGCATCTTCCCAGCCTAGTTGATAAAGGGCTTCAAGCCGTTCTTTCTTCCGTTCTGCACGTCCGACCTTCAAATCCACTGAAGGGCTGAGGATGAAAGCTGCACCATTCTTCTCCTGTCTGTGTACATAGTGGAGTGATTCATTATAGAAGCGGTAGCGGGTGGCAAGCCTGTCGTTGATTGCCGGATGGTTTTTGTATTTAATGAGCTTCGATATCCGGCCGGGCTTTTTATAGTACCCTCGTGGCTTGGTCAAGATGACGACATTTTTATGGAAACCATCATTTTCCGACTTTTTGATCGGAATCGAATCGGAGATGCCGCCGTCCAGCAGTTCCCGCTCTTCAAACTCTACACTCGAAGCGACGAAGGGCAGAGAACTGGAAGCCCTAAGAAGTGTCGCGATGGATGTGGCGTCGTAATCCCTTTTCTTGAAGTAGGCAGGTTCCCCGTCTCACAATCGGTGGCGACGATGACGAACTCCTCCGACTCCTCCAGCAATGTATCCACATCGAATGGGACAAGTGTATTGGGTATTTCATCGAATATGAAATCCATGCCGAACAGCTCACGCTTTTTAATGTAGTTCGATAAGGACATGTAGCGTTTGTCGTCCATATAGTCCAAATTCACTTTGCGGTTGCGGTCCTTCTGGCGCGCCAGATAGGAGGCGCCCATACAAGCCCCTGCAGAAACCCCTATGACATAAGGAAAGTAGAGCCCTCGACTCATGAAATATTCCAACACTCCAGCCGTATATAATCCACGCATACCGCCACCTTCAAGCACCAATCCTGTATCCGTCATAAAAGTGACCCCCCTATTTATTAAATGATTTAAGCATATAATAAGCCATTCTATCAGATATCAGCGTCCCATGTAAGAGGCCAGGATGGTGAGGGGTGTAATATGATACACTTGAATGACTACGAATATGGAGGGTCTGGTATGCGTGAATGGAACATAACAGCAATCGTACTCGGGCTGACTTGGGTGATTACATCCTATTCAGTGATTCGAATAATACTTGCCTCCTCGCCGGATGCATTTCCCGTGGCCTTTATAGTGACGATCATAATCCTTCCACCCATTCTGATAAGAGTGCTATTCGAGAGTGTACTTAAATATGATTTTTTCAATAAGGATTACAAGTCAGGCAGGAAGAAGTAGGCCGGTGACTTCCCATGGTTCCATTTATTTTTATTGCATATGAAAAAACGTTTCAATGATAGATGCATGGGTATATTTTGAATGAGTCCAGCATATATGGAAATATCCATATCGCAGTACTCACAAATTGTAACGAGGAGGAATGGAAAATGCGTAAGATTGAAGCACTCCCTACAGAACAAGATGTAAAACAGAGACTTGATGAACTTAAAGCAGAAGGCGTCGCAGAGGACGACATTACACTCGTCTCCAACCGCGACCTGCAAGCTGGAGGTGCATTTAGTGCCTATTCCGGCGTTAATATCAAACATTCTACAGGCAGTACTTGGGACAAAGTGATGTCATTCTTCACTGGAGATGACCCTGAAGATCAGACACTCAATAGCATGAACCTGTCCTCGGAAGAAGAACGTGAATACCGGGATGCATTGGATGCAGATAAAATTCTGCTCCATGTATCAGATGAAGGCAGTAGAAACGATACAGCTCAAAGTGATATGAATAGAAATGATGCAGCTTACGGCAGCGGCACTGTAGGCGCTGCGGGAGCAGGTCACACACCTGGTGTCGACCGCGAAGACGATAACCTGGGCGACAAGCCTGGTGCCGGATTCGATGCAGACCGCAAAGACCGGAATCATGACGATGAAGCCACGATGGAATTGCGTGAAGAACGTCTCAATGTTGAAAAAGATAATGTACAAACAGGTGAAGTCAACGTAGATAAACATGTTGAAACTGAACGTCAGGAATTCGAAGTGCCTGTTGAGCGCGAAGAAGTGACGGTTGAAAGACGTAAAGTGGATGATGAGCGTCCAGCTGGCGGCGATTTCACAGACAGCGATGAATCGGTCCGTGTGCCGGTCAATGAAGAACGTGTCAATGTCGATAAAGAGAGCGTTGTATCTGAAGAAGTCGTCATCAAGAAAGATAAAGTCAAAGATACTGAACATGTGTCCGAAGATGTACGCCATGAAGATGTCGACATCCAGGAAGACGCAGGAGACCGCGGACTGGATAAGGATCGCGGCTTTGATAAAGACCTGGACAGAGATAGAGCAGATGGAAGACAGTCTGATTTTGACTACGATGACAACAAAGGAAGAAACGACAGAATATAATAAGAGAAACCACGGCCCTGGGGCACTGCTCTAGGGCCGCGGTTTTTGTATGAGGCAGTGAATATACTTATATTCCGTAAGATGAGGGCGCCCCTGCCGGTGCAAATTACGCTATAGAGTCAAATCACCACAGTCGTGGGTCTTTCAACATACAGTTAACGATTGATTGTTTGTGTAAGGACATTTAAGCTTAAAATGTGTGGTGACTGAACTTTATATCAATTACGTTCAAAGGGGGAGGGTTTTTTGAAAATATTAAAATTAGTTTTGACGTTCATTTTGGGAATGCCTATTGCATTTATTTTTATTGTATTATTCGGTAACCCGATGGTGTAGGGCACTAAAATGAGAAGATCATGGATATTTTGAAGAAAGGGATGGAGATATCATGAAGGTTTCAATCATTGGTGCCGGGAACGGCGGCATTACTGCAGCTGCAGATCTTACTGATAGGGGATTCGAGGTTTCGTTGTTCGGCGCGATGGGGTTCACGGATGATTTGTCAGCAATCGAAAAGAATGGGGGCATCACTTTGAAGGACGAGAAGGGGGAGCGTCTTGTGCCGTTCTCGAACGTCACCTCGGACATTGAAGCTGCCGTTTCAGGAGCGGATGTCATCATGTTGACCGTGCCTGGCTTTGCGATTGAAAATATAGCGGAGCAGCTTGCGCCTGTAATGACGGAAAAACAAGTGGTATTGATTAACGGTGCAGCCGCGATGGGTGCTGTGAGATTTGTGAATAAGGCCCGGCAATTGGGCATCGACAAGGCTTTCACTATCGGGGAGACCAATTCGCTTACATATGGCACGCGTGCGTTCCCGGAAGAGGCGCGGGTCGAGGTGTCTCTGTACGTCAAAAAAGTCTTCCTTGCTGCATACCCGAGCTCGAAGACGGACGAAGTGCTGAACGTCTGTTCACAATTGTATGACTGCTTTGTGCCCGCTGAAAGCAGTTGGCATGCAGCATTGGAGAACGGCAACCCTGAAGTGCATCCTGGCCCTGCTTTATTGAATGCGGCAGGATTGATTATTCGGAAGGCGAATTCTGGTTGTACAAGGAAGGCATCACCAACCATACAGTCAAACTGCTGAAGGCGGTCGAGAGAGAACGGATGGCAATCGGCAAGGCGTTTGGATACGACTTGGAGGATGCGAGAGAGAGTAGGGCCAACCGGGGTTACTTTGAAGATGATGGGCGGACACTTAAAGAACTGTTCAATACAAGCGCAGTCTATTCCAATATAAAAGGGCCGGTTTCCGTAAACGCCAGATATTTTACCGAAGACATTTCAAGTGGCCTCGTATTATGGTCAGGGATGGCGAAAGCAGCTGGTGTTGCAACCCCGAACATTGATGCCATCATCACTTTAGGCTCGACCTTGCTTGATGAAGATTTTTACGAAAGTGGACTTACCTTGGACAGCCTTGGCTTTTCAGGACAATCAGCAGAAGAGCTGATCAGGAGTGTATAAAATAACGCAACAGATAAAGGAGCAGGATATATGAAGCGTGCACCAACATTTTTTGAATCCATATCATGTTTTATAATTTTAGGTTTGGTCGTCGGAGTCGGATTCGGCTACTTCGGCATCCCGATCCAGCCGCTGCTGCTGGTTGCAGCAGCCTATGCAGCACTCATCGCGCTGCGTGTCGGATTGTCGTGGAGGGAGATGGAAGAGGGCATCATCCTCCGGCTCAAAACGGCGATGCCGGCAATATTCATTTTGTTTTCTGTCGGCATCATCATTGGCACTTGGATCTACGCCGGCACAGTGCCGATGATGATCTACTACGGTCTGCAGATGATCAATCCGACCTATTTTCTTGTCACGGCCTTCGTCATTGTGGCGGTAGTATCCGTCGCCACCGGTACGGCCTGGGGATCCACAGCGACTGCAGGTGTCGCTCTGATGGGGATTGCGGCTGAATTGGATGTCTCCTTGGCCATGGCCGCAGGTGCGGTCATCTCCGGTGGTGTATTTGGCGATAAACTATCCCCGCTGTCGGATACGACCAATCTTGCGCCCCTTGTCGTCGAAGTTAACCTCTTTGATCACATCAAGCATATGCTCTGGACGACGGTACCGGCATCAATCGTCGGGCTCACCGTGTGGTTCTTCGTAGGGGTCAATACGGAGTATGGTTCACCGTCTGCCGACAATGTGCAAGGATTACTGGGTGAGTTGGATATGGTCTACAATTGGAACCTGTTCATGCTCATTCCGTTCATCATCATTTTATGGGGGGCTTTCACCCAAAAACCTGTTGTGCCGATGATGCTTTTGTCGTCGCTGGTAGCGGTCTTCATCGGGATGTTCTCCAACGGCTTCGCACTCGTCGATGGGTTTACTGCGATGGCGAACGGCTTCAGTACTGACATGATAAAAGCATCAGGCTTCGATGCGGCAGCTTTGTCCGAAAACGCGACGACGCTGATTGCGCGCGGCGGAATATTTTCCATGACGACGATTGTAGTGACGATCTTTTGTGGGTATGCTTTCGCCGGCATCGTTGAGGCGGCAGGCTGCCTGGATAAGATCCTCGAGAGTTTTTCACGCCTCATCCACTCCACATGGCAGCTGGTGGGTGTGACGATACTCGGCAGTGCAATCATTGTATTCACAGCCGGTGTCGCTTCGATCTCCATTATCATGGTGGGTGTGCTTCTGCAGGATGCGTATGCCAAGCAGGGGCTTCATGCCAAAAATCTGTCACGGACGCTGGAAGACTCGGGAACCATGCTGCTGCCATTCGTACCGTGGGGCGTCTCCGGCATCTACTACTGGGAGATTCTCGGCGTGAGTGTCGCAGATTATTGGATCTGGGCAATTCCCTGCTACTTATGTGTCGTATTCGCAATGATCAATGCCAAGACCGGCATCGGCATTGCGAAAGCGGACGATCAGGCCACTGCTGGATCGCGTTAGGAATGACACAATCAAAAGGCGCCATCTAATATTTTAGATGGCGCCTTTTAGTATTAACATTAGTATAGGATGAAGACGAGCAGCATGATGATCGGGATGGCCGGCAGCATATTGGCCACCCGGATGTTGACGATACCGAGCAGCCTGATGCCGATGGCGATGATCATGATGCCGCCGACCCCGGTTATCTGGGCGATGAACTGCGCCATCATTTCAGGCAGGATGAAGCGGTCGATCTGGGCTGCAAACAGGGTGATGGATCCTTGGAACAAAAACACCGGTAGGGCAGAAAATATGATGCCGATGCCGAGTGTCGAGGTGAGGAAGATGGAGAAGATTCCATCTATCAACGACTTTGTGAACAGCAGCGTATGATCGCCACGCAGGCCACTGTCCAATGCCCCGACGATGCCGACCGCACCGACGACATAGACGAGCGTCGCTGTGACGAACGCCGCCGCCACACCACCTTCTTTCGCGCCGGTCTTCGTTTCCAGCCAGACGCCGAAGTGGTTCATCTTTTCTTCAATCTGCCATTTCTCCCCAAGCATGGCGCCGAACGCTATACTGATTACGACAATGATGAGGCGTTTGCTTTCCATGGCCATATCAATGCCCAGGACGATGACTGTAATGGATAGCCCTTGGATGATGGTGGTTTTCATATTCTCGTTGATGTTGCGCCAGAACAGTCCGATGAAGCTTCCGGTGATGATGGCCAGTACGTTTACGGCCGAGCCGAGCAGAGACAGCATGTAATTTCCTCATTTCATTGATGTAAAGCGGCTTGAGCGCCATTTTGTTAATTCGTATAATTATATTATTCTAGGAATTGAATGTCAAAAGGATTTTAGCTAAAGTGAATAAAGGAAGCGGTTAGAAATGAGCGGAAGGGAGGAGACAACGATGCCGACTTGCCAAAATTGTGGTAGTAAATGGAGTTGGAAGCAGACCTTTAAGCGGTCGTTTATATTAATCGGTGGAATGATTTGTCCATATTGTGGGGAGAAACAGTACCTCACAGCACAGATGAGAAAAAGAAGCACCCTAATTATGCCTATAGTGATTTTTTTAATTTTGTTAGGTAATCTTTTCTTTGGATCTTCTTATATTGTCTTATTCGCCATTTTAGTCGTAATGCCTCTAGCAGCTATAATATATCCTTTTTTGTTGAACTATCGAATGAAGAGGAACATCCATTTTGAGGTGTTTTATATTTTTGGGATTGGAATTGACAGCTTGATTTTAAAATAAAGGGTTCTTTTTCCATCTATTCATTTACACAAGATATTTTACGCTCTTACTAAAAGATATAAATAGAAGTAAATATAATATATACAAAGGCAGCAAGAAATAAGATGCTTGTTTTCTTGTATCCTTTTATGTAGTCATCAATTGCGATTGTCAGGAATAGCATGGCCATAGCTATAAAGGCCCACGGCATCAATTGATTGTTATCGGTGATTAGTACCCACAAAGAAAATGTAGCAGTGATACCTGCAAAGATGAGTCTCAATATGAAAAGCATAGAATACTCCTTTTTTAATGTTGATGAGAAATTATTTCTCGTGGATTATTTGAGCAAAATAGAAAAATGCCTTTGTTCCAATTTTGCGAAGGTATATATCAACAACTCTATAACATAAGAAAGCGAAAGGATATACTTTATGACGAATGAAAATAAGAAAGCTTGGTTAAATTTGGCGTTACCTATTATATATACGTGTGTATTATTCTTTGTTCCTGAAATAATGGATGATTTTGTGAAATTCATCATTACTTTATTTATTGTTATTATCATTCAGTTTTATTTCACAAAATTTTTGAATAAGAAATTTCCATCTAGTGATGATTTAAAGGATTGAGATTTAAATATTCTACACGTTCTTATGGATTCCAAATTGTATCTTCTATTAATATTTTATACATAAAAAACACTTGCCACAAGTATTTGTTTCAAAACTCTAAAGCATGGTAAGAGATAATTAATAATAAAAGGGGGATTTTGACTATGCAAACATTATTCTTCTTTGGTGGGTTGGTATTTTTATTCCTTCTAGGTGTCGGAATCTTCAGTACAAGCATTTATACTCTCGGTAAAATTATTCTCAACAGATAATGTTCAATTAAACAATTTTCGTGGGACGGAATCGAAAAAAACCTAATAATTCAAGTGTTGTCGGTAACGGAAGCCGTAAGGTCTCTGTCCACCGGCTTTTTTATTTATTCAGGTGGTTTTACCAAACAGTTTCTTGACATAGTAAAGAATGCACAAGGTATGGGACTATCGAAAAATAGTTAAAAGTAATACTAGACCATTACCCCTTACAGTAAAATATCCGGAGTATTTAATAGATGTGGGAATTTAAAGAATATTATGATAAGGTAATAACTGATGTAAAATTTAGTGGAAAAGAGGTATGGAAATGGATAAAAAATTAAGGAGGAAGGTGCTGGTCGCGAGTCTGGTCGGATCCTCGATCGAATGGTTCGACTTCTTTCTGTATGCGGCAGTCGCGACAATCGTCTTCAACAACCAGTTCTTTGTAACCGATGATCCGGTCGTCTCGACGATGCTTGCCTACTTTGGACTGGCACTGTCATTCTTCATCCGTCCGTTCGGTGGTGTCATATTCGGCCATATTGGAGACAGGGTGGGGCGTAAGAAGACACTCATCATTACGTTAAGCATGATGGGAATCGCAACGGCCCTGATTGGCCTATTGCCTACATATGGACAGATCGGTCTTATGGCACCGATCTTACTGATGGTCCTCAGACTCATCCAAGGTCTCGGTATAGGCGGAGAGTGGGGCGGTGCACTACTGCTTGCTACAGAGTATGCGCCGAAGGAACAGCGTGGCTTTTTCGGCAGTGTGCCCAGATGGGTATCACAATTGGTCTGGTGCTGGCATACACGAGCTTCTTCATATTGACAGGGCTGTTATCGCCGGAAGCTTTTGAAACGTGGGGCTGGCGTGTGCCGTTTGTGTTGAGCTTGCTGCTGGTTGGATTCGGCTTGTGGATTCGTAAGGATCTGGACGAGACGCCTGCTTTCCAGGAAGCGAAGAAAACCCAATCCGTGCAGAAAGTACCTTTAATCGAAACATTCAAGCGTCATCCAAAAGAAGTGCTGATCACCTCATGTGCAAAGTTCGTTGAAACGGGGCCCTTCTATATATTCACGACGTTCATCGTTGGATATGGGACCAGCCAGCTTGATGTATCATTTGAATTCATGATGATTTCAATCGTCATCGCCGCATTCCTGACGACGATCATGATCCCGATCATGGGAGCTTTGTCTGATAAAGTGGGGCGCCGTAAGATGTTTTTAATCGGTTCGTTTGCCATGTTGGTCTATGCGTTCCCGTATTTCCTGATCGTCAATACGCATGAACCGATACTTGTCATCATCGCAACATTGATTGGCCTGACCGTAATCTGGCCACCGATCACTGCAGTGCTCGGCACGATGTTCTCTGAAGCATTCAGTAGGGAAGTACGGTATACAGGCGTTACGATCGGTTACCAGATCGGAGCTGCGTTGGCAGGTGGATCTGCCCCATTGATCGCCCAGTTCCTGATGAATGAATTCAACGGTTCGAGTGTACCTGTATCACTCTATATCATATTTACCGCAATCGTATCAATAACAGCAGTATGGGCGATAAAAGGCGTCCAGGCGCAGGATCTCGAATACGCACAGGACCAGGCGGCAAAAGCAAAAGTATAGAAGGAGCTTATTATGATTACACTTACTGATGAACAGATCCAGAAAGAATATTTGATGAAACATGCGATCGAAGATGTTAAACACGTGCTGCAGGATTTAAGGGATGACGGCATTCTCCAGTCGGTCCGGACTGTGCTGCCGGTCGATGAAGACAGTTCAATGCTTTACATGCCATGCATCAGCCGGGCATCGAAGACTTCCATCATAAAGACAGTGTCCATCTTCCCGACCAATGCCAGCCTGCCGACAACGCAAGGGAACGTCCTTGTGACGGATTTATCGGATGGCCAACATAAAGCGACGATGGATGCATCCTATCTCACGCGCCTGAGGACAGGTGCGATGAGCGCCATCGCAACCGATAAGCTCGCGCGTAAGGATGCTGAAGTGCTCGGTGTCATCGGCACCGGCAATATGGGGTTCGAACAGGTCATCGGTGTGGTTGAGGTGCGCGACATCAAAAGAATCGTACTCTTCAACAGGACAGAGGAAAAAGCGCATCGTTTCGCAGAACAGCTGAAGTCGGCTGGCGTCAAGGCGGAATTTGAAGTGGCGGGTCGTGTTTCAGAAGTTATAGAAAAGGCCGATATCATCAACTGTGCGACCCAGTCGACTGAACCGGTATTTGACGGAGGCAACCTGAAGCCAGGCGTCCATATCAACGGAGTGGGATCATTCAAGCCTTCCATGCGTGAAATGGATAATGAAACAATTCAGCGTGCTGATAAAGTATATGTCGATGACATTGAAGCCATAAAAGAAGAGGCTGGTGAACTGATGCACGCTGTAGAGCAGGGTGTCATCGGATGGGATGACATCCAAGGTTCGCTCGTCGATTACTTTGATGGCCCATACCTCAGAGAATCCGACGAGGAGATCACATTGTATAAATGCGTCGGTGCAGGATACTTTGATCTTGCGGTGGCAAGCGGCGTGATGCGGATGTTCGCAGAATAGCATATTTCCATCTACAACAAAGGACAGTCCTTTTTAGGTCTGTCCTTTGTTTCGTCTATTATGAATTTAATTTGGTTGGTCCAACAATCCGTTTTGCCCATTTTGTGGCATTCTGGAACATGATGACTCCAATCAGAGCGGAAAAGAGTATGAAAATACCGCTGAATGTTTTCAGATCACTTGTCGCCAAAGCAGCGATGATGATCGAAAACTCTCCGCGCTGGGTGAAGGACAGGCCTGCACGCAATGCTTCTTCACGGTTCAATCCGTATTGTCGGCCACCATATATACCGACAACTATTTTGGATGCAATCGACCAAGTCAGGAGGACGAGTAACAGTCCGAGCATTGGTATGCCATTCAAGATATCTATCGTTGTACCAAAGTAAATGAAGAAGACGGGCATGAGCAGATCCCGTAGGTTCCGGATCTGATTCTGCAATACAGAAGATTGCTGCGATTCTGCAAGCATTATTCCGGCCAGGAATGCTCCAAGCACTTCAGACAACCCGAGTGATAGGGCAAGCCCTGCATATAACAGACCCAGCCCGACGACGAACAGGATGAAAAAATCCTCTGATACATAATGATCTATGAAATCTTTCATATTGCTGAATATCACTTTTCCTATCGCGAGGGCGCCAATGATTAAAATAATGATTTTGACGAAGACGAAAATCATTTCTGTCGGCGAGATGCTGCCGCTCAAATACATACTTGCGACGACCGCGACCAGGATAGGGGCGATGATATCTTCAAAAATGAGCACTCCAAGAAGAAAATCGGCGTCATTTTTAATCAGGCGGTTGTTCTTTTCAAGCAATTTTGCAGTGATGGAGGAACTGGTGGCATAAGCCACGCCACCTACCAGCAACGCGCTCGGTAGATCGAGGCCGAACAGCAGTGCAATGGCAGTGGAAACCCCGAAAGATAAAGCCAGGTCGATCAGGCCGGGCTTGTAGATTTTCATGGCAAGATATCTCAACTGTTGAATGGGAAATTCCATGCCGAGCATAAAAAACAGCATGACAATCCCCACTTCAGCGGCAAATTCCATCAAATCCGAATGCTGCATGAAAAGACCGAGGGCAAGGCCCGAAAATAAAAATATGATGACGTCGGGAATTTTGAACTTATGTGCGGCAAATCCACCGACGAACAGCACCATCAGCAGCAGTCCTGTTAAAAACAGTTCGGATACGGTAAAGATATCCATGTCTACTGCCTCACTTTACAAGCATCTTCAAAAGCCTCGATAGGATCATATTCTCCGATGACGAGCAATATATCCTCTTTTTCTATCACAAAATCCTGCTGCGGTTTTGGCGTAATATCATTGTTACGGCTTACTCCGACGATGGATACCCCGTCAGGGACATGATGTTCTGCTTTTTCAATTGTGAGGCCTGCAATGATGGAGCCGGAATTGACCTTCAACCAATCCACCATCATTTGTTTACGTATCAGGCGGAATCGTTCAAAGTCTTCCTGCACCACCGTGTCTTTGTTTACATCCATCATCTTCATGGCGACATCCATCGCTTCATTTGGGGTGAGCGAAAAATTATAGTTGACCTTCCTGTCATTCTCCAAAATATAGAATTCTCTTTTTCCATTGAGATGCAGGATCAGATAAATTTCAAGCCCTTCACTGGAGATCAATGAATATTTCTTTCCGATACCCGGTAGGTTCTGTTCTTTCATTAAACTTTCCTCCTTTATGATTGGCCGGACTGTACAGACATTATACACGAAAATGAGCCATTTGATTGTTTGCCGCTCTGCAGCGCCGCCAGTAATAAGTATGAATGGTGGCGTTTAGAGTGTATCGTATTTGGAATGGCACTTTATGAGTGGGGCATTATAGTCCAGGTACAGGCTATGGAGTACATGCCAATAATCAAAGTTTCAAAGAGGAAGGCATACCAGCATCCTGCCTCTTTTCTTCTAAGCCATCTTCAGTCCGAACCGTGCGATATAGTCTTCAATACTGTCGAGGTCATCAATCGTCGTAGCCACTGCCACATGCCCGTCCGGACGGATCAATAGGACAGCGTTTTTGCGGATGCCCTTCTGTTTCATCGCTTTCGTGTACGGCGTGTGGTGAAGCGGTAGACCGGAGCGATCGGACAGCGCTTTAACTTTGGCGTTCAGGCGTCCGTAGACGTGCAGCTGCCAGTCCACGCTCGCAAGCGGGCTGAAGTTATCACCGTCCGCGAGCCTAATCCACGGGAGCCGATCACCGCCTTGGATACTTCCGCTTCTGCTGGTGCTCAATGGGCTGTCACGATAATGGATCCTAGTTTGGGAAATGATCTTAAAAAGCATCCGGCGCACTGCGGCGAAACGCATCAGTTGCGGAAGAACATAGGGCATGATGATGTTGCGGAACCGTTTTCGGTTGACTGCTTCCTTGAAAACCTTATCCGTCGTTGCAACGAGCTTCCGTGCGAAGGCCATCCGTTCCGGCTCGTAACTATCGAGGACGGCAGCATCCATCCGGCCCTGCACGGTGAAGGTCAGTTTCCATGCCAGATTGAAGGCGTCCCCGATTCCTGTATTCATACCTTGGCCACCTGCTGGACTATGGATATGTGCGGCATCGCCCAAAATGAAGGCACGACCCACCTTGAACGATTCCGCCACGCGGTGATGGACTTTGTAGGATGAGTACCAGTTGATGGTCCCCACTTTGACAGGCAGCACGCTTTCGACATGCGGGATAAGTGGAGTAAAGGTTTCCGGTGGGTCTGGATTCATGAGGTAGGACGGGATGACACCGATCAGACGGACTGTGCCACTTGTACGAATGTTGACGGCAAGGTTGAATTCGCTGCCCTGGAAGCCGGCCGACATCCCTTTGAACGGCTGCGTGTTCTCAACATCCGCAACGAAGAACATCTGGCTGTACGTCCCGCCCGGGAAGTCCAGTCCAAGTTGGTGGCGTACCGTGCTGTGGGCGCCGTCAGCGCCGCATACATACTGGAAAGTTGAAGCCGATCGCTCCCCACAGCTGTCGATGATCGCTTTGACATGATCGCCTTTATCTTTGAACGACACCAGACTGCTCTGCCATTCGATATCGATCCCTTTTGACTCCAAGTATTCAACCAGGATCGACTCATGGACATCTTGGGCGAGGCTCAACAAATAAGGGTAGGGCGTGATACCCCGGCCCATTTCTCCTAGCGGGATGCGGCCCACCTCCTTTTTATCTTTATGGATATGGATGGCATCTTCCACGATGCCTGCGTCTCGCAATCGCTCAGCCAAGCCGAACTGCCGGTAGAATTCGAGCGTTCGTGCATGGACGGCGATCGCCCTGGAAGTCGTGCCGGAAGATACGTTCTGTTCGATGATGCGGAAGGGCACATTGTGCTTCTCGAGACCGACGGCGAGCGCAAGCCCCGTCGGCCCCGCACCGACGATCAATACTGGTGTTGTCATATATCTCACCTCCATTGGATGATGGGTGACAGACTACTATACCCGCTCTCTCGTGCAATCGACCTAAAAAGTTATATAAAAACAGCACCCCGGGGCTAAACCCCAGAGGTGCTGCGTCTATTTTATACGAACGAACTGCCAAGGACACTGTTGACATCATTCACCACGACAAACGCATTTTCATCATATTTCTTGATGAGCCGTTTGAGGCGGGTCAGTTTGTTTTTGTTGATGACGACGTAGAGGATATCGTTCTCCTCGCGGGCATAGAATCCTTTGCCGCTCATCATCGTCACGCCGCGGCCGATTTCACTGTTGATCAGCCTGCCGAGCATTTCGGGATGCTTGGAGATGATGGTGATGGCCTTTTTAGGATTCATCCCTTCTATGATGAAGTCCATCACCTTCACCGCGATATACATGGCCACGATGGTCAACAGTACTTTTTCGACCGGCAGGACCGTCAAGCTGAGCAGGATGACCACGAGGTCAAATGCGAGGACGGCATTTGCGATCTTTACATCCAGATATTTGTGGGCGATCCGGCCCAGTATCGCAGACCCTGCCGTCGTCGCGCCGATCCGTATGACGAGGCCGTTCCCCATCCCGATGAACAGGCCGCCGAAGATGACGTTCAGCATCACTTCATCCGTCTGAAGTGTGATCGGCTCAGTCAACCCGAGGAAGAACGACATCAGGATGACGGCAAATATCGTGTAGTACATCGCCCGTCTTGAAAGGTATCTGAAGCCCACCAGAAGCAGGATGCCATTCAGTACCAAAGTCGAAATGGCCGGCGAAATGTCAAATGCATACAGGAGTATGATGGCCAGGCCCGTGACGCCACCTTCCCCAAGGTTGCCCGAAATCATGAAGGCATTGACGCCTACAGAAAAAAGGAACGAACCGATGATCACAGCAGCGATGTTCAACAACGTCTGCACCGTGAAGACCGGTGACATGAATAACCGCATCTTCTCGAAATTCATTTTCCCCAATTTTTTAAGACCTATCATATTAACCCTCCTTTTGTATGCCACTTGAGTAGCACCGATTCATAATACTAGATAATGATGGCATATTACAACTCTTTTGCTATTAGTCCTAATAAACAGAAATCTATCCACTTGAGCCCACGGCTGGCAAGGGGTTTGGAGGATTATTAAGGTAAGCATTTTCCCAAAAAACGGGGATTTTTAATGCTGTGCAAGGAGAATGGAAGTGCGATGAAATTATATGCAGAGGTAAGCAGTTAAAAGTTCTTAAGATTAACGATAGACTTCAGAAAGTTGTATAATTATAATTTTTCAGCAGATTAATGCTACGATAAAATAGATTTTAATCAATATGGTAAAATATTCTTAACAACCGTATTAGAGGTGTAAATATGAAAGGGTTAGAACTAAAGTCATTCCCATTCGACAACAAAAGCGTAGATACTTTAAAAAGCATGGACTACAACAATTATCCTATTGTCTATATCCTCCATAATAATGACAAAAAGAAGCATGTTTATATTGGGCAGACTGTTCAGATGAGACGAAGAATGAAAGCGCATCTTAAAGATAAAAAGAAAAAAGACATGGACAAAGTTCTTCTGATTGCTCATGAAATGTTTAATCAGTCCGCTACTTATAATATAGAGACAAATCTGATCAACTATTTTATAGCAGATAATAAATATATATTGAAAAATGTGAGTCAGACTACAAATGCGGTGACGCATAATTATTATGATAAACACAAGTATAACGAGGGTATCTTCAGAGAGTTGTGGGAGCGTCTAAGGGCTGATGACCTTGCAGATAATACACTGGAATATTTGCAGAATAAAGATGTCTTTAAGCTCTCTCCTTATAAAGAACTTTCGGAATCACAAGTAGAACTGAAGGAGGAAATACTCGATTTCTGTAAACATCACATCAATACAGATGAACGTTCAGTGTTTCTTGTTAAAGGAGATGCGGGCACAGGAAAGAGTGTGGTTCTGAGTTCAACCTTCAATGCCATCCAAGATTTAAGTAAAGAGAAAGATTCACCACTGAAAAATACAAATAATTTCTTGTTAGTAAATCATAATGAAATGATTAAGACATACGAATCTATCTCTGAGAGTTTACCTAATCTCAAAAAGAAAAACTTTAAGAAACCAACAACCTTTATTAACCAAATGGATAAGACTGGAGAAGTGGCTGATATCACATTTGTCGATGAAGCGCATCTTCTCTTGTCGAGAGAGGATAAATACAATGACTATTCCGGAGAGAACCAATTACGGGACATCAGTTTAAGAAGCAAAGTAACGATTGTAGTCTTCGATGAAAAACAATTCTTGAAACTAAAAAGCCATTGGTCCAGTAATCTCCTTGAAGAAATGACGGAAGGAGCAATAACAAAGCACTATGAACTTACTGATCAATTCAGGATACAGGCGGATCCAGAAGTGGTTGATTGGATAGATGCCTTTGTCGATAAGAAGATCAAGCCATTCCCTGAAAAGACTGGGGATTATGAACTGAAGTTTTTTGACGATGCTACAGAAATGTTCGAAGCTATTCAAGAAAAAGATGAAACATACCAGCTCTCGCGGGTAGTCGCAACTTTTGATTATGAGCATAAGAAAAATGGGGAAGAGTATTATGTAGAGGAGCCTGGATTCAAAGGAGTTTGGAATAGGACTCACTATAAAGAAACTTGGGCAGAACATCCTGAAACGGTAAAAGAAGTAGGATCTATATATACGATACAAGGTTTTGACTTAAACTATGTGGGGGTTATATTGGGGCCATCGGTTTCATATGATGAAGAAAAGGAAGAGTTGAAACTTTTACCCCAAAAATATAAGGACCGAGAAGCTTTCAGAACATCTTCTAAAGCCAAGGTCGAATACAATACAGAAGAAATGAAAGAACAGATTATATTAAATTCCATCAATGTGTTGATGAAGAGAGGCGTCAAAGGGCTTTATGTTTATGCGAGTGATAAGAAGTTGCAATCTGTGTTAAAAAAGAAATACCGAGGAGGAACGGAGAATGGATGAATTGATAGAAGAAATTAATAAATTTAGAGATGAGAGGGATTGGAGAAAATACCATAACCCTAAAGATCTTGCATTGTCCCTTTCACTTGAAGCATCGGAACTTCTTGAAAATTTTCAATGGATGTCTCCAGAAAAAGGCCTCGAGGACAATCGACAGAATATAGAGGAAGAGTTGGCTGATGTATTCATCTATGGTCTGATGATGGCCGATGATATTGGTATTGATATGGAAGACGCCATCTTAAAAAAACTTGAAAAGAATAAAGAAAAATATCCCAAGTGAATTTATGATGTAAAAGAAAAACAGATTATAACTTTTTCGATATAATAATCAATCAATATAAAAGGATAATTTAGAGTATAATTCAACAAGAAACATAAACTTAAATAATGGAGATAATACAAAGATATGATTTCATTCTTTTTAACTGCACTACGCTTATTGAAAGCCATTGGCAAAGCATTCGCTCGTCCGGTGTTTAAATCCTTATTGTTCACGCTATTTCTGATCCTTTTATCCGGAACATTATTTTATACTGGCGTAGAAGGGTGGAACGTGTTGGATGCGATCTATTTTGGAGTGGTGAGCCTGGTTCCGAGTAGTGTAGATATAGGAATGGCACCCGCCACCAACGCCGGAAAGATATTCACCATGATGTACTTGGTCGTGGGGGTTGGCGTAATGGTCAGTATGCTTGGCATGATCGCTAAAGAGGTCATTGACTTTAAACCTGAGAAAAATAAAGGCAACGAGAAATGATTGGATTTCTAAGTATACGAAAGCACCCCTAAAGTTGAGTTCTGGCATTCAACTTCAGGGGTGCTTCTTAATGTTATTGAGTTTTTTATAATCGTACTCCTAAAGAATCGGCGACACAAGCTGCGCGAATCCTTCTTTCACTTTGATCCAATTGCTGCGGGCTTTATATTTTTCTTCAGTGAGCAGAGTGGCATCCTGAATATCAGCTTCGTATATCTCACGGTAATGCTTGGCTTGCTCTTTATCATATATGAAAGCATTGACTTCAAAATTCAAGGAGAAGCTTCTGACATCGACATTCGTTGTGCCGATGCTGAGGACTTCATCATCCACCATAACGATCTTCTGGTGGTTGAAGCCTTTTTCATAGGTGTGCACGATCGCGCCCATTTCGACCAGCGTGCCGGCATTGGAATATGTCGCCCAATAGACGAAGGGATGGTCTGGGAAGCTCGGAATCATAAGGTGGACCTTGACCCCACTTAAAATGGCAATTTTCAATGCTTCAAAGAAGGCTTGATCTGGGATGAAATAGGGTGTTTGGATATATATGGAGTCTTTAGCGCTGTGTATCATTTGCATATACCCATATTTAATCTGCTCCCATTCCTCATCAGGGCCACTGGTGACGATCTGGATTGGTTTTTCGCCGTGGGAGGGTACTTCAGGAAAATAGCGATCTTCATTTTCTATGCGATCTCCGCCAGGCTGCGAATTCCAATCCAGCAGGAAGCGGAGTTGGAGCGATCTGACCGCATTCCCCTGTAGTTTTAAATGCGTATCGCGCAGAAGCCGAACTTCTTATCCCGTCCCAAATATTCATCGCCTACGTTGAATCCACCAACGTATCCGATCTTCCCATCAATCACGACAATCTTTCGGTGGTTCCGATTGTTCACACGTGGATTGATCAATGGAAATATGCTGGAGAAGAATGATTTGGCGTCCCCGCCTTCTTTTTTGAGCGTGCCAAAACTTTTTAGATTAAGGCCACGGGACCCCATGTCATCATAAAGGATTTTGACCGTGACGCCTTCCTTCTGTTTTTCGAGCAGCGCATCATAGAGCGTCTGGCCGATGCCATCCAATTTTAGGATGTAGTACTGGAAGTGGATGTGGTCTGTTGCGTTGCGGATATCTTCAAGCAGGGAATCGAATTTATCCCGTCCGTTTGTAAATGTCTGGATGCTGTTGTTCGTCGTCAGGAAGGACTGGTCGTTATAGAGCATCATGTGGATCATCTGGTGATATTTTTTTGTGGTTGCATTTGGAAACTCGAATGACCCATCTTCCAAGTCTTTCAGCTGATTTTCAACAAGGTGAGACATGCCCAATTTCTCATCTTCTGGAATGGTGAATATGCTTTTTCTGTATATGGTGCGGCCAAACAGCATGTATAGGATGAACCCTATGATGGGCAGGAAGAACAAAATCAACAGCCATGCCCAAAGGCTTTGTGCATTGCGCCGTTCAAGAAAGATGAGGCTGATCGCCAGCAGGATATTTAAAATTATGATGACTGTAGTGATGATGCTGAGTATATAAGTATCAAATATATAATCGAAGAAAAACCAGTCCATTTATCCACCTCGTAATCATTTTGATGTCACTGAAATCCTCTGCGCATTATACCATAATAAACTGTAGAAGAAACTGCATAGTGCATCGAAAGCGATGGCGTCACGTCTCGATCAACTGGAAGGTAAGAAGTGGCTGATTGATCTGCAGAAATAAAACACAAATATCCCCCATCTACAAAAGTATGTGGGGATATTCGCGTCTGGTGATTTATTTATATTGGGGCGGATTCAATTTTTTAAAGCATGGAACCGAGATCAGAAGCAGCAGTCGGGTAGGCATACATCATCTGTTTAAGGTCCTCTGTTTTCAGATTGAACTGAATCGCAGTGGCGAAATGATTGATGAGTTCATCCGCTTCCCGGCTGAGCAGGTGGGCGCCAAGCACCTGATCGGAATCTTCATCGATAATGATTTTGACCATTGCGTACTTTTCATTTGTCCGCTTGTAGGTATACCATTCCGAAGTATCAATTTTATTGACCCTGATGTTGTAGCCTTGTTCTCTGGCCGCTTCTTCCGACAATCCCACTGCCGAGAGTTTTGGCAGTGAAAATACAACGCTTGGCATTACTTCATAGTTTGGTGTGCGCTGATTTCCGCCGAGTAGATTGGCCGCGACGACCTGGGATTCCATGGAAGCAATCGGAGTCAGGGGCAGCCCTTTTGTCGCTGCTGCATCTCCCGCTGCATACACACGGGGGTTGCTGACACTTTGCAGATACTCATTGACGGAGACGCCCTTTTTCTCCCGGTCGACATTTCCTTTTTTAAGATCCAGATCATCGATTTCAGGGACACGGCCTGCGCCATGGACGACGAGGTCACCTTCCAGTTTGAAGGATTCGTCATCTTTTGTGCCTTCGACCGTAAAGGAAGATCCCGCCTTCTCAATGGATTTGACTTCTGTGTTCAAGTGGATTTGAATACCGTTTTCTTCAGAACTTTTCACCAGCAGGTCGACCAGCCCCGGTTCAAATTCCTTAAGTGGTTGCGCCCCACGTTGGATGATGTGCACTTCGGCACCGGCACGGGCTGCGATATGGGCAAACTCGAACGAGATATATCCACCACCGACAAAAATCACTTTTGAAGGCAGTGCATCCAGTTCCAGGAACTCATCGCTATAGGTCAGATGTTCGGTCCCTTCGATTGGCAGCTCGACCGGCTTTGCACCGCTCGCAATCAAAATGTGCTTGCCTGTAAGCTGATCTTCTCCAACTTGAATCGTTTCTTCATCTACAAAGGAAGCCTGTCCGTGGAACGTATGGATGCCTGCCTCATGCAGCTTCTTGACTGTTCCGTCGGGCACCGGTTCTGTGAACGTCCGCTTGAACGCCATCAATTCGGACCAGTTGATGGCCGCACCGGGAGCCACCCCTTTGCCGCTCATTCTTTCCACACCGTCGATCATCTCTGCTGCGCCTACAAGCACTTTTTTAGGGTCGCATCCTCTTAAAGGACAAGTGCCTCCAAACGGTCGTGAATCAATCATGGCAACTTCCCATCCCGCTTCCCTGCATTCCATTGCGGCAGTGGATGCGGCAGAACCTGTACCGACTACAACCAAATCAAAATTTGTTTTCATTTTTAGACAGCTCCTATTCGGTTTAAATGATCTCCTACATATCTTCTCTAAAATCAGGATGTTAAACTTATATGCCTTTCATTTTCATGACGGCATCAGCGTTTCCAATGGTCAAAAAGTGGACCGTTCTGACCGAATACGGGGTCGTAATCGGGGAGTGGGACTTGTGCGATATTGTCGATCGTTTCAGGTCTTTCTTCCGCCTTGCCATAGTTCATATCAAAATCGACATCGCCTGGATAGGCGCCGTAGTTTGCATAATCATTACTCGCATCAATCCGCTTATGCCCGTAGCCTGCCGGCAGGATGATGACGTCGCCTTGCATCGCTTCGACCATCTCGCCTTGTGCGCCACCAAGCTGCAGTGTGGCAGAACCTTCTTTGACCGCAAGCACTTCGTGGGTGTTGCTGTGATAGTGGTGGAAAGGATGGACAGAGCCGAGCCATTCCCCGACCAGTCATTGGAGTTGAGTATGGCTGGGATGTCATCCCCATCCTCAAATACGTTTTTATAGATCAGAAGGGGAAAAGCGGGGTGGTTGGGTATCTTGCCATCGTCCTCGACCTTTATTGGAATGACTTCTATATCATCAGCACGTTTCATCTTCATCCCTCCATATAGTGATTACTATCTTTTTACCGCTTCTGACTGAAACTAACCATTTCTTTAAACGTCCATAAAAAGGAGCAGATTGCTCTGCTCCAATACTTTCTACTATAGGGGAGTCTCCTTTTATTTATCATTCCATTTCGCAATTCTTACTGAACCGGTTGTGTTCCTTAAGGGACGTAATGTCATGCGGCATAACCGAACAATGGAGTAGACCCCTTATAGGAACCGGTTTACTTCATAAAATATTTGTAGATGTCATTGATAATAAACGAGTATTTTTTGCTTAAAAACCACATGTTGTTCTATAATAAAGAGTAATGATAAATTCCGTTAAATATTTGTAAAATTATGACATATTGAGTAAAAAGAATGAAATCACCTATAGAGACTCTACATAAGGGAGAATACTTCGTTGAAGACGATGCAGTAACTGTTCATAGATTGGTGTTGAATGATCGCCACTCTTGATATTAAGACATTTCAACTTAACTTACTGTCCGTCATCAAACCCTCCATGCCATTTGAAGAATCTTTTATATTTTACTCTATCTTAATTCATTATGAATACTCTCTATGGAACCTTTACGGCCCATTAGAGGTTAGGAGATAAGATAGAGAATAGGGAAGTGAAAGCATGTCAAAAATAAAAGAATTATTGAATAGACGCTATGGATATTTCATCCTTTTCCTTTTTTTATTCTGGTTGAAAACATACATGGCTTACTGGATTGAATTCAGTTTAGGTGTATCCGGTATATTCGAAAACATCATATTATTCATCAACCCGGTTGCGACCGGCGTCATATTGTTGTCGATTGCGCTATTTTTCAGTAGCTCACGTTTAAGGAAGTGGGCAATGTTCGTAATATTACTGCTCATGACTCTATTATTATATGTGAACATACTCTATTACAGGGAATTCGCTGATTTCCTGACATTCAATATCGTATCGGGTACCAATAATGTGACCAGCGCCTTATTCACTTCCACATTTGAAATGATGCGGGTCTGGGACGTGTTATATTGGGTCGATCTCATGTTGTTTGGCTATCTATTCTTCTATAAAAAGGAGGCACCGCTCGCCGAAGATAGGAAAGAACAGAAGAGGCGTACCAAAGCCTTCGTTACATTAGTGGGTGTCCTGCTTTTGGCAGGGAACCTGATATTGGCGGAGATCGATCGCCCTCAATTATTGACGCGCACTTTTGACAGGAACTATATCGTCAAATATTTAGGTTTGAATTTCTTTACCGGTTATGATGTGTTCCAAGCATCGCAAAAAAGCCAAATGCGAGTGAGTGCCGACGAGTCAGATTTAGCGAAGGTGTTTAACTTTTCGGCCGAAAATCATGCAGCGCCAAACCCAGAATATTTTGGGGCGGCAGAGGGCCGTAATGTTATTATGATTGGATTGGAAAGTGTGCAGCAGTTTTTAATTGATTACGAGCTGGAAGATGAATATGGTGAAACTCACGAAGTCATGCCATTCCTTTCGAGTCTATATGACAATGAGGCCTCATATAGTTTTGAGAACTTTTTCCATCAGACTGGCCAAGGCAAGTCATCAGACGCTGAAGTTTTAGGGGAGTTGTCATTGTATGGTCTTCCTCAAGGCAGTATGTTTCAATCATTGGGATCCACAAATACATTCCATTCAGCGCCAAATATTCTAGCGCAGCATGGGGGCTACACCTCAGCTGCTTTTCACGGAAACGTCGGCTCTTTTTGGAACAGGACGGATACTTACCAAAGTTTCGGCTATGACTTCTTCTTTGATTCCGAGTTTTATGATGTGTCCGGAGACAGATCAATGGAATATGGCTTGAAAGATAAATTATTTTTCCATGATTCGGTGGAGTATCTTGAACAGTTGCCTCAACCATTCTACTCCAAGTTCCTTACCGTCTCTCATCACTTCCCTTATCCACTGGACGAGGAAAATGTGGAGTTTCCAGCTGCCCAAACCGAGGATGGCACAATCAACAATTATTTCGTTACAGCACATTATGCTGACCAGGCTTTGGAGGAATTTTTCAATTACTTGAAGTCAAGCGGCTTATATGAGGATTCGATCATCGTCATGTATGGTGACCATTATGGTATTTCCGAGATGAGAAACCCGGCATTGGCACCTTTAGTGGGTGAAGATCCGCAGGAGTGGAATCAATACCATGATACTCAAATGCAAAGAGTGCCGTTCATTATGCATGTCCCCGGCGTTGAAAATGGTGAAGTGTTCGACACATACAGTGGTCAGGTGGACATGCTTCCAACCTTAATGCATCTACTCGGCATGAAAACAGATGGCTATCTATTTATGGGACAGGATATTTTATCAGAAGAACACGATAATACCGTCCCACTCAGAGATGGACGTGTGGTGACGCCGGAATATACTTTCTTAGGAGAGGATATCTATGATACAGAGACAGGGGAGGCGCTGCAGGATCAATTAACCGAAGAAGAATTGGAAGAGCTTTATCGCTATAGAGATAATGCGAGAGAAGAATTAAGCCATTCCGACGAAGTTCTGATGAAAGATCTTCTGCGTTTCTATAACCCTGAACCTCTGGATGGATTGAAAGAAATCGATTATTTATACCGTGATCAATTAGAGATCCTCGAAGAGCATCCAGAGAAAGACACGAGCCTGATTGAACAAAATGGTGGGGGATCGAGCATGGAACTATATGAAACAGATGCACCGGAGCTTGAAGGATCAGGAAGTGGTGCACCATATGACGGGTATAATCCACCCAGTCCACCGGAATGAATCAGGTCAAAACTAAATAAGAATATTGGAGATTAAAACACTATATATTTATATTTAAAGGCCCCTTCAGAAAAGTATCTGAAGGGGTTTTTATATGGCATCATCATTTCTCATATCATACGACTCGAACGTTAATGACACGAGTGAAGCATTGGAGTCATTCGTCGAAGCCTATGAAGGGACAGTCATCCTGACTTTGCATGATAAGTATTTTGTGGAAAGGACGGCGGATATCGTGTACCGGACTGAAGAGGGGAAGGCTTAAAATTGTAGATTGGATAGTATCCGGCATCAATAAGGAAAGGGTGTATCTATGATAAAATGATGGCAGTCATCTGGTCCACTTCCGTGCTGTGGCAGCATGGAAGGAGGTGAAGTCATGTACAGCACCCTATTTGAAGTCTTGGTTGCACCTGTCATTACAGGTGTAGCCCTCACGTTGTTCGCCTATTGGCTCGAGAATCGTGATGACTGACCAGATGACGCAGTCAATACACCAAATAAAACCCCAATCTACTGGCATAGATTGGGGGTTCGGTGTTTCATGTACAGCATCCTATTTGTTACTTGTATTATAACACTATTACCTTCGGGAATCCAGTGCAATGGGGAGGAGGGGCAGGGCTCCACTAGTAATGACAGTGGCGCTCATCGGTACTTCATCAATAATTCCTTCGGGATATGGCAATAGTCATCGGGGCATCTATCCAGACGGTCCTGATGCTCCTCTCTACTTCTTACATAGTTGGTGAGGGGGAGGACTTCGACGGCGATTTTCGCGTGATCCTCCCTCTGCTTTATGAAGGCGTTCGCTGCTTCCAGATGCACTGGATCTTCGCTATATAATCCGGTCCGGTATTTTCTGCCGACATCTTCCCCTGACGGTCCACACTGTACGGGTCGATGACCTCGAACAGGTGGCGCATCAATCGATCGACGGAGATGACTGCCGGATCAAATTCTGTCTTCACGCACTCGGCGTAGCCGTCATAGGCGCCTTCGAGTGTGTCGCTCGTGCCGTTGGCCCGCCCGGCCTCTGTCGCTTTGACGCCTGGCAGGGTCTTGATGAAAGCCTGGACGCCCCATAGGCATCCGCCGGCTAAGTATATGGTCTCCATATCAACTGCTCCTTTCAAAAACTTGAACACTTTTCTCAGAAACTCCGGGGTGAGTGGGCTGCCGAATCGAAATAGACGCTCAGCGCTCTTATCAATCTGATCGCGCCACAAATGATGCTGGTGCTCCTCGAGGAGGAGACGGGCTCCAGCTTACTGCTCGATCCTCCTGGTTGTAGCCATGCACCATCTTCTCGAGCAGGTCGAGGACGATGATGGGTTTGAAGTCCACAATGCACTGGTCATATATGGACGTCGGGTTTTCCTCTAGGAAAGCCTCCTCGAAATTTTCAGGGTCGATTTTGCGGTTGTACCGATTATTACTCATATACCCATCCATTTTGTCATTGGTTTCACGTTTCCATAATATCATTGTCGGGAAGAGGAGGATAATAATACCTATTGTTTACAAAAGGTAATATGCGATGATTATACTTTTTTTAGTTTATTGGGAGGAGTGTAAATATGAGTCCGGAACATATCGGATTTGCGCTGCTTTGTCTAGGGATTTTCCTCCTCATCGGAAAATGGATCCGGATGCGCGTGGAATTGATGCAGAATCTTTTCCTCCCGGCGTCCGTCATTGGAGGGTTCGTCGCACTGTTTTTAGGACCAGGAGTACTGGGGCGGATCGCTGGAAACTTTGTCGGGGAGGATTCGTTCTGGACAACCGGGATATTAACTGAAGAAATTATGGAAGTCTGGTCGTCACTTCCAGGTCTTATGATTAATATCGTGTTTGCAACGCTGTTCATCGGCACAGTTTTACCCAATGTTAAGAGAATATGGAATGTCGGTGGGCCACAACTGGCATTCGGCTGGACCTTGGGTTGGGGTCAGTATGTCATTGGTCTGCTGCTGACAATTCTCATATTAGTGCCGTTTTATGATTTGCCGCCGTTTGTCGGTGCGCTTGTTGAAATCGGCTTTGAGGGCGGCCACGGTACAGCGGCCGGCCTACAGGAGACATTCGCAGAACTCGGGTTCCCTGAAGCCTATGACCTCGCTGTCGGGATGGCCACCGTCGGTATTCTGAGTGGGGTAATTTTCGGTATTGTCCTAATCAACTGGGGTGTCCGTCGGAACAAGACGGAAATCATCAGTAATGTAAAAGGAATGTCAGCTACGAAGAAAGCAGGTATCGTTGAGGAGGAAGATCGTGGTTCCGGTCCTGAAAAGACGGTACGCGCCGAATCTATTGAAACACTTACATTTCATTTTGCGATAGTGGGCCTTGCCATCTTTATCGGTTACCTTCTTCTTGAAGGCCTTAAATGGCTGGAAGCTGCCTCATTCGGCTCGAACTTTATGACATATGTCCCGCTGTTCCCGCTGGCGATGTTGGGGGATTGGCTGTTCAATTCTTCGTGGACAAATACGATACAGCCCGTCTTGTAGATAGACAGATGATTACAACTATACAAGGATTTGCCCTTGATATCCTCATCACCAGTGCGATTGCGACTGTTTCCTTGGCTGTGCTGGGTGAGTATCTGGTGCCATTTCTGTTGCTGGCGTTATTCGGCATCGTATGGAATGTCTTCGGATTCTTTGTATTCGGTCCAAGGATGCTGCCGGACTATTGGCTGGAGCGAGCCATCGGTGACTTTGGTCAGTCGACCGGGGTGACAGCCACCGGCCTGATGCTGGTCCGTGTGGCCGACCCCGAGACGGAATCGCCTGCCCTTGAAGGTTTTGGCTACAAGCAGCTGGTCTTTGAACCATTCCTTGGCGGTGGGCTCGTCACTGCGCTATCCGCACCGCTCATCTTCCAGTTCGGCCCGATCCCTTTCCTTATATTTGCTTCAGCCATGCTGCTGATCGGGTTGCTTGCTGGTCTCCTTTATTTCGGGAAGAAGAGGGCGGAATAATCATTGCTTATAAAGAAGTGGTGAATCAAATTACCGAGAAAAGAACCGCTGGTCTAAATGGACCAGTGGTTTTGTTGTGCCGTTGATGGTGTTGTATTGAAACCTACTTCTTCCTTGGTGCAGGGAACCCATAATCCTGACCATCTGTATGGACGATGTCGTCTTCCCAAGGCAATCTGTAAGTACCGTTTTGAAGGTCCGTCATATAAGTGTAGGGCGCGTCGGTGACGCCACCTTCGACCGCAACATAACCGCGGTGGCCCAACTGATACATATTATTTTCCAAAGCCCAATGCGTCCGCGCTTCACGGACCAGGTCCGGCCTGACTTCGCCGGTGATGATCTCATCAGGGCGGTTGCTGCCTTCGACCATCGGCACGCCGTCGAAGTTGACGATCATGCCTTCGCCCATGGAATCGTTCGTTCCATCACTGCCGCACATGGCGACTGAAGCGGTGTAGGCCAAGTTGCAGAAGGCGTTGGATTGGTTGGTGATGCGCCACGAATGGTGGATGGGTGCAGTATAGCCAGCCGTTCTAAGTATGATGTCGGCGCCTTTATAGGCAAGTTCGCGGGTGACTTCAGGGAACATGCCGTCATGGCATATTGCCAGACCGAGTGTGGAACTGTTCGGCCCTTCGCATACAGGCAGGCCGAGGTCACCTGGTTCCCATGGTTCTACAGGCACCCATGGGTGCAGTTTGCGGAAATTCAGTTTGATCTCGCCTTTATCGTCGATGATCAATCCTGTGTTGTAGGGATTGTCGTTGGGGTTATATTCCATGATGGAGAAGCAGCCCCATATTTCGTTTTCCTTGCAGACATCCTTAAACGCCTGGACTTCCGGGCCGTCAATATCGCACATGATCGCGTCGTCCATGCTCATGGACAAACCGTGCAGCATGTATTCCGGGAAGACGACGATATCAGTTGGGGCGGTGAACCGCTTCGCCTTACGCACCATCTCACATACCTTTTCCGTCTGTGCTTTCAAGTCCTCTTTAGTTTCGGTTACAGGCAACTGTAGCTGTACAAGCCCGATTCCCACACCATTTGGTGATTTGTTCAATCCACCTAATCCACTCATCAATTTCCACTCCTTTTGTTCATACTAGTATCAGAATGCATGTAAAATGTTCTATCGCTCCATTATATTTTAAAATTCAGATTATTTAAAGTGATTACATAAACTACTTAATAATGGATGCTGATCGTCTTCACACTAATGGATTAATGGTGGAGTAGATAAAAAACTGTCCGATATTAAAATATATCGGACAGGGGCAGTCAGTTATTTATTTGTTGAGATAGCATTAGATTTTTATCGTCTGCAATTCCGTCGGGAAAGTGGTGAGGACTTCCGCTTCTCCGGCTTCGTTGATGTACACTTCTTCCTCTATGCGGACACCGCCATAGCCGGGGATGTAGATGCCAGGCTCGATGGTGAACAGCATGCCAGGTTTGGCGACATCTTCGTTCAAGTGATGGATGGACGGAGCCTCATGGACTTCGATGCCGAGGCCATGCCCGACGCGGTTATTGAAGTATTCGCCGTAGCCGTGGGACTCGATGACGCTGCGCGCTGCGATGTCGAATTCCTTGAGTGGCACGCCAGCTCTAACGGCGTCAACACCGGCTTCTGTGGCAGCCTTGACGATATTATAGATATCTTTTGCTTGTCGGTCGCTTCGCCGATGATGAAGGTGCGCGTGATGTCCGAGCAGTAGCGGTCATGAGTGATGACACCAAAATCGATGAGCAGGAAATCACCGTTTTCAAGCGTTCTGTCGCCCGGGGTGCCGTGCGGCAGTGCAGCTTTCTCGCCGGCCAGGACCATGGTGGAGAATGATGGGCCGGCAGCGCCATGGACTTTCATCAAGTATTCGAATTGGGCGACGAGCTGGGCTTCAGTCATGCCTGCTTTAATGGTTTTAAGACCTTCTGTGAGCACGGTTTCAATGATGCGCACGGCTTCTTTCATGCCGTCGACATCTTCACGGCTCTTGAATGTCCGCTGCAGATTCAGCACTTCCTGGATATCGGTGAAGCGTGCTTCGGGGAAGACATCTTTCAGTCCATTGTGGTGGGCGACAGTGACGACATTCATCTCGATTCCCATTGTCTTCACGTCACTTTTGATGGTGTCTTTTATGATGGCGAATGGACCTTCTTCATCAGAAATCGGGATGATATGGTCTGCATCCGCAACTTCTGCTGCGTCCTTATCGAGCGCCGGAAGGAAAAGGTGCGTTTCCTTACTTTCTACATCGATGAAGAGCGACATGTAGCGCTCATGGGGATCGGCAAAGAAGCCGGTCATATAATAGATGTTTGACGGATCGGTGATGAGTACGGCATCAACCGCATTTTCTTTAAGATTGGAAATCAGTGCATTTTTTCTGATGTATAATCGATGGTCATAATAGTAGTCCTCCAAAATTTTGATTCTTTCCAGTATATCGAAAAGCAGGCAATGCGTCTAACCGGAAAATAGTGGCACGAAAATTTCTTTATACTCTATAACAAGGAAAAGGAGGGAATGAATTGAACTTCAAAAGAATGATCAATACCATCGACATGCATGTGGCAGGAGAGCCGCTTCGGATCATCATGAGCGGGTTGCCAACCATTAAAGGAGAGACACAGCTGGAACGCCGTGCCTACTGCATGGAAAATCTTGACGGTATCCGAAAGTTTTTGATGAATGAACCAAGGGGCATGAAGGGATGTACGGCTGCATCATTACACCCCCGGCACAGGAAGATTCCGATTTCGGCGTGCTATTCATGCATAACGAGGGATGGAGCACGATGTGCGGGCACGGCATTATTGCGGTCGTCACTGTGATGATCGAGACGGGCGCCTTCGGGACAATTCCGATAAGAGAAGGTTTGTGATAGACAGCCCGGCAGGAAAAGTCATTGCCCATGCGCAATATGACGTGGATGAAGAACTTTTGGTTACATTTGAAAACGTCCCTTCATTCGTCTATCTGGAAGATATCACTCTGATGTTGAGGGGAAGCAGCTGAACGCCGATGTGGTTTTTGGCGGCGCATTTTATGTGTTTCTTAACAACAGTCTTCTAAATTTAACACAAAGACGTAAGAATCTGACTGAATTCAAAAACTGGGGTGCAGCGATCAAAGCGGAAGTCGAGAAAAAATATACCATCCAGCATCCACTCGAGGAAGACTTGAACGGCATCTACGGCGTCATCTTTTCGGAAGAATTGAAAGAACCTGGAACGTGGAAGAACGTCACGATTTTTGCAGATAAGCAAATCGACCGTTCCCCGTGCGGCACGGGCACGAGTGCGAAAGCAGCCCAACTCTTTAATGATTCAACCATCGGGGTGGGGGACGCGTTCATGAACCGGAGCATCACCGGGGGAATTTTCAAAGGGGAAGTGACCGCTGAAACGACTGTCGGCGAATACAGCTCGATCATCGCAAAGATATCCGGAAAAGCGAATATAAGCGGCTTCAACAACTTTGTATTGGAACCGTCCGACACGATGCCTGAAGGGTTTCTGCTGCAGTAGCCTAAGGGCAAAAATTTTTAAGGATATTATTCCGAATATTTAAAAAATGGAGGGTTATAAATGAAAAAATCACGTTTCTTTATGATGGTTCTGCTTGTCATGATGGCCGCACTGCTTACAGCATGTTACGGAGGAAGTGGGGAAGAGTCGGCAAAAGACTCAGGCGGGGACGGAGGAGAATCTGAAGGCACTGCTGATGGCTCCAGTGGCGGAACATTGCATATGGCCACCCCTGGCGAACTGCCGACGGTCCAGACGAACGGTAATCTGGATGGCTTGTCCCAGACAATCATGCTGAACATTTATGAAGGGCTGTTCAGATTGGATCAGGACAATGAGTTGACTGAAGGTATGGCTGAAGATTATGAGATGACGGAAAATGAAGATGGTGGCGTAACCTATACTTTCAATATCAGGGAAGACGCAGTGTGGTCAAATGGTGATCCCGTTACAGCACATGATTTTACATACGCATGGAAACGGGCATTGAATCCGGAAACATTTTCTCCACATGCATACTTGATGGCACCCATAGTCAATGCCAATGAAATCCAGGATCCTGACGATGAGTTGTATGGCAAAGTAGATGAACTCGGTGTGGAAGCGACTGACGATAAAACACTAGTGGTTGAACTCAATAACAACGTCCCGTACTTTTTGGAAGTGCTGACCAATCCAGTCATGTTTCCACAAAATGAAGACTTCATCGCTGAGCAGGGGGATGACTATGGATTGGAACCTGAAAATGTCATCTCCAATGGTCCTTTTTATCTTGATGACTGGAATCATGACCAGGGCTGGGTATTGAGCAAAAATGAAGAGTATTGGGATAGTGATGCGGTTGAACTCGATGCCGTCGACTATAAAGTCGCCAAAGATGCTTCAACTGAAGTGAATCTATATGAAACAGGTGATATTGATGTTGTAAATCTCACTTCTGAATTTGTAGATATGTATGCGGACAGTGAAGAATATACGACAAACATAAATACAGAAGTGTATTTCGTCAGATTCAATTTCCAGAAATGAAGATTTGAATAATGGCAATATCAGAAAGGCATTGGATATGTCCTACGATAAGGCAGAAGCGGCAGATTCGATATTGAAGAATGGTTCGATACCTGCATACTTCCTGGTTCCTGAAAACTTCGTTGAAAATAGTGAAGGGGAAGATTTCAGGGAGAAATATGGTGATTTCAATATGACTGATGTTGAAGAGGCCCAAAAATCTGGAAAAAGGCTTGGAGGAATTGGGGAAAGATTCGGTCACTTCTGGAGTTATTGAGTTATGACGATGACCAAAGAAAATCCATGGCTGAATATATGAAGAACCAATGGGAGAAGAACCTTCCAGGATTAACGGTGAACATAAACCAGCAGCCGAACAAACAGAAGCTTGACTTGGAAAGCCAACAAGATTACGATATGTCATTTTCGGGCTGGAGAAACGATCTGAGCGATCCTGTCGAGTTTTTGAATATCCATTTATCTGATGGGCCTTACAATTGGCAGGACTTTGAGAATGAAGAGTACGACAGCCTTGTCAAAAAGGCACAGACGGATTTTTCCGATCTGGATCAGAGGTTTGCTGACCTGCAGGAAGCAGAACGCATTCTAATCGATCAGGAAACGGCGATTTCCCCAATCTACCAGTCAGCAAACGCCAGGCTCATAAAACCGGAAGTCAATAATTTCACCGCGCACCCGGATAATACATTCTCATTCAAGTGGGTGACCATGGAAAAATAACATTGAATGAAACGATTCTGTGAAGATATCCAGGAGGTGTCCAAGTGGCAAAATATATACTAAGCAGATTAGGGTATATGATTTTCACATTTTTATTGATCGCATCATTGACTTTCTTCCTGATGCAGACATTGCCGGGATCCCCGTTTAATGATGAAAGACTGAGTGAAGCCCAGGAAAGAATATTGAATCAGAGATACGGCTTGGATGAGCCTGTGGCGGTACAGTATTTTAAGTACCTTGGAAATATAATGGTCGGCGAATTGGGCGTCTCATTTCAGTTCGACGGTCGTTCAGTAGCCACCATCATTGGAGAAAGGATAGGAGTATCAGCAATACTCGGGGCCCAGGCGATGGGCCTTGGGCTTGTTGTTGGAGGGCTCCTTGGCATCATTGCTGCGATAAGGCAGAACACACTGGTCGATTACTCGGCGATGATTGCAGCTGTTTTGGGACTATCGATCCCCAACTTTGTCTTTGCCGGCCTTCTCCAGTATTGGATAGGCGTGAGACTCCAATGGCTGCCGGTGGCGTTTTGGGACGGATTTGAATACTCCATCCTGCCGACAATTTCCCTGGCCGCGTTTGTAATGGCGACCATCGCCAGGTATATGCGCTCGGAAATGCTCGAGGTGCTTGGGCAGGATTATATTACGACCGCTCATGCAAAAGGTGTGGATAGATGGAAGGTGATCAGGAAACATGGAATCCGGAATGCAATGATACCAATCATCACCATCATCGGTCCTTTAACTGTGTCACTTATGACAGGCACGCTTGTGGTGGAACGTATTTTCAGCATCCCAGGTCTCGGAGAACAATTTGTAAATTCAATACTGACCAATGATTATCCAGTAATTATGGGAGTTACACTATTTTTCAGTCTCCTGTTCATAGTCGTCATCTTCATCGTCGATATCCTCTACGGCATTATAGATCCGAGAATCCGACTTTCTGGAGGTGGCAAAAATTAGCATACCTGAGCATAAATTGACGGATGATTTGTTTGAAGTGGAAAATCAGCTGCATAGCGGCAAAGAAGTCATTTCGACAAAGCCAATAAGTTATTGGGGAGATTCATGGCGTCGTCTCAAACAGAATAAAGGGGCGATAGTGGGACTGGTGCTAATCATACTCATCATCCTCCTCGCCATTTTGGGCCCTTATATGAATGATCACGAATTTGATGAACAGAATCTCCAAATAAGCAACATGCCACCTAAAGTTCCAGTTTTAGAGCATGTGCCATTCTTGAATTTGAATGGAACGGATATCAACGGTGTTGATATATACGAAGCGGAGAATGTAGAGGGCTATTATTGGTTCGGGACGGATAACCTCGGGCGGGATGTCTGGACGCGGATATGGGAAGGCACCCGTATCTCCTTGTACATCGCGTTTTTGGCTGCGCTTCTGGATTTGCTTATCGGTGTCACCTATGGCAGTATTTCTGCTTACTATGGCGGCAGGGTAGACAATGTTATGCAGCGCATTATAGAAGTCCTTATAGGAGTTCCGAACCTCATTGTAATCATTCTGCTCATACTCATCCTCCAGCCTGGAATCATGTCGATTACACTGGCGATGGTCATAACAGGATGGGTGAATATGGCAAGGATCATAAGAGGACAAGTCCTGAAACTGAAGGGTCAGGAATTCGTCTTGGCTTCGAGAACACTAGGGGCGGGAGACACGAGATTGATCTGGCGTCACCTCATCCCAAATTCAATGGGGCCGATTATAATAACGACGATGTTCACTATCCCAACCGCAATATTTACAGAAGCATTCTTGAGTTTTATTGGTTTAGGGCTGCAGCCTCCGATAGCTTCCTTAGGGACGATAGTGAACGATGGGTTTGAACTGATTCAGATTTACCCCCATATGCTCATGTTCTCGTCTATCATAATCAGTCTGGTCATGATCAGCTTCAATCTATTGGGAGATGGTTTGAGAGACGCGTTTGATCCTAAAATGAGAAAGTAGGAGTGATGAGTTTGGATGAAATACTTTCTGTAAAAAACCTCGATGTCACTTTCGATACTTATGCCGGGGTGGTCCAGGCAGTCAGGAACGTCTCCTTTGATTTGAAAAAGGGCGAGACTCTGGCAGTTGTAGGTGAATCCGGTTCTGGCAAATCAGTGATGTCGAAAAGTATCATGGGGCTTATACCCGAACCTCCGGGGAAAATCAGCGGAGAATATATAAAATATAAAGATGAAGATATATTGAAATATAATAAAAAAAAGTTGAGGAAATTGAGAGGATCAGAAATATCAATAGTATTCCAAGATCCGATGTCATCCTTAAATCCGACCATGACCGTGAAAAACCAATTATAGAAGGGATTTTGACACATAGTAAAATATCGAAGAAAGAGGCTGTAGGGAGGGCAATCGAAATATTGGGTTCAGTGGGGATACATGAACCTGAAAAAAGGATCAATCAATATCCCCATCAGTTTTCCGGAGGCATGCAGCAAAGAGTGGTCATAGCCATGGCATTAGCATGCGATCCCGAAATACTGATAGCGGATGAACCAACGACTGCTTTAGACGTTACAGTACAGGCGCAGGTGATCGATCTGTTCAAGAAAATTCAAAAGGAACGCGGCACCTCAATCATATTCATCACCCATGACTTGGGTGTGGTAGCCAATATTGCAGATCGGGTTGCGGTCATGTACGCCGGAAAGATAGTGGAGATAGGAAAAGTGGAAGAGATCTTCTATAATCCGCAGCATCCCTACACCAAAGGCTTGTTGAAAGCCATGCCGAATCTGGAGCATTCCCACGATACATTGATCTCGATTCCAGGCTCACCCCCAAATTTGATGAACCCCCCTGAAGGGGATGCATTTGCGATACGCAATAAAGCACCTCTGAAAATAGATTTCCTATATAATCCACCCATGTTCGAAGTGACGGAAACACATCACGCGGCGACTTGGCTGCTGCACGAAAAAGTGAGTAAGGCAGTAGAGGATGAAGTTGAAGAGATATTTGAATCCGATAAGGATGAGGAAGTACGGAGCGAGAAAAAGATAGGAAGCAACAAGCTATTGGAAGTGAAAGGCCTTAAACAGCATTTCAATAAAGGCCAGAAAAACGAAGTAAGGGCAGTAGACGGGGTGAGTTTCGAAATCTACGAGGGGGAAACCTTCGGGCTGGTAGGTGAGTCGGGGTGCGGGAAATCGACCACGGGCCGGAATCTAGTCAATTTATATCAATCGACAGAAGGCGAGATACATTTTAAAGGCAAGAGTCTGGCAGAGAAGAACAAATTGGAACTTCATAAGCAGATGCAGATGATTTTCCAGGATCCGTACTCATCTCTGAACCCACGTTGGACCGTAGAGGATATCATCGCAGAAGGAATGGATATACACGGTCTATATCAAAATAAGAAAGAACGTAGGGAAAAAGTAAAGGCATTATTGGAAACAGTAGGGTTGAATTCTGAACATGCCACCAGATACCCCCACGAATTCAGTGGGGACAGAGACAGCGGATAGGGATTGCCAGAGCCCTCGCCGTAGAACCGGAATTCATCGTTGCGGACGAACCCATTTCAGCATTGGATGTATCAATACAGGCTCAAATAATCAATCTGCTGAAAAAACTGCAGAATGAGAATGCACTGACATACTTATTCATCGCCCATGACTTGTCGATGGTGAAACACATCAGTGACAGGATCGGGGTAATGTATAAAGGTAGATTAGTGGAAGTTGCAGATAGTGATGAACTATTCGAAAACCCTTTGCATCCATATACGCAGTCTTTGCTTGGCGCCATACCGGTGCCTGATCCGCGCAATGAAAAGAACCGAAGTAAGGAAGAAGACATCGCCTGGGAGAAGGTCAAGGATCCCGGCCAGATGAGGGAAGTGACCCGGGGCACTTCGTGTCATGCACCGAAAAAGAAATGGAAGCATATAGACAAGAGCAGGTTGAAGGTAAAGGGGTGGAATGGATTGAAGACAGTAAGTAAAAAAACAGTTTTAATTTATCTCACTGCAGCAGCCTGTCTCATATTATTGCCTGTTGCCGTAAACATACCGATAGAATATCTTAACTTATTTTTCATGGTTGGGCTACTGCTGTTCATAGCCGGCGGATTCATGTGGATGATGAATAAAGGGGTCTACAATGCGATATTCAATAACTTCAAGAAAATCTTAAGACATGATTCGAAATTGGAGACATTCGTTGCGGAGCAGGATGCTGAGCTTAAAGATAAGCGGAACTTTCGAAGAACTGGCTCAGGGTTATGGGTGTTGTCCATGGGCATCTTACTTATAGTATTTTCCACTATTGTTTCCATGTATTGAGAAAAAATGAATTTCATTAAAAGGAGAGGTCGATTTGAGTAGAATAGATAAACTGATCGAGGAATTCGATAATTTCGGAATAGAGGCAGTGATGATTTCGGGGCTTTGGAATATACGTTATCTCTCCGGGTTTACGGGCAGTAATGGCGTGCTTATAATAACCCGCAATGAAAAATTATTGGTTACAGACTACAGGTATTTCGAGCAGGCAAAACAACAGACTGATTTCGAAGTAATCCTCCATGCAGGCCATACGGGCCACAAAGGGAAAATCTATGAAGCGGTGGCTCGTCAACTCAACGAAAGAAATATAAAAAAAATGGGTTTTGAAGAGCGGCATATCAGTTTTGGTCTGCATAAGTGGCTCGATGAAATGTTCGATGGTGAGTTGGTGCCATCCTATGACATTGTAGAAAACATCAGAATGATCAAATCACCCGATGAATTGGATAAAATCAGAGAGGCTTGCCGGATTACGGATGAAGCCTATCTACACATTACAAACTTCATCAAAGTAGGCATGACTGAACTGGAAGTGGCTGGTGAACTGGAAGATTTCATGAAGAAAGAAAACGGCTATGCAGCTGGATTTCCACCCATTGTCGCCTCTGGTTCAAGGTCTTCCCTGCCGCATGGGAGGGCGACCGGCAAAAAGATTGAGAAAGGTGAAATGATCACTATAGATTTCGGGGCATGTTACGACGGGTATTGGGCAGATATTTCCAGAAGTCGTATCCATGGGCGAACCGTCAGATAAAATGAAGGAGATACATGATGTCGTGCTGACTGCGTTCAATAATTGCGTGGATAACATCAAACCCGGCATGCAGGACACCGAGGTCGACCATCTGATGCGGGAGCATCTCATTAAGACGGGCTACAATGAGCAGTCAGGGACAGGGACGGGTCATGGCATTAGGTTGGAAGTACACGAGAAGCCCCTGTTTTCTGTCCAAAAGGATAAAGTACTGGAAAAAGGCATGACGGTCTGTGTGGAACCCGGCATCTACCTGCCTCGTGTCGGCGGTGCAAGGGTGGAGGATGTCTTGCTCATCAACGATCAGGGATGCGAAGTATTGACCCCGTCAACAAAAGAATTAGTGGTTATTGAAGTATAAAAATGAACCCCAATTCCACATGGAATTGGGGTTCATTATGTTATCTGCAAGGTGCTAGACACCCTGCATCATAATGCTTCAGAAATCTAGAGGTCCATTTCATCCGGTGTCATGCCGGAGAATCCGACGTTGTCCATCGCGTCCATCTGCTTCATGTCGGCTTCACTTATTTCAAAGTCGAAGAGGTGTGTGTTTTCTTCGATGCGTGAAGGGGTCACGGATTTCGGCAATGGCAGGATGCCATTCTGCATGACATATCTGATGCACAGCTGTGCTACTGATTTATCATATTTCTCGGCAATTTTCTTGAGGTCTTCATTTTCGAGCAGGCGGCCGGACCCGATTGGGCTCCATGCTTCAACGAGAATGTCGTGCTGCTTGCAGTAGGCGACGGTCTCATCCTGTGTGTACCCCGGATGATATTCGATCTGGTTGACCATCGGTTTGATTTCCGTGTCGACGAGTGCTTCCAAGTGGTGTGGCATGAAGTTGGAGACGCCGATGGCTTTGATTTTGCCTTCTTGATAGAGTTCGGTCATCGCTTTCCACGTATCCAGGTTGATTTTTTCCCAGTCGTCAAACTGTTTCTTATTTGCTGGCCAGTGGATGAGGTAGAGGTCAAGGTAATCCGTGCCGAGTGCTTTCAGAGTGTTGTCGAAAGCGGCTTTCGTCGTCTCGTAGCCCCGTTCGGAATTCCATAGCTTGCTGGTGATGAACAGATCTTTACGGTCCACCCCGGATTCCCTGATTGCCTGGCCGACGCTGCCTTCATTTTTATACGCAGCTGCCGTATCGACGTGACGGTAGCCGGATTCGATCGCTTTCTTGACGGCGTTGACCGCAGTTTCCCCGTCTGGTGTCTGCCATGTGCCGAAGCCGACGCCCGGAATCTCGGTGCCGTTATGCAGTTTGAATGTATCTGTCAATGTCTTCATCTGTCTATCCCTCGCATTTCCTCTGTTTATTTAGTACAGGGTCCATTTTATCATTCATGGAAATCGAGCGTTAATGATGTGCACACTGTGGCGGATCATGACTTTAAAAATGGTATGATTAGGGACAATAGGGAGGTAGGATCATATGGAACTGTATCATTTTGAAAAAGAGATGGCGGGCACACCGGAGGAACTGTTCGCCATCGTCAACGATGACGAGAAGCTGAAGTCGTGGAGTCCGATCTTTGAAGGGAACGACTATCTGACTGAAGCGGAGCGGGGGATCGGCGCCCGCTTCATCACAAAGTTGAAGGTGCTGAACCGCACATACCGCTTCCGTTCTGAGATTACGGAATATGAAACGAACCAGCATGTTGAAGTTAAGACGGTACTCAAGCAGGGTGTGATCGTTTCAACTTTCAAACTGGAACCAGCTGCTGAGCCGACGACGAAGGTGCAGGTGACGAGCACGTTCGACCCGGAGAAACGCAAGTACGCACTTATGCTTAAAGGGGCGAAGCCGGTCATCAAACAGGTGCTGGACCGTCAGATGAAGAAACTCGGTGGAATGGCAGAGCGATGAAGGCATAAAAAAAGAAGCGGATAAAATTATCCGCTTCTGTGCTGTGCTACAACAATTCGAATTTGAGCATATCGATGACGCCGCTTGAAGGGCTTGGGAATGCGAAGATCATGGTAGAGAGGTCCTGGGCCGTCACTTTCTGATTGACTGCGAAAGTGAGGACGTTGACCAGGTCCGCCGCATCATTGCCGTATATTTCAGCGCCGACCAGCCGCTTGTCCTGATCGATGACGATGTCCATCTGGGCATCGGTTTCATTTTTATACTCGAACAACAGCCGTTTGCCGAACTCGATTGTTTTGACGGTGAGGCTGTCATCTTCATCAGCATCGGCAACCGTGGCGCCGATTGTGGCGAGACGCGGCAGTGTATAGAGCACATTCGGGATGGCCGGATATTTGAGCGGTTCCGTATTCATGCCGGTGATATGCGCGGCAATGTATTCCGACTCGAATGTGGCGGTCGGCGTGAGCTTCGGAATCGCTTTGTCCAACACGTCGCCGCTTGCGTAGATGTTGGGCTGTGCCGTACGCAGATAGCCGTCTGTCTGGATGCCTTTTTTCGTATATCTGACACCGGCGTTCTCAAGCCCGAGCCCGGCGACATTCGGTACACGTCCGGTGGCATCGATGATGCAGTCGGTGGATAGTGTCATGCCGGATTCGGTGCGGAGGGTATAACGCTCGCCATCCTTCGAGATTTCGGAAGTGTCTTCATTGTAGTGGAAATGGACGCCCTCCGACTCGAGTTTTTCTGTCAGCATGCCGACATGCTTGCGGTTGAAGCCACGGAGCATTTCATCAGAATGGGTGATGACATGGACTTCCGCGCCCGTCTTGATGGCGATGGAGGCAAATTCTGCTGTGATGAAGCCACCGCCTATGAATGTAATGTGTTCCGGCATGGATGCCATATCCATGAAGTCGCGGCTGTTGCTGGCATATTCTTTGCCCGGGATGTCGAGTGCGTTGCTGTGCTGGCCGGTCGCGATGATGATTTTATCCGAAGTGAATGTCTTGTCACCGACTGCGATGGTATGGGCATCCTGCAGGGTACCGCGGCCCATGTGGATGTCGATGCCTTGTTGCTCGAACATCTGCTTTAAGCCTTCCGACATCGGTGGGATGACCTTTTCTTGTAGTCCATCAATGAGGGCCAGTCGACTGTAGTGTCCTGGCTGAGGATGCCTTTATAGTGTCCGAGCTCTTCAAGTACTTCAAACGGTCCCTCGAGCAGGATCTTCGGGTTGCAGCCGAAATTAGTGCACGTGCCGGCGATGGTGTCCGCTTCGATGATGGCGACTTTCATGTCCGCCTGGATGAGCGCCATTGCAGCGTGCCATGCGGCGTGTCCGCTGCCGATGAATGCGACGTCATAATCATATCGTGTCATAGTATCATTACCTCCATAGGTTTGGATCTGGTCTGTCTGTGGTGCGCGCAGTGTGCCGTTATCCGTCATGGTCGATCAACCTAAACATTAAATAAGCGCCCGCATGATTACAAATGATGTGACTTGAAGTCACATTCATTTGCACAAGGCGGGCGGCTCGTCTACTATAAAACTAACAGAATGAAGCGGGAGGCCGTAGTATGAAGAAGAAGGAAAAGAGCGCGCAGCTCGCGGGGAGGTATGCGGATATATTCCGCTGCCCGGTGTGCGGAGGAGATATGCATGTCAGGGAACAGGCTTCACTCGTGTGCGGTAACGGGCATTCATTCGATTTCGCCAAACAGGGCTATGTCAACATGCTGAACAAGCCGGTCAAAACCCAGTATGACAAGACGTTGTTTGAACACCGGCATGCCTTCATCACGGAAAGTGGCTTCTATGACGCACTGCATACGACGATTGCGGATGCAGTGGGGCAGATGACGGTGAATCAGCCCTGAAGGTGCTGGATGCCGGAAGTGGTGAAGGCTCCCATCTCGCCAAGGTTATGGCACACATCGATAGAGCGGATGCAGTGGGGATCGGTGTCGACATTGCCAAAGAAGGCATCATGATGGCGGCAAAGCACTATCCTGAACAGCTGTGGCTGGTCGGTGACCTGGCAGAACTGCCGATAGCCGATGCACAGAGTGATGTCATCTTGAATATACTATCGCCGGCAAGCTATGAGACCTTCAACCGGGTGTTATCACCAGGCGGACGGATCATCAAAGTCGTGCCGGGTGCGGGTTATTTGAAGGAACTGCGGGAGGCGCTCTATAAGGGGACGGATAAGGCGCAGTATGACAATGCGGATACGGTGGCACTGTTCGAGGCGCAGTACGGGCCTTCTGAACGCATGCACATCACCAAAAACGTACCACTCGAAGAACCAGCACTTCGGCATCTTTGTGGGATGTCCCCATTGGCCTGGAACCAGGCGCCGGGCGAACTCGATGATTTCATCACACAGGCGCAGACGGTGACGCTCGACCTTGAAATTTTGATTGGACATAAATAAGAGCAGCCGGAAGGCATACAGGAAGGAGGCGGTCGCATGGATGAGTGGTACAAGATAGATAATACCGGAAAGATATTCCATGCGGTATCGGATGCGACGAACTCTGCGGTATTCCGGGTGGCGATGATCCTGGGTGAGAAGGTCGATGGACAAACACTGCAGGAAGCGCTCGATATCGTCGCAGTGCGTTTCCCGACGCTCAAGGTACGTGTGCGTAAAGGGCTGTTCTGGGACTTTATGGAGCATAATGATGAACTGCTCAGCGTCAAGCGGGAGGGCGCACATCCATGTGCCCCGATTGATGCGAAGGAAAATAACGCCTACCTCATCCGGGTGCTTTATTTCGACCGGCGCATCTCGGTGGAAATCTTCCACTCGGTGACCGATGGCGGCGGCGCGGTGGAGTTTCTGAAGACGCTCGTCTACCAATATCTGATGCTGCGCGGCATGGAGGATCCGGTTGGGAATGATGTCCTGCTGCCGGAAGATCCGCCACGGCCGGAGGAGATGGAAGACAGCTTCGAGCGCTTTGCGACGACCCGCAACATCAAGCGTACGGGCCCGCGGCTGAAGCCAAGTTATCAGATTAAAGGCGTGTCGCTCGACCCGCCGGGCATCAATGTCATCCACGGGGTGATGGATGCCGGTAAGGTCAACACCTTCGCCAAGGCCCGGGAACTTCACTTACAGGATTTCTGCTCAGCATATTGATCCAGGCGATCCATGATGAGAAGAAGGCAGGCGACAGGCGGGAGGAGCGGATTGCGATAGCGGTGCCCGTCAGTCTGAGACGGCATTTTCCATCCACAACATTGCGCAATTTCTTCTATGTCGCGAACATCGACGTCTCGATGGACGGCTATGTGACGTTTGATGACCTCATCAAAGATGTGTCGGCCCAGCTTGCCGATAAGACGGATAAGGAGAACCTGCAGGCCGGCATCAACCGCTTCGTCTCACTGCAGACCAACCCCCTGACCCGTGCTGTGCCGGTCATGCTCAAATATCCGGTCATGCGCTTTGGCTTCAACCAGCTCGGCGAACGGCTCAAGACGATGACGTTGTCGAACCTCGGCAACATCAAGCTGCCGGAAGCGATGAAACCATACGTCGACCGTATGGAAGTGGTGCTGTATCCGACCGGAAGAGTCCGATCAACTGTGGCATCGGCACGTTGAACGACCGGCTCACGATCACATTTTCACGCTCGATCATGGAGCAGGAAATCATCCGCACATTCTTTATGCTGCTTAAGGAGAAGACTGGACAGGATATCACCGTCTACTCCAACGACTGGGGGATGGGATATGACGGAATGCCCGAATTGTGGTGTCTGGGTGGGGCAGGTAGAATGTCCGCTGTGCGACGCACCCACCGGCATTGACAAACAAGACGGCGAAACCTGGTATCCGGCCTACAACCGGGAGGAACAGCGCATAAAAGCCCGCATCACCAGAATCGCCATTTTCCTCGGGGTGCTGGCGGTGATTGCTTCATTGGCGGTCAACATCATCGTCATGCCCCAGTTCCTATGGGTATTCTACGTCGCCGTGGCCGTATTCTATGTGCTGGTATCACTCAGCCATACAATACTCTCAGCTTCCCATATCGGCGGCAAGATCACCGCGCAGGTGGTCAGCCTGACCATCCTGCTGTTGGTGATCGACGCGATGTCCGGCTCCGTCCAGTGGTCCGTCGATTACGTCGTACCGTTCCTGATCATCGGCGGCATCCTGCTGATGTCGATCTTCATGTTGCGTGTGCGCCTGAAATGGAGCGGCTATGTCAGCTTTCTGCTGCTGATGATTGCGCTCAGCTTCGTTCCGGGTCTGCTCCATTTGGTCGGCATGGCGACCGTCATGTGGCCGAGCGTCGTCGCACTGCTCTTTGGCGTCACGACGTTCACGCTGATCTTTGCATTCGCGACCCGCGCCTTCATGACCCAGCTCGGTCGGCGTTTCCATCTGTAATGGCACTCAGAGAGCCGCTCCTCTTCAGAGGGCACTTCAAAACGAAAGGGATGATTGCATGAAAGATGTCCTCAAAGCTTCAGCCATACTGGCGGGCGTCGGGGTTTTATCGTATTCGGTGCGGGCGCGTCTGGTAGAAGAGCGGAGCATCGGCAGCAAGCTTGCTGAAGATATCATCCGCTTCGTCAACTTCGATCTCGAAGATGTGGATGAAAAGATGCTTGCCGATAACTTCAGGGAGAACCAGAAGGAACATAAGATACCGGAAGGCATACTGCGGTCGGAAATCGGCATCTCTCAACAGGCCGATATGAAAGTCTATCGGCTCCAGCCGCGCCAGAAGCAGGGTGACAGACGGGTACTTTATCTCCACGGCGGCGGCTACATCCATCAGCCATCGCTCTTCCATTGGATGTTTTTAGATGGGATGGTGGAGGATACGGGACTTGAATTCATCGTGCCGATCTACCCGAAAACCCCGGAATTCACTTATGATGATGCGTATGACGCGGTGGACCGGCTGTACCGTGAACTGCTGGATGAGGACCCGGAAGTGCCCGTGCTCATGGGGGATTCGGCCGGCGGCGGACTGGCTTTAGGATTCACCCAGTGGCTTGCGTCGATGCAGTTGCCCAAGCCATACGGGTTGATCCTCATATCACCCTGGCTCGACGTCACGATGACCCATCCCGAAATGAAGAAATATGCGGCACTGGACCCGATGCTGAAACCCGCCAACCTGAAAGTCATCGGCCGCATCTGGGCGGGTGACGCGGATCCGACCTACTACAAAGTGTCACCGATATACGGCAGTATCGACGGTCTGCCGAAGATCCATCTGTTCGTCGGCGAGCATGAAGTGTGCCTGCCGGACGCCCGGAAATTTGCCGGCATGCTTGAAGCGGCCGGTGCACCATATAGGTACTATGAATATCCGAAGATGAACCATGTCTTCCCGCAGTATCCGATCCGTGAAGGGGCACAGGCACGCCGGCAGATGCAGGAGATATTAAAAGACTGGGGGCAGGTGGCGCACAATGTATAAAAAGTTATTTTTGATTGCGGTTGTAATCCTAGTGTTCCTCGGCCTCTACGTCTTCGATTGGGTGGGACCGAAAAACCGGTCCATCGTCATTGTGGCATTCGTCGTCGGCATGCTGCCGCTCTATTTCCTTGTCAGCATAAAAGAGAAAAAGAAGAAGCGTAAAGAGGCGAAGATGGAAGAGTCGAAGTAAGAAATCTAGATCGATTGACGATGATTGTAAGGGGAAGCATCTATGGATATGGTCTTAAATCGGTTTAAGGAGGAAGGGGGCAAACTGATCTGCTCGCGCACTTCACACAGGGGGTGATGGAGCGGTCGGCAAAATTCCACCAGAGTGTGCCGGAGTATGCCGCTACACCGCTGGTTCACCTGGATGGTTTGTCACAACAGCTCGGCGTCGCGAAAATCTATGCCAAGGATGAATCGGAACGCTTCGGGTTGAATGCGTTCAAGGGGCTGGGCGGAATCTATGTCATGGCGGAATATTTCAGGCGGTACGAAGGCTTGGATTTCAATGATTACAATGAATTGCTGAAAATGCTTAAAACGCATCCCGGCGTGACATTCGCGACTGCGACAGATGGCAACCACGGCAAAGGGGTGGCGTGGGCGGCCAGTCTGCTCGGGCAGAAGGCCAAAGTGTTCATGCCTGAAGGGGCGGCCGAACACCGTCTTGAAGCAGTACGGCAACTCGGGGCGGAAGCGACCGCCACCACACTCAACTATGATGACACCGTCAAAGAGACAGCCAACTTGGCAAAAGAGCATGGGTGGGTGCTGCTGCAGGATACAGCTTGGCCAGGGTATGACGAGATTCCGCTGATGATCATGGAAGGATACACGACGCTCATGTCCGAAGTCCATGCACAATTGGGCATACTTCCTTCAACGACATCACGCATGTATTTCTGCAGGCTGGAGTGGGATCGTTCGCTGCTGCGATGACAGCCGCGGTACTCAGCAAAATGGACGGTAACCGCCCGCGGATCATCGTGGTTGAGGCCGGGGCGGCGGATTGCTTCCATCAATCGATGAAGGATACTTCCGGTAAACCGCAACAAGTCACAGGAAGCTTAAATACTGTGATGGCCGGCCTGGCATGTGGGGCGCCGAGTACCCAGGGCTTTGAGATGCTGAAAGCGTCAGCGGACGCCTTCATCCGCTGTCCGGACGGAACGAGTGAGCGTGGCATGCGCCTCTATGGCAGGCCGACCGGTTCAGATGAACCTGTCGTTTCGGGTGCCTCCGGAGCCGTCACACTCGGCGCGCTGCACGCGCTGATGACAGAAGACGGATATTCACAAGCACGGCAGGCCCTCGGCCTGGACGGGTCATCCAATATCCTCCTTATCAATACAGAAGGGGATACGGATCCCGATCACTATAGGCAAGTGATGCGGGAGTGACAGTCACAGTGATTGAACCAGTGTCACATCTAAAGGAGGGGTAGCATCAATAAAGAAAGGAGTTTGATGACGGCCATCATCATCGGCTTCATCCTGTTTGCTGCAGCAGTCACGTACAGTATGACCACAGACGATAGCCCGTACAGACACCATACGGGGTTGGGTGAATCGATCGATATTTCTCCGGACGATGATCAGGTGGCCTTCTCCTACTATGATGACGGTAGGGAATCCATCTATATAGGAAATATCGGCGAGGGTACGGAAGAAATCGCGCTGACAGAAGAGGCGAATCATACCCAACCCCAGTTCACTCCGGATGGTCAAGGGTTGATGTACTTGAGCCGCTCGGAAGAGGGGGTACAGACACTTCATCTCCTGCCAGAGATAGGTGGCGAACCCATCCAGCTGACAAGCACTGACACTCATGTCTTTGAGGCTGCCATGTCACCGGATGGAGAAACAGTCTACTATATCGCAATGCCTTCAGAAGATCTGCTCGCGGCTCCTGAATCGACGGAAAACGGACGGGATCTCCACCGCGTCAGTAGAGAAGGCGATGCCCATGAAAAACTGACGGATAAGGATGCATTCGATATGCGGGGATTGAATGTTTCCGCGGACGGGGAGATGCTCCATTTCATGGAAGAGGAGATGCGTTCATATGACCTTAAGACCAAAGAAGAACACCCCTATGTGGGAATCGAAAGACCTGGCTACATCGGCGTCCCGACCCTGTCGTCTGACGGCGCTTCACTTGCCTATACAGCCCAGGCAGGCGAGTCGGATAAAGGCACCTACATCTATGAGCTGTTTCTGACGGACACTGAAACGGGAGAGATGGAGCAATTGACCAACCAAGATGCTTCGGTGACGTCCCCGGCATTCTTCAACGGTGAAGAGCGCCTCGCATTTTTGGTGCAGGAGGACTGGCCGTCCGAGCCGGCTGTCTACGAGATACAGACGATTTCCTATGAAGGGGATGACATGGCGCCGCTTGAAGTCGAGATGCCGGAAACTTCGGGTGGAGTGGATTTTGGGGCGATGTTGGATAAATCGATCAACACCGCAACCTTGACGCTCCTCTATCTGCTGACATTTGGGCTGGCCATCGTCTATGCGGAACTCCATGGCCGGGCACTCATTCCTGTTGCAGCCAGCGCCTTGTTGACTGTGCTGGTTATCATCACGATGTTTTTCGGGCTCGATGACCCATGGAGAACAATCGGAATGATGATGCTTTCCGTATGGCTGCTCGGTTGTACAGGTGTACTGCTGGTGTTTGCCTTGCTCTACAGAAGGACGGTGCGACACAGAAGAAAGTGAAGATGCTCAGATTATACAGAGAAAGCCTCCACCAAAAGGGTAGAGGCTTTCTTTATGTGTCATTCTGGATTGCTGATATAGCGTCTGATGTGTTTGGCCGTCACCGATGACTCGACATCAAGCAGGCCGGAGGGCGCACCGCTGTAGAGTATCGTGCCGCCCTTTAGACCGGGGCCTGGACCGACATCGATGATCCAATCGGCATGGGTCATCATGGTGAGGTTATGTTCGATCAGGATGACGGTGTTGCCCTGGTCGATCAGCTCCTGGAAGCATTCGAGTAGAGTCGGAATGTCATCTTCATGCAGCCCGGTCGTCGGTTCATCAAATATGAAGACCTGGCCTGTCGCCTCGCCATCGAGGTAGCGGCTGAGCTTGACCCGCTGTATCTCACCGCCAGACAATGTATCGAGCGACTGGCCGAGGGTCATATAGTGGAGCCCTGTATCCTGCACGGTTCTCAGGCGTTCGATGACATGGGCGTTGGTTCTGAAGACGCTCAATGCCTCCTCGACGGTAAGCGCCAGTATATCAGCGATGGAATAGCCATCGACTGTGGCCGCCAATGCTTCTGGCTTATAGCGGGTGCCGCCGCACACTTCACAAGTCTGGGAGAAGTCCGGCATGAAGGCGAGCTCCGTCTTTAATACGCCTTTGCCGTTGCATTCCGGGCAGGCGCCTTCAGAATTGTAGCTGAACATGCCCTTACGCAGTCCCGTCTGCTTGCTGAAGAAGGTCCGGATGTCATCGAAGAGGTCCATGTAGGTCAGCAGGTTCGAACGGTTCGAAGCATGGACCGGCTTCTGGTCGATGAATATCGCATCCGGATCATTGCGGAAGCCAGTCTTGATCAGTGTACTCTTACCGGAACCGGCCACCCCGGTCACGACGGACAGCACATTTTTCGGGATGTCGACGGAGACATCCTTCAAGTTGTTTCTGGTGATGTGCTTGAGGCTGATGAAGTCTGACGGGCGTCTCGGCTGTGCTTTCAGCTGATGCGGACGGTTGAGTGCCCTGGCTGTCGGCGTATCGGTCTTCATCAGTTCCTCATACGACCCCGTAAAGATGATTTCGCCACCGTGCTGGCCGGCACCGGGACCGATGTCGATGACATGATCGGCGATCTGGACGACGTCGGGATCATGTTCGACGACAAGGACGGTGTTGCCCTTATCCCGGATGGAGCGCATGATCGTATTGATCTTTTCGATATCTTCCGGATGCAGGCCGACACTCGGCTCATCGATGATGTAGACCAGATCGGCCAGCGGACTGTTCAAGTGGCGGATGAGTTTGATGCGCTGGGATTCCCCGCCTGAGAGGGAAGGTGTCTCACGGGCAAGCGTCAAATAGTTGAGTCCGACATACGACAGGGACTCCATCTGCGCGAGCAGCGGCCGGATGATGTATTCGGATTTCGGATCATCGAGCTGTTTGAGAAACGGGATTGCCTCCTCGATGGACAGATTTGTGAAATCCGCGATATCCATGCCATCGATCTTGCATGACAGCACCGTGTCGTTCAGGCGCTTGCCGTTGCAGTCGGGGCAGTCGCGGCTTGTGACGACGCGGTTGACATCGTTGATGAAGCGCTTCTTCTCGAAGTTGTCATTGAGCAGGAACGACCGTCTGAAGCGGTGGATCAGCCCTTCGAACTGTGCCGTACGCGGCCAGTTCGAAGGGGGATCCTTAAGACGTGTCGGCTTCGTATACAAGAAGGTCTCCATTTCCTCATCCGTATAGTCGCGCAGCTTCTTATCGTTGTCGAACAGACCGCTGTAGAGATAGCGTTTGCCGCGCCAGCTGTCCGGGCGGAAGGATGGGAACTTGATTGCATCTTCATTCAGCGACTTGTCGTAGTCGAGCAGTTCATCGAGGTCAATATCTTCGACATACCCCAATCCCTGGCAGCGTTGGCACATGCCGCTTGGATTGTTGAACGAGAAGACGTTGGAGTAGCCGACGAACGGTTCCCCGATCCTCGACCACAATAGACGCACGGACGAGTATATGTCGGAAATCGTGCCGACCGTGGAACGGGAATTGCCGCCGAGGCGCTTCTGGTTGATGATCATCGCCACCGGCAGGTTCTCGATCTGATCGACGTCCGGCTTCTCGTACTGCGTCATCTGATTCTGCAGATAGCTTGAATACGTTTCGTTCAACAGGCGTTCCGATTCGGCCGCAAGTGTATTGAACACAAGCGATGACTTGCCTGAGCCGGAGCGTCCAGTAAAGACAGTCAGGGTATGTTTTGGTATATCGACGCTCACATTCTTCAAGTTATTCTGGTTGGCGCCTTTAATGCGTATATATGACATTCGGTTCACCTCCCTGTCAGTCTACCCGAAAAACAGGCGTTTAATAGGGAAGAAATCATTTCTTTCCGGTTTTAGTAATTTTCGAAGAAATCCTGCAGCACACGGACGCCCTGCTGGATATCCGCAATATGGGTGAATTCTGCCGGATTATGGCTGATGCCTGCAATGCTCCTCACGAACAGCATGGTAATCGGGTGCCTTGTGCCGATGGCCATGGCGTCATGCCCCGCGCCGCTCGGCAGATGGACGGGGCTCAACCCCTTGCGCTCGAAGGACTGCTCCATCTTTTCGATGACTTCCGGTTGGATGGGGATCGGCATGATGCGGGTCGTCAAATCGACATCGACCGTGACGCTGCTGCCTTCAACCGTCCGTTCGGCATGGTTGCGAACGGCATCGATGAGCGCAGATTGCAGCTCGACGTCTATATCCCGGGCATCGACGACAAGCGACACTTCGCCCGGGATGACATTGACGCCGCCCGGTTCGACATTGATCTTGCCCACTGTGGCGACTGCCGTCTCACTGATGCCCTGGGCGACCTGGGGTAGAGTCGAGATGAATTCGGATGCCTTGACCAGCGCATCCTGACGTCCCGGCATCGGGGTGCTGCCGGCATGGCCCGCTTTTCCATGGAATACGACACTGGTGCGCGTCGCCCCGGCAATGCCGCTGACGATGCCAAGCGGCAGATTCTTCTCTTCGAGCTGTCTGGCCTGTTCAATATGGACCTCCGCATACATTTCAATCGGATAATCAGGTCCCTCCGCGTCCAGGAAATGTGTGCGGTCCAACCCGGCTGCGTCCATGACGGCGTCAAAGTCCTGACCGGAAGGGTCCTTATATTTATCCACTTCCCCTTCCGTCAACATCCCCATAAAAGCCCGGCTGCCGGTCAATCCGCTGTTGAAGCGGCTGCCTTCTTCATCGCTGAAGACGGCTACTTCATAGGAGTACTTCGGTTTGTATCCCGCCTCATGCCACAGTGTTGCGATCTCGAGCGCGGTAAGCACGCCGGCGACACCATCAAAATGTCCCCCGTCCGGCACGGTGTCGAGATGCGAACCGGCCATGAAGACTTTCGAATCGTTTTGTCCTGGGTATCTGCCGAAGACATTACCGGCGCCGTCGCGGCGCACCGTCATGCCGATCTCCTCCATCCATTTGATGACCTGCTGCTTAGCTGCCTCCTCTTCCTTCGAATACCCCATGCGCCGCGACCCTTGATTTTTCGTCATGCCGATTTCGGCGATGGTCATGAACCGTTCGTGGAGTCTATGGCCGGAGGCATCCTCCAGCTGTTCTGCCTTCATCCTATCCAAGAAGTATCGTGTCATTTTTATGCTCCTTCATTTAAGTAATGGTCTTTCACCTTTGTCCATAATAGTATACGATATTAGATGAGAAAAGTGTGAAAATTCAGTTTGGGGGGCAAAGGCATGAAAATCAGACAGTTTGCAGAAGATGCACTGACGATATATTTGGGCGACGAAATCGATGAAGCGGTGAATCGACAGATCGTCGCCCTGCGCCATCATATAGAAGCACAGTCCTTTGAAGGCGTGGTGGAGGTCATACCGTCGTATACAAGTCTCATCATCCATTTCGAAGTATTTTCTGTAGACTTGGAAAAACTTAAGGCAGCTCTTGAGAAAATAGATATCGATGCACTTGTGCAGGAGCCGTTCCAGTACCGGGTCATCGAAATACCCGTGTGCTACGGCGGGGAGTATGGGCCGGACATCGGTCATTTTGAAACATCGGGCTTGTCCGAGGAAGACGTCGTGCGCCTGCACGCGGATACCGAGTATCTCGTCTATATGCTTGGGTTCATGCCGGGGTTTCCATTCCTTGGCGGTCTCGACGAACGATTGCATAAAGATCGGCTGGAAACGCCCCGGGTCAGCATTCCAGCAGGTTCTGTCGGGATCGGGGACGACAGACGGGCATGTACCCGTTCGAGTCACCAGGCGGCTGGCACCTGCTCGGCCGCATGCCCGTCCCACTTTTTGATGCGGATAGAAACCCGGCGATCCTCTACGGGGCGGGGACCGCATCGTCTACCGGTCGATCGGGGAAGACGAGTACAAGGATATCGAAAAGCGTGTCGCCCAAGGGGACTATGAAGTGAACAGCGAGGTGAGGAACAAATGACGGGGATTCTGAAAGTACTGAAGCCAGGGGTCTACACGACCGTCCAGGACCTCGGCCGCTACGGCCATCAGTCAGAGGGCTTTTCGCCGGCCGGGGCGATGGACTACCGTGCGTTCAGCTTGGCGAACCAGTTGCTTGGCAACACGGAAACTGCCGCCGCACTTGAAATGACGCTCCAGGGCGGCACATTCGAGGTGCTCTCTGACACTTTCATCGCAACGGCGGGTGCAGACATGCCGATTGATATAGACGGCAGCAGCTATCCTTCAGGCATGGCCCTCCCTGTCCTAAGAGGCAGTACAATCACCATTGGAGCCGCTGCCAGTGGTGCCCGCACGTATCTTTCAGTAGCCGGTGGCTTCAAGGTCAATCGGGTGCTCGGCAGCGCCTCAACCCATGCGAGGAGTGGCATCGGCGGGTATAAAGGACGACCGCTCAAGGCTTTCGACAGGCTTGCTGCATACGGCGGACAGGTGCACAAAATCGCTCAGCAACGTGTTCAGATACCTAGAGGCGATGATGTCGTCCATGTGGTGCCGGGTCAGCAGTTCGAGCGTTTCGATGAAGCCATGCAGCGCACATTTTTTGAAGGCGAGTATGAATTGACGAAGGACGCAGACCGGATGGGGCCCGCCTGAAGGGACCTAAACTTGAAGCGGACGCCCATGATGTATTGTCGGAACCGACACAATTGGGCAGTATACAAGTGCCGAAGGGCGGTCAGCCGATCGTGCTGTTGAATGACCGGCAGACTGCCGGCGGATATGCAAAGATCGCAACGGTCGTCCGGGCGGATATCCCGAAATTCGTCCAGATGCAACCGGGGGAGATGGTCAGGTTTAAAGTCGTCACGGTGGAAGAGGCGACGGAGATGTACAAAGCGGAAATGGAACGGATCGAGAGTGGCACCTATATGGAAACCAACAATGATTTCCGAGCGCATATTCGTCCTGTGTCGAGAAAGATCGAAAGAATAATGGGAGGTTGAATAAATGGATGTCGAAAAAGTGAAAGCCTATGCAACACTCATGCAGGAGCAGCAGTTGAAGGTGCTGACGGTGGAAGAAGGGGACTTCAAGATCCATCTCGAAGCACACGAAAAAACAACTGGCCAGCTATCGCAGCCCGCCATGGAACATGATGCGGGAGACAGTGGGGCGCACACTATAGAGGCGGGCCAAGTGGGCACTTTCTATATAGATAAGGATGAAGAAGGCAAAGAAGCGTATACAGCTGAAGGGGAAACCGTCAAAAAAGGGGATGTCCTCGGCGTCATCGAGGCGATGAAAGTATTCAACGATGTCGTGTCGGATGTTGACGGGACGGTAGAAGAAATACTCGTCGGTAATGGGGAAGGGGTCGAATACGGCCAGCCGCTCTTCTCCATCCGGCAGGAGGGGGAATGACGTGGAGAAAGTATTGGTTGCGAACCGTGGAGAGATTGCCGTCAGGATCATCCGGACACTAAAGGAAATGGGCATCAGGAGTGTGGCGGTCTACTCGGTGGCGGACGCAGGGAGTGCCCATGTCGCACTGGCGGACGAGGCAGTGTGCATCGGTCCTGCCCAGAGTGCAGACAGCTATCTGAACATCGACGCCATCGTCTCGGCGATTGAGGTTACAGGGGCGGACGCAGTGCATCCGGGCTATGGCTTCCTGTCGGAATCGGCCGAGTTTGTACGGCGGCTTGAAGACATCGATGTGACATTCATCGGACCTACTGCGGAGACCATTTCCCGGATGGGGGACAAATCAGAGGCAAGGCAGACGATGAAGCAGGCGGGGGTGCCCGTCATTCCAGGCAGCGAAGGTGTAGTTGAAACGTTCGAAGAAGTGGAGAAGATCGCCAAGGAGATCGGCTTCCCCTCGTCATAAAAGCGGCATCTGGCGGAGGCGGTAAAGGCATGCGCTTTGTGCATGACCCCTCAGAGCTCGAAAAGTACTTCAAGGCAGCGAAGAAGGAGGCGAAGAATGCCTTCAACGATGATCGCATCTATGTCGAGAAGTTCATCGAAAAAGCCCGTCATATCGAGGTTCAGGTCATCGGGGACGGAAAGGGAATGCGGTCCACCTCTATGAGCGTGACTGCTCGATACAGCGCAACAGCCAGAAGCTTGTAGAAGAGGCGCCTGCTGCGATCCTGGATGACGCGTTACGGGAAGAGATAACGAAGCGGACGGCTGATGCCGTCGCAGAACTGCATTATCGCGGTGCCGGCACAGTCGAATATTTGTATGTTGAGGAAGAAGCGGCCTTCTATTTCATTGAAATGAATACCCGCATCCAGGTGGAGCATACGATATCCGAAGCGATCACAGGTGTCGACATCGTACGTGCCCAAATGGAGGTGGCCTCTGGCGATCCACTATCGATCAGCCAGGAAGATGTGGGCATCTCAGGCTTTGCCATAGAGTGCCGCATCAATGCCGAAGACGCGGCAAACAATTTCATGCCTGCGCCCGGTGAGATCGACATGCTCCACTTCGGCATGGGGCGTGGGGTACGCATCGATTCCCATGTCTATCCGGGCTATGTGATCCCGCCGCATTACGACTCCATGATCGCAAAGATCATCGTGCATGCCCCGACCCGCGAGCAAGCGATTCTCAGGATGCGTCATGTGCTCGATGAGACGGTAATCGGAAGCATCTCGACAAATCTCGATTTCCAGCACTTTCTGATGAACCACCCGAACTATGAGAAGAATGACGTAGATATAAAATTTCTTGAGCGCAATGCGATAATCAATTAGGGGAGATATGAATGCTTAAAGTGGATTTGAATGCGGATCTCGGAGAGAGCTATGGCAACTATACGATCGGCAATGATCAAGACATCATCCCGCTCATCTCATCAGCGAATGTGGCATGTGGTTTCCATGCAGGGACCCTTCCGTCATGCAGGAGACGGTGCGGTTGATAAAGGACGGTGGCGTGACGGGCATCGGAGCGCATCCGGGATTCCCAGATCTGATGGGCTTCGGGCGGCGCTATATGGATATGACGGCAGATGAGATCAGTACGCTCATCATCTATCAGCTTGGCGCCCTGGACGGCTTCTGCCGCGCTCAAGGTCAGAGGATGAATCATGTCAAGCCGCATGGGGCCCTCTACAATGCCACATTTAACGACCCGGATCTCGCCCGGACCATTGCAGAGGCGGTAAAGGCATATAACCCCGACCTCAAGCTTATGGGTCTGTCCAACCAGAACCTGGTGAAGGCGGGTGAGGCAGCCGGCTTGGCAGTGCGTCACGAAGTCTTTGCCGACCGTGCATATGAAGCCGACGGCACGCTGGTCAGCCGCCGTAAGGCAGGGGCGATGGTGACCGATACAGACGAGGCGGCAGCGCGTGTCATCCGGATGGTTACTGAAGGCCGGGTGGAGGCGATCGACGGTTCCGACATCGACATACAGGCCGACAGCATCTGTGTACATGGGGATGGGGAGAAGGCGCTTGAATTCGTCCGGGAGATCCGCCGGCGCCTGAAAGAAAATGATATTGAAGTCACAACGATGTAGGGAGTGGAATAATGGATAACAAGCCCAAAATGACAACGACGCAGCGCAGGCTGCTGTTCGGAGCAGTTTTCCTGATGGCGACTTCTTCCATCGGTCCGGCGTTCCTGACCCAGACCAGCGTCTTCACCGAACAGTTCCTTGCCAGTTTTGCGTTTGCGATACTTGCCTCCATCGTCATCGATATCGGGGCGCAGCTTAACATCTGGCGGGTCCTCAGCGTCTCCGGCAAACGGGGCAGGACGTCGCCAATGATGTCCTGCCCGGACTTGGCTACGTAATCGCGTTCTTCATCGTACTCGGTGGCTTCGCGTTCAATATCGGCAACGTCGCCGGGGCGGGCCTTGGCTTCAATGCGATCTTCGGGTGGGACCCAAGGGTTGGGCAGCACTCGCCGGGGTCATCGCCATCATCGTATTCCTGCTCAGGAACGGCCGGGCGGTCATGGATATCATCATCCAGATACTCGGTGTCCTCATGATCGGCATCACGGCGTTCGTCATGATCAAATCCGATCCACCTTATGGGGAGGCGGCCTACCGCGCCGTCATGCCTGAAGAGCCGTTGACTCTGTTCCTGCCGGTGGTGACGCTGGTCGGGGGACTGTCGGCGGCTACATCACATTTGCCGGTGCCCACAGGCTGATAGAAGCGGGCATGACTGGGCGTGAGAATCTAGGGTTCGTCAGCCGTGCCGCCAATTACGGCATCTTGACGACCGGCGTCATGCGGATCTTGCTGTTCCTGGCAGTCCTCGGCGTCGTCTCCGGCGGGGTGTCCCTCGATCCCGACAATCCACCGGCGTCGGTGTTCCAGATCGCGCTTGGCGACATCGGCATGCAGGTGTTCGGCATCGTGCTTGTGGCAGCGGCATTATCTTCAGTCATCGGTTCCGCCTACACGAGTGCCTCATTCCTGAAGTCGCTGCACCGCATATTCGATAAATACAACAATATTGTAATCATTTCCTTCATCGTCATCTCGACCATCATTTTTACGTTCGTCGGCCGACCGGTCACGCTGCTCATCCTTGCAGGTGCCTTCAACGGCCTGATCCTGCCTTTGACGTTGGGGGCGGTGCTGATTGCTTCGCGTAAAAAGAAAGTGGTTGGAGAGTATCGCCACCCAACCTGGATGATCGTCTTCGGCATCATCGCCATCATCATCACGATCATTGCAGGTGGCATGTCGCTGCAGGGATTGCAGGACTTATGGGTGAAGTAGGGGAGAGATATCATGGAAGCGAAGGAACTTAGAAACCAGATCAGAAATGGCACATTCGACAGGACGACGTCTGGTGCAGCGGGCAATCATGTGCAGGCCAACGTCGTCATACTGCCGAAGCGTTACGCATTTGATTTCCTGCTGTATGCAATGCGCAACCACCAGGCCGTTCCCATCATCGAGGTGCTCGAGGATGGCCGGACGGAGAGTGTGTATGCAGAAGGGTCGGATATCCGCACGGATGTCCCACGGTACAATGTCTATCGGGACGGGAAATTGTCAGAAACCGTCGATGATATAAGCGACTGGTGGCAGGACGACTTTGTGACGTTCCTGATCGGCTGCAGCTTTACTTTCGAACAGGCCATCACCGATGCCGGATTTGAGATGAAGCACATCATGCAGAACAGGAATGTCGCAATGTACCGGACCAGCATCAAAACCGTGCCGGCAGGCATCTTCAGCGGCGATCTCGTGGTCTCGATGCGGCCGTTCAGGAAGGAAAGTGTCGAACGTATAGCCGAGATTACAGGCATGTTTCCGGATATGCATGGCCGTCCCATCCATCATGGCGACCCGGATGCGATCGGAATCACCGACCTCGGCCAGCCGGACTATGGTGACAGTGTCGAGCTTGACGAGGATGAAGTACCTGTATTCTGGGCGTGCGGTGTAACACTGCAGAATGCGGCCCTGAATGCCAGGCCGGAAGTGATGATCACCCATGCGCCGGGCCATATGTTCGTCACGGATCTATATAATGAAGCATTTAAAGTCCGGCAGCCTGAATAAAGGGAGCGCACCATGTTTGAAAAGTTTGGAGTCCGTCCATTTAGATTAAATTTAATATTTTTTGAGCTGAGGGGTTGCATTATGATTTTTCATGGCTTATAGTACAGATATATTAAATTTAATCTAATTTAATTTAAACTAATTTTAAGGATGTGCAGAGATGAAAGATATCGATCCGCGCATCAAGGCCTTCACTGTTTTCATCAAGTCATCCCAGTCCATCCAGAAACTGATCAAGCAGGATTTCCTGAAGAAGGAAATCAATCTGAATGAGTATGCGGTGATGGAACTGCTCTACCATAAGGGGGATCAGCCGATCCAATCCATCGGGAAAAAGATTCTGATGGGGGGCGGAAGCATCACATATGTCATCGATAAACTGGAAGAGAAGGGTTTCCTGTACAGGAAACCTTGTGAAGAAGACAGGCGGAAAATGTTTGCCTGCATCACTGAAGCGGGTAAGCAATATATGAACAGACGCGTAGCAGAACAGGAAGCGCTGATCCACACCATTTTCGATGAATGGACGGATGATGAAGTTGACGAAGCGATCGACCTGTTGAAACGTGTCGGTCTGCATGCAGAAGGATTACTGAAATGAAGCTTGTGCCGGGCACAGGCTTTAAAACAGCCAATTATCTCTAATTGAAGATAATTATTGGATGAATCATTTAAAAGGAGTTTTTGAAATGACTGAAGGACTACTCGGAATCCACCACGTTACAGCGATGACGGACGACGCAAAGCGGAACTATAAATTCTTCACTGAAGTACTCGGCATGAGATTGGTCAAGAAGACGGTGAATCAGGATGATATCCACACCTACCACACATTCTTTGCGGACGATGTCGGTTCTCCAGGTACAGACGTGACATTTTTTGACTTCCCGAATATCCCGAAAGGCGCGCCGGGCACGAACTCGATTTCACGCATAGGACTCAGGGTACCGGATGACGCGGCACTGGAATATTATTTGGAGCGATTCGAAGAATTTGATGTAAAACATGATGGCATCAAAGAGGTGTTTGGGAAAAAAGTACTGCCGTTCGAAGAGGCGGATGGCCAGAGGTATCAGCTGTTCTCCGACGAAGGGGATACAGGGGTGGCTCCCGGCATTCCATGGAAGAACGGTCCGGTACCGGAAGATAAAGCGATCTATGGTCTGGGTCCGATTGAAATCACGGTAAGCTACTTCGATGAGTTCAAGCAGATCCTTACAGGAATCTATGACATGAAACCGAGCCTGGAAGAACAGGATGTAACGCTGTTTGAAGTCGGCGAGGGCGGTAATGGTGGTCAAGTGATCTTGAGGAAAGACGAATCGACTCCTGGCCGTCAAGGTTATGGACAGGTTCACCACGTGTCATTCAGGGTGAAAGATCACGAGACGATCAAAAAATGGGAAGAGAAATACAATCAGAACCGTATGGGACACTCCGGTAACGTAAACCGCTTCTACTTCGAGGCACTGTACACACGGATCGGTGACATCTTGGTCGAGATTTCAACAGACGGTCCGGGATTCATGGGCGATGAACCATATGAAACGCTCGGCGAGAGTCTTGGCCCTGCCACCATTCCTTGAATCACAACGCGAAGAAATCGAAGCGCAGATACGTCCTTTCGATACGAAGCGGTCTTAATGCGCATATAGGAGGAATTGATCAAATGGAAGCAATAAAACGCATCCATCACATCAGTGCAATCGTCGGCGATCCAAATGAGAATTTGAAATTCTATAGGGATGTCCTGGGCCTGCGCCTCATCAAGCAGACAGTCAATTTCGACGACCCGGGCGTCTACCATCTCTACTTTTCAGACCACGATGCGACCCCGGGAACAGTCATCACATTCTTCCCATGGACGAATGAACGCCGAGAGGGCAGAAAAGGCAGCGGTCAAGTGGGCAGGATCGCCTTCAGGGTGCCAAAGGCAGCCTCAGTGCATGGCAGGACCACCTCAGCAGCCAGGACATTGATGTCGAAGTGACTCAACTGTTCGGCAAGGAGACCCTGGAATTCGACGACATACACGGGCTCGAGCTCGCCCTTGTTGAAGGGGAAGCGTCTGCTGAAGATGACGCAATCCTTGGATTCCATGGTGCTGTGCTCCTGTCCGGTGACCCGGGCGGCACAAAGGAACTGTTGACCGACATGATGGGATTGACGGAGCTCGACCACGACGGCCAGAACCTCCATTTCGAGACGGCTGGTGAGGAAAAGCATCATATCATCACAGCAATCCCGCCGCTTGCCCAGGCAGGTTCGGCATCGGTACAGTGCATCATATCGCATGGTCCGTACCCGACATGGACGTGCTCGATGAATGGCAGGCTGCGCTGAAGGATGAAGGCTTCGGCGTTACTGAAGTCAAGGACAGGCATTACTTCAATTCCATCTATGTCTCCGAGAAGGGCCATGTCGTATTTGAATTTGCGACCGATGGTCCCGGGTTCGACAGGGACGAGGATAAAGATGCTTTAGGCACCACCCTGAAGTTGCCGCCGCAATACGAGCATAGACGTGAAGAGTATGAAAGTCTGCTGCCGAAGCTGGGTGTATAATCATAGCAGATGTCCTGCTTTTGAAGGTGCAGCACTATCATATAGGTGAGGACATCTATCGAGACGGCTATATCGGTCCCCTAGGATCAGGCGCCGTAGGTAGGCTTGCAGATGATGGCCATGCAGAAATAGGACGCATGTTTACAGCAGAAAGACCATAATGACAGAGGAGATGACCCATAATGGAACACTTATACAATGAAAAGAAAAAGGGCGCACCAGTATTCGTATTACTTCATGGTACAGGCGGCACAGAAAGGGATCTGCTGCCGCTTGCTGAGCTGTTGAATCCTGAATATAATGTTTTATCAGTCCGCGGCAATGTGCAGGAGAATGGCATGAACCGCTACTTCAAACGCCACGGTGAAGGCCAGTATGATTGGGAAGACCTTGAATTCCGCGGCAATGAGCTTTATGAGTTCATCGTTGAAAAGTCGAAGGAACATGAATTCAAACTGGAAGATGTCGTCTTTGTCGGCTTCTCCAACGGTTCGAACATCGCCATCCAGATGATGCTGCGGCAGCCTGAGACATTCAAGCGGGCGGCCTTGTTCGCTCCGCTCTATCCGGCAGATGTAGAAGAAAAACAGGACTTCAATGATGTGGATGTATTCCTGTCCTCGGCAAGGGTGACCCGATTGTGCCGGAAGCGGAAAGTGAACGCGTGATCAACCTGTTTGAAGAACGCGGTGCAGACGTTGAGGTGACATGGGTGAATGGCCACAGCCTGACCCAGGATGCCGCGATGGAAGCGAAGAACTGGCTCAATAGATAATACGGACAATCCGCCATTTTACGATAAGAGCCTAAAAAAACGGAATTAGAGGTGATCAGAGTGGATATCAAGAAAAGCAGCACGAAGTTTTACGTAGGGGATAACCCGGACCACCCATCAGCGAAATGACATTCGTCTATGAAATGAAGGGGGACGTAGAGCAGGCGGATGCGGCTCCAGTGCTAAGTTTCCTGGAAGCTTCATGCAGGAAATCATTCGATCATCTGGAATGGGAAAATACACAACATTGCTTCGTTGAGCTCAAGATGGACAAAAACCAAAAGCGATGAGACAAGAAAAGGCACTCCCTGCAATCTGGCGGTCAGATTACAGGGGGTGCCTTTTATTATATGGTGCTGATTTCCTCAATACGTCCTTCGGCATCGATGAGCAGGCCATGCTGGGAAGCGGTGAGCAAGTCACGGTATATGCGATTCAATGGATTGTCTTCCATGATCATATCCATGCCGAGGTGGCGATAGAGCTGCTGGGCGCCGCTGACTGCAGCATGTGCGACCATTTTACTGTGGTCAGATACGGCGTCCAGAATTTCATCGTCCAGAACTTCCCCATCCATATGGGTCTGCCATGACGTCCTGACGGCATCATAGTATGACTGGCGAGCCTGCATGAATGATGTTTCGTTGGCATTTAGAATATCGAGGGTATGGCGGTGGCGCATTTCATCTACTTCTTTGTCGGTCGAGAGCTTCGACTCGATCTGCCTGCGGGCCGCTTCATAGAAGTGGCGCGCGACTCCGATGACGGTAGCGGCGATATTGGCAGAAGCAAATGGCAAGAACGGATAATGGTAGGCGGGATGGTCATAGTAAAAATGCGGCGCAGCGACATCAAAACGCCGATAGGCTGGGACGATGGCTTCTGTAACATGAATGGTATGGCTACCGGTGGCCTTCATGCCAAAAGCATTCCAGTCTTCTTCTATGGTCACCTGTTCCGGTGTAAAGGCGAAGGCATATAACGCCCCATCGTCTTCATCATCTGAGACTATCCTGCACGTTGCGGTGAACAAGTTCGCAATCAGGGCGCCGCTTGCGTAGGGCCAGCTTCCGCTGATGATGTAGCCGGCGTCCGTCTTTCTCGCCGTGCCGAGTGGCCGGTCGCTGCCTGCTATAAAGAAGTTGCGGGCGGTGAAGAATTCTTCGACGGCTATCGGTGATAATGTGGCCGCAAAAAATCCCGCGCCAGAGCCAAGCTGTACGAGCCAGCCGAAACTGCCGTCGGCATAGGCCGCGGTTTCAAACGTCTGTAAGGCTTCAGGCAAAGGGGTCATGCTGCCACCGAGTGCCTTTGGCAGAAATAGTTTGAATAACCCCTCATCATACATATATTCAAGCATCTCATCGGTGGGGCGACCATTTTCTTCCATCGCAGCGGAATGCTTTCTGACTTCAGACACCATGTCCAGATCGATCATTCTGTATCGCCTTCTTTCAGTAACAGGTAGATTTCCCTTCTCAGCTTGGTGAATGTATCTTCCAATGTGATGTCATGGTGTCTTGGGCGTGCGAAGGGCACCTCAATTTCTTTTATTATTTTTGCTGGCTTGTCGGATAGTATCAATATGCGGTCCGACATATAGATTGCTTCTTCTATACTGTGCGTGATGAACAACACGGAGCGGCGGTCGGTCTCCCACATCTTGAGCAGCCAGTCCTGCATGTCTAGGCGGGTGAGTTCATCGAGCGCGCCAAACGGTTCGTCGAGCAGCATCAGCTGCTGAGGGCTGAGCAGGGAGCGGATGAAGGCGACTCTCTGCCGCATCCCACCGGACAGTGTATTGGGATAGGATTTTTCGTATCCGCCAAGCCCTGCCCGTGTCAGCCATTTACGCGCCGTCTGGCGGTCGATGCTGCCGTTTATCTCCTGGACCAGAACAAGGTTGTCCTCAATCGTGCGCCAGGGCAGCAATGAATCCTGCTGCGGCAGATAACTGATGTTGCCTCGGGTGCCGTTGACCCGCTTGCCATCTATGAAGATATCGCCTTCATCCGGCTCGATCAGTCCACCGACCAGGTTGAATAGGGTACTCTTCCCGCTTCCCGACGGACCGAGAAGGGTGACGAACTCGCCGTCTCCGATGGTGATGGAGAGGTCAGCCAACACTTCGATATCCGATGTGCCCCTGAATGTGTGGGTCAAATTTTCAATGTGGAGTTTAGCCGTCATCTCGATCATCTCCTTCCGTATTCCACGGGATCATCCATTTTTCAAGCAACAGGATGAAGCCAAACAGAATCATGCTGATCAGCATGATCGCAAAAATCGATACAAATACCTGATCTGTCCTAAAGGCAGAAGAGGCAACTGTCATGAAGACACCAAGCCCTTTTTGAGCCCCGAGCCATTCGGCGATAACTGCACCCATTACGCTGTATGTGGCAGAAATCTTCAGACCCGAGAAGAAGTAGGGCAGGGCGCTTGGCCATTCCAGCTTGAAGAATATCTGCCTGCGGCTCGCGCCGATCATGCGCATATAGTTGAGGAGCGCTGGATTGGTCTGCCTGAATCCATCGATCAGGGAAACGGCGATCGGGAAGAAGCAGACGAGTGTGATGATCAGTATCTTCGGCAAGGCACCGAAGCCGAACCACAGTACGAGCAGCGGAGCCAGCGCAATGATCGGAATGTTCTGCGACAATACCATCAATGGATATACAGCCTGCCGCACTTGGGGCACAAGGTGAAGTCCAAGTGCCAGAACGATTCCAACCGAGGCGCCGATGGCGAATCCGCCGAGTGCGATCAGCACGGTGGAGAGGCTATGGTCCAATATACGTGGATAGATCTGCATGCCTTCTTCGAATATTTGAACTGGGCTTGGCAGCATCCAGCTTGGAATGTCAAACAGCGAAGCCGCCAACTGCCAGATGGCGAGGATGAGAATAATGACGGAAACAGGCGCCACAACATTCCATGAGAGTAGGCGTTTCATCATCTAATCATCCGAGCTTCCCGGCAGGAAATCATTGGTATAGGCTGCGTCGACGTCCAGCTCAGAATCGATCAGCTCATTTTCATACATCCAAGCCATATAGTTCTGCCATACATCACGCTCCTGGTGGCCCCAGTATGGCGCATCCCCCTGATAGACATCGGTCAGCCATTTCTGGCTTGCTATGACGAGTTCCTCATCAAGGTCTGGTTCTGCATCAATCAGGTGTTGGGCTGCCTGTTCAGGTTCATCCATTGCCAGTTGGTACCCTTTGGCAGTCGCCTTTGTAAAGGCTTCAACCATCTCCGGGTCTTCTTCAATCAGTTTTTCATTGGTGATCATGACAGGCGTATAGAAGTTCAGCGCATCCGAATACTCGGTGAAGGAAATCGTATTGAGCGGAAAGTCCCGAAGTTCTGCTTCAACCCCCGTCCAACCGTAATAGATCCAGGCGAAATCGACATCACGCTGTACAGCAGTGAAGAAGTCCGTCTCTCCGATATTCAGGATATCCACTTCACTGATATCTGCACCATCAGCTTTCATGATGGACGCGATGGTCTCCTCTTCGATTGGAGAGCCATAGCCGCCATAGGTCTGTCCTTCAAGGTCGGCCGGGTCTCAAGATCATATTCTTTCGGGGAGGCAAGATAGGACGTGTTGTCCTGGATGATGGCAGCAAGCGACACGATGGACACGCCCTGCAACCTCGATTGGGTGACGTTCTCCTGGGCACTGATGCCGAAATCTCCATTACCAGTAGCAACCGTCTGTTCGGCTCCCGCTTCACCAGGCAACACAATTTCGACGTCGAGCCCCTGTTCTTCGTAATAGCCTTCCGCTTTCGCGGCATAGATGCCGGTGTGGTTTGTATTCGGCGTCCAGTCAAGGACGAAGGTGACATCCTTCAATCCGTCCTCACCTGTCGATGCCTTATCTTCCCCTCCGCCGCAGGCGGATAGGAACAGGATGGCAATCATGGCGTATAACATTCTTTTCATAATGTATGCTCCTCTCAAAATTGGTGGTGTTCCGTGACCATTGTAGAAATGGGCATAAAAAAACACCTTCCGTATCTGGAGGCGTTAAAGAGTAATGGAGGCGTGGTGCTTACTATTCAGCAAAGACCGAAACCGCCACACATTCCCTACGCTGGTATTATCCAGATCAGGTCAAAGGGTCAGGAAGCATCCTTCTCAGCCATTGTTATGGCTCCCCCATGTATTACTATTATTTTCTTAACACAGTATAACATGATGCGGACAGGGGTTAAAGCTGGAAGGGGAGTGTGGAGTAATTTGGAGAGGAAATGGTCAATCGAAAATGGAGGCTAACGGCATAAAAAATATCTCTCCGGTATAAAAGGGCTGGGAATCACTCGAAGTTACCAATGGGAAGACAGTTCGGAAAGCGATCATTTTATTCGGTGGAATCAACAGAAGGAGCGGGACATCACTTACCTTTAAATGCTTTGTAGATTCTGTTTTATTTACGGGGCAACGTGAAAATGCTATAATATAAGTAATCAAACATTGTTGCTTAACATGACACACCAAACCCCCAATCTATGGCAGTAGATTGGGGTTTTTTGGTGTTATTGGTATAGCCATCTAGTTAGTCTTCACGATTATCCAACCAATACGATAATAATGTGATTACTGCACCGACTAAAATTGGTGCAATAAGGGACTCAAACATTGTTGCAAACATGGTGTTACCTCCTTCCATGCTATCCGCACAGAAGTGAACTAGATGACCGCATCAATTTTATCATATAAAACGTTTTTGAATACATCGCTTTTATATAGTGAAGACTAATCTAGATTGTTCTTAATTCTATAGATCGTCTGTCGTGTAATCCCGACCTCTTTGGCAATTTGAGATATGGCAATATTTTCATTCAACTGAGAAACGACACGATGTTAAACAAATCGCTTTTGAGGACTTTTGGCATTTGGGGGATAAAGTGTTGGTCGTCCTTTATAGATTCCCTTGCTTTTTGCTAATTTAATGCCCTGAGTTTGCCTGCGCTTTGACTCCGAACGCTCCTGTTCTGCAATCATGGCCAGGATTTGGATAATTTGATCTTTAATAAATTTATCCAACAAAGGGTTACCGATTGCTTCACTCATTATAGGCAAACTTGTGATGATCAGCTGGACATCCTTCTGTTTCAAAAAAATATGGTATCTATCACTTCATCATAATTTCTCCCCAGACCATCAATGGATTCTACGATGAGTAGATTTCCTAAACGCCAAATACTAAGACTTCTTTAAAATACTTCGCTCATTTACAGTGGCGCCAGACTAAAGTGGACCCCATTGTCAAGACACGGATTTTATGAAAATAAGGTGGGGCCTCAGTTCTGTTCCTTCCCCGCTTTTCCGAGATCAGGTTCTGTCAAGGCGTACTGCCCTTGATAGGTTCTGACATCGGAAAGATAATTGTTCAAGGAGGAGCGGGGCGCATCTAATGAATATGAATGGTGCCTGGTGTCTGATAGTCCAATGACTGATGCAGGCGCTCGTGGTTGTAGAATGCCATATAGTCACGGATATGCTGCCGTGCCTCCCTTGGCGTCCCATAGTCCTTCAAATATACCTCTTCATACTTGAGACTCCGCCAGAAACGCTCAATCATGATGTTATCCAATGCACGCCCTCTGCTGTCCATACTGATCTGGATGCCCGGCTGTGATTTCAAGAGCTCGATGTATCTAGGACTGGTGAAATGACTGCCCTGGTCGCTGTTGAATATTTCGGGCGTCCCACTTGCCAGTGCCCGTTGCACAGTATCAGAACAAAGTCCATTTCCAGTGTTTGGTCCAGTTCCCAGCTGATGATATAGCGGGAATACCAGTCGATGACGGCGGTGAGATACACCCAGTGATTCTGAAGTCGGATATATGTAATATCAATACTCCACACCTGATTGGGACGGGTGATGGGCAGACCTTTCAACAGATAGGGATAGATACGGTGCTGCAGATTGCGCTTGCTCAGGTTGGGCCCTGGATAGATGGCCTGTATGCCCATTTCCCGCATATGCCGCTGGACCCGCTTACGGTTGATGGCGATGCCTTCATGTTTCAGTTTTTCGGTAATCCGGCGTGATCCATAGAATGGAAATCGGGTATAGAGCTCATCAATCCGGTGTTTGATGGCTACCTCTTCCGGTGAGGGCGTCACCGGTTTGTAGTAGAGACTGGATCGATTGAGACTCAGTAGTCTGGCTTGTTCCGAAATGGGAAAATCAGTGGCTGCCCAGTCCACCATTTCCATGCGTTCCTGTCTAGTCGTGGTAGATGCCAGATTTTTTTTGACCCACGACAATTGCGTGGTGAGTTTTCCGACTTCCGCATAGAGGCTTTCTAGCTTCTCTTCATAGTCGGCTTTCATTCTGTCCAGATCTTTGGATTGGCTGTCAAAAATCTGTGGCATCTCCTGTAGGAACTGCTTTTTCCAATTATGCAGCTGGTTCACATGGACGCCACGTTCCGAAGCGATCTGGTTCATTGTTTTTTCTTCCTTCAAGACTTCCAACACAACTTGGGATTTGAATTCGGGTGTATATCTTTTACGTTTCATATACCTACCTTAACATCTCCTTCTTTCGCGTCTAAAATCCTGGGTCCATTATAGACCTCTTTTCTGAATGTAATTAAAATACACCCTAATCACACACTCTGAATCCAGTATTATCAACACCATCAAACTGTCTATTTAGGGTCTACTCTAATAAAACAAAAATTTAAGAAGAAAAATACATCTACAAACTGTTTAACCAGTTATGGTTTGGCAGATGAATATTTAACGCATCTTTTAGCCACTTCTTTTGTTTGTCCTCCATAACAATGATAGCTTTATTGAAATCATGGGTATCTTTTGATCCTATTAATTTAGCTTTGTACAAGAGGACAATCTCTGGTCTTAAATAAGGAATGCCATTTTTAGAAAAATTAATGATTCCACTTAAAGACTTTTTAATTCGGGTATTTCTTCTAAATAACCAATTCCCTTCGTCTTTCTCGTTTAGAAGTATTTCAAGCTTCCGACCAGTCACTCTATGGATAGCGTGTAATTCATGAACAGGAAGTTCCAAATGCTCATGTTTCCATACTGATGATTTTCCTTCTGCTACTTTGCCAATCTCCCATTCCTTCAAATAGTTTTTAAGTATCTCTTGGTCTTCCCGAAACACTAAAATTTCTATATCTCCATGTGTTCTAGTTTCTTTGCCCAAGTAAAGATCAATTGCCCATCCTCCTGCGACACACCATTTTCCTTCGAACCCGGTCATCAAATTATTAACAGAGTGGCATATTCTAAAAGACATATTATTTCTCCTTTTCAGATGGGTTCACTGTCGATTTCAAAAAATCCTTGAACTTCTCCTCTTCCTCTATATCAGGAATGTGATTGCTGTATTCAAACGTTGTGAGAGAAGCATTAAGCATCAATTCAGCGGCTTCTTCACTGAATATGTGAGGACATTGTGCATCATGCCTCCCACAGTATATAAAGGCTTTGACAGGTGAGGATTTCAACTGCTCTCTTATATCATAGTTTCTGAGCTCGGAAGTGAAGTAGTCGATTTTATCCATCAGTGTCCGTCCACTTTCTTTTTTGTTGATTACTTTATAATATGATTCTTCCTTGTAAAGCGACATCATCAGCCATTCTTTAGACAGCTTGATTCTTTTTTCTCTCGGTGTGTCGGGATTGCGGAGTTCAGAAAATATCTCCTTCATCCTCGGGTTGTTTGGGTTCTCCGGGCAGTAGATGCTGTCGGGGTGCTCCATATACTCATAGGACGCGCACAGCCCACCTGCTATTAATTGGTTCAGGCTCTCCGGATACATGACAGCATATTTCAGTGCCAAAAATCCACCCGTGGAATGCCCTGAAAATGTCCACGAATCAATATTGAGCGCTGTCCTTATCGCTTCCATATCATGAATGGCATCATCCATGCTGTATGTATATTCTTCAGTGGGTCCATCCGATCCTCCTGCACCGCGCAAGTTGATGATATGGACTGAATAGTGTTCAGCCAACATTTGCGACATGGTATTTCCAAGTGTGTTGAATTCACTATAGAGATGAGTGAATGCCAAAGGCTTTCCATTCCCTTTCTTGAATACTTCGAATGTGCCTCGTTCAGTTTCTACTACTTCCCGTTCAAACATCAAATCCCTCCATCTGATCAAATTTCTAAAAATTAGGATTTATTTGTTATACTCCTACTTGTAAATTTGGAAGTTATTTTGCGTATGTTTTAATCGCTATTTTGCATGGTAGCTAGTACCGATATATTATCTAAGTTTTTTGCTCTAAAGGAAGCATTTTTCCTAACCCTGAAGCAAGTATTAAAATATTCATTTTATAAATCTGCCATTATATTTATTTTGGTTGTAAGAAACAGTTTCTCCACTACCATCTAGTATTAAATCTACGGTATCTCTAGGATTTTCTAATTGTATATACCTAACCTCATCTGGCATCCATATATCTTCCCACATATATCTATTTTCTTCGCCATCACGTTCAACACCTCGATTTAACCGCAAATGCTCTGGACTTTCCACCCAAATTTTATAATCATAATATGAGTTCAATTTTTCACTTAAGGAATAACAACCTTCCACTAAAACTATTTTATTTTTCTCAATATCTATCCAATTATCAAGCATATCTTTATCCCAATCATATCTTTGATATTGTGTTTCGTTATTATTTTTTAATGGAGCTAAAACTTGAGCAACAACTCTATCTAAATCCCAGTTTGATCCAATTGAAGTGTCTTTTTCATTTCTGAACTTACTTTCTTTATATAAGTCATCCATTTCAACAATGTCTATATTATCTGGATGATTAGATTTTAAAGCCTTAGAAAAAGTACTCTTTCCAGCTCCTCCCCCTCCATCAATTCCAACAACAATACATGAATCTTTTTTTTGATTTTTTTTAATATCATTCAGTATTTCATTCAGAGTTATAATATTATTCATAATTTCTCCTTTTCTTTATAAAAAATCAACGCAACTAAAGATGGTGTAGGGCAAAAAAATATTTTATTCTTTGCCTGATGAAACAATTGTCTGCCAGCTTCACCTTTAACTAATACATAGTTCTCCGTTTTCTCTATAAGTTGAGTATCCCATGAGTAATGGAGTGTCCCATCGTATTTAAAAGCTGATACTGTTATGTTTTTTGATAAAGAATTCATTCAAACCGGTACTCCTTTTTGATTTTAAAATGTGGTCTGGTTTCATAATTAAGATATTCCAATTCTTTATCTTTTTTACAAAAGTTTTCGTATCTTTTCCTTAATGATAGAGATTCAATGAAGTTATTAATATAGGATGCATCCACCCATTTCACTTCTGAAGTTTCTTCAGAGGTTCGTATTTCTCCCCCTATTGCCAGACAATCAAAATCTACCATTAACTTAGTAGGGACACTAGTTTTACCATCATCCCAAGTATATGTTCCGGTATTGGAATACATTCCTACGATGGTATTAACTGAAATATCTATTCCACTTTCTTCTTTTACTTCTCGTATTACTGCTTCTACAAGATCTTCTCCATTTTCGACTTGTCCCCCTGGTATCTGCCACGATCTGTTATAGGTTTTAACCAATAATATTTCATCATTTGAATTTCTTACGAAAGCACCCGTCGCCAATACATGAGTTGGAAACATCTCTTCACCATTCTTTTTGTAAGTATTTGATATGGTATAATCATAACAAAATATTATTAAATTTTCAGAAATTTATGGGGTGGCGTATTGAACATTAGAAAAGCACATTTAAAGGATGCGGAAGGTGTTGCGAGAGTTCATGTTGATAGTTGGCGCACAACTTACGGAGGGATCATACCCGACGATTATCTAAATGGCTTATCTTATGAACAAAGAACAGAATTATGGAAGAATAATATAGGAAAGAAAGGCAACTATGTTTTGGTTGCCGAGAACACTGAAGAGTAAATCATAGGTTTTACTCATGCTTGGAAAAGAGACGATAACGATAAAGAGAATTCGATTGACTTAACCTCGATTTATCTCTTGGAAACTTACCAGGGGATGGGTGTCGGAAAACAGCTTTTGAAGACGTTATTCGAGCATTTTAATCAAGAGGGCTACGACAAAGTTTTTGTAGAAGTACTCGAGGAGAACAACACACGTTTCTTTTACGAGTATTATGGTGCAAACCTGATTAAGACGGTTCAAATCAAAATTGGTGGAAAAACATTAAATGAACTGATTTATGTATGGAATAGTATAGATAGTGTTATTGAGAAATTATGAGTTTTTTATTATACAACTATCAGCAGTGACGAGGTGTTTTAGTAAATGGTATGTAATTCTAAAGGCATGAGAGATAGAAGTTCAGTAGTAATAGTAAAAGAAGGTAGTAAGGTTGGATTAATTAAAAGAATCAGAAATGAGTCTGTTTATTATGTTTTTCCTGGTGGGGAATAGAAAATGAAGAAACTCCAGAAGAAGGGGCGAAAGAGAAGCATATGAAGAGTTAGGAGTAGTAGTAAAGATCAATAACTGTATATCAGAAATTGAATTCAATGGAACACAATACTTTTTCTTAGCTGAAATCATCAGTGGAATATTTGGTTCTGGACAAGGAGAAGAGTACACAGATGAGAAGAGAGGTAGAGGAGTATATCGACCAATATGGATAGATATAGAGAAGCTATCATTGATTAATGTTATACCAAAAGAAGTTGCTCTAAAGATCCAATCCTTATTTAAGTAGCTAAATATTATTCTCAAAGAAGAAAAAGAAAATATCTTATGGAAAGATATGTATTTGTGATGTTACTTATAAAAATCACAGCACTAAAGGAGATTTCACTTTGAAATATGTATACCATCTGGTACCTAATAATATGCTCGGAGAAAAGTTGGTTCCTTTAAATCAAATAAAGGAAATCGATGTTCAACTCTATGAAACATACACGGACAAGTATAACGATTCTGCTGATCGCAAGTTATTATTGGAGAGAAAAGTGCCCAAATTGAATTGCCTATGGAATGATGTAGTCCATTTTTCTCCATTACACCCGAATCACATCTACCAAGCAATGAAAGAGTTGAACGTAAATGTACCTGATGAGGTCAAATTCTATAAGATTCCTATAGAGAATCTCCAGGAGAATGAAAACGCAATATATTATTACAACCAGAAATATTATGGAGGGCCATCCGCTCCCATATCCCCGACAATATTGATTTGCTAAAAATTGATGATTACGAAGAACTGGATAAGATACCCAAAGAGACATTTGACTACTTTAAAAAGGAAAGCAAGAAGAGAAATAGGTTCGGGATGTTCCATCTTGTTCCCCACATATTGAGTATGGGACAAGTTTCAATTGAAAATGCTGAAGTTATATCTTGGAATGATCAGATGAATCAGTAAACATCTTCTTATTTGAGAAGATGTTGAAGGAGTTGAACCAATGGAACATAAAATATCTTCAGGAAATATTTCAATTAGACCAATACGACAGTCTGACATCACGTATGTGTTGGACTGGAGTGATGATCAAAAATTTTGTCGGGCAAATGGATGGAAGTTAAACAGGAGTGAAGTAGAAATACGTAAGTGGTGGACGCTTCAAGTAAATAATGATTCTACAGTGTATATTAGACAGGGAATAGAATTTGAAAAAAGATTAGTGGGATATGTGGATGTTGCATTTATAGGGAAAGACACAGTTGAATTAGGAATTGCCATAGGTGAGAGTGAATTGTGGGGAAAAGGTATTGGCACGGAAGCAATCTGTCATACAATAGAAAATACTTCAAGAGGACTAGGCATCACGATTTTTATTGCTGAAACAAACGAGAAAAATATACGCTCAAGGAGAATGTTGGAGAAGATAGGCTTTAAAGAAATTGAAGAACATCTTGAAACCTATAATCCAATAATCAAGTATGAATTAATATTAGTAGAAGGCAGTTGAATGATCCCCGTCAAATGGATCTTATTTAATAAGGCATCAGAAGGAATAGTGAATAAAAAAACCATTACTAAATAAAAAGTAATGGATATGCTTATAGTATTAGTTGAACAATATAATCTTTAGAGTTTACACAGTCTTTTGTTAAACAATACTTATTGCGTGCATGTGCTTACTTACATCCTCTTTTGTTGCAAGTAACAGATTGCGCCGTTATTTCCCAATCCTCAGGGTTATCATTGATTTGTGCCCCACATGCTGTGTAATTTCCTTCCTTAACATGTACCTTTCCGTTTTCAGATTTTCGAGTATCACTACCAATGTATTTAATGTTTGCCATTAGACATTCTCCTTTCAATCAAAGTATGAAGAAAATTCTAACAATTATATTATTATTTTGCAAGCGCTTTTATTATTCTCTCTTTTTCACTTTTTATACTATCTAGTATGAAAGCCCACTAAGTTAAACTCTTCCAACCTTCCAAATAACGACCGTTATTTGAAATAATATATGTAAGAGAATAGTGATAATTTAAATAAATCTTGCATATTTTATGTAAAAAATGTTTGACATTAAAAACGCCAGTGTGATAATTTGATAATGTCAAAAACTTTTTACATAAAGGATGGAGAGTATTATGCGTTTCAAAGACGAGATGGAAAAAACAATCACTAACAAAGCGTTAAAAATATCATGGACTATCACTATCGTATGCCTGTTCTTAGCCGGTGGCTATGAGTTTTTAAAACATAATCAAGAAATGAATTTATTCCTTGTAATAGCCATAATATCAGCCATCTCTTTAATTGTTACAGAACAGTATTATTTAGCGCAGACTAATGAAGATAAGTCCTTTAAAAAATTTATCATTACAGTAATAGCCGTAATCATTTTACTTATGGTTACATTATTCTTTCTAACAGGGTTATAAACGAATGAAAAATAGTATAAAAGAACTCAGAAGAACTAAAAAAATATCTCAAGATGTATTGGCACAAAGGTGTAATGTCACTAGGCAAACCATAAATGCAATAGAGAATAATAAATATGATCCTTCTCTAAATTTGGCTTTTAATATTGCAAAAGTACTAGGTAAAAAAGTAGATGATATATTCTATTACGACAAAGAATGAGTGGATTTGAATCCTTTTGATTCGTAGTAATAGCTATATCACTTTGATTGTATATGACTATACTGACCACTGAAATTTGTTATTTCGTTTGTCAAAATAAGCTAGACAGTTCCTTATCACCCATGTAACTCAAAAACACTTCCAACGGCGTACGATAGTTCAATGATTTTCTCGGTATATGGTTTCTTCTTGCAGCGACCGATGAGATAAAAGCTTGGTCGACTGTGTTGAAATCCATATCTTTACGCAGTCCATCCCTTCTGAGCAGACCATTGGAATGTTCATTCAGCCCGCGTTGTGACGGTGTGCCCGGATCGGCGAAGTAGATGGCCAGGTCATTTCGATTGCTCATCGACTGCCAGTTGGAGAATTCTTTACCGCAGTCAAAAGTGATGGACTTGAACAGGTTTCTCGGCACCCAGTGACACCACGTATTGATGGCAGTTTCGATATCTTTGGCCGTCCGACCTTCAGGTTTCAATGTGATGATGACTTTCGATAGCCGTTCAACCAGCGTGATGACGGCGCTTTTATGTCGCACACCGACAATAGTGTCGCCCTCCAGATGGCCGAATTCTTTATTGAACGCTGGATAGTCGTCCAACCTTTCGGAAATGTTGCGCCGGAACGTCTGTCGCCCCCGGCGTTCCTTATGACCGTTGGGTTTTCTTTTGCCTTTCATTGGCAATGTGGACACATCAAAGTCCTTACGCTTGAACATGCGGTACAATGTGCGGCTGGAACACTGTATCTTACGGTCACGCCGGCCGGCAATCACATCCGGTGTCCAGCCCTGAGCCACTTTTCCTGTCACATATGCGTGTTGGTCCGCTGGCAGTCTTGTCCGTTTCCGGCCGCAGCGCTGCTTGTTTGCCTTGTAGCGCTGGTAGTAGTCCAATGCGCTGTGGCCGGCTCTGAAAAAAGCCACAACATTATGGACCGTCTGTCGGGCCCGGCAGACCCGTTTCGAGATTTTTGAAACAGGGGTGTTCTGATGAAAGTAGGATTCTATGATTACCAGTTCATCCGTGCTAAGATGGGTGTAGGTCATTCGTGATCACTCCTATGTTTTCTTTGGTTGGAAATACATTTTGAGTGTATCACGAGTGGCTCTTTCTATGTGTCTAGCTTAATTTTACAATCGACGTTATTAAAAACTAATTCCATAAAAATAACCACTTATTAACTTTTTGGCACCTTTGTAGTCAAGTAGTAAAGCATCATTAATATTTTTTTCTTCCAAAAAATATTTTACAATTTCCGAGCCATAGTAGTATCCAGTCCGATATGATGTCACCATTTCAAAATCATCAATTCCAAACAAACGATTATAAAAAGGCTTATCCAATTTTCCTAAATTAATTGCTTGTTGTAGGTTATTTCCAATATCATTTTTCATTTTTTCACAGTTTCTTACCCATTTCGAAACTTGGTTCGTTTTGAGGTAACCAAACCAATATGCATCTTCTATCTTTTCTTTTGAAATCACAGAACTGAGATAGGTAGCTATACCTTCAGCAAATAACAATTTTAGATATTTTTCCTCTACTGTATGATAATTGCCACGATAGAAAGCAGGATTCAGAATATAATGAACCCCATGTATCATTTCATGAGTAATGAAAGCTTTAAAATTATAAAAGTCGAGTCGTGGTAGGACTGCATTAAGGTCAAAAAATATATAAGGCTTTCCATCAATCAATATTGCGTGACCATCATAACTGCAATCCCCAAAAAAAGTTATGATATCGAGGACAACGTCCCTATTAAGTATATCGTTAATTTGATAAAGTATTTCCTCGCTAAGAGTCTTTAAAAAAGAAACAGATTTAGAAACTTCTTGTGTAGAATATGCTTGCATCAATTGTTTCGTATCTTTTTCAAAACTTACATTTGAATTGAATAATCGAAAGTATTCCTTAAAAAATGCACTTTCAATCGGATTTAGACTTTTAGATTTTATTTGTTTTTCCGCTAAATTTAAAACTTCCATGACTTTTCTCCTTATTTGGTTATTTCTTATAATAATCCGCTTGTTGAATAACGAAAATCAGCAATTTCTTCCTCCCATTCTTCACGAAACAGCCCCATCTTGAAGGGGTCATAATAATTTTCTTAATAGTAACGAACTTTCCCGATTCTTGCTTCCATTGTCATAACTAGTTTTTCACTTACTCGAATCATCTTTTGATTGCCAAACGATGTCGTAAAGCCGACACATACTAATGGTAGAGTATTGAATAGATCAGATAGGAACATATTTACCAAGAGCTTCAGCAAGATAAGTATCTGAAAATTAAGATTTATTTGTTATACTCATACTATACCAAATAATTACATATACTGAAATGAGACATAAACGTAATGAATATAACGGAGGGGATTAAAACGCAATGAATATCAGACAGTTGAAAGAGGAAGAGGAAGAGGAAGACGCAGCGCAGTTCCTAGAATTAAATAAACAGCTCGATGACACAAGATACATGCTATATGACCCTGGAGTGGATCGTATACACTTGATTGGACAACTCCTATGAGGGAGGCTACTGTTAAACCAAGTGTAGACGATTCATGTCTAAAGAAATAATTTGAAAAGATGGGGGTTAGTGAATGAAGCATATTTATGCTTTTGAAGACATAGAGGAATATAAAAAGTACCAGGATATTATTCAGTGTTTTAGTGAACGATTAAATGATTACCAAACAGTCTTAGAAGAAGAATATGACTTAGTGGATAAACCAGAAGGTGTAATTTGGACCTCAGCAGAAATAGCAACATCTATTTTTTCTGATCTGCCGATTCCTGCATTTACGAATAAAGACACCATCTACATAACACCAGATGTAAAAGCTTGGAGAAAGCTATTTATCCAACAACTGGATGGGAAAGACCTTCCTCATATCCAACGATTTTACGAACAGCTTTCTGAGAATCACATACTTACAATATTAGGGCATGAATTGACCCATCACTCAGATTTGTTTTTAGATGAATTTGAGGATGAACGAGAAGATGGTATCTGGTTTGAGGAGGGCATGTGTGAGTACTTACCGAGAAAGCTCCTTTTAACTAAAAACGAGTTTAAGACAATATCAGCAATCGAAAAAGAATTAGTAGACGTATTTACTGAAGTATATGGCGGACAGTCTCTGATGATTTTGGAAACAACTCGTATACAGCCAGTTTGTCCAGCATCATGTTTGATTACTGGAGAAGTTTTCTTTACATAAAGTATCTTGTAGAAGACCGTTATAAACATGACATTAAGGCAGTTTTTGAAGAATATTATAGGTGGGATAGAGAGGGACGTATGCTCTCTCTAACGGAATATTTCGGATTAGACAAAGTATCGATATAGAACAAGTTAATAAGCAAGATTGTAGGAATTGAATGTAATATTAGTCTAATTAAGTTACATTCAGAATCCTTATCTAATTAAGTTACATTCAGAATCCTTATCTAATTAAGTTACATTCAGAATCCTTATTTTAAAGAAGTTTAGAAGCATCACAAGAGTAGGTCAATTTTCTAGAAAGAAAAATACGTTCAAATTGCTATTCTGTTAGTCTTTAAAATTAAAGCTGGCAGCCCATATATCATCACTACCCGAGAGGTGTTATAAGTACAAAAAAGCTCTAACATCCTTCTCATAAAATAGGGTATTGGAGCTTCCTCATTCACATGTAAAAAGCGCGAAATAAAGACGAAAGTGATAGTAAATAAAATGGACATCCTACTAATATCTATTTAGGGTATACCCACTTTGACAAAGTGCAATTAATCAATTTCATAGCTATCTAAAATATATTTATCTCTAAAACCAGCAGATTTATATAATTTTATTGCTTCTTCATTATTACTCGACACACAAATATCTACTTCATCAATAGTCGGATAAGAGAAAATTTGATGTAACGCGTCGTTAATAAGTTTTTTTCCTACTCCTTCACCCCTTAGATTAGGATAAACAGCAATATACTCAATATTAGCTTCTTTATATTTCGGCTTAGTTTCGGTATATACATAGCCTTTAATTTCTTTATCGCTATTTTCATTCAGTAGTAAAGTATTGTATTCATTTATTCTATTTAAAATTTCAGAGGCATTAAAATAAGTATCGGGAAATGCCGTACTATGCAACTCCTCAAAGGACTTTTTGTAAGGCTCTTCAAATTTTTTTGACTCAATCACATCTATATCAGGAATTGTTTCTCTAGTTATACTGAATACAAAATCTGTACCTAAAAACCTAGCATTGTTTTTCTTTAAAAACTCTTTTACAAACAAGTTATTTTTATTTATGAAAAATGAAAATGATTTTACAGCTTCTGGCACTTTAGTTAGAACTTCATTCCATAAGGCTTGGGCTAATTCTATATCATTGTTCGTAGCAAAAGGCCCCCATACATCAGCATACTGATCTTCTAAATCTAAATCTAATCCAATTGCCCCAATTATTTCAGTTTCATTATAAGCAACTAAAAATGAATCATCAATTCCTAGGTCAGAAAAATCATTCATTAAAGAATCGTGTATTTCTCCATTTTTTTCTCCACAAAACCCAATATGGCTTGTGCTTTGTGTATTCATTTTTTCAAGATAAACAGAAAGTTGTTTTATGTCTTTCGGTGGAGTGATTTTAATATTCATAATATAATCCCTTTCTAGTAATAGCCAAACAAGGCTTTTTGTTTCGAAATCACGAATGATTAATGGGTGCTTTCATCCAGTATGACACTGTCATGTTCCCTTAATATCGCTCAGATATCCTCAATATCATTATTCAGTTCACAATAGTCAGCAGATTTTTTAATGTGGGTGATACCTCGGTACTTGCGTTCAATTGAATTTCCAACCGATGATATGTTAGCTGTGTTTGAAGATATTAGCATATAACAATCGGTCTTTATAGATTGCTTTGTTTGTAACTAGCTTATTGCTTTGGGCTTGTTTACACTTTAATTCAGTAGTATCACTACCATCACACTATTTATTTAGGGTCTACTTTAATCAATCATAAATCTAAGAGGGAAAAACACATTTACATATTGTTTAACCAGAAAATTAATTTCTAAGTATAAAATGAAAAATGCGCGTAAAAGTATATGCAAAAATATTGAACGTTCATAAACTATTTTTATATGTTAAGAACGTTTATTTTAATATATTTAGAATATTCATACTGTTCTTAAAAGTATAATTTTAAGAACAAAAAACATATATGATAAAATAGAGGAATATCATCTTGGTAGCTACCTATAATAATAACTACAGTTTCGAAGCATTATATGTAAATTCAGCCATGTACTTTTATATAAATTGAAATTGATTTTAAGAGGAGATTCGTTGTGACTAACTATGAAAAATAATTGATAGAATAGAAATGATTAAAGGGGTAAATAAATGAAGTTAAAAAATGTAACATACCTAAATAGTAATATGAAATTTGAAACACAAAGTATTGAAATTCAAAATGGTGAAATTCGTCTAAATATTAATGATGCAAATGATGAGGAGGCTATAGATTGCTCGGATTATTTTGTCATTCCTGGCTTGGTTAACGCCCATTTCCATAGTTATTCCCCTTTAACTAAAGGATTGATGAAGGAAATGCCACTCCAAGACTGGAGCAATGACACAGAACAAGGAAAAGTACAGCAATTGTTCTTTGAGTATATCGACAATGAAGTCTCTGAAGAAGCTTTTTTGTGTGTTGCTCAAAAAAGCTATATAGATATGGTTAAAAATGGGGTGACTTTTGTAAGTGACTCAGATCCCCAATCGCCAAAATTACTAAGTGATGCAATAAACGAAATTGGAATACGAGGAATAGTTGATGCATATGAAGAAATTGGGGATTATTATAGTAGATCTGATGGCAATGTTTTATTTGGCACTCATTTATTAGAAGAAGAAGACTTTACTAATACTGAATTAAACAACTTGAAAGATACTAAGGATAAATATAACCCTATAATGATGACGCATTGTTTAGAGAATGAGTGGCGATCCAACATAGTAAAATCTGATTTTGGTAGATCTAGTATTGATATTTACAATGAATTAGGGTTACTCGATGATAAGACAGTTCTGTTTCATGGTGTTTATATGTCGAAAAATGATATAGATTTAGTCGCCAAACATAAAAGTTCTGTTGTCCATTGTCCAATTTCAAACTTAGATACAGGAGCAGGAGTTGCAGATGTTAGTTACATGCTTGAAACGGGTGTGAATGTTTGTTTAGGCACTGATTACAGTCATACAGACATGTGGGAATTAATGAAGTTAACTTACTATTTATTAAAAATAAATAACCCTGTTAATAAATACACTGCTGAGGATATTTTTAAAATGGCAACTTTAAATGGTGCAAAAGCTTATGGTTTACAGGAGGGCATAGGTAAAATAAAAGATGGTTATAAAGCTGACTTAGTTTTTATTAAAAAGAGTCAGGATTTAGAGCCACTACTAAACAATGAAGCTTTTTCTAATTACCTTCACAATTTATTGTTTCATAGTAATGAGGATTCAGTTCAACATGTGATGGTTGATGGTAAATGGATTATGAAAGATAGAGAACTGCTTACTATTGACGAAGGAAAAATAGAAAGTATATATAATCATATTGCAGAAGGTTTTGTTAGCTATTTAAAAACCCAATCTTCTTGAACAGTTGAGTTACTTCAAGAAGTAGTTCGCACTCTATTGAAATATAGGAGACGGGTTAGTGAAACAAAAAATGAAAAAAATTCTACTTTTTAGAGGAGAGCGGATTATGAATATTAAACGAACATCAAAACCCGCCTATGGATTTGTTATTATTAGCGGATCCTTCTAGAAAAATTATTGAGGAGTATCTAAAAAAAGGAGATTGTTATATTGCGGAAGTGGATGATCAAGTGGTAGGTGTTTATGCTTTACTTCCTACAAGACCTGAAACTGTAGAGTTGGTGAACATCGCAGTGGCAGAAAACCATCAGGGTGGAGGTATGGGGAAACTTCTAGTTATGAATGCAATTAAAACAGCTAAAGAAAAAGAGTATAAAACAATTGAGGTCGGTACTGGCAATTCAAGTATAGGATAACTTGCCCTTTATCAAAAATATGGTTTTAGAATAGTCGGTATAGATTCAAACTTTTTCATTAAACACTAACGGGAAGAAATTTTTGAGAATGGCATCCAGTGAAGGGATATGATTCGTCTTGCTCATGATTTATAAAAAAATGTTTTTTAATCAAATAGAGGCGCCAAGTAAAAAGTTTTATACTTTTGAGCTTTCAGCAAATAGTCCATTTTTGGAAAAAACTATTTTATGGCATACTAGAGAAAAATGTCTTAAGTAATATTCCACAATAGGAACGAGATTGTATAAAAGTTATAAGCCTAATTCCTTGTTCAAAAGACAGGAAATTAGGCTTTATAAATACTTATATAGTGCAAAATAGCGATTATAATATACGCAAAATTACTCCTGAATTTACAGTTGTGGTTTTAAAACTGAATAAAACTTGTTATGAAAACACGATAATAGTTGAGAAATAAGTTATAATGGAACAAAATAATTTTTCGAAAGTGAAATTTGAAACACTAACTCTACTCCTCATATTAACCAAATACTAAATGTAACGGATGCTCAACCCTAATCTTTCCAATATCTCAAAATATTGAGGACAAGTTTTTGAAACACATCCTGGGTCATTTAATTGTATGCCTTCAATTTTTGAACCTAAAAGTGACAGTGACATAGCCACTCTGTGGTCATCATGGGTATCAAGTAATGTTGGTTTCGGGGTGCCTGGATACACTTTTAATCCATCTTTAAATTGCTCCACTCTAATACCCAATTTTGAGAGTGAATCACATATCACACTGATTCTATCTGATTCATGATATCGTATATGCTCAACATCTTTTATAGTTATCGGACCATTTGCGAAAACGGCTAATATTGCTAATGTCAACGCTTGATCAGACATTTCCCTCATCGAAATTTCAAATCCACCTCTTAACTGATGCGTCCCTTCCAGTTCGATAAAAGTATCCCCTCTGGTTACTTTGCACCCCATCTGTTCAAGGATATCCATCATTTTAATATCTGGCTGCTTTGTTTCATAAGTTAAATTGGCGATTCGAATTCTGCCATTTGTCATCGCTGCAAGGGCAAGAAAATAACAAGCTGTTGAAGCATCTGCTTCTAAGTTTACATCTTGAGCTTTATATTTTGATGGTGACACTGCTATTTTACTAAGGTTATAATCGTATTGTATAATTGCACCATATTTCTTCATTAAATCTATTGTCAGCAATACATAAGCATTCTGGACGATATAATCTTCAATATTTATAGTTACTGGTTCTGTAAAATAAGGAGCCGCAATCAATAGACCACTTATATACTGACTGGATATATTTCCGGAAAGGTTTACTTCACCACCTGCCAACTTCCTCCCTTTTATTTTCAAGGGGTAGTAATCTTCATTATTTAGATAATTTACATCAGCACCAATTTCTCTTAAAGCATTTACTAAAGGAGAAACTGGTCTTTTACTCATGCTTCGACTTGCTTCAATTTTCCATGACCCTTCCCCAGATACAACCAATGCTCCAGGTAAAAACCTGGCAATCGTTCCTGCAGCACCTATATATAAATCATTGGAATGCCATTCACCTCCATTCCCTCTGACCCATGCTATTTCATTTTGAACCTCTATGTCGATTCCCAAATCTTTCAGGGTTTCAATACACCAGTAGGAATCATCACTTTTTAATATACCTGATATTTTTGAACTTCCATCAGCCATTGCACTCAGAATAAGTGCTCGGTTAGTTAGACTTTTGCTTCCAGGAATCGTTATAGTACTGTCTAGAACCTTTTCACCTGGTGAGACATTGACTGTATTCGTATTTTTAAGCGTACTCCACGGACTGCGTGCTTTTACATCCACTCTTTTATCAGCCAATGATATTACCACCTTATTTATATGATTTATCTATCTATTTTAAGTATAATTGGGTTTAAGTCATAACTGAAATACATATATTATAGAACTGTCATAGGTGGTGTCTATAGCATGGATTTGAATCTTTATCATATTTTTTATATAACAGCTCTGGAAAAAAATTTTAGTAAAGCAGCCAACAGATTATATATTACTCAACCAAGTGTCAGTCACGCTATCAAACAATTGGAAGAAAAACTTGGAGTGAAGTTATTCATAAGAACTTCAAGGGGCGTTATTTTAACTCCAGAGGGTGAGGCTTTCTTTAGACATATGAGACCTATTTTTGAATTAGTAGATGATGCTGAACAAAAACTCTCAAAACTGAAAAATTTCCAAACAGGTCATGTAACAATTGGAGGCAGCGACTCTACATGCAAACATTATCTGTTACCTCATATACAAACTTTTCAGAAGATATTTCCGGAAGTACAGGTAAAACTTCAGCATGGATCAACACCTCATATTTTGGATAAATTAAAAAATGGGACGATTGATATTGGACTTGTCCACTTACCCATCAATGAAAAACAAATTCAAGTCACTGAGTTTTTAAACATTCACAGTACATTTGTCGTCGGACAAAAATATAAAGAACTAGCTGAAAAAACTATATCACTTGAACAAATAGCAGACTATCCTCTGATCACTTTCTCGAAAACCAGCAGTTCAAGAAGATTTCTTAATCAACTATTTCAGAAACAGGATTTGAATGTTAAGCCCGATATTGAAGTTGGAAGTGTTGAACTGATGATTGAATGTGCAAAAATAGGAATGGGTATGGCCTTCGTCACTAAAGAACTGATAAGAGAAGAATTGGAAAATGCAGAGTTATTCGAAGTACTTTTAAACGAAAGAATAGATGAAAGAAAGGTTGGTGTAATAACAAAAAGTGATATTCCTTTGTCATTAGCAGCGAATAAGTTTTATGAACATTTAGTTGATTTGAATTGATAAATTTTAATTTAAGGAGAAATCCCATGCATTTTAAACCATGTCACAAGGTAGCATCAATCCTCCAGGATTTGATAAAAAATGGTTTATAGCTGACGGGAACTTTAGGTTGATACAAAAGATTTTTCACGCAGATTGAAAGAATACTTGAGATTAATCATCTTGAAACCGTTACAACAGAAGTTGTACGGGACAGTTTGGTAATTGAGATTAAATAAACTTAAAGAGGTTGAAACATATAAAAGTGGTTTTGTTCTGATCTCTTTTCAAATATATGGCGCAAAATATCTCCTAAAATAAGTGCAAAATAACTTCAAAAGTGACACACCATACCTATAGTGTCCTCTCTACAACCTTTTAAAATTTTAGTATAATTGAAGTATTAAACGGGGGAGTGGGATATTATGAACAATAATACAGTAATGAAAGAATTTTTACGTACTGCAGTAAATATAGAAGCGTACAACGAACAAGGAACCATCACACATACTGGAACTGGTTTCTTCTATAAAATTAAATTAGGAACAGGAAAAGATTATGGTAAACACGTTCATATTTGTTTAGTAAGTAATAAACACGTTTTAGAAAAAGTGACAAGCATTAGCATTTATGATAACTTAAACTCTTTCAATAAAGAGGAAGTGCCTGACAATCAAAAGTATACAGTCCAAGATGTTAAAGACAGAATCATTATTCATGAAAATCAAGATTTAGCTGTTATCAATATATCTGATTTAATGATGAAGTGGATTGCAAACGATACTCAACATACTTTTAAATTTATAGATAACGATCTTACTGCACATGAAAATGAATTAGATATTTTAAATTCTGATATTTTTATGGTTGGTTTTCCTATGTCCTTACAGAGTGAAGTTTCATTTAAAGGCGTCATTTATAGAGGAAAGTTGGCGTTCCCTCCAGATATGAAATTTGCCTATGACGATAACTATGTTCTAAATATGGATGGTTACTCAGGGAATAGCGGGTCTCCAATTTTCGCCATTCAACCTTCTGTTCGTCAAGGCTATGAAATTAAACTTATAGGCATTCAATGTTCAATTTATAATCCTGTCACAGGCTATCATGAAACAGGGGAATTTAGACAACATGTCAGTTTAACAAATGCTGTTAAAGTGAAGTACCTTCAAGAATTAGAACCTAAAATTGATACACAATGGAAGAGAGATTTTGCTGACCCCAAGAGCATGGCCAGAATAATGGAACAAATTTACGATCAAGGCACTCAATAGGGTGTCTTTATTTGAAAGACCAGTAACCCGAAATAAAAAGGTAACTGGTCTTTTAAAATGACAACTAAATGTTATCACTACTACATAGTTGTTCATTTAAAGTCTACCTAAATCAAACAATATGGATTACTCATGTGAATTTTAATAACTGTTATTTAAAGATTGCTCATTCAATAATCACTTAATGATATGATTTAAATCTTTCAATGATTCTACTATATAATTTGCTTCAGCTAATTCTTCATCTTTCGAAAAATTGAATTTACACCCAATCACTTCAATATTGTTTTCTTTACCGGCGGTAAAATCAGATAATCTGTCACCTACTATATATTTTGGTACGATTGCTTCTTCTTTTATCATATGTCTGATTAAATCTGACTTACTCGAGGTTTCCACTATATTGATGCTATAGATCTTTTCGATATACTTCTGTAATCCATAATATTTATATATCGCTTCCAAGTATGTGACGTCTCCATTACTTGCTACAAATATGGTATACCCTTTATTCTGGATAGATTCTAATGTCTCTTCCACATCGTCGTATAGCTTACCTTTGCCTGAACGAATACATCCTACAAGAGACTCTTGAAATGTTTGATTAGCCACCTTTATATTTTCATCGGTAGGTTTTTTTAACAGGATTTTCCAAACTTCCTCTAATGGGACACCCATGATTTCATTGTACTTTTCAACTGGATTGTTTATGTAATTGATTCCATATTCATCGATTTTATTAAGTGCCTGGCTCAGCGATTCTTCCAGAATGAGATGGGTTTGAAATAAAGTACCATCCATATCAAAAACTATTGCTTCCTTCATATTTATTCCTCCTAGTCGTTCTACTTAATCTTTAAATATATCCTCATAATACTGAACAATAATGCTTTCTTGAAATAAAGAAGCCACAAGTTTTAAATAGCCCTTTGTGACTTTTTTTCCTCTATATTCATTTTAAAATTCAATTTATATATACCCAAAAAGGTCATGTATAGTTCTTTGATTTCGACCAGGCACACAAGCATCAGAAGTCAAAAAAGAATATATTTCTTCATTGGAAATCCACTTGTAATTAATTGTTTCGTCTTCTTGTAAAACAATGCTGTCCTTTGGAATGTCTACATGAGCAATAAAAGAGACGAAAATGGTATTGTATTCTTCAGAAATATAAATGTTCCGTTTTTCTAGGCTCGTTATTCTAACACCTGTTTCCTCCAGTGTCTCTCTTTTAGCAGCATCAGTTGGGTCTTCATCTTTTAAAACACTCCCACCTGCTGATACTTCATAAAAACCGGGATACGACGCTTTATTATAATCTCTCTTCATGGCTAAAAAGCTCCCATCTAGATTGATTAATATAACTTCTGAAACTAAATGAAATACATTGTCAGGAATGTTCTCTCCTCTAATTAAATCAAAATTCAACTTGTTTAACTTACTGTCGTAAGCATCCCATTTCTCCATAGTAATAACTCGTTTCTTCGATGAAATTTCTAAACTTCGTTTGTCAAAATAAGCTAGACAGCCTGCCTACATCCATGTAACTCATAAATGCTTCCAGCGGTGTCTGGTAGTTCAAAGACTTTCTGGGTATGTGGTTTCTCTTGGAGGCTACTGAAGCAACCATCCTCTGATCCACTGTGTTGAAATCCATATGCTTGGGCAGGCCGTCTTTCCGAAGCAGTCCATTGGAATGTTCATTCAATCCTCTTTGGGAAGGCGTGCCCGGGTCAGCAAAGTAAATATCAATATCATTTCGGTTGCTCATTGACTGCCAATTTGAGAATTCCTTACCACAGTCGAAAGTAATGGATTTGAACACATTTCTGGGAATCTGATGGAACCATGCGTTGATGACTGTTTCAATACCCTTTGCAGTCCGGCCCTCGGGCTTGAGGGTAATGATCACTTTCGACAGCCGTTCTACAAGTGTCACAACGGCACTTTTATGATGGATGCCGACAATGGTATCGCCTTCCAGATGTCCAAATTCTTCTTTGAATGCTGGGTAGTCCGTCTTTCTGTCAGAGAGTTTCCGTCTGAAAGCCTGTCGCCCACGGCGTTCCTTATGGCCGTTGGGTTTTCGCTTTCCTTTCATCGGCAAGGTGGAAACATCAAAGTCTTTGCGCTTGAACATGCGGTACAATGTGCGGCTGGAGCAGTTGATCGGCTGTTCACGGCGACCGACAATCACATCCGGCGTCCATCCTTGCGCGACCTTTTCTGCCACATATGCGCGTTGATCATTCGACAGCACCGTCTGTTTTCGACCGCAACGCTGCTTGTTTGCCTTGTAGCGCTTATAGAAATCCAATGCGGTGTGACCGTCTTTCAGGAAAGTGACCACATTGTGGACGGTCTGACGTGCTCGGCCAATCTGTTCTGAAATCTTTGATACAGAGGCATTCTGATGGAAATAAGATTCTATAATTACAAGTTCATCCGTGCTAAGATGGGTGTAGGTCATTCGTGATCACTCCTATGATTTCTTTGGTCGGAAATACATTTTGAGTGTATCACGAGTGGCTTTCTTTATGTGTCTAGCTTAATTTTACAATCGGCGAAAAATTAAAATTCATTTGTTATACTCATACTATACCAAATAATTACATATACTGAAATGAACCATAAACGTAATGAATATACCGGAGGAATCAAACGCACTGGAGATCAGACAGTTGAAAGAGGAAGATGCAGTGCAGTTCCTAGAATTGAACAAACAGCTTGATGACACAGGATACATGCTATATGACCCGGGAGAAAGACAAATGAATGTGGAAGAGCAACGTAAGGCAATTGCTCAAATGAAGGCAGATTCATCAGTCCATTGAATTTTTCCTTAACAATAGCAATTGGAGTCTTTCTTTTGCTTTCTTACATAAAATATCTACATTTCATTCGAGGAAAATAAAGATTAAATTTGCAAAAACTATGTAAGAATTTTTGAGACTGTGCGTCTAATGTATAGGAGGTGAAAAAGTGACCGAGATAGAGGGGATTTATAAACGGTACTTCAAAGATGTATACTTATTTGTTTATAGCTTATCAAAAAATCAACACATTGCTGAAGATATCACTTCTGAAACATTTTTGAAGGCTATCGATTCATTAGATTCATTTAAAGGAAAGAGCGATATCAAAGTCTGGCTTTTTCAAATTGCTAAGAATAGTTATTACTCTTATTTGCGCAAAAATAAGCATATAGAACAAACAGAAGAACTCCCTAAAGAAACAGATGATAAAAATATAGAGAAAAAAATTATAGACAAAGAAGAATCAATGTCTGTTCATAAAATCCTTCATTCATTATCAGATCCCTATAAAGAAGTATTTACGTTGAGAATGTTCGGAGAATTAAGCTATAAAGAAATTGGCGAGATTTTTGGAAAAACAGATAATTGGGCTTGTGTCACTTTTTATCGTGCCAGGAAGAAAATTAATGAGGAAATGAGGGAAATTAAATGAAAATAGTATCTTGCTATGTAATTCAAGACTTTATTCCCCTGTACTTAGAAGACATGCTCAGTGAAGATTCTAAAATATTGGTTGAAACGCATCTGGATGAATGTGAAGAGTGTCGGAAATACTTGAATGAACTCCAAATAGCAGAAACGAGTCCTTTTCCGGTTGAGACAGATATTCATCCATTGAGAAAAATTCAAACCACTTTACGGAAGAAAAAATGGCAGACCATCGTGTGTTCTGTATTAATCACTTTGCTTATTGGTATATTGACAATATTTTTTATGACAGCTCCTGAATATCTGCCTTATTCAGAGAAGACAGTATCAGTAAGTGAAACAACGAATGGATTAGTGCTTTCTGCTTTTAATGATGAAGTAGCAGGGTACGACATCGAGAGTTACCCGAGCGAAAATGGATCGGGTTCGATTTATCATATAACTGTTTGGGGAACGAGTTGGCACGATTTAACTAATACAAAGGAGATTGACCCAATTGTATTGAATCCCAGCGGTGAAAAGGTGGGGCTGTTTACTACTATCAAGCTGACGGAACTCAAGATTTGCTGATTTACGGAGAGGAACAGCATCCTAATGGGGGTGTGGTTACCTTGCCAAGATTGTCTCTGGCTTATCTCTCTGGATTGGCAATGATCACGTTCTTGATTTGTATTGGAATCATGTTTGCTGTTCGCTCCAACAAAAAACATCTTAAACGTGTAATCGCTATTACTTTGTTTCCATTATCGTATTTACTCGCTCAGCTCATCGTAACCGGATGGAATACCACAACATATTCAGCGACAAGAGATTTCGCAGCGATTTTGTTGGTTACCGTCTTATTATATAGTTTACTTTGGATAGGATCGAAACGACTAAAAAGACATTCGATTAGATAAAATAATTATAATTTGTCAGCAGGATAGCTGTGAATTAATAAAAATATTTTCTCTTAAAAGAGTGGTGAATCCCCCTATACTATATGTCAATTAGACTATTAGAGTGCTCGTTCAACCACCGCTGTAAGGGCGGTTCGAGATCTTCAAAGTATCACATTCTTTTCATCTAGCCAATACTTTAGAGAAAATTATATACAAGCTTTCCAAAGCATATCTAGACCCACTGTTGATTCAGAACCTATTCGTTCTTTCTATACAGTACATCTTTGCAGAGGTTAACATAACCTCACTGATCGGTAGTTAATGTAAGTACAGAAAAAGCTCCAATATCCTTTCTTAGCAAAGGTGTTGGAGTTTCCTCATTTACATGCAAAATAAAGATGAAAGTGGTAATTAGTAAAATCAATATCCTATTAATGTTTATTTAGTGTCAAGGGTAATATAAAAAGTTCTTCACTTACTCTGTAAGAAGATATTAAATATATACCGGTTGAAAATATAAACAACCAAATTTTTAATCTCTCTTATATTCCTATTTTCTAGCGATTCATGCTCTAAAATATTCATTATATCTTCTATTTTGACTTGTTTCTTATATGGATCTAGTAAATTCTTATAAACCTCCTCCACATGTTTATAAAGAATTTTTTGTTTTACGTCATTAGCAATATGTTCAAATTTTACTACTTTATCAAATCGACTGAATATAGGTCTACCTACATGAGCAATAATTTCTTCTATGGATTGAAAATTGGAAGTACAAAATATAACATTATCTCTTAAATCAACTTCAAAGTGATTATCTTTATACTTACTTTCATCAAACATTTGATAAAAAGCATTGTAAAGATGAGGGTTACATTTATCGAATTCGTCTAATAAAATAAATTTACTTTTTCTCTTTAATAAGTCTTCTGACAAGGATCTCTCGTTAATATCATTTCCAAATAAATAATCATGACCTTTTATGTCGTTAAGCATAGACATTTGTATTCTTCTTATATCTTTATGACCAAATATGCTCTCATGTATCTGAAGTATTGCATCTGTTTTCCCAACTCCGGAGGGGCCATATATCATGATGACCTTAGTATCCTCATTAACGAAGTTCTTCATTATATTTGAATGTATGGATTTTAATGCAGCGTCTTGTCCTATAATCTCACTATTGACCAATTGAAAAGTATTAATTACGTCATCGTTACTATAATTCGGAAAACTATAGTTACACTCTTGAATTATATCACCTAATATTTTATATAAAGAATCTTCTAATTGTTTTGTAGGAAGAATCACATATAAGTTCTCTATAATACTTTTCTCCATCAAGTTTTTTATAAATAAAGATACCTCATTACTAAAACTATTACTTAGCCTTTTTACGCTACCTTCATTTAATATATAATCTCCTACCCCAACTGTCGGTTGATATTCCACATCAATATCTTCAGTGCTACTTTTCAAATTCAGTAAATCAATTAAGTTATAAAAGTTTATATCTTTATTAGCTGAATAAAATTGATCAACGACCCCTTTTACAAGGTAGATACTGTTCTCCATTACTTAACACCCGCTACTATTAAATCTATCACATCTAATTTTCTATCCTCGCCTATTCTCTCTACCAATACTTGTGAGTTCGTTATTTTCTCTGGCGAGGGAGGATTATCATCTTTCGATGGGTTTTCCTTAGTGGCTTCTGATATCTTGTCAATTCTACTATCTGTATCATTACCTTCATTAACAAAAACTCTACTATCATCTGTGTTAACTAGAGATTCAAAAGAAATTTCTTTAATTGTAGCTTGCCCAATTTTTACACCTACCATATTTAAGCTCATACTTCTAAGGTCCGTTAATTTATAATCATTTACCATGTGTTTAGGATTCACTCTTATTATTTTATATGAATTACCTTTATTAGCTAAAAATTCGTGGTAGGCTTTCATGTCATCTAAAGTTTCTTCGAATTTTTCGAAGTTTATGTCTTTCATTTCCGTTGTATTTGAGAACTTCTCTATATCTTTTATCATTCCTATAATCGGAGAAAGGGTTTTTAAATAAGTAGTTGTTTTTTCCAATATATTCAACTTATACCCCTGAATGTATTCTAAATCAAAATCTGTTATTTTATCTTCGATTTTGGCTAGGAAATCATTTTTTATAGTATTTGTCATTTGTTGCTCAATCTTTTTTTCAAAGTTAAGTCTAGAAAAGAAGCCTAAAGCTACTTCTATATTATCAATCGGTTTTGAAGATCCAGTCATCTTTGATACCAAATCAAATTTAGCATCTCTAGTGACTTTTTCAAAGTATTGTAGTCTTCCTCCATCATTTTGATCAAGTATATCTAAGGCAGCATCTTCATCAAACAGTACGATTTTATTGTATTTAAATATAGATTTTCTCAAAAATATCACTCCAATTACTATTAATTATATATTAGAAAGAAGTTTTTTTATACATCACGAATTTCAAGTTTAAGTTAGACAATTGTATATCCCCTTAATGCAAAGTTTTTGAAAGCACTTTGATAGCCAGTTTTCATCTTGCGAAAAAGAAAGAAACATTATACCCTAGGCACTTCGTACCTACTTTGTCTAATTCATTATCTTGACTAAATACTCAGATGATATCTGGTATCCAAGAATTTAATGTGGGTAGTCATTCATCCATCGTTGGATGGGTGGAATCTGTCAATCACTGATGGATGAAATGGATTGATTTTTCAAGGCAAACAAGCGTATAAAATTATGATGATTCTCCCTAGACGCCCTTCCTCCAATGTTCCAATAAACGACCGTTAATTGGACGATTTTATGTATGCATGAGATCGTCCTTTATTCATATAAATTGAGTCCAAAAACCAGTGTACTAATCATTGTCTATATTAATTGAAAATACATGAGTTTTTAGAAGAAGATGAAACCTAGAAGGTCTGTTTAGTGAATTGGAAATAGTCAGGTGTTAGCGCAACTTTTCGGAAAAGGTCAGTGGACACAGATATAACAGAACCGAATTGGATATTGGATGAATTAGAAACACTTCTGGGTGCCTAAGAATCTCTTTCGAAGACTAATGAAGTAATCGATGCCCCACAAGCACATAAAAAACAACTTCTGTATCGGGAGGACTTAAATAATAATGAAGGTTGACGATATAAAAATATCTCTCTGATCTAAAAAGACTGGAGAGATATTTTTATTCTTTAACATCTATTCGGACTGAACTCGATCATCATTCAGGGGTGTAATCCACGCCTCTTGTATAGTTATTGGTTGCATCCCACAGGAGGAATTCATCGACACCGTTGTCATGGAGTGCCTGGATCTGGGCTTCCAATTCATCGACGCCGTAATTCAGATAGTTTCCGGCACCCAAGTAGGAGGCAGTGAAGTCCTGGATCCATGGTCTGGAGAGTGGTGGGGAATCTAGAGAATTCAAAACCTCATTTTCGACTTCCATATAGGAGTCGATGACGCCATATGGTTCAAGGTCAGGTGTCTGGAAGCCAAAATCCCCGGGACCCCAGTGGCTTGGATAGATCATGGATGAGATGACATCGACATTATTGGATATCTTCGAAAAGTTCTGTCCGATTCCAGGTGCTTCCGGTACTGTAGCAGCATAGCCGAAAATGTCGACTGAAACATCAACATTGTAGGGTTTGAGCTTTTCGCGGGCATATTCGACAAAGTCGGTGACGGCATTGACGCGCTGCTGGACATCATCAGCATTCCCATCGTCATACTCTGCAGCATCATAGTTTAAAGTGTCCGCACGGTTTTCAAACCCTTCCGGGAAACGCACATAGTCGAACTGGATATCTTTAAAACCGAGCTTGGCGGCTTCAATCGCAATGTCCACATTATAATCCCATACTTCTTTCAGGAATGGATTGACAAAGCTCTCGCCGCGGCCATTTTTCCAGACGGTCCCATCATCGTGGGTGAATGATAGATCTGGACGGGCTTCGGCCAGTTGAGAATCCTTGAATGCGACGATGCGTGCAATGGGGTAGATGGATTCGGACTCCATCGTCTCCATCAGCTGATCTGGATCGACATAATTCTGCATGTTCTTCTGGGCCATCTCACTTGCGCCTTCCAGTGGCATCATGATGTTTCCGGCGTCTTCCTTGACATCGACGACCATTGCATTCAAGTCTGTATCGTTGAGGAGCGATACAAGATTCGACATGCGTTCACCTCCGGCGGAATAGCCTGTGACGAAAATACCTTTAACGCCGTCTTCTGGGTAGGGAATATCGACGCCGCTATCGTATGAAAATTTATCAGGTATGGTTTCCGGCATTTTAAGCAGAGGCCCTTCATTCAGGTTCAAGCCTTCCGCTTTAGCCGTAATTGGCATCATCAGACCAAGGATCAAACATAAAAGCATCACTTTACTCTTCATCTGCGTCTTCCTCCCTTGCACTTTGGATGTTAGCCGGATCGATCAGTTCGTATTCTTTCGCCCTTAATCCGGAGACGATTTCTGAAAGGGCATCCTTTGTCCACGTTCGGTCATGCATCAACAGGTTGGCCCCGTCATCGAGCAGTTCGGTATTGACCATGATATCAGCGAGGGCATCTGCGTCCTGGTACTCGGCTTCCCAGTCATAACCGTATGTCCAGTTCATCAATGTCATATCTTCATCTTCAGTCACCTGGATCGAAGCATCGGTGTTGACGCCAAACGGTGCTCTGAAGAAGCGTGGGCGTTCTCCGGTGATCTCTTCGACCATATCGTTGACCGGGATGATTTCATCAACCGTTGCTTGTGGGTCCAGATTGCTTAAGTTCGCGTGTGTCATCGTATGGTTACCGATTTCGAACCCCATATCATAAATCTTTTGGAGCGTATCTTTGCCTTCCTCCGTATTGAGGTACATGCCATTGACGAAGAATATGGCCGGCGCGTCATGTTTCTTCAATGTTTCGGCCATCTCGAGTGCGTGCTGATCCGGCGCGTCATCTATAGTCAATAGCGCCACACGGGATGCGTCATCTTCGAGCGGCAAGATGCGGTAGGAAGCCGGGTCCACATAATAGGCCTGCTTTGCCGTGGATGACGCATCAGCCTGCTCTTCACTCTCTTCTTCGTTGGCATCTTCTGAAGCATTAGACGATGAAGTTGCCTCCTCTTTAGATTCGCTCATCTCCTCTGTATCTTTTGCCTCAGATTGTGCATCATCATTTGAAGTGTCTTCATTGCCGCAGCCGACGAGAAAAACAAGCAGTAAAGTTATGAATGTATATTTTACATGTTCCAATCAATTCTCCCGCTTTCTTCGAAAGTGGCCAGAGCGGCCTGATGCGCATCTTCCAGATTGATAAGTGCCTCGTCGAGCGCAGAATATTCCTTTTGTACAGGGTCGTAAGCCTCATTGATGTCCTCGATTCCATTTTCCAGTGCCTTGAAGTCTGCATCTTCCGATGCTAATGTCTCGAAGACGGATTTTTGAGTGTCCAGTGCACCTTGATAATTTTCAGTGAAAGATTCCAGGTGGGAACGGAGGGTACCATATGCCTCCTGGACTGTCTTATAATCATCATGGAGCTTTGGCTCGTCAGATGGTAATTCAATCGATTCCAGATTTTCTTGTTTGGAGATGAATGCTTCGGTGTGCTCTTCAAGCGCCTGCAGCGCATCGGCACGTTTACTGCGGTTGTCCGCGAGCGCTGAACCCTCAGCATTGAATGTGTCCTCTTCGAGGCTTTCAGTAAATACGGATTGCATTTTCGCATCGAGATCATTCAATGTCTGAAGGCTCTCGGTAATTTCAGTCTTCACTTCATCAGTCTGCTCGATAGTGGACTTCAACTGGTCTTCCGGGCTGCTGCAGCCAGCCAGAAGAAAAAACAACAGTGCCCCTGTTGTATAGCGTATGTAACGTGTCATAAGGCAGCTCCTTTCTATTATTATCTCTTAGGATAACACTCTACATTCATTTTTCATATATTACCTATATATATTCCCAGGAAATTTTTTGAAGAAGTAGGGGAAGGGGGCGATTCAACCGTTCAATAGAAACATACTAAGATTAGTACCACAGGACCCGGCCAGGTCCTGTGGTACTATTTTCATATAGTAGGAGTGGAGATCAGGTCGACGGGGTTTTAGGATTTAGAATCCGGAATAAAAACGGGCCAGCTCCACTATCCTTATCTGAATCAGATTCAGTATGTGGGATCTTCGAGATCGAGTATGAGAAAAGGGAATCGATGGGGATACGTGGTCACTTCTGCGTAAAAAAAGGAGGAGAACCAAATGAAAAGTGTCATCGCATTTGATGTCAGTATGGGACACAGCTACATGGTCGTCTATGATGCTTGGCAGCACTGTATATTCGAAGGGGACATCACGCATGCCAGGTCGGCTTTTGAAGATGTACGGATCCGGATTGAGGCGCAACGGAAACAGGATGGCGTCCTGCCCGCTATTGTATTTGAAGCCACGGGGTCTACTCAAAGGCATTGGAACGCTTCATGCAGGCATGCGGGTTCGAGTATGCGCTGCTCAATCCACTGGCGGCCAAGATGCAGAGCCTGTCCATGCGGATGCACAAGACGGACCGGAGTGATGCACATAAACTCGCCCAGGCCTGTTTTACCCATCCGCCTCGCAACAAACAGGTTCAAGAAGGGTATTACGAAGAAATGCGCAGCCTCTCCCGCCACTATGCTGAACTGGAGCAGGAGGTTGTCCGGCTGAGAACCCGGATGCATGCCCTGGTCCAGATGACCTTCCCGGAACTGGAGCAGCTCTTTACCCGAACTTCCGACCTGTATCTTTCCATACTCCAACTGTTTCCGCATCCCGATCGGGTGACTGTGCTGTCCAGAACGAAAGTGAAGAATATGATCCTCGGCAGCACCGGAAAGCGCCAGTCCCGAAAACGCGCAGAAGAGAAAACCGATCAGCTGATGTCGGCGGCCGCAGATGCCTATCCGGCACTGTCTGCGGATGACGTCCGGATTGAACAGCTCAGAAACTATGCTGCACGCTGTCAGACCCTGCTGGAGCTGAAGCACCGGCTCATCCAGCAAATGGTCGCCATGTCTCAGGAACAGGCGGAATACCATATCCTGAAGAGCTTTCCAGGGATCGCAGACATTACAGCGGTCCGTATCATCGCTGAAGCCGGAGACATCCGCCGGTTCGACACGGCCAATCAGCTGAATGCCTATACCGGCATCGACATCCGCCGCCATCAGTCCGGCACCCTTCTGTACAAGGATAAGATCAATCGGCGCGGCAATAAGCATCTAAGGAAAATCCTGTACTACATGATCGAGAATATGATCCGGAACCAGAGGCACGCGGATAACCATCTGGTGGACTACTATCGGAAACTAAAAAAGCAACCCCATGGTAAACACCATAAGGTTGCCTGCATCGCCTGTGTGAACAAGTTTTTGAAGTGCCTCTTCCATCTTGTCACCGTTGGACAGCGATATGATTACGCTGTGGCCACCCACCACTGCGTCAATTCGTAACTCAAGTATATCACAGCCCCTGCTCCGAAAAAACTGAAAAAGCAGGGCCTATTTGGCATGCCAACACCCCTATCCAGCGGGGCGCCCCGCTGGATAGGGATGAAAAACATGGAATATATGCTTGAAATCTATTGACTAATCGTAAGAAAAACCCCTTCAGCCTAACGCTGAAGGGGATGGCGACATATGGTTCCATTGCGTGCTTATTTGAGCTGTGGGCTATTTAGGCTCGGCGATTACACCACATGCGATACGATCTCCTGCATCACAGAAGGCTGCGTTGAATAATCATCCGCCTTTTCATGGATAACAAGGGCAGTACCGTCTTTATTCATCACGGTATTAGCTGCCTCTTCATCCAGGCTGATCTGATCTGTCGTAAACTCTGTTTCTTCCAAGTTTCCATTGGAGTCGGTCTTTACGTTATCGAAATCGCCTGCGTGGGGGCCATCCGGATCTTCTTTACCGTGATTGGCGTCATTAGGGTTGTAGTGGCCACCGGCTGATTTGAAATCGGGTGCTTCACATACGCCTTTTTCATGGACGTGGAAGCCATGTTCTCCTTCTCCGTCTGCCACTCCGTCACCGGTCAATTTGACTGTGACGCCAGCTTCGGCAGGGGTCAATGTTGCTTCAGCAACTTCCTCACCGTCAGCATCCTTTAGGGGAACGGTCATCTCTTCGCCATTTGAACTGGCGCTCTCTTCGGTGCTTTCTTCAGTACTTTCTGTTGTCGCCTCATCAGTCTCCTGACTGGTGTCATCTGAACTGCCTTCCTCATTTCCGCTGCACGCGCTGATCACCAGCAGCAGTCCTGCAATAAGTAGTAGTATCGGCCAGCGCTTCATCATGATACATGCTCCTTTCGATAGTGTTTTTAGACGTTGAAATTGAAGCTCTAAACCAACTGGCGGGGAACAATGATGATGCATTTTGCATATTACACGTTCACCTTAACATAGTTGGTTGGGTGACATCTATCGAAAGCCTTATGATTTCAGAATGATCAATCAACTTTCCGGACTTTCACATGAGTGCTGATGGCTTTTTTCATGACTCGTATATTATCTTTATATGCCATATAGTCCTTATGGGTTGCATCCTGGCTCCTGTAGCGCGTTTCCATATAGGTGTCGAGCCGATCCTGGTCGATGAGCGTGTAGAGCTCTAGGCGATCGATCCATTCTTCTATCGTTTCATTGCGGTATCGTCCCATGCCCTTTGAAGCCAACCATTTCTCGAAATTGAAGTATACCTTTCTGACGCGGTCATCCGGTGCTTTCATCTTTTTCTGTTCCGGCAATGCAGAATGTGAAACCGATGCATTGGCGGAAGTGTGTGCAGATGACTCCTCAGCAGTAGGCTGCTCCCTTTTCCTGTAGTAGATATAGAGCCCGACAATGATGGCCACCGCAAGTAGAACCATCATGATCGTGTCGAATGGCACATGGTTGAATGTGGTGCCCTGCTCAAGCTGTTCCTGTACCGGTTCTCCCTCTTCAGCAGATTGTTCTTCAGACTCCATCTTCGGCATCTCCAATTCGACATCTTCAAGTGCGTTAAAGAGGGGGCGGAGGAGGAATATCATACCGTTTAAAAGCAGTACCACCAAATATTTCATGGCGAAGGCTGCATAATTGTAGATGAGGCTGAAGATACCTCCGAGCACTATAAATGTGCCTGCTGCCATAAGGAGTATCGAGATGTTCCTTGTGGCGGCATACCCATTGCCGATAAGGTGGACCATCAGCCTGCCGATGAAGAAGAACAGCGGCAGACCAAGGAATATGCCATGGAAGAGCTGGGTGTGGGCGATTGCTTCTGAGGTACCGATAAGGTTTGTGCCGATCAGCAGAAGGAAGGTCGTGATGAGTGCAGCAGGCGACGGCATCCCTTTAGAATCATCGTGTAGATATTCGAGCCGGAGTATCGGGATGTAGGCGGTGAGGAGTGCGGCCAACCAGTTGAAACCAAATAGGAATGCGGCCGCAAGCAACACAGGCAACATGAAATACAGGCGGTTCATATCCACTCGCCCGACAATAAGGAAGCTTACGATTAAAGCGGCTGCGACTAAAGCCACAAACGGCAGCACAAGGGGCGCCTTGTTGTTGTGGACATTGATCAGCACTATAACGAACAGCAGCGGGAACATATCGGTGAAGTAGGTGTGGGCGAGTCCAAGATTATATTTCATCCGGCTCATACCGACACCCCCTGATGCTGTGGGCATCAAAAGGGGCGACGCCGTGGGTATCCAATTGGAATATGTGTGCGCCCTTTGCTCTGAACATCGATAATTCAGCCTCGATGGCTGCATCTGCCTTTCCTGTAAAAATGACATGGGCAGGAATCTCTTCATGCAGGCGCACATGCTTCAAAAACCGCTCGAAAGGCACGGTATAGGTGACTGTATTGATGCGTGATAGCGCTTCTAGAGTTCTTTTATAGTGGCGGGCGCCGCTGCCCTCTTCAAGACTGAAGAAAGAGCGGTTGTCGAAAGTGACCATGTTCGAGATGATCTTATAGGGGATGCCGTTTTCGGCAGCCTGACTGGTGATGAACGCAATCTTCTCGAAGATGGTTTCAATGTTCTCGGGCGGCATATATGAGACATCGGATTGCAGATTGATCAGAATCATCCAAGTGACTTTCGTCGTCTTTTCATAGCGCTTCGTCTGCAAGCCTCCCGTCCGGGCAGACGCTTTCCAATGGATGTCACGCATACTATCCTGCGGCAAGTATTCCCGCGTCCCCGTCGTCAGCAGCGGGTCATTGAACAAGGCATTTTTTTGCTGGAAACTGCCTTGGACAGGCGGTGTCGCCATCTGGTCGTTGTGGGTGGCGTAGCGGTCCGGATAGACGATGATTTCATGATTTACGGTGCTGCTCTGCTTGAGTTCCAAGGTGCTGAAGCCAAAGATCCTGGGGATCTCCATTCTGGCGCCTATGATCTTACTGACCCCTCTGGCATGCCCGCCAAACGGGATTTCAATGACGGTTGAACTTCTTGGCATCACCGTGAAGCGGACTGAAGTCATGGTATGGTGCCGGGTACCGTTATTGTGTTCTTCATCGAACCGGATGTTATCGCGGGCTGTAATGGTTAGCCGGCCCTCAAGGATCGGGAGCAGTCCTTCCTGCACAATTTTGATGCGCATCTTTCCCTCCTGCCCTTTGTACATGCGCATTTCTTTATCCATTATTTCAATCTTGAGCTTTTTTGGCATGTGCGTTTCGTACAGATGGTTCAGCAGTGCAAATGATAGGAAGAGGCCGAGTGATGCGATGAGCATGGCGTTCAAGTCAATGGTATAGAATACATTCAGCAAGAACAGGATGATGGCGGCCCCGATAAAAAAGCTCATTGCCTTGGAATCCTTGAAATCTGCCTTAAACTTCATTTCTTGCCACTCCATACTCGACCGGCACTTCCAACGTCTCGATAATCTCCTGGGCGATGATGGCCGGAGTGGTGAGGGTGCTGCCTTCGATGTTCAAAACGAGGCGATGGCTGATGACGAATGGTGCTATATACTTGATGTCTTCAGGGATGACGTAGTCCCGTCCCCTTAAGAGCGCAACGCCTTTGGCCGCTTGGACCAATGCCAGTGTGCCGCGCGGTGAGACGCCGATTTCGACGTATTCGTGTTCCCGGGTGCTATGTATCAAGTCAAGGATGTAATCCTGTATGGTGCCATTCACCTCAACCCCCGATAATTCATCCTGCAGCGCGACGATTTCATCTTTTGTAAATATGGGTGTAACGGCATCCAACGGATGGGTGCGGCCATGGAGGCCAAGCATCATCTTCTCTTCTTCCCTGGAAGGGTAGCCGAGGTCTATCTTCATCAGGAAGCGGTCAAGTTGTGCCTCAGGCAGATCGAAGTTCCCTGGCTGGATTCAATCGGGTTCTGGGTGGCCAGAACGATGAATGGTTCCTCGATACTGATGCGCTCACCATCGATTGTGACTTGTTTTTCGCCCATCACTTCAAGTAGGGCGGACTGGGTCCTTGGTGTTGCCCGGTTGATTTCATCAGCGAGCAGTATGTTGGTATCGACTGGCCCGATGCGCAAATCGAATTCCTGCGTTTTTGGATTATAGATATTGAGCCCTGTAATGTCGGACGGCAGTATATCGGGTGTGAACTGTATGCGCTTGAATGTCCCGCCGACCGCCCGGGCCACTGTTTTCGACAGCATGGTCTTGCCCGTTCCGGGCACGCTCTCAAATAGGATGTGCCCCCTCTGCAGCAGACTTACGAAGATGAGTTCCGCTATCTCCTCCTGTCCGACCATCACTTTACCGACTTCTTTCTTAAATGCCTCAAGCTTTTCCTTTATATTCATAATATTCCCCCTCGTCTCATTACTGTCATTTTAAAGGTTGGGTTAAAAATATACAATATTTTGAAATTTTTTATGAGAAGGAATGTTTTAAGGATCAAAGGTCGGCAATAGGGGACATGTCTCTTTTGAGGCGGGCTATCCTTGCCGCAGCTTTATCGTACTGCCGGTTTCGGTGCCCGTGACTGATACCACTGGCTGCATAGGATGATGATCAAAGCGAGGTCTATAACATCGCCGCCGTAATACATCAGCATGGCACCGGTCTGACCATCAGTTTGAGGCACGCCTTCAGGTGGGGCGGCGTAGATCAGCTTCGACAAGATCTTATGGAAACCAAGCGCAATGATCAGCACGACTGCCCGGTATAGGAAGCTGTAGCGGCGTGTGGTGATGTCGATGTAGACGATGGACATCGTGAATAGATAGCCGGCCAGGAAGACATGCACATGAATCAGTGCAAACAGCCAGACGGATGTATGCATTGCTGTAAACAGCCCGGTCTTGTAGATGAGGAAAAGGCCGCCGATATTAAGTACTGAAGCCACTGCCGGATTACTGATGAAGTGGACATACTTATAATTCAAGAGCCTGCTCAGCCTGCGTGCATGCCGGACATCAAGTGCCCGCATCAGGAGAGTCATCGGCTTAGCCGTCAGCATAAGGAGCGGGGCGAGCATGCCAAGCAGAAGGTGCCCGAGCATATGGATGGTGAAGTCGCTATGGGCCATTTGGGCGAGCGGGCCCACCAGTGCCGCAGCTGCAGATAAAACACCAAGCGCCCAGAAGACGTGGCGGTACACGGGCCATCTTCTATGTCGTCTATTGGCAAAATGGGCCAACACAGGGTAAAGGACGAGTGCGCCCAGCGCCAGGCAAGCTGCAGCGGCTTCATACATAAGGAACGATGTCATATTATCCATGTCGTGCATACTCAATTCGACCTCCTACCACGTTTCTCTGTATAAAGCAGCAGGAGACCGATGATCAGCAGAATGACGCCGAAAATGTTCCAGGCAAGGTCATATGGCAGGACATCGACATTGTAACGGACCTGATGAATCCGCAGAAGCTTATGGTTGATGATGCCATCGAACAGCTGGAAACCAGCGAGCCCGATGAAGACGGGGCTCGCCCATTGCCTGGGGGAGATGGCTTGTTTGCGTCTTAGGTCCGCGAACATGAAAAGTCCCGCGACCAGTGCGAAAAGTCCGAATGCGTTGAGTAATCCATCAGACATGATGCCGATGAATGGGGTGTCCCAATCATAGAAATGGTGCCATTGCAGCAACTGGTGAAAAATGATTTCATCGACAAGCGCCATCAGACCGATGCCAAATAACAGGCCCGACCATGCAGTTTGGCTCTTGAAACTGGATTGCTTTTTGTGGTTCATCATAAATCCCCCGATATCCGAAAAGCGTTTCAATTAAAATACCCGTATTCTTCATTAAGTAACCTTAAAGAATGGATTAAAAAGATGGCGACTGTCTTAAGAGGGGACATTTATTTTGTAGGCGTTTACTTTCATCTTTGGTATAGTAGAAGCGAAAAAGGAAATTGAAAGGATGGTATGAATGCAGACACTGCTCCTTACCGGTTTTGAACCATTTTTGAAATTCAAGGAAAATCCAACAGGCTCAGCCGTCGAATATTTTGATGGGAAGGAGATCGGAGGGTTCCATATAGTGGGACGGGTCTATCCGGTGGAGTTCAGGACGCTCGGTGCCCAGGCCAAAGCAGACATCGAGGAATATGCACCAGATGCGGTAATTAACCTCGGGCTTGCCGGCGGGCGGCATACCATCGATATTGAACGCATCGCCATCAACTGCATGGATGGCCGGCCGGACAACACAGGGTTCGAGCCTGACGGAGAGAAGATAGAGGAGGGGGGTCCTGACGGCCTTTTTTCAACATTGCCGATCAAGAAGATTGAATCCGCCCTTAAATCCGCCGCAGTGCCGGCACGCATTTCGAATTCGGCAGGCACCTATCTGTGCAATATGCTCATGTATACGACGCTCTACCTATTGAAGAGGCAGCAGAAGGACGTCAAAGCAGGGTTCATTCATGTGCCTGCCCATCATGAAATCGGCAGTGAGCTCAATATACCAAGCTGGTCACAGCAGGATATCAACGATGCGGTTGAACATATTATAAAAAATATTAAATGAAAATCAGGAGGATCAACAATGAAACTGGAACGCGTAGAAGATTACAATGAAATGAGCCAAAAGGCGGCAGAAGCCATATATGATAAAATCGTCAATTCCGACCGTGTGGTGCTAGGTCTGGCGACGGGCTCCACGCCAGAGAAGATGTATGAGATTTTGGCAGGGATGCTGAACGAGAACAGTGTAGACCTTTCTCATGTCTATACCGTCAACCTCGATGAATATGTCGGTCTGGCAAGCGACCACCCGCAAAGCTATCACCATTATATGAAGAACATCTTCTTTGACCATGTGCCGATTCCACCCGAAAATACATTCATCCCGGATGGCGCGGCCACAGATTTTGATGCGGAAGTGAAACGCTACGACCGTATGCTCGGAGAAATTGGAGGGGTCGACCTTCAACTGCTCGGCATCGGGCGCAATGGACATATCGCGTTCAATGAGCCTGGCACTGCGTTCGATTCCAGAACCCATGTGGTCGACCTGGCAGAAACGACGATCAAGGACAACGCCCGCTTCTTCAATACGATTGAAGAAGTACCGACGCGCGCCATCAGCATGGGGCTCGATACCATCATGGATGCGAAGTCGATCCTGCTGATCGCGTCTGGAGAAGGTAAAGCGGCAGCAATCGACGGCATGATCAATGGAGCGGAATCTGAGGATATGCCTGCAACAGTGCTGCAGCGCCACGATGATGTCACTGTGCTGGCAGATGAAGCGGCTATGGGTAAATTGTGACGCCACTTACATTGCATGAACTTGAAAGTGGGTGGTCCGGCTCCGGATACGATACTGTAACCCTCGGCATGGGGTGCTTCTGGGCCCGGATGCCCGGTTCGGGGCGCTTCACGGTGTGTTGAGGACGCGTACAGGATATGCCGGTGGCACCACGCCAGATCCGACCTACCGTAATATGGGTGACCACACAGAAACGATTGAAGTGGATTATGACCCAAGCATCATTTCCCATGCAGACATTCTGCGCCACTTCTGGCGCAACCATAAAAGTGATCTTCCCGCCTACAAAGGACGGCAGTATATTTCCCTGTTGTCTGTCCGGGATGATGACCAGGCATCTTCTGCTGAGTCGGTAAAAGCCGAAGTGGAGGCAGCAACCGGCGTGTCCATCAAAACGGAAATCGTGCCATTTACAGGTTTCACCCCTGCCGAAACACGGCATCAGAAATATCTCCTGAAGCGCCATCCGGGCGCATTGTCGCAGATCGGTTTTCTGATTGGTGATGAATCCGAACTGATGGATTCGACATTCGCAGCAAGGCTGAATGGGCTGGTCGGGGACATATCGGCCGGGTGGAACTCCTCGCCGAGATCAGCCGTTGGCCCCTTCCGCTCCATGCACGAAAGGAACTGAAAGCAATATTGTCCGGCCTTAAGTGGTAAGTGTCCGGCGACTTATGTGCATAACTGCTCCATCCAATCCTTCATCATAGTTCCATGGTGAAGGATTTTTTGTACATATCGACCTGATAAAACTTTACGGAAACCTGACCATGAGACCAAACCGCTCCATAAATCATATTTGAATTTCCAGTATTATAATGGAAGAATATAAAGCAAGGGGGAGATATCCATGAACACATTACTTATTATCATCGTCACGTTACTTGCCATCATATTTTTTACGCCACTGTTAATCTTTGGTTATCTTTATTTTATAGATAAACACCAGGCCCAGCACTCCGTATTAAGGAATTATCCGGTGCTCGGGAAAATGCGGTATATGCTTGAGAAGATAGGTCCGGAGATGCGCCAATACCTATATCATAATGACAATGAGGGCAGCCCTTTCAATCGGAACGAATTCATCTTCGTCAATAAGGCGGCAAAATATAAAGACAGGATGCTGGGCTTTGGTTCGGAGAGGGATTTCGAGAAGCCGGGGCTCTACCTCGTCAATAAAATGTTTCCGCTGCAGCACAGTGAGCTTAAGATAGATCAGAGTAGAAAGGTCAATACGAAGTTATATCAGATTACCCAGGAAGGGTTCATCAGCCGGGACGAACACCGGGAAGATAAAGTGATCGATCCGTATCTGTTGAGCGATGAAGATGCCATCGTGATCGGCCGGCACACGGCAGCCGAGCCATTTCGGGTAAAAGGACTCATCGGCCAGTCTGCAATGAGCTTCGGATCGCTCGGCAGCCATGCCATAACAGCACTGTCGGAAGGACTCGGCATGGCAGGCGGCACTTGGATGAACACGGGTGAGGGCAGTGTGTCCCCTACCACGAAAAAGGGGATGTGGACCTGATCATGCAGATCAGCTCAGGGCTCTTCGGCGTCCGTACTAAAGAAGGGGCATTCTCCTGGGAGGCATTCAAGGAGAAAAGTGCAAAAAAGAATGTGAAGGCATTCGAGCTGAAGCTCGCCCAAGGCGCCAAACCCCGGGTGGCCATCTTGCAGCGAACAAAGTCACTGAAGAAATAGCAGAAATCCGTACGTTGACACCATGGGAGGAAGTCGACAGTCCCAACCGCTTCGAAAACATCAATGATACCGGAGAACTGCTTGACTTCCTGAACCAGTTGCGTGAAGTCGGCGGCAAGCCCGTAGGAATCAAAATGACTGTCGGCAACGAAGCGGAAGTGGAGGATATGGTGAAGGTGATGAAGGAGAAAGATATCATTCCTGACTTCATAACCGTCGACGGCGGCAACGGCGGTTCAGGGGCAACCTACTATGAAATGGCCGCTTCTGTCGGTCTGCCGACATTTGCAGCACTGCCTTATGTAGACCAGCTGCTTGAAAAATACGGCCTCCGGGAGCGCACGCTGATCATCGCCTCCGGCCAACTCGTCACACCGGATAAAGTTGCGATGGCCCTTGCCATGGGTGCAGATCTGGTGAACATCGCACGGGGATTCATGATGAGTACAGGGTGCATCAGATCCCATAGGTGCCATACAAATACATGTCCGGTTGGAGTGGCAACCACCGATCCGAAATTAGAGCGGGCACTCGATATCGATGAAAAGAAGTACCGCGTCTGCAACTACCTGATTTCGATGAGGGAAGGACTGTTCGACTTGGCGGCGATAGTGGGTATCGATTCCCCGACCAAATTCACCAAAGAACACCTCATCTATAAAGAACAGTTCAAAGTGCACGGGGGATGACACTGAAGGCATATGAAAAGACAGCTCAATTTTGAGCTGTCTTTTATTCTTTGCGTATGCGTTTCAAGTTCTTGAATATCCCGCCGGAAGTCGACAGGACACTGTTGCGGTATATGCTTGCAGCCAATATGACTGCGAGCGCAATCGAAACAATCAGGATAACGACACCGATGAGCAGTGTCATCTGGCTCGTCTCAGCATTCATGGCGCGGAGCGGCATGACAAATGGCGTGAACAGCGGGAAGAAACTCGAAACTTTGACGAGCATGTTGTCCGCTTCACCCCAGATGTTGAAGATGGCGATATAGAAGCCACCGAGGGCAAGCATCGTCACCGGCAGCAACGCCTGCTGCAAGTCTTCCATGCGGCTGATGAATGAACCAAGCATCGCAGAGAGCGATAAGTAGAGCACAAGGCCAAGCACGAGATAGATGCCGGAATATACAATCAACGTCGCCGTTTGCTCATTGGCTTCCAATCCAAGGTCACCAATGATGCTGCCGAAGTCGAAAATCCAGACTGCAGCAACGATGGCCATGAGGAATATGAACAGCTGGGTCAGGCTGACCAGGATCATTGCACTGATCTTTGCCAACAGGTGGGTGACCGGCGGTACGCTAGATACAATCATTTCGATGACGCGCGATGTCTTCTCCATCGCAACCTCGGTGCCGATCTGACTGGCATAGTTGATGATGATGAAGAACATGACGATGACTGTGACGTAGAAGACTACAGCGTTCAATGGATTAACCTCAGGCGTGTCGCCTGGTGCTGAGCCCCCGTCATCCGCCGAACCGCTTTCTGAAGCGATATCATAACTGATGTCAGGGGTTGCGTTCAGGCGCTGTGCTTCTTCCTCGGACAAGTTGAGTGCCATGATCGTATTGCTGCGCTGAACCTGACCGAGTGCGGTTTCGATTTTATTGACCTGTTCGGATGGAATTTCATTATCGCTGTGGAGGGTGACGGCTAAAGGTGCCGTCTCTTCGATTGAAAGGTGCACTTCCGCACTACCCACATCGCCTTCATAAGGTTCCACCGGTATACCTGAATCGAGCGCATCCATCGTGCCTTTGAATTGGCTATAGAATGCTTCATCGCCTTCTACTTTGACGGCGGTCACTTCTTCAGATGAATCGAAGAAGTCGATTATCTTATCGAAGTTCGCCCGACGAAAATCACAAGCACTATGATCAACGTGCTGATGATGAAGGATTTTGCACGTATTTTGGAGGAATAGGTCTGTAGGAAAGTCGCCAGAAATTTACTCATATTCCATAACCCACCTTTGAAATGAAAATGTCGTTGATCGATGGTTCGTTGACCTGGAAACGCTTGAAGTAGCCAAGTTTGACGATTTCATTGAAAATCGGCTCCGCATAGCTCTCATCTTCAATCTTCAATATGTATCTGTTGCGTATCTGTTTCATGTCGATGACTCCAGGCATGTCCTTTAGGAAGGAGATGTCATGTTCACCTTCGATGATGATTTCCTTTTGGCCGAAGTCTTTGCGTATTTCGTCGATCCTGCCGCTGACGACCTGACGCCCCTTGTTCAGGATGCACATGGATTCGCACAATTCTTCAACATGTTCCATGCGGTGTGTGCTGAAGATGATGGTGGCACCGCGGCTGTTGAGTTCTTTGACTGCATTCTTCAATATTTCAACGTTGACTGGATCGAGGCCGCTGAAAGGTTCATCGAGTATGATGAGTTTCGGGTCATGGATGATCGAGGCGATGAGCTGGATTTTCTGCTGGTTGCCTTTTGACAGCTTTTCAATGCGCTTCGTCCGGTTCTCCGGCACTTCAAAGCGTTCAAGCCATTCGTCGAGCCGTTTATCGACCTCCTGCTTCGACATCCCCTTGAGCTGGCCTAGGTAGCGGATCTGCTCGTCCACCTTCAATTTTGGATGCAGGCCACGTTCCTCAGGCAGGTAGCCGATCTGATTGGTTACATTGTAGTCGATCTTTTCACCGTTGTAGGTGATATGTCCTTCACTTGGCTGCAGCAGGCCGAGGATCATGCGGAAAGTGGTTGTTTTACCGGCCCCGTTTCCACCTAGAAATCCATACATGCTGCCTGTTGGCACATTGAGATCTATGTGGTCTACTGCTGTTTGCCCATTGAAGCTTTTCGAGAGTCCCGAAAGTTCCAAAGTCATTGACGTTCCCCCTTTGCATAATATAAAAATAGTTTATCATAGAGCAAAATGATTTAGTAATATATACTGTAACAGTTGGAAACAATTTGGAAGGATGATTAAAGGATGGCAAAGGAAAATCAGGAAGATCGGGCCACATTCCGTGATTTCACGGCACTCCTCAGGCAGACTGATCTGAACAGGCGGCTTTTCATCGTTGGCATGGTGCTGACTTTGTTCGGTACAATCGGGTCGCTGATCGTGCCGCTACTGACGCAGCAATTCATCGATGGCTACAGCCCGACAAGCATCTCGGGCATGCTGATCGGCATCATCATCGGGGTCTTCTTGATGAGTGCGATACTCGATGGTGTGTCCTACTACATATTGGCATACATCGGGCAGACGATCATCAAGGGGCTCAGGGAACGGGTGTGGCATAAGTTCCTTAAACTGCCGATTCCCTATTTCGACCGCACAAAAAGCGGTGAGTCCGTCAGCAGGGTCGTCAATGACACCGCAATCATAAAAGACTTGATCACCCGCCATTTCCCCAGCTGATCAGCGGCATCATCTCGATCATCGGGGCAGTGGTCATCCTCCTCATACTGGATTGGCGCATGTCACTCATCATGTTCATCGCGGTCCCGATATCCATCGTGATCATACTGCCACTCGGCCGGCGGATGGCCGGATATCAAGGGCGCTGCAGGATGAGACGGCGTCGTTTACAGGACTGATCCAGGAGACTTTGGGTGAGATGCGCCTTGTGAAAGCCTTCAACGGGGAACATTACGAACGTGAAAGGGGAAAGGCGGGCATCAATAGATTGTTCGGCTTCGGCATGAAGGAAGCGAAGATAAACGCTTTCTTGTCACCGGTCATGAGCACTGTCATGATGTTCGTCATCATCCTGATCATTGCATATGGTGGGTTGAGGGTGTCGGAAGGGACGCTTTCAATCGGCACACTTGTTGCGTTTTTGCTGTATCTGTTCCAGATCATCATGCCGATGACGATGTTTGCGATGTTTTTTACCGAATATAATAAGGCGCTTGGGGCAACGGACCGCATCATTACGATACTCGGAATGGAAGAGGAGAAAAATGAGCCTGCTGGTGAGACGCCTGAATTCGGGACACTGATATTTGACAACGTCAGATTTGGATATGACGAATCGACACCGGTGCTTGAGGATGTCAACTTGAGGGCCGAACCGAACCAGAAGGTGGCATTCGTGGGGCCGAGCGGAAGCGGCAAATCAACCATATTTGCACTGATCGAACGGTATTATGATGTCAAAGGCGGCAGCATCAGTATAGACGGGGTGGACATCCGCAATATCCCGCTTTCTGTCCTACGACGCAACATTGGCTATGTGGCACAGGAAAGTGCCATCATCTCCGGGACGATCCGGGATAATATCACCTACGGCCTTGAGGCGAATGAGTATACTGAGGAGGAAGTGGCACTTGCGGTAACCCGTTCCTACTCGGATGAGTTCATCGACCAGCTTGAAGCTGGCCTGGATACCGAGGTCGGGGAGCGCGGCATCTGCCTATCGGGCGGTCAGCGTCAGCGCATCGGCATCGCGCGGGCATTTTTGAAGGATCCCGAACTATTGATGTTGGATGAGGCGACAGCCAGTCTGGATTCCCGTTCCGAGAAGTATGTACAGGAAGCACTGGATGACTTGATGCGGGGCCGGACTGTGCTGGTCATTGCACACAGGTTGTCGACCGTCGTCAACTCAGATAGAATATTTTTCCTTGAAGCGGGGCGCATCACCGGCAGCGGTACCCACCAGGAATTGATGGCATCGCATGATATGTATAAAATTTTTACAGAACAACAATTTGGATGAGAGGGTAGGGAATATATGTCAAAGCTGTTTGAAGCGTTCCAATCGATCATTCCGATATTTATACTGCTCTCGTTCCTGATTGTATTCATAACGCTCTCGATCAACAGAAGGGCTGGACGCAAGCTTGATACCCTTGATAAGCAAGTCCACTACTTGATTTTCATCGGTCTGATGCTGTCGATAATCGGCACCCTGCTGCTGACCCTGCTGCCCAGTTCGAATCCTGAGAAGGTGACGCAGCTCGTGCCGTTCTACAGTATTCTGGATACATTCGAATATGCGGCCGACTATGCCATCATCAACTCGATCGGCATGAACATCCTATTGTTCGTGCCGTTTGGCTTCTTTCTTTTTTGATGATACGCCAGGAGATCATCACTGTACTCTTTGCATTCCTGTTCTCGGCCACTATAGAATTTCTGCAGTATGCCTTACCGATCGGCCGCATCTCCAATGTGGATGATGTCATATTGAATACATTGGGTGGAATCATAGGAATGTTGGTCGGTGTCATTGTCTTAAAATTCGGAATAGTTTATAATAGAGTCAGGAAGGGTAGATGATTATAAACAATCTGGGGGTATGTTTATGCATAACAGACTAAAAGATCTCGATGATATGGCACTCTACGAAGATGAGGTCGTCGGCCCGGAACTGATCGGTACTGTAGAATACGAGAAGGATGGTCACCACTCCTTCCACGGCGGCATCATCCCTACGACGCATAGGCTGTTCATCAAACTGAGGCAGGGAGAAGAAATTGAGACCCATGCTGTCGAATATAAGGACATCACCGGCATCACGACCGAAAACCTGTTGCTGGTCGGCAACATCATCCATATATGGATCGGCAGCGAAATCGTCATCAGCATGAAAAGTGTATCAGATGGCAAGCTGGATAAATTTCTCGACTTCATCTACAGATATAGGGCGAAAAGGCTGAAACTGGATGAAGAGATTTCCGTGAACCAGGAAGAAAACGCAGTGTGACAGGCAAAGGGACTGATCCCTTATGCCTGTCCTTTTGGTTTCCCCTGTAAAATCCATTCATGTATAATGAAAGGGATCAGAGGAAGGATGGAAGATGCATAAGATGAAAACCAGACTATTGCTCATCGTTACGATGCTCCTGGTCTCGGCATGCAGCGGCTTCAGGGAGACAGGCGTCTCGGAAGATGGCGCGACGAGGCAGATTGTGACTGAGCACACCGAAGAGATTGAAGTGCCAGCAAACCCAGAAGCGCGTCGTGCTGCTGCGTGGCGTAGATGTCGGCAACGCGGCACTGTTGGAGGCCGATGTTGTGGGTGTGGGTGATATGGTTGAAGATACATGGCTTGCTGAAGAGAAAATAGATCCTGAAATCATTCTTTTGGAACACGGTGATATTGAAGGGATGAAGGCCGTGGAACCGGATCTGATCATCACCTATGCGCCCGATACGTACATAGAAGACTATCAGGCGATTGCGCCCACTGTGCAGATCAGCTACAGCACATCCATATTCAGCCCTTTCAGGGAGCGCCTTTATCTGACCCAGTTATATAACCTTGGCGTCATCCTGGATAAACAGGAAGAAGCACAAAACATCGGTGATGGATGGCTCGAAGAAATGACGCGCATCCAGCGGAGGGCAGGCGATATGGCGAGCGGTAAAAAGGCGATCGTCCTGACTAAAGAGGCGGATGGGTACATCATCCGTGATGAGTTTTCCGCCTTCGGCACCGAAGCGGTGTATGATGTGCTCGATTTCGGCATGGACGAAACGCTTAAAGAGACGCTCGAGGAGGGGCCGTTGCCGATTGAATTGGATGCGATCGGGGCATATGATACTGACTATATATTCGTCAACGTCAAAGACACGGATGACGAATTGCGTGCAGACATCGCAGAACAGGCGGGCGTCAGCGAATCACAGGTCATCATGCAGGACTACGACACCTACAGGCTCAACGACCTTTCCTCAGTCAAGCACCAGGCTGAAGAGATCATCAAAAAGGTCAAATGAGCAGTGCAGTATTGAAAGGAGATGCATCATGGCAAACCTATCACCCAAAATATTCGGCGATCATTTTTCAGAAGGCAATTTTGAGGCCATATACAACCAGACTGCGGCAGCATTCCAAAACCAGATGAGTATCTGGACACTTTCGTCGCTGCAGCCAATGATTTCCAGGACGGCAGGCAATTCACACTGAATCTACAAAACTCCCTTGAACCCGGCATACGCAGGTACCAATGGCTGGATGAAGCCGAAGAGCGCATGATTACAGTCGCTTTTGACGAGGAGGAAACAATCATCGGCATCCAATTCGATGTGTACGAGAAATATGCAACAGACCGCGAACTGTCGCTCAACGCCTATCATCTGCCGTTCGAATCGGAATGGTTCGTGCTATGGGGCGGAGTGATCTGTTCCTGAACTACCATTATCCATACGCCCACCAACGCTATGCCTACGATTTCATCAGAAAAAAAGAGGGGCGATCCCACAGTGGTGAGGAAGGTGATAATACGGCATACTACGCATTCGGTTCGTCAGTGACGGCGCCGCGCAGTGGCACGGTCATACATGTGACGGATGACGTAGCAGACAATCTGCCAGGTCGCCCAGATATGTCAAAGCCTGAAGGGAATTACATCATTCTCTCCCATGAACATGACGAATACACGATGCTTGCCCATCTCAGAAAACACTCCATCTCAGTAAGGGAAGGCGACCATGTGGAAACGGGTGAGCCCCTTGCTCAATGCGGCAATAGTGGGGCTTCCGATACTCCGCACCTCCATTTCCATGTGATGGATCATGCCGATCCCAACAGGGCAAACGCCATCCGTATCCAATTCGCTGATGGTCAGGAACCGAGGCAGGGAGATACGGTGAAAGGACGGGTCAGACGATGAGGATAGAAGCGAATGGACCCTTCAACTATACGATGACCTATGATTTCATGGCCAAACAGGATGATTGCCTCTATGAAGCGCATGAAGGTAAGCTGAGGCGGGCAGTCCACATTGATGGAAAAGCAGTGCTATTTGAGGTCACATCCCACAGCAAGGACGCGGTTGCTGTGGATATACTCTACAATGAGGGTGCGAAGGAAGGACATATCAGGAAGTATGTAGTTGACTGGCTCGATCTTGATTACGACTTGGAGGCATTTTATCGATTTGCAGCAGCAGATCCGCGATTATCACAGATTATAGGGGAACGCACAGGCTATCGTATGACCTGTAAACCAGACATCATGGAAGCACTCATGTGGGCAGTCCTTGGCCAGCAGATCAACATGGCATTTGCGTATATACTAAAGCGTCGGATAGTGGAACATTTTGGACACCACGTCGAATATGAAGGACGGAAGTATTGGCTGATGCCGACCTCGGAGGAATTGTCGTCGCTTGATCCGGAGACGTTACGAGACATGCAGGTCTCCTATAGGAAGGCGGAGTACCTGGGATTGTGCGCGGCAGGGGTGAAGAATGGCGAGCTGTCAAAAGGGAAGCTCCTTGCCATGGGTGATTATGATGCAGTGTTGAAATATATGACCAGTTTCAAGGGAATCGGTCCGTGGAGTGCCAACACCGTTCTGATGCGTACCCTTAAGTACAGGAACGCCGTGCCAATCGGGGATGCGGGATTACGCAACGCAATCAGACTGACCGATGGATTGGAAGAGCGGCCGGATAAAGCGTATATCATATCGGTCATTGAAGGCTGGGGCGGTTATGGCGCCTATGCGACGCTCTACATGTGGCATATACTATTCTAGACAAAACCCCGCCTTTTTAAGGCGGGGTTTTTCAGGATTCATTGCGCAGTACAAGCACAAGTGAAACCAGAGCGGCTATTATCAGACCGATCAGCATGAAGCCATGCAGCGATGGATCGATGATGCCATCCAAGAACACATAGATGGCGAAGAGGGCGATGATAGTCAAAGTGAAGTTCAACCATTTGAATGTGTTTTTGCTCATATGAAAGCTCCTTCGATATAAACGCGGGTTTCTTTGAAACCCTTTTCTATAATGGTATCATAAAATCGGAACTAAATATTGAAAAGGAGATTACAGGATGAATTATATCATGAGCATACAGTTGCTTCCCCACCACCCACAAAACAGTGATGCGTTCAGTCATATCACAGGTGCAATCGAATTGATCGAAAACAGTGGATTGACCCATTTTATCGGGCCGATGGAAACCACAGTTGAAGGTGGCATCGATGAATTGCTGAATCTGGTCAAAAAACTTAATGGCCATCTCGCTCAAGAAGGCTGCGATACGGTCGTATCGAACATTAAACTGGTCCAGTCGGAAGAGAAGATTGAAATCAAGAACGTTCTTTCCGATTACTATGAATTTGATGATGAAGAGTAATATTCGATGATAAAGAAGGACGAAGGCTTATAAGCCTTCGTCCTTCTTTATTGGATCGACAGATTTGCTTCGTGTCGATCAGGATGATTCTGTACTGTCAATTGGTTCACTCCGGATGTGGAAGCGTACACCGCGCGGCCCTTCGACACTGAACATGCCGCCGATGCCTTCTACGACGTCAAGCGTAAGTCGGGTATGTTTCCAATACTCATACTGCCTATGATGCATATAGAAGGGGACGCCTTCCACTTCACCGAGTTTGACATCCGCGTCGCCGATGATCATGGTGCCTTCCCTAAGGCACATGGGGCTGGAACCGTCGCAGCATCCACCGGATTGGTGGAATATGAGATCTCCGTGCTCTTTCTTCAAATCTCTGATCAGTTCTTTTGCCGCTTCGGTGGCATCTATTGCCTTCAGTTCAGGCATCTAGAAAAATCCTTTTGGTGACTCATCGTAGCTGACGAGCATATTCTTCGTCTGCTGATAATGACTGAGCATCATAAGGTGGTTCTCGCGGCCGATACCGCTCATCTTATAGCCGCCGAACGCAGCGTGCGCAGGATAATCATGATACGTATTCACCCATACGCGTCCCGCCTGGATGCCCCGGCCGAACCTGTAGGCTTTGTTCTGCGAACGTGTCCATACACCGGCGCCAAGGCCGTAGAGCGTGTCGTTCGCAATGGCGAGTGCTTCGTCATCATCTTTATAAGTCGTCACGGCGAGCACGGGACCGAATATTTCTTCCTGGAAGATGCGCATCTTATTGTCACCTTTGAATATGGTAGGTTCGAAATAATAACCGCCGGCAATGTCCCCGTCAACTTCCTTGATGTTGCCGCCAGTCAATACTTCTGCCCCTTCCTTCTTGCCGATGTCGAGGTAGGAACTGATTTTTTCCTTCTGTTCCTTGGAAGTCTGTGCGCCCATCATCGTATTCTCATCAAGCGGGTTGCCGACCTTTATCTGCTCGACACGGCTGATGACCCGCTCCATGAAGGCATCGTATATATCTTCATGGACGATTGCGCGTGAAGGGCAGGTACAGACTTCACCCTGATTCAGGGCGAACATGACGAGGCCTTCAATCGCCTTGTCGAGGAAGTCATCGTCTTCGTCCATAAGGTCTTTGGCGAATATGTTAGGTGATTTACCGCCGAGTTCCAGTGTAACCGGGATGATGTTCTGACTGGCATTCTGCATGATGATGCGGCCAGTCGTCGTTTCCCCTGTAAACGCGAGTTTGTTGACCTTATCGTGTGTCGCAAGCGCCTGACCGGCTTCTGAACCAAAGCCATTGACTACGTTGATGACACCTTTTGGTACGATGTCACTGATCAATTCCATCAGGTGCAGAATGGTGGAAGGTGTCTGTTCTGCCGGCTTCAACACGACACAGTTACCAGCGGCAAGAGCCGGTGCAAGTTTCCAGGATGCCATCAGAAGCGGGAAGTTCCACGGGATGATCTGACCGACTACACCCAGTGGTTCATGGAAATGATAGGCTACCGTATCATTGTCGATTTGGGATATGCCGCCTTCTTGTGCGCGTATCGCACCTGCAAAATATCTGAAGTGATCGACCACGAGAGGCAGGTCGGCATTCAATGTTTCGCGCACTGCCTTACCATTCTCGAAAGTTTCAAGTACCGCCAGTTCCTCCAGGTTCTGTTCTACACGATCTGCTATCCGTAGCAGGATATTGCTCCGTTCCGTAGGGGAGGTCAATCCCCATTCTGCATGCGCCTTATGTGCAGCTTCTACAGCTTTATCGACATCTTCTTTCGTCGAGCGTGGTACTTTGGATACCTTCTCACCAATGACCGGTGATTCATTTTCGAAGTAATCCCCTTTTACAGGCGGTACCCATTCGCCGCCGATGAAGTTTTCATACTGCGTCTTGATTTTGTATTGAGCATCTTTTTTATGTGGAAAATCGAATGCCATTGCCATACCTCCTAGTTTGATATATTGCCATTATATTTTAATATTCAGTATATTGCAATCGCTTACATTATTGGCGGACGTTACGCTCCTATAGGCTTGGATGGTAATGGGAAGACGTAAAATGTCCTGGCACTGCCTGCGGCAGCGCCGTTCAACGCTTATTTGAGGCTGCTGCAAGCGCTTGCTTATCCCTGTGCTTATGTTACTATAAGAAAGTTGGCGGAAAGTACTTATAAAGAGTAATTATAAAATTACACGAGGTGAGGAAATGAAAAAATTTCGTTTGATGGATTGGCCAACGTTTATAGCTTCAATTATTATTCTCTTATCTGTCATAGTCCCGCTGATTGCTTTTCCAAAAGCGAGTGAAGCAATCATCCTGCAGCTTAACGATCTAGTGACTGGCGGGTTGGGCGCAGTCTACCTTGGAATCGGAGTCGCAGCGCTTCTTTTCGTGCTTTACATAGCATTCGGCAAATACGGACAGGTTACGCTTGGCGAAGCAGATGAAAAACCTGAATTTGGAACATTCAGCTGGGCGGCCATGCTTTTCTCAGCTGGTATCGGATCCAGTATCCTCTACTGGGGTGCAATTGAATGGGTCTACTATTATCAGGCTCCACCGTTTCATATTGCCCCGGAAAGTGAAGAAGCGATCAACTATGCAGCCGCATACGGTATCTTCCACTGGGGACCGATTGCGTGGGCGATCTATGTGCTGCCCGCACTTCCAATTGCCTACAGTCTTTACGTTAAAAAGAATCCTATACTCAAAATCAGTCTCACGTGTGAGCCTATTCTTGGGAAGTATACAACACGATGGCCCGGCAAACTGATCGATGTACTCTTCATATTCGGTCTGCTCGGCGGGGCCGGGACGACATTGGGGCTTGGGACGCCAATGATTGCAGCCGGCGTGGAATCCCTGTTTGGAATAGACGGCGGTGGCCTGGTGCTGAGACTCAGCATACTTATCATCGCAACTGTCATCTTTGCAATCAGTTCCTATTCCGGTCTAAAGAGGGGGATCAGGGTACTGAGCGACATGAACTTATGGTTGACGTTCATCCTGCTTGCCTTCATTTTCGTTGTCGGACCAACGATCTTCATCATGGAAACAACCGTCTCAAGTATCGGTCTGATGATGAAAGACTTCTTCCGGATGGCAACTTGGCTTGAACCATTTGGTGGCTTTAAGGGCATAGAAACGACCGATTTCCCTCAAAGCTGGACGGTATTCTATTGGGCATGGTGGCTGGTCTATGGACCATTCATCGGGCTCTTCATCGCAAGGATCTCCAAAGGTCGCCGATTGAAGGAAGTTGTGCTTGGTACAATCCTTTACGGAACGCTTGGGTGTGTACTCTTCTTCGGAATACTGGGGAACTTCGGGCTATGGCTTGAAATTTCCGGTACATTCTCTGTGACGGATGTCCTCAACAACCAAAGTGGGGAAGCGGCAATCATGGCAATCATCGGCCAGCTGCCTTTCGGCAAACTGATGACTTTGATCTTCATCATTACTGCACTGCTCTACTTGGCGACGACATTCGACTCAGGTTCCTATATTCTTGCATCATCCACCCAACAAAGGTTGATGGTGAACCATACAGATGGAACCGCCTGTTCTGGGCATTTGCGTTATCCTTCCTGCCATTTACATTATTGCTGATAGGCGGAGATGATTCATTGAGTCTGTTGCAGACCGCCTCCATCGTTGCAGGTGCGCCACTCATCATAATCTTCATCATGCTGATGGTCTCCTTCCTCAGGACGTTAGGCGAGGATCGCATCAAACTTGAAGCAAGGCGTAGCGCACATAAAGAAAGAGAAAGAAAAACATTGTCCATCACGTACGCAAAACGCGACAATTGGTGGGAATCAGAAAAGCTCCGGAAATATCCGGAGCTTTTTTGTGTGGAGAAGTGTGCACTGAGATGAATGTCTCGTCTAACTCTCGTTGGTTTGGGCGACGAGCGCGAATTGGATGTCTAACTCCCGTTGGTTTGGGCGACGAGCGCGAATTGGATGTCTAACTCCCGTTGGTCCGGGCAACGAACGAGAATTGGGCGTCTAACTCTCGTTGGTCCGCGTGACGAGCGCGAATTGAGACTCTAGCAGTATATTTCACCGTCTATAATGGTGTGCTTCAGATTTGAAGCATCATCGTAGATCACCAGATCGGCGTCGGCGCCTTCTTTTATGACGCCTTTTGATTTGGTCAAGCCGAGTTCAACAGCCGGGTTATAGGCGGTCATCTTAACGATATCCTGCCATGTACATCCAGTGACTTCCCTCATATTCCTGATGGCCTGTTTCATCGTCAATACGCTGCCGGCGAGCGTTCCGTCGGCGAGGCGCGCTTCGCCATCCTTGACGTGGACGTTCTGGCCGCCGAGGTCATATTCGCCATCCGGCAGGCCTTGGGCGCGCATGGCATCTGTAATTATGACGAGCCTGTCTGGTGTGATGATGTCATAGGCCAGTTTCATCATTTCCTTTCTGCAGTGGATGCCATCTGCAATCAGTTCAGTAAAGGCATCCCCCATATAGGCGAAGCCGACGGTACCGGGTTCCCTGTGGTGAAGGCCGCGCATGCCATTATACAGATGGGTGATGTGGCTGAGCCCTTTCGTTTCAGCATCTTTCAATGTGTCGAACAAACCATCCGTATGACCGGCTGAAGGGATGATCGACAAATCTTTCAGTGTCTCTATGAAATCGCCAGGGTCTTCTTCAGGGGCATATGTCATCAGGCGGATCTGATTGCCTGAGAGGGATTGGAGGCGACGTGCCAACGCGTGATCGGGTTTCAGGATATGGGCTGGATCTTGTGCGCCTGGGTGGGCTTTTGAGATGAACGGCCCCTCCAAGTGGATGCCGAGCATTTTTGCCCCTCCCGCGTACGTGTAGCCAGATAAGTTCTCAAGAGCCCGTTCAATGTCTTTGATCGGGGCGGTCATGGTGGTGGCCAGGAACGATGTGGAACCGGTGCTCGGCAGATGGGCTGAAATCTTCTCCAAATAAGCCTCGTCCGCATCCATCGCATCCACGCCATCGGCACCATGTATATGCATCTCGATGCCGCCGGGCAGGACATTGTCCCCTTGTGCATCAAAAACCGTTTCTGCATCCGGGCACTTCTCCATCGGGCCGAACGATTTTATTTTATCATTTTCGATAAGCAGCCAATGATCGCCGAACGTGTCATCATGGGTGACGAGGCGTGCATTTTTTATGAGGCGCTGCATAGTATCATCCTTTCAAAAGATATTTTATATTATTATTATAGTGTATTGAACTTGATCACTTGGCGATCCTGTTTGCAGTGGGGCTTGCCTTTGGCATGTCGAAAGATAAAAACGGGGCGGCGGCACTTGTCGGCCTCGTGTCTTTCCTTGTCGTGACCAACCTGCTGAAGGCAGATTCGATTGCGTTATTGCGCGGTATCGAATTGGAAGAAGTGGGGACCGCATTCGGAGTCATTGAAAACAACGTATTTCTAGGTATCATTACAGGCTTGATCAGTGCGGCTCTATACAACCACTTCAGCGGCACGAAACTGCCTGATTACCTTGCATTCTTCAGTGGGCGCCGTTCGGTGCCGATCATTGCCGTATTCGTCATGATAGTGCTCAGTGGTGTGCTGTACTATGTATGACCGCTGCTCTATAACGGTCTCTTCTCATTCGGGGAATGGATCAGTGGGCTGGGTGCCGTCGGCGCCGGCCTCTACGGCTTCTTCAACAGATTGCTGATTCCGACCGGCCTGCACCACGCATTGAACTCGGTGTTCTGGTTTGATACAGTCGGCATCAACGATATCGGCAACTTCTGGATAATGAAGGTGAGCGGGGCATCACAGGCCGCTACCAGGTCGGCTACTTCCCGATCATGATGTTCGGGCTGCCGGGGGCTGCACTTGCGATGTACCATACGGCTAAGACACAGTTCAAAAAAGCTGCGGGCTCCATTTTGCTTGCGTCTACATTGACGGCATTCCTTACAGGTGTAACGGAACCACTTGAATTTTCCTTCATGTTCCTGGCGCCTTTGCTATACGTCGTGCATGCAGCACTTACAGGACTGTCCCTGTTCATTGCAGCATCGTTTGAATGGACAGCAGGATTTGGTTTCAGTGCCGGGCTGATCGACTTTGTGCTCAGCGCCCAGGTACCCATCGCCAACCAGCCTTATATGCTGATCCTGCAGGGGCTCGTATTCTTTGTCCTGTACTATGTCATCTTCAGGGTGATCATCAAAGCGCTCGATCTTAAGACGCCAGGCCGCGATGATTCGGTGTTGGCTGCGGAAGCTCCGACTGGAGCAGGAGTGGAAGGAGTTGAGGGAGTGGATGAGAAGTCATCTTCCTTCGACGATAAGTACTCTAAAAAAGCAGACCAGATCCTCATCGGACTCGGTGGCAAAGAGAATATCGATACAATTGACTATTGTACGACGCGTCTGCGCATCAATGTTATGGACGAAGCGAAGATAGATGATGCAATCATCAAATCAGCAGGCGCCCACGGCGTCATCAGGCCGGGACGCAACAACGTCCATGTCGTTGTCGGCACCGAAGTCGAACATGTTGCAGAAGAAATGAAGCGTCTCGTATAGAATGCAGGACACCACATGGTGTCCTGTTTTTCGTTTTTTCAGTCTATTGAGGTACAATGGAGGCAGTCAGATAAAATAAAGGAGGATATTCATGTTCACTTTCAGACATCCGGTTGATATCCGTTTCGGCGAAGGCATCATCTCACAGCTTGGTGAGATCGTCTCGGATCTTGAGTACAGCAGGCTCGTTGTGGTGGCGACGCGGTCCAAAGTGAAGAATGGGGTAGCGGAGTTCATCGAGACCGAACTCGGTGAGAAGATTAAAACGGTCATTTCCGATATTGAGGCCAACCCGACCATTGAAAATGTTTCAGAGATTGCAGCAGCACTCTATGCGCATGATGCCCACGCTGTCATCGCTGTCGGTGGCGGTTCAGCAATGGATGCTTCCAAAGCTGCAGCAGCTGCATATATGCAAGGCGTGGAACCCGAGACCATCATCGAGCACACAGATTTTACCCGGGCATTACCAGTCATCGCGATCCCTTCAACAAGCGGTTCAGCTTCTGAAGTCACGGCTTCAAGCATCATCAGCGATAAGTCACAAGGACTGAAGGTACCGCTGATCGGGCCTGGACTTTATCCGAAAGTCGCGCTGGTCGATCCGGAACTGACGCTGACATGTCCACCGAAGGTGACAGCAATTTCAGGGATTGATGTCATCTGTCACGCTTCTGGATCGCCTCGGATCCACGAAACATAACCCGGTCTCCGACACGTTGGCGATACGTGCAGCGAATCTGGCATTTAAAAATCTGCTTGCAGCCTATAACGAGCCTTCGGACAGGGAGGCGCGGACCAACATGTCCCTTGCGAGCATGATGGCAGGGATGGCATTCAGCCAGACGGGGACTTCGGGGTCCCATGCGATGAGTTACTACCTGACCTCCCACTACGATGTCCCCCACGGGGAAGCATGCGCCTTTTCCCTGGATGAATGGTTCAAGGTCAATGCTAAAGCCAACCCACAGCTTCACGACCATGCAAAAGATATCGGCTTTGAGGATGCAGAAGACCTCGCGCGTGCCTTCAATGGGTTGAAGCAGAATCTGGGGCTTGGAATGACGCTTTCGGACTTTGGCATCGATCATGCAGATATCCCTGCAATTGCTGACGAAAGTATGCGGCAGGCGAACATGAAGAATAATATCGCGCAGCTCTCCCGACATGAAATCATTGAAATGCTTGAACAAAAGCAGGCATAGCCTTTGGATTCATATAAAGAAGCGTTGGAATGGTCATTCCAGCGCTTCTATTGCGTTCTTTGCGATTTCGATGGGTTCGGCCATCTTATCCTGTAGATTTTCAAGGAAGAAAGCAGCTTCTGCCTTCGCCAAGTAATGGCGCGCGGATTTCGGCTCGTCCAGTGCCACGTGGATGAGCGCCATCAGATGGTTTGCCTTGCCCTGATAGTAGAGTGAATTGTTCTCTTCTATCCGGATCAGCAGTTTATAGCAGATGTCGACCGCTTCTGCGTAGAAGAAATTGTTGTAGAGGCTGATGGCATAGCCGTAGTAGAGCTGAATGATCATATAGCGGTCCATTTCATTCATATGCCTTGATTCGAGGATGCGGTTGCGGTGCTTATGGTAGAGCATAAGGGCATCTTCGGAGCGATCCGTGATGATGTACAGATCGCCGAGCGTGTTGATGATTTCAAGCTCCAGCATATTGGTGGCCTTCGTTTCTTCGATCAAAGTTGTGAGAATGCGTTCGGAATCTTCAAGACGCCCTTCATTCCTCAGCATGATTGCTTTATATGTATGGAAGAGTCGTTTGTAATTGCGGTATTGAAGATCGAATTCCGATTTGCTATTGATCGTCTCCCGTGCATCTTCAAGCGTCACCTTGAGTAGATCGGCATGCCTGAAATAGACGTATTCACGCATCATATCAAGATAGTGGTCAATCAGGGCGTATTCAGAAGCTTCGTCGATGAAAAGGTCCTGCATGCTTATGCCAAGACGCCGGCACAATCTATGGAGTATGGGGGCGGAGAGTGCTGCGTCCCCCGCTCAAAACGGTAGATGGTGGTCTTGCCGCATATGCCTTCAGCTGCTTCCAGATGGGTGAGGCCCTTCTGCTGACGCATTTCCTTAAAACGGGTGTAGTATTCCATGTTGAGACCCCTTCCTGATGAATTGTTCACAATTTTCCCGGATGTGGATATTGATTGAATATTTGCAATCGTCCATAATGTAGTTATAAACAGATAGGTGGTGAGGGCATGAAAAAGATACTCAGTGCTTTAATATTGAGCACTATGCTACTAGGCTCAACAGCAGTGGTCGATGAACCAACGGCGGAAGCGAGCGTCGTCAAGCACGACCGTGAAGTGATCAGTACTTTGGGAAGAGGATCTGGTTACCTTCCTGATGGACGGCCAGCCCCTATCGATGTTTATTAGGTACTCCCAGTAAGTTCATTTTTCCTTACCCTTAATTGGATACTTCTGCCCTCAAATGCACCCGACCTCTTAACCTTTTCAGGGCAGAAGGTCTTTTTTTTGGCTTTTTGCTCTCGCGTAATGATGATAGGCATAAGAATACCATAAACCATTCCGTAAATCTTGATTTTCCATGCGATGGATCTGTTATAATGATCGCAGAACATATCTTGGAGGATACAGATGAAAAAATATATCAGGGTAGTCGGTGCAGTAATAGTCAACGACAAGGATGAGATATTGTGCGCACAGCGTCCGGAAGGTAAAAATCTGGCGTTGAAGTGGGAATTTCCAGGAGGTAAAATCGAAGAGGGTGAAACGCCCGATGCGGCATTAAAACGTGAATTGATGGAAGAGATGCAGTGTGACATCCTTGTTCGGGATAAAATTGTGACGACGGTCCATGAATATGATTTCGGTGTTGTGGAATTGACTACATATTATGCGGAGCAGCTCTCGGGAGACATCCGACTTCTTGAACACATTGATATGAAATGGCTGCCGAGGACGGCAATCGACTCACTTGATTGGGCACCTGCCGATATACCAGCTATAGAAAAAATAAAGAATGATCAGCCGAAATGACACCCGGGTACACTTCCGGGCTTTTTTGGGTGGCTAAATGATGGAATATTCAGTATAATGTGAATTATAATTCTCTAAGGAGTGTTTCATCTGCAATGAAAGTTTCCATAATCGGTGCGGGGAATGGTGGCATCGTAGCCGCGGCTGACTTGACGTCACGTGGACACGCCGTCACACTGTACCACTCACCATCAGCCATAAAAGATTCGCACACCGACATTACAGAAGGCAAAGTACATTTTAAGGGAAAACCAATCAGGATTAATGCATTCACAAGGGACCCAGAGGAAGCGGTGTCAGGCGCAGAGGTCATCATGACTTGTCTGCCGACCCACATACTTTCTCGCATGTTCGAAGAGATCATGCCATATCTTGAAGATGGCATGATGGTCTTCATCAATGGTGCAAGCGCAATGAGCAGCATGAAGTTATCCAGACAGCTTGCGCGAGCGTATCCGGAGGCGTCTGTCATGGTAGGGGAATCGATGTCATTGACCTATGCTGCGCGGTACGACTACGTGGCGAACGACGCAGACATCATATTGAGGAGCCGCCATAATTTGTTCAGTGCCTACCCTTCGAGCAATACGGAGGCAATGCTCTCGAAGCTGCATATGCTTTACGACTCGCTCGTCCCAGCTGAGAATATACTTGAGACGACACTCAATAATGGCAATCCAGAAGTCATCCGGCCCCTTCCATCCTGAATGCCGGCGTCATCGACAATGATGGCGAAAATTTCTACTTGTACCGTGACGGCGTGACGGAACACACCGTGAAGGTTATAGAAGCGATTGATGAAGAGCGCCAGGAAATATGCAAAGTGCTCGGTTTTGAAGTGCTAGATAAAGCGAGGCGTTCCGAACGGAGCACATATTCGAACCTGGGAAAGCGCTGAAGACGCAATATAACGAAAGTCCGGTCCTTAGAGATCTTGTAGGCCCTACTGCACTCGACAACCGGTATATCGTGGAGGATGTCGGACATGGGCTCGTGCTTTGGAAAAGCATTGCGGAAGCGCTTGATGTCCACACACCGACGATTGATGCAGTTATCCATCTGACTTCACTTATGTTGGAAGTCGACTTCATGCGTGAGGGGACGACGCTTGAAAAGATTGGCCTTGATGCCTCGCGTGACTTGAACCATCAAGTATAAAAATGACCCCGGTCAGTTGACCGGAGCTTCATTTACTCATCTTTATTGTGGATATGTGTGCGGGTCCCACGGTTTTCGGCAATTTCTTTAGCGCGCTGCACAGCGTCATCCTTATTATCATAAGTGTTGCTGGGTTGTTTTGCCCCTTTGGTCTGAACTTTCCATTCGTCGTCTTCATAAAAGACCGAAACGTCATTATCTGCAATCTTGCCACCCTGTGAGTTGGGGTCAGGTTTGTGTTGCGTAATTTTTTTATCCTTTAGTTCATCAAGGTCTTTTTGTGAAGCGTCTTTATACCACTGTTCCGCCTGCTCGGTTCCGATCGGGATGGCACGTTCCTCATCATATCCGTCCTTCAGCATGGCGTTGATGATGTCGATCGCCTTTTTTCTTTCGAGTTCTTTCAAGTTCTTTAAGGAATCCGGGTAGTCATTCATGGTATAAGGCATTTGAATATCCCCTTTCATCGTGTTCTAGTAAGATTATACCCGGAAATAGGAAGGTTAAAGGTGATAATATGCTTTTTACATTTGAAGTCGATACACATGAACGTACGGCATTTGTTAATATTGATGCCTTCGTCTTTGAAGCTTTGGAAAAGAGTGGCGTGCGCTCAGGGATCATGACGGTCTTCACTCCCCATACGACAGCAGGGATCACAATCAATGAGAATGCGGATCCGGATGTTGTGAAGGATCTTGTATACGGGATGGATCTTACCTTCGACAACAAGCCGGCGTATCAGCACTTTGAGGGGAATTCGGATTCCCATATGAAATCGTCGCTGACCGGCGCGAGCGAAACGCTCATAATCGAAAAGGGGAAGTCATTTTCGGAACATGGCAGAGCCTGTATTTTGCAGAGTTCGATGGTCCGAGGGCACGACGGGTCCATATCAAAGTGATTGGTGACCGAGGCACGAAGCGTTCTGGCGAAAAGCGATAATGCGAAGTCTTCAGGTGACCGATCGATGCTTTTCATATGTATTGCTTAAAATATAGTGGAACGGGTACAGTCCAGTAAATCATTTTATGGAGGTTCATCATGGAAGCGATTAAATCATTATTCTCATTCCTCTTCAAGCTTATTGCTGTATTGATTATAGTAGGAGTGATTGGTGTAGCAGTATTGGCATTTTTCCTGAAGCAGGATGTCAAAGAAATAAGGGAGTTCACTGAGAGATTGAAAAAAGAAATTGATGCAGAACCGAATCAAGTATAAAAGCTGGCCCTTGGGCCAGCTTTTTCATTTGGTGCAAGTCATCAATCATTCAACGCCTTATCGATGACTTCTATATTTTTCTGCATGACGGATTGATAGGTGGCGTCTTTTTCATCGCTATCATACAGGACTGAAAGGTTATGGAACTCTAACGGTTCTATGCCCGTCTCATTTTTTACAGTATCGGCAACCTTGGATGTGATGTTCTGTTCATAGAGGATATAAGGCACATCATGCGCTTTGATTTCTTCGACGATCTGGGTCAATTCCTGTTGGGAAAGTTCCTCGTTATTCAAGCCGGAGATGCCCACCTGATTGAAGTGGTACCTGTTGGCGAGATACCCGAGGGATGCGTGGGAAATGTATACCGTATCGCGCTCAGTCTCTTCTGTAACCTTGGTGAACGCATCATGTATGGATTCAAGATCGTCTGCCAACGCTTCATAGTTGTCCCTGTACAATTCTTCCTGATCCGGATTCATCTCGATCAGCTGATCCTGGATGGATTTTGCCATCTCGATCGAAAGCTTCGGATCGAGCCAGATATGCGGGTCGCCCGCTTCTTCATGTGCATGCTCATCATGGTCATGTTCTGTATGGAGATATGCGGACTCCGGAATGCTGTCTGCGGCTGAGAAGAATTCAGTGTGGTCACCGATTGAGCCTTCGATCTTCTTTGAGACGGGATCGAGCGCTTTGGAAGTGTAGATGAAGAGATCCCCTTCAGCATAGTTCAGGATATCCTTCTGCGTGGGTTCATAAGTATGGACGTCAGCACCGGTGGGGTAGATAGATTCCACCTCTACTGTATCGCCCCCTATCGATTCAGTGAAACTTTTTAGGGAAAGACTGTCGTGTACACAGTCAATTCCTCTGTTTTTTCTTCATTTGCCGAATCCGTCCCACATGCACCGAGCAGCAGGAGGAGGATGGATAAAGCTGTCATCTTATAAGTTTTCATGGCATAGCCCCTCAATATAACGGAATGATTACGATTTATAATTATAGCGTATGATGCGGGACGGGCAAGCGCATTTGTCCGTTTTTTTATGTTCATCCATAAAGGTGTTGAAAAAAATTGAATAAACCTTTAAAATGGTTAAGGCGGTTCAAAAAAGGACAATACTGTCCGAATACCATCGTTTCATCCCGAATGGATGATCAACTGGCCAGTTGAAATGGAGTCCGTGATGTCTTTCAAAAAGGAACCGGGCATGGTATGACTGCAATATCAATGAAATTCGGATGTTCCTCACCTCGAGTGTGAAATGGAACAGGTAATGAGTAAAGGAGGCGTAACGAATGAGAGTAAATGTAACTTTGGCTTGTACAGACTGCGGAGACCGCAACTACATTACGACAAAGAACAAGAAAAACAATCCTGAGCGTATTGAAATGAAAAAATTCTGTCCAAGAACAAACAACTATACACTTCACCGTGAAACGAAGTAATATTAAGCCGCCCTGTTGGGCGGTTTTTTTATTTTCGCTGATCGACAGTGTCCGTTACGTGGAGCGGGGTGAAGTATGGTATATTTGATAAAAAGGCTGCAAAGGAGCATTTTCTATGACAACGATTATGGAGGGCAAGGCAGTTGCTGCACATCTTTCCGAAAAGATAAAAAAGGCGCTTAGTGAGTCTGATAAGCATGGCATCAGTCCGAAAGTGGCTTTCGTCAGGGTGGGGGAGCGGTCTGATTCGATTTCCTATGAGCGGGCGGCGCTTAAAAGGTTTGAAAAATTTTCTATTGAGACAGAACAATACCATTTCCCAGATGATGTCTCGGCCCGTTCCTTCCTCAGCAAGTTCAGGGAAATAAATGAAGATTATTCCATCAACGGCATATTGCTGCTCCAACCGCTGCCGGAACATATCGACATGAAGCGGGTCGAGGAATTGATGAATCCAATAAAGGATATCGACGGCATGACGCCATTTAATCTCGGGCAAGTAGTGACCGATGAAGAGAATCGTCTGGAACCTTGTACCCCTGCTGGGGTAATGGAGATGCTCGAGTTCTATGACATTCCTCTGAAAGGGAAGGATGTAGTCGTGGTGGGGGCAAGTGAAGTGGTTGGAAAACCATTATCGTTGCTGTTTATGAACCGTGATGCGACAGTGACGACATGTAACGCCTATACCAATGACCTGGCTGGAAAGTGCCGCCAGGCGGATATTATTGTCAGTGCTGCCGGTGTCATCAACCTGATCGGAGCAGATCACGTAAAAGAAGGGGCAGTGGTGGTCGATGTTGGCATCAATTTCAACGATGCCGGTAAAATGGTTGGGGACGTGGATTATGACGCAGTGCGCGATAAGACGTCCTACATCACGCCGGTACCAGGCGGAGTAGGGGCCATTACGACAACTGTACTCGCTTATCACCTGATGATGGCGACCGATTACCAAAAAGAGCCTGTTCTATTTTTGGAACGTTAAAAGGCCGCACCTAGGTGCGGCCTTTTAACGTTCGAGCATGGTGATGTCGAGGATGTCGATGAAAGAGATGAAGACCATCTCGTCTTCAGGGGCCAAGACGTTGGCCGATCAGCATCAGACTCCATCTATCCACCCGGAGAATCTGCAGATCGACATGAAAGCGCAGCCCATCATAATAATATTCGATGCGCACGTTGCGCTTTTCATGGATTGCCTTTTTCATGGCGCGGTCCATCTCCGCCAGGCGGTCGTCAGATAGTTCCGGGCGGCTTATCTTTGATTGCGCCTCGATCATGGCATCTACCCGTTCAAACTGTTCCGGCATGGTGGCGAACGGTGCCCACTTGATCATGCCGCGCCCTTTTGGAATATTGCTGTCTAGCTGGTCGATGGGCATTTGCCGGTAATCCATAGCGATCCCCTCTTTCCAGTAGAGTTATATATGCTATTATACGAACATATGTTCTGTTTTGCAACTGCGGATATTTTCGTTTAGCGAAAATCAGCAGGTGTGCTAATATAAAGGCAAACTGAACCTTAGGGGAATATGCATGATTGGATACATTGGCACGTATACAAAAGAGCATGGCAAGGGGATCTATCAATTTGACCTTGACCTGAAAAAAGGTGTGTTCGGGAAGATCAGGGAGGCGGCGGAAACACCGAATGCAACATATCTTGATATTCACAAAGACCGTCTGTATGCAGTTAAAAAGGGCAAGACGAAATCGGGCATCGCAACTTACGATATCAGCGATCCGAATACCGGTGACCTCAACCTAGTAGAGGACTGTCTCAGAGAAGGGGCTTCCGGGTGTCATCTGACATTGACATCAGACCAGAATTATCTTGTCGATGCGGTATATCTATCTGGAGAAATCCGTCTGTACCGCGTCGATGAGCGTGGCGTGGTGACAGAACGACTGGATGTTTTCCAGATTGAGGGAGACGGCCCCCATGAACGTCAGGATAGTCCGCACTCCCACTTTGTCGTCGAGACTCCCGACCGAAAATATATTGCAGCAGTCGATCTTGGTGCAGATAAGATTGTTACGCTTGAAATCAGAGACGACCGACTTGTTAAAGTGGCAGAATCAAATGTGGCAGCAGCCAGTGGCCCGAGACACTTGGTGTTCGACAACAATGGCCGCTATGCCTATATCTTTACCGAACTATCGAATGAAGTGATTGTAGCTGCCTATGAAGACGGGAAATTTTCCCCACTAAAGACATATTCGGCACTCCCGGAATCTTTCAGCGGACATTCACAGGGGGCGGCAATACGGAAACATCCAAACGGAAAGTTCATTTATGTTTCAAATAGAGGACATGACAGTATCGCTGTGTTTGAGATCATATCTGATGGTGAGGAACTGAAACGCATCCAGATCGAATCGACCAACGGAGACTGGCCGCGGGACTTCAATATTACCCCTGACGGCAATTTCCTTGTGTGCGCCCATGAACGCTCTCATAATGTAGTATTATTCAAGATAACTGAAGCAGGCACAATCGTGCGTCAAGAGGGTGAATTAGAGGCTCCGGAAGGCGTTTTTGTAGGATTTTTATAGATGAATAAAAAATTTTTATGGCCTTTTCTGCTTCTGCTTTTGATTCTGCTGCTGTTCTTGCCGCTTGCTGATCGGACCAGTGGCTCAGAACGCGTCATCATCGACCATAATAAAAGACAGCTGGTGCATCCGGCCTGTTTCGATCAGGCAGATCTGACGAATTACATCGATGAAGTTTCCTATTCCAGGGCGACAGAGGACCTTGGCTACAAGATCAAGGACGAGTGCTCGATGGAACGGCTCGAGAAGGGCAGAGAGAGTGTAATAAGTAAAATATTAAATGAATGACCATATTTACTATTCAGAATATTTGTGATATTATTTGTTCATACCATTTTTTCCATTCTTTTCAACTATTTGATTTTGAAATTACCTTTCAAAACAAAGGACCCGCCACTTTTGTGGCGGGTCCTTTGTTTATCTACATCCTTATGTCATCATACTCTGAACCGCGTATGGCGTGCGGTACATACGGACATGTCGGCTTGATTTTCTTATTGTTTTCACGGGCCATTGCGACAATTTCATCGACGAGGTCTTTTGCAAGGCCTCTGTTGCGTTGCTCCGGTACTGTATAGGTACCGGTTACATCGTAATAGTCTTCTTCATCTGTATAGATCAGTTCTGCGATGGACTGGCCGTCTTCTTCAATATAGAGTTTACCCGGTTCTTTTTTCATCATTTTATCATCCTCCTAGGATAATGCTTTTGTGATTTGTGGCACCACTTGCTTCTTGCGGGATACTACGCCTTCCAGAACGGCCGAGTTTTCATCCAATGCAACATCGAATGCTTTTTCGATGGAACTTGAATTCTCCCCAAGGGCAAGTATCTTCGAGTTGGAGTTGATGATGTCAGTGACGACGAGGACGAACAGACCATAGCCCTCTGACTCGATCTGAGCTCTATCGCGTCTTCAAGTTCTGCTTTTCTCTCGAACACTTCATCGACATCGACGACGTTCACTTGGGCGATACGCGTCGTGCTTCCTCCCATATCGAAGGATTTTGCGTCTCCGGTAATCAATTCCTCAGCTGACTTATCGCTTGTTGAAGCACCCGCTTTCAGCATTGCCAGGCCGAAGGATTCGATATCGACATCGGCAATCTTCTGGAGTGCTTCCGCTGCCGCTTCATCTTCTTTCGTCGTTGTAGGAGATTTGAATAGCAACGTATCGGAGATGATGGCCGACAACATGAGCCCGGCCATTTCCCTGGAGATCTCCAGACCGTTTTCCTCATATACTTTCTTCAATATCGTTGCAGTGCACCCAACCGGTTCTGCGCGGTAGTAGAGCGGCCCTTCCGTGTGGAAGTTCGAAATTCTGTGGTGATCGAAAACCTTTACTATTTCAGCTGACTCGATGTTTTCTGCAGATTGCTGGAATTCATTGTGGTCGACCAATATAACAGGGCTACCTGCTTCAAGTGCCTCCAGATACTCTGGGTCGATACGCCGAATTCGTCGAGTGCGTATTGTGTTTCAGGATTCACTTCGCCAAGCCGGTAGCTTTTCGCATCATTGCCGAGCCTGGATTCAATATCCGCTGCGACGATGGCAGAAGTGATCGTATCTGTGTCTGGATTTTGATGACCGAATATCTTCGTTTGAGTCATGATTACATTCTCCTTTAGATTATGTTCTACTATTCCCATTTTATCACCGGACCATGCATTCAGCTAGCGTTCTATTGTGGCACCGAGTGTATTTTTGAAGTGGTCGAGTGCGTAGCGGTGACCTTCCGGATTGAAGGAGGCCACACATGATTCCGGCACAATGATGCCATAGCCATGGTTGTAGGCATCAACTGCCGTGTGCATGATGCAGATGTCTGTGACCAGGCCGGTCAGCGTCACAGTGGAGATGCCCCTTTCCTGAAGCAGCTGATCCAGAGGTGTGCCGGCAAATGCACTGTAGCGGCGTTTATCGAGGAAGAATACGTTGGCATCTCCCTTGATGTCCTCATATACCTCGAGGACAGCGCCGTAGAGGTCGCGTCCCGGCGTGCCTTCTATATTGTGCGGCGGGAACAGCTGGGATTCTGGATGGTGCACATCTTCTTCATAGTGGAGGTCCATCATAAAGAAGATGGAGGTTCCTTCGCCGTGTGCTTCCCTGATTTTTTCGGCGATGGCCCCTTGGATGGCGCCTCCCGCTTCCCCTGCTGTCAATTTACCGTCGGGCGCGGCGAAATCATAAGAGTAGTCGATGACCAATAATGCATTTTTCAATTTCATTTCCTCCTTTATTTTGTCGTGTGTAGTGCTGTCTTTATTGTGCCACATTAGGGCGTTTGTATCTAAATAATATATCCATCATCAGGACCAGGGTGATTGCTGCTGCAAAGAAGATGAAGTAGAAGGATCCTCCACTGGCACTGATGACCGCGCCTCCAATGACCGGTCCGATGATGCTGCCGAGGCTGAACATGATGCCGGCCATCAGGTTGCCTGCCGGCAAGTTGTACTTGGGTGTGATGTCAGTCATGTAGCTGATGCCGAGCGAATACATGGAACCTACGGCGACGCCCGCCAGGATGAACAGTATAAGCAGCATGACAAAGGAAGTATTGAACGCTTCCATAGCCAAAAAGAGCAGGATGCCCGTGGCGAGCAGAATGGGCATCAGACGCCGGCGGCCGATGCGGTCGCCAAGTATGCCGATCGGCACCTGGAGCAGTATGGCACCGAAGCTGAAGGCCGGGAGTATCCAGGTGATGGCCGACAGGCTGAAGCCATTGCGGATGGCGAATACCGGGAAGTTGCTGTTCAAGGATGCTTCGAACACTCCAAACAGCATCGGGAACAAAAAGGCGATCCAACTTGTGGCGAGCACATTTTTGAAATTGCGGAATGTATTGAAGACAGTGATTGGGACCCCGGAGTCGATCGGTTTTGCACCTGATGCGTCCCTCAGCAGAAAAATGAGTGGCCAGCCGATCATGGTCAACAGACCCGAGACGATGAACGGGAGTGGCTCCCATACCGTAACAAGCTCACTGATTTTAGGCCCGATCATGAAACCAAAAGAAAAGAACAGGCCGTAGAATGCGACGATGCGGCCGAGTTTATGTTGCGGCGTCGTCTGGGTAAGCCACGTCTGGGTGCTGAAGTGCAGCACATTATCCCCGATCCCGACGAGAAGACGCAGCAGGAACCACAGCCAGATGGTTTCAAGCACCGGAAACAGCAGAAGGGAGAGCCCGACTGTGATGCCACCGGTGATGATCATCGGTTTGAACCCATATTTCCTAAGAGGTGCTTCGATGAAAAGGGATGAGATCAGGACACCTATGTAAAGTCCTGAAGCGTGGAGGCCATTGAGCGTGGCATTCACTTCCTGCTGTTCGAATATGAAAGAAATAAGCGGCAGCAGCATGCCTTGCGAAAACCCCGATATTGCAACGATGAATGAAAGTACGATGAAGCGCATCTTGAAACTATCCAATTTCATGTGATCCCTCCAGTCATTTCTGTTTGTATGGAAGTCAGATGTGCTAAAATGAGTATAACTGATTTTCAGCACTTCATGGGGGGACGAGACAAAATGTATCAACACGAAGATGACAGTTTCATGCTGCACACCGATCTATATCAAATCAACATGGGCAAGACCTATTTGGAGCAAGGGCTTGAGGACCGTACAGCGGTGTTCGACCTGTATTTCCGGAATATGCCATTTGACAATGGCTATGCGGTCTTTGCCGGACTGCAGCGCATCATCAATTTCCTGAGCAACCTGAAATTTACAGAAAGTGACATCGATTATCTGCGCACCATCGGCTATGAGGAGACTTTCCTCGACTACCTCAAAGATCTGAGGTTCACCGGCAAGGTGCGTGCTGTCGAGGAGGGGAGGTCGTCTTCAGCAACATGCCGCTCGTGCAGGTTGAAGCGCCCATCATAGAGGCTCAGCTTGTCGAAACCGCATTGCTCAATATCGTCAATTTCCAGACGCTCATCGCCACAAAGGCGAGCCGCATGCGCCAAGTCGTGCCGAATGACACGCTGATGGAATTCGGTACACGCCGAGCCCATGAGTTCGATGCGGCCCTATGGGGGGCGCGGGCGGCCGTCATAGGCGGCTTTGATGCCACGAGTAATGTCCGCGCAGCGAAGCTGTTTGGACTGGAGGCGAGCGGCACGCATGCGCATTCCATGATACAGGCCTATGGCGACGATTATGAAGCGTTCAAGGCATATGCAGAAACCCATAAAAACTGCGTCTTCCTCGTGGACACGTTTGATACGTTGAAGTCCGGCGTGCCAAATGCCATCCGTGTGGCGAAGGAGTACGGCGATAAGATCAATTTCATCGGCATCCGACTGGATTCCGGGGATATCGCCTATTTATCAAAAGAAGCCCGTAAGATGCTGGATGAAGCAGGTTTGACGGAAGCCAAGATCATCGTTTCGAACGACCTGGATGAAATGACGATCCTGTCACTGTTATCCCAAGGCGCAAAAGTAGATGGTTGGGGCATAGGCACCAAACTGATAACAGCCTTCGACCAGCCGGCACTCGGAGCAGTCTATAAGCTTGTGGCGGTTGAAAATGAGGCAGGCGAACTCGAAAACAGGATAAAAATTTCAGGGAACCCCGAAAAAGTGACGACGCCCGGCAAGAAGAACGTCTACAGGATCATCAACCGCAATACCGGCATGTCAGAAGGTGAATACATCACCCATTTCGGGGAAGAGATGAAAGAAGATCCGCTGCTGATGTTCCACCCGATCCATACGATGAAGCGCAAGCTGATCCGGTCATATGAGGCGGTGGAACTGATGAGGGATATATTTGTCGACGGGGAATGCGTGTACGAGCAGGAAACGATCGATGAGATCAAAGCCCGGCACGCCGCAAGCCTCGAAGTGTTGTGGGAGGAATATCAACGCTTCTTGAATCCGGAGGAGTATCCGGTCGACTTGTCGAAGGAATTGTGGCAGATAAAACAGGATCTTATAGAAGAAGCAAGCAATAAAAAATTGGAATAAGGAAGTGATGCAAGTGTTGCAGCAGGAAATAATGGAGAAACTTCATGCCAAACCCCAAATAGAACCTGAAAGTGAAGCGCGTGAGATCATTGATTTCATTAAGGAGTATGCGCTGAAGCACCCGTTCATCAAGTCGTTCGTGCTCGGCATCTCAGGCGGCCAGGACTCCACCTTGCTCGGCAGGTTGGCTCAGATGGCCACAGATGAGCTGAATACGGAACGTGAAGGGAAGTATGCCTTCCACGCATTGCGCCTGCCCTATGGAAAGCAGAACGATGAACAGGATGCCATCGATGCACTAAATTTCATCCAGCCAACCTACAGGGCGACAATCGATATAAAACCTGCCGTTGATGCGAGCATCGCCGCCCTGTATGAGGCAGGTTACGAGTTGAGTGATTTCGTCGAAGGCAACGAAAAGGCGAGGGAACGCATGAAGGTCCAGTACGCTGTCGCCGCTAAAACAGGCGGTGTGGTACTTGGCGCCGACCATGCGGCTGAAGCCATAACCGGCTTCTATACAAAGTATGGTGACGGGGCAGCGGATCTGATGCCACTCTATGGCCTGAACAAACGCCAGGGCAAGCAGATCATGAAATACCTGGGTGCCCCGGACCACCTTGTCAATAAAGTGCCGACAGCAGACTTGGAGGATGACCAGCCGATGATCGGGGATGAAGAGGCGCTCGGCGTCACCTATGATGCGATTGATGATTTCCTCGAAGGACGCGAGGTCTCCCCAGAGGACTACAGGACCATCACCGGGTGGTATAAACGGACGCAACATAAACGCGATCTCCCGTATCATAGATATAGCCGACCTGCCTATGACCAGGCGGACACCAATTAAAAAACTCAGATCAGAAAGGTAGAATGGAATGATTGCAACGATATCTGAAAACCCCTGGCTGATGGTGCTGGTCATATTCGTCATCAACATCATCTATGTCAGCTTCCTGACGATGCGGACGATTGCGACCTTGAAAGGCTACCGCTATACCGCAGCAAGCTTCAGCATCATGGAGACATTGGTCTATGTCATCGGTCTCGGCCTCGTACTTGAGAATCTTGACCAATTCCAGAATGTCATCGCCTATGCCCTCGGTTTCGGGGCAGGGATCCTTGTCGGACTCAAGATAGAGGAAAAACTGGCACTTGGCTATTTGGTCGTAAATGTCATTACAGCTGAAAAAGACAAGGATCTGCCGACCAACATACGGGACCTGGGTTACGGGGTGACCCACGGCTATCAATACGGCCGCGACGGCCAACGTACGACGATGCAGATATTGACACCGCGCAAATACGAACGGAAACTGATTGCGACCATAAAGGAACTCGATGAAAAGGCGTTCATCATCGCCTATGAACCGAAGAACATCAATGGTGGTTTCTGGACCAAAGGGGTCAGACGTAAACGTCTGAAGAACTACGAACCTGAAAATGTAGAAGAAGTGTTGGAAGAAATCTACGAAGAAAAGGAACTGGAAGATGACAGGGATGCCAAAAAAGAAGAAATTTAGAGTAGAGCGCGATGAATCACCGGCTGATTGCCTGGCGCGCATGCGGGAGGCGGGCTATACTCCTGTCCGCCGCATGGAACAGCCAGTCTTCATCGAGCGGGGAGGCCGACGTGTGGTCGACCATCAGGAGATTGTATTTGAAGGTAAAAGGATTGAAGAATAGACGGGTAAAATGATTTACCCGTCTATTTTTTCGAACGTTTTTAAATTATATATATAAAACGTTCGTTTTATGAGATGTTTTGTTATAATGAGATAGAAATAAATCTAAGGAGTGTTTATATATGATCTCCCGTTATTCGCGAGAAGAGATGTCAAATATCTGGACAGAAGAAAACCGTTTTGAGGCATGGCTTGAAGTTGAGATACTGGCTTCAGAGGCATGGGCGGAGCTCGGTTACATACCAAAGTCGGAAGTACAGGAAATCAGAAAGAATGCAAAGATCGATGTGGAGCGCATCAAAGAAATAGAGATGGAAACACGCCATGATGTCGTCGCATTTACACGTCAAGTATCGGAAACGCTTGGAGAAGAACGCAAGTGGGTACACTATGGCCTGACTTCGACGGATGTGGTCGACACGGCACAGAGTTACCTCATCAAGCAGGCGAACGAGATTATAGAAAAAGATCTTGAAGCTTTCATCGAAGTGCTTGGGGAAAAGGCAAAAGCGCATAAGACGACCTTGATGATGGGACGTACACATGGGTCCATGCAGAACCGACGACATTCGGCATCAAAATGGCCCTATGGTATATGGAAATGAAGCGTAATCTCGAGCGCTTCAAAAATGTCCGCAAAGAAGTGGAAGTCGGCAAGATGAGCGGGGCGGTGGGCACGTTCGCCAACATACCGCCTGAAGTAGAGAGCTATGTATGTGAACACCTCGGGCTCGGGACAGCTGAAGTCTCTACCCAGACGCTGCAGCGCGATCGTCATGCCTACTATATTGCGACGCTTGGATTGATTGCGACGTCCATCGAGAAGTTTGCGGTAGAGATCCGCGGCTTGCAGAAGACGGAAACACGCGAAGTCGAAGAAGCATTCGCCAAAGGCCAAAAGGGGTCAAGCGCCATGCCGCATAAGCGTAATCCGATCGGCAGCGAGAACGTGACTGGATTGTCCAGGGTGCTCCGCGGCTACATCACCACCGCCTATGAAAACGTACCGCTCTGGCATGAACGTGACATCTCCCATTCATCTGCTGAGCGCATCATGATGCCGGACGTCACCATCGCACTCGACTACATGCTCGGGCGTTTCACGAACATCGTCCGCAACCTGACTGTGTTTGAAGATAACATGAAAGCGAACATCGACAAGACCTTCGGCCTGGTCTACTCCCAGCGCGTCATGCTTACGCTGATCGATAAAGGGCTTGTACGTGAAGAAGCGTATGATCTGGTGCAGCCGAAAGCAATGGAATCATGGGAGACGAAAGTGCCGTTCCGTGAACTTGTCGAAAAGGACGAACGCATCCAGGAATTGTTGTCACCAGAAGAAATCGAGGACTGCTTCGATGAAACACATCACTTAAAACGCGTTGACATCATCTTCAAGAGGGCAGGTTTGGAATAAGCGTGCATTGGATGCCTGAAATATGATAATCTGAAACCAAAAGGGAACAAGGGAGCTTTTCGATGGGTAGATTATTGAAGTTTATGGTGCTGTTTCTGCTGGTTCTACAGGCAGCCGCCTGCGGCAGAGGATTGGAAGAGGCTGAGACTCGACCGCACGAGACTTTCGAGCGCGCCTACGATCCGGCTGAAATCGGTAAGCTTCAAGCAGTGCCGGATATAGCAGTGGTGGACGGCCTGACCTATGTGGACGGCATACTTATTGCCAACAAAGAATATGCCCTGCCTGAAGACTACAATCCTGGACTGCAGCCGGAAGTGATCGAATCCTATAAGCAGATGTTCCGCGACGGGGCTGAGGAAGGGCTTGATTTCATCATGGTCAGCGGATTCAGATCCTACGATTATCAAGTCGGCCTATACAATAGATATGTGGCAAGGGAAGGCAAGGAAGCGGCCGACCGCTACAGTGCCCGGCCGGGGCACTCGGAACATCAGACCGGCCTGACGATAGATGTGGGTTCGGCGGAGAGCACTGCGAACCTGAAGACGGAATTTGGGGAAACGCCCGAATATAAATGGATGAAAGATGTAGCCCACGAGTACGGCTTCATCGTCCGCTACCCTGAAGGGAAGGAAGATATTACAGGGTATATGTACGAACCATGGCATCTGCGCTATGTCGGAGATGAAGCGGAAGCGATATACGAAAGCGGGCTGTCCCTTGAAGAATATCTTGGCATCGACTAGAATGACCTGGGCCCTTAGGCCCAGGCCTTTTTATTCGCAGCTTCTGAAATCGTCCATATAGCAGGCCAGGAGGCCCGTAAAAATGCTATAATATGTATATGAATTTTGATGGGGGTTTTGTATATGATGGAAGAGTGCAGGCATGTATTTAAACTGGATCCGGCTGAAGAAATCGGGGATGAGGCACTGGCCCGCATCTGTGAATCCAATACAGACGCGATAATCATCGGCGGGACAGATAACATCACTGAAGACAACGTACTCAATCTTATGGCACGTGTCAGGCGGTTTGCAGTGCCACTGGCGCTTGAAGTCACCTCACCTGAGGCAGTCATACCGGGATTTGACCACTATTTCATTCCAGCGGTATTCAATACTTGGGACATCAAGTGGCAGCATGGCATCATGCTGGATGCATTGGCGGACTATGGGCATCTGCTCGATTATGATGAAGTCTCCCTGCTGCCGTACCTCATCATGAACCCCGACAGCAAAGCGTTCAAGAAAGCACAGGGCAGGGAAATTACGGATGAGATGTTGCCCCATTACATCAACATGCTGGATAAACTATATCAAGTACCCTACATATATATCGAGTACAGCGGCATGTACGGAGACCCTGAACTGATGAAGCGCGTGCGTGAACATACAACCCGTTCCCACATAATATATGGCGGCGGGATATCGACTAGGGGACAGGCAGAGGAAATGGCGGAGCATGCCGATACAATCGTCGTCGGCAACGTCATATACGATAGTGTGAAGAAAGCATTAAAGACAATCATAAAATAAATTGGAGTTTTGGATATGGATCTCAGCTTGATGAACAAGGAACAGAAAAAAGCAATAAAGACTACAGAGGGCCCGCTTCTGATCATGGCCGGGGCAGGAAGCGGCAAGACGCGCGTCCTGACGCACCGCATCGCCTATCTGCTCGGCGAGAAGGAAGTGCCGTCACGCAACATCCTTGCGATCACTTTTACGAATAAGGCAGCGCGCGAAATGAAGGAGCGGGTGGCAGCCCTTGTCGGCGGTGGGGCGGCGAGCATGTGGATATCAACCTTCCACTCCATGTGTGTCCGCATACTAAGGAGCAACATCAACTACATCGGATATGAAAACAGCTTCTCGATCCTGGATCCGACAGATCAGAAATCGGTGATTAAAGATATCCTGAAGCGGCGCAATCTGGATGTCAAGCAGCACAACCCGAGAAACATCATCGGCTACATATCAGACAAGAAGAACCAACTCATCAAACCGGACCAGGCAATCAGTGAAGCGGCATCCTATCCGGATACCCTCTACAGTGAAATGTACAGCGACTATCAGCGCATCCTCTACCGCAACAGTGCACTTGATTTTGATGACCTGATAATGCTGACGATAGAACTATTCGATAAGGAACCGAAAGTGCTTGAACATTACCAGAATCGTTTCCAATATATACACGTGGATGAGTATCAGGATACAAACCACGCACAATACCGGCTCATCAGCCAACTGGCGGAAAAATACCGCAATATATGCGTCGTCGGCGATTCCGATCAGTCGATCTATAAATTCCGCGGGGCAGATATTTCAAACATCCTCAACTTTGAGGATGATTACCCGGAAGCGACCGTCATAACGCTCGAGCAGAACTACCGCTCAAGCAAGAACATACTGGATGCCGCGAACGCGGTCATAGAAAACAATACAGAACGAAAACCAAAGGCACTGCGTACCGCCAGGGACGGCGGGCCGAAACTGCAGCTCATGGTGTCGGATTCGGAGCGTGGTGAGGCGGAAACGATCATCGGCAACATCCAATCACTCTCCGGGGAGCATTCCTACAGCGATATGGCCGTGCTGTACCGGACCAACGCACAATCACGCGCCATAGAGGATGCCTTGGTCAAATCGAACATCCCCTACAAGATGGTGGGCGGGATGAAGTTCTACGATCGTAAGGAAATCAAAGATCTTATGAGTTATCTGAAGGTAATATTGAATCCGAATGATGATATCAGCTTCGAGCGTATCGTCAATACGCCAAAGCGTGGTCTTGGTCCGAAGACGATCGATAAGTTGAAGGCCCATGGCCAGAACACGGGCATCAGTATATTTGAAGCGATCAAGGAATCCGATTTCATCGGCATACCGAAGACAGCGGTCGTCAAACTCATGGGTCTTGTCGATCTGCTGGAAAGCCTGAAGCACAAATCACGGTTCCTGACGATTACGGAGCTTGTGGACGAAGTCTTAAAGCATAGTGGCTACAGGAAGATGCTCGAAGGGGAGAAGTCAATTGAGGCGACAAGCCGGCTTGAGAATCTTGAAGAGTTCAAGACGGTCACCATGGAGTTCGATCGGGACAATGAAATATCCGACGAATTGCTCTTTACTTTCCTGAGTGATATGGCGCTTGTATCGGATCAGGACAGCGTGGAGGATGACTCGGGTGTGACGCTTATGACGATGCACGCCTCAAAAGGTCTGGAATTCAAAGTCGTCTTCGTAGTCGGGCTGGAAGAAGGCATATTCCCATCAAGGCGGGTGGCCTATGATGATAGGGAACTCGAAGAGGAGCGGAGGCTTATGTATGTGGCATTGACCCGGGCCGAAGACCGGCTGTTCCTCTCACGCGCCAACAGCCGGATGATCTTCGGCAAGACGGAGTCGAATATCCAGAGCCGTTTCCTCTCTGAAATACCGGAGACGCTTGTGGAGGGAAATGAAGCTGTTGGGGGTTCTGCTTCTGGTGGCATGAAGAAAAGAAGCGGGAAGCCTAAAAGGAGCCGCGTGCTCACAAACAACAGCGGCGTCACTTTTTCGATTGGGGATAAAGTGGAACATAAAAAATTCGGTGACGGCATCATCTCCGGCATCAAAGGTGAAGGGGATAGCCAGGAGCTTGACATCGTGTTTACGAAAGCGGGAGTCAAACGTCTGCTCGCCAACTTTGCACCGATAGAGAAGAAGGAGTAGGTTGATTCATGGAAGAAAAAATTAAAGCACTGCAGGATAAGCTCAACCGCTATAACTATGAATACCACGTTCTGGATGCCCCTTCTGTTCCGGACAGTGAATATGACAAACTGCTGCATGAGCTCATTGAACTTGAGACGGCGCATCCTGAATTCAAAACGGATACCTCACCGACGGTAAGGGTCGGCGGCGCCGTACTCGACCGTTTCAGGAAAGTCCAGCATGATACGCCAATGCTAAGCTTGGGCAATGCTTTCGATGAAGATAGCCTGCGCGCTTTCGATAAAAGGGTCAAGGAGGCTGTAGGGGGAGTCGAATATATGTGCGAACTGAAGATCGACGGCCTGGCCGTATCCCTGAAGTATGAAAATGGCAGGTTCGTCCAGGGCGCAACGCGCGGAGACGGGACGGTCGGTGAGGATATCACGGCCAACCTCAAAACGATTCGTGCGATCCCCCTGGAACTGACGTCACCGTTATCCTTTGAAGTGCGCGGCGAAGCCTATATGCCCAAGCCAGCTTTTGAAAAATTGAATGAAGCACGTGAAGCGAAAGGAGAAGCCCTTTTCCAGAATCCAAGGAATGCGGCGGCCGGTTCATTGCGGCAGCTCGACCCGAAACTTGCAGGCAAACGGAATTTGTCGATTTTCCTCTATAGTGTAAATGATTTGAGTGGGCTTTCGGCAAAGACCCAGGATGAGGCGCTGAAGCGGCTCGATGAGGAAGGGTTCAAAACAAACCGCGAACGTCGCCTTGTCGATGATATCGAAGGGGTCCTCGATTATGTGGCGTACTGGTCGAACCGGCGCAATGATCTTGACTATGATATAGACGGCATAGTGATTAAGGTCAACGCACTAAATGCACAGGAACAGCTTGGGTTCACCGCGAAATCACCGCGCTGGGCAATCGCCTATAAATTTCCTGCTGAAGAGGTCGTGACAGATCTACTCGACATCGAGCTGACCGTCGGCCGTACCGGTGCGATCACACCGACTGCGATCTTGAAGCCGGTGAAAGTGGCGGGGACGACCGTCGCCCGTGCCTCACTCCATAACCATGAACTCATCGAAGAGAAGGACATCCGGATCAACGATAAAGTGATCATAAGAAAGGCAGGGGACATCATCCCGGAAGTCGTGCGGCCGATACTGGAGGAACGTACAGACCAGGAAGTCTATAAAGCACCGACAGAATGTCCGGGGTGTGGCCATGAAACAGTCAAGCTGGAAGATGAGGTGGCGATCCGCTGCATCAACCCTGGGTGTCCGGCACAGCTTGTTGAAGGAATGATCCATTTTGTCTCCCGTACTGCCATGAATATCGACGGACTTGGAGAGAAGGTCGTCAAACAGCTGTTTGATGCCGGTTTGATCAATGATGTTGGAGATATCTATGCCCTCACCCGTGAAGACCTGCTTCCTCTAGAGCGCATGGGGAGAAAAAGACTACGAATTTGCTGGATGCGATTGAAGCATCCAAATCCAATCCGCTCAGAAAGCTACTCGTCGGGCTTGGCATACGGTTTGTTGGGGCAAAGGCTTCAGAGCTCATCGCACAGGAATTCGGTACGATGGATGAAATCATGGCGCAGCCGAAAGAGCGCCTTGTCGAGGTTCCAGAAATCGGTGAAAAGATTGCAGATTCGATAGTGACCTATACCCATCATCCGGATTTTCAGGCACTGGTCGATAAACTGAAGCACTACTCCGTGAATATGACGGAAGAAGTGCAGGAAGCAGCGAGCAATGCATTTGAAGGCATGACCTTCGTCCTGACCGGTAAACTCGAGCAGTTGACCCGAAATGAAGCCAAAGCACTCATTGAGGATGCTGGAGGCAAGGTGACAGGCAGCGTCTCCCAAAAAACGGATGTGGTTGTCGCCGGAGAAGAAGCGGGAGCAAACTTGAAACAGCACAATCGCTTGGTGTAAGCGTCTGGGACGAAACGGAATTTTTAGAGAAAACGGGGCGGCAGTCATGATGAAGAAGAATCTTTTTGCCATTTTGGCCTTGTCGCTTATACTCACGGCATGTGGGAGCGAAGAAGAGGTTTCAGAGAATGAAAAGGAACGTAAATCAGAAGAAGTCAATACCGCGCCTGTCGAAAAACAGGAAGAAACCGTGACTGAAGGGGCTTCGGACACGGCCCATTACCGGACTGTAATTCCCTATGAGATATCCCCGACAAGAGGACTGACGAGTTCCAATATGCCATCTTCCTATGACGTCGAAACATTTGAAAAAGGATTGTTCGAGCTGAGCAAGGATGTTTTCCCGACGGAAGAATATGCATTCCGGGAAGGCCAGATATTTACAGAAGAAATGGTGAAGGGTTATCTCGGCCGGCGCTATACGCAAGACGAGATAGCGGCGATGAGCGAAGAGGAAAAATCCAGAATAATGCATTCAGCAACCTAGGGTTGAATCCCTCTGCAGAAGGCGAGACAGACCCGGAAACCATTGCACAAAAAGCACCAATCTACCTGTCACACATATTGGAACAGAATTATATGAGTGGGGAAGGCGATGAACTGGCTCTAAACGGCATGACCATCGGGCTTGCAATGAACAGCGAATACCATTACCAGAAAGAAACACATGGGCAGGTGTTCACTGAAGAGTTGGATAAGGCGACCGTCCAGCAGCAGGGCGAAAAGATGGCTGCAGAAATCCTTGAGAGAATCCGGGCGAATGAGGACTACAAGGAGCTGGAAATTGTCTTTGCGATCTTCATACAATCAAAGGAAGATTCAATCACCCCTGGAAACTTCGTATCCACAGGCACGGCGGCACCAGGGGAAGATAAATAGGGGACTTCAAGGAAGTCGATGAAAAATATATGCTGTTGCCTTCCGGTGAAGCCAGTGCCATCAGCGAAGAGGTCAACAGTGACTATAAAAACTTCAACCGCAAACTCGAGTCTTATTTTGACAGTTTCACAACTTCTATCGGCGAAGGGTATTTCAAAGATGGGAAGGTTGAACATATTTCCATTGAAATTCCACTCGACTACAGCAGCCGGGGAGAAGTGATCGGACTGACCCAATATGTAAGTGCACTCGTAGAAGAGCATTTCAGGGATATAGAAGTGGAGATTTCGATTAAAGACAAGAGTAAGGCATATGCACTGATTACAAAAAATGCAGAAAACACCGTAGAAGTCCATATATATGAATAAAAAGATCCTCAGTCCAGAAAGGACTGAGGATCTTTAATGATATATCCTGTTTATCTGTTGTTTTTCAGGATATCGGTTGTTTCGTCGAATTCGGCTTCCATTTCCTTCGTTATACCAGTGCCTCTAGTCATTTTACTTACTATGACGGCGGCAAGTGTAGATACGATGACGCCAGGTATGATTTCATAAAGGCCTGTACCGAAGGTGTCTGCTGCAATCCAGATGATGACGGTCGCAGCCCCTGCAATGATGGAAGATACAGCGCCGGAACGCGTGAGACCTTTCCAATGGAGGGATAGGACGACTAGTGGTCCAAATGCAGCACCGAATCCGGCCCATGCGTTAGCTACGATGTTGAGGATTACGGATTCGTCATCCCATGCGATGATGATCGCTACGACTGCAACGAGGATGACAGATAGACGTCCCAGTAGGACGAAGTGCTGATCCAGCTCTTCTTTCGTCTTAGATTCGTTCGATAGCGTCTTTCTTCTCATTATCTTATAGAAGTCTTGGACAAGCGAGCTCGAAGTGACCAGCAGTTGCGACGAAATGGTGCTCATGATCGCCGCCAATATGGCTGCCAGGAAGAAACCACCGATAAGAGGGTGGAACAGCACTTGGCTCATCAGTATCAGAATGGTCTCGGGATCGGATACAGAGTTTGCTGTAGCGTCGGTGAACGCAATACCGAGCAGACCTGTTATAGTTGCCCAAGTAGCGAGATGCCCATCCAGATGATGCCGATGCGACGTGCCCTAGGCACTATCTTGTGTGACTTGATGGACATGAAGCGCACAATGATGTGCGGTTGGCCGAAGTATCCAAAGCCCCAAGCGAGGTTACTCAGAATGGTTATGAGTGAGACGCCACCGACAAATGACAAGTAGTTGATGTCAGCTGCGTTGCCAAGCTCCTCGATTTTGACAAATGGTTCGACGCCCTGACCCGTCAAATTCAGCCAAGCGACGATCGGAATCAGGAATATTGCGATAAACATGATCGTCCCCTGGAAGAAGTCGGTCAGACTGACTGCCAGGTAGCCACCGAAGAATGTGTAGATGACGACAACGCCGGCTGTAACGAACAGCCCCCAGTGGTAAGGAACGTTGAAGGCGCTCTCGAAGAGTTTACCTCCGGATACCATTCCACTTGCTGTATAGACTGCAAAGAATATTACAATGACGACGCCTGAAACGATTTTCAGTATGTGTTGGTCGTCCTTAAAACGGTTTTCAAAAAAGTCCGGAAGTGTAATGGAATCATTGGATACCTCAGAATAGACGCGGAGCCGTGGTGCGACCACCCAATAGTTGATATAGGCCCCTATGGTCAGACCGATGGCGATCCAAAGACTGGAAAGCCCGACGCTGTACATGCTGCCAGGCAGCCCCATCAGCATCCATCCGCTCATATCGGATGCCCCTGCCGACAATGCAGTTACCCAAGGGCCGATATTACGGCCACCAAGCATGTAACCGCTAAGATCGGATGTCGATTGCTTGTATGCATAGAATCCGATAATGATGAGGATCAAGAAGTAGAGACCCATCATTATGTACTCCTGCAATCCAGCTGTAAACGTGAATTGTGCTGAATTCAGTATCATATTTTATCTCCTCCCCTTTGATACGATACAAAACCTAAAACGCCATTGCAAACCGTTTTCATGGATTTCCAATCCAAAACAAAGCAAAAACCTTGACGCTATAGGCCTGTAGCAAGTATAAAATTACACAGTTTTATTATACTACAAAGAAGATTCATTAAAAGGAAAATTTAGAAAATAAAGAAAACTATTTTACACTTTTAGGGTCAAATCACCATAAATGTTGATTGAATGGATTTCTACAATGATTTTTGTTAAAATTTAAATGTTGTTTATAAAGAAATGGAGGGAACATAATGTCCGAAATAAATGTGGATACAGTAAAACACGTTGCGAATCTCGCACGTATCGAAATGCAGGATGAAAAAGCTGCAGAAGCCCTCACGGAGGAATTGAGTAAAATCGTCGACTACGCCCATCTCCTTGATGAAGTGGATCTGAGTTCGGCGGAACCGATGTTCCACGCTTTGGACTTGACGAATATATTGCGCGAAGACGTTGCAGGAGAGCCTTTGTCCCAGGAAGAAGCGATGCGCAACGCAAAATCAGTTGAAGATGGCCAATTTAAAGTGCCAAAAATGTTGTAAGGAGGGCTAAAGTGAATATACATGAATTGACGGTTGAAGAACTGTATGAAAAAATCCAAGCCAAGGAAATCAAACCTTCTGAAGTTGTGAAGGCATTGTTCGACAGAATCGAAGCTTCCGATGACACAATCGGCTCTTTTTTATTTGTAAACAAAGAAGCGGCAATGCAGCAAGCTGAAAAACTGGATCAGCTGCAGCAGGAAGATAAGATGACAGGGGCACTTTTCGGGGTGCCGATGGGCATTAAAGACAATATCTGTACAAAAGATATATTGACCACATGTGCAAGCCGTATGCTTGAAGACTTCAACCCGGTCTATGATGCGACAGTCATGGAAAAGTTGAATGAAGATAATGCGGTACTCATGGGAAAACAGAATATGGATGAGTTCGCGATGGGGGGTCCACTGAGAATTCCTACTTCAAAATTACACGCAATCCATGGGACCAAAAGGCAGTGCCTGGTGGCTCATCAGGCGGTTCGGCCGCTGCTGTGGCAGCAGGTTTCGTACCGTTCTCCCTAGGGTCTGATACGGGTGGTTCCGTCAGGCAGCCAGCCGCATTCTGTGGTGTCGTCGGCATGAAGCCAACTTACGGACGGGTGTCCCGTTACGGCTTGGTAGCGTTCGCCTCTTCACTCGATCAGATTGGACCCATCACAAGAAATGTGCGCGACAATGCAAAGATACTGGGCACATTTCAGGTTCCCATACAAAAGATGCGACGAGTGCGCCGAGTATGGATAATGATTTCCTGGAAGGTATAGACAAGGATATCAGCGGCATGAAGATTGCAGTGCCGAAGGAATTCATGGAGAGTGTCGATTCCGAGGTTTCAGATTCTGTGAAGAAAGCGGTGGAAACGTTCAAATCCATGGGCGCGACTGTTGAAGAAGTGTCCATTCCGCATACGAAATATGTAGTCAGTGCATACTATCTTATTGCTTCAAGTGAAGCGAGTTCAAACTTGGCGCGTTTTGATGGTATCCGATATGGCTACAAGGCTGAAGGTGCCGAAACGTTGGAAGAGCACTATAAGAAAACCCGTGCAGAAGGCTTCGGAGATGAAGTCAAAAGACGTATCCTGCTCGGTACATTCGTATTGAGCTCCGGGCATTATGATCAGCATTATATCCGTGCCCAGAAACTAAGGAGCATCATAGAAGATGAAATGAAGGGCATATTCAAAGAATATGATCTGATCATTGGACCTACAACACCGACTGCAGCGTATGACCTCGGGGAGAAGGCGGATAATCAGCTGAAGATGTATAAAGATGACATCTTGACTGTTCCCGCCAATCTTACAGGAATGCCTGCCCTGTCGATTCCGTCTGGTCTCGCCAGCTCCGGCCGTCCTATCGGCCTCCAGCTCATCGGGGATCATTTTGATGAAAAGAAAATATATAATGCAGCATATAAATTCGAGACGCAGTACAATCTCCATGAAGAATTGAAACAGCTGCAGATGGAGGTGCAATAATGCATTTTGAAACAGTCATCGGACTTGAAGTCCACGTAGAGCTCAAAACGAATACGAAGATGTTCTCAGATGCACCAGCGCATTTCGGCGCTGAACCCAACACCAACTTGAGCGTCATCGACCTGGCCTACCCGGGCACGCTGCCTGTGCCGAACAAGCAGGCTGTTGATTTCGGCATGAAAGCAGCGATGGCACTCAACATGGATATTGCGGATGTCACAAAATTCGACCGGAAGAACTATTTTTATCCGGATAACCCGAAGGCTTATCAGATTTCCCAGTTCGACAAGCCAATTGGTGAAAATGGGTGGATAGACATAGAAGTCGGCGGGGAAACCCGGCGTATCGGCATCACGCGTCTCCACCTGGAGGAAGATGCCGGCAAGTCGACCCATAAGGACGATCATTCCCTGGTAGACCTCAACCGTCAAGGAACACCGCTCGTTGAAATCGTTTCCGAACCGGACATCAGGACCCCAGAGGAAGCTTATGCCTACCTTGAAAAACTGAAGGCCATCATCCAATATACAGGGGTTTCCGACTGCAAAATGGAGGAAGGATCGCTCAGATGTGATGCCAACCTCTCGCTTCGCCCATACGGACAGGAAGCGTTCGGTACCAAGACAGAGCTCAAGAACTTGAACTCTTTCAGCTTTGTCAGAAAAGGGCTGGAATTTGAAGAGAAACGTCAAGAAAAGGTTTTGATGAAAGGCGGAGAAATCGCTCAGGAGACGCGCCGTTTTGATGAGAAGACAGGAGAGACCCTACTTATGCGCGTAAAAGAGGGATCAGATGATTATAGATACTTCCCTGAACCCGATCTGGTGCAGATTCGCATCGACCAGGAGTGGAAGGATGAAATCAAGGCGCAGATTCCACTTCTGCCGGACGCGCTTAAAGAGAAGTACGTTGAAGAATATGGCCTGCCGGCATACGATGCGCATGTACTCACCCTGAAAAAAGAAACATCGGATTTCTTTAATGCAATGGTGGAAACCCATGGGTCGGATGTCAAACAGGCATCCAATTGGCTGATGGGAGGCGTCAACGAATACCTCAACAAACAGCAGATGGAATTGTCCGAAACCAAACTGACTCCTGAGAACCTATCAGGTATGATCAAATTGATTGAAGAAGGCACCATTTCAAGTAAACAGGCTAAAAAAGTATTCAATGTGCTTGTCGAAAAGGGTGGAGATGCCAGAAAAGTCGTTAAAGACCTTGGCATGGAACAGATTTCAGACCCTGAAATACTTGGTGATATGGTAACCGCTGTACTCGATCAGAATCCACAATCGATAGAAGATTATAAGAACGGCAAGGATCGGGCAACCGGTTTCCTCATCGGACAGATCATGAAGCAGTCAAAAGGACAGGCGAATCCGCAAAAGGTCAATGATATACTTCTTGAAGAAATCAATAAGAGATAAAAGTCGACAGCGCTCGAGTGGCCGATCCACTCGGGCGTTTTTTTGACTGTGGCACCCTACAAAATGGATGCCTTTGATTCGTCTATGCATTGTAGGACTCATATATGGTATTCTGTTATATATATTAAAAATTTAGTCATTAGATTGATGAGTGATGAATGATATTATGAATGACATATTTAGGAATGATCATAAATGGAGAAAAACAATGATTATATTAAAATAACAGAGCATTATGTGGAGGCTTCGCTCCGGATACTCAACTATTTGAGGTCGAGTGTCAAAGAGATCCATCACATCGGTTCGACGAGCGACGTGTTTATGGACATGACTGGCGACATTGATGTGCTCGTTCTGCTGAAAAATGGGAAAGGGTACGCGTTGGCTGAGGCGATTGCTGAAGAAGGCTTCACGCCCGTACGCAACCTTCCTGAGATTTTTTCTGAAGAAGTCGTACTTGAACATGACAATGGTGATCGTAAGGTGAAGTTTATCCTAATGCATCACGCATCCGAGAAGAAAGATGCGATCCTTCGTTGCAAAAAGATGATCGGAGAGGACAAGATGCATAGAAGACGATTCAAGCAATTAAAGAAAGCATTGAACAACCACGAAATCACTGACACAGAATATGAACGGGAGAAAGCGTTGCTATTTAATGACATACTGAATGGGCAAGAGGAATTGGATAATGTATAAAACGCTATTCATCGGCAACTGCATCCTGATCCTACTGATGATCCTTGTATCCACGACCGGTAATATTGGGCTCACACGGGTGCTGCAGGTCATCGTTTTCATACTCAGCGTCTATCTATTTTATGGCTACACTAAAAGTAGCAATGGGAGGAGAAAATGAAAACAGCCAGAATCATATATAACCCGACCTCAGGCAGGGAAATATTCAAAAAATCATTGTCTGAAGTCTTGGAACGGTTCGAAGTCAACGGCTACATAACAAGTACGCATGCCACAACACAGGCTGGAGATGCGACTCTCGCAGCGCGGAAAGCATGTGAAATGAATTTTGATCTCATTATTGCAGCGGGAGGCGATGGGACTGTCAATGAAGTGGTGAACGGGATGGCCGAATTCGATCAGCGTCCGGCACTTGGCATCATTCCCATGGGTACAGTCAATGACTTTGCCAACGCGCTCCATATCCCCGCAGATCTGATGGAAGCTGTCGATACCATCATCCATGGGCAGGGGGCACGCATTGATATAGGACTGATGAACAGCAAATACTTCATCAATATTGCAGGCGGCGGCAAAATCACTGAAGTGTCCTACGAGGCGCCGAGTAAATTGAAGGCCATCATCGGGCCGCTTGCCTACTATGTAAAAGGGATTGAGATGCTGCCCAGATCAGAAGCAGTAACGTCAGGATCGAATACGACGATAATGTATTCGAAGGCAAGGTCATGCTGTTTCTTTTAGGATTGACGAATTCGATCGGTGGTTTCGATAAACTTGTGGCTGATGCAAAATTGAATGATGGGAAATTCACCCTCATTATAGTCGAAGAAGCAAGTTTGACTGAGATCGGACATATCATGACACTTGCAACAAGGGGGAACACCTCAAACATCCTAAAGTCCACCTGTTCAAAGCTGAAGAAATCGACATTTCCTCATTTGAGGAAGTGCAGCTCAACTTGGACGGTGAATTCGGAGGGATCCTGCCTGCGCATTTCACCAATCTGAAGCAGCATCTTGAGATCAGGGTGTCTGAAGCATTTTATCTGGAGAATATTGCAGAAACCGAATAAGTCTCTGCTCTATGGTTTTAAAGGCTAGTAAAAGGTAATGGATAGCTTAAGTGCATAATCGATATGTGCATCCATCAAAAAAGGGGGCTTGCCCTATGTTCGGCTTAACAGATCTTATAGCCCTCATAATATCGGGTTTCATCATACTTCCGGTAGTGGTGGCCCTAAGGGAGACGGGATACGTTCTTGCCGGTTTTATGTTTGGGGCAAAAAACAGCAGATTGACCTTGGGGTCCGGCCCCCGGCTCTTTAAGGTTGGAATACTGGACGTACGGAAACACTATCATCTCTACAGCTGGTTCTCCTACGACGAATTGAAGAATGAGAGCCGTATAGCCTATGTAATGGTTTACGCCAGTCCAATTCTTGTCAATGTCGTAATCGGGCTGACGATCAACGCATTACTTGCAAATGGCTATTTGGCAGAACAGGCAACTTCTGGAACCGGTTCATCTTCTATATATTCTATTTCATCCTGTTCGATACAGTGCCCATGAAGACAATCAACGGCATGCCAAACAACGGTATGCTGATATATGAGATGCTCAGGTTCGGTAAACGGACGGATCACAATAAAGAACCATTCATCCCTTCGACATCCATAGTCGAAAATGAATACCAGGAAGAGATGCAGCAGTTGGAAGAAGAAATGCAAGAACAGGCAGAAGAAATGCAAGAACAGGCAGAAGAGGAAAAACGGAAGGAAGAGAAGAAGAAAGCTGAGTGCTTGGCACTCAGCTTTCTTTATTTGCCTTACTCATCGTATTCGGGATCCCTGTGGGAAGGATAGAGGCTTAGGCCGCCATCTGCCACTATCGTCTGGCCGGTGATATATACAGATTGCTCGGACGCCATGAAGGCGGCGATGTTGGAAATGTGTTCAGGTTCACCGACATAGCCCATCGGCACAAAGTCATCGGCACCCTCCTTTTCTTCAGGCGTCGAGAAGAACTCTTCATTTATAGGTGTGTTGATGCTGCCCGGGGCGATATTATTGATTCTGATGCCGAGCCGTGAATATTCAAGCGCCAACGACTGCGTAAGCAACTTGACACCACCTTTACTCGCTGTATAATGCGCAAAATGGGGCCACGGAATAATTTCGTGTACGCTTGATATATTGATGATCGTCCCTTTTTTTCCTGTGTCGAGGAAATGTTTCAATACCTCACGCGAACCGATGAATGTGCCGCGCAGATTGGTGTTGATGACCTTATCGAATTCATCGACCGACAATTCATGGCTTTTAACATCTTTTGGATGCCGGCGTTATTGACAAGTACATCAATGCCGCCGAATTTTTTGATGCTTTCATCGATCAGATCGATGATATCCTGTTCTTCTGTGACATCGCATTGCATTGTTGCAACGCGTGCTCCGTCATTGCCGTTCAGTGATTCCACCAACTTTTGGGATGCTTCGCTGCCACTATGGTAGCTGAACATGACATTCATTCCTTCTTCGTGGTACCTTTTTACGATCGATTTGCCGATGCCGCTCGAACCGCCTGTCACAACTGCAGTCTTTCCTGCCAAATCTTTATACATGCATGCATTCCTCCTGATCATTTACTTTATCGTTTACTTAATTATGTATACCCAATTTTGCGCCCCCCAAGCCTAAGCGCAGATGATTTGATATAATGACAGCAATAAGATTTAAAGAGGTGTCCGATGAAACTAACAATTTTTGCAACGAGTGATGTGCATGGCGCGATATATCCGCACGATTACTTTAATGACACATATAAGTCAAAGAGTCTGCTGCATCTGAAATCTTTCATGGATGCGCACCGTTTGAAGCATCCGGATGATATCGTAATGACTGTCGATAATGGGGACTTCCTCCAAGGAGATGTATGGAATGATTATGACTACCGGCATAGTGATGACCCGCTCCTCGCGATTGAAGTGATGAATGACATATATGATGTAATTGGCCTTGGCAACCATGAATTCAATTTCGGCCTCGATTACCTTCTTAAAGCATATCGCCAGGTCGAAGCTGAGATCGTCAATGCAAATGTCGACTTCCATCAGCACGCACTCGGTGATATTATAAAAAGATATGTCATCGTAGACAAACAGACGCCAGAAGGATTGCTCAGGATCGGCTTTTTGAATGTGGTGCCCACTCAGATCATGAAATGGGATGCATTCCACCTTGAAGGTAAGGTGGAAGTCGAGGATATGAACCGGACGGTAAAGCATACTGCCAGAGAGATGAAGGAGGCGGGCGCCGATATCGTCATTCTGATGTCCCACTCCGGCATGAGCAAGGATCCTGACCATATCAGGCTCTATGGTGAGAACCAGACATTCCTCATGACTATGGTGAAAGATGTGGACGGCATCATCTTCGGGCACACCCACGAATTCTTTCCAGACCGAAACTTCGAAGCGCGGATTGATGCGATTGATTTCAAGCGTGGTGCCGTCAACGGGAAACCGATGGTGCAGCCGGGTGTTTCAGCGAGCCACCTGGGATGCATTGAGTTCGACCTGGGGGTAGATGATGATGGGGCGTGGGAAGTCAAGAATTCGAGGGCACATCTGATTGAATCCGAAAGCCTCACTCCAACTAGGGAGACGTTATCAAAATATGAAGTTTCCCATAGGAAGGTACTGGATTATCTTTCTGAACCGATTGGCCATATAGATGAAACGTGGCATACCTATTTCTCCCGCATCATTCCTTCCAAAGCAGTCCAAGCCGTAGCGGAAGCCAGCAAGGCATACGCCGAAACGCTCATCAGTCGCAGCGACCTGGAACGATTACCGGTGCTTGGCTTCAATGCTGTCACGAAAGCCGGCAGGGATGGACCGCATGACTTCACAGTCTTGGCGGAAGGGGAACTTACCCTCAGTGCAGCGATTGACCTTTATAAACACACAAACTCGATGGTCATCATCAAGATAGATGGGGGAATTCTCAAAGAATGGCTGGAATGGAGCGCCTCCCAGTTCAATCAGGTAGATGAAAATGAAGATCTACTGAAAGCCAATAGTTCCAAAAACGGTTTTCCAAGCTATAACTTCGATACATTCTTCGATCTGGAGTATACATTCGACATCTCGCGCCCGGCGCGCTACAGTGGAACGGCGAAAAAAATCAGTGACAGCGAACGTGTCACTGAAATGAAATACCAAGGCAAGGACATCCAACCGGGGATTCTTTCATTGTTCCGGCAAACAACTACAGGGTAGCCTATACCCCCTTCCTAAGAGATGCTGAAGTACTCCATGAATCACAAAGGACTGTACGGGATATCGTCATCGAATATATGATGACAAATCCATATTTTGATCATAAGAAACCAATGACCATCATCCCGGGTGGCACATATATGTTCAAGACCGCCACACGTGCAAAAGCATATATAGATGAACAAGCAGTCAGGCATGTCGAAGAACTTGGCAACGGGTTCAGTTGGTATGAAATTGACTTAAAGGAGGATAAGCATGGCACAAGTGACAAAGAATGAACGATTCACCGGAACGGTCGAAGACTATACACACGAAGGCATGGGTGTGGTGAAGGTAGAAGGATATCCAATCTTCATCCCGGATGTGCTGAAAGGTGAGGAGATAGATTTTAAAGTGGTGAAGGCCAACCGTAAATTCGGTTTCGGCAAGACACTTGAGGTCAAAGAGGCGTCAAACAACCGTATCACCCCGCCATGTCCCTATTACTTCCAATGTGGCGGATGCCAGATACAGACACTCGATTATCTCGAGCAGCAGCGTTTCAAGACAAGTACCGTCGACAAGACAATCAACCGCATGGGAAAACTGAACCTCGATATAGAATCCATCATAGGGGCCGAGACCCCATTCAATTACCGCAACAAGTCACAGATACCCGTGCAGTTCAATGACGGCAAAGTTGAAATGGGGTTCTACCGTCCGCGGAGCCATGACATCATTGATATAGATGACTGCCTCATCCAAAAGGACATCCATAATGAACTGATGGTATCCATCAGGGATGAATTCAACAAAGCAAGGATATCAGTCTATGATGAGGCATTGCACCAAGGCCTGGTCCGGCATGTCATCATCCGCTCAAACCACGACGACAGCGAAGTGCAGGTAGCCTTCGTCACGAACGGCAAGAAAAACCTCTTCGAGCCGGTCATTGAAGCAATCACAAAACAATTCCCGATGGTGGCAAGCATCGTCCAGAACATCAATGATGAGAAGACGAATGTCATTTTTGGAGAGGAAACCATCACGTTGTACGGCAATGCATATATCACTGACACCCTGCTTGGTAAACAGTTCCGCATCAAAGCGAAATCCTTCTATCAGGTGAACCACGCACAGACGGAGAGGCTTTATCAAAAAGCAATCGAGCTGGCTGACCTAAAAGGCGACGAAACGATTATCGACACATATTGCGGCATCGGAACAATCGGTTTGTGTGCAACAGACAGCGCCAAAAAGATAATCGGCATCGAAAGTGTGGAGTCGGCTGTGCTTGATGCAAGGGAAAACGCAGTATTGAATGGTGTGGATAATGCAGAATACCACTTGGGCAAATCAGAAGATGTCATGAAGCAGCTTGTCGACCAAGGCGTCGAACCTGACGTCGTCTTTGTCGATCCACCAAGAAAGGGCTGCCATCCAGAATTTTTGGAAGCCTTGGCAGAAGTGGCGCCGGAAAAGATCGTATATGTATCATGCAATCCAAGCACACTCCAGCGAGATTTGAACTACTTGACGGAGCATGGCTATAGAGCCGGGCGGGTTACACCGGTCGATATGTTCCCTCAGACGAATCATGTGGAAGCGGTAGTGCGCCTGGAATTGAAATAGATTTGCCCCCCCACCTCCTATGAGACATGAATTTCTGAGCAAAGGGTAAAAGGTAATATGATTTCAAGGAGGTGCCATCTATGGGCAATAAAATGAATTACGGAGAAGATTATAAAACGGTGCCGGCTACATCCATCAAAAGTGGCACAGGCTTTGAAGTATTGCCGGACCTTTACACCTACACGGTACAAATAGTCAATATACATCTTGTCGGCAATCCGAAAACAGGTGACTTTGTGCTGGTGGATGCAGGCATGCCAAACTCGCACGAAAAAATCATTTCAGCCGTTGAAGATCGTTTCGGGGAAGGGCGCCGGCCACAGGCGATCATTTTGACCCACGGCCACTTTGATCATGTAGGGGCCATCATCGAGCTGGTGAAGTATTGGGATGTGCCGGTCTACGCCCACAAGCTGGAAATGCCGTTTCTGACCGGCAAGGCGCCCTACCCGAAACCGGACGCTACCGTTGAGGGAGGAATGGTCGCTAAGACATCGCCGATTTTCCCGATAGAACCGATTGATTTGGGAGATAATGTAGAACCGCTTCCCGAGGACGGCAGTGTACCGCATATGCCGGAATTCAAATGGCTCCATACACCAGGGCACACCCCGGGTCATGTCGCTCTATTCAGGGAGCGTGACAGGACATTGATTGCAGGCGATGCATTTGTCGCTGTCAGACAGGAAAATCTATATGAAGTATTGACGCAAGAACTGGTGATCAGCGGGCCACCGAGATATCTGACCACAGATTGGCAATCCGCCAAAGAATCCGTGGTCACTCTTGAAGCACTGAAACCATCCGTAGCAGTGACCGGGCATGGGAAACCCCTCTCCGGGGAACTGTTGGCTGATGGCCTGAAGGAACTGGCCGAGAACTTTGATGAGATGGCTAAGCCCAAGCATGGCAAGTATGTGGACTAGCCACATTGGCAGATAAAAGATGATTGTTGTAAGAAGGAAGGAAACATATGAAAAAGGATAATTTTTGGCATGAACTGCCGCGTCCGTTCTTCGTGCTGGCACCGATGGAAGAAGTGACGGACGTTGTATTCCGGCATGTCGTTGCAGAAGCGGCTGCTCCGGATGTCTATTTTACGGAATTTACAAATTCAGACAGCTACTGTCATCCAGAAGGCATCGACAGTGTCCGGGGTCGACTGATGTTCACTGAAGATGAACAGCCCATTGTCGCCCACATCTGGGGGATCGCCCAGAACACTTCCGCCGGATGAGCATCGGTATGGCGGAGGAGGGCTTCAGAGGCATCGACTTGAATATGGGATGCCCTGTTCCGAACGTGGCTGGAGACGGTAAAGGAAGCGGATTGATAAAGCGGCCGGAAATCGCAGCAGAGCTCATACAGGCGGCGAAGGCCGGTGGGTTGCCGGTCAGCGTCAAGACACGCCTTGGGTATGATGAGACCGATGAGTGGAAGGAATGGCTCAAACATCTATTCGAACAAGACATCGCGAACCTTTCCATCCACTTGCGTACGCGTAAAGAGATGAGCAAATATGATGCCCATTGGGAGCTGATTCCAGAAATCCGCGAAATGCGCGATGCAATCGCCCCGGATACGCTACTGACCATCAACGGCGATATTCCGGACCGCGAAACAGGCATGATGCTCGCCGAAAAATATGGAGTGGATGGCGTCATGATCGGACGGGGAATCTTCAAAAATCCGTTCGCATTTGAGAAGGAACAGAAAATGCATAGCAGTAAAGAACTGCTTGAGCTACTGCGGACACATCTCAACCTGTATGATCAATACAGTAAAGAAGTGCCCCGTAAATATACTGCCCTGCACCGCTTTTTCAAAATTTATGTAAAAGGGTTCAGAGGCGCAGGCGCGCTTAGAAACAGTCTGATGGGCACAAAATCGACCGAAGAAGCGCGGGCTCTGCTTAATGCGTTTGAGCTCGAAGAAGCAGAAGAACTGAAGGCATGAAGCCCTCAATTTTAGCATGCACTCCTGATTGAACATCAGGAGTTTTTTTAGATGGGAAGCATTTCAAGAGTCATGGGAGGAGGGGAGCCGCATCCTGACTCCAATAGGCAGGCTGCTTTAACAGCCGGGTGAAGAATGTTATAGTATAGCAATGAAGTAGGGATTAAAAGAAACGAGGGATCATCATATGAATAGAGTCGACAGCATTGTTGATTTGATCGGACATACGCCGATGGTGAAGCTCAACAGAGTCGTGCCGGAAGGCGCTGCTGATGTCTATGTAAAACTTGAAATGTTCAACCCGAGCAAAAGTGTAAAGGACCGTGCAGCATTCAGCATGCTGGACCGTGCTGAAGCAGAGGGGTTGATTGAGCCGGGCGGAACGATCATCGAGCCAACAAGCGGCAATACCGGTATAGGGTTGGCGATGAATGCGGCGGCAAAAGGCTATGACGCAATATTCGTCCTGCCTGACAGCTCAACGAGTGAGCGCATCAACCTTCTGAAGGCGTATGGCGCTGAAGTGGTGCTGACACCGGCTGAAGAGAAGATGCCGGGTCCATCCGGAAGGCTAAGGAACTGCATGCTGAAAGGCCTAACAGTTTCATCCCCCAACAATTCGAAAACAGTGCCAATCCGGATATCCACCGGACGACGACGGCGATTGAAATCCTGGATGATTTCGATTATAATCTCGATGCATTTGTCGCAACAGCTGGCACAGGCGGTACAATCACAGGTACCGGTGAAACTTTAAGGGAGCACCTTAAAGACTTGCACATTGCTGTGGTGGAGCCTGAAGGTTCGCCTGTATTGTCGGGTGGCAAGCCTGGTAAGCATAAGCTCGTCGGGACGAGCCCCGGCTTCATCCCGAATATATTGAATACCGATATATGGGATGAGATCATTCAAATAAAGGATGATGATGCAGTCGATATGTTCAGGAGGTTGGCTAAGGAAGAAGGCATTTTTGTCGGGCCTTCTGCGGGTGCTTCTGTATTTGCAGCGATTGAGGTCGCGAAGAAACTGGGCCCTGGCAAACGTGTGGCAGCAATTGCACCGGACACAGGGGAACGCTATATGAGCATGGACTTAATAGAATAGAAAGAGCGGCAGAAGTGATTGACCTGCTACCTCCTAAGTTTACAGATGAAATAAAAAATCTGAAAAACTTAGGAGGTTTTTTCGTGGCTCGACATAGAAGTTTTGAAGAGAAGATACAGATTGTTGAATATTATTTAGAAAATGGGAACCCAAACGCAACAGTTCAGCACTTTGATATTAGCATCACGACTCTCAATCAATGGGTGTTGATGTACCAAGAAAAAGGACCTGAAGCATTAAAGGTCCGAAGGCGTCACGATACGTATGCTTCCGCGTTCAAAGCAATGGTCGTTGCGGAATATCTGAGCACAGACATCGATTATAGTGCACTCGCCAGAAAATACAATATTCGTTCCCATGAGACAGTCAGAAAGTGGGTTATCGCGTATACTGAAGGCAAGAAACTCAAGTCTACCTTTGGAGGGGCGCAATCCATGATGAAATCCAGAAAGACCACATATGAAGAACGATTACAGATCGTACAATATCATGAAACTCATGAAATCAGTATCCGTGAACTATCAGAATTGTTTGAGGTCAGCTATCAACAAGCCTATCAATATGTGAAGAAATATGAGGCGTCTGGTAAATACGGCTTGGAAGATCGCCGCGGCCATCGTAAATCAGATAGTGAACTGACCGAAACGGACAAGCTGAAAAGGGAGCTGGAGATAGAACGCTGGAAATGAAAGAAAGTGGAGGTTGAGAATGCGTTCTTAAAAAAGTTGGAAGAACTCGAGAGGAAACGCAAGTAAGCCGGGTTCGGGGGCAACGGATTCATGAAGCAATCACAGAACTGCACAGGGAAGGCTATTCCATCTCTGATCTGTGCGCAGTCGCTAACATCAGCCGTCAGGCTTATTATCAATATCAGAAACGGCAGAAACCCCAATATGAGGTTGAGAACGAAATCATCGCAAAAGGCATCGCTGAGCTATACATTAAGTACGATGGTGTACCCGGCTATCGAATGATGCGTCATATGGTCAATCGCCGCTTGAAAACCGCCTATGGCGCCAGGCGGATTCTACGGATCATGCGCATCATGGGGGTCCAATCCGTCACACGTAAAAAGAAGGTCACACGCGCTCCGAAATCCGGCGACTTCACAGTGGATAACAGTTTGGGCAGACAGTTCATATCAGAATTTAAGAATGAGAAATGGTTGACGGACGTGACCGAATACAAACTGGAGAACGGTCGGCGGGTCTTCATGTGTGCCATCTTGGATTTGTTTGATAACAGTATTGTGGCGCATCATTTTAGTTTCAGTAATAATAATCAACTGGTATTTGAAACAATCGAAGCCGCACTGGCAGCCAACCCTGGCGCTGCCCCTATGGTACACAGCGATCGCGGTTTCCAGTTCACTTCATACGGTTTCAGAAAAATTTTGAACGCCCATGGGATGACACAAAGTATGTCCCGTGTCGGTAAGTGCATCGATAATGGTCCGATGGAATCCTTTTTTGGTAAGCTTAAAGCAGAACGGTATCACTTAGTGAGAAAAGCTGAGGGGTATGAGACGTACGATCAACTCGTTGACAACCTGAGTGCCTACATCCATTTTTATAATCATGACCGCCCACAAGACGTACTGTCTGGTTTGACCCCCATCGAATTACGGGGTGTGGCCGCATAAAAAACTGCGATTCGCATGCATGCGAATCGCAGGAAAAATTATTTTATTTCACTGTAAACTTTAGTGATACCAGGTCAGATTCTGCCGCTTTTTTGTATGAACAAATGTGCCGGAAATCCGGATTCAAGCATTTAATACCGCTTCGTAGATTGCCCTGTCCGCTTCCGTGAATACATTGAAGATGACCTTGGTGAAATGATGCTCATGTGTTTTGAGCCATTCATCGACCGTCCATACAGCAATTTCTGCTGCACGCTCTTCCGGGAAATTGAACTCACCGGTGGAAATGGCCGGGAAGACGAGCGTTTTGACATCTCCCTTTTCTTGTGCAATATCAAGGCATGACCTATAGCTGGATACTAGTGTCGTTTCATGCCTGGCCGATACTTCCTCTCCATCGGAGAGCGCCGGTCCAACGGTGTGGATGACGTACTTTGCAGGGAGATGGTAGCCTCTCGTGATTTTGGCATTCCCAGCCTCCTCATCCGTTTTCTGTCGATGGGTGATTTCGGCTCCGTCATCCCTGAGCATTGGACCTGCTGCTGAGTGGATGACGTTGTCGATGCACCCATGGAGCGGCTGCATGCATCCGAGCAATTTTTCATTGGCGGCGTTGACGATGGCATCCGCTTCTATATTTGTAATGTCGCCCTGCCATAGGGCCATCTTATCCGCTTCCTTGAAGCGCGTTTTAGGAAAATCGGATTGAATGTTTCTGATTGATTCAGGCGACGTCTTTTCTTTCTCCTCTTTTTCAATATGGAGGAGTTTGTCAAGCAGCTGCATCATTTCCTTATCGAGGGGGAGCGGTTGCCTGATATTGAGCAGTGCCCGGATAAGTTTACGCTGGGCGGTATAATCTTCTGGTATATCTATATCTTGCGTGCCGGCCTTTTCATTGCGTAGCATAAGAAGCACACGTTCAGCGAGCACCGCTTTATCATCGATGTCACTCATAGTTGGAGCGAACGGTTCTTCCAACCTGATCGCTTTCTTGTAGTTATCCATATTGATATTTGCCATTTCAATCACCTCACCGTATATTTTGTCATGAATATTTGAATAATGCCATGTATCCGTTTCAGAAGGATTTGTTCGATTACAACGATTCAGGAAGTAAAATTCATAGAGAAAGGGTATAGTGAAAGAACACAATTTAACTGGGAGGAATGGGATGATTACATTTTTGAAACTTGTTCTGATCGGCTTCATTTCAGGAGTGTTGCTTGCGGCAATCATGAAGATTGTGAGGAAGGCGACGGGAAATAAAGCGGATATACTACTCTACAATATGGATTATATACCAGTGCTTAAACAATGGAGCGATAAGAGTATAACGGGTATCCTGTTCCATTATGCAACGTGCATATCGAGTGCTGTGGTGCTCTACTATATCTTGTTGCCGCTCGGCCTTGAGTCTTTGGTGTGGCCCTATATGGTTGTCTTCACTGCGGGAGGAGGCGTGCTTTATTTTCTGAGTGCATTGACTGAAACACCCCCTTCAAAGGATGATGCGGCTGCATGGTTCTACTGGACTCTCGGTCATGCGATATTCGGTTTTGCAGTAGGGGGCTCATCGCAATCTTTATATAAAATAAGGTCACTTGGCAATTGGCCCATATAAAATTCAACATACAATTGTGGTAGTATCGATGGATATTGTAGAATGATGATAAAGAGAACAGATGGAGGGTGCTTGAGTGTCGAACAATAAAGCTGAAACATATGAAGTGAAAATAGACATGCTTGATAAGAAGGGCTCCGGTAGGGGCACGTCTGGCGAGACGGGGGTGGCATCAATCCGAGGAAATTGAAGCTCACCGTACCCCAGACATTGATTGGAGAAGAAGTACAGGTGACAGTAGCGAATCCCGACCGAAAACGCGCCAGGGCACTGCCGGATGAAATCATCAAGCCAAGTGTGGAGCGCACTGTAGCGCCCTGTCCCCATTTTGACAAATGTGGAGGGTGCGTCTGGCAGCATTGGGATTACCAGGGGCAATTGGCCTATAAGGTGGCCGAAGTGCGCCGTTTTCTCGCGGGGAATGGGTTCGACCCCGATGTTGCAGCAGATGCGATCGGTATGGAGACGCCTTGGGAATACCGCAATAAGATGGAATTCACTTTCGGTCCTGAAGGCGGACTGGGGCTGCATGAGCTCGGCAATTTCCGGAATGTCATCGACCTGGACACATGTCTGATAGCAGGTGGTCCGATGGTGCAGGCGATGCTTGAAGTTTCGCGGTGGCAGAAAGACCATGACCTCTCAGGTTATGATAAGGATGCGCACGCTGGACTGCTGCGCAATCTCATGACCCGATATTCACAGAAAACCGGAGAACTCATGCTTGCGATTTTCGCTACCGACTCCCCAAAGGCGCATCAAAAGGCAGTGGATGACCTGATATCGCGGTTGAGCAGCAAATTCAGTGGACTGGTCAGCTTCATGTGGATGGAGAATACAGATTGGGCGGATGTGGCGCAGGCAGAGCATACACACCTCCTTTATGGACGTGATTACATCCATGATGAGATGTATGGCTATAAATATCGGATATGGTTTGATACCTTCTTCCAGACGAATCCTGAACAGGCCGAGAAACTTGTTGAATTGGCGATTGAGATGGCAGAAGTGGAAAGCGAAGATCGCATGATCGATCTTTTCTGCGGCGTCGGCACCTTCTCCTTGCCTTTCGCGAAGCGGGTTAAGGCACTTGCAGGCATAGAGATAGTGGAGACCTCCATTGAATCGGCAAAGAGGAACGCCAAAGACAATGGCATCGATAACACTTATTTCCTGGCAAAAGATGCCCGCCGCGGAATGGATGAGATTTTACAGACATGGGGGATCCCTGATCTTTTGATGCTGGACCCACCACGTTCCGGTGCCGGCGGCAAGGTGATGCGCAGGATTGGACGCCTCGGCACCGACCGCGTCGTCTATGTGTCGTGCAACCCGGAAAGTTTTGCTGAAGATATCACTTGGCTACGCGAGTTTGGCTATGAACTCAAGAGGGTTCAACCGGTTGATCTGTTCCCACATACTGTGCATATAGAACTTGTCGCATTGCTCGAGAAGGCATAATGTCCGTTCCAGAATGTAATTAGCCTAAACTTCAAGGAGGCAGTTATGAAACAATATCGCTATTCACTTTCTCCAGGTTCGAGGAAACATAAGGTTCTTATAGAAGATGAATCCGGGGATGAGATTGCACAGATCGACCGCACGGTGCTGAGGAACTGTGAGAGGCGTAATACTTACTCCTATACTTCTGCGCAAGGCAGAATAGTAAAGCTCGGTCTCAAAAAGCGGAAGTTTCGGGATATGAATATATCCAAGTACATCCTGCAGACAGACCAGGGAGAAATGGTCTTCAAGGAAAGGCCCGGCAGCAATCTGCTCCACTTTCGTGTGGATGGCAAGATTGATGGGCGTTTCCTGAGCATAGAAGAGGATTGGGCAGGTGATATGGAAGTCTACTACCATGGACGCCATGTTGCCACCGTCAAGGAAGATGTGGCCGCCAGGGAGACACTGATCCTTTCTGATCCGCAATTTGGTGGGGAGTCTCTGCAATTCTCAATCGTTGTCCTCATGTACTTCATGTTTAAGCTCTATAAAAGGGAACCTTGGCAGATGGCGGATATGCTATCCTGATTATTTGGAGAAGGTTGGATCAAGCGTTGCACATTGAATGGACAAAAAAATCACCCAGTCCGTGGACTGGGTGATTTAATATGACCCCGAGTGGGTTCGAACCACCGACCCCTTGCCTGTCAAGCAAGTGCTCTCCCGCTGAGCTACGGGGTCTTGATATAATTTCTACATGTTCAAATTTACAACGGAGACATGGATTTGTCAATGGCATTATAATGGAATGTGTACATTTTGCACATTCTTTTGCCTTTGGCCATAATTTATAGCGTTGAGAACTGAAAGTACTGGAGGTTTCGCATGGATTTTGTATTTCTTATATTATCGTTTATCGCAGCTCTCATATCATTGGTGATGTTCATTAAAGGTGTGTCCCTATACATATCGGACAAAGGGTATAAAAAAAGTTGGCAGACAGCTTTGATGCTGATTACGGTCGCCGGTGTGCTGGCTATACTGACTGCGCTTATGGACAGCAGTTCGACGCTTGGAACCGGCCTCCTCATTACAGCACTGTACGCCGTTTCTACAGCCATTGCGTTCGGTGTCGTCTATGCAGTGAAGAAGGCTCGTGGAGAGTCATCAAAAGGTTATTTGAGGTATGCTGCCATTGCACTTTTCTGTGCCATTGCAATGTTGGCAGTGTCGATATTCGTAGTTGATGATACGGAAAGCCCTGAGCGGGAAGCGCCTGGGGCATCGGGGGCGGATGAGGAACGGACTGTGGTCACCGTTGCTTCGTTCATAGATGGTGACACCACGCGTTTTAACTTTGAAGGCAATGAAGTTTCGTTCCGTTATCTGCTGATAGATACGCCGGAGACGAATCATCCACGGATTGGGGAGCAGCCCTACGGTAAAGAAGCATCGGCACGGACGAAGGAAATTTTGAGTGGGGCGGACACAATAGAGGTCGAATTCGATGTCGGACCGAAGCAGGATCATTACGAGCGCTACCTTGCCTATATCTACGCAGATGGCAAGATGGTCAATGAAACCCTTGTCAGGGAGGGGCTTGCACAAGTCCGTTATATAAATCCCCCCAACACGACGCATCTGGACCGGTTGGAGAAAGCGCAGGAGAAGGCCAAGGAGGAATCGCTTGGCATCTGGTCACTTGACCAGCCCTTTGATTCCGAGGCCCACCAAAAAGATGAGGATCGTGGAAATGGCGATTCAGGTACAAAAAGCCAGTTCAAGAACTGTACAGAATTGAGGCAGGTCCACCCCGACGGGGTGAAGGAGGGACATCCTGCGTATAGCCTTAAAATGGATGGCGATCGAGACGGGTATGCGTGTGACTGAGTCAGGCCGTCATGTTTAATGCTCCCTGGAAACGTCAATATACCAAGTATAGACTAAAAAGGAGTTGAGCTTTTAATGGAACCATTGTATCAAGTTACGATGATCAACACGGGTGGCCGCGACGGCGAGGTCCATAGCGAAGATAAATCATTTTCGATGAATGTCAAGCAGCCGAAGCAGATGTCGGGGAAGACACGAAAGAAACGAACCCCGAGCAGCTATTTGCAGCAGCATATAGTGCATGCTTCAACAGTGCGCTCGACGGTGTCTTAAAAAAAGCGAAGGCGGATGACGTCAAGCGTGCGGTCAAGGCAACAGCAAAACTCTTGAAGGACGAGACGGATGGAGGCTTCAAACTTGGAGCTGAAATCGAGGTGGAATTTGAAGGGGTAGAACAAAGTGATGCAGACAGGTATGTAGAGGATGCGCACAAACTCTGCCCGTACTCCAAAATGGCTCAAAATGGTATAGACGTCAAGATTAATGCCACCACCAAGTAATAACTCAAAAGGGATGGGAGCTCGTCTCCCATCCCTTTTTCATGTCATGAATGGTATAATACATTGATAAAACCCATCAAATGGAGGAGAATACTCTGTTTATCTTATTTGTGCACTCTACATAGGAATCATCTTATTGGCGGTCTATCTTATGACCCGAAAAGAAGAAAGGCAGACAAAGATCGGCGTCCGGGGATATTTTGCGGTAGTCACTGCATTGTTCCTTATAAGTGTGGTCTTGTTTACCCTTTTTGATGTCGGCGGCGGAAATCCTCGCTTCATTCTCATATTCTCATATCTATTCGTCATTCCACTCCTGATGCTCATCGGCTACAAAATATTAGGTTACATCAAAGGATATAGTCAGGCACAGCGTCTTGCGCTTGGTTTCGCCGGCCTTTTGAACTTGCTGGTATTCGGATATATACTGCTGTTCATATTCACATGGCTGTTCTACTATATGATCTAGGTGCGAGCCTAATTGAAAAGCCCGGACCTCCTCTTATCCCATCAAGAGGTGTCCGGGCTTTCTTTAGTTACGGCATTACTGTGAAGGGGGTCAGAAGATGAGTGCGAGCATCGCTATCAGAATGCCGATTGATGCCATCCTGATGGAGAATCCAATGTTCATTCTAGTGATCTTATAGGGGTTGAGCCCCATGCTCTGTGCGGTCATGGTGGCATTGATCCCATAAGGCGCAGCAGGGGATATGCCCATGCCGCAGACGATCATGACCAAAGAGATGCTCAATGCATTTTCAGGCGTCAACACCGGCACCAGTACCTCTGCTAAAATGGCAAGTGTCGCCACTGGGTGGACGCCGACCATCGCAAGGCCATAGATGACGATCATGATGAGCACAAGGATCAGAACAAGCAGGTGATCGACGTAGCCGAAGACCTGTTGCATCATGGAGGGGGCGGCACTGCTGTTGAAACCGCCTGCGAATATGCCTAGCGACAAAAATAGGATGGCAAAATTTTGAAGATGATTATTATGCTCCTTCCAAGTCAACCACCCCGTTTTCAGGAACAGCTTGAACCGGCGCATGATGAACGCGGCCGTAACGGAGAACGGCAGTATGATTAGAGCAATGGTCATGATGAAGTCGAGGGCGGCCCAAGTGTTGAGGATCATCACTGCCCCGAGGAAGCTGACGAGCAATAAGAGCATCTTTAAGAGTGTCCTGATAAGTCGCCCGCTGTCGATTTCCGGGGACTGGACGTCAAGTGTCATGCCTTGAAATTCTTTTGTGGCAATGAACATTTCAATCAGGCCTACGAGCAGGGAGACGGTGATGAGCCATGGCAAAAGTGTAAAGTAGGAAGTGCCTGTCGAGTCGACAGTGAGGCCTACAATCACTTCAAGGGGGCTCCAGATTACAGCCAGGGCGAAGGCGCGCAATGTAGACTTGATGATGAATGTATTCCTGAGTGAATCATCTTCATTCTCGAACAGGCGCCATAAGACATTTTGGATGATGTAGAGTGCTGAGATGTTGAGGAAGATGGCCAGGAAGTATGAAGTGAACATACTTTTGCCATAGATCTTTTCAACCCTGTCTGCCTTGTCCTGGATCATGTCCGTGATGCTCGAATCCATACCCCCGACTTTAACGACAGTGCCGATCCATGGCAGGATGCTGAAGAAGAACAATAAGGGCAGGTTGTCCGTGATATGGGAGGCAACAGCTGCAATGCTGTTGCCTGCTGATAACGAAAGCACTATACCGGCAGTGATGAACAGAATGCCGATGATCTTAAACAGCCTGGAACCGAAAACCCATGAGATGAGCAGTACCACAATCGTGTAGACAGTCGTAGTATATGAGAGGAACTCGCTTCCTGTAAAGAATTGAAGCAGGAACAGAAGGAATAAGGACCCATATATGTAAAAGAAACTGTTCAATACACCTGGATTCCGCAGGATATTCAATGCAACACCTTCCTTCGTATTATATATGAGGCGATCTGAGTGACCTATAGGACAGGTGAAGCCCTATAGGTATGAAAAATCGTTCAGATCAAGCACTGTGTCTTGCCCTGTGAGGTGATTCGCCACTTCACGGCCGACAAGGGGGCTTGCGGTAAGACCTGTTGCGCCCATGCCGTTTATCACTATCGTCCTATCATCTACGGCACCGATGAAAGGGAGGAAGTCACGCGCATATGGCTTTAGACCGACCATCATCTTGATGTCTTCTATAGTGGACTCGGGGAAGTATCGCTCAGCGAGATCCCTTAGATATCGATGATTTTCTTCTGATGGTTCCGCAGAAAAACTATCAGTGTCTTCATGGGTGGTACCAATCGCATATTGATTGATTCCCATTTCGACGATATAGATCGGACCGAGTGCCATGACGACAGGACGAGGCTGTTTGTTGCTCGAATCCTTGAGGCGGAAATGCAGTACTTCAGAGCGCTGGTGGCGTATATGGGGTTCGTGCTGCTGTTCAATGCCCAGGCACCAGTTGCATAGATGAGGGTGCCTGATGCATGGGAGGGGTCAAAATCCGCATTAATCCATTCCCCGCCATATTTAAGGAAGCCGGCTTTCAAGGCTTTCAATAGTTCAGACCCCTTGACCTGGCCGCCGCCTTCAACCAGGACCCCCGGATAGAGGGCGGTCAAATCTGGATGCATCTGTGCGACTTCTTCCCTTGAGACTTTCCGGACCGTCCCCATTTCAGGCGCATCTGCCTGTTTGGCCGAAATACGCTTGAAGGCAAGTTCCTGTACATGGTCGTCCTTGAATAGGCTGATTGACCCCTCCCGCCTATAACCACTGTCGAGGCCAGTTTCGGCTTTAAGTGCTTCGATGAACTCCGGATAGTATTTTGCGCTCTCTCTTACCAGGGCGTACCATTTTTTGTTCCTTCTCTGGCTGACCCAGGGACAGATGATGCCGGCAGAGGCCTCTGTAGCCTTGCCGGTATCGTTACGGTCGTACAATCTGACGGCATACCCTTTCTTCGCAAGATGGTATGCGGTGGAGGCGCCGGCGATACCGCCGCCTATGATGGTGAAATCTATCACTCTATACACTCCTGTCTCTAATGCTTTATAGTAGTCTAACATTATTTGATTGTATTATGATACAGTGCATCTGAAAGGAGGTCTACAATGGAAGATAAATATGTATTGGATGTGTTTAAAGATCACTCGGTGCTTAAGGTACTGAATATAATGACCATCTCGATTACGATTCTGTCGTTTGCGGTATTTTATCTCCTGGAGCTATTCGCAGCCGGTGGAGGGAGTTCCGCTTTAGCCGGCTTTGACCAGCTTGGTGTGTTCGGAGCTGTATTTTTTGTCATGGCACTTCTTTTTGCCATCATCACTTTCCACGAAGCCATCCATGGTCTGTTCTTCAAGATATTTGCACCATCCGGCCGAGTGCGTTTCGGCTATAAGTCCGGGATGTTCTATGCTGCGGCACCAGGGGAGATCTTCAGCAAGGGACGGTTCATCATAATCATCCTGATGCCCTTCATCATCATTACCACATTGATGCTGATTCTGATGATGACCACTTCACACGGTGCCTTCAAATACCTTCTTGCCCTCCACACCGGAGCATGTGCAGGTGATTTCTACTACGTGTATCTACTCATGCGCAAAAATCATATGAAGTTTGTTGAAGATACCGAGGTCGGTATGACGATGTATAGAAGTCATCCGGGGGCAGGAACTAGGAACATCTGTTCGTTTTATGTTATACTGGCTTAAATATTTCTGGATGGGTGGATGTCATGGAGAGAAGAATCATTCACATCGATATGGATGCCTTCTATGCACAGGTGGAGCAAAGGGATAACCCGGCATACCGGGAAAGCCGATTATTGTCGGTGGTAAATCGGTGAGCCGTGGTGTGGTCGCGACTGCGAGCTATGAGGCGAGGAAGTTCGGTGTGCATTCCGCGATGCCGACTAAACAAGCATATAAACTGTGTCCGGATGGCATCTATGTGCGGCCGAGATTCGATCATTACAAAGCTGTATCTAAAATGATCATGGATATATTTCTCGAATATACCGAAGTTGTGGAGCCACTTTCATTGGATGAGGCTTATCTGATATTACACACCTCGTAGGCCGGCAACGGCCGGCGCGTGCAATAGCACTTGAAATCCAACGGAAGATATTCGAAAGACCAGACTGACGTCATCAAGCGGCATATCCTACAACAAGTATCTCGCGAAGATTGCATCAGGTATGAACAAGCCGGCCGGGACGACCGTCATCCATTACGATAATGTACAGGAAGTATTGTTCAATATGGATATCGGCGAATTTCCGGGAGTGGGCCGGGTGACTGAAGCAAAAATGCATGAGCTGGGAATACGAAACGGCAAAGAACTCCATGAATGGAGTGAGGCCGATCTCGTCAATCAGTTCGGGAAAAAAGGCATTAGCCTCCATCAGAAGGCGCGGGGCATCGGTACGTCGGAACTGAAGATCGAGCGGATACGGAAGTCCATCGGTAAGGAGACGACCTTCAACTACGATATAAATGATGATGATGAGATCCTCAAAGTGATCGGTTCATTATGCAGTCAGGTAAGCAGCCGGCTCGAGCTTCAGCAGTATGCCGGAGGGGTGGTCACCGTCAAGATGAAGACGGCGGACTATGCCACCCATACGAGACAGATGATGACGACGAATCCAGTCTTCACTGAAGAAGAACTTTACCATTACGCCTACAATCTCTACCACGAATTGAAATCCCCGATGAAGCCATAAGGCTCATCGGGGTGACAGTTTCACACTTATCCGACCGTACATACCGCAATCTGACGATATATGATCTCCTCTAGTCTTTCTCCCTGCTCCCGGTCTGGACTTTCCGAGGATTGGGACCAACCTTTTGATGTTGTACAATCATCTGATAGATGACGATGATTTCATATAGTATATGGATCTTAAAAGAATCCTCTTCATCATCCAGTTTTCGGATATCCTTCCTGAGGAAGCGGATTGCAGGATTGGTCATCGATAGGGAGCTGAGGTCCAGATGGAGATAGGCGGTAATTTCCTGTATGGCCCTTTTTTCTTCTGGTGTGAAATCCATGGATAATTTGTCGGGTAGGTAGATCAAGTTGCCGAGATGGGTGAAGTATAGCTTCTTGAACTGGAGTTCACGCTCCAGGCTGTTCAACAGCCGCATCTCTTCACGATTGGATTTATGGTAGCGGTATTCATCTTGCTGATACTTCAGAAGCTTTTCTGAGTTGAGGATGGAGCTTTGAATTTTAGCATAGGCACGCTCACTCTTATCGGATTCATATTTTCCTTCGATGAGTTCCCCAAGCCGATGGATAAGAAGTTTATGGATTTCTTTCGTTGAGGTGGCGGAAAGCGCCTCGATCTGCTCACCATATTTTGGAGGAAGTACCAGAAAGTTGATGAGTGTACTTGTTGCCAATCCTATAGTCGTTGTAGCGAGCCTCGAAGTGAAGTTATAAACGTAGGCATCACCAACTGAAGGCACCATCGCCACAGCAGTGATTGCAGCTACAAGCACCCCGGCCTGTAGATTGAGGTGGTATGTGATGAATATGGTGAGTGTGGCTGCTATTGAGTAGGTGAATGCACCATCCCCAAGCACATAGAGTGAAGCTACGGCGATAAAAGCGCCGATGATGGATGCCGGAAATCTGACATATGCTTTTTTTAATGAAGCATACGCCGTCGGTTCTATTGTCACTATGGCAGTGATTACGGCAAATATGGGGGGCAGCCCACCCAGAGACAGATGAGCGCTGTCAAAAATGTCGACAGGCCAGTCTTGATGATACGGGGACCGATTATTTTTCTTATATCAAATCTCATATTCATGCTTCCTTCTAAAATTTTAAGTCTTTCAATTCTAGTATAGCATGAAGAGTTTGTTATAATAATTGGTGGATACAATATTTTTAAAGTAAGTAGGGTTGATAAATGATCATTAAAACAGAAGAAGAAATGCAGCATCTTGAGGAGATAGGCCGTATTTGCGGCACTGTGCTGAAGCAGCTTGTGGACTATACAGCACCGGGCATGACAACGAAGGAGATTGACGACAAGGGCGGCGAACTCCTTAAGGAAATGGGTGCAGAAAGCGCGCCGATCAGCGAATACGATTTCCCCGGCCATACATGCATCAGCATCAATGAAGAAGTGGCGCACGGCATACCGGGTAAGCGCATCATAAATGAAGGGGACATCGTCAACATCGACGTTTCGGCAAAGAAGAATGGTTATTTTGCAGATACTGGCATCTCTTTTGTAGCAGGCGAGTCGGACGATCCACTTAAACAGAAGGTAGTGGATGTCTGTGAGATGGCTTTTGAAGAAGCTTTGAAGAAAATCAAACCCGGCACGAAAGTCAGTCAGATCGGCAGGGCGGTACACAAAGTAGCAAGACAGAATGGCATGTCAGTCATCAAAAACCTGACTGGGCACGGAGTAGGTAGAAGCCTGCACGATGCACCAAAACACATCATGAACTACTATGAACCGGGCAACAGTGAACTGTTGACGGAAGGTATGGTCATTGCAGTCGAGCCATTCATATCTTCGAAGGCATCATTCGTCTCGGAAGGGAAGGATGATTGGGCATTTGAAACGAAAGATGGAAGTTATGTGGCCCAAAAGGAACACACTATCGTCGTCACTAAAGAAGGGCCAAAACTTCTGACGTTGATCGAAGAATAGGCTACACTAAAATATTGTGTTTATGTAATGAAAAGGACCGTATTGGAGATTTGTAGTGACCCAGAAAGTTAGACTTTTAGAGCAGAGAAATCTGCTCTATTTTTTTATGCACTTTTCAACTGGTGCTCCTGCTGCTCCCGGTACTGTATCGGGCTCAGCCAGCCCAGCTTCTCTTTGATCCGTTTTGTATTGTAGTATGTGATGAAGTGGATGATTGCCCGTTTCAATGACTCAAAACTATGGTAGGTGTTGCCATGGTAGATTTCCTGCTTGATGATACTGAAGAAGTTTTCCATCGGTGCATTATCCAGGCAGTTTCCCTTCCGGGACATGCTCTGAAATATGCCCTGGGCTTCAAGTGTCCCCCGATACGCCTGCATCTGGTAGGCCCATCCCTGGTCGGAGTGGAAGGTCTGCCGGTAGGGACAGTCTGTGGATGCTTCGATGGCAGTCGCCAATGCAGACAGGATACCTGCAGCACTCGGCCGCCTTGAGATGTTGAAACTGATGGTTTCACGATTATACAGATCCATGAAGGGATCCAGATACAATTTCTGCTCCACCAGCCTGTCGGAAGCATCCCGTTCATAGTATTTGAATTCAGAGGTGTCGGTGGTGATTTTCTGATGTGCAATTGGTGTGTCAAATCGGCGGTTGATCCGATTCGGAGCGGTCTTTCCGACAGTGCCCCTGTATGAATTGTACTTGCGTGTCCGCCGGGTGTAGCTCTCGACCTGCAGGTGCATGTCGGCCATCAGCCGCTGCACCTTCTTCTTATTGATGCCATGGCCTGCTTTCCTGAGTGCCGCTGTCATCCGGCGGTAGCCATAATCCTTGTGCGTCTCCCGCAGTGTGGTGAGTGCTGGCTTGAGTTCGGCATCCGGATCCGGACGGTCGAAACGCTTCTGCCAGTACATGTAGGTCGCCTTGGGAAAGCCGGTGGCTGAAAGAATATCCTTCAGTCTGTATGTTTCCCGGAGGTCGTGGATGAGTCGTGAGATCTCTTCGTTTGTCGCCGGCTTTTCTGTTCCCGCAACCTCCGCAGTTCCTTTAAAAAATCGTTCTCTATCTCCAGTCGTTTCACCTTGTCCTCGAGTGCCCGGATCCGGTCATCCTCCGGCTGTCCCTCCCGTGGCTGCTTTTGTTCATCAGACATTTGCGATCGCCGCCCCCTCCGTATGGAGAGTCCCGATACACCCGCCTCCCGGTACCGCCCGACCCATCCGGCAATCAATGCCGGATTGTTCATCTCCAGTCGGGCGGCAACATCGGCGTAGAACATCTCCGTATTCAGGTACAACTCTACCGCATTCATTTTAAATTGAACAGGGTAATGCGTGCGCTTGCGGGATCTGTATAGTCCAGCCTCCCCTGGTGGGTGTAGGCATTGACCCATTTCAGGACTGTTTTAGGATCCGGGATATTGTATTTTCTGCTCATATCCGCCAGGCTGTATCTGCCCGTCAGGTAATCATTCACCACTCTCATTTTCAACTCGAAATTGTATTTGGCCATAAAAGTAACCCCCGAAAGTTAGATTTTAGGTCTAACTTTCGGGGTCGGCTCAATTATCCAATACGGTCCTTTTTTCATTGATAGCCATCGTGCACAAGGTCTACCTTGCCGTTATCCGGGCTGATTACTGTGCCATGGACCGGCACGTCAGCAGGCATAAGGGGGTGGCTCTTGATCTTTTCAATGCTTTCAGTGATGCTTTCTTCTACGCTGTCGAAACCTTTGAGCCAGTTTTTGATATCTATACCCGAGTGCTCGAGTATGTCGAATGTATTGTCTGAATGCCACGTGCCTTCATATTTGCAATCATAGGTTCCGGTTCCAATGAGCCGAATCCGCAATCATGATGGCCCATGACCATCACTTCTTCCGCGCCGAGCATATAGACTGCCACAAGTATGCTCCGCATGGTACTGCCATAGGAATGGGAGATGACGGCACCGGCATTCTGGATATGCTTGATGTCACCATTCTTCAATCCCAATGCTTTCGTCGACAGCTCCGTCAGGCGCGTATCCATACATGATATGAGTACAAGCTTCTTCTGCGGGGTTTTGTCTGTGAGATACTCTTTATATTCTTTATTGTCTATAAATTCTTTGTTGAAGTCGAGTAGATCATACAGTAGACTCATTGTTCGCATTCTCCTTTTGTCGTTTCTTTTTCATTGAACGTTTATGCAGTATGGCATTGATTTGGGCCCCAAGGATGATGATGACCCCCGTGATGTATAGCCATAATATCAGCACGATTACACCAGCGATACTGCCGTAAGTGGCAGAATAGTTACCGAAGTTGGAGATGTAGAAACTGAATCCCCATGACGCCACTAGGAATGCGATGGTTGTAAAGATTGCGCCTGGAATGACCGCTTTAATCTGCAGCTTGATATTCGGCGCTGTCGTGTAGATGACGACGAACACGATGAATACCAAGAGAACAGGCAGCAAGCTTCTGACAAGGCTCCATATGGTCTGGAACTGATCATCCAGTCCTATGATGCCGAACATCAGATTACCGATCTGCTCGCCGAATACAATCAATACGAATGTAAGAAGGACGGAAATCGCAAGAATGATTGTAAAGACGATCGACAATGATTTGGCGATAAAGAAGTTTCTGTTATCTTCCACATCATACGCGACGTTGAAGGCATTCATCAGGGCAGTCATGCCGTTAGAGGCTGACCATAACGTCACAATCAGACCGACTGAGAGCAAACCACCATTGGAGTTTTCCATGACATCGGAAATGATGCCCTCCAACATGCTTGAGATGTCTGCCGGTGCGTAATCCCGGATGAACTGCGTGATCATTTCCTGATCTATCTGGAATAATGGAACCAGGGTCAACAGGAAGATCAGTAAAGGGAAGATCGCCAACAGGAAGTAGTAGGCGAGCTGCGCCCCATACCGGATGTATTGTCTTTTGAAAATTGAAACAGCAGGTTTTGGAAGAAATTCCCGTCTTCCTTGTATTTGGCCGGCTTATTGATTTTAGAGACGTATAGGCGTTCATCCGGCTTCTTGCTTAATTTTGATTTGAATTCGACTTCTTCGACAAAAGTCTCACCTTCGGAATGCTTGTTTTTATCTACTATCTGTTCTTTCTCTTCTTGTTTCGCTTGATTCAGATAATCAGAATTGGATTGTTTAGACACATGCTCAACTCCTTATCTTTTAAAATAAAAGGGCCGACTGGCGTCAGCCCAACGTTTTTAATTCAACTTCTTCTGATCACGTTTTTTCATGAATGTATCTTTGGCATCCTTCAAGGACTCCTCGAGTTCAGGGTTGTTGCGACGAATCTCTTCGACAGTCTCCTTCCAGAACATCACTTCGTCCTTAAGTGAATCGATTTTAGAAGATTGGCCGGAGCCGGAGTTCATCTTCTGCTTTGCCTCTTCTGGGTTTTGGGCATAATATTTGAGATCTTTTGTGCTACTCATTACCGAGTTCCTCGTGTTCTTGTCGATAAGGCTGAGTCCTGCACCTACGGCAGCACCGATCAGTATTGCTGGCAACATCTTATTCTTCATGTAAATTCTCCTTTTGGTTGATTTATAGTTGCTTATATCCATTTTAAACAACCTTCAAACTTTATTCATCCCTTAGTTGAATAAAAATTTTATTATTAATTCAACTTTGTTATTATTGTAATGAATTGAATCTATGAGATGGGGGAATGACCAATGGATAAGGAAAAAATGTTGAAGGATATAGAAAGTTCACTGAATGTGGTGAACAAAGGGGTGTTCAATGCAGAAGATTTCAGTGATGATAATGTCGAACAGCTCAATGAGATTCACGAAATGGTGACATCAAGAAATCAGATTACAGCCATCGAACAGACAGCCATAATCGAAGAATTATCAAAACTCAGGAAATAAAGGAGAAACTTCAATGACCGAAAAAATTTCAAAGCTTGAAAAGTATGCCGATCTGCTTGTCGATGTAGGCCTGAATGTCCAAGAAGATGGGCGAGTGTTCATAAGGTCTGCACAAGACGCTTTGCCGTTGATTCGCCTGGTTACCGAGAAAGCATATGAAAAAGGGGCGAAAGAAGTCAAAGTAAGCCTGACGGACGACGCACTTACCAAACTCCATGCCAAACACCAGGAGAAAGAAGAGCTTGCAACCATCCACCAGTGGATGATTGATGAGCGTATGCATTACTCTGATGAAAAAGCAGGCTTCCTGAGCATCACATCTTCTTCGCCGGAACTTTTGAAAGATATAGATCCAGAGAAGTTGAAAGCGATGCAGATTGCTTCAGGTAAAGCATTTAAGGACTTTTCAAACCGCATCCAATCCGATTACCACAGCTGGTGCGTCGCTGGGTATCCATCACGTGACTGGGCAAAGCTTGTATTCCCGGATGAAAGTGACGATGATGCGGTAGAAGCGTTGCTTGACCTGATCCTCTACACTGTACGCGCAGATCAGGACGACCCTGTCGCAGCATGGCAGCAGCATGACGCACTCCTGCACGAGAAAGTCGACTACCTCAACAATAAAAAATATAATGCACTCCGGTACGAAGCACCCGGCACCGACTTGACGATCGGCCTACCGAAAGGGCACTTGTGGGCTGGCGCCTCGAGTGAAAATGAAGACGGCGAAACCTTCATGGCCAATATGCCGACCGAGGAAGTGTTCAGCGTACCTGAGAAAACGCGTGTGGATGGATATGTATCCAATACACTGCCGCTCAGTTATGGCGGAAATCTGATAGACGACTTCAAGCTGACCTTCAAAGATGGTAAAGTCGTTGATTTCGAAGCAGGTAAAGGATATGAAGTCCTGAAAAATCTGCTTGATACCGACGAAGGTTCGAGGTACCTCGGAGAAGTGGCGCTGGTACCGGACGACTCGCCGATATCAAACACGGGACGTCTGTTCTATAATACTCTCTTCGATGAAAATGCGTCATGCCATATCGCCCTGGGAAGCGCTTATGCCTTCTGCATCGAAGGCGGCAAGAACATGTCCCGGGAGGAGCTTGAGGCTGCTGGGCTGAACGATTCGATCAGCCACGTCGACTTCATGATAGGTTCTGACGAACTCAACATCTACGGTATCACTGAGGACGGCAAGGAAGAAAAAGTATTTGAAAAAGGGAACTGGGCCTTCTAAAATTGTAGATGCAAAGAAGAAAAAATATGGTAGAATATAAATAATAGGATAAGTATTAGAGGAGGATTCACATGAGCTTTGGAATGATGTTCCTAATAACTATGGCTTTTATGTTCGCCATATTCGGATTTGCTGCGACCCTTTATCACTTCCTGTCAAAAGCACTTACCGCTAAAGATGGACTTGTGATTGATACACCGGAAGAAGCTTTGGAAAGAGATCTTTAGGTTCAGCATTATAAGAACGGGAAGGGATGATTGTATCCCTTCTTTTTTAATGTAGGGGATATGCTATTGTAGTAGTATTTGGGATGGAGGGAATCATAATGGAAAGAAAAATGTCGGAATCCTATACAGTAATGACTTCGAATGTAATGCCGCCGGACACGAACAATCATCAGACGCTCTACGGAGGAAGGCTTATGGAATACATAGATGATGTGGCGGCGATTGCAGCAAGACGGCACTCGAGATCGAAAGTGGTGACCGCTTCAATAGATTCGGTCGATTTTCTGGAACCCATCAATCTGGGGGATGTCGTGATGCTGGAGGCAATGGTTACCCATACCGGGAAATCTTCCATGGAGATACTTGTCAAAGTATCGAAGGACACGCTTGAGAATGGTACGGAGAGGAAGCTTGCAGCATTCAGCTTCCTCACTTTCGTCGCCTTGGACGAGACGGGTTCGTCCATCAATGTTCCAGACCTCATCGCAGATAACGAGCGGTTGAAGTGGCTGGATGAAACAGGGGAAGAACGTGCTGAACATAGACGCAGAAGACGCGATCGTTCAAAGGCGCTACGGGAATTCTTTGCAACAGATCTTCTCGGTTAGGAGGGATTAGATGCAGATAAAAAAAGTGGCCCGCGGCAAGAAAGGGATGTATGATATACAGATGGATGATGGCTCTTCCTTTAAGGCGCATGAGGAGTCGGTAGTGAAGTATCGGCTCATACCCGAGCGGATGCTTGACGAGGAAGAGTATAACGAAGTATTGTCCGCCATCCAGTTCGATGCAGCCTATGTCCGGGCCCTTGGATACATCAGCTATAAATTGAGGACAATCCATGAAATGAGAAGGTATCTGGCCGAAGACTATGCACCTGTCATGATCGATGAGACCATCAAACGGCTTGAAGAAGAAGGATACTTAAACGATGCCCATTATGCAGAAGCCTTGAAGAATACAATGCTTGCCACCACTGATAAAGGACCATATGCTCTGGAACGTGAATTGAAGAAACATAAAGTCCACCCGGACATCATCCGTGAGAATGTCGAAAAGTTCAGTGAGCAGATCGATCCGGAGCGGATGAATAGGCTGAAGGATAAACAGTTGAAGCGGCATAAGGGGTCCTATCAGCAATTTAAGATGAAACTCACCGAAAAACTGTATCAGAAGGGCTATACCGGCGAGCATCTGGCCATGATCGATTTCGATGATGACTACGATGAAGATGTACATTTTAATCGGGACTTTGAAAAATACCTGAGGCGTTATCAAAAGAAAGAGACAGGATACGCCCTGAAGCAGAAGCTTATACAGGCAATGATGAGAAAAGGCTACACATATGATTCGATTCAGGAAAAGTTGGGAGGGCTGGATGATGAAACCTTTGAACACAATGACGAGACGTGAACTGGAGACCTATATCGCGGAAAAGCGTGAAGCGATGAGGAAAGCGGAAATGATGGGGATTGAAAATGAATACCGCGTCAACGAGCGGCAAGTCCTTATAGCAGAGAGCTATTTCGTCGACCTATCCTTGATAGAAAATGGGAAGATATACAAAATCATCAGTAATGAGGACCATTACTTTAAAGTGGAGTACATCAAGGGAATCTTCGCATGGGGATTCTTTATCGGAGGCGATGAAAAAGAGACGGGTATTCCGGTAAGTATGCTGCAATTGCCGAAGAAAGGATGATCTGATGGAAAACATCATTCTGCTCAGGGCCCTTGAGCTTACATATGCCAAGGAAGCATCAAAGTTCATAGACCGCATGCTTGGCAGATCTGAAGGCCTCATCTTGAAGGATGTCACCTTCCATCTGTATAAAGGAGAGGTTTTGGGGATACTGTCCGACTACAGGACACTCCATTATCTGAAGGAAGTGGTCAATGGTACACTTGACCTGAAAAAGGGCAAGGTCAAAACCGCAAGCTCAATGCTGAGCCTCGATGTGCTGGATCATGTGGATAATCCACATCCTTTGGAGATCTTCACGCGGGAGCTGCTTGAGGAGTTCATGGATGTAGAAGACGTCCGACACGCACAGGAAAGCCTTTTGGAACTCCCACTCTTCAGGAAGCATCAATATACTGCAATGAACGATCTCCCAAGGCGGGAACTGGCGCTTGTGCTTCTTGAAATCTCAAAGCAGGCCAACACCGACATTGTAATCTACTGCAATATGTACCACCATCTAGATAAGCAAGATAAAGAAGTGTTCAAAGAGACGATCAATGCCCTTGAAGCGGCCGAAAAAGGTGTGCTGCTACTTGAGAGTGACATTGAACCGATTCAGACGCTTGCGAACTATTTCCTATGGCTCAGCTATGGCCAGATCAGGTATGACGGCAGTGTGCGCGAAGGTGTCCTTGAATATGGTGCTTATGAGAAGAAGAAGAGCCAGATAAAGAATATGGATGAAGAAGCCCAGTTTGATATAGAGTGGAAACGCAATATTGAGGATTATGGGCGGTATGAACACGGCTTCAAGAGGATGAGCCGGAACCAGAGCGGTCTGATCGACCAGTTCAACGTGCAGAAAATCATCATCTCCGTGGTCCTGCTCTTCGTCATGTTCATGTCCAGCATAATCATTTTCATGGATATTTCATTTACAGACAGTCGGGCTGCAACTGAAGAGCCCGTTGCATTGCCAGAGGATGAAGAGTCAGAGCGGTTCGCCTACGGCATCAATACCGATCCGGATTTGGAACTTGAAGGGGAGTCCATCCCCTACATGTATCTACTGGAAATATCGAGCGATAAGGAAGGCGATTATAGAATCGTGGAGGATGGACTGGATGTCAAAGTGGACGCCTCATCCATTCTGTATTTCAACCCGGCAAGCCTCTACCCTGAAACAACCTTGGTAGAACTCCTTCCATATACAGCCGACACATTCGGGGGAGTTATCTTTTTTATAAAAAGTTCCTGAATGGAGGCGTGTCGCTACTTAATGATGAAGTAGATACGATTACCGAGCAGACAGATAGGTATGCGCGCCTCGGCGTCCCCATCACTTATCATATAAAGGATGACGTAGTATTCTCGGTATCTTTCCCAGCCGAAAACATCGAAGAGATGTACAAGGAATTCGGTGTTACGGAAGAAGATGCGATATTCCGCTTGCCGGAAGGTTATATGATCTTGGATGCATCGAACGAAACATGGTTATACATCAACCGCTAGGAGGGTTGCCATGAACCACAAAACAAAATATCTCATCCGTCAGATATACAGACAGACCTCCATTTTTTCGACCCATACACTCTCCCCATTGTTCATATATGCCGGAGGACTCGGATTTCTACTGATTGCCATGGCAATCATGGAAAAAAATGCAGTTGTGGAATACCTCTACACACTTGTCGGTATAATGAGTGCGGTATGGCTGTTCGGGATGGTGGTCCTTAACGAGAATGCGTTCTACTACAAGGACTCAGTCGTCAAGATGAGCTACATTCCGATGTATATGAGGATAGTGCCATCGATCATATTCCAGACTTTCGTCTTTCTGATGTTTATAGTCCTTTATAGCGCATTTACCGCACTTGTCATAGAGGACTGGCTCATCAACATTTTCACACTCCTGTATTATCTGATTTTGGGCGTGCTGTTGACCCTGCCTTTTACAATGCTCTACCTATCAGCTAAAATCAAAAAACGACGCACTGTCGATGTATTCGTCTTCATCGTCCTTGTGATATCAGTTCCCATACTCTACAGGCCTGAACAGCTTGAACCATGGATTTCAAGCCTGTTGAGTTTGAATCCGTTCTACTATGTCATCAACGGATTGCAGACGAACGCAGTGCAGATTCCCTGGAACATCAATAGGTTGCCGCATGACATCTTGTTCATTGTGCAATTGATATTCCTGTACCTGTGGATGTTCGAATACTACAGTAAAATTAAAATCAACATGTATCAATTCAAAATAAAGCGACCAGGTCAATGACCGGTCGCTTTATTGGTTGAAGCATCAGTTTTCTGCGAGTTTCTTCTGAGCTTGCTTTCTGAAAATACCCATCCTGTGTAGCTATGTTCAACCTTGTTCGTATGACGGTTGACATGCATGATGCAGACGAACGGGTAATGCCCCTCCTTCAAGTATCTCAAATCAATATAGCGTATCTCGACGATGTCTTCCGAAATGTCTGTCACTTCGTAAGTGTAGATCGATGAGAAGAAGGTGAAAGCTTTGAAATTCTTATCCTGTTTGATGCTGTTGAACCGTTCCTCTTCGATAGGTGGACTTTTGGTGAAGCGGTCGTAGAAGAGTATCTGACCGCGGAAACTCCGTCCGACATAATAGGAGGATTGTGCTACAGTAACTATACGCCATTCAAAGAAGCGGATGGTCGGCATACAGAATACGCGTTTGATGTATTCATTCGGCAACAGATGCTCCACCTGCTTTTTCAAGTATGACTGTATGAAGAAGCGGGTGACATAATAGATGAACATAACTAGGTAAAGAACAATGAACAGCGTCACAGGTGACATTCCAAAATACCATAATATGAAAAAGAGCACATGCATGATGATAATCGGGATATCGATTGTATTGATGACGCTCAGTTGAATCCAAGTATGGGTGATGGGTCGTAGAGCCTGTGTGCCGTAGGAGTTGAATATATCAACGAAAACATGAAGGAACACGGCGAACTGTATCCAGAGGTACATGTTGAGCGCAGGCAGATCGAACAGCAATACGCTTAAGGCCGTCAGGAGGACAGGCCATATGAAAAAAGTGAAGGGGAGGGAGTGGGTAATGCCACGATGGTGGGTGATGTATACCGCATTATTCTTCATCTTCATCACAGTATCTATATCCGGTATCAGGGAAGCACCTACTATTACAGAGGCGAACCCGACCGAGAGAGGGTCTATTGTCGGATCGATTGCGGCGAGCCCGACGATAGTACCGCCCATCAATGTATGCGTCAAAGTATCCATGTGAAATCTCCCCATTCGAATAATGTAATTAAGTTGGAGGAATGTATCTATGCTAAAAACTTCAGAATTCAGCCATAATCTGCTTGCCTGGTATCACTTGAATCAAAGGTCGCTCCCGTGGAGGAAGACCCGGGATCCATATAAAATATGGCTAAGTGAGGTTATGCTGCAACAGACGCAAGTCATTACTGCTATACCCTACTTTGAGAAATTTATAACAAAATATCCTGATATAGACAGCTTGGCTGCAGCTGATGAAGAGGCACTCCTAAAGGACTGGGAGGGTCTCGGCTACTACAATCGAATCAGAAACTTCCAGGCGGCAGTCAAGGAAGTGAAAGAACATTACGGATCGGTCGTACCAGATGATCCCGAAGCGTTTTTCAAGCTGAAGGGCGTAGGGCCTTATATAGGAGGCGCAGTCCAAAGCATTGCGTTCAATCATCTCATAGCAGCAGTGGACGGCAATGTCCTCCGCGTAATGTCACGGCTGGATGCAGATGATCGTGAAATGACCAAACCTTCCGTTCAAAAGACGGTCAAGGAGAGGGTTGAGACATTGATTCCTCTTGAAGCTGGTGACTTCAACCAGGCCTTGATGGAACTCGGTGCCACCATATGTACGCCGAGAGCACCGAAATGCATCATATGTCCTGTCAGGCAGCATTGCGAAGCCTATCAGGAGAATAGGGTTTCAGAACTGCCGGTCAAGAAAAAGGCGAAGAAGAAGAGTGAGTACTATTATAACGTATATTTCATCCTGAATGGTAAAAATGAGATCCTGCTACAGAAGCAAGAAGGCACATTGCTGCAGGGTATGTATGAATTGCCGCGTTTTGATGTGGACACGTCACTTGAAACGATCGAGGAGAGTTTGGGCATAGAGGTTCATCACAAGGGAGAGCATATAGGAAGCGTCTCGCATGTCTTCACCCATAAAAAGTGGTTCATGGAAGGGTATATACTGTATACACGCGATATCCACCCGGAATTCATAAAACTTGAAGATGTCGGTACCCTGCCGATGAGCAGGGCGATGCAGAAGCTATACCACTTGTTTGAGGCCATGGGCGGATGACTATATACCTGACTCTACGTATGTTATAATACAATAGTATAATTTTAAAGGTGGTGTGGAATATGACTCTGGAATCGATACCGGAGGAAGGCAGCAAGGTAAAGATTCAGAGCTATAAGCATGACGGTAACATCCACCGGGTATGGTCTGAAACGACCATCCTAAAGGGAAGCGATCATGTAGTGATCGGCGGCAATAACCGGACGCTCGTCACAGAGAGTGACGGCCGCACCTGGGTGACTCGGGAACCTGCGATCGTCTACTTTCATGCAGAATACTGGTTCAATGTAATCTGCATGTTCAGGGAAGATGGGGTCTACTATTACTGCAATATTTCATCCCCCTACCTTTATGATGGAGAGGCACTGAAATATATCGATTATGATTTGGATATTAAAGTGTACCCGGACGGCAAGTACCATCTGCTTGATGAGGACGAATACCGTCTGCACAAGAACAGGATGAATTATCCGGAAGATATCGATAGGATATTAAGGCACAACGTCGATGTGCTCCAACACTGGATCGAAAAGAAGAAAGGCCCGTTTGCACCAGATTTTATAAAAGTATGGCAGGGCAGGTTCAATAATGATTTTAAATCATACTAAAAATCAATCAACTTAAAAAGTTGGTTGTTTTTTATGTAGGAAAAGGAAGTTTTTCTGTGATAAGACGCTACATGCAATTTGTCAAACCGTATAAATGGCTGATCATATTGACGATCCTCATTGGCGTCCTCAAATTCGGGATTCCGCTTCTGTTGCCGCTGCTCATCAAATATACCATCGATGATATCATCATGCCGGAGGGCTTAGGCACAGACGAAAGAATCGATATGCTGATTCAAGTCCTTCTGCTCTTTTCATTCATCTTCATCATCGTCAGGCCGCCTGTAGAATATTTCAGGCAATACCTTGCCCAGTGGACAAGCAATAAGGTCCTCTATGACATCAGAAAGAAAATGTATGGGCACCTCCAGATGTTGAGTGCCAAATTCTATTCCAACAGTAAGGTTGGGGAAATCATCTCCCGGGTCATCAATGATGTGGAGCAGACTAAAAGCTTCATAATGACAGGGTTGATGAACATCTGGCTCGATCTGGTGACGATTTTGATTGCCCTTGGAATCATGTTTTCGATGAATGGTGAATTGACGTTGGTGTCGATAATCATCTTCCCGCTCTATATATTCGGGGTGTGGTATTTCTTCGGTAAACTGAGGAATCTTACACGCGAACGTTCCCAGGCGCTAGCTGAAGTGCAGGGGTTTCTTCACGAGCGCATACAGGGAATCAATGTAATAAAGAGTTTTGCGGTTGAAAAGAATGAAGCCGGACATTTCAATAAGCACAACAACAACTTTCTGAGCAAGGCCACAAACCATGCAAAGTGGACGGCGAGAAGCTTCTCTGTTGTCAATACAGTCACGGATATCGGACCGCTTCTTGTAGTGGGGTACGGCGCCTACCAAGTCATACAGGGGAACCTTACCGTCGGGACGCTGGCTGCATTCATTGCATACTTGGACCGTCTGTACGGTCCGCTCAGAAGGCTCGTTTCGTCATCTACTACATTGACGCAGAGCATCGCATCGATGGACCGTGTCTTCCAGCTCTTTGATGAAAAATATGATGTTAAGGATCGTCCAGGTGCCAAACAGCTTGAACATACTGATGGCAACATCGAATTCAGGGATGTCGGTTTCGACTACAACGGAGAAGATACGGATACGTTGAAGCATATCAATTTCCATGTCGGAAGCGGTGAAACTGTGGCGTTTGTCGGTATGAGCGGGGGAGGTAAATCCACCCTGGTCACACTGATCCCGAGGTTCTATGATGTGACCGCCGGTAAAGTGACGATCGACAACACCGACATCAGGGACTACACGATTGAATCCCTACGTAACAACGTGGGGCTCGTCATGCAGGACAACATCCTGTTCTCCGACAGCATACGGGAAAATATAATGCTTGCTAAACCTGATGCAACTGAGGAAGAGATGCTGGAAGCAACAGCAAAGGCGAACGCCCATGAGTTCATTATGGAACTGCCGGAAGGCTATGATACCGAAGTCGGGGAACGGGGCGTCAAATTATCCGGGGGCAGAAGCAACGCATTGCCATTGCGAGGGTATTCCTAAAAACCCGCCTATTCTGATCCTTGATGAAGCCACCAGTGCCCTGGACCTCGAAAGCGAAAGTATCATCCAGGATACATTGCTGGAACTGTCACAAAATCGAACGACGATCATCGTTGCACACAGACTTTCAACGATTACGCACGCTGACCGTATATTCGTGATGGCGGATGGCCAGATAAGGGAATCAGGTTCCCATGCAGAACTGATGAAAAAGCAGGGGGATTATTACAATCTCTACAGCATCCAAAACCTATAAAAGGGGCGAAGTTTAATGGCTGTAATTGATATCAGCTTTCTTGGAGAAGATACATTAAATGCAGCAAAGCAGCTTCTTGGTGTAGAAGTGATCACTCATATAGATGGGGTGGAGACAAGTGGTTTCATCACTGAAACCGAAGCCTACCTCGGGCTCAACGATCGCGCGGCCCATACATTCGGGGGCAAGATGACAAAAAAGAATGAAATGATGTTCAATGATTTCGGCCATATCTATGTCTACACCATGCACGGGCACCACTGCATGAATATCCTGACGAAGGAGCGCGAACACCCAGAAGGTGTCCTGATCCGGGGATAGAACCGAATCATGGCATCGAGACGATGATCGACAGGCGGGGCGCGAGAAAGGATTGACTGATGGTCCGGGTAAATTGACCAAATCCCTCGGCATCAGACGGGAGCTTCACAATGGCATGGAACTGAACAACGGCATATTGACTTTGAGGGAAGGTAGGACGCCCAGGGAGATAGAGGCGACCAAACGCATCGGTATCGACAATAAGGCTGAAGCGACAGATTATCTTTACCGCTTCATAGTTAAAGGAAATCCTCATGTCAGCAGATTCCGCGGTAAACCTTGGACAACAACGGATGGAAATGAAAAAGCTCAGGTGCTTAAGCACCTGAGCTTTTATATATCCAGGTTTCATCTTGGATGTTTATTTTATTTTTATCAGAATGGAATTTGAAGAAGCTGGATGTGAGTCGGTCAAGGCGGTCAAGAGAGTTGGAATACTCATGCAGTGATGAGATGAATTCTAGAATATTCTCATACTGGACTTTCTCATCCTCTGTTTGTGCTTCCTGATACAGCTTGACGAAATCATCCATCATGGTGTTCTCGGAACGGTCTTCTATGTCATATATTTCAAACTCGGCTTCCGGACGGATCTTTTCAGTGAATTTCATGAATATCTGCTCATGATAGGCCATAAGTTGGTCCATTTCATGCCTGATCCGAAATCTGAAATCCTCATCCAGATGATTATAGTCATTTTCATAACGGTTGAGCTTACGCAGTAGTTCAAAAGCTCTGCGGGTCGATGAAATGAGATGCCTGAACAGGATTTTGCGTCTGGCGGATGCGAAACGGTTACGCTTGAGATAACTTTTTTCCTCGCGGTACCACAAATACATCGTTTCGAGTGTAACGACTCTCGTACGTAGAGATTCGATGTCCCTTTTGACGATTTGATATTCACTTACCGCATTGAGTTCGAGACGGAGCCATTTAAAGATATCGCTCGTTATATTGAAACAGTTATGGTACATTTTCGTCTCGTATTTTGGCGGTATGAACAGCAGGTTGACCAGAAGTGATGATAGGACACCAATCATCACCAGCGAAAACCGAGTACCCGCTGCTTCAAGGAAATCGAGGGAAGTGGATGACTCCATGACAGTCGGTGCATCCATGATGGCAATCATCGTGACCACGGCGAGCGCCGAGACACTCTGTAAGTTGAAGAACAGCAACACTGCGAGAACGAGAATCACAGTAAGTCCGATTACGATGATGTTGTTGCCGAACAGGAGCACCATGATGATTGCGGCGATTGCGCCGAGCAGGTTGCCCTGGAATTGGTCCCATGTCCGCATCACAGATCTGTGGACGTTCGGTTGCAGGGCGAAAACGGCGGCGATTGCAGCAATCAATGAAGGTTGTAAATTGAAGAAATTCGTAACCATCAAGGTTAGAACAACGGTAATGCCTGTCTTGAAGACTCTAGCGCCAAACCGCATGGCAGCATCTCCTAAAAGTCATTTTTGAAAACATCCTCTACAATCGCAAGGGTTTCTTCAATATCTGCTTCAGTATGTTCAGTAGTCAGGAACCACGCTTCATACTTGGAAGGTGCAATATTGATTCCGCGATCTATCAGGCCGTTGAAGAACTTGGCGAATGCTTCACCGTCACTGGCCTCAGCCATAGTGTAATCAGTCACCGACTCTTCTGTAAAGTAAATGGTCAGAGCACCCTTGAGGCGATTGATCGTCGCTTTAATGTCATACTTATCTATCAGGTCAAGCAAGCCATCTTCAAGTCTTCTGCCGAGGGTGTCGAGCGTCTCGTACACCCCAGGCTGCTCAAGGATTTCAAGGCAGGCTAAACCGGCTGCCATACTCAGTGGATTACCGGCCATGGTACCAGCCTGGTAGGCAGGGCCAAGAGGCGCCACGCTTTCCATTATATCCTTGCGGCCACCGTACGCTCCAATGGGAGTGCCACCGCCGATGATTTTGCCTAGAGCAGTAAGATCCGGCTCGACATCAAGCAGATTTTGGGCCCCACCGAACATGAACCTGAAAGCAGTGATGACTTCGTCATATATGACGAGTGAACCATTATCATGGGAAATCTCATTTATCGCCTCAAGGAACCCATCCTCTGGTTCGACGATGCCGAAGTTGCCTACAATAGGTTCAACCAGCACGGCTGCGATTTCATCCTTGAAATGGGAGATGGCCGTCTTGAAGTCATCGAGATTGTTGAATGGTACGGTGATGACATCCTCTGCAACCCCTTTAGGCACTCCGGCAGAGTCTGGTGTGCCAAGCTGCGCCGGTCCGCTTCCGGCAGCGACGAGTACGAGGTCGGAGTGGCCGTGGTAGCATCCTTCGAATTTAAGTATTTTATTGCGTCCTGTATATGCCCGTGCAATACGGATCGTCGTCATGACAGCTTCTGTACCTGAGTTCACGAAACGTACACGCTCTAATGAAGGGATGGCTTCTTTAATCTTTTTACCGAAGTCCACTTCAAGGGTCGTCGGGGCACCATACAATATTCCTTTGCTGCTCTGTTCGGCTATCGCTTCATGTATCCTCGGATGGGCATGTCCGGTAATGATTGGGCCGTAGGCGCCGAGGTAGTCGATGTAACGGTTGCCGTCAATGTCATAGAAGTAGGCGCCTTCGCCTCGATCCATAACGATCGGTGCTCTGTCGCCCACAGCTTTGTACGAACGGGAAGGGGAGTTGACGCCACCCAAAATTACATTTTCCGCTTCAGCACGGAGTGCTTCTGATTTCTTGTGAGAGTACATATTACTTCATCCTTTAGCATCTTTTTTTACAATCAGTATTCTACCATATACCGGGTGCTTATTTAAGAAGTAACATCTATTGAGCGTAAAGGGAAATTTAGGTATCATCAGGAGTAAGAAACCTTTAGGAGGACTACAGATGGAAAAATTTCCTCAGTTCGAACTTGAGAATCAGGATGGCGAGCGCATCACCAATGAAGACTTTGGAGAAAAGGCGGTCATCTATTTCTATCCAAAAGATAATACACCTGGGTGTACGACGCAGGCATGTGATCTTAGGGACAATATGGCGCGCCTGAATGAATTGGGAGTCAAAGTATACGGTGTAAGCGGGGATTCAAAGAGGAAACACCAGAATTTCATCGAGAAAAACAGCTTGAACTTCGATCTGCTGGTCGATGAGGGATTCAAATTGTCTGAGACTCTTGGGGTGTACAGAAAGAAGAAGGCCTTCGGCAAGGAATTTATGGGGATTGTGCGTACGACGTTCATTGTTGATAAGGAAGGCAATATCCTGAAGCGGTGGGATGATGTCAATGCGAAATCGCATATGGATGAACTTAAAGCATATATGGAAGGGGTGCAGTAGATGAAACATATCCTATCCACAGTGCACCTGAAACCACATATGGTCGAAGCCATGGAGGAAGCGCATCCTGATATGACATATATCTACCGGAAATCTGAAGAGATGACTGAGGAAGATAAAGCGTGGTGTGATATTTTCGTCACCTATGGCTCGGACTTCACCTCAGAAGATGTTGAATCCTTCAAAAATTTAAAGTGGATGATGGTCATGAGTGCTGGTCTCGATGACCTTCCGCTTGAGGAATTGGAACATGTTCATATCACGAACGCAAGAGGCATCCACAAAATCCAAATGACTGAATATACGATTGGCCTGCTGCTTGACTTCTACAAAGGATTCCATCAATTGAAAGAAGACCAGGCGCAGCGTCATTGGAGAAGAATGCCAAAACCGAAGAGATATACGATAAATCTGTTCATATTCTGGGTACGGGCAGCATCGGGAGCCATCTTGCTTCCGTATTGGAGGCGTTCGGCCTGAAGACGACAGGCTATAACACGACGGGTCATGAGGCGGAAGGATTTCAGGCTGTGCATGCAATCAGTGACTTGAATGCCGAAATAGGCACTGCTGATATCGTAGTGAATATTCTACCAAGCACACCTGATACGAAATATATGCTTGATTTGGATTTTTTCAAAGAGATGAAAGAGTCTGCGGTATTCGTCAATATCGGACGTGGCGACATCATGACTGACGAAACGATAACGGTAGTCCTCGAAGAAGGCATGATCAGGCATATGATACTTGATGTCTTCAATGAAGAACCGTTACCGGAAAACCATGAATTCTATGCGTTCGACAATCTCACAATTACACCCCACGCTTCTTCCAAGACATCAGGGTATTTGAAGCGCGGATTTGAAATATTCATGCACAACCTCCAACATATGGATGACTTTAATGCCATGGAAAACATAATAGACCCGAGTAGGGGATATTGATCTACGTGATTTGACAAACAATTTCCCCACCGAGTACAATAATCTTATTATAGTAGTCAGTTAATAGAAGGAAGGTATCAATATGAAAATGATGGATGCCCATGATCGATTTACCGAGTCGATCAACGCGCTGAAAGAGACTGGCGTCAGAATAACGCCTCAAAGAAAATCAGTGCTCAAGTATATGATTGAAACTGAAGATCACCCGACTGCTGATGATATTTTCAAAGCGCTGTCGAATGAATATCCCAATATGAGCGTTGCAACCATATATAACAATTTGAAGTTGTTCAAGGAAACGGGGCTTGTCAAAGAACTTACTTACGGAGATTCCTCGAGCAGATTTGATTTCATCACAGATACGCATTATCACATCATCTGCAGTGAATGCGGAAAGATCACCGATTTCCATTATCCGGGGCTCGAAGAGGTCGAACACTTGGCAGGGTCGGTCACATCTTATGATGTAAGCCACCATAGACTCGAAATATACGGCACTTGCCCGGAATGTAGGAAAGCATAGATGAAATGCAAAAAGACGAGCTGGCTTATGCCTGCTCGTCTTTTTGTATGTCTCCGCCTTGCTTTTTCTCTTCAATTGCCTTTTCTCTACGGTGGGGGACGTTGTAGTCGAGGCTGAAATCCTCGCCTTCAAGTTCCTTATCTACTGTGAGCGGTTCTTTGCAGTGCTGGCAGAAGTCCACATGCCCAAGTATCTTCGTATGCTTTTCGCAATTCGGACATTGAACTGTGAGCGCACGTGTACTGATCATACCGACCCAGAAGTAGATCGCAAAACTTAAGAGTATAGGCAGCAGTCCTACAAAGAGGAATATGCCAAAGAGCCAAGGTATGGTTCTGAAGAACACCCCAGCGTACATGATAATCATACCTATGAATATCAAGGCCAATGCATAGCCTCTTATCCTTAAGATTTTATTGCCTTGTTTTTTCATATACTTATTCACCTCTGAAATTCATTATATACAACTTGAGCCTTTTATGATAATCTAATATTTAGCATTTGGTGAACAAGTTGTGAGTAAAAAAAGATTTAAAAAAGTTTTTGAAAATCGTTGACACCAATTGCGTATATTGCTATGATATAAAAGTCGCTGATTTGAACGGCGCTGAACAGAGCGCTAAAGCAATAAAACATTAATTTCAAAAAAATAATCGAAAGTGTAAAACTTACCGTTGATTATTTCAAAGATATGATGTAACATTGTAAAAGTCAGTTCGAAACAACTAACAAAGAGAACATTGAAAACTGAATGACAATATGTCAACGTTAATTCCAATAAAACCGGATGGTATAACCATTCAACTTGGGCGACAAGTAAAACCGCAACGAGTCAGAGCACTCCAATTATGGAGAGTTTGATCCTGGCTCAGGATGAACGCTGGCGGCGTGCCTAATACATGCAAGTCGAACGCGCAGCCCCGGAGCTTGCTCCGGGTTCTGCGAGTGGCGGACGGGTGAGTAACACGTAGGCAACCTACCCATCAGACTGGGATAACCGCGGGAAACCGTGGCTAATACCGGATGATCCTGATCCCCGCAGGGGGATGAGTTGAAAGGCGGTCTTTGACTGCCACTGATGGATGGGCCTGCGGCGCATTAGCTAGTTGGTGGGGTAAGGGCCCACCAAGGCGACGATGCGTAGCCGACCTGAGAGGGTGATCGGCCACACTGGGACTGAGACACGGCCCAGACTCTACGGGAGGCAGCAGTAGGGAATCTTCCGCAATGGACGCAAGTCTGACGGAGCAACGCCGCGTGAGTGAAGAAGGGTTTCGGCTCGTAAAACTCTGTTGTCAGGGAAGAACGCCGGTGGGAGTAACTGTCCATCGGGTGACGGTACCTGACCAGAAAGCCACGGCTAACTACGTGCCAGCAGCCGCGGTAATACGTAGGTGGCAAGCGTTATCCGGAATTATTGGGCGTAAAGCGCGCGTAGGCGGTTCGTTAAGTCTGATGTGAAAGCCCCCGGCTCAACCGGGAGGGTCATTGGAAACTGGCGAACTTGAGTGCAGAAGAGGAGAGTGGAATTCCATGTGTAGCGGTGAAATGCGCAGAGATATGGAGGAACACCAGTGGCGAAGGCGGCTCTCTGGCCTGCAACTGACGCTGATGTGCGAAAGCGTGGGGATCAAACAGGATTAGATACCCTGGTAGTCCACGCCGTAAACGATGAGTGCTAAGTGTTAGGGGGTTTCCGCCCCTTAGTGCTGCAGCAAACGCATTAAGCACTCCGCCTGGGGAGTACGGCCGCAAGGCTGAAACTCAAAGGAATTGACGGGACCCGCACAAGCGGTGGAGCATGTGGTTTAATTCGAAGCAACGCGAAGAACCTTACCAAATCTTGACATCCTCTGACCGCCATGGAGACATGGCTTCCCTTCGGGCAGAGTGACAGGTGGTGCATGGTTGTCGTCAGCTCGTGTCGTGAGATGTTGGGTTAAGTCCCGCAACGAGCGCAACCCTTATCATTAGTTGCCAGCATTCAGTTGGGCACTCTAGTGAGACTGCCGGTGACAAACCGGAGGAAGGTGGGGATGACGTCAAATCATCATGCCCCTTATGATTTGGGCTACACACGTGCTACAATGGACAGGTTACAAAGGGCAGCTACGCCGCGAGGCCAAGCGAATCCCATAAAACTGTTCTCAGTTCGGATTGGAGTCTGCAACTCGACTCCATGAAGCTGGAATCGCTAGTAATCGTGGATCAGAATGCCACGGTGAATACGTTCCCGGGTCTTGTACACACCGCCCGTCACACCACGGAAGTCGGTAACACCTGAAGCCGGTGGGCCAACCTTTATGGAGGCAGCCGTCGAAGGTGGGACCGATGACTGGGGTGAAGTCGTAACAAGGTAGCCGTATCGGAAGGTGCGGCTGGATCACCTCCTTTCTAAGGAATATTACGGAACGTCCCTTATGGGACGGCGGAATTGGCGTTTGACATATTGTATTCAGTTTTGAATGTTTTCAAGCTTTTCATTGAATTGGAAGTTACATTCATATATATACCGTAAGTAATGAATGGGCCTATAGCTCAGCTGGTTAGAGCGCACGCCTGATAAGCGTGAGGTCGGTGGTTCGAGTCCACTTAGGCCCACCATTCAGTTTTTTACGGGGCTTAGCTCAGCTGGGAGAGCGCCTGCTTTGCACGCAGGAGGTCAGCGGTTCGATCCCGCTAGTCTCCACCATTTATTTAAAACTTTGCACATTGAAAACCGTATAGAAGCAATGCGAAAAATGATTTTAACCGAAATCAAGCGTAGAAACCGAGAACTGAAGAGTTCATAAAAACACGCGTTGTGTCGCAAGAAAGCGAAAGTGGATGTTCATCCTCGTATGATTTTTGATGGGTGGCTGCAGGATCCTGATCCTGCAAGACGCACAGAAAATCACGAGAGGATATACACTGCAGCTGGACTGGGACACACTCACAAATTCATTGCGATTAAGTAATGAAGGGCGCACGGTGGATGCCTTGGCACCAAGAGCCGATGAAGGACGGAACCAACACCGATATGCTTTGGGGAGCTGTAAGTAAGCGTTGAACCAAAGATTTCCGAATGGGGGAACCCCGCACATTAGTGCGACTTTCAGGTGAATACATAGCCTGAGAGAGGTAGACCCGGGGAACTGAAACATCTTAGTACCCGGAGGAAGAGAAAGAAAAATCGATTCCCTGAGTAGCGGCGAGCGAAACGGGAAGAGCCCAAACCAGTCTTTGACTGGGGTTGTAGGACACCGAAAAAGCAGAGAGAAGCGAGCAGAAGCGACTGGAAAGTCGCACCATAGGGGGTAACAGTCCCGTATGCGAAGTTTTGATCTGTGGCGGTGTATCCTGAGTACGGCGGAACACGAGAAATTCCGTCGGAAACTGGGAGGACCATCTCCCAAGGCTAAATACTTCTTGGTGACCGATAGTGAACCAGTACCGTGAGGGAAAGGTGAAAAGCACCCCGGAAGGGGAGTGAAATAGAACCTGAAACCGTGTGCTTACAAGTAGTCAGAGCCCGTTAATGGGTGATGGCGTGCCTTTTGTAGAATGAACCGGCGAGTTGTGATTGCATGCGAGGTTAAGCAGCGAATGTGGAGCCGTAGCGAAAGCGAGTCTGAATAGGGCGTCTAGTATGGGGTTGCAGACCCGAAACCAGGTGATCTACCCATGTCCAGGCTGAAGTCCAGGTAACACTGGATGGAGGGCCGAACCGACTTACGTTGAAAAGTGACCGGATGAGGTGTGGGTAGCGGAGAAATTCCAATCGAACCTGGAGATAGCTGGTTCTCTCCGAAATATATTTAGGTATAGCCTCGTGTTAGCATCGTGGAGGTAGAGCACTGTTTGGACGAGGGGCCCATCCCGGGTTACCGAATTCAGACAAACTCCGAATGCCACCTATGTGATGCACGGGAGTCAGACAGCGGGTGATAAGGTCCGTTGTCGAGAGGGAAACAGCCCAGACCACCAGTTAAGGTCCCAAAATATATGTTGAGTGGAAAAGGATGTGGCGTTGCACAGACAACTAGCATGTTGGCTTAGAAGCAGCCATCATTTAAAGAGTGCGTAATAGCTCACTAGTCAAGTGACGCTGCGCCGAAAATGTACCGGGGCTAAACATATTACCGAAACTGTGGATCAATTATATTGATGGTAGGAGAGCGTTCCGATTGCAGCGAAGCATGATCGTGAGGACATGTGGAGCGATCGGAAGTGAGAATGCCGGTGTGAGTAGCGAAAGACGGGTGAGAATCCCGTCCACCGAACGACTAAGGTTTCCAGAGGAAGGCTCGTCCGCTCTGGGTTAGTCGGGACCTAAGCCAGGCGAAACTGCGTAGGCGATGGATAACAGGTAGAAATTCCTGTACCGGTGATGTGTGTTTGAGCGATGTGGTGACGCAGGAGGAGAAGCAGAGCGTGCGGAAGGAAGAGCACGTCCAAGCATCGAGTCGTCAGGGTAGGCAAATCCGCCCTGTGTAACGACGAGATGTGATGGGGAGCCGAAAATAGTAGGCGAAGCTGTGGGTTCACACTGCCAAGAAAACCCGCTAGTGAATACATTACCGCCCGTACCGCAAACCGACACAGGTAGTTGGGAAGAGAATTCTAAGGTGAGCGAGCGAACTCTCGTTAAGGAACTCGGCAAAATGACCCCGTAACTTCGGGAGAAGGGGTGCTCATGAAAATGAGCCGCAGTGAATAGGCCCAAGCGACTGTTTATCAAAAACACAGGTCTCTGCCAAACCGAAAGGTGACGTATAGGGGCTGACGCCTGCCCGGTGCTGGAAGGTTAAGAGGAGCGCTCAGCGTAAGCGAAGGTGCGAATCGAAGCCCCAGTAAACGGCGGCCGTAACTATAACGGTCCTAAGGTAGCGAAATTCCTTGTCAGGTAAGTTCTGACCCGCACGAAAGGCGTAACGATTTGGGCACTGTCTCAACGAGAGGCTCGGTGAAATCATAGTACCTGTGAAGATGCAGGTTACCCGCGACAGGACGGAAAGACCCCGTGGAGCTTTACTGTAGCCTGATATTGAACCTCGACCTCACTTGTACAGGATAGGTGGGAGCCGTTGATGCGTGGACGCCAGTCTACGTGGAGGCACTGGTGGGATACCACCCTGGTGATGTTGAGATTCTAACCCGCACCCGTAATCCGGGTGGAGACAGTGTCAGGTGGACAGTTTGACTGGGGCGGTCGCCTCCTAAAGAGTAACGGAGGCGCTCAAAGGTTCCCTCAGAATGGTTGGAAATCATTCATAGAGTGTAAAGGTATAAGGGAGCTTGACTGCGAGACAGACACGTCGAGCAGGGTCGAAAGACGGACTTAGTGATCCGGTGGTTCCGCATGGAAGGGCCATCGCTCAACGGATAAAAGCTACCCCGGGGATAACAGGCTTATCTCCCCCAAGAGTTCACATCGACGGGGAGGTTTGGCACCTCGATGTCGGCTCATCGCATCCTGGGGCTGTAGTCGGTCCCAAGGGTTGGGCTGTTCGCCCATTAAAGCGGTACGCGAGCTGGGTTCAGAACGTCGTGAGACAGTTCGGTCCCTATCCGTCGTGGGCGTAGGAAATTTGAGAGGCGCTGTCCTTAGTACGAGAGGACCGGGATGGACATACCACTGGTGTACCAGTTGTCGTGCCAACGGCATCGCTGGGTAGCTATGTATGGTCGGGATAAGTGCTGAAAGCATCTAAGCATGAAGCCCCCCTCAAGATGAGATTTCCCCATTAGATCCCTCAGAGATGATGAGGTAGATAGGTTCGGCGTGTAAGTGTGGCGACACATTGAGCGGACGAATACTAATCGATCGATGACTTATTCAAATGAAGAAAACCGTGTATGGTCTTCTACGCAACGCATTGCTTCTATCCGGTTTTGAATGTCCAAGGGGCATTCAAGCATTCCATATTGTCCGGTGGCAATCGCGGAGAGGTTCCACCTGTTCCCATGCCGAACACAGCAGTTAAGCTCTCCAGCGCCGATGGTAGTTGGACTGACGTCCCGTGAGAGTAGGACGCCGCCGGGCAGTATTTGGAAATGCAGAATGAAAAATGATTTGAGGAGAATTAGCTCAGCTGGGAGAGCATCTGCCTTACAAGCAGAGGGTCGGCGGTTCGAACCCGTCATTCTCCACCATTTTAATAAGCCGCTCTAGCTCAATTGGCAGAGCAACTGACTTGTAATCAGTAGGTTGGGGGTTCGATTCCTCTGGGCGGCACCATTTTTTGAAATATCTTGAGCCATTAGCTCAGTTGGTAGAGCATCTGACTTTTAATCAGAGGGTCAGAGGTTCGAATCCTCTATGGCTCATGACTTGCGGGTGTGGCGGAACTGGCAGACGCACTAGATTTAGGATCTAGCGCCTTCGGGCGTGGGGGTTCGACTCCCTTCACCCGCATCATCAGCGGAAGTAGTTCAGTGGTAGAACACCACCTTGCCAAGGTGGGGGTCGCGGGTTCGAATCCCGTCTTCCGCTCCATTGTTTAGTTCGCCGGGGTGGCGGAACTGGCAGACGCACAGGACTTAAAATCCTGCGGTAAGTAATTACCGTACCGGTTCGATTCCGGTCCTCGGCACCAGTATAAATATCATATGCGCCCGTAGCTCAATTGGATAGAGCGCTTGACTACGGATCAGGAGGCTAGGGGTTCGAATCCTCTCGGGCGCGCTTTAAAAAAACGGGAAGTAGCTCAGCTTGGTAGAGCACTTGGTTTGGGACCAAGGGGTCGCAGGTTCGAATCCTGTCTTCCCGACTCTTATTAAATGCGGGTGTGGCGGAACTGGCAGACGCACTAGAATCAGGGTCTAGCGCCTTCGGGCGTGGGGGTTCGACTCCCTTCACCCGCACTTACACAGATTATATGGGGCTTAGCTCAGCTGGGAGAGCGCCTGCTTTGCACGCAGGAGGTCAGCGGTTCGATCCCGCTAGTCTCCACCATTTATTCTAATATGTTATTATGGCGGTGTAGCTCAGCTGGCTAGAGCGTACGGTTCATACCCGTGAGGTCGGGGGTTCGATCCCCTCCGCCGCTATATTGGACCTTTAGCTCAGTTGGTCAGAGCAAACGGCTCATAACCGTTGGGTCGCAGGTTCGAGTCCTGCAAGGTCCACCATGTTTTAATTGCATAGTTTCATACGGAGGAATACCCAAGTCTGGCTGAAGGGATCGGTCTTGAAAACCGACAGGGGCTTCATCGCCCGCGGGGGTTCGAATCCCTCTTCCTCCGCCATTTTTATTATTCTATTATCGCGGGATGGAGCAGTTCGGTAGCTCGTCGGGCTCATAACCCGGAGGTCGGTGGTTCAAATCCACCTCCCGCAATTATTTAAGTGGTCCCGTGGTGTAGCGGTTAACATGCCTGCCTGTCACGCAGGAGATCGCGGGTTCGATTCCCGTCGGGACCGCCATTTTAAATTTAAGTGGTTCAGTAGCTCAGTCGGTAGAGCATGTGATTGAAGCTCACAGTGTCGGCGGTTCGATTCCGTCCTGAACCACCATTTGTTATGTTGTGGCGCCGCTCTAGCTCAATTGGCAGAGCAACTGACTTGTAATCAGTAGGTTGGGGGTTCGATTCCTCTGGGCGGCACCATCATATATATAAGCGTGGAGGGGTAGCGAAGTGGCTAAACGCGGCGGACTGTAAATCCGCTCCTTCGGGTTCGGCAGTTCGAATCTGCCCCCTCCATATATTTAGGGGTATAGTTCAATGGTAGAATGAAGGTCTCCAAAACCTTAGATGTGGGTTCAATTCCTACTACCCCTGCCATGGCGGTTGTGGTGAAGTGGTTAACACACCGGATTGTGGTTCCGGCATTCGTGGGTTCGATCCCCATCAGCCGCCCCATTATTGGGCTGTCGCCAAGCGGTAAGGCAACGGTTTTTGGTACCGTCATGCACAGGTTCGAATCCTGTCAGCCCAGCTTTAGGGCACCATAGCCAAGTGGTAAGGCCGAGGACTGCAAATCCTCTATCACCGGTTCAAATCCGGTTGGTGCCTCCATAATTTACTAAGCGGAAGTAGTTCAGTGCTTAGAACATGCTTCTTCCTGAAGCAAGACATAGGTTCAAATCCTATCTTCCGCTCCATTTTGTATTCTGATTCCGTATCGATCGGGATATTGCATCAAAAAACAATTCAATATTTGCGGAAGTAGTTCAGTGCTCAGAACATGCTTCTTCCTGAAGCAAGACATAGGTTCAAATCCTATCTTCCGCTCCATTAAAATAATACTGGGCCACCGTGGCGGAATTGGCAGACGCGCTGGACTCAAAATCCAGTTCCCATTGCGGGAGTGCCGGTTCGATCCCGGCCGGTGGTATAATCGATTAATCAAATAATGTGATTTTAGTACGCGCTGCGAGCGGCCGGATGAAACATTTCATTCGACCGCTATTTTTATGGTTGAAATTAAAGGAGAAGGTATTACGATTAGCAAGAATAAACCAAAGAACATTGCAACAACAGTAAAAGAAGTACTGGCAAGACGATAAAGTAAGTTGTCAGCCAACAGTAAAGGGCTAGAGAAGTCCTACATTCACAACACCATTTATAAGATCTTTTGTTTAACGGCTTGTGCCGTAAGACAGGAGATCTTTTTATATCATCATATAAAATTTGGGTCGATATCCTCTTGATAGTGAAGCTGTTCAAGACTCAACAAGTTGTGGCTACACTAACACTTCAGAATCCATCCATTCATTAATTCCATTCTTGAAAGTGTTTGATGTGGGGAATATAGGGAAGAACTTAGCAACACTGAAATTAATAGGAGTTGTAATATGAGGTTCTTCCTCTTCTTTATATTTTAGGGTTGCATTTATATGGAGTATGAAGTATATTCATATTATCTCGAATTAAAGATAATTTTTACTACATGGAGGTAATTGACAATGACAGTTTATGTATCTGACCAAACGCATTCAGAAGTTGCATTTCAAGTTAAGCATATGATGGTATCAAAAGTAAGGGGAGGCTTCGAGAACTTCCATTTCGAAATCGAAACTGAAAATCTGGAAACTTTTAAGGATGCGAGCCTATATGCTGAAATTCAAACAGAAAGCATCAATACTAAAAATACTTCACGTGATGAACACCTAAGGTCCGAAGATTTCTTCAACGCTGAAAAGAATCCGAAGATCACGTTCCAGTCCAAAAGTATAAGTAAATCTGGTGATACCGTTTCAGTTACTGGGGATGTTACGCTGAATGGTGTTACAAAAGAGAAGACGATAGAACTTGAGTATAATGGCAAGGCGATGGACCCTTGGGCAACGAAGTGCACGGTATCCAAAGTGAGTTCGTCATCAACCGTGAAGAGTTCGGTCTGAGCTGGAACCAGAAATTGGAAACAGGCGGCGTCATGGTAGGTAAGGAAGTTAAAGCGATGGTTGAACTCGAGTTTACGGAAAAGACAGAATAGTATTATTCTATAAAAGCCTCTATGAATTCATAGAGGCTTTTATTAATGCTTTTTATAACCAGCAGCTCAAGTGCTATAATTGGGGCATCTGGTTTACGATGTATACATATGGAGGCTCGATGATGGATAACGAGAGGATTATTGAAGAAGCAAAGGCTATGGTGGGTGAATTTCATGGAGATGATGTGACGGGACATGATTACTGGCATGTGATGCGCGTCTACAATAATGCATGTATGCTGCAGTCGAAAGAGGGTGGAGACCTTTTTACAATCCAGATTGCAGCATTGTTCCATGATATGATCGACTATAAAATGACAGATGATGAAGGCCGAGAGTTGAAACGCATAAAAACTTTCCTAAGGGAGCATGGTGTTGCGCAAGGCACGATTGATAAAATCATCCATGCTATGCAGGCTGTATCTTTCAAGGGAGGAAGCAACCCTGTAGAGGTTGAGAGCATTGAAGATGCCATCGTTCAGGATGCAGACCGCCTCGATGCATTGGGCGCAATCGGCATTGCACGTACGATGGTTTTTGGAGGCAGTAAAAACCACAAGCTCCATGATCCAAAAATGCATGCCAGAGAAAATTTGACTTTCGAACAGTACAGTAAAGAAGATAATACTATAATCAATCATTTCTATGAAAAACTGCTAAAATTAAAAGGTTTGATGCATACCAGATTAGCCAAGCTGCAAGCTGAAAAAAGACATCAATTCATGGAAAGATATCTTGAACAATTCTATAATGAATGGGATGGAAAGCTCTGAATTCGTGTCATAGTTTGAACAGGGAGAAGAGTCAAAAGAAGGGAGAGGATGAATTGGAGACCAAGTATACATTAGCAGAGCAATGGCCGCTTATAACAGAAATATCACGGAAAAAGAAGTCTTCTGGGAAAATCCACTGTATGGGAAAACCGTTGAAGCACCTCAAGATTTTAATCTGACCCTTGAAGACATCAGGGAAGCAGATGCACGGCTGCGACGATTTGCACCGTTTATACAAAAAGCCTTTGACGAGACTGTGAAGGATAATGGAATCATCGAATCACCATTGGTGCGGGTTGATCGGTTCAAAGCCCACCTGGAGGAAGAGTTTCAGAAGACGATCAGGGGATCGTGTTTCATTAAAGCGGATAATGCTCTGACGGTATCTGGTTCTGTTAAAGCACGTGGCGGCATCTATGAAGTATTGAAGTATGCAGAGGAATTGGCGGTAAATGAAGGGTTGATTGGATTGGATGGAGATTACAGCCTCTTCTCTTCTGAGACATTCAAGAAATTCTTTTCAGACTACACAATCATCTGTGGTTCGACTGGAAATCTTGGACTGAGCATCGGCATCATCAGTGCGGCACTTGGCTTCAAAGTGACGATCCATATGTCGAGTGATGCAAAACAGTGGAAGAAAGATCTTTTAAGGGAACATGGCGCTGAAGTCGTCGAACATGAGGATGACTACAGCAAAGCTGTGGATGTGGGGCGTCAGGCGGCAATTTCCGATAAGAATAGCTATTTCGTAGATGACGAAAATTCAAAACCACTCTTTACGGGCTATGCAGTGGCTGCACTGCGCCTGCAGAAGCAACTGGATGAGGCGGGCATTACTGTAGATGAAAAGCATCCTTTATATGTTTATCTGCCGTGTGGTGTCGGGAGTGCACCAGGCGGCATCAGCTTCGGTCTCAAACAAGTCTATGGCCAACATGTCCATCCGGTGTTCGCTGAGCCTGTAGCGGCCCCCAGCATGCTTTTAGGAGTGATGACGGGACGGCACGATGCATTGTCGGTAAGAGACATCGGATTGGATAATATCACGATAGCGGATGGGCTTGCTGTGGGCAGGCCATCGAAATTCATCGGCAAGCTCATGGAGAATCAGATCCATTCCTTCTATACCGTTGCAGACGAGCAGTTGTACCGGCTGCTAGCAATGGCCTACGATACTGAAGGGGTCAAGGCTGAGCCATCTGCGGCAGCAAGCTTTATGGGCCCTCTCAGAACGGCTGTCGAAGAAGAGGGCGCAACGCATGTTTTGTGGTGTACCGGAGGAAGCATGGTGCCTGAAGAAGTGTGGCAATCCGATTATCAACAAGGAAAAATATAGATAGTCCAGGGTTGTGGCCAACGTCCGTCTGATAGTATAATGTCAATCGGTATAATAACGTGGTCGAAGAAAGCAGGTGACGAGATGGACCGTGTTGAATTTAAGGAAAAAGTCATTGAGTATGCCCATTCCATCGGCATTGATGATATCGGATTCACCCATACCGAGCCGTTTGTGGAATATAGGGAGAAGTTGATTGATTATCACGAGAAAGGTTTCGAATCAGGGTTTGAAAAAGGCTCCATAGAGGAGCGGACGAATCCTGATCGCACATTGCGTTCAGGGCGCAGCATAATCTCCATCGCCGTGGGGTACCCGAACAGACTTCCGAATGCACCCAAAAGTAAAAAGGGGGAGCGGCGGGGTATGTTCGCCCGCGCATCATGGGGGATGGACTACCATACTTTGCTCAATTCAAGGCTTGAAAAGCTGGAAGCCTATATAAAATCCATCGACGCTTCAATCGAATGCAACTCGATGGTCGATACCGGAGTGTTAAGTGACCGCGAAGTGGCACGGCGAAGTGGTCTTGGTTTCATAGGGAAGAATGGCTTCGTCATAAATCCCACACTCGGAACGTATACTTATCTTGGCGAGATGATCACCAGTTTTCCTTTTCCACCAGATGAAGAATTGATCGATTCTTGTGGAGACTGCAATATCTGCGTGGATAGATGCCCTACAGGTGCCCTTGTCGGAAATGGGCAGCTGAATTCAAAAAAGTGCATTTCTTTCCTGACACAGACGAAAGGCTTCCTGCCTGATGAATACCGCGGTAAGATCGGCAACAGGCTGTATGGCTGCGATACATGTCAGCAGGTATGTCCCCGTAATAAAGGCATCAATACGGACCATCATGATGATATTGTACTGGAACCTGAAATATTGAAACCTGAACTTACTGGACTCCTTGAAATATCAAACAGGGATTTCAAGGAGACATACGGTCACCTTGCGGGAACCTGGCGCGGCAAGAAACCCATACAACGCAATGCGATCATAGCACTGGCACATTTCAAGGAAGTGTCGGCTGTAGATGTATTGAAGCGTGTAGCGGAAAATGACCCACGCCCTGTAATCAAAGGGACTGCCTACTGGGCGATAGGCCGCATACTGGAAAACGATGCACTTGGCTACATTGGGGAAAGGTTTAAAATAGAGACGGACGAGACAGTAAAGGAAGAGATGCTAAAAGGCATCCAAGAAAGCGCTTAGGAGGAACATATGGCAAACCATATCGTATTATATCAACCCCAGATCCCGAACAATACGGGCAACATAGGAAGGACTTGTGCAGCAACGGGTTCGACACTGCATCTGATCCATCCACTCGGCTTTTCAACGGACGATAAAATGCTGAAGCGGGCCGGCCTCGACTATTGGCCGCATATTAATGTCGTCCACCATGATTCGGCAGAAGCATTTTTTGAAGCGACCGAGGGGAACTATTACCTGCTTACGAAATTTGCGACAAAACCTTATACGGATGTGGACTTTTCGAATGATGACGAGGCCCACTATTTCATTTTCGGCCGGGAGACGACAGGTCTGCCCGATTGGCTCAAAGAGCAGTATGGCGATAGTGCCCTGAGAGTCCCGATAACAGATAAGGTGAGGTCTTTAAATTTGGCAAATACAGCGGCAATCCTTATATATGAAGCATTGAGGCAACAAGGTTTTCCGCATATAAACTAGGAGGAGAAGAATGAATTCAGTTACCGAGCTACTGCAGGCGCACAGATCGATCAGGAAATTTAAGGAGGCGCCCCTGGATCAAGAGACGATACGGGAGTTGGTGAAATCTGCGCAGGCGGCGAGTACATCCAGCTATGTGCAGGCCTACAGCATCCTGGGTGTCACCGATAAGGAGAAGAAAGCGGCTTTACGGGCGATCAGCACCCAACCGTACGTGGAGGATAATGGCCATCTATTTGTATTTCTAGTCGATTATCACCGTCATGTCGAACTGTCAAAAGACAAAGGGACGCCGATTTCGCACGATAAGACGGAACAATTTGTTGTAGGTGTCGTCGATGCCTCCCTTGCAGCCCAGAATCTTGCTGTGGCGGCGGAAAGCATGGGACTTGGCATGTGTTATATCGGTTCACTGCGAAATGATATGGCGGAGGTCATAGAAATACTTGAACTGCCTGAAGGCGTATTTCCAGTTTTCGGCATGGTAGTCGGTTACCCGGATCATGAGGGCAGTCAGAAAGAACGTCTGCCTTTTGAAGCGGTCTATCATGAAAATACCTATACGCCGACGGCAAAAGTGAAGCCGGAGATCGATGCTTACGATGAGAGGATAAGCAGTTATTATGAAGCCCGTACCGGGGAGAACGTCGAGACAGCTGGAGTGACCAGGTGATCGGCATGCTCGGCAAAAAGCAACGGCTTGATGTGGATGCTGTCGTCAAGAGACAAGGCTTTCTCGGTCAATAAAAAAAGCAGGCCATGCTATGCATGACCTGCTTTGAACTTAACTTAGTTTTTCTTCACCGTCATCCTTATATCCATATTCGGATTCACGGCTTGAAGAAAGAATGGCAGTGATAAAGGACATACTGACCATCAATATCAGAAATGCTTTCATAATTAGCGCCTCCTATATTTCCATACATGATAACATTATAAACCATCCAGAAGAAAGAAAAAAGCTGAAAAGGGATAATTTTTGTTAGAATCCCCGCCCACCAGGGTAGAATAATATAGATGTTTAAAAAAACGGAGAAAACCGGGAGGAATTTATATGGCAATGAATTTTAAGATATTCAAGGACAAGACATTGGTAAGCGACTATATTGCAGACATCGTAAGAAAGCAGATCCATAACAACCCGACAAGCGTCCTTGGACTTGAGATGAACGAAGAACTGGACGAAAGCTATGAAAAACTGGTTGAAGAATCCAAAATACATCCAGCAAACTATGCTCAAGTGTATATCGTCACCATCAATAAGGATGGCAATGCAGAAGTATTCAATGACTTGGATATTCCTGAGAATCAACTGAAGATGGAAGGCACCAAAGATTCGATGAAGGCAGTCCTTGACGATAAGAAGCAGGCAAACCTTACAGTATTATCCATCGGCGCCAATAAAAAGGTAGGGTATAGCGGTTCCGAAGGGAACGATCAGCTGTTCGAATCGAGGGAGATGGTGCTTGTCGCAACAGGAAACGATAAGGCCAAGGCTGTGAGAGATTTATACGACGCGGCAGAGAACGGCCAGGAAGATTTCGCCAAGGTGAAGAAGCACCGCATGGTGACGGTAGTCATGGATTCGGAAGCGGCGTCCCAGCTTGACCGTGATATCGTCGACTACTACACATCAGAATTTGCATAAGGTGGGGTATGATGAAAAGAGATGAAGAAGTGGATTATAGGAAAGATATCGAACCCGAAAGCAATGAGATGACAGAGGATATGGAAGATGTGAAAGCACTGGGAAAAGAAATGGAACAGATTTCCCAAAATGAAGATTATCCGATCGATTCCTCGAACGATGAAACACACGAAGAAGACTTAGATGATGAAAATAATGGATAACTGATGAATCCTTCTGTAAATTAGTATAAAATATTCTATGAATACTAATTTTCAGGAGGTTTTTTAATTGTCATACAGAATAGAAAAAGATACAATCGGCGAAATTAAAGTTCAAAGTGACAAATATTGGGGTGCACAGACAGAAAGAAGCAAGCAGAATTTCCCGGTAGGAAAAGAAAAAATGCCTATTGAGGTCATTACAGCATTTGCACACCTCAAAAAAGCTGCGGCAGTTTCCAACCATGCACTCGGCAAACTTTCCGAAAATAAAAAAGAAGCGATCATCCACGCGTGCGATAAAGTAATCAATCGTGAACTGGATGACCATTTCCCTCTTGTAGTATGGCAGACTGGAAGCGGCACCCAGAGTAACATGAACGTCAATGAAGTCGTCAGCTATGTCGCGAATGAATATCTATCTGAAAAGGGTGTGGACGAAAAGGTCCACCCGAACGATGATGTCAACAAATCCCAAAGCTCCAACGACACATATCCAACGGCAATGCATGTCGCCCTCTATCAATCTGTAGAGGAACAGCTCATACCTGCCCTCGAGGGTCTTAAAAAGACATTCAAGGAAAAAGAAGAGCAATTTGAAGACATAATCAAAATCGGACGTACGCATCTGCAGGATGCCACTCCATTGACATTGGGCCAGGAAATCAGTGGCTGGAGATACATGCTCGAAAAGTGTGAGGCACTGATCGGTGAATCCAAAAATCAAATCAGAAACCTTGCAATCGGTGGTACGGCTGTAGGTACAGGCATCAACGCCCACCCTGAATTCGGCGACCGTGTAGCAAAGGAAATCTCCAAGCAGACTGGTTATGAGTTCGTCTCCTCCCCAAATAAATTCCATGCTTTGACGGCGCATGACGAAGTAGTCTATCTCCATGGTGCATTGAAGGCATTGGCGGCAGACCTCATGAAGATAGCGAATGATGTCAGATGGCTTGCCTCCGGCCCACGCGCTGGAATAGCCGAAATCGAAATCCCTGCGAATGAACCGGGTTCATCAATCATGCCGGGTAAAGTCAATCCGACACAGTCCGAGATGCTGACGATGGTGGCAGTACAAGTCTTCGGCAATGATTCGGCAGTCGGGTTTGCAGCCTCCCAAGGTAACTTCGAGCTGAACGTATTCAAGCCGGTCATCCTTTATAATACACTGCAGTCCATCTATCTGCTTGCAGACGGCATGCAGACATTCAACGATAATTGTGCTGTCGGAATAGAACCGATCGAAGAGAACATCAATAAATTCCTAAACAATTCTCTTATGCTGGTCACGGCGCTGAACCCACATATCGGGTACGAAAATGCTGCGAAAATCGCCAAAAATGCCCATGAAAAAGGCTTGACCCTCAAAGAGTCCGCAATTGAATCCGGACATCTGACCGAAGCTCAATTCGACGAATGGATCAAGCCAGAAGAGATGACCCAATCCAAAGATTAGGAGACTGTATATGATGAAGAGAATTGGACTTGTGGATATCGGATCTAATACTGTACGCCTTGTATTGTTTGAATATGATGAGGAGACCGGTCTTAAAGAGCTCCAGAATATCAAGACACCTGCCCGGTTGGCGTGGTACCTCGATGAGGACAAAGTCATGGCAGAAGAAGGGATCGATAACCTCATTTCCATCCTGAAGAGTTTCCAGCTGATCAGTGAAAAATACAGCGTCAAGGAAATCCATCCGGTCGCAACGGCGGCCATCAGACAGTCCGTCAACGTGGACGACATACTCGAACGGGTAAAATCAGAAGTCGGTATGGAAATCAAAGTCATCACTGGCAAGGAAGAGGCATTCTACGGCTATCATGCAGTGGTCCATACCATTAGCAACATGGACGGCCTCATCATCGACATCGGTGGGGGAGTACTGAGCTGACATATTTTGAGAATAAGGAGCTTATCCATTCGGTCAGCCTCCCATTCGGTGTCGTAACATTGAAAAGCATGTTTTTTGATGATAAGAAGCACAACGATGAAGAGGCGTTGGAAGAGACGGAAAAGTATGTAAAAAAGCAGCTTAAATCGATCAAGTGGCTTTCAAAGCGTAAAGTACCAATACTTGCGATCGGAGGAAGTGCACGTAATATAGCACGTATCCACCAGTCTTCAACCAATTACCCCATTGCGGGCGTCCACGGCTACTCCATGGACCGGAATGATCTACAGGATGTATACGATCTTCTTGAGAACACAAAGGAAGATGATCTAGATGACATCGATGGGTTGAGTAAGGATCGTAGCGACATCATCCTGCCGAGTACCATCGTCTTCAAATCACTTTATGATATCTCAAGAGCCCAGGAATTCAAGTTCAGCAGGCAGGGGATACGGGAAGGTCTGGCGATGTCCATGATTACCAGAGACTACCCGGCGGCCTTTAATAAATACCATATTTTCAGGGATTCATTGAAGGAACTTGCCAGTGATTTCCAGATCGATTTCGAGGAAGGGAAGAAACGCCAGGAGATCACTGAACGCCTTTATCATGAATTGGAGCGGTATGATTTCATCTCCATCAGCAGACATGAGAAATACCTGATGAAGAATGCTGCATATATTTTCTATCTCGGGTCGTTCATCGACCGGGATGCGACAAGTCAGCACACCTACTATCTGATCTCAAACAGCAACATCAACGGCATTGTCCATAGAGACCGGGTGAAGCTGGCTCTGCTTGCAAGCTTCAAGAACAAGACGCTCCTGAAGTTCTTTGCGGATGAATCCGGATGGTTCAATAGCGAGGAAATGAGCATTCTCATGAAGCTCGGCAGCATATTGAAGTTTGCGAATGCCCTGAACATCTCGAACACAAGCATTGTAGAGGATCTTTATCTGGATGATGAAGAAGATGATATGACTCTCACAATCAAATATAAAGGGGATCCGATTGCAGAAGAGTACCAGGCAGCGAGACAGAAGAAGCATATCGAAAAGATTATGGATGGGCATCTGGAAATCAAATTCATAGAAGCATGATAACCAGTTTCATCTTAGAGGAAGTAGGAGAATAGTAATGACATATCGATTGAACAATAAAGAATACTACAACAATCGAGAGCTCAGTTGGCTCAGCTTCAACTACCGGGTGATTGAAGAGGCAGAGGACGATACGAACCCGCTACTTGAAAAGCTGAAGTTCCTGGCAATTACAAGTTCAAATCTGGATGAATTCTTCATGGTACGTGTTGCAGGGCTGAAAGACCAGGTAAAGATGGATTATCATGAACCGGATACCAAGACGCAGATGACGCCTGGCGAACAGCTCAAGGGCATCAGTGATATGAACAGGCGGAACTGCGATGCCCAGTATGCCATCTTTCATCGTCTGATGAAGGAACTGGAAGGCTATGACATCATCCTGAAGCGTCCGGATGAACTCCCGCATCATCTGCAGGAAGAACTCGGAACGATATTCAGAAATGAAATATTCCCTTCCCTTACTCCTCTCGGAATGGATGCCTATCGGCCCTTCCCCAAATTGATGAATAAGAAAATCAATATCTTCGTCAACCTTTCGAATGAATTGGGTGATCAGACCGCCATCGTCCAACTGCCGACTGTTATCCGCAGGTTTTATGAACTTAAGGAAGGGGACAGAACCTATATTGTCCTGACTGAAGATATCATTGAACAGCACATCAGTGAATTGTTCAGAGGTTATAGGATTGAACGGACCTTCCCGTTTAGGATTACGCGCAATGCGGACCTGACCATCCATGAAGAAGGGGCTGCCGATCTCCTGATAGAGATTGAGCGTTTCCTGAAGGAACGGACAAAAGGAGCAGCTGTCAGGCTAGAGATAGACACAAGCAAGGACGATTCCATCAATGGCTCTTTTCTGAAAAATGAATTGAATCTCGAGGAGCAGGATGTATATAGGTTCAATGGGCCGTTGGATCTGACTTTCTTGTTTGAACTGACAGCAAAATTTAAGGAGCGCCATCCCAATCTTGCATACCCGCCATTCGTGCCGCAGGAACCGAAATTCCTTGCAGGGGAGAACATCTACAAGCGTGCCCTGAAAAAAGATGTCTTCCTACATCATCCTTTTGAAAGCTTCCAACGATTGTAGATTTCATGCGTGAGGCGGCAGAGAACCCGGATGTCCTTGCGATTAAACAGACACTCTATCGGGTCTCGAGCGATTCTCCGGTGATTGAAGCATTGAAGCATGCGGCTGAAAACGGTAAGCAGGTGACAGTGCTTGTAGAGTTGAAGGCGCGATTCGATGAAGAGAATAATGTCCAGTGGGCAAAAGAACTTGAAGATGCCGGATGCCACGTCATCTACGGCATGAATTTCCTGAAGACCCACAGTAAAATAACTTTAGTGGTCAAAAGAGTCAAAGGCAGGTTGATTCGCTATGTCCACCTTGGCACAGGGAACTATAATGATTCCACTGCGAGACTCTACACTGATATGGGGTTGATCACAACGGACGAGGATATAGGGAATGATGCGATCAACTTCTTCAACTATCTCAGCGGCTACTCCCTAAAGCCCGATTACCAATCGCTCCATGTCGCTCCATTTGAAATCCGGGATCTATTCGCGGATCATATCGATAAAGAGATCGAACTGCATCGGACACACGGTAAAGGCTATATATTCGCCAAAATGAACTCTCTTACAGATAAGAAGATCATCAACAAGCTCCTTCAGGCTTCCCAAGAGGGTGTGAAAGTAGATCTGGTGGTGCGGGGCATATGTTGCCTCAAACCGGGGATAAAAGATGTCAGCGACAACATCAGAGTGGTGAGCATCGTCGGCAGGTTCCTCGAGCATTCCAGAATCTATTATTTCAACCATAATGGGGAAGGTAAGATGTTTTTATCTTCTGCTGATATGATGACGCGGAATATGATCAAGCGCGTGGAAATATTGTTCCCAGTCAAAGATCCAGCAATCATCGAAGAGATCAAAGCGATTGCCAGGCTGTATCTGATGGATAACATCAAAGCGCGCAGCCAACGTCCTGATGGCACTTATGTATATGTTGAAAACGAACATCCTCCCATCAGTGCCCAAGTGGAATTGATGCGCCGCGCTGAAAGAAGCGGTCGCGAACAGATCATCCAACATGAAAATCAGTTGTTGCTCAAGGTAAAGGATCGTTTCAGAAGACGGAAATGAAATGGAACAGGCAAAAAAAGACCTTCACCCCAAGAAATTACGGGGTGAAGGTCTTTTTTACAATGTCTTTCTATCGAGTTCCACGCGCACGGTTTTTTGAAGCAGGGGGTGGGTGAATTCGATTCTGTAGCTGAAGAGCTGCAGGTCTCTAAGCGTCGAGTTCCCGTACAGGGGGTCACCGATGACTGGGGAGCCGATATGTGCCAGATGTACTCTGATCTGGTGGGTACGGCCCGTCTCCAATTCAATTTCAAGTTCGCAATAATCCGGTGTAACATGCGACTTGGTGATATGGGTCACCGCTTCTTTCCCTTTATCAGTAACATGGTATTTATTGCGCTCTTTCGGATTTTTGGCTATCGGGGCACTGATGGTCTGTCTTTCAATCAACCTTTTTGTATCAATGCGTGCAATATAAGTCCTTTTGATTTCACGTTCACTCAACATATGGTCAAGCATCTTCTTGACTAAAGGGTGCTTGGCGACAAGGAGGACGCCCTTGGTTTCCTGGTCAAGACGATGGACCGGTTCGAGGTAGTCGGCATCCAGAGTATAGATGGCATGGTTCATCAGTGTATTGGTCTCAGACATCTCATTCGGATGTGTCTTGACGCCGCGAGGCTTGAAGAGTACAGCAAGATAACGGTCTTCATATAAAACATCACATGTCCGATAGCTTGGCTTGTACTGGCTTTTGGAACCGTCATCCGGAAGGACGACTACATCTTTTGAGTGGATAGGTGAATTGAGTCGGGCTGGTTCGCCATTTAGCGTTATATCTTTCGACATGCGCAGCAAATGAAGTTCTTTTTTAGGTACATGAAGGGTCTTCAGCATTTCTTCAAGTGTAGACCCGTCAAAATTCTCATGTATTGTGAATTTCATCTAATTGTCCCTGTCATTTCTTCAATGAATGATTTATAGTCATCAGAGTTTCCTGGATTACCATAGAGGCGATCGACTTCTTTGCCATCTTCAAAATAGATGAGGGTCGGTGTGCCTTCAATTTCAAATTCCGACCAGGCTGCATCATATTCCGAGACATTCAGTTGCGTGACTTCTGCATCCGTCTGTTCAAATGCATCCGCCAAAAATGGCGTGGCTGCGATGCAGTGGACACATGTCGGGCTCCATAGATAGACGAACGCGCTATCCTCTTCTTCTATAATCTTCTTCGTTTCATCGAAAGTTTTATTGAAGTGGTAATTCTCATCATCCAACTTGTCGATGGTTGCGCCTTCAAGCTCCTCTGGCTCCAGGTCCGTATAGGGGTAGTAGCCGGAATCGCTGATTTTATCGGGATCATTTGAAGCACTGTTCATAAATATGAAGATGCCGGCAAACGCCACGATGATAAGTGCTATAATGCCGTAGAATATTTTATTCCCCATGGTTCAGTCTCCTTCTTATTTTCTTTTTGAAATAAATGATAGTATAAAGATGAGCGCAAATGCAATAAGCGACAAGAATGGAATTGTAATGAAGCCCAGCCAGTCGATATACTGGACGGTACAGGAAACCCCGGTACAGGCTGTAAATCCATCACCGAGAAAACTGATCTTCTGCAGGGCGTAATGGTAAGATGCCATAAGGAGGCCAAGCAGACTCATGAACCGGATATAGTACACGGCGCCATGGTCATTGCGGATGATTGAAATGATGGAGATCAGTACGAGCGGATACATGAGTATGCGCTGATACCAGCAGAACTCACATGGTTCATATTGTCTGATTTCGCTGAAATAAAGTGAACCGAGCGTTGCGATTAATGCGATGAGGAAGATGGATTGCATATAGAGCTTGTTTTTTGACATGGCTGCCCTCCAATAGATGAGTGATTCGAATCCATACTGTATCATTATAAGTGAAAACGGCTGCTGGATGTGGAAGTTAAGGTTACAAAGCTGTTAATTTTTAAGGTGGGGTGATTCTTATGAAAAGTAAACTTCAATTGTTGAAAGACATCGCGGAGTTCCTGAACGAAGAAACAGATAGGCCGGCAATGATCGAGGGCGCATTGAAGATGCTGATCGACCATTCGGAGTTTGATACGGGGTGGATATTCTTCATAAATGAAGCAGGACAGCATGAACTCACCACACACTACCGTCTCCCGTCCTCCCTTAAAAATAATGACCATCATTATTTATGTGAAGGAAAATGTTGGTGTGTCAATAAATATAACAGGAAGGAACTCAAGACGGCAACGAATATTTTTGTATGTTCGAGGCTGGAACAAGCCCGCAATGAGTACCCGAATGAAAATAATGGCATCACCCACCATGCCACCGTCCCGCTCATTTCGGGAGACGAATCCTTTGGCCTGTTGAACGTGGCAAGCCCTTACCGTGAAAGGTTCGCCAAGGACGAGCTCGACCTTCTGGAGTCGGTGGCGTTTCAGATAGGTTCCACTTTAAAGCGCATAGAGCTGACGACGCGTGAGCAGGAGAATATGCTCATAAAGGAACGGCAGCGACTCGCCAGAGATCTGCATGATTCCGTCAACCAGATGTTGTTTTCGATCGGCATCACTTCGCATGCTGCAAAATCATTGAGTGATGCGGATAAGGCGAATGTGGCTTTCGATTCCATAGAACGGACTTCGAAACATGCGATGAAGGAAATGAAAGCCCTGATTTGGCAACTGAAGCCAATAGGACTCGAGAATGGCGTCATCGATGCTGTCGAAAAGTACGCAGGGCTGCTTGGCCTTGAAGTTGAGATTGGTATGGAAGGCTTCTATGATGTGCCGGACCATGTGGAAGTCGCCCTCTATAGGGTCATCCAGGAAAGCTTGAATAATATACGCAAGCATTCCGGTGCTGAACATGCGATAATCAGGATGGCGGCGAAAGATGATATCTTCTCCGTAATCATCGAAGACCAAGGCAGTGGGTTTGAATTTGAGGAAAATCATCGGTCCAGCTATGGCTTGTCGAACATGACCGAACGGATCCATAAGCTCAATGGAAATATAAATATCGATACCGGGAAGGGGAGGGGACCCGCATCATGGTCACCATCCCCATGAAGGAGTGAAGCATATGTACAATATCATATTGGTCGATGACCACCATATAGTAAGGGAAGGTATGAAATTCCTGCTGTCGACTACAGAAGATATTCGGGTGGTCGAAGATTTCGGTACAGGCAGGGAACTGCTTGAATATCTGAAGAGCGCCAAAGATATAGACCTGATCCTTTTAGATCTTGTCATGCCCGAGATGGATGGCATAGAAGTCACACGCGCAATCAAGGCATATTATCCTGAAATCAAAGTGCTGGTGCTCTCCAGCTATACTACCGAAGAGTATGTGCGGCCGGTCTTTTCGGCGCATGCTGATGGGTACATCATAAAAGAAATGGAAGCAGAGGAACTCATTGCCTCAATCAAAAGTGTGATCGAAGGGGAGAAGGTCATCCATCCCGATATACTTGAAGTAATAGATAGGGAAGGACATATGCCGCATGAAAAAAATGCGTTGTCCGCACGTGAAATTGAAGTGTTGAAAGAAATCGTCCGTGGAAAATCAAACCGTGAGATTGGTGAAGCCCTGTATGTCAGTGAAAAGACAGTCAAGACGCATGTCAGTCATATCCTCAACAAGCTTGAAGTGACAGACCGTACCCAGGCTGTGATATACGCCATCAAGTACAATATAATCAAACTATAGAGTGTTTTGGAAATCGTTTTCAATTATTGTTTACAAACGTTTGCACCAAACAGTATAATTAACACAGACATTTCAAAGTTTGGAGGCATAATATGAAAATAGGAAATAAACTTACTATACAGATTGTAGTTGCACTGATCCTTGGTATCATCGTCGGCTCGATACTGAGCCCGATGTATGACAGCCAGCAATGGGTGCAATGGGTCGATCAGTACATATTCAATATTCTCGGCCAGCTTTTCCTTAATATGATCTTCATGATGGTGGTGCCGATAGTCTTCATCTCCATCGTGCTTGGCGTCGTAAGTGTAGGCGACCCTAAACTGCTTGGAGGCTATGGCCTGAAGACACTGCTGTTCTATTTGGCGACCACCGCCATTGCGATCACCATCGCAATGATCGTTGCGAACATACTGGATCCGGGCGAAGGGCAGTCTGCTCTACTTGGTTCTGACGAAGTCGCTGAGTATCGCGAGACCGAGCTCGAAGGTGGAAGCACGGGGAAGCGCTGCAGCAAGGTTTTGATCAGACAGTCATCAACCTGATCCCGACAAACGTCGTCGAGGCGATGGGTACGCAGAACATGCTCCAGATCATCGCATTTGCGATCTTCATCGGTATTGCGATGATTGCCAAGCGGGACAAGACGGCCGGCATCGTCAAATTATTCGAGGAAGCGAATGAGGTAGTGATGTGGATAGTCCTCGCTATAATGAAATACTTTGCAGCAATTGGTGCGTTCGGCCTGGTTGCAACAGCTTTCGTCCAGGCGGGATTCGGAGCAATACAGCAACTTGGCATGTATTTCGTCTGTGTACTGCTGGCGCTCTTCATCCATATGATCTTGGTTTATGGTGCTGCAGTGAAATTCTTGGCGAAAAAGAGTTTCATCTGGTTCATTAAAGGGTTTGCTCCCGCAATGGGTGTGGCGTTCAGTACATCTTCGTCCAGCGCAGTGCTGCCGATTTCACTGAAGTCTGCCCAGGAGAACCTCAAGATCCGTAAAAGCATATCCAGTTTTGTGCAGCCACTCGGTGCCACGATCAATATGGATGGGACGGCAATCATGCAAGGTGTCGCAACGGTATTCATCGCACAGCTTTCAGGCATTGACCTGACGATCATGCAGATGGTCACAGTCGTCTTGATTGCAACAGTGGCAAGCATCGGAACGGCAGGGGTACCGGGCGTCGGCCTTGTCATGTTGGCAATGGTGCTGACTGCAATCGGACTCGATCCTGCAGCGATCGGAATCATCATCGGTATAGACAGATTGCTTGATATGACGCGGACGATGGTCAACGTTACAGGTGATGCGGCAATATCTCTGATCATCAACGAACAGGAGAACCGTAAAGAAGGGGAAACCGGACAGGAAACATGATGATTAGTGACAATTAAATGACGGGCATATATTGAACTCTTGGTGAAATTCAATATATGCCCTTTTAATTTACATGAAAATATACTATTATATTAAAAGTGTATTATTATAGTAAGTGGTTTTTATAATAACTGAAACGAGTGAAAGGAAGAAAAGAATGGATAAACAGACTTTTACGGAGTTACTCCAGTCCAAGTTCAAAATGGTAAGGACCGAAGCGGGCTATACTCAGGACTCCATGAGTCAGACGATCGGCCTATCCAAAAAGACGCTTGTACAGATAGAAAAAGAACGGATCCTTCCTAACTGGACGACATGCATTTCGCTATGTGCCCTGTTTAGGGATAGTGACGTCCTGACCAACAGTTTCGGCGGTGACCCTCTGGAGTTGGCACAGCTCATATCACGCGGCCATTGTGTCTACCCGAACTATGAAGGGGAAGCGGTCTATTGGGATGACCTGGAAAGAAAGAATGGCTATCGCCTGCAATATAATAAAAGCAATAAAATCTATAGGGTGCTGAGCCCGATGAACCGTCCGCTCCATGCATCATATATCGAAAGGGAGATCAGAACGTACTTTAACAGACAGTCTGATCTGCAACCTGTCTAAGGCACCTCAGGGTGCCTTTTCTCATTTATAGATGACGGTAACAGGAAGGGGTGTTTTTCATGAATGAAGGGATCCAGATCATCCTGATGATGATCATCGGGGCTCTGATAGGCGGATTGACCAATATGCTTGCCATAAAGATGCTGTTCAGGCCCTATGAACCCAAATACATCCTTGGTAAACAACTGCCATTTACACCAGGTGTAATCCCGCGCCGTAGGGAGGAAGCATCAGTCAAGATGGGGAGATCATCACCCAACATCTGCTGACGCCGGACGCTTTCATCAACAAAATCGACAGCGATGAAACGAGACGCTTCATCATGCTGTTCATAGATCGGCAGATAGAGACGATAGAATCGGAGAATTTAAGCCTTCGCTATTTCTTGGAACGGATCCATGAAGGGTTGTCAGAGAAGGTGATGAGGAGCTTCAACGATGCCCTTGATGAAAAGGTGGCTGAAGAAGGCGGCAAGTTATATGGCCGGAGTATCGAGTCATTGATTCCTAAAGACGCGCTCGCGACACTCGACGGGAAGGTCGACAGGCTGCAGCCCCAATTGACGAGGAAAATATCAGCCTACATCAATTCGCAGAAAGGGTATGACGATCTGTATACGATGGCTGACGAGTTCGTCCAGAACAGAGGGAGGCTCGCACGCTCCCTGAAATATATAATGACGACGGAATCCATCGTACGCAATATCCAAAAGGAATTGAACAAGCTGATATACGACCCGAAATTGACTGATATAGAGTTGAGAATCATCAATGAAGAATATGAACGCCTTAAAAAGATGCGGTTGGATGAAATCGTCACAGAAGGTGATCGGGATGCTCTGATTGACAGTATTGGGGAGACCTTGAAAAGACGGATTGATATAGACGGCATACTGGATTATCCGATTAAGGACTTCAATCCCGAGATGTTCAATACCTTCAAGGAAACCGGCAAATACAAATTGGGTGGCAACATCATTGAATATCTGAAAGCGAATACCGGCAGAATCGTCGAGAAGCTCCACTTGGCCCACGTCATAAAAAATCAGATTGACAGCTTCGAATTGAGCCATATCGAAAAGCTTGTCATGGAAATTTCTGATAAAGAGTTCCGTATGATCACATTGCTCGGGTTTTTCCTTGGTGGCATGATCGGAATCATACAAGGGCTGATTGTTGTATTTTTATAAGTGCGTATTTTATGTTACAGTATAGTTATCTTTATTAAAGGGAGTTTTTTATCAATGTCAGTCAACGTATACGATCAGGCAAATGCATTGGAAGATGCATTGCGCAAATCAGATGAATTCAAGAACATGAAAGAGTACTATGAAAAAGTAAATGCTAATCCAGAAATCGAAATCACTCTTCGATGAATTCAGGGAAGTACAGATGAACTTGCAGCAAAAACAGATGCAAGGTGAAGAAATCCAGGAAGAAGATGTCCAAAAAGCACAGAAATCCGCTGAAGACATCGAAAAGGATGAAAACATCAAAGCACTTATGGAATCAGAACAGAAGATGAGTGAACTCATCCAAGATCTGAACCGTGTCATCATGAAGCCGATTGAAGAACTATACGGTGTAAATAACGAAAACTAATTGTTGAGAGGTCTGTTGAGGGCCTCTTTTCTTTTGGTTTTTGGTATACTGTAGATATAATGAGCAGAAAAGTCAGGTGAGGAATATTGGTTAAATTTATACATTGTGCAGACCTACATCTGGACAGCCCTTTCAAGTCCCGCTCGAAAATGATTCCAGGAATTTTTGACGTGCTTACAGAAAGTACATATATCAGTGTCAAAAGGATGATCGACTACGCAATTCAGGAAAAAGTCGACTTCCTTGTCATCGCAGGCGACATGTTCGACGCAGCGAACCGTACACTGAAATCCGAAGTATTCATGAAACGCCAATTTGAACGGTTGAAAGAAGCCGGCATCTTCGTCTATATCATCCACGGCAACCATGATCCATTGACAGATGGCTTCAAAGCGGAATGGCCGGACAATGTCACGGTGTTCGGCGATAACGTAGAAACGTATGAGATGGTGAGTTCAAACGGGGAACGCATCTTCCTTCACGGTTTCAGTTACTTCATGGATGATACATATGAAAACAGGCTGGAGGAATATCCAGTCAATACAATGAATGAAGGCATACATATCGGTCTGCTCCATGGCACCTATTCCCACAGCCAATCCATCCAAAAGCGATATACGGAATTCAATCTTCAGATGTTGAATGAAAAGCTGTATCACTATTGGGCGCTAGGCCATATCCACCAGCGTGAAGAATTGAGTGATCTGCCGCCTGTGCATTACCCGGGCAACATACAAGGGCGCCATAAGAACGAACATGGCGAAAAAGGCTTCCTTGTGGTGGAGGGGGATGATGTATACCTTTCGACACGCTTCATCCCTGTACAGGAAATCATTTTTGCCGAGTACGAACTCGAGGTGGAAAACCTTAGTAAGCAGTCCATATACCAGGCCATTGCAGAATTCAAAAATCGCTTAAGGGATAAGGGGAAGCATATCATCCAGCTGACCATCATCTATGACGGAGATGAGGAATTGACGGGTGCCGATCTGACCGAAGTAATCGAATTGCTGAAGGAAGACGAGAGGGATTTAAAGGAATTTGTCTGGATTGATGACCTTAAGGTGAGGTATCTGCACCAAGACAACATCGCATTGATCAACGACATTAAAGCAAGTCATTCTTCAGATGAAGAACTGTTCAAAGAGGCAGTCAACGCGCTCTACATGGATCCGAGGGTGAACAGGTATCTGGACCCTGTGCAGGATATCGATCCGGAAGCGTTGCTTGAAGAGGGCGAAGAACGGCTTAGAATGCTGATGAGGAAGTAGTGAATATATGAAAATTATTGGACTCGATATATATGGCTATGGAAAAATAACAGAAACAAAATTTGATACCAATAAGCAATTTGTTCAACTCTTTGGCGAGAACGAGGCCGGCAAGTCAACGATGCAGTCGTTCATCCATTCCATCCTATTCGGATTCCCCACCCGTAAGGAACAGGAGCCGAGAAGAGAGCCGCGCATGCACAATCTATATGGGGGAAAGATCACAGTGGAATTTCCTGATGAGTCGGGCACCGTAGAGATTGAACGCATAAAAGGTAAAGTGCAGGGGGACGTCAAAGTTTATTTTGAAGACGGGACTGTGCGTGGTGAAGAATGGCTCATCAAAAAATTGAATTTCATCGATAAAAGGACATATCGTTCAATCTTTTCCTTCGATGTGCTCGGACTGCAGGATATCCACAAGAATATGACTGAAGATAAGCTGCAGGAGTATCTGCTTCGTGCAGGTGCGCTTGGCTCCCATGAATATGATGAGATGCTTAGTGCAATCGACACCGAGCTTGGCACGATCTATAAGAGAAATGGTTCAAAGCCGGAATTAAATAAGGAAATGGCTGAAATGTCAGAACTCAATGATAAAATCAGGGCGCTTGAGCAGGTGGAGGAACGTTACGATACTCTGACCCACGAAAGGTTGAAGAGTGAAGAAGCTCTAAACTTCACCAAAGATGGTCTGCATCAGCTAGAGTCGATAAGAAAGCAGAAAATGAAAGAAGTCGTTTATCATAAAGACATCAAGGAATGGAAAAATCTTGAGAGTCAAGTGAACATCGAACCAATCAATTTTCCCGAAAAAGGGATCGAGCGATACGAGAAGATGAAGCATCAACTCCAACAGTCTGAGCAGGACATAGCCTTGCGTACAGAAAAACTAAAAGCGTTGGAAGCAGAATTGGCAGGCATCGAAAAACCCGATGGGGAGACAATCACCCATTTGGAAGGCATATTGAAGAAAGAACCTGAAATCAAACAAAAGCGGATGGAGCATAAGCGTCTCGCTTCAGAAATAGCAAGCAACGAGGAAGCCATCGGTCTGCTTATGAGGGACATAGGATGGAGTGAGGAGCATCATGAGGTTGATGACTCCAACATCGTGAAGGACTCTGTCCAGTCACTCCTTTCAAAATTGGATGAAGTGGCGCTAGAGGAACAATTTCTGGTGCGTGAATTCGATCAGGTGAAGTCTGATGTCAGTCATTACGATAAGGAATTGGCACAGTTGGAAGCGGAACAGATCAGTGAAACGCGCATCAGAAAAAAGCAGGAACTGATGGATAAGGAATTTGAACTGAAGGAAAAAGAAAAAATGTTCAGTCTGATCGAAAAAGACTATGAACGGGAAAAACGTAAACGCAACAAATCCAGCAGGATGCAGCAGATGCTCATCATTGGGGTCGGTATCATTGCCTTGTTGGTTGGCATCTTTTATCTAGCCGGCTCAGAATGGGTGATAGGAAGTGCATCGGCCGTGGCCGGCGCACTCATATTGCTGCTTCTTACCTTGAACAGGGAAAAACCGGATGAATCGCTGAAGGAAGATTATCAAAAAGAGGTCGCGGAACTTCAGGAAGCGATTGAAACCATCAACAGGAACCACGACATGGAGTTTGAGCTCAGTACGGCAAGAGAACTCAAAATGGACCTTAAAGAACTTAAGGCGAAACGTATTTCGACCCATGTCCGTCTTGAAGAACTGAAAGAAACCTTATCGAACAAAGAAGCACTGCATGATTCATTGAATACCGATTTGTCGAAGATGAAAACAGATCTGAAGATAGATATGGACATGGAAAACAAATCAATGCCTGATGCCATCCACACGATCAGGGAGATAAAACAAAAACGGAACCAGATCAACAGGTATCAAGTCGAGATGGATAATCTCACGCGCGAACTTCAGGAATTCAAAAGCAGCGTCAAGGAGGATCTGATGCATTACGGTATCCACTATGACGACGCGAGTGTATTCCATGATGTAAAGAATGCGGTATCCGGCATGCATAAGGATGAAGCTGACTATACTCGATTGAATGAGCAGATCACCCTTTTGCAGAATGAAAATAAGGTACTTCAGGATAGCGTGAAAGAAGCGCAGCATGAGATCAACTCTCTCCTTGACCAGGTTTTGGCAGAAGATGAAGAGACCTATTATTACTATGCGAGAAAAGACGACGAACATAGACGGAACGTCCGCCGTTACAATGAATTGGATGAGAAGTTGGGTGAAGAGCATTTCGATTATGATGCACGGAATGCCCTGGCCGATATCCTGATGTCTGAACTGCGTGAGGAAGAAGAAGACATCGTCGAACAGATCGAAGCACTCAATGATAAGGTTCATGTGGAACAAAAGACATTAGCTGAACTGAACTCGGAGATCGCGATGATGGAGAGCGACGGCAAGTTAAGTGAACTTCATCACCTATATGAGATGAAAAAATCATATATCCAGAATATATCGAGAGACTACATGTCATTGAACTACATCCGCATTCTGATTGAAGCGCACATCCGAAAGATTAAAGATGAACGTCTGCCTGTCGTCATCGAAGAGGCACGGACTATTTTCAGAAGATAACAAACGGACGTTATATCAACATCATCTATGATGATGACGGAGTGAAGGTCAAGCATGATAACGGTCAGCTCTTCCATCCACTTGAACTGTCACAGTCTACCAAAGAAATGCTCTATATCAGTTTGAGGTTGAGTCTGATCAAGGCGTTGAAAGGGTATTATAGGTTGCCTCTCATCATCGATGATGCCTTTGTGCATTTTGACAAGGAGAGGAAAAAGATCATCATGGATTATTTGAGGAATGAAGTGCAAGATCAGGTGCTGTACTTTACATGTAACCTCGATAACTCAATTCCTGCGTCCCAAACCATTAAACTTAAAGAGAAAATCAAATGAGGTGAGTGCACATGAATAATATATCGAAACTGAAGGCTGGAGATTCGGTCGACACTTTTTATCTTATAAAAAGGAGCCAGCAAGGCGTCACATCACAAGGTAAACCTTATATGACCCTGTTCCTGCAGGATCGTACGGGAGATATCGAAGCCAAGCTATGGACCGTTTCAAAAGAAGATATGGAAGTCCTGAAGCCGGAGACACTGATCAAGGTGAAAGGGGATGTCATTGATTACCGCAACAAGAAGCAGATGAAGATCGCTGCCTTCCGATTGGCTACAGAAGAAGATGGGTTGAATCCTAAAGACTTCGTCGAGAAAGCGCCGATCGATGAAAACACCCTGTACGAAAGCATCATGGATTATGTCATCAAGATTGAAAATGGCAGTCTGCAAAGGATTGTCAGACAGATGCTGAAGAAATACGGCAAGGAATTTTTGAGTTATCCGGCTGCAATGAGCAACCACCATGATTTCGTCTCGGGGCTTGCCTACCATGTCCACTATATGCTGAGGACAGCGGAAGCATTGTGTGACATCTATCCTTCGCTGAACAGAAGTCTGTTGTACAGCAGCATCATCCTTCATGATATAGGAAAGGTCAAGGAGCTGTCAGGCCCTGTCGGGACAACCTATACGACTGAAGGAAATCTTATAGGGCATATCGTGATAGCAAGTGAAGAAATCTCCAAAGTGGCAGCTGAACTCAATATAGAGGGAGAAGAAGTCCTGCTGCTTAAACATATGATTTTGAGTCATCACGGTAAACTCGAATACGGTTCACCTAAACAGCCAATGCTGAAAGAAGCGGAAATCCTCCATTTCATCGACAACATAGATGCGCGTATGATGATGATGGACAAGCATATAGGCAAGGCGGAGAAAGGCCAGTTCACAGATCGGATCTTCCCCTTGAAAGCCGCTTCTTCTACCGCTCGGAAAATCTGGAATAGAAAAATACCTGGACGCCAAGCGTCCAGGTATTTTTTATTCTTCGGATTCCTCAGTCGGTTCTTCTACAGAAGTGTCATCACCTGGTTTTTCAACTGGTTCTTCTGATTCCGGGTTCAGGTAAGTATCCTCGATATATGTTTTGATCTCTTCATTTTTGAACTCTACATTATATTCTTTGAGCAGTTCTTTGTAGTACTCAAGGACTTTGTCCGGGTTTTCTTGAATCTTCGCATTGATCAGCTGACCTTTTATAGAATCGAGTTCTCCATCTATATCTTTTTCCTCGTGACGTTTGATGATGTGGTACCCGTATTCAGATTCGACGACATCCGAAATCTCACCTTTGTCGAGTTCGAACAGGGCATCTTCAAAACCTTCAACCATCTGTCCACGTTGGACGTAGCCGAGTTCGCCGCTGTTTTGGGCACTGCCGGTATCAGATGATTCTTCTTTGGCCACTTCACCGAAGTCTTTGCCGTCTTTGATTTCCTTAAGAAGCTTTTCGGCTTTTTCTTTGCCTTCTTCGTCACTTAGGGCGTCCTCTCCATCTCCAGTCTCTATCAATATGTGAGAGGCTTTGCGGACGGATTTTTTTGCTTCTTCATCAGTGATATCAAATTTTTCGCTGAAGAACTTATCGTGGAAGGCGTTGTTGATCCGCTGTTTTTTGTATTTCTCGACGGTCATGCCCGGTTGCTGCTGCTGAAGCAGCATGGCAAATTGATCTTCCCCGCCCATGCCTTCTATCTCTTCATTGATCTGTGACTCAATTTCCTCCGTGTCGATCTCATCAGCATATTTCTCTTTAAGTATTGTATCCAACGTCAGTTGGAATGTCTGGTTGGCTATACTGTCTGTTCCCAACTGGTTAAGTATGTCGTCCGTGGTTACGTCACCTGCATCACTTGTGGCAAGGACGTCACCATATTCTGTTTCATTGGATGAGCTGTTTTCGCTGCTGTCGTCTGAGCATCCGGCCAGGCCGATGAGACCAAGTCCGAGCACCATGGGCGCTATTATTTTCTTCATTGCACAAATCTCCTTTGATAGTGGATACAGGTGCTAATATATCACAATAAAGCGACGGGGCACAATTGTAGTCCCCGCCGCTCCACTAGATTGATTTTATTTGTTGCTGTTAAAGGTATCCTGGATTTCTCCGACACGATTCTGTATATTATCCACATCTTTTTTGATGTGTTCAATATTTGGGTTGATGTCCGCCTGGAAGTTGCTGATCATTGTTTTGACTTCGTCTCCAAGGGTTTCAAACACTTCCTGTGATTCGCGTTTAGTCTGGAGGAAAGAAGATTTCACTTCATTCGCTTCCATTTTAAGCTGATTCATCTGTGTCTTCATATTTCCAGATCCGGATTTAAGGGAAGATTGCAATTCAGCTCCCGACTTCGGGGCATTCAAAACAGCGATGAGTGTACCGCCCGCTACACCGACAGCGAAGCCTGCCGCTAGATTTCTGAATTTCATACAGTGTCACGTCCTTTTTCGTTTATATAACATTACCCTCATGTTCTCAGGTTCATGCATCCAATTGTTCACGGATTGAGCGGGCGATTTCTTTTTCTCTTCATCAGAATGCAAGTTCTCATCAGATTGCCATTCATATCCGAAACCATCATATTCTGCCTTGTAGCGTGGGATGAGGTGGAAGTGTAGATGGAAGACGGATTGGGAAGCGTAGGAACCGTTATTTCTGGATGACATTCAGGCCATCGGGATTGAAGGTGTGCTTCAATGCATTCGCCATCTTCGTGACGACTTTCATGATGTGCGCCCCGGTCTCTTCGTCGAGATCATAAATGTTTTCAATCGGTTTGCGGGGTATGACCAGCGTGTGCCCCTTTGATAGGGGGAAGGCATCCATGAAGGCGATGCATGTTTCATCTTCATATAGGATGTTTGCTGGGATTTCACCGTCTGCAATCTGTTCAAAAATGGTTTTACTCATTCATTGTACCTCCATTGTTCTCTTGTGATATATTTACTTAGTATCAGTATACAAATAATAACCTACATTTAAAAGGAAGTTGAATATGGTACTTCAAATCGATCGATTGACCGGCGGCTACTCCAAAGTCCCGGTTATACATGATATTTCGTTTAATATCGATAAGGGTGAAATAATAGGTCTCATCGGATTGAATGGTGCAGGGAAAAGTACGACTATCAAGCATATATTGGGTCTGCTAAGACCACACTCCGGAGAGATCAGGGTAGGGGGTGTGACTGCTGATGAAGATATCGAGGCGTACCGCAGACAACTGGCCTACATTCCGGAGTCACCGGTCCTCTACGAAGAGCTCACCTTGAAAGAACACATCAATATGACGGCCATGGCTTACGGGATAGATGAAACAACTGCGATGCAGCGTGCAGATAAGCTGCTTAAGATCTTCAGGCTGGAAACAAAAATAGATATGTTCCCGACCCATTTCTCCAAAGGCATGAAACAAAAAGTCATGCTGATCTGTGCCTTCTTATCCCATCCTGAACTGTTCATCATCGACGAACCGTTCCTTGGACTCGATCCACTTGGGATAGAATCACTCATACAATTGATGGTGGAGGAAAAGGAGCGGGGGCGGTCGATACTGATGAGCACCCATATCCTTGCCACTGCAGAACGCTACTGCGATCGATTTGCTATCATCGACGAGGGACGTTTGACTGCAATCGGTACACTGCCGGAGCTGCGGGAGGAATGGCATATGCCAGGGGCGACCCTTGATGAGGTCTACCTCAGAATAACGGGGGAGAAGTCTACGATGCCTGATCAACTGTTCAGAACGCGGATGAATGAGGATGTTGCAAGGCGGAGCCATTACGGTAAGTTCATATTCAACAGTCATTTCCTCATATTCCTGTCGATAGCAATCGGATTCTTCCTGTATTCCTTATTATCGCTCGTCCAGACATTAACCCCATCCTTCTGGCTGGATGTCATCATCTCCCTTGTACTTGGCATCACATTGCTGCCGTCCTACCGCACTTTATTCAAGCAGGCGGATGGCGTATTCCTGTTGGCATACGAAGCGCGGCTAAAAGACTACCTCAGAGCGGTGGACCGCTACTCCTTGACGCTCGGGCTTTGGAAGCCGGTTGCAGGGGGCGTTGTTGCGCTGATTCTGATGACGGTAGGGCATGAGACCATTGAAATGATCATTGCACTGCTCGCCTCAATTTTTTTCTACGTGATGAATTTCATGATCAGAAAAGAAATCATCAATTCAGAGTGGCCGGTGCTCCCCGTATCATTCGGGTTGATCGCCTTGACCGTCCTATCGATTATCCTGATTCTTACAGAGCCCATCCTGATCGTGTTGCCGCTCATCGTCTACGCGGCCCTACTGTTTTTTGCCAAAAAGCACAGCCATACAAGTATGGATTGGCGAAAACTGATCGGTTACGAAGAGGAACAGCTGAACAAGTATTACCAGACTGTCTCGCTGTTTACGAATGTCAGCCATATAGATAAGCAGTTCAAGCGTAGACGATACTTGGATCCACTACTTTGGAAACCAAAAGAAGCTGCCTTCAACAAGAAAAAGATGTATGAATACCTTTTCTACCGGACGTTCGCCCGAGACCATGACTTGCCAATGATCGTCTTGAGATTACTGGTTCTGTTTGGTGTCGTTATGGTTTGGATCGCCAACTTGTATCTATCTGTAGTCATCGCGCTTTTCGGTATATATATCATTGTTCTGCAGATGTCTCAGATCTATACGGCACAGGCCTACCTGCTTTGGCCGAAAGTATGGCCGGTAGACCGGTCTTATATACAAGAGAGTTATGTAGCCTATTCGCATAAACTGGTGTTTGTAATAGCGCTCGTCTTCAGCATCCTTTTCATATCGATTCACCCGGGATATTTCTATTTGGGAATCCTGTTCCCGCTGTGGGGGTTCATCATTAACCGCAGCCTGAGCCGGGCGGTCTACAGAAAAGAAAAAGAACTAAGCGACTGAGTCACTCAGTCGCTTAGAAGTCGTCCTCTTCATCTTCTTCATTGTCCTTCAATGGGAGATAGAATTTGGAAGAAATCGATTTATGGAAAAGGGATTCCTCCGTTCTGAATTTTGCCAGGGCATCGGTGCTCAAGTATTCTGAGTAGCCATCTGTGTCTTTGAAGTCGTAATAGGTTGATGACTGGGCCCAGCCGATCATCACTATGAATTCATCTTCGCCAAGTGCTTCCCCGATGCGATAGAACTGTACGCCACGTGTACTGTCAAGCACTTCCGAAAGTCTTGATAAGTGGCCGTATACTGGTCCTTTGCTGTCTCCGGGCACAGGAATGAAATGTATTGAAACCGGAGAATGTTCATCAAGTTCGTTGGTCGAATGGCTCAAATCATATGAATGCCTTGAACTGAACATGCTTTCCTTCTCTTCGGATTCATAATATAGGAGGGCATCTTTGCCGATTGCTGCAATGTTGAGCCCTTCATTATTTTTTTTCAAATCGTTCATATAGGATATTGTTCCTGTCGTCAGATGTAAGTTCATCTATTTCACCTCGTCGTTAGTCTTACTACAGTTATACCTTAAACACTAATGTCTTAAACCTGGTTCAAATGAATCGAATTTTTGACATTGTGCCACTTAATTCAATTCGTCTGCTCCAATATGTTAAAATGTTGGGTGGATATATATATAAATTGGAGGAAAATGATGTGTTCAACGATACAATATTGAAAGCAGCAAGGGGAGAGAAGACAAATCATACCCCTGTATGGTTTATGCGTCAGGTGGGCAGGAGCCAGCCTGAGTACAACAAGGTGAAAGAAAAGTACTCATTGCTTGAAATCACAAGACAACCTGAGCTGACAGCTTATCTGACAGGCACACCAGTAGAAAACTATAATGTCGATGCGGCAGTACTGTATAAGGACATCGTATCACCATTGGCCCCGATGGGCATCGATGTCGACATCAAACCTGGTGTCGGCCCAGTCATTTCGAATCCAATCAGAGATATAAAAGATGTAGAAAAACTTGGAGAGCTGGATCCTTATAAAGACCTTGACTACATCTACAAGACAATTAAAATATTGACTGAAGAAAAACTCCAGGTACCGCTTATCGGCTTCTGTGGTGCACCGTTCACTGTGGCAAGCTATATGATTGAGGGAGGACCGACCAAAAATTACCACAAGACGAAGACGATGATGTATAATCAGCCAGAAACCTGGTTTAAGCTGATGGACAAGTTGACTGAAATGAGCATCCGCTATCTTGGTGCCCAAGTCGATTCCGGAGCGAAGCTTATACAGATCTTCGACTCATGGGGCGGCGCGTTGAGCAAAGAAGATTATGCATATTATCTATCCCCTTCGATGGACAGGATCATCAGAGCCGTCCAGGAAAAGGGTGTACCTGTAATCGTCTTTGGAATCGGAGCGTCCCATCTTATTCCGGAATGGAATAAACTCAGCATGGATGTGATGGGTCTCGACTGGAGGACGTCCATCAATGAGGCGAGGGAAATGGGTGTCAAAAAGGCACTCCAGGGGAACCTTGACCCGGCACTGTTGCTTGCAGATTGGAGCGTCATCGAAGCGCGGGCGAAAGACATCCTGGACCAAGGAAACAATGAAGGTCATATATTCAACCTCGGACACGGGGTGTTCCCAGCAATTGAGCCGGATACATTAAAACGTCTTACGGCTTTCGTACATGAATACAGTAAAGGAAAGTGATAGTGATGAAAGAGAAAAAAGGATTGCTTGTCATGGCGTATGGAACGCCCTATAAAGAAGAAGATATTGAACCCTATTACACGCATATAAGGCGTGGCAGGAAACCTTCTGAAGAAGCACTTCAGGACCTGAAAGACCGCTACGAAGCGATCGGCGGCATTTCGCCGCTCGCCGATACGACAAAAAGGCAGGCAGAAGCATTGGCAGCTAAACTCAATGCTTCCCAGGATGCAGTGGAATATGAATTGTTCATTGGACTCAAGCACATCGATCCATTCATTGAGGATGCGGTTGAAGCGATGCATGACCATGGCATCAAAGAAGCCGTGTCAGTCGTCCTGGCCCCTCATTACTCGAACTTTTCAGTGGGCTCCTACAATAAGCGTGCACATGAAGAGGCAGAGAAGTATGGCATTTCGATCAAATCGGTGAAATCCTATTATGAACAGGAACCGTTCATTGATTTCTGGACAGCAGCAGTGAAGTCATCACTTGCCGAAATTCCTGAATCTGAACTCGATGATACGGCAGTCATCGTCAGCGCACACAGTCTGCCTGAGAAGATTAAAGAGCATAACGATCCGTATCCGGATCAGCTTGCTGAAACAGCACAATTGATCCAGGATAGGGCCAATCTGAAGAACGTGCATATAGGCTGGCAGTCAGAAGGAAATACTCCGGATCCATGGCTTGGTCCAGACGTCCAGGATTTGACGCGTGACTTGCATGGGGAATATGGGTACAAGCATTTTGTCTATCTGCCGGTCGGCTTCGTCTGTGAACACCTCGAAGTACTGTTTGACAATGACGTAGAATGCAAAGTGGTATGTGACGAAGTCGGGGCAGGCTATCATAGGCCAACGATGCCGAACACTGACGAGCGCTATATCCAGGCGATGATCAACGAAATAAACAGATTGCAGTAAAGGCGGATTAACTTGAAGAAAATTGCAGTTATCGGCGCTGGGATAACAGGTTTATCAGCAGCGTACTACCTCTCGAAACTGGAAGATGTCGAAGTGGACGTGTACGAAAAAAGCGACCGCGCAGGCGGCAAGATCAACACATACCGAAAAGATGGGTATGCAATTGAACTTGGTCCCGAATCCTACCTTGCCAGAAAGCAGAGCATGACGGATTTGGCTCAGGAGATCGGTCTCGGAGACGACCTTGTGCGAAATTCGACAGGGACATCCTATATCTACGTGAACAACAAGCTGTCATCCCTACCAAAAGGTTCAGTCCTCGGGATGCCGACCGAGCTTGTACCGTTCATGACTACGGATCTCATCTCTGCTAGTGCCAAGCTGCGTGCCGGCGTTGATTTCCTCAAGAAGCCAACCCCTATATATACAGACATCTCTGTCGGACGCTTCTTCAGAGGACGGCTAGGCGATGAAGTTTTGGAAAACATCATTGAACCGTTGCTATCTGGCATCTACAGTACAAAAATCGATGAACTCAGCCTGCTGTCGACCTTCCCGCACTTCAAGGAACTCGAAGAGCAGCACGGCAGTCTCATTAAAGGGGTCTATCATCAAAAGAATCAAAAAGCCGGAGATGCCAAAACCCCTACCGGTAAAAAACAGGGGCAGTTCCTGCAGTTCAAGCATGGTCTCCAGTCCTTCATCGACCGACTGAAAGAGACCGCTGAGCAACAAGGGGCCTCGATGCATTTCGGATACGATGTCAGTGCCATCAAAAGGCATGGCAAACGCTATCGTCTGACTGCAAACGAACGTACCAAGGAGTATGACAACATCATCGTGACGACGCCACACTTCCAATACAAAAGATGGTTCAACGACCTCCCGCTTGAATATTTCAAGCATATGGAAGCCACAAGCGTTGCCACAGTGGTCATGGCCTTTGACGAAGATCAGGTCAAGAACGATATAGATGGTACAGGTTTCGTCGTCAGCCGCAAGATGGATACGACCATTACAGCATGTACATGGACCAGCAAGAAGTGGACACATTCCGCACCGGAAGGAAAAGCACTTCTACGCGCTTATGTCGGCCGTCCGGGCGACCCGATCGCAAAGAGAAGGATGATGATGAAATCATCCGCCTGGCAAGGAAGGACCTTGACGACATCATGACGATCAACGGTGAGCCTGAACTATCCATCGTAACCCGTCTGAAAAACTCCATGCCGCAGTATAAAGTCGGCCATAAGGAGATGATCGCCGGAATCAAGGATTATATGGCACAACAATACCCAGGCATCATCCTGACAGGCGCTTCGCATAATGGAGTGGGCCTGCCGGATTGTGTGGATCAGGCCATAGAAGCAGTGGAATCAATTACAGAATAAATGTAAAAAAATGCCCTGGATGTTATTATAATAATATCAGGGCATTTTTAAAAAGGAGGCACCATTTGAATGAAATTCATTTCGAATAATGACATCAAAGATCCAATGATCAATCTCGCTATGGAAGAATACGTATTGCGTGAAATCCCTACAGATGATTCCTACTTCCTATTCTATGTAAACCAGCCTTCCATCATCATCGGCAAAAACCAGAACACTATCGAGGAGATAAACGAACCCTATATACGTGAAAATGGCATAAAGGTCGTACGGCGTGTTTCAGGTGGGGGAGCCGTCTATCATGATGAGGGCAACTTGAACTTCAGCTTCATAACAGAAGACGATGGTGAGAGTTTCCACAATTTCAGAAAGTTCACCCAGCCGATTGTTGATGTACTGCAGGATATGGGCGTCAATGCAAAGTTGTCTGGACGCAATGACCTTGAAATTGACGGTAAAAAGGTATCCGGAAATGCAATGTTTACGCAAAAAGGCCGGATGTTCTCGCATGGCACACTGATGCTGGATAGTGATATCTCTGAAGTTCAGAATGCACTCAGGGTGAATAAGAAGAAGATTGAATCCAAAGGGGTCAAATCGGTAAGAGGTCGTGTCGGCAACATCAACGATTTTATGGAAGAGCATCTCGATATAGAAACATTTAAACAGAAGATACTGGAATCCATATTCGGTGGCAGCGAAAATATCGAGGAATATGTGCTGACTGAAGAGGATTGGGACAAAATCTATAAATTATCTGAAGAGAAGTATCAGACTTGGGATTGGAATTTTGGTAAAAACCCTAAATATAATTTTGATGTGTCCCATAAGTTCGACGCAGGTTTGTTGGACGTCAGGCTTAATGTCAAAAAGGGCAGGATAACGCAGGCAAAAATATTCGGTGACTTTTTCGGCGTAGGGGAAGTGAGTGTCATTGAAGAGCGACTCGTCGGCACTGAGCATAACCGTCAGGCCATCGACAAAGCGTTGGCCGATGTCGACATTAGTTTTTACCTCGGCAGAATCACCGAGAAGAATTTCTCGATCTGATTGCATAAAAATAAGCTGACTGTTAACCATATGTATAATCCACTGGTTAGCAGTCAGCTCTTTTTATATTGTTTACTATTCAGCAGCATCTTCATTATCCATTTCCTTTAACTTTGATGTGTATGTCATGAACTTCTCTTCGTCCTTTTCTATAAGCGATGCTTCAATCTTTTCAAGGTATAGTTTGCGATTGTAGTCGTCAATCGCTTCTTGGAGAAGAAGTTCGGCAGAAAGGTCGTTTATGGTGTTGATGAAGACTCTCAACTGGTTCGCCGGGTATACTTGCTTATTCATCTCTACATCCCCCTTCATCATTTGGTTGTTACAAATTATATAACACGAAATGCCATAGGTCAAACAACATTTCGAATATTCCGTTAATTTAATGATGTAAAATTACATTAAGAAAACTTTTTTAACATTATGTTATATTGTAGTTAACAAAAATAAACGTATGTGCTATCATCTAATTAACAGAAAGCAAAGGGGAGCATGCGATGAAGAGACTTCATTATCAGATACACGAGGAAACGATGTATATCGTGCCGGTCGACAATGATGGGATGATTGAAAGTCGGATTGGGGAAGCTTACGGAGAAGGGATCGAATGCAGACTCAACCCAAATAAAGTGATAGAGAGGAATTGCCGTAGCCATTCGCAGAACTATCATGCGAGAAAAGATTTGAGCAGGACATTGACCGGCATTTCCAGCAAAGTACCGGTCATCATTGATCTATTCGGATCCTACATATATTTCTGCACCCATTCCGATCGGATCAGTGAAAATAACTTGTTCAATATCAATCATATCCAATCCTATATGAATGATGAGGGCATGACACGGGTACTGTTCTCAAATAATGAAGAGCGGATAATAGACATCTCATATACATCCTTCAACAACCAATACTTGAACGCCTTGAAGCTGCATTATAAGTTCAATCAGCAGAAAGAGAAGTATCAGAAGAAAGAAATGAGTATGCAGTTCCAATATCCTACGATGGGGCGGGGAGAAGCGGCACGAGTAAACGAAACAATCTATCATTCCTATATAAGTTACATAAATGGGTTGGAAGTTAAGCGGGAAGTGTAATAAGAATATAAAACATGTGCTCAAACGGTTGAAATACTGTGTGAAGTTGTTATAATTGTAAATGTTCGATTGAAATTGACAGCATTCCACAGTAGCTCAGTGGTAGAGCTATCGGCTGTTAACCGATCGGTCGTAGGTTCGAATCCTACCTGTGGAGCCATGGAGATGTACTCAAGTGGCTGAAGAGGCGCCCCTGCTAAGGGTGTAGGTCGGTATTCCCGGCGCGAGGGTTCAAATCCCTCCATCTCCGTACCAACCCCGCAACCATAAGGTTGCGGGGTTTTATATTTGTGTGGCCACGGATTGGACACCAGAGTGTATTTATCGGCCGGAGATGCCGTTTTTTTCTGTACTTGGATAAAGATGATCGTACACCTTTTCGGTCGTGACCGACGTATCATGTCCAAATCTTTTGGCCAATGTCTCCCGGTCCATGCCCAACCGATTAATGCAGTCGGACGCATGGGAATGTCTGAATTCATGTATCTTGATTCTCTTAAGATCTGTCTGCTTCACCAGTGCATCGTACTTTTTGCCCACCATTGTTTCTCCTATTGATTGATAGAAGGAACCGAACACAACATAATCCTCTTTATAAGGTTGATTCTCCTGGTACCATGCTTTATCCTCCTGTAGCACCTCAATTACATGTTCAGGAATGTACACTTTCCGTTTGGAAGTCTTGGTTTTCAGCTTGTGCACCTGGCCATTGTAGTTTGTCTTATCTATATTAATGTACCCTTCATGAAAGTTTATATCCCGCCAAGTTAGCGCCCGCTGCTCTCCGTGTCGCATACCACTGAAATACAGCAATCTGAAATACGCTCTATATCGTATGTCTTCTATTACACCATAGAAGCACTCAAACTCCGCTACAGTCCAATAATGCCACGTATAGTCCTCATCGTTCTCGATATTGCCTGCCAACGCAGCGACATTGGATTTTAAGTCATAGAACTTCATCTCATACGACAATATGCTACTGAGCGCAATATGGATATCCTAAACGTGCCCCTTCGATAACTTCTTCCCTCTAAACTCTTTTTCCTACATATTTTTATGAAGGCTCAATATATCTTTTGTATTCATGTTGTATACATCCATACTCCTAAAATACAGATCCAGATGATTATTGATGTAATTCTTCATGGTTTTAATGCTGGGGCTTTCTGCGATTGGCATACCATTCTAGGTAGTCATTGGATAAGTGAGAGAAGGGGAGCGCATCCTTGATTGTTCCTTCATCCAAGTTGATAAAGAAGTTATCTTCATATTTCCGAGCGTCCTTGCGGCATCGGAACCCTCTTTTTTGTGATATCTCCGCTCTCCAAACTTATCTATATAAGACAAACTGACATAGTATGTCTTTCTGCTTTTATTCTTGTATATCGGCATGTTTATTCCTCCTAGTTATAGGTTGCCATCCGCGTCTGTTCAATCAACATTTCAATGCGCTTCAAAGCCAGGTTGAATGGTACGTTAAAGTAGCTTGCCACTCCCTGCGCCGTATATAATTCATGCTTCATGATTAACTTCTCCAGCATCATCAACAATATAGCGAATTTCTCAGCCTCAGTCTCCTACATCTGATTAAACGCGCGTGGCATGTGGCGCTGATCCGTGCAATGGAGAAACATGTGTCCAGCTTCATGGCAGAATGCATGCCACATATCAAACGGGTCTCCGATTTTAATCGCGATGACATCTATGTCTCATTTAGTCATGTAAGCGTAATCAACGTGGTTATAGAGTATGTGCGCAGAAAACATATAGGATAGATGCGGAATGTTCAGATCCAGTTGATCCACGATACATGCATTTACAATTTCATTAACTCTCTCTTCAATTCTCATAAAATCCCTATGTTAAGAACGTACGTTCGATTATAAATTTAAAAAATTACTGACCACTAAAGGCGCCAGTGGTCAGTTGGTTACTTAAATATTTTCTTCATAAATCTCCTGAATCCTGTTTCTACTGAACCTATGGCCACCAATTCATCCGGCGCATTAAAGATGCCACCTTCTTTTTCTATCTCGTTTTTAAGAATGTGGTGCGCTTCCTCATCATCAAATAGATAATGCGCTATAAATTTAGAGGCTAAATTCTTATCGGAGTTACCATATGGCAAGTGTTTTGAATCAGCATACAAATCATCCACCATATTCGATATACTAATTTTTTTAGAGTGGTAAATCGAGTTGTATCTATGATAAGTAGTGTTTTCTATTCTAAACAAGTAACTCAAATCCATTGATTCAAGGAAACTTTTTCTATGGGCGGCTAACATTCCGCGATATCGTTCGATATTTTGAAGAACGGTTAACATGGCGTAATTGTTTAAATAATAATACCCGTTAGTGTAATCTTTTAGTTCGAATAAATAATATTTGCAGATTCGCTCAAGTAATATTTTAGCTTCGTTTTTGTTCGGTTCATTTATTCTCAGTTTATATTTTTCAATCAACGCGCCAATGATTATTTCGTCATCCGTTTTACCGGGAGAGCTGGTATAGAATTTATAAAGCTCATAAATGTCAATGGATTTATCAAAGTCGCCAAATTTTATAAATTTCGTATCTTCGAAGAATTGAGTATAGTTATCAGTTAAACACAGTATTTTCTCTAGGTTATAAATATCTAAATCTATTTCGCTATCAACTATACGTTTGATTAAGACATCTTTGTTACCGCCTAATTTTAAATTAGAATCTTTTAATATATTCTTCAATTCCGGGATAGTTTTCTTTTTTAAGCGTATAGAGTAATCATCACTTTTATATAAAACTCGTTTTTCTAACAAAGCATCTAAGAGTTCGTGGGCAGTCATTAAATATTTATCATGCCAAAAATCATGCTTAACAGCATCTGTAGGCGTTCTACCTACTGCATAATGTAAATATAATACTTCTACAGCATTTAGTCTTTCGATATATCGCACCTACTTCCCCTTGTTCTTCTTATCAATCCAATACTCTAGTTGATCGTTCAGCAACTCCCTTAACTCCTGTTTATCCTCTTCAGAAAGATTATCGAAGCCTTCCTTATCAGAGAACATTAAAGCGTCGACATCGTCGAGGGATCTTTGTTGTGCTTCCTGCCATTCAATTCATCTAAGGTGATGTCAAAGTAATCGGCGATTTTTATCTGCATCTCACTATCTGGAGTGCGCCTGTTCTGCTCATAAGAAGAGTATGTACCCTTAACAATGCCCAATATGTTCGCCATCTCTTGTTGCGTTTTCCTCTTGGATTTTCTGAGTTCAACCAACTTATCTCCAATCATAGAATCGCACCCTTTCATAAAAAAAGTATAACAAATTGTAATACCTGTTTTATAGTAAATTAAAAAATATAACAAACTGTTGTACTTTTCCATTTAAAACTATAACGTTATGTAGTGGATTATAAATACAACAAATCGTTGTATTTAGGAAGTATTGAAAATGAATAAACTTAAAAAGTTTCGAACAAAACACGGTTATACTCAAGAGCAGCTAGCAAGAAGAATGGGCGTGTCTACTGGTACAATATCAATCTACGAGCAAGGGAACCGCAACATAACAGTTCCTATGGCTATGAAGATGTCAACAGTCTTCAATGTTGAATGGAGTATTTTTTTTGAAGGTAAGGTAAGCGAAACGTACGACAAAGAGAGAGTTATTTAAGGAGGCATAACACGAAGGAAGAAATCAGAGAGGCAGCTTTACAAATTTCTAAGTACTTAGCTGAAGAGAAAAACCCATATACCCGAATGGAAATCGATTCTGACGGAGTAAAACTTATCGTCGTGGATGAATTCACTCCGTCAGAACCAACTAACAATTCTTAACCACTAACGCGGGTGTAAGAATAAGCCTTATCTAGTCTAGATAACTCTGAACCAAGAGAAGGAGAATTCATGAAGTTCGTATAAGCGTCATAAGAAACTCCATGATACTGGTACACTGCTCCATCAGGAAAGCCTATCTCAAGTGTATTGTTTTCCCAACCGACACTTGAAATTCTAGAAGAATTAACTGGCTTTCTAATCATTGATCCACCTCCTTTAAGCATCAACTAATTTCAAAGAATCATGTTACTGAAAATCGAGAAGTGTATTTCTCAATCAGCTTTTAGATAGCCTTTGTCTTGAAGACGTTCCAATGTTTCCGTGAGAACTGTGTTGGAGTAGCCAGTTGAAAATTCAACTAAAAACTCGAGCAACCCATTGATGTCGACATCTCCTTGAGCGTCAGTTAAATCATTCATCTTTTCGTTAACCAGCTCTTGCGAATAGTGCTTACTTGAGACTTCGTCAACGGCTTCTCGAACAACTTTTTCAATATCACTCATTCAGTATCACCTCCCTTCCTTAAGGAAGATTATACCAAAGAAAGAAGGAATAACATGGAAGAATTACAAATATTTAGTTTTGAAGAAAATGATGTAAGAACGATTATTATTAACAATCAACCTTACTTTGTAGCAGCTGATGTATGCACAGTATTGGAAATTAAAAATTCTAGAGATGCAGTGAATAGGCTAGAGGACGATGAAAAAGCTACGTCGGTAGTACCGACACACTACGGAGATAAGTTAATGCATGTAATTAACAAGAGTGGTTTATACGCTTTAATATTTTCAAGTCGTAAAGATGAAGCGAAGCGATTTAGAAAATGGGTCACATCAGAAGTCCTTCCCGCCATTCGGAAAACAGGCAACTACGAGACTCCCAAAGATTCAATGGAAATCATGAGGCTTCAATTCGAAGCACTGGATCAGACCAACAAGAAGGTGGACACGATAGAGAAGGATGTCACCTATTTGAAAGATGAAGTGAAGTTGGATGCTGGCGAGTATAACTTCATCGCCAAACATGTCAGAAGAAATGTAATGGAGATTATACAACGATTTGACTTTGCAAATACGCAAGAAGTAAAACAAGCACTGTTCAAGGATATTAATAGTGGTCTGAATGAAAATGACTTCTTGGAATACAGGGGAACATTTGCCGCAGAAGGGAGCACACTTGCTGTATTTGCAGTCAATGTCTCAGCACCAAAAGGGTTGTATGAATCATTCTTTTACCTAAATCATAAGCAACTATGCATCATGATAAATTACGGGCAGTCTGTAACTGATATTCAAGTGAACGAAATACATGTATTGAAGGAGACTAAATAGATGACATTAACACTAAGTAGACCGGCCGTGAATTGGTTGTTGAAAATGCAGAAGAAACTGGACATGGAAATCAAAAAGAAGAAGGACATCACTAATAAAGAATGGGAAGAAGAATTTACTTCGAAACATTCTCTGCAATCAATATAGAGGTGTAGGAGTTCATCAATGAATGTCATGATCTCTGAAAGTATTGGAAAAGCAAGCCAGTGAATAAGGAGCGCATTCTTGACGAAGCCATTGAGGTACTTCACTTCATCATGCTCCACTGGAACAAACTGAATGGTAAAGGTGATGCGCTTCTGGAATACACACAGAGTATATGCCAAGGGCTTTGCTGATTTTCCTGTCGATGATGTTGCACTGGAACAACTACAGAAGCACGATGACCTTAACATGAAGTTGATGATTCTACTGAAAGTCTTCGATTATTACGGCTTCACCGAACAAAACTTCATCGAACAATACAAACGAAAGAACCTATTAACTTTGAGCAACTCGAAGAAGGAGACTAAAGACATACTGCAGCAAGTGAAAGAGATATTGGAGCGTGATAATGATTGATTGAATTCAAAGTAGAAGGCAAAGCAGTGCCGCAACCTAGACCACGTGTATACAGATTGCTACAAGTAAATCAAAAGCGGTTAATTTCAGACAAAGCAAGACATATAAACGGTTGGTGAAGCTGATAGCGAAAAGTTACATGAACAAGCAGCGACTGAACATTGCTGAGTGTCCCATATCCATTCACCTGACATTCGTTTTTACGTCACCTAATTCTTACACCAAGAAAAAGTTAAAGCCCATAGAAGACGGCTCTCTAGTGTATCAGAAGAAGCCCGATCTGGATAACTTGGCTAAGAGTATCCTAAATGCACTGAATGAAACAATATATAAGGATGACTCACAGATTGTAGAGCTTAACGTGAAGAAACGATATGGGGACACTGACCATGTGCTCATAGCGATAGACAAACTATAAAACAGGGTGTGGCTGAATTATGAATTATGCGACTAAGACTTATAAAACAGAAAAAATTATGAATCTGATTAATAACTATTCATATTATATATCCAGATTGAAAGAATTGGATGCACAGTATAAAAGTGAAGTTGGTGGTGGCTCTACATCACAATATGGCATAGACGCTGCCATGCCAAAAGCGCAAGGTGGTAACAGCGATCTCGTACACAATGAACACCATCAGGCGTCTGAAGATGAATAAAGAGCTCAATCGATTACAAGCCAAAGTTCGTTACATTCAGAACCGCTGGGTCATATCACAGATGAATGGACAGCACTGGTATTCAATCTTCGGTTGAATGGGATGACTTATCAGAGCATTGCCAAAGAAGTTGGAATATCTCCTCAGCGTGCTCACTCAATTATGAATGAAGTATGTGAAGCATTGCGGGATTAATGGGAAATGTGAGAAATTAAAGAAAAAAATCGACAAGTAAAGTCAAACAACTATACACTGGAAGGGAGACAGGCGATGCAAAAATATTCGTCGGCCACAACGTCCCTAATGATTTGGTTTCCGTGATAGATCTCCTAAGTTAAAAGCTGCCAATTGTGGCGGCTTTTTGGTATGATTTAGGTACTAACCAAAGGAGTGGATACCATGTATGTAGTGCTCAAACAGGAAGTTGAAATGGCGAACGATAGAGAAGATTTAGCTTTTTATTTCCAAACGTTGGACGGGCGTTATCTAAGGCCTGTTGGTGATGAAGTTGAGATGAAAGTGGAATTTTTGCCGAGAGCTAACGATTTTATTACCTACAACGATCGCTTTTATAGGGTAGAAGCTGTTATGCACTGGGCAGAGCCTATTGATGTGGAAGAGGAAGAGCACACTATAATTTATATGAGTAAAGCGTAAAACATAAGTGTTATTGAGGCATCTCTGTTATGGGCTGAACCCAGTCAAGTAGATAGTGAAAAAAGAATTGGTTTGGACTTGTCAAGAAAAACTAGACACAAGGTTAAGCGGATTTTGTAAGTCAATCCTGACTATTTAGAGTTTCAAATTCTTTGGGTGATAGAAATCCAAGAGAAGAGTATAATCTTTTAGTGTTTTCATTTGTCAAAATAAGCTAGACAGTTCCTTATCACCCATGTAACTCAAAAAGACTTCCAATGGTGCTCGATAGTTTAATGACTTTCTCGGGATATGGTTTCTTCTGGCAGCGACCGACGAGACAAAGGTCTGATCCACTGTGTTGAAATCCATGTGCTTAGGTAGCCCATCCTTTCTGAGCAGACCATTGGAATGTTCATTCAGCCCTCCGCTGTGACGGTGTGCCCGGATCGGCAAAGTAGATGGATAGATCATTTCGGTTGCTTATTGACTGCCGGTTGGAGAATCCTTTGCCGCAGTCAAAAGTGATGGACTTGAACAAGTTTCTCGGCATCTTTTGACACCATGTATTAATGGCAGTCTCGATATCCTGCGCTGTCCGTCCTTCAGGCTTCAAGGTGACAATGGCTTTTGACAGGCGCTCGACCAGCGTGATAACGGCGCTCTTATGACGGACACCGACGATGGTGTCCCCCTCCAGATGACCAAATTCATCACTGAACGTCGGGTACTCATTATTTGTCCGTTCGGAAATATTGCGCTTGAACACCTGACGGCCCCGGCGTTCCTGGTGGCCATTTGATTTTCGCTTGCCCTGCATTGGCAGCTTGGCAACATCAAAGGTAGCGCGCTTGAACATCCGATACAGCGTGCGACCCGAGCAGTCAATTGGCGTCTCCTGCCGGCCGACAATAACATCCGGTGTCCAGCCTTGAGCGACCTTCTCTTCGATGTACTTCTGTTGACTGGTCGGCAAGACACTCTGTTTTCTACCACATCGCTTCTTATTTTCTTTATAGCGCTGATAGTAGTCGATGGCAGTGTGTCCGGCTTTGAAATGCGTGACGACATTGTGGATAGTCACGCCCGAGCCGTTTCGCAATCTGAGCCACGGCAGTTCCGTGGTGGAAATAGGCTTCTATGAATACTAATTCATCCGTGGTAATATGGGTATAGGTCATGCATGATCACTCCGATGATTTCTTTTGTCGGAAAACCATTTTGAGTGTATCATGTGTGACCGTTTTATGTGTCTAGCTTAATTTTACAATCGGCGTGTTATAATATGTTTCGATATATTTAAATATTTCTAACTGAGCTTGTTCAATCGATGTGAAATCAGCATCATGGATAAGCGCTCTTTTTATCGTTTTATAAAAGGATTCCATCAATGCATTATCATAAGGATTCCCTTTTTCGACTGATACTTCCTTTAAAGTTATGTTGCCGAAGTAAATATTGAAATCGACTGCCTGTATATTGTGATCCTTGGTCTGTGTGGATGACCGAACCTGGTTGTGGATGTTCCTTCCTGACAGCTTGATTTAAAGCATCAATGACTAACTGATCATTCATGCGTGTATCCATGGACCAACCCACAATTTTACGCATAAATACATCTATATAAACAGCTAAGAATAGAAATCTTTCTGAGACCCTAATATACGTGATATCGCCTAACCATATGACGTTCTTTCGTGTCGCTAAAAATGTTTGGTTGACTAGATTAGGATGCGTCAGGGAGGGTCTTTTATGATTCCTGTATTTGTACCTGCTTCTCTTAGCATACAAGCCCATTTCATGTAGCAGGCGACCGACGCGTTTTCGCTTCATGTATATGTCTTCTTTATTTAAAACTTTTGTGATTCTAATCGTGCCGTAGCGTCCATGATGTTTATGAAATATTTTACTGATTTTTTCTTTTAAAACTTCATTTTCAATTTGCCTTTTGGATTTTTGTCTATGAAGATACTCATAGAACCCCGAGCGAGATACGTTCAGTATCTTGCAGGCCCGTTGAATATTTAGTTCAGCTCGATGCGTTTTAAGGTACTTAAATCTTATTTCTTGTTTCGCCTCAAGAAGACCTGGAACTTTTTTAAAAGTTCTACTTCTCCTCTTAACTGTTCATTTTCTTTCGCTAACTTCTTATTTTCATACTGTAAATCAAAAAGTGCGCTCCCTTTGCCAGGAAACGCACTATCTCCATACTTTTCGTACTCGCTGACCCATCTATATAAACTGTTATGATGAACCTCCAATTATTCTGATGCTTCTTTTACTGAAAATGCATCTTCCGTAACTAACTTAACGGCTTGAATTTTAAATTGCTTATCATAGGATCTTCTCAGCATAATAAATTCCCATTTTCTCTTAACTTAGTGTCTACTTTATTATACCAAGTCCAAGATATTACTTGATCAAAAAGTTCAAATTTATGGGTTCACTACATACTGGAATGGTGTGTCTGAGGGGTGTTTACATATAAAAATTCACCCTATAAAATGGGAACGTAAGTTCGCTTTTTCTATCTTTTCATGATATAATGTACTTGTGTAGTTAAGCTGTTGGCCTCCCCGCTAACAGCTATTTTTTATTTACATATTGAAGTAACCAGTAAATATCTGTAAGATTTGGTTAACTACTCACATGAAAGAGGTAATGGGGATATGTACAGTGAAATTGAAGAAGTAATTGAAAACGGAGATTTGAAAATATATTTCCTTAAGAAAAGAACTATTCAAGATTATAAACTATATGAACCAACCATGCATGATAAGATATTAGATTGGTGTAAAGAAGAGCATTTAAAGTTTTTAAATAACAATGAATTAGAAGAAGCGGAATATAATCCTATAGCTAAATTAGATGGTGTTGTAGAGATTGAAAAAACGAGTGAATTAAATGGACTTGATAAGATAATTGAAAAGTTCACAAAACCAGATGTAACTCATAACTTAGATGTATCATCGATTAAATTTTTAGTATTTAGATACATGAATGGTGAGGATGAAGTAATTATATTTCGGAGACATCCTTCAGCCAACCGTATATTAAATGGTTTATTTACACTTCCTGAACAAGGAGTATATAAAAAAGTAGATTCGAAAAACTATATTGCGTTCGATGAAATAATAGATTTAATGATACATGATAATAAATCTTATATTTTTAGTCATTCAATTGTTGAATCTATTTTCTTCACAAAAGAAGAATTCCGGAAAAGAACAGAGTCAGTATTAGATGAATTAAATAGCGCAAATAAAATAGAAAATTTCGAACAATTAAAGCAAGATATTTTAAGCGATGCAGGTTTATATAAAAGGATTGCTAAATTACACGATAACTCAAGTAGAGCAAAGTTATTTTTATCCGAACAAAAAAATACACTTAAAACCATTGAGGAATTTGAATTAAACATAGAAATCAAAAAAGTGACGACGGAAGATTCTAATGAAAACTTAATTTTTGTTTATGATTCTTCTAGTAAGGAAAATAGAAGGATCTTTACAAATTTAATATTAGATGCTTATTTCAGAACTGTAATAGGTAACCGTAAGGGGAAAACGATTGGATTTAATACTGAAAGAGGGTGTTTAAATTGTTAAAAAGCATTATATTTAAATGGAGCATGTATATATCCTCTTATGTACCTCTCTTTATTTTGATTTATTTAAAACAAGCAGAATTACATGATATCTCGTTATTGTCTGTCTGGAGTTTAAATATATGCTTTTGGACAATTTGTATTACCTTGTCAGTATTAGGGCTAATTATTTTCTTTAATTGGCTATGGGGGAAACCCAATACTACTAGAGAATACAGTAATATTAAGCCAATCAATACAGAAGTACTTAACTACTTCATAACTTATTTAATACCTTTACTTTCATTAGATGTTACAAATATATATAGTATAATTTTAAATGCTATTCTATTTTTTATAATAGGACTTATTCATGTACGTTCTAATTTATATCATTTAAATACATTATTAATAATTTTAGGTTATTCAATATATCAGAGTGATGATGATTATATATTAATATCAAAAGTGCCACTAACTGAAGATTATATACATTTGAATATAAAGTCTAATGGAGTATCACCTTTTAATATTGTTCATGGAAATTATGATGAGAATAAATAAATCCAAACCACCTACTGTGAGGTGGTTTTTTATTTGCGTTAGATTTACAAACAACTTCCCATATATGAGAATTCACTCATAAACTTATTCTTTTACTTGAATAACGCGTTATATTAATGGCGCGGTACGCGATGTAAACGACAGTTATAGAATGTAGGAAAGGGGGTATGGATATTTTCTTGGACCATGTATTTCATATAACAGGGTAAATCTAACTGTTACTCCTGTCGCTTCAATGTTTGAATTGTATTATTTTGACACCTATGCCACACCACCTAATATTTTACGTTGTTTTATAATACACATTCCACCTAATGATAGTTTAATTCTTTCATGGTTATACCACACAAGATAGTCATCTAATTGTTCAATAAAGTGTTCAAGAGAGACACCCGCCCAGGATTCGCCATAAAAGAACTCGTTCTTTAACCGCCCAAAGAAGCCCTCACAGGCAGCGTTGTCGGGGAATGCCCTTTTTTGGACATTGATCGTATCAAGTGATGACTGTCCATTCGCTCAATCCATCCATACCAACGATAATGCGCCCCCGATCCGTATGAACAACTGGTCTCTGGTCCTCCTGTAACGTTTGCATCGCCTGATTCAGCATGGTATTCATTAACTCTGCATTCGGGGTGGTACTCATTGTCCAACTCACGATAGCACCGTCAAAACAGTCAATCATTGGAGATAGATATACTTTACCACTGAATATACGAAAGTCCGTAATATCCGTAACCCATTTATCACTTACTTTATCTGCTTTAAAATCCCGTTTTAAAACACTAGGGACGGCAAGTGATATCTCTCCATCATATGAACTATATTTTCTCATTTTAATGGACTTCGCAACGAGATTTTCTTCCCGCATGATACGTCGCACTATTTTTTTCCGGCAGGATAACCCCTATATTTTTTAATGCCGTATGTATCCGTCGATAGCCGTAACGCCGCTTTTCTGCGTTGAAAATATCGATGATTTGCCTCCGGACATGGCTGTATTTATTCGGTGAAGTAGCTTGTTTCTTATGGTAACAATAACTACTTTTAGGAATGTCAACGACAATCGCTGTCTCCCGGTAGGACAGTTGATGTTTCAACCGGTGCTGTAACACTGTTAATTTGAACGCTTGAGTATACTTTGATTTCCTCCTCCCCGCTGTGAGCCCCTGCACCCCATTTTGATTAAACTGCGTCACCTATGTTCACAATAGTTTCGAATCTATTTTATACTTTACAGATAATGGCCGGTAACCTGAAGCGCCATTCAAATATTTCTGTACCACTTTAATCTTGAAAATCTATCGAATGTTTTCTATGCATACAAAAGCACCCCTAAAGTTGAATTGAAGTGCACCCCAATTGTTAGACACATTCTAACAATTGGAGGTGCACTCTTTTATGACTAAGTTTAACGCCGAGGATAAACTAAACGCAGTCGAACAATATTTATATGGAAGAAAGAACTCTTACCAAATCGCTAGCGCTCTGGGTACAGATCATAAACTGGTTCTGACATGGGTGAAACAATATGAATACAATGGAGCTGAAGCATTTATAAAACGATATACAACTTACACACTAAAGTTTAAACTGGACGTACTCAACTATATGGCTGAACACGATACCTCCTTGAATGAGACTGCAGCGATTTTCAACATCAGTTCTCTTTCCTTGATTCGTAATTGGAAGCGACGGTTTGAAATGCAAGGCATCGATGCTTTACAGCCAAAACAAAAGGGGCGGCCGTCCATGAAAAAAGAATCACAGCGACCACCAAAACAATCAACGACCGAGAAATCATTGGCATCACTTGAAGCGCGGATTAAGCACCTTGAAATGGAAAATGAATATTTAAAAAAGTTGAATGCCTTAGTTCAGAAAAAGGAAAAATCACGCAACAGGACAAAGCGCAAGTAGTGTATGAATTAAGGCATAAATATCCGGTGACAACACTCGTGAGATTCGCTGACATTCCACGCAGCACGTACTACGATAGAGTCAGACGCATGAACCAGCCCGATCCAGATAGTGACTTAAAAGTGGAAATCAAAGCGATCTATGACACCCACGAGGGGCGTTATGGTTACCGTCGCATTCATAATGAGCTGATGAATCATGGTGTGAAAGTGAATCATAAGAAGGTGCAACGCATCATGAAAACATTGGGGTTAAAATGTCTGGTGCGCATCAAAAAATATCGGTCATATAAAGGGAGCGTGGGTAGAATCGCCCCCAATATTTTAAATCGTAATTTCACCGCAGATGCCCCGAACAAGAAATGGGTCACCGACATGACCGAATTTAAACTGTTTGGTAAGAAACTCTATCTCTCATCTGTCCTGGATCTATTTAATGGAGAGATTATTACGTACACAATAAGCAATCGTCCCACATATTCTCTTGTTGCAGAGATGTTGGAAAACGCCCTAAAATATTTACCAGAGAAACACGGACTACTGATGCATTCGGATCAAGGGTGGCATTATCAAATGAAACAGTATCGCCAAACTCTGGAAGCAAGAGGCATCACGCAAAGTATGTCCCGTAAGGGAAACTGTTATGACAATGCGGTAGTCGAGAATTTTTTTGGGATTATGAAGTCTGAATTTCTTTACATGAAGACATTTGATAGTATCGCACATTTTAAACTGGAACTTGAAAATTATATAGCGTACTACAATACACATCGTATAAAGACAAAATTAAAAACGAGTCCGGTACAATACCGAACTCATTTTATCTAAACCGCTTAAACAAAGAAAACATGTCTAACTTTTGGGGGTCACTTCAAATTTGGGAGTTCAACTTTAGGGGTGCACCTCACCATAAGGTTGCGGGGTTTTATATTGTCTCAAATAATTAGGTTAGTCTACCGCGGTCATGTGTTTTTTTATTTATCCTTTAGAAACTCTTCTTCTTCTTGATCACTTTTTCTGAAGTAGGCAGCTTCGCCATCGCGTCTATCTGTGTTTGATGGGTCGTTATTCTTCACTTCCATCATGGAACGTGATCCTGTGTTTGTATCTACAATTTCAGTATCGTACTCATCACGCGGTTTGACGTTGGTCTGCTTCTCACTGGATTCGTCCTGCTCGGTCTTCAGTGGATCTGTGTCCTCGAGTCGTTCAAAAATGATGACTTCACCAGCATCATAGTGTTCCATGAAATCTTCTTTGTTTCCTTCATTGAAATCCAGTTGTGAGACCCTGTCTTCAAGATCATGTGATTCGTTATCGACGATATCCAATTCAGGGAATTGTTCTCTTAGTTTAGATAGATTCTGGTTTGAAAAGACTGCATACTGTTTCAGTTCGATGTAATTATCAAGGTAAAGTGCTGCATCTTCCTCAGTTTCAAAAGGTTTATATTGGTTCTTATACATATACAATGCCTCCTAAGTTTTATATAGTTATTCCCTTTGGAACAGCATTCAAACTAAAATAGGGTGCCTTGTATGTTGTAAAGAGTATTATGATCTGTAGACATTATAAAAAGCAGGGGGATATCCCTCTGCTTCTTGTCAGCTTATTTTTGGATGCGCTCGGCATTCAGGAATACAGGGCGCTTCACGCTGTAAGTTTTTCTCTTATACGATTTCGGCTTGAATAGATAATCTTCTTCATTGACATCATCTACATCTGTTTTAAGATAATATCCACCTTTTGTAACAACAGCGATGAGAACCGTCAACAGGGCAGCCAGAAGAGAAGCGAAGAAGGCTGCGGTGTTGGCCAGGAACGGCCCCATATAGCCTAATGCTGCTACAGTGCCGAGTACGCTCGCGATAATCAATGATACCACACCGACAGGGTTCCATTTATACAGGTTGTCCTGGCGGGCTTCGTAGAATGCAGGCCCAATCTTGAGCAGCATCTTAACGATGAGTGCATCCGTAATCAGGACTGAAGCCCAGGCAAGGAGGAATACCCCTTGGAATGTAAGGGCTGCATCAAGGTGATCGACGATGCCGCCAAGCATCAGCGCCATGGCAGTCATCCCAGCTACAACGATCCAGAACCTGCGTCCTGGTGTGAAGCGGAATACGTTCTCAAAGAAATTGGATAGGGACAATGAGCTGCTGTATATGTTCGTCACATTGATGCGAACTTGTGTAAGCATTGTAAACAATGCCCCGCCAATACCGAGGAGCTGTACTATATAGACTCCAGGGTTTGGTTCAGCAAGTCTTACTCCGAACCAGATACCTAAACCGCCCATTACTCCGTAGCAGAAGATCTGCGGGATGAATCCGATAGCGACCGATCCAAGCTTGATGTGTTCAGGCTTCAAGAACCGTGCATAATCAGATGCAAGTAGGGCAGTGAGCCCCATGATACCGTGCTGCATACCAATGCACATCAAGAGTGCTGTGCCGCCTACTTGGACGCCTTCAGGCATGTATGTCCAGAATGCCCCATCATAAAGTGATGTTGTAAAGAGAGCGACTGTAATTGCGCCAATCAAAAAGGCGAAAAATATAGGCAGAGACCATTTCTGCAACTTATCCAATTGTTTGATGCCAAACCAGTTCAAAGGAATGACGAGGGAACCGAATACCACAATCAGCACCCACTTCGGTATGACCGGGAAAAATTCGTGCACCGCGTAGACCAGTATCATCCCTTCAAAAGCACAATACATAATAAAGTTTGAAGCATATATCAAAGAGGTCAACGAGGCGCCTATGTAGCCGAATCCGCCACCTCTGGACATCAAGTTCACGTTCATGCCCGATCGTGCAGATAGATAAGAGATGATGGTCGCCATGATACCTGCGACTACAATCGCATATCCTGCTGAAATGAGGGCGTTGATTGCACCAAATTGCAATGCCATCACACTGCCAAGTTGGAAATAGAAGATAGCAGTAGCAATCCCGAAGGTAATGTTGGTTATGCTTAACCAGTCCATGTTCCGTTCTTTATAGGGAACTTTGTTCAGTGAGTAATCACTTTCTTCGACATTATGAGTGTTCTGCTGATCTGTCACTTGCACAGATCCCATAAATATCATCTCCATTCTTTTGAAATTTTATAATTAACCGACATTTATACTATATAGAAGATTGATTAGTATTTCAAACGCGTACACGGCTTTCAAAGGACTCAATGTGATTTATTTCATATTTATACAGTATATAAAGTGAAATATTAATAGTATAATGATTGAAAAATTAGTTTCAGAAGCCGCAATGAAAACGTCATGAAAGCGTTGATGAGAGTTGGATAGCAGAGGGTCAAAAGATTTAATATTAAGATCTGTTGAACGATAATATTAAGGCGATGATATAAAGTGAATGTATATCTAAGTTTTTTCATTTTAAGACTCTAAAGTAGAGGGGGAGTGATGGAAAAACTCGATAGTGTGTTAGAGTAGGGGATAAAGTGTAAATTTTACTCAAGTAAATTCATGAAATTACTTGAAAACAAAATAGAAAACCTTTAGTATATGTATCAGACGTTAAAAACGTAATAATATTATCGCGGGATGGAGCAGTTCGGTAGCTCGTCGGGCTCATAACCCGGAGGTCGGTGGTTCAAATCCACCTCCCGCAATTTTTTTCTGTTTACATATAAAAGGTCCCGTGGTGTAGCGGTTAACATGCCTGCCTGTCACGCAGGAGATCGCGGGTTCGATTCCCGTCGGGACCGCCATATTTTGATTATATAAAACTTAAATACAGTAAGGTTCAGTAGCTCAGTCGGTAGAGCATGTGATTGAAGCTCACAGTGTCGGCGGTTCGATTCCGTCCTGAACCATCTTTAAATAATGGCGGTTGTGGTGAAGTGGTTAACACACCGGATTGTGGTTCCGGCATGCGTGGGTTCGAAACCCATCAGCCGCCCCATTTTTTAAAGCGGGTGTAGTTAAATGGTATAACCTCAGCCTTCCAAGCTGATGTTGTCGGTTCGATTCCGATCACCCGCTCCAATTTATTCCACAGTAGCTCAGTGGTAGAGCTATCGGCTGTTAACCGATCGGTCGTAGGTTCGAATCCTACCTGTGGAGCCATGGCCCGTTGGTCAAGCGGTTAAGACACCGCCCTTTCACGGCGGTAACACGGGTTCGAGTCCCGTACGGGTCATACTGAAGTGAGAACTCTCACTTCTTTTTAAATCTTGGACAGTTGGCCGAGTGGCTTAAGGCGCACGCCTGGAACGCGTGTATACGGTAACCCCGTATCGAGGGTTCGAATCCCTCACTGTCCGTACTCAACTCTGAAACCTTTTGGTTTCGGGGTTTTTTTATGTTTCTTGAAATTTTAGTAATGTTACCTTCATTTCAGATATCACTGACTCAATCCGTTGCAATGCAACTCAGACATCGCATTCGAAATCCTATATATTCAACTAAATAGTGTACATGCAATTAAATAGTGTACATGCAATTAAAAATACAGGTACACCCTAGATGGTGCACCTGTATTTTGTAGTGTGTTTATCTGTATTGATTGGACGGATTTTCGCCTTTTTCCAGCTCTGCCTGATCTTCTACATCAGGGGCTCTTCCTTGTGTTTCGACATGTTTAGCGAGGTCTTTTGATTTTTCATCTCTATAATCACTTTGTTTAGCCTGAGCTTTTTCCTTCATCTGCTCTTTCTGTCTTTTACCTTCTTCTGCCTTCTGCTCTGCTACTTCTTTCATCTGTTCCTGTTGATTCTTATTTTCTTCTGACATGATCAAACACTCCTTTGTCTGTTCATTTATTTATTATTACCATATTATCCATGGTGTTAAACAATTACAGCATAATGAGATCAAATACGGGTAATTGAAAAGGACATGTGAAGTATACTTCATCCATAATCTGGGTGTGGTTAAGGAGGATAAATGGAAAGCCTGCTTACCTATATCATAAATAATTTTGGCTATATCGGCATCGCGTTTTTGATGGCTTTGGAAAATATTTTTCCACCGATACCTTCTGAAGTCGTGCTGAGTTTCAGCGGGTTCACAACAACTGAATCAAACTTGAGCATGACTGGTGTTGTCGTTTCATCGACCATCGGTTCCGTCGCAGGTGCCACTGCATTATATTACTTCGGCATGTCTCAAGGCCAGAAGCGGATGGAAAAGGCTGTCGGCAAGTGGGGGCATATCTTCCGCCTCGATCAGGAAGATCTCCGTAAATACAATGACTGGTTTAGTAAATATGAAATAGGGGCAGTTCTCGTAAGCCGCTTCATCCCTGTGATGCGCAGCATCATATCGATTCCTGCAGGGATGGCACGAATGAATATCATGCTGTTTCTTGCGTTGACCACTTTAGGGACTCTAATTTGGAATACTGTCCTTGTGTATCTCGGCGCTTCGGTCAGTGGCTCCTGGCAGACGATTGTCGGGTATATGGATATCTACTCAAAGATCATGTATGGCATCCTGATTGCAGTGGTACTCTTCTTCATCCTCATACTGATAGGAAAGAAAAGGAAATGATGATTTCATTGATTGATTATCGATAGAAACCTTAAGTATGTTAGTCAAAGGTATTTGCACGCGTATATTCAATCAGCATCTCCATACGTTGCATAGCCAAGTCGATTGGAACTTCAAAATAATTCGCAATATCCTGTGCTTCATATAATTTATGGCGCATGATCAGTTTTTCCGGCATCATCAGCAGCAATGCAAATTTCTCGGCCTCAGCTTCCTGCTTATAGTTGAACGCATGAGGCATTAGCTGTTGATTGGTGCAATGGAGGAACATATGCCCAACTTCATGGCAAAACGATTGCCACATTTCAAAAGGGTCGCCAACCTTAATGGCGATGATGTCCACCCCCTGCTTATTATAATAAAAACTTGTATGATCGTTATACATGATGTGTGCGGAAAACATGTAAGATAGGTGAGGGATGTTCAAATCCAAGTTATCTGTAACGCAAGTATCAACCACTTCGTTGACGACTTTCTCAATTCTCATAAAATCCCCCTTAAGGAACGTATGTTCGGTTTTATTTTAAAAAATATCTGACCACCTGAAGCCTATGTGGTCAGCTTATTATTGTCTTTGAATACTGAAGTAGTTCTAAAGCACTTTCTAGTGAGGACTAACCATTGTATTTCGTGTAGAAACCCATATTCACGATTATCTACGACAGCACGTTATTTCCCCTTGTTCTTCTTCTCAATCCAGAACTCCAACTGATCATTCAATAATTCCCTTAACTCCTGCTTGTCTGCTTCTGAAAGATTATCAAATCCCTCTTTATTAGAAAACATTAGAACGTCAGCTTCTTGCAGCGAGTTCGCTTTCTCTTCCCGATCATTTCCAAGCAGATAGTCGGTGGACACATCGTGCAGTTTAGCTATCTTTACAAGCATTTCACTGTCAGGCTTTCGATGGCCATATTCGTAGCTTGAATAAGTGCTGGTAGCTATGCTTAATCTACGCGCACTTTCAGCCTTGGTCCATCCCTTCTTTTCCCTCAGATGTATCAGACGGTCTCTATTCATGGCGCTCCCCGCTTTCCTAGATGTTGCTCACATGATAAGTATATGTCATTTACTCTAATAGAGAAAGTTATTTATACATAAAGAGTAATATATTTATTGACTTACTCACTAAGAGTATTATAATAAAAGGTATCAGGATGCATATTTTAAGGTTTAAAAGTACATTGATTGTATTATAAGTCACAGCAATCAAATAAAAATTTTTGCCTTAAAGTTACTCTTTAAGAGTAACTTATTAGCGGCCTGAATTAAATCAAATCGAAGTGGAATATGCAGTGATCCAGAAAAGAAATCAACGATGAACTGGCTACTGAATGAATAACTGAAGAAATGAAGCAAGAAGAATGGGGATGATTGCATGACTGGTTGGATCAGTCTACACCGGTGTATAGAAGATCATTGGCTTTTTCAGGAAAAACGAAAATTCTCTAAGTTCGAGGCCTGGGCCAATTTACTGTTGATGGTCAATCATAAAGACAACAAAGTGATGTGTGATAATGAATTGATTCGAGTCGAAAGAGGACAAAGGATAACCAGTATACGCCAGCTTGGAGAACGTTGGGGCTGGTCGAGAACGAAGGTTGATGGTTTTCTTAAATTATTGGAGAGCGATGGGATGATACTTACAGAAAAAGACACCAAAAAGACGCTCCTGACCGTCGTTAATTATGATGTTTATCAAAATGGAGATATACAGAAAAGACACCGGAAAGCATCTGAAAAGATACAAGAAGGACGCGCCGAGTACACGCAAGTGACACAAGGACGCACAAACAATAATGACGATAAGGCTAATAACGCATTAATAATGAACAATAATGATGATAAACCAGATGCATCCATGACTTATGGCGCACGTGTCGGGAAGATATTTCAAGCATACGAGTATTTTGGCTTCGGTGCAGTAGCTGGTGCTTTAAATGCACAAGTGGAGGATTGGTTAAAGAGGCATTCCCCAGAAATTATCATTGAGGCCATGAAAGAAACTTATGATGCAGGCAAAAAGCATCACAGCTATATCAACAGGATTTTATACCGTTGGCAGGCTGACGGCTTAGATACTATAGAAAAAGTCAAAGCGGACAAACGGCGGTTTGAACGTGACAATCTAAAGCGCATGCAGCACTCTTACCAACAGAAACAACGTGAGCAACCGGGTGAAGTGGCACCCTCGTGGTTGAATGATGAGAACAGATCGAAACCTAGTGGGGCACCAGAATCAATCAAGACAGCGGATGAAGACCCTGAGATTCAAAAGATGATTAAGGCGTTCAGAAGCGGCGGATAGAAGACATGACAAAAAGAACGTATATACAATAAGCAGAACTGTTCATAAGAGAGGCGTTGAGCCATTACAAAGCTTGCTCGTATTTGAGAATGAAACGATATATAGAAGAGTACGCAAGATGATTCGTGGAGAAGCTCTTGTGCTCCCAGCCACAATCAAACTTTAAAATGGGGTGTAGTTGAATTATGAAATATGCAACTGAAACATACTCGACAGAAAAGATTATGGATATGATCAATAGTTATCCGTATTATATCTCGAAAATAAAAGAATTACGCGTGCAATATAAGTCAGATGTAGGTGGTGGAGCGACTGCTCAATATGGCATCGAATCCGTCATGCCAAAAGCACAGGGCACAACCAGTGACCCGGTACACAATGAAGTTGAAAGGCGGCTGAAGATGGGGGCTGAACTATCCCGTCTTGAAGCGAAAGCACGATATATCAGAATAGATGGAGCCGTATTACAGATGAACGTATGGCGCTGGTCTTCAACCTAAGGCTCGATGGCATGACGTACCAAAGCATCGCGGAAGAAGTTGGGGTGTCAACGACACGCGTCTACCAGATCATGAAGGATGCATGCTTGTTGATGAAGGACTGAAAAAGTTGAAAATGATGAAATTGTTATAAAAATGATGAGGATATGGGGGACCTGCTGTAGAATTAAAGGTGGATAGAGAAGATGAAATGCTTGGCCGCATAATTTTCCTACATTGATCTCGTTTTAAATTCAAATACTGCGAAGACACTCATGTGAGTGTCTTTTTTGTTTGTTGGCAAACATTAACGATATTGAATAGAACAATACACAAAAAGTAGGGGGTGAAGCGGTGAGGGGAGAATCTGTCGGCCAAGTTATCTCTGATGATCTATCTGCATTACCGGAAAGGCATACTAAAGATATGGGTCTGCTGAGAAGCGGCCTCTTTTTATGAAAAAAGGGGGTGGTCAATATGCGCTTGAATATACATGAAGGGGTGATTTGATGCCAGTGGATGAGAAAGATATTGCCATTAAGCTATTTGACCGCTTGGGACAGATAGATGGCAAACTGAGCGGATTGGAGCAGATATGGGAGCGGGCAGATGAGGCGTATGACAAGTCCAATAAGGCATTTGATATGTGCCGACAAAACGAGAAAAAGGTGAAAGAGCTCAAACTGACATTGAAATGGGCAGCCGGTTTTTCAGCGGGGGTATTGGTGCCATTCATTATATTTGTACTTGGGTTCATCTTCATATAATGAAAGGAGGTGAAAATGATGGAAGGAATACTGCTGTTCAGTGGAGTCATAGCAAGTGTCACACTCGGCCTCGTAGAAGTGTTGAAACGTACCCAAAAGATAAAGAAGAACTTTCTGCCGTTGATAAGCGTAACAATCGGTGCAGGCTTTGGCGCCTTGACTACATTCGTGCCCGAACTGGGCGCTGATTTATCAATGGGCGGCAGGGTAGCCGCAGGGTTGATCAGTGGTCTGATGGCAACAGGTGCGTGGGAAGTTGCGAACAATAGAGAAGGATTTACGACAGGCACTCTGAAATAGGGTGTCTTTTTTATGCCGAATTTAAAAAAATCAAGGAGTGTTGAATATGAGTAAAGTAATTGCATTGGATATTGGACATGGGAACAACACATTCCCGCCAGGTAAAGGCGTCTACAGAGATGGAAAGGGATATGCCGAATTTGATTTTAACAATAAGCTGGGGAAGCGTGTGAAACGTCTGCTTGAATATAACGGTTTTAAGGTCATCATGGCACAGCCATTCGACAGCAAAGATGTATATCTGGTGAATCGCACCAACTACTATGACAGCAAGCGTCCAGATCTTGGAATCTCCCTACACGCGAATGCTGGGACAGAAAGTGCAAATGGGCGTTGTGCATTCTACTGGTATACCAGTAGACAAGGTAAACAGTTCGCAACGAACATCATCAGCAATATGAAAGAGAAGGGGTTCAGCGTCCATGGCAATGGACTGCATGCGGCCCAATATAATTCTTGGACAAACCTTCACATCATCAGGGAATCCACTACTTTTCCGATGGTCCTGGTGGAGCATGGGTTCATGACAAACAGCTTAGATTTTCCACTTATCTTCGGAAATAAACAAGAACGGTACATTACAGATATGGCGGACTGTGATGTCAAAGCGGTATGTGACTACTTTGGCGTGAAATTCAAGACACTCTCAAATGTAGGCGCGCCTGCACCTGAAGAAGAATGGCAGACTAATCAATATGGCACGCAATATCTTAAAACAAGTGGAACCTTTAAAGTTGGAGGCACACGGATCATGTCCCGCATTGGCAGTCCATTCCTCTCTGCCCCAAAGGGGGCTACGCAAATCCAGGTTGGTCGACAGAGTACAGTTATCTATTGAGGCAAGATAATCACATCTGGATTGAATACTATGTAAATGGTCAGACAAAATATCTGCCTGTTAAAACTTGGAATAGTATTACTGGTGAGGTCGGACCAGATTGGGGTACGTTTAGTTAATAAAAAATGCCTCCCTCGGTTGAGGGAGGATACATAGATTTTCAAGGGAGGTGCTTACTCCCTTGGATATTACTCCTTTAAGCAGTTATATAACTCTCTGTGCTTCCTTATCTCATTACATATATATCGAGCACAATTCTCATCATCCCTTAAGTCTTTCCAGAACAATTTCACCGAGCGTTTTTGCACTGATCAATAAAGAGTCTTCGTTTACCAAAAATTTAGGGTGATGGTTGGGGTATGGGTCTTCCATGCCTTCAGGTTGGCGCCGACGTTTATGAAAGTGCCTGGAATCTTTTCAAGGTAGTAGGAGAAATCTTCTGAGCCACTGAAAGGTTTGGGATGGGTTATCTCATCAATATAAGACCCGATGCTCTTTTTGAGTATATCTTCTACATACTGGGTTTCCCTCGGATGGTTGTATGTGACGGGATAGTCATATAGGTAATCAAGCGTGCACTCGACATCGAAAGAGGTTTCGATGCCTGTGGTGATCTTCTTCATTGCCTCGTATGCAGGCACTTTATTATCTTCATCCAAGTAACGGACAGTTCCGCGCAGCACGACTTTATCCTGTATGACATTAAATCCGCCAGGCGCATCGAATGCTGTGACGGATACGACTACTGAATCGTTTGGGTCCATGCGTCGCGACACGATGGTCTGGGCTTCTGTGACGAAGTACGAACCGGCAACCAGGGCATCATGGGTAGTATGCGGCATGGCGCCATGACCACCAGAGCCTTGGATGGTCAAAGTGAAATTCGATCTGCCGGCCATTGCGTTGCCGGGAACGAGGGCGATGGTACCAGTATCGAATGCTGGGAAGATATGAATGCCGTAAATTTCATCCAAGTCATCGAGCATGCCTGATTCAACAATGCTTTTTGCACCACCGGGAGGGACTTCTTCAGCATGTTGATGAATCAGTTTTATGGTGCCTGACCATTCCTCCTTGAGTTCAATGAGTGCTTCACCCAAGTGGAGCATATAGGCAGTATGTACATCGTGGCCGCAAGCATGCATCACGCCTTCATTTTTAGACTTGAAGGGAACATCCGCTTCTTCCTCTATGGGAAGCGCATCGAAATCAGCGCGCAACCCGATTACCCGGCCCGGCCCCTTACCACTGATTTCAACGATGATACCGTATCCATTACCCACATTATTTGTAACTTTGACGTCCTTATCGTGATAGAAGTCTTCAATGAACTTCGCAGTGTTATGCTCCTCAAATGACAACTCGGGATTTTCATGCAGAAATCTTCTGGTTTCAATCATATCCTGCTTTTTATCTTCCAGTTTCCTAAAAAGTTTATCCTTTAACTCCACTATTAATACCCCCTAAAATCTATTGGTGTAAATTTTAGCATTCAAATGCCTAAAAGGAAATCGTTAGCATAGTTTAAAAAAATGCTTTAATAGTTTGCGGTGGTAGGGAAGGTAGTGCTTAAACTTCAACAAAACATTCTCTTGGCCATTTTTCAACACAAAAGTCAATACTCGATTATTTCATATTTACACTTTTATTTTTGTCCTTGGATATTACATACTCTTATCGCTCATGCCGATCTGAAATGCTTGTAAAATCAGGGTTTAGAGCCTAATTAGTACTAGGTTATATAATCAGATATAAAACTTTGTGATGGGAAAATTTTGATATTTCTGAAATGAAAACGTTTACAATTTATAATCATGATGATACATTTAAAATTGTAAGGTCAACATAAACAGGGGGATGTTATATGTTAAAAGTGTTGTTGGAATAAAAAATGTCGGGAGAATGGGATATGAAGATTATTTCATACAATGATTTAGAGCATGTCGTTAAAACAGGGGATGTCATTTCGATAGCTGCTCTATCAGTGGGTAATATGCCAGTCGAAATTCTTAAAAACTTGGCAGAACAGCATGATGAGAATAAGAAAGTAAATGATCTTACGTTTGTCGTTTCGAACGACATCAGTGATTTTGATGATGGATTCGATTTGGATTCCTTTGTGACACGGGGGATGGTCAAACGCATCATCACAAGTTTGGTGATAGCATCGCCGTTTACAGTTAAGGCGGTTAAAAATAATGAAATAGAAATGTATTTCCTGCCCCAAGGCATTATCGCCACCCAGTATCGCCATCAGTCATCGGCTTCACCGGGCATGATTTCTAAGATTGGGTTGAACACAGTTGTTGATCCAAGGTATTCGGGTGGCAGAGCAAATGATGTGACTAGGGAAGATATAGTGTCAGTCATTGATATCGATGGTGAGGAATATCTGCATTATAAATTCCCCAAAATTGATGTTGCGTTATTGAGGGGAACTTATGCGGATGAGAAGGGCAACATCTACATGACCCATGAATCCCACCTCGGAGAAGGGTATGCTGCAGCTGCGGCAGCGCGCAGTAATAACGGCAAGATAATCGTCCAGGTGAAAGAAATCATCAAGAATGGCAGCTATAATCCAAAAGACGTATTTATACCTGCCGAACTTGTAGATTACGTGGTCGTCAACGAAGACCCTAAATACCACAAGCAGGTGATACAGGACTATTATGATCCGGCCTTGGCGGGTCATTATAGGATTGCAGAGCCTAGACAAGGTTTCCCGAAGTTTGACGCTCGTAAAATAATTCTTAGGCGCTCAGCCCAATTCCTTTCACCGGGAGATGGTGTAAGCATCGGTTATGGGATCAATAACGAGCTCTCCAACCTGTTGCGTGAAGAGAAGGTGGGTGAGCTTGTGAATCTGAACATCGATACTGGTATTTTCGGCGGCATGTTCGGCAGCGGTAATCGCTTCGGCATGAACTACAACTTGGATGCCAGAATACGCCATGACATGACTTGGGATTTCATATTCAATGATGGTCTCGACATCGCATACTTGAGTTTTGCGGAAATCGACCGTCATGGCAATGTCAATGTCTCGGCCTTTGGGGAGAGGCTGAACGGCAGCGGCGGCTTTATAGACATCAGCCAAACTGTCCGGACATTGATCTTTTCAGGCACCATGGTCGTAGGCAGTAAGACAGAGTGCCGTGAGAAGACGCTTGAAATAAAAGAGGAGGGACATACCAGGAAGTTCGTAGACAGCGTCAAAAGCATGGACTTCAATGCGGCTTATTCAAGACAGCTCGGACAGCAGGTCTACTACGTTACAGAACGTGCAGTCTTTGAGTTGACTGATGCAGGGTTGAAAGTCATTGAAATCGCACCAGGGCTTCAACTGGAAAAGGATGTACTTTCTCAGATGGATTTCAAACCGATCATTGCAGAAGATATAAAAGTAATGGATCCGGAAATCTATCAGGAAACATGGGGAAACTGCAATATTCCATAAAGGGAGAATAATCACAAACAAAGGGGAAGATAGACATGAATTACGATTGGATTAAGACACGAGCGGACTATGATGAAGTGAAGCCGGCAATAATAGATCCTCTGAAGGGGACAGAGTGGTCTTACCAGGATATGGACAAGCGTGCTGAAAACTTGGCGAATCACCTGAAGGAACAAGGTATTGGCCATGGTGATGTAGTCGGGATATTTGCGCCTAATGATGTAGCAATATTCGATCTGCTATTCGCGACATTCAAGATGGGGGCTGTATTTCTACCGATGAACTGGCGTTTGAGTCCAAAAGAGATTCAGAGTGTCATTTCAGATTCCGGCGTCAAGTTAATCTTATATGCAGAAAAACATAAAGAAAGCCTGACCGGTACTCCTGAAGGTCTGCTTCATATGAATATCGATTCGAAAGAATATGATGACATATGCCACCCTGATAATCATAGGCCCTTCAAAACCGTCGATGTTGAAAGTGATGAGCTTGCAGCACTAATCTATACAAGTGGTACGACAGGACTCCCCAAAGGAGTGATGTTCACATATGATTCATTCATCAGCAATATTGTGAACACAGCACTGACCTATAAGATCAATGCGTCATATAAGACAATCCTAACGACACCGCTATTCCATGTACTCGGATTGAACGATACTGCGCTACCGGCAATCATGGTAGGGGCACACTCGTGTTGCACCGCTATTACGATGGGGCACAGTTGAATAATCTCATGGCGGAGCATAAACCAGATTACCTCACATTAATACCGACGATGTACTATGGTATGATTTTTGCGGACAACTTTGATATTAAAAACTTTGAAAATATAAGGTTCCTGATCCAGGGAGGGTCCTCTCCGCTGCCAGCTGTCCAGAGGCACTTTGAAAGCATGGGTCACACGCTGATCAATGGCTATGGTCTGACTGAGGCACCTCTGACGATGGTCAATACGCCGCAGAATGCCAAAAAGAAACCCATGAGCATCGGTAAGCCGATCATGTATGTCGACATGAAGCTGCTCGATGATGATTGCAATGAAGTTGGAACGAATGAAATAGGTGAACTGGCAATCAAAGGGAAAAACGTAACTCCAGGCTATTGGAATAAGCCGGACCTGACTGAAAAATCATTCCACAATGGCTATTTCCTGACAGGGGACCTCGCCCGGAAAGATGAGGATGGCGACATATTCATCGTCAACCGTAAGAAAGAACTGATCATCACCGGTGGTGAAAATGTTCTGCCATCTGAAGTGGAATCGGTATTGTCAGAGCATCCGCTAGTGAAGCAATCAATAGTAGTCGGCTTCGATCACCCGAAATATGGTGAATCGGTCTCTGCAGCAGTCGTCCTGACTGAGGATGAAGAAGGTTTTGAAGAGGCCTTGAACGCACATATGAGGGAAAGGTTGGCAGGTTATAAAGTTCCGAGGATGTATCTGAAACTGACAGATATCCCGTTGAACTCGACTGCAAAACCGGATAGGATGGCCATCCAGAAACTCATGAACGAAAAAGCGCAGGAGAATGGGCTTGTGCACTAGGCAATAAACAGCAATTTTGAAAGCGGTATCATAAAATGATGGGGGAAATATAATGGCAACTAAAGATGAACTATTGAAGGAATTATATCCAGAAGATCTGTTGAATGTGTCTAAGGAACTCACTGAAGGAGAAGTGAAATTTTTAAAACAACTGAACGACTTACTTGAGAGTAAATACCGGGGTTCGATCAATGATCATTGGATAAATGCAACCATTCCGGAAGGCTTCTTTGAAGAGATGGGCAAACTTGATTATTTCAATAATCCTTTGTTGTTTGAAGGACGGGAAGGCGCCAGGATGGCAAGTCAGATGTTCCAGTTCTTCCTATCCTACACAGTAGCCAGGTTTGATGTATCACTGGTGACTTTGCTTGGTGTCCATCAGGGGCTTGGTCACAACGCCTTCTTGTTCGGAGGAAGTAAAGAGCAGGTTGCGCACTATATTCCAAAACTTCAGTCCCACGAACTCAGAACGTGTTTTGCATTGACTGAACCGGAGCACGGATCCGATGTAGCGGGAGGACTGGAGACGACGGCAAAACGTGAGGGCGACAAATGGATCATAAATGGTGCGAAGAAATGGATCGGGGAGCGAATGTAGCAGATGTCATTCCTCTGTTTGCGGTTGATGTTGAAACCGGCAAGCCGAAAGGTTTCATCATCCGGCCGAGCAGGAGGGTGTCGATATCGATATTATAGAGAATAAAATTGCACTCAGAATCGTACCCAATGCCAACATCCATTTAAAGGATGTCGTAGTGGAAGAGGCGGATCGACTGCAGAATATCAATAGCTTCAAAGATATCGCCAAAATCCTTTATTCGACACGTGCTGGCGTGGCATATATGGCGACAGGCGCAATGGCAGGGGCGCTGCGTGCCACACTTGATTATGTGACTAAACGCAAACAGTTCGGCAAGGAAATCAGCAAGTATCAATTGATCCAGGAAAAATTGGCCATGATGCAAGGTAACCTATCGCAGGCAATCACTTTATCTGCACAACTTGCACGTATGCAGGAGAAGGGTGAATACGATGAAGTGGCGACCTCTACTGCGAAGATGATGAACGCATTACGCCTAAGGGAATCTGTGGCGATGGGCAGAGGCATCACAGGTGGCAATGGTATTCTTGCCGAGTATGATATCGCCAGGTTCTTCTCGGATGCTGAAGCGGTCTACACGTACGAAGGCACCCATGAAATAAATGCATTGGTGATAGGCCGTGCATTGACCGGCGACTCTGCATTCATCTAAAGCCCACAAGGCAAAAGTACATCGGAGATCAAATAATTTGGAGGGTATTTCCATGACGATAAGAAAAGCAACTGTTCTAGGTGCTGGGGTAATGGGCAGTCAGATTGCTGCACTGCTCGTCAATGCCGGCTTGAAAGTGAAATTATTGGATATAGTGGCAGATGACAAAGATCGTAACAAGGTTTCAAAAAAAGCATACGAAGCGATAACGGATAAAAAACGTCCGCAGCTGTTCGACCTGGATTTTGCATCAAACTTGTCCTACGGCAACTTTGAGGATGACTTGAAGGGGCAGGATGATTCGGATATCTTCATTGAAGCCGTTAAGGAAGAGTTGGAAATTAAACATGATGTGTGGAATAAGGTAAAGGGTGTTGCCAAAGATAACGCTCTGTTTGCAACGAACACTTCCGGCATACCGATTGCTTATATCGCGAAAGTATTGGGTGAAGAGGAACGCAGAAGATTCTTTGGAATGCATTTCTTTAACCCGCCAAGGATAATGAAGCTTGTGGAAATCATTCCGCTTGAAGATACATCTGAACAGTCGGTCGATGAAGCGCAAGCTTTCGCTGAAGACAAGCTCGGTAAGGGCGTGGTGATTGCAAATGATGTTCCAGGATTCGTCGCCAACCGGGTTGCAGACCCGACGATGAATGACATCATGTACCGCGCGGAAAACCAAGGAATGTCGATTACGGAAACGGACGCTCTGACAGGGCGCAGCATCGGCAGGCCAAGTACAGGGACCTACGGGTTGAGTGACCTGGTCGGATTGGACATTGCTGTCACTGTCACAAAAGGACTGCAGCAGATTCCCGAAGAAAAGGAATTCTTCCATGATACCAAAATAGCTGAAAAACTGGTCGGACAGGGTGCACTCGGCAGGAAGACCAAGCAGGGCTTCTACAAGAAGGATAAGAAGGAGATACTCGTCTTCGATCCGGAGCAGAATGAGTATGTCTCCCAACAGCAGCCGCAGTTTGAAATCCTGGGGCAGTTCAGCAAAGACCTGGAAGCGAACATGGATGTAATATTCAATGCTCAAGATGAAGCGGGACTGTTCATGTGGGAGACGCTCAGAAACAACTTCTATTATTCTGCTTTGAATGTACCGAAAGCTGCTTCTGACTATAAAGATATAGACCGTGCGCTTGTATGGGGATTCAACTGGAAGAAGGGGCCGTTCCAGCTCTGGGATCTTATGGGGTTCGAACGTGTTAAAAACCGCATGAAGGAAGAACTCGGTGAGTTACCGGACTGGATTGAGGAACGTACTTCAGGGTTTTATGAAGTAGGCGAGACCATTGAGCGGACAGCTCCAGTGGCATCGTTCATAGATAGTCAAATATGGGACCGGGAAGATTCCAATCTTTCGGTGGTCCATTCCGATCAGTTGCTGTTGAAGCTGCAAAGTGCCAACAATATCATTTCGGACGGCTTCTCAAGCGATCTGATCGAAGCCATAGACTTGCTCGAAACTGAAGATTTCTCAAGTATGGTCATCTACGCTGATGGCCGGAACTTCAGCGTAGGTGCAAATCTATACATGATGAAGAAAGCGCATGAAATGAAACAGGTGGATGAACTGGTCGGCCCAGCCATTGATCAGCTCCATAAAAGCTTCAACCGCTTGAAATATGCATTGAAGCCGGTTGTAACTGCTGTCCAAGGTAAGGCACTTGGTGGAGGATGTGAACTGGTGTTGCATTCACCGTTTGTCGTAGCTGCAAGCGAAACTTATATGGGAATGGTGGAAACCGGGGTTGGCCTGCTGCCGAGTGGTGGTGGACTCGCTGAAATGGCGGATCGCATATTAAGCACCTCCCACAAGCATAATGACAAGCAGGAATCGATGACGGAAGTACTGATGAACATCGGTCTGGCTAAAGTTTCGACAAATGCTTATGAAGCGAAAAGGTATGGCTACTTGAGAGATACAGATTCCATACTGCTTAATTCAGAAAAGCGTATTGAAGTGGCGCTTGAAAAAGCACGATTTGAAGCCAAAACCAATTATATACCTAAAACAAAAGGGCAATACATCGCTTTGGGCCAGGATTTCATTGCACTTGTCAAAGGTCAACTTGATGCACAGCGTCTCGGCCATTTCATCAGCGACTATGATTATGAGATCACTTTGAGAATTGGAGAAGCATTGGCGGGTGGAAATCTACCGCGAAACACCTATGTGAACCAAAGGTATATCCAGAAGCTGGAGCGCGAGCGTTTCTTGAGCCTACTCCAGAATGAAAAGACGCATGCAAGAATCAGTCATATGCTTGAAACAGGGAAACCACTACGCAATTAATGGATCGGCTAAAAAGAAAGGATGAGTCTTAATGCAGGAAGCATATATAGTGGCTTATGGCCGTTCTGCTGCAGGCAGAGCTAAAAACGGCGCGATGTTCCACGATAGGCCAGATGAAATAGCGGCACAAGTACTTAAAGGCGTGCTGGAACGTGTGGATGGGGGATTTGAATCTTCCATGGTTGAAGATGTCATAGTGGGCAATGCTTTTCCAGAAGGACTACAGGGGCAAAATATAGCCCGATCCATTGCATTGCTTGCGGGAATGCCAAACAGTGTACCGGGACAGACTGTAAACCGTTACTGCTCATCGGGACTTCAAACGATTGCGATTGCAGCAAATCAGATTCAGGCAGGTCAGGCAGATGTTCTGGCGGCAGGTGGAATTGAACTGATGAGCGCTGTACCGATGGGTGGGAATGAGCCTACGAACAGTCCAATCCTTCAAGATGCGGACTCAGGTGTCTCCTATCCGATGGGGTTGACCGCAGAGATGGTGGCTGAAGAGTTCGAAGTCTCCGGGAAGATCAGGATGCTTACGCAGTGCAGAGCCACCAGCGTGCCAAGGCCGCACTAGATGCGGGCCGTTTTGAAGATGAAATTATCCCGATTGATGTGACACGAGTCTCTTATGACCAGAGTGGTCCCGTCGTCACCAAGGAGGAATTTAAAACGGATGAACATATACGGCCGGACACTACAATGGAGGGACTGTCGAAACTGCGTACAGTATTCAAGGCAGATGGTACAGTGACTGCAGGTACATCAGCCCCATTGACCGATGGCACCGGCTTCGTCGTTCTGATGTCAGGTGATAAGGTGAAGGAGCTTGGGGTGACACCAATTGCGAGGTTCGTCGGGTTCAAAGCTGTAGGCGTCGATCCTAAAATAATGGGAATTGGGCCGGCATATGCTATCCCTGAAGTGCTGGAGCAGGCCAACCTATCAGTTGAGGATATGGATCTGGTGGAATTGAATGAAGCATTTGCTTCTCAGACCGTCGCCTCAATCCGTAAAACTGGCTTGGACATCGATAAGACGAATGTAAACGGCGGGGCGATATCGCTCGGACACCCTCTGGGCGCTTCTGGTGCGATGCTGACAGCGCGCCTGTTGTCGGAAATGAAACGTAGACCCGATTCGAAATATGGCATGGTCACCATGTGCATCGGGGTCGGCATGGGCGCAGCAGGCATTTTCGAATATGTAAGATAATAAAACCCCTCCCGCAGATAAAACTTCTGCGGGAGGGATTTTTATGCTTTTGAAACCAATCAGTCGAATTGCTTTTCTATATAGAAGAACTCACCATGCGTATACACGGCATCACCAGCATTATGGATGTGAAACGCCATTGTCTGCATGGGTAGGTCATATGTAGTTTTATCAAGGGAAAGAGAAACATTATTTGAAGTGTCGGATAGATTCTGTCTGGGTGAAGGGTCTTCCAACAGATCTGATGAAGGTGGGGAAATGCAGGGGATCAAAAAGAAGGGGACGGATACCAATAACAATGCCAGCTTCTCGCGATATATTTTTCCAGCGGGACACGCCTCCCACCGGGCTACAAAATATTTTTGCATCAAACTGCAGGATCCAGGATGATAAACAATGAAATAAGCCCCATCCCGAATGATGAGGCTCATTGGACGGAGGTCCGGATTATGCGACTGCTCTGCAGGCTTCTGCACATTCAGCACATGCTTTTGCACATCTTTGGCAATGTTCATGATCATGTTTTCCGCATTCTTCGCCACACGCATCACATATTGCGGCGCATACTCCAGCAAGTTCCTTGATGAATGGAGAGTTTCTGGAGATGGCCTGTTCCAGGTAGCCACACATGTCGGCGCATTCCCTGTCGAGTCGTATGCATTCCGCCATCATTTTGACATCGTCTTCCTTAAGGCAGGCATCGAAGCAGCGATTGCACTCGGTCATGCATTGATGCAGCGTTTCAAGCAGATGCTGGTATTGCTTTTCCATTGGAAATCTCCTCCTGACAAATAATTTAATACGTTCCATTCTTCCCTCCATGATGCATGATGAAACGCATACATAAGATATATCATTTGCTAAGATCTATATTGATATAGCCATAATGGAAAAGGCTCGAAGGCCTTCTTTCTTGAACAAAACCCAAGTCATGAAACCGGCTGCTCTGCCAATGGTCTTTCATGACGATGCGTTCTCTGGCCACGCGTCTGGCTTCAGTGATGGTATCAAGTGATAAATCTGATTTATCTGTCTGTGCGTGAATGATCTGCATTGCATCTGAAGTTTCGACGGTTTCGGTGAACATCGGATCGAAATAGATGATGTCAAAAGAATTATCTTTCTGCATCTGCAGAAACTCATGGTGTGGGGTGTGCAGTGCTTCTATTCGCGTCATCGCTTTTCTGATTTCTGCGTGTTGCGTGTGAAACCGTTTGAGGCCTTCTGATACAGCCAAGTGGAGGAGGGGGTTGCTTTCAAGCGCGGTGACCCGACCACCATCACCTACAGCAAGGCTGGCAATCAAACTGTCGGAAGCGAGTCCCATTGTACAGTCGAGTACATGCATGCCAGATTGCAGGCCAGCTGTTTCAATGAAGGGATCGGATTTTCCTCCGAGTATTCTCTTGGCCCTTACCATTGCCATATTGGGATGGAAATGAATCGGCTCATTCTGAGAAAATGGATGGATGATGGTTCCGCTCCTACTGGCGACCACAACATCCTGATTGTAATGCCTCTTCAGAGTTTCAATCGATCTTTTCGAACGGTCAACGTAGAGGGCATTATATTTATCGGCAAGGGAATATGCGTACAAAACGGTCTCTTCATCTGCTCTGCCGCCTGTAGTTATAATCATTACGGACTCCTTTAGTAAGAATGGATAAATCACCGGCCCCCAAAATTGTAGATTCTGGGGGCCGGGTTAAATGTCTTAGGCATTTTATGTTATTTTACTTATCATTCGGATTTTTCAAGTTCTATCTTATGGTCAAGTGGTTCCGACTGCTCATCTGCCATCGGATTCTCACGGCTTTGAAGAACTGTTTCAAGTTCCGGGTCGACCGGTCCATAAGCCAGTACGGCTGTAGCACTCTCTCCGGGTTCGACTGTTTCGGTGGCGGCTGTTGCCTCTTCACTCATTTCGAAATCTTCCGGAAGGCTTGTGGTCATGTTTTCAAGTGTCGATTCACTGCCTTCCGCCACTTGCCTTACAGCAAGATCCAGACCAAACGCTTCTTGTGGCGCAGTCGGTACTTCGGAGTTATTCGTGAATTCGAATTCTATGACTACAACTTCTGAAGGTTGGGGTTCTTCGGCACCTTCTTCAGTCGACTCTTCTTCGCTCTCTTCTGGTTCGATGGTGGATTGGCTGAATTCATTGAAGGTATAGTCCCATATTCTCCGGAATATGAAACTGTGCCCTCTTCAGATGATCCGTTTTCATTTGATTCATCAGAAGCCTCTCCGCTTGATTCTTCCCCGTTGCTTCGTCTTCTGCTTGCCCCTCGTCAGAACTGCCATCATCGCTGCAGGCTCCAAGGAGCAGTACAGCAGAAAGGCCGCCCGTAAGCAGGTACTTTCTTAGACTCATTTCATTTCCCCCTATTAGTTAGATACAGATTAATTATAGTACACTATACAGAATAATCAATAATATTTCGGAAATTGAAATAAATAAATGTGCAAATGAATGTATCCGCATATATCGAGAATTCTAAAAGTACATCTCTAAAGATGGAAATGTATCGATAAAATAAAAACTCCGGCATTTAGACTGACCTAGCAGTATGAGACACATATAAAACACCTTCATTAGGCTACCTTCCTCCAAAATGAATTGGAGGAAGGTAGCCTAATTTTTCTTGTATTCTTTCTTCGTTATAGTACTTTAAGTATTGATTCACACGTGAAATCGTCTCAACATTACTGAGTGAATTGAATCTGGTGTATATAAACGCTTCAGACTTCAGGTTAGAATGGAACGATTCGATGACCGCATTATCCCAACAGTTCCCGCGTTCTGGACATGCTGCTCACCAGATTATTTTCCATTACATATGACTGATAGGCATATGATGTATACACACTCCCTTGGTCCGAATGAATGATCACGCCTTTAGGATGTGCCCGTTTCTCCAAAGCTTCTTTCAGTGTATCCAGCACTAATGGCGTCTGCTGATGATTATACAATTTGGCTGCGACAATCTCATTGTTGTAAAGATCTATAATCGTTGACAGGTACTGCACAGTGCGCCCGTATTGGATGTAAGTAATGTCCGTGACCCATTTTTGGTTGGGCGCGGCAGCCTGAAAGTCACGCTTGATTCGATCGGGTGCGATAATAATGGTTTCCCCTTGTGACTGCCATTTCTTTTTCGGCTTAATCCGGCATTGTAGATGATATTTCTGCATGATGCGCTGCACAGTGTTCCGATTCCTTTTGATATTGTAGTCTCGCTGCAACAACGCTCTCACCTTGCGATGGCCGTATCGATACTTCGTCGACTCACATATATCAATGATTGTCCGCTCGACATCGGTCAACGATGAATCAGTGGCTTCCGATCGCCATCGGTAGTAGGTTGAACGCGGCACAAGCAATGCACTTAAAATGGCAGTAATCGTGTATTTGGTCTGCATTCTTTCAACAAGTGTCAGAACTATTTCTTTTTCAACTCCTTTTCGATCGCCATATACTTTTTTAAAATATCGTTCTCCATCTTCAAATGTTCAATCTGACGATCTTTTCGTTCATCAGCTGAGCGCTCTTCAGGACCATGTCCATAGGTATACTGCTTTCCAATCGGTTGATCAAATCGATAAAGTTCCCCTTGCTTATACCATCTGACCCATGTGGAAATTTGAGATTTATTCTTGATGCCGTATTTCTCCATAATTTCATTTGTAGTCAATTCACCCGCCATTTTCGCTTTGACCACTGCCCACTTGGTCTCACTTGAATATACGTTTTTGCCCATGCAAAAACACCTCCGATTCAGTACTTGATGAACATTGTACCATTTCGAAGGTGTTTTATATTGTCTCAAATAATTAGGTTAGTCTAATTTAAGCCGGAGTTTTTAGATGCCCGTGAATCCATAGAGGACAAGGCCCAATGTCAATAAGATGCCGAAGATCGAATTCAATTTGCCCATGGCAGCCATCGCCGGAATCAATTCCTGCGGCGTGTCTCCCTGCCACATCAACTTCACGGTCTTGATGAACTGAGGTATGGAGAGGAAGGTGAGCAGCATGAACAGGGAGCCGTAAGGCTTGAATAGCGCTATCCATGCGATGAACAGGTAGGCGAATACCAACAGCGCTCCGGTAGTCATGACGGCCAACGGTTTGCCAACCAATATGACGAAGGTCTTACGGCCACTTTCCTTATCCTTTTTGCGATCCCTTATGTTGTTCGCCATGTTCAGAAGTCCGATTGTGATGGCTACCGGTATCGAGATGAGGAACGGGAAGATGTGCAATATGCCCGTATGGATGTAGAAGGTGATCATGATGATGACGGTACCCATAAAGAATCCCGCAAACACTTCACCGAACGGTGTCCATGATATGGGGAACGGGCCGCCGGTGTAAAGGTAGCCGACGGCCATCGATATGATGCCGGCTATGAGCACCCATACCGAGCTGTTGACGGTGATGTATATGCCGATCACTGCAGCGAGGGCATAAAATACGACTGCAATGGTCATGACGATGCGCGGGGACATGCCGTTCCTGACGATGGCACCTGCAATGCCCACCGAATCTTCACTGTCCAGACCTTTCTTGAAGTCGAAGTACTCGTTGAACATATTGGTTGCAGACTGTATGAGGAGTGTTGCAATCAGCATGGCGAAAAACATATCCCATCTGATCGACGAGAATAGCAATACGCTTGCAGTACCTACAAGCACGGGAATGAAGCCGGCCGTCAGCGTATGTGGGCGCGTCAGGCTTATATATTTCTTCATCCCGGTATGTGTATCTGTTCCCTGCATTTTTTATCTTCCTTTGTATCTATGATGATAACAATTTTATCACAATTAACCTGTTATCATACACAGGGAAATAAATAAATGATAAAATGGTATTAATTATGCAGAAAGAAGTGTGTAGCAATGAATTTGGAAGCTTACCAGCGTATTCTGGATGACCTCAAACTTGATACTGATAAAAAGTACTTGAGTCTGCAAATGCCAATTGACGGATTTGATTTAAATGAGCGGAAGATATTTTCGCATTTCCATGATGCACAAGGGTCCAGATACTGGTTCCGTTCGAAAGATGGCCGCTATGATTCCATAGGCATCGAATTCCAGGAAAGCATAAAGCGGGATAAGTATTCGGCGGAAGTCCTTGAGGAGCAGAAGACATCTCTATTTGAAAAAATCCAGCAAGTGGCTGTGAAGGATGGGATGGCTTCTTCTTTAGGTCTGTTCGGAGGTACACGCTTTGATGATAAGGACACGACGGACGAATGGAACGATTTCGGCATGGTGGAATTCCATCTGCCGAAGTGGCAGTTTGACTTGGCGAATAGTGAGTTGTTCTATACGGTAAGGACAGACGAAGCGGATCTTGATGAGATCCTTATAGATATCAGCGACAAGCTGAAGGAGATTGGAGCCATCACTCCAGAACCAGCTCAGGCGCCCGAAGTCCATATGATGAAAGATATCTTCCCGGAGGAGTGGAAAGCGTTAGTGGATGAGGCGCTCGGGGTCCTGGACGACACGGACTTCAGGAAAATTGTACTCGCCAGGCAGAGGTTGCTGACATTCAAGGCGCAGGCTGATCCACTTTACCTCTTGGATAGGTTGAATGATGAATCGGGCACTTATACGATATATTACGAAAAGGGCCAGTCGATTTTCATCTCCAAATCCCCGGAGAAGCTTTTTGACATCAAGGATGGCGTGCTCCGTACTAATGCGATTGCCGGTTCGGCAGAGCGTACGGGTGTAGAAGCGACTGATGAACAGCAGAAGGCGTTCCTTCTGAATGATGAGAAGAACCGTTACGAGCATGAACTGGTCCGGGAATCGATTGTTCAGAATCTGCAGCCATATACAGAGGATATCGAATTTGCTGAAGGGCCGGACATCCTGTCAAATAGATACATCTATCACCTCTATACACCGATCAGTGCAAAACTCGCTGAAGATGCGAGTTTATTTGCACTGCTTGATGCAATTCATCCGACTCCTGCTGTTGGAGGGATGCCAAAAGATAAGGCGCGGGATTACATCATGGAAAATGAATACGGTACGCGGGGGTTATATGCGGCACCACTTGGTATGATCCATGAAAATGACGACAGCGAATTTGTCGTTTCCATAAGATCGATGCTCCTTAATTCGAAGAGCGCCACCCTTTTTGCAGGCTGTGGCATAGTCAGAGGGTCTTCGAGTGAGAAGGAGCATGAGGAGACCCGGGTTAAATTCACCCCGATGCTGAATGTGTTGGGGGTGGAACCGGAGTGATGGCTAAAGATCATAAAGACAATATGACATATCAAGTCTTTACTCTGATTGACCTGCTGTATGCCCATGGCGTCAGCGAATGCGTCATCAGTCCAGGCTCGCGCTCGACACCACTTGCCATCGCAGCAGAAATGCATCCGGGCGTGAAGACGCATGTCCACCCGGATGAACGGAGCGCAGCTTTTTTTGCGCTTGGAATCGCCAAATATTCAAGTGAACCTGTGGCCTTGATCTGTACGTCGGGTACAGCGGCTGCGAACTATACACCGGCGATTGCAGAAGCGGGCCTCAGCCATGTGCCGCTCATTGCCTTGACGGCAGATCGGCCACATGAGCTGAGGGATGTCGGAGCACCGCAGTCAATCAATCAGGAAGATATGTATCGCAACTATACGAAATATTATACGGAGTTGCCGATTGCTGATGGGCATTTGAGCAGTCAGAACTTATTGGAAGCCAAAGTGCTCCAAGGGGCCCAATACTTTTATGGTGCCAATCGGGGGCCTGTTCATATCAATGTGCCCATCCGCGAGCCATTGATGCCTGATTTGACGCGAACAGGCCTCTTTTTCAGGAGTAGGTTGGAGCCTTTTGCCCAGATTACAGAAGCAGTGCCCAGCTTCGCGTTCAAAGGAAGTGGCATCGTCTTCATAGGGGAGACCATCGAAGCGCTCGAGGATCTTGTACCGTTGATGGAGAATAAGGGGCTGACGGTCATCACTGATCCGAGGCAACATATAAGAATGAAGGCGGCGACAGTCACACACCATGATCTTCTGTTCGGCAGCCTTTCTGAAGCGCAGAAGGCGTGGCTTGATAACGAAGTCGACTTCATTATCAGAATCGGCGATCCATTCACTTCAAAAGCCCTCAACACCTTCTTGTCCGAGACATCCATCCCGCAATATCTGATCAGTGAGCACCAACAGCTGAAGACTTATCCGAAAGCGCCGGAAAAGGTGTTTGTCGGTTCGATCGGACACATACTCCGGTCTATGGATTTTGAAGGGGGGAACCCCACCGTCCAGAAATGGTTCGCCGGAATCGATGCTGCAATACGCGATTACATCAAAGCACAGGTGCCGGATTATAAGGATGAAGGCAGATTCATGTACGAGATACTTGAACAATTGCCGGAGGCCCGCACACTCTTCGTTTCAAGCAGCATGCCGATACGGGATGTTGAACGGTATGATGTAGGCAACCGCCACAAGATCTTGTCCAACAGGGGTGCCAACGGCATAGATGGAGTCGTCTCGACTGCTTTAGGTGTGGCTACAAAGACACCGGTCACTCTAATCATCGGCGATATCGCCCTTTACCATGATATGAACGGATTGCTCATATCAAAACTTGAATCAATCGACATCAACATCATCGTCTTCAACAATAACGGTGGAGGCATCTTCGGCTTCTTGCCCCAAAAGCAGGAAGCCACCCACTATGAACGACTCTTCGGTACGCCGATCGACATCGATTTCTCACATGCTGCTGCCATGTACGGTTTTAACTACCGATTGGTGGAGACAGCAGATGCAATCACTAAAGATGATATGTCAGCAGCTGGCCGGAATATCATGGAAATCAGGACGGATAGAGATGCTAACGTGGAGAGCCATCAACAACTGCGGTTCAAGGTGCGGGAGATGATCCAATCTTATGGAACTTAATTATCATTTTGAAGATAATGGTAAAACAGAAACTATAGTGATCCTGCACGGTTTCCTATCGGATAAGTCGAGCATGGCAACAACAGCGGCCGAGCTCGATGGCATCCGCAACGTCATCACTGTAGACTTGCCAGGTTTCGGACAATCAAAGAGCACGGGGCAAGACTACGGTATAGAAACAATCGCAGATGCTTTGGCTGCGATGCTTGAGTCACTTACAATTACCCGGGCGGATGTCTACGGCTATTCGATGGGTGGGCGTGTGGCGCTGTCATTCGCAATCAACCACCCGGGTTATGTGAAGCGACTGATATTGGAAAGCAGTTCACCAGGCATAGCTTCCAAGGAAGACCGGGCTATGCGCCGACAGGTGGATCGAACCCGTGCAGATGAAATAATCCGTGATTATCCTGCCTTTATCTCACAATGGGAAACGCTGCCGCTCTTTTCGACTCAAGCAGCAATGACTCGTGATGAGCAAGCCAGACAGCGTGAAAACCGGTTGGCCCAAAACCCGGAGGAAGTGGCTGACAGCCTGTTGAAATATGGCACCGGCGCGCAACCTTCCTATTGGACAAAATTATCCCAGCTCCACATGCCGATTCTCTTGGCGGTGGGCAGTGAAGACCAGAAATTCATCGACATCAATACCCGCATGGCTCTGCATATGCCTGACGCCCGACTGGAGATCATAGAGGGGGCGGGGCATAATATTCATATGGAAGCAGGCCCGAAGTTTGGTATACTACTATTAGACTATTTATCAGGAGGAATGAATGATGGCAAGAGAATGGCAAACGATTCGCGAATATGAAGAAATTAAATATGAATATTATAATGGCATCGCTAAAGTGACAATCAATCGTCCTGAAGTACGCAATGCTTTTACACCACTGACAGTAAATGAAATGATTGATGCATTCACTAGAGCGCGGGACGACGAAAAAGTCGGCGTCATCGTGCTGGCAGGGGAAGGCGATATGGCATTCTGCTCAGGCGGCGACCAGAAAGTACGCGGACATGGCGGTTATGTAGGAGAAGATAACGTTCCAAGACTCAACGTACTCGATCTGCAGCGGCTTATCCGGGTCATTCCGAAGCCGGTAGTAGCGATGGTTTCAGGCTACGCAATCGGTGGCGGACATGTTCTGCACGTGGTGTGCGACCTGACAATCGCAGCAGATAATGCACGCTTTGGCCAGACTGGACCGAAAGTCGGTTCATTTGATGCAGGTTACGGTTCCGGTTACCTTGCACGCATCGTCGGCCATAAGAAAGCGAGAGAAATCTGGTACTTGTGCCGTCAGTACGATGCCCAGGAAGCCCTCGACATGGGACTCGTCAATACTGTAGTACCGCTTGAACAGCTGGAAGATGAAACAGTGCAGTGGTGTCAGGAAATGCTCGAGCACTCTCCAACGGCACTGCGCCTGCTGAAAGCTGGAATGAATGCTGACACAGACGGTCTGGCAGGCATTCAACAGATGGCTGGGGATGCGACGTTACTTTATTACACTACTGATGAAGCAAAAGAAGGACGCGAAGCATTCAAAGAGAAAAGAAAACCTGATTTCGGACAATTCCCGAGGTTCCCATAAGAATCGTGAAGCCCATCATATGATGGGCTTTCTTTTGAGAGGTGAGACGTTTATGTATGAATGGCTGAAAGTACAAGCAGAGCAGCAACCTGACAAGACTGCAGTAGTCTACGAAGATCAGCATTTAAGCTTCAAAAATCTCTACAAAGAGGCTTTAGAACTGAGCAGACACCTGAAAGGGCTCGATCGTAATCGAGTGGGGCTTTATATCGGTAACACACTGGAAGCGGTCGTTCTGGTGCATGCTTCGATGCTTGCAGGGATCGAAATCGTCCTGATCAATACTCGGCTGACAGCACGCGAAATTACAGTTCAGCTTGACGACATTGACGTGGACACGGTCATAAAAACAAAGCCTTTGGAGTTGGAAGGGTACCGTCTATATGATCTCACTGATTTATATGAACTGGAGCCACTCAGTTACAGGGTCGAGGCCCCAACCGGTGGAACGACATTATCCATCATGTTCACCTCGGGCACCACAGGCCGGGCGAAAGCTGTACCCCAAAGCTACAGGAACCATTTCACTTCTGCCAAGGGGTGTGAGCAGCGGTTCGGCTATGGGCATGAGAGCATTTGGATGAACGTCAATCCGATCTATCATATATCGGGTTTTTCAATTCTGATGCGATCTGTCATCGCCGGCTGTCCAATGGTGCTGGTCGGCAAGTTTGACGAAGTACGCATCTGGCAGAAGGTTGTCGAATATGGCGTAACACACACGAGCATGGTTCCGATAATGCTTAAGAGATTGATGGCACATCCTATCCCTGACCACAAGCTTGAAGGCATGCTGCTCGGTGGCGCAGGCGTGACCAGGGAAGTACTGAAAGAGGCATTATCAAAAGGGCTGCCGGTCTACAACTCTTTTGGCATGACCGAGACATGTTCTCAAATCGTCTCGATTGGACCTGATGACCCGAAAATCCTAGAAGGCACTGTAGGGCGGGCGTTGGATAATGTGGAAGTGACAATCGACCACGCCAATGATGGAGAAATACTGGTCAAGGGCGGGCCTGTCATAGAACATTATCTGAACGCAGATATCGAAATCACTGAAGCGTTCTTCAGGACAGGTGATATGGGGTATTTGGATGAAGAAGGCTACCTCTATATCCTTGATCGGCGTAAAGATCTGATCATCAGCGGTGGGGAGAACATCTATCCGAAAGAAATAGAGGACTCCGCAAACGCATATGAAAAAGTTGCGAACTCCGCCGTAGTGAAACGTCAGGATGATGAATGGGGCGAAGTGCCCGTTCTGCTCGTAGAGGCGGCGTCAGGTGAGAGGATACAAAAGAGCAATCTGATGCATCACCTCAGGGCAAGATTAGCCCGCTACAAGTTACCGAAAGAAATAAAAGTGGTTGAAAATATTATAATGACCTCGACGGGCAAAGTTTCGAGAGGACAAAACCAGCGATTTTACGATCGAAGTGAAACCCGCAAGCAATAAAAAGGCATGGCCTGAAATCCTGCCTCATAGGTAGGGTGTCAAGGTCATGCCGACTTGTCATTTTTCTTATTTTTTACAGGCACCGGATCAAAACCGCCTTCATGGAATGGATGGCATTTAAGTATCCGCCTGACAGCCAGATACCCGCCTTTTAAAGCACCGTGTTCCTGCACAGCATCGATGCTGTAGTTCGAACAGGTCGGATAGAATCTGCAACTTGGTGGAAACATCGGGGAGATGGCCTTCTGGTAAAAACGAATCATGGATAGAAGGATTGATTTCATTAGGGATCACCGCTCTTTTATTTATAACTTCCATAATATAAGGTACACTGGATTTAATCAAATTTAAGACTCAAATCGATTTGGAGAGGATGCAATGCCGGAATTTATAGATCATCAAGAGCGCAAAGTCACTTTTGACCCAAAAAGTGCAGAGGATGCAGACCATGTGCTGGCAATCTGCAAGATGGATGGAAAATATCTGTTCACAGAACATAAGGTCCGTGGCATCGAATTCCCCGGCGGCAAGCTAGAAGAGGGCGAGACGCTCCGGGAAGCATTGCAGCGGGAAGTGTTTGAAGAGACAGGCGCGAGCCTCTCTGAGCTCAAGTATATGGGTGCATACACTGTACATGGCACCCGCCCATTCAAAAAAGGGGTCTATTTCGGAATCGTCGATGACCTCTTCTTCAAATGTGAATACATGGAGACTTATGGCCCCGTCGTCTATCCTTCGATAGAGGCAGTGCCTGAAGAAAAGCGGAGTTTCTTGCTTGATGACCCGTGCATCCACTACATATATGAATTGAGCAGAACTGATGGCTTTTTCAGTTGAGCATCCCAGATTATAAATAAAAGCTCAGATCGCAATGCGACCTGAGCTTTTATTATGGCACAAGCAGCTTCATCACACTGTGAAGCCACCTTTTTGTGCGATATGTTCGGAGTCTTTACCGAACTTTTTGAAGTTCTCGATGAATGATTCCTTCAGCTGCTTTGCTTTTTCATCATATGCTTCTTCGGATACCCAAGTATTGCGTGGGTTCAATATTTCATTCGGCACACCTGGCACTGAAACGGGTATGCTCAGGCCAAAGACGGAATCTTCCTCGAAATCATTGAGGACAAGTTCCCCGCTGATGGCACGTCTCACCATGGAGCGCGTATATTTGAGGTCCATACGCTTGCCGACGCCGTATTCCCCTCCAGACCAACCGGTGTTTACGAGGTAGACATCGACGTTGTGCTTATCGATGAGATCACCCAACATATTCGCGTAAGTCGTCGCATGAAGCGGCAGGAATGGAGAACCGAAGCATGTAGAGAAGACAGGCTGCGGAGAAGTGACGCCGCGCTCTGTCCCTGCAAGCTTGGAAGTGAAACCACTCAGGAAATGATACATGGCTTGTGATTTGGTCAATTTCGAGATGGGAGGCAACACGCCGAATGCATCAGCGGTCAGGAAAATGATCGTATTCGGGTGCCCAGCCACTGAAGGAATGCGTGCATTGTCGATGTAATCGAGCGGGTAGGCTGCACGCGTATTTTCAGTCAACGAGTTATCGTCATAGTCAGGCGTGCCTTCTTCGTCGACAGCCACGTTTTCCAGAACTGTCCCGAAACGGATTGCCTGGTAGATTTCCGGTTCCTTTTCAGCGGACAGGTTGATCGTTTTGGCATAGCAGCCACCTTCGATATTGAACACGCCATTTTCATTCCATCCGTGCTCATCGTCACCAATCAGTTCGCGTTGCGCATCTGCAGACAAGGTCGTCTTCCCAGTGCCCGAGAGACCGAAGAACAGTGCGACATCCTTATTCTCACCGACGTTGGCAGAGCAGTGCATGCTCATGATCCCTTGTTCTGGAAGCAGATAGTTCATGACGGAGAAGATGGATTTCTTCATTTCACCGGCATACTCCGTACCGCCGATGAGGACGATGCCTTTCTCAAGGGAAACGATGATGAACGTTTCCGATTTGGTACCATCGACTTCAGGGTCGGCCTTGAATGTCGGGGCGGATACGATGGTGAAGTCAGGGTTGATGTTAAGAGCTTCTTCCTTCGTTTCCGGTCTGATGAACATGGTGCGGGCAAACATATTGTGCCAGCTGTATTCATTTATTACTCTAAGGTCAAGGCTGGTTGCCTCATCGGCGCCTGCGTGCCCGTTGAAGATAAAGAGTTCTTCCTTGTCATCGAGATAGTCGACGACTTTCGCAAAAAGGTTGTTGAAGACCTCTTCGGAAATTGGCTGGTTGACTTCTCCCCAATCAACCTTGTCCCTGGAAGTGTCATCTTCGACGATGAAGCGGTCCTTAGGACTTCTGCCGGTATACTTTCCGGTTTCTGCACGCAAAGCACCCGTATTGGTCAGTTTCCCTTCTCCTCTCTCCAAAGATTTTTCAACAAGTTGGGAAGTGGAGAGTTGGATGTGTGCCGCGTCCTTCGACACGAGATTCTGAATTAACTCGGAATGGTTTACCATGGTTTATGCCCCCGTTTTATAGATTATGCATAGATGATGCTTTTCATGAATTAGTATAACACATTCATAATTGAGGTGACATAATAAATATCAAACAAGAATGGCTTGATTTGAAACCTCTCATCTAGTATATTATAGGTTAAGTTATCTCTTATCAAGAGCCGGTGGAGGGAACATACCCGATGAAGCCCAGCAACCTCTTTACAATGCTTTCATATCAGTACTTAGAGGTGTATATTGATAAAATTTTCACAGGTAAATTGAGATGTAGTCTAACATTCAAATATAAAGTAAAACCATAACCACTTTTCATTAAACAATGAGAGGTGGTTTTTTTATGTTGTTGAAGTTTGCGATACAAGATTTCATTGATGATAGAAGATATAACAATAGCAGTGCAGCTAACATTAGGAATATCCATTACAACTTGAACGCTTTCTATGACTATTGTGTTGAGAATGACATAGTGAATCTCGAAGAGATTAAACATGAACATGTTAAAGACTACTTAAATAGAAGAAGAAAGTTGGGGGATAAGCCAAACACATTGAATACAAGACTACTCAGAATCAGGTCTCTATTCAATTATTGTGTTGAATCTGAATATATCAGAAAGTCTCCTGCCTCCAAGGTCAAAAGAATAATAGATGATGACAAAGTAACTGTATTTACTGATGAACAGATAGAGCAGATGTTGGCTTATTATAGAAGACTGAAGCAAAGAGATAAGAGATTATATGCTTCGAGAGATTATATGTTGATTGTGTTCCTGTTAGGCACAGGATTTAGAAGAACAGAGACATGCAACTTAAAATGGTCAGATGTGGATTTAGAGAAGAAGAGTATCAAAGTCTTTGGGAAGAATAGAACGCTTCAGCATGTAGTGATAAGCGATGTGTTAGCTAAAGAGTTAGCATCCTATTATCTATTCCTAAAGAGATACTTTGATAAAGAAGTAGAGTATGTGTTTCCTAACCGTTATGGCGAACAGCTTACTACTAATGCGATACATCTTATATTCAAAGCTCTAAGTAAGAAGATGAATTTCAAAGATGTAAGAGTATCCTGTCATACATTTAGACATACTTATTGCAATAGACTCGTGACAGCTGGTGCAAACCCATTTGTTGTGATGCGATTCATGAGACATAAAAATATAACTGTGACAAATAGATATGTAAATATTTGGAGCGAAGAGCTCAGAGAAATGAACAATGAATATAATCCTTTGAATCGACTTAATATATAAAAATAAAAAAGCTCATGCTCACCACTAATAAAAGCAGTAAACACAAGCCCTAGACAAGTTTAAGTTTACTATTTAATTGCTTAATAATCAAGTGGTTAGTCGTGTAGCTCAAGGAGACTACTATTATGACCACATTTAAATTGGAGCAGTATATCAATTTTGAATCTCTCGAAGAAATGAATCATCATGTCAAACTGCATGTGAAGAACAATCAACTCAACGATACTCAATACAAACTCCTTACTATCCTCTCTCAGTACTCAGTTAAATATCTCGGTGCAAGCTATCTGAAACTCAAAACTTTAGCTGGTTTATTAGATGTATCTAAAAGGACTGTACAACGCAACCTCAAGGCTTTAGTAGAAAAGGGTATCATCACTAAGAAATATCAATTCAGATCCCTGAGCGGAGGTTACGGAGCTTCTATATACATCATCAATCACTATGCAGAAACTACTAATGTCACTTCGGATGTGTCATCTCGTGAGGACTCTGAAAAATCAGCAGGAAAGCGACTTCTAGAGAGAATTGAGCAAGAAGAAACTACCTCTTCTCAAGCCAAGTTCAATAATTCAGTAGTACTACACAGTTCAGATAAGCAGCGAGAGTATAACTTGAGCTATAAAGAAGTTATCCCTTCATTCATACCTAGAAAATTTGGAGAGCATCTAATTAAATTCTTCGACTCAGCAACTCTTACCCGTATCTACCGTGCATGTAAAAAGGCTGTAGAGCCGTATGAGGGGCGAGTAGAGTATGATGAGGATAGATTACTAGACTTAATGCTACAAGGCTCTGATGCTCTTATTTCAGCTATAAAAAAACACCGTAACGGCATAGGTTCTCCCGTAGAAAATAAATTTGGATATGTATATCACGCTACGATGAACATCGCAATCAGCGAAGAGTTCTCATTCATGTAGCTTATTTAAGCTGTAAACTAAGCTGTGAGCTTCATATGAGCAAAGTGGAGGGATTGGTCTATCTATTTACTCATGTCTCTGTATCGAAGCTTACGGACAGTAGAAATGTATGCCGAAGTAGTTTACACTGACAATATACAATATTCCAAATATTTTACAGGGGACACTTGACAGTTCTTAAAAGAACAGTTATACTTTATTTAGTTCTTAAAAGAACATAAATAGTGGAGGGTGAGAAGAATGGATAAAAACAGCAGGGAATACAAAGTGATTGCTAAGAGGTTAGAAGATGCGAGAGAAGATAAAGAGCAAGCGAGGATGGATTACGAAAAAACTTTGGAGCTAGTCAAAATTGATGGCTCAGTGGGCAGTTTAATGGATGCTAAAGTAGCGTACAATACTGCAAAAACAAGACATGAAACTCTTCTGAATCTTGCAGAAACACTAGGTATGATTGAGTCATGACGAAATCACAGATGCGTGTAGAAGTAGAAGAGCTATTGAATGATAAGAGCATTACTATCCGAGAACTAAGTGAAGCTACGGGAGTCGGTGAGTCTGTCATCAAGAAGCTAAAATCAGGTAGGCAGACTATTGATAAGACTTACTTCGAGAGTGTTGAAAAGTTATTTGAATATAAAATGATTAGAGAAAAGGGGAATGAATAATGAAGAAATATCTACTAATGGGCGGTTTAGCTACAACACTGATGCTAGGAGCATGTGGAGGAGAAGAAGAATCAGCTTCTACAAATGAAAATAACGATGCTGAGAAAGTAGAGCAGCTAGAAGCAGAAAATGAAGAGCTGAGAACTCAAATTGAAGACTTGCAGGAGCAATTAGATAACACAAGTATGGCAGCTGAAGAAGAGTCAACAAGTGATGATTCTTCAGATTCTGAAGGTGAGGTTGGTAATGATAGCACTAGAACAAATCCACTTGCTCTTGGAGAGACAGCTGAAGTTAAGATTACAACTTATGATGATGAAGCAGAAGAATTGAATGGGGTTGCCAATGTAACAATTGATAATGTTGTAAGAGGACAAGAAGCACTAGATATGATGAGTTCAGATGGAATGTCTTATGATGCGCCTGATGAAGAGGGTTACGAATGGGCAGTGTTTGATTTAACTTTTGAGCTTGTTGAATTTGTAGATGCAGATACTCCTATATCCTTAGGAGAAGATGTTTCTATTATTAACGAAGACGGCTCACAAGCCCCTCTTGTTACAGCTGTCATAGATGATGAGTTTCCGATAGGGGAATTATACGAAGGTGGTACGGCTTCAGGTAAAGTAGCAAGGCCAGTTCCTGAAGGTGAGCCATTTATAATCAAATATGATGATTATATAGATGCACAAGCTTTTTATGAAGTAGAATAATATAGAATATGGTTAATTGGAAAGTCGGCTAACGCCCACAGGCTCGAAAATAATAGGCTAGAAATCTTTCAAGAACACAAGAAACAAGTAAAACACACATAACCTAGCAGCTATCACAGTTGCTAGGTTTAATTATTTATGGAAACTCTTATAGATTATCCTAGTATGAAAATGTACAATTGAATTAAATATACAGGAGTTTAGGAGAGATATTAATGTGGAGCATTGAAAGATTTGGAGTAAAAAATAAAATGCAAATTATACCTTCAGTTAATCATAAAAAGGTAACGCTTGAACACAAAGGTACAAATTTCACTGTAGAAAAATATAATCCTAACAGTCATAAATTAACTGTAACAACCTATGATAATCAAGTAATTGAAAATGGCGTAGTCTATAAAACTCAAAAAGCAGTGATTGAGGAAATAGAAAACTACTTGAAGAATATGTAATACATACTCAATTGAGGGTGAGTATAGCAAGATTAAAGAGTTTCAAATCGTTATTTGTGAATGTTTTAAAGGAGGTCGTTATGAACAAAGCGTATAACCAGACCATTTTAGCCCTTATATTATATTCGATTATATACGCAATTTTAGTATTTATTATCATTACTAGAGTAGATGAATTTATTGTTAGTACAATCTTAGCTCTGTTTCCTTTGATGTTTAAAAACTTCTTTGAGATTATATATGAAAACTTGTCATATCTTAATGACAATCATAATCATGAGCGAGACAAATCGGACTTGGAGTTAATAAGGTTCATAATAGACATAATTCATATGATTATACTAACCCAAATAATTACACAAACTTTACAAAGTTTCGAGAAATGGTCATTATCAATTCTATTTCTAGTAATCATGTTAATCTTACCAGTATTTAGTCTGGTACTAATCAGAAGAAGTTTAAAAAAGATGGAGAATTAAATCTCATTTTTATTCCTCTAGAGTCGATAAATATTTTCATTCACAATTTAGACACAATTTGTAAAGCAGGTGTTAGATAAGAGCATACCCTTGAGTAAATAGAGGAAATATAAAAAAATGTAAAAATACAAACCACGCAACCAGTTGGAAAAAAAGGACTTTCATGTACATATATAGTGAGAGGTGTTTTAGAAACCACTGACAAATTATGAGTGTAGCCACCTATTAGTATATGAGAGGGTATAGTGGACAACCTGTATATATAAAGTAGACATCTTAGTTTACTTTTACACTTTGAGCCTTAAATACCATCAATTTATCGAATGAAACTGGGTCTAGCCAGGTATTAGTATATGAGAGGGTCTTTATATCGAAAAAAAGGATAAACAGCTACTACTATATAATTGAGCTCCAAAAAGAGCTTACTCCATAATAAGAGACTCCTTTTTATTTTCCTCTATTATTTTTAATCAAACTCCTTTTGCAGCAGTCATTAATTTGACTGCTGTTTTTTAATGGAGAGATATGTAAACAATATTATACATTTTGAAAGGATAGATTAGTATGACGACAAGAAGTAGTTTGGAAGATGCAGTAACAAACAATTTAGCAAGGAAGCAATTTGAAGAGTGGTATGAGTTTAACAATCGTCCAAACCTTAAGTTGATTGCCAAAGACATGGGGATTGCTTACACCTCTTTAATCTCCTGGAGGAAAGGTAATAGAGAATTTGGATATGGTAGCTTAGTTAGAATCGAGAAGTACTTTAAGAAACTAGTAGACAGACAAGAAAAGAATTTAGAATTGATGAAAAATCTTATAGAGTAGCCATACACTTAGATGACGAGGCGTTACATAGAAGATAGAGTATTTGTTCATAAAATAGAAACGGCTCTCACAGCCCAGTTTAAATGGGCTACAAGAGCACTAAAGAAAAAGGATGATTTGAATGAAGAGAGAACAAGTTGAAACTAGAGATTTAGCATTAAGAAGTAAAACAAATGAAACAGTTGCTATTGCAAACAACATCAATTTAGAGCTCATTAAGCAGATGAAGATGATGAGTGACTCACTAGAAGAGATTAGAGCTATCAAAGAGAAAGCTAAGTATTCAGAAAACTATTGACAAATGGAGATGACTATGTTAATATAGAAGAGTTGCTATTATAAATTATACATAAATATAGCAATTATATCTTATATTACAATAATAAAGTATGATAAGTAGAATGTCAACAAGATAGTATCGCACAAACTTGCAATAATTCTTGTTCCATTTGTCATCATTCCTCCTGTTTTTGAATTGCCCCCCCTATTCAATGTCTAGCCTATTATATATATATACATTAGGAATTGATTTGGGGGGGCAATTGGAAATTACCCCTTATATTTGCTAATAAGTATCGCACAAACTTACAGTTTGCGCTCTTTCACACGCCAAGTATCGCTGAAAGTTGCAGTGGCACTTTCAAATCGCTCAAAAGGCGTGTGTTGCTCTTCCACTCTGCCTTACCTGCGAAGCACGACAACGAGTAAACTCTGAGCAACGAACCGAAGGTGAGTCAGAGGCTTACGAGTTGAAAGAGGATTTTACGAAGTAAAATTCGATACATGTTATAGACAATATTAAAGGAATACCAACCCCCCCCACAACTCATCCTAATAGTAATAATATATTAATAGGGTGAGTTGGGGGGAGTTGAGAATTAAGCCACACTAACTCAAGCCTATATAATTAGAGAGGGTATTATTTATATAGACCTGACTTAGTGTGGCTAACAACAATTAAAATTAAAGGAGATATTAAATATGATTAAAACTAAAGTAGAACATGCAATAGAGCTAGAAGGACAAGTATTGAGTAAGCCAGAAGCACTTTGGTACTTCGGGAATGAAGGTGAGATAAGGAATTACTTTAAGGGGAGAAAAAAAGAATTTACGGGTAACACCGCTAAAACTTTTAAAACTACCTTAGAGCAATATTTTGAGACAGTGGATGACACAGTAAAAGTAGGGCGAGGAAAAGGATATAAGCTAGGTACAGCTAGAAATCAGGTTGCTGAGAGAAATACAAAGAATGCTACCAACGGAAAATATAATCACTCTACAAAGCATCTAGATGCACTGATGCTAGCTCATCTTGAGCACAATTTGGCAAACGGACAAGAGATTCAAAAATCATTTATAAATTGGCTTGCAGAATTCAAAATGATTAATGAAGCACAGTTAAAACTCTATAAGTCTAGATACAATAAGACGGTGAGAAAAGATACTAATGAACTTCTTGAAAGCACAGTGGGGACAGCGGATTATCGTGTGCTAGACCACTCTTATAGATTTTTCATAGAAGATATAAGGAGCCTGAGAAAAGTCATGATGAATTCTCTAGCTAGAATGGAAAAAGAAGAAATCATTGAGACTTTCATAAGGCACAAAGCTTACTTGAATGAGCCTATTAAGAATACACAAGGAAAAGATACTCATGTAATTTCCATTGATGCTAAAACCTACCAGCAATATGTAGATGCTAAAAGAAAAATCAAAGATAAGTACAACCTTTCAGAAAATGATATAAATTACCGCACCTTTAAGCCTTCTGAAGAGACATTAGAAAATGTGAAGAAATACAAACGAGACTTAAGAAAGTTCCTAGCTGAAGAGATTGTCATCACTGACTCATATGGAACAAAAATCAATGTGTCTATTTCAAATCTCTGGGAAGAGTTGGCTATTGTTGTTAAGGCTTCTAAGAAAAAAACTATGGACTACCTACATAAATACCACTCAGAAATTCTAGTTGAGTATCAAATACATAAATATGAAAGATTTCTTTCTCTTAGGGCTTCCAACTATAGAAGCGATAGGACAGAAGAGAGGTTGAATAAAGCAGAGAAGAGCAAGAAGAAATATGTGAGTCATGAAATATTGAAAGACGAGCAGTACAACAACAATAAAGCATTCGGAAAAGATGTGGACAGTAGCACTAAATCAGCCTTGAAGTTTAAGGAAGATTTCATGAAAGCTATTGAAAAACTGGATAAGATATTCGGAGATAAATTCATCATTGATGAAGAGAAAATTAAGAAAGCGTTGAGTAAATAATTATATAAGTAACACAGTCTGAAGTGAGAGGCAGACTATAAACAAATGGAGAGACAACTTAAATTATAAAGGAGTCTCATATTATGACAACAACAACAAAAACTAAGAAGATAGATTATGATGAGTTTGTAAAAATGGCAGAAGAAAACAAGTTTAAGGTAGAGGAGGTAAGCTACAGTCATCTAATAACTGATATGAACTACGCAAGAAATGCTCACCCTTCTACTAAAAAGAAAGCTGATAGATTCAATACAGGGAAATGGTGTCCAGCAGTCATTCTTTATAACAAAGAGTGGTACGAATTTAAGAAGCGAGTTCAGGCAGAGCTTAATAGAATTAAGTCAGGCAAGAAGAAACCTGCCAAACCAAAGAAAGCAAAGAAAAAGAATACCTCTTCTAAGTGGAAAACTAACAGGCATGGCACTCAGTGGAGAACAGTTAGAGGTGTTTGGATTAATGGAAGCAAACCTATCAAGAAGCGTAAGGGCTCACCAAAGCTTAGCGCTCCATCTTCTGGTTGGATGAAGCCAGGTCAAAGACTGGATTACAGAGAGCAAGCTAGAGCCGATGGACACATTTGGCTGCTCGATTTGAAGTCTGACCAGTGGGTTCCAGTTAAGACTTGGAATGCTAGGTCTGGTAAAGTCGGTAGAGATTGGGGTACTTGGAAATAGAACTGTTCCTTTACATATAAGAGTTTAAATACTTAGCAAGATGATGATGATTCAAGATGAGAATTGGACTGGATACTCTTATGAGTGTTCAGTCCTTTTTTTGTGTTATTTTTTAAGAAAGAGGTGTTAAACTAAAGGAAAGGAGTGGACAGAATGGACGATTTTGGTAGAAAAATAAATAAGATGTTGGAAGATAATCAAAAAAGAATGGAAAAAATGAGCCAAGCTTTTAAGCCGATACAAGATAGGGCAGCTAAAGCAGTCCAAACTTTGAATGAGCACCAAGAGATACTAAATAAGTATCTTGTAAATATCTATGAAGCTTTTGAAGTGTTAAGTTCAATAGATGTTGATGAATTGAATGATAGATTTCACAAACAACTGAGTAATAATGGTTGGGCAGTAATTGTAGAGATTGCGTTTTTGGATATGTATGGAATAATGGAATATGAGGACGAAGATGAAGATGCTGTGGATGAGCAACAATTATTGAAGATTTTGTATGGAGTATTTGAAGACACTGAGGCAGATTTGGAAGCCAACCTGTGTAGATTTCTAGGTGAGAGCAATACGACCTTCATTAATAAGCAGTTCACATTGATGAGATTGGGCTACAGGTTGAACTCCATCCCTGTATTAATCATTTTGATTGAAAAGACCATTAAGAAACTGGCCGATAAAGATGGGGAAATTGTTCGGGTCAGTGAAATAAGTGGTCTTTTAGAAGCTCATATAGAGAAACTTGCTAATGAAGAAATAGATGATGAAGATAAACAGAAGCTCATCGACACCTACACCGAAGCTTTCAAGAACAATGTAAAAATAATTGAGAACACATTTGGATATTACGACCAAGAAAAACCTGATAACCACAAAGTGAAAAGCATCAATGAGATGGGTATCATAAATAGAAATCAAGTCTTTCATACTGCTATAGATTTGGATGATGCTAATGAAAACCATTTTTATAAGCTCTACTTCATCTTGATATTCCTTATGGAGATTCGTACATTGGAGGAAAAAATAAAACAGTAGAAATAAAGTGGATGGGTTTAATATATTTAATTTATAATTTGACGAACAACCACTTTATGTATAAAATAAAGATTAATTAATGAGAAGTGGTTAAATACTACTTTATACTCGATGTTAACAATCTCATATGCTACTTAACAAATATTATTACCTTGATTTGAAACCTCTCATCTAGTATATTATAGGTTAAGTTATCTCTTATCAAGAGCCGGTGGAGGGAACATACCCGATGAAGCCCAGCAACCTCTTTACTGAAGAAAGGTGCTAAAGGATGCAGAAGTGATTCTGATCGATAAGGGGAAGAGCGGAGCCTTTTCTCGTCTTATGGAGAAAAAGGCTCTATTTTTTTGCATTTTTGCAGTGGGAGATAGCTAATATACTTAAAGGAGATAAAGTTAATGGCAGAGCGTAGACTTTTCACTTCGGAATCTGTTACTGAAGGTCATCCCGACAAGATTGCAGACCAGATTTCCGATGCGATACTTGATGAGATACTGAAAGGGGATAAAGATGCCCGGGTGGCCTGCGAGACGGTGGTCAATACCGGTATGGCACTGATTGTTGGAGAGATAAGTACAAATACTTATGTAGATATCCCTAAAATTGTCAGGGAGACGGTCAAAGATATTGGCTATATCCGCGCTAAATATGGTTATGACTATAAGACGATGTCAGTACTGACGGGGGTTGATGAACAGTCTGAAGATATCGCCCAAGGTGTTGATGACGCTTTTGAAACGCGCGATTCGGCAACCATTTCAACAGGGGCAGGCGATCAGGGTCTGATGTTTGGTTTTGCGTGCGATGAGACAGAGGAGTTCATGCCGCTGCCGATCGCCTTGGCACACCAGCTTGCCAAGCGGTTGACAGATGTACGTAAAGAAGAAATCATCAATTATCTGCGGCCGGATGGCAAGACTCAGGTGACTGTGGAGTACGACGAAGAGAATAATGTAAAGAGAATAGATACCATCGTCATTTCCTCACAACACCATGAAGAAGTGGAGACGGAAAAGATCCGCGAAGATCTCATCAACCACGTCATCCGTGAGGTGGTGCCTGAAGAACTGCTTGACGCGGACACGCGTTATATCATCAACCCGACGGGGCGTTTCGTCATCGGAGGCCCCCAAGGTGATGCAGGATTGACTGGACGCAAGATCATCGTCGACACATATGGAGGATATGCCCGCCATGGTGGAGGCGCATTCAGCGGTAAAGACCCGACTAAAGTCGACCGTTCTGCAGCCTATGTTGCGCGCTATATCGCAAAAAACATCGTGGCAGCGAAAGTTGCTGCAAAATGTGAAATTCAGCTGGCTTATGCGATAGGGGTCAGCGAGCCGGTCTCGATCTCAGTCGATACATTTGGAACGTCTGAATATAGTGAATCGGATATCGTAGCGGTTATAAGGAAGCAATTCAACTTGTCGCCTGATGGCATCATAGATATGCTCGACCTAAAGCGCCCGATATATAAAGCGACGGCAAGCTATGGCCATTTCGGCCGTAACGACACGGAATTCCCATGGGAGAAGATTGATAAAGCCACTGCCATAAAGACGGAACTTGAGAGCGTCGCGATGAAATAAATGGATAGCCCCCTTCGAAACAGGGGGCTATATTACATAAGTGCGCTAATCCGGTATATTTATATGCAGGTACATTATTTTCCCTGAAAAGCGCGCTTTTCCCATGTAAAGATATATCATTTCCGGTATAATGAACGGAGTCTTAATTAAGACGGGAAAGTCAAACAGGAAAGGAATTGAGGAAAGTCCATGAATACAGATATTTTTACCAATCCGATATTCATCGTGGTGGCAATTCTGCTTCTTATCGTTGCAATTGCGTTCCTGGTCTATTATTTCAGGAATAGAGGCAAAGTGAAAACGCTCCAGGAGGAGTATGATAAAGAGAAGGACGCACTGGTCGAACAATATGAGGCCGATAATGCAGCCGAGCGCCAGGAACATGAAGAGAAATTGTCGTCAATCAATGAGAAATACCATGAAGAGACGACATTGCTCAACAATAAACTTTCAAGCCTGCGCCAGTTTACCGTGGACAAGGGAGAGTACTTGACCGATTTGTCACTCCTACAGCTGAAGGACCGCCTTGTGGCAGATGAAAAGATCAGGGAGACGGATATGTACATACTATCCAATGTGTATCTGCCTTCACGCAATTACACGAACACCCGTAAAATCGATCATCTGGTACTTACGCGGACGGGCATCTATTTGATCGACTCCAAATATTGGAGTGGGCATATACTGCATGGCGTCAATGAAGAGAATTTTGATCAGTTGCCTTATGTAGAACATTTCTTTGATCTTCTGGATATTGACAAGGCAAAAGAGCAGACGTTGATATTCGAAAAGGGAAATGAGCAGAATGTGGCAGTCAACCATTATAATGAAACGATTGAAGAAACTAAAATTTCTGCTGAAAAACTCAAGAATATCTTCAAGCTCCAGTACGATGTTGTGCCGATCATCTACTTCAACCCTAAAGACAACGGCAACTATTCCATCGCGAACTACTCCAGTGACCCTTCCATAAAAGTATTGGTGGGCGAGGAGGAACTTGAGAATTTCTTCATGAAATATGTCTTCCACGGCCGGTTCCAGTATACGGTTAAAGACCTGGATGAAATAGCAGAAGCGATATTCCAACTGAATCCATAAGCGAAACTTTTGTTTTGATGGACTGAAAGCCTTATAATTTTCTTATAAGGCTTTTATTCTATTTAATGGGAGGCAATCATTTATGTCTGAAGAAATCATTGTACTGAACCCTGCAACAGGTCAGGAAATCGACAGGGTGAAAAAAGAGAATAAAGCGGATATTGACAGGAAAATTGAAAAAGCACATGAAACGTTCAAAAAGTTCAAGAAAAAGAATCCTCATGACCGCAGTGCGCTACTTACAGAGTGGTCCAAGCTGATAAGTGAACACAAAGAGGAAATCGCTGAATTGATAACGAAAGAGAATGGTAAGCCGCTACAGGAATCACGCGGTGAGGTCGACTATGCACGCAGCTATGTCGATTATTATGCTGAAGAGGCAAAACGTGTATATGGCCGCACCATACCACCGCACGAAGATGATGTGCGCATGGTAGTGACCAAACAGCCTATTGGCGTAGTCGCGGCTATTACACCATGGAACTTCCCGATTGCGATGATGGCCCGCAAAGTGGCGCCGGCAGTTGCGGCTGGCTGTACTTTCCTGGTCAAACCTGCAAGTGCAACCCCACTATCTGCAATGAAATTCCTTGATCTGGCATTGGAAGCAGGATTCGATGAAGGTGTCGTCCAATACGTTACCGCTTCTGGTAAAGATGCCGGTGAGGCTTTCACAGAGTCTGATAAAGTAATGAAAATAACATTCACAGGCTCCACGGCTGTCGGAAAGTCATTGATGGAAGGTGCTGCCTCAACAGTCAAGAACATCACCATGGAGTTGGGCGGACATGCACCTCTAGTCGTCCACAAGGATGCGGACATCGATATGGCCGTCGAGCAGGCGATCGCCTCCAAATTCAGAAACTCCGGACAGACATGCGTATGTGCCAACCGCTTCTATGTCCATGAAGACATTGCCGAAACTTTCAGCGAAAAATTTGCAGATGCTTCGAAGAAGCTGAAGATGGGCAATGGTCTTGATGAAGACGTCGCAATAGGACCGATGATCAACGAAGATGGTTACGACAAGGTAATGCGACACATCAATGATGCAGAGGAGAAAGGTGGTAAGATCCTGACGGGCGGTAAAGGCTCAAAGGAGGAAGGATACTTCATCGAGCCGACAGTAATCACCGGCGCCACTGATGAGATGGTCATCATGAATGAAGAGACGTTCGGACCGGTAGCTCCAATCCAGACCTTTTCCACTTTGGATGAAGCAATTGAAAAAGCGAATGATACCGAGTATGGTCTGGCAGCTTATTTCTTCACAGAAAGTTACCGCGATGGCATCAAGCTCCAGGAAGGTCTTGATTTCGGTGTGTTGGGCTGGAACAATGGTAAACCAAGTGCAGCACAGATTCCGTTCGGCGGACTTAAGGAAAGCGGAATGGGGCGTGAAGGCGGCCCTGAAGGCATCGAACCGTATCTCGAAACGAAAATCACATCCATGCGCGTTTAAAACAAAAAGTCCGTCCCATGCCGGGCGGACTTTTTATAATGGAGAGGAAACGTAAAGGCCAAGTAGAAGGGCCAGGAAGGGCACGGTAAACATCAAAAGCGAATATGCGATGAACGCTTTATAGCGGCTTTGTTCATATAACTTCAATTGATCGAGGGTGAACGATGAATACGTGGTGAACCCACCTAGGAATCCTGTAACCATGATTAAATAGAGTGTCCCGCCTGTACTCAGGAACATGATGACGAGTCCCATCAGAAAAGAGCCGACTGAATTGATGATGAGGGTCCCGAGGGGAAAGGCGAGACTCTTCAGTTTCGGGCGTGTTGATATGTAACTTCTCAATGAAGCCCCAAGAGCGGCACCAACGCCGAGGAATATTATTTTAATCATGAAGCACCTCCTGATTTCATGCCGAGAAATGCAAGCATGAATCCACCAAACAAGTTGATCGCCAGATAAATGGAAAGTGCCAGGAGATCTCCGGCCTCCACCAGTATATAATTTTCATAGGTGAGCAGGGAAAATGTTGTAAAGCTGCCAAGGAGGCCCGTAATCAAAAAGTCATGCCACAATCGATTGCGCGCCGCCAATTTCTGAAGATGAAGCCTATGCCGAAGGCGCCAAGAAGGTTGACGACCAATGTGGCAGTAAAGAAAAAGGGCGTCAGCGTGGCCAAAGACAACGCAATCGCATACCTTGAAAGGGCCCCATCATGGCGCCACATGAAATGATAATATACTTTTTCATCCGCCCGACCTCCTTAAAACAAGAATGAAAATGCAAAATCTTTCATATACCTATATAATGTACCATAAGTAAAGAAGGAAGAGAGTGTGGGTGTATGAAGCAGACTAAAGTGGCGATTATAGGCGGTGGCGTGACAGGGGTATCCATATTAAGCCATCTTGTGCACGATGAACGATTCACTAGTGAGATTACCGTTGATGTATATGATAACGCGTATACGATGGGTAGAGGGCAAGCTTATCAGGAAGATAATGAGCATCTGCTCATCAATGTCCCTGCTGACGAAATGTCTCTTGGGAGAGCCACCCGGATTATGGAACTTGGCTTAAATCAGAAAATGGGAAAGAGGTGTATACCAGCCGTCAACAATTTGGGGATTATGTTAAGGACCAGTTGGAGGCGATTGCGTCTATACACGAAGGGGTCCACTTGAGATACGCTAAAGTCGACGGCATCGAATATGATTCCAGCAACGGGAAATTCACACTTTCCATAGAAGAGGAGGAAGTGTTATATGACCGCGTCTTTCTGACCATCGGACAGCTCAGGTACGGTGACCCCTATAACCTTAAGGGGAGTCAGGGCTTCCTTTATGATCCGTACCCCCTCTCAAGGAAACTCGCAGACATTGAAGATGACAACATCGGAATCCTCGGTGCAGGTCTTTCGGCGATTGACTGTGTGCGTTATCTGATTATAGATAAGCAAGTGGAAAAAGTATCCCTATTTTCCCGCAGTGGTGAAATGCCTTCTGTCAGGGGAGAGCGGACAGAAATTACACTGCGTCATTTTACTGAAGAAATCTTGAGGGATAGAATCCGGAATGATGAAATAGCGCTCACAGATATCATTACACTGTTCAAAAAGGAATTGGCGCATCAGAACATCGATGAATCGCTGTTCTTCCGCCGTACAGGCAACACACTTCAGGACTTGAATTATGATCTTGAACATCAAGAGACAGTGGGACGGCTACAGTACCTCATCATCAAAGTCAATCCGATCTTCAGTGATGTCTATCAGTACCTCTCCCGCAACGACAAAAAAGCCTTTCTTGAAAAATATCATCACTTGATTGAAGAGAACCATTCACCCATGCCTGCTGAGGTGGCACGCTTGCTGGTGCAATGGGGGATGAAGGCCGGCTGCATATCATAGACGGTACAGAACACATAAAAAAAGAAAATGGATTCACCATCCTGACTAAAGAGGGTGGGGCATATCAGGTCGACACATTGATCAATGCCACAGGGCCTGTCAAAGATGTGCGCAGAGGGGATTCGAAAATCATCCAATCGTTGATGAACCATATGATTATAGCACCAAGTGAGTTCGGTGGCATCATGGTGGATGCAGATAGGCATGTCATCAGTCCAAAGGTCGGCACGGTTCAAGGCATGTATGCGCTCGGTGCTTTGACGATAGGATCGGATTACCTTTCGAACTCTGTACAGTTGCTTCAAAAAAATGCGCAAAAGCTGATTAATAGGTTTTATGAAGATATGTATTAAAAAAGGGGTGCGGCTGCACCCCTTTTTTGATTGCGTTTCACAAACTATTTTCTGTTGAAGAGTTTCAGTGCCACCGCACCAAGTGCCACCGCACCGACTGCTTTTACTCCAGTCTGGAACATTGGGTCTTTTGTTACGGATTTGACGATGAGGTTGATGTTCTGTGGACGCTCGGCCAGACGTCTGATGAAGTAGGCGTACCAGTCAGTGCCGAACGGAATGTAGATGCAGACGTTGTATCCGCGCTCAACAAGCTCTTTCTGGAGTTCTTCCTGAAACCGAACAGCATCTGGAATTCGAAGCGGTCGTTCGGAATATCATTCTCCTTAATGAAGTCGATTGATTTCTCGATGATGTTATGGTCATGGGTGGCGATGGATGTAAAACCATCTCCCTTAGTCAGGTGGAGTCTGATGAGCAATTCGAATGCTTTATCGATGTCTTCTTTTTCCTGGAGGGCGACCGCAGGCGCTTCCTTATAGGCCCCTTTGACAAGACGGATTCTTCTATCCTTATATTTGTAGACGTCATTCTTTGCATCGAAGAGGTAGGACTGCAAAACAGTACCGATATTATCATAACGTTCCATCAGATGATCGATGACACGTACGGTATCTTCATATGATGCATAGTTCTCCATATCGATATTGACGAACATATTGTGTTTTTTTGCGGTATCCATTATCTCCGTAATATTCTCTATACAGAAATCATAGTCTATATTGAGCCCAATCTGGCTGAGTTTGATGGAAGCTGACGCATCCACACCGTTCTCGCCGATGGCGTTGATCATGTTTAGGATGATATCCTTTTCATGTATCGCATCAGAACGTCTCGTTACGAACTCTCCAAGGTTATCGAACGACACGCTCATACCTTGTGAATTAAGATCTTTGATGCGTTCGATCGTGTCATCGACGGTGATGCCGCCTACAACTTTGTTTGCACCGAATCTCAGTCCCATCTTTTTTGTTGCATCATTCAAAACCTGATTCTCTGATAGTTTTATGAAGACATCCCTAAGTAGTGGCATAGTGTACCTCCTGAATTTTATCTTTATATTATCATAAGTGAATCTCGAGTTAGAAGAAACATATAGTGTCATTTGTAATGTGGGATATGATTTACATATGTTTCGTTTATTCTTTGCATTTCTTCTTTATCTTCTTCCGTCAGTTTCCTTACCACTTTTGCCGGCCGTCCAAACGCCAATGTACCTGGCGGGATTTCCGTCCCGGGAGTGACGAGGCTCCCGGCACCGATGAAAGCCCCTTCACCGATGACAGCTCCGTCCAGTATTGTGGAGTCCATTCCAATCAAAGCATGTTTTTTGATTGTACAGCTGTGCAACGTAGTTTTGTGGCCTACAGTGACGTGATCTTCTATCGTCAAGGGCATATCTGGTGTCTCATGGAGGATCGAGAGATCCTGGATGTTGGTGTGGCTGCCTATCCTGATCGGGGCGACGTCTCCCCGCAGTATGGCACCAAACCACACAGAAGAATGTGCGCCCAGCACCACGTCACCGATGACGGTGGCATCAGGGGCGATAAAAGCGCTTTCATCAATTTCAGGCGTATATCCCTTATAGTCCAATATCATTTCATATTTCCTTTCTTCTAAGTATTGTTATAATAAGTTTATCATATAAGAATGAATTTAAGTATGTTAGGAGCTTTGTAATGTGGAAGTGGGAAACTGATAAACGGCCGAAAGGGGTCGTCCTCGTCATACACGATATGATGGAGCATCATGATTATTATACCGGCCTGATCGCGCAGCTCAGAAAAGACGGCTACCATGTGGTCACAGGTGATCTGCCGGGCCATGGCCAGACGACACGGATGAATAAAGGGCACATATCCGACTTCGCCCAATATCTGGATAGGGTGAAGGAATGGCATGAGGTGGCACGGGCCTATCGACTGCCAACATTCATACTTGGTCAAGGCCTCGGAGGGCTGATTGCAATTGAAACCCTGAGACGCAATATGGTCAGGGCGGATGGGTTGATAGTGCTGAATCCGCTGCTTGCATTCAAGCAATCATTCATCAACCGCAAAAACACCATCCGTTCGAGCATCAGAATGGGAAGTGACGCCCACCGCTTCGATCCCGGCCTCGAACCTGGGTATTTTACGACAGACAAAAATATCTGGAGCTGTATGAGAATGATGAGCTATTGGTACGTAAAGTGAGCCATCACTGGTACCGCACTGTCGTCAATCAGATGAAGGATACCTCTGAGTATATTGATGATATGCCGGATGTTCCCATACTGGCGATTACAAGCAAGGAAAATGACATTATTGAAAAATCGTTGACGGTTAAAATTCTAAAAGACATAAATACAAGCGAGCTGACCCTGCTGGCACTGGACAATATCCAGCATAGCGTGTTCCAGAGAGACGATATTACAGAACCCTACCATTACTTGGCCCGTTTCTTAGATGACCAACTGTTCCGAATCGGTATACTGTGACTTTTCGGACACCTTCATCTTCTCCATTATTGTAATTCCATAAAATGACTATCCGAAAGGCTGACGCATCAAGGAGTTTGCTGTCACTCACCGGGGATAATCAATGGTGCCTGCATGCATTTCATTTGATTGCGATTACATCAATCGTTATCATTATGGTATAGGATTTAAAAAAAGTAATAGGAGAATGAACATTGAAACAGGTACCAGAAACAAAAATCAAATTAACCGAAGTCAAAGAGATGATGGATAAAGGATATGGTCTTTTAGAGGAACTTCGACAGGATGCAGGGGCCCCGGTAGTAAAAGCAGAACTTTTGAATGAAGAAATGATAATCACATACGGGAAGAAGCGGCACGCAAATTCTACGACCCGGAAAACTTCAAAAGGGGCGGCGCAATGCCAACTCCCATCCTGAAAACATTGTTTGGGGAAGATGGTGTCCAGACCCTTGACGGTGAAGCGCATCATCATCGTAAAAATTACTTCATGGATCTGATGGCACCTGAGCGCATGGAGGACTACCGGAAGATATTGGATAGGAACCTGACGGCGGAACTCGACAAGCAGCATGGCGAATTCGAGTTGTTCGACTTGGCCAACAGAGTGCTGTTCAACTCCATTGCCGAGTGGTCAGGTATTAATCTGGAGCGGTATGATGATAAGACACTTGAAGAACTGGCAAAGAACCAGATCTCCATGATCAGTGGTGCAGTAACCTCGCCTAAAGACCATATAAAGGGAGTCTCCGACCGTAATGAATCGGAAAAATGGGCCCGCGAATTGATAGAAGAAGCCCGCGCCCATCCGGTGGAAGGCAAGGAACATCTTGCATTGTACACATTTGCTCAGGCAACCGATTTGGATGGCAATCTACTGCCTGTGGAAGTGGCTGCTGTTGAATTATTGAATATCATCAGGCCGACAGTCGCTTTGACAGTCTGGATGGCACTGATGGGCCATGCGTTGTTTTCAGACGATGACGTCCGCACGGCATTAAAGGAAGATTTTGATGCCTTGCAAGATCCATTCATCCAGGAAATGCGCCGCTACTATCCATTTTTCCCGATGCTGCCAGCGATTGCAGTGCGTGATGTGGAGATCGACGGCTATGAAATACCTGAAGGCAGTTGGGTAGTGCTCGACCTCTACGGCAGCAACCACGATGCGAGAACGGTTGCCCACCCGGAAGCATTCGATATCACCCGATATAAAGATAAGGCAACTTCACTCTCATACGAAGAGGAATATGAAATGATCGCCCAAGGCGGCGGGAAGTTCAGGGAGATGCACCGCTGCGCCGGGGAGTGGATCACCCTCCACAGCATGAGGGTATTCTCCGACCACCTGGTCAATAGATATGAATTTTCTATACCAGAACAGGACTGGACCATTCCCATCAATCAATTTCCGACCTACCCGAACAGCCGTGCATTACTGTTCAAAGATTGATGAAAAAAGTCTCTTCGGAGACTTTTTTCATTTGGATTATATCCAAGGTATCAACGGTTTTGAAAACATGAGGCATGTGAATATACTGATCGATAGCGCCTGATCAATGAAAGAAATCCTTCAGTCCATACTAATAGACGAAGGATTTTTTAGTTCAACATTCGATTGTACTTTCATTTGAACCGTCAAAACGCTTCAGTAATATCAGTTTCAGTAGCCGGTGTGACATTCGCAAACATTGAGCGGTTGATGATCCTTAAGGAAGCTTCATGATCTTCATCCACTTCCGACGCCACACAATCACCCGGCACCCACAAATTGAATTCCCGCATGTATGCCTCAGAAGAAGTGAACAGTACACACATATCTCCGGAAAGGCCTGTCAGAATGAGGTTCTCGACTTCCAATTTTCTAAGGAGTATATCCAACTGTGTGCCAAAAAAAGCAGAGTGTTTCGGTTTGATGAGGAAGTAATCCTTCTCTTCTGGAAGGAGCTGTTCAATGACTTCCTTGCCGATGCCTTTTTTGCATTCCTCTATCAAACTGTTCATGTCCTCATGCCACAAGCCGAAGTTGTCGTTTGCATATATGACGGGAATGTCATTTTCCTTGGCCTGACGTTTCAATTCACGCAGCGGTTCTACAATTCCCGGGCGTTCTCAAGCAAGTCCTCGCTGCCTTCAAAATCCATCTTATTTATGATGTCTATCATAATTAGAGCTGTTTTGCCTTCCATATCCATCTTCCTTTCCGAGTTGAGTCTTCCAAAGTGATGAAAGAATATTTAATCTGAATATATATACCCGGATGGGATTGAAGATAACATCAACATTGGCGGTTTCTACTTGTTGGGTATCCTCCATCGATAAAGTGAAAAATTCACCGTCAAGGCATGCTTATCTTTTCCACACATAGCAGGAAAGGGGCATCATTCTTCTGGTTGATGAATTGGTACTTGAGGACCTGGGCTTCCTTTTGGGACCAGTGTGATAGGGAGCCGAGCAGTTTATCGCGCTCTATTTTCCCGGACGGGTGTCCATGGTAGACCACTATGATGATCCTCCCTCCGACAGTGAGACGGTCGAATATTTCACTTAAGGCGATGGAGGTGGATTCATAGACGGTAGTGATTTCTTTATCCCCTTTCGGCAAGTAGCCGAGATTGAACATTGCGGCACGGATTGGCGCATCCTTTGGTATATAGCGCCCAAGGTTTGCATGCGAGTCCAATATGAATTCTATATTGTTGTGAGGTCGGCATAAGTCTTTGGCGTTTGCGATCGCCTGGGCTTGGATATCGAAACTGAACACTGTGCCTTCTGATCCGACGGCATCTGCCAGAAATTTCGTGTCATGACCATTACCGCACGTGGCGTCGATGACAATATCGCCAGGCTCTATGACTTCTTCTGATAAATGCTTCGCTTGGGGCAATATTCGTCTAAACATCGACTCTCTCCTTCTTTTCATATTTCAGTCCCTGATGAGTATCCCTCACCTTCAACTCCTCGTCTATACTGTTGAGCACATTCCATTTATCTGTACTCCACATCGGTCCGATCATCTGGTCGATCGGTCCATCCCCGGTGATGCGATGGATGATCATTTCTTCAGGAAGCACCTCAATCTGATCGCATACCAGATTGACATAATCCTCTTGGGTCATGAATTCGAGCAACCCTTTTTGATATTGTTTGACCATCGGCGTGCCATGCAGCAGGTGGAGCAGGTGGATTTTGATGCCTTGCACATCCATGTCGGCCACTGCTCTGGTGGTTTCCATCATCATTTGATAATCTTCGCCAGGGAGGCCATTTATGATATGGCTGCAGACATTGATGTTGTGACGCCTGAGCTTATCGACCCCTTCACGATAGCACTTCATATCATGGGCACGATTAATCAGTTTTGAAGTACTTTCATGAATTGTCTGGAGACCGAGCTCGACCCAAAGATAAGTCCGCTCGTTGAGTTCAGCTAAGTATTGCACGACATCCTCAGGAAGACAGTCGGGGCGTGTGCCGATCGACAATCCGACGACACCTTCAATTTCAAGTGCCGCTTCAAATTTCTCACGCAGCACTTCGAGTGGTGCATGGGTGTTGGTGAAAGACTGGAAATAGGCGATGTATTTACCATGCTTCCATTTTCGGGACTGCATTTTGGATCTGATCTTTTCAAATTGAACCGGTATCGGATCCACCCGGTCCCCGGCGAAGTCACCGCTGCCGGCGACGGAACAGAAGGTACATCCACCGTAGGCTACGGTGCCGTCCCTGTTTGGACAGTCAAAACCAGCATCTAGTGCGACCTTGAATATTTTTTCATTGAATTTATTTTTAAGATGATAATTCAAAGTGTGGTAGCGTTTATCATCAAAACTGTACTTAAAATCCATCGTTCATCCACCTTTCATCCTTACATATTGAGAAGTGTACCATATGTTATGGGTGCTTTTATCGGGTCTTGAGAGAATGGGGGAATGTAAAGTTTATCATGGGACGTAGATGAGGTATGATGGAATCATTAATCCAGATTGTGGACGACGAGGAGATCATATGATTAAAGTAAACCGGTTGAATAAGAACTATAGCGCACATAATGCAGTGACAGACCTCGATTTTGAAGTGGGGGATGGTGAACTGTTTGCATTCATAGGCCCGAATGGTTCCGGCAAATCCACAACCATCCGCATGATGACTGGACTGCTCGAGCCTTCATCGGGTTCAGTTGAGCTATTTGGTGAAGAAATGCGTCTCGACAAGGTGGCGCTTAAGCAGCGTATCAGCTATGTGCCGGATACTCCAGACTTGATAGGCAGGCTCAATGGCCATGAATATCTGAATTTTATAGCGAGTGCCTACCGTATGGAGCAATCTGCATTTATGGAAAGAAAGCAGGAGCTGTTGGAACTGTTTGACCTAGAAGGCGCTCTCGGGAGCTTGATAGAAGAATATTCCCATGGCATGAAACAGAAGCTGGCTCTCGTCGGTGCCTTAATCCATCAGCCCGACGTCCTATTTCTGGACGAACCAACCGTGGGCCTCGATCCTAAGAGCAACAGAAACTTCAAGCAATACTTGATAGAGTACGTCAAGAGCGGCAAGACGGTGTTTTTGACGACCCACAACCTCTCCCTTGCTGAAGAGATTGCCACGGATATATTGATTATATATAACGGGAAGAAACGTGCCCATGGTTCGCTCGAAGCCTTGAAGCAGGAGGCGGTTGGCGCAACTTTGGAAGACATCTTTTTGGAATTGACTGATGGAGCGGGCATACGATGATTCGTCTGATACTTAAAACTGAAATGCGTTCTGCCTTCAATTATTGGAAGTCAATGGGAGAAACAAAGGTGATTTTATACATCATCATGGCACTTCTATTCATGCTCTTGCCATTGCCGTTGCTCGGATCGCTACTTTTTACGTTGACGCTATCATTGAAAACGGATCATTTGAGCAGCTACATCATGATCCTGTCGCTGGCCGCCATAGTCATATTGACTCTACTGTCGATACATTTCATCATCAAGGACATGATTCTAAGTGCGAATGTACCAATGTACCTCTCTTTTCCCATCTCGGCTGGGGACTTGTTCTGGGCTAAGTTCATCAAACATGCATTTCTGCATGCGGCCATCATCCTTATGCCGATAAGCATGATAGTGGGGGTGGCCCTAGCCATTCGGTTTGAGGAATGGATCCTGCTCATAAATAGCGCGGTATACTTTCTGGGAGTGGGTGTGGTGATTACATCTTTGGCTTATTTATGCACCTTTCTGACAGCCCACATACTGCCAGCCAAAAAGGTCAGCGGGGTACTCTCATTTGTAGGGGCTGCGTCTTTCATACTGGTCTATCTCGCTTTCTTTGCTCTCGGAGATTCGATAAAGGGGTGGACAAAGAGGCTGCCTGAGAGCCCTGTGTCATTCGACGGGTTCCTGTACGGGTTTGATGTATCAATAAGCATCATATTCATATCGTCTGTGGTTGGGCTTGCGGTCGTAATGGCCAAGTCAGCCAGCCATGTGACAAGACGGGCGATGGTCCGGGGCTGGAATTTTTACGGCCACTCCGGCAAAAGAATGAAGTCAGGGACGAAACTCGAGCGGGTCGTGCATCCGATTGTGACGCTGATGCGCAAAGACTTGAAAATGACAGTGCGTGACTTTAAGGAGCTGGCTGTGTTATTGCCATATTATCTATTGCCACTATTTCTAATATACGTCTCTGGATTCTCAGGGCAGACCGGGACCGGCACTCTTGATATGACCGACATCCTCATATCGGCGGTTGGAGGAACATTGGTGATGTCTTTATTTGTCGGTGCATATAATACTGCACGTGATGCTGAACATTTCGCGATGCTGAAAGCTCTGCCGCTCAAAGGGTCAAGCATTGCGGTATCGAAGTACCTTTTCACTCTGCTGACCACTGTACCTGTGATGATGGTGGCCTTCACCGTAGTCTGGTATTTATCCCAAGCGGCGCCAGGAGACCTCGTCCTCCTTATCATCATGATATTGCTGTCAGCCCTGACAGCAGTGCCGATCGGCATGATGATAGGCAGCAAAAACCCTGTGGTCAGCTATAGGAATCCGAGGAAAAGGCTTGATACCCTAAGCAATGTAATGATCAGTTTCTCCCTCGTAGTCGTACTTATGCTGACAGGGGTGGCTACAGGGCTGATGGACGGATCAACTGGAGTGGACCGGCAAGTGCTGATAGTGGGTTCCCTTGTATTACCAGCAGTGGTTTCAATATGGCTGCTACGCAAAGTGGCAAAACGTTATGATAAAGGGTTTAAAATCACCTATAAGGAGTGAAAGAAATGCAAAACATCTATTTTATGGATGCACCGGTAGGATGGTTGAAAATACGTTCCGAAGATGGGGTGATCGTGGAACTCGATCATGCTGACAGACCAAAGGATGATCAAGATTTAACGGAAGTATCAGGAGTCATCCGCCAATGTGTGATGGAGCTTGAAGAGTATTTTTCAGGAGAACGCCGCACTTTTGAAGTGCCAATAGATATCACCCACTCCGGCACGGCCTTCCAGAGAAAAGTGTGGCGCCGGCTCAGTGAGATACCTTACGGCGAAACGATAAGCTACAAGGAATTGGCGGTCGACTGCGGTGGGCCAACCTATTCACGCGCAGTGGCAAATGCGAACGGTAAAAATCCGGTATCAATCATCATCCCGTGTCATCGGGTCATTGCCTCAGATGGTTCGCTTGGGGGTATACCGGCGGAGTAGACAAAAAAACAAAACTCCTAAAGATCGAAGAGACCGGACTATAGCGAGGTTGCGTCTTGCGTATTGGCGGTTTATAATCTATATTTATAAGTATAGGAAGTAGTATTGTGCATAACCATATCCAGAGAGCCGGTGGATGCTGCAAACCGGCAATGCGTGCACAGGAACTCATCCGGTACGAATCAATTCCATGTAGTATAAAAAAGAGCTGCACTATCAAGTGAATGCGGGTGGTACCGCGGTCGTATACATATATGATCGTCCCATGCCTTATATTGGCATGGGATTATTTATATTCAAGGAGGATTATCATGACGTTCAACCATAAAGAAATTGAAAAGAAATGGCAGCAGTATTGGGAAGAGCAGAAGACTTTTAAAACTGAGGATAAAATCGGAAAGGAAAAATTCTACGCGTTGGATATGTTCCCATATCCTTCAGGGGCCGGACTGCACGTCGGGCATCCGGAAGGGTATACAGCGACCGACATAATCTCAAGGATGAAACGCATGCAAGGGTATAATGTGCTGCACCCGATGGGCTGGGATGCCTTTGGTCTACCCGCTGAACAGTATGCCATCGATACGGGAAATGATATCCGCAGCTTTAATGAAACGAACATCGATAATTTCAGGCGCCAGATAAAAGAGCTCGGCTTCAGCTATGACTGGGACCGCGAAATCAATACGACGGATCCGGAATACTATAAATGGACACAGTGGATTTTCATCCAGCTCTACAAAAAGGATCTCGCATATATCGACGAAGTGCCGGTGAACTGGTGTGAGGCGCTCGGTACGGTACTGGCGAACGAAGAAGTCATCGATGGATTGTCGGAGCGCGGTGGCCACCCGGTCGTCAGAAAACCGATGAAACAGTGGATGCTCAGGATCACCGAATATGCCGACCGGCTGCTTGAAGATCTGGAGGAATTGGATTGGCCGGAATCATTAAAGGACATGCAGCGCAACTGGATCGGCAAATCGGAAGGCGCTAACGTACGCTTTGACATCGCCGGCACTGAAGAATCTTTCGAGGCATTCACGACCCGTCCGGACACCATCTATGGCGCGACTTATGCCGTCCTTTCCCTGAACATGCACTGATTGAAAAGATATGCTCGGACGGACAGATTGAAGCGGTCAAATCATATCAGGAACAGGCAGCAATGAAAAGCGAGCTTGAACGGACTGATCTGGCAAAAGAAAAAACAGGAGTGTTTACGGGTGCATACGCCATAAACCCGCTTTCCGGAGAGGAAATGCCAATATGGATTGCAGACTACGTATTGGCGAGCTACGGCACGGGTGCCATCATGGCTGTACCAGCCCATGACGAGAGGGATTACGAATTTGCCCATGCTTTTGACCTGCCTATAAAAGCAGTTCTTGAAGGTGGGGACATCTCAAAAGAAGCCTATACGGGTGACGGCGTGCATATCAATTCTGGAGAGCTGGATGGCCTCGATAAAGAGGAAGGAATCAAAAAAGCAATCAGCCTCCTCGAGCAAAAGGGAGTAGGGGAACAGAAGACGACCTACAAGCTGCACGATTGGCTCTTCTCCCGCCAAAGGTATTGGGGCGAACCGATTCCAGTCATCCACTGGGAGGACGGCACAATGAGTGTCCTGGAAGAGGATGAATTGCCGCTCACCCTTCCGCAGATGGATAAGATCAAACCGTCCGGTACAGGCGAATCGCCGTTGGCAAACAACGAAGAATGGATTTCCGTCACCCGTGAAGATGGTGTCAAAGGGCGACGGGAAACGAATACGATGCCACAATGGGCCGGCAGCTGCTGGTACTATCTGAGGTTCATCGATCCCCATAACCCGGATGCCCTTGCTTCCAAGGAGAAGATCGAGCACTGGCTGCCGGTCGACTTGTATATCGGCGGGGCAGAGCATGCCGTCCTTCATCTGTTGTATGCGAGGTTTTGGCATAAGGTGCTGTACGACATCGGTGTCGTTAATACTAAGGAACCTTTCCAGAAACTCTTCAACCAAGGGATGATACTTGGGGAAGGTAATGAAAAGATGAGTAAATCCAAAGGGAACGTAATCAATCCGGATGATATCGTCGCCTCCCACGGGGCAGACACGCTGAGACTCTATGAAATGTTCATGGGGCCGCTCGAAGCGTCGATTGCCTGGAGTGATAAAGGACTGGATGGTGCCCGTCGCTTCCTGGACCGGGTATGGAGATTATTCATAGACGAGGATGGCAGCGTAAGGGCACTCGTCGTCGATGAAGAAACCGTTGATATGGCTAAGGTCTACCACGAAACAGTCAAGAAGGTGACTGAGGACTACGAGACGCTCAACTTCAATACGGCAATATCCCAACTTATGGTATTCGTCAACGAAGGCTATAAAAAAGACAAGATAAACAGGGCTTTCGTCGAAGGCTTCATTAAACTCCTGTCTCCAGTTGCACCGCATATAGCAGAAGAACTGTGGGAAAGGATGGGATACACGACCACAATCGCCTACGAAGATTGGCCGGTCTATGATGAATCAAAACTTGTTGAAGAAGAGATCGAAATCGTCATTCAGGTCAATGGCAAAGTGAAGCATAAGATGAATGTGCCAACAGGGGCTTCAAAAGATGACCTGGAACGCATTGCAATAGAATCTGATAACGTCCAACAGGCAATCAGGGATAAGACGGTACGCAAAGTAATCGTGGTTCCGGATAAACTTGTAAATATAGTAGCCAACTAAAAAAAGCCGCTTCCAAAATATTTTGGAAGCGGCTTTTTATTGTGCTGCACTGTTGCCGGCGACGTAGCCCGTGACAAGTGCACTTGTAATGTTGTAACCGCCCGTGTAGCCATGGACGTCAAGCACTTCCCCAGCGAAATACAATCCTTTCACCAGACGACTTTCCATGGTCTGAGGTACGATTTCCTTAAGGCTTACGCCCCCGCCGGTTACAAAGGCTTTTTCAATGGACTGGGTACCATCTACCTCGAATTCAAAGCGCTTCAGGAACCGGATGATGGCATTGATATTCTCCTTGGACACATGATGGCCGCTGAGCGCTGCATCAATATCCAAAGAGTCGAGCATGAAGATCACCATACGCTCCTGCATGAGCGGCTTCAGGATGTTTTTCAGGGAGCGGTCCCGATTCTCCCTGATGGCGCGCTCCACTTGTTCCTTCAACTGGCCGGCAGTGGCGTCGGGATGGAAATCGATCGACATTTTTATGGTCTCCGACTTCTGACTCTGCAGCTCTTTATGGACGAACTGGCTGCATCTTAGACTTGCCGGACCACTGATGCCGAAGTGGGTGAAGATCATATCCATGCGATGGGTCACCCGCGGCTTACCGTTCTTTTTAAGCACAGAAAGGGCGACGTCGGACAAGCTTAACCCTTTTAATGCACCTGATTTAATGAAAGACTCAGAAGAAGTGATGGGGACTTCCGTCGGAAAGAGCTCAGTGATTTTATGGCCTTCCTGTTCTGCAAAGCGATGTCCATCGCCGGTGGAGCCAGTGTGCGGTACACTTTTGCCGCCTGTGGTTACAATGACTGACTTGGCTTTCATGGTACGGCCGTCAGCGAGTCTGACGCCCTGCACCGTTTTGTTGTCGGATATGATTTTATCCACGATCGTTTCAGTCATGATTTCCACCCCGTTTCGCTCAAGGGCGTCCAGAAATACTTGCAGTATGTCTTTTGCCTTATCCGTTTTCGGAAACATGCGTCCGTGGTCTTCTTCTTTTAAGGCCACCCCTCTGGATTCGACAAATTCGATGATGCTTTCATTATCGAATGTAGAGAAGGGGCCGTAGAGAAATTTGCCGTTGCCGGGGATATGCTTGATGATCTCCTCATAGGGGAGGCGGTTGGTGACATTACATCTGCCGCCCCCTGAAATGAGCAGCTTTTTCCCGAGGGTTTTATTTTTCTCGATCAGCAGCACTTTGTTTTGGGTCTGGGAAGTGGCAAATGCCGCCATGAGCCCACTCACACCACCGCCTATTACAACTGTTGGTACATCTGTTGTTCTCCTTTTTGTTTAAAACTGTTATGCTTTCGATTATAATGAATATTATTCTTAAAATAAGAGGGTTATAAAATGTCTGATTCAAATAAGCTGGTGCGCGGAACATTTCTGCTCACTATCGCGACAGTCATCACGAAAGTACTTGGTATGCTATACCTGATACCATTCTACAGCATTATGGGCGGCGAGGAAAATCTCGCTCTCTATGGGTATGCATATACGCCCTACACAATCATGCTGTCTATTGCTGCAGCCGGAGTCCCGGGGGCAGTGTCCAAATACGTCTCCAAATACAATGCACTCGGGGCGTATGCCACAAGTCAGAAGTTATACCGGTCAAGTCTGCTCGTCATGATGGCATCAGGGTTTATCGCTTTTTTAATTCTATTCTTGGCGGCACCCTATATTGCAGAACTGCAGACCCTTGCTGCCGGTGACGGTGAGCATCGTTGGTCCACCGAAGATATCACCCGCATCATCAGGGTCGTAGGCGTTGCGGTGATCATCATCCCGTTCATGGCGACTTGGCGCGGGATATTCCAAGGATTCGAGTCATTCGGTCCGACAAGTGCTTCTGCAGTCGTCGAACAGATCTTAAGGATCGTCTTCCTGCTCATCGGCTCTTCCCTTGTGCTCTATGTATGGAGTGGCTCTGTACAGACGGCCAATGAGCTTGCAGTGTTTGCAGCATTCATCGGGGGTCTTGGTTCACTGGCGACGTTGTGGTTCTTTTGGCGCAGAAGAAAACCCCACATCCAAAAAATGGTCGAGTCGGATGAGACGGATTATGATTTCTCATATAAGGAAATGTATTCTGAAATCATCAGATACGGTATTCCATTCATCATAGTCGGCATCAGTATTCCACTCACGCTGTTCATAGACCAATTGACCCATAATAATGGCCTTGCCCTTGGTGGGGTACCTGAAGAGTTTCATGATGCATGGTTTGGCATGCTGAACCTGACGACGCACAAACTCGTCATGATTCCGACGGCCTTCGCCTCTGCATTTGCTATTACAATCTTGCCGTTCATCACGAAAAACTACCATCAGAGCAATATGAAAGACGTACACCACCAGATCAAGATGATGGTTTTAATGCTGTTGTTCTTTGCCGTACCTGCAGCAATCGGTATGATGATCCTGGCAGCACCATTGTATACTTCGTTCTATAGCTATAATGAAATGGGCATTAAGATTCTGATGTTCTATGCACCGGTCAGCATCGTCATTTCACTATTCACAATCACATGCTCCATCCTTCAGGGCATCGATAGGCAGAATCTGACGCTCTATGTCGTTCTGACTATGCTCGCCATAAAAGCGGCAATCAATATTCCGCTTATAATGCAATTCGGCACGGTCGGGGCCGTCATGGGCACCGGCACAGCACTTAGCATTGGTGTCGCAATCAACTTCTACATTATCAGGAAGCACGGTGGGTTCAGCTTGAGGACATTGTTCAGACCACTGGTGGAGATCATGGTCTACAGCCTCGTGATGCTTTTGGCAGTCGAAATTGTATACTATATTTTCATCCTGAATGCCGAGGTTGAGCAGAAACTCAACTCCATCATCATCATGGCCGTCGCAGTCCCGGTGGGGGCATAGTCTATATGATACTCTCCTTCAAAACCGGGCTGGCTGATGAGATACTCGGAAGCAGGGCAGATAAGATACGCAAAAGATTGAAGGTGCTATAAATGAGACTCGACAAGTATTTGTCGAATGCCGGCGTGGGCAGTCGGAATGATGTTAAAAGGTTCATCAGGAAAAAACATGTCGCAGTCAACGGTAAAGTGGTCACGGATCCGAAATCATCCGTTTCAGCCGAAGATACAGTCGAGATTGATGGAGAAGCAATCCAGCTCGAACAGTACATCTATTTTATGCTGAATAAACCTTCAGGTGTCATTTCTTCCACTGAAGAAGGCGCCACGTCAACTGTAATAGACCTGATCGATCACCCGCAAAAAGGCGAACTCTTTCCAGTCGGAAGACTCGATAAAGATACAACCGGACTGCTGCTGATCTCCAATGATGGCAAACTCGCCCACACTCTTTTGAGTCCAAGGAAAAAACAGCCGAAGACATATATCGCGACGTTGGCAAAAGCGCCGGAGGAAAAAGATTTGGAACTGCTCAGGGAAGGAATCCCCCTGAAAGATTTTACGAGCGCTCCGGCTCAAGCACACAGGTTGTCTGAGAAGGTCGTTGAATTGACGATCACCGAAGGCAAGTTCCATCAGGTGAAAAGGATGTTCGGGTACCTGGAAAATGAAGTCATTGCCCTTGAGCGCATTTCATTTGCCGGCTTGGAGCTGGATGGGACTTTAGAACCTGGGGAATACAGGCGGCTCAAAGAAAATGAAATTGCTTTGTTGAGAAACGTTTAACAAATATGCCAATGGGTAAATATCAATCAGTAGACGACTACAAAATAATATGACAAGAGGTGTTTTAAATGGCTAGAAAAACAGGTGGATTGCTGAAAGTTGCAGCTATGCTCGGCCTTGCCGTGGCTGCTAAGCAACTTTCCAAAAAGGAAAACCGTGATGCAGTGAAGAATGAATACAACAAAGTGAAAGAAGATCCTAAAAGCTATGCCCAAGATGTACAGGACAAACTTTCAAAACAGGCTGGAGAATACCAGGAAAGAGCGAAGAGTGAATATGACCGGGTGAAACAAGATCCGAAGGGCTACGCTCAAAATGTACAGGAAAAAGTAAATAAACAGGCTGCAGAATATCAAGAGCGGGCAAAATCTGAAATCGAGAAAGCGAAAGAAGATCCCAAAGGGTATGCCCAGTCAGCACAGGAGAAAGCCAAATCAAGAATGAATAAAGATGAATCAACAGGTTCAGACGATGGTTCGGACGGCAATGACAAAGTTTCTGCAAGCCAGGGCAAAAGTAGTGTGTCCGGCGAACACTCCACAAAACCTGACAGGATGGATGCAGAAGGTCAGCTGACAGACGAACAGATGAACAATGAGTGGATTTCCGAAGGTGGCATCCACCCACAGGAACACTTGCAGGATGATGTCAGCCATGGTGAGTTGAATAAAGATGAAGCGAAAGTGATTGAAGGGCTAGAAGGCGAAGAAAATGTTGATGTGGTACAAGACGAAGGTGAAATGGACGGCAACCATAATATCCACGTCGTCACAGATGAAGGCCTACAGTCAAAAAAAGAAAAATAAGTAATGAGGAAGGGGACACGTGAGATACACGTGTCCCCTTGTTTTATGATTCCTTTTCTTTATCATTAAGCTAAAGATTGCGTCATATTTTATGGGGGTTGTCATCAATGGATTATAAATCATTAGTAGAATCACATAGTGAAGCACTGATCAATGACCTTAAAGGGCTGCTTGAGATAGAGAGTGTAAAGGGAGAAGCCGTAGAAGGCGCACCAGTCGGTACTGGACCGAAACAAGCATTGGACTACATGATGGAGCTTGGCGAAAGGGATGGTTTCCTGACCAAGACCGTCGACTCGATAGCGGGACATATCGAAGCGGGGAAGGAAGGACCGCTGTTTGGAATATTGGGGCATGTCGATGTAGTTCCGCCGGGTAGTGGTTGGGATTCCGATCCGTTTACGCCAAAAGTCGTGGATGGCACAATTGTGGCACGTGGCGTGCAGGATGACAAAGGGCCGACTATGGCTGCCTATTACGCAATGAAGATACTCAATGAACAGGAATTGCCCTTCAAATACCGGACACGTCTAATCATCGGTACTGATGAGGAATCCGATTGGAAATGTACAGAAGCCTATTTCAAGTCAGAGGAAATGCCTAAGGCCGGATTTGCGCCGGATGCTGCATTTCCGCTTATATATGGGAAAAAGGCATCTCTACATTCAACCTTGTGCAAAAGAACCTCCAAGTTGATGAAACTGAGCCGAATATCGAATTGAAGGTGCTGATTTCAGGTGAGAGATATAATATGGTGCCAGAAGATGCAGAAGCCAAGCTCAAAGTCCTCCAGAACATGAGCGAAGTAATCCAGTCGTTTGAAGACTTTTTACGCGAAACTGAGGCAGAAGGGAATTATGAAGTGGATAACGGATTCCTGAAACTCGGCGTCCAAGGAAAAAGTGCGCATGGGTCTACACCAGAGGCAGGAATTAACGCCGGACTTATACTGATTGATTTCCTCTCGAGATTGAATATGGATGATAATGCGGAGAGCTTCGTAAATTTTGCCACTGAAAGACTGGCCGGCAGCACCGATGGTTCATTACTCGGCATGGATGGCTCCCATCCGGAACTGGGGGAGACGAGCGTCAATGTCGGAATGATCAACTACACGGAAGTCGATGGCGGCATCTTTGGTGTCAATCTGAGATATCCCGAAGGCCTCGATTTTGAGGCAGGTGTGGAAAAGTTGGATGCAGCGATCATGGAACAAGGCTTTACTGTCGAAGATGTCGACTTCCAGCCTCCCCACTACGTGGATAAAAATGATCCTCTAGTTAAAATACTTACAGAGACATATCGCAACCATGTCGAAGATGAGTCCGAACCATTTACGATAGGTGGGGGTACATATGCGAGGGTCCTCGAGAAGGGTGTTGCATATGGTGCCATGTTCAATGATACGGAAGATACTATGCATCAGAAGAATGAACGGATGAAAATAGAAGAACTGCTGTTGGCCACCGAAATCTATCTGGAAGCATTGCATAGAATATGCATAAAGGGTGAATTGAATGAAAATTAGTTATTATAACGGTGAATTTAAGCAAGACGCAGATATCTCGATTGACTATAATGATAGGGCGTTTTATTTCGGAGATGGAGTCTACGAAGTCATCCGGCTTTACGATGGTGTTTTCTATACACTTGAAGCGCATATCGATAGGCTTTTCAGAAGCATTGAAAAGATAGGGATTAAAGGGGTGGAACGCAATGAAATCATGGAGATTATAGCTGGATTGCAACAACAGAACCAAATAAGCAATGGCTATATCTATCTTCAAGTATCAAGAGGTATAGATGGCAGAAACCATTCTTTCCCGGTTAACACGCCTCCTGTGGTTATGGCATATATGAATACAATTGAAGGCCCTGCCGCACATAGTGAAGAAGGGGTGGCCATCATCACATCTGAAGACTACCGCTGGTTGAAATGCGATATTAAAAGCCTCAATCTGCTGCCGAATGTACTGGAAAAGCAGCGTGCTGTAGAACAGGGGGCCAAAGAAGCGGTATTGCACCGCAATGGCACCGTTACGGAAGGAACCTCAACAAATGTATTCATCGTCAAGGAGGGTACCTTGTATACTCATCCGGCGGACAACCTAATACTGAATGGCATCACCAGACTTTCAGTACTCGAAATAGCTGATGAATTGGAGATTCCAGTAAAAGAAGAAAGTTTTACGTTGGCTGACCTTACTGCAGCTGATGAAGTATTCATTACAAGCACAACTTTGGAAGTGCTGGCGGTAGGCAGCGTTGATGAACAAGCGGTCGGTGAAGGACTTAAAGGTCCGATGACGATGCGAATCCAAGAAGCCTTTCAAAAAAAGACCCAAAAATTAAACATGTCCAAATAATGTTAAACTGAAAAATTACTCTAATTATTTTTTATTCCTTCAACGCTTGCACTGTATGGATTTGAAGGTGTCGGACATCCAGTTATCAAAATCGGTTCAACGATAGTTCTTGAAATAAGCGAAGAAACACTATAAAATTTATAACACGAACAGAAATCTGCGCTATCTTATTCTTGAATATTTAGCGCTTTTTTCTTTGATGATGAAAAGAGGTGTGGAATTTGGAGCATTTCTATCAGCTCGGCTGGACACTAGACCCCGTCGGTGGTGCCTCCGGTGAAGCCTATAAGGCGGAACAGGATGGCAGGAAACTCTTCCTGAAACGAAATGCCAGCCCTTTCCTTGCTGCGTTGTCTGCTGAAGGCATCGTTCCGAAGCTGGTCTGGACAAAAAGAATAGAGACCGGCGAAGTAGTGACGGCACAGCATTGGAAGAATGGCCGGGAGCTGACTCGTGATGAAATGTGCTCGGAGAGGGTCGCTTTATTGATGAGTAAGATACACTCGTCCAATCCTCTCCGCACCATGCTGAAAAAATTGGGCATGAAACCCATGTTGCCGGATCTCCTCCTCAATAAGATTCAAACGTCGCTTTCACCTAAGGTGAATGCCCATCATACTGTACGGACGGCCATTCAATATCTGGAGAATGAAATGCCGAAGATCGATGAATCCTTCTGCACAGTATGTCACGGGGATGTCAACCATAATAATTGGTTGCTATCTGAACAGGATGAACTTTATCTGGTGGACTGGGAAGGCGCGATGATAGCCGATCCGGCCATCGATCTCGGGATGCTGCTATATACTTATGTGGAGCCGGAGGATTGGGAAAAATGGCTTGAGGGTTATGGTAAACCGCTCAATAGAGATTTAAAGAAACGTATGAAGTGGTATACTCTGGTCCAGGCGATCACTATGATTCAGTGGTATGAGGACCATAAGCGGTTTAAGGACATGAACGACTGGATTATCTTTTTGAATAAAGTGATAGAGAGGGACCGCTTCATATAGAGTCATGTTTTATAAGAATCGGTAACAGGTGGTAAATATAATGAGGATGCGTAATAAGCCATGGGCTATGGATTTTCTGAACGAACACGGGCATATCGTGGATACGGATTCGTCCTATGCAGGAAATATTCAAGGGTTTTTCCCTTCAAAGCAACCGATTCATGTGGAAATTGGTACTGGAATGGGTACCTTCATAATTGAAATGGCCAAAAGAAACCCTGGAATAAACTACGTCGGCATCGAGCTTGATAAAAATGTTCTGATCCGTGTAGTCGAGAAGGTGAAGGAGGAGGGACTTGGTAATATCAAGCTTGTCCTCCTGGATGCCCGTAGGCTGGAAGAATATTTGGGGAAGAGGAAGTGGAAAGGATATATCTCAATTTCTCCGACCCGTGGCCAAAAAATCGCCATGAAAAGAGAAGGCTTACCCATGAAGGGTTCCTTGAAGGATATAGAAAAATTATGTACAAGGAAGGCCGCGTTGAATTCAAGACTGATAACAGGGGTCTGTTCGAGTTCAGCCTGAGAAGCATGAACAATTATGGAATGGCATTTGAAGAAGTCATCTTGGATCTTCATGCTGATGAACCTCCTGAGAACATACGTACTGAATATGAGAATAAGTTCTCGGCTCAAGGAAATAAAATATACCGGTTAAAAGCATCTTTCTAGGATGCTTTTTTATGTCGTGTATTTCCTTAATGAATAATGATAAAATGTAAATGGCGCCTTCGTTTCTCAAGGTATGGAAAAATAAAAAAAGCCGGGGAACTACAGTTCCACAGCTTCCATCATTTCACCTGTATAAGCATCGGCAGTAAATTGATAACGCCTTGTCGAATCGCCTTCTCCTGTATGGAAACGGCCAGTGTAGACATCGCGTTCAAGACCGAGAAACTTCTTCTTTGAAGGGCTATAGTCAAGTGAGATGAATGTAATGTCATCATATTGAGCACGTAATTCTGCTAGGATGGCACGGGGGTGGACATTTTTGTTCATCCTGATCCATACAAGGGCAGGAAGCAGCGCAAGAAGAATAGCTATGGAAATCTTTACATTTCTAGATGGCATGGTATGACCTCCTATCGCAATAATTTTATCATATTTATGTGTCAAATGATCATGAAAAGGGGAATTGTAATGAAAGTCACAGACAACACTCTCGAAAGAATGAAAACATTGACAGAACTTCACGGCGCACCTGGGTTTGAAGATCAGGTGCGTGCTTACATGAAACAAGAAATGGCGCCCTTGGCGGATGACATCATCCAAGATGGCCTAGGGGGCATTTTTGCACTTAAAAAATCAAAAGTGAAAGACGCGCCTAAAGTGATGATAGCAGGCCATATGGATGAAGTGGGGTTCATGATTACCCAAACGACCGACAATGGTCTATTGAAGATTACTCCGCTTGGGGGATGGTCGAATGATGTACTGCTTAGCCATAAGTTTAAAGTGAGAACTTCTGAGGACAGAGAGATCCCTGGGGTTATAGGCAGCGTGCCCGTCCACTTCAGAAAAGGGGACGATAAGGGCAATATGGTGAAGATCGAAGATATGTTGCTTGACGTCGGAGCAGATAGCCGGGAAGAACTAGAGAAAATGGGCATCTATCCAGGAGATTCTGTTGTACCGGATGTGGATTTCCAAGTGATGGAAAATGAGGATAAACTTCTCGCTAAAGCCTGGGATAACCGCTACGGTTGCCTGATTGCGATAGAGACGCTCGAGGCACTGGCGGATGTTGAGCTTAATTGTGACTTATACGTCGGCGCCAATGTCCAGGAAGAAGTAGGGCTCAGAGGGGCAAAAGCAAGCGCCAACATGATACAGCCAGATATCGCATTTGTAGTGGATTGTTCTCCGGCGAATGACATGATGGGTAAAAATGATGACATTGGAAAATTGGGTGAGGGAACCCTCCTCAGAATAATGGACCGCACAATGATCCTGTCCAAACCGATGCGCGACTATATGATCAGCACAGCAGAAGAGAACGATATTAAATATCAATACTATCAGTCCCCAGGCGGTACGGACGCAGGTAGTATCCATGTTGCCAATGATGGAGTGGTCAGTGCAGTGGTTGGGATTGTGGCACGCTACATACACACGAGCCATTCAATCATCAATAAGAATGACTATCTTGAAGCGAGGAAGATGCTGATTGAGCTTGTCAAGGGTATTGATTCCCAAAGGGTTGAACAGTTGAGAGGACGCTAATGAGAACGCTCCTTAGAAGATGGTTCATAGATGGCATGAGTTTTATGGCGCTTGGTCTGTTCTCATCCCTTATCATCGGCCTTATCATCGATACCATAGGCACATATATCCCTTACCTTTCAGGTTTTAGGGAGATAGGGGCTGTAGCGATGGGTATGGCAGGAGCTGCCATAGGCGCCGCAATCGGATATGGCTTGAAAGCACCCCTCTCGTCATCTTTACTGTAGTGGCGATTAGTTATGCTGCCTACGATATGGGCGGGGCTGCAGGCAGTTACATTGCGAGCATCGCCTCCATAGAAATAGCCAAATTATATGCTGGGAGGACCAGAATCGATATTATATTGACACCGCTGTTCACTCTTATCATCGGATATGGGGTGGCGCGTTTTATCGGACCTGTAATCGGTGATTTCATGACTGGCATGGGCGATGTAATCGTCTTTGCTACAGAACAGCGCCCATTCGTGATGGGTATGCTGGTAGCAGTCATATTCGGCATTACATTGACAGCCCCATTATCGAGTGCAGCCCTTGCCTTGATGCTTGATATAAGTGGGCTTGCTGCAGGAGCTGCAGTAATCGGCTGCTGCTGTCACATGGTGGGACTTGCTGTGACAGGGTATCGGGATAATGGCTTTTCAGGTGTATTGTCCATTGGCCTTGGTACATCAATGCTCCAAGTGCCCAATGTATTGTTGAATCCGTTCATCCTTTTGCCTCCAATCCTTGCGAGTGCAATCATCGCCCCTATCATGACCGTATTCTTTCCGATGGAAAATAATGCTGCAGGTGCCGGGATGGGCACAAGCGGGCTTGTTGGACAGATCATGACCATAGAAACCATGGGGCCGACGATGGAAGTACTGTTACTTATCCTGATCTTCCAAATTATTTTACCGGCCGTTGTAACTCTGGTATTCTATATCCTGCTTAAACGTATAGGATTGATAAAAGAAGGGGATCAGACACTTAAACTGGGAACATGAGATTAGAATCAAATGCGGAGGTTATTTTATGAATATTTTTCAGCTTAGAGACAGAATCATCGAGAAATTGAAGGAAAAGCGTGATGATTTTCAGACAGCATTTGATCGTGAAGAGGAAATGCTGAGGGTGGAGCGCATTGATAATGGCAAAGGATTGGATATCGCATTATCAAAAGCCGTGGACAAAGCAAAGAAAGATGATAAATTCGTCGATGAAGTGGTGTATTATATCGATGAAACGCTCGAGCGCATGAAAGAAGGCGAATTGACACTCGATGAGAATGCCATCTATCCTGTTGTAAGGTCAACGAGCTTCCATAAAGAAACTAAAAGTGGGGTACCTTTCATAACGGATGACCACACAAATGAAACGAACATCTATTATGCCCTCGACTTTGAGAAAAGCTACCGTCTGATTGATGAAGAACTGCTTAACTCCTTGGGTATCGATAAAGCAGCTTTAAAGAAACTCGCCTGGAAAAACCTTGAGAAACTACCCATCAGTTACAATAAGGATACAATCCAGGAAAATGATTTCTATTTCATCAACCACAATGATGGCTATGATGCGACCAGAATCCTGAATGAAGCCTTCCTCGGAGAAATGTACCGTAGCATGGAAGGTGAAATGATGGTTGGCCTACCGCATCAGGACGTCCTTATAATCGCGGATGTCAAAAATAATGTAGGCTATGATGTGATGGCACAAATGATGATGCAGTATTTCGCCGAAGGGTTGACACCGATCACGTCGCTGTCGTTCTCTTATGATGGCGACAAACTGCAGCCGGTATTTATACTTGGGAAACAACAGAACAATAAAAGAGGTAGAGAAGAATGAAATTGACATATAACAGAAAACACGTCGGTGATGTACTGCTCGTTACCTTTGAAAAAACAGATGATCCAATCTATGAGTATCATGATGATGTTACAATCATTAAAAATGGGAACAGAATCATAGGGTTGAATATATTCAATGCTTCAAAACATATCACTATGCCCGATGAGGTCAACATAGAGCCCGATGAAAAAATTGTTCAGGAAATCAATAGCCTGCTTGAGAAGAACGGACTGGAAACAATCCAACCAGATCTATCACCAAAATTCGTAGTCGGAAAAGTGATGCAGAAATCAGCTCATCCGGATGCTGATAAATTGAATGTATGTCAAGTGGACGTTGGTGATGAAACGCTGCAGATAGTGTGCGGGGCACCTAACGTAGATGAAGACCAACTTGTAGTGGTCGCTAAAGTCGGCGCAGTGATGCCTGACGGGATGTATATCAAGCCTTCTAAATTAAGGGGCGTAGAATCGTCGGGGATGATCTGTTCGAAGAAAGAACTCAACCTCGAGGATGATGGTGTCAAAGGGATTTATGTGTTGGACGGCAGCTATGAAGTATCACAACCATTTGAAGTTAAATAAGGGTGATGAGAGTGGATAGAGGAAGAAGGAGAAGACGATTCAGTCGTGATTTCGAAGATAGGAATCCAAGCAGCGAAAAATTCAGGTTTCCGCTGGACCTAGGTGACGAGGCAAAGGGTAACGAAAGCAGGTCAGATGATTTTGACGAACCTTCAAAAGATCTGATCAGACAACAGCAACAGAAGATTCTGTTGGATGAGCATAGTTCCAGGAAACGCCGGCCATCGAAGTTCACGATAAGTAAAGCCCGTGAAGTGCCTTCTGCGATACATGGAACAAAAAAAGATGTCGCGAAAGATCAGAAAGAAGAATCCGAGGCAAAAGAAAAAAAAGATGGAGGCTATGTGTCTCCGCTTGTCGAGGAATTGAAACGCCAGCGCGAAGAACGTGCGCGACGCCAAAAAAAGAAGGCAAAGAATCAGCATAACCAATATCAGGGTCCGCTGCAAAAGAAGGGAATGCGAACTGCCCCTGGAAAGCTGACCTACAGCTCAGCTGGAGAAAACGATGGAAAAGGGCCTGATGAGCAAAACTCGGGCAAAGCATCAACTCCTTTTAATGTCATCATGACGCCCTATGACAAAAAGAAATCTCAAAGCGCGCCTAACCGCTCTGTAAAACGCAGTGGACCAAAAAACACCTTGCCGCCGCTCGAAATTCTGGGACAGCAGCAGGATGCCCAGTATGAGTTGAGGGATGAAGGCCTTGGGGATGTCATCGTTTCAGCGTTCCAAGCCATCGGTGTGCCGACCCGTCTGCGTGATGTCAAGACAAATGGTGTAACCGCCCGCTATGAACTATCGTTGGACCGGAATTTCAGGCTTAATGTAGTCGGTAAGCTAAAAGAACATCTACTGCCATATTTACCATTTGATGATATGAAGATTATAGCACCGATTACAGGCACATCGAATATCGGGATAGAGTTCATGCTTCCTGAACCTTATCCCATTTCCTTTGCCACCCTCTTTACATCCAGCAGCCTTAAGCTTCGTAAAAATGATTACAAGTTTGTCATGGGCAAAACTGTCGACGATCAAATTTTCAGCTTCCTTCTGCCAAAAGCCGGGCATATCCTGCTCTACGGTGGAAATGACACAGAGACCTCATCAGTCATCGATAATATACTCGTTTCCCTACTGATGAACCACAGCCCCGATGAACTTCGGATTCATGTGGCTTCTGATAAGGCGCATTATGACGCCTATAAAGATTTGCCTCACATGTTCAGCACACCTAAGTCAATTGGGGACAAGACGGTACTGGAAGATGTCCTCAATGAACTGAACAACAGGCATAACCAATTCAGAAGAGCGAATGTGCGGAACTTGAGCAGCTATAACCAAAGGGTCAGCAATGATGCTAAAAAAAGTGTCATAGCAGTGGTAATTGATGATTTATCTGATTTGTTCGAGTACAATAATCCTGAAGCGATACGGGCAATCGTCCAACTGCTTAAAAAAGGCAAGCCGCTTGGCATGCACTTGATCTTGAACCATTCGAGAAGCGACGTCGGAATCCGATTCGAGCTGCTTCAACAGATGCAGACGCGTCTGTCGTTTAAGGATGAAAAGTCGAAGGTGATCGATGGCAGCAATGAACTTGCAGAAGGAAACGATATGCTGGTTCAAATCCCAATTTCCAATCAGCCTGTACGAGTCAACGCAGGTATTCTGACCCCGGAAATCAAGCAGAGGATATTTTCCCACATCAAGGGAATGAGAAAATGAATCGATTTTATGAAAGTGTGGTGGTCTCATGGAAAAATATCATTTTATAGGAATCAAAGGAGCGGGAATGAGTGCCTTGGCACAAGTTCTGCATGATATTGGGCACCAGGTCCAAGGATCCGATATAGAAAAAGAAGTGTTTACAGAATATCAACTTAGAGACAAAGGCATCCTAATACTGCCTTTCAGTGCCGATAATATTGTTGAAGGTGTGACGTATATTGCCGGCAATGCATTCAATGACGAGCATGAAGAAATAAAAAAAGCTCTTGAACTCGGGTATCCGGTCATCAGATACCATAAATTCCTATCCAAATTCATGAATCAGTTTACATCGATAGCAGTGACCGGGGCCCACGGTAAAACATCAACGACGGGACTCCTCAGCCATGTTATGAATGGGGATGTGGACACTACATTCCTGATAGGTGACGGGACAGGTTTCGGGCTTGAGAGCAGTGAATATTTCGCTTTTGAATCGTGCGAATATAAACGCCACTTCCTAAGCTACCATCCAGATTACGCAATTATAACCAATATCGATTTCGATCATCCCGACTACTTCAAAGACTTGGATGATGTTATAGATGCATTTTCCGATATGGCTTCCCAAGTGAAAAAAGCAGTCATTGCTTATGGTGGTGACCATTACGCACAGCAGATCGACTACCAGGTGCCGGTCTATTTCTATGGAGTAGGGGAAGAGTATGACTTCTATGCAGATAATATAGAGTCGAACAACCATGGGACAGTTTTTGATGTCTATTTTAAAGGAGAATTCCTGAACAACTTCCTTATTCCCCTCCACGGAGACCATAATGTTTTAAACGCTTTGGCTGTCATAGCCGTCAGTTACTTAGAAGACTTGAATATGGACAATATTAAAGAAGCATTCACCACTTTTGGGGGGTTAAGAGACGCTTCAGCGAAACCTACCAAGATGGGATGGTGATAGTGGATGATTATGCACATCACCCCCGTGAAATCAGGGCCACTTTGGAAACGGCCAGAAAAAAGTATAGCGGCAGGGAAATCGTCACGGTGTTCCAACCGCATACATTTACAAGAACTGAAAAATTCCTTGATGAATTTGCAGAAGTATTATCCAGTGCCGACAAATCCTATATAGTGGATATCTTTGGTTCCGCACGTGAAGACGCGGGCAGTCTATCAAGTCGGGATCTTGTGGCGCTCATACCAGGGGCTGAACTCCTTGATGAAGAAGATATCGGGAAGTTGAATATGCACGAGGAAGCCGTAATAATATTTATGGGTGCAGGAGATATACAGAAATATGAGAAGAGATTTACAGAGTTATTATCATAATAGAGATGAATCATGTTTACACTCGTATGTTTTGGGTTAATCTTAAGTATGACTAATCAAATATAAATGAATATGGAGGCGTTGAAATGGATTGGCAAATAGTTTTATATATTGCTGCAGGCATTGCTGCAATTGCTTTTCTGATTCTTTGTATCGCACTGGCAGTAGTACTGTTTTCAGTGAAGAAGAATCTGGACCATGTTGCAAAAACACTTGATGGTGTAGAAGGTCAGATACAAGGCATCACTAGGGAATCGACAGATCTGCTTCACAAGACGAACCGTCTCGCTGAAGATGTTCAGGGTAAATCTGCAAAACTCAATTCTGTAGTGGATGCAGTTCAGGGCATCGGTAATTCCATGGGAAATCTTAATGAATCTGTAGATAGAGTGACAAACTCCATTACGCATAACATTTCCCAAAATGAAGATAAGATTTCGCAAGTCGTCCAGTGGTCAAACGTAGCAATGGAAGTTGCTGACAAATGGCAGATGAGACAAAAGCGCAACAGTGCTTTTAATACGAAATATTCTGCAACAGCAGAAACAGATCCGGATAATCTTCCGGTCGCTGTAAATCGAGCGGTAACAGAGAGCGATAATGTAGATGAAGACCGCATTAATGCAGGTCTTGAACAAGATCGTAAATAACAGGAGGTTTATATATGGAAACCTATAACCGTGACCGCCACCTTCATGGTGTTGAAGAGTATGAAGAACAAGTCCATCAATCGACCGGCAGGGATTTCACTGTCGGCTTGGCTGTCGGCCTGATTGTAGGCACAGTCGGCGGTTTATTACTTGCACCAAAATCTGGTGATGCGCTTAGAGATGATATCTCCGAGCAGACCCAGAAGTTCTCAGAAGGCCTGAACTCTGAAAACAGTGAGGAGCAGGGGAGCCTGAAGGAAAAAGCTCAAGAGAAGAAAGAAGAGCTCAGCAATAAAGTCAATGAAACCAAAGATGAGATGAAAGCAAAAAAAGGTGAGCAAGAGGAAAAGCAGAGGGTTAAATCCCTTGACGAATCTGCTGTCAAAGCTCAAAAGGATGCAATTCAGGAAGAAGTTCAAGAACCTGGCCGTGACGACGTAAGAACGGTTGATGTATCTAAATTTGAAGAAACACTTGACGGAGATAAGAAATAGTAATAATATGATGGCATTCTTCCACTAACCACATGTACATGCATGTGGTTAATTTTATGAGGTGAAAACATGACTGAACAAAGCAAGGATATTGAAAAAGCCATTTTGGATACGGATATTGAATTGCTTGAACTTTTTCAAAAACGGCATGAATTAATGCTAGATAAACCAGCATCCTTCAACATGACTGATCATTTCAAAAGGTTGGAGCAGGTGGCTGGCGATCTCGGTTCACGAGAAGGGATGGAGGCACTCCTGAATCTTACAGCCGAGGCCAAAGGGAAACCCCTTTGTTGGTGTCAAGGTCTACCAAAGCCACGGACACTGTTGTGGGAATGGGCAACGTATCGATAGGTGAAGGTTCTCCTGTACATATTTTGGGCCGTGCGCAGTAGAATCGTTCGATCAGGTGGCGACAGTAGCCGAACACATGAAAAGTAAAGGTTTCGAAATTTTAAGGGGAGGGGCGTTCAAACCGCGTACATCTCCCTATGAATTCCAAGGTCTTGGTAAAGAGGGTCTCGAAATATTACTGCAGATTAAGAAGACCTATGATCTGAAAGTGGTCAGTGAGATTGTAGCGCCTGAACATGTCAAACTGGCTGAGCCTTACTTGGATATGTTCCAGATTGGTGCACGCAATATGCAGAACTTCGAATTATTGAAAGCTGTCGGAAAATCCAACAAGCCAGTTTTTCTGAAAAGGGGTCTGAGTGCGACAATAGAAGAATTTATGATGGCTGCCGAGTATATACTTGCAGAAGGCAACAGCAATGTCATATTATGTGAGCGAGGCATAAGGACTTACGAAAAGATGACACGAAATACCCTTGATATCTCTGCTGTACCACTGCTTAAGCAAAAGACTCATCTTCCTGTCATGGTTGATGTTACGCATTCAACAGGAGTCAAGGAAATCATGGCAGACTGTGCCAATGCTGCCCTCGCAGCAGGTGCGGATGGCATAATGGCTGAAGTGCATCCAGATCCTGCAAATGCCCTTAGCGATCAGGCTCAGCAGATGACACTTGAGGAGTTTGACGAATTTCATCAAAACATCTCATAACAGTGACTAATTGCTGTTGTTCGTGTTATTATAATACAAAAAGCGCTTTCAGAAAGCGCGCGGGGGTGCAATATGACGGTTACAATATATGATGTTGCCCGGGAGGCCAAAGTCTCGATGGCGACTGTTTCCAGGGTATTAAATGGAAATCCCAACGTTAAACCAGATACCAGAAAGAAAGTAAAAGACGTCATCGAGCGTCTTGATTATCGGCCGAATGCTGTAGCACGCGGTCTGGCAAGCAAGAAAACGACAACAGTCGGCGTCATCATTCCTGATATCTCCAATCTATACTATTCCTCTTTGGCAAGGGGATTGGATGATATAGCGGAAATGTATAATTATCAGGTCATCATCACTAATACAGATAATGATCCGGAAAAGGAACGCGATGCCTTTTTGAGCCTCATCAGTAAACAGGTGGATGGCATCGTCTTTTTGGGTGGTGCATTGAATGACGAAACCTTGGATGATATCAAGCGCTCGCATCTTCCTGTAGTCATCTGCGGAACAAGTGAGAAGGATGAAAATCTGCCTTCAGTCAATATTGACTATCACAAAGCAATTAAAGAAGCATCCTTGAAGTTTCTTGAAGAAGGAGCCGCCCAGATCAGTTTTGTCAAAGCTTCCTATTCCGAGCAGCTTGAACAACATATTGAGGAAGGGCTTAAAGCTGCGTACAAAGAAAAAGGGAAAAATTTCAGGGATGAATCGATATTTTCGACTGGTGAAGACTATCAGTCAGGAAAAGAAATATTCGAGAAATTGCGTGCTGTTGAATCTGATGTCATCATTACCATGAGTGATGAGACTGCAATAGGCATTCTTCATGCTTATATGGATGAAGGGTTTAAAGTGCCTGCTGATGTACAAATCATAAGCTGCAGCAATACCAGACTGGTCAATATGGCGCGTCCATCCCTATCAAGCATAGCTTTACCGCTTTACGATATCGGAGCTGTCGGGATGAGGTTGTTGACGAAATACATGAAGGATGAACCGATTGAAGAGGCGAATGTCATCCTTCCATACAAAATTGAATATCGATCCACTACAAAGTAGAAGGACTCAGACAAGCTCTGAAGCGAAAAACGGCCTGGAAATCTTAACTTAGGATTTCCAGGCCGTTTTTTTGATGGTGGATGACAAAATAAAGTTCTAAATTTTTCTTATGCCCATCGGGTCGTGATGGGTATGGATATTTGGAATAACCATATTTCAGCTGAAAAATTTACGTAAAAATTACATATACATCAGTATCCCTACTGCTCTTCTATATGGAGCATGGCACGTGAGAGCATGCTCCTGTTTTTTTCATTGATATCTTCCCGCCTAGGTATATCATCATAATCACTGAGATCGTCCTCCAGAGAACCGGGAAGTCAATTGGACATTTGCCTTCATACTTGGCGATGAATGCTTCAGGCAACCGTCCCCGTAAAGGCGGCACACCATTCATGGCAAGCCATATCTGCGCCCACATCCTAGGTACGACCTGCCATAGGTTATAGCCGCCACCACCAACCGCAATCCATTTTCCATCCGTATACTTATCTGCCATTTCGTTGACGAATCTCGGAATCTCCTCAAATGTGTTTGAAGTGACTGAAAGATGCGTCATCGGATCCCTGTAATGTGCATCCACACCATTCTGGCTGAATAATATATCCGGTTTAAATTTAATGATGGCAGCCTCCAAAGTTTCCTTAAAGATTTCAAGGAAAGATTCATCTTCTGTAAATGCATCAATTGGAAGGTTGACGGCAAATCCAAAACCTTCTTCTGTGCCTCGTTCTGTGAGGCTGCCAGTACCTGGGAATAGGTACCGTCCCGTTTCGTGGATGGAATAAGTCATGACTTCATTGCTGTCATAGAATATCCATTGGACACCATCACCGTGGTGGGCATCCGTATCAATATACATCACACGCTGATTGTATTTCGGCGCATATACTCTATAGCGACAGCCGAATCATTGTAGATGCAAAAGCCGCTTGCTCTACCGCTGAACCCATGATGGAGGCCCCCGGCAAGGCTCACGGCCTTTTTGGCTCGTCCCTCCATCACTGCATCAACAGCAGTCAATGTGGCACCGACCAGCATACGGCTCTTTTCATGCATTCCTTCAAAACTTGGTGTGTCATCTGTGTTCAGGCCATAACTTTCCATTTTTTCAGGAGACAAACTGCCTTCCCCCGCCTGTTTGACCGCATCCATGTAATCCTGCTTATGAACCAGTCCAAGTTCTGCATCAGTGGCATCTCGAGGTTTGATAATGTCAGTTTCATTGAGTTGTGAGGACATGGTGAGCAGGTCGGTTGTCATCTTGATCCGCATTTGATTGAAAGGGTGGGTGGAACTAAAGCGATATTTCAGCAATGAATCATCATAGATATAGATTGGTTTCGTCATTGGCCCATCTCAGAAGGTTCAAGCACTGAAAACCCTTTGGCTTTAAGAGTATCTATGGCTTTTTGCGGATTCATCGCCTGCACCCTGAGAACAATTGTCTTATACCCTTTCTTTTCCTTATTTCCATAGACGGAAATACTGATTATCTTTATGTTGAGATCCTTGAAAACTTTACCGATATCGTAGATGACGCCGGTCCGGTCTTCAATCTCCACTTCTATGATTGAACCGGGTTCTGTTATACCCGTAAGTTCCAAGTAAGTGTTCAGCATGTCCTTTTGCGTGATGATGCCGACAACCTGTTCATTCCTGAGTACTGGTATCGCCCCGATGGAGTAATGATAGAAATCGAGGGCTATCTCTTCAACAAAGTCTAAAGGATGGCAGTAGGTTACCCTTTTTCGCATGATCCTCGATATCGGGACTTTCAACGTAAAGTCAGGGTCATCATCGGACAGTACTGAAGGCAATGTCAGCTTCACATCGCGGTCGGACACTATACCTTGAAGCCCTCCATTGCCATCGACAATCGGAATATGTCTGAATGAATATGTGCTCATCATATTCAAGGCATCTTCTATAGTATGCTCCGGTGAAAGCGTTTTAACCGGGCTGGTCATAATTCTTTCTACTAGCATGTGCAACCTCCTAGAAAAAAAATCTATTTTTGAATCTGAGCTTATCAAACTCCATCATCTGATCATTGGTTATATTTTTACCGATGCGTGCCATCAAGGTATTGGCCGGGTGTCCTGTTATTTCGGGGTCATTCGTCTGAAAGACTTCGAAACCGGAACTTGCCATAAAATCAATCATGAGTTTTTTATATTCATATACATCGAGACCACTATTTTTGAGGTCCCAATGCCAATAGTACTCTGTAGTCAATATGATGTAATTTTCCATGAAACTGTCTTTCATGGCATGTTTAAGCATCTGTTTGCCGAGGCCGAAACCGCGGTAGCGAAGGGTGACTTCAACAGCCCCAAGTTCCATGATATAAGGCAGGTTGCCATCAGACCAACGTTCCATGGGATCCGGATGGTGGAAAGTCACATAGCCTAAGATATGATCCTTGAGGCGTGCAATTATAATCCTGCCTTCTTCAAGATCTGCAATCTCTTTTAACGCATCGAACTGTTCAGCAGGACGGCGGAATGCATCAAGACCATCATCATATGTGAACTGCTCGAGTTGTTTTTCGGTCAGCGGTCCTTCTATGATAAATGATTGGTTTTGCGTGTCATATTCCTCTTTATTATATGCCTTTATGTGACGCAAAAAGAAGACCTCCTGGAAAGTTATTTTAATTATTTTGAAATATGCTACTATTCTATTATATAATAAGAATTGTAAAAGAGAAAACACAAAAGGGGAGTTAAGATTATGGAAGTGGAACTTTATGAAGCAACAGATCAAAATCCTAACTTGAAGGATTATGAGGAAGCGGTAAAAAATCATGATTGGAAAGAAGTCGAGAAGAACTTCTCCTGGTATGAAACAGGTAAATTCAATATGGCCTATGAAGCAATCGATAAACATGTGGAGAATGGCCGTGGAGATAAAGTAGCGCTCCATTATAAAAATGGAGATGATAAATCATCATTTACGTTCGAAGATATGAAGAAGGCTTCGAACAAAGCGGCGAATATCCTAAAGGATGAAGCTGGAGTTGAAAAAGGGGATAGGGTGTTCATCTTCATGGCAAGAAGCCCTGAGCTATACTTCACACTGTTGGGCACACTTAAACTCGGTGCAATCGTTGGTCCATTGTTCGAAGCTTTCATGGAGAAGGCGGTAAGGGATAGACTTGAAAACAGTGATGCAAAAGTCATTGTAACAACACCTGAGTTGCTTCCAAGAATTCCGGTGGATGATTTGCCTTCTCTGGAACAAGTCATCGTCGTAGGAGACGATGTAGAAGATAAATATATCGATTTCAATAAAAGTTACAATAATGCCTCGGAAGACTTTGAAATTGAATGGCTCGATAAGGAAGACGGTATGATCCTCCATTATACAAGTGGTTCGACTGGCCAGCCAAAAGGTGTATTGCACGTACAGTATGCAATGGTCCAGCACTATATTTCCGGCAAGTATGTACTCGATCTTAAAGAAGACGATGTATATTGGTGCACAGCGGATCCAGGCTGGGTAACAGGTACTTCTTATGGAATTTTTGCGCCATGGTTGAATGGGGCTACAAACGTTGTAGTAGGGGGAGATTCTCTCCGGAAGCATGGTATGGAGCCATAGAAGATCTCAAAATCACCATCTGGTACAGTGCACCTACAGCATTTCGCATGCTGATGGGGCAGGGGATGAAATCATCAATGATTTTGACCTATCCTCTCTACGCCATGTGCTATCTGTAGGTGAGCCACTAAACCCGGAAGTCGTCAAATGGGGCATGAAAGTATTCAACTTAAGGATACATGACACATGGTGGATGACCGAGACGGGCGCCCATATGATTGTCAATTTCCCGGCCATGGACATCAAAGGCGGCTCGATGGGTAAACCACTACCTGGAATCGAAGCTTCGATCATTGATGATGAAGGCAATGAACTGCCAGCAAACCGCATGGGTAACTTGGCGATGAAGAGTGGCTGGCCGGCAATGATGCGCAAAATATGGAAAAACGATGCAAAATATGAATCCTACTTCATTGGTGACTGGTATGTTTCAGGAGATTCTGCATATAAGGATGAAGATGGTTATTATTGGTTCCAAGGGCGTGTGGATGATGTCATCATGACCGCTGGTGAACGGGTCGGACCATTCGAAATCGAATCCAAGCTGGTGGAGCACCCGGCGGTACAGGAAGCGGGGGTCATCGGCAAGCCAGATCCTGTAAGGGGAGAAATCGTCAAAGCGTTCATTGCAGTACGTGAAGGATACGAGCCGACAGAAGAACTGAAGGAAGAAGTTCGCAAATATGTCAAAGAAGGTTTAGCAGCGCACGCTGCACCAAGAGAGATAGAATTCAAAGATAAATTGCCGAAGACACGCAGCGGTAAGATTATGAGACGTGTACTGAAGGCTTGGGAACTTGATTTGCCTACAGGTGATCTATCTTCAATGGATGATGATTGATCATTGATTGCCTCTGATGATTTCAGAGGCAATTTTCTGTGAATTATGGCATAATGGATATGTCATAATGGATATGTAATGAGGATACGATGATAATTAAGAGGGAGATGTAAATATGGCACAATTGACTGATCAGCAAATTGCTGCACAAGTGGATATCAAAGGTATCGAAGAGATAGCTGAAAACGCAAAGATACCCCACGATGCTCTCGAGATGTATGGAAAATATAAAGCTAAAATTGATATACATAAAATAGAAGGGAATGAAAAGGATTCAAAAGTCGTACTTGTTTCAGCAATGAACCCAACCCCGGCAGGGGAAGGGAAATCGACTTGTACTGTAGGTTTGGCGGATGCATTCAATAAGCTCAAAAAAATGTGATGGTTGCGTTACGCGAACCGTCACTCGGACCTGTTATGGGAATTAAAGGTGGAGCTACTGGAGGCGGACGCGCGCAGGTACTGCCGATGGAAGAAATCAACCTTCATTTTAACGGAGATCTTCACGCAATAACCACTGCAAACAATGCGCTTTCGGCATTTATAGACAACCATATACACCATGGAAACAAGCTTAATATCGATCCGAGACGTGTAACGTGGAAACGCGTGCTTGATATGAATGACCGTGCATTGCGTGAAGTGGTCGTAGGCCTCGGGGACCTTCAAGAGGTGTGCCGAGGGAAGATGGCTTCGACATTACTGTGGCGAGTGAAATTATGGCGGTACTCTGTCTTGCAAGTGACCTGACCGATTTGAAAGATAAATTATCCAAAATTGTTTTCGGCTATACTTATGACAGGGAACCGGTGACAGTAGGACAGCTTGAAGTGGAAGGTGCTTTGGCACTGCTGCTGAAAGAAGCAATCAAGCCGAATCTGGTGCAGACGATGGAAGGTACGCCGGCATTGATTCATGGCGGACCGTTCGCAAATATCGCTCATGGGTGCAACTCGCTCATAGCAACGAACACTGCTAGAAAACTTGCAGATATAGTAGTGACTGAATGCGGATTCGGTTCTGATCTCGGTGGGGAGAAATTCATGAACATAAAAGCCAGGAAGGGCGAATTCGCTCCGGATGCCATTGTTCTAGTAGCGACTATCCGTGCATTGAAGATGAATGGCGGGGTGGCCAAGAGTGACCTTGGGGAACCGAATGTCGATGCATTGAAAGAGGGTATCGTAAACCTCGAGAAGCATATAGAAAATGCACGCAAATTTGGAGTGGAGCCAATTGTGGCATTGAATGATTTTGTAACCGACACGGATGAGGAGAGGGAATTTGTGCTATCCTGGTGCAAATCTAAGGATGTAAGGGTTTCCTTGACGAAAGTCTGGGAACTTGGTGGAGAAGGGGGCGTCGAGCTTGCAGAACAGGTGATGGAAGTACTTGAAGAGCCTCAGAACTTTAATCAATTATATGAAAACGAACTGCCGATCGACCAGAAGATAGAGAAGATCGTCACTGAAGTCTACGGGGAGACGGTGTAATCTTCACGGACAAGGCTAAGAAGCAGTTGGCTGAAATTGATCGTCATGGCTGGGGCGATTTCCCTGTATGCATGGCCAAATCACAATATTCGCTAAGCGATAATCCATCACTCCTTGGTCGTCCGACCGGTTTCAAGGTCACTGTCAGAGAAGTGATTGCCAAAACAGGAGCGGGCTTCGTGGTCGCTCTGACAGGTGACATCATGACGATGCCAGGGCTTCCTAAAGTACCGTCTGCAGTCCATATGGACGTTGATTCTGAAGGGAATTCAAAAGGACTCTTCTAACGCCTGGGAGTATGAAAGCATTAGGAAGTAAAATTCTTAAATGATGCTCGTGAATGAATTAACCGCTTTTGGAGGGTTGGGGACCAGCCCTCCTTCTTTACGGCCTCCTTTAATATTATTCGTCCATATATTATAAAAAGAGCCTCCGGGCCTTCCAGATACTTCACTTCATCTGGAGGGCCCGGAGGCAGTTTTACGCTATGAACTTTTAATCATCTTCATTATCTTCATCTTCATCGTCGCTTTTACTTTTTGATTCGCTTCCACCGACCCGATATATGTCGTCATAGGAGCGTGTCACAGTACCCATCAGATCCGATGCACTAAGGCCGGAGTCAAAGTCATCTCCCATGCGGTCCATGATTGCTGGGTCATTCAGGCTGCTTTTATCTTCAAAACGGGTGTCTTCAGCTATAAGCCCTTTAATTGGCTTATCGAGTTTCTTCTCACAATCATCTTCAAGTTCCATGGTAAGGGCACAGAACGTTTCTTCCCTGACCGAATCAGGACGTTCAAAGCGTTCGTAGGCGCCCATCTTATCAGGCGCTATTTCTGTGAGTGCCTGTGCAAGATTCCTCCAATTATAGATGTGGAGATGCTGTTCGGCATCCTGGTTTGCAACTTGTGGGATATTACGGTCATAACCCATCCACACGCCAAGGGTTACTTTCGGGTTATAGCCCATAAACCAGGAGTCGACGAAATTGTTCGATGTTCCGGTTTTAGCTGCCCAATCATAGGTGCCCTTAACACTATTATAATAATCTTTTATATAATATGCGGAACCTGTTTGGAGGGTCTCCTTCAATATATCCGTCATAAGATAAGCGGTAGAATCTTTGAACACTTGTTCTGATGTGCTTTCATTTTCATAAATCTTTTCGCCTGAAGGATCTGTAATGGATTCGATCATATAACTTTCAACAAGCTCTCCATTGTTGGCGAACGTTGAAAAAGCGTTAGTATTATTCTCAACGGAAATGTCGTTGGTGCCAAGTGGAAGTGAAGGATTATTGGTCGCCCCGTCCGGTAGAGGGATGTTCATCTTCTCAAAGTATTCTTCAGGATTGTGCTTTTTGACTTCGGCCCACAACCGTAATGTACTCAAGTTATAGGAGTTGCTTAAAGCATGTTTCGCTGAAACGAGACCGAATTCCTTGTCTGCGTCATAGTTTTTTGGGCTATAATTCAGACTCTCTATAGTAAAGAATTTATCCAACAATACAGTATCAGGAGTGATCAAGCCTTTATCCAGCGCCGGGCCGTAGTTGATCAATGGCTTCATCGTCGATCCGGCACTTCTTGAAGTCTGGGTTGCATGATTGATGGATGAACGGTCGTGGTCGCGCCCACCAATGAATCCGAGTATGCGCCCCGTCTGATTATCTTTTAATATTGCACCAAGTTCATGCTCCAGAGTTTCTTCTTTTGTCTCTTCTGTGGCATCCGTCGAATCAAGGCTGCTGCGGGAACCATAAAATTGGGCGTTATCTTTGACTTCCTGCATCTTGTCATAGATTGACTTATCGATGGTGGTGTCGATATGATACCCCTTGTTGCGGAGCGCAGAATCTGCCTTAGTGGTATATTCCTGGTTGATCAGGGGTGTGCTGTCGACATCATCCCGAGTCAAACCATCTTCTTCTGCAAGGTAATACTTGAGGATGTCCACGCTGCGCCTTTCGATTTCATCTGCCAGGAAAGGATAGTTCTGGTTCGGTACCGTCACACTGTCCGTCAAGGAACCATAGATGTCATATTCGACTGCCTCATCATGCTCCTCCTGAGTGATCTTATCTTCCAGAAGCATGCGCTTCAAAACAAAGAGTTGCCTGTTTTTACCTGGTTGCAGATACTCCTCATCTTTTACCTTACCGCCTTGCATGAAAGGAGTGTAGGCATAGGGGTTTTTAGGAAGCCCCGCTATGAAGGCTCCTTCAGCAAGGTTCAATTCATCTGCATTTTTGCCGAAAATCCCTTCAGCAGCGGCCTGGACCCCTGCAATATTCTGACCGTTTGCATTGCGGCCGAAAGAAACTGCATTCAAGTAGGATTCGAGGATCTCTTCTTTTGAGAGCACTTTCTCGACACGGAAAGCGAGAAGCAATTCAGTTGCCTTACGGTCGAAAGTCGACTCATTCGTCAGCAGTTGGTTCTTTACAAGCTGCTGGGTGAGTGTACTGCCTCCTGTACCTGATTCAGAGCCTCCCAATTCCTGAAGCGTGGCCCTCAGAAATGCTTTCGGGACCACGCCATTATGTTCGTAGAAGTATTCATCTTCAGTCGCCACAAGAGCTTCAATGACATTTGGACTGATATCTTCATAGTCGACTCGCTCGCGGATGAGGTCTGCCCGTAGTGTACCGAGCGATTCGCCGGAGCCGAAAGCCACGGTAGTACTTTCAGTCATTTCAGTGAGCGCAGTCTTCATCTCATCTACCGGCTGGATCTCTTCATCGTTGACCAAAGAAGCGAAGTAGCCTACTCCGATACTGAAGGCAAAGATGGCTATCAGGCTTACTGCCAATACGGTAAACAGAATAATGTTCCAGATGGTATCGTAGGCGGTGAAGAATGATATTCTTATTGGGGAACCCGCTTTTTTGAAGCGGGTTTTGGTATGGCTCAATTTTTCTTTGAATGTAGTACTTTCAGCCTTTTCCTTGTTGGGAGTCTTTCCTCCACTTGAAAAGAGATGCTTAATATAATCTAAAAAGTCGTTAATCTTATTCATTTTTACCTCCTATCATCGGTCATTATAACACATAAAAAACAAAGTGAGTTAATGTTAAAAGGCTGTAGTTGCAGTAATATCGATACAGAAAATAGATTTTGCCCTTGACTTTTCGCAATGGGAAATATATCATTTCTATAAATTGATATTATTCGATTGGCAGAGAAGTAGTCGGATCGGTGGAATCCAGAGAGCTGATGGTTGGTGGAAATCAGTGCACATTCCCGATGAATACACTGCGCATAAACATTCGAACGTCTGGGCAGACGTCCCTGTCCCTCAAGTAAAAAAGTTTGGTGGTACCGTGTATCCAGCACCCTTACGTTATGTAAGGGTGTTTTTATTTTATATCAAATTAGGAGGAAGTAAAATGAACGCGTTGCTTGAAGATCTGGAGTACAGAGGCATCATCTATCAGATGACCGACAAAGAAAAAATAAGTGAATTATTGGATAGGGAACAGGTGACCCTTTACTGTGGAGCGGATCCAACAGCCGACAGCCTCCATATTGGACACCTTGTCCCATTTTTGACGATGAGGCGCTTCCAGAATCATGGGCATCGTCCAATTGTCTTGATAGGCGGGGGCACAGGCATGATTGGAGACCCTTCATTCAAAAGTGAAGAAAGAAAGCTTCAAACGGAAGAACAGATTGAACAGAATGTTCAAGGGATCAAAAAGCAGATGGAGCGTGTTTTTGATTTTTCCGATGAGAATGGGGCCATACTTGTAAACAACAGGGACTGGCTTAAAAATATCAGCCTGATCAGCTTTCTTAGGGATTACGGAAAACATGTCAGCTTAAACTATATGCTTGCGAAAGACTCCATCCAGACAAGGTTGGAAACAGGCATCTCATATACGGAGTTCACATATACAATTCTTCAAGCAATCGACTTTGGACACCTTAATAAAGAATACGGCTGTAAATTACAAATTGGCGGTTCAGATCAGTGGGGCAACATTACAAGTGGCTTGGACCTGATGAGAAGAATGTATGGGGAGACAGAAGCAGAGGGAATGACCATCCCTCTCATCACCAAGGCCGACGGAAAAAAATTCGGTAAAACGGAATCCGGTAACATCTGGCTCGATCCAGCCCGTACTTCACCTTATGAATTCTACCAATTTTGGATAAACCAAAGTGATGCAGATGTCATCCGCTTCATTAAACTCTTCACATTCATGGAGAAGGAAGAAATCGAAGCACTTGAAGAATCATTGGTGTCGGAACCACATCTCAGAAAAGCGCAAAAAAGGCTTGCTGAGGAAATCACAGCTTTCCTCCATGGGGATGAGGCATTGAAAGAAGCGCAAAATATAACAGAAGCGTTATTCAGTGGGGACATTAAAGCGTTGTCTGCTGACCAACTTAAAGACGCCTTCAAAGATGTGCCGTCAGCAGTCTACCAGGACGATGACAAAAATCTTGTTAAAGTATTGGTTGAAACAGGTGTCTCACCATCACGTCGACAGGCAAGGGAAGACATTAAAAACGGTGCGATCTACATCAATGGAGCGCGCAAGCAGGACATTGAGTACACCCTCCAAGATGAGGATATGCTTGATGATGAATTCACGATAATCAGACGAGGCAAGAAAAAATATCACATGATCCGTTATAAATGATTATGAAAAAAGCCGGCCAAACCGGCTTTTTTTCATATCTGCATCTGCTGCTTTCATAAACATGGAAAGATGGTAAAATATTAATGGAAGACAGTTCATTTGAGACAGGAGAGGAATCATGAAAAAACTTCTTATACCCTTAAGCATCATCATCGGCCTATTCGTTATCTTGGCCCTCATATTCGCCCCTAAATACAATCAATTCGTCAACTTGGAGGAAGAAGTCAACCAACAGAAATCCCAGATTGAAACGCAACTCCAGAGGCGTGGCGATCTGATTCCGAACCTGGTGAGCACCGTCCAAGGATATGCTTCCCACGAAGAGGAGATATTCACAGATATTGCTGACGCAAGGAGTAAATTGTCCGGTTCGGAAAACGTAGAAGAAATGGCAGAAGCCAACAATGACATGACCTCTGCGTTATCCAGACTATTGGCGATTTCTGAAAATTATCCCGACCTGAAAGCAGATTCACAGTTTACGGGACTGAGAGATGAATTGGCGGGTGCGGAAAACCGCATTGCAGTGGCAAGAAAGGATTACAATGAAGCGGTCCAGGAGTACAATAAGAATACACGGACATTCCCGGGCAACATGGTTGCAGGTATATTGGGCTTTAATGAGAAACCTTACTTTGAAGCAGAAGAGAGCAGTAAAGAAGTTCCGGAGATTGAATTCAATACTGAACAGGATGAAGAGTAATGAAACGTTTGGTCATGCTTCTGCTGGCCGCGTTCTTTTTTACAGCTGGTCCCGTACAGGCGCGCGTTGAAGTTCCGGAACTCAACACCGATCATCATTTTGTACAGGACAATGCAGGGGTTCTCAGTGATTCAACGATTACTGAGCTCAATGATAAAGGCACACACCTGGAGGAGGGGACAGGTGTCGAAATGATGCTGTTAACCATGCCTTCAACAGGCCAGGTACATCGCCAGGACTTTGCTTTGGAAGCCTTGAGGGAATATGGCGTCGGTAAATCCGAAAGTGACAATGGTATCGTCATACTGCTCAATCTTGACAATGGAGATGAGTTTGATAACCGGGGTGTTGAAGTCCAAGTCGGCTACGGTGTGGAAGGGTATCTCAACGATGCCAAAATAGGCCGCATCATAGACGATGTCGCGATGGAATACTTCACTGCAGCGACAAAGGAAGAAGAGGGCTCAAAAGCCGCCTATGCCGAGTATGAAGAGGGATTGACCAACCTTTATAACGCATTATACGAAGAATCCCTTGAAGCTTTCGAATATAAAGATGGCGAATTCACAAGAGATACCCCTAAAGAGGAGACATCAAACGACGGACAATCTGCCGGCATTGGTGAAAGTATTTTCAAATTGATATTTGCCATGATTGTCATCTATGTCCTCTTTAAGATTATGGGAGGCGGAGGACCCCCTAAAGGCGGTTCCAGAAGACACGAAAGAGGCGGATCGACCATCTTCTTCCCACCATCAGGAGGTGGAAGCTCAGGTGGCGGCTTCGGCGGTGGTGGCTTCGGTGGCTTTGGCGGCGGTTCAGGCGGCGGCGGTGGCGCCGGACGCGGATTCTAATGACACAGCATAAAAAACTTCTGTTCAATATGAACAGAAGTTTTTTTTAGAAAATCATATGTGCAATTACTGTAATGATTGGAAGCGTGATAATCGTCCTGAGCAGGAAGATTACAAAGAGACGGCCTAGACCGACGGGAATCTTTGACCCAAGGATGACGCCTCCCACTTCAGAAAGATAAATGAGCTGAGTGATGCTGAGTGTACCAATTATGAATCTGGTCATATCGGACGAGACATCTTCTATCAGTATGGATGGCAGGAACATATCAGTAAATCCTATAAATAAGGATTCAGATGCAGCTTTTGCTTCGGGTATACCCATCATTTCCAAAATAGGGACAAACGGGGCCCCAATCCAGGAGAAAAGAGGCGTGTACTCTGCAAATATGGTGCCGATCGTTCCGATTGCCATGACTATCGGCAAGACTGCAAACCACATGTCTCCAACAGTCTTTATGCCGTCTTTGGCGAAATCGGCGAACCCTTTGGCTTTCGACGCTCTTTGAAGTGCCTTGTTGTATCCCCATGAAAACATATTGTGGCCTGACGGGATACTTTCATCGAGTTCCTTGCCTTCTACGTGGTAATTATCTTGTATTCTGGAAAGAGGGGGAATCCTTGGCATAATCAGTGCGGCTATCACACCTGCTATGATAATGGTCATGTAGAATAGACCAAAATAGTCCATAAGCCCAATCAAATCAAGTATGACAATCGAGAAGGTGATGGATACTACGGAGAATGTCGTGGCAATGACAGCCGCTTCCCTCTCTGAATAGAATCCCTGCTCATACTGTTTGCTTGTCAAGAGTACGCCGACCGTGCCGTCGCCGACCCAAGAAGCAAGATTATCCACGGTTGAACGGCCCGGCAATGTAAACAGGGGACGCATTACTTTAGCGAACAAGGTTCCGACAAACTCCAACAGACCATAATTCAATAGCAGGGGAAGAAGTATGCCGGCAAACAGGAATATTGAAAACAGCGTCGGCAATAGGTCATAGAGCATCAAACCGCCTGTCACATCTGAATTGATTACTTCTGGCCCGAAACGAAATAGGCCATCAATGAGAATAGTGCGCCAAGAAAACGTAAAACGATCCAAATATTATTGGTCTTGAATAGGCTGCCTACAAATTCAGAACTTGGCGTGATGAACCAGCTGAAAACAATCGTCAACAGACTGGAGATATTGATCAGTATGACAACAATTAAAACAACATTATCCAATCCAATCATTTCATTCATAAGATTTGCGAGATAAGCTACGGGTATAGTAGTCCCTCCGTCGACTTGGAGGGGAAAAGAAACATTATTACTCCGATGATGGATGGAATGATGAATTTTAATAAACTTGCATTTTTTTGCATAAATTAACCTCCTAATAATATAATTATACATGTTGAAAGGGGTTTGTAAATCTAGTTTTTATAAGAAAACGCTTTCAATACAGCATTTAGTTTATACTGTTATTAATAATTATGCAAATATAACTGGGTCCTATTAACTTATACGCATTATATATAAAGGAGAGGAAGAAAACATGGATATAATAGATACACACTGCGATGCACTTTTGAAATTACAGCAGGATCTCAGGAGAACATATGATGATGGGGAGAAAACTCTTAATTTCTACGATTCTCCAGAAATTGAAACGAATGTATTGAGATTAAGAGAGGGGGAGTGAAGGTACAATTTTTTGCGATCTTCATTCCACCGGAAGTCCCTGACAATGAAAAATGGCAGCATGCGTTGGAACAGGTGGATTGCTTCTATAATGAAGTTCTGAGTCAGGAGGGTTTTATCCATATAAAGGATTTTAAAGAAATTGAGAGGCTGAAACCAGAAGAAATTGGGGCGGTTCTTACACTGGAAGGGGCGGATGCAGTAGGCAATGGTCTGATGAAACTCCGCACATTATTCCGACTGGGAGTACTTTCTGTAGGGTTGACATGGAATAATGCCAATCTGGTTGCTGACGGCGTTGGAGAAAACCGTGATGCTGGGTTGAGTGAGTATGGAGAAAGGTTTGTGGCCTCTTGCAACGCTCATGATGTGCTTATTGATATCAGTCACCTGAGCCCTAAAGGGGTTGCAGAGGTTATCGAGCAGGGGGATAGGGTCATCGCGACGCATTCGAATGCCCGGAGTGTGTGTGACCACAGGCGGAATCTTACGGATGATCAGATAAGAAGGGTGATTGAGAAAGGGGGATGATCAATATTGTATTCAACCCACCATTTATTGGAGAGGGGAAAATAAAGGTAGAGGACGTTTTTCCCCATATAGATAGAATCATCAATCTCGGCGGTGAGGATGCCATTGGACTCGGTTCTGACTTCGATGGGATTGTGACCCATGTTGAACGCCTTGGAAATGCCGGTGAATATGGCAATCTAATCGATGCATTAAAGGAAAGATACGGGGAAACGTTCACTGAAAAGATTGCCTATAGAAATTTTGTTGAAAAATATTGTAAAAGTGATCTGCCTTAGACAGATCACTTTAGGATGACGATAGCGTCTCATATTTTTCATTGATATTTTCATATCGTTCATCAAGCTGTTTTTCCTGAGCTTCTATTTCTGACATGATATCCTCGATTTCACTTTTGAATTCATCCTCACCAAGAGGGTTATAGTTTATGAAGGTACGGTTGAATTCACCATGAAGTTTAACGAGGGTTTCCAGAGAATCGATGTATGTCAATATATCTTCCTTGAATTTTTCATGTTCATGCCCTGTTACAGTATGATTATGGATGGTCCTTCTAAAATCTTCGATTTTAGGCAGCATTTCATCGTATATGATTTTAAGCTGTTCTTCTCGATCCGACGTTTCTGAACTCTCTTTATACATTTCTTCAAATTCTGTTTTAAGTTTGTCATGATTCCTATCAAAAGCTTCATAGAGTGCATCTAGGGATCCCTGGTCAGGCTGACTGCATGCTGTCAGCAATAATAGAATCAAAACGGGAAATAATTTTTTCACAATACCACCTCTATTTAATATTAACATGTTTATGTTTGATTGGAGGCCTTTATGTTGTATAATAGTCAAGTTGACTTTTTGAATGGGTGGTTATCATGAACAGGAAATTATTAATAACTTTTACTGTCGGTGTGTTCCTTCTTGGAATGATGGAGCTTATCATATCAGGCATATTGGAACTGATGAGTGCGGATCTAAACATTTCGAATGCATTGACCGGGCAGTTGATAACGGTCTATGCCGTCAGCTTTGCCGTATTTGGCCCCTTGCTTGTAAAGGTGACTGAGAAAATCAGGCCAAAACCGGTCATAATGGCTTCATTACTCGTATTCATAATCGGAAATATAATATTTGGACTATCAACTACATTTTTCATGCTTGCAATCGGGCGAGTTGTGACCGCACTTGCTGCTGCAGTGTTTATCGTTAAAATCATGGATATGACAGTGCTGCTTTCCGCACCGGCAATCCGGGGACGGATGATTGCCTTGGTCTATATGGGATTCAGTGCCGCGAATGTATTCGGGATTCCACTCGGCACCATCATCGGCCAGCAATTTGGCTGGCGTATCATATTTTGGATCGTCATTGCGTTAGCTGTTCTGGTAGGTATCGGCATACTCGCTCTGGTGCCTAACAAGAATGCTGAGGAACTTGGGGATACCAAACCAGATAAAATCCTGGACAGGAAAAATATACTGCTTTATATTGGAGTGACAATGTCCGTCCTTATCGGCAACTATATCGTCCTCGGCTATATCTCTCCGTTGATGACCACAAATGGATTCAGTATCGAAAATGTCTCGGCTGCTTTATTGATAGCAGGGGTCGGCGGCATGCTTGGTACATATCTTGGGGGCAACATGGTGGATTGGATCGGGACGAAGCGCACACTTCTCATAATGTTGACTTTATTTATGGTAGCGATGGCAATAATGCCGCTCGTTTATGGCAAACCAGTTCTTTTCTATATCACTCTATTCATATGGAGTCTGTTCCAGTGGAGCACGAGTCCAGCAGTGCAAAGTGGTCTGGTGGAGAACGTGCAGGGGTCTGCAGCATTGGTATTCAGCTGGAACATGTCCGGGCTGAACTTGGGTATCGGCATCGGAGCTGTAATCGGCGGCATCTATATCAGCAACTTTGATATCAGCTATGCACCATGGCTCAGTGTCTTCATCATTGCACTCGGCATACTCTGCACTGCTTTTGTAACTGAAGTCAAAGAAACGAAGTGACAGTAAGTTAAAGGGTGTGAAAAAATGTTCATAAGACTGCTACTTACTATAGCACTCTCATTTTTTGTCATTTATGGCATCAACTATTTTGATATAGCCGACCTTGATTATAATTTTAAGACGGTGGCTGTAACTTCCATCGCTCTGATTCTATTGAGGGTACTCTATTATATATTCACCAAGTTTTTAAAAATATTCCTGTTCATATTCGTATTTCTACCATTATTGGCACTCTTCATCAATTATATATATTCTTATTTGACAGGTGCCCCGGTGGAGTTTATGGATCTGGACTGGCTGCAGAATTTTATAGACTTGGATTGGCTGCAAAAGTGGACTCAAAATCTTTGAGTCCACTTTTTATATGCCGTGATTTTGATTAGTTTGGAAATGGACTGTGATATGATTGAATAAACCATTATAGTTTTGGAGGAATATCATGAAGCGGGAATATCTTCCGGTTGGATCAGCTGATAGAGTCCACGAGATTGATGCGGTACGTGGATTTGCATTGTTTGGGATTCTGATGATGAACATTATGAGCTTTGCTGGTCCCCAAATGGAGAATCAACTGACATTTGATACAAGTGATATATACACAGGTTCCAATTCAGTTATCATATTGCTGATAAACATATTCGTCACGGCCAATTTTTATACGATGTTCTCCTTTTTATTCGGTCTTGGCTTCTACATTTTCCTATCAAGGGCAAAAAATAGGACGCAGCGGGTAAATAGGTTGTTTATCAGACGGATGTCAATACTGCTGGTCATCGGTCTGGTCCACGCCATATTTGCTGGTATGGCGATATCCTGACCGTCTACGCTGTGACCGGCATCATACTGCTTCTTTTTTACCGGTTGAATCCTCGCTTGAATCTATTTATTTCACTTATGATACTGTTGCTGGGGTCAGTGTTTGTAATATTGATGACGATGCTTGCTCTATCCCTGCCAACATCAGTGCAGAAACTGCATCCAGTCCCGTTTACGGTATCAACATAATCGAAGCTTCAAATGGGTCCTACTGGGACATTGTTTCCCTGAACCTTTCCATATTGGGACTCATGTCGGTCAATAATATAGCGATGGTACCACTTGTCTTGGCCGTGTTTCTTATCGGTCTGTTTGTCGGACAAAAAGGCTATCATACAAGGCTAGGGTCACTAAAAAAGATGTTGTGGAAAATTGTAATAATCGGTATCGGGGTTGGATTGCCGGTTAAAGTGATCACGGGATATGCTATGACTTATGGCATGGAATCTCCAGCACTATCGATCTTATCTATGCTTGCCTATACACTGGGTGGTCCTTTGATGTCACTTGGGTATACTGCATTGTTGACTCTGATATTTTTAAGGTTTCAATCCTTTACAAAAATGCTGCAGCCTGTCGGACAGCTTGCATTGACCAACTACATCATGCAAAGCGTGCTGATGATTGTATTGTTTTTTGGTTTTAACCTGTTCAATCAGATTGGGGCACTATGGTTCCCTTTAATTGTTGCGGCAACCTTCGGATTCCAGATTGTGGTAAGCCATCTTTGGATGCGGCACTTTAAATATGGTCCACTCGAATGGATATGGCGCATATCAACCTATGGGAAAATTTTATCCATAAAAAAATAAGACCTTAAGGTCTTATTTTTTTACGTCCTCGAAAAGGACCGTCATATCAGACTCTCTTTCATCATGGCTCCGTCCCATGACCGAGATGCTGCCATCCGTCTCGAGGATGACGGCCAGTACATCAGACATATCCTCTTTTCCTTCTGCACGGACAGCTTGCCTGATTTCCCGCTCCAGAATACGTTCTTTAGCCATATTACGTTCCAGAAACTCATCTTTGAAGTAGAGCAGGATAGGCTGGGATTTGACCAGGTTACTGAAAAAGAGGCTTTTGACGGATAACTTCGTAAATATATACTGCATGACGACTAGGACAAGGAAAGCGGTCATACCCTGCATCAATGTTATGTCCTTGGTGGTGATGATGCTTGCGAGGATTGAACCGAGGGCTACGGTGACTACAAAGTCAAAAGCGTTCATTTTAGTTAAGGTGCGCTTGCCACTGACCCGAAGGATGACGACGAGTGAGAGATAAGCCATAATGCCGACGATCACAGTCCTCAGGATGACATCGAAACCGCTGAAGATAAGGTTGTCGAATTCAAGCATCTGATCTCCCTCCCTTCTATCTTGTTGATTTCAGCTGCCAATCGGCAGTGGTGAATGACAAGTCTGTAGCGAGCTGTCCTGAGATTTTCCGCTGATTGACTGCTTCGCCTCCGAGCCAGCCGGAAAAATCGAAATCGTGCATTGCACCAGAGCCAAGCTGGATTCCAGCCGTCAGATTCTTTTTGTCGTATCGGCTGGTGTGGATCGTCCCCGCCCAGCTTTTGTAGTTGTCGACGAATAGGCCGACGCCAGGTTGCGTAAAATAATCGAGCACTTTATCTTCAGAGGGGGAGTGCAACTGTTTCAGGATATCCAGACGCTCATTCGAATCAACCAGATATCTTCTGTTTTCATCTGTCAATGTTTCATAATGATTCGTGCAGATATTCGCTTCACGGAACGTCAATCCGCGTGCGGATGTTTCCGCTATGAATGAATCATTTTGCTTATCCTGGATGATATAGCTGAAGCCGCCTCTGTGGGGGAGCGCCTCCAATAGATCTTTTGCATCTTGCGCTGTCCTGCAGAGTTCAAGTATGAACCGTCCGATGATGAAACATGTAAATCCATCGAATGGTTGTTTTCTGTTCATAAAATTATAGGCCATGATAAGGCCATGCTCATTCATGCCGTCCATTCTTCCGGTTATCCTTGATGCAGGGCCGATGTGGGAATAGCCATAATCTGGCTGGAAAAGCTTGTAGATGCCGTCATAGGTGTTCGGATGATAATCATAGTTCCTGATGAATGTATCATGATCCAAGTAGACGCTGCACCCACTGTCTTTAGGGGAGATACGGTAATGGGCTAGATTTAGTAGAACTTCATGGTCGGTGATTTCGAGTGATTCCTGTAAACCCATCAATTCCTCCCAGATATGCGGTGCAAAATGCTGGTACAGCGCTTTTGTTTCCCTATAGTCCAAATTGAATTTTGGACGTCTTTTGATCCATTCGTAATTTCTGTTCTGCATATAGTGGGTCTGTTTCAAAGATTCACCCTGCATTATACCGTAGCTGTAATGATCGCCTCTATAAGCAAGGATGGTGGATTCGATGTTCTGCATAGTTTACAGCTCCTATAATGGCCCGCTGGAAGGGCCGCAATATTTTAGCGTAAAGAGGATATCTATTCCTGGGTGGATCCGGACACCGCTGTGGAAATGTTATAGTCGATCACATGCCATTTGCCATTCACTTCTTGGATGATGCTTAAGCTGCAGTTATCCAATTTGGTTTGTGCCATATCAATTTCATCGCTATAGAGGGAGAGAATTGATTTTATCGTGCGGGAATGGGCTGTAAGCAATACGTATTGTCCATCATATTCTTCCGAAATTATGTTCATTGCCTTTTCGACACGTGCGGAAAGGGATTCGAACGTTTCAATGCCAGGTAGGTTACCGTCTGGGTACTTCTCCATTATATTATCGATGTGCAATCCTTCAAGTTTGCCGAAATATTGTTCCTTAAGTTCGTCCATTGTGGTAATCGGCAGCCCATGATGCTGGTTGATTATTTCCGCGGTACGGAATGCCCGACTCAACGGACTCGAAACGATGATGTCAAAAGGCTCGTCTTTAAGGTAGAGCGAAGCATCGATAGCCTGTCCCTCACCTTCCTCATTGAGGGGGATGTCAGAAAACCCTTGTAGTTTCCTTGATCTGTTGAAATCAGTCAAACCATGTCTGACAAGTGAGATTTTAGTCATATTACACCTCTTAGTCATAATACATATATGATAACATGAGAGGGAGTGGTAGGTGGCATAAAGGATTTTTGGTAACATAAGGACCAGAAGGAGCATAAAGGGGGGGTGGACGCATGACCAAGAAAATCGCCGTCATTTCCGATATACACGGGAACTACGAAGCGCTCGGAAAAGTAATTGGGGATATGGAACAGTTTAAGGTAGATGAGGTCTATTGCCTGGGTGACGTGATTTCCCTTGGCCATCAGACTAATGAAGTGCTCAGTGTATTGTCTGAAATGGAGAATTTGACTCTGATTACGGGGAACCACGATGCCGAAGTGATAAAAGCACTAAAAGGCATGAAATCCCAGGTGAGTGGACCTGAGCATGAACATCATCTATGGGTTTCGCGACACATCGACCCTAGGTATACCCATATGCTGAAAAACCTCCCCTGACTATTGAAAAGAGGATAGACGGCCACAGAATGTTGTTGACCCACTATCATCTGGATGGTTGCAGGTACCGATCAATCGAAGAATCCCCTTCACTTGATCTACTTGAAGAAATCTACGGACAGGAAGCATATAGCGTAGTGCTGTATGGACATGACCACATCACCCAGCACTTCAAGACCTCAGGCCCTGTAATGGTCAACCCGGGGGCACTCGGTGTAACAGAGACTCCCTTTGCCCCTTATGCGATACTCGAATTGAAGGACGACGGTGCAATAAACACAATGTTCAGGAACGTCCCCTATGATCGCCGGAAGTTCATTGAAGGACTTAAGAATGAAAATCCCCCGGCTTTGGATTTCATTATGAAATTCTTGCTAAAGGAATGAGGATGAAGATGGAGATAAGACCAGTTGAAATGAGGGACAGTGAAAATTTCCTAAACTTGATGATGTCCCTCGAGTACAATACTCAGGATGATCTATATGCCGAAAAGAAAATAAATCTCAGTAACACTGAAGATATATTATCTGATATGCTTCAAGATGGCAGAAGTCAAATTTTCCTGACACTGGAAAACCAGGAGATGCAAGGGTACATCAGTATGAGGGGGAACCACAGCGAGACGACGAGGCATCGTGCAGTCGTTTCTATGGGTGTCCTTAAGTCGGAACAAAAGAACAGCATAGGCAGGAATTTATTGAATGCAGTCATCAGATGGGCGGAAGATAACCAGGTCCATAGGTTGGAAACGGCAATTCGTGATGACCATGAGGAAATGATCGAATTGTACAAGATGCTCGGGTTCCTTGAGGAAGGCGAGCGTGTGGATGCCGTCAATGTAGACGGCGTCTATAGAAATGAGAAATATCTATATAGACTGATCAACTGATAGGGAGGACGAACAATGAATCTTCAAAGTTTTTATATAGGGGATAAGCATGCAGAAGTGACGATGATGCTTGGAGAGAGCGGTGTCTATGAAAAGGAAGGTCGTCCGGCAGTCGTCATATGTCCGGGCGGCAGTTATATGTATGTGTCGGATCGGGAAGCGGAACCCGTAGGCTATGAATTCCTTGCGAAAGGCTATCATGTATTCATATTGAGGTATTCGACGCTCGGTTCGGCGATGCGTAAAGAGGGCAATGCCGTAAACAGGGATGAACTTTATCAGATTGCTTCAATGGTCGAAGCAGACGAAACCCTCGGTTCCGAGTTTCCAGGCCCACTGGTTGAATTGGCGGAAACGATGACTTTCATCCGGGAAAATTGTCATGAATTCAATGTGAATCCCGATAAGATAGGGGTCATAGGCTTCTCAGCCGGGGACATCTGGCTGCGAGCCTGGGTGTGCACTGGAACACTTCGTGGTTGAAAGAATTGACGGGCACTGAACCACGATGGTACAAGCCGAATTTCCAAATTCTATCCTATCCGATACTGGATTTCATGATGAATAAATCTATAGCCGAAGAGCGTGGTATAGGCGATCCGAAATATATGACGACGGCATCCAGGATGATTTTCGGACCGCATGTGACAGATGAGCTCCTGGATAGGGCAACGTTAGCAAAAAACATCTCTAAGGATGTGCCCCCGACTTTCATCTGGCATACTGTTGCGGATCAATTGGTATTCGTACAGAATAGCCTTGATTTTGCTAAAGGACTTGAAGCGCATCAAATACCATGGGAACTCCATACGTTCAAATCGGGTGGACATGGTTTAAGCTTGGCCACAGAAATGACCGGCATTGAGGACGTAAGGGCTGCAAACTGGACAGGGTTGATGTTCAGCTGGCTTCAGGAGACGCTGAAAGAAAAATAAAGACGCTGAAATTTTCAGCGTCTTTTAACATAATCGATTTTGAATTGTGTAAACACTTCAGTATGATTTGGGTAAATGAACTGGATATACTTATGATCGTCTTCAGAAGTCATTTCCTTCAGTATATATTCAGTCTTATCAAACTGATTCATGCTGTCTTGTCCTACATAATCAAAATCCGTCCTGTTGTTCGTGCTGTCCTTAACCTTAACTAAGATTGCCATATGCACCAACTCCTCATCACTATATAACCCACTGTCGCTAGGGTTAAACCTAAATATTTAGCGCACAACATAAATCGTAAAGGATGGTTGGATGGATTTGAGGACGATACATCTCGGAGAATTACCGGCATTACTTGAACTGCAGAAAGAAGTGTACAGGGGGCTCGAAAACAAAGAAGTGCTTCAAACGTTGACGCGTGCTGAATTCAAAGCAATCATCCAACAAGGTTTCATCATAGGTGCATATGATGAAGGGGAGCTGGCCGGCACTAGGTCAATGTACATCCCGTCCCCTGACGAAGAAGAGCATCTGGCAGAGAACGCGGGGATAGACGACAGAGATTCGGTCATCTATTCCGAAATCAGTTTTATTAAACCCGCCGTAAGGGGCCAGGGCCTCCAGACTAGGATGGGGGAGCGTCTGCTTGAAAAAGTGCGGTCTGATGGTCGTTTTGAATACGTATTGACGACTGTCATGCCAAATAATATTCCAAGCCTGAAAGATAAGTTCAAACTGGGCTTCAGAATCGTGGATACGGCGTATAAATACAACGGGAAGAAAAGGCATGTTATGCAGTTGGATCTCTCTGAAGGATATGAACCATCGGGGAACCACGCTTCATCCATTATGAGGACACAGAATGGATGCTTTTAAATGGGGCGGATTATGCAGGGTGCGATTTTGATGGGGAATATATAAAATATTATAGAAAGTAAGTTTAAAAAAGGAGCGCTCTTGAGAGTGCTCCTTTTCGTGGTATTGTGGTCGGATTATAATCCGGTTTTTTCAAAACGGGCTATATCATCATTCCGGCCGATTATGATCAGTATATCCCCTTCAAAGATTTTCGCATCGATGGGCGGAGAAATATTGAATCCATCATCCCTGTGTATGCCGACGATTATACAGCCATATTTGGCGCGAAGGTCCATGGATGAGACCGTTTCACCATCGATTTTTGATGTGGCGACAATTTCAGCCATGCTGTATTTGTCGGACAGCTCGATGAAATCGATCATTTTATCAGAGTTGATATGCCTGGCGATCTTCTTAGCCATGTCGTGTGATGGCTGGATGACGCGATCGACCCCAATCCTTTTTAAGACTTTCGTATGATGGGAGTTCTGAGATTTTGTCCATACTTTCGGTACACCGATATCCTTCAGAAGCAGGGAAGTGAGTATACTTGCTTCAAGATCATCACCGAATGATACGAAAGCGTGATCAACGTTCCTGACACCCAGGTCATTCAACAGACTCTCATCCATATTTCTAGTGCATACTGCGTAAGTCGCAAGTTCAGAGAACTCCTTCACTTTGTCCTCATCCTTATCTACTGCAATCACTTCGATACCCTGTTCATGAAATTCCTGCACGAGGGTACCTCCGAAATGGCCGAGACCGAATACAGCAAATGACTTATTCATGCTTATCCCTCCAATCCACACAGTTATCTCTTATATCCATCGTTATACTACGCCTTAAACCGCAGGATGTAAAGTGCGGATTCAGCGCACGGCAATAAATGCAGGGAGTGCCACGTTATTTACGGTTTTGGAACAAAGGGTAAAAATAAAACTCCCCATATTCTGCTTGAGAAATTGGGGAGTTTTGATGATAGCCTATTATCTGGAGTAGAACTCTACGATAAGCTGTTCATTGATATCAGCGGAAAGTTCAGAACGTTCCGGCTGACGCACGAAAGTACCTTCAAGTTTTTCTTCGTCGAAAGAAAGATATTCCGGCACGAAGTTGTTGTACTCGATGGCTTCTTTAACGATATCGAGATTCTGTGATTTCTCACGAAGTCCAATCGTTTGGCCTGCTTTAAGTGTGTAGGATGGGATATCCACACGCTTGCCATCAACAGTCACGTGACCGTGGTTGACAAGTTGACGTGCTTGGCGGCGCGTTCTTGCAAGGCCGAGTTGGTATACGACTGCATCCAAGCGGGAAGCCAGGAGAATCATGAAGTTTTCACCATGAACGCCTTTCATGTTTGCAGAGCGATCGAAGATCTTGCGGAACTGGCGTTCGTTGATGCCGTACATGAAACGGAGCTTCTGCTTTTCCTGAAGCTGCATTCCGTATTCGGAAAGTTTTACCCTTTGTGTAGGTCCATGATCACCAGGGGCGTATGGACGGCGTTCCAATTCTTTGCCTGTGCCTGTCAGGGAAATTCCAAGACGGCGGGACTTTTCCAGATTGAACCTGTAAATCGAGCCATAATGACTCCTCCTTATTGTGTTTGTATATGCAAAAAACATCATAAGGGTGACGACCACTTACATGGGCATGCGGTTTTAAGTACCTTCGCCTTATAGCATCAGTTACGCAGCACACCAACAAGGGAACCACATGCTGACATGTAATGATCATCCGCTACTTAATCCGTTCATTTACACAATGACTGATTATACATGTGGAGTTAAGGTTTGTCAACATAGGCGTAATTATATATACTGTTTCAGTACTTCCACAAAATTGCTGAGGCCGGTCCTGTCTTCTTCTGTGAAGCGGTCGAAGGAAGGCGAGTCGACATCGAGCACACCGATTGGCCTTTCATCGATATATATCGGGACTACAATTTCTGAACGGCTTGCCGAATCGCAGGCAATGTGCCCAGGGAACTGTGTTACGTCATCGACTATGAAGATATCGTTACCGCGGAGTGCAAGACCGCATACCCCTTTGCCGTTTCCGATCCGGACGCATGCAGGAAGCCCTTGGAACGGCCCGAGGACCAGTTCATCCGCTACCTCGTCATAGAGGTAGAAGCCAACCCAATTGATGTCTTCGAGAAATACATTGAGGAGACTGGCAGCATTTGATAGATTGGCGATTCTATCGCTTTCATCTTCAATGAGGCTTTTCAGCATCTGATTGAGCTGAGTGTAATCTTTAATCTGTGTTTTAGTGAACAATGAAATCACCCTATCTTATATCAATATTAGTGAATTATACATTTTAATGTTTTTTCTTTCAATTTTTTAAGCTATAATCTAATTATATACTTAGGAGGTAAATGTATGTGGGTCTATGTTTTAATTATTGTTATTCTGGCCGTGGTCATCGCGATCGGTGCGCTGTTATACATGCGCAATGTCAGAAAAGAAGATATCAAAGCACAGCGAGCGAAGCTTGAAGGCGTGCGCAACCTGCCATTTCAGGATGAGCTTGTTAAAGTTAAAGACTACAACCTTCACGGCGAAGCACAGACCCTCTACAAAAAATGGCAGGCTGGATGGCAGGATGTGCTGAAGACCGACTTGGCGTTTGTAGACACTCAACTTTCTGAGGCAGAGCAGGATGCAGAAAAATTCCGCTTCAGTGACAGTCGTGAAAAGAACGAAGCTGCAAAACAGAAGATTGAAGAAGCAGAATCGAAATATACTGCACTGGCTTCAGAAATCGGAGATTTCCTTGACTCAAATGAAACGGGTGAGAGGAAGTTTGAGGAAGCCGAGAAGATCTATCGTGAGGCAAAACGTGATGTGCTGGCGAACGGACATCAGTTTGGAGACAGTCAGCCCTCACTTGAAAAGTTGATCGAAACTTATGAACCTGAGCTGAAATCCTATGAGAACCATGTCAATGACGGGAATTACGTCACAGCCAATAAGGAAATTGACGAGGTGCACGAAGAGCTCAGCATCCTGAAAAAGAGCATGGATGAAATTCCGGTGATGATCAAGGAAGTTCAGAAGGACCTACCCCAACAGTTCCAAGAAATCCGATTCGGCTGTAGGGACCTTAAAGCGGAAGGCTACGACCTGGAACATATAAAGGTGGAAGGGAAGTTGTCGACGCTCAAAGGCAAACTCAATCTCGTCGAACCCCTGATTTCCCGCTTGGATCTGGATGAGGCGAAGGATATATTGGATGGCATCAATGCTGAACTGGACGATATGCTTGAGCTAGTTGAACATGAAGTCAAATCAAAAACCAAAGTCGATCATGAAAAAGATATCATCACAGATGACCTGTTCCATGCAAAAGACTTGAACTACACATTAAGGACTGAAATCGATTATCTGAAAGAGTACTTCCATATAAATGAAACGGATATGCATAGAGTCCAGAAGTTCGAGCATGAAATTGAGAATATGATAGATGTATACGACGACATCATATCGGAGACATCAAAATCCATGGCGCGTTACAGCGAGGTGCTAGATAACCTCGAATATATCAAACAAAATATCGGTTCTATCAATGAAGAACAGAATCAAATCCAGCAATATCTCATAAACCTCAGGGAGGATGAGACGGAAGCGCGGGAGAACGCCCTGCTGATCCAGGATCGCAAAGAGGAAATCCATCGGGAACTCTTCGGTTCCAATCTGACGAGTGTGCCGGAAAAATTCCTTGTAATGAAAAACGAGTTGGATATTGAAGTACAGGAAATCCATAAATATTTCAAACGCCGTCCTTTGAATGTCCAGTACATTAAAGATAAGGTCAATGGCGCAGTCATACTGATGAATAAATATGAGCATGAATCCTATGAAGTGCTTCAAAATGCCCGTTTGACGGAAGTCATGGTACAATACGGCAACCGCTACAGGAAAGACGATCCCGATTTCAGCCAAATGCTGAGTGAAGCGGAACGCCTATTCCGGGAAAATAGATATAAGCGTGCACTGGATATCGCACGAAACGCACTCGAGAAAGTGGAACCTGGTGCAGCACAACGTATCGAAAAAGAATTTGATGAGCAGTAGAATACAGACGACTTGGGATTCATTTCCCGAGTCTCTTTTATGTAAGGGGAGAAATTTGTGGTCTATATGGATAATGCTGCAACGACGAAACCATACAAGTCCGTGATGGAGACTTATTTGAATACTGGTGATGACTATTACTTCAATACTGCCAGCATCCATATGAAAGGTCGTGAAGCGGCGCGGCTGTTGGAAGCTGCACGCACCCAAGTGAAAGGACTGATGGGCCTTGATGAGTATGACTGCATATTCACCTCGGGAGCGACTGAAAGCAATAATCTTGCCATACAGGGCATCGTCGAAAAAAAGAAACGGTCTGGCAAGACGATACTTGCCAGTGAGATTGAGCATCCAAGCATCATGAACACCCTAGAGGCGATGAAAGAGAAGGGTTTCAGAGTCAAATATATCCGTACCACCCAGAAGGCATGATAGACCTCTCGCATCTTGAGGCGCTTATTGATGAGGATGTTATTTTCATAACCGTCATGGCCGTCAATAATATAATAGGGAGCGTGCAACCCGTACAGGAAATAGTCAGGCTGCTTGAGGATCACCCTAAAGTACATCTCCATGTAGACGCCACACAAGCAGTAGGGAAAATACAAATGGACTACCGGGGCGTGGGCTCACTCAGCTTCAGCAGCCATAAATTCCACGGTGTAAAAGGAGTCGGAGCCTTGCTCTCCAGAGATGGTAAGGCAACATTTCCAATTATTCATGGTGGGGGTCACGAGTACGGCAAAAGGAGTGGTACCGTGAACCTTCCTGGAGCGGTTGCGATGGCCAGAGCCATGCGTATATCCACAGAAGGCATAAAAGAAAATACGGCACGGATAATACGCTACAATGAACAGGTCCAGAATACGCTTGGAGATTTTAAGTCGATTCACATCCATCCTGGGGGAGTGCCGCATATCATGAATATTTCCTTTATCGGAGCGCAGGGGGAAGTTGTCGTCAATGCGCTTGGAAGGCGCGGTGTTATGGTGTCGACAACAAGTGCATGTGCGTCTAAGTTGAGAAAATTAAATGAAACCTTGTCAGCAATCGGATCCAGCAAAGAGAAGATAGAAGGCAGCATCCGAATCTCCTTTGGCAATATGACGACTCAGGCTGAAGTCGATCAGCTATGCGATGCTTTAGGGGCTGTTTATGAAGAAATAAAGGAGGTACTGGAATGAACTATGATTATATTTTGGTGCGCTACGGAGAAATCACGCTAAAGACAAAGAACAGGAAAATGTTCTTGAATGCACTTCAAAGAAGTATTGAACGGGCCATGGAAGGATATGATGTGGCAATAGATGTGCAAAGAGACCGCGCATATATCCAAATAAAGGATGAGCCACATGAAAAGATCATGGACGCTCTGGAGAACATAAATGGTATATTGAGTTTTTCCCCGGTCGTCAAAATTGAAACGGATGAAGAGAGCATGCTCAACACTGCAGTCGCTCTTGGGAAGGAGTTCAAGCACGGAGAAACATTTAAAGTTGAAGTAAAACGCGTGGATAAGACATATCATTTGAACACTTACGATATACAGCTCCTGCTCGGCGGATATATCTTGGAAAATGTCGAGGGGATAAGTGTTGACGTCAGGCACCCAGATCATCAACTTAATGTGGAAGTGCGGCCCGAGGCCATATATATGTACTATGAAGCAAGGCAAGGCATGGGGGACTTCCGGCCGGTACTGGAGGGAAAAGCCTTCTCATGTTATCTGGGGCATCGATTCCCCCGTTGCTGGCTTGGAAGTCATGAAAAAGGAGTGGAAATTGAAGCAATCCATTTCCACTCCCCACCTTATACAAGCCCTGAAGCAACAAATAAGGTGAAAAAACTCGTGGAGATCATGTCCCGGCGCACCGGCACTGATATAAAACTCCATATAGTGCCTTTTACAAAGTTGCAGACTACGATATATGAGTGGATTCCCGACAATTTCAGTATGACGACCACACGGCGCATCATGCTTACGATTGCTGAGGAGCTGGCACGTACAGTCAACGCCCAGGCGGTTATCAACGGAGAGAATCTGGGCAGGTCGCTTCGCAGACACTCCAGAGTATGCATGCCATCAATGCCGTCACCAGTTTTCCCGTTCTGCGTCCGCTTCTGACTCTGGATAAGAACGAAATCGTTGAGAAGGCACGTGCATACGGCACTTATGAGACTTCCATCCTACCTTATGAAGATTGCTGTACGATATTCAAACCAAAAGCGCCAAAGACAAGACCATCACTTGAGAAGGTTGAAAAGTTCGAATCAAAAGTCGATTTCCGACCGCTTATTGCAGAAGCGCTTGAAAATGTCGAGTGCTTTTCTGCTGATGAAGCGGAAGAAAAAGAAGCGTTTGCTGGGCTCTTGTAGAAGATATGACAGAAATCGATGTAACAGTCATACTGCTCATCATTGTCCTTGGTTTTCTGGCGGCATTCATCGATGCAGTAGTGGGCGGAGGTGGGCTTATCGCCATTCCCGCATTACTTGCTACAGGCATCAGTCCAGCCACAGCTCTTGGCACCAATAAATTGGCTTCCTCCTTTGGATCCCTGACCAGCTCCCTAAGATTCTTGAGGGCACGCCATGTGGACCTTAAAATGGTCATGAAACTATTTCCGATCAGTTTCATATTCTCAATCTTAGGGGCACTTACGGCTGTTTACACACCCGGAGAGGTGCTGAAACCACTTGTGTTAGCCATGCTATTCATCGTCCTCATCTATACCCTGTTGAAAAAGGATTGGGGAGAAGTTGAACGTCGTGCGGTCTTTACGACCAGAAAAATAATTCTGCTCATCATTTTTGTAGTCTTGATTGGTTTCTATGACGGCTTCATGGGAGGCGGCACAGGGTCGTTCCTGATGTTTTTGATGCTGTTTACAGGGTTTGACTTTTTAAGGTCGGCCGGCAATGCAAAAGTGTTGAACTTCGCAAGTAACATCGGGGCCCTCATCCTTTTCATCGTAATGGGGGAGGTCAATTATACTTATGGTCTGATCATGGGGGCAAGCATGATCCTCGGTTCGTATGCCGGTGCCCATATGGCCATCACTAAAGGCTCTGGGTACGTAAAGGGGTTGTTCATCATAGTGACTGCTGTGCTGATAATCAAAAACTTGTATGATTTTCTCCAAGCCTAGACGCAAAGAAACTTCCTCTGATCAGAGGAAGTTTCTTTGCGTTTTATGCCAGAAAGTGTTATCTTTCAGCTTCAACGTCTGAATATGTTTTTTACTGAGCCTCAATTCAACCTTTTCAGTGTTTTGAACACTTATCGCTTCATTATCAAGCGACATGACAGGGTAGTAGTCGGTGTTTTTGTCTATCAGTAGAGTGAGTGGCCGTTGTCTGTTGAGCAGGAAGCTCATTCCCAGAGTTCGATACGTATTATTGTTCACGCTGCCGAGTTCGGTGACCTGCATCGATTCTATGAGTGGATCCACCACAGCCCCTCCCACTGATTTGTTGTAGCCTGTCGATCCAGTAGGAGTGGAGACCAATATGCCATCACCATTAAAGTGTTCAAAAAAGAAGTCACTGATATAGATATCCATCTTCAACGTCTTTACAATGCTCGAACGCAATGTGAATTCGTTCAGGCAATAGCTCGGGTTATTGTCGTTCACCTTAACTTCTATTGTGGGATATCTTCTGACATCCATATCATCTTTTTGGAACGCTTCTTCAAGCGCCTGGATGTCTTGGTAATGAAAATCGACATAGAAATGTCTGTTGCTGTCTGCGGCGATTCCGAGATAGACGCAATCATCCCGGAAATTACTCCGGCGGACAGCTTGTAAGAAGGCGCCGTCACCGCCGATGGAAGCAATGATATCCGCTTCTTTGTCAGATTCCACGGTACGGATATCGAGGCGATCGAACAGCTTTGACAGATCTTGCTTTATCTTCTTAGTCTCATCTCCATGCGGGGCAAAGAAATATATCGTCTTATAGTTGATCAAAGGTTTCACTCCCATTGGTTGTTTATTATGACTATATGGTATCATAATAGAAGTATACAGCATATTCGGAAAGGAATGTTAAAATGAAACGTATAGTTGCGGTTGTAGTGGCATTGGCCTTGTTTTTCTTTGGCGTAATGGCTTCATTATTCAATGTTTTATGGGCCAGTGACTGGCAGGACACCATCAATGAATACACCAACAGTGAATTCCCGCCGTCCTTCGTCGTCGAAGAAGGCAACACCAGCAATAAGATTGCCATATTGAATATAGAAGGCACTATTATGGATACGGGTCCACAAGGCGTATTCAGCTCAGAAGCATATAACCATGAATTAACGATAGAAGCTTTGAAGGAAATCATCAGCAGTGACGATATAAAAGGCATACTCCTCAATGTCAATTCACCAGGTGGAGGAGTCTATGAGAGTGCAGAGATACATAAGTATCTGATGGAAGCTAAAGAAGCCGGCAAAACAATCTACAGTTCAATGGGCGGCATGGCAGCTTCCGGCGGCTATTACGTCTCGGCCCCCGCCGATAAGATTTTTGCTTCCGATGAGACGCTCACCGGTTCCATCGGTGTAATCATGCAGAGCATCAATTACAGTCAGCTTGCAGAGGATTACGGAGTAGAGTTTGAAACGTATGCCAGCGGAGATATGAAGGAAATGCTCAGCGGCCATAAAGACCCAAGCAAAGAAGAGCAGGAATATGTACAAAACATGGTCGACACCATGTACCAGGATTTCGTTGATGTAGTGGCTGAAGGACGGGGCATGGACCAGAAAAAAGTTGAGGAATTGGCCGATGGCCGGATTTATCTTGGCGAAGATGCAATGGAGAATGGTCTCGTAGATGAGATGGGTTATCTTGAAGATGCGATGGCATCAATGAAGGAGAGCATTGGAGGGAACCCTCAGATCATCGAGTACGGTCAAGGTCAGGGCAATCGACTCTCCCTTAATTATGGGGCTGCCAGCCTGATGGATCGCCTGATGGGGAAAACTGAAATCGCTCAGATTGAATCTCTATTAAAAAACAGACAGGGCATAGAACCTATGTACCTGTATGAGAAATAGGGGGTATGGACGTGGAACAGACTGCCAGGGATGACTTCAGAGAGACGGACACATTGAACAACAAACTGGACTATATGGCCACAGCGCATTTTTTCACAAGATTCATCAGCTACCTGATTGATATCATAGTGCTGTGGTCGGTTTCCCAGATCATCATATACCCAATTCTGAACGTGTTCGACATCAGAAACTTCCAAATATGGATTCCGCTTTTCAGCGCAGAAAACATTTTAAATGCGATGATCTACTTCGCCTACTTCATCCTTATGACGTATTACTTCAGGCAGACCCTAGGCAAAATGGTTACAGGCATCAGCGTGGTCTCGGAATTCGGGGAACGCCTTTCATTTGGCCAAGTCATATTCAGGGAACTGATCGGCCGCTATATCAGCAACCAGTTGTTCTATCTCCCATACTTGATTGTGCTGTTCACAAAGGATAGAATCGGACTGCACGACTACTTCGCAAACACGCATGTAGTCAAGAACAGCTACCAAGATTATAAAAATATGATTAAAGCACGCTATTTCAGGGAAGTCTAATATCAAGAGCAATCTACTTAGGAGGATGATTCATCAATGGCTAACGTTACTTTTAAAGGCAATCCAATGACATTGCGCGGTGAGCAGGTAAAGGTTGGAGACCAAGCCCCTGACTTTACCGTATTGAACACAGATCTTGAACAAGTCAGTCTCAATGATTTTAAAGGCAAGAAAAAATTGATCAGTGTAATACCATCAATAGACACTGGGGTATGCAGCACCCAGACCAAGACATTCAACGAACAGGCAACAAGCGTCGACAACGCTGCCGTCATAACCATTTCGAATGATCTGCCTTTTGCACAGAAAAGATGGACAGCTGATGAGGGATTGGAAAATGCAGTTACATTGAGTGACCATAGAGATTTATCATTCGGTGAAAATTACGGCGTAGTGATGGAGGAACTGAGACTTCTTGCGCGGAGCGTCTTCGTGCTTGATGAAAACGACAAGATCCAGTACGTCGAGTACGTTCCTGAAGGAACCGACCACCCTGATTACGACAAAGCGATTGAAGCATTAAAAGCATTGTAATATAATGTAGAAAGCATTTGGACTGCCGTTGGCAGTCCATATTTTATTGGGGGATAATATGGAGCAGACAAAAATGGAAAAAACATACCATAGATTGATTCAGGAGACAGACCGCCTGATAGAGAAGGACGAAGCGCTCTCAAGGCTTGAAGCATTGAGCGAAGCGCTGTTGACGGTTGAAGCGGAAGGCAGTATGGACGAGATGAGGAAAGCGTTCCAATTCGCTTATCTGCAACAGGCACAGAAAGAACCGGTTCAACCGAATCATCAGATGACACCAGACAGTCTCGGCTATTTGATATCTCATCTGATACAGCTGTTCAATGACGATTCCATCCGGATTCTGGACGCCGGTAGTGGAACCGGTCATTTATCAATGACGATGAAAGAACGCATGCCCGAAATTGAGTTGAACGGGATAGAAGTTGATCCAGTCCTGGCCCAGCTCAATGCAAATCTATGTGAATTCCTGAAGGTGCCAATGAATATCTATCCTCAAGACATCATAGAACCTTCTAGGGCAGGGGCAGTGGATGCAGCGGTCGGTGACCTTCCAGTAGGACATTATCCTCTTAATGTAGAGGGCTTTACAACAGCTTTTGATGAAGGTCGGAGCTACGCGCACCTATTGATGCTTGAAAGTGCCATGGCCTATGTGAAAGATGATGGAATTGGAGCATTCATCGTTCCTTCAGACATGCTTGAGAAGGATAATGAAACCATCAAGAAGTATCTATCAGAAGAAGCGACATTGTTGATGTTCCTGCATTTACCGAAAACAATTTTCAAGACTGAGAAGCAGCGGAAATCCATCATGGTCATCAAAAAGAAATTCTCTCCACTCAAAAACAATGAAGTGCTGATCGGCGAAGTGCCGGACTTTAAGAATGCCACACAGTTTAAAAACTTTTTGCAGCAGACCGAGTCATGGTATGATAGCTATGTTGGGAATTAAAGAATCAGGAGGGCGTTATGTCAAAGATTATAGCTATTAATGCAGGCAGCTCATCATTTAAATTCCAATTGTTTGAAATGCCTGAAGAAAAAGAGATAGCCAAAGGCCTTGTCGAGAGAATCGGCATGGACAATGGTATTTTTTCCATCACAGTGGATGGCCACAAAGACACATTGAACCAAAATTTCAGAGATCATGAAGAAGCCGTTCACCTCATGTTGAAGAAATTGGTTGAATATAATGTGATTAAGGATATAAATGATATAGATGCCAGTGGGCACCGTGTCGTCCATGGAGGCGAAGTTTTTGATGACTCGGTTCTGATAGATGATAAAGTCGTTCAAGAGATCCAGGATCTGAGTGAGTTGGCGCCGTTGCATAACCCAGCGAATTTGATGGGAATCAACGCGTTCAGGGAACTTCTGCCAAACGTGCCACACGTTGCTGTCTTCGATACGTCTTTCCATCAGACCATGGCAGAGAGTTCCTATTTATACAGCTTGCCTTACCACTATTATAAAGATTACGGTATCCGTAAATATGGCTTTCATGGTACAAGCCACAAATATGTAACCAAGCGGGCAAGTGAACTCTTGGATAGACCGCTTGATGAGTTGAGGCTAATCAGCTGCCACTTGGGAAATGGTGCCAGCATAGCGGCTGTGAAAGGCGGCGAGTCGATCGATACGTCAATGGGATTCACGCCATTGGCAGGCGTCACCATGGGTACACGCTCAGGTAATATAGACCCGGCACTCATTCCTTATATAATGGAAAAGACGGGTAAGTCCGCAGCAGAAGTACTCAATGTCTTGAATAAGGAATCAGGTCTACTCGGTGTAAGTGGGTTCTCAAGCGACCTACGTGATATCGAGAATGAAGCTCAAAAAGGCAATGAGAGGGCAGTCTTGGCACTCGAAGTGTTCGGCGAGAGAATCCACAAATATATGGGATCCTATGCCACACGCATGGGTGGTCTCGACGCGATAATATTCACAGCGGGGGTTGGAGAAAATTCCGATATTGTGCGTGCAAAAGTATTGGAGAACCTTGAATTCATGGGTGTCTATTTTGACCCGACCATGAACGACGTCCGTGGGGAAGAGAAGTTTCTCAACCACCCATATTCTCCTGTAAAAATAATCGTCATTCCAACAGATGAAGAAGTGATGATTGCACGGGATGTAGCCAGAATTACGGGCGTCTAGATAAAAGACTCCTGAAACCAATCGGTTTCAGGAGTCTTTTTACTTGATTGGATTACTTGTTTTCATTCATGAACTCTTCAGTGGCAACAACTGGTTCGAAATCATCAGGCAACGTCTCAGTTCTTACGACGAGTACATCACACGGCGCGTGACGGACAATTGCTTCAGATACGGAACCGATGATGAAGCGCTCAACAGCGTTGAGACCTGTAGCACCACACGCAATCAAATCTGCGCCGGTCTTTTTAACGGCTTTTTTAGGGATGATTGATTTTGGTGAGCCATAGTCGATTATCTTATCGACTTCAAGTACACCATTCTTCAATGCGAGATCTTCGTAACCATCCAGCAATTTTTGGGCAAAGTCATTGGCGCGTTGGGAAATCGTGCGGTCATAAGCTTCTACTGAAGCGAAAGAACGGGTATCGATGACGTTGATGATTGATAGTTTTGAATCATTCCGTTTTGCGATGTCGATTGCTTTATGGAATGCCCATTCAGCCTCTCTTGATCCATCAACCGCGATAAGGATGTTTTGATATTTAAGCATTTTGAGAACCCCTTTCGATGTGGTATCTTCTTCACATCAATTATATCACATTTTGAATATTTTATATATTCCTACATTAATAAAGTCATATTTACGTCATAACTTTTCGATATCTTTATGATACAATTAATGGGTTGAAACATTCAAAAATGAAAGGGGTTTCTAGAATGATTATTGGTGTTCCTAAAGAGATTAAAAACAACGAAAGCAGAGTCGGCCTGACACCCGGCGGTGTTCATGCCTTCGTCAAAGCAGGACATACAGTCAAGGTGGAGACGAATGCAGGAGGCGGTTCTTATTTCGAGGATGCCGACTACAGCAATGCAGGAGCTGAAATAGTCGATTCTGCGGCAGCGGCTTGGGATGTTGATATGGTGGTTAAAGTCAAAGAACCTTTGGCAGAGGAATTCGATTATTTCAAAGAGAATCTGATCCTATTCACATACCTCCACTTGGCACCTGAGACAAAACTTACAAAAGCGCTTTTAGATAAAAAAGTAACGGCAATCGCCTATGAGACGATACAACTGCCGGATGGTTCACTGCCGTTGCTTTCCCCTATGAGTGAAGTGGCTGGACGCATGGCGGCTCAAGTCGGTGCAGAGTACTTGCAGAAGATTAAGGGCGGTAAAGGTGTACTCTTAAGCGGAGTGCCAGGCGTCTCCCGCGGCAAGGTCACCATCATCGGTGGCGGAATGGCTGGAACCAATGCAGCTAAGATGGCAATTGGCCTGGGTGCAGAAGTGACGATTCTAGACCTTAACCCTAAGCGTTTGAGGGAACTCGACGATCTGTTTGGACGGGATGTCCAGACACTTATGTCTTCCCCTTTAAATATTGCACAGGCAGTGAAAGAAAGTGACCTTGTCATCGGCGCAGTACTGATCCCTGGAGCACGCGCACCTCGTCTTGTAAGTGAAGACATGATCAAATCGATGAATGCCGGTTCTGTCATCGTGGACATCGCAATCGATCAGGGTGGTATCTTCGAAACTACAGATAAAGTGACGACGCATGATGATCCGATCTACTTCAAGCACGAAGTCGTCCACTATGCAGTTGCGAACATGCCTGGTGCGGTGCCGCGTACATCTACAATCGCTTTGACGAATGCGACTATGGCTTATGGTCTGCAAATAGCGAATAAGGGCTGCAGTAAAGCAGTTGAAGATAACCCGACATTGATTGGCGGATTCAACACATACGCTGGCCATGTGACTTATAAAGCCGTTGCAGAAGCACAGGAACTAGAATATAAAGATGTAACAGAATTGCTGTAGCAACCAAATATTAAAATCAAAAATCCTCCGCCATAAAAAATGGCGGAGGATTTTTTTACCGTGTCCGGGCAACCTTTATCTTCTTATGGTTTCAGCCTGCAATGCAGACGACATCAAAAGGGATGGTGTCGACTAAAGCATTCCGCTGGTGTTCATCCTTCACCACAGGAATGATGGCGATCCGTTTCTTTGCATGGATCTTAAGTTTCGCAAGTGGCTGCAATGCAGCAAAGTCATCGATGTCTATGCCTCTCACATCGAACATGATTCCTGAAACATCAGCGTCTACCAGCTCATCCAATAGGCGACTTTGCAGAAAAGATGGCACACGGCTGAAACTCGGCCCTATTATAAGGTGCCGCTCACCCGTCTGTATGGATATTTCATCAAGAAATCTATGATTGATGTGATGATGATCATTTGTGAAGATCTGATCAGTAACGAAACCATCAGCTCCTTCTATCATGCGGATGCTTTCTATGACGAGGTTCTGTAGAAGGAAAGGATCATGTTCCTCCATATGGTTCAGGGAAACGAAATATTCCGTTTCGGGATGAAGGGCCCTCTTCATCGGAAGCAATGCGAGATTGGGTATGTCGAAATCATCTCTGGCAATGATTTCAGAGAGATGATTTTCAGATAATGTATGGTTGCGCCTAATTGTCTTCATTTGATTCACCTCATGAAAATTGTATCATAAATATGAATGGTTGCCGCGGTTTTAGGGTATAGTGAAATCATATGATATTCATTTAGGAGGAATAGGATTATGGAACTCAGTTATCATGGACATTCAATCATCCAACTTGAAAATGAAGGTTCTAAAATGATTGTCGATCCATTCATTAACGGCAATGAATTGACGGATCTGAAAGTTGAGGATGTAAAAGTTGACTACATCGTATTGACCCATGGGCATAATGACCACGTCGGTGATACTGTGGAGATTGCCAAAGCCAATAACGCGACCGTGGTTGCCCCTGTAGAGTTGGCGGATTATCTGTCAGGGCAAGGTGTGGAAGCTATTGGGATGAATATTGGCGGTAAAAAATCATTTGAATTTGGAACAGTCAAATATGTCCATGCATTCCACAGCTCCAGCTTTACAGAGGAAAATGGAAATGCAATATATACAGGCATGCCGACAGGCATCATTATTGAAGCAGGCGGCAAAAAAATCTATCATCTTGGGGATACCGGGATATTCGGCGACATGAAACTCATCACGGAACTCAATGGCCCGTTCGATGTTGCCTTTGTTCCAATCGGCGACCATTTTACAATGGGCATCGATGATGCTTCCCATGCAGTAAATGAATTCATCAAACCAGACGTCACAGTTCCCGTTCACTACAATACATTCCCGCCAATCAAGCAGGACGCGCAGGCATTTGCAGATAAAGTGGAAGGAGATTGCCAGACACTGGCAGCAGGTCAAGCTGTAGCGTTCAAGTCATAAATTTTAGATGTAATGGCGCGTCAGGGGCAGGCTTCTGCCCCTTTTTTATAAAGCAGGCAGTGGAGGTAAAGAATGTCAAAACATGATGAAATCATAGATTATATATATCGCCTGCCGGAAGGTGCCAAAATTTCCGTGCGGCGAGTATCTGCCTATTTGGGTGTTTCAGACGGCACCAGTTATAGGGCAATTAAAGATGCTGAAAAAGAAGGTCTTGTAAAGACCATAGAGCGCGTGGGCACGATAAGGGTTGCGCCGAAAGAGGAATACATAGAAGGGAAACTGAGTTTTGAACAGGTGAATCGGGTGATTGAAGGTACCGTCCTGGCTGGTTCGGAAGGGCTTGATGGAGAAATCAGCAGATTCATCATAGGTGCGATGCGTACCGAAGCCCTCGAGACATACCTCGAGGAAGGTGCGCTCCTCATCGTGGGAAATCGTGAAGATGCCCAGCGGAAAGCATTGGAAAACCATTCGGGTATTCTGATTACTGGGGGGTTTGGTGCCGATCCGAAAATATTGGAGCGGGCGGACGCATTCAAGCTCCCTGTCCTGTCGACGACTTCTGACACATTTACTGTTGCGTCGGCCATACAGCGTGAATTGTACAACAGGTTCATGACGACCAATGTCATTACTGCTGCCGACCTTCTGGTGCGTCAGGAGGAATATGTGTATGATATTAAAAATGATTTTGGGAAGGACTTTTATCCGGCAGATAAGGTAACGATTATTTTAGAGGAAGGATTTTATCTGGGCCTCATCCGTTCTAAAGACCTCATGAAATTGAGGGAGGATGGACCGGAAGGCCTAGTATTCGATGCCTCAGCAAGACCACAGAGTACAATCCAGCGCCTACGTCAAGCTATGAGTTGGCACCACCTCAACATCATCCCGATTATTGACGAGGATGGCAGATGGCTCGGGGTTGTAGATAGGAGGGATGTATTCAAGCAAAGGGAGCTGCAGAAACCTGAAGGTCTGTCCTCAGCAGAACCAGACATCGGCAGAAATGTGCATATAGATGACAATAGACTCCATATTAAAGTCATGCCGTTCTTGACTGATGAACATGGCAGTATGGTACAGTCCGAGTTCATCAGACTTATGGAGCGTCTGATAGATGCGATGCTCAAGGAGAGGAATATAGAAAGCTATCACATAGATACGATGAACATCATGAATATGAAGCTGATGCAATTGAACCAGGAACTTGTGATAGAAGGAGAAGTCCTTGATGCTGGGGAGCAGTTCCTTAGGATGGAAGTCATCGCTAGGGCAAATGGAGAGATTCACATGAAAGCCGTGCTGCTGATTCAGCATTATAAAGAAAAATAGACAAGTGAACTCACTTGTCTATTTTCCATTATGCCCAGATTTACGATTGAACTCCGCCAAGCCTTCTCCTCTATGGGGAGATTTCCTTTGAAGTATTTTCGTGCAGCATTGAAGTGCCATACATTGTAGAGGCCGATGATGATGAACAGGCTACCGACTATATATGATACTGCCGACGAAAATTGTATGATTGTATTAAGGCCGAAGACAGCGATCAACAACCCGAGCCAGATTCTCGATATGCTGTTGAAATACGCCTTTCTGACGTCCCGTTCCGTCCTGATCTTCCTGACCTTATAGAGCAGGAACATAAAAAAGCTCAGGAGCAGCAGCGTGACCAGAAAGGATACTGCAATCTGATAGGATGTTTCCATCGTTACAACTCCATTCCAATATGTAGTATAATTTATTATACGAAACAAGTAAATCCAAATAAGGGAGAATGAGAATTGTTCACAGAATATATAAATGGATACCCGACTCTAAAGGACAACTATAAGGCGTTGATAAACAAGATCAACACCTATGACGAAATCATCATATTGAGGCATGTGAGACCGGATCCTGATGCGATAGGCGCCCAACTTGGGTTGAAATCCATCATCCAGCATATGTTCCCCAATAAGAAAGTGGCGGCTCTCGGCGAGACTGAACCTTCCCTTTCTTTTCTCGGGGAAATGGACACTGCCGTGGCCGTGGATCAGCCACTTGTCATTGTAGTGGATACGGCCAACACTGATCGGATTGATGGGGATGTATCCATGGGTGCTGAAGTGATCAAGATAGACCATCATCCAAACCACAATCCTTATGGCACGATCAATATCGTTGAAACGGGTGTGTCATCCACTTCCGAACTCATTTTTCTGCTGGCCTCGGCATGGGGATTCGACAACGACTATATCAATGATGAGTCGGCACGTCTCCTGTTTGCCGGAATCGTTGGTGATACCGGCAGATTTCTTTTCAATAACACTACAGAATTGACCCATAAGGTCGCAGCCGAACTTAAACGGTTCAATTTTGAAGCCGCCAAGGACATGAATGAAATGAATAAGCAGAGCCTGGAACAATTCAAGTTCAAAGGTCATCTTATCGAGGCATTCAAAATCACCGATAAAGGTGTACTGTCTATTTACATAGACGAACCTACATTGGAAAAGTACGGTTTATCAAGTAACGAGGCGAGTATGCATGTCAACATCTACCGTGAAATCGATGAAGCCAAAATATGGTTTATGGCCATCGAGGAAAATGATGAGATCCGCGTAAGATTACGTGCCAAGGACACCGTCATCAACGACGTGGCAGAACGGTTCGGGGAGGCGGGCACCCTCTCGCAAGTGGAATCACATTGAAGGAGAAGGAAGAAGTCCAGGAACTGATCAAAGCGTTGGAGAGTAAACTGTAGAAAGGGTTTTGCCGAATGATCAATTTAAATGTGCATAGCTGCTACGAATTTCTGGACAGCAATATCAAGATCGGCCCGCTTCTTGATAAAATTTCAGAGACGGCCAAAAGGCAGTTGCACTTACTGATTTCAATCGTCTACATGGTGTATATGAGTTCTATACCCATGCGTCGAAGTCTGGCATTAAACCCTTGATCGGGATGGAGATTTCTGCGGATGATCAGATGTCGGGCATCCCGTTGGTACTCATCGCTAAAGATATTAGAGGCTATAAGGAACTGATCCGCCTTTCCGCCATGCTTTCCTATAAGAACCTGGAATTCACACCGGTCCAATACCTCAATAACAATATCCAATCGTGTGTAGCAATCGCAAAGAATGGGCAAGGCATCCCACTTTTGGATGGCATGGCCATAAAACCTGAGGATAAATACATATCCCACCACCTGTCACATCCGGAGTATAGGACGGTCTTCATCAATCCGGCCCACTACATGAAGCCTGAAGACCTGCCGGTACGGGTTACATTGAACGCAATACGGGATAATGAGAAGTTGGATACGGCCTCCATGCATAACGCCACGGGGCCCGATCATATCAAGGTGTTTTCGGATCTCACTGAGATTGAAGCTTCCCACCTTGAAAACAATCAACGCCTCGTAGAGAAGTGCAATGTCGAAATACCAAGGACGGAACGGACTTTGCCACATTTCCCCATCCCCAGAATGAAGATTCAAAATCCTTTCTATGGCACATGCTGCAAAAACAGCTTGAATCCAAGACGGATGGTGGAATAGCCTATAGAAAACGGCTCGAGTATGAATATGGTGTCATCGTGGATATGGGATATGAAGACTATTTTTTGATTGTGCAGGATGCAATCAACCATGCAAAACGGAATGGGATTTATGTAGGACCAGGACGGGGTTCCTCAAGTGCAAGCCTTGTATCCTACCTGCTGAACATTACTGAAGTCGACCCGCTTCAGTATAATCTGCTATTCGAACGCTTCCTCAACCCTGCACGTGTGACGATGCCTGATATCGATATTGATTTTGAGGATGCCAGACGTGACGAGGTAGTCGATTATCTGATTGAGAAGTACGGTACGATGAATGTGGCGCATATAGTCACGTATGGAACGTTGAGCGCCAAGATGGCAGCGCGTGATGTGGGCAGGGTGCTCGGTTTTAAAGAGGATGAACTGAAAATGATTTCAGGACTTATTCCAGAAACCCCTGGGCGAAACTCCAGGAGGCTTTTCAGAAAGATGCGTTCCGGTCGCTTTCAGAAGCGGATTCCAAGTATGATACATATGCGAGCCTGTGTAAAAGGATTGAAGGATTGCCGCGGCATACATCCACCCATGCTGCCGGCATACTGCTCAGTGCAGAACGCCTTACCGAAAATATCCCGGTGACCTTCAGTGACGGACACACTTTGAGTCAGTGGACGATGAATGAGGTGGAGCCTTCAGGACTGCTGAAGATAGATGTTCTGGGGTTGAGAAATCTGACGTTGCTGAAGTTTATGGTCAATAAAATACAAAAATCCGGAATATCATTCAACTTGGATGAAATTCCGGATGATGATCCGGCAGTCTATCGGCTGCTTGGTAAGGGGATGACCATCGGCATCTTCCAGCTGGAATCGGATGGCATAAGCAAAGTAATCAGGGAAATGCAGCCTGAGGGCTTTCTTGACCTTGTCGCAGTAATCGCTTTGTACCGGCCGGGGCCGATGAAGGAAATTCCGAATTTCATCGCCGGGAAGCAGAAACCAGACGCAGTCAGATATCCGCATGAAGACATTGAAGATATACTCAAAGAGACATATGGCGTCATCGTCTATCAGGAACAGATCATGCAGATCGCTTCAAGGATTGCAGGCTACAGCTATGCGGAGGCGGATATATTGAGGCGCGCAATGAGTAAAAAGGATAGGGAGACGCTTGAACATGAAAGGGGTCGCTTTGAGAAGGGGCAGAAAGTAAGGGGTACGCGAGTCAGGTGGGCCATCATATCTTCAACCTGATCTTGGAGTTCGCCGACTACGGATTCCCGAAAAGCCACGCGGTGGCCTACAGTCGGATATCCTACATCCTTGCCTACATCAAAACCCACTATCCCGAAGTGTTCTATTCAGTTATACTCACCCATCATTTCGGCAATGAACATAAGGTCAACCAGACCGTAAGTGAGATCAAGCGGCGTAGAATTCCGTTATACCTTCCGAACATCAACAGTTCCCTATGGAATAACAGAAGCGATGAAGGCATAGAACTCGGTTTCTCGATGATTAAAGGCGTCACTTACCGTCATGCCGAGGCAATTATAAAAGAGCGTGAAAACGGCCCATTCAGTGATATATATGATTTGAAGACTAGAGTGCAGGATGTCAACCTGGATAGGAAAGTGCTCACGCGGCTCGTCCAGTCGGGTGCTTTGGATGTCTTTGAGGAGAATAGAAAAACGCTCCTCAATACGCTCCCCATGCTTGATGAATTGAATGCCGAAGAATATGCTCATGATTCGTTCCTCAGTACACTGGGCTTCAATATAAAGAAAGAGTACCACCACGCTGCTGAAATGAATGACATGGAGAAGGTGGAGGGAGAGAAGGATGTGTTCGGATTCTACCTCTCCGATCATCCCGTCATAGCACTGAGGAAATCACTCCAATTCATCCCGTTCAACCTTCTCAATCAAAGTAAGGGGATCTATCTCGTCTTTTTGGACGACATTAAAGTAATCCGGACGAAAAATGGACAGAATATGGCGTTCGTCAAACTCACCGATGGGCTTCATGAAATGGAGGGAGTCGTTTTCCCGAAGGTCTATTTCAATGTCCATCGGAATTTGACGAGACAGATTGCTGTCGTGGAGGGAAGGGTAGAAACGCGCAGATCACGTCAACAACTCATCGTCGACTCACTGGAAACCGTAGAGGCTTTCAAAAAGATATACTATGAGCGGGCAAAACAGATTGTCATCCGCAATGCCCATGCTTACAATCTGACTGGTTTCATGGGTGAATCGGGCATACCGATTAAAGATTTTGACAAGAAGAAGATAATTGGCAAAATGGGAAAAGAGAGTATTGATGGTATATTGGAAGCGGTTAAGGTAGCCGATATACGTATATTGAATTAAAGAAGTTGTCATGTAAAACTGATAATGTTACTATATTTATATTGCGGTGGTATGACCACTAAGAAAGGGAGATTATATGTCCTTGAGAGATGATGCACTAGAGATGCACAGGGAAAACCAAGGAAAGTTAGCAGTAAATTCAAAAGTGGAGATTAAAGACAGGGAAGCCTTGAGCCTGGCATATTCACCAGGCGTGGCTGAACCATGTAAAGAAATATATGAAGACGAACGCACAGTATTCGATTATACGATTAAGAGTAATACTGTCGGCGTCGTTACGGATGGTTCCGCCGTGTTAGGCTTGGGGAACATAGGCGCTATGGCAAGTTTACCTGTAATGGAAGGTAAGAGCGCACTCTTTAAGAACTTTGCTGGAGTGGACTCCTTTCCGATTGCACTCAATACCAATGACGTCGATGAAATCGTGAACACGGTCAAACTGATGACACCGGTTTTTGGCGGTATCAACCTAGAAGATATTTCAGCGCCTAGATGTTTTGAAATTGAAGAACGTCTGGGACGCGAGACCGATATACCTGTTTTCCATGATGATCAACACGGTACGGCAATCGTCACCTTGAGCGGTCTGATGAACGCCCTTAAACTCTCGGGAAATCTTTGAACCAGATTAAAGTTGTCTTGAATGGAGCAGGTGCAGCAGGTGTGGCGATCATAAAACTTCTGCACAGCTTTGGTGTAAAGGAAATGATCATGTGTGATTCCCGCGGCGCCATCTTTGAAGGTCGTGAAGCAGGGATGAACGACATCAAGCACGAAGTGAGCAAGTTCAGCAACCACCACCATAAAAAAGGCGAACTGGCTGATGTGATTGAAGGAGCGGATGTCTTCATCGGTGTTTCTGTGGAAGGTGCCCTGACTGCCGAGATGGTCAAGACAATGGCAGAAGATCCGATCATTTTTGCCATGGCCAATCCAAATCCTGAAATTATGCCTGATGAGGCGAAAGCTGCCGGAGCTCTTGTAGTCGGTACAGGACGAAGTGATTTTCCGAATCAAATCAACAATGTGCTTGCTTTCCCAGGCATCTTCAGGGGTGCGCTTGATGTTCGGGCGACACATATAAATGACGAGATGAAAAAGGCTGCCGTCCTTGCTATTGCGGAACTGATCGAAGAAGATAAGTTGCATGCCGAAAACGTCATCCCGGAACCTTTCAATAAGGAAGTTGCACCAAGTGTAGCGAGGGCTGTGGCGAAAGCGGCCATGCAGACGGGTGTCAGCCGCATTAAAGTCGATCCTGAAGACATCTATCAGAAAGCACGCAGTTTGACGCTGTGATCCTATAAGATGACTGAGAAAAAAGGTTTGGAAAACATTATTGAAGAGATCCACAATGTCATCGAAAAGGAAGAGATACAAGTAGGTGGAAAGCTGCCCAGCGAGAGGTATCTGAGAGATGAATTGAATGTCAGCAGGCAAAGCGTAAGAGAAGCACTCAGAGCGCTTGAACTGCTTGGCATCATTTATGTGAAGCGGGGCGAGGGCACCTTTCTTGCTGATATTGATAACCATCAGCTGTTTCAGCTAATCGGCAAATATCTCATCAAATCAGAACGTCAACAGAACGAAATCATAGAGATTAAAGAAATGATAGAAGGATATGTCAGTGAAAAGAATGGAAATGCTGATGTACTAGAAGACGACAACATTATAATGAAGAAAATCTATGTGCTGCTCGATAAATATTCACAGGCATTCAAATAATAAAGAAAACAGGGAGTTTAATATGCTGAAAGACTTGTTCTCTAAACTGAATAAAAAAGTCAATGAAACAGACCGTAATGATGGCACTTTTGAAAAAAATGAATCCATCATGACAAAATGTCCAAGCTGCAAGAAGATATTATATTCAAAAGACTTATATAAACGTCTTAATGTATGTGCCAACTGTAGCCATCATCTGCCTATTTCAGCACAGGACCGTCTGGAAGCGTTGATGGATGAAGGGGAAGTCGATCTGTTGTTCCAGGACATCACATCTGCCAATCCATTAAACTTCCCTAATTATGAAGCTAAGATTTCGAAGGATAAGGAAAAGACGGGACTGAATGAAGCGGTGTTATGTGCAGATGGAAACATCGAAGGAGAGCGCGCCGTTGTAGCCGTCATGGATGCTCGCTTCAGGATGGGCAGCATGGGTTCTGCAGTCGGCGAAATACTCGCCCGTGCTTTCGGGTATGCAACAGAACACAGGTTACCTGTCATCATCTTCACAGCCAGTGGAGGCGCACGTATGCAGGAGGGCATCATTTCGCTGATGCAGATGGCTAAAGTCAGTGTGGCGATAGAGCGCCACAATAATGCAGGTCTGCTCTACATCTCCTATATGACCAACCCTACAACAGGAGGGGTATCTGCAAGTTTCGCCTCAGTCGGCGACATAAACTTGGCAGAAAAAGGTGCACTGATCGGGTTTGCCGGCAGGCGCGTCATCCAGGAAACGATCAAGGAGAAACTGCCGGATGATTTCCAGACTGCTGAATTCCTTTTAAAACATGGACAGCTGGACGAAGTTTTAGACAGACGGGATATGAAAGATTATCTCGGACGAATCCTGAAATTGCATAGTGGGGTGTAGATGGGAATGTTCGATTTTGAAAAACCAATCTATGAATTGGAAGAGAAGATTGAAGAATTGGAAAAATATGCAGCAAAAAATAAAGTGGACCTCACAAAGGAAGTCAGTTTTTTGGAGAAAAAGGTCAACGATAAAAAAAATGAAATTTACGATAACCTCACTCCCTGGCAGCGTGTGGAGATTGCAAGATATATAAAACGTCCAACCACCTACGACTATATCGAAGCTTTGTTTGAAGAATTTACGGAGTTCTATGGTGACCGCGTACATAATGATGACCCTGCCATTGTAGGAGGTATTGCTTCCTACAAAGGGCGCCCTGTGACGGTCATCGGACATCAACGCGGCCGGGATACAAAGGGAACATCCACCGTAACTTCGGCATGGCCCACCCCGATGGATACCGTAAGGCGCTTCGCCTGATGAAGCAGGCCGACAAATTCAACCGCCCAATCATCTGTTTTATCGATACTAAAGGTGCATACCCAGGTAAAGCCGCTGAAGAACGGGGACAGAGTGAATCGATCGCACGCAATCTTGTCGAAATGGCAGGACTCCATGTACCGGTCATAAGCGTCGTCATCGGAGAAGGGGGTTCAGGTGGAGCGCTGGGACTTGGGGTATGCAACCGCCTGATCATGCTGGAGAATGCGACATATTCTGTAATCTCACCAGAAGGCGCTGCGAGCATCCTGTTCAAAGATGCGTCATTGAAGGAGATTGCTGCAGAATCATTGAAGATAACAGCAGCCGACCTGAAATCGTTCGGCATAGCGGATGCGGTGATAGAAGAACCTCAAGGTGGTGCCCATAACGACAGGGATCAGGTATTTGAGAATCTTGATGGAATCTTGAGAGAACATCTCGAAGGGCTCCTTGTACTTGATCGCGAAGAGATGGTAGCCGACCGCTACGATAAATATGTGAATATCGGGATATATGATGAACAGCTTTAATTTCAAGCTGTTCATTTTTTTGGTTTCATAAAACGGTTTCATCAACCTTAATGATGGATAAGGGATATAAGTTATGCTATTTTAAAAATAAGAGATTGTTTTAACGGAGGGAACCCATGAGGAAAATTGGAGTACTTACAAGTGGAGGCGATGCGCCCGGCATGAATGCTGCCATAAGGGCCGTCGTCAGAAAGAGTATATATGAAGGCGTTGAAGTCTATGGTGTTTTCCAGGGCTATCAGGGCCTCGTCACTGATAATATCCATAAGCTGGAGCTTGGGGATGTCGGTGACATCATCCAAAGAGGGGGACGAAGCTCTACTCTGCCCGGTGCCCGGAATTCATTGAACCCGCTGTCCGCCAAAAAGCCATCGAGAACCTTAAAGCTAAAGGGATAGACTCACTTGTGGTCATAGGGGGAGATGGTTCCTACAGAGGTGCACAACGACTCGATGAAGAAGGCATCAAGACCATAGGGGTGCCAGGCACCATCGATAATGACATCAATGGCACAGACTACACCATAGGGTTTGATACTGCCTTAAACACCATAATCGATGCCGTAGACAGGATCAGAGATACAGCAACCAGCCATGAGCGCACTTTCATTATAGAAGTGATGGGCAGGGATGCTGGAGACTTGGCGCTTTGGGCCGGTGTCGCCGGGGGCGCAGAGACCATACTCATTCCTGAATCACCTTCTGACATGAAAGAAGTTGCAGAACGAATCGAATCGGGTATGAGCCGTGGTAAGAAACACTCGATCATTGTTGTAGCTGAGGGTGTCATGAGTGCGTCACAATGCGCAGATGAATTGCATAAGTATATAAACGTAGACACCCGTGAGAGTGTGCTTGGCCATATGCAGCGTGGAGGGAAACCGACCGGTCAAGATCGGGTGCTGGCTTCACGACTTGGTGCTTTCGCTGTTGACCTTCTTTTGGATGGTGTACATGGAAGGGCGGTAGGCACTGAGAACAATAAACTCTCCACAACCCGTTTCGATAAAGTGTTCGAAGAAAGTCATATGATAGATGAGGGTCTGTACAGACTTTCGAGAGAGCTATCCATTTAGGAGGAATCTAGTTATGCGTAACACTAAAATAGTATGTACAATCGGTCCTGCATCAGAATCACCGGAAATGCTTGAAAAGTTGATGGAAGCTGGCATGAATATTGCACGATTGAACTTTTCACATGGTGATCATGATGAACATCGTGCCAGAATAGACAACATCAGGAAAGTTGCCGACAAATTAGATCGTACAGTAGGTATTCTGCTCGATACAAAAGGGCCTGAGATTCGTACCCACAGCATGGAAAATGGTGAAATTGAGCTGACAAAAGGGCAGAGTATCATAGTGTCGATGGAAGAAGTAGTGGGCACGCCAGAAAAGATTTCCATCACATACTCTGGCCTCATTGAAGACGTGGATGAAAAAGATCGCATCCTTCTTGATGACGGTCTGATGGAACTTAAAATTGAAAGCATCGACCGGGAGAATGGTGAAATCCATTGCCACGTCCTGAATGATGGCGTCCTTAAAAATAAAAAGGGTGTCAATGTGCCAGGCGTCTCTGTCAAAATGCCTGGCATCACTGAGAAGGATCGGGAAGATATCATCTTTGGCATTGATGAAGGTGTCGATCTGATTGCAGCAAGCTTTATCCGTACGAACAGCGATGTTCTGGAAATACGCAAGCTGCTTGAAGAAAAATCAAGTGAGCACATTGAAATCATCCCGAAGATCGAAAACCAGGAAGGTATCGACAATATAGATGATATACTCGAAGTGTCTGATGGACTCATGGTGGCGCGCGGAGACTTGGGTGTTGAAATCCCACCTGAATCAGTACCTATGGTTCAAAAAGATCTGATCAGAAGATGTAATTACCTTGGTAAACCGGTCATCACCGCTACCCAGATGCTTGATTCCATGCAGCATAACCCACGCTGCACACGTGCAGAAGCCAGCGATGTGGCGAATGCCATATATGATGGTACAGATGCTGTAATGCTGAGCGGCGAAACAGCTGCTGGGGATTATCCCCTGGAAGCTGTCGAGACAATGGCAAGCATCGCTGTTTCGGCTGAAGACGCACAGGATTACAAAAAATTACTTTCTACACGGACTAAGTCGCTGCAGACGAACTTGGTGACGGCAATTGGGGTGTCGGTCGCACACACAGCACTGAACCTAAATTGCCGTGCGATAGTAGCTGCCACAGAATCAGGGCATACAGCAAGGATGATATCAAAATATCGTCCCCATGCAGAAATCGTGGCAGTTACTCCGCACCATCATGTAGCCAGACAACTACAGCTTGTATGGGGCGTCCACCCTGTGATCAAGGAAGGGAAGCGGGACACTGATGAACTTCTGAACATCTCTGTATCAGCAGCAATGGAAAAAGGGTTTGCAGAACAGGGAGATTTGTTGATCATCACAGCAGGGGTTCCTGCAGGAGAAGCAGGCACCACGAATCTGATGAAGCTCCACATCGTCGGAGATAAGTTGATCCGAGCTCAGGGTATAGGCAGGAGAAGCAGCGTTGGTGAAGTGATGTTCGTTGACTCTGCGGAAGCCTTAAAAGATAAAGATCTGGAAGGGAAAATCATCGTAACCCAATCTGTAGATGCAGATATGACGCCTTACCTTGAAGAGGCTGCAGGTCTAGTTACAGTCGAGGGGGACTCACCTCGCATGGGGCGATCGTTGGCCTGAATCTTGATCTGCCGACAATAGTCGGGGCGTCAGCCGCCTATGAAGTATTGGAAGAGGGCGCAGTCGTCACAGTTGACTCAGAACAGAATTGTATATTCGATGGACATGCTAATGTACTATAACCCAGCAAAAGGCACTTTTTGAAAGTGCCTTTTTATGTTGTAGTCACAGATGCTGCACAGTATAATATTAGATGAGGTGGCACATATGAAAAAAATGTTACTTATCATGCTCCTGTTTTTAACAGCGTGCACTAACGGCGAGCCTGCGGACGACTCATCTGATGAAAATACAGATCAGAGTGAAGAATCGACAGAGGCCGCTCCAGAAGAGCAACAGACGTCTGAAGAGTCGGAAGAAGAAATGTCAGCAGCAGATATCATTAAAAATGCACAATCTGAAGAAAGTAAGGACGTCAGCTATGAAGAGCGGCAGACGACTACAATTTCCACAGAAGAAAGCCAGCATGTGATCCGTACAATCACCACCAGGAGCAAGCAAGATGAAATTAAAATCGAAGTTGATGATGGGACGGACATCAAGACGCATTACATCTTTGAAGGAGAACACTTCATCTATCAAAATGGCGACGTGGAAAGACAGGATGACGGGCGCAATATTGAAGGCAGCAGCTATGGAGATTTAATCAGTCAGCTCGAACCATTCAAAGAAGGCACAGCCAAACAGCTCGAATCAGGTTATGAAATTCGCTATGAAGTAGAAGGCGAAGCCGGCGTAAAACCCTTTATAAACGACGATCTGGAGTCGTCACTTGAAGCGGTGGATAACATCAATGGTCTTGTCCTACTGAAGTTCAATGACGATTTTCAATATGAAAGTGCGGAATTGACACTTACTATGGAAATGGATGATGAAACCATTAATGTTTCATCAAATATCACAATGGATAAAATCGGAGAGATCAGTGTGATAGAAAAACCAAAGGGAATGTAGCGAAATAATCGAATGGATTTCAAACGGGAAAGTCAGCCGGGCATCATTTAAAGGATGCACGGCTGACTTTTTTATTTGTTATACCACCAATAGTCCAGAAGATGAATAATTACAACAATTATAGTTGTCGAAAAATTGACATATTTCTGTCAAATAAATACAATGTAGACTATAAGGGGGAATAGAAATGGCAAAGATTGATTACGCATTAATTGCTTCACAACCTGAATTTGAAGAACTGCTCAAGAAGCGGAACAGATTCATTTTACCGATCAGCATCTTTTTCATCATCGCAACACTGCTCTTTCCGATACTGACAGGCTATACCAATTTGCTTAGCAACGAAGCATTCGGAAATATTTCATGGGCTTGGATCTACGCATTTTTCTCTTCATAATGGTCTGGACGCTGGTTACGATCTACATGAAGAAGGCCAAGGAATTCGACAGGGAAGCGGATGAGATAATCAGAAAGTATCGGGAGGGGAACTATAAATGAATCTGACCGTAATCATCATGTTCATTGTATTTGTTGGTTTGACGTTAGTGATTACATATTTTGCTTCGAAAAGGACTCAATCCACTAAAGATTTCTACACAGCAGGTGGGGGCTGACCGGTTGGCAAAACGGTCTCGCAATATCCGGAGATTACCTTTCAGCTGCTTCATTCCTTGGTATCGCAGGGGCGATTGCATTATGGGGGTTTGACGGATTTTTCTACAGTGTGGGTTATCTTACAGCTTATCTCGTTGTACTGTACGTTGTGGCAGAACCGCTTAGAAACCTCGGGAAGTACACAGTCGCTGATATGATTGCTGCACGGTTTGAGCTTAAGAAGGTGCGCGCCTTCGCAGCGCTATCTTCCATTACGATTGTCATCTTCTATATGCTCGCTCAACTTGTAGGGGCGGGAGCCTTGATTCAACTGCTGTTTGATATACCATACAGTGTGGCTGTCATCATAGTCGGCATAATGATGACCATTTATGTATTGTTCGGTGGCATGACTGCAACAAGCTGGGTACAGATGGTAAAGGCGATCTTGTTGATGGTTGGCACAGTCATCATCTCTGTACTCGTACTGCTGCAATTCAATTTCAATATTTTTACCATGTTCGGCGAAATGAAGAATATAACGGCACCGGAGCTTAAAGGCCCATTCTTGAATCCTGGCTCTCAAGGCGGATCTCCCCTGAATAACGTGTCGCTCATTATCGCATTATTGTTCGGTACGGCCGGCCTTCCGCATATCCTCATGAGATTTTTTACAGTTAAAGATGCTAAGACAGCCCGTAGCTCAGTCATGTGGGCAACTTGGATCATCGGCATATTCTACATCTTGACGATATTCCTTGGATTTGGAGCTGCAGCGATGCTGACGAGGGAGGAAATCATCGCAGCGAACCCGGCAGGCAATATGGCTGCGCCATTGCTAGCAGAAAAGCTTGGTGGCGATCTACTCATGTCATTCGTGTCGGCAGTGGCATTCGCAACAATCCTCGCAGTAGTAGCTGGTCTTGTGCTATCGGGGGCAAGTGCATTTGCGCATGATATCTATGGTCAAGTGATCAAAAAGGGCAATATAACAGATAAACAGCAGATGCTCGCAGCTAAAATTGCGGCCTTCAGTGTAAGTGTCCTGTCCATAATACTGGCAATCTTCGCCCAAAACCAAAATGTCGCATTTCTGGTTTCTTTGGCATTCTGTGTAGCAGCAAGCGCCAACTTACCAGTCATCATCTATACGATTTTTTGGAAGCGGTTTAATACGCAAGGGGCGATTACTGGAATTATAACGGGACTTGCGGTATCTCTTATACTTGTTATAATGAGCCCGAATGTAATGGATCCTTCAGGCAATGCATTTATTGCATTGGAACCCCTGTTCCCTCTGACGAATCCAGCAATAATCTCAGTACCAGTCGGATTTTTAGGTGCTTTCTTAGGAACCTTCCTCGGTAAAGCCGAATCACATGAAAAGTATCGCGAAGTGAAGGTTAAATCGGTGACAGGTATTGATACATCTGAGACAACACACTAATCATAAGATAAACTTATGTACATCAATAAGATAATTAACTGACCCTTATAAAAGCCTCAATTCAGCTGAATTGAGGCTTTTATTGTGAGTATAGGCGTCTTCTGGAAGGTTAATGGTATTAATTTCACAAAGGGATAAATGATGCTGTATTATTCACAAAGTTCTTTAATTTGATATAATGGCAATAAGGCCGACTGGCTATACTAAGAATTAACTAGAAGGAGAATCGATATATGTCTGAGAAAAAAGGTTTAGAAGGTATAGTTGCAACCGAATCACGCATCAGTTCCATCATTGGTTCGCAGCTCACTTATTGCGGTTATGAAATCGATGACCTTGCAGAAAATGCACTATTTGAAGAAGTCGTATTCCTATTATGGAACGACAGATTGCCGAACCAGACTGAACTTGATGATTTCCAGGCGAAATTATTTGATCATATGACGCTCAATCCTAGAATCTACACTCATTTCGAGGAATATGCAGCGGATAAGATCCATCCAATGGCAGGTTTGCGTACAGCATTGTCATATCTGTCACACTTCGATGAGAATGCTGAAGACATGAGTGATGAAGCGAATCAGGAAAAAGCCATCCGTATCCAAGCTAAAGTGGCCTCACTCGTTGCAGCATTCTCAAGGATAAGAAGTGGTAAAGAAGTCGTCAAACCTAAAAAAGGACTCAATTACGCTGCAAACCTTCTGTATATGATGAAAGACGAAGAGCCTAACAGTACAGAAGTCGAAGCAATGAATAAAGCCCTTGTGCTTCATGCAGACCACGAACTGAATGCGTCAACATTCACGGCACGCGTATGTGTCGCGACACTTTCCGATATGTATTCAGGCGTAACAGCTGCAGCTGGTGCACTCAAAGGACCTCTTCATGGCGGAGCGAATGAACGCGTAATGAAGATGCTTGGTGAGATAGAATCTCCTGAAGCTGTAGAAGACTACTTGAAAGAGAAATTCGAAAATAAAGAGAAAATCATGGGGATGGGACACCGTGTCTATAAAGACGGCGATCCACGTGCAAAATATTTGAAAGAGATGTCCAGACAGTTGACTGAGGAAATCGGAGAGCCTGAGCTCTACGAAAAATCCATAAAGATCGCAGAAGTTGTAGAACGTGAAAAGGGACTTCTGCCAAACGTTGACTTTTTCAGCGCCTCGGTCTATCATGCGATGGGGATTGACCATGATCTATTCACGCCAATCTTTGCCGTCAGCCGCGTTTCTGGATGGATTGCACATATTCTGGAACAGTATGAAGACAACCGTCTGATCAGACCAAGAGCTGAATATGTTGGACAAACCGGCAAGAAATATGAAGCAATCGAAAAGCGCTAAAACAAAATTTCAAAAATATTAATCAGGAGGAATTTTATTTATGTCGAGTCAAAAAATCACAACAAACAACGGAATTCTGAACGTACCCGATAAGCCAATCATCCCATTCATAGAAGGTGACGGCATCGGACCTGATATCTGGAAAGCTGCAAACAAAGTACTTGATGCAGCGGTTGAAAAAGCATATGACGGCGAAAAAGCGATTGAATGGAAAGAAGTGTTGGCAGGCCAAAAAGCGTATGACAAGACCGGCGAATGGCTGCCACAGGAAACTTTGGATACAATCAATGAATACCTGCTTGCAATCAAAGGCCCGCTCACTACACCAATCGGTGGCGGTATCCGCTCACTGAACGTGGCGCTGAGACAGGAGCTGGATCTGTTTACATGCCTCAGACCGGTAAGGTATTTTGAAGGTGTACCATCTCCATTGAAGCGTCCTGAAGAGACGGACATGGTTATCTTCCGTGAAAACACAGAGGATATCTATGCAGGAATCGAATTCCAGGAAGGCACTGATGAAGCGAAGAAGGTAATCGACTTCCTTCAAGATGAGATGGGCGCTAAAAACATCCGCTTCCCAGAAACTTCAGGAATCGGAATCAAACCAGTATCCAAAGAAGGTACTGAAAGATTGGTGCGTTCTGCCATCAACTATGCAATTGAAAACAATAGACCTTCTGTAACTCTTGTCCATAAAGGTAATATCATGAAGTTCACTGAAGGTGCATTCAAAGCTTGGGGCTATGCGCTTGCTGAACGTGAGTTCGGAGATAAGGTCTTCACATGGAATGCGTACGACAAGATTGTTGAAGAAGAAGGAAGAGAAGCAGCCGACAAAGCACAATCAGAGGCGGAAGCAGAAGGCAAAATCATCATCAAAGATGCAATTGCCGACATCTTCCTGCAGCAGATCCTTCTCCGTCCAAAAGATTTCGGTGTTGTAGCGACAATGAACCTAAACGGAGACTATATCTCTGATGCATTGGCGGCACAAGTTGGTGGAATCGGTATCGCTCCTGGTGCAAACATCAACTATGAAACAGGCCATGCAATCTTCGAAGCAACGCACGGAACAGCACCTAAGTATGCCGGCATGGACAAAGTCAACCCATCATCCGTCATACTCTCAGGCGTTCTTATGCTTGAACATATAGGCTGGCAGGAAGCTGCGGACCTTGTTACAAAAGCTGTCGAGAAGACGATTGCATCTAAAGTCGTGACTTATGACTTCGCCCGCCTGATGGATGGCGCCAAAGAAGTTAAATGTTCCGAGTTCGCAGACGAACTTGTCAAAAATATGTAGTTGAAGCCACCTTTAGAGGGGGAGTAGCATGAACAGAAAAAAAATATCAGTCATAGGCGCCGGATTCACCGGCGCTACGACTGCCTTTATCGCAGCTTCTAAAGCACTTGCAGATGTGGTCCTTGTCGATATTCCGCAAGCGGAAGATCCAACACGCGGCAAGGCACTTGATATGCAGGAAGCGACACCAGTTCTTGGAGTCGATGTAAATATTACCGGTACAAGTGATTATGCAGACACTAAAGATTCCGACATAGTCATTATTACAGCAGGCATTGCACGGAAGCCAGGTATGAGCCGGGACGACCTCATCAAGACTAACCAGAAAGTCATGACAGCAGTGACACGGGAAATAGTCGAGCATTCACCGGACTGCACAATCATTGTGCTGACCAATCCTGTAGATGCCATGACGTACGCTGTCTATAAAGAGTCCGGTTTTCCAAAAAACCGGGTTATCGGACAGTCAGGAGTACTTGATACTGCCCGTTTCCGAACGTTTATAGCTGAAGAGCTGAACCTTTCCGTCAATGATGTGCGTGGATTTGTCCTTGGGGGGCACGGAGACGACATGGTGCCTCTGATTCGCTATTCTTCGGTTGGAGGTGTGCCATTGGAAAGTCTGATGGACAAAGCCAAGATAGACGAAATCATCGAACGTACAAGAAAAGGCGGAGCTGAGATTGTAAACCTGTTGGGCAATGGTTCTGCCTATTACGCACCCGCTGCCTCTTTAGTGGAAATGGCTGAAGCCATCCTCCATGATAAAAAACGTGTACTTCCATCCATTGCGTATCTGGACGGAGAGTACGGTTACAGTGACATCTATCTTGGTGTACCGGCAGTGATAGGGACAAATGGTGTTGAGAAGATCATCGAGCTGGATTTATCAGAAGATGAAAAGAAACAGCTGGATAAGTCCAGGGATTCAGTTGTGAATGTAATGAAATTATTGAAATGAGATTTATGATTCTGTAATGGCACTAAACTGAAAAGATCACCTGACTAGGCGACCTTTTCAGTTTAGTGTATTTTGGGAGGAAATTTTGGGAATGGAAAATGGTAAAAAGAATAAAGGTTTTTTTCAGAAATTTCTTGACTTTGTAGAATGGCTCGGTAACAAACTCCCTCATCCTGTCACCCTGTTTGCGATTCTCGCACTTCTTACGCTCGTTGCATCTGCAATCTTGTCTGCGTTTGAAATTTCAGTGGAACATCCGGGAGAGGACCAAGAAACCGTCACCATCAATAACCTGCTGGATGGTGAAGGGATAAGTTACATATTCTCCAGCATGACTGATAACTTCATCAACTTTGCGCCGCTTGGGGTCGTTCTCATAACGATGCTTGGTATTGGTGTTGCTGAACGGTCAGGTCTGATAAGTGCAGCTTTACGTGGATTTGTATTGTCGATACCTAAGACCCTGATTACAGCAGGCCTTGTCTTTGCAGGTATCATGTCTTCACTTGCATCTGATGCAGGATATGTAGTGTTGCCGCCGCTTGGTGCAGTGTTGTATCTTGCCCTCGGCAGGCATCCACTGGCTGGTCTTGCGACTGCTTTTGCCGGTGTCTCTGCTGGATTCTCGGCCAACCTGCTTCTGAGTGGTACAGACGCCATGCTGGCTGAACTTTCCATTCAGGCGGCTTCTATCATCGATTCGCAGTATGCCGATGGCATGAATGTTGCGATGAACTACTTCTTCATTGCAGCAAGTGTTTTCCTGTTGACTCTTGTAGGCTGGTTCGTTTCAGACAAGATTGTAGAACCTCGCCTGGGACTTACAATGCTGAAGATGAGGATTCAACTGCCGTTACTGATACGGATGCAATGGATCCATTGAAACCAATCGAGAAAAAAGGATTGGCATGGGCAATCATTTCGATGGTAGTAGGGGCGTTGCTTGCATTGCTTCTTGTCGTCCTGCCAAATTCACCGATGCGTGGAGACGATTCAATCGGAAACTACATGGATACAATCGTCCAATCGCCATTCATGAGTGACGGACTTGTACCGATCATTGCAATCCTCTTCTTTATACCGGGGCTTGTCTACGGCTTGATCACACGTTCAATCAAGAGTGATAAGGATGTAGCGAATCAGATGACTGAAACGATGGCTTCGATGGGCATGTTCATCGTGTTGGCATTCACCGCCGGCCAGTTCGTCTCTTATTTCGCAGAATCCAATATGGGCCTTGTTATCGGTGTGTATGGAGCTGAGTTGCTTGAAACCCTCAAATTGACCGGTATTCCACTGATCATAGGCTTTATGCTGGTCACAGCAATCGTCAACCTGTTCATAGGTAGTGCGAGTGCAAAATGGGCGATGATGGCTCCGATATTTGTACCGATCATGATGCAGCTCGGCTATTCACCAGAGTTGACGACTATGGCGTACCGTGTTGCGGATTCATCGACAAACATCATCACACCTCTCATGACATACTTTGCGATCATCATTGCCTTTGCGCAACAATATAACAAAAACGTAGGAATCGGGACATTGATTTCTGTCATGTTGCCTTATTCCATCTTCTTCTTTGTTACTTGGGCACTGATGCTGATCGTTTGGATGCTCCTTGGGTTGCCACTTGGACCAAACGCACCAATTGAATATACACCGTAAAATAAAGGTACAGCATAAGCTGTGCCTTTTTCATGGATTAAGTTTGCATTGGAATGTATAATTCTTAATGAAGCAATGGTTTAATAAGACCATTGGAAGAGAGGGGTAATGGAATGGATAAGTTGATTCTGATAGATGGCAATAGTGTTGCCTTCAGGGCGTTCTATGGTCTGCCGCTCCTCAGTAACCAGAGCGGCCTGCATACGAATGCGATATTTGGTTATGCAAGACTGCTTGAAAAAATCATTGCGGATGAAAAGCCTACCCATTTTCTGGTAGCCTTTGACGCCGGCAAATCCACTTTCAGGCATAAACAATATGAAGAGTATAAAGGGGAAGGCAGAAGACGCCTCCCGAGTTGGGTGAACAACTGGCACCCATCAGGAGATTGATTGATGTCTATGGCATCAAACGTTACGAACTTGATGAATATGAAGCTGACGACATCATTGGTACCCTAAGCACTAAAGCGGATAAGGAAGGCCTGGAGACAATCATCATTACAGGGGACCGTGACCTTACACAGCTTGCCAGTGACCATACAACAATCTACTACACTAAAAAGGGGATTTCCGATATAGATCGTTATACCCCGGCATTCATCGAAGAACTCTATGGTCTCAAGCCAGAACAGATCATCGATCTTAAAGGCTTGATGGGCGACAAATCGGATAATATCCCTGGGGTACCTGGTATTGGAGAAAAGACCGCGCTTAAATTACTAAAAGAATATCAGAGTGTGGAAGGTGTGCTTGAGCACCTTGATGAAGTGAAAGGCAAGAAGCTCAAAGAAAACTTAACGGAGTATCGCGAAGATGCCCTCATGAGCAAGGATCTGGCAACGATCTACAAAGAAGTTCCCATCGATTTCGATATTGCCAGCCTGAAGTTTGAACAGGGCCAGGAAGAAGATAAATATGAACTGTTCAAAGAGTTGGAATTCGAATCCCTGCTTAAAAATATGCAGGCAACCGAAACAGAAGACAAAGTCGAATTCGAAGATGAGCGAGTAGACTCCTTGGAAGAGTTGGGCGGTGATGTTTCTTTCCATCTGGAAGTAAGGGCAGAAAATTATCTCGTCAATGCACCTGTGTATCTTGCTGCAACAGATGGAGCGCTCACATTCATAAAGCCGCTCGATGAACTGGAATCGTCATCAATCGAAGATTTCCTGACATCCAGGAAGTCCATCAATGTCTATGACATCAAGCGGCAAATGGGGCTGCTTAGGCATTTGGACATTCATTTCAAAGGGTTTGATTCCGACATCATGCTCGGCAGTTTCCTTCTGGATCCTTCCAAGAAGATCATTGATGTGGCGGAGACCGCTGCTGACTTCGCGGTCAATATAGAAAGTGATGATTATCATTACGGCAAAGGCAAGAAAGCTGTAACCCCGACCGGTGCAGAACATGAAAAGTTTCTTAATGACAAGGTAATGGCCATCCATAAGGTAAGAGAACCGATGGAGGAATATTTAAGAAGAGATGAGATGCATGAACTCTGGGAAACACTTGAAATACCATTGGCTAAGGTTCTTGCTGATATGGAATACAGGGGCATCAAAGTAGATGCTTCACGGCTTGAGGAAATGGAGAAGGACATACAGAAACGGCTGGATGAAATCGAAAGTACCATATACGAGATGGCCGGAGAGTCGTTCAATATCAATTCGCCTAAACAGTTGGGGCATATTCTGTTTGAAAAGTTGAATCTGCCTGTCATCAAAAAAACTAAAACGGGCTATTCCACTGCAGTGGACGTTCTGGAACAGCTACAGGATAAACATGAAATCATTGAGCATCTACTGCATTACCGTACCTTAGCCAAACTCCAGTCCACATACGTGATTGGACTCCAGGGGGAAATTAAAGGAGATTCGAAGATCCACACTCGATTCAATCAGACATTGGCCCAAACAGGCAGGTTGTCGTCGGTTGAACCGAACCTTCAAAACATCCCGATACGGATAGACGAAGGACGAAAGATCCGTAAAGCGTTCGTGCCAAAAGATGAAAATCATGTTCTGTTGGCTCTTGATTATTCACAGATTGAATTGAGGGTGCTTGCACACATTACTCAAGATGAGACGATGATCAATGCCTTTACAAGTGATACCGACATCCATACTAAAACTGCGATGGAAGTATTTAAAGTCGATAAAGAGGATGTCACGCAGAACATGAGGCGGAATGCGAAGGCGGTGAATTTTGGCATCGTCTATGGCATAAGTGACTATGGATTGAGCCAGAACCTTGGCATCACCCGTAAAGAAGCCAAAACCTTCATTGATAATTACTTGAATTCATTCCCACAGGTCAAGGCGTTCATGAAGTCGATCATACAGGATGCCAAACGTGATGGTTATGTGAAGACAATGCTCAATCGCAGAAGGTATATACCTGATATCCATAGCAAGAACTTCAATGCACGAAGCTTTGCAGAACGCACTGCAATGAACTCCCCAATCCAGGGTACAGCAGCCGATATAATAAAATTGGCAATGGTGGAATATGACAAATCTGAAGAGGCAAAAAAATATGATGCAAAACTGCTGCTGCAAATCCACGATGAACTGATTTTCGATGTGCCAAAAGATGAAGTGGAGGATTTCATCCCAGTTATTCGACGCATTATGGAGAATGCGATTGAACTCAGTGTACCGCTCAATGTGGATTATGGTTATGGCAGTGATTGGTATCAAGTGAAGTAGGTGGAAGAATGCCGGAATTACCAGAAGTGGAATTGGTCAAGCGTTCTCTAGAACGGACGGTGGAAGAGAAGGGGATCGGTGCCATATCTTTCTCTGACTATATATATAAAGGGCATGAGGTTGGCCGAAGAACCATAATTAAAGAAAATCTTGAATCATTTAAAAAGAAAGTCGATGGTGCCCATATCAAAAAGATAGGAAGGCGCGGGAAATATCTGTACTTCATCATGGAAAAAGATGGGGGCATATTCCATCTGATTTCGCATCTCGGCATGTCGGGTGCTTTCTTTGTGGCCGACTCGATAGAACAGATCAAAGACTTGAATTACCGTAGGCATTGGCAAGTGTCCATGCCACTATCAGATGGACAGTCTCTTGTCTACAGTGACATCAGACGCTTTGGGGAAATGTCGACCGTCGACAGGATGAGTGACTTCCCTCCCTTTAAAAGGATGGCCCTGGAGTATACGCATCCGGATAGTCTTGCTGAATTCATTGAGAAGATCAAAGATCCCAGCAGAAGCAATAAAGCGATCAAAGCGTTGATAATGGATAGCACGGTCATACCAGGTGTCGGCAACATCTATGCTTCAGAAGCATTGTTCATGTCAGGGATTTCCCCCGTCCGGAAGGCGGGGAATATTTCAGTTGAACGATTAACCAAGTTGCACCAGGCGATTGTTGAAGTATTTGAGCTGTCACTGAGCCGTGGTGGTTCCACAATCTCGGATTATAGAGGGATATCGGGGGAGAGGGGCAGCATGCAGGACCGGTTCAAAGTCTACCAGAAGAAGGTATGCCCGGACTGTGAGGCGCCTCTCAAAACAAAAACGATAGCAGGAAGAAATACATTTTATTGTACAAATTGTCAGAGGTGATCCAATGAACTACATTATCGGTCTGACCGGAGGCATTGCCAGTGGCAAGTCGACCGCTTCAGAATATATTCAATCAAAAGGCTATCCGGTACTTGATGCGGATATTTATGCCAAAAAGGCGACTGCACAAGATGGCCCTGCCTATAAAGGGATACTCGATCACTTCGGGAGGACATTGCAGGGCCGGACGGCGAAATAGACAGAAGGAAGTTGGGGGCGATCATTTTCAATGATCCAGAAGAGCGGCAAATATTGAATGGTCTGGTCCATCCTGAAGTGAGACGCATGATGAATGAGGATAAAGAACGATTGAGCCGGGAGAGCCATGTATTTTTGGATATCCCGCTATTATTCGAAAATGGGTTGGATGAACAATGCGACTTGACTGCAACAGTCTATGTCGATGAGGAAACGCAAAAAAAGCGGTTGATGGACAGAGATGGCTTTACAGAAGAAGAGGCGGTGTCAAGAATCAGAAGTCAAATGCCGCTATCGGATAAGCGCGATAGAAGCGATATCGTGTTTCAGAATAGTGGCTCTATTCAGGAATTGAGGGGCCAAGATTCAAAACTTTCTAGACAAGATTGAAAAGTGAACATTTTATGCAGATTACACCTTTAAACACGCTTTCAATATGTTATACTAATCAGTGAAAAGTATAGCATAAAGGGGCAATCGTCATGAAAAAAGTAGCAATCAATGGTTTGGGAAGAATTGGAAGAATGGTATTTCGCATCGTTGCCGCTTCAGATGAATTGGAGCTCGTAGCGGTGAACGCCAGCTATCCTGCTGAAACACTGGCTCATCTCCTCAACTACGACACCACACATGGGAAATTCGAAAAGCAGATAGAAGGCAATGGAGACAAGCTGGTCATGGATGGTAAAGAGATTCTGATCACGACTGAAAGAAATCCGGAAAAACTGCCATGGGGAGACTTGGGTGTGGATATTGTCATCGAAGCGACAGGCGCCTTCAACCATGGTGACAAAGCAGTAGCCCATGTTAAAGCAGGGGCCAAAAAAGTATTGCTGACTGCACCGGCCAAAGGCGGAGATGTGCAAACGGTAGTTCTTGGGGTAAATGATGAAGAATTCGATATAGATAAATATGATGTATTCTCAAATGCATCGTGTACGACAAACTGCCTGGCGCCAGTCGCCAAAGTGCTGGATGAGGAGTATGGCATCGAAAATGGTTTGATGACGACTGTCCATGCCTACACAAACGACCAGAAGAACATCGATAACCCGCATAAAGACCTTAGACGGGCACGTTCTTGTGCAGACAACATCATACCGACTTCGACTGGCGCAGCAAAAGCCTTGGGTGAGGTTCTCCCCAATTGAACGGCAAACTCCATGGCTTGGCATTGAGAGTGCCTGTCTCGAACGTTTCGCTTGTCGATCTGGTGGTTGACCTGAAAAAACCTGTGACGAAGGACGCACTCAATGAAACATTCGAGAAGCACGCTGATGGTGCGCTAGCCGGTATCATGGGTGTCACTTATGAACCGCTGGTGTCCAGTGATTTCAACACTGACAGCAGAAGTTCGATTATAGACGGTTCGTTGACGATGGTCATGGACGACAATAAAGTCAAAGTCCTGGCATGGTATGACAACGAATGGGGTTATTCGACCCGAGTGGTGGAATTCGCTGAAAAAATTGCTGAAAATCTATAGAAAGAAAAGAAGAAACGAGAGTTTCTTTCTTTTTATGTTCAATGTATTATAATGGTATACCAAACTGGGTAGGAAGAGGTGGTCATAGTGAAATGCCCGAATTGTCATCATACAAGTTCGAGAGTGGTCGATTCCAGGCATACCGATGAACTGTCTGCGATACGCCGGCGTAGGGAATGCGAAGAGTGCGGTTTTAGGTTCACGACGTTTGAACGTATGGAATTATCACCGCTGGTCGTAGTCAAAAAAGATGGAAACAGGGAAGTCTTCAGCCGGGAGAAACTGATGGATGGATTGCTCCGCGCATGTGAAAAGCGTCCAATCCCTTATGAGACGTTGGAGAAGACAGCAGCCCAGATAGAGTCGGACCTCAGGAATTTGAACAAATCGGAAGTTTCGAGCAATGATATCGGAGAACATGTCATGAAAGCGTTGATCACCTTGGATCAAGTGGCATATGTAAGGTTCGCTTCGGTCTATAAGGAGTTCAAGGACATCGACCAGCTCATGGAGACCTTGAAGCATCTGGCTAAAGGCAGTGACGATAATGAACTTCAATGAAAGGCTGAAACCAAATACCGAGTTCATCGTTTATATGCCGTCACCGTTCGAAAAGTCCCATCTGAATATCATAAATGAACTGTATCTCCCCTGATTGGACAGGAAGCGACCATGTCATATATCTACCTTCAGGAATCTTCAAACCATTACAGCAAACTTGAAACCAGGCTCCACAGAGAGATAATGGATGAATTGAACATGCCGCTTTCAAGCTTCTCAAGCATACTCGAGAAGCTTGAAGCGATGGGGCTTATCCGCACATATGTGTCCAACAACGCCCATGAAGATCGCTTCATATACGAGCTGTTGCTGCCGCTTACACCAGATGCCTTCTTCAAAGATCCAATGCTTAGCCTCTATCTCTATGGCCAAGTGGGCGCTGTGGCCTTCAATAAAAAGAAGGATCGACTCCAATATCCACCGATGCCAGAAAACTTCACTGAAGTAACGCGCAAATTCACTGAAGTGTTCCACACAGGTAGTGGTGAGGGCTTTAAAGTACCTACTGAAACATTCAGGAAGGAAAACGAATCTCTCGGGCCAAAAGTCGACCTCGAGGATTTTGACTTTGATGTGCTATTTACACATCTGAAAGGGACACGCATCGACCGTGCGTTCTTCACGAAGGAAATACGCATGCTTATAGTCAAATTGAGTATCCTTTTCAATTTTAATGCCTATGACATAAAACAGATACTGTTATCATCTACAACACAATATGCAGGAATAGATAAAGAACAGTTGAAGTATGAAGCGAGGAAATACTATCAGAAAGAGAACAAGGGCAAGGTTCCTAAATTTGATGGTCCGGCGCAACAGGCGGTTGAAGATAACACCGGTAAGGAATCATATATAGAACAGCTCGAAACCATTAACCCCTTAGACCGGCTGAATGATATACGCGGCCAGCGGCCAAGCGACAATGATGTGAAGCTCGTCACCGACATAATCGCCCGTACAAGTCTGCCAGGCGGTGTCATAAACCTACTTCTTGAGTATGTTTATCAGCAGAAGGGCGGGGACCTGAACTACCCGTATACAATGAAAATTGCAAGGGACTGGGAGGAGAAGGGGATACGTTCGGCTAAGGAAGCTTATGAATCGATAATGGAATACAGAAAGCAACGCAACTCGAAAAAAGGCGGGCGCAAAGAACGCCAAGGTGAAAAGAAACCTGCATGGATGGATAAATCATCCGCTAAACAGAAGAGCGACGTGCAAAACGATAACGGGAAAAAAGCGTCATCTGTCCAAAAGACAGCAAAAGATGATCCCGAGCTACAAAGAATGATAGATGAATTCAGAAAATCTAGGTGATCTTAATGGAACCCATAAACCAATTTTTAAAAAACTCAAAGAAACTGCAGGAGAATAATGAACGCCTTTATGAATCGCTCATCAAGCATCCGCGCATTATAGAATTGATCGAAAACAGCGAGCATGAGATTACGCGTTCAATGATTAAAAATGATCTGCTTCAATTGAAACGCTACGCCGAACAATCTTTAGCCTGTGAGAAATGTGACTCGCTGAGTGGGTGTGTGAATCATCCACAAGGTTATGTGCCTTCGATAGATGTAAGGGATGGGCGGATACATGTAATCTATTCCCCTTGTCCTACAAAAATCAAAGAAGACCGCTTCCGGGAAAAGGAGAAGATGATCGAATCCTATCATATCCCTAAAGATGTTAAAGATGCGACATTCGATACGGTTTTTCTGATGGGAACTCCAACAGGCAGGAAATCATTAAAAAGGCAATTTCAGCAAGCAAGAAGATAATCGATGGAGAAAAGACGAAAGGACTTTATATACATGGTAGTTTCGGCATCGGCAAATCCTATATGCTAGGGTGCATCGCCAATGAATTGAAGGAACAGTCGGTCTCTTCGATAATCGCCTATGTACCTGAAATCATCCGGGATCTCAAATCAGGTTTCAAAGATGGGACGACAGATATCAAGTTTAAGACGCTGAAAACGGCTCAAGTGCTGATGCTTGATGACCTTGGAGCCGAAGATGTAACCCCTTGGGTGAGGGATGAAGTCATTACGAGCCTGCTCCACTATCGCATGGTCGAAGGTCTCCCGACGTTCATCAGCTCAAATTATTCGATAGAAGAACTGGAGTACCGTTATAGTCGGACGAAGGAAAACGGTGTGGAGGAGACTAAAGCCCGAAGGATGACGGAGCGGTTGCGCTCATTATGTGAGGAAGTACAGCTCGAAGGCAGAAACTACAGAAACGGTTGATGCTTGATAATTGAATCGGCCTTCAGTATAATCAATATATAATTCCATCAGTTAAACGCCAAGGACAATGCTTTTTCGTATTCATTCAAAGAGAGTGCATGAAGTGCTGAAACATGCATAATGAAACGATTGAGATACTCCCTTGATATATGCCGGGCTAAAACCCGGACGGCACGGACCGTTATCTCCGGCTGAAGGCGGGTTATATCTCGTGAATCAGGGTGGTACCGCGGTGTCAATCGTCCCTCTATTTAGTAGAGGGACGATTTTTTTGGTGAGACTATGATGATGAAAGGATGGAAAACATGACGCAGATAGAAATAAAATTTCCAGATGGCAATGTCCAAAATTTACAGTCGGGTGTAACCCCGGAAGAAATTGCACAATCCATAAGCCCAGGCCTGAAGAAAGCGGCCGTTGCCGCAAAGGTGAATGGGGAAATGTATGATCTACGAAGACCGATTAATGGGGATGCTGACCTCCAGCTCATCACCAATAAGGACGAAGAGGGCCTTGAAGTGCTGCGCCACTCTACAGCGCATCTTATGGCGCAAGCGCTGAAACGCCTTTACGGCGATGTGAAGTTCGGTGTTGGCCCTGTAATCGAAGAAGGCTTCTATTATGACTTTGATACCGAAGAGAATATTTCCTCGGATGACTTTGACAAAATAGAGAAAGAGATGCAGCGCATTGTAGATGAAAATGTGGAAATAGAGCGGAAGGAACTGACAAGGGGTGAAGCGCAGGAATTATTCAAGGATGATCCCTATAAGCAGGAGCTCATCGAGGCGATTCCTGACGATGAAACCGTAACAGTCTATTCCCAAGGGGAGTTTACAGACCTGTGCCGTGGTGTGCATGTTCCGTCCACATCAAAAATAAAAACCTTCAAACTCCTATCTACAGCTGGTGCCTATTGGCGGGGACAGCGATAACAAGATGCTGCAGCGCATATACGGCACTGCATTCTTTGATAAGAAGGATCTGAAATCCTACTTGAACCTATTGGAAGAACGTAAGGAACGTGACCACAGAAAAATTGGCAAGGACATGGAATTATTCCAAAACAACCAGCTGGTGGGTGCAGGCTTGCCATTGTGGCTGCCCAACGGTGCAACAATCAGACGTGAAATCGAACGGTACATCGTCGATAAAGAAGTTGCTTTAGGTTACGACCATGTCTATACACCTGTACTGGCAAATGTCGACCTGTATAAAACAAGTGGGCACTGGGAACACTATCAGGACGACATGTTCCCGACGATGGACATGAATGGGGAAGAGTTGGTGTTGCGCCCGATGAACTGTCCGCACCATATGATGATCTACAAATCGAGCAAGCACTCATACAGGGAACTGCCGATACGGATTGCAGAGCTCGGCACGATGCACAGATACGAAGCAAGTGGTGCTGTGAGCGGACTTCAACGCGTCAGGGGAATGACATTGAATGATGCCCATGTGTTCGTCAGGCCAGATCAGATAAAAGAAGAGTTTAAACGTGTCGTCCAACTGATAATCGATGTCTATGACGATTTTGGATTCGAGAACTATTCATTCCGCCTGAGCTATCGTGACCCTGAAGATACTGAAAAGTACTTCGATGACGATGAAATGTGGAATAAGGCTGAACTGATGCTGAAAGAGGCAGTGGATGAAATGGCACTCGAGTACACTGAGGCTGATGGGGAAGCGGCCTTCTACGGGCCAAAGCTTGATGTTCAAGTACAGACTGCCCTCGGCAAAGAAGAAACCTTATCGACAGTGCAGTTGGACTTCCTGTTGCCGGAACGGTTCGAATTGACCTATACGGGGAGCGACGGCGAACTGCACCGTCCTGTGGTGATACATCGCGGAGTAGTTTCTACTATGGAACGCTTCGTTGCCTTCCTGACCGAAGAGTATAAGGGGCATTCCCACTTCTGGCTCGCCCCACAGCAAGTGGAAATCATTCCGGTCAACCTTGATCTGCACTATGATTACGCCCGTGCACTCAAAGATGAAATGAAGAGCCACGGCATGCGGGTCAGCATCGACGATAGGAATGAAAAGCTTGGGTATAAAATCAGAGAAGCCCAGATGAGGAAGGTGCCTTACCAGGTGGTCATCGGGGATAAGGAAATCGAAGAGAACCAGGTGAACGTCAGAAAGTATGGCGAGAAGGACCAGAACACTTACGACAGGGAAGACTTCATCTGGGAACTTGTTGATGAAATCAGGCTGAAAAAATAACTGCTTGACAAAGTCTGGGAAAGACTGTAGAATTATAAGAGTTGATAAGAACGGACAAGAAGAAGCTCCCGCTTCTCACCCGCAAACACCTATGAGGTAGTGACCGGGTCATGCAGTGAGATAACGACGGATTGGTATAATACCACTCCAGAATTTCTCATTACTGGTTGGCGGGCGCATATATGTGCCCGCCCTTTTTGTTCGTCTTCAAACTATATGGAGGTGTCAAAGATAGCAAAAGATCAAACATTAATCAATGACAAGATTCGCGCCAGAGAAGTTCGTCTCATCGGACAAGATGGTTCACAGCTTGGGGTAAAACCAACCCGCGAAGCACAAGAGATGGCTGAACGTGTAGAACTTGATTTAGTATTGGTCGCGCCTAATGCCAAACCGCCTGTTGCACGCATCATGGATTACGGTAAATTCAAGTATGAGCAGCAGATTAAAGAAAAAGAAGCGCGTAAAAAGCAGAAAGTGATCAATGTTAAAGAGATCAGGCTTTCTCCAACAATCGAGGACCATGATTTCAACACTAAATTGAAACAGGCGAAGAAATTCCTCGCGAAGGAAGATAAAGTCAAAGTTTCCATCCGCTTCCGCGGCCGCGCAATCACGCATAAAGATATCGGCCGTAAAGTGCTCCAGCGCTTTGCAGATGAATTGTCTGAAGTTGCTACAGTTGAACAAAGACCTAAGATGGAAGGTCGTTCAATGTTCCTGGTGGTCGCACCGATCACTGACAAAAAATAATAATCCGGAGGTTAGTCTCATGCCGAAAATGAAAACTCACAAAGGTTATGCTAAACGCGTCAAGCGTACTGGAACAGGTAAATTCAAACGTCATCGTGCGTTCACATCACACCTGTTCGCCAACAAGACTACAAAGCAGAAACGTCACTTGAGAAAGGCGACGCTAGTTGCTAAGGCAGACCAAAAACGCATCAAAAAGCTACTTTCATATATAAAATAATCGATCGAATTAAGGAGGAGCACACATGGCACGTGTCAAGAATGGTTTAACGTCCCGTAAAAGACGTAAAAAAGTACTGAAGCAGGCAAAAGGATATTTTGGTGCGAAAAGCACACTTTATAGAACAGCGAAACAGCAGGTAATCAAATCCGGCCAGTATGCGTACCGCGACCGCCGTCAGACTAAACGTGATTTCCGCAAATTGTGGATTACACGTATCAATGCAGCTGCACGTCAGCATGGAATGAGCTACAGCCGTCTGATGAACGGACTTAAGACAGCAGGTATCGACATCAACCGTAAAATGCTTTCCGAAATCGCAATTTCAGATGAAAAAGCATTCGGTGAAATCGTTACACAAGCTAAAAATGCTTTGAATAAATAATGCTTAAAAAATGGCCGCTCCGAATAGGAGCGGCCATTTTACATATGTTGCCTATATTCTTTTATAGAGTATATCCATCAGATCATCCGAGTACTCGAAATAGCATTCCTTCTGTTCCTTATTCCCTCGATCCCCATCAGATTGCGGCATGATGTCCAATCGGATGAGGGGTTCATCTTCATCGAAGAACGGCAAAGTCTGTTCTGCATATTCATCAGTGAGTTTATTATAGATTTCAATGGCTTCTTCTTCACTTTCGTATGTCTTCTTTAGGACGTCCAATTCTTTTCCTGTACGTTCAATTCTGGATAGTTTTATATCGATCACTATAACGCCTCCTTCTACAAGCTTTATGCTTCTCCTATTGATGATAACAATTAAAAGGCTAAATGTGTATTAATAAGTTTTATATTACGAAAAGTGAAATAATTTATGATAGAATGAAATCGACCAATTAATTATAAGGAGATTGATGACCGATTATGGATAAACAACTTGAAATGATGAAAAGTCTAACGGATGCAAACGGCATCTCCGGTTTTGAATATGATGTTAAAAACGTCATGAAAAAATATTTGGAGCCAGTCAGTGACGAGCTGATCCAAGACAACCTCGGGGACTGTTCGGTAAACGAAATGCCAAAAATGGTTCACGCACACTGCTTATTGGTGGGCATCTCGACGAAATCGGCTTCATGGTGACGCAGATAGATGATAGTGGCTTCATCAAATTCACACCGATCGGTGGCTGGTGGAACCAGGTCATGCTTTCTCAAAGGATGAATGTGGTGACTGAAACGGGAGTACTGACAGGGGTCATCGGTTCCAAACCACCTCATGTATTATCTCCAGAAGCAAGAAAGAAACCCGTTGATATGAAAGAGATGTTCATAGACATCGGCGTTGCTTCAAAGGAAGAAGCAGAATCAGCAGGAGTCAAAGTCGGGGACATGATTACACCTCATTGTGAATTCACAGAAATGGCGAACAAGGATTATCTGCTGGCAAAAGCATGGGATAACCGGTTCGGCTGTGGTGTAGCCATTGAAGTGCTGGAATCATTGAAGGATGAAGATCTGGACATCAATGTTGTCAGCGGAGCCACAGTACAGGAAGAAGTTGGCCTGAGGGGTGCCAAAGTGGCAGCGAACAAAGTGAAGCCGGACCTTGCGATCGCAGTCGATGTCGGCATTTCCTGGGATACACCAGGTATGAGCGAAAAGGATGGCACCGGAAAGATGGGTGATGGCCCGCTTGTTCTGCTGCTTGACGGTTCAAATATCGGCCATGTCGGCTTCAGGCGCCACGTAGAGAAATTGGCCAAAGAAAAAGATATACCAGTTCAGTGGTCGGCGATTACTGGCGGAGGCACAGATTCAGGCGCATTCCATGTATCCAACGAAGGCGTGCCGTCAATCTCCATCGGTGTACCGCTCCGCTATATGCATTCGAATGTTTCGATTCTGAACAGGAATGACTACAATAATGCGGTCCGTCTCGTGACCGAAATCGTTCGGTCGCTAAATGATGACGCTGTGGAGGAAATCATTTGGTAGCACCAACATTCATCGGCTCAAAAGATAATAAGCGCATCAAGGACCTCAAGAAACTGCAGATGAAAAAATATCGCAAAAAGGAAGGGCGTTTTCTGATTGAAGGGGAGCATCTGGTTGAAGAAGCCGTCAGATATCACCAGACACTCCATACTGTGATACTTCTGGAGGGATACGATTTTGCTTTGTCGATACTTGAGGACACGGAGATGCTCACTGTCAGCCGGACTGTTATGAAAGCCTTATCCACCCTGGATACGCCGCCAGGGGTCATGGCGGCTGTCTCCTATGTGGCCCCTGAAGTGGGAGAGGGTAATACGCTGCTCCTTGATGGTGTACAAGACCCCGGCAACTTGGGGACGTTGATTCGTTCAGCGGATGCTTTTGGGTTCAATCGCATCATTTTATCCTATGATACGGTGGATCCATTCAGCGATAAGGTATTAAGGAGTACGCAAGGCAGCCTCTTCCATATCCGTCTCGAGACAGCAGAACCCACAGCTGCAGTCAATGCATTCCAGGGTTTTGTGATGGGAACTGCCATCGACGGTGCAGTACTGCTTGATGGGACAGCCTCACCTAAGGGGCCCATCATGGTAGTGCTTGGGAATGAAGGGCGTGGCGTTTCAGAAGAAGTGCTTTCATTGGTCGACCAGAAACTGAAGATAGATATGCCCGGTGATAGTGAAAGTCTGAACGTGGCGGTTGCCGGAAGCATTATTATGCATCATTTCAAAGCTTGATTTTTTGGTAGTTTGATTTATAATGATTTTATAAGATGAATACGATGCTTCAGATGAAGCCGGACATAAATGATCTATAATTCCGAAACAGGGAGCGCAGCACATGGACTGGAATGCTGGGTACGGATGGGATCAGGGTTCACCTGGCAGATGGAGCAATGGGTCAATCCCTTATCTTTCCATAAGCGTCTGTATTGTCATGCAGAAAATCAGGTGGTACCGCGGAAACTCCGTCCTTTGATGAAGGGCGGGGTTTTTTATTATATTTTAGGAGTGAAATGATGGATACATCAGAAATAGGACGAGTCCAGGAATCATTTGATCAGGCTGTGGCCCATATAGAAGATCTAAAGAGTCTACAGCAGTTAAAAGTGGAATACTTAGGTAAAAAAGGCAAAGTGACAGGACTCATGAAGGAAATGAAGAACTTGTCCAAAGATGAGCGACCTCAATTTGGAGCGGCAGTGAATGAAACACGCAACCACATAACAGAAATCATCGAACAGAAGACCCAAGCGCTTGAAGCTGAAGCGCTTGAAGCTAAACTAGCGGGAGAGACGATTGATGTTACACTGCCGGGGCGCGATTTTAGTTTGGGCAGCCCCCACCCCCTCAGCTTGATCATAGAAAATATTGAGGATTTTTTCATAGGCCTCGGCTATGAAATTGCAGAAGGGTATGAAGTGGAAACCGACTATTATAATTTTGAAGCGCTCAACTTGCCGAAATCACACCCTGCACGCGACATGCAGGATAGCTTCTATATTTCTGAGGAGATGTTGCTCAGAACACATACTTCACCTGTCCAGGCGCGCACGATGGAATCCCGGCAGGAAAGGGCCCGGTCAAGATAATCTGTCCCGGGAAAGTTTATCGTCGGGATAGTGACGACGCGACGCATAGTCACCAATTTACTCAGATTGAAGGCCTGGTGGTCGATAAGAATATTCATATGAGTGATTTGAAGGGCACTTTGGAGCTTTTTGCCAAGGAAATCTTTGGGGAAGAGCGTGAAATACGCCTTCGCCCAAGTTATTTTCCATTTACAGAACCGAGTGTAGAAGTCGATATCTCCTGCTTCAAATGCAAGGGTGACGGATGCAATGTGTGCAAGTATACTGGTTGGATAGAAATACTCGGGGCAGGGATGGTTCATCCTAATGTCCTTGAAATGGCTGGCTTTGACTCCAATGAATACTCGGGCTTCGCTTTTGGCATGGGGCCTGATAGGATAGCTATGCTGAAGCACGGTATAGAAGATATCAGACACTTCTATACAAATGATTTGAGGTTCATCAATCAGTTCAAAGTGACAGAAGATGGTGGTGCAAAGAATGAAAGTATCTAAGGAATGGTTGCAGGAGTTCATACAACTTGATGTTCCTGCAGAAGAATTGGCTGAAAAGATTACACGCGGCGGTATCGAAGTCGACGAACTGAAGGATTATACGGCAGAAATCAAAAATCTGGTGGTCGGCCATGTCCAATCAGTCGAGCAGCATCCTGAGGCAGATCGCCTTAAGGTATGTCAAGTCGATACAGGGGATGGGATCCACCAGATAATATGCGGGGCGCCTAATGTAGTTGCCGATTCCTATGTCATCGTCTGTAAAGTCGGCGGCAGGCTCCCTGGTGGTGTGAAGATCAAACGGGCAAAACTACGCGGTGAAGTCTCGGAAGGAATGATATGTTCGCTTGAGGAGCTTGGCATCAATGAAGATCAGGTCCCGTCGGAATATCGTGATGGAATCTTCATTTTTAAAGAGGCGAAAACTGCCGGCGAAGATGCGCTTCGGGCATTGTGTCTCGATGATCAGGTCATGGAATTCGACTTGACCCCAAACCGCAAAGACGCCCTCAGCATGATAGGTGTTGCCTATGAAGCGCGTGCTCTATTCGGTGGGGATGTTTCGCTCCCTGAATACAATATTGATGAAGCGCATCTTGGTGATGACGAATTGAGCGTCGATAATGAAGATGTTCAGGCAGTCCCTTACTATGCAGCCCGGGTGGTTGAAGGCGTCAAAGTTTATCCCTCACCCGTCTGGATGCAGATACGTCTGATCAAGGCAGGTTTCCGTCCGATCAACAATATCGTCGACATATCCAACTATGTGCTGCTTGAATTCGGACAGCCATTGCATATGTTCGATCGTCAGCAGATTGGCTCGGATAAGATTGTGACGCGCTACGCCAAGGAAAACGAAAAGATGACGACACTGGATGGTAAGGAACAGACCCTCAAGCAGAGTGATATCGTTGTAACCAACGGCAATGAGCCGATTGCCCTGGCCGGTGTCATGGGTGGCGCATTTTCTGAAGTCACAGAGAACACGACCGACGTCGTCATCGAATCGGCAGTCTTTGATGCATTTTCCGTGCGCAAGACAAGTAATCGTCTGAACTTGCGCAGTGAAGCATCATCGCGTTTCGAAAAGAGTGTTTCCCATGAATTTGTACTGAAGGCACTCGACCGCGCAGCTTATCTCCTGCAGAAATATGCAGGCGGTAAAGTGACGTCACAAGTCATCTCGGCAGGTGAACTGGATGTAGAAGATTCCACGATAGAAATTACAGGGGACTACATCAATAATCGGTTAGGCATGGATCTGACCGTCAAAGAGATTACCGATGTCCTAGGTAAGCTGGGGCTTGTTGCTTCGGAAAAAGAAGGGGTGTTGACGGTGTCGATACCGTCAAGGCGCGATGACTTGAAGATTAAAGCAGACATCACAGAGGAAATTGCAAGAATATACGGTTATGATGCTTTGCCGAGCTCGCTCCCCAGTATTCGAAGATTACTCCAGGGCAATTGACGGATGTCCAGAAAAGGTCCGGATCATAAGACACCAACTGGAATCGCTTGGCTTATCGCAGGCGGTCAACTATGCGTTGACAAGCCGTAGTCAAGCCGGACAATTTACGGAAGTCAACGAAACATTGGATCTTCTGATGCCGATGAGTGAAGACCACGCGGTGCTGCGCACCAGTCTGGTGCCTCATCTCATTGATAATGCGGTATATAACAGCAACCGCCAACAAAAAGACGTCCAACTGTATGAAATGGGCAGAATATTCATCCCGCGCGGAGAAGCGGAACTCCCGTTGGAAAAAGAAATGCTTGCTGGTATAGTGACGGGTGATATGCACCGTACAGATTGGCTCGGTGTCAAAGTGCCTGCAGATTTCTATGCAGCCAAAGGCATCGTGGAGACGGTGTTTGAGAAACTCGGCATGTCTGCACATATCACCTATCGACCGTCTTCCCGATTGAGCGAGATGCATCCCGGCAGAACAGCAGACATCATTCTCGAGAATGATACTGTCATCGGATTCGTAGGTGAAGTCCACCCTGCGTATGCAAATGAGAATGATTTGGATGGTGCTGCAGTATTTGAAATCAGCATGGGTGAATTGCTTGAGAAGGCACAAGGGGAGATCATCTATCAGCAGTTGTCGAAGTATCCGTCCATTACACGGGACATCGCGCTGGTGGTCCCTTCTGAGACACATGCTGGAGACTTGGTTGAGACAGTCCGGAAAACAGCTGGAAAATACCTTAATGATGTCTTTGTCTTTGACGTGTATGAAGGTGAGCGCCTGGAGGCGGGGAATAAATCAATCGCCTTGAGACTCGTTTACCTGAATAAAGAGGAAACACTGACCGATGCGGAAGTGGAAGCATCCTACAACCCGGTTGTACAGGCACTGGAAGCACAAGGTGCACATATCAGATGATAAATGAAGATGCCTATGGCGGACGATGTCGCCATAGGCATCTTTACTCTTTTGAAGTGCACCATACAAATAATACCGTCAGCCATGATTTCTGCTGTTCATCAGGCCGATGACTTTTTGACGTGATTTGAAGTGTTTTTTAGTGATGGCATCAAGGTACTCCAAGCCATGCTTCTTTGCAAGCTTGGCAGCGAAGACATCGGTTTTGTTGCTTGCACCGCGCGGCACCTCTGCTTTTAGGTTACGGTTCAGGTTCTCCATCTGTTCCAAGTATTTGCTGCGTGCCAGTATGCTTGCACAGGCTACCGCGATGGATTTGGATTCCGCTTTTGTTTCCTGGTATATCAAATCTTCATGGAAAGGGTGGGGACGTATTTCCGATATGCATTTTCAGATGTGAACTGGTCGATTACAATGGCTTCCAATGCCTCCTTCCAGTCATCCGTCATTTTTTCATGGACATTTCTGATGCAGTGGTCGTGGAGCACTGCCTTGAGTTTGACTATGTTCCATCCCTGATCAATCTTTTCATTGTAGGAAGGGTTATCGAGTATTACAAGGGAGTACGGGACGATATGTATGATGTCGCCTGCGATTTTCCTGACTGTGCTGTTGCTTAAGTTCTTGGAGTCCCTTACGCCAAGTTCTTTGAGGAGTGCGACTTTATCCTTCGGAACATAGGCTGCGCAGACTGTCATCGGTCCAAAGTAGTCGCCGACCCCTGCTTCATCGCTGCCGATCGTATTCATAGTGTCATAGTTCATGGCTATCCTACCTTTATGTTTTTTCTTATGCATATACTTGTATAAGATTGATTACATAAGTATAATAAATTAATGATAACATATGGGAACCGAAATTTTTACGGGGAGGCAATGTCAGATGGCAGAATATAAAAACCGCATTGCTGTCGAAATCAATGATCAACAATATACTTTAGTTGGGGAAGAGGACCCTCAGCATATTCGTTATGTAGCGAGGCTCGTCGATGAGAAGATCCAGGAAATTGGAGCGAAGAATGCAGGTTTGGATACAACGCGAAAGGCAGTGCTCACAGCAGTGAATGTCATGGATGAGTATGTCAAATTGCTTGAGAAGCACCAGGCGTTAATAGAAGAGATGGAAGAGCAGGGTAAATGATATCATGACACTCATACTGCTGATACTTCTGATTGCAGGAATGGTGATAGGATACAGAAGAGGAATGGTCCTCCAACTGCTCCACTTGATTGGAACGCTCTCTGCCATCATCATCTCCGCTAAAAACTATGAGAGGCTGGCTGCACGCTTCGATATGGTGATGCCCTATCCTTCAACTTCCGACACGCTTACCAATCCCCTCATGCCGGAATTGGCGAATGCTGAACATGCGTTTTATAATATGACCGCTTTTTTCATCATCTTCATCATCTCCAAAATCATCATCCAACTTATCGTCAGCGCATTCGATTACCTGCAACAGATTAGTGTATTCGGTATAGTTGGTGATATAGTGGGCACTTTGCTCGGCCTTATAGAAATGGTCTATATACTGGCGGTTTTCTTGACGATGATCGCCTTAGTGCCGCTCGATTTCATCGAAACGATGGTAGGGGAATCCGGTTTGGCTCAATTCCTGCTGGACAACACATTCATCCTTTCCGAAAAATTCATAGAATGGTTACAGAGTGAGTCATAGGAATATGGCTCTTTTTTAGGAGGTAGACATGACTAAGAAGGACATAATCAATCTGCTTGAGACCATAGGGACCTACATGGAATTAGCACTGGAAAACCCATTTAAGGTCTCTGCTTACCGCAAGGCTGCAAGTACTATAGAGCGAGATCCAAGGACACTTTCTGAAATCGAAGACTTCTCAGAGCTGAAAGGTATAGGTAAAGGGGTCAATGAAGTTATTGAAGAGTATGTGAATACCGGCCGTTCCACTACGCTCGAAGATCTGAAGGCGACTGTCCCGGCGTCACTGATCCAGCTGCTGCATCTCCCGACACTCGGCGCTAAGAAAGTGGCGAAACTGCATAAGGAGCTTGGCGTCACTACTTTGGAAGGGTTGAGGGCGGAATGCGAGGCTGGCAACGTTAGCGCGTTGAGCGGTTTTGGGAAAAAGACTGAAGAAAACATCATCAAAGGAATCGATGACTTGCTTACGCGTCCTGAACGCCATCCAATCGAAACGATTCAGAAATTTAAAGCGATGATTACGGATGCATTAAAGGAATTGGAAGGGGTCAAGCGGTTTGATGTCGCCGGCAGTGCGCGCCGTTATAAGGAAATGAGCAAGGACTTGGATTTTATCGTGGAAGCAGACGACTTGCAGCAGGTTACGGAAACGTTTTTGGAACTGCCGCTCATAAAAGAGGTGGTTGCCAGGGGTGAGCGTAAGCTGTCCGTAGTTGCCGAATACAACTTCGATCAGATCAATGTCGATATCCGTTTCACAACACCTGGTGCGTACCATACTACACTTCACCATTTCACCGGTTCCAAGGCACACAACGTAAGAATGAGGCAGAACGCCAAATCACGGGGTGAGAAAATCAGTGAGTACGGCATTGAAAAGGACGGTGAGATGCTTACATTCTCTTCCGAAGAAGACCTTTTCGATCATTTCAATCTGCCCTATATCCCTCCTGCGATGCGCGAGTCAGGAGAAGAGGTGGATATGGATGTGAGTGAAATTGTAGCTCCAGAAGACATTCGAAGTGACTTGCATATGCACACCGTCTACAGTGATGGCGCCCATTCGATTTCTGAAATGATCGAAGCGTGCATTGAAAAGGGATACGAATACATGGTCATCACAGATCATTCGAAGAGCCTTAAAGTTGCAAATGGGCTGGATGAGAAAAGACTTAGGCAGCAGATTGAGGAAGTGAAAAGCTTGCGGCCGAAATATCCGGAAATAGATATTTACACCGGCACCGAGATGGATATATTAAAAGATGGCAGCCTGGACTTTGATGATGATATACTCGGTGAATTGGATTATGTCATCGCTGCCATCCATTCCAGTTTCCAACAGACTGAAGAACAAATCATGAAGCGTCTGGAAGCAGCGTGTGATAACCCATACGTCAGACATATCGCCCATCCCACTGGACGACTCATTGGAAAAAGAGACGGTTATGCCGTTAATATGGAACGGTTGATCAAAAAGGCAAAAGAAACGGGGACAGTGCTCGAAGTGAACGCGAACCCAAGACGCTTGGACCTATCTTCCGATGTGATACGCCATTCCAGCCTGATGTTGACGGTCAACACAGACGCCCACCATACAGATCACTTGGATTTTATGGAATACGGGGTCGCTACACTGCAAAAAGGTCTGGTGAAAAAAGACCAGGTGATCAATACGTTCACAAGGGAAAAATTCAGGGAATGGATCAAAAATGGAAAACAGAGGTTTTAAAATGAATGAAAGAACAATAAAAACTTTAGAGTTCGATAAAATACTCGCTGAGTTGGGGAATCTGGCCGAGAGTGAGAAGACAAAGCAGGCCATCAGTGAGGATATCATATCCACCGATATAGAAGTCGTCCGTCAGATGATCGATGAGGTTGATGATGCGTCCACGATGCTGAGGTATCGGGCAGTAGAACTTTCAGGCATCACTGATATCAAACGTCATCTGAAGCGTGCGGAGATAGGCAGCATGCTCGGCGTCGCAGAATTGAATGAAATCCGGATGATGCTGAACCGTAAACATACGCTTGAAGGCGTGTTCGATGAGTTTGAAGCGGATGAAATCAATCTTATGCATCTGCCCCTTTATATCAACGGCCTTCCCGATATCCATTTCCTATACCGTAGAATTTCTGAGACCTGTGATGCCCACCAGGTTTTGGATCATGCGTCGGAAGCCCTTCTTAGAATCCGCCGCAAAATCAAGGCAGAAGAAGGCAAAATAAGAGAACGCCTAAATGATATCGTTCGCGGCAACAATCAGAAGAAGTTATCGGATAACCTCATCACAATGCGCAACAACCGGTATGTCGTACCCGTAAAGGTTGAACATCAAGGTGATTTCAATGGCATCGTGCATGATATATCAGCGAGTGGCCAAACTGTCTATATGGAGCCCATGCTTGTCGTTCAGATGACAAACCAGATCCAGCACTTGAAGGATGAGGAGCAATCTGAAGTGGAACGTATCCTCTATGCATTGTCTGCTGAAGTCGCAACAGTCAGCAGTGAATTATCCATGACCGATGATGCACTCCACCATATTGATCTGGTATTCGCCAAAGCGCGTTACGGTAAAAGCATCAATGGTACAAAACCTGATATCATGACTGAGGGTGGTATTTATCTGCCCGCAGCATTCCATCCGTCCATCCCGGCAGATGAAGTGGTGAAGAATGATATCATAATGGATGATGAAACGCGTGCTGTGATCATAACGGGACCGAATACCGGCGGTAAGACAGTCACACTGAAGACGCTTGGTCTGAGCGTGCTTATGGCCCAGTCCGGCATACCCATACCAGCGAGGGACGGCAGCCGTCTAAAGCTGTTCCGTAAGGTATTCAGTGATATCGGGGATGAGCAATCCATCGAACAGTCTCTTTCGACGTTTTCAAGTCATATGACGAATATCACCGGGATACTCGAAGAAGCGGATGAGGAGAGTCTTGTAGTCCTTGATGAATTGGGGGCGGGCACAGATCCTGAAGAAGGGGCAGCCCTGGCCATCAGCATCTTAGAATATCTGCTTTCAAAGCAGTCGACCATAGTAGCGACAACGCACTATCCTCAATTGAAATCATTCAGCTATACACGGGAAGACACCATTAATGCGAGTGTCGAGTTCGATGTGGAGACGCTCTCCCCGACATATCGCCTTCTTATGGGAATCCCCGGCAAGTCCAATGCTTTTGAAATATCCAATAAACTCGGATTGGAAGAGAGTGTCATTGAGCGGGCACGTTCCCTTGCTGGACGTGACTCGGAAGATGTCAATGAAATGATTACAGCACTTGAGAGGCACACGAAGACCGCCAGGGCAAATGAAGAAGAGACAGCGCGTCTTCTGAAGGAAACAGAACAGCTCCATGCTGAACTGGATGCGTATATGGAAAGTCATGAAGAGTATAAAGAAAAAATCAGAAAAGAGGCGCGCGAATCAGCCAACCGCATCATCAAGCAGGCAGAAGCGCGCGCAGAGACTGTCATCCAAACTCTTGAGAACATGAAGCAACGCGGCGCGGATATACAGGAACATGAAATGATAGAGCAGAAAAAACAGTTATCTGATAGTTATCATCAAGAAGATATCCGTAAAAAAGAGCGCGCTAAGGAAAAAGAGCGCATTGAACGCGGAGATGAAGTGGATGTCTTGTCCTATGGCCAAAAGGGTGAAGTGCTTGAAGTGGATGACGACTCCGTCACTGTACAGATGGGCATCATCAAAATGAAGGTAGGCCTCGACGAGGTCAAGAAGAGGAAGAAAGAAAAGCAACAGCAGCGGACCGTATCACGCCGGGTAGGGAAAACACCAGTGAAGAGGGAGCTTGACCTGAGGGGAGAGCGCTATGAAGAAGCACTCCAGAAACTTGATCGTTATCTTGACCAGGTCCTGCTCTCCAATTACAATGAAGTTGAAATCATTCATGGGAAGGGGACCGGTGCGCTCCAAAAAGGCGTACAGCAGTTCCTGAAATCCCATTCTAAAGTGAAATCCTTTAGAGGCGGCATGCCTGGTGAGGGTGGCTTCGGTGTAACGATCGTTGAGATGAAGTAGGTGGTCTGATGGATAATTTTGATATGTATAAACTCGCCAAAGTGCTGATTGTAATTGGTGTCATCATGTTTTTGGGTGGCATCGTCTACTTAGCTTTTTTGGCATAGGCAGTAAAATTGAGCATGCTTAACGTGCATGATATAATCAACTCATAATTCAACTTATTGGAGGAATTTCAAATGGCAATAATCGAAGTGAATGACCAGAATTTCAAACAAGAAGTAAACAGCGGCGTCAAATTGGTGGATTTCTGGGCACCATGGTGCGGACCTTGTAAAATGATTGCACCTGTACTCGAAGAAGTAGCCCAAGAAGTGGATGGTAAAGCAGACATCGCCAAACTTAATGTTGATGATAACCAGGCTACAGCAAGTGAATATGAAGTTATGAGCATTCCGACGCTCATCCTGTTCAAAGATGGGGAGCCTGTAGATAAAGTCGTTGGCTTCCAACCAAAAGAACAGCTTGTAGCACTTATTGAAAAACACGCATAATGAATGAGCCGCCCTCTGAGGCGGCTTTTTTATCATTTAATTCAATATGAGGGATGATTATGGAAGAACTTAAATTGAAATTATCCGTCCTGCCGACTGAACCAGGCTGCTATTTGATGAAAGACCGTCATGGCATCGTGATCTACGTCGGTAAGGCGAAAAATCTCCGCAATAGGGTCAAATCCTATTTTTCCGGGGCCCATGATGAGAAAACGATGCGTCTTGTAAAAGAAATCGAAGACTTCGATTTCATAGTAACCAATTCCGAAGTCGAATCACTGCTGCTTGAACTCAACCTCATCAAGAAGCATTACCCAAGGTTCAACATACTCCTGAAAGATGATAAGAGTTATCCCTTTATCAAAATCACAAAGGAGAGACACCCTAAACTTATCGTCACCCGTACAGTCAAGCCATCTTCCGGCACCTATTTCGGGCCATATCCCAATGCCTACAGTGCACACGAGACAAAAAAACTGCTCGACAGGATATACCCGCTCAGGAAATGCAATACGATGCCGGATCGACTGTGCCTTTATTATCACATCGACCAATGCCTCGGGCCTTGTGTATATGAGGTCAGTCAGGACCAATATAAAGAGATGATTGATGGCATAACCCGCTTCCTTAATGGAGACACCAAACAGATAACGGACGAATTGAAGGATAAGATGCAGAAAGCTTCCGAAGACCTGGAGTTTGAACAGGCCAAGGAATACAGGGATCTGCTTGGTCATATAGAGGCTACAATGAACAAGCAGAAGATGATGACCAAGGACATGACTGCACGCGACTGCTTCGGTTACAGCATATCCAAAGGGTGGATGGCAGTATCAGTATTATTGATAAGAAATGGCAACCTCATTGAGAAGAAGGCAGATATGTTCGCAATAAATGATGAGCCGCAGGAAGAATTTTTCAGGTACATTGCCCAATTCTATGATGTGAAATCCAATCTGTTGCCAAAAGAAGTCCATATACCGAGTCATCTGGAGCATGAAGTCATTGCAGAGTATCTGCCTGTCAGTGTCATACAGCCCAAACGGGGTCAAAAGCGCGAAATGGTCGATCTTGCAACGAAGAATGCCGAGATAGCGCTCAGCAATAAATTCGAGATGATTGAAAAAGATGAGGCCAGAACCGTAAAGGCGATAGAGAAACTTGGGAAGCGCTCAATATCGAAACGCCTGTGCGCATAGAAGCCTTCGACAACTCGAATATACAAGGTGTCGACCCGGTCAGCGTCATGGTGGCCTTTGTCGATGGGAAGCCGAGCAAGAAGGATTACCGGAAATATAAAATAAGGACCGTCACCCAGCCGGATGACTATGCTTCCATGGCTGAAGCAGTCAGAAGACGCTACACACGTGTTCTTAGAGAAGGGTTACCATTGCCTGATCTACTTATTGTAGATGGCGGCGTGGGTCACATGAATACCGTCAAATCCGTACTCCTCGATGAATTGTCTTTGGATATCCCTGTAGCGGGGTTGGCCAAAAATGACAAACATAAGACGGCTGAACTCCTCTACGGCGATGATGCATCAATCATACCGCTTAAAAAGAATTCACAGGAATTCTACCTTCTGCAAAGGATACAAGACGAGGTGCACAGGTTCGCAATCAGCTTCCACCGCAATACAAGAAGGAAGACATCCGTGACCTCCCGATTGGATGGTATTGAAGGTGTGGGGCCAAAACGCAAACAGAAATTACTGAGCCACTTCGGTTCAATCAAACGCATGAGTGAGAAGGAAGTGGCAGACTTTACCGAGATAGGCATACCTGCGCCGATCGCAAAACGCATTTTGGAAACATTGAAAGACTGAACAGCAGCACTCGAATGGGCATGATCTTTTTTATGCAACACGTCAAGTCGCCTTGATTTATATAATTCTTGGGAGTAAAATGGTGTGTGTATAAACTTATTTCATTGGAGAGTTAGGGGGGAATTCGAGTGTCAAAACAAGATTCAAGTTTTGCGATCAGGCGGCTTCATTCGTTGCTGGGTGTAATTCCGCTGGGTGTATTTCTTATTCAGCACTTGGTCGTCAACCACTTTGCAACACGTAGTGAAGAAGCGTTCAATACTGCAGCCGGATTCATGGCAAGTCTGCCTTTTGTTCTGTTTTTGGAGATTTTCGTAATCTATCTTCCGATTCTGTTTCATGGCGTCTACGGCATCTACATCGCGTTCACTGCGAAGTATAATATAGGCGGAAAAGGCTATGGTTTCCACAGTACATACAGAAACTGGCTGTTTGCACTTCAGAGAATCAGTGGTGTGATTGCATTCATCTTCATCGCAATCCACGTGTTCCAGACAAGGGTGCAGGTGTTCTTTGGAGCGGAGGTCAATTTTGACCTGGTACATCAGATTGTAAACAACCCAGCATGGTTGGTGTTCTATATCGTCGGAATCATTGCGACTGTATATCACTTCGCCAATGGCCTGTGGGCATTCATGATTACATGGGGCTTCACACAATCTGATAGATCACAGCGCATGATGAGCTATGTATCAGCGGTCATCTTTGTAGTGGTCAGCTTCATCGGCATTCAAGCAATATTGGCATTTATCTAATTAAGGAGTGGACAGAATGGCTAATGACAAAATTATCGTTGTCGGGGCGGGCTCGCCGGTCTTATGGCAACGATCAAAGCGGCTGAAACAGGAGCTGAAGTAGACCTGTTTTCTATAGTGCCAGTGAAACGTTCTCACTCCGTATGTGCCCAAGGTGGCATCAATGGGGCAGTCAACACCAAGGGTGAAGGCGACTCTCCAGCGATCCACTTTGATGACACAGTGTACGGTGGAGACTTCCTGGCCAACCAACCACCAGTCAAGGCGATGACTGATGCAGCGCCGGATATAATCCATCTGCTGGACCGCATGGGGGTCATGTTCAACAGGACAAACGAAGGATTACTTGATTTCCGACGCTTCGGTGGTACACTTCACCACAGGACGGCTTATGCCGGTGCAACGACTGGACAACAGTTGCTGTACGCCCTGGATGAGCAGGTCAGGAAGTTTGAAGTAGATGGCCTCGTCAATAAATACGAAGGCTGGGAATTTCTTGGAGTCGTCCTTGACGATGAAGGACGTGCGCGTGGCATTACTGCACAGCAGATAACGAGTGCAGAAATTCAGACATTCAAGTCTGATGCAGTCATAATGGCGACAGGTGGCCCTGGAATCATCTTTGGAAAATCGACGAACTCCATGATCAACACTGGTTCTGCAGCTTCAGTCGTTTATCAGCAAGGTGCAGTATATGCAAATGGCGAGTTCATCCAGATCCACCCGACCGCAATACCTGGAGATGATAAGCTCAGGTTGATGAGTGAGTCGGCCAGGGGAGAAGGGGGACGCATCTGGACTTATAAAGATGGCAAACCTTGGTACTTCTTGGAAGAGAAGTATCCAGATTACGGAAACCTTGTGCCAAGGGATGTCGCCACACGTGAAATCTTCGATGTGTGCGTCAACCAGAAGCTCGGCATCAATGGCGAAAACATGGTGTACCTCGACTTATCACATAAAGATCCACACGAGCTCGATGTTAAATTGGGCGGAATCATAGAAATTTATGAGAAATTCACGGGTGATGACCCGCGTAAAGTGCCGATGAAAATATTCCCGGCAGTCCACTACTCAATGGGTGGCCTGTATGTTGACTACGACCAGATGACGAATATCCCTGGACTCTTCGCTGCAGGAGAATGTGATTATTCCCAGCATGGCGGCAATAGGCTCGGAGCGAATTCCCTTCTGTCGGCAATATACGGCGGAACAGTAGCCGGACCTAATGCGATAGAATACGTCAGAGGTCTTGACACCACATATGAAGATCTTGATGATTCCCTCTATGAGAAATATGTCAATATGGCACAAGAGAATTTTGACGCCATCATGAGCATGGACGGCGATGAAAACGCTTATGTCATCCATAAGGAACTCGGTGAACTCATGACGGATAATGTAACAGTTGTCCGCCACAACGATAAACTCCTCGAAACGGATAAAAAGATCGTTGAGCTTATGGAACGCTATCAGCGCATAAACATCAATGATACGAAGAAATGGAGCAACCAAGCTGCCTTCTTCACGCGCCAATTATGGAACATGTTGGTACTTGCACGTGTCATCACGATCGGTGCATACAACAGAAACGAATCACGCGGTGCGCATTACAAACCTGAATTCCCAGAACGTAATGATGAAGAATGGTTGAAGACGACTAAGGCATACTTCGAAGGCCCGAAAGAAGCACCTCGATTCGAGTATGAAGAAGTGGATGTCAGTCTGATCCCACCGCGTAAGAGGGATTATACTAAAAAAAGCTAGAAAGGAGTGCGGAGATAGATGAGTGAGAAAAAGATAAAATTTTCAATAAAACGTCAGGAAAACAAAGAATCCCAATCGTATTGGGAAGAGTTTGAAGTACCTTACCGTGAGAATATGAACGTCATAAGTGCTCTGATGGAAATCCAGCGGAACCCTGTTAATGTTAAAGGTGAGCGTACCACTCCTGTCACTTGGGATATGAACTGTCTTGAGGAAGTATGTGGCGCCTGTTCAATGGTCATCAATGGTGGTGCACGCCAATCTTGTACTGCATTGGTCGATCAGTTGGATCAGCCGATCAAGCTTGAACCAATGTCCACATTCCCGGTTGTCAAAGACTTGCAGGTCGATCGATCATTCATGTTCGATAGTCTGAAACGTGTCAAGGCGTGGGTTCCAATCGATGGAACATATGATCTTGGTCCTGGACCACGCATGCCTGAAAAGAAACGTCAGACTGCGTATGAACTGTCAAAATGTATGACATGCGGCGTATGCCTGGAAGTATGTCCTAACGTCAATGACAGCTCCCAATTCATGGGTGCTGCCCCAATCAGCCAAGTCAGACTGTTCAACCTCCACCCGACAGGGAGCATGAACAAGAATGAGCGGCTGGATGCATTGATGGGCGTAGGTGGAGTTGCCGAGTGCGGTATGGCGCAGAACTGTGTCAAAGCATGCCCGAAAGGTATTCCATTGACTACATCAATCGCGGCAATGCAGCGGGAAACAAACTTCCATATGTTCAAATCCTTCTTCGGAAGCGACCATGAAGTAGAATAATATTGAAATAGGAGGAGCAGTGCTCTTCCTATTTTTTTATTTTCAATTACGATATAATGAAATAAATCAGCGGGAAGGACTGTGGATAATGAGTGATAAGGAAGCAATCATCTCCATAGAAAAGTCAATCAGATACATATCTGTTCATGTGAAAAGCCATGGCAGGGAAATACTTAAAGAGTATGAGATTTCGCCACTGCAGTTCGTGGCGCTTCAATGGGTGGATGATAAGGTCGGCATTACGATAGGTGAGTTGTCGAACAGATTGTATTTGGCGCATTCAACTACAACTGATATCGTGGATAAGCTTGAAAATGGCGCATTCGTCAAGAGACAGAAATATGAAAAGGACAAACGTATCGTTCTGGTGCTCATGCAGGACAAAGGACGAGAAGTCATAAAAGAAGTCATCAATAAGCGGATATCCTATATCTCTGATATCACTTCACATCTGACGGAGGAAGAGAAAAGTATGCTGCCGGATGTCCTTGAATCAATACTCGATGAAAGTGAACGAAGAAGTGATGGATAGGCCGATTGGAGTCATGGATTCTGGTGTTGGGGGCCTTACAGTAGTAAGGGAGGTCATCAGGCAGCTGCCGAATGAATCCATTATATATCTTGGGACTTGAACAGGTGCCCCTACGGTGATAGGCCAATGGACCAGGTCAGAAGATACACGATGGAAGTCGCAGATGTCCTTGTGGCGCGTGGTATAAAAATGCTTATAGTGGCGTGTAACACAGCTACTGCAGCTGCTCTCGACATACTGAGGGAGAGATACACGATTCCGGTAGTCGGTGTGATCGGGCCCGGGGCGCGCAGTGCAATCCAAAGCAGCAATAATCAGAATGTCATTGTTCTTGCAACGAATGGTACAGTCGACTCCGGCGCCTACCCTGAAGCCATCCAGCGCATCAACCGTAAATTCAATGTGGAAAGTACAGCTTGTCCGAAGCTGGTGCCTCTAGTCGAGGAACTGCGCTATAAAGATAAGGTTGTGGTACGGGTCGTCCTTCATCAGACATTGAAGCATCTACACAGCTCCAAGGCAGACACAATCATCCTTGGCTGTACACATTATCCACTGCTGGCGGATGAGATATATGATTATTTTTCCGGTAGAAAAAAAGTCATCGACTCGGGGCACGAAACAGCGCGCGAAGCGAGTTCAATACTTACTGCGCTTAAGGCACATGCGCCATCGCAATCTGAACCGACCTATACCATGATCGTCAATGGCAAGACGGAACGATTCGAATATATTTTGAAGGATTGGATGCCTTTCCTCGATTATGAAATTGAACAGATTACACTTGAGGAGGAGACTCAATGAAGATCGTTATTGCTACAGGCAACAAAGGGAAAATCAGGGACTTTAAGACAATATTTTCAGATGTGGAAGTAATCGGCATCAAGGAACTGCTCCCCGACTTCGAGGTGGAGGAGACAGAAGATACATTCGAGGGGAATGCTGTACTGAAGGCTGAATCAGCCTCCAAGGCACTTGGTCTGCCAGTCATCAGTGATGACTCGGGTCTATGCGTCGATGCCCTTGATGGAGCCCCCGGCGTATATTCTGCCAGATATGCAGGCTTAGGGGCGAGCGATGAAGATAACAACCGTAAATTGCTGGCAGCCCTGACGGATGTTGAAGATCGATCGGCAAGATTCGTCTGTGTCATTGCACTGGCGATTCCTGGCAGAGATACGAGGAGCTATATTGGACAACTGCACGGGGAGATATTGGAATCCCCGGCTGGAGAGGGGGGCTTCGGCTATGATCCGCTATTTAAGACACTGCAGGGTGAATACTTGGGGATGATTAACACAGAACAAAAAGGGGAAATAAGTCATAGGAGAAAGGCGTTGGAGAAATTGAAGCATGATGCTTCAGCATTCGAGATTTTGTTAAATCATGACGGGGGTGCAGATAGATGAAGATATTGATTGTAAGTGATAATCACGGAGAAAAAAATATCGTATATGATGCATTCGGCAGGAACAGCGGCAGTTTGAACATTCATCTGGGGACAGCGAGTTTGAATATGATGATACTGAGATGCGCCACTTCGAACGTGTCGGGGGAATGTCGATACGGATTCACGTTATCCTGTGGAAGGGTACGATGAAGCATCCGGGATTTCTATACCCATGGGCATTATTACGGTATAAAGAAGGATCGAGGCAAGCTTGCATCACGAGCACGTGAATATGACGCCAGTTATGCTTTATATGGACATTCCCATATTGCAAAAGCTGAAAAAATAAATGGTGTCTATTGCATCAACCCGGGCAGCATATCACTTTCAAAAGGGGAGATGCCTGAATCCTATGCCGTTTTAGACACAGATAATAATGTCGTGACATTCCTTGGACGTGACCATAAAGTGTTGAAGGAAACAGATCTTAGCAATCTATAGGGATCTGGTGCTCGAGCGTATTGAGTATCATAGTGCTGAATATCGAAGTTTTAAATAGAAGAATCGCTGGCTGGGAGGATAGACCATGAACATTCTTTATTTTGATGATGATTGCATCATCTGCAACCGATTTGCAAAATTCATCACCACTCTGGACCGGCAAGATAAAGTGCGGTTCCAATCCATCAAAACATTGGATACCGTCATGCCGGAAGAAGTCGATTCGCTTATTTATTATTCCGATGACATCTATATATATTCGGATGCAGTGATTGAAGTGCTCGCTGACACGACTGGTTTTAAACCGGTCAAATTAATGAAGGCCATCCCCATATGCTGGAGAAATGCATTGTACAAATTGGTTGCCGCCAACCGCCATCGCGTAAACAGGGGAAATCATGTACAATCGATCCGGAGGTGCGCAGCAAGATTGTTAAATCCACGAAATGAAGTCGTTATGCAAAGGAGTGCAGAGAGATGATCATCACCGTAGATTCTGAAATAGAATTGAGGGCCCTAACTCCAAAAGAGAATGAAGTGGTCTATAAAGCAATAGATGAGAACAGAGGACACTTGAGAAAGTGGCTCGCGTGGGTTGATTATATGACAAGCGCAGCCGATTACATAGAAATCATCCAGATGTGGCAAAATGCGATAGATGAAGGAAGCGGTATGCAGCTTGGAATTTTCTATCGCGGCAGTTTCGTAGGGATGTGCGGATATAATGAAATTTTTTCCATGAGCCATAGGGGACAAATAGGCTATTGGATAGTGAAGGAAGCGGAAGGTAGAGGAATAGTGAGCCGTGCTGTCGAGCCCCTCATCCAATATGGGTTTGAAGTGGTCGATTTGAATCGGATAGAGATCATATGTGGCGTCTTCAATTACCGTAGCCGGGCGTTGCCGGAATCACTCGGATTCGTCAAAGAGGGTGTCATGAAAGAGTATGAATACCTATATGACCATTTTCACGACTGTATAATGTACCGCCAGTTGAAAGCGGAATATGAGGATTGGAAAAGTCTGCTTTGATTGTGTAATAAAACATCAATAGTTTTAAAAATAAGTTTGACTTTTATCGGCACGATTGATTATAATGGTACTTGTCTGATTAAGTCCTGGTAGCTCAGTCGGATAGAGCAATGGCCTTCTAAGCCATCGGTCGGGGTTCGAATCCCTCCCAGGATGCTAAAAAACCCCGCTTCTGGGGTTTTTCTTTTTATCATATCTTGTCCCAGTAGCTCAGCAGGATAGAGCGACAGCCTCCTAAGCTGTAGGTCGGGGGTTCGAATCCCTCCTGGGACGTCCATACCCTTCATATTATTGAAGGGTATTTTTATTTTACAAATTAACAGACGAAATATAAAATAAATGTGAATAAGGAAAGGAAGGTTCATGATGAGTAAATTCGATGAACAGATCCTCGTCGTACCAAGGCAACAGATCTTCAAAGGTGAAGCCGATGCATTCAATGGGTTCATCAGCAAAGAGGATCCGAGATACGGCCGTATATTATCTGCATTCAATGGCTATAAAGTGAAGCGACGCGGTGATATGGAAGAAGATCCCACCTATAAGCAACTGATTAGCTACGCAGTCATCACTGCAGGGGAGGAGACATTGGTTTATAAGCGCCTTGAAGGCGGGGCGAAGACCGTCTGCATGGCCTCCTGTCCATTGGAGTGGGTGGCCATATGAATGATGTGCCAGAGGCCGAGGCGATCAATGAAAAATTATTCATCAACGCAGCAAGGGAACTGGAGGAAGAAGTTGGACTCCAAGAAGACGCACTTGAAGGCATTGAAATCATGGGCCTGATCAATGACGACGAGGACGAAGTCGGCAAAGTGCATATTGGTATCGTCTTCAAAGTTGAAGTGGATAAGGACAAAGTACATGCCAAGGAAGAGGATACTTTGGAACTGGTATGGAAGGACAGGAATCTCCTCCCAAAAATGAATCCATACGAATCGTGGAGTGAACTGATCATCAGGGATGCTTATGGACAATAATATCCTGTCGCACAGACGTTTCCAAAAAAAGATGGAGCAGGATCTACATGCTCTATATGAACAAGGGAACGCCCGGGGCTTCATTATGCGCTTTAAGGAATACGAGCGTCATCACCCAGCAAGCACAACTCTTACCGAGTATTTCTACAAATCACTCGGTGATGAAGGTCGATATGATGATATCATCGATTATTCCTTGATCCAGATGAATGAAGGGTTTGGAAACTACGATCTGCATATGAAGAACCTTCTGGAGGCACTGCTCAGCCAGGGCAGATACTATGAAGTCATAGAATTCTCAGATCAGCTCATGCAGGAAGAGCTTCCACAGGAATTCCGCATAGAAGTTGCCGCATTGCGTCATAGGGCCAAAAAAGCATTGGATGATAAAGAAGTGCGTCCCAACGAATCATATGATGAAACATACCAGGATATGGATGAAGGAAGCTTCCGTGAGATGCCATTGCATGCTAGGCTAGACTTTTTGAAGCATCTTATGGACACCGGGAACGGGAGTTACAGGATGCTCATCAAAAGTGTGATTGATTCGGAGCAGAACCTTGAGACGATTACGTTCATGTTACTGTACTTGAAGATGTGCGGGAGGACCAGGCAGTGCGGTTCCACAAGATGGGGTCAGAAGAAGAGGCCATACCAACGTTGCTTCCAGATATCGAAGAGACGGAAATGTATGTCAAAGTACGCAACGATGTGCTGGAACACTTAGAAGACAGGATGCCTGAGTTCGCTGAAGCAGCCGATTCGATGTTGATTGCACATATAATAGGCGTCTATCCACTCGATCCGCCCTATGACTATAAAAGTCTGGCGGACGCTTATCTGCATGAACTACTCAGGATGGTCAACGTGGACAGTGGGACCGAACCCACACCTGAGGTCCTTGAGTGGGTGCGTTCAATCGAACGCCTCATGTCACCATCCGATTGAACAAATCAAATGTTGGATATAAAAAAGTGATATGTTATACTATACTGGTTAATTGAAATTATGGACTAACGGAGGAATATGATTATGACTCAGAAGTGGGAAAAACAAGAGGGTAACGAAGGCATTCTTACAGTTACTGTACCAGCAAAAGAAGTAGACGGTGCTCTCGATGAAGCATTTAAAAAAGTATCCAAAGAAGTGAGCATGCCTGGATTCAGGAAAGGTAAAGTACCGCGTCAAATGTTCGAGAAACGTTTTGGTGTAGAATCCCTTTATCAGGATGCATTGGATATACTGCTTCCTAAAGCATATACAGAGGCAGTTCAGGAAGCGGACATCAATCCGGTCGATCAGCCGGAAGTCGATGTAGAGCAGATGGAAAAGGACAGGACCTCATCTTCAGCGCGAAGGTCACTGTTGAACCAGAAGTCAAGCTCGGTGAATATAAAGGACTGGAAGCGGAAGAACTTGATACTGAAGTTACTGACGAAGATGTCCAAAAAGAAATTGATAATATGTTGGAAGCACATGCTGACATGGTCGTTAAAGAAGAAGGTTCAGTTGAAAACGGAGATGTCGTAAACCTTGATTTCGATGGCTACGTTGATGGTGAGCAGTTCGAAGGCGGCAAAGCAGACGGCTACGAACTGGAAGTCGGTTCAGGCAGCTTCATCCCTGGCTTTGAAGAACAGGTAGTGGGCATGTCCCTAGAAGAGGAGAAAGATGTCAACGTCACTTTCCCTGAAGAGTACCACGCAGAGGAACTTGCTGGTAAAGAAGCGGTCTTCAAAGTTAAAGTAAACAGCATCAAATCTAAAGAAATCCCAGAACTTGATGATGAACTCGTCAAAGAACTTGACCAAGATGTAGAAACGGTCGACGCTTTGAAGGAGAAACTTGAAAAAGACCTCAAAGAAGCCAAAGAGAACGAAGCGGATGTAACTATGAAGGAACAGCTCATCGAACAAGCATCTGAAAATGCTGAAATCGATGTACCTGAAGCAATGGTCAAGACAGAAACAGACCGCATGCTCCAAGAATTCGAACAACGCCTTTCTCAGCAAGGCATCAACATGGAAATGTACCAGCAGCTTTCTGGTCAGGATGAAGATGCATTGCGCGAGCAGATGAAAGATGATGCAGAGAAACGTGTACGCACGAATCTTGTCCTAAAGCAGATCTCCATCGATGAAAACATCGAGGTTGAAGAAGCAGACATGGACAAGGAGCTCGAAAAAATGAGTGAACAGTTCGGCATCAGCGTAGAAGACATCAAGTCCACTCTTGGTGATCTATCAATGCTTAAAGATGACCTTAAAATACAAAAAGCAATCGATGTACTCGTAGATAACCGTAAACAGAAATAGAATCAAAAGATTATAAGGGTGAGCTCTGCAACATAAAGTTGTGGGGCTCGCTGTATTATGGGGCCTAAAACCGGATATTTGATTTCGCTGAAGTTTTCTAGTATATTTTACAAGAATGAAAAAAGAGGTGTTGAATATGTTCAAATTTAATGAGGACGATACGAATCTGACTTGTTCCTTCTGTGGAAAAGATCAGGAACAGGTCAAGAAACTCATTGCAGGCAGCGGCGTCTATATCTGTAATGAATGTATAGAACTCTGCCATGAAATCATCGAAGAAGAACTGAAGTCCGAAAAGACCGAAGTTATTACAGAAGTACCAAAACCACAGGAAATATTGGAAGCGTTGAATGATTATGTCATTGGACAGGACAATGCTAAACGTGCTTTGAGTGTAGCTGTATATAACCACTATAAGAGAATCAACCAGAACCAAGAAGATGGTGTAGAAATCTCTAAAAGTAATATCGCTCTGATTGGCCCAACAGGCAGTGGTAAAACACTGTTGGCCCAAACATTGGCACGCACACTGAATGTGCCTTTCGCCATTGCCGATGCCACAAGCCTGACTGAAGCAGGTTATGTCGGTGACGACGTTGAAAACATTCTGCTGCGCCTTATCCAAGCGGCGGATTTCGATGTCGAGCGGGCAGAACAAGGCATCATCTATGTAGATGAAATTGACAAGATAGCACGCAAAGGTGAAAACACCTCCATTACCCGTGATGTTTCAGGTGAAGGTGTCCAGCAAGCCCTGCTCAAAATCCTTGAAGGAACGACTGCAAGCGTACCGCCACAAGGTGGACGTAAACATCCAAATCAAGAATCGATCCAGATTGATACTAAGAACATCCTGTTCGTGCTCGGTGGTGCATTTGATGGTATGGATGAAATCATCAAACGTCGTATCGGTGAAAAAGTCATTGGGTTCGGCGGTGCATCAGACAAAATGAATGACAAAGATGAGTTGATGTCCAAAGTGCGCCCTGATGATCTTCAGAGCTACGGCCTGATTCCAGAATTCATCGGTCGCGTTCCGATCATCAGCCACCTTGAAGAACTTGATGTCGAAGCACTTAAATCAATTCTGACGGAGCCTAAGAACGCGCTGGTCAAACAGTATGAGAAAATGCTCCAGATTGATGATGTCGAGCTTGAATTCGAAGAAGATGCATTGAATGCGATCAGTGAACTTGCCATCGAAAGAAAAACAGGGGCCCGCGGACTCCGTTCAATCATAGAAGAGCGAATGGTAGACATTATGTTCAATGTACCGTCCAATGATGAAATCCGCAAAGTGAAAATTACACGGGCGACTATAGAAGAAGAAGCAGAACCGCTACTTTTCGATGAGAACGGCGAGAAAATCGAATTGAACCGTAAAAGTGCATAATACAAAAAAAGCTGTCCAGATATGTGGCAGCTTTTTTTTCTGAAAGGAGCATTCTAGTGAAAATCAACCCGAATAACATAGACATCCTTATATCTGCTGTTGAGAAAGCACAATATCCAGCTACAGGCCTGAAAGAAATCGCATTAAGCGGACGGTCGAATGTCGGCAAATCTTCATTCATCAATGCAATTGCAGGACGAAAGAATTTTGCGAGGACTTCATCTAAACCAGGCAAGACCCAAACATTGAATTTTTATAATATGGATGATCAATTCATATTTGTCGATGTGCCTGGCTACGGCTACGCGAAGCAATCCAAGACAGCACGTGAGAAATGGGGACAGATGATTGAGAGTTACCTTGCAGAGCGTGAGGAGCTATCTGCAGTCATCCAACTTGTCGACCTCAGGCACAAACCGACGGAGGACGACATATTGATGTATGACTACTTGAAGCACTTCGAAATCCCAGTCATTCTGATATGCACTAAAATGGATAAGATTCCAAAGAGCAAACTGCAGAAGCATCTGAAATCAGTGAGGGAAACGATTGATCTGGAAGAGGAAGATGCCATGATTCCATTCTCTTCTATAGATAAAAAAAATGTATCAACAGTGATGGATGCCATTTCGGAATACATCTAGAAGTTCACAAAAGTTTCTTATTTATAATTACTATAAATAATCCCATGCGATGGATTAAGGAAACACTTTCTGTTAAAATAATAAGTATTGATAGTGGCTCAGACATAGCCACAATAGCATAGGGAGGCAATTCACATGCATGTCATCGCATTGAGCCTAAATTATAGAAAAGCAAGTGTTGAAGAACGTGAGGCAGTGGCCTTCGAAGATGAAGATGTCATCCATGCGCTCCACTCATTGCGGGAACAAAAAAGTGTACTGGAAGCAGTGCTGCTTTCTACATGTAACAGGACGGAAGTATATGTAGTCAGTGATCAGGTGCATACAGGTAAATATTATACCCAGATGTTTTTGGCAGACTGGTTCAACCTGGAACTTGATACAATCAAGAAGATTACCGACGTCAAAATCGGTGATGAGGCGATAGAGCACTTGTACCGGGTAGCATCAGGACTCGATTCCATGGTGTTGGGTGAAACGCAGATACTTGGTCAAATCAGGGAAGCCTTCATGACTGCCCAGGAAGAGCATACTACTGGCACCATATTCAATAAACTGTTTAAAGAAGCGATTACAGTGGCAAAAAGGGGACATAATGAGACAGATATCTCCAAAAATGCGATTTCAACATCGTATGCTGCAGTAGAACTCGCCAAAAAGATATTTTCACGTGTCAGCGACAGTAAAGTTCTTATCATCGGGGCAGGGGAGATGGCCGAGCAATCGCTGTTGAACCTGACTTCCAATGGCATCAAGGATGTGACTGTGGTCAACCGCTCTATTGACAAGGCGCAACAGCTTGCAGAAAGGTTCAATGGCCGCAGTACAACCCTCGAAATGCTTGAAGATGAACTGAGGAATGCCGATATAGTCATTTCAAGTACCGCTGCTCGGGAGTATGTAATCACTGAAGAGACGGTCGCCTCTATAGCAGGCAAACGTAAAGGCAGTCCGCTTATAATGATGGATATCGCCATGCCACGTGACATCGAGCCAACAGTGGGTAATATGGACAATATATATATGTATAATGTTGATGATCTACAAGGACTGGTGGATGCCAACTTGTCCACCAGACAACAGGAAGCAAATAAGATTGAAGGCATGATAGCCGAGAGTATGGACCAATTCAACGAATGGATCAACATGCTTGGCGTCGTTCCAGTAATACAGGCGCTCCGTACTAAAGCACTTGGCATACAGGAAGAAACATTGCAGAGTGTTGAGCGGAAAATACCTGAGATGAGCGATCGTGAACGTGCCGTTATTTCAAAGCATATGAAGAGTATCATCAACCAGATGTTGCGGGAACCAATCACCTATACTAAAGAGATCTCGGGTGACAGGAAATCGACTGAGAAACTCGCAGAAATCAAACAGCTCTTCGGCATCGAAGAAGAGGTGGAAATGATAACGCGTCAGGAAAAAGAAAAACAGCATGAGAAACGTCTGGCCAGAAACAGGCACTCGCAAGTGATTAGATAGGTGGAAACCATATGGATATGATGTTCCGCAGTCATGAGTTTATACTTCTGCTATACTTTTTAAGCCTTTCTGTGCTGAGTTACGATTTGTTTTTCAGAAATCGGCAGGCCAGAAAGGTTTCGTTTTATCTTGTCGGGGCAGGGGCAATCTTTCATATATTTTCCTTTGTGCAAATCGGCCTGTCCCTAGGACGTTTCCCGATACAGACGGTTTTTGAAGGGATATATGTCCTTTCAATGCTACTCGTCATCATCGGAGTCGTGCAATATAAACGCAGTGATTCGGAAATCGCATTTGCAATTTATGTCTTCACTGCTTTTTTGCTGCTCTCAATGTACACATTCGCACCCGTGACGTATGATGAAGTGACTGAAGTATCTGCCATCATGAATGATCTGCTCGTGATCCATGTCGTCTTGTCATTGCTGTCTTACGTCATGTTCTTTATTTCGGTCCTTCATGCCGGCATATATATCATCCAATATGATAATCTTAAAAAGAAGCGTTTCAATCGTCTCTTCTTCTCACTCTTCAGTGTGGAGACAGCCAAAAAAATGATGATCCGGACCGCAATACTTGGATTTTTGTTTATATTGATAGGTATATTCCTCGGTATCCAGTGGGGATTATATATATTCGGTACAGATATTCTGATGGACCTTAAAGTCCTTGGTACATTGATTGTGCTCATACTTTATGGGGGCCTTCTTTCCTATTTGAGTTTGACGCGCAACATCTATAAGTTTGCAGTAGCGAATATCGTAATATTTATTATCTGTATGATGAATTATTTGTTTATAACACAACTTTCCAGTTTTCATTTCTGGAACTATTAAAGGAGAGAGAGCATGAGAAAATTTACCGTTGGCTCCAGACGAAGCGGACTTGCCATGACACAATCCAAACAGTTTATTGAACAGCTGAAAAAACACTACCCGGATATGGAAATTGACATAAAAGAAATTGTGACAAAAGGCGACAGGATAGTTGATGTCCAACTTTCAAAAGTAGGAGGGAAGGGCTTGTTCGTCAAAGAAATCGAAGATGCCATGATAAACAGGGAAATCGATATGGCGATACATAGCCTGAAGGATGTGCCAAGTGTGATGCCTGAAGGATTCACTATTGCATGCGTCCCTAAACGCGAAGATATGCGTGATGCTTTCCTGTCGAACAATAATATACTGTTTAAGGATCTGCCGAGTGGCAGTGTGGTAGGGACGAGCAGTCTCAGAAGAGGTGCACAACTGCTGTCGATGCGTGATGACATCAAGGTAGATTGGGTACGAGGCAACATCGATACCCGTATCCAAAAGATGAAGGATGGCAAATATGATGCCATCATCCTGGCTGCAGCCGGGTTGAAGCGCATGGGTGGTCAGATGACATCGTGGCTGAATACTTCGACCCAGAAGAGTTCATTCCAGCGATTGCCCAAGGAGCATTGGGTATCGAATGCCGCTCAGACGACCATGAATTGATTGAGATACTACAGAGTGTCCATTCAAAAGAAGATGCAATCTGCACATCTGCAGAACGGGCATTTTTGAGGAGAATGGATGGCAGTTGCCAAGTGCCTATCGGAGGCCATGCTTCATATGAGGATGGAGAACTTTATTTGACTGGCCTCATCATGCCTGAGGATGGCAGCGAACAGTACATCGTCAAAAAATCCCATGAAGACCCGGAGACGCTCGGAAATATCGTCGCAGATGAGATGGAACGCATGGGAGCCAAAGATATCATCGATCGGATCAATGAGTCACTATAAGCCCATCGTTGTCACGACCCAAAGCAGGACACCTACAGTCCATTCTGATCTGATGGAACTTGTCCACCTGCCCCTTATTACTGTCGAACCTTTCACACTGGATGAATCTGTGTTTGAGGAAACATATGACTGGCTCCTTTTAACCAGCCCGAATGCAGTCGAATTCTTCATGCCCTATATCGACAGAGTGGATTGGAAAAAAATTGCCACAATCGGCAGAAAAACAAGCGAAGCACTGGAAGAGCGGGGCTATCATGTTGATTTTGAGCCCACTGAATATACCCAAGAAGGGTTCATGGCAGAATTTGAAGCAAAAAAAGGAGAACGTCTCCTGTACCCGGTCAGTAAAAATGCCCGTCCGTTGATCTATAAGCATCTCCTGAAAGCAGGTTGCCAAGTCGACAGGCATTTCCTTTATCATCCAGTGGAAAATGACAAATCGCTCAAGGGTATGAGGACGCGCCTTAAAGAAGATCTTTTTGCTGTCATTTTTTTAAGCCCGTCAGGTGTCAGGGCGTTTCAGAAGCATTTCTCTGCTTTTGAACTGGACGGCGTACTGGCCATTGCAATCGGTCACGTTACGGCAACGGCACTGATGGAATTTGGTATAGAACCAGTGCAGCCTGAGAAAGCAACAATGGAAAGTATTATGAACCTTCTAGAAAATAGAATCGATTGGAGAGCTAAGGATGAATTTTGATAGACATCGGCGTTTAAGAAGTTCTGCATTCATGCGTGACATGGTCCGCGAAACGAAAATAACGAAAGAGGATCTCATCTATCCTATTTTTGTAGTGGAAAAAGATGATGTTCGTGAAGAAGTGCCTTCAATGAAAGGTGTTTTCCAGATTTCATTGAACCTTCTTGAGGAAGAACTTGACGCTGTCAAAAAAGCAGGGATAAAATCCGTAATATTCTTTGGCATCCCGAAGGAGAAAGATGCTGAAGGCCATGGTGCCTATGACGATAATGGCGTGGTACAGGAAGCATGCCGGATATCGAAAAGATTGCACCCGGAAATTCTTGTCATACTTGATACCTGCCTCTGTGAGTATACCGACCATGGCCATTGTGGTTTGATAGACCCTAATACTCAGGACGTCGACAATGACAGCACATTACCGCTTCTTGTAAGGACCGCAGTGTCTCAGGCTAGAGCAGGTGCTGATATAATTGCTCCAAGTAATATGATGGATGGATTTGTTTCTGAAATCCGTAAGGGGCTCGATGACAATGGATTCAGCCATATTCCAATCATGAGCTATGGCATCAAATATGCTTCTAAATTTTATGGGCCGTTCAGGGACGCAGCAGACTCCACACCATCATTCGGTGACCGAAGAACATATCAGATGGACCCTGCCAATCGTCTTGAAGCCCATCGTGAGCTGTCAAGCGATCTCGAAGAAGGCTGCGATATGATGATTGTCAAACCTGCACTTTCCTACCTCGATATCATCAGGGATGTACGTGAGCGTAGCGATGTGCCAGTGGTCGCCTATAATGTGAGTGGGGAATATGCAATGACGCGCACGGCAGTTGATATGGGCCTTCTTGATGAAGCGGTTATCATGGAACAGATGATTTCCATGAAACGCGCGGGGCAGATATGATAATTACTTATTTTGCAAAAGATATTTGCAGAATGCTTGATGAAGGGATGGAATAGGAATGTATAAAAAGTCACAAGAACTTTATCAGACTGCAAAGGAACTCATGCCTGGAGGGGTCAATAGTCCAGTGAGAGCATTCAAATCGGTTGGTATGGATCCTTTATTCATCGATCGGGCAGAAGGGGCCAGGACATATGATGTGGACGGCAACGAATACATCGATTATGTTTTAAGTTTCGGACCACTTATCCTGGGCCACAGCGATAGGAAGGTCGTCGACGCACTTACAGCAGCAGCCCAAAAAGGCACAAGCTTCGGTGCACCTACCCGCCTTGAAAACGAATTGGCCGAGCTGGTCATAGAAAGGGTGCCGTCAGTAGAAATGCTTCGCATGGTGTCATCAGGTACAGAAGCGACTTTGGCTGCTCTCCGGCTGGCACGGGGATATACCGGCAGAAACAAAATACTTAAATTTGAAGGTTGCTATCACGGCCATAGTGATTCTCTCCTGATCAAAGCAGGGAGTGGTGTAGCTACATTAGGTTTGCCTGATTCCCCAGGCGTGCCGGAAGGAACCGCAGCGAATACAGTTACGGTGCCGTACAATGATGAAGAAAGCTTGAAGATGGCTTTTGACAAGTTCGGTGACGACATTGCGGCTGTCATTATGGAGCCGGTAGCCGGTAATATGGGGGTAGTGCCTCCAAAAGATGGCTTTTTGAAATTCGTGCGTGAGCTTACAGAAGAGAATGGGACACTGCTTATCTTCGATGAAGTGATGACAGGTTTTCGTGTCGGATATAACAGCGCTCAGGGTCATTACGGCATCAAGCCGGACCTCACATGCCTCGGCAAAGTGATCGGCGGGGGCTGCCGGTGGGCGCCTATGGTGGACGCCGCGATATCATGGAACACATTGCACCAGTTGGTAACATCTATCAGGCAGGGACGCTCTCAGGCAATCCGCTCGCTATGACGGCAGGTTTGGAAACGTTGCGTCAACTGACGCCTGAGAGTTACGAGCATTTCAATAAACTGGGCGACATGCTCGAATCCGGACTCAAGGAAGTCTTCGGCAAACATGATCTACCTATAACTGTAAATCGCGCCGGGTCCATGATTGGGTTCTTCCTTACAGAAGGGCCTGTGGTGGATTTCGACAGCGCCAATACCAGCGATCTCGACCTGTTTAGGGAACTTTATCAGGAACTTCTCAAAGAAGGGGTCTATCTGCCACCTTCCCAATTTGAAGGGATGTTCCTCTCGACTAAACATACGCCAGAAGATATTGAGCGTACGATCGATGCTTTCTCAACAGCATTGGATCGATTGGCAACCAAATAGGCTTTTACCAAAGCACCAATTAAGTGTATAATGGAGTAAATTATATAATGTGGGGGAATCACAAGTGGTTAAAAATGATGAATTCATCTCTGACACGGATGCAAATATGAAGGGTGAAAGAGAAGAAGATCTGGTCTATATTGAAGGTCAGAACAGGGAAATGATCCAGAGGGAGAAGGTAGACAAAAAGAACCCTCTTATGTGGATTATCCCGATCCTCATCGTCCTATTGATCATTCCATTGATTGTGAATCAGTTCAGCGGTGGCGGTTCAGAAGGAGAAGAAGAGGAAGAAAGTGCTGCAATCATCCAGGAAACGCCAGCAACTGGTGTAGCAGCAGTGCATTTTGAAGCGACTTCAGAGCAAGAGCTTACTTCAGAAGCGGCCATGAACAACGTAGTGCAGTCATTCCAAGGCGTGGCAGCCACTACAATTGCATCACCAGGCGCATTGACAGCGACCAGTTGAATTATGCACCCTGCCGGGAGGCAGGGTTTTCTTATGTCTGCGCCTATTGTAAAGGTCTCTGATCGATATAAAGGAGGGGACAGATGAAATATCTCTACCTCGTGCTGCTCTTTGTAATGGCAGCAGCAGTGTCTTCTATACTTCACTTCAGTGACATGATATTGCCTTGGCTTTTTGGTGCCATGATTGCTGCAATAGTGTTTCATCGCTTCGTAAATGCAGAGTTTGCCTATCCGAAATGGTTGGGCAGTGCCGGACTGATAATCATAGGAGCTGAGATTGGCTCGACTTTTACGGAAGATACACTGATTGATATGGCCGATGACTACATGAATATCATATTGCTTTCTGTTTTAATCGTCGCTTTGAGCCTGGTGCTTTCGCGGTTCTTCATGAAATTGACCGGGTGCTCTTACGAAACGGCAGTGCTTGCTACAATTCCAGGTGCCTTATCGCAGATGATCGTCATGGCTGAGGAGGAGAAGAAAGCGGACCTTCTGCTCGTTACTTTGACGCAAATGTCCAGAATAGTCCTTGTGGTCATTATCGTCCCCTTCATTGCAAGTTTGGCACCGCACGGTAGTTCTGACGGTATAAATGATGTGGCGGCGCCTCTCTCAGAAATGTTCATCCCTGAAATGATCTGGATCATCGTTTTTGCGCCCTTGCTGATCTACATCCTGGGAAAGTTGAAATTCCCTGTACCCGTCATGATTGGGCCGATGATTGCAATATTGGTGTGGAATTTGACGACAGGCCACAGTTTTTCAGTCGATATAGAATTCCTATATGCCGCTCAACTTCTGTTCGGCCTTAGGATTGGCATGCAAATTTCAACGTTGGTCAATCAATTGAACACACGGATGATCGTTTCTATGATCATTCAAAATGTTCTTCTCATCTTCGGAACGATGATACTGGTGTTTTTATTTATAATCACTACGGAGCATCAGTTTACAAATCTTTTCCTGAGTGCTGCGCCGGGTGGAATCGGCCAGATCATCATCGTAGCTGTTGAGATGAATGCTAACATCGCAATGATTTCAAGCTATCATATCTTCCGCATCTTCTTCATTCTGCTCATCATTGCACCCCTCATCAATTTGATGCTGAAACGCAGCAGGTACAGCCAGGACAGCTAAAGGACTTGACAGTCCTGAACCGTTGGAATACTATAAAACTAATGAAATATAAAGAGTGCAGAAGAGTAGCGGTAAGCGGGAAATCCAGAGAACATGTGGTGCTGGAAACATGTCAAAACTTGCTGTGAAAGTAGTCTGCTTGCAATCAGTTCTGAATCGAGTAGGTGCTGACGTGTAATGAGCGTTAATCATTTCAAGTGCAGCCGTAGAGGTTGAATTTAGGTGGTACCGCGGAGCTTCCGTCCTATTCAGGATGGAAGCTTTTTATTATGTCTTAAGGAGAGAATAATATGGAAATGTCGAAGAAATATAATCCACAAAAAGTGGAAGAAGGAAAATATGAAAAATGGGTGGAATCAGGATATTTTAAATCTGATGCAAATTCGGATAAACCACCATTTTCGATCGTCATCCCGCCACCGAATGTTACTGGCAAACTGCATCTCGGGCATGCTTGGGACACTACACTGCAAGATATAATCACACGTATGAAGCGTATGCAAGGTTATGAAGTGCTTTATCTGCCTGGGATGGATCATGCCGGAATAGCAACCCAGGCAAAGGTCGATGCACGTCTACGTGAACAGGGCATTTCAAGACATGAGATTGGCAGGGAAAAATTCCTTGAGCATGCTTGGGGATGGAAGGAAGAATATGCAGATTTCATCCGGAGCCAGTGGAAGAAGCTTGGTCTCGGGCTTGATTACGATAAAGAACGTTTTACGATGGATGAGGGGCTTTCAAAAGCTGTCCGTAAAGTGTTTGTGGATATGTACAATAAAAATCTCATCTATCGCGGAGAATACATCATCAACTGGGATCCGGCCACTAAAACAGCACTCAGTGATATCGAAGTCATCCATAAGGAAGTGGAAGGCAATTTCTACCATGTCCGTTACCCGCTGCCTGACGGGAATCATCTGAAATTGCTACAACACGTCCAGAAACGATGCTTGGTGATACGGCGATTGTGGTCCATCCAGAAGATGAGCGTTACAAAGAATACATTGGCCAATCCGTAACTTTGCCGATTGTCGGTCGTGAATTGCCGATTATAAGCGACCCCTATGTGGATATGGAGTTTGGTACGGGTGTAATGAAAGTGACGCCTGCACATGATCCAAATGATTTCACTCTTGGGGAGAAACATAACCTTGAGCGCATCAATGTAATGAATGAGGATGGCTCGATGAATGAACTTGCCGGAAAATACGAAGGCATGGATCGTTTTGAATGTCGTAGAGCTCTGGTGTCAGACCTCAAATCCGAAGGTTATCTGATTAAAGTGGAACCGCATATGCACTCTGTGGGGCATTCCGAAAGAAGCGGTGCAGTTGTAGAGCCGTATTTGTCGACGCAATGGTTCGTAAAGATGGACACATTGGCAAAAAATAGCCTGGATAACCAGGATACCGATGAGGCCATACAATTTGTACCGGAGCGGTTCGATGCGACGTTCAGACGATGGATGGGCGACATCCGGGACTGGGTGATATCGAGGCAGCTGTGGTGGGGGCATCAGATTCCGGCCTGGTATCATAATGATACCGGAGAAATTTACGTCGGCTTGACGCCTCCTGAAAACATTGAGGAGTGGACACAGGACGAAGACGTCCTGGATACATGGTTCTCCAGTGCCCTATGGCCGTTTTCGACGATGGGATGGCCGGAAGAAACTGATGATCTGAAGAAATTCTTCCCGACCAACGTACTGGTAACAGGTTACGACATTATATTCTTCTGGGTAGCACGCATGATTTTCTCTTCACTGGAACACACTGGGGAAAAGCCATTTGATGATGTGCTCCTCCATGGTCTTGTAAGGGATGAACAGAACCGCAAGATGTCCAAATCGCTTGGAAATGGTGTTGACCCAATGGATGTCATCGAAAATTACGGTGCCGATGCATTGCGTTATTTCCTCTCCACCGGATCGACGCCGGGCAGGATCTCAGATATTCCGATGAAAAAGTCGAGTCCGTCTGGAATTTCATCAATAAAATATGGAATGCGTCACGATTTGCACTTATGAACATTGGCGAGGACTTCAAGATGCAGGATATAGATCTTGAAGGGGATAAATCACTCGCAGATGAATGGATCCTTACGCGTTTGAATGAAACGATTTCTGATGTCACGCGTCTCTCTGAACAATACGAATTCGGGGAAGTGGGACGTATCCTCTATAATTTCATCTGGGATGAATTCTGCGACTGGTATATTGAGATGGCGAAAGTACCAATGTCTGAAGGGTCAGACAGTGAAAAGGCGATGACCCGTTCCGTCTTGCTGCACACTTTAGACAGCGTATTGAAAATGCTGCATCCATTCATGCCATTCGTTACAGAAGAAATCTACCAAGCCATCGACAATGATCGTTCGATTGTTGTAAGCGACTGGCCCGAGGCGATCCCTGCACTGAGCAACCCGACATCGAAGAATGCCATGGCGCTATTGGTTGACATCATAAAATCCGTCCGTCATACACGGAATGATGTAAACACTCCGTTGTCGAAGCCGATCGACATCCTGATTGAAGTGAAAGATGAATCGAGGCTTGAAATTATAGAATCTAACCGCCATTACATCGAGCGTTTCTGTAATCCGGAAACATTGGAGATTTCATCCCATATTACTGCAGATGATGATGTCAAAACAGATGTGGTCAATGGAGCCACTGTAATTCTCCCATTGTCTGGATTGATTGATATGGAAGAGGAGATTGAGAGGCTTACAAATGAGTTGAAGCGTCTGGAAGGCGAACTGAAACGTGTTGAAGGTAAGCTTGGCAATGAGAAATTCGTCCAAAATGCACCCGCTGCAGTCGTCGAGAAAGAAAAGGAAAAACAGCAGAACTATCAGGCACAGTATGATGAGGTAGAAGAAAGGTTGAATAACCTGAAAAGAAAGGGATAAGTGATGGAATACCAAGAAGGGTTGAATTGGATCCATGATAGGATGAAGTTCGGCATCAAACCAGGTGTAAAACGCATGGAATGGATGCTTGGACAGCTTGATAATCCTGAACGGAACATCAATGGAATCCATATAGTGGGAACGAACGGCAAAGGATCCACTGTGGCCTATATGCGGAACGCTTTAAACCGCAATGGGTACGCCGTGGGGACCTTCACTTCCCCCTACATCGAAACATTCAATGAACGCATATCAGTCGACGGCCATCCGATTACCGATGAACAGCTTGTTGAACTGATCGAAATAGTGAAGCCTATAAGCGAGGAATTGGAAAGAGAAACCGATCTTGGCACTGCGACTGAGTTTGAAATCATCACAACGATGATGTTCGTCCATTTCGGTACCATTCAGCCAGTCGATTATGTACTTGTTGAAGCGGGACTCGGCGCGAAAAAAGATTCGACGAACGTATTCAATCCGATTCTGACAGTGTTGACAAGCATAGGTCTTGATCACACCGCCATCCTGGGAGACACATTGCTTGATATCACAAAAGATAAAAGTGGTGTGATAAAGCCAGGGGTCCCTTTAGTCTTCAGTGTCAAAGATGATGTTTCCAGGGATTATATCCATAAAATCCTTGAAGAGAACGGTTCAAAGGGAATCGAATTGAACCAGGATATCATCCTTATTCCTGAAAACGGTGAATTCCAATTCCAGTACGGGCAATATGACTTCCAGGACCTAAAGTTAAGCATGCCAGGCAGGCACCAGAAGGAGAATGCCTCCCTTGCGATTGCAGCGCTCATTGAACTCTACGAAAGGAAGCAGGCCAATATCGACTGCAATCTGATGATACAAGGCATTGAAGAGACAGTTTGGCCAGGCAGGATAGAAGTGGTATCGACCGAACCTTTGATCATTTTGGATGGTGCCCATAACAATGAGGCCGTCGATGCATTGGTGAATACTATGACGAAGGAATATCCAAACAGGGATATTACTGTCCTGTTTTCTGCAATAGAAGGTAAGCCGATCGATACGATGATCGGTAAACTTGAATCGATTGCCGATTCCTTCAACGTCACTGAATTCGATTTTCCAAAAGCCTTGGATAAAGAGACGGTATTCGAAAAAGTCCGGCATCCGGTAAGGGCCATGGTTGATGACTATGAAGCATTCCTGGACACATTTGATGGGGATGTACTGCTTGTTACCGGCAGTTTGTACTTTATCAGCGAAGTTAAGCAGAAATTAAACAAAAACGGCGATAATCAATGATTATCGCCGTTTTTGTTTAGAAAGGCCCGTAATTAATCCATAGACTGATGACCATGAACAGGGCACTCGCCGCCACCCAACTGACCATGATGGGCCAAACGAACCTCAGCCATTTCTCATAGGGGATGTTCGCGATGCTTAAACCGGCCATCAAAATCGCGGACGTTGGAAACAAATAGTTGGAAAGTCCGTCGCCCATCTGGAAAGCGAGGACAACCGACTGTCTGGAGATGCCTACGATATCCCCAATCGGTGCCATCAGCGGAATGGTCGTAGCGGCCTGTCCAGAAGCCAGAAGGTATAAAGAAATTGAGTATGAATTGCGTGAGAAACATTCCAACTGCAGCAATTGCAGCCGGCAGCCCGTCCAATATAGAGCTTACAGCATATATGACTGTATCGATGATGGTCCCGTCATCAAGTATCAGCAGGATGCACCGGGCAAGGCCGACTATCAGTGCGCCGAAGGTCACTTCTTTTGCCCCTTTAATGAAATCCTCTGCAATCATGTTGGGGGTATTGCCCCGACGAGCCCGGATAGTATCCCCATTGCAAGGAATATTGCTGCGAGGTCGGTTCCGGTGGACCATCCTTTTACCACTCCGTAGATGATCAGACCGAATCCAGCCAGGATGATGACCAGCACCAGAGCATGCCTCATTGTAAATGTTTTGAACGAATATGCTTCCTGACGATTTGATTGCTCTAGAGCATAGACATAGCTTTTGGTCTTATCGTGCTGGACACGTTTACCGTATCTGTAGACGAAGAATGAGGCAATCGCGACAAAGATGAGCTGTATGATAATCCTATAGAGCATACCAGAGAATAAGGGGAGTTCTGCAATCTCCTGTGCCACACCGACTGTAAAGATGTTCATAAAGCCCCCGGCAAATCCTGAGGCAGCTCCGAGAGCCACTATCGCCATGCCCGTCATCGCATCCATGCCGAGCGAGCGGGCAAGTAGGATTCCCATCGGAATGAAGATTAGTGTCGATTCAGCCATACCAAAAGTGGCGCCCCCTAAAGAAAATATCAGCATGGTGAGGGGGATGAGTATTATTTCACGATCTTCAAGCAAGGAGACAACTTTGCTGATACCGGATTCTATCGCGCCAGTCCCATTTATCATGCCGAAAGCACCGCCTATTAGAAAAATCAGGAAAATGATGCTTCCCGCATCCATCATACCAACTGGAATCACGCGGAAAATTTCAGTCCATTCAACCGGTGTCTGTTCAGTAAAACGGAAAGAATCGCCATCGACTACAAGGGTCCCGTTTTCATTTTCATGACGTTCATATTCCCCGGCCGGGATAATATAGCTCAAGACCATCGCTAGGATGACAATGGAGTATATAAGTACAAATGCATGGGGCACTTTGATATATTTCATGACTATCTCCCATCTATTTTATTCATCTATGATTATACGGCAAGGAAAATCCATGACAACCATTTTATTAATTATTTGGATTATTCCTACAAATTAATCTTTTAAAAGCTGCGATTAACTGTATAATAGATGTATAAAATCGAGAGAGGAGATTTATATGAGCAACGACAGAAACGAGCCATCAGCGCCGACACCAGGATTTAGGTTCCCACATACTTATGCAATTTTATTTGCGGTGGTGATTATTGCAGCCGTCCTCAGCTATGTTGTGCCGGCGGGTGAATTCGAACGTGTGGAAGTTGGCGAGCGGACTGAGGTTGTACCGGGGAGTTATGCAGGAGTTGAACAGAGTCCTGTCACTTTCTTTGAACTCTTCAAGGCGATTCCAACAGGGCTCATCGATGGGGCGAGCATCATTTTCTATATATTTCTCGTCGGGGGTGCTTTTGGTATTGTCCGTGCTACCGGCGCCATAGAAGCTGCGATCCAGAAAGTCATGGTGGCAGTTAAAGGGAATGAACGATTGATGATTCCGGTCATCATGTTTGTCTTTTCCGTTCTGGGCTTTTCGACTGGCATGTCTGAAGAAGCAATCATCTTCGTGCCGATAGGCATCGTTCTTGCCACAGCTCTAGGTTATGATGCGATGGTGGGGACTGCGATAGTGACTCTAGGTGCCGCTTCAGGCTTCATCGGTGGTATGCTGAATCCATTCACTGTAGGGATCGCCCAGGAGATTGCTGAGCTTACCATCTTTTCCGGGTGGCAGTTCAGAACAGTCATCTATCTGTTGGTGCTTGGTGCCGGCATCCTGTATGTCATGCACTATGCAAAAAAAGTGAAGAAGGATCCTGAAAAGAGTCTAGTCTATGAGGAATCCAAAAGGGGACAGGTCAACTTCACAGAAGATGTGATGAATTTCGAAGAACTGAAGAAGAGGCATATTTTCATACTGCTGACTTTTACTGCCGGTATCATCATCAACGTGTACGGGATTTTTCAGCATGGATGGTTCCTGACCGAACTCTCTGCCAACTTCTTTGTCATAGGACTTGTGGCGGGTCTCGTGAGTGGCATGAGGATAAATGATATTTTTGATGCATTCATAGATGGCATGAAGTTGGTTGTCTACGGCGCCATCATCGTCGGGTTTGCCCGCGCCATTGTGGTGGTCCTGGAATCGGGTGTCATCATTGATACGATCATCCACGGCATGAGCAGTGTACTGGATTTCCTTCCACCATCCATCACAGCCCTTGGTATGCTGGTCATTCAAGTCATCATCAACTTCTTCATACCGTCCGGTTCCGGACAAGCGATGACTACGATGCCGATCATGACGCCTATTGCTGATCTGCAGGAGATTCCGAGGCAAGTGGCGGTTCTTGCATATCAATATGGTGATGCAATAACCAACACCATCATTCCAACTTCTGCCTCATTGATGGGTGTGCTTGCAGTATCCGGCATCCCTTATCTGAAATGGGTGAAATTCGTTTGGAAGATTACTGCATTATGGCTCTTTATAGCCGCATTGGCACTTGTGGTCGCTACGATGATCGGAATATCCTAAAAAAGGCTGATCATAAATGATCAGCCCCTTCAACAATTATAATTTCGTTGAATCACTCTTCAAGGCATCCCGTATCTCCCTTAAAAGCACAATCTGTTCATCTTCAGCTGCTTCTTCCACAAAGCGGTTACGGGTTAGTTTATTGACCACTTTAACGAAGATGAAGATTGCTGTGCCGATGATGATGAAGTCGATGATGGCTTGGATGAAAACACCATAGGTGATGCCTTTATATGCCCAGGCAGAGGTAAAATCCGTGTTGCCGAAAATTAGCGCGATGGAGGGCATGATGATGTTCTCGACGAGTGCTGTGACGATTTTACCGAACGCTGCCCCCAGCACCACTGCAACAGCCAGATCGAGGACATTGCCCCTGAGCAGGAAATCTTTAAACTCTTGCCACATGTGGATTCTCTCCCATTCAATTTATTTAAGGCCATAGATAATACTACAATACAGACAAGAAAGTGCAATATGTTTTCAGGAGTTTTTTTATAGGGTGCGCATGATTCAGGGCATTGGGCAGTTTGCTATAATCAATAGTGTATGGTAATATGAGTAATTGTTTTGTGGGCTGTATTACTGAAGGTAATCAGCACGGATGAAATATCCAGAGGAGGAATTACATGAGAGAAAAGGAAAAAGTCCATCTGACCCCTGTGTTTTGGATTGCATTGGCTATCGTTTCCGTACTCGTATTGTATGGAGTATTCTTTTCCGATAGCTTTGAGTCGGTGACGGGTACAATCCAAGGTTTTATCACAAGTAACTTCAGCTGGTACTATGTATCACTAACGACAATATTTATCGTATTTTGCCTTATTTTTGTATTTACACCGATGGGCCAAATCCGATTGGGTAAACCAACAGAAAAACCGGAATTCAGAACGATGTCGTGGTTTGCAATGCTGTTTAGTGCCGGTATGGGTATCGGTCTTGTATTCTGGGGGCGGCTGAACCGATCAGCCACTATTTCACGCCTCCAACAGCAGAACCCGGTACAGACATGGCATTGAAGGAATCGTTACGCCGAACCTTCTTCCACTGGGGTTTCCATGCCTGGGCAATCTATGCAGTAGTGGGGCTTGCTTTGGCATTCACCCAGTTCAGACGCGGTGAGCCGGGACTTATTTCAAGGACCTTGAAACCGATCCTCGGCAAACGTGTCGAAGGGCCGCTCGGTACAGCCATTGATGTGCTTGCAGTTTTTGCAACAATTGCAGGTGTCGCAACTTCACTTGGTTTAGGAGTAATGCAGATCAATGGTGGCTTATCCTATTTATTCGGCATACCGAATAATATCTATGTACAGATACTCATCATTGCAATCATCACTGTACTATTCATGTGGAGTGCATGGTCCGGATTATCTAAAGGCATCCAGTACCTGAGTAATGCCAACATGATACTTGGAGGCATTCTGCTGATCTTCACACTCGTTTTAGGACCGACAGTCCTTATACTGAATATGTGGACTGATACATTCGGTGGCATGATCGGTAATTTCATCAATATGAGTTATGACGTTGCGCCGTTGGATCAGGCAAAAAATGATTGGCTCGGCAACTGGACCCTCTACTACTGGGGCTGGTGGATGAGCTGGAGCCCGTTCGTCGGAATATTCATTGCACGTGTATCAAGAGGCCGTACAATCAGGGAATTCGTATTGGCAGTAATGGTAGGACCAGCTGTCCTCAGCTTCTTCTGTTCAGTGTCTTCGGGGTAACGGCAATTGAATCAGACAGGATGAATGGAGGCTTCTCGGAACTGGCAACCGAATCGGTGCTGTTTGAAATGTTCAATAACATGCCACTCGGCATGGTCGTTTCTCTTGTAGCAGTGCTGCTGATTGGTACTTTCTTCATCACTTCAGCCGACTCTGCTACATTCGTCCTGGGAATGCAGACGACCAATGGTTCATTGACTCCGCCGAACCGTGTCAAAATAATTTGGGGGCTTGCACAAGTATTGATTGCCATCGTCCTACTGATGGGCGGCGGACTCGGTGCGCTTCAAGCCTCGGCGATCATTTCAGCCTTCCCGTTCTCCATCATACTGATATTGATGATGGTAGCCACCTACAAAGATGTGGCGAAAGAACAAAAAGCGCTCAGCTTATACTTCAAAGAAGATTATGAAGGTACCAAATATGAGAAAATGATGCGCGAGTACGAAAGAGAACAAGAAAACAACAATAGAAATTAATATATTGTTATGATTATGGCCTAGAGAGATAAGTGTTACTTATTGCTCTAGGTCATTTTTTTGTATCACGATTATTGATGAATACATGGCGCTGGCGTTTACAACCATTATGTAAAGATATACAATTGATATGAACGGTCTTACGACTGGAATATTAATAGGGGGCTATTAACATGAGTCAGAACATTAGTGAATCAGCAAAAAAGTCATTCACTGTCGATGGCAAAGATTATAATTACTACAGCTTGAAGACTTTGACTGAACAAGGCATGTCAGAAACTCACAAATTGCCATACTCAATAAGGGTATTGCTTGAGTCTGTACTGCGCCAATATGATGGCAGCGTCATTAAAGACGACCACATCAAATCATTGGCGACATGGGATCAGGGCAGCAACAAAGGCAAAGAAGTGCCATTCAAACCATCCCGCGTCATCCTTCAGGACTTTACAGGTGTGCCTGCGGTAGTGGACCTTGCATCTCTCAGAAAAGCAATGGATGATGTCGGCGGCGACGGCCAGAAGATCAACCCAGAAGTGCCTGTCGACCTCGTCATCGACCACTCTGTGCAAGTTGATGCATACGGCACTGAAAACGCACTTGAACTCAATATGGAGCTTGAGTTCGAAAGGAACCAGGAGCGTTATGAGTTCCTTCACTGGGCAACTAAAGCATTCGATAACTACAAAGCTGTACCACCAGCCACAGGTATCGTGCACCAGGTCAACCTTGAATACTTGGCGAATGTCGTCCATGTAAAAGAAGATGGCGAAGAGATGATCACATATCCGGATACTCTAGTCGGTACGGATTCCCACACCACTATGATCAACGGTCTTGGTGTACTCGGTTGGGGTGTCGGCGGAATAGAGGCAGAAGCTGGAATGCTCGGACAACCATCCTACTTCCCGGTACCTGAAGTGGTCGGAGTCCGTTTGACGAACGCGCTTCCAGAAGGGGCGACTGCGACGGATCTGGCGCTACGTGTGACTGAGCTGCTCCGTGAGCAGGGCGTAGTCGGCAAGTTCGTTGAGTTCTTCGGTCAAGGTGTACCTGCACTGCCGCTTGCAGACCGTGCGACAATTGCGAACATGGCGCCTGAATATGGTGCGACTTGTGGTTTCTTCCCAGTAGATGAAGAAACACTCGACTACATGAGGCTGACAGGCCGCAGCGAAGAGCATATTGAGATTGTAAGGGCGTATCTCAAGGAAAATGACATGTTCTTCAATCCGGAGAATGATCCAGTATATTCCGAAGAAGTGGAACTTGACCTTTCTACTGTAGAACCAGCGCTTGCCGGACCAAAGCGTCCTCAAGACCTTATCAACTTGTCTGATATGAAAGGTTCATACAGGAAATCCGTAACCGCTGAAAGCGGCAACCACGGTCATGGTATGGAAGAAGGAGAATTCGACAAGAAGGCGACCATCAATTTCAAAGATGGCAGGAATGTAGACATTAAAACAGGTGATCTGGTCATTGCCGCAATCACTTCATGTACCAACACTTCCAACCCATACGTAATGCTTGGTGCTGGTCTTGTTGCCAAAAAAGCAGTTGAAAAAGGACTCGAAGTCCCTTCATACGTAAAAACATCATTGGCTCCTGGTTCAAAAGTCGTTACAGGCTATCTCGATGACTCAGGCCTCCAGGAATACCTCGACCAACTTGGGTTCAACCTTGTCGGTTACGGCTGTACAACATGTATCGGTAACTCTGGACCATTGCTTCCGGAAATCACAGAAGCGATTACAGAAAACGATCTGCTTGTAAGTTCTGTATTATCCGGTAACCGTAACTTCGAAGGGCGTATACACCCGCTCGTCAAAGCGAACTACCTTGCTTCACCACCGTTGGTCGTAGCCTATGCCCTTGCGGGTACAGTAGATATCGACCTCCGCAATGAGCCGCTTGGTAAAGATAAAGAAGGCAACGACGTCTTCATGAAAGACATCTGGCCATCCACTCAGGAAGTAAAGGATGCGGTCATGAGCAACGTTAGTCCTGATCTCTTCAGGAAAGAATATGAAAGAGTATTTGATGCTAACGAAATCTGGAACAACATTGAAACAACAGACGAGCCGCTCTATGATTTCAATCCGGATTCCACCTACATCCAAAACCCTTCATTCTTCCAGAATCTCTCGACAGAGCCAGACAGCATAAAGTCACTGAATGGACTGCGTGTGCTTGGTAAATTTGGAGACTCAGTCACAACAGACCATATTTCACCAGCAGGGGCAATCGGTAAAGATACGCCAGCCGGAAAATGGTTGATTGAACAAGGCGTTTCACCACGTGACTTCAACTCCTACGGTTCACGACGCGGTAACCACGAAGTGATGGTGCGCGGTACATTCGCCAATATCCGTATCCGCAACCAGATCGGACAAGGTAAAGAAGGCGGCTTCACAACATATTGGCCAACAGGTGAAGTGATGAGCATCTATGATGCAGCCATGAAATACAAAGAAGATAACACTGGTCTTGTAGTCATTGCCGGAGACGACTACGGCATGGGCTCAAGCCGCGACTGGGCTGCCAAAGGAACGAATCTGCTCGGCGTTGAAGCGGTCATAGCAGCAAGCTATGAACGTATCCACCGTTCAAACCTCGTCATGATGGGTGTATTGCCACTCCAATTTGTTGATGGTGAAGATGCAGAAGCCCTTGGACTGGACGGCAGTGAGACATTTGATATCCAAGTAGATGACAATGTCATGCCTGGAGATGTCCTTGATGTCACCGCAACTAAAGAATCCGGTGAGAAAGTGGCGTTCAAAGTGAAAGCACGCTTCGATTCAGATGTTGAAGTTGACTATTACCGCAACGGCGGCATCCTACAGCTCGTACTTAGGAATAAACTGAAAGCCTAGGATTATAGATATAAAAGCATCCCATCTCGAAGAGATGGGATGCTTTTTATTTAAGGTTGAATATGACTTCTTCATCCTCGGAATCAATCTGGAGTTCAGCGTCTTCAAAATACAGAAATCGGCTTCCTTGATGAAGACTTTAAGCCCTTCGTATTCGAATATTTTACTGTTGGAGGAATCTGATCGACAGTGAGCGCGGGCGAGAAGCCTTGTTTCAACTGCGTGTCGCCTCCGTACCTTACATAAACGTTTACACCTTGACCCTCATCAGGGTCCATTTCATCTTTCATCCAATCAACTGCACGGTCCGTAACTTCCAACATGATGCCACCTCCTGCTACATGAATGTAATCTTCGATTCTGTACCATCCATTATACGCTTGATGTTTGACGAATGTCTAACGACAATGACCACCATGATGATGAATGAAAAGGCAATAAGAAGATAATCCCGAAAGACGATAGACAAGATAAAGAAGACGATGGCACTGATGATGCTTGAAAGAGATACATACTTACTCAATTTTAGAGTGGTGAGAAAAACAGTGAGCAGGATGATGAATAAAACGGGGTTATAGGCCAAGACTGCGCCTGCGCTTGTCGCGACAGCTTTACCCCCTTTGAATTTCAGGAAGATGGAATAGACATGGCCAAGTGCTGCGGCAAGCCCAGGGATGAAGACATGCATATCCGTATCGATCATTATGGCAATCAAAACAGGAAGTGCGCCTTTGAACATATCCAATAAAAGGACGACGATGCCTGCCTTCTTCCCCAAGATCCTGAAAGTGTTTGTAGTTCCAATATTTCCACTGCCATGCTCCCTTAGGTTTATTTTATAAAACCATTTGCCGATTAAAAGACTAAAAGGAATTGCTCCTATGAGATAGCTGAAGATCAGGAGTATCATATTGATTTCCATCTAAAATCCCCTTTTGTTATCAGGTACTAACAGTTTACCATAAAAATTTAAATGGGTATAATAAAATATAGTTTACTATAATATTATTATGTAAACCTATATAGTGTTACAATGATTGTCGTACACCGATTAGGGTTGCAATCATTTAAGTTTTGTATAAAAATAGAACATGAGATAAAAATAACGAACGTATGTTTGTGGGAGGAAATCTGATTTGACGAAACGAAATACTTATACAGATGAGTCGATTCAAATACTTGAAGGGCTGGATGCTGTAAGAAAACGCCCCGGCATGTATGTCGGCTCAACCGACTACAGGGGCCTGCATCACCTGGTCTATGAAGTGGTCGACAATGCAGTAGATGAAATCATCAATGGCTATGGCGACGCAATAAATATTAAAATAAATCCTGATGAGAGCATTACAGTACGTGATAATGGAAGGGGTATGCCAACAGGCATGCATGCTTCTGGCAAGCCCACACCGGAAGTCATCTTCACGGTGCTCCATGCCGGTGGGAAATTCGGATCCGGCGGCTACAAAACTTCAGGCGGCCTCCACGGCGTCGGAGCATCTGTAGTGAATGCGCTGAGTGAGTGGGTGAAGATCAGGATATTCCGCGATGGCAAAGTACACGAAATGTCATTCAAAGAGGGCGGAAAAGTCGATCGTGCGCTGGAAGTGACAGGCAACACTAAGGAAACCGGAACTGAAGTCACTTTCAAACCCGACCGTCAAATATTCCAGAGTGGGACCACGTTCCACTTCGAAACAATCATGGAGCGGATGCGTGAGTCGGCCTTCCTTGAAAAAGGCCTTGAAATTACAATTGCAGACAAGCGGCCCGATGAACCGATTGAAGAAGTCTTCAAATATGAAGACGGCTTGAAAGCGTTCATTGAATTCCTTAATGAAGGCAAGGATTCCATAGGTGATGTTGTCGTATTTTCAGGAGAGTACGATGGCATTTTGGCTGAGGTGAGCTTCCAGTATAATGACCAGTACGCAGAAACGCTCATCTCATTCGTCAACAATGTCCGCACGAAGGACGGAGGTACACATGAGATTGGCTTCAAAACCGGTTTTACGCGGGCATTCAATGAATATGCCCGAAAAATCAATGAGTTGAAGGATAAAGATAAAAATCTCGAAGGAAACGATATCAGAGAGGGGCTCACTGCCATCATCTCCATCAAAATCCCTGAGCACCTGCTCCAATTCGAGGGCCAGACAAAAAGTAAGCTCGGGACAAGTGAAGCGAGAAATGTGATGGAGTCATTGATAAGCGAACACCTGCCTTATTATTTTGAAGAAAACGGTACGCTCAGCACACAGCTTGTCAAAAAAGCCGTGAAGGCACGCAATGTACGTGAAACTGCGAGAAAAGCCCGTGAAGAGGCACGTAACGGTAAGAAACGTAAGCGGGACACCTTGCTGTCAGGTAAACTGACACCGGCACAGAGCCGCAACGCCAAAAAGAATGAGTTGTATCTGGTGGAGGGGACTCTGCCGGTGGATCCGCCAAACAGGGCAGAGATCGAAGGTTCCAGGCAATCCTCCCGCTCCGCGGCAAGGTCATCAATACGGAACGGGCGAAGTTTGAGGATATATTCAAGAATGAAGAAATAAATACAATCATCCATACCATCGGAGCCGGTGTCGGTACCGAGTTCAAAGTGGAGGATACAAACTACGATAAAATCATCATCATGACGGACGCAGATACAGACGGGGCACACATACAAGTGTTGCTGTTGACATTCTTCTTCAACTATATGCGACCGCTGTTTGATGCTGGCAAAATCTATATCGCGATGCCTCCGCTTTTCCAATTGAAGAAAAAGACGAAGAAAAAAGAAGACGTCCGCTACGTGTGGACCGAGGATGAGTTGTTGGAGGCCCAAAAAGACATGGGCAAAGGCATTGAGCTCCAGCGCTACAAGGGGCTTGGTGAAATGATGCCTGAACAGCTCTGGGAGACGACTATGAATCCTGAGACAAGAACATTGATACAAGTCGGCGTCGAGGACGAAGCACTCTCCCTCAAGCGTGTCACGACACTTATGGGTGATAACGTTGAATTGCGGCGTAAATGGATTGAATCGAATGTCAGCTTCACGCTGGAAGATGCAGACAGCATCCTCAAAAAGACGGCACTAAACTGGGTGAAAGTGGTGATTTGAATGACTGATCATGTTCAACAGCTCCAGCTTGAAGATATCATCGGAGACCGTTTTGGACGCTACAGTAAATACGTCATACAGGACCGTGCAATCCCGGATGTGCGGGATGGTCTGAAGCCGGTTCAGCGGCGTATACTCTATGCCATGTATAAGGAAGGGAATACGTCCGAGAAAGGATTCAGGAAAAGTGCCAAAACCGTCGGTAATGTCATTGGTAATTACCATCCGCACGGTGATTCAAGTGTCTATGAAGCCATGATCCGGCTGTCCCAGGAATGGAAGATGCGCGAAGAACTAATCGACATCCACGGCAACAAAGGAAGTGTTGATGGAGACCCGCCTGCGGCGATGCGTTATACGGAAGCGAGGCTTTCTGAAATATCCAATGAAATGCTCCGGGACATCAATAAAAACACAGTGCAGTTCATCAATAACTTCGATGACACAGAAGTGGAACCTACAGTCCTGCCTTCGAAGTTCCCAAACCTTCTTGTCAATGGCTCGACCGGCATATCGACGGGCTATGCGACTGACATCCCCCACATAATTTGGAGGAAGTCATAGATGCCACATTGAAGGTCATCGATAAGCCGACTGTCTCGATAGATGAACTGATCGATATCGTCAAGGGGCCAAGATTTTCCGACAGGCGGCATCGTCCAAGGCAGAAATGAATTGAAGAAGGCATATGAAACAGGCCGGGGAAGAATCGTCGTCCGAAGTAAAGTCAGGACTGAGACGTTAAGAAGCGGACGCATGCAGATCATCATCGATGAGCTTCCATATGAAGTGAATAAAGCAAACCTTGTCAAAAAGATGGATGAAGTGCGGGCGGACCGCAAAGTGGATGGTATCCTTGAAGTGCGGGATGAGACCGACCGGGAAGGGTTGCGGATTGTCATTGAAGTCAGGAAAGAAGCCAACGTCGAGGGGATCATAAATTATTTCTACAAAAAGACCGATCTGCAAGTCTCCTATAATTTCAATATGGTAGCCATCAGCGACCGTGCCCCGAAACAGCTTGGCCTAAAAGAGATTCTAAACAGCTACATTGCGCACCAGAAGGAAGTCATTCTGAACCGTTCCAACTATGAACTTGGAGAAGCGGAAAAGAGAATTCACATCATAGAAGGCCTGATGCGGGCATTGTCCATTCTCGATGATGTCATCCGCGTCATCAGGGAATCGAACAATAAACGGAACGCTAAGGAAAACCTGGTTGAATCCTTCGGCTTTACCGATGCTCAGGCAGAAGCGATTGTCATGCTCCAACTGTATCGTCTGACGAATACAGACATCGTCCAGCTTGAGACGGAACACAGCCAGCTTGATTATACGATCAACCAACTGCGCGAAATCATCGCAGATGAAAAAAAGCTTTTGAAAGTCATTAAAAAAGAACTCAGGGACATCCGTAAACAATATGGCACCGCGCGAAAAACCGTCATTGAAGATGAAATCGAAGCGATTGAACTGGAAAAAGAAGTGCTCGTCGCCAAAGAAGAGGTGATGGTGTCGTTGACCCGCGAGGGATACGTGAAACGCACGAGCTTGAGAAGTTATCAGGCGAGCGCGCCAGAAGAGCTCGGTATGAAGGAAACGGATGAAGTCCTGTATACAAGGCAAGCCCACACACTGGAAAACCTTGTCGTCTTTACGAATCTCGGCAATTATATGATCATCCCGGTGCATGAACTGTCAGATATCCGGTGGAAGGACAATGGCCAACACCTTTCAAACCGCTTCAAACTCGCGGCTGAAGAATCTCCGGTGGCCGCCTTCGTCTTCGAGGCATTCCATGCCGGCTTGGACATCATAACAGTAACGCAGAATGGTCAGATAAAACGGACCGGTCTTGAGCTTTATGAAGCTTCCCGCATAAGACGGCCAATTTCAGGCATCAGCCTAAAAGGGGACGATCGAGTGGCATCAGTGAGGGTGGCTACTAAAGACACAGAGGAGATTCTGCTGTTGACTGAAAAAGGCATGTCGCTGAAGTATCCGATATCTGAAGTGAATCCTGTCGGATTGAAGGCACAAGGCGTCAGAGCGATTCAACTTAAGCCAGATGACAAGCTGGCGTTTGCCGGACTCATTACAACTGAGCGCTATATAATCAGTGTGTCCCAGCGCGGAGCGGTCAAACGGACCAGTCTCGATGCATTCGAAAATGGTGCCAGAGCCCAAGTCGGCACTGCATTATTGAAGGAAATAAAATCAAAGCCCCACCGCATTATAGCGGCCGAACTAATCGAAGATAATGTGGAAATCATCCTAGAGTCCGAAAAGGACAGCTTCGGCTTGGATGCTAAGTCAATCAGACTCAGCGGACGCTACGCCAATGGATCGTTCGTTGTCGATGAAGATACATTCGGCGAAGTGAAGCGGGTGAAATTCAAAAATGTTTGAATGGAGTGAAAAATTTAGACTTGAAGCAGCCACCCGAATAATATAACATCACTTATATTGGGAGGTGCTTTATGGAAAATGAAGGTGTAGTACCAGGTTGGTTCAAAAGTGTCATTGAAGTTGGTAATGACCTCTTATGGGGAGATTTCCTCATAGGACTATTGATTCTTGCAGGTTTATATTTCTCGATCAGTTCAAAGTTCGTGCAATTCAGATGGTTCAAAGAAATGTTCAATGTACTTACCGAGAAGGCAGAAACATTGCCGGACGGGCGGAAAGGTATCGCGCCTTTTCAGGCATTCGCGATCAGTGCAGCGTCTCGTGTCGGTACCGGCAACATCGCCGGTGTGGCCACGGCGATCGTGCTCGGCGGGCCGGGCGCAGTCTTCTGGATGTGGGTCATTGCATTTTTTGGGGCAGCGACAGCATTCTTCGAATCGACTTTGGCGCAAGTCTACAAAGTCGAGGATAAAGACGGTGGCTTCCGCGGTGGACCAGCATACTACATGGAGAAAGGGCTCAATCAAAAGTGGCTCGGAGTCTTCTTTGCAGTATTGATTACGATTACATTCGGCTTTGTCTTCAATGGGTTGCAGGCCAATACCATTGCACATGCCTATGAAGAGGCCTTCAACATAGACCGGTGGATCATTGGCCTCGTCATCGCAGCGCTTGCGGCCATCGTCATATTTGGAGGAGCACGGTGGATTGCCAATGTCACGGGATATATCGTGCCGATTATGGCACTTATATATCTGGCGGTGATATTCGTGATACTCATCATCAACTATGACCGGGTCATCCCGATGCTTACAGATATATTCCAGAATGCCTTCGGCATCCGGGAAGTGTTCAGCGGTGCAATCGGTGCCGCGATATTGAATGGGTTCCAAAGAGGTTTGTTCTCGAATGAAGCAGGGATGGGTTCAGCACCGAACGCAGCAGCATCAGCAGCCGTCAGCCACCCTGTCAAACAGGGCCTCATCCAGTCGCTCGGTGTATTTTTCGATACGATGATCGTCTGTACAGCAACCGCGATCCTCATATTGATGTATACGGACTTGAGTTACGGTGAAGAGGCGCAGCAGGGCATTCAAGTGACCCAGGCGGCGATGGGAGAGCAGATGGGAGCCTTCGGTGCGACCTTCATCGCGATTGTCATCCTCCTGTTTGCATATAGCTCAATACTCGGCAATTACTTCTATGGTCAAAGCAACCTCAACTATATCAAGGAAAACAAAGTACTGTTGTTTGCCTTTAAACTCCTTGTCGTTCTCATGGTTTTCATTGGAGCAATAATGGACCTTGAAACGGCATGGTCGATGGCCGACCTATTCATGGCGTTGATGGCCGTGACCAACCTTGTTGCGGTATTCGGCCTGAGCAATGTAACCTGGCAGGTTGCAGCCGATTACAAGACGCAGCTGAGGGATGATAAAAATCCGGTGTTCCAGACGAATAACATCAAAGCGGATCTTAGCGATGTGGACGAGTGGGGTGAAAACCGTTACGCGTACCGCAATCAGGATAGATCCGAACATTAAAAACCAGACCTTCTAAAGGTCTGGTTTTTAATTGAACAATGTCTTGAAGAAGGAAATGATGCTGCTGAAGAAATCAGAGACGGCCCGTTTGAAGGTGCTCCATGCGTCAGAATCCTGGATGTCCTGACCGATTTCTTCGGCCTTATCAGCCGCTTGCTTGAATGCATCGCTTGATCTTATTTCATCGATCAGGTTCTGCGCGCTGTCCTTGAGGCGTTCTGCTTCTTCATCCGTAAATATATTCGTGTTCTGTATCTGTATCAGGATATTGACGAGGCGGTCGATTTGATCACCCGTCACTATGCCATCCAGACCGTTCTCATTCAACTGCTCCTCTACTACGCGGCGAATATCCGCTTCAGTCAGGTTCCCACCCTGATTGATGATTTCAATTTTAATGTCTGTAATGGCCTTATTCAGCTGTTCCTGTGAAAATCCTTCTTTTTGCGCATTCTCTTTTGAAATATCTGCGATGGCTTCCAACTCATCCTGGGAATTGCGGGTGCGGTCGGTATCAATGTCCTGCCCCTGTGCTTCAAACGCTTTATATATACCTGAGAGTGCACTTTCGCCTGTGACATCTTGAGCGGCTCCTATGGTGACTTCCGCATCTGTAATACCCGATGTGAGCAGGGCATTTTTATATGTCTCTTCCGTAATTTGCGTAATCTTCCCCATCGTTTCATCTACGGTGATGTCCAGTCCATATCCATCTTCCCTTTGAATGATGCGGATGCTTGATTTGAGCACGGCATCGTCATAATCCTTGCCGATGTATTTGGCGACATCCTCCGAGTTGACGAATGTGATTTTGTCCTCTTCCTTTGTGCCGAGTATCCCTTCAGTATCCTTCAACAGCTGGGGATCGTCCTTAAGGGCGGCACCATAGACGGTAACGGCTTCCTGCCATTCGGCCGCCTGCACTTCAGTGGGCATCAGGAACAGAGCCATCAGTGCGATAAAAAACCAATTCCGGATCATCATAACCCTCCTCATCTAATTATTTACATTCTACTATATGCCCATTACTTTCTACAATTTATTATATCCGGTCAAATACGGTTTTCTCTTTTAATCTCTTTTTAAACGCGATAGAATGATTGAATACATTAATGACGGGAGCCAAGTATCATGGATAACGACTATAGACGTTCTGTACGTACTGATGAAGGCGTGAAAAAAAGACGGTTGCGTAAGCGTACGCTGATTCCTTTAATTATATTTATAGCGCTCATATTCATCGTTTTGTACATTTTCTTCTCCTATCAATCCGGGCTCGATATAGCCAAGGACAATGGCGTCGAACAAGCGGCACATGAATTCGATGGTGATGACAATAATGATGGCAAGAAGACCATACTGCTGCTAGGGGCAGATCGTGAAGTTGACGGGGCACAGCGTACGGACGTCATCATGCTCGCCCAATATGATTATATGAATAAGGATATGAAACTCGTGTCTATGATGCGGGACATCTATGTGGATATCCCCGGGTTTCAAAGCTATAAGATAAACGCCGTCTATTCGCTCGGCGGCGTGGAACTCCTCAGACGCACCATCAAAGAGAACTTCGGCATCGAGGTCGAAGAGTATGCAGTGGTCGACTATAAGGCATTTGAATCCGTAGTGGATGTGGTCAATAAAAATGGGGTGATGGTAGACGTCGAAAAGGATATGTCCGAAAAGATCGATGTTGAACTGAAAAAGGGTGAACAGCGTCTTAATGGACAGGAGCTTCTTGAATATGCAAGGTTCCGCCAGGATAAAGAAGGCGACTTTGGTCGCGTAAGGCGCCAGCAGCAGGTCATCAGCGCCCTAAAGGATGAGGTGCTGACAATCGGCGGCGTTTTGAAGCTCCCTAAAATTGCCGGGACGGGAATGGGGCACGTCAATACGAGCATGACTGATGGGGAAATGTATCGGATGATGGCATCCTTCCTCCTAAGAAGTGATAAGGAGATAGACACGCTTACAATACCTGTAGAAGGCACCTACCAATTTATGGACACATCACACGCCGGCAATGTGATCGATCTCGATTTTGGGGCCAACAGCCAGTATATGCATGAGTTTTTGAGAAATGGCGCTGAAGAATCGGCTGGAGGGGAAGCTGCAACCGAATAGACGATACAAAAAAGGATGGCCGCGGTACTGCGCGCCATCCTTCTTATTTGCCCATAATTATTTTTTAGGTTTTTTATCCAATTCATTCTGGGTCTGCGGCCACGCCCGGTGCCCGTCATCGACCTCAAATTCTGTATTTACATCAACGACATGCCTTTGTTTCAGGATCATCTCTTCTATGTCATCGCGGATGGCGTTCGCTTCTTGAACAGAGAGGTCGGGTCCAGTTCCGCCACAATTTCAACGTGGAGGAGATCCCCTTCCTTCATGACGAAGAGCTTACGTATGTCCCTGATTTCATCATGCCTCAACACAATCTCCGAAACACGCTGTTCCATGCGCGGGTCGTGCTCACCAAGTGCCCCTGCGGCATTCTCCATGAAAATTTTGTAGACGATGTAGAACATGGCGATACCGATTATGATCGAGGCGATGCCTTCTGCTTGGGAAAAGCCTGTAAAGCGTGCAATTAGTATGGCCAGGATGGCGAGCAGTGCCCCACCTGTTGCAACCGTATCTTCCAAGAAGACCAATTTGGTCGCAGGTTTTGCACGGTCCATATGGACAAAACTTGTCGTGAGCGGCTTTAAGCCATCATAAGGCTGATCTGCCTGCTTGAGCAATTCCTTCCCGGCTTTAAATAGAACGAATGTCTCAAGTATAGCCGCCACAGCAAGCACGCCGATGTTAATGAGCAGCATTGTTGTGTCGGTTTCTGCCGGAAGCGGTTCTAAAATGTGCTTTAGCCCCTCACGCACTGTCTCATATGCCAATATACCGACGATGATGACGGCAAATAGTAAAACAAGATTCACAAGGCGCCCAAACCCGAAGGGGAAGCGTTTGGTCGGCGCTTTCTTCGATAATCCGGAGCCTACATAAACAAAAAACTGGTTAAGTGCATCGCCAATGGAATGCATCATCTCAGCAAACATGGCAACATTTCCCGTCAGTAGGAAAGCACCGCCCTTTATGGCTGCGATGAAAAAATTGACGATAGAGGCAGTCAGCGATGCTGCACTTCCTTTCTTAAGTAATGCAATGATATCTTTCAAATCATTTTCCTCCTCACTGGTCTTTACAGTACATCATACCCAAATCTGTAAATAATCATGTTTTGAACTTCCTATTTTATGATATGATGAATTTACGGGTATGCGAACATATGTTCTATTTGGAGGGGGTTACATGTATAACTACCATATCTGTCCAAAACGGCATATTTTCTGTGTGGATCAAAAAAGTTTCTTTGCCAGTGTATCCTGCATACAAAAAGGTCTAGATCCATTCACGACACGCCTTGCGGTGGTGGCAGACACGAAAAACCCGGGGGCAGTTGTCCTGGCTGCAACACCGGCGCTCAAAAGGATGGGCATAAAGACTGGCTGCCGCTTGTTTGAAATCCCGAACCGTAAAGATATTTATATCATCAATCCCTCAATGAAGACATATCTCGATTATTCTTCCAGAATAACGGAAATCGCCCTGAAATACGTCGCGCCGGAAGATTTTCATCAATATTCAGTGGATGAGTACTTCATGGACGTTACAAAGAGTTTCCGATTGTTTGAAAAAAGCCCTTGGGAACTGGCGCTACGCCTCAGGAAAGAGATCTATCAGGAGACACGTATTGATTGTGCCGTCGGCATCGGGGAGAACCCGCTGCTCAGTAAGTTATCCCTGGATATCGAAGCGAAGCGTGCGGCTTCCGGTATAGCGGAATGGCGCTACGAGGATGTGCCTGAAAAAATGTGGCATATCAAACCACTTAGAACACTGTGGGGGATCAACAAGAATAGTGAGGCCCGTTTGAATGAACGCGGGATATTTTCAGTGGGTGACCTGGCACACTACCCACCCGAATATTTGAAGCGGGACTTTGGCATCATCGGTGTCGATTGGCATCTGCATGCCAATGGCATCGATTTCAGCACCATCAGTGAAAAGCACAGTGCCCATGCGCCCTCCATTGCAAAAAGCCAAATCCTGATGCGCAACTATCACCTTGATGAAGTCTATGTTGTAATGCTTGAGCATATTGATGAAGTGACGCATCGTTTGCGTCTGTCAAAACGGTTGGCGCGCACCATCCATTTTTCTTTAGGGACGGCAGATGGCCGGCTATACCGAAAGCAGTTCACGTTAGACGGGGGACGAATGACGGGAACATCATCATGCAGGGTGTATGGGCACACATCATCAATATGGCAGATGCCTATGCGATGTACCGGACCTTAAGCATCTCTTTGACAAACCTGATACCGGGGGACGTGAGACAGTTATCCCTATTCGAAGACCCGGGGGAATTGAAGAGGCAGGATCTTCTCAAGACGGTTGATGCGTTAAAGATCCGGTTTGGGCAACTCAGCGTGATGAGGGCTCTAAGCTGTACAGCACCTTCGACGCTTAAGCTTAGGGAAGGGTTGATAGCCGGCCATAAAAGGTGAATGGCTTTCGCCAATCCTTCTGATGAAAATGGCAGCGAATTGTAGCCGTGCAGTCATGAACTTCGCAGAATTACTGCCAGTACCGTCCGCAGATGATATAATAGATGAGACTATATATTTATGATGTTTCAATTCGCATTAAGTTTGGAATCTGATAATATATTCGGAGTAACAAAATTAGTTGACAGGAGTGCCATTATGCAATTTACAGAGTTGACCACTGAGGAGTTCGAACAGTTCACACGAACACACTTCAGTCATTTTACACAGACGGTGGATAATTATCGTCTGAAAATAGACCAGGGGGTTGAAACCTACCTGATAGGCGTGAAGGACGGGGAAGCGGTGAAAGCAGCCTGCCTGATCACTCTGACCCCTGTGATGAAGGTATTCAAATATGCCTATACCAATCGTGGACCGGTCATGGACTATTCCGATAAAAAGGTGTTCAATACATTTTTCGAAGGGCTGAATGACTTCTTGAAGCCAAAGAAAGTGATGCATGTCAGGGTAGATCCCTACGAAGTAATCAAAGAACGGAGCCACGAAGGTGATATCCTCGAAGACCGGAGGAACCGCTATATCTTCGATTACTTCAAAGCGCTGGGCTTTACACATGAAGGATTCTCCGTCGGATTCGATCCGGTCGTCCAGATCAGATGGCATTCGGTACTTGACCTTAGAGGCAAAGACGGCAAAACCGTGTTGAATGATATGGATAGCCTCCGGAAGCGGAATATAAAAAAGGCACAGAAGCATGGTCTTCATGTGCGTTATCTCGGGCTTGACGAGATAGACGTCTTCAGGAAATTCATGAGGGACACATCTGAAATGAAATCCTTCATAGACCGCGATGATTCCTACTATATAAGTCGTAAGGAGCACTTCGGAGACAATGTTCTGATCCCATTGGTGTATGTCAATTTGGATGAATATGTCGCATCGATCACTAAGGATCGGGATGCATTGATGAAGAATATCAGTAAAGCGAACCGTGACCTCGAAAAAGACCCGGCCAACAGTAAAGCGGAAAAGAAAATAACGAATCTGACGGCTCAGCTCGAAAATATAGAAGATAAGTTGCAAGAAGGCCGTACATTGCGTGAAACCCACGGCAATGAACTCCCCATAGCGAGTGCCTATTATTTCATTACCCCGCATGAAGTCGTTTATCTTGCAGGAGGCAGCGATAATGATTTCAGGCATTTTGCAGGCAGTTATCTGATCCAATGGCATATGATTAACTATGCCCTGGACCATGATATCGGACTGTATAACTTCTACGGCATCAGTGGAGACTTTTCAGAAGAAGCGGAAGACTATGGCGTCATCCAGTTCAAAAAGGGATTCAACGCCACAGTCTATGAATATATCGGTGATTTCATCAAGCCGATCAACAAGCCGGCGTATAGGGTGTATCAGTCACTCGTAAAATTAAGAGAAAGAATAGGGAGGTAACAAACGGATGAAATTCGTTGAACTGACTGAAAAGGAATATAAGGATTATATAGAAAAAGGAGAAGAATCGGCCTTTTTCCAGATGATAGAAAATAAAAAGAATAGGGAAATGGATCAGCAGAAGGTACGCCTGCTTGGCGTTAAGGATGCAAGTGGTACGGTGATAGCGGCATGTCTCTTCACTTTGAAGAAAACGGTTCTCGGCAAGTATTTCTATTATTCCAACCGTGGCCCTGTGCTTGATTACCATGACCACGATCTTGTTAAGTTCTATCTGCAAGAACTGACAGCCTATCTCAAGAAGAATGACGGGCTGTATGTAAAGCTTGATCCGAATTGGATATACAGAAAGTATGATAAGGATGTAGTGCCTAAAGAGGAATATCCGGCCCAGGATGCACTGATCAGATTGATGGAAGATGAAGGATATGTGCATCAAGGGTTCACCCGCGGCTATTCTAAAACCTCCCAGGCGCGGTGGATGAGTGTACTGGATCTGTCGGGTCATGATGAAAAGAGTCTCTTTAAGTCCTTCGATTCACAGAGGAAGCGGAATATAAAGAAAGCACAGAAATTTGGTGTGAAGGTGCGTTTCCTCGACGTCGATGAGATTGATATATTCATGGATCTCTACTTGGATACAAGTGAGAGGCAGGGGTTCTTCACTCACCCGAACCCGAAGGAATACTTCTCCAATTTCAAGAAAGCCTATGGGGATAAGGTTCTTATCCCGCTTGCATATATAGAATTGGATGAATACGTAGAGAACCTTTCAGAGCAGATTGCAGACAATGAGCGGAAGCGGGACCAGCTCATGCAGAAGGACAACAAGAATGATAAGACTCTGAATAAGATTGCTGAACATGATAAACAGATCAACAAGATGACTGAAGATCGCAAAAGCGCCATGGAAATCCGTGAAAAGGAAGGAAATGTCCTGAATCTTGGTGCTGGCATCTACTTTGAAACCCCTTATGAGATGGTCTATAACTCAGGTGCGAGTTCAAGCGAGTTCGCTCATTTCGTCGGACCTTACATGATGCATTTTGAAATGATGAAGTACTGTCTGGAGAATGGCATCGACAGATATAACTTCTACGGGGTGAGTGGTGACTTCTCTGAAGATGGGGAGGATTATGGCGTCTATCGCTTCAAACGTGGCTTCAACGCTGAAATAGAGGAACTGGTCGGTGATTTCGTCAAGGTGATCAGTAAAGTGCCTTATAATCTCTATAAAGTGAAACGTAAAATCGAACAGAAGACAGCCTCAAAAAGCAACTGAATAGTGAAGAAGGGTTGAACAGTGCAGATATCACAGATCCAAGAGGAAACGTTTAAAGCGTTCATGGCAGAGTACGAGGGGCATTGCCACTACCTCCATGATCCGCTTTATTATGATTACATTTCAAAGACACAGGAGACGCACCTGCTTGGCCTCTATGAAGATGATGCGCTAGTCGGGGTTTCCATGCTCAGTGCCACATCGGTCCTGAAACGCTATCGGCTATTCACTTCACATACAGGCCCATTAATCCAGCCGTTCTCGAATGAGAGGCTACAGTTCTTCCTGAAGGAAATCGATGATCACGTCAAAAAACATCATGCTGTAAAACTCATCCATTCCCCTATATGATCTATCAGATGAGAGACAACGATGGAGAAATCGTGGAAAGCCCTGAAAACAATCATGAAATTATAGATATCTACATCAATCAGGGGTATTCGCATAATGGTTTCACCAAACAGCTGGTTACAGAGGAACTGCTCAGACATCAGGCTATACTTGATTTGAATAAGGATGAAGAGCAGCTTATTAAAGATATGGATTCAAAAACACGCTATAATACGCGTGCGAGTGAGCAGATGGGGCTGAAATTGCATTATCTGGAAGAGGATGAATACGACAAATTCATTCAGATATATAAAGACACCGAGGAACGCATCGGTTTCGGCCCGGTAAGCGGAGAAAAGATAAAAAATCTGCTTCATGCCTTAAAGGAGCGCACTTATCTCACTTTGAGCTATATCAATCTGGAAGACTATCTAGAACAATTGAACAGCGAACTTGATGAACTTTCTGCAGAGTATAAAGAGATGCAGGAAAAAATCGATTCCGGAAATGGTACAAAGAGGATGAAGGGGAGGATGAATGAAGTGAAGGACCTCCTCGGAAACAAAGAGAAACGGATAAAAAAGATTCAGAACGTGCAAGAAGAATATGGCACAGTCATAGAACTTTCTGCAGCCATGTATTATTACAACAACCATGAAATGGTTTATCTGTTCAGTGGCAGCTATCCGGAACATTCCATGTTCATGGGTACGAATTTCACGACTTGGCAGATGATCAAAAAGGCAAAGGAAATCGGAGTGGAACGCTTCAATTTCTTTGGATTGACCGGCGATTTTACAGAACAGTCCAAGGATTACGGTGTCTTCAAGTTCAAAAAAGGCTACAATACTTTCATAGAAGAGCTACCAGGCACTTTTGAGAAAGTATTCAATAAGCCTGCATACAAATTGGCGCAAAAACTGAATAGAATATAAGGAAGAAACCATAGCAGACTTGCTATGGTTTCTTTTCAGTCTGCAATTTTTTCAGCATCTCCCCGTACTTGTCATTCCATTTCCTATAGGCAAGAGACCACAATATAATCGTAGACAATATAAGGGCACCTATAGATGGCCAGAACCATGGTGAAACGATGCTGTCAGCATAGGCAAGGCCGACAGGGAAAAGAGGATATAACAGAATACAATGGCCCCAACGAGTAGGAAAGTGACCGGAAGGGCTAATTTCCATGGTGTCATATCCACTTTCGGATCAGATTTGAAGTGATGGGGTTCATCAAGTGGCCTTATCAACGTAAATAGCATCATGATTGCTACAGCCAATACGAAAAGTATCCCCTGTATATGGATGAAGCTGATGTCGAAACTGATCCCGAAAAACATCGGCAGCCCCCATATCAGCATATAATAGAGCACAACGTGGACGATAATCGCAATCTTGGCCCCGATAGGAGGCACTTTTCTAGAAAGTATTCCAGTGAGGATAATGGCAATTACAGGTATATTGAAAAATCCGGTAAATTCACGGATGATATTCCATAATCCTTCTGGTGCCTGGAGCAGGAGTGGGGCGATGAAGAAGGAAACAAGGGCAAGTAGGGTGCCAAACCATTTACTGACCTTTATCATCTCAGCATCTGAAGCATTTCTGTTCATTTTGACCTTGTAAAGATCATAGACGAACATCGTCGCTGCACTGTTCAACAGTGAGTTGAAGCTTGAGAAAACAGCACCGAGCAGGACAGCTAGAAAGAAACCGCTTAATACAGGGGGAAGTAACTCGGCAATTAAGGTAGGCCAGGTCCATGGTCTTAAGTCCATCTCCATACAGATGATAGACTATAATACCTGGTATCATCATCATGAAGGGGACAAGTATTTTGAGGAAACCGGCAAACAAAGTCCCTTTCTGTCCTTCAGCCAGGTTCTTCGCCCCAAGGGTCCGTTGGATGACATATTGATTGGTACCCCAATAAAACAAATTGGCAAATATCATACCGGTGAATATCGTGCCGAAGGGGACGGAATCTTCCTGCGATCCGATGGCGTTTAATTTTTCTGGGCTGTTGGTGGCAATCACCTTCATGCCACTCAGCACATTTCCATCCCCTAGAGAGTAGAATCCGATAACAGGCACAAGCAGGCCGATGATGAGTAAGCCGATGCCATTCAGGGTGTCCGATATTGCTACTGCCTTCAACCCGCCGAATATAGCATATATAGCGCCGATTATACCTACGATCCAAATGACAATCCACATCGACTGCTCGAGGGAGAGCCCGAGGAGGGCAGGCACATCGAAAAGCTGCAGTACCGCAATGGATCCGGAATAGAGCACAGAAGGGATAGTGACGAAAGTATAGCCGAGCATGAACAGCAAAGTCACCATCATCCGTGTGCCCTCGTCGAAACGGCTATCTATAAATTCAGGCAAAGTGGTAAAAGAACCTCCTATGTATCTCGGCAGAAGAATTAGTGCGAGGATAATGACAGCAAAGCCGGCCGTCACTTCCCATGCCATATTGGACATGTTCGAATTGTAGGCCTGTCCATTCAACCCGATAAGCTGCTCTGCAGAAAGGTTGGTGAGCACAAGGGAACCGGCAATGAACCCGCCTGTCAGACCGCGTCCTGCAAGAAAATACCCGGCACTGTCGCTTACAGTATTGCGTGTTTTCATATAGGAATAAAAAGCTACGAAAGCCATGAAAAGAAAACAAGTAACGATGGTATAGACCATTTTATCAGCTCCATAAGCAATTATTAGAATCCCTATTAATATACTCCCATTGCACATCGATTAAACCGTTAATAAATGAATTTTGCATAAATTTGTGTGTCTATTTAACGAGGGTTTTACACACATTAACATTAAACCAACAAATGTTAATAAAATAGGTGTTTTTGTTGTGTTTTAACTTGTATTTTTATCTTAGTATACTTATACTATATATATACCGTTAAAAATACATTAAAAGGAAGAGATGTAAAAATGAGTAAAATAGGATATGCAAGAGTAAGTACTAAGGGACAGAACCTGGAAAGCCAGCTCGATATGCTTGAAGAAGCAGGGTGCATTAAAGTGTTCTCGGAAAAAGTAAGCGGAAAGAAAGCCCAAAGAACAGCTTTGGATCAGTGTTTAGAGTATATGAGGGAAGGTGATACTATGGTAATCACCAAGTTAGATCGATTAGGCCGAACTACAAAACAGCTTATAGAATTGGCGACGACCTTAGAAAAACGCGGTATAGACCTTGAAATCATCAATATGAATGTGACTACCAAAGATCCGATGGGAAAGATGTTCTTTACAATGATGTCGGCATTCGCGGAACTGGAAGCGAGTTTGTTGAGTGAACGCACCAAAAAAGGACTTGAATCAGCCCGGGCAAGAGGCAGAAATGGCGGAAGACCAGGCATTACAGACGATAAAAAAGCAATGATACAGTCATTGTATGATGCAAAGAAATACACAGGGAAACAAATCGCAGAAATGGTTGGTGTATCTAGAGCGACTGTATATAAAGTTGTAAATGAATCAAAACAGAACGAATCATAGGATAATAAATAAAAGCAGATTGTAGCAACATTAATATAGTGGATAAAGAATAAAGCCTGATCCATATACGGATCAGGCTTTATTTTGGTGCTGAAAGTACTAATTTACAAGTTCTGGCTCAATTGGACAATAAAGTTTACATAATATATATTATAGGAAGTTATGTATGTGACTAAGTACCACGCCTACTTTTATCTTGTGTCACATTGTATAGCACTTGTCTATAAATCAATATGGGTCGAACGGTTCCTGGATTCTGTTTCATACTGAACTTGAGTGAGTCAAACTCGTTATGTCGCCATATGATTCCAAAATTAAATATATTGATTTAAGTTATCTTATATTTGCAAACTTGTATTTTTTGTATATACATATTTTCGGATGTTCCTATAGAATATAAAAAACTTCCTTGGATCATTTCCCCAAAGAAGTTTTTACATGCCTGTCGTCTGTCATATTACATATCCCGAGTATTGGTATCTGTTGGCTCTACATCATTTTTTGGGCTGGATAATTCTTTCTTTCGTTTACGTCCTCTGACGTACATCCACACGAGCATGCTTACAATCAGTGATAGAACACCTAAGAATACTGCGTAGCCGAACAACGGCTTCCAGTCGGTGTTCTCTATAAAGTTAGGAATCACGAATGCCGCCAACGTCATCAATATAAAAGAAAACACAGGAATGAGGATATAATTATGCAATATCCATCCGACTAAAATTGTTAAAATAATGACGGCAAGAATCGTGATCAAATAAAAATTGAAGTTTTCTATCATAATTTCACCCCATTTTCGTTATTGCTATATTTATATTACCCTTTTTATTTTTAAATATTTGCATATCATATGATTTGAATTTTTAGAATCTTCGTGTATACTGTCATTAATACTTCGGATTCCGAAATTAAAGGAGCGATTTTTAGCTATGGAAGAAATGAAATTAAGAAAAGATGTTGATGTGCAATACACGTGGGACTTGAGCGACTTATTTACTGATGATGCAGCTTTCGCTCAAGCAATTGAAGCAGTTCGCCCCAAAATTAAAGAGTTCAACGAAAAGTATTCAGGGAACCTGCACAACCCTACTGCAGCAATAGAAGCCATCCAAGAATATAAATCGATCCTCGAATCACTCGTCCCTATCGGCAATTATGCCAACTTGAAGCTTTCTTCGGACCAAGGTGACGAGAATGCACAGAAATTGGATGGTATGGCGAGTAATATCAGTACATATTTCAACAGCGAATCCAGTTTCCTCACAAGTGAACTGATTCAAAAAGAGGAAGCATTTCTTGAAGTAGTGAAGTCAGAAGCACCGCAATTCCTCCACTTCATAGATGAACTACTCAAAAATAAACCATACCAATTGGATCCGAAAGTCGAAAAAGCGCTTGCAAGCTACTCACCGGTTTTCGACGGGCCCTACAGCTTATATCTTAAAACTAAATTGTTGGATATCGATTTCGGTACTTTCAGTGCCAACGGAAAGGAATATCCCCTCTCCTACTTGTCTTTCGAGGGAGAATTGGAAGGCCATGAAGATGTCGAGGTGAGACGCAATGCATTCAGAGCATTCAGTGATACACTCTCAAAATACCAACATACTGCTGCCGGCACTTACGATTTGCAGCTAAAGCAGGAAAAAACGACATCTGATCTTAGAGGGTTCGATTCTGTTATAGATTACCTGCTCCATGAGCAGGATGTGGATCAATCCCTCTACCATCGTCAAATTGATATGATAATGAGTGATCTTGCCCCTCATATGCGACGCTATGCAAGACTGTTGAAGCGCGTCCATGGGCTTGATGAAATGAAATATGAGGATTTGAAGGTTTCACTCGACCCGGCATCAGAGCCTGAAATAAGTGTCGAAGATTCTAGGCAGTATATCAATGATGCTCTCAAAGTCATGGGTGATGATTACCTCAACATGGTGAACCGTGCCTATGATGAGCGCTGGATAGATTTTGTCAAGAACAAAGGGAAGTCTACAGGTGCCTTCTGCGCCAGTCCGTACGGTTCCCATCCATTCATACTTATATCCTGGACTTCCCTCATGACTGAGGTGTTTGTACTCGCCCATGAACTGGGGCACGCTGGACACTTCCATAATGCCAATCGTGAGCAGAATATCTTCGACGCGCGCAGTTCGATGTATTTTGTGGAGGCGCCGAGCACAATGAATGAAATGCTGATGGCGAATCATCTTCTGCAGAACTCCGAAGATCCCAAGTTCAAACGCTGGGTCATCAGTTCAATTATATCCAGAACCTATTACCATAACTGCGTGACGCATCTGCTTGAAGCTGCCTATCAGCGTGAAGTCTACAAAAAAGTTGATGTCAAAGAGAATATTTCCGCAGGTGACCTCAACACCCTAAAGCGCAATGTCATTGAAGAATTCTGGGGGGATGATGTAAGCATCACTGAAGGTGCCGAACTGACATGGATGAGGCAACCCCACTATTATATGGGATTATATCCATACACCTATTCAGCTGGTCTGACGATTGCGACTGCCATGAGCAAGCGTGTACTCAATGAGGGACAGCCTGCTGTAGATGATTGGTTGAAGGTTCTGAAGGCGGGTGGTACAAAGACCCCTGTCGAATTGGCCAAGATGGCAGGAGTCGATATCACGACTGATCAGCCTCTCCGCGATACCATCGATTATATAGGAGAACTGGTCGATGAGTTGGAGCAGTTGACCGACCAGATAGAAGGATAGAAAATGAGCAGGAAAACCCGGTAATCATATGATTACCGGGTTTCCTTCATTTCAGTCTCTTTTTCAGTCTGGACGATTTTACCTTCCTTCATCAAACGGCCAAGTGCTCTTTTGAAGGCGCCTTTTGACATATTCAAAGCTTCTTTTATATCTTCAGGTGCACTCTTATCATTAAGCGGCATGCGTCCGCCATTGCGCTCGATGTAATCCAGTATCTTTTCGCTGTCTGCATCCATCTTCTTATATGCCTGCTGGATGAAAGAACCGTTCAATTCCCCTTTATCGTTGATGCCGATCACCCTGAACTTCTTCAACTCACCCAGGCGTGGTTCTTCTTCACGTTCACTCTCATGGATAAAGACTTTGTGTCCTTCATTCGTCAAAAGGAACGATCCTATCCTAAGCAGACGGTAAGGACGCCCTTCCATCCATTTATTCCTGTAGTCTGCGAATGCCGACTGGTCAAGTGGCGTGAAGCGCTCGGCGGCTTCCTGTTCAGTGATCAGACGTCCGAATAATTGGTTGTCGCTCTCAGCCCTCAACTTCAGATAAAGCTGGTCCCCTTCCTTAGGCCAGACTGACTTCACTTTAGGGAGGTCAACCCAAGGCACAAGAATTTCGCGCGGGGCCCCGACATCGACGAACGCTCCCTCCCGTGTCACTTCAACCACTTCTGCATAACCGTATTTATCAACGGTTGCGGTTGGCACTATAGGAGCAGCAAACAGTTCACCACTTCTATTCGGATAGATGAATGCGCTGATTTCTTCCCCTATCTCATAATCCCGTGCCGAGGCGGAGGCATTCATTCTGATATAGACTGCGTCTTCTCCTTTAAGGTGATATGTGGAACCTTCTCTCTTAATGATTTTCAAAAATTGCACTGTACCTGATATCTGATTCATGAATGATCTCCTTCATTTGTGTTCTATATTTTTTATTATTGTGGTCATATCTTGATTGATGACCAGGTCGGCCATAAAATCGAAAGGCGTCTCTTCTCTGTTGATGATGACAAGATGGTGACCTTTGAAGTAATGGAGCAGATATGCTGCCGGGTTCACAACCAGTGACGACCCCAACACAATCAGTGTATCCGCTTTTGATATCTTGTTTTGGGCAGACTGCAGGACACGCTCGTCCAGCATCTCTCCATATAATACTATGTCAGGCCGCAATATCCCGCCACATTCACACGTCATTACATCATTTTGCAATAAGGCATCCTTAGTATAATCCTGATTGCATGAAATGCAGTAGAAACGATTGAGCGAACCATGCAATTCATCTACATTATTGCTGCCGGCCTCGGTATGGAGACCATCAATATTCTGGGTCACAGTCCCAAGGGAACGCCCTGCAGTCTCCATTTCCGCAATGAAGCGATGGACAATGTTTGGGTGCTTATCGCTGGTCAGCAGGCGTTTCCTGTAAAACTGCACAAAGCGCTCAGGTTCTTCATCGAGATGGTCGCGGCTTAAAAGATATTCAGGCGAATTCCCCGACTGCCTGATTTCATCGAACAATCCACCCATACTCCTGAAATCTGGTATGCCACTTTCAACTGAAACTCCAGCACCAGTAAAAAAGACGATATCGTGACTGGTATCGATAATGCTTTGAAACCGGCGTATATCGTTCTCCATGGGTACTCATCCTCCTAGAATTATATTTCAATGGTACCATAAATGTGGTATCATCGCTTAAGAATATACTAAAGGAGAATGCCTATGCTACAGGTAACAGACGTAAGTCTCAGGTTTGGTGACCGCAAACTATTCGAAGACGTAAATATAAAATTCACACCAGGAAATTGCTATGGTCTCATTGGGGCGAATGGCGCCGGCAAATCAACATTCCTGAAGATCCTCTCAGGAGAAATAGAAGCTCAGACTGGTCATGTGAGCCTGGGGAAAGACGAGCGTCTCGCTGTATTGAAACAGGACCATTTCGGTTATGAAGATCAGCGTGTATTAGATGTCGTCATGATGGGACACTCGAAACTTTGGGAGATAATGAATGAAAAGAACGAAATCTACATGAAACCGGACTTTTCTGATGAAGATGGCATACGTGCAGCTGAGCTTGAAGGTGAATATGGTGAGATGGGCGGATGGACAGCTGAAGCTGATGCTGAAAGCCTGCTACATGGACTGGGTATAAAATCTGACTTGGTCGATAAGAATATGTCCGAGCTCGAAAACAATCAGAAAGTGAAGGTCCTGCTGGCCCAAAGCCTGTTCGGCGACCCGGATGTCCTACTTCTCGATGAGCCGACCAACGGCCTCGATATAGAAGCGATCCAGTGGCTTGAGGAGTTCCTCATCAATTTCGATAATACTGTTATCGTGGTTTCCCACGACCGTCGATTCCTTAATAATGTATGTACCCATATTGCGGATCTTGACTTTGGTAAGATCGAGCTTTATGTGGGCAACTATAATTTCTGGTACCAGTCCAGTCAACTCGCCCAGCAAATGGCACAGGACCAGAATAAGAAAAAGAAGAGAAAATCAAAGAATTGAAAGATTTCGTTGCACGTTTCAGTGCCAACGCCTCCAAGTCCAAGCAGGCGACAAGCCGTAAGAAGACCTTGGAAAAAATCGAATTGGATGACATCAAGCCATCATCAAGAAAATATCCATTCGTCAAGTTTACACCAGAACGTGAAATCGGCAATGACCTCCTCTACATTAAAGGGCTTAGCCACAGCATCGATGGCGTCAAGGTGTTGGATGACGTCAACCTGACGCTCGACCCTTATGATAAAGCGGTTTTAATCGGTTCATCCGAAATTGCCCGTACTACTTTCCTCCGCATATTGGCTGGTGAAATCACACCTGATGAAGGAGAAGTGAGATGGGGCGTTACAACAAGTCAAAGCTATATGCCAAAAGACAATTCAGCTTATTTTGAAGGCGTGAATACAAACTTGGTGGACTGGTTGCGTCAATATGCACCTCCAGAGGAGCAGACAGAAACTTTCCTCCGTGGATTTTTGGGCCGTATGCTTTTCAGTGGTGAAGAAGCTAAGAAGAAAGCCGATGTCCTTTCAGGGGAGAAAAAGTTCGTGCCATGCTCTCTAAGATGATGTTATCGAAAGCCAACGTGGTCCTTCTTGACGAACCGACAAACCACTTGGATCTTGAAAGCATTACAGCTGTGAATGATGGATTGAAAGATTTCAAAGGTTCTATTATATTTACTTCACATGACTTCGAATTCATTAATACCATCACCAATAAAGTGATTGACCTGCAGGACAAAGGTGCAATCGTCAAAGAATCAAGCTATGAGGAATACTTGAAAGATAAAGGTCTCATAAAATCTTAATTGAGAGATAATTTTAAAAAATACAAAAAAACAGTTTACTTATATGGGCTGTCTATGTATAATCATATCTACAAATCAAATATGTTTGGATGAGGCGCATCAATCATGAGTAGCCACTTGTTGAAGTCTGCGAACTTTAAGCTGGTGAAAGGGTGCGATGCCGAAATAGTATACTGTTGCAGCAGTCTGCTATTGGATCCGGAGGTTAAGAGCTACGGGTCTGTCATTATTTTTTAATAATGGAGTGCATCACTTGTATATGGATAAGACAAGTCTGGCATTCTGCCAGACTTGTTTTTATTATTTCTGGTGTGTGCTCCCAGTGACAGGAGGACATATGGACGCTAAAGTTTTGAAGTTCGGTGGTTCATCAGTTGGTGGTTTCGATAAGATCAGAAGCGTAGCAGAACAATTGCAGGAAAGGGTACAATCTGGAGAAAAACTGATAGTGGTGGTAAGTGCCATGGGAAGCACGACGGATGAGTTGTTGACAAACATCAACACCCTCTCCTCTACTCCAAAAGAAGATCACGTCGCGCTTCTTTTGACGACGGGCGAGCAGCAGACCATCTCCTACCTGTCGATCATCCTTGAAAATCTAGGGGTGCGCACTAAAGCGATGACTGGCTATCAGGCAGGAATAAAGACGTTTGGCGGCCATATGAAGAGCCGGATTGCGAGCATCGATCAGGAGGCCATAGAATCTAGCCTGGCATTATATGATGTTGTTGTAATAGCAGGATTCCAAGGCATTAACGGCGATGGAGAAATAACAACGCTGGGACGCGGGGGTTCGGACACTACAGCAGTCGCCTTGGCTGCACGATGCAATATACCTTGTGAGATATATACGGATGTAGAGGGCCTCTATGCAACAGACCCCCGACTCTACAGTGCAGCAGGCAGAATCTATGAAATCAACTACGATGAGATGATGGAGATGAGTGCACTTGGTGCAGGCGTTCTTGAAACACGCTGCATAGAGATTGCCAAAAACCATTCCATCCCCCTCTATCTGGGGCAGACATCATCAGAAAAGAAAGGAACATGGATTATGCAGGAGACAGAGATCATTGAACGTAAGGCGGTGACAGGCATCGCCCTAGACAGCAGCATGATGCATGTCACCCTATACGAGCCGCAGCAGGACTCTACGCTTATATTCGATCTGTTCAATCAATTTGATAGTCATGAAGTCAATATCGATATGATATCGCAAGTCATCAACAGTGGAGGCTTTCAACTTTCATTTACGGTAAAGGGGACTGATTCCCTCCAGCTTCATGAAATACTTGAGTCGATTGAAGAGATGCATGGGGAAATCGTGACGGAGGTCAGAACGGATCGGGCTAAAGTTTCAATCATCGGTTCGGGCATGCGGGATATGACAGGTGTTGCTTCCAAGGCATTTATCGCATTGCATCAATCGGGTATACCTTTTTATCAGACGACCACTTCGGAAATCAGCATTTCCTATGTGATCGACAAGAAGAACGAGACTCAGGCAGTCGAAGTGCTCGCCGAAAAATTCAATATATAATTTTGGAGGTTTTTAGATGGTTAAGGTTGCAATTGTGGGGGCGACAGGCGTCGTTGGAGATAAGATGATTGAAATGTTCGAGAGGTATGAAATAGAACCGGAAGAACTCATGTTGTTCTCTTCTCCGCGTTCCGCAGGTAGACAAATCGAAGTCCATAATAAGTTGTACACAGTCCAAGCATTGACTGAGGAATCAGCGGATGAAAAATTTGATTATGTCATTATGAGTGCAGGAGGGACGACAAGTGAGCATTATGCGCCAGTGTTTGAAGAGAATGGCGCCATCATAATAGACAACTCCAGCCATTGGCGGATGTGTGAGGACGTTGATCTTATAGTGCCGGAAATCAATTCGCCTAAACTGAAGCGCAGGATAATAGCAAACCCGAACTGTTCCACAATCCAGTCCGTGGTTGTGCTCGCCCCGTTGAAGGAAAAGTTCGGTTTAAGCAGAGTCGACTACACCACCTATCAGGCAGTGTCCGGTTCCGGAAGTGGTGGTCTGCGTGATTTGGAAGAAGGTGCAAAAGGTGCGTCCCCAACCACTTATCCCCACCCGATCCATGATAATGTCCTCCCCATATCGACGTCTTTATGGAAGATGGCTATACAAAGGAAGAACATAAGATGATTTCAGAAACACGTAAGATATTAGGCCAGCCTGAACTTCCTGTAACTGCTACATGTGTGAGGGTCCCTGTTTCAAACAGCCACAGCGTCCAGATTAACGTCACACTTGAGGCTCAGGCGACTGTCGAAGATATCAGGGAAGCGTTCAAAGGATTGCCCTACATCAGCATAATTGATGATCCGAGCAGCAACCAGTACCCTACTCCGCTGGCAAGCACCGGCAAATCGCAAGTGTTCGTCGGCAGGATACGTAAAGATGAATCGTTGGATAATACATTCCATATATGGTGTACAGCAGACAACCTTCTAAAGGGAGCCGCGCAGAACTCGGTACAGATTTTAAAAATGATGATGGAAATGGAGCGTGGATGATATGGATAGTCGTTTGATTTTTGAAGGAGTCGGAGTTGCGATTACAACCCCATTCAGCAGTGATGAGATAGATCTTGAGGCATTTTCCGATCATATAGAATACTTGATCAAGAATAACGCCCAAGCGATCATAGTAAACGGTACTACGGGGGAATCCCCGACCCTATCCATGAAAGAGGCCAAGCTGCTGATTGAAGCGGCAGTGACCAAGGTGGCTGGTAGAATCCCCGTCATTGCAGGCACAGGGACAAACGCGACACAATCCACCGTGGAAATGTCCAAATTCGCAGAAAACGCAGGGGCGGACGGTATCATGTTGATCACCCCCTACTACAATAAGACGAATCAGAAGGGACTCTACCAACATTTTATCAAGGTAGCAGATTCTACTCGCCTTCCGGTGGTCCTCTACAATGTGCCGTCCCGTACTGCCATGACCATTGAAGCAGAGACGGTTTACGCACTCAGTAAGCATCCCAACATCATCGCCCTGAAGGACGCAACCGGCAACTTGGAATATACAAAGCAGCTACTCGAGTTGACTGGGACGAAAACTTTAGTCTCTACAGCGGTAATGATGACAACATGCATCAATTTTGTTCGATTGGCGGCAAAGGTCTGATTTCAGTGGTAGGAAATGTCATCCCGGGTGAAATGCAGGATATATACGAATCGATTAAAGAGCACAAGCCGGACTCTGAGGCGAAGTTTCAACAGCTGATGCCTTTAATCGAAGCAGCACAGATGGATGTCAACCCGATGCCGATCAAGGCGATGACAAGCGCTCTCGGTTTTGGATTGAATGAATTCAGGTTGCCCCTGGTCCCTTTGGAAGGCGCAGCACTGGAGCGTGCATTACGGACGTTGAAGAACTATAAGGAGGGCATCGTCCTATGAGGATACTGCTGGTCGGCTACGGCACCATGAACAAAATTACGGCACGTCTGGCAGAAGAAGAAGGGCATGAAGTGGCCGGGTCATAGTAAATGGCGATAACCACTCCCCCTACCCCAGTTTTCAAAATATAGATGACGCCCAAGCAGACGTGGCGATTGATTTTTCCCACCCCGCTCTAATATTACGCCTCCTGGAAAATGAAGTGACCACTCCCCTTGTGGTGGCGACTACCGGAGAAAAGGAAGCAATCATTTCAAAACTGAAAGATAAAAGCCGTGAAGCACCAATATTCTTCAGTGCAAATATGAGCTACGGAGTCCATGTCATGAACACCCTTCTGGAAAAGGCACTCGGACTGCTGGAGGAATTCGATCTGGAGATGGTTGAGCGGCATCACAATAAAAAAGTAGATGCCCCAAGCGGTACGCTTGTCAAACTTCTCGATACCGCCCTCGACCATCGTTGTGGCAGTTATCCCGTATATGACCGGTCGAACACTAACGAAAAAAGGAGCAGTGATGAGATTGGCGTGAGCGCCATCCGTGGTGGTTCGATCGTCGGCACACATGATGTCATCTTTGCGAAAGATGATGAAGTGATAGAAATCACCCATCAGGCACAGTCCAAAGAAATATTTTCAAATGGGGCTCTAAAAGCAGCGGCAGAATTGGTACATCGTCCAAAAGGATTCTACGACTATAACAACCTATTCGAGGAGAGATAAAATGAGGAATTTTTCAGCAGAGGAAATCATACAATATATAAGCGATGCGCATAAAACGACACCTGTAAAAGTATATGTAAATGGTCATTTCGAAGGTGTGGAATTCCCGATTCGTTCAAAGTGTTCGGAAGTGATGCCTCAAAAACGATATTCACTGACCTTGCAGATTGGAAAGTGTTTGAGGAAACGCATTCAGACAGCATCAATGACATTGAAATTGAGATGGATAGAAGGAATTCAGCCATTCCTTTGAAGGACTTGTCCGAAACGAATGCACGTATCGAACCTGGCGCCTTCATTCGTGAAAATGCTGTAATTGAAGATGGTGCAGTAGTGATGATGGGTGCCACCATAAATATAGGTGCCGTTGTGGGTGAAGGCACCATGATCGATATGAATGCTACTCTGGGAGGCCGTGCCTACACAGGCAGAAATGTACATGTAGGCGCAGGCGCCGTACTTGCAGGTGTCATAGAACCACCGAGCGCATCGCCCGTCGTCATAGAGGATGAAGTCCTGATTGGTGCCAACGCGGTCATATTAGAAGGTGTCAGGGTTGGGAAAGGTGCGATCGTGGCAGCCGGTGCGATCGTCACTGATGATGTTCCCGAAGGTGCAGTTGTGGCCGGCACGCCTGCTAAAGTCATTAAACAGGCAGAAGATGTGGAGGGTTCAAAAAGGGAAATCGTCTCAGCTCTGAGGAAACTCAATGACTGAATTGGAAGCAGTCAGGTCATATAGGCGTAAGCTCCATCAATTCCCGGAACTATCCCTTGAAGAACACAGGACGACTGAATATATAACTGCGTTTTTGAACAGCTTGGATATCACGTTCGAACAGCCACTTAAGACAGGGGTGGTCGCCTATGTAAGGGGAATTCGGATCGGACATTCGCGTTTAGGGCGGATATAGATGGTCTCCCCATCCAGGAAGAGAATGATGTTGATTACCGCAGCAGGAACGATGGGAGGATGCATGCGTGTGGTCATGACGGCCACACTGCTGCCATGATGCTTTTTATCGAACGCTGTAAAACCTTATCGGATAAAGGCAGCTTGAAGCATAATGTAATCTGTATCTTCCAACCTTCTGAGGAGACTGGAGCAGGAGCCAGACAATTGCTTGATGTGTGGCACCCAGGAGACGTTGAGGCGATATTTGGGATTCATATGATGCCTGAGGAAGACGAAGGGACGGTGGTGGTCCGGGATGAGGAAATCACAGCCAGTGCGACTGAATTCCGTTTTTATATAAAAGGTTCTTCTGCCCATGTCGCTGCAAAGCATGAGGGTGTATCGGCCATTGAAACACTCCTCAGCATCTCCAGCCAGCTCACCCAACTTCAGCATTTCCATCTGAATGGACTCAATCGGAACATCATCCATATCGGGAATCTGAAAGCAGGCGAAGCAATCAATACTGTGGCTTCAACAGGCTATCTTGAAGGGACGATAAGAACCTACGAAGCAGAAGATCTTGAAAATATTAAATTACGCATGAAGAAATTGGCTAATTCTGCACGCGATCTTTTTGGCGCAGAAGTGGAAGTAATTTTCAATGAAGGGTATCCACCAGTCATCAATTCAAACAAATTACGCCCGCAAGTCGAAGGCGCATTATCTCTATTGGATTTAAATGTCGTCGATAATGAAAAACCATATTTGTTTGGCGAAGATTTCAGTTTCTACAGAGCGTTGGCACCCTGCTACTTTGTGTTCTTCGGCTGTCGAAACAAGGATAGAGGGTTTACAAATAGTCTCCATACTTCTCTTTTTGACTTCGATGAAAAAATATTGACGACAGTAGCAGATTATTATATGACCCTTCTGAACGATACTCTTTAAGGTGGTGACCATATGGGCGGTGTTGTTACGATAGATCAAAAACAGTTCATAAAGACAGCCAGGCAAGCGACAGGCGGTAATGATGTGATAGCGGTCGTTAAGAATAATGCTTATAACCACGGTCTTCAATTTACAGTTGAATCTTTCCTTGAAGCGGGCATAAAGGCATTTGCGACGACCTCGATGGATGAAGCACTTACCATCAGGGAGTTGTCTGAAGAAGCAATGGTGTTCCTGATGAATCCCGTGCAGGAAATTGAGGTAGCTATGGAGAAAGATATCCACATCACGCTCCCCTCCCTGCAATATTATTATGATAACAAGGACAGGTTGTCAGGGGTAAAGGTCCACCTAGAATATGCCGGTCTATTCAACCGTTCAGGATTTGAAAATGCAGAAGACATAAAAGAAGTGATTCGGGATGCATATTTCAGTGATCAGGAACCAGGAATCGACATCCAAGGTATCTGGACGCATTTCGGCTATGCAGATGAAATGGAAATGGATGATTATGAACTGGAACGTTCATTATGGATGGACGTACTTTCAGAAGTCAGTTCAACCGGCCATAATTTCAAATATATTCATGCACAAAATAGTGCCAGCTATGCACGTGACGGCCTTTTTACAGGCCACACCCATCTCAGGTTAGGCATTGCACTCTATGGATCCCGCCCCTACTCCCTTTTGTCTGCTGATGACTATGTACAGAGCCTTTCATTGAAAGCACCAATCATTCAGATAAGGAGGCTTACAAAAGGACAGAAGTGTGGTTATGGGGGTGTTTATGAGGCGAAGGATGATGTACATATCGCAATTGTAGATATCGGCTACGGCGACGGAATTCTGAGGAAACGCGCTGACTTTGATTGTATGATAGGCACTAGGAGATTTCCGATAAAAGCATTGATGATGAGCCATATGATAGTCGAAGTGGATGATATTGTTGAAGTCGGTGATGAGGTGGTCCTATACAGCAACGGTATGAGGATAGATGAATATACCAATTTAGGCGTCGGTGCCAATTCAGAACAGCTCGGTGCACTGAACTATAATTCTCTAAAAAAGGTGATTTTAAATGATGTTAGAGTATGTAGATAATGAGCTTCAGATCAAAGGTCATCCTCTATCGGAGGTTGCTGATAAATATGGTACCCCCTTATTTATTTATGATGAAGATAAGATACGGGAGAATTGCCGAAGATATCACGATGCCCTCCAGAAGGATGAAATTGGATATTCTATTTCATATGCTTCTAAAGCATTTACTTCTATCCAGTTGGTGCGTCTTCTGCGGGAAGAGAACATGAAGATGGATGTCGTCTCGGCAGGTGAACTTTATACAGCCCTTGCCGGTGGAATGCCAGCGGAAGATATACACTTTCATGGCAACAACAAGACTCAAGAAGAGATTGAGTATGCACTTTCAGCAGGAGTCGGGCTATTTGTGGTGGATGCCCTTGACGAGGTGGCACTTATAGATGATATTGCTCAGCACCCAGTCCAAGTATTGTTGAGGGTAAATCCAGGGGTTGACGTTGACACCCATTCATATATACAGACTGGGCAGGCAGACAGCAAGTTCGGCTTATCGATTTCCAATGGCTCTGCCTTAGAGGCTATAAAAGAGATCAAGCATAGCCGCAATCTTGAATTTAAAGGTCTACATTATCATCTTGGCTCCCAATTGACTGAAATACAGCCGTTTATCGATGCCATGGAAATGGTGTTGAGATGGTTGAAAGAAACTGACATTCAAATTGAGGTACTGAATATGGGGGGCGGATACGGCATCCGGTACACGGAAAAAGATGACAGATTTCCGATTGAGGAAGCGTTTGAAGCCATTCTCGCCAAATTGAAAAACCTGTGCCATCAGTATAGTATGCCCTTGCCCCACATCATGATAGAACCTGGGCGTTCAATTGTTGCAGAAGCGGGAGCCACTCTATACGAAACAGGTGTGGTCAAAGAAATACCAGGTGTCTCCCGGTATGTTTCCATAGATGGGGGATGAGTGACCATCTGCGTACAGCACTATATGGCGCTGAGTATACAGTACTTCCAGTCAAAAAAAGGGAAGGAAAAGAAATAAGATCACATATCGTCGGGAAACTCTGCGAATCAGGAGATGTGATCAGTAAAGACATCGCTCTGCCTGAAAATATCACGCGTGGAGATTTGCTTGTAGTCAAATCTACAGGAGCCTATCATTATTCAATGGCTTCCAATTATAATCAGATGAGAAAACCGGCAGTGGTGTTCATTTCGGATGAGGGAATGCGTGAAATCATAAAAAGGCAGACACTCGCCCAATTGATAGAGAATGATGTTACTTGAATATATTAATATTTAAAAACCCCAAGGCAAAAGCCTTGGGGTTTAGATGATACAAATCCATTTAAAATAAATTGATTTATATTATAGTTTAATAACGTTAGCAGCTTGTGGGCCGCGGTCGCCTTCAACTACTTCGAATTCTACTGATTGACCTTCTTCAAGTGATTTGTAGCCTTCTTGGTTGATTGCAGAGAAGTGTACGAATACGTCATTCTCGCCTTCAATCTCGATGAAGCCAAAACCTTTTTCTGCATTGAACCATTTTACTGTACCTTGTTTCATTAATAAATCCTCCAAAAACGATATTCAATAGTAAATATCATATGACTATTGATATATTGATTATACTCTATTTTGACTTATTTTGCAAACCAATATGCTAATATATTTTTTGTATCATAAGAATATTCTGAGTATCCTATTTGACTACTTCATTATCCTTGATCATGATTGGAGTATAGAAGATTTGAAGGTCTTCATCGCAGTCTTCACAGTATTCCAATTCACAACCATTGAAAAAGGCATACATATCATACTTGCCGATCTTATATGAGTTGAAGCGCTTCTTCATACCTAGAATAATATCTGTATATCCATTTCCCATTTCTTCCTCTGTATCATACGTATATCGGTCCACTATTTCTTCCTGCCAGCCTTCAAAAAGCCACCAACCTTCGTAATCCGCCTTTAGTATGACAACTTCGTACATTTTAAAAACCCCAATTCGGTAACCTTAATAAATGTATTATATACGCGTATAATTCGCATTATCAAGCTAAAAAACTTATAATATATTAATAAGAGGTGTTATAAAATGGAGACAAGAATGATTATTGTTATTGGAAAAGTCCAAGGAGTCGGGTTCAGGTATTCTGCAAAAAGAATCGCCGATCGATTTGGCGTAACCGGATATGCAGCAAATGTAAGAGATTACGTGGAAATCTATGCATCCGGTAAAAAAGATGATCTTGATGAGTTTACTGATGAAATAATCAAAGGTGCCTCCCCTGCTTCACAAGTTGATGATCATTCAATCAAGAAAATGCCATATGACTCCAGCTACAGTAATTTCTCGACAAAATAGTTATCGACTGAAGGTGTATTGCTTTTATGAATAAAAATATTTCCCACTTGGTTGCGTCGATGGTATCCATACCAGTTGCGTTGATTGCCGGTATGCTTTCGATGATCGCCTTTGACATTCATCTTATATTCGATATGATGATTGCGGCTGGGCGTTCTTTTCATCCTACCTACCAGTCCAGACGAGAAGTATGCGGTCACAACTGGAAAAGATGGGTATTACGAAAAGTGAGTACCAACATGTTAAGAAGCAATTGTCTGAAGCCAGGGAAAAGATGAAACGCTTGAGGCAAAGCTACAAGAATGTAAGAACATTAAAAGACGCAAAATTGATATACGATATAAACAGGCTTTCGCGTACCATCTATCAAGCTGTAGAAAATGATCCGAAACTTTTCTTCAGCATCCAGCAATTCTTCCATTCAAACTTGGATTCTGCCGTTAACACTATTGAGCAGTATTTGTTTCTATATAAGATGCCTGGAAAGACAAAAGATGAAAAAATCAAGCTTCATGAAACCCGGATTTCCCTCTTTGAACTAAAGCGCACCATCCAGTCTAACCTATCAGCGATGAATGCCACAGGCTATCAAAATCTCGAGGTGGAAAAGGACATCATTAAGTTGAACAGGAAAAGAAAGACGACCACCCTAAAGTTGGATAACCAAATGGAAGAGCAAAAGATCAACTTGAAAAAAGAAGAGAAAGAACCAGTATATCAAGACAGAGGTGAACATGATGAAGGAAGAAAATAATTTGAAGGAATCCCTACTCTCCGATCCTTTCTCATCTGTGGATGAGAATACAGAACTTATGCCTCAGCCAGAACCTACAGACATCGAATCGGTGGAACAGGATCAACTCACAACGTATAAGGAACGCTTCAGTGAAGAAGACCTTAAGAAAATTGAAGAAATAAAAGATAAAATAGAACCACTGGATAATGATGGATTGATCCAGTACGGTTCAAACGCCCAACAAGCCCTCTCAAAGTTTTCCCATCAGATGTTATCGGAAGTCCAGTCGAAGGATGTCGGTCCGATAGGGGATACACTGGAGAACTTGATGAAAAAGCTCAAGGAAATAAACCCAGATGAACTGACTGATAAGAAAAAGAATATATTCAACCGTCTGTTCAAACGAGTGAAAAAATCTGTGAATGAGCTGATATCGAAGCACCAGAGCGTCGCTTCACAAGTAGACAGGATCAGCATCCAACTTGAACATGCCAAAGAAGTGCTGATAAAGGATATCCAATCTTTAGATCAATTATACAATCAAAATAAGGATTATTTTGATGCGATCAACATCTACATTGCGGCTGCAGAATTGAAGAAGGAAGAACTGAATGAGAAAACCTTGCCAGAATTAAAGAGCAAGGCACATAACTCTGATAACCAGATGGACGTTCAGGAAGTTAATGACATGATGCAGTATATCAATCGACTCGAAAAAAGGATTTATGATCTGAAACTGTCGCGTCAAATCACGTTGCAGTCAGCACCGCAAATCAGAATGATACAGAACATCAACCAGACGCTTGCGGAAAAGATACAAAGTTCAATATTAACGAGCATACCATTATGGAAAAACCAAATGGCGATTGCGTTGACCCTACTCCGTCAACAGTCAGCCTCACAGGCTCAACAAGCTGTTTCGAACACCACTAATGACTTGCTTACAAAGAACTCTGAGATGCTTAAGCAGAACTCGATTACGACAGCCAGAGAAAATGAACGCGGTATAGTGGATATTGAAACGCTGAAAACCACCCAGGATAATCTTGTCAGCACTATAGAAGAGACACTGAGGATACAACAGGAAGGCTCCCAAAAGAGGCAGGCTGCAGAAAAAGAACTCGTCAATATGGAAGATGAGCTTAAATCGAGACTACTTGAACTTAAAGATGAACATCGTTATTAAAAAGAATCGGCCGATATTAGATAACTAATATCGGCCGATTCTTTAATTTTTATTAAGAATAAGATATGCGTTCTTTCTTGAGACCTATAAGATAGCCTACGATATAGCCGATTATCATTACTGGAATCCATTCGAATGAACTTGCAAATAACGGCATGCTTTCAATCCATCCGATATCCATCCAACCATTACGTTGAATGACAGCCAACACACTGGTTATGATTATTAGATAAACCGGCAGTTGGAAACTGAGTCTCGGTGACGGAACAAAGTATGTTATGAACAACAACGCAACAGAAGCCATGGCGACTGGATAGATGATGTAAAGAACAGGTACACTTGTCTGTATTACCTGATTCAATCCTTGGTTGGCAAGCAGGAGTGACAACAATGTGAAACCGATGACAAAAGTTTCATATGAGATTTTAGGCAAAATACTGTTGAAATATTCACTGACCGCAACAATGAGTCCTGTTGCGGTTGTCAAACAGGCAACAAGTACAATAACCCCTAACAATACAGCTCCAAAACCACCATAAGTATCACTGGCGGTGAACGTAAGGATGAATGTCCCCAAGTTCTGATCACCTATAACCTCGTCTCCAATATTCACCCTATTGCCTATCCAACCGAGTGATATATAGATTATTCCGAGCAGCAGAGCTGCGATTGAAGCGGATTTTACGGTTTCTATCAATAATTCTTTTCGGCTGTTGATACCGAGCCCTCTGATGGCGTTCAAAACGATCACTGAAAATGCTATTGCTGCTATGGCATCCATAGTCAGATAGCCTTCCGTAAAACCGACAGAAAATGGTGCACTGGCATTAAATTCTTCTGCAGAAGGATTCGGAGCATTACCTGTATACATCATTATAGCCTTGATGATGAGGGCAACGATGGTAAGGAGTAATACCGGCGTCAAAAACCGTCCAATATTATCGACCATACTTGTCGGATTGTAGCTGAGGGCGAATACTATAATGAAAAAGACGATTGAAAAGATAAGAAGACTAACCCCACCAGCTCCGTTGATAAATGGAACGGCTGCCATTTCATATGCAGTTGTTGCAGTTCTCGGAATGGCAAAGAAAGGTCCAATGGCCAAATATATGGCGACCATAAATAAGACTGCGAATACGGGATGAACCACTTTCAATGACTCCCTGTACCCTCCTCTTGAGATTGAGCCTGCAATCACCCCAACCAGAGGTAATCCTACCCCAGTGATGACGAACCCGATAATCGCCAGCCAGAACAGATCCCCACTTTGAAAACCTAGACCCGGCGGGAAAATAAGGTTGCCTGCTCCAAAGAACATGGCAAACAACATAAATCCAACTATAAGACTGTTTTTAAACTTCATTTATTGACCCCCTAATTGAATTTGATATAAATGATAGACTTTAGTTTACAGTATAAAACTGTTTTAGTCTATGAAAATTCTAAATTGTCAGATATAAGACACAGACTGTTACAATAACATCTGTGTCAGCAGTCTTTGCATAAGTTGCGGCAGAACATATACGATATCTTCAGCATCGTCAACAATGACAGCATTAGTATCATATATATTTTTTATGGCTTCTAATGTATTTTCTTCATTATCTTGGTTTATGAAGATATTGATTACTCCTATACCATTTTTAGCTGCTTCCTGCACAGCTTCATGAGTGTCAATTATACCGCTCTGATTATATTCTTCTGCGCTTGGCAATCCATCTGAAAACATAATGATGAACTTATTCTTTTCATTACGCCTATTTAAAAGCTCCATCTCATGCCTCAAGATCATACCATCTCTATTATCACCCGAAGCTTCAATATTTAATAAAGAAACAGGATAGTAATATTTGGAGCGCTCGAAATCCATATGTTCATAGATGGTGTTGGGATAGTGATTTTTCATGACCTCAAATGTATCTTCATGGTGCGAAATGATACGATGAGGGATTTCAAGCGTCTTTAACACATTGTTGATGATGATTGCCCCATTACGGCACCCTTCGAGATTCTCCATCATAGAGAAAGATTGATCGATGATAAGAGTAAATGCAGCATCTATTTCTCTCGATTCAGTATTTTTCTTTGTAAAAACTTTATGGCTACCTGTAATCATTGGCCCTACCGGATTTTTCATGAGCCTACCTGAAGATCGGTTATCTTGTATAGAATTTATCTTGTAATCAAGAATCTGCATGATCTCTAGAATGATTTTCCGGGCTGTAGAGTGATAGATATCATATAATGATTTGTAATCCGTGTAATTCGTGAGATTTATTTTAGGTTGCACAATATTCAGGACGGCATTGTGGTTGGCAGAATAGGAGTCCATGAAGTGGTTATCACCAGTATTTGTGCCGAAACCTTCGTGGTAATCATCAACATCATCATTATAATCATTTTGCTTTCCATGATCGTTTTTGTGGGATGCATTGTCGCCCGTCTCACCAATCATGTTAGCCTGCCCCGCATCCCTATCCGTTTTAGTATCTATCTGCCTCATCTCATCCTGTTGGTCTTCATTGGATTTGCTTTCTAGTTTCTGTGCATCCTTCCGTAAATCATCTTTTCGGATGGCTGACTCGATTTCACTGAACGGCATATCATGAATCTGAAATTTGGAAGACACTGAGATGTACCTGGACAAATAATCTGTCATCTCTATTGCGAGCTTTATACTTTCGGCAGTGGAATGGGTGATGATATTAAAATATTCATCCATGAAATAAAATGAATCTTCCGATTTTAAAATGGCTACATTAAATCCTTTTAAAAACTTCTCGGCATCACTTTTGGAAGGTTTTTCATACTCCCTCATCATGATAGTGTCACCTGGACCAATCATGTCTACTATTAATGGACGTTCTTGTAGTGCATATCTTCTAGTACGGTTATACTCCAGCGAAAGAAAGATCTGTTGGGTAAACCTGGATTCCTCTTTCATTTTGCTGTATAAAGCATAATCAAATATAAAAATGGAGGGATAACGTGTCAGGATATCGTACCTGAATCCTTCCAATTCGGATATATCCTGTCTATGTTTCCAAAAGAAACTGAGATTGAAGATATTGTCAACTGGATTGAAGTAACTGAACTTACGCACCATCACAGTAGTTTTTTCCTGTTTGAGCAGAAGGCGCGTCAAATCCGTCAACTCCATCATAATTTTTGAATCTATAACTTCATCGTTGAATTTAATAAATGAATAAGCGATATTCCTCACCTTCCAAAGCGTAACTCAGCTGCATTTAAAATCGCCTTCTTCTCCTGGTTACTATCGAGCTTGTCAATGATTGTGCGGCGACACGCTCGATTTATAGGTATTTTAGTAGACAAGTCTGCGAGGTCAATCAGACTCCTGACACTGGAAGCTTCCTGTGAAATCTGCCCCTGTTCTGTCATGGTAACGAGATCAGTATGGAAAAGAGTGATTGCGTCAATGACTGATTCCTCTTGTTGTAGGCTTTGTGCTTTCAGAACTTCAGTCAGTGCCTCTCTCGAGACATAACCGAGTTCGATTACGTTGAACCGGTTGAGTAGCGCTTCATTCATGGGCATTGTTCCGACATATCCGACATTTATCGCGGCAATGACATTAAATCCATCCTTTGCCGTCGTTGTTTCACCTGTTAAAGGGTTGGTAATGGTTCGGCGGTAGTCCAAAGCGGCATTCAATATAGGCAAAACTTCCGGTTTCGCCATATTTATCTCATCTATATAGAGAATTGCCCCTTCATTCATCGCCTGTATGACGGGCCCTGACACGAATACGACTTCCTGCTTGCCATCGATATACTCGATTGTCTTGAAACCAAGCAAAGATTCTATATCTACATCCACTGAACAATTGATGCTGTACATGGAACTATTCATATCTTCAGCTAAATTTTCAGCAAGTCTGCTCTTCCCGACCCGGTCGGCCCTTTGAGCAGGAGATTTTTATTCAGAGACATTATTATTTTCGAATCTTCATATATGGTTTCATCATTATGGAGAAAACGAATAGCCATTATGATTCCACTTTTTCGAAATATGTCTTGTAATAGCCGCCGACTTTTCCGGAATTATCTATGACGAATATATATTCTTCAGTTTCGTTCACCATTTTATATGTTTTACCAACAGTCAACATATCAGAAACTTTATACTTTTCGGCATCTGTATGCACTACCTTTACTGTACCTAGGTCATTTTCGTGCCATGTTTCATGTAACATATCAATCTCTCCAGTCATTTTATTTAATATGATTCTAACATAAAAAAGTCAGGCGTCACATGGACGCCTGACACAAAATATATTATCAGCCTTCAAGAAGTAGATCTTCAGGATTTTCTACAAGATCTTTAATCGTTTTCAGGAAACCGACTGCTTCTCTGCCATCAATTATACGGTGGTCATAGCTTAGTGCGATATACATCATTGGGCGGTTTTCCATATTTTCATCATCTATTGCAACAGGTCGCTTTTGGATGGTATGCATTCCAAGAATGGCTGCCTGAGTACCATTGATGATAGGCGTGGACATCAGTGATCCAAAGACGCCACCGTTTGTTATTGTGAACGAGCCGCCGGTCATGTCATCGAGACCCAACTTTTTATTTTGAGCTTTTTTCGCCATATCTGCGATGCCACTCTCTATTTCAGCGAATGTCTTACGATCACAGTCCCGTACGACAGGCACTACAAGACCTTCTTCAGTCGATACTGCAACACCGATGTCATAGAACTGTTTGAGTACGAGATCGTCTCCATCAATTTCAGCATTTACCGCTGGATATTTTCTTAGTGCTGCTACTGAAGCTTTGGTGAAGAATGACATGAACCCAAGGCGGGTACCATCATGACGTTCCTGGAACTCTTCTTTTTACGTTTTCTGAGTTCCATCAGATTTGTCATGTCAACCTCATTGAATGTCGTCAACATGGCAGTGTTCTGGGAAACTTCCAGCAGACGCTTGGCAATAGTCTGCCTTCTGCGTGAGAGCTTCTCCCTTACTACCGGCTTTTCAGGTTTGCCGGAGTCTTGTGATTTAGGCTGCTGTGATTGTTTTGGTGCTTTTTCTTCGGCAGGTTTATTGCCATGGTTCTCGACATCTTGACTCCTCACCAACCCACGTGGATCGGCAGCATTGATATCACTGATTGAGATGCCTTTTTCACGTGCCATTTTGCGGGCAGAAGGAGTAGCGACTACATGTTCATCATCAGAGGAAGATTCTGATGTCGCTGGTTCTTCGGATTTTGTCTCCTCTTTGGCAGGCGCTTCTTCTTTCTTTTGTTTTGGTTGGGCATTTTCATTATCAGAGGAACTCTCTGAAGCTTGTTCATCAGAAGAGTCCGCTTTACCGCTTTCGTCAACTATGGCAATGACTTGTCCGACCTCAACCGTATCCCCTTCTTCAGCTTTCAGTTCAGTAAGGGTACCAGCTTCTTCACTGATCACTTCTACGTTGACTTTATCAGTTTCCAACTCAAGGATATTTTCACCTTTTTCAACATAGTCGCCTTTTTGTTTTAACCAAGTCGCAATCGTTCCTTCTGTTATGGATTCAGCTAGTTCCGGTACTTTTACTTCAGCCATTTTTCAACCTCCTATTATTTAAAAGCAGTTTCGATTATTTTTTGTTGTATCAGTTTATAGGATTCTCCATCGCCCTCAGCAGGAGATGCACGCCTTAACCTTCCGACGTAGTTCAATTCCACTTTTTCAGGCAGGATCTCGAGCAATAGTGGCAACGCATAATGGTATGCACCCATATTTTTCGGTTCTTCCTGAACAAATCGCACTTCTTCGAGATTTTTTAGATCATCCAATAGATCTTTCAGCTGTTCGGATGGGAATGGATAAATCTGCTCCAGCCTTACAACGATGATTTCATCGTCAGGATTATCCTTTTGTTCAGCAAGAAGGTCTACTGCCATTTTTCCGCTTGCAATCAATACTTTTTTGACTTTTGTCTTTTTATAGGAAGGGATGATTACTTCCCTGAATTGACCTTCAGTGAATGCACTAACCGGTTCACTCACTATTGCGTTGCGAAGCAGGCTTTTTGGAGTCATTAGAACCAGAGGTCTCATTTTTTCGGTATCCATGTATTGAGCTTGCTTACGCAATAGATGGAAATAATTGGATGCACTGGATAGGTTTGCAACCGTCATATTATTTTCTGCCGCAAGCTGAAGGTAACGCTCAAGCCGTGCTGAAGAATGCTCCGCCCCTTGACCTTCTTGTCCATGTGGCAAGAAGAGGGTCATGCCGGAAGTTTCTCCCCATTTGGCATTCCCGGACGATAGGAAATTATCAAATAAAACTTGAGCCATATTTGAAAAGTCGCCATATTGCGCTTCCCATATCGTCATAACATCTTTATGTTCAATGTTATAGCCATAATCAAATCCGACTACAGCAGCTTCGGATAATGGTGAGTTGTGTATATCGAATGAAGCACTCAGATCTTCTACGTTGTGAAGAGGTACAAGTTCTTCACCACTTTCTGGATCATGGAGTACCGCATGTCTTTGGGCGAATGTGCCCCTTTCGGAGTCCTGTCCTGTCAGACGGATAGGGGTGCCATCCTGATTGATTGTAGCGAAAGCAAGTGCTTCAGCATGTGCCCAGTCCACGAGCTCTTTATCATCCTCGAAAGGTTTTTTTCGACGGTCTAAGACTTTGGAAAGTTTTTTGAATACGGTGAAATTTCTGGATAATCCAAGAGCGCATCATTAATCTTTTGGAGTCTCTCCCTTGAAATATTGTCTTCGGAGTTACTATCTTGACCTTCCATCACCGAGTCCGGAGCTTTAAGGTCACCATCTATATTTGTATCATTCTTATCGATGGCATCATGCGCTGCTCTCATTTCATCAAAGACACTCTGGATAATTTCCTGCTTCTCGTCTTCAGAAAGAATATCTTCATCAACGAGTCTGGCACCATAAAGTTCTTCAAGAGTTTCACGCGACTTGACTTCCTTGTAGAGCAGTGGGTTTGTAGCGGAAGGTTCGTCCATCTCATTATGACCATATCTTCTGTAGCCGATTACATCTATGACGATATCCTTACCGAATTGCTGCCTATATCTCAGGGCGATTTCCATTGCACGCAAGACATGTTCTGGCTTATCCGCATTGACATGTATCACAGGCAGGTCGAAACCAAGTGCAGGGTCTGAAGCATAGACAGTTGACCTTGCATCTGTTTCTTCAGTGGTGAAGCCAATCCTATTATTTGCAATGATGTGCAGGGAACCACCGACTGAATAGCCCTTCAATTTACCTAGGTTAAGTGATTCGTACACAATTCCTTGTCCCGGGAAGGCAGCATCTCCATGTATGATGGCTGCAATTGCTTTGTTGGTATCCTGTTCTGGACGACCAGCAAGGTTCGCAGTCTCTTGTTGTGCCCTTGTTCTGCCGAGGACTACAGGGCCCGCGACTTCAAGGTGACTTGGGTTGTTGGCGAGGGTGATACGTTGCTCAAGACCTTTATCAGAACGCGTTTTAGCGCCTCCAAGGTGATATTTGACATCGCGCATCCAGCCCTGTGTTATTTCCAGGAACCATCTTCAGGAAGGAATTTCATAGGATCGGTATGCATGAATTCACTGATCATCATTTCATATGGTTTTTCAAGAATGTGCGTCAGTACATTCAGACGCCCACGGTGAGCCATACCGATCTGAAGGTTTGGTATCCCCTGTCCCGCCATAAGCGTAAGCAAGTGATCAAGCATAGGGACAATGGAGTCAAGACCTTCAATAGAAAACCTTTTCGCACCAACGAAGTTTTTATGAATGTACTTTTCAAAGCCTTCTACTTTAGCCAGCATTTTGAAGAGGTGCTTCTTTTCATCATCTGACATTTCAAAATTACGCTGATCTGCAATCATCTCTTTGAACCACTGGCGTTCCTCAGTGTCATTGACATGCATGTATTCGTATGCAATCGGTCCAGTGTAAAGGTCATGAAGCTGCATTAATGCCTCATATGCATTATCGTTGTCATCGCTCAGATACTCGCTGACAACAGTAGCAGGCATATTTTTCAGATCTTCTTCAGTGAGGTCGTAATCTTTGAAATCCAAACTTGGCACATTTTTTATATCAGGGTCATACACGGGTAGATTTCCGATTTCAAATGTCCAAATAGCCTTATATTGTCGATGAGGTGAAGTAGATTCTTCACCTTCTTATGGTCAGTTCCCGAAGAATCGGCAACAGCACCACCCGAGCTGAGATTTTCAAACAGGAATCGCATTTCTTCGCTTACACTGTTTGGGTCTTCCTGATACATTTCATGAAGCTCGAGAAGCATTCCCATGTTAGCGCCGAAACGTACCGGGGCATTCTCAAGTTCTTTCTCCTGCATTTTGCCACACCCTCTTTAGAATCTTTTTAACTTATACAGCTCCATTTTAGCACTATAGAATAAGGTTTTAAAGCCAATAATAAGAGCAAAACATAGAATAAGCTACTTTAGGTCACTTTTTCATATAAAAACGGATTGTTACCTTCGTAAACTGTCCTTCTTCGCTTTCCAGCCAGACATTTCCCCTATAGCTTTCAATAAGCTTTTTGCAATTGAAAGGCCGAGTCCATTGCCTCCCATTTCTCTGCTCCTTGATTTATCCACTCTATAGAACCTATCGAATATGGCCTCGATTTCCTTTTCCGGTATTCCAATGCCATAATCCATGATGACTATGTCAAAATGATCTTCTTTCATTTCTGTAGTAATCATTATGTGACATCTATCTTTATCATATTTTATGGCGTTATCAAGAAATATGACGAGTATCTGTTCGAGGTGGTAGGGGTTGATCATATATTTGATCGGTTCTTCTTCCAAGTCAAGTGTGAAAGTATAATTAGAATGGAGTTTCCTCATAGATTCAACACGGCTTCTGACCTCTTCGTTAATATCCACCTTCTCCATATTCATATCGGGTTTACCTTCGTTCTTTGTAAGGATCAAGAGTTCTTCGACCAATTTATTAATCCGTCTCAGTTCGTCGATGGATATGCCCAATGACTCATCCAGAACTTCAGGCTTATGCTTTCCCCATCTGCTTATTAATTTCAGATGCCCCTGGATAATCTGGAGGGGAGTCCGTAGTTCATGACTGGCGTCCTCGACGAATTGTTTCTGCTGATTATAGGATTGTTCCAGTGAATCCATCAGATGGTTGAATGAATCGATCATATAGTCCGTTTCTTCTGAATTGGTTGTAATCTTCAGACGTTCAGAAAAGCCTTGCTCTTCGATCCGTTTCAATTGGTTCGCAATCTTCCTGATTGGGCGCACCATCCTATTGGAAAAGAAGTAGCTGATGACGGAGGTGAAGAGAATCGACATGAAACCAACTACTGTTGCTATGAACATCATCATGCGGATCACTGAATTGTATGAGTTCAAGGGATGGATGACTGAAATGTAACCATCCCAATACTGTGAATCAATTTTGGTGCTGCCTATAAGAAAATCTTCCTGATCGATTTCAGACTCCTTTATTTCCCGTTCAGAAACAGCTTCAAAATCAATATCAAGCTTCATCGGTATACCGGTAGTGGCGCTGAAGACCTCCTCGCCACCTTGGGTATAGAGTATCATCTTCTGTCTGTCATATAGGCTTGAATACACTTCATCCTGGCTTATGGTGTTGATCGGTTGCGTTTCATATAAGCTTTCCAATTCTTCAATACTTCTATCGACTGAACGGTACTCCTGATCCTTCAAATATATACTGGTGAAATATATGAGCATCGAACTGAAGATCAGATAGGTTACTGATATAATCAGGGTGGATAGCCTCAGCCATTTATACTTCAACGATTTCTTATTCATGTTCGGATCACATACCCTACTCCCCTTACAGTTTCAATCAGCTTGTGCTTATTGTAGGGCTTCAATTTATTCCTCAAATATCTGATGTAGACATCCACTACATTCGTTTCAACTTCACTTTCATACCCCCATACATGGTCTAGAATCGTCTCCCTTTGGAGCACGATACCGGCATTCTTCATCAGTAGATACAGAAGATCATATTCGGTCTTCGTCAACTCGATTGAATTGCCGTCAACGGAGACATGGTGGGCGTCGGAATTTATCTTTATCCCATTCGTACTAAGTATCTCGCTTGCATTCACTTGAGATGGTGAGCGTCTCATAATCACTCTGATTCTTGCGAGAAGTTCTTCGATTTCAAAAGGTTTGACAATATAGTCATCGGCACCATAATCAAGACCTATGACTTTATCGTACGTCTCTCCTTTTGCGGTGATGATGATGATGGGAGTGTCCTTTTCCTTTCTCAGTCTTCTACATACTTCAAGACCGTTTAATCCGGGCAGCATGAGATCAAGGAGAATACAGTCATAATCATTTTCCATTGCTTTCCTCAACCCATCTTCTCCATTTGAAGCTGACGTGACCCCGTACCCTTCGTGGGTCAACTCAAGTTCTATAAAACGGGCAAGGTTAAGCTCATCCTCGACTACAAGTATTTGTTTCATCCTAATCTTCCTATCATTCTTTTTACATATCATATCACTAATCTTCATTTCTAAGAAAGGATAGCAATAAAAAGTGGTATGGCTGTTTTTCAGCCATACCACTTAGAAAGGATATATAGTTTTTGAAAATGATTAGATTAATAAGGGGGCTTATTCTCATTGAGAATCATTTTCAATTAAAATTTTATCGTTGTAGACGCATTCTGTCAAGCTTTTTATGCATAATAAAACTTGTACCTGTCACTACGGCAATTCCCCCGACTATTCCAGCGATTACATCAGTTGGATAATGTACGCCTAAATATACCCGTGATGATGAAATCATTAATATAAAAAACGCCCCAAGGCTATAAAGTAACGTCTTGTGTTCCAGAGAACTGTTTTTCACCAGAACCATCAACGAGCCAAAAAAAATGGTCGAACCCATTGCATGGCCACTCGGGAAACTGAATCCTGTAATTTCTATCAGTCGAAGCATCGAAGGCCTTTCCCTATCAAAGGAGTTTTTCAGCACCGGGACAAGTATGCTGCTGGAGAGCATGGATATGATCAGAAACAAAGTCGCATACTTCAATCTATAGAGCATCAATATAGTAATCATCATCACTGATAATATAATCATTGAAAGGACTTCCCCGACTTGGGTAAAGCCAAGCATCAATGCTGTAGTGATGAAGCTCTCAGAAGCATATATGAGTTCGTACACTTCTTTATCCACCCAACGGCCGACTCGTGATTCATGAAATAGTGCAATGGTACCGAAGATCAAGACAAATACCATAAAAAGCGAGAATTTCTTTGTGCGGCTCATTAATCCGCCTCCTTATCCACCAGCATATCCACCAGGTCCTTTGGACGGAAACCTGCATCAAATTGCTTCATTTCTGGCAAGTATCTCATCTTCATCATCTCGGATGCGGTTCACGGCTTCTTGGAAGGTATCTATGCCGAGTACTTCTTCATCAATGACTTCTGCATATCCCTTCTCTTTAAAATAATCTGCATTCTCAACCTGATCTCCCCGGCTTTGGCCTTTGGGAAGTGGGATGAGGATCATTGGTTTTTCATTCAGCAAAAACTCGTAGATTGCATTGGAGCCACTGCGGCCAACTGCAATCTTGGAAATTTTCATAAGATGCGGCAATTCTTTTTTGACGAATTCAAATTGTTTATAATTCGGATTATCAAGCCCTTCGATATAGTTTCCTCTGCCGCACAGATGAATAATCTGCCATTCGTTGGTCAGCACGTCGAGATTCTTCCTGATGAAGTTGTTGATTGATTTCGCGCCAAGTGACCCTCCCATCACTATCATTACAGGTTTTTCAGGAGTGAAACCTGTAAGTTCATATCCAATCTCATCATATCCACGTGCCAATTCGTCACGTATTACAGGGCCTAGGTATTCAGTTTTATTTTGTGGTAGGTAGTCTAGGGTCTTTTTGAATGTGACGAAAATCTGTGTGGCAAATTTAACGGCAATTTTATTTGCCAGGCCAGGTGTAATGTCAGACTCATGGATATATACAGGTATGCCGAGTGATCTGGCGGCCAGCACTACAGGTACACTGACAAACCCACCCTTTGAAAATACAAATTCCACCTTCTCCTTCTTAAGGATTTTCTGGCATCGCCGATGCCCTTTGCAACGCGCGTTACATCTTTAAGGTTCTCCATTGAGAAATAGCGTCTCAACTTGCCACTCGAGATGTTATAGTATTTGATCGATGTCGCACCGATTATTTCTTTCTCAATCCCTTTTTTCGATCCGATGTAGATAGGTTGTATCCCCGGTTTATCAGGCATGGGATCATCAGTTTGTTAAGCATGACGTGTCCCACAGTCCCGCCTCCGGTAAGGGCGACTTTTCTTTTTTTAAGTTCCATACTTTCCTCCATAACTGTTCTATTGTAATTACTTTAAACTATTTTAACTTGCTGTACAATCAGAAGCCGTATAAACATTATGTTCATACGGCTTCTGGATTATTCTTCTGTATCTTCTTCGTCAGGGGACTCTTCAGAACTTTCTTCTGAATCATCTTCTTCTGGTTTCTGAATTTCAAGTATTTCCGCATGTTCTTTTGCATACTCTTCGATTTCAGAACGTGTAAACTCACCGTTGATATAATCCACAAGATAATTGAGTTGCGCATCGTTTTCATTGATGTAGGTCCGCAGCTCACTCATTATGGCAGTGGCGGTCTCGCCAGTGACGTTGCCTGTCTGGTCGAGATCATTATCCGCCTGGAACTTCATTACTGTTTTCGTCAGCTTCTTATCGTAGGATTCATCAAAATCATCCACAGCATATCCGAGAGTATCGAGCGCAACCTTGATGGAAGGAACAGATTCATCAGATATGCCTTCTGTAAAGACTTCATCAGGCCCAAGCATCTCGACCCTATAATAATCAGGGTTCAATAGTCGGATATCCGGTGTGATGCCTTTTTCATGAATCCAATCGCCTTCTGGCGTAAGCCATTTTGTATCAGTGTACTTGAGAAGGGAATCATCACCGAATTCGATTGTCTGTTGAACGATGCCTTTACCGAATGACTCTGTACCGGCAATTGTGACATCAGTCAAATCGTCCATCGCTCCGGTGAAGACTTCGGAAGCACTCGCTGAACCTTCATTAATCAGTATATATAGATTAAAGTCGTCCGTGTTGTCATTTGAAGGCCCAGGGGCTGTAATTTCTTTTCGTTCTCCCGTTCTCTTCGAGGTAAAGTACAGTTTCCCCTTCATCGACGAATTGGTTGATCATGCCGACTGCCTCATCCAGGAGACCGCCTGGGTTATATCTGAAATCGATGATCAGATCTTCAATATCAGCTTCTGCAGCTTCGTTCAATTTAGCTTCGAATTCGTCATTGGTGCCTCTTTGGAACCTGTTTATGCTGATATGACCGACTCCGTCTACCTCTTCATAAGTAACACTATCGATATGGATGGTATCACGGGTGATCGTAATCTCAAATGGGTCCCCTTCATTTCTTGCAAGAGTGAGGGTGACATCCGTACCTTTCTCCCCGCGGATAAGTTGAACTGCTTCTTGCACATTCATACCTTCTACTGGCTCATCGTCAACTGCGATTATTTCATCGCCCGGCTCCACCCGGCTTCTTCAGCCGGAGAACCCCGCATTGGAGATGTGATGATGATGCGACTGCCTTCCTGCATCACTTCTGCCCTATACCTTCGAAGTCTCCGCTGACGGATTCCTCGAACGAGGCGATTTCCTCGTTATTCATGTACTCGCTGTAGGGATCGTCGAGACCTTCAACCATTCCCTGTATTGATGACTCTATCAGTGCGTTCCTGTCAACATCCTCGTAGTAGTTGTCGGTGATGGTGTCGTAGACACTATAGAGTTTGGAAAACTCGCTCCTGGTATCAGTACCTACATTCACTGCCTTTTCATTGCCTGCTTCAAGGCTCAACGCAGTAATGACTGCAGAAAGTATGATGGAAGTAAGTATTATGATGAGGAACCAGAAAAAATTGATATTTATATGTTTGCCCCGACTTTGCGGGAATTATTGGAGTCATGCTCTTCTTTCAAAATCTACACCTAATTTCTACTTGAATAATTAAGTAACAGTTTATCAGTTTAAAGATGAAAATTAAACAAATATATGTAAAAAGGAAAGGTGTCGACACCTTTCCTTTCTTTTGGAATTATTTTTCTTCTCCAATGAACGGCAGGCTTGCTTCTAAGGCAACCTCTATCATTTCGTTGAAAGAAGTTTGTCTTTCTTCACTTGAGGTTGCTTCACCCGTTAATACGTGATCGGAAACCGTCAGAATTGAAAGCGCCCTGGCGTTGAACTTTTTACTGATTGTAAACAATGCAGTGGATTCCATTTCAAGCGCCAATACTCCATATTCCGCCAACTGTTCAATATTGCCATTCTCATCATAAAAGGAATCAGCTGTGAATATATTTCCGACTTTAACATTCATGCCCTTTTTCTGTGCTTCATTATAACTTGAGAGCAGCAATTCGAAATCGGATGTTGGAGCAAAATCGATGTTCTTGAAAAGTTTACGGTTCTGATATGAATCACCTGATGCACTTTGGGCAAGTATAACATCCCTTACTTTGACATCTTTTTGAATAGCGCCGCAAGTTCCGACACGTATCAGGTTTTTAACGCCATACTCATCCATAAGTTCGTGGATGTAAATGGAGATCGAAGGTACTCCCATACCAGTCCCCTGGACGGAAATGCGTTTTCCTTTATAGTAACCTGTAAATCCAAGCATGTTACGGACTTCATTATAACAAGTGACATCATCCAAGAAGTTCTCGGCGATATATTTCGCACGCAGTGGATCTCCCGGCAGTAGTATAGTGTCGGCAATATCACCTTTTTTGGCATTGATATGAATACTCATTGTTTTATTGCTCCTTTATCTTAAGTTGTTTTAATGCTGCAACCAGTTGAGGTAATCGTCAAAAGCAGTATCAAAATGCGAAAGTGGCATATCTTCATATGGATTGTTCTCAAGGTATTCCGTAACCTCAGAATATTCCGTGGAATATTTCGGGAACATGGGATCTTTTAAGATATGTTCGGCTAAACCTCCGATTGATGAGTTTTCACCTTTTCTTATTTTCATATACTGGTAGAATGAATGATTCTTCATTACTTGACGGTAGCAGTCACAACTACAGTGTCGGCCCTGTTTAAGTTGGTGACATCCTCAACCTTGAATTCATCCAGCATATCACTATTCGTGATGATGACAGGAGAAATGGTGCTGTTCGCTTCTGATTTTACCAGTTCCATATCGAAAGTGACAAGTGGATCTCCTTTTTCGACGGAATCTCCTTCTGAAACATGTCCTGTGAAGCCTTCACCTTTCATCGCTACGGTCTCAAGACCGATATGGATCAGAACTTCAAGTCCATTGGCAGTTCTGAGTCCAACTGCATGGTTTGTCGGAAATACTTGCATGACCGTCCCGGAGACGGGCGCAACGACTTCACCGTCGGAAGGGTCGACGCCAAACCCTTCGCCCATCATTTTTTCGGCGAAGACCGGGTCTGGGATGTCTTCAAGTTGTACATATTCACCGTTCAGCGGACTCGTAATTTCCAATTTCTTCTCAGCATTGTCTTTTTTACCAAATAGATTTTTGAACATAATTTTACTCTCCTATCAAAATGGATTTGAAATTCAATCGAATAATTTGAGGTATTCCCCATAACCTTTTTCTTCGAGTTCATCTTTCGGTATGAAGTCCATAGCGGCTGAATTGATGCAGTAGCGCAAGCCCCCAATTCTTTGGGACCATCTTCGAAGACATGGCCAAGATGGCTGTCTGAAGCTTCGCTCCTCACTTCAGTTCTGCGCATCCCGAAAGAATCATCGAACTTTTCACTTACGTCCTCTGAAATTGTTTTGGCAAAACTTGGCCAACCGCAATCGGAGGCGAATTTGTCCCTTGAAGTGAATAACGGTGTGCCTTTCAATTTATCGACATAAAGGCCATCCTCGTAGTGATTCCAATATTCATTCTGGAATGGTGGTTCAGTTCCATTCTCCTTCATTACGCTATATTCTTTTGGTGATAACTCTGATTCATGACGTTCTATTGACATTCTATTTCATCCCCCAATGCTTTTCTATGAATGCTTTTCTGCCGGAACCTTTAAAGTACGCATTATAATGGGCGCTGTTCGTTTTATAGAAGTCTTGATGTTCCTCTTCAGCTCTATAGAAGTTTTTGTAAGGTAAAACAGGTGTTTTTATCGGACCATTGAATATATTCTGTTTGTCCAAATCTGCAATTACAGATTCTGCAATTTCTTTTTGCCTGTCATCATGATAGAAAACTGCCGGTGCATATTGCGGGCCCCTATCCCCAAACTGACCTTCTGTATCAGTTGGATCGAAAACCTGGAAAAGATATTCAATAGTTTTTCGTAAGGCATTACAGTTTCATCAAAATCAATTTGAACGGCCTCAACATGTCCTGTTGTGCCGGTTGAGATTTGCTGGTACGTAGGATTTTCCACATGTCCGTTCGAATAGCCGGACACGACGGAATTGACACCCTCAAATTGGTCGAATGGTTTGACCAGGCACCAGAAGCATCCTCCTGCTAGTGTAGCTGTTGACAAATTACTCACCTCTTAATCATTTATTATTGAAAAGTACCACTCGTCATTCCGGTAATCAATCTTTTCGACTTCCACTTCCATTTCAAAATCCTGCGTTAATGTTTTGGTGTTGATTAACAATGCACGCTCATCATCATCAAAGCGGATGCCCTCTGGAGATCGCTTTGGTTTTTGATGATTGAGTAGAACATATCTTGGGTGAGCGGCAAATCGGCAACATCGATATCCTTTACGGCAAAGACAATCTCTTCACCTGTAGAGACGGGTTCAAGATTCAAAGAAGTTTCTATTTCAATGCCAAGTACATCCTGCACAGCCTTAAAATAGATACCCGCTTCACCCACCGAAACCTGAATGGATTCATCATCGATTGCATCGTTGAAGATGGATTGCACTGCCTGATTGGTCATCTTCAATTCTATACCCGATTCTGCTGTATTATAATTACTGTTTTTCTCATCAGGCAGATCATATGAATTGCCAAATGTAATGGCTATCCAGATGATGAACAGGATATTGATGGATACTAGTATTACGAAGAGAGTCTTCCAAATATTCAACCTCCCACTCCTCTCCTTCTTCACTTGCGTCTATAGTGCAGGAATTCATAAGGATATCTGTTTTTTTCGTCTTGAGTCCCTTCAATCTTGTCGACCAGTTCCCATTTGGAAGGATCATAATCGGGAAAGAAGGTGTCACCAGCGAAGCGCCTGTGAATGCGGGTGATATGCATTTCCTCTACAAGGTGCATCGTCTGATCATAGATGGTGCTCCCTCCAAAGATAAATACTTTTCCTTCCAAAGAATTGATGTCGTCAATATGATTGATGACATCAATGCCTTCTGCACTGAAAGTTTCATCGCGCGTCAATACCACATTACGCCTATTGGGCAGGGGACGCCCCAATGATTCGAATGTCTTACGCCCCATGACGATTGTATTCCCTTCCGTCAGTCGTTTTACATGTTTCAGATCTTCGGGAAGGTGCCAGGGCATTTTGTTTTTAAAGCCAATTACAGATTGGTCGGCATAAGCGACTATTAAAGATATCATGATTCTCCTCCTAGACGGCTATTGGTGCCTTGATATAAGGGTGGCTTTCGTAGTCGATGACTTCGAAATCTTCATATTCCAGATCGAACATTGATTTATTGCCTTTTATTTTGATTTTAGGAGGACTGAAGCTCTCACGGCCGAGCTGTTCATTTACTGCGTCCATATGGTTGGTGTAGATATGCGCATCTCCCAATGTATGGATGAATTCATCCGCCGTTAGATTACACTCCCGTGCGACGAGCTCAAGCAATAGCGCATAGCTTGCTATATTGAATGGTACGCCTAGGAAAACATCTCCGCTTCTCTGATAGAGCTGCAGGCTCAACTTCCCGTCATTTACATAGAATTGGAAGAAGGCGTGACATGGCGGCAATGCCATACCATCGATTTCAGCAGGATTCCACGCCGTAACAATGTGTCTTCTTGAATCTGGATTCTTTTTGATGCTTTCGACGACATTCTTCAACTGATCCGTAAACGAGCCGTCCGGGCCTTGCCAATGGCGCCATTGTTTGCCATAGACATTTCCAAGATCACCGTATTTCTCGGCAAACACGTCGTCTTCCAGTATCTTATTTTTAAAACGCGCCATTTCTTCTTTGTATGTTTCGTTGAATGATTCATCTTCCAGCGCACGGCGTCCGAAATCGGTCATATCCGGGCCTTCGTATTCTGCGGATTCGACCCAATTTTTAAACGCCCATTCGTTCCATATGTTAGTGTTGTATTGAAGCAGGAAACGTATGTTCGTATCCCCGCGTATGAACCATATCAATTCTGTTGCAAGCATTTTGAAAAGCACCTTTTTGGTGGTCAACAGCGGGAATCCTTCTTTAAGGTCAAAGCGCATCTGATGGCCAAACAACGAATAGGTGCCGGTCCCGGTGCGGTCATCCTTGTAACTGCCTTCGCTTTTGATTTTTTTCATAAGGTCATGATACGTATCATCAAAAGTATTCATTAGATCCTCCCCTTTTCTTTTTGGACGTCTTTATATATAATATACATTGAATACAATTGAAACAGTTAAAAATTTATTTGATTTGGGGTGTCGATCATGGAAATATTTATGACGGTCGGTCTCACTCTTCTTGCTCTCTATTTGATGTCGATGAGTATTTTTGAGTAGAACCTATCCAATAAAAACAGGAAAGGCTGGGCCTTTCCTGTTTTTATTTTGCACAATTTTCATCAAATGCTTCTTTCAGGTCCATCATGATGTCATGCACATCCCGGCCCTCAATACTTTCCCGGGTACGAAATGCACAAGTGCATCCCCTTTGAAAAGGGCCATGGAAGGACTGGAAGGCGCTTGGCCGATGTACTCGCGCATACGTTCAGTCGCTTCCTTGTCCTGGCCGGCGAATACCGTTGCTTTATGATCCGGCTTGATGGGGTTCTGTTCCGCTACAGTTACGGCAGCAGGCCGTGCGAGTCCCGCTGCACAACCACAGACGCTGTTTACAACCACAAAGGCGGTTTCATCTTTGCCGATATCCTTCATGAACTGATCGACTGCCTCTGCTGTAGTAAGGTCATTGAAAGCCATGCCGGTCAATTCCTCACGCATTGGACGTGCCATTTCCTTCATGTACTCTTCATAGGCGTTCATATTATCGCTCCCTTTCCTGAATTTGCTTCCACACGCTGCCGAGGGCTTCTTCGCCCTGCTCTATCCGGGTGATGGCCATTTCGATCTGCAGCCGTACATCGTACTGCGGATCATCTTTATGCGCCTTTAGATGAGATAAGCTCTCTTCGTCACCGACCTCATATATGAACATTGCTGCACGCCACCGCACAATCGGGCTCTTGTCGCCGAGTAGAGGATAGATGTCCGGCAACCCTTCTTTGTACCCAAGGTCACTGTATGCATCACCAGCAGTCCGTCTGACGGGTACGGAACGATCCTGCAAGGCTTTCTTAAGATAAGGCAGCGTCGCACGCTCCTCAACCATTGCCAGCAGGCTCACCGCTTCCCGCCTGATCTGCATCTTCTCATCTTCCAGGGCGATTGCCAGGACGGGATAATCATCCTGTGTGGGTGTTTCCATATGATTGAGCAGCCACAGGCGTTCCTTCCAGTTGTCGCGTGCAGTGAAGTCGGACTTCTCTACTTTAAAGTAGCGTTTTGGCTCCGGGGCCTTCTTTGTCTTTGCTTCCTCCACCATGGTCTTAAGCACTGCATCGTCATGGAGCGCCTCAAGCTCTTCAGTCAATTCTTCGAAGATTGATTCGGGCTCCCCGTATCTGGTGCCATAGTCCTCCCATTTCCTGAGCATGATGATGTTGTCTTCAGGGAGGGTTGCCGCTTCCACGGCATCGGTGAAACGTTCTGGCAGCTGCCTGCGGTGTTCCTGGCCATCGTTGAGCTTAATCTGGTAGGGTATGCCCTTGAATGTAAGCACCTGGGCCGAGACGGAGCCAAACGCATTTTCAGATTCTAGTTTTTTTTTACTTCATCGTCATTATTGGAATCGAAAGTCTGCTCGATCTGAGGGATGAGCGTCTCCCAGTCCGCCTTCGGCGACTTATCGACCGAGATGAAATTAAGGGCGTGGAAGACGCTTGTGACATCCTCCAATTCAAGTACGCGGTTGATGAACTCAGGTGCCTCATCTGAAACAGCGCGGTAAGTCGATGACTTCATTTCCTTCTTCTCTTCACTCACAGTGATTTTCATTGTATTGGGACTTGGTGTCGGTTCAATTTTTACGATTTCCATTATATATCCTCCTATTGAAGTTTATTGCCATGCGTCCGTATCGAAATGCCGACCGAACACTCATGGATGCAGAAATTATGTGCAGCTGTCCTGCTGCCTTCGGAACGGTTCAATTCTTTGAGAAGGCAGCCGTGACAGTACTTTTCTTCTAGATCATTAATTTTTTCAAGTACATCTGTGTTCACTTTTCAACCTCCTCCACTGATTATAACGAAGTTCCTTCCATAACAAAAGGCAGGGCCACACAATCAGTTTTTCCGGTGCCTGAACAGTGCGTCTTTAGCGAGTGCATCAGCGTGTCTATTTTTATTCCTCGGGTCCAGCTGATGATGAACAAAGCCATTTCCCCTATCTTATCTGAAACACTCATAAAATATTTTCGGAACACTTTATTTTTGACGTGGTTTTTATCGAAGCTATCTGCAATGACCTTTGAATCGGTGTGGATGATCAGTGAGTGATATCCATGCTCAAGCGCCTTATCTACCGCAAATTCCAAAACCGCCCACTCCGCCTCATGGTTATCCATCTCCCCAGATACGTGGTGAATTCTTTTTGTCCAGCGTCATCCTTGAAGACTACAGCGCCGGCGGCAGCCTTCGGGTTGGTGCCTGCTGCTGCATCTATATATACACGTGTCATACAGACCCTCCTAGAGACCGAGCTTCCCTACATATTTTCTGGCGATGGACAGGTCATGTGCCAAGAGCACCTGATCGACGTCCTGAAGGGACAGGCGCAGTATGCTCGATTCACTTATCTCATTCGCGTCAAGCGGGACATCGGTAATGATCTTCGCCAGCTGATGGGCAATCCTCAAAGATGCCATATCCGCTTCAATCTTCTTTCTCAGTGCTGGCGTCAGGATGTCGAGATTAGTCAGCATATTGTCTATATTGCCATATTCCTGTATCAGCTTGAATGCGGTTTTCTCGCCCACGCCTTTGACGCCTTTATAGCCGTCACTTGCATCCCCCATCAGCGCCTTGACATCGACGAATTGCCCGGGGTGATGCCATGTTCCAGTATAAAACGCTCTTTTGTATAGTGATGGTATTCGGTATAGCCTTTCTTCGTCAGCCACAGCTCGTTCTCTTCATCCAGAAGCTGCAGGAGGTCGCGGTCACCGCTGACCATCACGACATCGTCGAGCGCGGTCGACAGCGTACCGATGATGTCGTCCGCTTCGTAGCCTTTGATGCCGATCTGGAAGATGCCCAAGTCATCAAATACTTCCTTGATGTGGTCGAATTGTGGAATCAGCTCATCAGGCGGGGCTGTGCGGTTCTTTTTATAGTCTGGATACCAGTCGTTGCGGATCGTCTGTGACCCCATATCCCATGTGATGATGAGCCGGGTCGGCTGCACGGTTTCGACCAGTTTGAAGACATGGCGCACAACCCCCTGCACGCCGTTGGTCGGCCTGTCGAAGGCACTGTACATGAACTGCTGCCTGAAACTGGTGGCGTAGAAATGACGGAACAAGAGCGCCATGCCGTCTATGATCAGATTTTTATCCTTCAAATTTTGCCATCCTTTCGTGCATGGTCGACACACCGGTCTCCACATCGTGATGGCGGATCCATTCCGAGAAGCTGCCGCCGTAGAGGCGTGCCGGCAACCCCATATTCTCGAGCACATAATATGGCGGCGTCGCACTCATGCCCGAGCCGCAATAGACTATGAGTTCCTTAAATTGCGACAGGAAGGGCCTGAGGTGCTCCAGGCTGGTTATATCCAGGCGGCCTGATTCAAAGACGTCGGAATACGGGATGTTCACAGCACCCGGTATATGCCCTTTCTTAAAGTCGATCGGCTCCGTGTCACCGAGGTAGCGTCCGCGTGCCCTGACGTCGATCAGCAGCACATCATCAATGCCCACAGCATGCGCCACGTCTTCGAGTGTGGCGAGCATCGATGCATCTGGAGGCTGCACCTCACGGGATTCATCAACTTCATCCGGTAAGGAAGGCGTGTGCTCCAGTAGCGTGAGGCCGGAATCTTTTAGGCTCTCGCACGAGTCATTCCACAGCACGGCATGGAAGCCGTATAGCTGGAATAGATAATAGAGGCGCGTATGGAAGAATGCGTCCTCCTTATCCAATAGAAGCAGTTCGGCATCTGCGTCTTGCTTCAGTGCATCATAAAGTGCGCCTACCACAGAGCCTGGTGGTATGGGATGACGCCCTTCATTTAGGCCTTCTGATGTGAACATCCATGGCTTTTGGGGGATATGGAGGCCTAGATATGGTGCATCCGCCACCATCGCGGCGGATGCATCTAGGTCATCCATGACATTACGGCAATCGATGGGCATGAACTGTGTGCCGCGTAGATTATTGTCGGTACTGTCTATAATCATTTTTTAATCTCCTTTATGCCTTTTCAGTTGTTCGAAAAGTGCCTGGTCTTCTTCATAGTCCGTTTCGCTGATATCAGCAAGCGGTTCATTCAATGCGTGAGAGACAGTGGTGAGTTCATCGTCCAAAACGGTGTCTTTGGCTGTCAGATACTCATCTGCCATCTGCACCAGCTCTGTTTCAAGTGCCTCGAAATCGATGGAGCCGATAATCGCCTCGGACAGCTCGAGTAGCAGACTCCTGAATGCTTTAGGTTGGCTCCTCGATTTATGCAGTGCTTTTTGGTGGTCCAACAGGACTTGCGGATCGATGCGCAGTTCCGGCTGTGGCCTCGGCACACGCCCGTCTTCAATACGGCTGGCGATCATGGCTTTGCCCAAGTCTTCGTTGATGGCTGTCAAGGACTGCATCAGCTCGGCATCAGCCTTATGGTAGACTGCGTTGAAACTTGTGGCAAGTTCAAGTCCAAGGTGCTGGTTGATGTCATTGGAGAGCGCCGTCAGATTGTCAGCGATGAAATTCCGATCTTTTATGTCCGCAGCCGATATCAAGTATTTCAAGTAATCGTAGAGTTTAAGCTTCAGCTGCTTTTCAGTATGGGAGAGGATGATGTCGATCTCCTGCTGCAGGGTATGTGCAAATTGCTGGGCACTGTAGTCGGCAAGCGTTTCAAGGAGACGGCGCCGAAGCGTTTCAATGCGATCCTTTTCCTCATTCTGATTATGGTACCGCCGCATATTGGCAGCCACTGCTTCTTCCAGCTGGTTGGCCGTTTCCCTAAGCGACTGATACTGCATGCCTATGGCATTATTGTTGGCAATCTCGGTGATTTCCGCCTTGGCCGCTTCAAACTGAGCATTATGGGACGCCACTGCTTGTTTGCTCGAGACCGGGAATACTTTATGGCTGATCTCGAGGTGATCAAGCGACTCGTGGGTATAGTCCATGACTTTTCCAAGTCTGCCTCGGTCCGCATCAGATCCACCGCATTGATGATGAAGATGATCGGGAACCCGCTGCCCTTTATCGATTTTATATACTGTAGGAAGCGCTCATCGGAACGGCTGAAGACATGATTGTAGTAGGAGACGTATATGATCATGTCACTGTCTGAGATGATGCGGTGCGTCTCCTCTGTATGGCGTTCGTTAATTGAGTTGATGCCTGGTGAATCGACGATGGAAAAGCGCTGTGTCAATTCATTATCGACGGACAGGTATGCTTTATGGATGAAGATCGCTTCTTCGTCTGCACTGATCTTTTCTATAAGTTTATCTTCGGACATGCTGATTTCCTTGCCCAGATCATCCCGATGGGCGTCGTAATGCGTCAATATGCCGTTTAGGAACGGAATGTAGGCTTCTTTGACATTATTTTTATGGCGTTTAATCCAAGGGATGAAATCAGTGATGGCCTGACCATCCTGATTGGTGATCACCTGAAGCGACTGGACGATATCCGCTTCTGTCTTATAGAGTGCCCGCGACTCGCCCTCGTTCGATATCTCAGTGATTGTGGCGGTGGTCGGATTCGGGCTTGCGGTCAGTCGGGCCTCCCCCATCAATGCATTGATGAACGTCGTTTTGCCGGCGCTGAAGCCACCGAAGACGCTGATGTTGACTTTACCGTCATGGATGCGTTTGAGCTTCTCGTTGATTATTGCAGCGAACTCCGCATACCGCGGATGCGGTTTTAGGATCTTCAGGAGATATTCGAACTGGTCGATGTCCATGTCTTGCGGTGCAGGTGCTTCATACCCTCTCGATTCGGGGCGTTCCACTTCGGTTTGGACGACATCACGGCTCACCGCTTCCGTCAGTTCAAGCTTGTCGGTTTCGTCGTCCAGATGGATATAGAAATGCCTATAGTTGGCAGTGTCTAGGGACTCCTTCAAGGCAAGCAATGCCGCCAGATGTTTCGCGTCATCAATCTCGTCCGAATGGTCTTCAGTCCGTGGCCCTTCAGTGGCTGCGGATAATGTGGCGACATGCGTCAATGCAGATGCGGTGACGTCTTTTTCAATCCTGGCTTTCAACTTGTCCAAATAGTTCATGATGTACTGGGAAGACAGGGTGGTGATGTCTTCCTCAGACAGCAGTTCATCATTCCAGATGTACCGAAAAGGCGCCCCTTCTAGAGCGAGCGTATCAAAGAGGGCATTCACCGGGGCATTTATTTCGGATTGGATGACGGGTTGAATCTCTTCACCGATCTTTGTGCGGTGGGACTCATACAATGATTGGTACTTCTTTTGCTTGCCAAAGAACCCCCTGGTTTGATGTCTCCCGATAACACCTTCAAAAATTCGGTGATGGCGGATTTGACTGGGTGGGGATAGAGATAGCTGTCCTTTGCGAGCGCCTTCACTTTATCCTGTATATGTCTCTTCAATTGGTCTGGGTCGGAGTGCAGTGCTGCAATCCTGCTCTGGTCATCTTCCTTTTCGAGATAATCGATATGGGCCTCTACAACATCTTTCTGGACACCCTCTTCAAGTTCCAGGCGCTCCTGTAGAGAAGAGATCTGGTCATCCAGATAATGCAGTTGACGGCGCTCAATATTGTCTACAATGCGTTCATGGTACGCCGCCTCATATGCCCCGTGGCGCGATTCGACGTGTGAGATGTGCACAGCCAGCGCCTTCACATCATTATGCGGGGTATCATAGATGGAAGTCGTAAACACTTTCTCCGGCATGATGCGCCATTGGCTCAATGTTCTTTTGATGCGTGCGATGAAGGTGTCCATGGACAGTTCCCCATCGTCGTGCTTATCGATCTGGTTGATGATCAGGGAGAACGGGATGTTCATCTCTGAAATCTCTTTTAGCAGCCTTAGATTATGTTCGCTTTCGACGTGATTGTATTCGACTGTAAAGAAGATGTAGTCACTGTTCAGCAGGAAGCGGTTGGCACTGTCCTCATGACTGTCGGTTCTGGAATCGACGCCCGGCGTATCCTGGAACACCGTCTTTTCCTTAAATACCGGGTGGGCGACTTTCATGGAGATCGACGCGATGTCCAAGTCACCCGTGTTCAACTCCCTGAGCGCGCTATAGTCTTCGAGTGGAATGTATCTATATTGGTCGATGAAGGCCTGGATCTCCTCCGCTTCACCGATTTCCACCGATACGGTGTTGCTTGTGGTCGGCACTGGCGAAGAAGGCAGGATATCGCGGTCGAGAAGATGATTGACCAAACTGGATTTCCCTGCAGAGAAGTGGCCGATAAATGAAAATACAAGCTGGCCCCTATAAGTTTTCATAATGGCATGGTCAATCTGTGACACTAGAAATGCATTGTTCGACTTCAGAATCTCTTTCCGTAATTTATACAGGGTTTCAAGGGTAGCGGTTCCAACAATTATTCATTCCCCCGCTTTCCCCAATATTGGAAGTACGTGGTCTCTATATAGCCATTGAACAGTTTACGGCGCTTCGTCGCACGCTTCCCTACTATATGTTCGAACATTTTATTTGAAGTCAGCAGATAGACGCTCAGCGTCGGGTCGGCAACCATCATATCGCCAAGCCGTCTGTACATCTCTTCGACTTCTTTTGCCTCCCCGATGCGTTCGCCGTAAGGTGGATTGGTCACCAGTTGGGCATATTCATCTTCAATCTCGAAATCATGGATATCGGACACCAGGAATTCAATATCATCCTGCAGGCCGACTTCGAGGGCATTATCTTTAGCGACTGATATCATTTCAGGATCGATATCGGCGGCGATGATTTTGATGTCCCGCTCATAAAGGGCCGCTTCTTCCAGCTCCATACGCATATTCTGCCAATCCGCCTCCGGGATGATATCCCATTTTTCGGCATCAAAAGTACGGTTCGAACCGGGTGCGATATTGAGCGCCATCAACGCGGCTTCGATCGCGATCGTACCGGAACCGGCAAAGGGGTCTATCAACGTTTTCGAGCCGTCATAGTTGGCCAGTTTGAGCATGGTGGCGGCCAACGTTTCTTTGATCGGCGCCTCCCCCTGGCCCGTACGGTAGCCGCGTTTATGGAGGGCATCGCCACTTGTGTCGATGGTCAGCACTGCCCGGTCTTTCAGTATGGCGATGTCCACTTTGTATCTTGGACCATTTTCAGGCAGCTTGCCTTTAATGTTGAATGCTTCCTTAAGATGTTCGACGATGGCTTTTTTTACGATGCGTTGCACGTCGGGTACACTGTACAGCGTCGACTTATGGGAGCGGCCTGTAACGGGGAACGCAGCCGCTGGACCAAGTATATCTGACCATGGCAATGCCTTCGTCTGTTCAAAAAGATCGTCGAAGGATGTCGTTTCAAAATCCCCGACTATGATGCGGATGCGGTCGGCTGTGCGCATCATCAAGTTTGTCCGGATGATGGCCGTTTCATCGCCCTCAAAATAGACCCGTCCATTTTCGAGTGTCGCAGGATAGCCAAGCGCCTCTATTTCATCGGCGACGACCCTCTCTACGCCCATTGGTGTGTTTGCCAGCAGTTTGAATTGCATCTAAAAACCCTCTCTTTTTTTATGTATGACCCATAATCTATAAAATAAAAGCTCCCCATTTCGTAATGGAGAGCATGTCTAGTCCGGTGTCTCTGTAAGCCATGTTCTGTACCACCGTGCTGTCATGTGCACTAGTTACACTCGCACAGTGGTGATAATCATCTGTCTATACTACAAAGTAGTATCTCTCCGCCGGTTGAATTCCCATTGGAAAGTGCTCCTACCAAATTTGGATTGCTCACTCGAGGGGTTTACCGCGTTCCACCTTCTGCATTTCTGCAGAAGCTACGTCACTGTGGCACATTTATGACTACCGGGACCATATTCTCACTTAGGCCCTGTCGTCGCCGTCAGCCTTAAGCTGCCCTGACTTATTGTTTCGTCAGGCACGAACACTACACTCATCTCAGAAGTGTGTGAGCATGGACTTTCCTCTATGCATCAGAGTGCATAGCGATTATCCGAGACATACCGGTTCGAATCAATTTACTTTAGACTGTCCAAACACCTTTTTCTCCAGATTGCTCAAGCGTTTGAGTATATCGATCTGGTGGTTTTGCGTCTGGTTATCAACGGAGCGTGATTTAGTCGCTACACGAATCCTCAGTTCCTCTACTTCCTTTTTGAGGCGGGCATTCTCATCTTCCAGTCTTTTGAGGCTATTATTCATATCAGCCATCTTCTGATAGTCGCTGATGACATCATCAAGGAAACTATCTACCTCAATCGGCTTGAATCCTCTAATAGATTTTTCGAATTCTTTCTCGAATATATCTTTTGCTGAAAGCTTCAGCGTGTACTCGCTCATTGTATCACCTCTCATAAGCGGAATCTATGAAAGCATTGATTTCGTCAAATTGTATTCTTTCAATATTATACGGCCTATCTTCCTTTAGTTCAAGCATTTGATCATATATGAATCGGGTTTTTGACTCGGCCTGTTCATCATATACGATGAGGGCCTGGTCCGAATGGTCGATCAGGAATCGGTTGATCATCGGGAACATCCGCGGAGATTCGTAAGGTCTGTCGAAGATGAACTGGTGATGATCGCTGTTATCTAAAATCTGATGCAACAGCAGCGCATCGTCCTCCTTGTACCGGTCGTCGAAGCCGTGGAAGGGCTTCAGCACCGAATACTTGAATGTATATTCCTCTTTCAGCTCGATCATCGCCAAGGCGGCGTAGAACTCGATGCCGGTGTACCCTTGGATGATGAACCATTCGGTGCCGTTATCGATATATTCCTTCAATTTGAATTCCATGAAGTCTTTAAGCACCTGGGCTTCAGGCTGTGACGATTTGAATATACCGAGCTCATAAGGCCTGTAGCCGGCGATCAGTGTCCGCATCAGAATAGCGCCTCCCTTTCGGCGTGGGCCAGCCACATGTTGAGGAATTTGTATTTCTCGCGGGAAACTTTCTTACTGAAGCGGCGCATATGGCAAGCCATCAAGAGTTCCATGAATTCCTCTTCGGCCTTTTCACGGGTGGCAGCGTTGAAGCGGAAATCCGTCTTCATGTTCCTTATGGACATTACGGTCTCTTCGTTATCTTTAAGGAACGGTTCGATCTCCTCATCGAAGTCGAATTCATATCCTGCCCTGGCCTCCTCGTACCTCCGGGCAACTTCATCAAGCAATGCGCGCAGTTCGGAAAAAGAGGGGTTTCTTGACAAAAATGCTGCACCTCCTATAATTATCAATGTTTAAGTCAGCGTAAATATTGTATAATGATATATCATCATACACAATAACGAAAGGTGATGGGCATGAAGTACCCTAAAGGCACGAAGCCCCGGCACAACAATCCTGCTTCCCGGAAGAAGTCGAGAAGCGGGACGGTCCGCTACGGATCGCGGGGAATGACGCTGGAAAAAGATCTTGACCATACCAATCAATTCTACCTGGAGACGGGACGGGCCGTCATACACAAGAAACCGACGCCCGTGCAGATCGTCAATGTGGACTACCCGTCAAGAAACAGGGCCAAGATCGATGAAGCCTACTTTAAAGTACCGTCGACAAGCGACTACAATGGCATATATCGAGGGAAATATATAGACTTTGAAGCGAAGGAAACGCACAACGAGTCCCGTTTCCCCTTCATCAACATACATGAACACCAGGTTGACCATATGACACGGTGCCATAGGCATGGCGGCTTAGTCTTTATCATCCTCCGCTTTTCATTCTATGGGGAGACGTATATGATGCCCTTTGAAAAGTTCCTGCCGTTTTGGGATGCTTATAAAGATGGTGGCAGAAAATCAATCAGATATCAAGACATCAAGGATGAGAGCATCCTGCTTAAGCAGGCCATAAACCCGCGCATCCAATATTTGGACGCTGTAGATGAATTCTATTTCGAGAATGGAGAATGACAATGGCACAAAATTATAAGAGAAGTTCTGGAAAGCCACAGAAGAAAGGTGGAAAACGCTCCAGGTCATCAATGATCAAACGCATAGTTTTATGGCTCCTGCTCATCGGCCTGGTCATGCTGGTTGTCGGGTCCTTCCTGTTCGCCTACTATGCATCGAAAGCCCCCGCCTTCAGCGAGGAGAAGCTGAAAGACCCGATACCTGCTAAAATATACGATAAGGACGATGAATTGGTCACGAAATTGTTTGAAGGCCAAAAGCGGGAACTGCTGGACATCGACAATACGCCGGAATACGTCACCGACGCTGTGCTGTCGGTTGAGGACGACCGTTTCTATGAGCATGGGGCTGTGGACTTCCGGAGACTCGGCGCAGCGGTGCTCAACAACGTTACGGATGGTTTCGGCAGTCAGGGAGCGAGTACAATCACGCAGCAAGTCGTCAAACGGGTCTTTCTGACCGAAGAGAAGACCATCGCCCGAAAGGCACAGGAAGCGTATCTCGCCTATCGCCTGGAACAGGAATATTCGAAGGACGAGATACTCGAGATGTACTTGAATAAAATCTACTACTCGGATGGGATATACGGCATCAGGACAGCTTCAAAATACTATTTCGACAAAGAGCTTGATGAATTGAACCTGGCGGAAACAGCCTACCTTGCCGGATTGCCGCAGCTGCCCAACCGGTATAATCTATATGTAGATGGCGAATCGGGAACCAACCGGGCCCACACTGTACTGAATCTCATGCTGCATCATGAACGCATCACCGAAGAACAGTACAATGAAGCGATAAATACGGACATCACAGCGAATCTGGTGAGCCGCTCGGAAGAAGAGCGTGCTTCTAGCGAACCGGAAGATCCTGAATATGCCTCATATATAAATATGGTCAAGCAGGAACTGCAGACGAACGATAAATTTAAAGATATGGAGCTTGGTGAAGCACTGGCAAGCGGCCTGTCGATCTATACGAATATGGACAGTGATGTCCAAGCAGAGCTTCAGACTATGGTCAATGACAGAGATTATTATTATAATGAAAAATTCAAAAGCGAGCACTTCAATATTGCGTCCACCATACTGGATACACAGACAGGTGATCTGGTCGCCATCTCTGGAGGACGTGATTACCGTGAAGTCGTCATGCATAACCAGGCATTGGTCAAAAAGAACGTGGGGTCTACAATGAAGCCTTTCCTTTCCTACGGCCCTGCCATAGAACATATGAAGTGGCGGACGGATCATCTCATTGAAGATGAAATGGAATACCAACCCGAGGGCTTCAATCATACAATCCGCAACTATGATATGCAGGATCACGGAGAAGTTACGATGAGGGATGCCTTGAGGCAGAGCTTCAATATTCCGGCAGTCAAGACTTTTGAGGCTGTAAAGGAAGAAGCGGGAGAAAATGCGCCTGAGGAATTTGCGGAAAATGTCGGACTTGAGTACAGCACTGAGGACGAAGACGATCTGTCGTTGACGTTCAATGATGTGCTCGGGGGCGGTGAGCATTCAGTGTTCAGTCCACTGGAAATGGCCCAAGCCTATGCTTCTTTCGGCAACGGTGGTACTTACAATGAAGCGCAGTCAATCCGCTACGTCGTCACCGATGAAGGTGAAACCATAGAGTTTGAGAGCGAATCCGAAAAGGCTATGGAAGATTATACAGCCTACATGATGACTGATATGCTAAAAGGCACTTTCGAACCTTACGGCAGTGCAGACTTCATTCCAATGAATGGCCTGAACATAGCCGCCAAAACAGGAACCACTTCCTACTCGAAAGAATTGAGGGAAGAGAATAATCTGCCGACAATGCAGCGAAAGATGCCTGGATTGTAGGATACACACCTGAGTACACAATGAGTGTGTGGACCGGGTTCAACAAAACCCTTGAAAATGGTGAGGCGTCATTCGTCGGTCAGGATGAGCACATTACGCCGCAATGGTTCTTCAGGGATATCATGCAGTCGATCAGCACCTATAATGGACAAGATTTCGCAAGGCCTGATAGCGTTGTCCAGGTGAACGGCAATGAACTCGCCGTTCGGGGCAATGAAGGACTTCAGTCTACAGAATCCGGCAGAAGACAACAACAGAACACTGAAACCGAGAAAACAGTAGAAGAACCAAGTCAGGTCATTACAGAAAGTGAAGAAGAACCAAGCACGCAGGAAAATACTACTGAACCATCAACACAGGAAGAGACTACCGAAGAGCCAACTGAGGAAACGACTTCTGAACCGGTCCAGGAAGAAACAACTGAAGAGCCGACCCAAGAAGAAGCCACTGAAGAGCGGACAGAAGAACCGACTTCTGAACCGACTGAGGAGCAGACGGAAGAAGCGGCGCCTTCTGTTGAAGAACCAGTGGAGGAACAGACGGAAGAAGAGACAGATGAAGCGGCATAAAAAATAAGCACCCCAGCTGGGGTGCTTATTTTTTGTTTCTCCTGACGCAATAGGAGGCGTGCTTTTTAACGAATTCCGTATAAATCAAATTCAACTGGACGATGCTGTGGTATTTATAGGGGTTGGCTTTTATATAAGAAATCCTGTCGCAGTAATTAAGGGGAGGACTTCTGGGTGATCGTCTGCTTCTAGTTCCGATAAGTGCTTTTGGATATGATCGGTGACGAGTGAATAGTATTTGTCGTAAAGGTCATGGTCAGGCTGATGGGCATTTTTGATGAGTGAACCGTAGACTGCCTCGATCGTCACAGTAGCCCTGCCTTCTTCATCCGTTTTTGCCCTTCCCTACAATCGTCGAGAAGCGGACACGCTTCACACTTCGGGTTTCTCGCGGTGCAGTGGTATCTGCCGAAGAAGATCATCTGATGATGGGTCCTACTCCATCTATCTTCAGGGACTTTCTTCATGAGGGTCTGTTCCACCTCAAGCACAGAGTCTTTATGCCGTGCAATGCCCAATCGCTTGGATACACGTTCGACATGCGTGTCCACCGCAATTCTCGGGACGCCGAATGCCACTGAAAGTACAACATTTGCGGTTTTTCGGCCGACTCCAGCAAGGCTGACCAGATCATCGTAATTATCAGGAATTATTCCGTCAAAACGCTCAATGACATCTTTGCTTAATTTTTGGATGTTTTTGGCTTTATTTCGAAACAGGCCGATTGATCTGATGTCCTGTTCCAGCTCAGCCTGCTCGACCGCAATAAAATCCTCGGGTCCTTTATATTTCTTAAAGAGCTCACGAGTCACCTTATTGACGAGGTTATCTGTACATTGTGCAGAAAGGAGGACGGCTATAGTCAGTTCAAACGGGTTCTTATGGACGAGTTCACACTCGGCATCTGGGAACATGGCGTCAATCTTATCTATCATTTCTATGGTTTTTTTCCGGCTAATCAAAGACATCTTCTCCTTCCAACCAAGATCTGAGGGGCATATGGGTGCTGGTTTGAGGTGACTTCTTGCTTCTCGGCTGACTGAGGATGCGCTCGACATACTGAAGGGATGTCACTTGATTCTGATAGGCAAGATCGACAGCTTCTTTTATTGACTCAGCACTATTTGCTGGGTCTTCAAGCCAGCTGTTGATCCTTTCGAATTCATTCGGGCTGATGACACGGCCATACAGTGCTTCAATATATTCGAATAACGAGCGTATTTCCGAAGGATCCGGCTCTGCTGCTTTTCCTCGATGAACTGTGGAAGTTTCCTGAACAGTGGTTCGAGCGAGAAATGTTCGACATACCGGCCTTCATCTTTGACTGTTTCGACCTCAAGCAGTCCGTTTTCGATCAGATGTTGGATGACATCCGAAACTTCTCCAAATGATATCGTCATCCCTTCAGAAAGGTGTTTGAAATCAGGCAGTTCTGCTGACTTCTGACGAATATCAGACAGTCTTATGACGATGATCAATGATTTCTCATCCAACCCGAGTTTAGAGTAATTGTCGAGTAGAATTTTATTGACCGGCACATTCATATACTGTATATAATCTGCAAGCATGATAAAAGCTCCTTATAAAAATATCGCCTTGCGGCGATATTGGTTTTATGGGTAGAGGCGGTTGAGCAGGCGTGGGAATGGTGCTGTTTCCCTGACATGCTGTACACCACTCAGCCAGGCAACAGTACGCTCGAGGCCGAGTCCGAAGCCGGAATGCGGCACGCTGCCGTACTTCCTCAATTCAAGATACCATTCATAGGCATCAAGGTTGAGTCCGCTTTCTTCTATCCTTTGTTTTAATGTGTCATAGTCATGGATTCTTTCACTGCCTCCAATGACTTCTCCATACCCTTCCGGTGCAATCAGATCGGCACATAGGACGGTACGTGGATCCTCGGGATTTTCTTCCATATAGAATGATTTTATCTCTTTTGGATAGTTGATTATGAAGACGGGTTTATCGAAATGGTTGGCGATTTCGGTTTCATGTGGCGCTCCGAAGTCATCCCCCACTCTATATCTTCAAAACCTTTTTCCTTCAACAATTCTATCGCATCAGTATAAGTGATGCGCGGAAACGGCGCTTTGATCCTCTCAAGCGCTGCTGTATCACGGTCAAGCCGTTCAAGGTCGAGCTTGCAGTGTTCCAGAACTTGCGTAACCAAGTATTCTACATACCGTTCCTGAACTTCAAGGCTGTCCTCATGCTTATAGAACGCCATTTCCGGTTCGATCATCCAGAACTCTATAAGGTGTCGCCTTGTCTTCGATTTTTCGGCACGGAATGTAGGTCCGAAAGAGAACACTTTTCCATGAGCCATTGCTGCCGCTTCTGCATATAGTTGGCCGCTTTGTGAGAGGTAGGCATCTTCATCGAAATATTTCGTATGGAACAGCTCTGTCGTACCTTCCGGTGAACTGCTCGTCAGTATCGGCGGATCGATCTTTTTGTAGCCGTTATCGAAGAAATAGTCATAAGTGCTCTTGATGATCTGGTTGCGGATGTTCATGACGGCGTGCTGCTTCTTCGAACGCAGCCACAGATGCCTGTTGTCCATAAGGAATTCAGCGCCGTGATTTTTCGGTGTGATCGGATATCCATGGGACTCATGGATGATTTCAATGCCCTCGACTTCCATCTCATATCCAAACGAAGAGCGGTCATCAGCTTTGATGGTGCCGGTAATATACATGGAGGTTTCCTGGTTGAGGCCCTTGGCGGTTTCGAATAGACTTTCGTCATTTTCTTTTACTACGATGCCTTGCATGAAACCTGTCCCGTCTCTAAGTTGTAGGAACTGAATCTTGCCGCTCCCTCTTTCTGGAGCAGCCAGCATCCTATCGTTACTTTCTGTCCTTCATGTTTTGGTGCCTGGTTAATTGAAATCTTCATGTCAAACTCCTTTTGCATGTTGTGCTATGAATTTTTTGATGCGTTCAAGCGCTTTTTCCATATCTTCTGCGCTCAATGAGTAGCTCAGGCGGATATTGTCGGGTGAACCGAATCCGGAACCCGGCACTACAGCCACATGCTGTTCTTCAAGCAGCTGTGCGACGAAATCATCGACACTATCGAATCCGCATTTAACAGCACACTCCTTGAAATTCGGGAAGAGGTAGAATGCGCCTTCTGGTTTTATGCAAGTTATATATGGCAGCTCCATCAATTTACTGTACGCTTTATCCCGGCGTTCCCGGAAAGTATTGTTGTATTCAACCAGATACGAATCTTCCATCTCATAAGCCGCTACCGCAGCCCATTGTGATGGTGTGGCAGGGTTCGATGTCGAATGGGTCGTCAAGTCAGTCATCGCCTTCATGAGGTCACGATCGCCACAAGCGTAACCGATGCGCCATCCGGTCATCGCATGGGATTTGCTGACACCATTTACGATGATGGTGTTCTGCTTCATCTTATCGCTCATCGAGGCAATCGAGATGTGTACATTATCGTAGACGAGTTTTTCGTATATTTCATCAGCCACTACGATTATATCCGTCTCTTCGAGATAATCTGCAAGTGCCTGGAGTTCGTCTTCTGTGTAGACCATGCCACTCGGGTTGCTTGGTGAGTTGAGGAGCAGCATGCGTGTACGGTCAGTCACGTGACGCTGAAGTATTTCCGGCGTCATTTTAAAGGACGTGGATTCATCTGTATGCATGATGACTGGCTTACCTTCGGCCAGTTTAACCTGTTCAGTGTAACTTACCCAGTAAGGGGTCGGTATCAGGACTTCATCCCCTGGATTCAAGGTCGCCTGGAAGATGTTGTAGAGGACATGCTTTGCACCGCTTCCAACGAAAATCTCTGATGTGTCGTATTGCAGGTCATGGTCCAGTTTCATCTTTTTTGAAATGGCTTCTTTAAGCTCTGGAACACCAGAGGCAGCGGTGTATTTGGTATGGCCTTCTTTTAGCGCCTGGTAGGTTTTCTCGATGATCTCATCTGGTGTATTGAAGTCAGGTTCTCCTGCTCCAAGGCTGATGACATCAACGCCCTGGGCTTTCAGTTCTCTTGATTTGGCTGTGATGGCCAATGTCTGGCTTGGTGTGATGTTCTTTATTTTTTTAGAGAGTTGCATCGTCTGTCTCCTTTAATAGTGTTATATCCATTATAAGTCACGAAGCAAAGCTTTGAAAGACTCAGTGTTTCCTTCTATGACGTTTTCGTCAGGGAAGTATTTCAGAAAGGCATTTTTATACCTTCTGCTGAGCAGCCGTTTATCGAACAGGAACAGAAGCCCCTTGTCAGATGGTTTGCGATGGATGCGCCCTGCTATTTGACGGAATTGAAAGACAGCTTCCGGCAGATCATTTTTATAGAAATGCCTGAAGTCCGGCTGTTTTGGCACGGGGAATGGTAATTTTGTCAGCATTAGGCTCTTCAATCCATCCCCCTCTATATTGATGCCTTCGTTGAAACTGGAAGTGCCAAGCAAAATGCTGCGTTCCAGCTGATTGAATTGGGACAGCAACTTGTCGCTGGCCATTCCTTTCGTCTGCCTAAGTATGACGAAGCTTTCGAATGTTTCGATGGCTTCCATGTATTCATATACTTTATCAAGCAGTTCATAATTGGAGAATAGAATCATTAGTTTTTGATCCGTTTCACTCAAATAGACGGCCATGTATTCCACGATTGACGAGATGAAGGCATCGTCATTGATATTGTAGTCCGGCACATCTTCAGGAATGAAGAGCTTCGTGCTGTTGAACAGGGAATCATTCGCAAAGACTTTGGTGCGGGGCTCATGCTCTCCGAACCAATAATCAAGGTGGCTGAAGCCGCCGTTCACCTCGAGGGTCCCTGAGAGCAGTATGGACGCCGAGTCGCGTACCACTCTCTCTTTGATGGTCTCCATATCATCAAGCTGTATATGGATTTTTATCTTTTGGAAATTAACGTCAACATCAAGAGAAAAGCGCTCATTTTGAAGCCCTTCGTATATCTGTTTAAGCACCATAGCATAATGGTGCATATGGTTATAGATCGCCTGGTAGTCGCCTGTGTCCCTGACGATGCCAAGGAATGTCGAGGCATGTCTTGAGCCTGTCTCAAGATGTGCCATAAGCTGGGTTCTATTGCCGGCCGAGATGGCGCTGAAGATATTATCGATATTATGGTTGATGCGTTTTAATATATCCTCCAGCATTTCGGCATCCGCCGCAACATTCTGTTCAAGGTAGGTAGAGAGTAGTCTATCCTGATTGGTGGTGCCTATCTGTCCAATGAAGAACTTCATGTCCTGATAGCCATAGGAGACCTTCAGGCGCTCATCGAGCGCGCGCTTCAGCTGATGGGCCTCATCGATGACAAGCACTTCTACATCCTGTAGGTATTCAACACAGTCTGTAAGGAAATAATGGTTGGTCACTATCAAAGTCGACTCTTCGGCACGTTTTAGGGCACGGTTGAAGAAAATCTCCCCGAGTGTCCCGGATTGGATCGACGCAGTCCGGTAGTAGGATTTTTCAGGTCCCCTTAAATGTATTTCCGCTATATCCCCTGTTTCAGTTTCCAAAAGCCATACGAGCAATTTCATCTTCAACTGTATGATTTCTGTATTATCATCTTCAGCGGAGAGCAGGAGTTCTACGGCATCGAGATCAATGTAATTATCTTTTCCCTTCAAGCTGGCTGTCGGTATATCTTTGCCAAGCGCCGCCTGCAGCGATGCCAATTCATCTTTGATGATCTGGTTCTGCAGAATCTTCTTCGACGTGGATATCAACACTTGTTTTCCATACAACGAATGATAGCTTACGGCTGCAATAAGAAAAGCGATGGTTTTCCCAATACCAGTATAAGCTTCCACCGCGAGGTTTTCAGATCGTTCCATCGCTTCGAATATTTCTTTCGCAAGATGCAGCTGGTCCGCCCTGAAGTCTTTATGTGACCAGCGTATGTAGGCACCATACATTTCGTCCACTGACATGGGAGCAACACTCGCCGGCTTCGTTGTGACTTTACGGATATGGAAGGTGCCATACCGTTCGAGATGAGTCGTCTTTGATGCTGTAGATTCTGCTGCTACAGAAAAGATCAGATCTGAAAGGTTAAACTTCAGGGGTTTGGATAAATGGTACAAAAGTTTCAAAGTCTCTGTATCGAGTGCAGTGATCTTAGTGAGCAGATGGATGAGCAGTTCTCCAGTAGCCCGCGCATCTTCATCAGCCCTATGGGCGTTTGACAGTTCAAGATCTAATACTTGCGCAATTTCATTAAGCTGAAAGCGCTCGAGCGTGGGCAAGAAAATCTTGGATAGTTCAACGGTGTCGAGCAGATATAAAGGCCTGAAGGAAATACCACAGGATTTGAAGGCCATTTCAAGAAACCCGTAGTCGAATTCCACATTATGTGCCGTAAATACACATCCTTCAAGCATATTCGAGATGTGTTTTGCAACCTGTTTAAACTTCGGGCACCTTCCAGCATCCCGCTGTCAATCCCCGTCAAATCTTGGATGAAAGGAGAGAGCATGACTTCATCCGACAAAAATGTAGTATACTGATCGACTATCTTCAAGTTTTCAACTATTACAATACCTACTTGTATAATGCTGTCTCTATTCCGATCGTTGCCTGTTGTTTCAAGGTCTACAACCGCAAATTTCTGATGTTGCATCTTATCACCGATTCCCCACTATAATTCTATATCTGCACTGATTACTCTTCTGAGTCGACCATTTTCATCTACCACTTCAAGGAAGCCATCCTCATCTATATCAAGTGCCCGAGCCATGTATGAATCTCCTGTCTCGCTGATTTTTAAATATTTGTCGAATATTATCGATTTGGCTTTCCACTCGTCCCTGATGGCAGTGAATGGATGCTTTAGGAACAAACCATAATAATGTTCCAGGTTTCTAAAGAGATACTTCATGAAAATATCCGTATCGAGCCCTTCCCCATCTCCGCTTCGATGGAAGTTGCCCTCGGCAAGGAAGACAAAGCTGCGTCATTGAATATATTGATGCCGATGCCGCATACCACAGCATTGACGGCATTCCCTTCACTCACTACTTCCGTCAGGAATCCGCATACTTTCTTATTATTGATATATATATCATTTGGCCATTTTATGCCGCTCGATAGACTAAAAGTTTCATCAATGGACTTGGAGATGGCCAACGAAATGAATAAATTGAACCGGATGATGTCCGTCAGTGGCACGTTCGGTCTCAATACGAGTGAGATATAGAACCCCCGCTGTTTGGGAGAAGCCCAATCACGGTTGAATCGGCCACGTCCTTTCGTCTGCTCCTCTGAAACCACGACAAATGCACCATCATAGGTATCGAGCATCTTAAAAGCAATATTCTGCGTCGAGTCGACCGTCTGCAGATATTCGATATGCCCGAACACTTCGGAGTGTTCCACCAGAACTTCCAAGGCGGTCTGATTTATGTAGCCGGGCGGAGCAATCAACCGATGACCTTTATTCGGTACAGATGTAATCTGATAGCCTTCCGCTTTTAGCGCTTTAATGCTCTTCCATACTGAAGTTCTGGATATGCCAAGCTGATCCGCCATCGACTGGCCTGAAATGTATTCATCATTCTTTAATAATCTTAATATGTCCTGTTTCGATTTCGACATGGGCGTCCATCCATTTCATGATTTCATACTTGTCATTCTTTAAATTACCACGCAGAATCTCTTCTTCAAGCGCCTCCATGATTGTACGGATCCATTTGCCACCAGACAGATTAAAATACGCCATAAGCTGCTTGCCATCGATGGCAATATCTTTTTGTGAATGTATCGGCAAATCCGACTTCACCCCTATCGCGGCAGTTATATTCTGCACCTTCAGCGGTGAAGAGAAAAAAGGATTGGCGCCCATCATGGAGGACGCAACAGATAGTATTCTATCAGAAAAATTATATGCAAGCATCAAGTAATCTTCGTGTGCAGCATCCTCCGACAATTTTAATATCTGGTTGATTTCATTTTTCATCTCGTTCGAAAGTTTCAAGGTGTTGAGCGCATCATATAAATCTTCATCAAGCCAAATCTGCAGTGCAATCTCTTCCAGTAATGATTTTGGCCGTGTTTTGAGGAATGATGTTTCACACACATGTTTGAAGAAAGGGAGATGCGCTGTAATCCCAGTTTTGATAAGGACATGTTTTGCTTTTATATTATCCTGCCCAGCATACAATTTTACAAGCTCTGCCACTGTTCGCTCTACTGCCACATGTTCAAGGTATTTGGCACTCTCAGTCATGGCGTCTTGCGTGGCTGTTTCAACGTCAAACTGCAGCTGGGAAGAGAAGCGTGCTGCCCGCAACATCCTGAGGGCATCTTCACCGAATCGTTCCCTTGGGCATCCGACAGTCCGGATGATTCCACCTGCTATATCAGCTTTGCCTGAATAAGGATCTAAAATCTTGAAATTTTCATCCATGGCCATCGCATTCATCGTAAAATCCCTGCGCTCCAAGTCCGTATAAAGCCGGTTGGTGAACGATACGCGGTCCGGCCTGCGAAAATCGCTGTAGCCTTCTTCTGTGCGGTACGTCGTGACTTCAAAGGAGACACCTGAAATCCTTACGATGACCGTGCCATGTTCCTTACCCACATCGATCGTCTGCGGGAATAGTGATTCTATCTGATCCGGAAGAGCGTTGGTTGTGATATCTACATCATTCACCGTGCGTCCCATATAGTAATCCCGTACGCAGCCTCCAACAAAGTATCCCTCGAACCCGTTGGATTTCAATGTCTTCAGTATCTCTCCACCTAAAATAAATAACTCATGCATTGTCTGCATCTCCTAACAGATCTCCATAAAGCTTCTCGTACTGACTGACGATGACGTTGGAGTGAAATCTTGATGCAATATCCGACAACATATTCCCCTGCATCTCCCTATATAAAAAAGGGTCTTTCGCCAGTTGCATGATATGCTCTCCGGCACTTCTGTAGTCCCCGACCTCAACTAGAAATCCAGTGTCTTCATTTCTGATCACTTCACTGATGCCACCAGCCACACTGCCGATAGGTACTGCGCCGCAGTTCATCGCTTCGAGCAAGGCTAATCCAAAGCTTTCCTTCTCACTCAGCAGCAGGAAAATATCGCTCATCAGATAGAATGACCGCACATCCGTCTGCTGACCGGCGAAGATGACATGGTCTTGCAGCCCCAGTGACTTTACCAGTCTTTTGACACTGTTCATTTCGGGACCATCACCCACCAGTACCAGCACTCCATCGAGTGCTTCATGCACAGTATGGAAGGCCCGCACTATATCATCGATGCGCTTGATCTTCCTGAAATTGGAGGTGTGCATCAATACGATAGTGTCTTCATCTATACTGAAACGTTCCTTCATCTTCTGCTGCATCATCTGGCGATGTTCAACATTAAAATAATTTTCATCGACGAAATTATGTACGGTGCGGATCTCTTTCTCCGTCTCTATCACAGCTTTCGTCTGTTCCTTTAAGCTCTCGGAAACTGCCGTAACAGCATCAGAGCCGTTTATGCCAAAACGGATGGCGCTCACTAACGACATATCGTAGCCGAGCACTGTGATGTCTGTACCATGGAGGGTGGTTACAACGGACACCTCCCGTCCAGCCATCTGCCTCGCCAGTATACCGCATACGGCGTGGGGCACTGCGTAATGCATGTGGATGATGTCCAGGTTATGCTCAAGAATCACTTCAGAAATCTTACTTGCGATGGTTATGTCATATGGCGGATAACGAAAAACGCTGTAATCATTGATGTCCGTCTGGTGAATATAGATGTTGGGATGGCTTGTGCTTAGACGGAACGGTACATTGGAAGTTATGAAATGGACCTCGTGCCCCGCTCTGCCATCTGTATACCAAGCTCGGTGGCGATGATTCCGCTGCCGCCCACACTTGGATAACATGTAATGCCAATTTTCATAGTGCTACTCCCTTTCCGTGCGTGTCAGATGGTACAGGACTGCTTCCGCAGTGCCCTCATTGGTTGCTAGAGGCACGTCATAGACATCGGATAACCTGAGCAGGGCGGTAACATCCGGTTCGTGCGGTTGGGCAGTGAGTGGATCCCTGAAAAAGATGATACAGTCTATGGCTTTATTCGCGACCATAGCACCTATCTCCTGGTCGCCCCCTAGGGGACCGGATTTACAGCGGTTGACCGGCAAACCTGTATGCTCAATGATGCGTCCTCCGGTAGTCCCTGTCGCAAAGAGCTCTTGATTTTTGAAGAAATCCAAGTGGATGTCCATAAAACGTAAGAGGTCATCCTTTTTCTTATCATGTGCAATCAATGCAATCTTCATGTTCATCATCCTTTTCTGATCATTCAATGATCGATATTCAAAAGAGTATATATTGTCGAGTTTACTTCATATCATCATTATTTTACCAGAGTTCAAGACAAATAAAAAAGGAACCCTCCAAAAGGGTTCCAGAAACTATCAATTGCTTCCACGTGCAATGAGGATGAACCGGACCAGTTCTGCCACAGCGACAGCAGTCGCGGCGACATAAGTCATGGCCGCTGCATTCAAGACCTTCTTGGCATGACGGTATTCCTTCTCATTGACGATATTCAAAGTCTCTATCTGGTTCATGGCGCGTTTTGAAGCATCGAATTCGACCGGTAGCGTGACCACCTGGAAGAGTACTGCAAAAGCCATAAGTGCGATACCGCCCCATAGGAGCATTTCACCCAGTCCACCACCTGCATTGCTTTGTGCATAGGTGATGAGCATTCCTGCAATGATGAGGAAGTACGAGAAATTACTGCCAATTTGTGCGAGTGGGAACAGTGCGGAGCGGAAGTTCAGGAAAGCATATCCTGTTGCATGTTGGATTGCGTGCCCCACTTCGTGCGCTGCTACCGCGGTTCCGGCAACACTAGGCGTATCATAGTTGTGGGGGATAGAACTAGTTTTTTATTCTTGGGATCGTAGTAGTCGCTCAGAAATCCTTTGCCTCTTTCAACGGACACGTCGTAGATGCCATTTTCCTTCAAAATTTCCTCTGCGACTTCACGTCCTGTCAGGCCGCTGGTTGATCGCACACGGGAATACTTATTGAATGTGGATTTTACATTCATTTGTGCGAGCATTGGAACAACCATAAGGATTACAAAATATAGAATGATATACACGTGTATTCCAACCTCCATTATTTTTACATACTTTATTTTACTTCAAATTTCAGTATCCCGTCAATCAGAACGCCTTTCTACCAGTTGATGTAGCAGCACCAGCACCAACACACTCAGCCAGGAACGAAAAATACCCGATATGATCCTGGTATTGGACGAGATTACCATATACGGGGTACTGATCATAGACATAATCCACCACGTCATTATGGAACAGCCATATTGCAGTGATATAGAAATGACTTTGTTTTATTTCAAGATGTGGCAGGAATAGGAACGCCTGTATAGCCATTATGCTGTGGCTTGCTATAAGCATAAGTCCTATCCACGAAACAAAACCTGTTTCTATGAAAGTCAGGAAGTTCATCACCACTGCCCATACGCCGTATTTTATAAGCGTGGTAAAGGCAAGCGCATCCATCAGCCCCCATCTTTTGCCAAGGAGAATCAGCACGATAACTATGCATAGGAAAAGCGTGGCCGTCGGACTATCCGGGACGAAAGGCATGAAGTACCATTCGGTTGAACCCAACTGTCCCCTATACCACCAATACCCATACAAAGTCCCGAGTATATTTGAAATGAGCAGGAGCAATAAAAAAGCCCTGTTGTACATTAGGTCCAGTAGCTTATACATATAAACATTCCCTTATTAAAAAAAGCCCTATTCCTAGGGCTTTTTGACTTATCGATCTGTAGCGTGACGCTCCAGAAGAACTTATTCGTCTTCTGAAGTTTCTTCAAGGTTTGCTACAAATTCTGAGATTTGCTTTATTTCATCGTCTGAAAGTTGATCTTTGAATGCTGGCATATCCCCTGAGCCGTTCTCTACGAATGCCTGTACAGTTTCAGGAGCGAGATCGGCTTCAACCAGGTTTGGACCTGAAGCACCGGTCAGCTCACCGCCGTGGCAACTTGTACAGTTCGTTTTGATGAGGTTCTGGTAGACAGGGTCTTCAGTATCCAAGTTGGAGAATACGATCTCCCCTTGCTGATTCTGTGTCTCCCAGTCGTGGTATGCCACTGATTCCCATGTAGTATAGAAAATAATCGCAAAAGAAATCAGCATCATTGCAGAAGCGACTGGACGTTTTGACCAGAGGCGTTCTTTATTGTTGTCAAGCCATGGTGCAAGAAGCAATGCACCTACACCAAGCCCCGGAATGACGATTGCGCCGATGATGTTGAACGGGCCGGATGCGTATGAGTATTTGAGTATCTGATAAAGGAACAGGAAATACCAGTCAGGTAACGGTATATAACCAGTGTCGGTAGGATCTGCTATACGCTCAAGCGGCGCAGGATCGGCCACTGTCAAACATAGGAACCCTATAAGGAAAACCGAACCAGTCACCCATTCTTTCAGAAGGAAATCAGGATAGAATTCTTCCGTGCGACCAGGAAATTCTGAATAGTCGCGATTTAGTTTTGGCTTTTCATACTTTTGTATTCTGGAATCGCCGACAAAAGTCAGCCCTTTTCCACGTTTCATATCAATTTACCTCCCTTGATTCCTATAGTGGTCCTGAGATGCCTTGTCTACGTATCATGATGAAGTGGATAGCCATCAGTACAAATAGAGCAGCAGGCAGGAAGAATACATGGATGGCAAAGAAACGTGTCAATGTTGGGCACTGATGATCTGTTCATCACCAGCAAGCAACGTCTTAATCCATTCACCGACGAACGGTACACTCTCTGCAATTTCCAAACCTACTTTTGTGGCAAACAATGCTTTCATATCCCATGGCAGCAGGTAGCCTGTGAACGCCAGCCCAAGCATGACGAGGAACAGCAGTACACCAACGACCCAGTTGAGTTCACGTGGTGCTTTATACGATCCGGTAAAGAATACCCTGAGCGTATGTAGGAATATCATCACTACGACCAGACTTGCGCCCCAGTGGTGCATCCCTCTTACTATAAGTCCTGCAGCAACATCATGTTGCAGATAGTAGACGGAATTCCAAGCATTGACGATGTCCGGGACATAGTACATTGTCAGGAACATGCCCGACAATATTTGAATAACAGTGATGAAGAATGTTAACCCGCCGAAACAATAGACGAATGCTGAGAAGTGGTAGGCAGGGTTAACGTGTTCCGGCACTTCATGGTCAGCGACATCCCTCCATATAGGAGTGATGTCCATGCGATCGTCTATCCAATCATAGATTCTATTAAGCACATTATTCCCTCCTATATTAATTCACCAGTTCGTTAGGCTTCAATTCGCCTATTGTAATAAAACCATCGGACTTGCCGACTTCATACTGATCCAATGGTCCTCTTGGAGGAGTACCCGGAACATTCTTACCATTTTTCTCGTAAAGTCCATTATGGCATGGACAGAAGAAACGATTCGGGTTTGCATCATCACCCGCCCAGGTCACTGTACAACCGAGGTGCTTACATACCGGTGATAACGCTATGAGCTTATCTCCGTCCTTATACACCCAGGCGAAGTCAGTCACTTCACTCTTATACCAGCCATCCTGCTGCTCAAAGGAAAAGTCGACCTTCGTAGGCTCTTCAGTGATCTCATCGACTTTGATGCTCGTTGTGATCATAGCACCTTCTGCTTCACCTTGGAACAATGGATCGACGGCAAATCTTCCCATAGGTAGTATTATGCCGGCAGCCATGAATGAACCGACCCCCATCAGGGAATAGTTCAGAAATTGGCGTCTTGTTACTTTTTGCGACATTCGTATTTCCCCCTCAAACGCGCGTTCTTTTACATATTAATATAACTAGGACAGTTCAATTTTAGCCTATTAGATGAGGCCGGTCAATAACGTATATCAAGTTTTGACAACGGCCTAAAGCATAATGGTGTAAAAACACCTATTTTTTATTGTTCCATACCGCAATGATTTGTTTCATCGTATCTTTGACCTCATCATCGATGAGGCTCATCTTCATATCTGCAGACATATCCTCCAAGGGGATGTGGTTCAATTGTATGCCATGTGTTCCTTCTACCTGAGGCACATTATGGGAAAGAATGATGATTTTCTTGAAGCCATAGTTGCGGAGCTGCTCAGAATAGTCCTCTACAACAGCCGTGATGCCATTGACGGTAACGACTGCAGGTGTGATGAAGAGTCTGCCTTTGAACTGTTTCTCAAGATGAACAGTGATCATCTGCATCATTTCCATATCGCTTGCGTGCATTTTAGGATCTTCGTTCATATCCCCATACGCAAAGGGAATGACAGCCGTATCCACAAATTCAATTTCATCTTTGAGCACATTGAGATCTTGATGGTTATAAAGCATCAGGTGCCCTCCTATCGGTTTGTTTTCTGCAAGTAATCGGTCAATTTTATGAAACGGTCGTGGTCTTTCCTGTCTAGGGCCTCATCAATCTGACTTAGCACGGCAGTACGGCTGAGGGCCATCAACTCTTCGTCCAGAGAGGATTCAAGTTCCTTTATTTGTTCATAACGGTTATCCTCATATCCTAACCTGAAAGTAAGCAGTAAAGGCTCGTCCTGATTCATATTCAATTCATGGAATATTACTTCACCATCTACAGTGATCGTATTCCCCTTCTCAAGCATGAGCGTTGGACCTTGTCCTGATGAAGCGACTTTAAGGTGACGTTCTATCTCCTGGTCATCTTGAAAGTGGATGTTACTTGAGATATCTGGATGCGATTTGATGAAGTTTAAGATCCATACCGCAATACGGTCATCAAAATCATAATTATATAAAATATAGTCAATGAAGTCTTTTCTATATTTCATCGTATTCGTCATCCAACCTCTCCTTTTCAAACTGCCATTCGACATTGTCAGGTTCAATCAACCTGAGTTTATCCAATACTTCCATTCTTGAAGGATGCCTGATCTCTGTCAGGTAACCATAATAATCCGTGTAGAATTCCAGCGAGTCTCCGATGAGCATTGCGGCTTCCTGATATAGCGATAAAGCATCATCGTCATTTTCATTTTCCTGTTGGATCTTGGCCAACAGATACAGACTTTCTCCAGACAACGCATGGATATCGAGATGCGAGGTATAGGCCCCTATTTCATCTGTCCTTGATGATTTCAATAAGGTTTCAAAAAGCATCAGGTAGGCATCATCATAATCTTCATCGAGTGCTATTGCACGACTGAAGTTTGTGATAGCTTCGTCAGACTCTCCACTCCTGAAATGTAGACGGCCCAAATGGAAGAAGAAGAGCGCATCCGTATCATCTTCCAGAATATATCTTTTAAGCAGATCTTTAGCCGCTTCGAGATCATGTTCCGTTTCATATATGTTCATCAGTAGAATATAGGAGTTGACGAAGTAAGGTTCGTTCTCGATGACCTTACCGAGTAGTTGTTTGGCAGATTCATATGATTGGAGCTGATAGTTGAGCAATGCCTTGCGGTAAAGGTCGTCATTGGTGTATTTGGACTCGTCTACAGCCTCAAAATAGTCTTTGGCGGACTCGAGCTCAAGTTGATTCATATGAAGTTCTGCCAAGCGTAGATTAAGTTCGATACCATTCACTTCATTGATATCATTTGCGGTGAGCATTTCATAGAAGCGGATCGCTTCCGGGAATTGTCCATCCTGATAGTGGATTTCTGCCAAACCAAAATCCAGTATCGGGTCATCAGAAAGCATTTTAGCTTCGTGAAGCGATTTGACGGCTACGTCATTCATGTTGAGCTGCTGGAATATTTCAGCTTTCAATATAAGGATAGCAGGCGTCTTCTCAGCGCTGTTCACCAAGCTCAAAGCCTCATCCAGTCGGCCGTCAGTTATCATGATGTCTATAAGGTAAGACAACACTTCATCATCATGCCCAACATGCGCGTTCAAATGGGTGAATACGGTCTCCCCTTCTTTATGGAGACCTAATGACATGAGGGCATCGCCAAGTATGAATAAGGCTTCCAGGTCTTCCTCTTCCGTCAGCTTGGGAACTTCAGCCAATACCTCATTCAATTTTGATTCCGGGTGTTCCCCTTTCCTCAAAAGGTCAACTACTTCATAAATCTGATTTTGCATATGCTATGCATCCTTTCTTAACGCCTCGAGGTCTGCCATAAAATCCGGATAGGAAATATCTATGGCCGTCATATCATCTATATCAAGTGGTTGGTCCATCACGATTCCCAACACAATCAGCATCATGATGATCCGATGGTCGTCATATCCTCTCATGGACACTCCCTCAGCCAGGTGAATTTTTTCTAGGGAAACTGTAAATCCATCATTGTATTCCGTAAATTCGAATCCGAATTTTGATAACTCATCGATGACGGCGCGAATCCGATCTGTCTCTTTATATCTGAGCTCTACAGCATCCCTTACCGTGCATGGTCCATCACTATGGGCGGTCAGTAGTGTCAGGATCGGAATTTCATCAATTAATCTTGGGATGAGTGCTCCTGAGATTTCAAAGCCTTTCAATTTGGGGGTATAGATAGCGCGGATGTTTCCAATGGGTTCACCTGTCATCGAAGTGGGTTCAACGGTGATGTCAGCTTCCATCATCTCCAACACATCTATAATGCCAGAACGTGTTTCATTGAGGGAAACGTTCTCGATGGTGATGTCGGAACCTGGTTTGAGAATTGCCAACACCAGTAGGAACGCCGCCGAAGATATATCTCCAGGTACTACTACATCGGCAGGGCTCAACTCTTTACCACCATCCAATGTGATTACTTGGTCATCAACCGAGATGTCGGCCCCAAATTCCTCCAACATGAGCTCACTGTGGTTCCTGGACGGCGAGGGTTCGGTTATGACGCTTTTGCCCTCAACAAACAATCCCGCAAGAAGCAGTGCACTTTTAACTTGTGCACTTGCGACCGGCATAGTATATGAGATGGGTGACAGCCCAGCCTTGCTTATCTCGATTGGAGGATATTTGTCATTCTTCAGGGCAATGCGTGCGCCCATCTGTTCAAGGGGTTCTTTAATGCGGTCCATCGGGCGCTTCGATATGGAGGCATCCCCTATTATTTCAGCTTCCAGTCCAATTCCGGCAATCATTCCAGTCAACAACCTGGCGGTAGTTCCGGAATTACCGGCATATAATGGTGCACTAGGGGAGTGGAGGTGCTTTCTTCCTGGAGAATCGACTCTCCACCCTTCGGCCTCAGTCACTATTTCGACGCCCAGAGACTCCATACATGCTTTCGTAGCATATGTGTCTTCGCTGAGGAGGGGGTCTTTCACATGAGAGGTCCCCTTCGCCAATGAAGCGAACATAAGGCTTCTATGGGTGATCGATTTGTCGCCTGGAACTTTCAGGGTGCCGTAAAACCGGCTGTTCATCAATGTTTTCATAATGTCTCCTTTAACTCTTCAAGAAGCTGGATCAGGTGCTCCTTTGCGATTTGTTGATAGTGGCATACCCCTATCTCCGTCATTAAGATGAAACCGATGCTCGTGTCATCCTGATTTTTCTTGTCCTTCGACATAAGGGCGATCAGCTTTTCGACATCCATATGCTTTAGAGTATCCATCGGATAACCGAGCCGTTTGAAGTACCTGTAATAGGACGATAGCTCAAACACTTGAGCGTTTGAGTTTGAATTTGACACATGCATCATGATGTAGAGGCCAAGTACCACCGCTACGCCATGGGGTAGCTTGTCATTGTATTCTATTGCATGGCCGAATGTATGTCCAAGATTAAGGTATCTTCTTATACCTGCCTCTTTTTCGTCCTGTGTGACATGCCGCATCTTCGTTCTTATACCACTTATGATATACGGTTCCAGACTCTCTAACTGGATGTTTTCGGTGGTTTTTGACATCAATGAATGAACAGTGTCCTCTCCGTCGAGCAATGCATGCTTGAAGACTTCCCCAAATCCGCTTCTCAGTTCTTCCTGGGGTAATGTCTTCAGGAAACTCAAATCATATATGACTGCTTGAGGCCTATAGAATGTACCAATTAAGTTTTTGCCGTGGGCACTGTTTATAGCAGTCTTTCCGCCTATTGATGAATCATGTGCCAAAAGCGTTGTCGGTATCTGGATATAGTCTACGCCCCTCAATACAGTAGATGCAATAAAACCACCAACGTCACCAGAAGCACCGCCGCCAATCACAATGATCAGATCATTTCTGTGGATGCCTTTAGAGAGGAGTGTTTCCATAACATGGGCATAGGATTGGAAGTTTTTGGATTTTTCGCCACCTTCCAATATAATGGGTTGGTAGACCAAAGCATCAATGGTGCTGGAGTAGAGGGTGTAGACGCTCTGGTCCACCAATGTGTGGATTGTTCCATAGTGCGCCGTGTACTTCAAAAGTTTCTCTTCCAATATCCCCAGCCTATATGAATCGTATAGTTGTTGTCATTATAGGTGGTCTCTATATCCATCTAGTACTCCTTTGTTCTTTCCTTGTATCGTTCTACAGCAGCGAGGAGTTCGCTGAAGTCATCATGAGGGAATTTCTCGAGCACAGCGCGTGCCATTTCAATGGCCACCATATGTTCACACACTACAGATGCAGCAGGAACTGCACAAGCGTCACTACGTTCTATCGTTGCTTTGAATGGTTCCTTAGTGTTGATGTCTACACTGAATAGAGGCTTGTATAATGTTGGAATAGGCTTCATTACAGCTTTTACGATAATCGGCATTCCTGTTGTCATGCCGCCTTCAAAACCGCCGAGGTTGTTGGTGCGTCTATGGTACCCTCTTTCCTCGGTATAGAGGATCTCATCCTGGACTTCAGAACCTGGAGTGGACCCTGCCCTGAAGCCGATGCCGAATTCTACACCTTTGAAGGCATTTATGCTGATGATGCTGCCTGCAATCTTGCCATCGAGTTTACGATCATAATGGACATGGCTCCCAAGCCCAGGAAGTGGATTTTCAACGATGACTTCCACAATGCCGCCGATCGAGTTACCTTGTTTTTTTGTTTCATCTATCAAAGCTTCCGCTTCCTTGGTCTTCTCTTCTGACACCATACGGACTGATGATTCGGCTGGAAGGTCGCGGCGCTCTTCCATACTGTAGTCGCCTGAATCTTCGACGCTGCCGATCTGATTGACGCGGCTGTAGATGCGTATGTCGAGTGCATGCAGCAGTTCCTTGCTCAACGCACCTACTGCTACACGTGCAGCAGTTTCCCTCGCGGAGGAGCGCTCAAGTATATTGCGGAGGTCCCGTACATTGTATTTCATCCCACCAACGAGATCCGCATGGCCGGGACGCGGTTTGGTGATGACACGTCTCAGTGATTCCTGTTCTTCTGGAGTGAGAGGCTCGCTTCCCATGATTTTACTCCAGTGTTTGAAATCATCATTGATGATTTCAATCATTATCGGGCTTCCGAGTGTTTTGCCGTGTCTGATGCCACTCCCGAACTGGAAGGTATCCTTTTCGATCTGCATGCGACGTCCCCTACCGTAGCCACCCTGCCGTTTGAGCAGTTCTTGCGTCATCCTTTCCTTATCAATCGGAAGATTGGATGGAAACCCTTCAACTATTGCGGATAATTTTGGGCCGTGCGACTCCCCTGCTGTCAAAAATCTCATGTAAATAGCCTCCCATTTAATTTTTTATACTAAAAAAAGCTGAGTAGATTACCCAGCTTGTATTAAGATCTACTAGTAGATCCAGTCAGTGTTGGACAAGTTGTAATCCAATACTTCACTGTCGTTGAAGAATAGAGAAATTTCACGCTCTGCACTCTCTTTCGAGTCAGAACCATGGATGATGTTTTTGCCGACTGTAAGGCCGAAATCTCCACGGATTGTACCTGGTGCTGCTTGTTGAGGGTTTGTGGAGCCTACCACAAGGCGAGCAGTATCGATTACATTTTCACCTTCGAGTACCATGGCGAAAACTGGACCTGAAGTGATGAAGTCCACCAACTCTCCAAAGAATGGTTTGTCTGCATGTTCCTGATAGTGCGTTTTCGCAAGCTCTTCAGATACATGCATCAATTTAGCACCAGCAATTTTAAAACCTTTGTTTTCGAGTCGCTCGACGATGGTACCGATAAGATTTCTTTGTACCCGTCAGGTTTGATCATTAGAAATGTCTTTTCCATTATTCAAAAACTCCTTTTTTTCTATTCTTCATCATTTTAACACTATTATTTTTGTTATTTCAATTCAATTTGGACGATTCGCAAGCTTTTCTGCTGTTTCCATCAAATATTCCCTGATTGGAGAGTCTATATCTCTTATGGCTTCCCGGGCTTTCTCAATATGTTGGGAGCTGATTGACAAGGATTGTTCAATTGCGTCTGAGGCAAGTAGCGTTTCTATCAACCCTTCAAGGTGTTTTCCATCCTTACTGAATGCTTCAAGCCTATCCCTGAAAGATGCATCACGATTCCGGTGCAAAAGGACGGGCAGTGTATAATGGCCATTCTCCATATCTGAAAACTTCGGTTTCCCCAGGTTCTTTTCGTCCCCTGTGAAATCAAGGCAGTCATCTATAATCTGGAAGCTCATACCTATATGATAGCCGTATTCGATCAGATGGTTGAGTGTGTGTGAGGACAGTCCGGAAGCATATCCGCCCATTTTGATGCTGAGCTCGATGAGAAGTGCAGTTTTTCGGTATATTTTCCGATAATAGTCATCAAGCGTCTGTTGCGCATTGAACTGCTGGTCAAGCTGAAACAGTTCTCCATCGACCAGATCTCTTATCGTTTCGGAAAAGATCTATGCAATTCTTTATGTTTAATCGTGCTGACGAGCGAGATTGACGTGGACAGCAGATAGTTACCCGTATTTATGGCCTGAAGATAACCATGTTCATAGTACACCGTCGTTTTGCCTCTACGCATTTTACTGTTGTCGATGATGTCATCATGCACCAGACTGGCCATATGGATGAGTTCCAGGCTGGCCCCTGCTTTTAGCACGTCCCCGAATTTACCCGGATCGCCAAGTTTTCCTGCAAGAAGTGTGAATGTGGGTCTTATTTTTTTTCCGCCCGACATAAAAAGCTCATAACTCTTATTATTGACAAGCACATTATTTGGAGCCAAGCTTTTTAATCAGTGCATTTATTTCCTCGAAATCTGAGGAAAGGTACTCTTTGACTGTTTTCACAGCGACCCGTCCATTCGATGGGCTTATATCCGATATGGGTAGCTGCTGTGCCCAAAGTGTGCCTGATGACTTTTATATTTACAAAGCCATTTTCAGCCATTAATGCTTTTAGTTCGTCCTTTGTAAGGAAGGTGCTTGTCGATTCGTAAAGCCATTCATATTCCTTGGTACGATTTGCAATAATGCCGCCCAACACTGGCATCACCTTACCGAAATATAGGTTGAAGCCTTTGTTGATGAGATAATTTTCAGGGTTGGATGTCTCAAGTATCACCAATTTACCGCCAGGTTTGAGTACGCGATAAAATTCCGTGATTGCTTTATGGTAGTCAGGCAGATTTCTCAGACCGAAGCCGATGGTAATGTAGTCGAAGGAACCGTCATCAAAAGGCAATGACATGGCATTGCCTTGGATCAATTCTATATTCTCATAGCCCTCAACTTTTTGTGCAGCAACCTCAAGCATTTTTTGCTGAAGTCCAAACCGGTAATCTGGGCACCTGGAGCCACTTTAGAAAGCTGTATGGTCCAGTCGCCAGTGCCACAGCAGACATCGAGCACCCGGTGGTCATTTTTGACGAACATTTCCTTCATCGTGCGATTGCGCCAGATATTATGTTGATTGAAGCTGATGATATCGTTCATCCTGTCATAGTCTCCTGAGATGGTATTGAATATATTCTGTACTTTTTTCTCTTTATCCATTGACCTCACCTTTACTTATGATTTATGTATGGCAATGAAGTGATGTCCAGGTTTTTAATCCGTTCATCAATGACATCATTGAGTGAATCATCCGCATAGCCATGCTTGATCAAGTACAGCATCGGACCATACGTGAGCCATTTAAGCTCTTCAAGTTGAGGACTGGACTCCTTGAGCGCCAATTCTGACTTTGTAGAACTCAAAGACTTCGACATGTTCATCATATCATGGAGCACTTCATATTCCTCATGTTCAGCGAGCTTCAAATAAAATTTACTGAAGAGATAGTCTCCTACGAGCACACCAAGTTCCCTGCTGTCATCAGATGGTGTGTCCAGAAAATTGAGTGCAGTATTAAAGAAGAGGACCGCTTCATTCACATGGGGGGTTTGGAAAGTATGAGCATTATCTGAAAAGAAATCGAAGAAGGGATCGTTATGTATATCAAGTATATGTGAATGGTAACCGAGGTCTGATATGAGTTCTTTTCTTAGAGCATCCATGAAAAATATCACCTTATAAATTAATAGACCTAACCATATGTTAGGCCTAAAATAATTAATTATTTTACTGCATCTTTAAGTGCTTTACCTGCTTTGAAAGCTGGAACTTTCGATGCTGCGATTTCAATTTCTTCTCCAGATTGTGGATTGCGTCCTTTTCTTGCAGAACGTTCACGTACTTCGAAGTTACCGAAACCAATCAGTTGTACTTTCTCACCATTTTTAAGTGATTCCTGAATAGTGTCAAATACTGCATCTACAGCAGCACCTGCTTCTTTTTTAGTCAAGTCAGCCTGATCACTGACAGCATTGATTAAATCTGTTTTGTTCATTAGGTCCACCTCCTTATATAACTATAATGATAATGCTCATTATCATTATGTTTTGACTTTAACACAGTGGCCGGGGCACTGCAACGCATTTGGAAGTTTTATGGCCAAAAAAAGGCGTATTAATCACCTTTTGACCGGTTTGTCATGAAGATTGGATTATTATTCTCATCAACTGTGATTTCTGGGGAATAGACCGGCACTATGGGTGTGTGTTCGTACAACACACTGCGTACATCATCTCCGGTTTCAAAAGAGAGATCATTCTCCTTGATTATTTTTCCGATGTCTTCCCTATAGTCTACAATGAATTCTTCCCCACCGTTGTAGTAGACATTCAATGCCGCTCCAGTATAAGGGCTTTTTACCGTAGGGTTTGATTCCAAGTTGTAGAATTTCAAATCAAGTGGGTATACATTCGGACCAATCTGTTCATCCAGTTCAACATGATCCCCATTGCATTTAACCGCAGACGTAGAGAACGCACCTCCTCAGTGATCCTCAGATCTGCAAGCTTAACTTTCGGGTCATCCTCAGCATCGATGACGACATATTGATAGTGTCCGCCCATTTCATAGGAGTTTTCCGGTCGTTTCTCCAGATAATCCGGCACGAGTTTCTCAAAGTCGATTTGGTATTCCAAGTATTCGCGCTGGCTTTCTTTAGTTTTAATGGGCAAAAGTCCTCCAGAATCCTGACTGAATAGCTCCACTGCGTTCTGCACCATCTGGATCTGTGTCTCATCAGGCATTTGACGCTCTGCCTTTTCGGATTCCGGATAAAGGCAACCGGCCATGAATACGGTACTGATGATGATCATCATCATCAATCTCCATCTATGCATGGGTACTACCCCCAGTACAGGAATCATCAACAGAAATGCAATGATCAGAAGGGCCCATGCAATCATTGAGACGATGAAACTGAAAATCCCCTGATTCATTTTATACCTTGCTACATAGATGAGGACGGCTGCCAGAGCCATCGCCCCTATTGAATAGAAGGATATCCACATAAGATCCATTCTTGATATATCAAACATTTGATCACTCTCTAGTCCATTCTTTGTTTTGTTTTCCCATAACTTCTTTCAGCTTATCCGTCTCTCCAGTCCTCTCACGGAGCATCAGGGCATAAGTCGCCTCTTCTTCGCTCATTTCTTCAAACAGAAACTGGTAAAGCACTTTTGTTATCGGCATCTCGACTTCATATTCTGCAGCAAGCTCATAAGCGGCACGTGTCGTATTGACGCCTTCAACGACCATGCCCATCTCTTCTTGGGCCTGCTCTACACTCTTGCCTTCCGACAGCATTATGCCACACCTATAGTTTCTGGAGTGCATGCTTGTTGCTGTGACGATGAGGTCTCCCATACCAGCAAGGCCTGTAAATGTGAGTGGATCAGCCCCCATACGTGTCCCGAGGCGGGCGATCTCCTGAAGTCCGCGTGTGATGACTGCAGCTTTCGCGTTGTCGCCAAACCCCAACCCATGGATGACGCCTATGGAAAGGGCAATGATATTCTTTAGGGCACCACCGATTTCAACCCCCACCATATCATCATTATCATAGACTCTGAAATAGCTGTTCATAAAGACATCCTGGACGATTTTAGCATATTCCGGGTGCACAGACGCCACACTAACGGTCGTAGGTGATCTTTTGGCCACTTCTTCCGCGTGGCTCGGACCACTCATTACGGAAATGTCTTTAACCGTATCAGCAGTGGTTTCCTCAGCAATGACTTCAGACACTCTGAGGTGGGTGTCGAGTTCAAGTCCTTTGGCGACATGCACTATTTGGACTTTCCTACCCAAAGTTTCCAACAGCTTATGCATATCCCGGGTGACAGACCGTATAGCCTTGACAGGAACGGCCAAAACCACCAGTTCCGCATGGGACAGTGCCTCATTTAAATCCACAGTTGCCTTGATGCTTGAAGGGAGTTCTATTTCCTTCAAATATGAAGAATTGGTGTGTTTTGTATTAATTTCCTCGACGACTTCATTGTTCCGGCCATAAATGATGACATCATGGCCGTTATCTGCAAGCACCAATGATAAACTGGTGCCGAAACTGCCGGTACCGATCAATGAAATTTTCATAAGTCAACCAAACCTCCTAATTTCTTTTTCTGCTGATGATGTGGATTGGGGAACCTGTAAAATCAAAAGCCTTCCTCAGCTGGTTCTCCAAATATCTACGATAGCTGAAATGCATCAGTTCTACGTCATTGACGAAAAGCACGAAAGTAGGCGGTCCGACACTGACTTGGGTACCATAGAATATATTCAGTCTGCGGCCTTTATCTGTCGGAGTAGGATTCATGCTCACACTATCGACCAGCACTTCGTTGAGTGTGCTTGATTGCACCCTCTTCTTATGGGAGTCGTTAGCCAGTCGAATGAGTGGGAAGAGCGTGGATAACCGCGACCTGTTAAGAGCGGATACAAAAGCCACTGGTGCATAATCAAGGAATTGGAATTCCTGTCTCACCTGATCTTCAAACTTCTTCATAGTCTTATCGTCCTTTTTCACCGCGTCCCATTTATTGACGACGATCAGTATGGCGCGTCCCGCTTCATGAGCCAATCCGGCTATGCGCTTATCCTGCTCGATTATGCCCTCTTCCCCATCCAGTATGACAAGGACAACATCAGCCCTTTCGATGGCACGATTGGCACGAAGAACAGAGTATTTTTCTGTAGCCTCATAAACCTTGCCACGTTTCCTCATTCCGGCAGTGTCGACGAGTTTATAATGTTCTCCATCATAATGGTAGTCGGTGTCGATCGCGTCCCTGGTCGTACCTGCCACATCGGAAACGATGACGCGCTCTTCCCCAAGAATGGCATTCACAAGGCTTGATTTGCCGACGTTCGGCCGCCCTATCAATGAGACCCGGACAGAATCATCTTCGGCCACGTCGGTTTCAATATTCTTGAAGTGTTCTACCGCCTGGTCGAGGACATCCCCCAATCCAAGGCCATGTGAGCCTGAAACCGGATACGGATCGCCGAGACCAAGTTCATAGAACTCGTATATATCACTTCTCATTTCGAAGTTGTCGATTTTATTGACTGCCAAAACAACGGGTTTTTTGGACTGCTGCAAAATGCGGGCTACGAAAAGGTCATCATTCGTGACACCTTCCCTGCCATTGACGATCATCATTATGACGTCCGCCTCTAAAATGGCGATTTCCGCCTGCATTTTAATCTGTTCCTGGAAGGGTTCGTCTTTAATCTCTATCCCTCCCGTATCAATGACGTTGAATTCATAGTTCAACCAGTCGCCTGTAGCATAAAGGCGGTCTCTTGTAACGCCGGGGTATCTTCAACTATTGCTTTTCTTTCGCCTATTATTCTGTTGAATAATGTGGATTTCCCAACGTTGGGCCTGCCTACTACGGCAATTGTCGGTTTATACATAAGTAACCTCCTATATTTAAGCTTATTTTAACATAAAAATAAAAATAAAGAGCGATGGTATCGCTCTTTATCCGGTCGTACCCAATATTATTTTGAACGTTTAGATATCAAGGTCTTTGAAACGATCTCCGAATACATCACCTAGTGTTGGTGCGTCATCGTCTGTATCGTCACGATAGACTTTTGGTTCAGGATCGCGAGCAGGCTTATCCGATGTTTCTTTGATGGACAATGAAACTTTTTCGGAATCTTCGTCCAAGGAAAGGATTTTGACTGATACGGTCTGACCTTCTTTTAGGACATCGGAAGGAGTCGCTACATGTTCGTGGCTGATCTCAGAAACGTGTACGAGACCCTCTACTCCTGGAGTGACTTCTACGAAGGCACCGAAATCGACGAGGCGTTTAACTTCCCCTTCAAGTACTTCACCTTCTGAATGCTCTTCAATGAAGGAATCGAAAGGACTGGCTTTTGCCTGTTTAAGGGATAGGCTGATCCTTTCTTGCTCAGGATCAACGTCGAGTATCTTCACTTGGACTTTGTCGCCGATGTTAACTGCATCTTCGACTTTTTCGACTCTGCTGTAATCCAGCTCAGAGATGTGTGCAAGGCCATCAACATCGCCAAGATTAATGAAGGCGCCGAATGTAGTGATGCGCACTACTTCACCTTCGACGATGCTTCCCGCTTCCAGTGATTCAAGTTGCTTTTTGCGTTCTTCGGACTTCTCAGCTTCTACGATACGCTTACGGTTTAGGATGACACGATTCTTTTCAGATTCAATATCTTCAACCTTGACTTCAAGATCCTGCCCTTCGAATTGATCGAGATCCTCAATATAAGCGTCTGACAGAAGAGAAGCCGGTATAAATCCTCTTACTCCCACATCGACGACAAGACCTGCTTTGACGACTTCCATGACTTTCCCGGTGATCGTCTCATCATTGTCTTTGGCATCCTGCAATTTTTCGTAGGCATTCGCCTCATCCAGTTTCCTGATTGAGAAGATGACATTCTTGCGATCTTCTTCGTCTTCCACTTTGATGACGACACCCTCGATAGTGTCTTCTTCAGACACGATTTCTTCAGGGCGTTCAATCCTCTTGTTGGTCAACTGGCTGATTGGTACGATGCCTTCAAAATCAGAATCTTCAATGTGTGCTTTGACAAATTTGTCTTCTACTTTGTAGACGGTGCCTTTGACAATATCCCCAACTTCAAATGTGCCTGTAGAATCTGTTGTGTTCTCTTCAGGAAGACTGTCTGTTGTTTCTACATTGCCTTCTGTCACTTCGTCCACTTGTGTTTCGTTTACTTCTTCGTTGTTCTCTTGTTCTTTAAAATTATCTGTCGTCATGTGCCTGCCTCCATTACATTACTAAAAAGTATACCTCTAACTTCTTATAAATATCACAATTTGTCAAGTGATTGTCTCTGAAATCAGAAGATTGTTGATATCTTCCCTGAGTATTTCTGTAATCTCCTTACGGTTTTTACCTTGTTCCGTTAGTGCTTTCGTATCGATCGGCTTGCCAAAAACAAGTGTAATCCCCTTTTTTCTGTCATAGTTGCCTTTGATTGCTGCAGGTACGATGGCAGCTCCGGATTTGACTGCCATGAAACTGGCACCCTGTTGAAGGTCTTTCAAAGTGCCGGATTTGTTTCTGCCCCTTCAGGGAAGATGAGGAGCATATTGCCTTCCTTCAGTTTTTCGACGGATTTCTTCAACGCTGCCCTGTCCCCTTTTCCCCGATCAACCGGAATAGCATTCAAATGGCTGATCAGAAAACCGAGCACAGGTATCTTGAATAATTCAGATTTGGCGAAAAACGACATCTCCCGCTTTACATTTATGGCTATGAGAGGAGGATCGTATTCTGAAGAGTGGTTGCTGCATATCAAAACCGGACCTGTAGCAGGAATCCTGTCTTCTCCAATTACCCTTACCTTGAAACGGGAATAATAAAAGCCTTTCACCAAAGACTTGACTACATTGTAAAACATATCTTCAACTCCTAATCAGGCCTTCTGCCAACTTTATGATTTTATCCTCAACTTCATCGATGCTCATATGACTGGAATCCAAAAGCACTGCATCTGGTGCTTTGACCAACGGTGAAATCTCCCTGTTCATATCAAGGGCGTCCCGGCGGATGATCTGCTCAGTCAAGGTGCCGATGTCAATCTTGACCCCACGCGCTTCTTCTTCTTCCAGGCGGCGCTTGGCCCGGATTTCAGCGGAAGCTTTCATATAGACTTTCAACTCAGCCTCGGGCAGAACGGTGGACCCTATGTCCCTTCCATCCATTACCACACCTTTTTCTTCCGCGATTTTCCTCTGCATCGAAACGAGGTAAGAGCGCACCTGGTGCTGACTGGACACCTCACTGACACGTTGGGTCACTTCCTGGCTACGGATGTCTTGAGAAACGTCTTCTCCGTTCAGGAATACAGATGTGCCAGAAGCCCCAAACCGTATGTCCACATCCTCCAGGTGATCCAATACTGCATCCCCATGTCTTATGACATGGAGTGTGATGGCGCGGTACATTGCTCCTGTATCGATATATATGTAGCCTAATTTTTTGGCAACGCGCTTTGAAATGGTACTCTTGCCTGCCGCCGCAGGGCCGTCAATTGCGATATTAATTTTATTTTTCATATAAACCCGCCTTGTTCATTGTTCCAGTATATTCTATCATAGATTTATAAATTCGTTTAGGAGGAAGTCATGTGCAGAATAAAATTTTAGCGATACATACTGGCGGCACCATCAGCATGTCATCAACCGATGGCATCGTCACTCAAACTTCTGAAAATCCACTCAAGATGGAAACGGATGGTGCAGGCGCACTTGGCATTGTGCTGGATGAAATCTACCCGGTGCAGAAGCCATCGCCGCATATGACTTTAGAAGATATGATGGTGATCCGTGACATCATCCTGCAGGATGGCGGCAGGCATGATGGGTTCGTCATTACTCACGGCACCGATACATTGGAGGAGACGGCCTACTTTTTAGACCTCACGCTTGATATCGATCAACCCGTTGTCATCACAGGGGCGATGCGGTCATCAAATGAAATAGGTTCTGATGGATTATATAACTATATATCAAGTTTGAAGACTGCGATGACCCCGGAATCTGCTTCGAGGGGTGTGCTCGTCGTCTTCAACGATGAAATCCACACAGCCCGTAATGTGACGAAGACCCATACATCAAATATTGCGACATTCCAGAAGTCCGAACCACGGTCCCATCGGTTTTTTGACGAAGGACGACATCCACTACCACCATCACATCAACAGGCAAGATCAATTCAATTCCGTCGACTTATGCAAAAAGGTCGCGCTCATCAAAGCCCATGCAGATCTGGACGGTACGTTCTTTAAGGCACTGGTGGATGCCGGATATGATGGGCTGGTTCTGGAAGCACTCGGCCAGGGTAATATCCCGCCAACAGCATTGAAAGGCCTCCAAGCCGCACTTGATGCGGACATCCCAGTCATTCTAGTCTCCCGCTCCTTCAACGGTATCGTCGGAAGTTATTATGACTACGAAGGGGGTGGCCATGACCTGAAACAAAGGGGCGTGATTTTCTCGAATGGGCTGAACGGCCAGAAAGCACGTATGAAATTATTGCTCGCGCTATGTAATGATTATGGCCATGATGCCCTGGAGGAAGTATTCAGACATTGACGGGCAGCATGCTGATATTACAGAGAAAAACAACTTGGAAATCCATTGGATCGGGATTCCCAAGTTGTTTTATTATTGTTTCAAAAAATTTTAACCTATCATTCTGAATGCTGTTTTGCGATTTCATCAGCAATTATTTTACCGTGGAATCGGCCGTTTTCTATAAAGATCGTATTTGCGTCATTACCAGCTGCTATGACACCGGCAATATATAAATTTGGAATGTTCGTTTCCATGGTGTTCGGGTCATGGTTAGGAGCAGTACCATATTCATTTTCATTCAGCTCAACGCCAAATGAGCTCAGGAAGCGATAGTCTGGATGATAACCGATCATCGCAAAGACGAAGTCGTTGGGCAATTCGAATGTCTCACCGTTTTTCCCAAGCACCACGCTCTGATCTTTGATGTCCACTACTTCAGTGCTGAAATGCATGTCGATCTTGTAATTTTTAACGAGAGAATCGAATTGTGGTAAGATCCATGGCTTTACACTTTTCGAATACGCCCCGCGCCGATAGACGACAGTGACATCAGCACCTGCCTTCTCGAGTTCGATGGCAGCGTCCACACTCGAATTTTTCCCGCCGATCACAAGTACTTTCTGATTGAAGAATGGATGTGCCTCTTTGAAATAATGAAACACCTTTTCTTTATCCTCGCCGGGCACATCCAGATGGTTCGGTTGCCCATAATACCCTGTGGCGACGATGAGATGATTACATATATACTGTCCTTTGGAGGTCTCGAGAATGAACTGGTCTCCAGATTTACGCCCTGAAGTTACCTCTTCATAAGTATTGATCTTCAAATCGAAGTGTTTAACTGCTTCCCGATAATAGACGAGCGCCTGATTCCGTTGGGGTTTGTGCTGCTCGGTAATGAACGGGAAATCCCCGATGGATAACTTCTCACTGGACGAGAAGAATGTTTGATGTGTTGGATAGTTGTAGATCGCTTCAACGACATTCCCCTTCTCTATGACCAGATAATCCATGTCTTGCTTGTGCAGCTCTATGGCTGCGGAAAGGCCGCAGGGCCCAGCTCCTATGATGATTGTATCAATCTGTTTCATGTTCTACACCTTTCTATTCGGGTATCGTCAGTTCCTGACCGACGGATAAACTTCTGTCATCGACACCGCCGTTGGCCTCGCGGATCTTATCTATATTTTCTTTGCTGCCTTCACCATAATACCTGATTGCAATGCGGTACAGGTTATCACCGGGTCTCATTGTATAAGTGCCGATTGAACCTGATTGCCCCTGCTCAGTCTCCTGTGTCGATTCCTCGACGGAAGATTGTTCTTCATCAGTTTCCTGCGTCGATTCTTCAGGTTGCTCGCCAGGTCTCCTCTTCCGGTGGTGTCACCGGACTATCCGGGGTGTCGCTGGCATCCCCTGACTCTTTTCTTCTATCGCTGCGTCCGCGGCATCATCGAGTTCAGACTGCTGCTCCTCTGAGTAGGAGAAGTCCGAAGTGCCTGTACCCAAGTCATCGTTCTTTTCTTCACTTTGTCCATCATCTTCATCTTCACCTTTTTGGGCTTGTGCGACCTCTTTTTCTTTTTGTGCCTTTTTCTCTTCCAATTCCTTACGTGCCTCAGGTGCAGTCTCTTCGCTGTTTTCTTCTGATTGATCAGCTATCTGGGTCGACGGGTCATCAGGCCAGAAGTTGCTTGTGATCATGATGCCGAGGGCGATGGTTATGGGTAGTATGAAGACACCGGCAACAATGATGGGCCATAGGCGGCGCTTATTATGCGCGTTCTCATCTTGTTTTTTATTTCTAGGGACATTTGGACGTTTTCTCTTCAATTCCCCAAATTTCTTTTTAGAGACATTGATTTCATCTCTGAATCTTTCTTTGTAGGAAGAAAATTTATCTAGGAAGAATGTTTTCTGTTTGTCTATACTTTCGCGGTTGATGTAGCTGCCGATGGTTTTTCCAAGTGGTTGCCGCTTGGTTTTTGCATCCACTTTATTTTTTTGTTTATGGCGCTCAGCCCGGCTCAATCGGGGTTCATCTTTTTTCTCATTATGCCCGTTTTCCTGCTTCCCGTGGTTCTTTTCATCAGGGGTCCGCTTATGGTTTATATCTTTATAGAAATCGTCTTTCATATACATTCTCCTCAGAACTTCAATATTTCTCAATGTAAGTATAATATGTTTTCATTTTAATTTAAAGAGGCGGTCTGTGGCCTAATACGACCATGGTTGTATTATTAGGGCAAATATTTAATTTAATTGAAATATGGCGTAATTAGAATTAGAATGATAAAGAATGAATCGGTTAAGAGGTGAAAGTGTTGAGCGGGAAAAAATATACTATTGTAGATATGGATACTTGTATCGCATGTGGTGCATGTGGCGCGGCAGCACCTGATATATATGACTACGATGATGACGGCATCGCCTATGTCATCTTGGATGACAATAAAGGGACAGCAGTGGTTCCGGAAGAGTTGCTTGAAGATATGGAAGATGCCTTTGACGGATGCCCGACGGATTCCATAAAAGTTGAAGATGAACCATTTGATGGCGATCCTTTGAAATATGAATGATGATATTTAAATCACCTTGATCGGACCGATCAAGGTGATTTTTTCATTTTCTCAGTTTGGGAATCACTTTCGTATACACCAGATAGGCCATAAGGCCAACCAGTATGCCTTTTATGATGTTGAATGGAATGATTCCGGCAGTAATGATTGCACGTATATTCTCTATAAGATCACGCTGATCGATAATCAGCCCATACGCAGGAAGTAGCACGAAATAATTCAAAACTGCCATGACCAACGTTAATGCAAATACTCCTAAAATAAAACCTAGGACCAACGATTTTTTGGTCTTAGATTTTTTATAGGTGAAGTATACGGGGAGCAAAAGTGAAAATGAGGCGAGAAGATTTGCTAAAGGGCCAATCGGTTCACTGGCCATGAGTAGTCCATACAATATGATCTTCATCAAAATCACAAGAGATCCTGCAACACCTCCAAAAAGCATGAAGCCTATGAAGGCAGGGATATCAGAAAAATCTACAGTCAGAAAAGGTGGTATAAAGGGTATCGGAAACTGTACAAGCATGAGTATGAAGGATAGGGCTGCTAAGATACTTATGATGATCAGCTTCTCCAGACGCGACCTTCTCATTTTCATCAATCCTCTCCAATAGTTTTTGGTAGTGTGATCCGGAATGTAGTACCTGATCCGAATCTACTTTCCAGTTCAATGATGCCTCTATGCCTTTCAATGATACTTTTGACGATATAGAGACCCAACCCGGTACCGTGCTGACCCCTGGTCCGCGATTCATCAACCTTATAGAAACGTTCGAAGATTCTAGCCTGATGCTCCGGTTTGATTCCTGTACCTGTGTCCCGGACCTCGATCGTCACTGAATGTGGCGATGATGATACATCCACGGTGATCTCATCTCCCGTTGAAGTATAGCGGATGGCATTGTCCAGGAGATTGGTCATCACTTGACTCAATTTGTCGTAATCAAATTGGAAAACCAGCGGTCCGTCCAATGAATTCACCGAGAACTCTATGCCGTTTTCATTCATCTCATGTCTGAAGCGGCTTTTTAGCTTTTCAAGCAACAGGTTAAAGTCGTTATCCATGATGTCGAAGAAGTCGGAACGACTGTCCATGCGGGCAATTGTAATCAATTCATTGACCATCGTATTCATGCGGTCTGATTCATCTTTTATGATGCCGATCATTTCCTTGATCTCATGCGGCTCTGTCACAATGTCGTCGAGGAGCGCCTCGGAATAGCCGCTCAACATGACCATCGGGGTTTTGAGTTCATGTGATACGTTGGCAATGAATTCAGAGCGCATTTTCTCAGCGCCCACTTCTTCAGTTATATCCCGTATGAGAAGTATCACTCCATAAACTGTCTCCCCCTCTTTCACCGGGGTGTACGACAGTTGGAAATGACGGTGTTGCAGTTCTACCCTTTCGATGGTCGATTCACGCTTATCTGCCACTTCCTTGATGGCATCGTTGAAGCGTATGCTGCCCGATTCCGTACTTCTGGAATATATGATTCATTTCATTTCCCTTATGGTTGCTGTAGATCAATTCTGCGCTACGGTTAAAGTATAATACACCTTCATTCATATAGGTAAATATTTGTTCGCGCAAATTTTTCTCATGGGTGATTTCCGATACATTATGTCTGATGTCATCATTCATTTTATTAAATGCAAGCGTAAGCTCGCCCAACTCATCGCGGCTTTTGACTTGAAGTTTATTATAGTCCCCCTTCGCTGTTCTGAATGCCGCATTCTTCAGGTTTATAAGCGGTCTTGTCAACCGGTTTATCAGAAAGAAGGCGAATAGGGTGGTGATGATGAACAGTACGAAAGCACTTGCAATGATTATGGTAGTCACTGCACGCATCGATTCATTGATGTCCTCCAGATCGCGGTATTTCAGAATAGCTGTATCCTCGTCAAAATAATCACTGAGATTGGAGACCTTGACCATATAATCATGGCCGTATATATCGTTTAGGATGACTGTACTTCCTTCACCTTCTTTGGCAATCGTCTCCTTAAAGATCAATTCATCAGTGGCGGATTCTTCTGATAGGACAGTCCCATCCATATAGATGATGAGATTATCTTCCCTGAATAGTATTTCATCCGGATTATCGACATAATGTTCAGTCAGCACCATTTCCTCAACTCGTGAGACTTCCTCCTGAAGGAGTGTTTCGGTGGAATTCAATACATAATTACGGAAATAGAGGCTCAATATGATGGATAATAAAATTAAAACTGTCGTTACTATCAGAATGATAGTCAACCACAGTTTTGTAACAACGCTATTAATGAACTTCATCAGTCGTTAACCTCGAATTTATAACCGATGCCCCACACAGTATGAATCATATTGCTTGCTTCTGGAGAGACTTTGTTGAGCTTTTCGCGCAATCTCTTCACATGTGTATCGACAGTCCTGAGGTCACCGTAGAAATCGTAGTGCCATACTTCCCTTAATAATTCTTCCCTGTCGAAGACTTTATCGGGGCTGCGTGCCAGGAACAGCAGCAATTCATACTCTTTCGGTGTCAAGTTTACTTTTTCATCGTCGGCCAGTACCCTATGGGCATCATTGTCAATCACAAGATGATTGTAGATGATGACATCCTTAGCGGTGGCATCAGCTTCTATGAAAGCTGTCTCAGATGAGCGGCGAAGGAGTGCCTTAACACGTAAGACAACCTCACGTGGGGAGAATGGTTTGACGATGTAATCATCTGCCCCAACCTCAAACCCTTCAACCCGGTTATTTTCCTCACCTTTTGCGGTCAACATGATGATAGGTGTAGATTTTTGGGTCCTAAGGCGTTTAGCAACTTCAATGCCATCCATTTTAGGCATCATGAGGTCCAAAAGGATGCAATGAAAATCCTGTTCCATTGCAATTTCAAGAGCCTCTTCGCCGTCTTCGGCTTCAACAATCTCATACCCCTCGCGCACAAGGTACATATTGAGGAGCTTTCTGATGCGCTCCTCATCATCTACTACGAGAATTCTTTCAGTCATACAACCCCTCTTTCCATTTTATGCATAAGAGTGTAGTCCTGCTACAAGTAAGTTGATTGCAATCAGGTTGAAGAGTATCAGCAGGAAACCGATAATCGCAAGCCATGCGGATTTTTCCCCTTCGTATCCCCTATTCAATCTGAGGTGCAGGAATATCGTATAGAACATGAAGGTGATGAAAGCCCATGTTTCCTTAGGATCCCAGCCCAGAATCTGCTCCAGGCAATCTGTGCCCAGATGGCAGCGAAGAATATGCCGCCGAGGGCGAAGACTGGGAAGCCAATGATTACTGAACGATAGCCAATTTCATCCATCAAATTCAGATCCGCTTTACTGGACCATGGTTTCAAGGCTGCAATTATGCGTTTCCTTAAAATCAGGCGTACGATACCGTAGACGATCGTACCCAGAATCACTGACCAGATTACAGTATTGAGTTTCTGTGAATCAATGATCGGTGGCAAGTTGAGGCCGCTATGGAAATGTTCTGCTTCTTCATAATTATTATCGCCGACATTTTTGACCGCCACGGCGCCTTCAAAATTCACCAGGCTCGGAAGGTGGTACTCTGCCACTTGCGTCTGGCCCTGCTTATCTTGATAGATGAAATCGTCTTGGTAACCAATCACGTTCTGCATGATTAGTGTAGTTGCTATGAACGTGATGACGATGACAACACCTGCCATAACAGCTTCAAGGAATCTTGCCCGCCATGACTTCTCAGTTGCCGGGACTGCTTTTAAGAGATAGATCAGTCCAGCTACTGCACTCATAGACAGTATACCATAGGCCAAGGTGACAGTTATGACGTGTATTGCAAGCCAGTTACTCTGAAGTGCAGGTATGAGCGGCTCCACTTCCCTTGAGAACATACTACCATAGGCCACCAGGAGCAAGGATACCGGCAGTGCGAAAAGTCCGAATAAAGTACTTCTGAAGTAGTAGTAGGTGATCAAATATCCTGCAATGAGCATGATTGCAAACATTGTAATGAATTCATACATATTTGATACTGGAGCGTGACCTTGTGCAACCCATCTCAATATAAAATAGGACAGTTGCATGATAAAACCTATAACAATCATTATATGAGCAATCTTTTCCGGCTTTTTGGATTTCGACTTGATGCTTGCTCCCAAAGGCAGCAATACCACCAGATAAAGCAGAAAAGCCGCATACAGCAATGTGCTGCTTAATGTAACTAATTGAGATGCCATAAATATTACTCCTCGTCTTTATCAGTTTGCGCAACATCCAACTTATCGGAAACAGGTTCCATACCGCTGGACGCGAGCACTTCGTTCAATTCTTTTTTCATACCGAAGTAATTTTTATTCGTATGTGCAGCCATCAACAGCCCATCATCGGTCCTTATCCATATGCGCCTATGGTTGATGTAGGAGCCAATTGCGAGTCCAATCAGGAATATGACGAACCCAGTGGCAATCAGAGGGATGGTATGATCTTTTTTGACCGTGAGCACAGTCGCGATATGCTCTTCTGCACCGACAAAACGAACGCTGTATTCATTGTCTTCAGTGATATCTGTGCTGTTCATTATTTGCAGTAGGCTCAGCTCACTGTCATTTCCATCCGCCACTTCAAATACAAATGCTGGGTTTCTTGGAACCGGAGTTTCTGATATGAGTGTACCATTCTCAGCGACTTCGAGGAAATCAGGCGAGTAAGCCCGCATATTTACATTGATGTCCTCTGTGATCGGGAAAGTCGAGTCCGGATTCTCAAGGTTGACTGTAAAGTTATCTCCGACAGTATTACCTGAAGAATCTTCGAGTCTGAAAGTCATCGATTTCATCTGTGAATTGTCATAACTTGACTGATATACCTCATAGGAACCGAAGCGGTACGGGTGGTTCACCTGGATGCTGGACTCGTCAATCGCTTCCAAATCCGGTGCGGAACCCACTATGTCGGCACTTTTATTTTCGTAGAAAGTGATGTCAGTCTGGAAATTACTGATGACACTCGAGCCTTCAGCCAATGCTTTTTGGAAGACTTCGCCATCACCTTTCTCATAAGTGTCTATGGTGAATTTTTCATTTTTAATATAATACTGGCCTTCGGTGGTCGGAATCTCTTCGGTTTCCCCTCATTGATGTAGAGAGTTTCATCAACATACATCCCAGGGAAGAACCTTAGCATGCTGCCGAGGAGAAGCAGAATCAGGCCTGTGTGGTTGATGTAGGGACCGTATCTTGAAAGTCTGCCCTTTTCAAGCAGATAATTCCCGTCTTCTTCCCTCACCTTATATCTCTTTTTGGCGAGACCATCGACCAGTTTATCAACTTTACCGGCGTCTTCATCCATTGCAGAGAGCCTTTGCCTTCTGAAGAAAGTACTATGCTTTTTAACCCTCTGGTTCCTGAGTGACTTAAACAGCGGTATGCCCCTGTCTATGCTTGCCGCTATGATGGATAATGCAAGCATGCCATTCAGGACAAGGAACCACCAGGATGAATAAAGGTTATGGAAACCGAGGGAGTAGTAGAGATATCCTAAAGAGCCATAGTTTTCCTGATAGTGTTCAGCTGGATCCACACCCATAGGGATGAAATATTCCTGTGGGAAGATGGTGCCGATTGCTGCTGCCACCGCGATTGCGAGTATGATGCTGACACCTACTTTAATTGAGGTGAAAAATATCCATATTTTATCGAATATACTCTTGGAGCGGGTTTTTGACCTTACGGCACTGCCGTCATAACGCATCAAGTCTTTAATTTTGTCCTTATCATAATCATTGTCGATCATTTTACCGCAGGACTGGCAAAGTTGAGTTCCGGGCGGATTGACATGCCCACATGATTCACATCGTATGTCCTTGAGCTTCATTTTAAATCCATCCTATTCTATGGAAGCCTCTATAAAGGAGGCGATATCCTCATGATTCAGTTGGTATTCTTGTTTTTTGACCACTACTCCATCCTTATTGACGGCGATGGTGGTAGGAAGTGGTCCGATGTTATACGCGTCGGTCACACTTTTTTCGCTGTCCAGTGCTATAGGGAATTGCAGCTCCGCCTCCAGACCGGAAATGAATTGTCTGATCTGTTGCTGGTTCTCACCGACATTAACTGCGACGATTTCATAATCTTCATGGCCATCTATGTAAAAATCATTCATATCAGGCATTTCTTCGCGGCATGGTTTGCACCATGTGCCCAGAAGTTCAGTATTACACCTTTTTCAGCAGTTAATTCCGACAGTTGGATGGTCTCACCTTCCAGTGTCGATAGTTTGAAATCTGTGGCTTGGTCGCCGACATTCACAGTTTTTGTGCCCGAGGTCAGATTGAACCACAGTGTGATACCGATAAGTAACGTAATCAGTACTATAATGCTGACCCTAAGCACGTTCCTGGTACTCTTCTTCATCTATTTCACCTACCTATGCCTCTACATAATGTCCATTATAGCATCATATAATTTAAGCCTACATGACAGTATTATGACAATTCCGTTTTACCTGGATTTGGCATTGGCGATCAATTTTTTGACTTCATGCGGTTTGAGGAAACGATACTCTCCTTCGCTCAGGCCATCCAAAGTCAAAAAGTCGTAGTTGATGCGTGTCAATTTCACAACATTAAGCCCAAAGTGTTCAAACATACGTCTAACTTGACGATTCCGCCCTTCATGTATGGTGAGCTCAAGGATCATGTTCTTATTGTTCTTGTCTCTAACGACTTTGAGTTTTGCAGGAGCAGTCAGCCCATCATCGAGCCTGACGCCTTCACGCATCATTTTTTGCTGTTCCCTTTTTAGGATGCCGTCGACTTTGACCCTGTATGTTTTGCTCATTTCATATTTCGGATGCGTCATGTACTGGGTGAATTCTCCGTCGTTCGTCAACAGAAGGATACCGGAAGTATCATAATCGAGTCGCCCTACCGGATATAGACGGACATCCATTTGCTGGAAGGCATCTGTAACTGTTCTGCGTTGCCTGTCATCCTCAACGGCAGAAATCTCGCCACCTGGTTTGTAATAGAGGATGTAAACCTTCTCTTCAGTCTCAAGTGGCACGCCATCCACCTCTATCTTATCGGAATCAACCACTTTGCTGCCGAGCTCCGTTACTGTCTTGCCATTGACCTTGACACGCCCTTCCTTTATCAGGTCCTCGGCCTTTCTCCTTGATGTATAGCCACTGTTTGCAATTGCTTTTTGTAGACGCATTTCTTCCATTATTCTTCCTCCTTCATGTTTTCAAAAAATAAGTCGATCTCTTCTTGTTCTGAAATATCCGCTTGTGTAGGGAGTTCTTCCAAATCGGTCAATCCGAAAAGCTGTAAAAAATAATCTGTCGTTACAAAATGGGCCGCCCGCACATCCTGTATGTTCTTTTTGGCAATCAATCCTTTGCTCAGCAATGTACTGACAGGCCCATCAGAATTGATTCCTCTCATCACTTCAATGTCCCCTCTTGAAAGGGGCTGGTTATAGGCAATTATGGATAAGACTTCAAGTGCAGCTTGTGACAGTTTCTGTTTTGGGCGGTCGCTGAGTACGCGTTCGACATACTTCTCCATCGCTTGGGAGGTCTTTAAAAAGTATTTGTGTCCATGCTTTTGGATGACGAAATTTGATCTATCGTAATTCTCCGTCACTTTCTCCAATTGTTCCTTAGTAATGGGAACATGCATGATCAGTTGTTCTTCTTCCAAGCCTATATCACCTGCAATGTACAACAGCCCTTCTATAATTTCAATTTTTTCCATTACTCAAACAGCCTCTCAATTTTATAATCTCCTCCCTGTACCCTACATATCCTCATTTGGCCTTCCTTGACGTAATCCAACAATACTATGAATACAGCTACAACTTTTGATTTTGATTCATTAAAGTTGAAGAGTTCATGAAATGCAAGTGAGTCGCGATCTGTGAAATGCTCACTAATGAAAGACTCGGCCATTTTACGGGTGTATCGTTCATGGTTGATGACAACGTTCTTTGGTTGATCTAGCGCAACCCTTGACCGTACTTTTTGGTAGGCGACAAGAAGTTCTGATATCGAAACATCCATCTCGTCTTCTGACACATCCACTTCTTCATACTCTTCTGTGGTTTGATATACAAGCGTTCACTCTCTTGCTTCATCATGGAAAGCTGTTCTGCATATTGTTTGAAATTTTGATATTCAATCAGTTGCTCCATCAATGATTCTCTTGGATCTTCGAATGGTTCCTCAGCGTAGGCGGGTCCGGGAAGAAGTGTATGACTCTTGATTTTCAGCAGTTCGCTGGCCATAAGCAGATATTCGCTTGCGACGTTGATTTCAAGTTCTTTCATTTCTTCAATGTATTCCATATACTGGCGGGTGAGCACCTTCATCGGTATATCATAGATATCAATTTCCAATTCTTTGATCAGATGAAGGAGAAGATCGAGAGGTCCTTCGAATACATCGAGGCGCACTTTATAATCATCCATAAAATAACCTCAATTGTTAGGAGCTGGCACAATGGACCGTACACAACTCTTAGATTTCTATAACGAACTCATTATAAAGCAAGATTACTTCGAATGCCATGAAATCATGGAGAGTCACTGGAAATCGAAGCCTCTCTTCACTAAGCATGATCCGGAAGTCTTTCTTATTTTGGTGGCAGTTGCCGAATACCATTACAGGCAAGGAAATACAGTAGGGGCCGAACGTTCCTATAGTCGCGCCATCGCACTTTATGAAGCGCATGGATATGATCTTTTCTCTTTAGGCATGGCTGAAAATCTTATCGCAATGATTCACGAAAGAAAGAAGTATATTAAAACTACCCCCTTCACTCCCCTGCAATTCCCCCTCACAGAGGAGACATGGTCGCACCTGCACGCCATGCAAGACCCATTGACTCCTATCAGGACCTTCCGGGAGATGGTCATAAATATATTCGTACAGGATGAAGCAATAGTGTTTAAGCATAGGCTCAGGGATCGTTCTGGTGTAATTTCAGACCGCGAAGCGGCCATTAAAAAAGAAAACATCACAAGTGATGTTTTCTATAGCACCATGACCCAATATCCAACCCCCATGCGAGTGCTGCCAAGACGATCAGAATGAAGGTGAACTTTTTATTTCGCATGTGAAACAATCTCCTCAAACAGGCTTTGACCATGCGTTTTATACTCGATATTGAAATTTTCAGCGATGGTGGCTGCTAAGTCGCTGAAAGTCTCGGAATTGCGCAGTGCTCTATAGTTCATATCTTTTCCGGCTTTAATCAGGAGAGGAACTGACTCCCTCGTATGGTCCGTACCTTTGAAGGTAGGGTCATTCCCATGGTCAGCTGTAATGATGAGCAGATCATCAGCCGCCAATCTGGAGACGATCTCGGGTAATCTATCGTCAAAGGCCTTCAACGCTTTGCTGTAGCCTTCAGAATCTCTCCTATGACCATAGAGCGCATCAAAATCAACCAGATTGAGGAAAGAAAGACCTGTGAAATCGCGATCCATGACTTCGAGCAGCTTATCCATGCCATCTTCGTTATTTTTTGTTCTGACAGCATCTGTCACACCGGAACCTGTGAAAATATCGTTGATTTTACCTACGGCGATTACATCATTGCCATTGTCTTCAAGCGCGTTCAACACAGTTCTGCCGAATGGTTCAAGCGCGTAGTCGTGCCTGTTTTCAGTACGTTTGAAGTCGTTTTTCGACTCCCCGATAAATGGCCGTGCAATGATGCGGCCCACCAGGAAATCCGGGTCGAGTGTCATCGCCCTGACCTTTTCACAAATCTCATAGAGTTCTTCAAGGGGCACAACATCTTCGTGAGCCGCAATTTGAAGGACTGGATCATTGGAGGTGTAGATGATCAGGTCGCCTGTTTTCAGTTGATGCTCGCCATATTCTTTGATGATATCCGTACCACTTGCCGGTTTGTTCCCTACAATGTCACGGCCCGTTGCTTCCCGGATTCTATCCAGCAGAGCTTCAGGGAAACCGTCTGGGTATACTTTAAAAGGTTTTTTGATATCGAGACCGGCAATTTCCCAGTGGCCCGTCATGGTGTCCTTACCCTGTGATACTTCATCCATTTTACTGTAGAATGCTTCAGTATCCTCCGGGCAATCGATGCCTGGCAATGCATCAATGCATCCCAGACCGAACTTTTCCAAGTTTGGTAGTTCTACAGGATATTGCTCGAGTGTATGCTTTAATGTATGTGAACCTTCATCCCGAACTCTTTGGCATCATGCTGCGCTCCGATTCCAACAGAATCAAGTACTACCAGGTGTATTCTTTTAAACATGCTATCTCCTACTTTCTTGGGTGGAATTGTTTGTACATCTCCCTGATCTTTACAGTCGAAATTTGTGTGTAGACTTGAGTGGTGCTGATATCGGAATGGCCCAACATCTCTTGCACGGCTCTTAAGTCAGCACCATTCTCAACAAGGTGGGTGGCGAAAGAATGCCTGAAGGTATGCGGCGTGATGTTCTTTCCAATGCCGCTCAGCACTTCATATTTCTTTATCGTCTTCCATAGTCCTTGGCGGGTGAAGCCCTTTCCCCTATTCGTCAAAAAAAGTATATCGGTATTCTTATCCTTAAGTAATGACAATCGTCCTGATGAAATATGTGAGTCAAGAAGATCGCCTACATAGTCTGTAATCGGTACGATACGCTCCTTGTCGCCTTTTCCTTTTACGCGGATGAAGCCAAGATTCGTATTGATATCATTTGTCTTGATGTCGATCAATTCACTGACCCGGAGCCCTGAAGCATAGAGTAGTTCCATCATGGCACGGTCCCTTCTGCCCGCAATCGAGTCGTCGGGAGTGGATAGTAGTGTTTCCATCTCTTCAACAGTCAAGTAGACAGGTAAGGTCTTGCCTTTCCTTATGGATTGGAGGCGTAGTGCCGGATTATGTGCGGTGATATCATCGTTGACCAGGAACTGATGGAAGTTTTTCAGTGTAGACTGCATGCGCGATAAAGTTTTGGCGCTTTTACCTTGGCCATCCAACATCTTTAGGAATTGAATCAGGAATTCGGTGTCTAGCCGATTCAAGTCATCTATGGCGGAGTCATTCAAATAAGTCTGATATTTTTTTAGATCTTGATGGTAAGATTCGATTGAAGATTGGCTCAGACCTTTTTCGACTCTCAGAAAGAGGAGATATTCATCGATGTATGCATCAAAATTCATTTTTTTCGACTTCTTTCCTGACAATCCCGGCATACGCCGTGGAAGGTCAAGCGATGGTCCAGAACCTTGAAGTTATAATCATTCTCAATTATCTTCTCTACGTCCCCAAGCAGATCTTCTTCAACTTCCTCAACTGCACCACACTCCATGCAGACAAGATGGTGATGGAAATGTTCGGCCCCTTCTTTGCGGAGGTCATAACGGCTGACCCGTCCCCGAAATTGATCTTATCGAGTACTTTCAGTTCGCTTAGAAGTTCCAATGTACGATAGACGGTCGCCAAGCCGATTTCCGGGTATTTATCTTTCACTTTAAGAAAGACATCCTCTGCACTCAGATGATCCCTTTCGTTTTCGAGCAGGACCCGCACCGTGACTTCCCTCTGAGGGGTCAGTTTGTATTGGGCACCCTGCAGTGCCTCTTTGATTCTTTGAATCCTATTTTCCACGGGTTCACCCACTTTGTAATATAATCACAGACATTATAACGGATTTGTATAAAATTTTAAAGGTGGTTAAAATGATTATAAATTGTGGGTGGCCAAGACATGTTGGACTGCGACGATTGTTTTGGCATCTTTGAATGCCCCACTTTCGAGCTCCACCCTCAGCTGATCGAGATCGATCTTCACAATGTCGAGGAATTCATCATCGTCCAGTTCCTGCGGTTTGAAGGATACATCTGCCGCTTCATAAAGATGGACATATTCATTGGAAAATCCAGGAGACACGTAGAAAGATTGAATTTTCTTCAGTTCTCCCGCAGTGCCGCCGACTTCCTCCCTCAGCTCTTTTCTAGCCGTTTCAATAGGCGCTTCGCCTTCCTCGATTTTGCCTGCCGGAATTTCTAGCAGGAATTCTTTCGTTGAGACCCTGTATTGTCTGACGAACAGCATCTGGTTGTCCTGCACCACAATCAGACATACCGCACCTTTATGATAGACGATTTCCCTATCAGCTTCGGCACCGTTCGGCAATTTCACCCGACTGTGATCCACTTTAATTACTTTGCCGTCAAAAATTCGTTCGCTTGAAATCAGTTCTTCTTTAAGGTGATCATAGTGTTGGTCATTATCCATTTCATTACGCTCCATTATCGAGTTCTTTTAAAACCATATGTTTATATTAACACACGTATGGCCTGCCATATAGTTTTCAGACGTATGAATAAAGACAAATATGTGCAACTTTGTGGCTTGAATTGGTATAATCAAATCATATATTCAATGGAGGGAGAACCATATGCGACAACTAAATTTAAAAGATGGATTGAACATTTCTGAATTTTCCTTGGGATGTATGAATCTGCCACTTGACGATAAAAATGAGATGGAGAAGATCATTCAATTTGCATTGGAGTCGGGAATCACCCATTTTGATACTGCCGATCTCTATCAGTTCGGGAAAAACGAACAGGAATTGGGCAAAGTACTGAATGCTTTCCGCTCTACCTATGATTTCACCATCGCGACAAAGGGAGGAAATGAATTCGATCAGAAGACGCAGGAGAAAGTAGGATGGAACCCTACGCCAAAGCATATTAAATCAGCCATAAAAGACTCGATGCACCGTCTTGGAGTAGACCATATTGATCTATATCAACTCCACGGTGGGACCATTGAAGATAATAAAGACGAAACCATCAGTGCATTCGACGATCTGAAGCAGGAAGGCGTAATCACAAGCTACGGCATATCATCGATACGGCTGAACGTCATCGATTATTACTTGCGCCACAGCGACATGTCGACCATCATGATGCAGTTCAACCCGTTGGATAACCGTCCTTTGGAAGTTGCAACCACCCTAAAAGAAGATGTTACGATCCTGGCACGCGGACCAGTCATGAAAGGCGCTCTCAGCAGCAGCTGGAGAAGTGTCATTGAAGAAAAATTCCCTGATGGGTTCCTCGATTATTCCTACGAAGATCTGAAAGAAAGCCTGGAACGTCTGAGTGAAGTGGATGAAGATCTAACCGCATTATCCTATGCGTTCCTCAAATATAATGAAGCTGCCATAGTCAACGGGGTGAGCAGCCTGAAACAGTTGGAATCGAATATCGAAAGCTACAATAAAATGCCGGACCTGTCACAGGAAGAATATAAGGCAGTTCTCGATGCGGTGAAAATAATCAAATATGAGGAGCATCGGGCATGAGGAGTTTCTTAAGATGGGGAGCCGGGCTATCAGGCTCCCTTCTCGTATTACTTATCTCACTTGGCTATTACGCCTCAAATCAGATCCTTTTCTTTAAACTACGGGACGTCGAGATCATCAAACGCAGGGAAACGCGCGCTAAGAGGCTCGATATGGACGAATTCAAAAAGCTGCCGCAAGATGATGTCCTCATATCTTCTAAATTCGACTACAGCATCAATGCCGTCTTCACCCACCCTAACGAAACGAATAAATGGATGGTCCTGTGCCATGGGGTCACGGAGAATAAAATAAGTTCCATAAAATACCTCAATATGTTCACAGAAATGGGATATAATTGTGTCATCTACGATGCGAGGCGTCATGGGAACACAGGTGGACTCCATTCCACTTACGGCTTCTACGAAAAATATGATCTAGAGACAGTGATACAATATCTTTTTGACCACTACGGACCTGATATCCAGGTAGGTGTGCATGGAGAATCCATGGGAGCGGCCACCATGCTGCTCTATGCAGGTGAATTATCGAACCGCGCCGAATTCTATATATCGGATGCTTCATTCTCCACTTTTGGAGATGAACTCACCCACATCTTCAGCCAATATACAAAAATCGGGTCGCCTCTAGTGCTTATATTCACAAATATATTCTTCCGTCTGAGAAGCCGATTCTCACTCTTTAAAGTTTCCCCATACCGGGTGGTGGACAACATCAGGCAACCGATACTCTTCATCCATTCGAAGCCTGATAAATTCATCCCATATACGCATACAAAAGAACTGTATAAAAGAAAAAAGCCGCCTAAGGCGGCTTGGTATCCCGAACGGGGCGGTCACGTTGAAAGTTTCAACCGCAATCCTGAAAAATATCGGCAGGTAATCGCCAGCTTCATTGCGAATCACGTGGGATGGTGATTTCCATGAGGTCATAGGCCAACAGCGTGTTTTCAGGCAGCGTGCCGCTGACGCTGTTGATCTGCTCCTGGTCATAACGATTGCTGATATGGCTGAAAATCAGCTTTCCATATGAAATTGATGAAAAATTCTTTAGCACCTCGGACATTTCGGAATGGTAGTAAAGATGTGCTTTTTCGCCTTCTCCATTGAGATATGTTGCCTCATGGACGATAAGGTCCGATCCATCAACCAAATCCAGGTAATCCGGATGCTGGACCACCCTTGTATCACCATGGACTGCCACTTTCCTGCCTTCTGTCGGAGGATTCATGAATTCTGACGTATTGTATATCCGTCCATCGAATTCGAAAGTGTCCGACTGTTTTATCTCTTTATAGAACGGACCAGGCTGTATGCCGAGTCGCTTCAATTTATCATCTTTTAGGGCACCTGGCTTGTCTGGTTCAATGAATACATAAAGATAGCTCTCAATAGCGTGGTCCAGCAGATAGGATTTCACCTTGAAACCATCTGCGTCAAACTCCATATTATGTGCAACCTCTATATAGTGAATCGGATAGTTCAGATGTGAAGCGCTTGTCCTTAAGGTCAGCTCCACCCACTCCTTCAAGCCGGCAGGTGCATAGATATATAACGGCACCCCTTCCCCGCCTTGGTGGGCACGAGAAGAGAGAAACCCCGGCAGACCGAAGATATGATCGCCATGGAGGTGGGTGATGAAGATGTGTTTGATTTTAGCCGGTCGTATCGTTGTGCTCATGATGCGGTGCTGTAATGCTTCAGAAGCATCAATGAGGAAATATTGGTTGAGTTCCTCGACCACATCCAATATATAGCTTTGGGTGTTTCTTGATTTCGAAGGTATGCCCGCACCGGAGCCGAGTATTTTAAATTTCATGCAATCACCTATCATTAAATGTTGGTTCATTATATCATAGTTATGGAGTTGTGTTTTTCAGAATACAGTGGAATAATAATATAAGAAAATTTTTGATAAAAGGACTTGTTTGCATATGACCCAATCATTTAAAGCATCCATCGCATTGTTTGGCGCCACAGGGGACCTCTCAAGAAGAAAACTTCTGCCATCCATGTTCCATCTGTTCCAGGAGGGTTCATTGACACATGATTTCGCCATATTGGCGATAGGACGTAAAGATATGAATGATGAAGACTTCAGGGAAGTGGCCCGCACTTCCCTGCAAGATAACGAAAAGCTGGAAAGCCTTGAAGGACTGGACTCCTTTTGAGCTGCATTCATTATGTGCAGGTAGATATCACCGATGTCGACAGCTATTCAACATTGAAGGATAAATTTGAGAGTGTCGAGGCATCAGTCGACACGGAAGGGAACAGATTGTTCTATTTGGCGATGCCCCCCAATTCTTTACGGTCATTACGGATAATCTGCGGCGTTCAGGTGTCACAGAGACCAAGGGTTATAAGAAACTGATAATCGAAAAGCCATTCGGTAGGGATTATGAAAGTGCCTATAGACTGAACCAGGACATCTCCAAAACATTTGAAGAGCATGAAATATACAGAATAGATCACTATTTGGGGAAAGAGATGGTGCAGAACATTGAAGTCATCCGTTTCAGCAATAGTTTATTCGAACCATTATGGAACAACCACTACATCTCAAATATCCAAATCACCTCATCTGAATCCTTGGGTGTACTTGACCGTGGGGAGTATTACGAAAGAAGCGGCGCAGTCCGGGATATGTTCCAAAACCATATGCTTCAGATCGTTTCACTGCTTGGCATGGAACCACCGATCAGTTTAAACAGTGATGATATCCGGGACGAAAAGATTAAAGTTCTGAAGAGCATTAGAAAAATAGGTAAGAAGGATGTAAAGAATCATTTTGTACGCGGTCAATATGATGAAGGGACAGTAGATGGTGAGTATGTCTGCAAATACAGGGATGAAGAAGATGTCAGCGAAACCTCCAATACCCGACTTTCATCGCCGCCCGCCTCTTTATAGATAACTTCAGATGGGCAGGCGTTCCTTTCTATATCCGTACCGGTAAGAGGATGAGGAATAAGGAGACGAAGATCGTTGTGGAATTTAAAGAGGTGCCAAAGAACCTGTATTATCAAAACGAGCAGGACGATGTGCTCTCTAAAAATCTTCTCATTTTACGCATTCAGCCTGACGAAAGCATCTCTTTGCAGCTTAACGTCAAAGACCATGGCAGTGAAAAGGATACAAAGGAGATTAAACTCTCCTATGCAATCGATAATAAAGACCTTGCGCGTACAGTAGATGCGTATGAGAATCTGATATATGACTGTCTGAACGGGGACGCAGCAAACTTTACCCACTATGAAGAATTGATGAATGCCTGGCAATTCGTAGATTCGATCAACCAGGTATGGGAGACGGACATCGCTCCGTTTCCAAACTACAGGGCGGGCTCCGACGGGCCTGTCAAAAGCAATCTGCTCCTCTCGAAAGATGGGTTCAAATGGTGGAATGTATAGAAATGAAGTGAGGTTAATATGCAAACAGTAAATTTTGTAGAGAGGTTCATTATATATATAGAAGACCATATCAGAGAGAATATAGATTATGATGAAGTGCTCCTTGATATGTCCGTAGAACCGAAATCATTCATCACAATCTTTTCCTCATTGGTCGGGTTCAGCCCCTACGAGTATCAGATGAGGCGCAAGATGACGGAGATTGCATATGAATTGGAGGCAGGACATAGACGGCTGATTGATATATCCAAGCAGTATGGTTTTCATGACATCGAGCAGTTCAAGAAAACATATCGTGAAGCGTTTGGGATTTCGCCCTACGAAACTGAAAAGTATTTTCACACATTGGATCTTACGGAACGCATATCCTTTGAAGTAGTTCCGGTCGAACGGCCAAAATACCGTTCCACGGAGAAGCATATTGAAGGGTTCAGAATCATAGGTGCCGTCCGCCGCTTCTCGGTAGACCATTACAGTACTTTGATGAAGTATGATTTTTTGTCATACCTCGAAGATAATCATGTACTTGAGGAGCTCCTCAAGTACAATGACGGCCATATTAAAGGCATCGTACTTCTTGAGAGGTATATAGGGGGTAAGATGGAATTGATGATTGGCGTTTCCTCCTACTCCCCTGCACCATTTGAAGAGACTTATACGGAATCCGGCGATTATGTGATCTTCGAGTCTGAAGGGAATCCGGAAGTCGTCAGCGAAGACATCTATCGCTATATATTCCGTAGATGGCGATTCAAGGAAGAGCGCGAGCTGAATTGTGCCTATTCCATGGAGTTGATCAAAAGTAGAAGTCTGTTTTTCTCTGAAGACAGCAAAGTACAAGTATGGCAACGTTTATCTGATTAATAAAAACGCAGTGTGAAGTTGACTTCAATCAACCTCACACTGCGTTTTTTTACTGTTGCCAGTCGGTGTGGAAAGCGCCTGGCTTATCGATTCTTTCATAGGTGTGTGCACCAAAGTAATCACGTTGGGCTTGTATCATATTGCTGGAAACACGCTTTTGCTTCATGCTGTCAAAGTAAGAGAGTGCACTCAGGAAACCAGGCACTGGAATTTCATTTTCAATCGCCTTGATGGCAATGCGCCTTAGACTCGGATGTGCTTCCTTTACCACGGATTTGAAATAGTCATCAAGAAGCAGATTATCGAGTTCAGGGTCTTTTTCATATGCTCTATTGATCTCTTCAAGGAAGTGCGCCCGGATGATGCATCCGGCCCTCCAGATCATGGAGATCTCTCCCAACTGCAGATTCCATTCGTAGATGTCGCTTGCTTCTTTCAATAGACGGAAACCTTGTGAATAGCTCATCAGTTTACTTATATATAAAGCATTTTTCAGGTCTTCAAGGATTTCATTCTTATCTTTTTGCGGGAGCGCTCCCATTTTGGCATCATACGCCTGATTGATCTGCGCACGCTCATCAATCAGACTTGAGAGGCATCTTGAGAACACACTGTCAGTAATGATGGAAAGCGGGATGCCCAGTTTCAGACCTTCTATACCAGTCCATTTGCCCGTGCCTTTTTGCCCGGCCTTATCCAAGATGAGGTCAATGATATATTCACCGTCCTCATTCTTGAATTCAAGGATGCGTGCAGTGATTTCAATCAGATAACTGTTCAAATCACCCTGATTCCATTCATCGAACACTTCACTCATCTCTTTATTGCTCATGCGGAGGCCATGCTTCATGAAATAGTAGCTCTCTGCAATGAGTTCCATATCTGCGTATTCTATGCCGTTATGGATCATCTTGACATAGTGGCCGCTACCATCATTGCCGATATAGGTGACACATGGCTTACCATCATCCGCCTTGGCTGAAATCTTTTCCAGTATATCTTTAACATTATCATAGGCAGATTTTTGGCCACCCGGCATTAGAGAAGGACCATTCAAGGCGCCTTCTTCTCCCCCACTGACGCCCATGCCAATGAAGTTGATGCCCATCGCCGTCAACTGTCCGTTGCGGCGTTGTGTATTCTCATACTGTTCATTACCGCCATCTATCAGCGTATCCCCCTCTTCCAGCAAGGGGGCTATTTGTGAGATGGTCTTATCGGTCACTTCCCCTGCTTTGACGAGAAGCAATATGTTGCGAGGTTTTTTAAGGCTCTTTACAAAGGATTCCAGAGAGGAAGAAACTGATACGCCTTCTTCCTTCAGTTCAAAGGTCCTGTTTTTTCTCACATCTTCGTAAAAGTCGAATGTAGTAACATCAAATTCATTCCGGGCCATGTTCTTGGAGATGTTTGTGCCCATAACCCCCAAGCCGACCACTCCGATATCATACAGCATATATGCTACTCCTTATCACTTTGGACTTTGATGATGCCTGTAACAAGTTCAGCGACCTTGACGAGTTCTTCGACCGGGATGCGCTCCTCGGTAGTGTGGATGTTTTCATATCCGACTCCGAGTATTACTGTATCTATTCCGTGTCCGGCGAAGATGTTGCCATCACTGCCACCCCCGAGGCTGATTAAATCAGGCGTCCTGCCAATGTTTTCGATGGCTTTGACAGCTGTGGTCACTACTTCAGACTCTTTCCCGGCATCCAATGCAGCATACATGACCTCGGACTTGATTTCTGCATGCCCGCCCATCTCTGAGGCAGTTGTTTCAAATACATCCTTCATATGCGCCACTTGTTTTTCCATCTTATCGGCATCCAGGCTGCGCGCCTCTGCCAGAAGGTATACGTGATCTGTGACCACATTGGTTGCGCCACCGCCTTCAAATCGGCCGATATTCGCTGTGGTTTCGGAATCGATGCGGCCGAGCTTCATCTGGCTGATTGCCTTGGCGGCAATGTTTATCGCGCTGACGCCTTCTTCAGGTGCCACACCTGCATGTGCTTTCTTACCATGGATGTTCACTTCAATCTTACTTTGGGTCGGTGCCGTAGTCACTACAGTGCCGACTTTGCCCGTGGAGTCTATGGCGTATCCGAAACGACTTTTCAAACGCGAGGCGTCAAATGCCTTGGCGCCGACCAAGCCAGATTCTTCTCCAACTGTAATTACGAATTCAATATCACCATGTGGGATTTCAGATTCCTTGATTGTACGGATGGATTCTATGATGGCTGCAATGCCGGCCTTGTCATCTGCACCAAGTATAGTAGTCCCATCGCTTACGATATAACCATCTTCGATGGCTGGTTTAATATTTTTTCCGGGTGCCACCGTATCCATATGAACCGTGAAATAAAGTGGCTCTGCTTCAGTGTTGCCGGCCATCCTCACAAGGATGTTTCCTGCCCCATATCCCGTGTCCTTTTGGGTATCGTCTTCTTCTGCTTCAACGCCCATTTCCCTGAAGGTCTTCAGCAGATAATCTGCAATTTCCCTCTCTTCTCCAGTTTCGGAATCGATTTGGACCATTTCCATGAATTGCGAAGTCAATCTTTCTTGATTCATTGTGTGTGCCTCCTGTTACTGAGTTGATTGTGGATGTTCAGTGTATTATAATGTAATGAGTAAAAAATTGAGGATGATTCCATGCAAAATAAGAAAATGCAGAGAGTAGTAATCTGGTTTATGATCTTTCTGATAGTGATTTCTGGTGTCCTTTTCGGCATCAGCATGCTCACTGCGATTTAATCAAATTAAAGAGGTCCCTCGGGACCTCTTTTTATTATATCAGATATCTTTGCCGTGCTCCTCAAACCAAGCCTGCAGGTCCATGATTACACTCATGGTTTCATGGCCTTCAATGTTATGGCGTTCTATCATATCTACAATCTTTCCGTCTTTAAAGAGTGCGAAAGATGGTGAAGAAGGCAGGAAATCTGGTGCTTTTTCCCTGACATGCTCAGTGGCTTCCTTATCCTGTCCGGCAAAGACCGTAAGCAGCTGGTCAGGAAGCTTATCATAGTTGAGTGCATGCTTTGCTGCTGGACGTGCAATTCCGCCGGCACAACCACAGACTGAATTGACCATCACCAGAGCCGTCCCTTCCTTCAGAAGGTGCTCATCCACTTCTTCAGGCGTCGTCATTTCAGTATAGCCCGCTTCCCTCATTTCGCTTCTTGCAGTAGTGACAATATCATTCATGTACATGTTGAAATCCATATTCATTGCAAAAATCCCTTCTTCCAGTCCTTATAATCCAAAGCATACGCAAAGGATTTGATGACTCAATTCTATATTCAATCACTCTTTTTGTAAAGCTTAATAGATTGAAGTATGTTCAATGGAATAGGCTTCAATACGCTGTTTGACTGCTTTCAGGAATTGTCCCGCCACAAGGCCATCCAATATGCGGTGATCGATGGATAGGCAGAGGTTGACCATGTCCCTTACTGCAATCATATCGTCTATGATCACAGGTTTCTTGACGATTGATTCCACTTGCAGTATGGCTGCTTGGGGATGGTTGATGATCCCCATTGATTGGACCGATCCGAATGCGCCAGTGTTGTTGACAGTAAAGGTGCCGTTCTTCATATGGTCTTGGGTCAGTGCATGCCTACGGCCAGAGAGGCGAGCTCGCTCACCTGCTTTGCTATCCCTTTGATTGACAGATCGTCAGCATTCTTGATTACTGGAACATACAACTTATCATCTCCTGCGACAGCAATGGAGATATTGATATCCTTATTGACGACGATCTTATCACCTTGCCATGAACTGTTGAGCATTGGATACTCTTTCAAGGTTTCAGCTACAGCTTTAACAAAAAAGCTGAAGAACGTCAGATTATACCCTTCACTTTCTTTAAAGGCATTCTTATGCTTGTTTCTGACATTGACTAAATTGGTCGCATCGACTTCCATCATCAGCCAGGCATGTGGAATCTCCTGACTGGATTGGACCATCTTATTGGCGATTGCTTTGCGTACTCCCGTTACCGGAATCTCTTCACCCGGGGTCGTAGAAGTTTCTGCAGGCGCCACAGGTTCAGTGCGACCTGGAGAGTCAGCCTCTTTATGTTTTTCTTGTTTAGGCTCCATTGGAGCAGTGCTGCCGGATTCTATCGCAGCCATAATATCTTTCTTTGTAATCCGACCTTCAAATCCAGTGCCTTCAACCGTTTTAAGGTCGATATCATTCTCTTCGGCTAAGCGCATGACTACAGGAGATATGCGCATCTTCTGCCCTTTAGTTTTTGTGGTTTTTTCTTCTTCAGGATTCTCATCCACCGTCTCTACACTTGACTCCTCAGACTCTGAAACGGGTTCTGCATTTGAATCCCCTTCCGTCTCCATCATGCAGATGGGCGTGCCCACCTCGACAGTATCCCCCTCGTCAACCAGCAATTCTTTGATTGTACCGTCAAATACAGAGGGGACCTCAGCGGTGACTTTGTCGGTTATGACTTCACACAAAGGCTCGTATTCTTCTATTTTATCGCCTGGCTTCACCAACCACTTTTCTATCGTTCCTTCAGTGACACTCTCACCAAGCTTTGGCATAAGCACCTTTTCCATTACTCTTTTCCTCCTTAGTGTTCGGCAAGTTCCATCATTTTTGCTTCTATCTTGTCCGGGTTGATCATGAAGAAATCTTCCATCGGCGGAGAATATGGCATTGCCGGGACATCTGGTCCTGCCAGACGCATTATCGGAGCATCGAGATCATACAGACAGTTCTCTCCTACAATGGCTGATACCTCGCTCATCACGCTGCCTTCGAGGTTATCCTCGGTCACCAGAAGTACTTTACCTGTTTTGGATGCCGCTTCTATAATGCTTTCCTTATCCAGCGGATAGATGGTGCGCAAGTCCAGGATCTCTGTTTCATAGCCCTTCTTGGAAAGTCTCTCGGCAGCCTGCATGGCATAATTGACGCACAGGCCGTAAGTTATGACCGTAATGTCGTCGCCTTCACGCTTGACGTCAGCTTTGCCGATCGGCACAGTATATTCGCCTTCAGGAACATCTTCTTTAAGGAGACGGTATGCCTTCTTATGCTCGAAGAAGAGCACCGGGTCATTATCGCGGATTGCGGAGATGAGCAGTCCTTTAGCGTCGGAAGGAGTGGATGGGACGACCACCTTCAACCCCGGTGTCGAGGTGAAGATCGTTTCTATCGACTGCGAATGGTAAAGGGCACCATGAATCCCGCCGCCGAAAGGAGAACGTATCACCATCGGGCAATTCCAGTCGTTGTTGGAACGGTATCTGATTTTCGCCGCTTCGTTTAAAATCTGGTTTGTCGCAGGCAGAATGTATTCTGCAAATTGTATTTCAGCAACTGGTCTTTTACCCATCATTGCTGCGCCAATGCTTGTGCCGACAATGTTGGATTCTGCAAGAGGTGTGTCGAGACAGCGCATCTCCCCATACTTTTCCTGGAGGCCTTCTGTAACTTTGAAGACACCGCCCTTTTTGCCGACATCCTCCCCCAGTACAAATACACTATCGTCTTTTCCCATCTCATAATCCAGTGCCTGATGTATTGCTTGCAGATAGGATGTCTTAGCCATTGTTTACCTCCTCATATACATGCGTCAGCGCTTCCCTGGCATCCGGATAAGGTGCGTTTTCTGCAGCCTTGGTCGCATCAGTGACGATTTTTTTCGCTTCGGCCTCAAGAGTCTCGAACCACTCATCATCCGCAACTTCATGCTCTTTGATGTAGGCTTTAAATCGCATGAGGCAATCCTCTTCTTTCAGCTCACCTTTTTCCCTGTAGCTGTCGTCGTCATCAGAGGAATGGGCGGTCAGCCGCGTGGACATTGCCTCTATAAGAGTGCCGCCTTCGCCATTCATTGCGCGCTCCCTAGCCTCTTTGACTGCCTTATAGACAGCAATCGGATCATTCCCGTCTATATGCTCTCCATGCATTCCATATCCAATTGCACGATCGGACAACTTGTCTGCACCATATTGAAGTTCCACCGGTACACTTATGGCGTATTTGTTATTTTCTATGATGCATATAAATGGCAGTTTATGTACGCCTACAAAGTTTAACCCTTCGTGGAAGTCGCCCTGGTTCGATGACCCTTCGCCGAGTGTCGTCAGAGCAACGCGCTTTTCATCGTCCATCTTGAACTTGAAGCTGGCACCGACTGCGTGAAGGACCTGGGTCGCAACACAGGAGCCCTGGGTCATGATGTTATTACTTTTCTTACTGAAGTGTGAAGGCATCTGTTTGCCGCCACTTGAAACATCACCTTTTTTTGCAAAAGCAAAAAGCATGGTCTCTTCAGCCGTCATGCCGAAATGCGTCACCAGGGCGAGGTCCCTGTAATAGGGGCTGATTACATCAACTGTCGTATCGAGCGCATACCCTGCCCCTACTTGAGTCGCTTCCTGACCTTGGCATGAAATGACGAAAGGCAGTTTCCCCGCACGGTTCAAAAGCCACATCCTTTCATCCAGCCTTCTTGCAAGGTGCATGGTCCTATACATTTCCTTTAAATCATCGGGGCGAGCCCCGCTTCTCTATAATCCAACACGATAAATCTCCTCCTTATACATGGATGGCCTGTCCTTCGGCACTGAGCCCCAATTCCATCAGCACTTCCCCGATGGAAGGGTGTGCATGGATGGCTGAACCGAGCTCCAGCGCAGAAGCGTCAAGGAATTTGGCGAGTGCCGCTTCGTTTATGAGTTCGGTCGCTTCCGGCCGATTAACGAGATGCCCAGAATATCCTTTGACTTCTGGATCCGTGAGAATCTTGCCGAATCCTTTTGAGCCATTATTGATGACTGCCTTGCCGATGGCGGCAAACGGAACTTTATGAACATTGTAGGAGATACCTTCTGATTTTAATGTAGCTTCAGTCATACCGATAGAGGCGACTTCAGGCGAGGTGTATATACACCTTGGTACAGCGTTGTAATCCACTGGATAAGGCTTATTATCTGCCATATGCAGAACGGCATTGATCGCCTCTTTGGTTGCTACGTGCGCCAGTTGAAGGTTGCCGATGGCATCACCGACTGCATAAATGTGTTTATCCTCAGTCTGGTAGTTCTCGTTAACATTCAAGTAGCCGCCATCAAGCTTGATTTTGGTATTGTTTAACCCGATATCAGCAGAATTAGGTGCCCTGCCGATTGCCACAAGCACTTTATCAAAGATGCTTGGTTCGTCGTCACCGATGGCAAGGCTGACGGACTTCTCCCCTACTTCTATGTCTGATTCATCCAGCGCATGGCCAGTCTTGAATATGATGCCTCTGGCCTCTAGGGATTGTCTCAGCTGTTTGGCGATATCTGCGTCTTCTAGGGGAATGATCTGACCCCCCGCTTCAATTACCGTTACGGCAGTACCAAGGTCATTCATCAAACTTGCAAATTCAAGCCCGATGACACCACCTCCGATGATTGCCATTTTATCAGGGATACTCTCCAGGGTCATCATATCATCACTCGAAAGCACGACTTCGCCATCAAAGGGAAGAATCGGCAGTGGGCGTGGATATGAACCTGTCGCGATCAATACATGTTGATTTATGAGTATATCGCTTTCTCGTTCTTCATCTTCTGGGTACTCTACTGCAATTGTCCCCGCCATTGGTGAGAAGATGGAAGGTCCCAATATGCGTCCATAACCGTTATAGACATCGATGGCATGCTTTTTCATGAGATGTTTTACGCCATTGTACATCTGATCGACGACGGCAGTCTTGCGTTCCTGTACTTTAGCCATATTGACTACAGGTGTTACCGGTTCTATACCGAAGGTGCCTGCATTTTTCATGGCGTTTGCGATGCCCGCTGACTGCAGGAGGCTTTTAGTAGGTATGCAGCCTCTATGGAGGCATGTGCCACCCAATTTCTCCTTTTCGACAAGTGCAGTCTTCAAACCCAGTTGGCTGGCTTTGATCGCTGCTACATAGCCTGCAGTACCGCCACCAAGTATGACCAGGTCATATTCATGAGCCATTCGTTTTCCTCCTATTCATATACCTTCATTTCCTCTTCTCCGCTCAACACGCGATAGCCACCTTCTGCAAGCGCCTGCATTTCTTCCTCGCCGGGATAAGTAGTATCCAGCGCGATGAATGCAATATATGGCCTTATGAGATCAATGAGATAAGTGCTGTACGCCAAACCGCCGGTAAATATAATCTGTTCGACATCACCCTTCAGTATAGCCGCCCGTGAGCCGATTTCTTTAGCGATTTGAACGGCTAACGCCTGGTATATGGCGATTGCCTTTTCATCACCGGCTATTGCCCTGTTCTCAAGTTCCAGAGCATCCTGCGTTCCGGCCAATGAGACGAAACCGCCCGATTTGGTCAATGTTTCCACGACTGCATCATAGTCCATGGCGTTATCCTCCATGAATTGGCCAGACTGCCATTCGGCAGAGTGCCAGTTCGTGTCGGACTCATCGGACCTTCCCCTGCCAGTCCGTCATTCACATCAATTACCCGCCCGTGGGCGTGGGCGCCTACTGTAATACCGCCGCCCATATGACATACGATGACGTTGATATCCTCGTAATCCCGGTCTATGGAATGCGCGTACTTGCGCGCTACAGCCTTTTGGTTCAGAGCATGGAAAATCGACTTGCGTCTGATTTCCTCAAGGCCGGTCATGCGTACTTCCTCAACCAGCTCATCCACTACCACAGGGTCCGTAATCACGGCTTTACAGCCGTACTTCTCCCTAAACCGATCGGCAATCAGTGCACTCAGGTTAGAAGCGTGCCTGCCATACCTGTTTTCGCGCAAATCGTCGACCATTTTCTGTGAAATGTTATAGGTCCCGCCTGAAATCGGTTTGAGAAGTCCGCCTCTGGCGCTGACGATATCAATTTCTTCTGGTGGCACACGTTGTGCTTTAAGGAAGGTGCGGACCGCTTCAAGCCGGAATTCGGTCTGATCGGCTAAAGGTTTGACGGTTTCTTCAGTCGGGTGCTTCAATGTATCGGAAGCAAGTGGCCTGTCGTCTTCATAGATGGCCACTTTGGTCGATGTGCTTCCGAGATTAAGCACTAGGATTTTATATGTCAAATGGGTTACCTCCTGCTGAGAGGTGTCATTTCATTTAGGGAGAAAGTACTTTTGACATGCATCATGCTCTTGATCCTTTCTTCTGCCAAACGATCCGCTGCAACTGCCGGCGTCACATTGTCACGCTTTGCAATGGAGAAGATTTTATCCATCTGGTCGTATATGCCCCTCACTTTACTTTCGGCACGTTCTGCATTATAGCCCTGAAGCTCATCCGCTACTGTGATCACGCCGCCGCAGTTTGTTACATAGTCAGGCGCATATATGATGCCCCTTTCTTCCAGCATACGGCCGTGTTTATCATCATCAAGAAGCTGGTTATTGGCACTGCCGCAAACAGCTGCCACTTTCAATTCAGGAATCGTATCGTCGTTCAGTATGCCGCCGAGCGCACAAGGTGCGAAGATGTCTGCATCGACAGAGTAGATGTCATCTATTCCTACTGCTTGCGCACCGAAATCAGTGACGGCACGATTTACGGCATCTTCATTGATATCTGTGACGATCAGTTTGGCACCTTCCTCATGAAGGTGTTTGCAGAGGCCATAGGAAACGTTGCCCACACCTTGTACAGCTACAGTTTTTCCACTCAGGGAGTCGTCGCCAAAAGCTTCTTTCGCTGTACGTTTCATTGCCATATAGACGCCGAGAGCCGTCATCGGGCTTGGGTTGCCACTTGAGCCGTATGATTCACTCACTCCGCAGACATAAGGCGTCTCCTGATAGATGAGGTCCATATCGCTTACAGTTGTGCCAACGTCTTCTGCTGTGATGTATCTGCCTCCAAGGCTCTGTATGTAACGGCCCAATGCTCTGAAGAAGGCTTCTGACTTGTCTTTGGAAGCATCTCCTATGATAGCTGTCTTACCGCCCCCGAGATCAAGGCCGGCTGCTGCATTTTTATACGTCATGCCTTTAGCCAAACGGAGTACATCTTCTATTGCTTCTTCTTCGGTCTCGTAGTTCCACATACGGCACCCACCGAGTGCTGGACCAAGTGTTGTGTCGTGGATGCAGATGATTGCCTTCAAACCGCTTGTTTCATCGTGACAGAAAACCAGTTGCTCATAATCGTACTGTTCCATTTTTTCGAATATCATTTTTACCACTCCATTTAATTATTTTGATAGTGCCATTGCCAGATTGATGGAATTGAATCTATCTTCAGAGCTATCGGCACGTGATGTAAGGACGATCGGCACCCGGGCCCCGGTCAACACGGAAGCGACCCTAGCACCAGCTGAATACACCAGTGACTTGTAGAGGATGTTCCCAGCTTCTATATTGGGGGCAATCAGAATGTCGGCATCGCCCGCCACCTCGGATTGCACCTCTTTTGAGATGCAGCTTTTTTAGAAATTGCCAGATCATATTGAAGTGGCCCTTCCATTATAATATCATATTTGAAGTCCTGAGTTCCCATTTCGACCAACGCGTGTGCATCTACGGTCGATGGCATCTTATCTGTCACTTTCTCGACAGCCGACAACAGCGCGACTTTAGGTTTGCTGATGCCAAGCATTTGGGCTGCTTCAGCTGTATTGTTGATAATCTGTTTCTTTTGTTCTAGATCTGGCGCAATATTCATTGCCGCATCACTGAGCAATAAAGCTTTATGGTAATTCGGTGGATCGAACAGGGCGACATGGCTCAGCATGGTCGATTCGACCACCCCATGCTCTTTTTTCAATACTTCCCTAAGAAGTGTTGCGGTCGGCACCATACCTTTTACCAATATATCGGCCTTACCTTGGGCGATGAGCCGTAAGGCACTATGGGCCGCTTCTTCATCATCCGTGATATGATGGATGAAAAGGTTGCTCTCAAGCAGTTCCGTCTGCCCCATAGAATCCAGTAGGTGTTCTAATTTCGGACGGTCGTCAATGAGATGACATCTGACATCATGGCTTTCAATAAGTTTGATGACTGGCTCCAGCACTGTGATGTCCCCAGCCCTGCATATTGAAAGCGTTATCATTTTACTTGATTCTTTTTTGAATATTTCATCGAACTCCACCATATTCCCTCCCCTCAGCCATTATTATACAGATACGAAAATCAAATTACACGGCATTACTTAAAATTGAAATATTCTAAAGATTTAAAAATATTGATCATTTTTATATGTGGTTGACTTGAGTTATAATGGACTTAATAAATTTTAGACAGGTGGTTTAATGAAAAAAATCATTGCGCTCCTTATCCTTGTCATGCCAGTAATCATGGCAGGACTTGGCATCAAATATATGAGGGATAGTGTATTCGGCATCGTCAATGATCCATTTACCCTTACAGTAGTCCAGTTCATCGTTGGGTTGGTAATTGCGATATTTGGCATATGGTTCATTGGAGGATATATCCTGCACCGTGAACAGCGGCAGAACCGCGCCAAGGAAAAGTATATGAAAATGGTGGACAAGCCCCCGCGTGGGAGGAAAGGAAACGAAAAAAATGAAGAGACGCTTTAAAGCGTCTCTTCATTTTTTGCTTTTATTAAGGTTTTGGCGTTTTCTAGAGCGGCGGCTGATATATCTGAACCACTGAGCATCCTCGCGATTTCATATGCATGCTCATCCTGGTTGAGATATTTAGCATGGCTGGATGTACGGTGATCAGATGTTTCTTTAGTTATATAGAGATGGTGGTCTGCCATTGCAGCTGCCTGCGGTAGATGTGATATGGAGATGACCTGCCTCGTCTTGGAGAGACGCGCCATCTTCTGGGCCATGCGGGTTGCCACTTGTCCGCTTACTCCTGTATCGATTTCATCAAGTATGAGAAGGGTCTGTGCATCGAATTCAGTAAAGATGGTCCTAAGCGCGAGCATCACCCTGGCTATCTCTCCACCTGAAGCGATGCGGTTCATTGATTTTAAAGGTTCGCCGGCATTTGTTGAAATCAAGAACTCTACTGCGGTATAGCCTCTTTCATCAAAATTCGCTTCCGATATGCCGATTTCAAAGTCGGCCGCTGGCATATCAAGGTCATGCAGTTCTTTTTTTATGCGCGTTTCCAAAAAATGCTTCTGCTCGGCTCTGTAATCATGGAGATCTTTAGCATGATGCTCCATTTCCTTCAATGCCTTCTCCCTATCCTCCTGTAGTGCTTCAAAGGATTGGGCAATGTTCTCAAGCTCTGCAATATCGCGCTCCAGCTTACTCTGGTAGTCCATCAGTTCATCGACTGTCATATTGTACTTGCGTTTTAGGGAATTGATGCTTGATAGCCTGGATTGCTTGAGATTGAGGGTTTCTTCATCATAGTCCAAGGTTGACAGGTCGCTTGAGACTTTGCTGTCCAGTTCATTCAACAGGTGATATGACTCAACCAATATATCATTGAATTCTTTATAGCTCTCATCAAAATTGGATAACGTCTCGATATGATTGGTGATGTCATACAGTATGGTCTGTGGTGCATATTCTGTGCTTAATTGATTGCTGATTAGTGATAGGCTGCCGTTTATCTTCTCATAGTTGTCAAGATAACCGATATCCTCTATCAGCTTGTCCTCTTCACCCTCTTCAAGTCCCATTTCTTCCAGTTCATCAAATTGGTGCCGATACATCTGCAACTGTTGTACCCGGTTCTTATCCTTATACTCCAGTTCTTTTATTTTCGCTTCCAAAGCTTTGTATTTTTGATGATTCTGCCTGTATTCTCTAAAGGAAGGTCTGTTTTCCAAGTCGATGTATCGATCCAGATAAAGGATGTGCTGGCCGTACTCCAAAGCTTCAGATTGGGAAGATTGCGAATGGATGCTGATGACTTCAGACATTATTTCTTTCAGTGCGCCTAAAGTGACCATGCGTGAATTTATTTTTATGATACTTTTTCTATTCTGCATGATTTCTCTGCGGATGATGTAGAGCTCATCTTCAGGAATGTCATTTTCTTTGAGGAGATGCTGTACAGCCTCGGTTGAAGGGAGATCAAAGACACCCTCTATGACTGCCCCCTTCGTTTCATAACGGATATCTTCCACGGACGCACGCTTACCGTAGAGATATCTGATGGCCTCTATAATCATTGACTTTCCAGACCTGGACTCGCCTGAAATGATGGTGAGGCCACTATCGAAGTCCAGCTCAATATCTTCCAGTACTGCAAGGTTTTTAATTTTAAGTCTTATAAGCAAAATAAACACTCCAGTTTAGATCAGATTGAAGATTCTATTCCTGATTTCTTCCTGTGCAGTTTCATCTCTGCATATAAGCAGGCATGTGTCATCCCCGCAGATGGTTCCAACGACTTCTTCCCAGTCTAGCTGATCGATTATCGCACCAATTGACTGGGCATTGCCGGGCAATGTCTTCAGTACAAGCATATTGCCGGTATAATCGAGTTTAACGAAACTATCCATTAGATATCTGCCGAGCTTTTCGAGTGGATGGAATTTGCGGTCCTTAGGCATACTGTAGACATAGGCACCGTCTGGGCCGGTACTTTGATCAGCTGTAATTCCTTTATGTCCCTCGAGACAGTGGCCTGGGTGACATTAAAATCATACTCGTTCAGCTTTTCGACAAGCTCTTCTTGGGTCTCTACTTTATTGTTGGTGATAATCTCCCGTATCTTGATTTGTCTGATGGACTTATTGGACATCAGTAAGCCTCCTTATACCATTCATGTATATTTATACACATAATATCATAAAATGAATGATTATAATATAAAAAAAGGACATCAGCCCAGATGGTGCGCTGGATGTCCTTTTCCTCGACTAAATTTTCAATACTGCCCTGGCTGTGCTTAAGATGAAGCAGATATTCAATATTGCCTTTCGTTCCTGTAATCGGTGAACGTTCCAATCCTGTTATTGAAAGGGAGAGGGAAAGACACTCCGCCATTACACGGTTGACCACATTTTCATGGGTCACCTTGGAAGTAATGATGCCATCGGCTTCTCTCTCTTCCAGATAGGATTCAAACTGCGGTTTGATGAGGGCGATGATTTCGTATTCATGGTCGAACAGATGTGTGATATGCCTGATTATCGGTACTACAGAAGTGAAGGAGACATCTATTGAGATGACATCCGGTAAACTTGAAAAGTCGCCTGCGGATGTATCTTTGAAATTGGTCTGTTCCATCACGGTAGTCCGGTCATCGACGCGCAATCTATAATCAAGCTGATTGGTGCCTACATCGACTGCATATACATGCTTTATGCCTTTTTGCAGGGCGCAATCAGTAAACCCACCTGTTGAACTGCCCACATCTATCATTATTTTATCATTTAAGCTAATGTCAAAATATTGTACTGCATGGTTGAGCTTTATTCCTCCTCGGGAAACATAGGGTTTTATGTTCCTGAAGCGAATATCAGCTTTACTTGGGTCAATCATTTCTGAAGGTTTATATATGGGGGCATTGTTGTTTAAAACCTTCCCAGCCATTATGATCCGTCTGACTTCTTCAAGGGTGCCTAAATTGAAGTGCTGGTGCACATGCTGATCAATTCTTGATTTGCTTGTCATTTGCCTGCTCCATCAGCAGCTTCGACTGAAGGACTATATTTTCGGCTGTAATGCCGATGTCTTCAAGAAGCTTCCCTACATCCCCATGTTCGATATATTCATTATCGATACCAATTCTATGGAGGGCGTTATTGTAATCATTATCCGCAAGATAGCTTGCGATCATGCTGCCCAGTCCACCAGTCAACATTGATTCTTCGACTGTAAGAATAGGTTTACCATTGCCGCCCAGTGTGTTTAGCATCTGATGATCCATTGGCTTAAGGAATCGGGCATTGACTACACCGGCTTTTATCCCGGCATCTTTCAACGTATCCGAAGCTTCTAGTGCAAGGTCAAGCGTAGGTCCGAATGAGATGATGGTCATATCGTCACCTTCAGCCATCAATTCCCATTTTCCGTACTCGAGGATTTCGGATGTCCCTTCCTGCTTCAGGCCTTTTACATTGCCCCTTGGATACCTCAGCGCAATAGGTCCCTCATGACTGAATGCCAAATCGATCATCTGTGATGCTTCAATCTCATCCTTTGGCATCATCAAGGTCATATTCGGCAACGGGGTAATGAAGCTGATGTCGAAGACGCCCTGATGGGTCTCGCCGTCGGCACCTACGAGGCCGCTTCGGTCAATGCCTATGAAGACGTTCAGGTTTTGCCTATCTACATCGTGCAGCAATTGATCGAAGCCGCGTTGAAGGAATGTTGAATATATGGCCAGATATGGTCGCATGCCACTTGCAGCAAGGCCAGCTGACATTGTAACAGCATGCTGCTCTGCAATGCCGACGTCAAAGAAACGCTCCGGCAGTTCATTCTGAATTTCGTCAACTTGCTGCCGACAGGCATGGCAGGTGTCAAAGCAACAATCCTGTCATCGTTTTTGGCATGTTCAAGAACAGTGTTCGACATGAATTCACTCCATGATGGAGTCGATTTACTGCCAAGGACTTCCCCTGTGTCGATCTTGTAAGGTCCCAATCCATGCCATTTGCCCATCTTGTCATCTTCTGCTGGGTGATATCCTTTGCCCTTTTTGGTGATGACGTGGATTACGGCGGGTCCGTTGTAATCTTTGGATATCTGGATTGCATTCGACAACTCTTCGAAGTCGTGGCCATCGACAGGGCCGAGATATTTGATGCCGAGCTCTTCAAAGAAGATGCCGTTCACTATAAGATATTTCATGCTGTCTTTGATCCTATCAGCCATATCCCTTAACTTGACGCCTACTTGTGGAAGGCGGTTCAAGAAATCTTCAATGTCATGCTTGACCCGGTTATATTGGGTATTGGTGCGCATTCTGCCAAGCATATTATGGACTGCTCCTACATTCGGTGCAATGCTCATCTCATTGTCGTTTAATATTATGGTCATATTGGTACGGTCGGAACCAATGTGGTTCAACGCCTCCAAAGCCATGCCGCCCGTCAATGCACCGTCTCCAATGATGGGGACGACGTGGTTACTCTCACCTTTTATATCGCGCGCTTTGGCGATGCCCATTGCAGCAGAGAGACTCGTTGAGGAGTGCCCCGCTTCCCAGACATCATGTTCAGATTCACGTAATTTTGGAAATCCGCATAAGCCTTTATATTGCCTCAAGGAATCAAAATCGTTTATGCGTCCAGTCAATATCTTATGGATATAGGCTTGATGGCCCACATCGAAGATCAGGCGGTCCTCCGGAGAATTGAAGTGCTTATGAAGTGCAAGGGTCAATTCCACGACCCCCAAATTCGCTCCGATGTGGCCGCCCGTCCTAGAACATGACTCGATAAGAAAATCTCTGATGTCTTGTGCCAGTATTTTAAGTTCCTCTTCATCCATCTCTTTCAGGAATGAGGGTTCTTTTATACTATATAGATTCATATAGCAACCACCTTTAAATTTACTAATGCCAATTATACCACTTTTATGTAGAGGTCAAAATAAAAATGATAATTCATCCTGATGAATTATCATTTATCTCTTACTGCAAAGCGTTGCAATACCCTATCGAGATGGGAAATATCTATTTCGTCAGCAAGTGAGTATAGTATTGTTTCCGCTTCTCCAGTTAATTTCTCCAATTCTTTCTTAGCACCTTCCAGGCCATACGTTCTCACATAGGTCATCTTATTTTTCCGTGCGTCACTACCTGTTTCTTTGCCGGTAGTTTCAAGGTTGCCCTCCACATCCAAAATGTCGTCCCGTATTTGGAAGAGGATGCCCAGTTTATCGCCGAATTCAAGAAGCGGTTTCATAACAGAATCACTGGCCTCAGCAATTATGCATGCAATTTTTATGGGAAGGACGATCAGCTGTCCCGTTTTGTAATGATGGATATCCTCAAGCTCGTTAAAGGTGATATTTTTGCCTTCCGCTTCTATATCAAGCATCTGTCCACCTATCATGCCATTCTGTCCTGCTTTCTCCGACAATTGAGCGATGATCTCTACTTTCTGGTCTGGGCCAATCGGGCATCCAGAGTTATGAGGTGAAAGCTTTCGGTCAGTAGGGTGTCTCCTGCGAGTATCGCAGCAGCTTCACCATATACTTTATGGTTGGTGGGCTCACCACGCCGGTAGTCGTCGTCATCCATGGCCGGGAGGTCATCATGTATAAGGGAATATGTATGAACCATTTCCACCGCTGCTGCGGCTCCGACACCTTTCTCCAGGTCAGCACCCAATGACTCGAGTGCGGCAAAAAGCAGATAAGGACGAAATCTTTTGCCGCCAGCCTTGATGGAATAGCTGCTGGCTTCTTCAATTGTTTTGGAGACACGGTTCGTCTGAAGGTGGGCAAGGATTCTAGATTCAGCTTTTATGAGGTAATCATTCATATCATTCTTCATCTTCTGCCCCTTTCTTGTTAAGTGTTTCAACCTTCAACTCTGCATTTTTGAGTATCTTGTCGCACTCTGCAGTAAGCTCCACTCCTTTTTGGTAGAGTTCAAGCGATTCTTCAAGTGAAACCTCTTCTTCATCCAATTTTTTTACGATTGTTTCTAGCTGGTTCATCTTTTCTTCGAATGTTTCATCTTTCTTTTCCGGCATCATTTCTCACCTCTGTTACTTTGGATAGGACTGTGCCATCCCTTAATGTCGTTTCTATGATGTCCCCATCACCTAACGCGTCCACTGTTTTGACGACCTGACCTTCGTTGGTGGTGTAGGAATATCCACGTTTCAATACATTTGTCGGACTCAGCGAATTGAGGCGGTCTAGTGATGCACCCAATGTTTGCCGTGATGATTCAATCTTCACCTTGAGTGTCCTATCAAGATTTGCAGTGTAGGCATCCAGTATTTCGGCGCCCCTTCTGATTTTAAAGATCGGTGTATTATATCTTACGCCTTCTTTTGCATTCGACAGACGGTAGCCACTTTCACGAATCTTTGATGTAACTCTCGAATCAAGGCTATCTTTTAGTGCGACCAGTTTTTCCGTCTGCTGATCATAAAGGAGGTCCGGGTTTTTGAGTTTATAGTAGGAAGCCAGCGTCGACAGGCGGTTTTTATCGGACGTGATTTTTTGATGGATGCTGCGTGCCAGGAATTTTTCCGTCTGACTGAGCTTTTCGAAAATATCGACACGGTCCGGGACAGATATTTCTGCAGCTGCAGTTGGTGTAGGGGCCCTCAAATCAGAAACGAAGTCGACAAGGGTTGTATCTGTTTCGTGACCGATGCCTGTGATGATGGGTGTCTTCATGTTGAATACAGCAAGTGCGACGTCCTTCTCGTTGAAAGTCCATAAATCTTCTATGGATCCGCCCCCTCTTGCCAGAATTATAGTATCCGCCCCCGATTCATCCGCCTCTTCAAGACTACGAACGACTGTCGTCCTACTTTTACTGCCTTGCATCAATGTGTTGTAGATCGTCACTGTAACAAGAGGATAGCGTCGTTTAAGCGTAGTGACCATATCCTGCAGTGCTGCACCGGTTTGGGAACTGATTATGGCAATCTTCTTGGGATACTCCGGAATCCTTTTTTTATACTTGTCATCGAAATACCCTTGATTGCGCAAATCGGCTTTATCTTTTTCAAGCTTTTCAAAAAGCAGGCCGATGCCATCCATCTCAATGCTGTCTGCATAGATCTGGTATTGGCCACTACTTTCAAAAATGCTGACCCTGCCTTCGATGAGTACGCTCTGCCCTTCCTCCGGCTGAAACTTCAATGCGTGGGCATTCCGTGAAAACATCACCCCGCGCAGTACGGCATCTTTGTCCTTTAATGCAAAAAATAGATGGCCACTCGAATGATGTTTGACATTCGAGAGCTCACCTTTTAAATAGACACGCGTTAAATACGGATCTTGGTCGAACTTATATTTCAGGTACTTTGTCAATGCACCTACGGTAAGGTATTTACTGTGCTCCATCCGTGTTTTCATCCGTTTCAAAAATAAAGTTTTTGAGGACACCGTTGACAAAGCGGTAGCCATCCTTCTCCCCGTATTGTTTCGCAAGGATGATCGCTTCATTGATCACTACTTTTTTGGGGAATCCCCATGAAGTATTTCAGAAATGGCTGTCCTCAAAATATTCCTTTCAACTTTCGGGATGCGTTCCAAAGTGTAGCTGGTCAGATGATTTTTAATTTCATCATCTATCCTGGACTCATGTTCTGAATGATAATCCACGATTGACTTGATGTACGGGTATTCCTGATACAAATCATGGAATGATGCATCCTTTAGGCTCACAAGTCCATGATCCAGTTGGAACAGTATTTGAAATATTTTCTTTCGTTGTTCATGTCGGTTCATTAATAACACCATCTAATCATCTATTTGATATTTACGATATGGACATTGACTTCTTTTACAATATTATCCGTCATGTTCATAATAGTCTGGGTGACGTTCTTTTGTATATTTTCAGCAGTGCCATGCACGTTGTGGCTTCTGGTCAAGCGTGACGTAGGTTGAAAGTCGGACTTCCTTATCCTTGCTGTCTACTTTGACCCCGCGGCCACGATATTTTTTGCCGATCTTCTCGAAGTTGCCGCTGGCAAAGTTGTTATGCAATGCATGCACACCTTCTGTTTCCGTCACGGCAATACTTGCAATCACTTCAAGTACTTCGGTGAAATCTCGATGCGTCCAAGATTTGCTTTATTCTCTTCAATAATCATATTAATCACCTCGTCAATTCATTATATCATGGTTTGACAGGAAGTTTGTATTATAGTCATTGTTCTTGAATGATTCATGGTTCAACAGATTCATATGGAAAGGAATTGTCGTATCGACCCCGCCAATCTTGAATTCTCCAAGTGCACGCAGTGCAGTGTTGATGGCTTCTTCCCTTGATGGCGCAAAAGTGATCAGCTTCGCGATCATGGAGTCATAGTAGGGAGGAATGACGTATCCAGCGTAGCAGGCACTATCCAGTCTGACGCCGAAGCCGCCTGGCACCATGAAGTCGGTGATCTTGCCGGCAGAAGGCATGAAATTTTTGTATGGATTCTCCGCATTGACGCGCAGCTCGATCGCATGCCCCTTAAATTCAATTTCCTCCTGTTTGAACGGTATGGGTTCTCTTCTTGCGATTTTGATCTGCATTTTGACAAGGTCTACACCGGTGATCATTTCCGTAATTGGATGTTCCACTTGGATGCGCGTATTCATCTCCATGAAGTAAAAGCTGTCGTCATTCAAGTCATAGATGAACTCGATGGTGCCGGCTCCGATGTAATCGATGCTTTTTGCAGCTGTCACAGCCGTCTGCCCTATCTCTTCACGCCTTGCTTCGGAAAGTACCGGACTCGGTGCCTCCTCCACCAATTTCTGCATCCGCCTTTGGATGGTGCAATCGCGTTCACCAAGATGTACGACATTGCCATGATAATCTCCGAGCACCTGAATTTCTATATGCCTGAAATTCTCTATGTACTTTTCGATATAGAGGCTTTTGTTGCCGAAGGAACTTTCTGCTTCCTGTTCCGTCATCTTATAATTTTGTACAAGGGAGGCCTCATCCCTCGCAACCCGGATACCTTTTCCCCGCCGCCATGGCTTGCTTTAATGATGACCGGATAACCGATTTCTTCAGCGATTTCCTTTGCATCTTCTACAGAAGCCACAACGCCTTCACTGCCGGGTACGGTAGGTACGCCCGCTTTCTTCATCGTGTCTTTAGCGACATCCTTAACACCCATCAATGAGATTGTTTCATGCATAGGGCCGATGAAAATAAGGTTGGATACTTCACACATTTCTGCAAAATCGCTGTTTTCAGCCAAAAACCCATAGCCCGGGTGAATGGCGTCACATCCACTTTTTTTGGCTATCGTGATGATGCTGATCATATCGAGGTAACTGTCTTTTGAAAGCTTTGGACCGACGCAGTAGGATTCAGTGGCGATTTTCCGGTGTAGGCTGTCCTTATCTGCTTCAGAATAGATGCTGACGGATTCTATCCCCAACTCAGTGCACGCTCTGATGATTCTTACAGCAATCTCTCCGCGGTTTGCAACCAGTATCTTTTTGATCATCGTACTCTGAACAATGGCTGATCGTATTCAACCATGTCTCCATCTTCGACAAGTATCTCTGTGATTTCACCGGAAATTTCCGCCTGTATTTCATTGAACAGCTTCATTGCTTCAAGGATGCACACTACTGAGGAATTATCGACTTTATCCCCTACTTTCACATATGGGTCCGCCTCTGGAGAAGCTGCTTTATAGAATGTTCCGACCATTGGAGCCTTGATCACCTTGCCCTCTTCTTCAGGTGATGGCTGCTGCGGCTGTGCTTCTGCTGCAGCCGGTGTTGAAGGCACAGCAGCCGGTCTTGCAGACTGCTCCGGTTCTCCTCCGCGCTTAAGTTTGATTTCAACTTCCTCATCCTTATATGTCAATTCGGTGAGTGAAGCTTTTTCCATTTTACTTATCAGTGAGTCAATATATTCATGTTTCATGTTCAGGCTCCTTAACTTTCAAAATTTCTGTCTTGTATTTTACGCAAGTGGTCATACCAATTCAAGTAAAAAATGAAAGCAGAGGCTACTCTGCTTTCACTTTCTAGGCTCTTGAAACATAATGGCCGTCATCAGTACTGATGACAAGTGTGTCCCCTTCATTTACAAAGAGTGGCACCTGGAGCTGAAGTCCTGTTTCAAGAGTCGCGGATTTAGACGCGCCGCTTGCTGTATCACCTTTGATTCCCGGTTCCGTTTCAACTACTTTGAGTTCTACGTTTTTAGGCAGTTCGACACCGAGTGTCTCCCCTTCGTACATAATCAGGGAAACATTCATGTTCTCCTTCAGGTACTGGAGCTCATCAGTAAGTGCCGAAGCATCCAACTCCACCTGCTCGAATGTATTGTTATCCATGAAGACGTGGTTGTCTCCATCTGCATACAGATACTGCATCTTCAAGTTATCGATATGGGCTTTACCCACCTTCTCACCTGCGCGGAACGTTTTTTCCTGGATGGCCCCTGTCCTCAAGTTCCTGAGTTTGCTTCTGACGAAGGCGGCGCCTTTACCTGGCTTGACATGCTGGAAATCGACCACACGCCACAAGCCCCCTTCTATTTCTACTGTGAGTCCTGTTTTAAAATCGTTGACTGAAATCATAGTATTCCTCCTGTATTCTCATTGATTTAGATGATGAACAGCTCTTTACTGCTGTGTGAAAGTTTCTCAAGACCTTGATCTGTAACGAGGCAGTCGTCTTCAATCCTTACGCCGCCTACGTCTTCAATGTAGATGCCCGGTTCTACTGTAACACACATGTCTTTCTCGAGAACGGTTTCGCTGGACTTCGCCAAGCTCGGCATTTCATGCACTTCCAAACCGAACCCATGTCCAAGCGAATGACCGAAGTTATCTCCATAGCCGTGTTTCGTGATGATATCACGCGCAACCGCATCCGCTTCCCGACCGGTCATCCCTGTTTTGATTTCATCAAGTGCAGCCAGTTGGGACTCCAGGACGATGTTGTGTACCTTCTCCATTTCTTCTGATACGTGCCCGACGCCAAACGAGCGGGTTATATCAGATGCATACCCATTATAATATGCTCCAAAATCAAGTGTGATCATCTCGCCGGCCTCTATGATTTTATCAGAAGCCACACCATGCGGGAGTGCACCCCTGTAGCCGCTGGCTACAATGATATCAAAACTTGAACCTTCCGCTCCAAGTTTGCGCATGTGATTCTCAACTTCGTTGCGCACGTTGAGTTCACTCATCCCTGGCTTAATGTACTTCAATATGTGATCGTAGGTTTCATCGGCTATTTCGCACGCTTTTTTGATTATGGAAACCTCTTCTTGTGTCTTGAACATGCGGATTTTTTCAATCTCATTCGTCAAAGGCACAATTTCAAAGTTTTCAGCCAGCTTTTCAGAAGTATTGTAATTGATATGATGGCCCTCAAAACCAAGGGTACGAAGGTTTTTCCCTTTGATGAATTCCACTGTGAAATCAAGGAGACCTTTATCCTGAAGGATGAATTCAAACCCTTCAGCTTGTGCCCTGGCCTGCGCATCGTACCTGAAATCAGAAATCAGGTATCGGTTCTCCTTCGTGATGACTAAAGCACCGCTTGACCCTGTGAAGTTACTCAAGTATCTTCTGTTGTAGTCGCTCATGATGAGCAGTGCATCCAAGTTGTTCTCTTCTAAAAGGGTGTTCACTTTATCAAATTTGATCATATGCTTATACTCCACCTTTCAGATTACATTCTACATCAAAACAACCTTTATTTCAGTAATAGAATCATGCAATATCGCTTATATCCCGACTTTTTTGTAATTTGCAAAACAATATCATCTTTTGGTGTAACATGATATCATTATACAATGAAAATTAGGAGAATCAGATTATGAAACGAATGATGTCGATCATACTGTCGGTGATGTTCCTGAGCGCCTGTAGCGGGAACCCGGTAGAACAGGATTTAAAAAAGGCGAATGAGCGTAACGAGGAGTTGAAGCGGCTTCTGCAGACTGAGGAAGTCTCGCTCCAGAAGAATACACAGCGCCTTGAGAATCTGGAGCAGGAAATTTCCAAAATGAAAGAAATAAGGGGTAATCCCGACATAAGCAAGTATGTACAGGATATCGAATCGTATGCTTCGGAAATGGAATCTTCTTTTGATGAGCTGGACAAAATGATAAGGGAAAACGAAGAATCGCCCCAAAACCTCCAGTCCAATTTCAAAGAAGTCGAAAAACAGATATCACGTACGATAGAAGACTATAATGATGAAACCACTGATGTTGAGTTGGATGATTACCTGAAACGCCGGCATGAATCCATTCTACTGGCCAACGACGAAATCCTTGCAGCAATCGATATTTTGAACAGGGGTATAGAGAATGATGATCCTGATCTGTTCAAGGAAGGCCTCGATCAGCTTAAGCAAGTAAATGAATACTATTGATGAAGGAAGCGTGGACTGATGACCAATACGAAATATGGCGGTCAAGCCGTCATCGAAGGGGTAATGTTCCAGTCGTCCAGGAAGATGGTGACCGCCATCCGCCGCAATGACGATTCCATAGATTATTTCGAAATGGACCGTCCGCAAAAGGACTGGGTTCAGAAACTAAAGAAAATTCCTATCTTGCGGGGGAATGTGGCCATTATTGAATCAAGCATATATGGGATGAAACATATGGATTTCGCCTCTGAAAGGTATGAAAGGCATCCATCAGATGACATGAACATTGAAGCGGAGAAGCAGGAAGCGAATAAGTCCAAAATCGTCTTGTCCACCATTCTGATAGGCATACTTTCTTTTCTGGTCGGAAAAACCCTTTTCACCCTCATACCAGTCTTCATAGCCGAATTCTTCTCAGGGGTTGTTACTTCCCATGCTGGGCAAGTCGCCTTGGAGTCCTTCTTCAAGCTTATTCTGCTGCTTCTCTATATTTACGCCATTTCGATGACTCCCATGATCAAGCGCCTGTTTCAATACCATGGCGCCGAGCATAAAGTCATCAATACTTTCGAGGATAATGAACTGTTGACGGTGGAGAACGTCCAGCACCATTCAAGGCTGCACTATAGATGCGGCAGTTCCTTCATACTATTCACCGTACTTGTAGGATTTGTCGTCTATATGTTCGTGCCGGTAGATCCCTTCTATGTCAGAATCCTCAACAGATTGGCATTGATACCGGTAGTCATCGGATTGTCCTTCGAGTTCCTTCAGTTCACAAATAAGGTAAGGCATGTGCCGGTCCTTAAATGGTTCGGCCTACCTGGACTACTGCTGCAGCTGCTGACTACTAAACAACCCGATCATAAGCAAGTTGAAGTGGCCATCGCCTCATTCAACAGATTATCAAGGAGTGTGAAATAGATGAAACGATTTTTGATGTACCTGGTGCTTGCCATAGCTGCAATCGGCCTTGTAACCAACCTGGATTATTTCATGGGAATGATACTCAATTCGCTGGTGACCCTGCTGATCATCGGCCTTATCCTCTATGGAATATATTATTTCTTTATATTGACACCGAGCCAAAGAAAATATAAGCGCGCACTCAGAAAATCAAAACGCAGATATAGGAATCGCAAATAATGAAACTGCCCGGAATTGGGCAGTTTTTTTATCATCTTTAAACATTGTCTGCCAATCAACCGACCAGCCTAAGTTCGTACATCGTCCCCTCCACCCCGCTTCAGTGATTATCCCCACTAGATGTTCCTCATCATTTTCTCTTTTAAATTGTGTCGAACATCTTTATAATAAGCTTATGTGAAATTTTTAAGGAGAGATACAAATTGGATACTTGGTTGATTATTCTATTGGCGTCAATCGTCATCATCCTTCTTCTGGTAGTGAACGGCTACAGGAATATGAAGAGCGTCAAACCTCTTACAGAGGAAGAATTTAAAAAAGATTTGAGGAAAGTTCAGCTCATAGACTTGAGGGATAAAGAGAAATATGAATATGGACATATTATGGGTGCAAGGAATATTCCCATGATGAATTTCTCCATGAAGATGAATTCCCTTAGGAAGGACATGCCTGTCTATCTGTATGATCAGACCGGGAGGTTGCCTTACAGGGCTGGGAAGATGTTGAAGAAAGCAGGATTTAAAGATGTCTACATGCTGAAAAACGGCATCAGCAAATGGACTGGCAAAATCAAGTCCAAAAACAAATAATACAATGAATGGCCCCGGCTCGATGAGCCGGGGCCATTATTTTATTTCTCTTCTACAATGTCATCACGTTGGAACCTCAGCACTGGTTTTCTGGCAGCCTGAGTCTCATCCAAGCGACCGACCACAGTAGTATGAGGGGCTTCAAGGACGATATCTGGATCTTCCTCAGCTTCTTTGGAGATACCGATCAAGGTGTCTACAAATCCATCCAGTGTCTCCTTGGACTCCGTCTCCGTCGGTTCTATCATCATGCACTCTTCAACGTTGAGTGGGAAGTAGATCGTCGGCGGATGATATCCAAAATCAAGCAGACGTTTTGCCATATCGAGTGTACGCACTCCCATTTTCTTCTGCCTGGAACCGCTGATGACAAATTCATGTTTACAATGTTGCTTGTAAGGAAGTTCGAATGTACCTTCAAGCCTTCTCATCATGTAGTTGGCATTAAGGACCGCAATTTCCGATACTTCCTTGAGACCGTCCGGCCCCATGGTGCGAATATACGTATATGCCCGCAGGAATATGCCGAAGTTACCGAAGAATGGTTTTACGCGTCCGATGCTCTTAGGCACATCATGCTCGACTTTGTAGGAATCGTCTTCATTCTTGACGACGATCGGTTTAGGAAGATACTTCGCCAATTCTGATTTGACTCCGATTGGCCCTGAGCCAGGGCCACCACCGCCATGCGGACCTGTAAATGTTTTGTGCAAGTTCAAGTGGACCGCATCGAAGCCCATATCTCCAGGGCGTACTTTAGCCATGATGGCATTCAAGTTGGCGCCATCATAGTAAAGTTTACCGCCCGCTTCATGGACGATGTCACGCATTTCCAGAATATCTTCTTCAAACAGTCCAAGGGTATTCGGGTTCGTGAGCATTATTGCAGCTGTATCATCGCCTACCAGGCTCTTCAGGTGCTCGATGTCAACGAGCCCTTTGTCATTGGATTTTACAGTCACGGCTTCAAACCCTGCTACTACCGCACTTGCCGGGTTTGTTCCGTGAGCCGAGTCCGGTACGATCACTTTAGTACGGTTGAAGTCTCCATTGTCTTCATGGAAGGCTTTGATCATCATCAGTGCCGTCCATTCGCCTTGCGCACCAGCAGCAGGCTGCAATGTGATTTCATCCATGCCAGTAATCTCTTTGAGGTGTTCCTGCATATCGTAGACGATTTCAAGGGAACCTTGTATCGTCTTGTCGCTCTGGAGTGGATGGCTGAGTGCAAAACCTGGCATCCTGGCAACTTTTTCGTTAATTTTCGGATTATATTTCATGGTACAGGAACCGAGCGGATAAAATCCGGAGTCGACGCCGTAGTTCTTGTTGGATAGTTCAGTATAGTGACGCATCAGATCAAGTTCACTTATTTCCGGCAACTCGGCCTTTGTCTTCCGGACGAATTTATCGTCTATAATCGTACTGATATCCGCCTTTTCCACTTCCAGATCCGGAAGCGAATAGGCAAAGCGATCTTCTATGCTTCTTTCAAAAATCAAAGGACTGGATCCCTTAAGCATTGTATTCACCCAACCTTTCGATAAATCCATCTATTTCTTCCTTAGTGCGCAATTCTGTAACAGCTACAAGCATATAGCCCGCAAAATCAGCGTCCACTTTCTCTAGGTTATAACCGCCGATATAGCCGTATTCAAGTAGTTCATCATTGATTTCGTCGACATCTTTTGAGAGTTTTACTGCAAATTCATTGAAAGACTGACCATCCAGGATTGTAAATCCGGCAGACTTCAGCTTATTCTTCATGTAGTTGGTCTTTTGGATATTCTGTTCAGCCATTTCTACTGCACCATTTTTACCCAAGGCGCTCATCGCAACCGAAGATGCCAGCGCGTTCAGGGCCTGGTTGGAACAGATGTTGCTTGTTGCCTTATCCCGTCTTATATGCTGTTCACGGGCTTGTAGCGTGAGTACGAATCCACGGTTGCCTTCGTCATCCTGAGTTTGCCCAATGAGGCGGCCTGGCATTTTACGCATGAGCTTTTTAGTGGCTGCAAAATAACCACAGTGAGGGCCGCCGAATTGTGCCGGTATGCCGAACACTTGTGTGTCACCAGTGACGATGTCCGCCCCAAACTCACCTGGAGGTGTAAGAAGGCTGAGTGCAAGCGGATTACTGTTTACGACGAACAATGCCTTATGCTTGTGGGCAATCTCCTCCATCGCTTCCAGATCTTCAATGGAACCGAGGAAGTTCGGATATTGCACCATCACCGCTGCCGTATCTTCATCAGACGCTTCAGCGAGTTTTTCAAGATCGGTATAGGATCCATTGAGATCAACTTCCACTACTTCAATGTTTTGGCCTTTACAATAAGTTTTAAGCACTTCAATCGCCTGATAGTGAACACCCTTCGATACGACTACTTTCTTTTTCTTTGTCTGGCCGGCAGCCATTGTTGCGGCCTCAGCAAAGGCAGTCGGTCCATCGTACATAGAAGAGTTTGCCACGTCCATACCTGTGAGCTCTGCAATCAAGGTCTGGAATTCGAAGATCGCCTGCAGTTCCCCTTGGGAGATCTCTGGCTGATAAGGTGTATAGGCAGTATAGAATTCCGAACGCGAGATGACATGATCCACAACTGTCGGGATGTAATGGTCATAGACGCCACACCCAGAAACGAGGTATGTGTTTCTGTAGTGATGTTCTTTTTGGAGATGTTGGTGAGTTCCCTCAAAAGGGATGTTTCACTCTTCTTTTCTTTAATGTCCAATTCACCCTTGAACCGGACACTCTCAGGGATGTCTTCAAACAATTCGGAAACATCTTTTATGCCAATCGTTTCAAGCATTGCATTCTTATCTTTTTCAGTTAACGGCAAATAGCGGTGACTCAATTGATACACTCCTTCTGTTTTTAATTTTTATGGAACGGGGGTTTCACGAATTTAGCCGGCACATCTTTGTTGCGGACTTTGACGTTGAACGTTTTGTCGAGTTCAAAGAAGTCAGTATCCACAAGAGCAAAGCCGATGGATTTTTTGGTGACTGGAGATTGGGTGCCACTTGTTACATATCCTACCTTGTTTCCTTCTTCATCCGTCACTTCATAGTCGGTTCTCGCAATTCCTCTCTCAAGCAGTTCAAAACCGGCGAGTCTTCTTGGAGCCCCTTCATCTTTTTGTTGCTTGAGCACTTCTTTTCCAATGAAGTCCTCTTTGTCGGTTTTCACGGCAAAGCCTGCTTTAGCTTCAATCGGTGAAATATCCTCAGTGAGATCTTGACCATGAAGTGGCAAACCTGCCTCCAGTCTGAGGGTATCCCTAGACCCAAGTCCACATTCGGTTACGCCTTCATCGACGAAAAGTTTCCAGAGTTTCTCCGTATCTGAGCTGTCGCAGTATATCTCGAAGCCATCCTCTCCTGTGTAGCCACTTTGTGAAAGGATTACATTACAGCCACCGATCTCAACATCCTTTTTAAAACGGAACATCTTCATTTCGCTGATATCTTCATCGGTATGCTTCTGCACAATTTCACGTGCATTAGGTCCCTGGATGGCGATCTGTCCATAGTCGGAAGTGACATTTTTGACAGTCGCATCATATCCTTTTATGGAGGTCAGCCATTCATAGTCTTTATCAGTATTTCCGGCATTGACTACCAGAAGATATTTCTCATCTTCCAATTTATAGATGACGAGGTCGTCTATGACGCCACCTGACTCGTTGCATAACATGGTGTACTGGGCTTTTGTGTCGGTAAGTTTTTCGACATTGTTCGTCAGTGCATAATTGAGGAATGCTTCAGACTCCTTCCCTTCTACAAGGATCTCGCCCATGTGGCTCACCTCGAAAAGGCCTGCACTCTCCCTTACTGCCTTATGTTCTTCTTTTATACTGCTGAATTGGACCGGCAGAGCCCAACCGGAAAAGTCGATGACTTTTGCCCGGCTTCCTTATAATAGTTATACAGCGGCGTCTTTTTAAGTTCAGACATGATATTTCTATTCCTCCTTTGGATAATAAAAAAACAGGACAGCCAATAGCTGCCCTGTTGATATGCCTTCAGGAATGCGTCCCAATGCTGTTCTTTTGCCTGAGAGATTCACCATTACGGTTTGCTCCTTCGGCGACGATAACTCGTTCTCTCGAGCATTGTTCATTCGCAAATTTTTAATTGTCTTTACGACTACATTATAACCCCAATTTTTAGAAAATAGCAAGCGCTTTAATTCATTGTCTAGGAAAGTGCATTAAAGGGTCTGCATTATCTGATCGACGACGGTTTTTGGGGTTGAAGTGGCATCGATCTCAATTGCTGAAGTGCTGCGGTATAGATCAAGACGTTCTTCGTATAGTTTCTTCACCGATGCCTTATCTTTTACTAAAGGTCTGTTCATATCCTCACGGATCCTATTATAAAGCGTTGGAAAATCTGCATGAAGATAGATGATCGGCTGATCCATCTCCATAAGAAGCCTTCTTGAGGCTGCATACGTCACCACGCCTCCGCCTGTCGCAAGAATGTCCTGCTTAGGCAGTGCTTTTAGGACATCATATTCACGTAGCCTGAAACCTGTCTCACCTTCAGCTGCAAATATTTGGGGATGGTCATCCCTGAGGATTTTACGATTTCTTCATCAAGGTCACGGACTTCCCTTTCCATATGTGCACCAAGCAATTTTGCGACCGTAGTCTTCCCGCTCCCCATAAAGCCTATAAGGATCATATCCTCACCCCAGTATATCTTGTATCCGCGTATTATAGATTTCGATGAAATTGGATTGTATTTCAATGATCATCATGAAGCGGTTATGATAATGATAGTACACGCCTGCCATATATATCAATACAATATACATCGAGAAGCTGAAGAAACCTTCATTTGATAAATGTAATCTGTTCTTCATTTTCCATTCCCTTCCCGAGAAACGAGAGGATGATGGACTCATCCGTCTCTTCAACCTTAAATTCGGTGACATTGAACATTACCGTAACGTAACCTTTGTCCCCCACTGTCTTAATGATTCTCGAGCCATGTCTTCTATAGCGTACTTTAGTTGTCTTATCCATGAAAACAATGGATTCCTGGCTCGGCTCATAATCAGTGGCTGTACTATCCTTATATGACTGGCTGATATCGATTATGAAAAAATCATGTTCGAACTCCATTTCCTCTTCTTCATAATTGAATAGCGCGAGTAATGAAGGCAATAGAGCCATTATAAAAGTAGCGATGCCCAAGCTGACAAGTACTTCTAGGTAAGTGAATCCTGAATCATTTTTTGATTTTGATGCATTCTCCGCTCGCTTTGCCACATATTCTGCCTCCTTCGACAACCCAGTTCTCGGTCTGACTGATGAATGTCTCCCGATCATCGTAGGAGAGTAACTCAATGTATAGCGTCCGATGTAATTCCAGTTGGATCTGCGTTTCTTCGGCTGTAGTTTGAATTGTAATGACTGCCGGCACCAGAGTGACGGCAATGATACTGAGGCACAGCATCGCAAGCAGTCCATCAATCAGCATGAACCCTTTTTCATTCGACACGGAACCGCCCCCTCTCAATCTGGAAAATGAATCTTACAGAAGAACCTGGACAGTCTAAACTTATGGTGCCGAACTTGTTCGCATCACCATCTGGCTTAAAGATGATGCGCTCGAGCCCGCCTGAATTGAGCTGGCACCACTCAGGTGTATAGGAATTAAGTATATTGCCATCCCGGCTACGTAGATGAAAAGTGTTGCCGGCACGGTCGATATCGACAATATTATAAGATTTTGAAGCCATCGCCTCCGTCTGGGCGTTATAGAAGAAATGGCTTATCCGTTCTATGTCCCCTTCTGTCCCGCCTGCTTCGTAGTCAGGTATACTGACTACGCCAATAAGCAATATGATGCTGACGATGAATAATGTCAGCATCATTTCAAGAAGCGTAAAACCATCATGGCGTGCGTGCTGCTTTGCCATTGGTGACGGCAATGGTGTCTCCGTTCGCACATGTAACTTGGTCGTCGGTCAAATACTCAGGTACGAGTGCATTGATTGAAGCAGGCGGCGCGCCCTCGTTCAATGTATAGGATTCCACTTGGCTCTGGACCATCCTTACTTGCGCTTCACATCCTGTGTCCTGGACGTTTGCACTTTGGGCCGCTATGTTCGGAATGATCAGTATGATCAGCACTGATATGACCAGTAGCACCAACAGCATTTCAATCAGAGTAAATCCTTCTTCACCGTTTGCCTTCATTTTTCCTTTAAAATATTTTTTCATCTGTTTCCTCCTAGTTTATCGCAGACATCATCTGGAATATCGGTAGTATTATAATCAGATATAAGCAGATGATGAGGACTCCGAGTATTGCGAAGATTACGGGTTGTATCTTCTTCGTTATATTTTCCACATACATGATAAGACGCTCCAACGTGTATTCGCTGAACATGATAAGCTCCTTGCCGACGCTGCTGTTCTGTTCGCCGTGACTGACGAACACAGCCAATTTGGCATCAAGCAATTCTACCTCGCCCAGGACAAGTGACAGGCTTTCACCATTCATCAAGCCATCCTTTATGGACTCCGACATATATCTTAGATAGCCATTTATTTCCTGATGAATGAAAAGGTCAAGAATCTCCTTCACTTCAAGTCCATTATTCAGAAAATAGCCGAACTCCCGTGAAAACCTATATGTCTGATAGCCGGTAAAAAAATAATTCACTAAAGGTATCTTGGTAAATATACGAGATTTCAATGCCACGTCCTTGATGGAAAAGATAGCTGATATAGCAATACAAGCCACAACTCCGGTTATAAAGCACACCAGGAGTGCTATAGGCAACGCATCAAGCGCTTTGATGAGCAGTGCCACAATCCCTTGAGATTGTGTGCCCATGGCACTGTAAAGGCTTTTGAATTGGGGGATGACTGTAAAATTGAGGGTCAATAGAAGCCCTACAAAGATTGTTATCAGCAACAAAGGATACTGCAACGCCTTAAGCAGTTTCGAACGCGTATTCCTCACGTATTCGATATACCTTGCAGATTCCCGCAACGTCTCCAATACTTTCCCATGTATTTCAGAAAATGCAATTTGGATAATGACTGAATTGCCATATCCCATATCCTTAAGTAATTTTCCAAGGCTTTTTCCTTCTCGGACGGCCTCTATCATCTGCAGTCGATCTTTTGGTTTCAGCACATCATATTGTTCCAACAGGAAAAGCAGTGACTGCTGCATAGTGAAGCCAGTTTCAAGCAAATCAGCGAGCTTGATCAGAAAGTGGGCATCATATTTGCCGAGTTTATTTGAATTTATCCTCGTAAAACCTAAACTCATCCGCATTCAGCCCCCTTCATCAAGCATAAGGATCAGGCGGTCGTGCAGTGTCCCATAAACAACGGAACCGGTCTTCAAAAACTCTTGTATCTCTGTATTTCCAAGCGTTTCATAAATGATATAAGATCCTTTTTGAGTATGGATGAGACGCTGGTTTATGATCAATGAGATACTTTGTATCATCTCTTCATCATAGAGCCCAAAATCTTTAAGGCGACTGAGTGCGGCCACAGCAGATTTGCTGTGGAATGTACTGAATACAAGGTGTCCCGATAAACTTGCCCTAAGTAGGTTGGACGCGATATTAGCATCCCTTATCTCCCGAACATTATGACATCCGGGTCACACCTCAACACACCTTTTAGCAGAGGCTCGTAGTCGATTTGTGCTTTTTCATTGATCTCAACCTGTACAATCCCTTCCTGCTCATATTCAATCGGGTCTTCAATGCTGATTATTTGCCGTTCCCCTCTTGCTGCGACCTCCCTGATCAACCGATGCATCAGTGTCGATTTCCCGGAACCGGTGGGACCTGTGAACAGAATCAGACCTTGCTGCCGGTTGATGTAGTCCTGGAAGAAGTCGTATTCAGAAGTGGTGCTGAATAGTTCATTCGATGCCTTATCTTCCATCAGGTTGAGGATTCGTATGACGACCACTTCGTCCATAAGCGAGACTGGTAGTGTACTGACCCTGAGGTTGACGACTTCTTCATCAATCAGGATTGCGGTGCGGCCACTCTGCGGGACACGATGTTCGTTGATGTCGAGATCTGCAATGAATTTCAGATAGTTGATGGCTCGCCTATAGACTTCAATGTCGATCACTTCGAGCAGCTGCATCTTTCCGAGGCAACGGATCCTCACATGCGCCATTTCACCTTCAGATGTCAAGTGGACATCCGTGGCCTCCTCAAGCATTGCATCTTTTAAAATCGTTTCTATAAGCTTTTTCATTCTTCACCTCCACCTTATATATGGGTAAAAGTGAAGGAATTGATCTTTTCTGAAATAAATTGATGAATTTCCCCTTATTGGCATAGTTTTTGTTGTATAATAGTGAATAATGGAAATGGATTCCAAACCATTTGATTTATTTAGTATTTACTTTAATATCTTCTTTATTTATAATTGACTATGATATGTAAAGTAAGGATGAAAGGACTGTTCTTATGGATAAAGTATTCAAGACACTCGGCTTTTGGACTGGTGTATTTGCAATCCTCTTCTATGTCGGTGACATGATGGCGATGACATTGCTGTTTCTCGCGCAAACCGGATTCTTCATTCTCCTCGGTTACATGAAATTGACAGAAAGGATGTACATGTACGTTTTTGCTGCATACCTCGTCCTTTTCTTTGTAGGTTTTACGTACTTCACTACATTTTTACTCGAGCCGAGATTTGGTTGATCATGTTTAAAAGGACCGTACAGATTCAAATCTGTACGGTCCTTTTTCTATTTCCTCACAAAAGGATTTGTCTTCTTTTCATACCCGATGGTGGTCTCCGGGCCGTGCCCTGGGTATACAACGATCTCATCATCGAGCATATACATCTTGCTGCGGATGCTGTCGATCAAGGTGCTATGGTCTGCTTGATATAAATCTGTCCTTCCTATCCCACCGTTGAACAGGACATCACCTGAAACGATGAAGTCGTTAAAAAGATAGCTTAAGCTTCCAGGTGAATGGCCCGGTGTATAAAGGACCTCGAACTCAAACTTACCAATCGAATGACGACCTTCTTCTAGAGGTATTGGCTGTATATCGGCTGTTATAATAGGCAAGCCCATGTCCGTATACTTGGCCGACCCATTCTTTGCCGGGTCGGCAAGCCACTCAAGCTTCTGGGCGCCCCATCCAGGTTTTAGCATCATAATGATTGGCGATATCTTCGAGTGCTCCGATATGATCGAAATGGGCGTGGGTCAGCAAAATCCCTTTGACGGTCTGATCCAACCCGATAGCCTCCTTGATCTTTTCAGGCTCTCCAGATGGATCGACGATCAGTACCTCTTCTCCTTCACGCAGCAGATAACAATTCGTTTCCAATGGCCCAAGGGGTAAAGTTCTTATTTCCATAAATGATCCTCCTTAAAATCTCCTCGACAAAGTACATTTTTAATTATACAATATATATGAGAATAAAGAGATTATGGGAGGTTGAGCATCATGCCATTCATTGATACGGGTGAGCTGTTTGAAATTGGCGGCGTAACGATCCACATCGGGATCAATACTTTTTCCCTGCTGATGCTGATGATTTCAATCGTCGGTATATGGGGATTGGTGGCGGCAGTCAAAAATAAAAATCTGTTGGCGGTACTTTTCAGTCTAGCAACAGTTGCCACTTTTGGTTTCTTCGCAATCGCGACTATATTTACATACGGTTATCCAGACCTCGGGCACTAGGCTGGACCGTTTATATAAAAAAGGCAAATCCTCTAGAGGATTTGCCTTTTTTGTCATTTCAGTAGTGCTTCGGCACGTTTCATCTGTGCGATTACTGCCTCTGTGCCGGTGCCACCCCGGCTGTTCCTTCTGTCAACTGATGTGCGGGGGAGAGTTGATCATAGATGTCGTCCTCTATTGAAGAGTGATGTTGCTTGAATTCCTCTAGGCTAAGATCTTTGAGGTACTTGCCGGAATGGATGCACTTTAAAACAAGTTTCCCCACCACTTCATGAGCCTTTCTGAAAGGCACTCCCTTCTGCACCAGATAATCAGCCAGTTCTGTAGCATTTGAAAAATCTTCTGATACCGTCTCCTCCAGCACTTCCTCATTTATGGACAGAGTCTCCAACATGCCGTTCATTATCTCTAGGGACCCCAAAACAGTCGTCACTGCATCAAATATTCCTTCTTTATCTTCCTGAAGGTCTTTATTATAGGTCAAGGGGAGGCCTTTGACCAACATCAACATGCCCATCAGGGCACCGGTCGTCCGTCCGCTTTTTCCGCGGATCAGTTCTGCCATGTCAGGATTCTTCTTCTGTGGCATCATGGAGCTCCCGGTAGTGAATTGGTCGGACAGCTGAATGAAATTCGCTTCTTCGCTCATCAGAAGATGATTTCTTCCGATAACCTCGACAGATGTATCATCACGAGGCTGATATTTGAAAGGGTTTCAATGATATAGTCACGGTCACTGACGGCATCCATACTGTTTTGGTATATATCGGAAAAGCCAAGGAGGTCGGCGGTCATCTCGCGATCAATATCGAATGTCGTGCCGCTGATTGCCCCCGCTCCAAGCGGTGATAGATCGATGCGCTTCAATGACTCCCTGAAGCGCTCCCCATCCCTTTGCAGCATCCAGAAATATGCCATGATATGATGCGAAAAGAGGACTGGCTGTGCCCTTTGAAGGTGAGTGTAGCCAGGCATGATGACATGGATATTTTCCTCGGCAAGTGCGAGTATGGTCTTTTTTAGACTATTGATGCTTTCTATAATATGTTCTACTTGTTCTTTGATGTATAGATGCATATCTGTCGCCACCTGATCATTACGGCTTCTCCCTGTGTGCAGTTTGCCGCCCACCTCCCGATTTTATTGATCAGTGCGCGTTCGACATTCATATGGATGTCTTCATGCTGTACGGACAGTTCCATCCGCCCCGCATTGAAATCCTCCATCACCGCCTTTAACCCGGAGATGATCTGTTCTGCTTCGTCTTCGCTTAAAATCCCCTTCTTCTCCAGCATGGTTGCATGTGCAATACTACCTTCTATATCTTTCTCGATGAGTATCTTGTCAAAATGGATGGAAGCATTGAATGCTTCCACCCAACCCAGTGACTCGCCTTGGAATCTTCCGCCCCATGCCTTTTTAGTCATAAAGTTTCACACCGTTATCAAGCATCGCCTTTACTTTGGTCGGCAATCCGAAAATTTCAATGAACCCTACAGAAGCATCTTGATTGAAAGCATCTTCATTGGTATAGGTTGCAAGTTTTTCATCATACAAGCTGTTGTCGGAACGCCTGCCGGTGACCGTCACATTGCCTTTGTACAGTTCAAGGCGCACTTCGCCGTTAACTGGCTGCTGCATGTCTTTAAGCATTTTCCTGAGGGACTCCGACAATGGGGAGAACCACAGCCCGTTATAGATCTGCTCTGTGAATTTCTGCTCGATGGATGGTTTGAAGTGCGCAATGTCTTTTGTCAATGTGATCGTTTCAAGGTCGTGCTTCGCTGTAAGGATCACCTTCGCACCTGGTGTCTCATACACTTCGCGTGATTTGATACCAACGAGCCTGTTTTCGACATGGTCTATCCTCCCGATACCGTGGACTCCGGCAATCTCATTCAATTTGATGATCAGTTCATCCAACTCGTAGAACACACCATTGAGGGCTTTTGGCAGTCCATTTTCAAAATGCAGTACAAGTTCTTCCGTTTCGTCAGGGGTTTCCTTGATGTTTCTGGTCAGATCATATGCATCTTCCGGTGGCTTGGCCCAAGGATCCTCAAGCACACCGCATTCATTGCTCCTGCCCCACAGATTCTGGTCTATCGAATAAGGCGAGTCGAGGTTTACCGGGATGGGAATCTGCTTTTCTTTGGCATAATCGATCTCCTCTTCCCTACTCCATGTCCATTCACGTACTGGTGCAAGAACCTTAAGTGCAGGATCAAGGCTTTTGATGGCCACTTCAAAGCGGACTTGGTCGTTGCCCTTACCTGTGCAACCATGGGCGACATAGTCTGCATTGGATTGGTGTGCAACTTCCACGAGTTTCTTGGAGATTAAAGGGCGACTCAATGCAGATACTAGTGGATATTTTCCTTCATACATAGAATTTGCATAAATTGCATAAGAAACGAAGTCGTCTGCAAACTCTTTTGTAGTATCTATCACATATGATTCAATCGCCCCCATATCCAGAGCTTTTTGTTGGACCTTATCTAAGTCTTTTCCTTCTCCGACATCTAGGCACAACGCCACAACATCGTATCCTTTATCTATAAACCACTGAATTGTCACACTTGTATCCAAACCGCCTGAATAGGCCAATACTACTTTTTCATTCATCTTCATACATCCCCTCGTCTTTAGAATAATTTAAATAATATCATTATAAACATTCGTAATCAAGTATATTTATTCATTTATCTGCATTTCAGCATTTTACAAATATTTCAGTTGACTCTATAATCATCAGTAACTGAATAAAAGGAGCGTTTAGTATGAGATATGTATTTATAACCGGAACAAGCCGTGGCCTTGGCCATGCTATGCTTGACATCTTCAGGGAAGATCGGATTATCAGCATCTCCCGTTCCAAAGTCGAAACGGATGTTGAGCTTTATAAAGAATTTCATGTGGATTTCCTGGATGAACAGAAATTGGAAGAGATGTTGCCTGAAATATTCAATTCCATCTCGCCGGAAAAAGGGGACGAGATATACTTGATCAACAATGCAGGCATCGTAGGGCCGGTTCATTCCATTGCGAACATGGATGCTCAAGGATTCATGAAAAACTATAAAATCAATGTACTGGCCCCAGCACTGTTGATGAAAGGCTATGTCAATGCCTTTAGTGACATTCAAGCTGCGAAACGCATCCTTACGGTTTCCAGTGGCGCTGCTTTAAATCCGATGGAAGGTTGGTCAGCATATTGCAGTTCTAAAGCGGCAGTAAATATGGTGAGTGATGTTCTACGCCAAGAGATGGATCGGTTGGACTACCCGATATTCACCGCCACCTACAGGCCCGGAGTTGTCGATACGGATATGCAGGGGGAAATCCGTTCTGCGGACCCTGAAGAGTTCCCGGACCTTGAAACCTTCAGAAAGCATAAATCTTCCAATCGTCTATATCCACCGAAAGTCGCTGCCTACGTCGCAAAACGCATCATCACATCAGACAATTTCGGTTTTTCCGAAAGCTACAGCATCAGCGATTTCCTCTAATAAAAAAAAGCAGCCTTGGCTGCTTTTTTTATGTTAAAAATTGTTTCACGAGCCGTGCGGCTCCGTATATTCCTGCATCGTTACCGAGTTCAGCAAAGACGATCTCAGTATTTTCATAGGCTGGTGGAAACGTAAGGCGCTTATAATGCTCCCGTATCTTCTCCATAAGGATCTCACCGGCCCGGCTGACGCCGCCACCGATTATGATGTAGTTCGGGTTGGTGAGGACGGATATATCACTCAACGCAAGGCCAATGAACCCGGCGACTTCGTCAAGTACCTTCATGCCGAGCGTGTCCCCGACCTTTGCCGCTTCAACGACAGCCGCGGATGTTACCGTGCCTTCTTCCAGGGCTTTAGAGAGTGTGGTTTCCACACCATTGTGAAAATGATGTCTGGCAAGGTTCACAATACCTGTGGCAGAGGCCACCTTCTCAAGACACCCTTTCTTGCCACAGTTGCATTGGAACCTCCTCTTCGTATCAACGTTAAGATGGCCGATCTCGCCTGCAGCGCCTCCATGACCATGAGCAAGCAGGCCGTTGACGACGATACCGCCTCCAACTCCTGTACCGAGCGTCACCATGACCACATCGTCATACCCGCTTCCAGCTCCTTTATGCTGCTCACCGAGCGCTGCAACATTGGCATCGTTATCCACGATTGTTGGGATGCCGCTCATCTTCTCAAATTCATATGAAATTGGCTTTTTACCATCCCAATTCAAGTTGATCGCACCGTTTATAATGCCATTTTTAAAATCAACCGGGCCTGGGACTCCGAGACCGACACCAGCAATATCCGTCAAGTCCAAGCCATGATTCGCGGTCTCTTTTATGAAAGCTTCATAGATATCTTCCAGTATCCTGCCCCGTCTGGCAGTGTTTCTGTTGGAATTTCCCATTTATGGAGCAATTCCACATCATCCGAAAATAATCCTAGTTTGCAGGTCGTACCCCTATATCTGCCGCCAATATATTATCCATGCTCAGCCGTCCTTTCTGTGTCTTAGAATCAACAGGGCTTCGGCATATTCTTTCTTATCGAGCAGCCCGGCCTTGTATAATTCCTTGATTTCCATTTCCATCATAAGGAGCATATTGCTCCTATCCCTATCATATACATATATGCCAAAACGTCTCAGCAGTTGGTTGATGTGGTTTAGATCCTTATTCATTTCCATAATACTCCTTGGTGATGAGCCTCAATTCTTCGTCTTTAATTCTCTTAATGTTCAAGTCGTCCAGAATTCGGCCCATGGCTTCATAGTCTTTATCCTTTCTGAGTTTAAGCAGCTTGTGCTTCACTGCCCACTCATGTTTCGGATTCATCTCAAAGCTTTTCTCATGGTACTGTTCAGCAAGGTCATAGTCTCCCGTGTACTCAGCAATAAGTCCGAGTACGTGGTAGGTACCTGCTGTATCATCACCTTCATTAACCGCTTCAGTGACGATGCCAAGTGCTGCACCATAGTCCCCGGCTTGAAGCTTCGACATTGCTTCCTGGTTATGCGACGGTTCTGCGTCCGAGCCCATCACCATAAAATATGAGACTGCTGCAATTAACACCAGCAGAGAAATGGATGCTATGGCCCACACCCGTTTGAAATATTGACGGTTAAACAGTATGCCAAGCAATCCCCCAAGCAGAAGTCCACCGAAATGCGCATAATGATTGATGTTCGCCATGATTTGGGAGATGAATGATAATACCACAAATAAAATGGCGACCTGCAGAAGCAGCTTCAAGTCGATTTTACCTCTGATCAACAGATGTACAATCAGAATGCCGATCAGGCCGTATACTGCCCCACTCGCGCCGAGGGAAGCCCCTTCAGTGATGAACACCAGTGAAAAGAGACTTGATAGTATGCCTGTCAATACATAGGCGATGGCCAAGCGCCACTTTCCATAGAGCACTTCTATGAATTTTCCGGCTATGAATAAAGCAAAGATGTTAAACAGGAAATGCTCGACGGTGACGTGCAGGAAGCTGCTGCTCAAAAGTCTGTATAAATCCCCGGAAACCACTGCAGAGTGGCTGACAGCCAGCTGCTCTGTAAGCTGGAAGGAACCGACTATATGGATAAGGATGAGATTGAGCAGGAACACAACCAGATTGATTGCGGTCAATAAATATGTCATCGGAGTGAAGCGGATCATATAGCGTTCAAAAGGATGCCGGCTCAACAATCGTTTCTGGTAATGCGCGGCAGGCTTGGATTGTTTATATTTCAAGTCTAATCTATAGAAAGGATTATCGATCAGAGTGCCGTAGTCTTTGATCCCCTCGTGGGTAATCTCTACGCCATCCGCTTCGAATCGTTCGGACGCCCCGTCCGCATCAGGATAATAACTTTCAACATGACGCACCACCCCATGCTGACCGCGGATAAACAGGCGGTGTAGTATATAGTCGACGGCGTCCTCAGATGATGTGTCTACATTTGTGGCATGCAGGCACATCATACTCGCTTTTTTATCGTTTTTAAGCCATATCACTTCACGACTCTGGTCGAAATCGTAAAACGTATAATCTGTATAACGGGTCACTTCGTAGGCGGTGCGCCATATATCAGGCATCTTCATTTCTCTTCTCTGCTGCATCTATCGTACGCTCTGGTGTAATCAATATATCTACAGGGATATCATGGGGTTCGACAATGACTTCACCAAGCTGCTCTTCAAAAAGTAATGATACTTTCAGGCCGGTATAGTTTGCCAGAAACTTGTCATAATACCCGCCCCCATATCCGATCCGGTAGCCGGTTTGAGAATAGATGAGGCCTGGGACCAGGATGAGACCAGGTGCATTGTTGACGCGCTCGGCATCCTCTGGCACCTCAATCCCTTTTCATCTTTTACAACCGCATCAAAAGAAGAGAACTCGCAGAAGTTCATCACTTTCTGGTCGTAGTTGCATACGGGTGTATAGATTTCTATTCCTTGCGATTTCAATTGACTGATGATGCCATCGGTATCCATTTCGTGCGGCATCGACAGCACGATGCCGACTGAAGTGATGTTCAATTGACTGATATATTCAAGTAGCTTGGTTTTTAAAGTTTCCTCCTTGCGCTTCTTGTCAGAAGGATCGAGCGAAGCCAGCCTGTCCATCATCTCTTTTCGCATATCTTTCTTATTCATTTCAAAAGCCTCTCTTTCCGCATTTCATTTCTATCTTTCATTATAATCATTCCACCGTCAAATCAAAAGCCGTCAGTTGCAATAACTATTATACACCGCCATCTCAAGCACTATAAATCCAAAAAATAAGGCACCTTTAAAGGTGCCTTACTGTCCGTACACGAGTTTCGGATAAAAAGTATCTGTATTATATTGATAATTCGGTTTAGGTGACTGCTCATAATAGAGTTCATAATACTTATTGACGACATCGCGGCCTAAGTACTGTCCAGGGAAGAAAGGAACCGTATAGGGCATATTCGGGAAGATGACGGCGAATGCCATATCCGGATCATCATACGGCGCGTAGCCTGTATATGTCTGGTTCAGGACCTCTATTCCTTCAAATTCTGTCTCGGCCGTACCAGTCTTGCCTGCAGCCTTTGGTTCGAGCTCATGATAGGCATCCCAGCCGGTGCCGTATCGATTCGTTGCGGTGTCATGCGTGTTGAACACATCATAGAACCCTTTATGGATCTGCTCCAGCTCTTCTGGAGAATACAGTACAGTATTCAGCACTTTGCCATCGAAGGATTGCAGCAGTGTCCCTTCCCCGTTGGCATCTCCACTGCGCACTTCTTTTGCCATATGAAGTCCAACCCTGTTTCCGCCATTTGCAATGGTGGACATGTACTGGGACAGTTGGAGTGCAGAATACGTGTCATACTGTCCGATGGATAGGGATAATAAATTTGATGGGTTGTTTGTCAGATCCGGACTGAGCCCGGTGGCTTCGTTCGGCAGATCAATGCCCGTCGACACCCCGAGGCCGAATTGATTCAAGCCATTCCTCAATTTGTTCGCGCCACCTGTAATATCCGTCGGCAATGACATTCCCGGTGTATAGCTGAAATCTGCCAGCCCCATGGCGATCTTCATCATGTAGACGTTGGAAGAGACCATCAGCGCTTCCTGGTCATCTATCGCAACTTTGCTGTCGCGGTTGAAGAATGAAGATTTTGTATCATCCCTGCAAAATTAAGGGGCTCATCGATCATCACTTCCCCGGCTCGATGATGTCATTTTGATAGCCGGTTGTGACTGTGGCACCTTTTATGGAGGAACCTACCGGATAGGTTGAGGTAAGCGCACCATAATGGTAATCGACGATTTCACCATTTTCATCGAGCTGTTTTCCGACCATGGCCAGCACATCCCCATTATTCGGGTCCTGCACGACAAGAACAACTGTGTTCAAATATTCCGGGATGATCGTGTAATCGAGTTCCCCGGTCCTATTATTGCGTGCCGCCACTTCCTCAGCCATCTTTCTGAGGGATGTGAGGTGATGTTCGGCAATCTCTTCAAGTTCAAGTTGAAGTTCGATATCGATGGTGAGATACAGGTCATCGCCCGGCTCCCCCTTCTTGACCGTTTCCTGCTTAAGTATTTTACCTGATTTGTCGGTGGAATATTTAACCTGTGCCTTTTCACCGCGCAGAACATTTTCATATTGGTATTCAAGGTAGGTTTTACCTACTCTGTCATTACGCGAATATCCCCTTGCCATATAGTAATCGAGCAGTTCTTTTGGCAACCCTTCTTCTGATGAGGATACTTCTCCGAGAACGGTCTTAAGGGTGGAGTCATACGGATATTCACGTTCCCAGTCCATCCCGGTGGAAATGCCTTCCAATGAATCAAGCGACTCATTCACGGCCGCGAACTCGGACTCGGTCACGTCCTCACTCTTAACGACTACAGGATTGAGTTCCCGGGCGTTGACCATCTCGACGAAGACGGCGATCGTGTTGAGATCTTCTTCTGACAGAATGTCTGATAGCTGTTGGTCATCGATTTGCCTATATAACTCTTCATTGAACTGTTTTTGTGAAATATTGCCATTATCGAGTAAGGTCTGTTCTTTTTTCATTATCTTTTCTACTTCTTCCGGATAACGGTTGATCAGATAATCCTGTTTATCCCTAAGGGAGATGTTTTCAGTATCCATCTCGATGTAATCCGATAACTTCAGGGCGACATCCATTATTTCACCGGAGGACATATTCCGGTGACGGGTGAAATAGATGGCTTTCTTGGAAGCATTGCCGACAAGCAAGTTGCCATTCCGGTCGTATATTTCACCGCGCGGCACATTTTGGTTGATCTCTACATACTGGGCATTCTCCACCTCTTCCTGGTACATATCCCCTTTGACGATCTGCAGATAACCTATGCGGAATATGAGTGCCAGGCAAAGAAGGAAGACGATCAGCATGATTATGTTTATCCTGGATTTCATCACTTGATTATTTATGGTTTCAAGACTCTTGGTTTTGGCTCTTTTCAATAAAACTCATCCTCTTTTACCTGAAAAATATGTAATGTCATTCTATCACATTATGGAATCTTTGGTTCTGGAAATCAAAAAAGGGACGGTTGCCCGTCCCATTCCCATTGCTTGGAATTATTTAGCATTGCTGTACAATTCGCTTACCTTATCCCAATTGACGACGTTCCAGAAAGCTTTCAAGTATTCTGGACGTTTGTTTTGGTATTTCAGGTAGTAGGCATGTTCCCAAACGTCAACACCGAGGATAGGTGCCTTGCCGTCTGTTACTGGGTTGTCCTGGTTAGGTGTAGATACGATTTCGAGCTCACCATTGTTTACAACGAGCCAAGCCCAGCCGGAACCGAAGCGTCCAGCACCTGCTGCTTCAAATTCTTCTTTGAATTTGTCTACAGAATCGAATTTGGATTCGATTGCGTCTTTGAGTTCACCAGAGAGTTCTTTTGTTTCTGGAGTGAGGAGCTCCCAGAATAGTGAGTGGTTAAGGTGTCCGCCACCATTGTTTCTCACTGCTGTTTTCTTGTCTTCAGGAACTGAATCCAGATTTTAATGATGTCTTCAATGGACTTGCTTTCAAGGTCTGTGCCTTTGACAGCGTCATTGAGTTTAGTTACATAGGTGTTATGATGCTTTGTATGGTGGATTTCCATCGTTTCTTTATCGATGTGTGGTTCCAACGCATCATATGCATAAGGTAGTTCTGGTAGTTCAAAAGCCATAGTAAATTCCCCTCCATAGTGATTTGTTTACATACCAAATATATCAATTCAATGATAAAATGACAAATGTATTGCACATTGGTATGGATTATTCAGCCTAAGGGCTGAGTGACGCCTGCACTACAATACATTAGTACAAAAGGAAGCGTTACAAGATGAAACTGTTCACTTTTTACAAGCGTCTGCTTACATTTGAGAAATACCCGCTTTTTAGAACGGCAAACTTCAAACACATGCTGTTGAATATATTCGTCATCTCATTGCTTATCGCATTGCCGAACATCATTGCGCTTTTTCAAAGTGCCAATGCTGCGGCTGGACTTGCAGACATCGAATCGGAAATTCCGGAATTCTCCATTGTAGATGGCCAATACGTCGGTGAGGATGAAACTGTGTCAATAAAAGGGAATGATGTCCTTTTCAGCAGTGAAGTCGCCACCGATTCAGTAGAAGATCGCAATGTTCTGATCGGTTTCGTAAAAGACGGCATATACATCCGTGATGTGCAAAACACTGGGTTCGACTATTCCTATATCGGCGACGTCAAGGATGATGAGGGGCTCAAGACTTTCATATCCCAACAATCTTCAAGCCTTTATTTCTACGTGTCAGTATATGTGGTCTTCTTTATATTTGTGGTCATGTTCTTTAGCGTCATCTTCATGTCGATCCTTGCCTATCTCTTCCATACATCTTCGGCATTGCTGAAACGGAAATCGCGCTTTATGAACTGGTACAAATTCATTTCCTTTGCAACTGCGTTCATCCTCTTGCCGATGGCTCTAGTCGAGCTGCTTTCGGGAAGCATGCTCTGGTCCCTATATCTTTTGACGTTGCCGTTCTATATCCATTACTTCAGGAAACTGCCGGTCATGAAAACGTAATCAGTAGGCATTACATTTACATTTCTGGCCGGTTTCTAGTATAATTGCTAGTGATTTAGAGTATCATCATATACATGAGGAGCTTGATTATGTCCCAAATAACACATCGTACTAATACAAGACCTGTAAAGGTTGGCGATTTGACGATCGGCGGTTCCGATCAGATCATCATCCAAAGCATGACGACGACAAAGACACATGATGTCGAAGCGACAGTCGCAGAAATCAATCGTCTTGAAGAAGCAGGATGCCAGATAGTACGTGTTGCATGTCCTAAAGAGGAAGATGCACTCGCCATTCCAGAAATAAAAAAACAGATCAATATTCCACTCGTTGTGGACATCCATTTTGACTATAAGCTCGCCCTTCTCGCTGTAGAAGGCGGCGCAGATAAAATCCGCATCAATCCAGGCAATATCGGACGCCGGGAGAGAGTCGAAGAAGTGGTGAAGGCGTGTAAAGCGAAAGGCATCCCGATCCGCATCGGCGTCAATGCCGGAAGTCTTGAGAAACACATCATTCAAAAATACGGTTATCCGACAGCCGACGGCATGGTGGAGAGTGCCCTGCACCACATCAAGATCTTGGAAGACCTTGATTTCCACGATATCATCGTCTCCATGAAGGCCTCAGACGTCAACTTGGCGATAGAAGCGTATGAGAAAGCGGCAGCAGCATTTGATTATCCGCTGCACCTCGGCATCACTGAGAGTGGTACCCTATTTGCCGGTACTGTGAAAAGTTCTGCGGGACTCGGTGCCATCATTTCACGCGGCATCGGCAATACGATGCGCATATCCCTATCTGCCGATCCTGTTGAAGAGATCAAAGTCGGAAGAGAACTTCTGAAAAGCTACGGTCTGGCAAGTAACGCAGCCACTCTCATTGCATGCCCGACATGTGGCCGTATCGAGATCGACTTGATTTCAATCGCGAATGAAGTGGAAGAATATATTTCATCCATCAAGGCACCGCTTAAAGTGGCGGTACTTGGTTGTGCAGTAAACGGACCAGGCGAAGCTCGCGAAGCGGATATCGGTATAGCAGGTGCCCGTGGGGAAGGACTTCTTTTCATGCACGGTAAGACAGTCAGAAAAGTGCCGGAAGAAACGATGGTCGATGAGCTCAAGAAGGAAATCGATATACTGGCTGAAGAACATTACGAAAAAGAACGTAAAGCCAAAGAAGAAGCGGCAAATAAATAACACAGCAAAGTGTCCCGGACAACTTAAATTGGTTGCCGGGACTTTTTTGTGCCACATAAATCAACTGATTGGAACATAGTATACTGACAGGAAAGATACCTTTAACAATCGTTGCAAAAAACTCTTCGAAGAAATATTATGCCATATCATATTTCCTTATGTTCTGGAGGTTAATTACATAGCTGAGGATGAGTAGCATTATGGCGAAAACGATAGTATAGACTGGTAAGTGATAGAGATAAAAATTCATTCCCGGCATATTCTTGTCCATCTGACTGATATTGACCAGGGGCATAAAATGAAATAACCATGTCAACACCATAGGGACCCCATATATAAAATATCCAGTAAACAGATATCGCAGCCAATACTTTGCAAAGCCAAGATAATAAAAGCTCATCATTATAAGGCTTATACCCATTAACATTACAAAACCATATGCATAATAGGTGGTCTGAGTAAGCGTCATGTAACTGCCAAAAATAGCGGTTGTCAAAGCCATCATGAGTATATAGTAAAGATAGTCGCCTGTGATGATATTTCTTTTCGTGTTAGGCAGTGAAAAGTAGAAGTGATGGTTGCCATCCTGCTTCATCATATGATGGATGCTCAGATAACTCGAAGTTGTGTAAAGTACTGCAATAATATTTAACAAATCGATGAACGGCATTAGTACTTCTTTATAATCTGATATGAAAATCGTGGTGAAAAGATTTATAAAGATTACGGACATGCCGAAATACCATATCCACTTGGACAAGAACATATTCAAATAGAGTTGCTTATTCATTATCTACCCCTCTTTTCGTATTTTTTAAGAAGTACATAATTTCTTCTATAGTCAGATTTTCAATTAACACTTTATTTCCATAGAGCTCTTCAAGGGCTTGATGTTCTCTTGTCATTGCTTCAAAACCGAGTGCATTCGTAGTTGTACCGATTAATAGTTCATCCGCATCTTCGATAATTTGAAGGTCTCCCTTCACTTTTTTATAGGAGTCAAAAAGTACTTCTCTCTCCATATCAAACACTATTTCCCCTTCATCTATCATTACGATATAGTCGGCAATTTTCTCGAGATCTGTGGTAATGTGGGTACTGAAGAGTATAGTTGTATTTTCTTCCATCATGAGTGTCTGCAAAATATCTAGCAATTCTCTCCTGAATGTCGGGTCAAGGTTTGAAGTTGGTTCATCTAAAATCAGTAGTTCAGCCTCATGGCTCAACGCAACAGCAATGGAAAGCTTCGCTTTTTCCCCGGTGGAAAAGTATTTTATTTTGCTTGCTTCATCTATGTTGAATCGTTTCAAAAAGCTAAAGAATTTATCGGGCCGCCAATTTTTATAGTAGACTGCCAAAAGTTTATTAAGTTTTTTCGGGCTGATATTTTGAGGGAGATAGTTTTCCGACATAACCACTCCAATGCGGTTCAGCAGTGCTTCCCTTTCCGTCTCGAGGTCTTGGCCCAATATGCTAATCTGCCCCTCATCCTGTTTCTTCAATGACAATATATGCTGAATTAAAGTGGATTTTCCTGCACCGTTCTCGCCTATCATCCCAGTGATATATCCTTTCCTGATGTTTAGCGTAATATCTTTCAATCTGAATCGTCCCATATCCTTGTTTAATCCAGTGATGGTTAAAGCATTCATTATTGCTCTCCCTCCATTACTTTCATCATCTCCATCAGTTCTTCAGTAGACAACTCGATCTTATTCGCGGTTGAAATCAGGTCTTTCAATTTCTTTTCAACTTCGATTAATATCTGTTCTCTTCTACTTTCGTTATCCTGTTCCTTAACAAATGTGCCCTTCCCAACGACGGAATATACATACCCTGAAGCTTCAAGATCCTGATACGCTCGTTTGGTAGTGATGATACTAATGCTCAGTTCCTTTGCCAGAGCCCGCATCGATAACAGGGGCTCCCCCGGTTTCAATGTGCCAGTTATAATGTGACGTATGATTTCGTTTTTCAACTGTTCATATATCGGTACATCACCCTGATTTGAAATTTTTATATCCAGATCCATCACCTCCCCCGTACATAATGTATATATATAATATACACACTATGTACTATTAGGTCAACAAAAAACCAGAATCTAATAGATTCTTGGCTTCCTTACATGCGCCACACAAACCATAAAGCTCTATTTTATGGTTTTTTATTTCGACATCCTCCAACTCGCTCTGCCATGTTTCCACTGGACAGTAGCGGATGACTTTCGTCTCACCACAGTCATCACAGATGAAATGGTGATGGTGATGTGTCGTGCAGGCTATCTTATAATGCATTTCCCCGGATAATGTCGTCTGCTCAAGGACTTCAATATCTTTTAGGGTATACAAGTTTCGGTAAATGGTGTCGTAGCTCATGCCAGGGTACTCTGGTTTAAGAATCTCCTGGATGTCTTTTGCACTCATGTAACGGTCCCCTTCAAGAAGCGTTTCAATCATGCGCATCCTTTTCTCAGTTACTTTAAGCTTATTCTTTCTTAATTTATCTTTATATTGATTCAGATTGTTCCCCATCTTTTTCACTCCTATGTGATCCAGTATAATGGCACCCATGAGGATAGCTAATGATACAAGTACGATTGTGCCGCCTGGTGAAATATCCAGATGAAAACTTATAAAAAGTCCGATGATGACGGCAATTTCACCAAATATGACGCTCATTGCCATAAGCTGCTTAAAGCTTGAGGTGACACGCATGGCAGAAGCGACGGGCAGGGTCATCAAAGCACTGACAAGCAGTATGCCGACAATCCTCATCGAAGCGCTGATGACGAGTGCAACGACCACGATGAACAGGAAATGGATCCATTTGCTGATGTTCATCACATCTGCATATTCTTCATCGAAGGACACTAGAAACATCTCTTTGTATAGGAAGAATATGAAGACCAATACAATGACCCCGATTGAAGCGATCAATGTGAGGTCAAACAAGTTGACGGCACTGATGCTCCCGAACAGATAGCCGAAGAGATCCTGATTGAAGCCATCCGCCAGTGACAGAAACAATACGCTCAATGCCACACCAAAGCTCATGATGATTGGAATGGCGAGCTCCTGATAATGCTTGTAGACTGTACGGAGGCGTTCAATCCCTAGAGCACCGAGTATCGAAAACAATATACCGGTAACCAGGGGATTTATGGCCGTGCCGATAAGGGAGGACAGATAGACCCCGAATGTAATGCCACCAAGCGTCACATGGCTGAGTGCATCTGCAATCAGGGAAAGGCGCCTGATGACGATGAATGTACCAATGAGTGGTGCAATCAATCCGGCGATCAGGCCGCTGATGACTGAGTATCTTATAAAGTCATATTCAAAGAATGCCTGAATCATTCACAGCAGCTCCTCTCATGATCGTGGGAGACCAACTGCAGCGGAAAGCCGTAAATCTTCGAAAGTTCTGCTTCCCCAAGATTTTTGAACTCATGGTTGCTGCCATGGAAGTGAAGGTGTTCATTGAGGCACGCCACTTCGTTGGCATGGTCCACCACTACACCGATGTCATGGGTGACCAGGAGAATCGTCACGGATTGTTCCTTAAGGCGGAGCAACACGTCATAGAACTCCTTTACATGCTTGGCATCTATTCCGACGGTCGGTTCATCAAGCACGAGTATGCTCGGCCTGTTGATCAGTGCACGCGCGATGAAGACACGCTGGGTCTGGCCGCCCGACAATTGGGAAATGTTCTTATCCTTCAGCTCCACTATGTTCAAAAGCGCAAGCACTTCATCCAGCTTGTCGTAGTCTTCTTTTTTGAAACGGCTGAACAGTCCTTTGGACTTTGTCAGGCCACTCAGTATGACTTCACTGACAGTCGCTGGGAATCCTTTTGCGAAACTGTTGGATTTCTGTGATACATAGCCGACTTCCTGCCATGCCTGAAAGTGGCGCAGGCTTTTGCCGTTGATGTATATTTCCCCAGTCTGAAGCTTCAAGACTCCAAGGATCAATTTGATGAGGGTCGTCTTGCCCGACCCATTTGGTCCCACGAGTGCTACAAAGTCTCCTTTGTGTACTTTCAGATTAATGTCTTTTAAAGCTTGGGTCGTTTCCATCTTGTCTTTATAGACATATGAAATATTTTTCAGTTCGAAAATGGGATGCTCCATGGTGGTTGCTCCTTCGATTTATGATCATCATAATATTATAGAAGAATCATTACAGTTTGTAAATAGGAATGATTACGAAATAAAATAGAGAGGAAGGCCTGAGCCTTCCTCTCTATTGTGCTTCTGTATCTGCGATCATAGGATTTATTTCTTCTTTAAGGGATGGATTGAATGTACCCTCTTTAAGCATTTCAATTTCATGTTTGTAAGGTGCTACCCTATTCTTTTTATCCGGCCCGACGAATGGGGTTTCAAGTATTTTAGGGATATCCTTGAAATCAGGATGATGCACGATGTGGTGCAGGGCGTCAAAACCGATATGTCCGAAACCGATATTCTCATGGCGGTCCTTATGCGCACCGCGTTCGTTCTTAGAGTCGTTGATGTGGAGGACTTTAATCCTGTCCTTGCCGATGATGCGGTCGAATTCCTCCATCACGCCTTCGAAATCATTGACGATATCATAACCGGCATCGTGGACGTGGCATGTGTCGAAACAGACGCTCAACCGTTCATCATGTTCCACACCTTCGATGATCTGAGCCAACTCTTCAAATGTACGGCCGACTTCCGTTCCCTTTCCGGCCATCGTTTCAAGAGCTATCTGTACATCATGGTCATTCTCAAGCACTTGGTTCAATCCATCGATGATCGACTGGATGCCGCGCTCAGCCCCTGTTTCGACATGGCTGCCGGGATGTAGGACGATCTGTCTGCTACCTAGATGTTCTGTTCTGACGATTTCTTCCTGAAGGAACTCTACACCATGTTCAAAGACCCCTTCCCGTTCGGAATTTGCGATATTGATGATGTAGGGCGCGTGGACGACGATATTCGAAATGCCGTTATCCGCCATGTGGCGTTTGCCGGCTTCTATATTCAAGTCTTCTATCTTCTTTCTTCTCGTGTTCTGGGGAGCACCGGTATAGATCATAAAAGTACTCGCTCCAAAACTTGCAGCTGAGATGCTGGCTGCTTCCAGCATCTTTTTCCACTCATCGAGACATGTGATCCTATAAGCATTGTATCACCTTTCCAACCTATCTTTTTTTCTTATTGCGTTTGGCATGTTTCATGCGCTCTTCCCTTTTCAGCGCATCGAGTTCGGACTTCATCTTCTTTTTATAGCCTGGTTTGACTTTCTTACGTTTCTTGACTTTATTTACGAGCTGATTTTCGAGATGGGACTCGCGCCTTTTACGTTTGGCACGCTCTGTTCTGGATTTGATTTCGGTCAGTTCACCATTTTTGATGTCTTCATGCACAAATGCATAGCCTTTGGACTCCAGTAGATTGATGAGATGCTCATCCTCCGGCGTGTAGATGGTGATTCCAGTACCTGTATAGTTGCCACGTCCCACACGTCCAATGCGGTGCGTGAAGAATTCTATATCTTTTGGAATATCGTAGTTGATGACGTGGGAGGCACCATCTATATCAAGGCCCCTGGCAGCCAAATCACTCGCCACAATCCATTCATATTCAAGACTCCGTATTTTCCTGATTTCCTTCGTCCGTTCACGGGGCTTCAGGCCACCGTGGAACAAACCGACATTCACCCCGTTGCTGTTTAGGTAATCAAACAGATCATCGGCACGCTCTTTGGAATTCGCAAAGATGAGACCGATGTATGGCGTGATGTTTTCGGTGAGCTCCAACACTTTCTTGGCTTTATCGTCCCCTTTGACCGGCACAAGGCTGTAGTGGATGGAAGCCTTGTTCCTCGGCTGGTCTATGACAATCACTTCGGTGTCCCCGATATATTTTCTGAGGAAATTCCTTAGTGCCTCAGGTATTGTTGCAGAGAATACGAGGAACTGGGATTTTTCATCGACTGAGGAAGATATGCTGTCTATCTGTTCCAGGAAACCGAGGTCGATCATCAAATCCGCCTCATCTATGACGAGGCGCGTCACATGACGCAGGTTCAATCCTCCGTTATCCCGCAGATCCTTGACTCTTGTCGGCGTACCGATTACGATATGGGGCGCATGGGAGGCTTTTTGTGTGTCCCGTTCTATGTCTGTCCCGCCTATAAACGCCTTGGCGGTAATTTCCGGATAGCTCTCCAATATGCCGAGTGTCATTTGGTGGAGCTGTTTGGCAAGCTCTCTGGTCGGTGCCAGGATTACAGCTTGTGTGCGGGGACTCTCTGGGTTGATTTCATGTATGATCGGTAACAGGAAGGCATGGGATTTCCCGCTTCCCGTTTCGGACTGGACAACCACGTTGTCCTTTTTCAGCACTTTCGGGATGACGCGTTCCTGCACCAGTGTGGGGTGCGTGAAATTTATACGATCGATTGCATTCAGCATCTTATCGCTGAAATTGAATCTTTTGAATGCATTACTCATTGCTTCACCTGATTTCTTAAATAAACTCAACATTTATTATAACTGAAACATTTCCCTTAATCTACACCATTCATACCGTGTGTTGATTTCAAATTCAGTTGGTTTCAGTTATAATGCCTGTAAGGGAGGAATAAACTTCATGGATATTATTAAAATAAGCCCGCGTGGCTACTGTTATGGTGTTGTGGATGCAATGGTGATCGCCAAGAATGCTTCCATGGACAAGACTCTGCCTCGCCCGATATATATACTGGGAATGATAGTGCACAATAAACACGTGACAGATGCGTTTGAAGAAGAGGGTATCGTCACATTGGACGGTGCCAACCGTCTGGAAATTCTGGAGGGCATAGATGAAGGTACTGTAATATTTACAGCACACGGTGTCTCGCCCCAGGTCAAGGCACGGGCCAAGGAAAAGGGGCTGACGTGCATTGATGCAACATGCCCGGACGTCGAAGTCACCCACCAACTCATCCGGGAACGCACAGCTGATGGTTATGACGTTGTCTACATCGGTAAGAAAAATCACCCTGAACCAGAGGGCGCTATCGGCGTCGCACCCGATAACGTACATCTCGTGGAAACAATAGAAGATGTCAAAACGCTGCCGGAATCCCTCAAGGACAAGAAGCTCATCGTGACCAATCAGACGACGATGAGTACGTGGGACGTCAGTCATCTGATGGATCAGCTCAAGCTTCAGTTCCCGCACATCGAGGTGCATAAGGAGATATGCATGGCGACCCAGGTCCGTCAGGAAGCGGTTGCCGAGCAGGCACAGGAGGCAGATCTGCTTATAGTCGTCGGTGACCCGAAAAGTAACAACTCGAACAGGTTGGCCCAGGTTTCCAAGGAAATCGCCCACACTAATGCCTACCGCATCAGTTCACTCGATGAATTGAAGAATGAGTGGCTCGAAAATATAGACAGTGTGGCAATCACTGCAGGCGCCTCGACGCCAACTCCAATCGTTAAAGAAGTGATCGACTACATCAAAGAATATGATAAGGCGAATGCAACAGCACCGCAATCCACGGTACCGACTTCCAAAATACTGCCTAAGATCAAAAAAGCAAAACCAGTAAAAATAATGGACTAAAAAAAACGGGGCACATCGTGATCTGGTACCACTAAAGTTTACAGATGAATAAAATAATTTTTGCTGAGATTCTAATCGATTAGAATCTCAGTTTTTTTATGCGGCAATCTTGCGTAATTCGACAGGCGTAAGGCCGTAGAGTACCTCTTGCGGGCGTTCGTGATTGTAAAAATGGATGTAGACATCCAGATCATCTATGAGTTGCTGATACGTCCCATATCCAGTATCTTTCCGCACCAGATTGTACCGTTCCGATTTCAGTTTGCCAAAGAACGACTCCATCGGCCCGTTATCAATGCACTTGCCAACACGGGACATGCTTTGCGTCATGCCATGCGCCTTTAAAATCTTTCTGAAACCATATGATGTGAACTGGAAGCCGCGATCACTGTGGATCATGGGGGAGGCGCCTGGATTGGCTGCGAGCGCTGCCTTGAGTGTATCAAACACCAGCCGGTTATTATTACTGAGACCGAATCGGTAAGCGACGATACTGTTATCAAACAGATCGAGAATCGCACACATGAAGACCCGCCGGCCAGTCTTCAACTTGAACTCGGTCACATCGGTCAACCACTTTTCGTTCTTAAATTCCGAGATGAACTGTCGGCCCAGGCCATTCTTTGCCGTGAAGTCGCCGGATTTCATGGTGCGGACCATCTTCTTCTTCCGTGTGACGGACTGAATGCCCATCAGCCGCATGATGCGCAGGATACGGTTACGACTGTAGGCCGTGTTCAAATGACGGTTCACAAGGTGACGCATCATGCGATACCCCGGCACCCCCTGGTACTTGATGTAGAAGTCCGCGATGCATGCGGCAATTGTTTCGTTTTCAATTTCATTCTTCGTTTTTTGGCGCTTTTGGTACTGATAATACGCTTGGCGGCTGATGTTTGCGACTGCGCACAGTTCAGAGATGGAGTAGCCTGCGCTGTGCAGTTCTGTGATCGCTTCATGAATCCGTTGACCCCGAACCCGGCTTACTTGCGTCTCCTCTCGAGTTCTTCCAACTTTTTTAAGAATGCATTCTCCACTTCCACTTTTTTAAGCTTATTCCGTTCGATTTCCAGCTCACGCTTCAGTTTGTCGACTTCAGTCAACGCTGCTTCCGGTTTAGGGCGGCCCCGTCGGTCTTCGAGGCCATCTGCCCCGCTCTCTCGTACTTCTTCACATATTGATACGCTTGTTGATAGGAGACATCGAATCGTTCTGAGAGCTCACGGATACTGACATCATGGGTTGCGTGATACTGTGCGATTTCCAATCGTTCTTCATATGTCGGCTTTCTGCTTTTCGTCATAGAGCGCGCACCCCCAAAGGTCGATTTTAATCTTTTACCTTCAGTATACTCGATGACCCATTGTTTGACTGTAGTATCAGAAGCAATATCGTATTTCCTTGCGAGTGGGAGATACCCAATGCCCTGCTCTAAATACTCAAGGATGACTCTTTCTTTGAAATCGGTTGAATAGGTATGATGCCGTCTTCTGACTGCCAGTGACTCAGGCCCTTTCTCTTGATGCGTTAACACCCATCGATGAATGGTTGTTTTACTAACCTCAAATCGTCTGCTGGTCGTCTTCATATCACCATGTGTTAAATAATGCTCTATAATTGCCATCTTTTCTTTGAAACTGCGATGTCTGGCCATTAAAAAACCTCCTAAGCTACAGATTTTTTCTTTCATCTGTAAACTTAGGAGGTAGCACCTCATCGCGTGTGCCCCGTTTTTTAGTTTGCGAAAGGATTGGTGGATACTTCAGTGGCATGCACTTCAACTGTCATGCACTCTTCAATCAGCGCCTTGAGTCCTTCAGCCATAACACTTTCCATATAGTGCCCGCCATCTATTATATTGCGGCCGGCAAGTTTTGCGTCATAGGCTTCGTGATATTTGACATCTCCGGTCACAAGAACATCTATCCCCTGTCCAAAAGCTTCTTCTACATAAGACATGCCTGATCCGCCGATGATCCCGACTTTACTTATTTCATTTTGGTCCGCAGCTACCATATTCACGATCGGGCTGCCTGTCTTGTCCTCTATCAGCGATGCGAGTTGAGTAAGCGAACCGTTGAAGTCGAATGAAACGCCGAGACCTTTATCACTCGGGAGCTTCAACGACAGCACATCATAGGCAGGTTCTTCATAAGGATGTGAAGCAATCAGAGCCTGCATCACCCTTTTCTCATCCTGCACTTCAAATATGGCCTCAATCATGTATTCTTCCACCTGTTCAAGCCGACCTGCATCACCAATATGGGGATCTGCCCCTTCGCTTGGCCTGAATTGTCCCGTTATAGGGTGCTCGAAGAAGCATTCCGAGTACTCTCCCTGGTTGCCTGCTCCGGCAGCGGCGAGGTCTTTCTTCAGCTGTTCGGCAGATGATTTCGGTACGGTCACACGCAGTTTCTTATAGTCCCGTTCATTACTGATCAGGACTTCTGTGTCCGTGTAGCCCAGTTTTTCTGCAATCATATGGCTGACACCATCAGGCTGATGATCCAGGTTGGTGTGCATGGCAATCAGATTGATGTCATTTCTGATCAACTGACGTACGATACGACCTATGCCCGATTCAACAACCGCGTCCATTTTGGCAAAAATCAGGGGATGGTGGGCGATGATGACATTCGCACCCTTTGAAATCGCCTCATCGACCGTCTCCTTGGCACAATCAAGTGTCGTCAGGATACCTGTCACCTCATCCTGCATATCACCGACAAGCAATCCTGTATTATCCCATGATTCACTTTCGGCAAATGGCGCTATCTGATCGAGTTCTTCCATGAGTTCCCTAACTTTCATGTTATAAGCACCTCTTTCAACTGTTCAACTTTAAGTGAGACTTCCTTTATCTTCGCGGTATCATTGGAATTTTCAACAAGATTCCTTAATATCTTCTCCTGATGGTTTAATTCCCGCTGCAATTTTTCTATAAACGCAGCTTCACGTTTTTCTAGAAGGACAGGACCGAATGTAAGTGACTGCTCATCATATTCAACCTCACCCGCTTCTGCTACTATGATCTCATAAAAATGATGGCCATCCTGGACTACGGTTTCGTCTATGACTCTGTAGCCCGATTCAGCGAGCACCTTTCTGACCGGATAAGTATGGATGTTTGCCTGAAGGACCAGGCGTGGTTTATTGGGCAAGCGATGAAGTCCCTCTTTTAATATCTCTGCAATCAGGGGGCCGCCCATACCGCAGATCGACACGGTGTCCACTTTATCCCCTTCTGCAACAACTTGAAGACCAGACCCGAATCTCGCTTCAATCTGTCCTGTCATGCCTTCAGCGGCGATATTTCTGAGTGTGGATTTGAACGGCCCTTCAACCACTTCGCCACATATTGCTGATGAAACCTTTCCTTGACGGACTGCTTCTATTGGAAGGTATGCATGGTCCGAACCAACATCAAGCAAAACCTCCCCATTGACATACCCGAGTACTGCGTCGAGGCGTGCATCAAGCATCAAAATTCCTCCATTCAAAATAAAAACTTCCACACAGAGTGTGGAAGTTCCGTTTAATTATTGCTCTGAGAAGAACTTGTGGAGTGAAGACAGGTCTTCATCACCAATCTGGTCTTCGCTGAATGCTGGCATAGATCCTGGTCCTTCTCTTACTGTACCAGAGAATTCCTCTTCAGAAAGGCCTGTACCTGCTAGTGCAGGTCCCATGCCGCCTGAGAAGTCCTGGCCGTGACAAGAAGCACAGTTATCCTTTGCAAAGCCTTCAGGGTCAAAGTCTCCAGAAGATGCTTCGCCACCTTCTTCGCCGCCTTCACCACTTCCACTCTCTTCACTGGCCGTTTCTTCGCCTTCACCTTCGCCACCATCGTTGTTGGCGCCCTGGGAAGAAAGCAGGAAAATCAAGCCGATGCCGAGGAAAATGATAAGTATAAAAGGCACGATCGGATTACGATTCATAAAACAACCTCCCTAATGTCATTCCATATACATATTCACATATATAATTGTATATTAAATATGCGTAAAGTCAAAAGCTTTTTTCTAAAATATTACACTCTTGACAGTTTTCCTAGTCCATGAAATCTTTCAGGCGCTTGCTTCTGCTTGGGTGCCTTAATTTCCTCAGCGCTTTCGCTTCAATCTGTCTGATCCGCTCGCGGGTCACGCCAAACACCTTCCCGACTTCTTCCAGTGTACGTGTCCTGCCATCATCAAGGCCGAACCTCAAACGCAACACATTTTCTTCACGGTCGGTGAGAGTATCCAATACATCTTCCAATTGTTCCTTCAACAGCTCATATGCCGCGTGGTCTGAAGGGCTCTGGGCCTCCTGGTCCTCGATGAAGTCTCCAAGATGACTGTCGTCCTCTTCCCCAATCGGTGTTTCAAGGGAGACGGGCTCTTGTGAAATCTTCAGGATTTCCCTGACTTTTTCTGCAGGAAGATCCATTTCCTCACCAATTTCCTCTGGCAATGGCTCACGTCCCAAGTCCTGGAGTAGCTGACGCTGTACCCGGATCAGCTTGTTGATCGTTTCGACCATATGGACTGGAATACGTATCGTCCTCGCCTGGTCGGCGATGGCACGTGTAATTGCCTGACGGATCCACCAAGTGGCATAAGTGGAGAATTTGAAGCCTTTGGAGAAGTCGAATTTTTCCACTGCTTTGATGAGCCCCATATTACCTTCCTGGATAAGGTCGAGGAAGAGCATGCCGCGGCCGACATAACGCTTCGCTATACTGACCACAAGACGCAGGTTGGCTTCTGCCAGACGGCTTTTCGCGACTTCGTCGCCCGTTTCGATGCGTTTGGCCAGTTCAATTTCCTCTTGCGCACTGAGAAGGTCCACACGACCGATTTCTTTGAGGTACATCCGGACCGGGTCATTTATTTTGACGCCTGGCGGCGCACTCATATCATGGAGGTTGAGTTTCTCGTCGGAATCCGTCGAATCCTTCTCATTGATGAGCTGGATATCATTTTCGTTTATCTCGTCAAAGAACTCATCCATCGCATCCGCATCCAATTCGAAACTGGACAGTTTGTCAGCGATCTCCTCATGCGACAGATGGCCCTGGGTCTTCCCTTTTTCAACAAGATGGTTCTTGACCTGCTCTACGGTCGTGAGCAGTTCCACTTCTTTTGTATCGGTCGTTTGTACATTTTTATCTGCCATTTAAAGCCCTCCTATTCAGACTTCACAATCATCTTTTATAGCGACTGTTCAATTCATTCAATTGCTGCACTAGTTTTACCTGAAGCTCTATATCGTTGCTGTTTTCTGCTTCTTGGAGCTGCAGATAGAGAGAGCGCTTCTCCTTCTCACTATTTCTAATACCACTTAGATCTTCAATGTAATCATTGATTTCATCACCCGTGATATCGTCATGGATCAGTAGGCCATCAATTTCGAGGGCATCACTGAAATGGTCGCCATCAATATACTGGCTGAATGATGATATATCAAAGGCTTCATGTTTGTCAAAGTAAGTGCACAACCCTTTAAATATACCATAATAAGAAGGACTGGTTAACACTTCCGCATCAATTGATTCCTGAAAACGTTTAAACAAGCCGACATCCTGCATCAATGCCCTGAGAAGATATCGTTCTTTACGCTCGCGCAATGGAATCTGCCTACTTTGGATGCGGGCTGTACCATTGCCTTTTTTAGTCGGCGCGGGAATGTTCTGTCCGAGTGATCTGGCATCTATTTTATAGAGTTGGCTTATGTGCTGGATGAGCCTTTCACGGATGACTTCATCTTTGACGAATTTCATATGGCCAGTGAGTGTCTTCAAGTTGGTTGAAAATGCCATGTCATTATTCATGCTCTCTTCCAACAGATGCTCCGCCTTGAAATGGATATAGTGGCGCTTTTCACTGCGCACCAGATCTTCGAAGGCCTCGCGGCCATTCTGTTCGATATATTCATCAGGGTCCATACCTTTTGGCAGCGAGATGATGAATACATCGAGACCTGCTTCCAACAGCGTTTCACCCAAACTCAACTGGGCGTTTTGCCCAGCCCCATCCCCATCGAACATAAGCGTCACGTTCGAGGCGAGCCGATGCAGCATCCGGATATGCTCATCGCTGAGCGCAGTACCCATCAGCCCGACTACATTCTGCACAGCCGTCATCTTGACTTTGACGATGTCCAGGTGTCCCTCCATCAAAATGACTTCATCATGACTTCTGATCGCCTTGCGCGCATCATTCAGATTGTATAGCAGCCTTCTTTTTTGGAAGATTGCTGTTTCGGGGTGTTGAGGTATTTCGGTTCGCGTCCATCTAGGCTCCGTGCGGTATAGCCGACGTTATAACCCTGATGATTCAGGATGGGGATCATTATCCTGCTGCTGAAGCGGTCGTAGTAGGTGAATGCTTCCTCATTCCTTGAAATGAGGCCTGCCTGATAAGCCATTTCGAGGCTGAAGCCCTTTTCAGTCAATGCGTTTTTAGTGAAATCCTTCATGCTTGGCGCGATGCCGATTTTTTCCCGACGGATGATTTCCGGCGTAAAGCCCCGGTCCTCCAGGTATTCGAGTGCGGTCTCGCCTTCTTTTGTGTGCATCAGGACGTGATGATACAAGTCAGTCAGATATTCATGCATTTTGATGAACTGCATGTCATTATCGTCGACATTGCTTTCCTGCTTCTCTATTTCGATGCCGAGCGGTTTCCCAAGACGGCGGACTGCTTCAGAAAAAGCGACATTTTCGGCTTCCATATAGAATTGGAATACATTACCGCCCTTCTTACAGCCGAAGCAGTGACAGATCTGCTTATCCGGACTTACTGTAAAGGACGGGGTGTTCTCATTATGGAACGGGCAGAGACCGACATAGTTCCGTCCCCGCTTCTCCAGTTTGATGTAACTGGAGACGAGATCGGTGATGTCGGTCCCCTGCTTTACTGCTTCCACTGTCTCTTCAGGTATCCTCACTTGCATCAATCCTTATATTCAAGTCTTTTTTCGACGTAATCCAAAATTTCATTCGCCGTTTCCTCAATCGCCTTGTCCGAGACATCTATTACGGGACATCCTATTTTGCCGATCACTTCATTGAAGTAATCGAGTTCTTCCTGGATGCGCTGGTCATCCGCATAATTCGCCGTATCCTTCAGGCCGAGCTGGGTGAGCCGTTCTTTTCGGATTTTATTGAGTGCGGGCGCATTTATTTTGAGGCCGACACATTTACCGGGATCGATATTGTAGATTTCACGGGGAGGTGTCACCTCAGGGACGAGTGGCACATTCATCACTTTATATTTTTTATGGGCCAAGTATTGAGAAAGCGGCGTCTTTGAGGTGCGTGATACGCCTATCAACACGATATCAGCCTTGTCAAGGCCGCGGGCATCCTTCCCATCATCGTATTTGACTGCAAACTCGATGGCTTCTATCTTCTTGAAGTAATCTTCATCGAGGCGGTGCACCCTTCCGGGTTCGTAATATGGCTTATCCTCAGTCTCTTCTTTAAGGATATTCATAAGCGGTCCCATGACATCGACATTGGAGATGTTTTCAGCCTCAAGCTCCTTCTTCAAGTATGCCCGTATCTCCGGCGTGATGATCGTAAAGACTACGATGGCCTCTTTACTCTTGGCCAGGTCTATCACTTCATCCACATTTTCTTCTGACTCTATATAAGGGTACCTGATCAGTACCTCTTCTGATTCATCGACTTCAAATTGGGACAGACAGGCTTTGGCGACAAGTTCAGCCGTCTCCCCCACCGAATCGGATGCGATGATCACTTTGATTTTATTCATTGAAACACTTCCTTATTCCATTAGATTGACGAATGCCCGTGTGATGGTGGTCTTTGTGACGCGGCCGATGACCTTATCGACACCATCATGTGCTTCGACTACGGGCAGTGAATCAATCTGTTTTTCGATCAGTTGATTGGCTGCGTAGATCAACAGATCATTCGGATAACAGATTGTAATATTCGGCTTGCGTGTCATGATGACGCTGACGGGCACCTTTTCGATATCGTTCGACCCCATCGTCCCACGCAGAAGATCTTTCCTCGAAATTACGCCGACCAGCGACTGGTCTTCATCGATTGCATACAATGTACCGACATCTTCAAGGAACATCTTGACGATCGCTTCATAGATGGAAGTATCCTGTTTGATCAGGATCGGTACGCTCTGCACCTCGCTGACAAGGATGTTGCGTACTTTCGAAGTCATTACTTCCTCGGATTCTTTACCGGTATAGAAATAGCCGACACGCGGCCTGGCATCCAAATAGCCGCTCATGGTCAGTATCGCCAGGTCGGGCCTCAAAGTCGCCCTGGTCAAGGACAACTGTTCGGCAATTTTACTGCCGGTTATGGGCCCATGCTGCTTTACGATTTTAAGTATCTTTTCCTGTCTCTCATTAAGTTCCATGCGCTCACTCCCAACAGGATAATTATAATACATTCGGGCAAATAAAGAAATACAGGCAAATCGTTGCACAAAAGTGGATGACTGGCTATAATGATAGTGAAGCGAGTTAAGGATGGTGCGAGCTTAACACCCGAAATTGGCATATGATGATCAGAAAATATATAAAAGCGGAGTGTTTACACTAATTGGGGTGGAACCGCGGGCTTGGCTCGTCCCCGGATAACAGTACTGTTATCCGGGGACGTTTATATTTTTCACCATCTTTCGCTATGACAAAAGATAAAGTAAGGAGTCGAATCAAATGGAAATGGAAACAATCGTAAATTTGGCGAAGGCCAGAGGATTTGTGTTCCCAGGCAGTGAAATTTATGGCGGTCTGGCCAACACTTGGGACTATGGACCGCTTGGCATCGAACTGAAGAACAACGTAAAGCAGGCTTGGTGGAAGAAATTCATTCAGGAATCCCCGTACAACGTCGGGCTTGATGCTGCAATCCTGATGAACCCGAAAACTTGGGAAGCCTCAGGGCACCTCAACAACTTCAACGATCCGATGATCGACTGTAAGGAATGCAATACACGCCACCGCGCAGATAAGCTCATTGAAGACGTCCTCCAGGAGGAAGACGATTCATTCGTTGCAGATGGCCTGAGCTTTGATGAAATGAAGAAAATCATCGACGACCGCGATATCAGATGCCCGAACTGTGGCGCGCACAACTATACCGATATCAGACAATTCAGCCTGATGTTCAAAACGTTCCAGGGTGTGACGGAGTCTTCGACCAACGAGATCTTCCTGAGACCTGAAACGGCCCAAGGTATATTCGTCAACTACAAAAATGTCCAGCGCTCGATGCGCAAGAAATTGCCGTTTGGCATCGGCCAGATCGGTAAATCATTCCGTAACGAGATTACGCCAGGTAACTTTACATTCAGGACACGTGAATTCGATCAGATGGAACTCGAATTCTTCTGTAAGCCGGGCACTGAAATGGAATGGCAGGATTACTGGAAAAACTTCGCAACAGACTGGTTGAAAAACCTTTCTTTGAAAGAAGAGAATACAAGGCTCCGCGATCACGATGAGGATGAACTCAGCCACTACTCCAACGCCACAACCGACATCGAATACAAATTCCCGTTCGGCTGGGGAGAGCTTTGGGGCATCGCAAGCCGTACGGACTTTGACCTGCGTCAGCATATGGAGCATTCGAACGAAGACTTGACCTATCATGATCAGGAGACGAATGAGAAATATATCCCTTATTGCATCGAGCCTTCCCTTGGACTCGACCGCGTCACGCTTGCGTTCCTGTGTGATGCGTACAATGAAGAGGAATTGGATAATGGCGAGAAGCGCACGGTGCTCAAATTCCACCACCAGCTTGCGCCTTATAAAGCAGCAGTGTTGCCGCTATCCAAGAAGTTGAGTGGAGAGGCAATCAAAGTCTATGAGAAGCTCGCAGGCGACTTCAACATAGAATTCGATGAGTCCCAGTCAATCGGCAAAAGATATAGACGTCAGGATGAAATCGGTACACCTTACTGCATCACTTTTGATTTCGATTCACTGGAAGACCAGAAAGTGACGGTAAGGGACCGTGACACTATGGAACAGCAGCGGGTCAGCATAGATGATCTGAACGCTTTCCTTGCAGACAAAATGAAATATTAGAATAACCAGCGGCCAAAATGGCAAGCCGCGCCAGCATATAAAGAAATCGCACTTGATTCCTCTAGGGGAACGAGTGCGATTTTTATATGCTTGGATAATCATCCAATCCTGAAATGTCTGTTGAGGCGCTCAAGAGTGCCGAGTATACTGATGGCCGCAAGGTAGCTCGTCTTAGGATTCTCAGGTAGGGCACGATTCTCTATTTTGAATTCCGCGTTGCCGAACGCCCCTTCGACTTCAATCTGATGGATATTCCGGTCAATTTCGGGGTCAGCGATCAATGTCACTTCCGTTTCCTCTATGCCCACACCAGCCATCCCGAGGATGATGGAGACATTCATGTTCTTCGGATAGTGGGTGATGGCATCTGCTGCCTTGCCTTCGAATATCACCTTCTCCGATTCGGCGTCCTCATAGCTGAGTGATGAGGCTGGTTTACGCGTAGTCAACCGCACACGTTCCAGTTCACCATGTGACTGGACGTTCTGCAGCAGATCCAAACCACCGATGGCGCCGGACGGCAGGTGCAGGGTGTGGTCATATTTTTTCGCGGTCTGCATGAGGTCAGCTACAAGCTCACCATCAGCCAATGCACCGACGCTGACCAGCATGGCGTCCTTATGCTTGAGCACTTCCGGCAGACGCGCCTTGACAGCTGCAACATCGGCCGCTTCGACTACAATGTCGATGCCCAATGCCAGAAACGCTTCCAAGTCGGTGTACAGCTGCACACTAAATTCATCTTCCAGATGATTGTACTTCTCTTCATTCCTTACAAACACACTCTTGATCGTAAGGTTCTCATGCTGGTCGCCATTGATCCGCTTGAGCATCACGTTTGCAATCGCGCCAGCACCAATGATTCCAATATCCATTATAGCCCTCCTTTTTCTCTTCCTTATCTCTACCCTGCGAAGCGGCCTTCATGCATGAAATTCAAATAGCCAACATGTACTGTCATCCATAATGTGTGGCAATAGTCATGAATTGAGTGTAGATAAAAAGCCTGAATGGTGGAAGGTCTGTTCATCTTCCACCATTCAGGCTGGTACTGTGGGATTTTTCTATAATGTTTCAATGAGTTTTCGGGATTTGAAGAATACTCCGGTATACTCATCGTAGATCATTTCCACGAACTTCAGCAACGCCTTGCCATTCTCATCAGTAACATTGATGGACTCGACATTGTGGAGTGCGACGTGTTTCATATAGCCTGCAAGATACAAGACCCGGCTTTTGACCGGGACCGAACGCACACCCGTGTCTTCGTTGAAGCAGTCCGCACATATCACACCATGATAGTTGAATGAGTAATGCGAGAAGCGCGAACGGTCAGGACTGCCGCAGGTGGCACATTCATCCACATTCATCTGTCCCCCGTAGTACGGCAGCATCTTAATTGCTGCAAAGGCCGTCACTGCAGCGGGCGTACTCTTATCTTCCAGAAGGGAGGCGCTTTTGATGAGCAGCCGGTAGAAACTTTCCTGCTGCTGATCTTCTTCAAGGGCACGGATGATCAGTTCGACGATATAGGAGGCATACGTATAGACTGAAAATGTGTTGTTGATGTACTTGAAGGGCTGGACGACATCGGTTTCATTCAACGTGCCGATGCCTTTGAAGCGGTTGTATGTGAATAGGACTTCCTTGATCCCCTGCCTGAGTACTATAAAGGGGCTTTTTGGCTTATTGAACCCCCTTGCCATCATCGGCACTTGGGTGCCGTCTTCGGTCAGCACAGTAATGATCCGGCTGGACTCACTATAGTTAGTCTGCCGGATCATGATGCCTTTTTGCTGAAAAATCATTTCTTTCTAATACTCCTCATCGCGGTATCCGAGCGAACGGATGAACTGGCTTTTGTTGCGCCAGTCCTTTTGGACTTTGACCCACAACTCAAGGAAGACTTTGCTGCCGAGCAGATTCTCGATATCATAGCGGGCAAGCTGTCCTACTTCTTTCAACATCTTACCGCCCTTGCCGATCACCATGCCCTTTTGCGAGTCGCGTTCGACATAGATTGTCGCAGTCACATGGACGGTGCCGTTGTCATCTGCCTTCATCTTGTCGACTTCAACGCCGATTGCATGCGGAATTTCCTGGCTGGTCAGGTGCAAAACCTTTTCACGTATGAGTTCGCTGACGATGAAGTGTTCCGGATGGTCTGTTATCCGGTCTTCAGGATAGTACATCGGCCCTTCAGGAAGATAGCTTTCGATGACCGACAACAAATGGTCGACATTATTGCCCTGCAAGGCAGAGATCGGCACGACTTCGCTGAAGTTCAATTTATCCTTATAGACTGTAATCTGTTCCATTAATTTATCGGGATGGACCAGGTCGATTTTATTGAGGACGAGGATGATTGGGGTGTCATTGTTTTTCAGCATATCGATGATGTATTCATCACCCCGGCCGATTTCTTCAGCTGCGTTGATGATGAAGAGGATGACTTCTGTCTCTCTCAGCGTATTGCGGGCCACCTTCATCATGTGTTCGCCCAGCTGGTGCTTCGGCTTGTGGATTCCTGGGGTATCGATAAAAATCATCTGGCTGTCTTCAGTAGTATGGACCCCTTGGATTTTGTTGCGTGTGGTCTGTGGCTTATCCGACATGATGGCGACTTTTTGCCCCAGTACTTTGTTCATGAACGTCGATTTACCGACATTCGGCCGTCCGATGATACTTATAAAACCTGATTTAAACCCTTTTTCACTCATAGATCCATATCCTTTCCTGAGAAACCAAGCGGCAGCAGTTCATCCACCGTACGCTTGATCACTTCCCCTGCCTTGTTCGTCATATAGACTGGCATATCGTCATCGCACAGTTCCTTCATCACCTGGCGGCATGTCCCGCAAGGGCTTGCTGGCTCCTCTGCATCTGTAATGATGACGATCGCCTTGAATGTTTTGATGTTGTTGGAATACGCACTGACTAAGGCACTGCGCTCGGCGCATATCGTCGCGGGATACGCGGCATTCTCGATATTGGCACCATAAATATATTCATCATCCTGTGTAACCAGCAATGCACCTACATTAAATTTGGAATACGGCGTATAGGCACGGCTTTGCGCCACTTTGACCTCTTCCAGCCACTCTTCTCTATAAATTCCATCATTCATCGCAATCTCTCCCTGTTCAAATCAAATAAGGTATGAAGACAATCAATCCGACGCTTGCAGCGTATATGCTTGAGAGCAGCACACCGCCTGCTGCCATATCCTTGGCGGCACCCGCCAGTGGATGGTGGCCCGGTTCAGCAAGATCCACCGCCGTTTCCAGCGCAGTATTGAAGGCTTCAGCCACCAATACAAAAAACACCGCACTGAGTATGAACAGCCATTCCACCCTGTCTATGCCAATGATCGCCCCGGCCATAACGGCAATCAAGCCAAAGCCTGTATGCAGTGCGAAATGGCTATCCTTCTCCAGTAGTTGCCGTATGCCGTTTACAGCATACTTGAAGCGGTCCAACCATTTCATATCAGTTCTTACGGGGAATGCCGAAAGCATCCAATATCCTATCTTGGGTTTCATTCATCTCTTTTCTTCTTCCGCTTCCATATGATCGTATTTCAGCAGATGCAAAAAACCGTGGAGGCTCAGGAACATCAACTCGCGTTTGTAGCTGTGTCCGTACTCTTCCGCCTGCTCCTTTGCACGGTCAGTACAGATGATGATGTCGCCAAGCATCCTTGGCGCGTCTTCGTGGATGAGGCTGTCATCCTCATCTTCCATCGCAAAACTGATGACATCAGTGACACTATCCTTGCCGCGGTAGTCATTATTGAGCGCCCTGATTTCCTCCTGGTCGACAAACGATATGCTGATCTCAGCAGACTCGGTTTCATCGAGGTGTTCATATGCAAAGTTAAGAAGTGAATCTATCTCTTTCTTCTCTGTGTCGTCTGTGAAATTCTGTTCGTCGAGAAAATCTATATTGACCATTCCGTTCACTCCTTCTCGTAAGCTTTGATGATTTTAGAGACGAGCGGATGTCTGACGACGTCCGTTTCATCCATTCTGTTGACCGCAACCCCTTTGACGTCGCCTAAAATTCTGACGGCTTCAACCAAGCCGCTTTTAGTGGATCCCGGTAGGTCGATCTGCGTTTCATCTCCTGTGACGACCATCTTGGAACCGAAGCCAAGACGGGTCAAAAACATCTTCATCTGCATTTGAGTGGTATTCTGCGCTTCATCGAGGATGACGAATGCTTCGTTGAGCGTCCTGCCGCGCATGTATGCAAGTGGTGCAACTTCTATAACCCCACGGTCTATCAGACGGTCCGTCTGTTCCACTCCGAGTACGGCATGTAGACCATCGTAGAGCGGGCGCAAGTATGGATCTACCTTCTCCTTGAGGTCACCTGGAAGGAAGCCGAGGTTCTCTCCAGCCTCAACTGCCGGCCTTGTGAGCACTATGCGCTTTACATTGTTGTCACGGAGCATCTGGCACGCGAGGACGACGGCAAGGAACGTTTTGCCTGTACCGGCCGGGCCGATGCCCAATGTAAGATCATGCCGCTTGATATTTTCGACATAGAGCCGTTGACCCGTTGTTTTGGCACGGATGCTTTTGCCTTTTTGATCGCGTGCAATTTCTTCATTATAAAGATCAGCAAGGTATTCGATTGTGCCTTTCTGGGCCATAAGGGCGGCCGACTGGACGTCCCGGAGGTTGACCGCCATACCCCGCTGGATGATTTTCAATAGATTGCTCAGCACATCTTCAGCCATTCCAACATTTTTTTCTGAGCTGCCTTCGACAGTGATTTCATTGCCCAGTGTATGGATGGTGACGCCGAATTCCTCTTCCAGGAATGAGATGTGCTGATCATTTGCACCCAATAGTGCCTGTGCCTCTTCGAGGCTGTCTATATTTATGGTGTTAGACATTCATAAACCCCTTTTTGTGAAAGTTTCTCCCATTTAATTTACCACTAAGTCCCCTTGACTGCAATTGATTCGTAAGCACACCGATTCGCTTAAAATACACTGATCAAGCCCTAAGTAACAAAAATATAAGTAATTGATATCGCAATTAAAATCGTCATCATGCGCCGAAAAAATAAACACAGACCGGAGTAGCCTCTACCCTGGTCTGTGTTATTTCATTACCTTTGATTTTCCATGGAGTCATCGTAGGCCTGTAACGCTTTACCACCGTATACACTGCCCGGGCCCCCGCCCATGACGATGGCGACGCCTGCAATTTCAGCGATTTCATCGCGGGTCGCGCCGAGTTTGATCAATTTATTGACGTGTGCGCCGATGCAACCTTCGCATTTGTCTGCTATGGCATAGGATAAAGCAGCGAACTCTTTAGTCTTCGTATCAAGTGCTGCGTCCTTGTAGGCTGCCTCCTGCAGGTCTTTGAAGCTTTTCATCACATCCGGCACGCTCTTCACCAGACGTTTGGTGTTCCCTTGCGCCGTTGCATTTATGTCATTGAAATTAGCCATCATTCTCCCCCTTTCGTTCAATTCCCCTCAAATTTTAGCATAGTCCACCCTTCAATTCAGGTATCGCACATCCCAGCGTTCCGGCAATAACTGCCGGAGGGATGCGCTGCGCCCGTCAGGAAGATAGATTGTGCAGTCATAATTATCTTCCCCTACCTGGTTGATCAATTCGCGACACCTGCCGCATGGGGCCATGACATCACCGTTCTCATAGACGGCGATGATGCTTGCGATATCGTACTCCCCAGCCGTCACCATAGCGGACACTGCAGCATGTTCTGCACAGAAGCCGATTGATGAAGGCAGGTCCATGGCTACTCCTGTATAAATATTGCCCGTGCGGGTTAAAATGGCGCTCGCGACATGACCCAACTTGCCGTTGCGGGTGGTCCTTTTAGTATTGAGTCTTTCTCTAGCCGATTCGTACAAGGTGTCCCGTTCCATCTTCGTCATTCCAATCTTTTTCATATTCATGATTAATTATATCAGAATGAATGACGATTGATGAATCTTCATTTCATCTATATGACGTAGACAAGATAGATGATCGCCCAGCACGTCACCCATATGGCATGGATGATTTCGAGGATGCCGATCCGCTTCATCTTCCATCCCCTGCCGTACAGGAGAACAGCCCTGATCAGGCTGAATATGAATGCGATTGCCAAAAACCAGTGCCACCACATCATCAGTATAAAAAGTGCCGTATGATACGAAAAGGAAATGATTTTAAATATCCTGTTCTTCTTTTCCCTGATCATCGTTTTGACGAATAATGCAGTGCTGATGAAAAATAACAAGCTGATCAGCATGGTGAAGAAGATACCACTTGTAAATGTATGTAGATTCAAAAATGCAATGCCCCCGCCTGCTATTGAAAAGATGATGATGGCTGCAACATCATTGACCAAGGCACGCTCCTTTTGATATAGGCATAGCGCGCATTTACCATACCGAATGGAATCATCGCCATAAAGAAGAAGATTATCTGGTATTCGGTGATGAGCGGGTAGACAAAGAGCAATGCGGCAGCTGCAAAGAACAGGGCTGCTGCTTTCAAATAGCCATATTCCTTTCGTTTGAACCGTTTGATGAAATGGAGGATGTGATCCGCCATAAAGAATATCATCAACCATCCTGCCATATAAAATAACTGAGAAAGATGAAAGCCTCCGGCGACCATGCCTATTATGAGCGGCATGAATACCATGGCCCATGCACCGTGCTGATTCTGTTTCTTGAATTTCATCCCGACACCTCCTGCTTCAATCATAGCAGTCCCATAATGAGGCAGGACGCGGCGAAACCGACACTTTTGTGAATAAAAAAACAAGGAAGGGAGCCTTCCTTGTCTTCATTTATTTCATCTGTCTGCCATGCGGTCATATAGACGCCCTGGCCATCTTTCATCTTCGCACATCAATTCAACCGTAAACAGATGGACGGAAACTATGGCGATCAGGGCGATTGCAAACATAATTGCCATCGCCACGATGGATATTTCAAAAAAAGCGGGCAGCAGCATGAGGATGGGCAGCAGCAGCGTGGCAGCCACACATCTTTTGGCATACTTGCTGGACAAGTACTGCTTTTCACCGCATGACGGACAGTCCATTGATGGATTGAATGCCAGATATTGTGTCATGACATGTTTAAAATTCCAGTTCTCTCCACAATTGTTACACTGTGTCAAGGTACCTCTCCTTTATACATTCGTCATATGGAGGCTCGTGAATGAGTCCATGGTCTTCCATGCATGCACGACATTATGCCATAGACATCTCGATAACGCAAACCACCACTTATCTAGTCATCAAGCTTCAAGCCTTTCAACTGCTCTGCCAGGGCATTATTGATCGGTGCTTCGTCATCCTGCTTCTGCATATACTTCTTCACTGTCTTTTTATCGACTTTCCCGCGGTCCTGTTTCTTTTTGCGCGCTTCGAACGCTGATAGTTTTTCCCTGTATCCGCAGGAGCATGTGAATATCTGGCCCTCGCCTTCACCACTTAAAGTCATCTTCTTCTTGCATCTCGGACAACGGGCATTGGTGATGCGCGCAACATTTTTGCGGTGGCCACACTCACGATCCTGGCATACGAGCATCTTGCCTTTTTTGCCATTGACTTCAAGCATCGGCTTTCCGCAGTCAGGGCATGATCTGCTTGAAATATTGTCATGTCTGTACGTCTTGTCGCTCGCCTTTATCTCCTGGATGATCGTTTTGGTGTGCGCTTTCATTTCTTTGATGAAAGTTTCCCTATCCAGCCTACCTTTTTCGATTTGCTCAAGTTTCTGTTCCCATATGGCTGTAGTGGCCGGTGAGCGTAGCGAATCCGGGACCAGTTCCAACAGCTGGCGCCCTTTTGAAGTCGTGCGAAGTTCCTGACCTTGTTTTTCAATCATAAAGGCGTTCAATAATTTTTCAATGATGTCCGCACGTGTTGCAACCGTGCCAAGTCCACCTGTCGCATCCAATACGTTCTTAAGCTGCTTGTCGTCCATTTCCATGTACTTGGCTGGATTTTCCATTGCCGACAATAAGGTGGCTTCTGTAAACCGTGATGGTGCTTTAGTCTGTCCGGATGTCTGGTTGATGCGATCAATTTCAAGGATATCGCCTTCATTCAATTCAGGGAGCTGCTGATTCTTCTGCTCAGTCCCTGGATCTTCACGATGATTCTTATATGCCGCTTTCCATCCTTCTTTCTTGACGGTGCTGCCCTGAGCCGTGAAGTGCTCGGTCCCGGCATTCACCTTCACCGTCACCTGATCGTATTCATGTGCCGGGAGCAGCACAGCCATGAACCTTTTTATGATCATATCATAGAGACGCTTTTCCCTTTCATTGAAGTCTCCAGGATGTACATGGTTCTCAGTCGGTATGATCGCATGGTGGTCGCTGACTTTGCTGTCATCGACAAATGATTTATTGGCCTTTATGCCACTGCGCAATATTTTGGTTGCGATGGGCCGGTACTCGCCGATGCCTGCCGCTTTGAGCCTTTCGGGGAGCGTGGGGGTGATATCTTCGGAAATATACCTTGAGTCGGTACGTGGATAGGTGACGACCTTATGGCGCTCGTATAGGCTCTGCAGCACATTCAACGTTTCCTTTGCCGAAAAATTCAATTGTCTGTTGGCGTCGCGCTGCAGTTCCGTCAAGTCATACAAACCAGGTGCAGAAGATTTCTTCGTTTTATGTGTGATGACAGCGACTTTAAATACTTCGCCTTCAATTCTCTGCATGGTACGGTCCAAAGCGTCTTTATTGAAGCTGCGCGTCTGGCCTTTATCATCTTGCCATGCCAGCTTCAAACCGTGTGCATATGCTTCTATGCCATAGTATGTCCTGGGGTTGAAATGTTTGATTTCCTGTTCGCGGCGTTCGATGATCGCAAGCGTCGGAGTTTGGACGCGGCCGCAATTCAACTGCGCATTGAATTTTGTCGTCAAAGCCCGGGAAGCGTTGAGTCCGATGTACCAGTCCGCCTCAGAACGCGCTACAGCCGCTTCATAGAGATCTTCATAATTTTTGCCGGGTTTCAAGTTGTTGAACCCTTCCCTGATCGCCTTATCCGTCACTGAAGAGATCCACAACCGTTCAATCGGCTTTTGTACTTTTGCTTTTTTGATGATCCAACGGGCCACAAGCTCCCCTTCACGGCCGGCATCCGTTGCGATGATGATTTTATCTATATCTTTACGTATCAGCTGTGACTTTACAGCATTGAATTGCCTGCCCGCTTTCTTGATGACAGTCAACTTGAGCGGATCCGGGAGCATCGGGAGGTCATCGAGGTTCCATGTCTTGTATTTCTGATCGTAGCTTTCAGGGTCGGCCAGTGTCACAAGATGACCGAGCGCCCACGTTACAATATATTTATCCCCCTCTAAAAATCCATTGCCTTTTTTATGACAGTTCAACACTTTCGCTATATCCCGCGCTACGGATGGTTTTTCGGCGAGTACGACACTTTTTGCCACTATCCTTCATCCTTTCATTTTTTCACTGCCATCCATTATACATAAAATGCCGGGAATATTCATCCCCGGCGTGCATTTTAATCTTTAATCATTTTTCTCATCTTATCATCATTCTCCATGACACTCCTTGTAAAGGAGCAGCGCGGTGTAATCTTGCGTTTCTCCTTCCCGTCCATGTCGCTTGACACTTCTGTATGTGTCACGACATAGTCCCCTTCTGCGTCCGTTTCGAAAACCATTTTAGCCTGGGGATCGAGCTCATCCTCCTCGACAAACAGCATATTTTCACCTTTTTTGATATCCACTGCCATCTTAATCCTCCTCACCTGAATGATAGTAGTTTATTCCCTTTTATAGGAGTTGATAAGCATGCCAGAAAGTGTGCTTCCTTTGATGGGATACCCGCATTCGTGTATGATTGGAGAAATATAAAACATCGATGCTGTCTCTATAATGCTGCATGGTTTGGAGGAAAGTCATGAATTCATCTCTACTTATCGCCTACTTTTTCGTCTTTGTGCTCTCTGCAGTGCCACTGTTCGAATCATTCGTCATCGTACCGCTTGGCATACTGAGCGGCATGAACTTCCCGATGACCCTGCTCATCGGCATCATCGGCAATCTGGTCACATTGCTGCTGCTCGTCGTAGTAATCGACCGGGTTAAAAATTGGTACTTGAGGCGACGGGAAGCGAAAGGCAAAAATGGCTCAGGTAAATCACAGCGTGCCGAGAAGATCTGGCATAAATATGGTCTGCCGGGTCTGGCGTTCATCGGCCCCTTCTTCGTCGGCAGCCACTTCACTGCCCTGATGGCAGTCATTCTCGGAGGCAGCAGGAAAGCGACATTCTGGTGGGTGACGGCGAGCGTCATCTTGTGGACGGCTGGAATTTCCATTCTTGTGTTATTCGGTGTGGACTTCCTTGAGCTTGAAGACAAGCAGTTCCTTAAAAAAATCATCGAATAACGACTTCAAACGTTTCCACGTTTGCCGGAAGACGCAGAAAAACCTGGATGAAGGGATTACTTCATCCAGGTTTTTTTAAATTGAGTGGCCTATTTATTTGAGTGCGCCATGTGGGTCGATGACGAACTTCTTAGCCGCTCCTTTGTCGAAGTCCTCATAACCGCCTGGTGCTTCATCAAGGCTGATGACAGTCGCATTAACGGCTTTCGCGATTTCCGCTCGGCCTGATAGTATCGCCTTCATCAGATCGCGGTTGTATTTCATTGCAGGCGTCTGTCCGGTGACGAATGTATGTGCCTTCGCCCAACCCAGACCGAAACGGACCTTTAGGCTTCCCTGTTGTGCATCTTTATCCTTTGCACCTGGGTCTTCTGTAACATACAACCCTGGAATGCCAAGGCTGCCACCGGCAGAGGTGACGTCCATTATACTGTTTAATACCGCTGCTGGTTTGTCTTCACCTTCCTGGCCATAAGCTTCGAATCCGACCGCATCCACAGCAGAGTCGACTTGATCGGTGCCGAGGATATTTTCGATCTGTTCGCCCAAACGGTCATGCTTAGAAACGTTGATTGTCTCACAGCCGAAGCTCTCCGCCTGTTTGAGGCGATCGTCCTGCAGATCACCGACAATTACCCTAGATGCTCCGAGCAGTTGCGCTGAATGGGCTGCTGCCAGGCCGACAGGGCCAGCACCGGCGATGTAGACGGTCGAGCCTGTCCTGACGCCTGCAGAGTATGCACCATGATAGCCTGTCGGGAATATATCCGACAGCATCGTCAGATCCAGCACCTTCTCCATTGCGACTTCCCTATCCGGGAAGACGAGCAGCTGGAAGTCGGCATATGGCACCATCACGTATTCGGATTGGCCACCGACCCATCCACCCATGTCGACATACCCATATGCGGCGCCTGGCCGTTCAGGGTTTGTATTCAGGCAGATATGCGTCTTCTGTTCACGGCACATTACACAACGGCCGCACGCTATGTTGAACGGTACAGATGCGATATCGCCCTTCTTGACGAATTCGACATCACGGCCGACCTCAATCACTTCTCCCAGTATTTCATGACCGAGCACCATTCCTTCCGGTGCAGTGGTCCGTCCCCTTACCATATGTTGGTCACTGCCGCATATGTTTGTTGTAATGACTTTCAGGATGACGCCGTGTTCACATTTCCTGCCGACGTTTTCCTTCGGCACACCCGGCCCATCCCTCAATACGAGATCGGGATAACTGATATCCTGAACTTCAACTTTACCATTACCTGTATAGACTACACCACGGTTTCCTTGCATGATACCCCTCCTGACAGTGCACAAGCACTGCGTAATATGTTTTGTTGAACAGCGGAATGCAAGAGTGACAAGGTGCTGTAATTTCATCTCCTTCCAAGGTGTTTATATGATAAGCCCAATGGCTTTATCCGCTTTACATAAGTCCAAAATATGGAACATATATCCATCTTATACCCTTCTGAATATTCAGTCAAATAATAACTTGTATGTATTCCGCTCATAATCGCCAAAAATTTGTTCCCCACTGTCATAAACGGTATAGTAATGGTGGATACAAAAAATGATTCAAGGAGTGTTGACTATGGAACAACTTGTTTTCATCGAAACGGGCACCGGCACCGATGTGCATGGGCAGGATATAAATGTGGCAGCCCGTAGGGCTGTGGAGAATGCCCTGCACTATAATTCAATGCCGGGCATCAGAAACATACTGCCTGAGAACAACCTCTCCAACATGAAGGTGAATGTGAAGCTTGGTCTGCCGATGGATCATGATCGCCTGGATGTTGAAGCGGTCAAAGGCATGATTCCGTACGGTATGGTTACAGTTGAACTGCTTGACGGCGGTCTTGCCACTTCAAGCGGCATCTATCTTGAAGACCAGAATGATAAAAATGATCTGATGTATATCGTCAATGCCGTTGTAGAAGTTGGATATTGATTGTAATTAATATGGTTATCGGATAAATATAATAAAATTGAATCAAGCAATAACAGAAACGAGGTAAATCGCAATGAAGAAATTCATCAACGCCAACATTTATGGAACAGAAGGGCCCCAGCAAATTCTGGTCGACGACGGAAAGTTCAAATCAATCGCGCCGGATGTTGGAGAAGTCGACACCGTTACTGATCTTGAAGGGAAATTGGTACTGCCACCCTACGTCGACCCACACCTCCATCTGGATTATATTTTTTCCGGATTGGGCGAAGGCAACGCAAACCGCTCAGGCACCCTGTTCGAAGGGATACAGAGATGGAGCGACAACAAGAAGTCATTGACCGAGGAAATGGTACGCGAACGTGCATTAGAGGGCATCCGTAAAGAAATGAACCACGGTGTACAATACATCCGGACGCATGTCGACGTGACCGACCCCAACCTCACCGGCATGAAGGCACTGCTGAAGCTCAAAGAAGAGCTGAGGGATGTTGTCACGCTCCAGCTCGTCGCGTTTCCACAGGAAGGGTTCTTCCGGTACGAAGGCGCAGAACAGCTGGTTGAGGAAGCATTGACCATGGGCGCTGATGTCGTCGGTGGCATCCCCCACTTTGAAATATCCTATGAATACGGCGTCGAATCATTGAGGCGCATTGTGGACTTGGCGGTCAAATACGACGTCATGATAGATATCCACTGTGACGAAAACGATGATCCCAACAGCCGCTTCCTGGAAGTGCTGAATGCACTCGCCATGGAGCAGGACTACGGCCCTAAAACGACGGCGAGCCACACATGCAGCTTCGGCTCGGTCGATGGCTCATATGCATCGAAGATGATGGGGCTGTTCAAGGCCTCCCAGATCAACTTCATCTCCTGTCCGACCGAGAACGCCCACCTCCAGGGACGCGCGGATTCCTATCCGAAGCGCCGGGGACTGACGCGTGTCAAGGAGCTCCTGGAAAACGGCAACACGGTCGCTTTCGCGCAAGATTCCATAGCCGACTACTGGTATCCTTTAGGCAATGGGAACATGATGAATATACTCGATAACGGCATCCACCTCGCGCACTACACCCACATCGATGAAATCAACAAAGCGTTCGATCTCATCACCTATAATGGCGCGAAGGTCATGAACATTGAAGCGTACGGGTTGGAAGCGGGTAATCCGGCCAACTTCATCGTACTCGATGCACAAAACCCATACGAAGCCATCCGAGAGAGGGCGGAAGTGCTCTGTTCTGTACGTGATGGCGAATATCTCTTCAAAAGGACACCGCGTAAAAACGAAGCGGCGCACGAGCTGCTGAAAGACCTATAACGATCAAAAGGACACCTGCTGAATAGCAGGTGTCCTTTCTTTATGGCATATCAAATTAAACATGCGTTGGAGTTTATCTCATCACAAATTATGTGACGTCCCGTTTAGTGAAGATACTCCACGCCGCAACGATGAAGATGAGCATATAGACGGCAATGACCGCAACTGAGAACCCTATGGTCATCTCTTCCCTTATCGGCCCCATACTGTTGAAGTAGACCGCCAGGTCGGTGTTGGCAAACAGTATGAATTTAGACCAGGCGTACTGGGACATGGCCACTGAGGCTGTCGTGCCGGCGAACATCAGGAACATCGAAATGCCGATCGCCAGGGCACTGCTTCTGAATATGCTTGATATCATAAATGCAAACGTGGCAAGCACGATTATGTTTATCAGCTTAAATCCATATTGGAGCATTATTTCGGACATCACGCCGTTATGGGACAGGCCTTCAGGTCGGTTCACTAACGTTTCCGGACCAGCTGATGGCAATCCGTACATGATTGCACCGACGATAAAGGTCATCACGAGCAGGCTCAACATGGTCAACAGCGCAAACAACAATACAGCTATATATTTCGACAATAAGATCGTCGCTCTCGGGATGGGGCGGATAAGCAGTTGCTTGATGGTGCCCCATCTGAATTCGTTGGCTACAATCCCCCTGCGACAATGATGGTGAACAGGTTGATCAGCGAAGAGCCGAATAGATTATCCAAAACGAAATTGCCGGCATGATAGCCGAACGGCTGCACATCATTATCGATTCTGTAGGTGTTCTCCTCTATCTGCTGCATATTTATTTGTTCAATGAACGGATCTTCTTCCTTTTCATCTTCGATCTCCTGCATCAGCGTCTCGTTCTCTTCCTCGAGCTCGGTCTTCCAGTCGTCCGAATAGGACGTTTCAGTGTCAACCGAATCGGTGACGGTATTCATCACCAGGCTGAAGACGACCGCTGCCAGCAGGAAGGCATACATGATCCAAGTTGACTTCATGATGTAGATCTTCGATAGTTCGTTTCTGATCAGGCTCATTATTCTATTCAATGACATTCTCTCCAATCATCTCGAGGAATCGTTCTTCCAATGTCGATTTGGCCGCATCCACGCCATAAACGGCGATGTCTTCGGCCACCAGTTTTGTGATCAGTTGCGGGATGTCGGACTGGTTCATTTCAACTTGAATCTGATCGGTCGTATCCACTATTTTAATTGTCTCTTCAAGCTTGAGCAGTTCGATTGCCTGCTCCTTTGGCTCGAGGGTGAGTTTGACGGTATGCACCTTTGTGTCATCTGCTTCGTTCAAATCTTTGATGGCGATGATTTCACCATTTTTAATGACCCCGATGCGGTCGCACATCAGATCGATTTCGCTCAATAGATGGCTCGAGACGATGACAGAAACACCGTCCTCCACTGCCAGCTTGCGTATGTATCTGCGTATTTCCCTTATCCCTGAAGGGTCAAGACCGTTCGTCGGCTCATCCAGTATGAGGACCGATGGGTTATGCAGCAGAGCCTGGGCGATGCCGAGACGCTGGCGCATCCCTAAAGAATACTTCGCCACTTTCGTTTTGATCGCATTTTCAAGACCCACAAGACGGATCACTTCATCGATGCGTTCTTGTGTCACACCTTGTGACATGCGGGCAAAGTGCTTCAAGTTCTGCCAACCGGTCATGAACGGGTACATTTCAGGGTTTTCGACGATGGCACCGACCTCACTGATTGCTTGCTTGTAGTTCTTTTTGATGCTGTTGCCTTGGATGATCACATCCCCGCTTGTGATGCCCATGAGCCCAACCATCATTCGGATGGTCGTCGTCTTGCCTGCTCCATTGGGTCCAATGAAGCCAAATACTTCTCCCGGACGCACGGTAAAATCAAGGTCTTTAATGATGGTTTTACGTCCGATCTTTTTATTCAGCTCCGTAATGGCCACTGTAGATTCCGGCATACATTACACTCCTTTCATTCGTTTAAAATATTATTCGGAATTCAAATAATTGACAAATTAAATGATATCACAAGAAATTCTGTTTTTCAGTGATTTTTTCGATTTAACTGATTGCTGGAAGTCCTCCCTCTATTGCTGAAGGGATAAAGGGACGACATTAAATTTTTGTTCTTAAAAATGATATATTTGATCAGAAGAGGGTAAATATAACTAAATCGTCTAAAGGGAGTGTTTATAGTATGTTATCGGAAAAACTTACAGAAAAATTGAATGATCAGATGAATAATGAATTTGCGGCAGCTCACGAGTATATGGCTATGGCCGCTTATTGCGAGCATAGAAGTTATGATGGTTTTGCGAACTTTTATATTCAGCAGGCGGAAGAGGAACGCTTCCATGCCATGAAGCTCTATAATTATTTAAATGATCGCAGCGTGCACGCCACATTTAAAGAGATTCCTGCTCCAAAAGTGAATTATGATTCTATCATCGACACCTTCAAGGCAGGATTGGCACAAGAGAGGGAAGTGACGGAATCCTTCTACACTATTTCTGATATCGCGACTGAAGAAAAAGAATATGCGACACTGTCCTTCGTCAGATGGTTCCTCGATGAACAGGTTGAGGAAGAAGCCACATTCGAGCGCCATATCGACTATATCGAGCGCATCAAAGACGACAACAATGCCCTCTTCATCTATGAACGGGAGCTCGCCAAACGTAGTTTCGACGGCGGCAAATAATAATCAACCGGAAATGACAAATGGACGATTCATGTGAACGACTGCATGAATCGTCTTTTTATACCATTATGAATGATCGATTCCTTCAATTTTCTACGGTTACGGTATATAAATTAAGATAGATATTTAAAATCATCTAGATAATTATAATAATTCTGTACACTCAATCACTGTGATATCATTGCTGTAAATGTAAGATGCATATTACATTGTAACAATCGTTTCTATAATAAGGAGATGTGTCGAATGCCACAAAAAAGCGTATTGATAATCGGCGGCGGGCTCGGCGGCCTGTCTGCAGCAATTTCCCTGGCCCAAAAACGATATAAGGTATCTCTATATGAAAAGAATGACCACTTGGGTGGGAAGGTGAACCGCCTGGAGCAGGATGGTTTCGGGTTTGATCTTGGCCCCTCGATTCTGACCATGCCGAAAGTATTTGAAACGCTATTCACCAATAGCGGAAAGAAGATGAAAGACTACGTGCCGACCATCAAGCTCGACCACCAGTGGCGTTCCTTCTTCCCGGATGGCAATGTCATCGATCTGTATGAGGATCTAAAAGATATGCGCGAGCAGAATCCATCATTGAGTGATAAAGATATTAAACAGTATGAAGATCTGCTTGCGTATTCAAAGAAGCTTTACGATACGACCGAGAACAGCTACTTCAAAGGGGTCGATGATAAAAAGGATATCATGGAGTACCAGGGGCTGATCAGCACATTGAAGGGCTTCGACCTATTTTCCACAATCTATCAGGGCATCGACAGGCGGATCAGTAATGACCAATTGAAGGATATGCTGTCCTATTTCATCAAATATGTCGGGTCCTCCCCTACGATGCGCCTGCTGTATTGAACATGATGATATATATGCAGCATGACCAGGGCGTGTGGTATGTGCCGGGCGGTCTGGGTAATCTTGCCAAAGGGCTTGTGCAGCTCGCCGAAGAGGTCGGCGTGACATTCCATACCGGCCAGCAGATTACGGCCCTCCACTATGAAGATGGCAAAATCATCGGCGCTGCTTTGGAAGACGGCACAGACTTGCAGGCAGACTACTACGTCTCGAATATGGAAGTCATCCCGACCTACGAAAAGCTGATCGGGGGAACAAGGATTATGTCGAGAAGATAAAAAAGAAATTCGAACCGGCCAGCTCCGGACTCATCATGCATCTGGGGGTAAAGAAAAGCTATCCTCAGCTTGCGCATCATAACTTCTTCTTTGCAGAAGATATGAAGAAACAGATGAACAAGATATTCCAACGCCATGAACTGCCGGATGACCCCGTCATCTATCTCGTCAACGTCAATAAGACCGATCCAAACCAGGCCCCGCCAGGCCATGAAAACTTGAAGGTCCTCCCCACATCCCATATATCCAGGATGAACCTTTTACCGCTGAAGACTATGAGCGGTTTGCGGAACAAACCTTGATCAAGCTTGAAAGGATGGGCCTTCAGGACCTTCGGCAGAACATTGTCACAAAAGATATATGGACACCAGAAGACATCGAGCGCGCATATGGATCAGACCGCGGGGCGATCTACGGCACCCTATCCGACCGTAAAAAGAATAAAGGGTTCAAACACCCGAAGCAAAGCCCCCACTATAATAACCTCTACTTTGTCGGCGGCACGGTCAATCCAGGCGGCGGTATGCCGATGGTGACGCTGAGTGGTCAGCATGTTGCCGATAAGATTGTCAAAAGGGATTCAGAGGAAGAGTGATGCCCAACTCCCCTGGAATCACCCTAGTGTTAAAGGCAGGGGTACAGAAGCCTGTTTCGAATAATAAAAGCGATTAGGAGGCCAAGCCATGCAAATGATCTCGCTCCCCCTATTTTGGACCATCATCCTTGATATAATCGCATGGTTCTTTTTCCATATGATCATTTCAGTCTTGTGCTTCAAACTGCCGCTTGCTTCTTTTCAGAACAATGCTTTCTGGTCGCGCATCTATCGATGGGAAGATTCAGGAAATCTTTGGCATCGCCTATTCCGCGTGAAATCATGGAAAGGCAGATTGATCGACGGCGCTTCCCTATTTAAAAAAGGGTATCAGAAAAAGACGTTGCACGGGGTGAATCGATCAGAGCTTAAGACTTTTGCCGAAGAGACGAAGCGGGCCGAGCTGACGCACTGGGCATCCATTCTACCCGCTCCACTGTTCTTTTTATGGAATCCGCCTCTGGCAGGTTTTCTGATGATCGTCTATGCAGTCGTCTTCAACCTCCCCTTCATCATCACCCAGCGGTACAACCGCGGCCGCATTGAAAAGATGTTGTCATAAACAGACAGCTTCAACTGTCGGCCTACATACCAAAACACTGTACACAGCGCATTACAATATAAACAGGATTGAATATGCTTTAGGAACGGGGAATAACCATGAGTAAAAAAGTGATCGTCATCGGGGCCGGGGTTGCCGGACTGGCAAGCGCCATCAGACTGCAGTACGCCGGCTATCAGGTGGAAATCCATGAGAAGGCATCCACTCCGGGCGGAAAAATGAACCGCATAGAAAAGGATGGGTATCAATTTGATCTCGGCCCGAGCATCGTCATGATGCCGGAATTATACCGGGAAGTGTTCGAGCTGTGCGGACGTGACCCTGATGACTATATCCCTATGGAGAAATTGGATCCCATGTATCGGGTCTACTTCAGCGATAAGCCCGATGAACCGATAGACATCTCATCCGATCTGACTGCATTGACCAAAACCATCAATGCCATCAATGAAGCGGATGTCGAAGGCTTCCTTCACTATATGAGTGATATATATAAAGGCTATACTTTTGCCATGGAAAACATCCTTAATCGACCTTTCTATAACAGAAAGGATGTCTATAACCTTTCCATGATTAAAAAAGCACCAAAGGTGAAACTGGTCGGCACTGCTGATAATTTCATCGGAAGGTATATTGAAAGTGAACGCCTAAAACAGATCTTCGGTTTCCAGACATTGTATATCGGAGTGTCCCCATTTAATGGCCCCTCTTTCTATTCGATGATCCCAATGATTCAATTTTTATATGGGATATGGTTCATTAAAGGCGGCATGTATACGATGGCATCGTCCATGGAAAGGCTTTTTGAAGAACTTGGCGGTGTGGTGCACTACGGAAGCGCGGTGCAGGAAATAACCATCGACAACAATAAGGCAGATGGCATCATTATAGATGATAGGAAGGTCGAAGCGGATTTTGTCGTCTGCAACGCAGATTTTCCGTATGCGATGAAGCATCTGGTGAAAGCACCTAAGGCCAAGGGGAAATTCACAGACAAGAAGATTGAGGGTATGAAATACTCCTGTTCCGGCTTCCTGCTGTATTTGGGAATGGACCGGAAGTACGAAGACGTCGAGCATGTCCATAACTTCATCTTCAATGAAAAGCTTGAGAAGAACATGCAGGATATTTTTGATGGCAAGAAGCTCGAACATGCATCATTCTATGTCTATATTGCATCGAAACTCGACCCCACGCTTGCACCGGAAGGCAAAGATGGACTGTATATACTGATGCCGGTATCGGATGTCGCCACAGCAGACTATGAGTGGAATGATGAAACGATTGATTACTACCGCACATATATCCTGGATACTCTGAAGAAAATAAAGGGCTTCGAGAACATTGAGCAGGAAATCGTCACCGAAACCCATTTCACACCACATGAATTCGCATCCAGATTCAATGCGTATAATGGGGCTGCTTTCGGGCTCCAGCCTACCCTTTCACAAAGTATCCATAAACGCCCGCAAAGCAAGTCGCCGAGCTGTGACAATTTGTACTTCATAGGCAGCAGCACGCACCCAGGTGCAGGCGTGCCGATTGTACTGATGTCTGCAAAGATTGCGACAGACGCACTCATGCAGGATGACAGATGAAATATGAACCACGAATGATCACTGAATGAAGAGAGGGAACAATTTATGATGGTCAGTATCATATTGGGGCTACTCACAATTCTGGTGGGGATCCTCATGTTTTGGCAGCTGCCACTTCCTCACAGCCAAGGGAGGCATGCCAACATGCCTTTTGTATCCATCATCATTCCGGCAAGGAATGAAGCGGAAAGGATCCCCGCCCTATTAGAATCCTTGCAGCATCAGAATTTCAAAGCATTTGAAGTGCTGGTCGTCGATGATGACTCTATGGACGATACAATGTCCATCTCGCAATCTTTCGGGGCCACCGTGCTGTGTAATGAAGCGACGCAGGAGGGTGCCGGGAAATCAGCAGCATGTTGGCACGGTGTGCAGCATTCAAAAGGAGAATGGCTGCTTTTCCTCGATGCCGACACACACTTCACCACTCCAGATAGTCTGGGTCATCTGCTCGAGTTCTATCGCCAAAAAGGCGCAAGGGGCCTGTTATCCTTGCAGCCATTCCATCACATCAAAGATATGTATGAAAATCTATCCGCGATCTTCAACATAATCGTCATTGTGGGCATGAACGTCTTCACCATATGGGGGCGCCGATTCAAGCCAGCAGGCTCATTCGGCCCGACCATCTTATCCAATAGGGACGATTACCTTGCATCAGGCGGACATAAGAAAATCGAGGGCGCGCTAATGGATGATCTCGCACTGGGCGAAGCTTTTCTAGATGAAGATTTACCTGTTTATTGTCTTGGCGGTAAAGGCGTCATATCTTTCCGCATGTACCCTGAAGGATTCAAAAGTCTTGTAGACGGCTGGTGTAAAAGTTTTGCGCTCGGTTCACAATCCACACACCCTCTCGTCATGATGATGACCATCATCTGGATTTCCGGCAGTTTCATAAGTGCCGGCGCATTGATCTCTTCCCTTGTGGCAATGGACCCAGTAGCCATCGTGCTCACGGGCTTGTTGTATCTACTCTACGCATTTCAAACGATGGGGTTCGCCCGAAGAAGCGGGAATTTCAAAAGGTTTATCTTCCTCTTCCACCCTATCCTCTTTACATTCTTTGCAGGAGTATTCGTATATTCCCTATTCCGGGTACACATACTGCGCTCCGTCAATTGGAGAGGACGGAAGATAACCCTCAAGTGAATGTTGTCTCTAAGCTCCCCTACTCGCCCATCCACAGGACCCATTATTAATTGAGGGATAGTGCCAGCTATACTTTTGGAGACTGGAGTTATGTAGCATTCCTCAACCATTGTTGCATCACAGCAGAGAAAGAAGTGAGTCAGTTATCATTAAAACCATCATCGCGAAACTATTACGGGCGCTCCCCGATCAAGCGATTAAAGCACCCATGGTCGATCATCAACATATAGAAGCCAAAACGGATTTCACAGTTGAGACATCCATAGGGCCGACTCCAGTGTCCTTCTACTATCCATTGGGAGACAAACAAAAGAAGCGGCCCGTCTACATCAATCTCCACGGCGGCGCCTTCATCATGAATGACAAGGACATGGATGATCCCTATTGCCGCTTCCTGGCAAGTCAGACGGGATGTGTCGTCTTTAACATCGACTATGTGAAAGCACCCGAGTATCCTTTTCCCAAGGCGATTGAACAATGTTATGAAGTACTACAGTGGATGAAGGAAAGTGCAGATGACTTGAAAGTCGATGCCGATAAAATAATGATTGGTGGCCAGAGCTCAGGCGGTAATATCGCAGCCGCTCTGTGCCTCCATCTTGAAGAAATTGGCGAAAAACAACCCCTCCTCCAAGTCCTCTCTTCTCCAATGCTTGATTTTGCCACACCATTCTCAGAAAAACCCGAGCCCAACAAGTGGCGCGCACGCTTCCCACAAGTCGCTCACTTTTTGAATCTGTGCTATGTGCCTAAAAAGGAAGATGCCAAACACCCCCTGGCCTCCCCCGTCTATGCCGATATAAACAGCCAGTTGGCTCCTGCACTTATCATAATTGCAGAGCATGATGCGTTCAGACCAGAAGCGGAAATGTATGCTGCCAAATTAAAAGCAGTTGGAGTAAGTGTCGAAGATCACCTCTTCATAAACTGCATCCATGCGTTCACGCATATCGGCCCAAAAGAAAAGGCTCAAGAGGCTTGGCAGCTGATAGCTTCGAGCATCAAGACAGCTATTGAAGAATAATGCACGATCCATCCTAACTTTACCGAGACACATTAATAACAATACGTTAATCATCGTAATTTCTTGAGAATATAAATGTTGTTACTTTCACGCCTTAAAAAAAGTCTGTATCTCCCCCTCTACTTTAGGTTAGATACAGACTTTATATTTATCCAAACAAAGTATATTTTCTTCTAGTACAAAAACTCACGTAAATTTTAAGTAAATGAAAACTGATATTTAAACAAGTTTCTAAAGAGAATATTCCCGTTATATAAAACTAAATTTGATTTAGATAAACTTTCCAAAAAACGGTCGTTAAATAAATTTGATAAGACCGGTTGTAAAATTCATTCAACAAAAAAGGTTATCCAAAGACAACCCTTCATAAAAAATCACCTTTATTAAACGCGTTTATTTTTGATAGCTTCTATATCTGCTTCTATCCGACGTATTATATTTTTAAGGCATTTAGACTTTTTAAACGTTAATAAATATAAGGATTTAAAAAACCAAAGTTCAAACTTAGATGCACCAATCCCATCACGGTTTGCTATGATATTCATGTTCTCCTCCTTAATATTTTACAGATTGCTTATATTTTATCACATACATAGTTAAACAACTTAAATGAATTTTAAATTTTTGGAGTTGTTTTTTCAACTTTAAATTGCTCTTTATATATTGTAAAGCGCTTTACAAATTAAATAAGGAGGGAAAGATTAATGGTAGAGAAATTGATTAAAAAAACAAAAACACAACATCCCGAGATTTTAGAGATTGTGGATATTCAAGTTGACGAAAATTTGGTCTACGGTTTAACACACAAAAAGGAAGAGGAGGAAGCCACTGTTGTCGTTTACGAAGTTAAAAATGATAACAGTGAAGAAAAAGTTGCTGTAACTGCCTATTGGGATAACGGTTTCGCAACTTTAGATATCAAAGAAAACGGTTCTTCACGTACTGTTCAAACAGATTATCAGAGACCTACCACTCTAATAACAACTCAAGCAACTACGTGTGAAAATGCGATTAACTTACTTTGTGGTTTTGGCGGGATTGCTGCATGTAATGCCGCTTGTAGAGCTATTCCAATTATAGGTATCCTTCTTGGACTTACGATTTGTCGTAACTTATGTGCTTCCATAGTTGGAGATGGTTGCAACGCTGCGAAAAATCGTTTCTGCTAAATAAATAAAAAAGGAAAAAAAGATTGATCCAAAGAGTTATTTAAGGGCCACCCCCAAAAAAGTTAGATTTACAACTCTAACTTTTTTGGGGGTTTATGGCTAAATATGGTCACCCATTCAAATTAAAGCTGGTCAGGGAATATTCGAATGACAGAACAGGAATGTTCGGATTCAAAGCGTAAACAAGCCCAGGGCATCCAATTAGCTAAAGGTCCTCAAGAAAGGCTTGTATACCATCATGTGATTTCTCGGCTAAAGAAAGGGATTACCATATCCCAAATTGCCAAAGCGGTCAGGATTACATGACAGACAATCTACAGAATTAAGAACAATTTATATCAGTCTTCACTATATAAAAGCTATGTATTCAAAAACATTTTATATGATAAAATTGATGCGGTCATCTAGTTCACTTCTGTGCGGATAGCATGGGAGGAGGTGACACCATGTTTGCAACAATGTTTGAGTTCCTTATTGCACCAATTTTAGTCGGTGCAGTAATCACATTATTCTCGTATTGGTTGGATAATCGTGAAGACTAACTAGATGACTAGACCGATAACACCAAATAACCCCCAATCTACTGCCATAGATTGGGGGTTCGGTGTGCCATGTTAAGCAACAATGTTTGATTACTTATATTATAGCATTTTCATGTTGCCTCGTAAATAAACCAATATCTACAGAGTCATTTAAAGGCAAGTTATGCCTCCCTGTCCATATCAATACACCTAACTTGCCTTAAAATCGCTCTATCTATCATCCTTTTTCCCAAATGTAGTTTTTCTTTTCGAAAAACCCTGCTTCGTCGTTTGCTTCATCTCCATGAAAGATCAGCTTATGATTTCTAATGCTCACGGACATTCTTATTCTAAAGGCGTTGTACAGAACTGTTGAATGTTATTAGCAGCTGTTTGAATATCGATCAACGTATCATACAGTAATGCTTTTTCTTCCACGGTTAAATTTTCGTTATCGAGTATTTGTGTAATCGAAGCACTCAATCCCCGACATCGACACCAGCAGTCAAAAATTTCTGTATTCATATGCCCCCTCCTCTCTGTTAGTTCCATCGAATAAAGTGGTCGATTTCCGGACTGTCTTTCCACTGATAATTCCGAGTAATTTCCATTAGTTTTATACGAATTTCTTGTTCCAGATCCTCTCGTCTATCTGGAGATGTTTGAAATAAAGCCTGCTGAATTTTTGGCTGTAATCGCTCAAATAACATATCCAATGGTTCTTCTTGTGCTTTATACTCCAGGTTTTGAATCTCCTGAACTAGCGTAGCGAACGCTGGGTGTTCCTCCATGAAAGCTCCTCCTTCTTATCCATTCTGTTTCTGTGCATACCATTGACGCATATGCTGAAGTGCCCGTTGTTTCAAACGAGAAATCGATTGCTGGCTTCTGGTTAAACATTTCTCCGATTTCGGTATCCGTATAGCCATACACAAAAGATAAATCCAATACGTGTTGCTGTTTCTTTGTTAACTTCTCCCATGCAGAAAAAAGAAAATCCGAAGACATATGATTTTCCAAGGTGTGAACACCATTATCATGTTCAGGCATTACGGATGGTACTTCTACAGCTAGATGACCTTCTTGTATTGGCGCATCGAGATAGCGTTGATTGCGGTACAGAAAACGGCGTTCCTTTTTATCAAATTGCACGGCTGTATAATGAATGGTTTTTGCAAAATAAGAAATAAATCGGCGTTCAAAAATAAATTGTTGAAAGGTTTGTTCGAGGATTTTCCTACGTTCTTCATTCGGTTTACGAGCATAACGATATAGTAATCCTTTGTTTTCTTTTTCGTGTAAAAATGACTGCCAAAGCTTGTGATACGGGGGTGGCGTTTGATACTCACAGATCGAATTCATTTAAACACCTCGCTTTTAATACGAACATATGTTCGTATTAAAAGTAGCATATTCTTCAAATATTTTCAAATACTTCTATATATTTATGTACTTATAAAAGGAAGATGGAAAACTAAAAACACAACCATTTTTGAACTAAGGTTGTGTTTTGGATAATTTATCTATCTTTTATATATGTAAGCCAAAACACGAAGAAAAGGAGAAGATAATCATGAGTCATTTGGAACCTACTGTATATATCCAGGACACTTGTCTGCACTGTCACCGTCAAATTGATTGGATGGAGCAAAAGGGATATGCCTTTGTCACGAAAGAAGTATCGAACCCGGAGCATCGTGAGGGATTTTTTCAACAAGGGGGCACTGGGACGCCATTGACTGTCGCTATAGCCCCTGACGGGGAAGTAACATTGGTGCAAGGTTTCCAACGCCAGGAACTAGAAAACCTGCTGGAAGAAAAAAATTAAATTTTTCTTCCAGCAGGTTGTGATTTACTAATTTGATCGCTCTTTTATCAGTAGAACATCTTTGAAAGAGATGGCGATGTGGCCAAGCGGTAAGGCAAAGGTCTGCAAAACCTTGAATCCTCGGTTCGAATCCGGGCATCGCCTCCAAAATTATAAGGAGGAATTATAATGATACAAAGAGGAAAATTTTTAAAATCCAGTGAGTATTCACAGTATAACGAAATGTTTAAAGACAGCAAGGTGTTATCAGATCAAGAATTAAAGGCAGGTATTGAAGGTTTTAATAATGAAACAAATAACATCCAACGAAGAATGGCAGTTATTTCAACATTTGAAGATTCAGGTGAATTGTTCGATGAACTTACCATTAGATATTTGTATTATGATGAAAACACGCAAGTTTTGTTGATGAATCTCAAAAATAGAAATGAAAGCAGAGAACTAATTGAAAAAGTATGGGAGTATAAAGAAGAACATGATCTTTACCACCACCAAAAGTTTATAAATCATGAAATTGTATTTGATGAGATGGTAGAAGAAGGATATAAACAACCAGAGTATATCCCTGAGTTTGAAAGCATTGATTCTGAGAACGAAGAAAGCATTATAGAACCTTTGGCTATCGGAGATGCCCACACTTGTACTGCCAGTGGTAGTTGTTGTCAATTTGAAGGAGTAACATACAATCATTGCGGTGCTTATTGTGATGATCATGAATCATCAGGAGGAGGGGACCCAATCGGTGATGTCGGGAGCCCAATTCATACTGTCGATAGATGCTGTCAGCAACATGATGACTGTCTATTCGCAGGAACAACTTCTTCCTGCACATGTCATGAGCTGCTATTAAACTGTTTGGGCAGTTATTCCGCTCCAGGTGATACCATCATGGGATTGGGGATTCGATATAAAGCACACGTCATTGATGGATGTCCTTGGTAAAATTTGAAAACTAGAATCCAGAGTTAGAAATTTTCTATTGTAGCACCTTTAAAACTTAAGTTTTAAAGGTGCTTTCTTTTATGATGAATTTGTTTATGTTAAGGTAAAAAAAGTTGGAATATTACTATTGAGAGAAGGTAAAAAATCTATATGAAAAAGTTGTCTTGGATAGGTTGGACTTCTCTAATTAGCATCCTTTTTTCTATTGCTTTTTTTATACTCATCATGACAAGAGGGCCAATTATTAGAGGAGGGCCACCGATAGAAATTTATATTAGTCTTATTTTATTAGTTGTATCTTTACTCTTTTCAATAACTGGGATTATAAAAAAATCCGAAAACACTCTTCTTCCTGGGATATCTTTTGCGTTAGCAATAGCATTCGGTATATTCCATTTATTTATTTATATTGTATCTGGTATGAGTGCTAATTAAATTAAGTAGTCTCATTATAGAAATATCAATCAAGATAAGAAGAAATCATAGTGTCTAAAAGTGACATCAATACCTTTTAAATTTATAGTTTTTATAACGACCGTTTAAGATTTAGTCTTAGTTCATTTAACGATGGCTTAGATTAAAAATCAAACAACGATCGATAGTGTTCAACCTATAGAAGTTTCCAGTGTTTATAATGCTCCGCAAATAGAGGATTCAGTATCTATTAGTCAAAATTCTGGATCTGATCCTGTTCCTTGTTTTGATGCTTCAGCTGGATTTAGTGGTCAGTGTTGCGTATTTTGTGATACTGCAGGTAATTGCACAGAATATAATTATTGTGGCGCTGATGTGGCGCTGATTGTGGTAATGGATTGTCTAATGGGAGCGGGATTAGTGTGAATGCATTAGATTCATGCTGTGTAGGCCATGACTCTTGTTACAATTATGATTATACTTCCTACCCAGGACGTTGTAATTGTGATCAAGATCTAATAGATTGTGCTCGAAGGGTTCGAGATGTATATGGAATTGTGGAATCAGGAGATATTATTCTTGCTTTTCAAGCAAAGATGACTGTTAATTTTTGTTCTTTTCGCTAATAGCAACAAATTTGCTAATACAAAACTGATAAAAAATAAACTCTAGATAGTATGACTATAGAATAAAGAACTTATAAAAGGAGAAACCTGCATTGAGATTTTTGCATCTCAATGCAGGTTTCTCTTTAAATAAAGTCATTTTTTCTAATATCTTTTTATAATAGAGGATATTATGCGCCCCATTGTAATAGACCAAAAAACAAGAAGTAATGGAAAGCAAGAAAGCCAACATTAACCACCAGCGATAAGATAAGCATTCCTCTTCCTTCCTTTAAGATAAATAAACCAACAATCCCAAGCATCAGAAATATGGAAGAAACTATTGATAAGAGAATAAAAGGTAAGGTTGGAGATAGATTATTGCTGTAATAAATATCTGCCGGAATTAAATGTAAAACTCTATTAGTCACGATTAAAAAGAATACAGTCAGCATAATAAAAGTTCCTATGATTGTAATCAATCGCAATTTATTTTTCATCGTTATTCTCCCTTAATAAATTTGAAAGATTTGATCCTGTAAAAAGCCCAAATTTCATTTAAATGCAACCACCATAAAACAATTAGAGAAACTAAAAACCAAGTAACTCTCCAAATATGCTTTTCTTAAAAACTGAATGCCATAAAAAATTCCCCACAGTAAAAAAGAAGTGTAGACTGCAAAATTGATGCTAGGAGATGAGCCAGCACTCATTGCATTCCCAAACAGAGCAAATAGACCAAATACTGACATAGCAACTAGAACAATTATATTTAAACCATGAATATACCAATTTTTCATCCTACATCTCCAATCTTAATCAAACTAGAAACAGGCTTGTTTTTATAGTAATACGAGTCGGTCCTTCTCTTACTCTTATAAAACAGCTAAGAAACGCAATTAAATGTTCAGCCAATCATCATCAGTATCTTTATTCTTTTGAAATTCTCTTCTAGAGTCTGTGGATGTTCTGTCATCGTTCTTTGCTTGTGTCATCCGATTTTCCTGATCTTTTATACGAATCATTTTTTGAATTTCTTTTTAGCTTCAGAAAAATAGTATCCGTCCAAGGTGTCTCTATTAATAATTGCTCTCGGATGCCGTTCGATTTCAAATTCAGAAGCGAGAAATAAGTTGTTGATACTGACTCCGAGGTCCACATGATTCATTTTGCTGTTCAACTTTTTGAGTTGTGCGGCTATCTCATTCATCTTCTGCAATTTTTTAAACTCAACGGATTCATGCTCAATCATTTCTGAAAGCAGGTAATGATCCAGTGCCCGGATTAACACCTCTTTTTCTGTCTTGATCGCTTTGGCTGTCTTTATTGTTTTAATCTTCGAAACGGTCTCATTATCAAAGTCATATCGTTTTGAAATCATAAAGCCCCTCCTTAATTGGACACATCATAGTTCTCTTCATCAAGATGTAGTTCTTCTTTTGTCAGTAAATCAATGAAGAAGCCTCTGAATCGTTTATTTTCTTCAATGAATTGGTTATACGCTTCAGTATTGGCATCTAAACTAATCTGCGTATTCCTTAATGCGACTTCAAACTTCGTTATAGAAGAAGATAATATGCGGTCTTCTACATATTTTTCTAATACTCCTCTGACTAATTCACTGAAAGTAATGCCTCTTTCTTTCGCAATTGCTTTCAGCTGAATCATGACCTGTTCATCCAAATCTTTAATACTAAATTGAGCCATTTATATCATTCTCCCTAAAAAATATAAATATATATATCTATATATATTTGTAAAATCACTCTAAAAAATCGCTGTTTTTATATATATTTCATTATATATTCTATTGATTTCAGTATTCGTAAATATATTGTCGGCACTGCCGACATATCAAGGCTTTTGAGGATTTATATATTGGAAATATATAAAATCCTCCTTATGCTCTTACTATATTTATCGATTTTCATCTTTTGTATTTTATTTTAAATCGAATACACTATAGAAATAATTGAAATCGTTTTTTAAATTCAAACGATTTGACTTAGGTTTCTTCTAAAAATAAGTGCCTGAGATAGAAAAATTAAAGTCAATCTCTAAAATATTCAAATCATTTTCTGATAGAATGTATTCGAATCAGAAATCTGATATATAGTATCAAGACAAGAAGAAACTCGTTTCACTCGTTTTAAAAAACAAAAAAACGGAGTTGATTTTATGATTTTACAAATTTTTTATAGAGCTATAATTCCCTTTGCTGTAATGAGTTCTATTTCCTTAATTCTATTGCTACAAGAAGAAAATTACCAAGCAAAAGGTACATTTATTACAAGTCTTATAATATTAATTTTAGGATTAAGCTCTTTTATATACGAAATTAATACGCTAAATTTGAAACAAAAAACCATTGTTCATTTCGTTCTAATGCTTGTTACAATCTATCCAATTTTACTTCTCAGTGGATGGTTTAAATTAAATGTTTTTTTAGACTACTTAAAAGTTTTTGGTATATTTATAAGCTTCGGAGTAGCATTTTGGATAATATTTTTACTAATTTCAAAATTAACAACTAAATAAATATTGCTTTATTCCAATTGCTTTATTGACGTTGAGCCTCGGAACCCTTAACAATCCCAAAACTTGTCGAATAGTCGGCTTTATAGCTCACGCTATGCCGACATTCGTCTGCAAGTTTAGTTAAGGGTTCTTCTCAACGCACAATAAATTTTCTCGGCATAAATGGATCTCCGATGATTATATGGCTCAAAACGTCAGAAAGAGCCCTCAGAGCGTTTCTAAGGAATTAAGTCAGAGAAAAGTACCCTAAAAATAATTTGGACGCTCATATGCGCTTATTTGAACTCTGAAATGGTGTCTAACTCTCAGTTCGGTTTAAATTCAAATCTCAGTACTGCCCAGTTACGCACACGACACTTTTTATCAAAGTGTCGTATTCTGTACTGGGATAGTTCGCTTCAAGAGTGAGACCAAAAAAATACTTAATAAAATTCTAATATCATTCTAAATAACATGCTAAATACACGTTCCACGAAGATTCCATGACTATTCCAAATGGTAGGGTAAATGGGGGGTAAATGGTGGTTGTGACCCATTTTTTTATTTGGAATGGTCGTATACACCCGCACCCATTGATATCCCTGGCATCTTCCCCATTCGATAAGCAACAAGTTGCTAGTCTCAAACCTTGACCCCTGCATCACTGCGTGTCGTGATACAGGGGTCAAGGTTAAAGGGGGAATGGAAAGTGTAACAATGGGTGCAGGTGTAACGGTTATTCCTCGATGTCTGTTTCGTCTAATAGGGTCTGATTGATTTCTTTTTGCATGTCTTGATTCATGAGTTTGCGTTCAGTTTCGATGTAGTCTGTTTTACCCCAGTGATAGAAAATTTGGTAGATGTAGTAGGTTGGATCTATGTCTTTATAGTGGTCGAGTGCTTTGGTTTCATAGAGTGTGCTGGCGTCTTTAAAGAGGCCGGAATATACAATAAGGCGTTTGCCGGAAAGTGTGTTATAGAATGTGTCAAATACGGTTTCGTCTTGGAGATAGTCGCTGTCTTTGGCGCTGTATTTGGCAATTTCGGAGATTTCTTTTTGTTGTCCGTATGTTTTACGCGTCGGATATCTACTTGTGTGATGAGTGGATTTTTCGTTGATTGTTGCCAAAGTTCAAGCCATCTATCGCGTTTAATATATTGTCGTTTTTTAGAATGATTGAAATGTGTGTTCGTAAAGCAAAGCGCGCTCGCGCATATTAAACTTTTACCTTTTACAAGTACTTTAAAAAATGTATGGTAGAAAGAACTCAAAGCTTATACATTAATATACCTACACGATAGTCGATATCACTGAATGGTTTACTAAGTTTGGCTAAGTTCATCAAAGATTTCATTTATCAAATACTAGCCGAGATTGCAGAAAATAAATGTTCTGAGTCTAACCGTCGACAAGCCTAAGTCATTATATCAGCAAAAGGCAGAGGAATCGATCTGAATTTCTAGCTAGGCTATTTTAGATAAATCATGTAATTGCATATATTTTTAACATATGCAAAATTGTGACAATTTAAAAATAGCCGTTGACTAATTACTAAATTTTCTATAATTTTGAAGTTGCAATAATAATTATTGCAAAAATTAGAAAGGGTGTTCACTATGAAAAGTATAATTACTTCAATGCTTGGTGTTTCGTTCATGTTTCTGTTATGGGGAATACTGTAGATGCTTCAGAAAAATCTGATTGGGAACAAGCTGCAGAATTAGATTCAACTGTTACTGTAGAGGGCGAGATGGAAGTGGATGACGATCAAGTTACTACTTCTGCTTCTAATTACTATCATGAAATACTTACAGGCAGTATTAGAATAAACTCTGGTAGTACTAGAGCATCAAGTATAAAAGACTCACAATCTATAGTGGAACCGTTAGCTGTTCCAGTGAGCTCTATTCATGCTAATGGAGAAACAACTAGAAATGGAAGACTAGGCTCTTCATATGTTCAAGTAACTCTAATGCAAAGTGGAAGAACTATTTCTACTCAATCAAGTAGTGCTGTAATATCTAAAACAGCAAATGCTACGGCTTCAACTTACCCTGGCTCAGTACCTAATGGCACAGAATTCAGAGCATTAGGAGTTCACCGAGCGAGTGTCAATAATAGTGGCTCTGTTCAAGGAAGAACAGGAACTATACTTCAGTTTTAATCCGATATGATGAAAAATTTAACAGTAATACTACTCTTCTTTATTATTTTAGCCGGATGTAGTAAAGAAGAGTCTTTTATGGAAGTGCAGGATTTAACAGAGTCGAAAGGCAATCAGGTTTTAAGCGAAGAAGAAAAAGAATCTTTGGACTTCATTCCATATTTTGCATCAAGACCATTATTCGATCATAAATCTGTAGATTACATCAGTGTTGACAATCAAGAATTCCCTATAGTTGAGATGGATGGTAAAAGCGCAGAAATAAGTTTTTCCTTTGATACACACTATAGTCAACCAGATAGCTTAAAAGTATTATTTATGTATGATGAGGAATTTATGACAATTTCAGAAAATCAAAATTCTAACAATTTTATACGTTTAGAGAATAATGGGGATCCAATAAATTACCGTTATGATCTGAAAGCAACTGATTTAGAAACGCAGTATAGCTACTCTGATATAACAGTTCTAAGTCATTTAAAAGACGATGACGTAGCAACATTCCCAACCCACATTTATCTCAGTAATGGTAATGAATATATTAGTAATACTAGCTACGATAAAAGTGAGTATTCCTCGGATGAATTGATAGTAGATGAGTCTATAAATGATGAGGTAAAACCTAATAATAAAGACTCTCTCCCCATTAACGAAGAGACTTCTGAAATTCTAATTGCTCAAAACTATGAACAGAAAATCAATCAAGATATCTTAGTTTATGACGATGAAGGTAGTGTGTTACAAAAAGAAAAAGTTCAATTTCAACCAGATAAAAGTATAAAAGTTACGTTGAATAATGATGTTAAGAATGCCATTAAGGACAAGGAGCTCTACCTATTGATTGAATCTTACATGGATTCCAACTTTTTAAGTTACATTCCAGAAGATATTCCATATTTAAAACAATCGCAATCTTATAAGATGAATTAACTTCTCTTAACAAATTCGAGGTAGTATAATGGCATCTCAAAAGTTGATCGCCCAACTAAATAATATTTTTTTAAGGTATATTTCCTATGCTCTATAGGAGATATACCTTTTATTTTTGCTCTGTTCCCTTATGACTACAGTAACCAATATGGCCAATACAAGTAGGATGAAAATGGTTGTTCTTGCTATGAATCACACATATCCCAATGACAATATTTGCTAATTGCATACTTATTATCGTCAATTGGCTCTACCGTAAACCATAACTCCTCGATTATAAAACTCACTTTAAGGTAAAGTTTCTTCTACTATCTATATCTTATTTAAAGTCAAAGTGTAACTCAAATATTTATGAATTACATTAATTAAAAACTGGTTGCATTCGATATATTCTGAGTAAAGACATTTAGAAATGCAATTTTAAAGATGAAGAGTTCGTAAAAGTACACTTTTGCGAACGCTCTTGGAAGCATTTAAAATAGATTAAAACAAACGTTCACAAAGATATAAAATCCTTTACGAACGTTCAATATGCGAGCAATACATACAAAAATAGCCCCATCGTAAAATATACAACAATGCTTCATTCTATTCATCTTCTTTTAATCGCTCAATAGCGTTCTTGTATACTTCAGCATCTGAACGTTTCCCAATCGCAACTATTTGAATTACCTCTATCTTGTCATCTAACTGACGAAATATAACGCGTAATCCCATCTTCTGATTCTTTAGTTTACGACAGTGTTTCAATTCTCCTTGCAGCGGTTGTCCGGCTTGCATACCGCGCTCTTTAATCCGTTTGAGTGCTTTGTCGACGAATACGCGTTCGTTGCCGTCCAATTCCTTTTCTTCTCTAGCTGTATGCGCTGTGAATTCTAGTTCGTACATTACTTACTCCCAACCATCATTTTCATCGTAAGTGACATCATCTAGTCTGTTCCCTAGAACCTCTTCTTCTGTATAGGTTTTGATGTTTGGCTCAGCTAGACGTGCTTTAACCGTCAATTCGTCAATACGATCATAGAGTGACTCTATTTCTTTACTCATAGACTCGTACTGCTCCGGCGTCAATGCGACACCGACCGCTTTATTGTTGTTTAGGATATAGACACCGTTCCTGCTTTCTCTCGCTTCATTGAATACACCCATTGGCGCTCGCTTAACATCAGAGATGCTTTTAAATGGCACATCCATGATCTTCATATTCATACATCACCTTTCTTACACTAATATATTACGTTAATTATACCATATATTTAGCACTAAATATAGTACTTTAAATAGTGCTATATTTAGACATAGTCATTAGTCATTAAGAATTACTCAATAAAATAGAAGATAAATTAGATTATCCTATATCAAAAAATTAAACTTAAATAGTTATTAAGGTTAATTGGTAAGTATATATCGTTAATTTTGGGTAGACCCTAATTAGACAGTGTGGCGTTGTCTCCACTGCTAGGTTCTAAATGTATGACTAGGGTGTATTTTAATTACACCTTCGATTGAAAATTAAACTGGAAACCTAAAATGTCACATAAAACACCCCCAAAGTGAGTTCTCCAACAAAGAGACTCATTTGGGGGTATTATGAATAATATACGTTTATATTCCAGCAAAAGAAATACAAATTATAGGCCAAGTTCGGTAAATCCAGGATGGTCATCGGGTCGTCTACCAAGCGGCCAATAAAATTTTCGTTCTGATTCGCTGATCGGCAGATCGTTGATGGATGCAAAGCGTTGCTTCATCAAGCCATCTGAAGAAAACTCCCAATTCTCATTTCCGTATGATCGGAACCAATTCCCGTTATCGTCATGCCACTCATATGCAAACCGTACTGCAAGGCGGTCTTCGGTAAATGACCAAAGTTCCTTAATCAATCGATAGTCGAGCTCCTTAGCCCATTTTCTTTCGAGAAACTCTACGATTTCTGAACGGCCAGTTGGGAATTCGGCGCGGTTCCGCCAGCGGCTATCCTCTGTGTAAGACAAGGATACTTTATGCGGGTCACGACTGTTCCAACTATCTTCGGCCATACGGACTTTCTGCACGGCAGTTTCTTGCGTGAATGGAGGGACAAGTTTACTCATTATATCTCCTCATTTCTGAACTGTTTACTTCAGCATATACAGATTTTTCTATATATTCAAGTAATATAAAGTTAGTAATAACTTTAAGTTAGCCATTAAGTTTACACATATTCTAAAGAAGCAGCTTGCTTCGTTTACTGTTGCCTGTAGATCTCCTCAATTTCTTCAAATTTCTTCATCATGCTATAGCTGTCCACTTGATGGTTTTTGATATCCTCATACATCAATATCTTCCCCGCCAAGAAAATGGCATCGATGTCGAGGATATGTTCAAAATTTTCCAATGGATTCTGGTTGAGTAATATGTAGCCATCGTCTTCCCCTACAATCTTTTTGGCTTCAATTGTCGCCTTCCTCAATATTTCAAAATCAGCCAAGCTAAAGTCCTTAAATTCATTCAGCTCTTCAATCATACTAAGCCCGGGATACACCCACGTACCTGCAGGTGCATCGGTGCCGATATATACTTCCCCGCCCCTTTCAAGATACTTACCTGTAACCCGCTTCACTTGTTCATACTCCCATTTTTGGCGTTTCTTGAACGCTTCACTAAGCTGCGCATCAATGGTTTCGAACTGAGTATTTATAGATAATTGCTCATCCGCTTCAACCAGCTTCATCTGCTTGGATGACACCAATTCAGGCGGGTTGAATGTACACCCTTCTGCCAAGTGCCGGTACAGTGTCAATGTGGGCACCAACTTCACTTCATGTTCAAGAAGGTACGACAATAAATTATTCAGCCTATCAGTATCTATTGGCTTGCTCGTAATCGTATCAAACGCTTCGTCTGAAAGTTGGCTGTGATAGCCGGGAAAAAGGTGTTGGACGATGCTCGATGCATGTTCGAGCCACTTTACCCCATACTCTGTTGCCTTCATTGCATCGATGACCTTGGAATGCAGCAGATCAGCCGCAACCTCGAGTCCAAGTGTGCCTCCCCTTTTCACTACAGCACCCAAGACATCTTCCTGGATATGGCCATACACTTTGATGAACTTCGCATCTTGGTTATACAGCTCCTCGACAGCCTCCATTGCTGTATCGATGTCATTGGTGGAGACATTGCCAAAGGAAGTCGGCCCCCACAGCCCAGGTTCACCATCGATGAAGCGATAAGTCGCGTATACATGCGGTGCGATATCATCCATCATCTGGATAAGTTCATAGTTGCCACCGGTATTTCTTACTGAGGTCACACCACTTGCCAAATAATGCTTCGCACTGACTGGTGTAATGTGAGTATGCATATCCACCAGACCAGGCATCAGATATTTTCCTGTACCATCTACTTCCCTCTCCTCATCTGATTGGAATGTCACATCCTTGACTTCAATGCTTCCCTTATCCAGATCGATCCAGTTGACGTGCTTTACTTTAATCATAGACACTGCTCCCCTTTGTTTATGTGGACGCCCTAGTTTTGTGTATTATTTACATGGTTACAGGCGTGATGCATTTGGACTATACCACTGTGAGTCTCTGGCTGATTTATATACTATTTTATCTTGCAAGACGGCTTACAGTTTCAATTTACTCCCATCAATAGTACCGCAAGGCAAAAAGAAGAAAGCGCGATAATAAATATAGCTTGCTCCAAAATTTACCTCCCCCTTTCTAAATATCTGGTACACTATCAGTATAACAATATATCTAAACATTTAGATATCTAGCAAAGTAGGCCTATTGCCTCACACTATACTTTTCAAAAGAAGAACAAGAGACTTGTCCAAAATGTAAGTGGGAATTATGAAATTGAAAGTACGGTTATATCATATTCATTTTGTTATATTTTCAATTTAAGTGATGACATCTGAGAAAAACTTTAGTAGAAGGGGGTAAGTCATGAAAAAGGTTTTATCCATTTCATTAGGAATCATTAACACAATAACCTTTGCGATTGGATTAGGCTTCTTATTTGGTGATGATCAAAATTCCAAAATAAAATAATTAAAATAGAATGAGAGGGAGTAAGCGAAATGCAAATAGAATTATCTGGATTAGTGGTAAGTATGCTTATTTTGGCAGTCGGATTGGGTTTTATGGGATATTTTATTGGGGATGGCCTCAAAAATATGGGTAAGCCTGATAGCGAACATCCCGCCACCAATTTTATAAAGAAAGAAGATTTGCCAATATACTTCAGTTTAGATAAAGAAGAAATTGATGACTTATTAGATAAGCATCCAAATGCTCCTAAAATAATATTAAACGGCACAACGTATTATCCATATAAACAATTTTTATATTGGCTCTCTTCAGCCGAAATATATAAATCGTCAAACGGGCATCAAATGGATAACGAATGACTCTAGGCTACTATATTAAATCTGCTGAAAGGTAATTAACATGAAAGAAAGACCAAAAATCGACATACCTAAGACTTTGACTGAAAAGACCGCAAATGTCATAGGCTACACTATTTTCATCGGAGCCCTAATCTATGTAATCATCACCTTCCCATCCCTACCTGCAGAAGTACCCGCTCACTTTGGAGCAGATGGTGAGGTGGATAGATATGGATCGAAGTATGAAATAATTGTCCTCATCGTCATACCACTGCTCTTGATACCGGGACTCAAGGCGTTGGAGCGGTTTCCGGAAATGCATAATTATCCAAAACGTATGGACGCCTCTAATGTCAGGGAGTTCTATTTGAACAGCAGAATATTACTCAATTTAACATCAAATGGGACGTTGATTGTATTTGCAGTTCTATATGTCGAAATTACCAACCACGGGCTTACTGGCTCATCTACATTCGGCGTACTTCTGATGCCGTTGATTCTTTTGCTTATACTGGGACCGATAGCTTGGAAATTGGTTGAACGTAGCAGAATAAAATAGTTGATGGTTAAAAGACATCATAATGGTAAAGGAGTCGAGAACTTTTCCCGACTCCTCTATACGTCTGGTAGCCTATTATCCTATATATCAGTCTCCCAGTCCTTCTGCTCTTCTCTACGCATATCTTCTGCCGTGTCTTCCGGGTAGACGACCCTGAATTTATGATGGTCTTTAGGAATGACTTCCACCATCTTATCGATCATCAGCTGTGGATCCATCTGGTGATTCAGACTATCTCCGCTTGCTTCCAGCTTATCTTTTGAAGTGTGATGCTTCTCTTCATCATACCATTTCCAGTTTGCTGCGACTGCACGGTCGTTGAAGCCGGTGCCGAATCTGCCGGGATTGATGGTGGCGACCTGGACATTGAACGCTTCCATCTCCTGCTTCAGCGCTTTCGCTATGGCACCGATGGCATGCTTGGAGGATGAATAGAGTCCTTTATAGGCAGAGCTCATCTTTTCCGCTTTGGACGATACGAAAATGATTTTACCCTGCCGCTTCTCTACAAAATGTTCGGCTGCGATACGAGCGGTTTCAAGGGTACCAAATACATTGATTTCGTATAATCGTCTGATGTTCTCCATCGGCATCTCCCATATCGGTCCCCCTTCATTGATTGCCGCATTGGCTACGAAGATATCATAATCATATTTTTTCATGGCTTCGCGATCATATGCGTCTGTGATATCCATTTTGAAGACTTCAAGATCTACACCCGCTTCTTTTCCTACTTCACGCAACCCTTCAACCTGTTCCTCTTTTTCAACAGCGGCAATGACCGTGTGCCCTTCGCGCGCAAGGCCTATAATGGACCCAGGATTTTAGACGCGAAAGAAGGAGATGTTAAGGTAGGTATATGAAACGTAAAAGATATACACCCGAATTCAAATCCCAAGTTGTGTTGGAAGTCTTGAAGGAAGAAAAAACAATGAACCAGATCGCTTCGGAACGTGGCGTCCATGTGAACCAGCTGCATAATTGGAAAAAGCAGTTCCTACAGGAGATGCCACAGATTTTTGACAGCCAATCCAAAGATCTGGACAGAATGAAAGCCGACTATGAAGAGAAGCTAGAAAGCCTCTATGCGGAAGTCGGAAAACTCACCACGCAATTGTCGTGGGTCAAAAAAAAATCTGGCATCTACCACGACTAGACAGGAACGCATGGAAATGGTGGACTGGGCAGCCACTGATTTTCCCATTTCGGAACAAGCCAGACTACTGAGTCTCAATCGATCCAGTCTCTACTACAAACCGGTGACGCCCTCACCGGAAGAGGTAGCCATCAAACACCGGATTGATGAGCTCTATACCCGATTTCCATTCTATGGATCACGCCGGATTACCGAAAAACTGAAACATGAAGGCATCGCCATCAACCGTAAGCGGGTCCAGCGGCATATGCGGGAAATGGGCATACAGGCCATCTATCCAGGGCCCAACCTGAGCAAGCGCAATCTGCAGCACCGTATCTATCCCTATCTGTTGAAAGGTCTGCCCATCACCCGTCCCAATCAGGTGTGGAGTATTGATATTACATATATCCGACTTCAGAATCACTGGGTGTATCTCACCGCCGTCATCGACTGGTATTCCCGCTATATCATCAGCTGGGAACTGGACCAAACACTGGAAATGGACTTTGTTCTGATACTGTGCAACGGGCACTGGCAAGTGGGACGCCCGAAATATTCAACAGCGACCAGGGCAGTCATTTCACCAGTCCTAGATACATCGAGCTCTTGAAATCACAGCCGGGCATCCAGAATCAGTATGGACAGCAGAGGGCGTGCATTGGATAACATCATGATTGAGCGTTTCTGGCGGAGTCTCAAGTATGAAGAGGTATATTTGAAGGACTATGGGACGCCAAGGGAGGCACGGCAGCATATCCGTGACTATATGGCATTCTACAACCACGAGCGCCTGCATCAGTCATTGGACTATCAGACACCAGGCACCATTCATATTCATTAGATGCGCCCCCGCTCCTCCTTGAACAATTATCTTTCCGATGTCAGAACCTATCAAGGGCAGTACGCCTTGACAGAACCTGATCTCGGAAAAGCGGGGAAGGAACAGAACTGAGGCCCCACCTTATTTTCATAAAATCCGTGTCTTGACAATGGGGTCCACTTTAGCCAAGCGCTGTACCCTTTCCTAAACCTGATCCTGCACCTGTAATCAAGATTGTCTTAGCCATCCTAATTGCCTCCTAGTTTCCTATTAATAGTTTTAATTTTCCCTGTCGGCGCCTTCATAAACGCTTGCACCACTCCCCTCGCACAGGTCACACAATGGGTTTATCCCTATAATTATGGACGCCTTTAATTATTTTTCAGCTGCATGGGTATAATGGATATATGCATACAAATATCTTTCTTCAACATTTCTTATTTTCGACCTCCCCGCATTTCAATGGTGCATACTTATCAGTGGATTTGTTCTAAAGGACTATCCTTAAGTTCTACTGCAGTAAAATAGTTGAAAATAGATAATGCCAGTTTAAGATGAATATAAGCGATACCCTTAACAACCGCTTGTTTTCAGCTATAATATCAAGTCTTGATGAAAGGAGTGAGCTGGTGGAAAAAGTTGTCGTGGGTCTCATCACAGCTCCCGGTCTTCCTGAAGAGTTAATAAAAGGGATGCTGAAAGATTTGAGCGAACTATCCAGTAAACATATTGATGACAAAGTGGATTGGCAATTTGATTATCAGACCAATCCGTTAGCTGCCTCCGCCGAGTTCATCAATCAGACATTCGAAAAAGCGGAAGCCATCCGAGAGGATAACCAATGGGACTTGGCAATCGCAATCAGTGACCTCCCCAGTATATCCAGTAATAAGATCGTCGTTTCAGAAGTGAATTATGACCAGACGATATCACTGCTTTCAGTGCCGTCACTTGGCGCCATTAGGGTTAAGAAAAAACTGCAGAATCTACTAATGCATCACATTACATGGCTACACCGCAAAGATTTATCTGAAACCCCTGACGGCATACGCTTGAGCTTCATCAATCAGATCACTGAAGTGTCGACTTCTGAAGATGAGGTGAGCAATAAGCGGTACATACGGAAATCGACGGTAGCCGGATGGAGTAAACTTGTTGCAGGCATGACTTTAACGAACGAGCCATGGACGGCTTTAAGCAACCTTAAGACTATCGTTGCATTATCATTTGCCACAGGTACATACATCTCCATCTTTTCGATACCTTGGGAATTGAGTTCTGGATTATTCCTTGTGGCGGTTCGTGTTGCTGACGTTCATCGCGATCTTTGGTGTGGTTGGATGGTTGATATACGCTCATGATCTATGGGAATTGGTTTCCAGTAAAAACCAGCGGTCATATCGTTATCTATACAACTTCACCACATTGGCCACCTTGTTGTTTATTACAATCGTAAACTACCTGGTCGTCTTTCTGCTGCTTGTAATATCAGTTGTCGTATTTGTTCCGATGGGACTTTTTGAAACCTGGACTAAGATTGAGCCTGATGTGGAATGGATGGATTATTTAAATCTCGTATGGTTTTCTGCCTCTGCAGGAGTTCTGGCAGGTGCCTTGGGCTCCACTGTCGAAGATGAAGGAACGATTCAGAATGTGACGTATTCCTACAGACAAATGTACCGGTATAAGCAAATAGAAGAAGAAAATGAAGAAACTACAAAAGAAGAACAGACCGAAGAGCATGCAGGCACAAAACAAACTCATGATAAGTCAGAGGATGATTGATATGAGCAAGAGATATGTTGGCATCGTCGCAGCGCCTGGTGCGCCAGATGAACTTGCAAGAAAAATAAAGGAAGAATTACCGGAGGTGCTTTCCGAGGAATTTGAAGAAGAACATGAATGGGAAGTTGGCGTCCATGTAGACCCACTTACGAGTTATGCAGAGCTGACGAAGGAGTTGTTTCAGAAAACAGATCAATATTACCAAGATAGGGATTGGGATTATACTATTTTCATCACAGATCTCCCGTTATACCATAACGAGAATATTATCGGCATAGATATAAATGAAGCCACTGAGGTTGGATTGGTGTCATTGCCCGCCTACGGTTGGCCTCCTAACAAACAGAGTGTTCTCGAGACCATCGTGACCCTGATCACTTCGGTCCAGGCAAAAAATGACAAGGAATCCACCGAATCAAATGAAGAGAATCGTAGGAATTTGAAAAGGATATTCAACCGATATTTTAAATTCAATACACTTTATTATGAGAAAAGTCATAACGATGCCACCGATTCCGAGCATTCAATATATCAAATGAAGAATAATTTGCGGGGATATTTCCGACTGATCAGTGGAATGGCTTGGGCGAATAATCCTTTAAACATGATGCGGGTTTTGAGCTCAGTAGTAGCACTTGCTTTTGCGACAGGTTCCTTCAGTATGATCTTTTCTACCATGTGGAGCCTAAGCGATTTGTTCTCTATCTGGAGGATGATTGCTGTTTCAATATTCGCTTTAACCAGTATGCTAGTGTGGATCATTATCTCCCATGGTCTATGGGAAAGGCTGGAAGAAGGTGAGGATAAAAGATTTTTGAAGTTATATAACGGTGCGACAGTCGTAACGCTGGTTATATCATTGGTGTTTTATTTCACTGTGTTGTATCTGATGTTCCTGACCGGTTCCCTTGTGCTGCTACCACCTGACTTTATAATAAGGAATATTGGATTAGAACAGATAGACATCCGCTTTTACCTTAAGCTAGCATGGTTCGCCACATCACTTTCAACAGTTGTAGCTGCAATCGGAGCGGGTGTTCAGGACGAGAATGTAATGAAGGAAAGCACATATGGCTATCGACATCGCCTGCGTTCACAAGAAGCCAGTGAGGAATGATCGGTCAATATATTATGTCGCACTCTCTAGCCTCTAGCTAGCTAATGTTATTACATTTAAAGGACTCATCACACCTGTCATTCAGCAATTTAAACTTAAATGAAAGCTGACATCACGAATTCTTAAAAATCTTGAAAAGGAATGAAAAAATGGGATTCTATATAATGATTTTGTCATTCATACTCGGCGCTTACTTGACTGTCCTAGGTATTTCTCGTAGAACACATAATTCACTATATAAGATTTCATTAGTGTTCGGAATCATCTTTATTATATTTGCTATTTATCTAGCATGGCCAAAGTAGAGTTAATTCTGATATGTTTTTAATAAGCTAATGCTACCTACATTACACTTAGGCGCCTTAAAATTAAGCAATCCCCCTAACCTGAAATATGGTTTAGGGGGGATTGTGTTGTTCGGGCGGTTTTTGAAGCGTATGACCTGAAAAAAACTGTATTTTAATAATATTCTTCTAGAATTTGTTTAGAGTCCTTATAAATCGATTTTGGGAAGTTGAATACTCTGAGCAGTTCCAGTGCATTGGATGTTTGGGCTGGCCCTTTTTTAATTTGATAGTCAAAGAATATATCATCGCCTTCAAGCACTTCAGAAAAGTGGTACATCACCATTTCATCACATAGTGTCTCTGTCAATTCTATATCATGAGTGGCTGCCACCAAAGAAATTCTCCTATGCGTACTCAAAAATCTCAGCAGCACTTCTGCTGCTGCCAAACGTTCTTTCGTATTCGTCCCTTTAAATATCTCATCAATGAAACAATAGAAATGAGCATTACTGCCATTTAGGGCTTCGATTATCCTTTTCAATGATTTGATTTCACTGATAAAATAACTATCCCCTTCCGAGATACTGTCTGAAATATCCATTGAAGACAACACTCTACCAGGCACATATTTAAAGTAGCCACTGGTTGAGGTATTGATGCCATTACTCAGAATGACATTCACAGCCAATGATTTCATAAAAGTGGATTTGCCGGAGGCATTCGATCCGGTGAGCAGGATGTTTTGTCTCAAATCAATTGAATTGCTGATAGGTTCAGTAATCAATGGATGATATACGTCATGTATTACCATACTTTCATCTTGCACTGCATTCGGGGTAACATAATAAGGCAACTGCCTTCGCCACATTGCCACGGAATAGTTCAAGTCAGCTGTAGAAACCAGATGCCAGCATTTTTCATATGTATCCTTATTTTTAACAAGAGTATTAATAATATAATGACAAACATGGTAATCCAGAAATAAATGCATGTTTAACACCAGTCAATAATTGAAGAAGTATATTATTCTGATCGGCCTCTTCATTAATCAGTAGCGTACTGAACAACTGTAAATGCTTGACCCCATCTTCAATGTTGACGGAAGTATTCAGCATATCGTGAAAATGCGGTTTAAGTTGAGTCGCCACACTTATAATATTTAAACCATAGAATAAATCTGAGTATTCATTTTCATACTTCGATTTATGCTGGTATGAAATCACCATGTTCAATAATAATGCACCGATTATAACTAAAATCCCTAAAAGGAAGTTAATGAGCAGCATCCCTATGCCGACTACAGGCAGCACACTTAGAAATGCGTATAGAGGTTGATAACGTACTGAGCCCGATGGCGTATAGTGTGTGAAGTACTTTGAAGTGTCTGAGTTTGGCTGTTTGGATAACTTCGACAGAATCCATGTGATTTTTTCCCGCCAAGGTTGATCGGTGTTCAGCCTCGCAATGAAATTTTCGTCAACATCCTCGCAGGCCCCCACATTTCGCAATGCCGCATAGAGACGTTCTTCCCCACCGTGGTGAACGTATGATTGATTTCTTTAAAAAGTGAATCCATATCCAAGTCATGCCACGTCACATCATCGACTTCAAACTCCCGACTGACATTGCCATCTGCAATTAGATTTCGATAGAAATGATCAAAATTAATGAACGTCTCATTATATTCCAACCACTTGGCGTTTTGTTCCCAAAGTTGTTTAACTATGACTCGTTTTTTTCTGTTTTCAGTTATGGATATAATTATCGTGACAATGATAATGATTAACACGACACCCACGTAGAAATATAATGACGACATTTCAACACTTCCTCTTACGGAGTATACAATATAGCGTCATATTATACGACACTGTTATTACTGAATATAATAATATATCAATGGTATTAAGGAAGAGTTTCTAGAAAACAAAAGCAATCTGCCAACTTTGAATAGATACAAATAGTGCAATTCGCTAGTTCAATAATTATGCTCTTTTAAATAATTTAAAAATCCCTCTGCAATTTGATTATATCTACTCACAACTTTTTTTTCATCCAATGTTTCCAATTTTCTGTCCTTCATAATCCACTTTCCATCAATCATCACGTGATGAATTGAATCGGCTTTATTGTAAAATAATAAATTATAGAGATAGGTGGAAAAGCTTTCTCTATTCAGCAGTGGTTCTAGATCTACATCATCTTTTTTAATAAAAACTAAATCAGCTTTATAACCATCTTTAATTTTTCCTATGTCATTTTGTAATTTATATGCTTTTGCACCATTAATAGTCATCATTCTAAAAATCTCTTCAACGCTATATTTATCAACATGATTATTTATTTTCAGTAAGTAATATGCCAACCTCATTAACTCCCATACATTAGTATGAGCGTAATCAGTACCTAAGCAAACATTCACACCATTCTCTAGCATGGCATTAACATCTGCAACTCCCGCGCCAGTATCCAAATTTGAAAGAGGACAATGAACAACAGAGCTTTTATGTTTTGCTACCAACTCGATATCCTCTTCTGACATATAAACGCCATGAAAAAGAATTGTTTTATCATCAAGTAAATTCCTTTCACTGTAAAGTTCGATGCTTGATTTACCAAATTTGGATTTAACTATATTAGATCTCCACTCATTCTCTAAACAGTGCGTCATCATAATAGTATTATATTTATCTTTTACCTTTTTCAAATTAAACAATTCATCTTCAGTCATGTCTTCTTCTTCTAATAAATGGGTTCCAAATAGAATGTTCCCCTGTGACTTATTATAATAATCTCCAATTTCTTCATACGTATCAATCATCCCTCGTATGCCTATCTCATTCATTACATCACTTAGTTGCTGGGGTGATTGTGGGTCTGAGTCACTTATAAAGGTCACTCCATTTTTGACCATATCAATATAGCTCTTTTGAGCAATGTACCCAAACTCTTTTTCTGAAATCTCATTTTCTAAGTAATCGAATAGTAGTTGTTGTATTTTCCCTTGCTCTGATGTATTGCCCCAATCTTGAAGCGCCATTTCCTGCATCAATCCTTTAGCTAAAGGTGAGTAGCTGTGAAAATGAGCATTTATAAGTCCCGGGATTACGAAATAATCTTTGCAATCTATTGTATCCTCTTCATCTTCAACATTTAAATCAAAAACTATTTTATTATCTTTTATTAAAAACTCACCTGTTTCAAATTTCATATCGCTATTCAAAAATGTTACATTATTTAGTTTCATAAGTTGAATCAATTCCCTATTTATTATTAGTTTCAATGAATGTGTTTGATGTTTATACATGCTCAATTATCTTATTTATTTATATGATCGATATAAATCAGTCCATCAAATTGCTCTTGAGGTACCATTTTGGAGTCAAAAAACCCTTCCCAAAAAACTGTATATTGATTTTCTTCGATAAAGTCACTGCTGGCAAAATCAATAAAGACGTCGCTTTGAACCCGGTTCCCGATATAACCTTCTAATGCCTCATCTTTCTCTTTTCTTGGTGTGACATAGTCCTCAGAAACGAGTGCATAACTGTCTGCCTCATTGTGGAATAAACCTACATTATACACACTGTAGTCACTCTCTCGAAGCAACGCTCCGAGAGACTCTACACGCTCGCTTCTCTTTTGCTCGACGAATAATTCATTAGTATATTCTATGGACGTCACATCATAATTGGAATGCCCGTTTGCCACCCATAAAATGGCTTTATCGTCTTTAGTCATTTGTTCTAATACCTTCTCAGCCATTCCAATCTCTCGATGGTCATAGTATTCAGCAACGCCATCTTCAAAACTAATCTTTGAGTAGTACTTATCAATATTCTTCTGTCTTGAAATGATATAGTTTTGTGTTTCAGGAGTTAATTTAGCAAAGAAATCCTGACTTCTGATAGCTTCATATACATTGGTGGGGCGCTTGAAATACCCTACTTTTTTCCCTTTTAACAACCCTTTAGAAAACCAATCCCGTAAGGCGAACTCCGAACGCTTAAATTCTTCCGCAAGTTCAAGATCATATTCAGAAATTTCATCTACAATATTTCTTTCTAAACTGGAGACAGAACTGGCATGTGCGCCTGCATATCCAGGCGCCCAATCCATCGGCAACGCCTGAATATTTTTGTTGCTGCCATCTAGGTATTTCTTAAACGTTTCATGTTGATATTGAGGAACAACCCCGTCCATCACCGGTAACTCGCTCTCTTGATGGTAGTTGAATTCTGAGTCCCCTGTTTCCAGAAATAATTTATTGAAATTGTGTTCTTCAGCCAAGTAATCGATAAGATCAGTTTTTTGTTTCGCGATATCAGATGACCAATGGGTACTCTCCCCCAATATGACGATATCCTGTTCTCCGAGAATATCGCCAATCGACTCAATGTCCGCCTCCAAGTCATAATAATCTTTAGGAGGCTCAGCTGCCCCACCACATCCAGATAACAAAACCAATAGTAGAAGTGAAATAATAATTAATCTACATTGCTTAAGTTTCATTCTAATGATTGCCCCTTCTCTTATGTACAGCCAATTTACAAGAATGCCATGCCAACTAGGCACTGCGCTCGACTATTCAGTCTTGGTTGATTTCGATATATGTAATTATTTGGTATAAGATAAGCATACCAAATATTTTAAATAGTTAAATATTTATTTTAATATTGTGTAAATTCGTAAATCACTTATAAAGAAAACGTTCTAATGTCGGCACTAAACAGTACAATAGGAGTAACATAGAATCTCTTCCTCTTCTTACAAATCTTGTGACCAGCTCGGAAAATTAGTCATGTAGATGCTAACAATAATTTTACTTTTGTTAGTTCATATCAAAAAATATTAAAAAATGGGACCCGGTTATGCACCGAGTCCCAAAAGTCTTCTAACCTTAAAATATATCTAAGTCTTCGATCATCATTTCCATAGATTGCAATCCTCCGCCATAAAACCATGCATCCATTTTCAAGTAATATACTTGATCATTTTTATAGGCTTCTGTTTTCTTGAAAAGCTCATTTTCAATTGCTTTTTTGGTACCAACATGCTCTGGATTGAGTGCTGCATTCCGGTCAACAACAAAGACGATGCCTGGGTCTTCCTTCATCACATATTCAAAGTTGACGCTTTTCCCATACCTTGAATCTTCGATGTTTTCATCAGCTGCCTTATAGCCTGCAGTATTGTGAATGAGTCCACCATAACGTGAACCTGGGCCATAAGCACTTATCTTACCACCATTTGCCATGATGATTAATGCTTCTTCATCAACCTCTGTTGCTTTATCTTTAACATCGTTCATTTTCTCATCTAGTTCTTTCAACTCTTTTGAGATTTCATCTTCTTTGCCGAAGATTTTTCCGACGGTCTCCATATTGTTGGTGAATTCTTCCATATAATTGGTGAAGTCTATTGGCAGATAGATGGTGGGCCCTAATTGTTTTATCTCCTCATACATCTCAGCTTCACGGCCAGATATGATGATGAGGTCCGGATTCATTGCACTAATCTCCTCAAGATCCGGCTCTCGTGCGGCCCCGACATTGACATATTCAGATCCATTATATTTGTCCAGATATGTAGGCAGTGATCCTTTCAGGACGCCAGCCACTTCAACATCCAGTTTATCCAAAGTGTCTAGAATACCATAATCAAGCACAACGACTTTCTCCGGATTTTTTTGGTATTTCTACTTCCCCAAACCCATCCTCTATTGTAATGGTTTCCGATTCGCTGTTTTTTCAGCCCCTTCAGATTCTCCATCGGAACTACAGGCTGTAAGAAAAACGGAAATCATAAGTACAGTAAACAACAAAACCTTCTTCACGACTAGCTTCCTTTTCTCAAAATCTATTTACATTACTTTATATTTTAAGATGCCATCAATACACGAGTGGTAATGAGATTCATCATCATCTATTTATTATAAGTAATGAAGTCAATTGCCATCAAGCAGAAATCGACATTTTACAGCAAATATAATCAGTCTGCCACAGACTATACTTATTGTCATATAAAAAAATATTTCAAGACTTATCCATTAAAGCTATCGCCTATTTTACTGCACGGCTTTAAATTTTAAACCACAGAAGCGCTTCTTATCAAATCGATCGTAAAATTAAAATTGACACGTGTGATGAGGGCTTCCTTTGGGAATAACTGAAGATAAAGCTCCGGAACAGATATTTCGAGAAAGTTATTCATGTATTTGAATATATATGTATAGATTGCATTATCAGGCTGAATGTGGAGGAGGACGTAACTATGAAATACACTGGCATTGCACTTGTCATGTTAGCTGCCATTTTTTGGGGCATCAGCGGTGGTATTGCGGATATACTCATGAAAAAGGAATGGAATCCCCTAATTATCTCCTTTTATCGTGGGGCTGTCGGTTTTATATTCTTCTTTGTGTGGTTCATGACCCGCTTCCGCCAAAACTGGATCACCTCACTACGTTTTCATCTCTGGTCGGTGCTTGGAGGTATCGGAGTAGCGGGAAACTTCACCTTTTATTTTTTTAGTATCCAGGAGTCGAGTGTCGCCGTGGCGGCAACTTTGATGTACACCGCACCGGTGTTTGTCCTACTTATTTCATTCCTCTTCGGTCTGGAGCAATCGACATGGTTCAAGTGGACATGCGTTTTCTCTGTCGTCGCCGGTATTGTCCTGCTTACCGGTGCCTATCAACCAGCCTCCATTTCAACCGGCATATTCGGTGTGGTTTCAGGACTGGTTGCCGGATTGTCATACGCCCTATTCATCTTCAGTTTCAAAAATGCTTCTGCCATCGGAAGTCCACAGACAGTATTGACCGTCGCCTTTTTAGCATTCTGTCTCATCCTTGTGTGGTTCATTGATATGGCTGAGGCTTTGAAAGTATTGACTTCTGATGACATATGGTGGTTTCTGCTGCTTGGTGTGGTGGGAGCCGGCTTATCGTTTATCATCTATGTCATCGGCGTCCGTCGGACGACACCGACGAATGCTTCAATGGTCGCCATGGTGGAACCGGTGACAGCCTCGCTGTTTGGTGTCTTCATTCTGGGTGACGAACTTGAATTTATCCAATTATTTGGTATGGGGATCATACTGGTGACAATTACAGTGCTCAACGTCAAACAAGTTGAGCACTGAGTAGTGGACATAGGCAAATGTACTCAACGTATTTCACCAAGTGTATGAGCGAAGTATTACGTATACGTGCGGATAGATTAAAATTAGTAAAAGTAGCTGAAAATCGCTTAATTTCAACGTTCAAGTGCTTAGAGCTCATTGAATCCCACCACATCCACCTCCCCAGATTCCGCTAAAAATTGTTCTATAAGATGTAAGTGCGCTGCCCCTATATACAGTAGTACTCTATCGTGCTTGGCTTGAATAAGTTCCATTATATTCTTATATATAATCAAATTCCGTTGATACCACCATCGCAGCCAGTCGATTCCTATGTAATCTGTCTCCTCGCCGATCTGGGCGAACTTCATGTAGGTGCGATGGCTATCCCATGTGTTTTCAATCGCGTTGATGATTCTGAGATTCTCAATGATTGTATTGTGCTTTTCAATTTGATCATTCCTCATGGACATATCATAAATTTCATTATATAAATTAGGTTGATGAATTTTCGCCCACTCCATCACATCGCCCATATCTCTATTCCCGACTGAATCCATCCAATCTACTGCATTAAGTCTATCTATATCCAGACGTTTACCCAGCCGGTACATGACTTGATGAACTTCATTTGATTCGAGTACGAACTTGTCACTTAAATATGCTTGATACTCATCGTCCAACAATTTTTGCTTATCTTTTGTAATTTCTACTGCCAAGGCCGTTGGATCGAAAGCAGCCAGTAACTCTATCAACTCTTGTAATTGATGCCGGTCTTTTCCTTCATTAAATTTGTCGACATGGGACACCATATCGAGGTTCGAAGTAAAGTGATAGGTACCGACCAAAAGGACTTGTGGTTTCATATCAACACTCCCGTATATATTAAATTTAAATACCCCCAGTAACATTATTCTGTAACCGTTCACAGATACCCCGCCCACTCTCGATGAATGGTGGCCATCCCCTCAGAATAGAATCCATTCCCTCAAAGCGTCTCATGATTCCTGTTTTTCCTAACCTCTTTAGTTCATCTGCTTAACTACCATGATGGTCTTCCTATCGCTGATTCATCATTCCTATGTTTGTAATTATTTGGTATAGTGAGAGTATAACAAATTAATCTCAATTTTTAGAAATTTATATGGAGATGAATTCTTATGATTTTAAATACAGAAGTGACAGGTACCGGAGAGCCTATTATTTTTTTACATACCGGATTGCAGACTGGAAAGACCGAACTCGACGCCCAAAGAGAATACTTCAATCAAAATTACCAAGTGATACTTCCTGATTTGCGTGGGCATGGGAAGTCAACTTCCGATGATTTTTCCGATTATTTTAACCGCTCAGCTAATGATCTGGCAGAGACGCTTGATGCATTGGATCTTCGTACAGTGCATATTGTAGGGTGTTCATTAGGGGCACTTGTCGGCCTTGTATTTGCCAAACAATATTCTGACAGGGTGAGCAGTTTAACCTTATCCGGAATTATGCCAGAAAAACCATCTGATTGGGAAAAATTAAATCAAAATGAAACTGAACAAATAGAAGAGGTCTTAAAAGATTCTGGTACTCTCAACTACTTTGACACAATTCATAAAGGTAACTGGAAAGCACTGCTAAAGATTACACAAGATCCCGATTGGTATCCATTTAATATTACTTCAGATTTATCTATGATACATTGCCCCACTCTTTACATCGTCGGGGAACAAAATGCTCATGAAACAATAGGCATTATCAAATATCCAGAAACGAACCCCAAGATACATACCTCAGTAGTCCCTTTTGCTGGTCACGCAGTACACTTGGATAGGCCAGAAGTTTATAATAAGATTCTGGAAATTTTCCTTAATAGATATGCATTAAATAATGAAGACTAGTAACTCATTTAAGAGTGTTTCGATATATTCAACCCTATATTTTAAAGTGAGATTAGATTATTGATAGAAGATATCAAAATAAATTAGAAGCGAGGTTCATATTATTCAATGCAGACGTTTTGTTAATGAGGATGCAAGAGCAGTTTCAGAGCTGGTGAGAATAACCTTAAAGGAAACAAATATTAAGGATTATTCACAGGAATATATTGAAGATCAAGTAAGGCAAATGGACGAGAACTTCTTTATTGAAAGAGCTCAATTTACAAATTGCTATGTCTTTGTAGATGAGAATACGAAAGATATTATAGGGACTGGATCTATAGGTCCATATTGGGGAAGTGAGAATGAAAGCAGTCTGTTTACAATCTTTGTTTCTCCCGCCTACCAAGAAAAGGGGGTTGGCAAGAGAATTATGGAAACATTGGAATCTGATGAATACTTCATAAGGGCAAGCCGTATTGAAATACCTGCTTCAATAACTGCGCTGAACTTTTACTTGAATATGGGATATGGTTTTAAAGATGATGTAGGTGAAGTAGATGAAGAGGGTCTTTATCGCCTTGAGAAGTTCAAGTGATGTTTTTTTAATCTTCTAGTCGGTAGTTCAATTTGGATATAAAGCAAGTATATCTCAAACAAGATAAAAGCCCCGTCATTTAAAATGACGGGGCTACTTGTTAATGTTTTCGTTAATTTGGGTTGACCCAATGCTACCTATCCTAGCGCAACGTCAAGAATCATCATAATTGTAAATCCGACCATAAGACTCATGGAAGCAAGATCGGTATTGCCATTCTCCTGGGAACCAGGGATGACTTCTTCCGCGACAACAAAGATCATCGCGCCTGCTGCAAAGGCTAATGCATAAGGCAATAGGGGCTGCATTACGGTGACGGCAAGTGCCCCGGTGATTCCGGCAATGGGTTCAACGAGGCCGGATGCCTGTCCATAGGCGAAACTTTTCCGCCTGGACATCCCCTCACGTCGGAGCGGCATCGATACGGCCAAGCCTTCAGGGAAGTTTTGGATGCCGATACCGATTGCCAGCGCTATGGCGCCTCCGAGTGAAGCAGACGGCAAGTCAGCGGCAACAGCTCCGAACGCCACCCCAACAGCCAATCCTTCTGGAATATTATGCAATGTTATGGCTAAGACAAGAAGCGTGCTGCGTCTTTTTCGCTCTGGATTGATCCCTTCTGCCGATTCCGAGTCCAATCCTGGATGAACATGTGGAAGAATCTTATCAGCTAGCCAAAGGAACCCACCGCCAGCTAAAAAGCCAATTGCGACTGGCGCCCAAATCGGCAGAGCGCCGCCTTCGGCTTTTTCCAGCGCTGGTGCCAGCAAAGACCAGAAACTTGCAGCAATCATGACCCCGCCGGCAAACCCGAGCATACTGTCCATAAATCGTTGGTTAAAACCTTTCGTTGTAAAAACGAGCGCCGCCCCGATAGCAGTCATGCCCCATGTAAAGAGTGTGGCAATGGTTGCCTGTAAAACTGGATTCAATCCCAGAAAATAATCAACCATGTTGCATGAATCCTCCTTATATAAATATTTAAGATTTCTAGTTAGTTTCCTGTGTTTCCTATAACCATTATTCGGTATCCCTTAAACCCATCCAATAAAGTGACAACCCTTTAGTACATTCCATTTACCGGACAGAACTTAATTACCAACAGTAGATAAAGAATAAGGATTTTTGAAACCCATGATAAATGGTCATCCATTTGATTTGCTGGCAACCGTATTATACTCATTTTATAAGTATTAATATAATTTTTAGGTTACTCTAAACTATTATGCAATACAAGAAATAATTTGTAAATAATTTTATCAGAGTCCTCTTGGCTGGATATATTTAAATCCATGCATATAGAAAAGACCAACATATGGCTTAAGTCATACGTTGGTCTTCAAAATACATATCTTTAATGGGCCTATAAATGTCCCGGGGAAGAGGTATTATTGTTTCAAGGCAAGTTCCCGGGAGGTTGATTCCCTGATTTCCTTCAACAATTCAGTGTCTTCTATCAATGAACGCCCATATGAAGGGATGATTTCTTTTATCTTAGGTGTCCATTGCTCTTTGTACTCAGGGAAATTCTTCTCAAAGACTTCCAGGACGACAGATACAGATATAGAAGCACCCGGTGATTCACCTAGCAGGGCGATGACGGAATTATCTTTGGAATGCACCACTTCAGTTCCAAATTGAATAAATCCTTTCCCGTATTCTTTAGTATCTTTGATTACTTGTACGCGTTTACCGGCTACAAGCAAGTCCCAATCCTCATCTTTCGCATCGGGCACAAACTTCCTCAGTTCCTTCATCCGGTCATCCTTATCCATCATGACCTGTTCGATGGAGTATTTAACCAATGGCATATTCTTGATGCCTGCCGATAGCATCGTCATTATGTTGCTTGGATTAATGGATTTGAACAGATCTGAATTAGAGCCGTTCTTAAGGAATTTAGGCCCTATAGCTGCAAAGGGGCCGAACAGAAGACTTTCGTTCCCCTGAATATAACGTCTGTCTAAATGTGGAACAGTCATAGGAGGCGTGTTTGGCGGCTCTTTCCCATAAACTTTGGCATCATGCTTTTTGACTGCTTCAGGATTGCTGCAGACTAGAAATGCACCGCTTATCGGGAAGCCCCCAGGTTTCTACTCTCGGGAATCTTTGTTTCTGGAGCAGTGGTATAGCATTGCCCCTGCTCCGATAAAAATATGATCCGCCACATGATAGTCGACTGTATCATCCTCAAGATTACGCACTTTGACGCCCCACTTGCCATCTCTTCTTCTCTCAAAATCAAGCACCTCATGATTATAATGCACCTGTGCATTGTCATGTTCACTGATGTTTTTCATCAACTTCCTGGTGAGCTCGCCGAAATTGACATCGGTACCCGAGTCAATTTTACTCGCCGCAACAGGTTGATCCGACGGGCGCCCTTCCATCATCAACGGCATCCATTCCTTAAGCTGATTGAAATCCTCTGAGTATTCCATTCCTTCGAACATCGGCAGTGGAGACAGTGCTTCATACCGTTTTCTCAAGAAATTCATATTATCTTCACCTTGGACAAAACTTATATGTGGCAAAGGATGTATAAACTCCCTAGGGTTTTGTATTTCATTATTTTTAACTAGATGTGCCCAGAACTGCTTAGAGACCTCGAACTGTTCATTTATTTCTTTTGCCTTTTCGATATCTATCGAGCCATCTTCCTGTTCGACTGTATAATTCAGCTCGCACAGTGCTGCGTGGCCTGTTCCAGCATTATTTTTTTCATTGGAACTCTCCATAGCTGGCTGGTTCAGCCTTTCAAAGACTTTAATATTCCAGTCTGGTTCTATATTTTTCAAGAAAGAACCAAATGTGCCGCTTAGCACACCAGCGCCTATCAATATGACACTCTTTGGTTTTGAATTAACCATTTTATGACCGCCTTTCCTATTCATAAAATATTTTTTATTACATCAATATAATCTTCTCTCAGCATTATATAATCATAGCGATATCTAAATACAGATGACTCCTACTGCTTTCTTTCCACCATTTTATATGAGCGTAAAATCATGACAACAATCAGTGTAAGGATAGCCAGGACTAAAAGAAACCCAATATTAAAGCCGATACCATTTACCCATGCGTATCCGATTGCCCCTGCGAACACAAGATAGAAAGTTGTAGGTATAAGCAGCTTTGTAATGATGGTGCCTTCTTTACCCACCATTCCAACAGCTGCACTCGCTGCCACCACGTTATGCACACAAATCATATTACCTGCTGCACCACCCACCGCTTGAAGGGAGACTATGGCTAAAGGACTCATGTTGATCTGCTCCGCTACACCAAATTGGAATAGCCCAAACATCATGTTGCTCACGGTATTACTTCCTGCTGCAAATGCACCTAAACCACCTATGGTAGGAGATATTAAAGGCCAACTATCTCCGAAAAGCCCTGCAGCTGCTTGTGCCAGAACTAACGGCATCGATTCATATCCTGCCCCGTTAATACCAGAATTGATGAATACTTGCACAAGGGGCACTGATACTATCAATGCAGCCATTGCTGATAGAATTGTTTTCCAAGATACCCTGAATGCGTCCCCCATGCCTCTAACATCCAACTTATGTACCCATCCTGTCAGAATTGCTACGATAATGAACACGGTCCCAGGTATCATCAACGGAGTCAGACTGTGTGTTATCCCTGTACCAAGAATATCATCAAATGATATAACCCAGCTTGAAAGAAGCGCTTTTAGTCCAAGCGCATCAATTCTTGTCACAACCAATAATAATGCCACTAGCACGTATGGCAGCCATGCTTTAAACATTGAGATTTTCTTAGGAGCTCTAGCATCGCCGGCCATTTCACTTATCCACGATGCGTGCCATTTCTCACGTGGCTCAAATACAAATGTTTCTTTAGGCATGAGAAAACCTTTTCTGGCTAAAGGCACTACAATTGCAAGACCGATTAATCCCCCGATAATTGATGGGAACTCAGGCCCTAGAAAATTAGCAGTAAGAGAATAAGGGACGACGAATGCAAGACCTGCAAAAATAGCGAATGGCCATACTTTAAGTCCTTCCAGAAAGCTTCTGTTCTTCCCAAAAAATTTAGTCAGCATCGCCGACATGAAGAGTGGGATAAATAATCCAACCATCGCATGGAATATCGATACTTGGCCTCCCACATTGAATATGAATGTTGACAATTCCATGCCTTCTGCATCCAGAAACGAATTTACAACTGGTTTATCTTCTAAGCTGGTATTTACCCCTACCAAAATAGGTGTACCTACTGCTCCGTATGAAACAGGTGTAGACTGAAGCATCAATGCAACCATAACGGCGGCAAGTGCTGGGAAGCCTAGCGCAATAAGTAGAGGTCCCACTACGGTTGCCGGCGCTCCCCAACCTGCAGCACCTTCCAGGAATGTACCGAACAACCATGCGACAATGATCGCCTGCACCCTTCTGTCCGGGGATATGCTTGTAAAAGATGTTCGGATTGTATCTACAGCTCCACTTTCTTTTAGAACATTGAGTAGCAATACTGCCCCGAACACAATGACACCCACTTCAAGTGCAGTCAGTACCCCTTTAAATGATGCGGCTGCAATCTCAGTAACACCCATCTGCCACCCAAAAAATGCGATCAACACTGTAATTATAAAACTGTAGAACATTCCTTTTTTAGCTGACCATCTGAGAATCACAAGAAAGAAGAATATTGATAGTATTGGCAGCAAACTCAAAAATGTCAAAGTACCCTCCCCTTACTTCTAGAAATATTATAACCGAACTTAAGTCATCTGATGACCATATGTCTATTTGAAATTATATGTAACCGTTTTCTAAATGTCAAACTTTTTTCAAAATATCGAAGAATAAAAAAGAATCTCATTTGAGATTCTTCAATAATGCATTAATAACAATTCTTCTACTTCCTTCAAATGAGACAACATGTTTTTGGTAGCTTCATCCTCATCCTTATTTTTTATTGCTTTGTATATGAGTTTATGTTCCTCATAAATTTTTTCGATTGATTTCTGTGTTTCATACAACCATAGTCTTCTCGTTTCTCTCATTGTACGGATCATTGTATCTGAGACATCTTCTAACAGATTGATGAGCAGTGGATTCTCTGTCGCTTCAGCAATAGACATATGAAAATCATAATCTGCCTGTTCACCCAACTCATTGTTCTCGACTGCCGTCTCCATTTTCTTTAGCGCCTCCTCCATTTTATCAAAATGAAAGGCATCAGCTTTTTTACAAGCAGCGCCAGCACAACCGACTTCTATGATTTTCCGTAACTCCAGAAGATTTGCTATATCTGATTTTGTAATGATTTCGAAGTTCTGTTCAAATCCAAGAGGCATCTGTTCATTGATGAATGAACCTTGCCGTGTTTAACTTGAATGACATCCAACACTTTGAGGCTATTCAGTGCTTCACGTATAGAAGCTTGGGATACTTGGTAGGTTTCTGCCATCTTTGAAATTGCAGGCAGTTTACCACCTGGTTTTAACTTCCCGGATTTGATATCTGATAGGATTATGTCAGTTATTTCTTCGTATACTCTTTTTCTCATTATACTCAATGCGACCACATCCGATAGTATTATTGTGCTATCAATGATAGCATATATTATTTTGTCAGTATCTCCTTAATGACAATACAGGTTTTATAAAATGCAATCATGGTATCATAAGTTCTTCCTGCTTTCATTCAACAGGTTCATTATTGACTTCATGGTAATCAAAAACCATAAAGCCTTGCGGGGTTTCAACGATGGTATATTCTACCTCTGTGAAGCGTTTTCCATTTGAGGTTGCGTGTGAATATTGTCTGCTGGCCGTTACTTTATAGGTATTTCCATCAGTTTGCGTAACATCCTTAACATTTATACCGTAAGTTTTGTGGTTTCGATAATTCCCTGAATCTTTATTGGCAGAGATCTTTTCAAAATTCGGGGAGTTTTCGCGCGTGAAAGTTATGATGTCTTCTGCATTGCCATTATAGTAGGCCATCAACTCTTCGATATATCCTTCTATAAATTGAGCCATTCGTTTCTCTTCCTCACTTAATCCGTCTGTCTCTTCGGAATTTGAATCGGTATCCTGCTTAGCATCATCAGGCACATCATTCATCACCATTACATCAACAATTTTCTCACCGGCCTCATTATCATGCAGCCAGAAAGTACCGATGACTGTTGAGTCTTCCTTGTCTTCAATTTCATATTTCATATATTGCTGCCCACTAATGGGCCCGCCTTCCGATGTATAAACATCTACATCCGGTGGTCCTAAAGCATCAATCACTTTCTCATACGGTAATCCAGCATAGTACATTACATTGGTTACAGTATTCTCTTCCGGATTTGTTTTTTCTGCTGTCTGCTCATCCTTATTTATGAATGGACCGGGGTCTGAATAATTGACGCCCAGATTGCCATATATGACCACAGGCCCACCATGCCCTGGATAAACCAGGTCATAAGTCCCATATTGCGCCTCTACTTCTGCGCGGGACATTCCTTCAGTAATGACGTCTTGGGAAAACGTCAGATTCTCTGCCTTTACACCATCCGGATTGAACAAAGTCTGTTGCACTGCGTCGGAGTGGATGTCGAATGCAGTGGCATTTTTTTCATTACTACTGTCATCTGATTGACCGTCGGAACTTTCTGTTGTTGAATCATTTTCACTATTCTCTTTTTCCTCAGTTGGCTCTTCCGACGGATCACTTGCATCTGATGCTTCATTGCCTTTTTCATTCTCTGAAGCGTTGGTATCGTCATTGCCCTCAGAAGATGGCACTGACGTCTCTTCTGTATCCGTTTCTGTACCATCAGCCGTATCATCGGGTGCTGCATTTGATTGGCAGCTTGAAAGTATAAGTAACGATAAAATTGAAAATAAAACTAATCGCATAAAAATACTCCTCATATTGAATTCATTCGATCTTGTTTCAACCACATGTTATTTTCCTACCCATAATATGTCAGCCTCAGTCTTTTAAATTTTGGATAATAAAGCAGTCAGGCCCGTTCTATCTAGCTGACCATAAAAATGCCGCAAGTTAGATAACCTGCAGCATTTTCTCTTTTGCACCTAACAACTTATACTATTTTTTCTCGTACGACCAAGTCCATTCTGATCCGTCTGAAGAGAAATGATATACATATTCACCCATCTGGTCTGTTAAATGAAAATCATAAGTGCCATTGAGCACCGGGGTTTCATTCAATTGTTCCGGATCATTATGTGCCAGATCAATTAATTCATACGCTGTAAAATTCTTGTTCGTGCCATATACCCACTCCCAGTACATGCCATCATAAGAGAAGTCGAATTCGTAACCGTCGTAGTTAAAATTATGATGATAAGGGGTTTCTTGCAATGGCGCTTCATTTAGTGTCTGTGGTGAGTGCATGGCGAGATTGGCAAGTTCCTCTTGCATACCGGCCATGTTTTGACTTGAATCCATGTCGTGTTCGTCGTTGTCCCTATTAGAGTGCTCCATCTGCATTTGCTGTTCTTTTTGATAGAGTGCTGCCACGGCTTCATTAAATTCTACTTGAGACAATTCCCCTGTATCTTTCTTATAGGCCAACTCACTAATTTTATCCTGGGATTCCTGGGACATCCAGGTTGGATCAAAATCCGTATTTGCCCAACCATCTCCATCTGGATCGGTTTCTGCAGGCAGTACTTCGCCCAGACCGTTTTGGCGCCGTCTCCCTCTTCTGCCTGTGCCGTACCGCTTAATCCGCTAAACATCAGTGTGCCTGCTACTAGTGCTGAACTGAGAAAAACTGATTTTTTCATCCAACAACATCCTTTCATGGATTAAGATTATTTCCAATTTCAGGATAACGTACATTTTTAATTATTTCAATAATCTGGATTTTCTATTAAATTGATGTGCCGACAGAATTATCAGATAAAGGCATTCAGGAAACAAAGAGTTTTGATTTTTGACGTGCCCAGTTAAAAATGTCGTCTTTTTCAAATATTGAAACCTTCTTTTTAAAAGTAATCCAAGTATAGTTTTTATGAAATAATCATTGATAGCAATGACATGAAGGGATAATGTATAATATACATTTAACGGCAGGTGCCGAAGTTATTTTATGAAAAGCAGACGGAAGATTTAATACAATAACATTACAGAAAATCAGTAAAGTTCCAGACCCATTATAAACGAAAGGGAATCAAGGGGAAATTAACGTGAAGTCTACAAGCATTATCAAAAAATCCGGAAATCTGTATCATATTTCCGATGAGGCCAAAGTACGATTCATTGTCAAAATGAAAGGAGGAAACTTATGAATTCAGAAAAGGAACCAACCAGTCTACTTTCCCTCCGTTCAGTAGGATCTCTGATTGCTCTAGTTGTATTGGGCGCATCACTGCTTTGGGTGAGCTTCAATACGGAGTTGCCCTCACCAGAGGCGTTGCGTGAAACCATTCTTAGCTATGGCTGGGCCGGTTGGCTGGTATTTCTTGGAATCACTACCGCAATAGCCATCACCCCCATTCCTGTAACAGTGCCGGCCCTGGTGGCAGGGTCCCTTTACGGCTTGATAGAAGGAACCCTGCTCTCCTTCTCCGGCGTGATGGTTGGTTCCTGGATCGGTTACTGGTTAGCCCGTGCTTTAGGCCAACGTATTGTCTTCCGCCTTTTAGGACGCCACAGTACCATTGTACAGAATTACCTCAGCAATGCAGGGTTCTGGGCAATGTGTACTGTAAGGCTGATGCCTGCATTACCTTACTGGCCAATAAACTATGGGGCTGGTGCTTTAGGTGTGAAACAATATGCATTCGTTTCCGCCACCTTTGTCGCTTCCATGCCGGGACAGATTTCTCTAGTGGCTTTGGGAGCATTTGCATCTAACCCATCAATTTTCCATGGCACAGTATTGGTTATTGCCTGGATTGCGGTGTTGGTCTCGACTTGGATTTCATATAAATACTGGCGGAGTACAGCACCTGAACGAAAAGAAACTGAATCAACCGAACAATAGATTAAATAATTTTATTAGCTAAAAAACCCGGGCAATGAACATTTATGGATTGTGTTCATTGCCCGGGTTAATTGTTTAATATTATTTATTGGATGTGCTTATTTCATTTACCGCAAGGATTGCATTGGCGATTTCTTCAGGAGTAATTTTATCACTTAAGTTAGAGAACGTATCTCCCGGGTCTGTAGCAAGCTCTCCAACTTTAACCAGATCTTCGAAGCTGGTATTTTCCAAGTGCATTTCTTTTAGGGTTGTTGGCATACCTATACTTTTGTAAAAATCGATATATTTATGCAATGTTTCATCCGAAGCATTCTCAAGGACCAATTGTACAAGGGTGCCATAAGTTACCTTCTCCCCGTGTGAGAGATTGTGGATATCCCCTGACAGAGAAGTGAAACCGTTATGGATGGCATGGGCTGCAGCCAATCCGCCGTTTTCAAAACCAAGTCCTGAAAGCAGTGTATTCGCTTCAATAACCGCTTCGACATGAGGTGTCACTAAACCTTCTGACGCAGCTCGGTACGCAGAATCACCATATCTAAATAAAGTTTCTTCACATTTTTCTGCGATGGCCATCGAAGCTAAAGTAGGCTGTCCACCCACCATATTTTCACCATGGCTTTTTAGAGCTGCCCTTGCCTCTACCAGAGTCGCCATGGCATCACTCATTCCTGAAGCAAAAAGTTTTATCGGAGCATTCACGACTACTTGCGAGTCGATGATGATCAGATTAGGGTTTTTGTCATAAAACTTATAGCCTGTAAATTCACCGGATTCTGAGTAGATTACAGAAAGTGAACTTGACGGCGCATCAGTTGAAGCCGTTGTCGGAACGATGATGACAGGCGCTTCCAAACTATCGGCTATTGCTTTTGCTGTATCCAGTGTCTTACCGCCGCCTACTCCAACCACTGCGTCAGAGCCTTTATTTTTAGCAACCTCACTTAACCTATCAATCTCTTTTTCCGAGGCTTCACCATTAAAGGCTTCATAGTCAAAATCTATATCGGTATCTTTAAAACTTTGCGTAATCGTTTCACTGGTAATCGACCAAACCATATCATCGGCAATGACCATTGGCTTTTCGGCCAGTTTACGGGTCTCTTCTCCCAAATCTTTTAATACGCCTGCCCCTGTACATATTTACCTGGTGATTGAAATATCATTCTTGCCATTTTATAACCTCCCAATAATTTAATATCCATTAATAATTTTACCCTGTAAGCAAAAAAGTATGCCTCTGTGCTGTCATAGTATGATGGACAGTTCTTCTATCAGCCATTTATCAAAAAAGGGAACTCCAGAACTGCTATATGGAAAGATTTTCTCATCTTATTTCTTCCTTAATTTAATTTGATAGGACAGGCACTCATCCAACGATGCGCTTTTTTTGGAATATGCCCGTCTCAAAATCCATTGCACCTGAAGGATAATAGGCTATAATATGCATTCCTGCCTTTCGCAGAGCGTATAAATCTGCTCGGGTGAATAGCAAGCGAGGGATTGTGTAATCGCTTCGTTCTCTTTGCCTTTTTCCCGCCAGGTATCGGTCATTCTATTTCCCGTTTCGTCGTAATCATACTTTCGAATAATATTTTCTATACCAAATGGATACATTTCCTGACCAGTGATTTCTTGCCAATATAGAGGTTGATAAATATCGATTAGTGCGTACCCGTCGTCACTCAACCAATTGAAAATCCTTTGCAGCAAAAATGACTGATCGTCGTCATTGCCGACACCAAATCCATCAAGATACAAAATCAGATCGAAATTCCGTTGTAACTTTATCGTATAGAAGTCGCCACACAGCACTTGAATATTTTGATGGGCATGTTTTTTCGCATATTCACAAATTTCTTCCACCAATTCTATAGTTACTATTTCTCTATCCTGACGCGCCAGTATATTAGCTATATCACCGCGTCCAGCTCCCAATTCCAAAACCGTTGTAAAAGGCCGCCCTACTTGTTCTTCTAATAATGAAACTTCATCTTCAAAGAAGTGATTGGGCGGGTAGGCGAAATTGGATGTCATTAATTCATATTGACTCTTATAATAAGTTTCTACCCAATTTGTCTTCATAATTTCTACTCCTTGTATTCTCTAATCAGCGCATAGAGTATAATTTTACTTTTAATCATATCATCTTTCGACTAGTAGACATCCATAAATAATAAATCTAAGATTAATTTCAATATTAGATATAGAAAATTATAACTTATTTGACTGAATATTAAGAATAACATAGAATGAAGATATTCATGGTTAATATGGGTTTTAACAGCTCCATGAACCATTTATATAAGCAAGGCGCCTTATATAAGCATCAGTGCGTCATCAATATTGATAAAGGGGATGTTTTTATGGGTAAGGTAAATCTTCAGGTCGCAAAAGAAATTATAGCGGCGGCTGAGAAGCAGGCAGAAGATATCGGAGTTAAAATGGTGATATCTGTTTTGGACGAAGGCGGTAACCTGATCGCTACACATCGCATGGATGACGCGTGGCTCGCGAGCATCGACATCGCACAGAATAAAGCATGGACTTCCGTAGCGTTGAAGATGCCGACTTCGAACCTCGCAGAAGCAACGGTGCCAAACGCCGAACTCTACGGTCTGAATACCACCAATCAAGGCAAGATTGTAGTATTCGGAGGGGGCTTCCCTCTTGAAAAAGATGATAAAGTCATCGGTGCCATCGGCGTAAGCGGCAGCAGTGTCGAAAATGATACCAAAGTATCACAAGCTGGTGTAGATGCATTTGAGAAGATGAATCTGTAATTCCATGATTTGCTGGAGATATTATATCGGGATCGGACATCCGTAACCGGCCCCGATATTTTACTGTCCGAATCAAGATCACCTTCTTTCAAGCTACACCAAAAAGAGCAGCTATGGGATAGCTGCTCTTTTTATCGTCCTAAAATTCTTCATGCTGCTCTGAATCCAATCTGCCCCCTCGTGCCACTAGTTTATATGCTATCCAAATTATAATCGCGGTCATTATAATCAAACCAGCATACACGAGCCACATACCCTCTAGAAGACCAGCCTGCATCATGGCCGCTGTCACATTCGTCAATGCATGGAGCACGATTGCTGCTGGGAACAGCCACCATTTCCCCTTCTTCATCACAGATGTAAACACGATGATGGACAGACCAATATGAACAGTGATGGCAAGGATGCGTTCCACAATTGAAAGTACATAGGTGAAGGCCGGTGTGCCGGCAATCGATTCGATGAGTGCTGGCGGCAGATTATCGACTACACCACTTCCGTTGTTTATCATAATGCTGAAGACGATTGAATTCAGCATGCCGAGACCCAAAACTATGATGGCTTCAATCCCCCCATGGCCGATGCCGTATGAAACCGCCGAATCTACCTTGTTGTATTTGCGCTTCATCAGCAAAAAAGCAGTCAGGCGTCCGGTTTCCTCGAATATCCCCGCAGCCAGTACACCGTACAGCACATAAAGCCAAGGTGATCTATCAAGCAGCGGAATCGTTCCATCCATCGCGGGCTGAAGCACCAGGAAATGGCTGATCTGTTCAAGCACCATGGCGAATAAGATGAATATCGCAGAACCAATCAATATAGGAATCCATTGGATCTTGAATCTACGCCTTAATATAAGGATGAAGACAAATGGTAACAATACTGCAGCTAAGCCTGCCAATACCATAAAAATAATCTGTGTTGTACCAACCATAAAGTTCTCCTCTTTTACTTAATGATAACAATGGCATACAAGAAATGGAATGCCTGCCAACAACAAACACCTACCCTTCCTTACAGGCGCACACATTTTTCTTCTCCATTCATCTGCAGATGGCGACCTTTATAATATATATTTGATATACTCGACATGAAAGGCCTACATATAGAAACGGAGCGTAATCATAATGACGATCACTGTTAAAAGAAGTACCAATTCCATCGGAATGGGCACAGCTTTGAACATCAAGGCTGACGGCAAAAAAATCGACAGAATCTACCATGAAGAGGAGAAGGAAGTTGAGTTGGAGCAACCAGTTGCAGAACTGAGCGTTTCCCGCGGACTGTCCCGCAGCAACACAATAAAAGTGGCCGATGAAGAGTACATCATCATCCGCTCTACTCCATGGCGCACACTGTCCTTAGTCATATTAATCGTCCTGCTAGCCGTCATAATGTTGCTTGTCGATACATTTTTCCATCAGGCCATCGCCTTTTTGGGACTGTTGCTCTATGCTTTAGTTGCTGAATACAGCTTTGAACAGTTCAGGTTGGAAAAGGCGGAATTTGAAGCACACACTGAATTTTAAAGCGTTCTAGTACGCCTTTCACGGTGCTGGCTGAACAGGAAGAAGTAGACACCGGTCAATACAATTATGCCACCCATCACCTGAAGGGGCGTCAAACTTTCGGACAGTATGAAATAGGCAAGAAATGATGCCCCCACAGGTTCCAAAAGCATAGCCATGGAAACAGTTGTAGGGTTCAACTCGTTAAGCAGATAATTGAATATCACATGGGCGATTGTCGGAAGAATGGCGAGCAGAAGGAACAGGCTCCATTCCCGAGGTCCGTATCTGAACAGTTCAGTGTCGGTGACAATGTTGTAGAGCAACAGAAATATGCCGGCGATACTGAATACTAGAAAGCTGTAGACCCAGTGCGTCAGGTTCCGGACTGTATTCTGGCCGATCAGAAAATATGCCACAACAGCCAACACCCCAAGAAAAGAAAGCATGTTCCCAAAGATGGCACTTAAGTCTGTGAAGCTAAAATCACCCAACTGATGAGTACCACACCAAAGAATGAGATGAAGACGGCTGTTACCATCTTTGCTGAGACTTTCTCTTTATATAAGAGGTAGGAAGCCATCATTGCGACAAGTGGCTGTAACGCAAGAATGACAGTCGAACTTGCAACGGAAGTCAACTGTAGGGAAGCAAACCAGGAATCCGAAATGCATGGCCAAAAAAAGCCCCGCCGCCATCAACGCCCACCACTCTTTTATGGTGGGTTTCAATAGTTCACGTTTGTACGTGAAGACGATCGGCGACAACAATATGCCGGCAAACAGCATTCGGTACATGCTGATGATGCTTGCGGGGGCTGCTGACAATTTCACAAAAATTGCGGCGAAAGCAATGCAGACAACAGAGAGGGCCAGTAATGCCACAACAGATTTTTTCATCATTACACTCTTTCCGAAAAATACTCTTTTATTTTAATTTGACTTATTATTCAATCAATTAAAGGGTATCATATTTTTGGCTCAAAATAGTGGTTTCTGAGCCATTGAAGATACAACTATCTATAAGTTTGGAGTGGAGCCAATGGAACATTATATGCGGTTATTCAAAACCCCTTTCAATATGATCCAGTCAGGATATAAAACCGTAGAAGTAAGATTGAATGATGATAAGAGACGCACATTAAAACCTAATGATACGATACACTTCACTGTACTGCCCGAAGAGGATCAATCTGTAGCAGTGACTGTGGAAAAGTTGGAGACCTACCCCACTTTCAAGGATATGTACACCAACATAAGTGCCAAAGCGCTCGGCAATGACCGCGGTGAATCAATCGCGGAAATGGTCCGGAACACTTATGATATATACAGGCACGAACAAGAAGAGAAATGGGGAACGGTTGCCATCTATATCAAGCTGGCCGCCGATTCCTAAGATGATTAGAATAGCGGCAGGAGGGGCAATATGTATTGAAAGACTTTCATAAAAGGAAGCAGTTAACCATATCATGACTTAAATAAACTCTTTAGGAGGTGGCACCATGACTGCTTCGCAATTGATCATATTGCTGCTGATCGGCTATATGGTCTTTACAATAGACAAAAAGAAGAATAACTTTCCTGTGCCGGTAGTACTTGTGCTGATTGGCATTGGATTATATTTCATCCCCTACTTCTCATCCATCAACTTGACCGAAAACACCATCTACCATGTGTTCCTGCCGGCCCTTCTATTTACATCTGCCTATCAGTTTCCAGCTGATAAATTCCGGAAAAATGTCGGTATCATCGCTTTTCTTGCCACTATCGGCATCATGTTGACAGTGGCGATCCTCGGCGCGGCAATCTACGCGTTGAGCGGTCCTTTCGTGTCGATATCCTTCCTCGGCGCACTGGTCATTGCGTCGATTCTCACTCCGACTGACCCTGTTTCTGTCGTGTCGATCATACAGAGTGCGTCAGATGATGAGACAGTGGCCGATGTCGTTGAAGGCGAATCGATGATCAATGATGGCACAAGCATTGTCATCTTCAGTACGCTTTCCGGCATGTATACTGGCAGCCAGTCTTTCGGGGTATTCACGTTTCTTGGGGAATTTCTGTTTGTCTCGTTAGGTGGTACATTGCTCGGCGTTGTGTTCGGTTGGCTGATGAGTAAGGCGGTGCACTTCATCCATAACAGGCAGTACCAGGTCATGCTGAGCATCATTTTGGCCTATGGCCTCTTCAACCTTGCTGAAGCCGTTGGTTTCTCCGGTGTGCTTGCAACAATTTTTGCCGGTATCATGCTGTCGTTTGAATATAGCCGCGCAAGCAAAGAAGACCATTTCAGGGAAGCGCTTGATGGGTTCTGGGAAGTCGTGGAACTATCTGTATTGTCCCTTCTGTTCCTACTGATTGGTATCGAAGCGGCTAAATTCCTCATCTTCGACGGGTGGGTTTTTGCCATCATCGTCTTCATTTTGGCACTCGTGACCCGCTTCATCATCATTATGTCGACTACGCAGATATTCCCAAAATGGCGCCATCACATAAGTTGGCGCGAGTCCACTCTGATTTCATGGGCAGGACTAAAGGGCTCGATGTCAGTCTACCTGATACTGAGTCTGTATTCCCAGACGGATTCGGCAGATTCTGCAATGATCATCTCACTGGCATTTGCAGCCACCCTTGCTTCGCTGGTGATACAAAGTCTTGGCGTCTCACCTCTATCCAAGAAACTGCTCAAATAGACACTCATCTAGACATCGAAATATAGATGATGATGGAGCGCACATCCCTCATTGAAGGCAGCATGACAATTGGCACAACTGGATCGTGATAAGTAATCATGGATGGTATGGATATGCCCACAGGCTCCGCATAGTATGGCAGGCGTATAAAATTCTTCCTTCTGCCATACTGCTTTAACATGATCCGCTGCTTCCTGGTGGCATTTGTAGCATGGATAATATGTATTACAGCACTTGAACTTGATGGCGACGATATCTTTATCGGAATGGTAATGGATGCATCTCGTCTGTTCATCAATTGGTGAACCATGGATTTCATTCATTGGATAAGACTCCCCTCATCCCCTTTTAGGGTTGGAATATAATAGTAAAACCGTTATCATAGAACCTAACATAAATTAAATGATCTGACTATTCAATAAGTTAAGGCCACATTTCGCACTAAACTCTCTGCTTATAAGAAGATTATATTTATCTGACCAATTCACGATTCAATGGAGTGCATGTGTATGAAAAAGCAAGTCATCCTCCTCATATTTCTGGCATTGTGCTTTCTTACAGGATGCGACGATCAGACGGATGAACTCTCCGGCAGATCATTCAACCTCATCTATCCTACCAGTCTCCCTAGCGGCCAGAGTAATCACCAAGGGTTGACCGTCTTCAAATTCAAGGATGGAGCGGTTGAAACCCCTTATATTAATGAGGCCAAGGGAGAATACGATTTGGAAGAAGAGGAACTCAAGGTGGTCTTCCAGGAGGATTCCCAAAAGTTGAACATCACTTTTGAAGATTTCGACGCCAGCACCAAAAACTACAGCACATACTCCGCCGTCATAGAACGAGCAGAGCTCAAAACATCAGGCGATCAGAAGGCGCGGGGCTTATCCAGATTGAAGCGAATATTCAAAGTGGATTTCCCTGTGGAGTTCCTGGAGAGATAGAGGGCCCGACATTGGCTTTGTAGGCTCTTTAAAACAGAATACTTCATAATAAAAAGGATGCTCATCATGAGCATCCTTTTTGTCTATCATTATAGTGCCGTCACGCCGCCGTCTATGACGAATTCTGAACCGGTAGAGTATCTTGCTTCGTCTGAAGCCAGGAATACCACCATGTCGGAAACTTCTTCAGGCTGTGCAACGCGGCGGAGCGGTATCGTCTTCTTGAATTCTTCAACCGCTTCTTTTACGCCTTCCTGTTCAAGCATCGGTGTCTGGATGACACCTGGGTGAACAGAGTTCACTCTAATGTTGAATGGAGACAATTCACGTGCACTTGCTTTCGTAAGTCCGCGTACAGCAAACTTAGTATCCGTATACGCTGGCGCGCCCCCTACCAGTCCATTCATTGAAGAAATATTGATTATGGAGCCGCTTTTTTGTTCTTTCATGATAGGTGCCACTGTTTTGGTACCGAGGAATACAGAAACTTGGTTGATGTTTACAATCTTCATATAATCATCAAGTGAAATATCTTCAAGCGCTTTATTGTAAGTGATGCCCGCATTGTTGACGAGAACATCTAGACGCTCGAACTTCTCGATGACTTGGTCGACTACATTTTTCCAGTCTTCTTCATTGGATACGTCATGCTTGATGAACATGGCGTTTTTCCCAGTTCTTTCGCAGCAGCCTGGCCCTTCTCTTCATTGATGTCCGTAATCGCGACTTTTGCGCCTTGGGCGACCGCTTTTTCAGCATGCAGTTTGCCCATGCCTTGTGCCGCTCCGGTAATGATGACTACTTTGCCTTCTAATCGTTTCATTATATGATACTCCTTGTTGTTGGGATTACCTTTATTATTTCACATACCTGCTGATTTGTATAACAATTTGCTCCTGAAATGCCCGTGATCGGGGGAGTTGTTACAATACAATGAACTAGGTTTAGTGATGAAAAGTAAGGGAATATGATTTGGGAGTCAACCGATGATTATTTGGTTGCTATACCAATAGATGAATGAGTAGCCTGCATTAGATTATTGCAGTACTGAAAATATAGGAGGCAAATCATGAACCAATATCAAAAACTCAACAAAAGTTTCATCAATGGTAAATGGGTTGATGGTGCTGATGAGAAGAAGACTGAAATGACGAATCCATATAATGGTGAAACATTGGCGGAAGCCACCATGGCTTCTGTCGACCAAGTGGAAGAAGCGTTCACAGGTGCAGCCAATGCACAGGATGCATGGGGTAAGGATTCCGCCAAAAGAAAAGAAGTGATGGAACAGGCAATCCAGTATTTTAAGGATAATAAAAACGACATTGTGGAAATGCTTACGCTGGAATCCGGTAGTACATCAGTCAAGGCAGAGCTCGAATTCAACTTGACTGTAGGTGTCATGGAGGAATCACTGACCATGGTCGACAAAATCGGCAAATTTGAAGAGAAGGAATCAATCATTCCTGATAAGGTCAATGAGAACTACCGTCTGCCGCAAGGTGTCATTTCCTCGATTGCACCATTCAACTTCCCGCTTTATCTGTCCATGAGGACGATTGCCCCTGCACTCGCGCTCGGTAATGCTGTCGTGCATAAAGCAGATATACAATGTGGACTTGTATCCGGTTCGGCCATCGCCAAAGCGTTTGAGGAAGCGGGACTGCCTTCCGGAATATTCCATTCCATCCTCTCACGCTCAAGCGTCATCGGTGACATCATGTTCAACCATGATGTCATTGGCCATGTAAGCTTTACCGGTTCTACACCTGTCGGCCGCCATATCGGTGAGGTCGCTGGTGAACTGTTGAAGGAAGTTTCATTGGAACTTGGCGGTAATGGTCCGATGGCAGTCATGAGTGATGCAGATGTCGATAATGCTGTGAATGCGGCAATCTACGGTAAATATCTGCACCAGGGACAAATATGTATGGCAATTAACCGCATCATTGTGCACGAAGATCTGTATGATGAATTCACGGAAAAATTCGTAGAACGCTCCAAAAATATTAAATACGGAGACCCTAAAGATCCAGAAGTGGTCGTTGGCCCATTGATTAACAGCAAACAGATGGAGAAGTCTCTTGATAATATCCAGACTGCGAAAGATGCGGGCTTTGAGATACTGCTAGAAGGCGAACAGAAAGGCAATGTGCTGACCCCTACTGTAATCGGTAATGTAGAGAATGACAGCGAACTGGCACAGACTGAAATGTTCTCTCCTATTGCCATAATAATCAAAGGATCATCCGATGATGACATCATCAAGAAATCAAACGACACCCAGTATGGGCTCAGCTCCGCCATATTTTCACAGGATGAAGAAAAAGCACGTCAATACGCACTTGAGCTCAAATTCGGCATGACCCACATCAATGACCAACCGGTCCAGGACGAACCGACTGCGATGTTCGGTGGTATGCGCCAAAGCGGCATCGGTCGATTCGGCAGCCCGTATATCATTGATGAGTTTACAGAGAAAAAATGGGTTTCAGTCCAGAAGAAAACAAGAGAGTTCCCATTTTAATAAGTAAAATGAACCTCCCTCGGGAAATCATATGTTGATTCCCCGAGGGAGGTTTTAATGTGTCCATTTCAATTGGATCCTCCATCTTCAGATTTTGACTCATCAATCGCAATGATGTTTTTCATCACTTCTTTCCAGATTTCCTCGCTGTTTGATCCCATGGACTCGAATATTTCATTCATTTTGCCTCTTTGAACATCGCTCAATTGCTTCTCAAGCGCCTCTCCCTTTTCTGTCAGCTTCAATTCACGAACACGACGGTCGTGTGATGCGGGTTCGCTCGTCATATAACCCATCTCAACCAGTTGACGTGTTGGGGCATGCAGCGCCTGCTTAGTCACTTCTAGCGTATCCAAAAGTTCATGGACACTTATATTCGGTTGTTGGCGACAAAAAAATAGAATTCGATGATGAAGACGATGAATCCCGTGTTGCGAGAGGATGCGGTCAGGTTCTTTTGTAAATGTCCGGTATGCAAAATAAAAAAGCATAAGCGTGTCGTTCAACTGATCTTCACGATTTTTATCCATAGTGCAATTACCTCCTTGTAAAAGAATATCAGAATTAAGTGTCCTTGTGCTGAGTGGCTAGCCATAAAAACGTTAATCTTTTATAGGTCAATAACATTGACCTATAATGATGCTAGTGTTACCCTTTAATCAGACATAAGCTGGTTGGAATCTGGCGCCTTATAAAGCGAAGACCCAGCCATCAGACAATGATTCTATCAGAAACGCATGACAAAATACTAATTTGAGGTGTTTAGAGTGAAATATGAGTATACTGTTTCAGACTATCTATTAGATCGGTTATCAGAGCTTGGCATCCGCCATATGTTTGGCGTACCAGGCGATTACAACTTAGCCTTCCTCGATGATGTCATCGACCATGAAGGTATGGAATGGGTAGGTAACCGCAATGAATTGAATGCCGCCTACGCTGCAGATGGCTACGCCCGCATTAATGGCATTGCTGCTTTGAGTACGACGTTCGGTGTCGGTGAATTGAGTGCCGTCAATGGCATTGCCGGTTCCTACGCCGAGCACGTGCCAGTAGTTAAAATTTCAGGTGCACCGACAACAAAAGTGATGGATAACGGCCTGTACGTCCATCATACACTAGGCGATGGTAAATTCGATCATTTCTCCAGATGTTTCAGGAAGTGACTGCGGCCCAAACTTTCTTGACGCAGGAAAACGCCGCCCACGAAATCGACCGGGTACTGCTTGCCTGTCTGACTGAGAAGCGTCCTGTTCATATTACATTGCCGATAGACGTATACAACAAACCGGCAAGTAAGCCAACATCCCCGCTCCATGAAGCAGTGGCTGACAGCAACCAGGAGGCATTGGAGCAGATGCTTGCTGAAATCACGCCCATGATCAATGAGGCAAAACGCCCTGTCATATTGGCGGGGTATGAAGTGAACCGCTATGAGAACAGGGAAGAGCTGCTGCAGTTCGCTGATAAAACAGGCATACCGGTTACAATTTTGAGTGGCGGCAAAGGGGTATTCAATGAAGAACATCCGCAGTTCATCGGTGTCTATAATGGTGAACTGAGTGCGCCCTACCTGCAGCAACGTGTCGATGAAGCTGACTGCATCATCCAGATCGGAGCCAAACCGACCGACTCGACGACGGGCGGCTTCTCCTACAACTTCTCTGAAAAAAACGTCATTCAGATTTCACCATTTTCCGTAAAAGCTACAGAAAAGAAACACGCGCCTATCACAATGCACGATGCATTGTCTGCGTTGAGTGGGAAAGTCAGCAAAAAAGACCCTAAATCGATGGACATCAAGTCCTTGCACGAGCAGCTTAAGTCTGGCACATATGAAGCCAAAGAAGAGAATCTTCAACAGAACCGCTTCTTTGAACGCCTATCCTCGTTCATGAAGGAAAAGGATATACTGCTTGCAGAACAAGGCACCGCCTACTACGGCGCAGCAACGATGCCGATACCGAAAGATACGATGGTCATCGGCCAACCGTTATGGGGTTCAATCGGCTTTACACTGCCTGCCCTACTAGGGTCTCAACTTGCAGATATGAACCGTCGGAACATCCTCCTTATCGGGGACGGCTCATTCCAACTGACCGCGCAGGAACTGTCGACTATGCTCGCGCAGCAGATCAAACCGATCATCTTCCTGATCAATAATGATGGCTATACTGTTGAACGTGCCATCCATGGTGAAAACCAGCCCTATAACGATATACCGATGTGGGACTATATGAAACTTCAGAAGTATTCGATCCTGAAGGAAAAACTTTGACACTTAAAGTCGAAACTGAGACTGAGCTTGAAGAAGCCTTGAAGGCGGCAGAAGATAATTCAGAATCGATGACCTTCATTGAAGTCATCATGCACCGTGACGACAAACCCGATCTGTTGGAGCAATTGTCAAAACGCTTTGCGAATCAGAATTCCTGATTTTGGCTGAGCGATTATATATGAAAAAGAAGCCCTTTAATTTTTAAAGGGCTTCTTTCTATTCAAATATATTTTTGTAGGTCATATTTGATGATTTTTAGAGTCTCGCACTAATATGCGCTCCAGCCGGCATCTGCAGCGAGCGCCACGCCGTTTATATAACTTGACTCTTTGGAAGCAAGGAACAAGGCAATATTTGCAATTTCCTCCACCGTCCCGGCCCGTGGCATGAGATTGACACCCCTCGTTGATGCTTCCATGCCAAATTCGTCTACATCTTTCATGCCAGCTGAAAACCCTGATTGGACAGCCGCCGGCGCCAATGCATTGCACCGGATATTCTCAGACCCGTAGTGGGACGAGACATTTTTCGTCATACCGACGATTGCGTGTTTGGCAGCCGTGTAGGTCAACCCTCCACGACCACCCGTCAATCCGGTGATTGAAGCCATATTTACAATCGTGCCCCCGCCGTTCTCCTTGAAGTGTGGAATGACTTTACGCATTGCATACATGACGCCATCAACATTGATCGACATCACACGGTTCCACACATCATCTGTAACATTTTCGGCTGCTTGCATGTTGTCGCTCACGCCTGCATTATTGACCAGGATATCTACCCTGCCGAATGCTTCTATGGCGACATCGATCATATTTTCCACTTCTTCGTTCGAAGCGACATTCACTTTCACACCGTGCACGTCGAAACCTTCAGTTTTAAACGCATCGACTGTACCATTCAGCGCCTCTTCATTGAAATCTGCTATGACGACTTTAGCACCCGCTTCGGCATAGGTCTTGGCGATTTCTTTGCCTATCCCCGAGGCACTCCCTGTAATGACTGCAACTTTGTCATCCAATTTGCCCATCTTGATCATCCTTTTCGTGTAGTATATATCCACCTGATTTCTGTTTACTGCATTTGTAATTGCTGAATAGGTCAGGTGAATGATTAAATCCATTACCCCTCTATAATATCACTTGTGCTCTAAGCCATTGAATATAATGGCTTAGATTCAATTCATCTGATTGCTGAAAGGCTTTTTATTTTCTGGTATTCTATCATCAAATCGAATCATATATATTTATGCACAGTATAAAAATTAAACAGGGAGTGACCCGATGCATATAAGACGCCTGACCATCAGCGATGCTGAAAATTTCCTCGCCTTGAATAAAAAGTTGGACGACTCCGGATTCATGCTCCATGACCCGGGAGAAAGAAAAATGAAAGCAGCAGAACAACGCCGCGCACTCGTGAAACTGAATGATGATGCTTCAACTATCTTTTATGTTGCCGAGGAGTCCGGCCGACTCCTCGGTTTTATAGCAGCCTTTCGGGGAACACTCAATAGGAACAGGCACCGTGCCTCCCTTGTGGTGGGTGTAGATGAAGCGTATCGTGGCAAAGGCATCGCGACCCGCCTTTTTCAGAAGATATTCCGATGGTCCCGGGACAATAACCTTTTAAGGCTGGAACTGACGGTCATCGAGAACAATATGCCTGCCTTGAGACTTTATCGGAAGATGGGGTTTAAAGTTGAAGGTGAAAAAGTGCAGTCTTTGAAAATCAACGGCAAAATGGTTAATGAACTGTATATGTATAAGCTATTATGATATGCAGGCTATATTTCTGACGTGGATTCAACCTTCCACAGAAATGATACCGGCCGCATCCAGGTTGATGGATGCGGCCGGTATTTATCCTCTATATAAAAATCTTGAAAAATCATGCTACTTTTCTTTTAAACAGTCCGAGCAATACTGCAGAAACTATTGTACCGATCAATAGTGATGCGAGGAACATCAGTCTGCCCTCACCGATTGTCAGTGCAACGAACAGTCCACCGTGGGGTGCATTCACCGTTGTGGCGAAAGCCATCGCAAGCGCGCCTGCTGTAGCGGAACCGATGACCATCGTCGGGATGACGCGGAGCGGGTCAGCTGCGGCGAAAGGGATGGCGCCTTCCGTTATGAATGAAGCACCCATGATCAAGTTTGTCGGGCCGGATGACCTTTCAACCTCCGTAAACTTATTTCTGAATATCATGGTCGCGAATGCAATCGCGAGCGGCGGCACCATCCCACCGATCATAGCTGCAGTAATCGGTTCTGCGTTGCCCGCTGAAAGTGCTGCAATGCCGAATGCATAAGCTGCTTTGTTTATCGGGCCACCCATATCGATCGCCATCATGCCACCGACAATGGCCCCAAGCAGGATGATGTTTCCGCCACTCATGCTGCTGAGAGATGTATTCATCCATTCATTCAATGCACTCGCTGGAGGATCGACGATATAGTACATGATCAGTCCTGTCAAGAACACACCGATCAACGGATAGAGCAGTACTGGCTTCAAACCATCCAATGTCTGCGGCAAGCCTTCAAGCACTTTCTTGATGCCGACCATCAGATAACCGGCAAGGAAACCGGCGATCAGGCCACCGAGGAAACCTGACCCCATCGTAGATGCCATAAGGCCGCCGATCATACCTGGCGCAAGACCCGGCCTATCAGCAATACTCATGGCGATAAAACCGGCAAGGATCGGAATCATCAGCTGAAAGGCATTGCCACCGACGAAGTTGATCATTTCAGCAAAAGGATTGTATTGTTCATGATCCGGATCTGCTGAATGGATGCCGAACATGAAACTGGCCGCTATCAATATTCCACCAGCAACAACAAATGGCAACATATTGGAGACGCCGTTCATCAAGTGTTTATAAATCGAAGATTTTCCTTTGGATGTCTGGCTCTCTTCAAGCTGTTTGCCCGGTTCTTTAGCTGCATATGGCGGTCTCGAAGAATCAAGTGCCTGATTGAGCAGTTCCCCGGGACGCTTGATGCCGTCTGCCACCGGAACTTCAACAACGTTCTTGCCATCAAAGCGTGACATGTTCACATTCGTATCAGCAGCGACGATGACACCTGCCGCTTTTTCTATATCCGCTTCAGTCAGTTCATTTTTGACCCCTGCTGAGCCGTTCGTCTCCACTTTGATGTCATAGCCCAGCTCGCCTGCTTTCTTCTTCAAGGCATCTGCTGCCATATAAGTGTGCGCAATACCCGTTGGACACGCCGTAACACCGACCACATAAGGCTTGTCAGAAGATTCATCGGCTATTTCTTCTGCAGGTGCACTGTCGTCGAAATGATTGATGGTATCCAATATCTCATCTTCAGTCGATGCCGCCATCAACTGCTTGCGCGCTTCATCATTCATCAATATTGTGGAGAGCTTCGCAAGCGCATCGAGATGGGTCGTCGCCTGGCCTTCCGGTGCAGCGATCATAAAGAACAGATAAGCCGGTTGCCCATCCATCGAATCATAATCTATCCCATCAATACTGCGGCCGAACATGATTGCCGGCGTCTTCACCTCAGAAGTCTGGGCATGCGGAATCGCTATGCCGTCACCGACCCCTGTCGTACTTTGATTTTCCCTTTTTTGGATCGCTTCAATGAAACGCGTTGAGTCCGTCACTTTGCCTGTCTGTTCCAAGCCTTCAGCGAGTTCTTTTATGACCGCATCCTTATCCTGGGCACGGACAGACATATTAATTGTATCTTTTGTCAGCAGTTCTGTTATCCTCATCATTTCACCCCTTCTATCGATTGAAGTTCTATCTTATCCACTAAACGCTCAATATCCGCCCTTTTGGCAAGGTCGTCATTAAATGCTGTGGCACTTCCTGAAGCCACTGCATATTTAAGTTGCGTTTCAAGTCCACTCCCTTTTTTACCGAGGAATCCTGCGACCGTCGAGTCGCCTGCACCTACAGAGTTTTTGAGCGTTCCAGGTGGAGGTGGCATGCGATAGACGGCATTCGCATTGACAAATAGCGCCCCTTCACTGCCGAGTGTCAGTAATATATTTGAAGCACCCTGGGCCAGAAGCTCGTCGCAAGCATCAATCATCTCTTGCTGCGTAATCAGTCTACGCCCCACCATCCCTTCCAATTCGACGTGGTTGGGCTTGATCAGATAAGGGTTATACTTCAAGGTTGATAGCAGCTTCTGCCCTTCAGTGTCGATGCTGAAGCTGATATTACGCTCATGGAGGAGACGGCTCAAAAATTCATACACATCCTTATGGTTCGAGGGCACACTGCCGGCGAACACAACATGGTCGCCCTCATCCAAAGATGTGAGTTGATCCTCAAGCTTGGCGAGATCATCATCAGTGATGATTGGTCCTGCGCCATTTATTTCGGTTTCATCATCCGTCTTTAATTTGACGTTGATGCGCGTATCTCCTTCCACTCTTAAAAAATCAGTTTTAATGCCGCTTTTTGACAACGCAGATTCAATGAAATCTCCGGTGAATCCGCCTACGAATCCAAGTGCAGTCGTTTCAACACCGAGTTCATTCAAGATGCGTGATACATTGATGCCTTTACCGCCTGCGTATTTGACGGTATCAGAACTTCTGTTGAGTGCACCCATTTTAATTTTCTCTAGCCTTACTACATAATCCACAGATGGATTGAATGTTACTGTATAGATCATTGACTGCCACCCCCTATTATATTTGTCCTTGATTGGATTGCTTTAATGAAACCGTGGGAAGCATCGTCGGTAATGATTGCCGTCTCTTCTATATCGGCAAAATGGACGAATGCATTACGGTTGTATTTCGAACTGTCGACCAGTGCATATGCCAGGCTGGACTGACGGATGGCACTCTTCTTTATGAACGCTTCTGCTTCTTTGGGTGTCGATAAACCATGTTCAGCCGAAATGGCATTTGCCCCTACGAAGCACTTATCGAAATTGAGGTGATTGATCTTCTCTATGACTTCAGGGCCCACCACTGCTTTGGTCGCCGGTTTGACTCTGCCAGATAAAACATGTGTTTCATGCCCGTTCCGGACCAACGGTTCTATCAGGGTGATGCCATTCGTCACAATCGTGATGTTCTCTTGATTGATGAAGTGTACCATCTCATAGGTCGTGGTACCGGCGTCAATAAATATGACATCTCCCTCTTCTATCAATGAAGCAGCCGTTTGAGCGATTTTGATTTTCTTGGAGAGGTTTTTTACGGATTTTTCTCCATAATCCTCTTCCCTCTCATTTCTTCTGATCGTCGCCCCGCCATGCACCCGTTGAAGGGCGCCTTCATCCTCTAGATACGAGAGGTCGCGTCTTACAGTGGCTGAACTGCTTTTGGTCAGTTCGACAAGTGTATTGACGGAAGCAGTTCCATTTTTGGCAAGGTGGTCCATTATGATTTCATATCTTTTTGACGTGAGCATTTAATCACCCTCTTGAATGGATTGTATCGTAAAATTCGATCAAAATCAATCTTTAACAATCAATATTAATCATGTCCAATCAAAAAAATAGCACCCGCGAATGCGGAGGCTATTTCTTCGATTTAGGCTTACCCAGTATTTCAGAAAAAATGACGCCGTTGACGACATCTTGTGCCTCAAATGTAAGACCGTTTTTCTTCAATTTTGGTTTTTCCTTTTTACCGCCAGTGTGTCTTTCCGTTTCTGCTTCCGGTTTGCCAACTTCTATCGGAGCGTTGCGACTTCGGGACTGCCCCATTTCTGGATTGGCTTTCCTCTTTACCCTCTCAGCCCAATCTGTGTTTCTCGCCTCACGTTCAAGATTCTGTACTTGACGCCCAGCCTTTGTGTTCTTTGCTTTGTCTTCCATTGAGCGGCTGGATGTGCGCTCAGATGAAGTCCGTTCACTGGAACGGCGTTCTCTCGGTTGGCGTTCACCACGTGTGGATACCGGTCTCGAAGATTGCCCAGTCTGCTGTTCTTGACGGACAGGTTGAGTCTTGTTGTCTTCTCCGGTGCCCATACGACGCTCAATCTCGCCCATCAGATCGCCAAACATGCCTTTTGATTCATCTGGCGTGTTCGGTTGTCTTCTTCTTGGTGCAGATTTGCTGGTAGGACGCTCCATCTTGCTCGGATCAATATTCCGCTCCTGATTTTTGCTTTTATCTTTTTGGCTGGCGATCGCTGTATAGATGATACCGCCCAAAAATATAAGCAGAGGAAGTATTTCCATAGTATCACAGCCTATTCATCTTGATCTTTGCGTGTCGGGTCCGTCATTTTGTTGATCGAATCGCGCATATTTGTATCCGCTTCGACATTTTTCAGATCATAGTAATCGCTGACTCCGATATTACCGCTTTCAAGTGCCTGTGCAAACGCAAGTGGTACTTTGGATTCTGCTTCGACCACTTTCGCACGCATTTCTTCTACGCGTGCTTTCATTTCCTGTTCTTGCGCAACAGCCATTGCACGGCGTTCTTCTGCTTTAGCCTGGGCGATATTCTTATCGGCCACAGCCTGTTCAGTCTGAAGGTCTGCACCGATGTTCTTGCCGATGTCCACATCAGCAATGTCTATCGACAGAATTTCAAAGGCTGTACCGGAATCGAGTCCTTTAGCCAATACTGTCTTTGAGATGCTGTCAGGGTTCTCAAGTACCGCTGTATGGCGTTTTGAAGAACCAATCGTGGAAACGATGCCTTCACCTACACGTGCAACGATCGTTTCTTCACCTGCACCACCGACAAGACGTTCGATGTTGGCACGGACGGTGATGCGCGCTTTCGCCTTGACTTCGATCCCGTCCATTGCAACACCCGCAATGAAAGGTGTCTCGATGACTTTAGGATTGACGCTCATCTGTACTGCTTCCAAAACGTCACGGCCTGCAAGGTCAATGGCCGCACACCGTTCAAACGTAAGGTTGATGTCCGCACGCTGCGCTGCAATAAGCGCATCTACAACACGGTCTACGTTACCACCTGCGAGGAAGTGCGACTCCAATTGGTTCGTCGACACTTTCAGGCCGGCTTTATGTGCCTTGATCATCGGTTCGATGACCCGCTTAGGCTTGACCCGTCTGAGCCTCATCCCGACAAGCGAGAAAATACCTACATTAACGCCTGCAGCTATGGCAGAAATCCATAGCCCGATCGGCACGAAGGACAGGAAGAAGGAAATTACAATGAATGCAACAACAACCAAAAAGATGATCATCAATCCTGATCCTGTAATAAACATAAGATTCATATGATACGCTCCTTTTCATTATTCTTCTAATGGTCTGACGACTACGCGCGTTCCCTCGACATGTATCACTTTTACATCTACATTCCCTTCAATGAACGCACCTTCTGCAACAGCATCGATACGCTGGTCACCAAACTTGATTGTTCCTGATGGTCTGAGCGGAGTAACCGTTTTGGCAGCTTCCCCGAGCAGATACGACCGGTCATCAAATGACGTGTAACCAGACTCCTTATCTGTGGCATCCTCTAGAATCAGACGGCTCAAAAAAGGAATTTTCTTCTTCTTGAACTTCACAAATATCACCCATTCGACTAATGCCATTAAAATGATGGTAGCTAAGAAAATGCTGAAGAGCAGCATATCATCACTTACAAGCAAGATACTAAAAAGCAGCATCAGGCCACCCAAAATGCCAAGTATGGCACCGATTACAAAAAACTCGATTATCATGAACATCATGCCCACAATAAAGAGCGAGAGTGATAACCCACTGTAATCTCCAACTAGAAGGTGTCCTGCATAAAACACGATAATTGAGAGGAAGGAGAGGAGGCCAAGAAAATTGAAGTTCTCGGAAAACAGCTGATAGATCAAACCTAAAAAGAATGTGGATAATAAAATAAAGGCAATCAATGGCATGGTTACGACATCTCTGAAGGTTGTTATGAAACTTCCGAGCAAAAATGAATCTAGTATCGCCATTTGAATCCCTCCATTAAGTCCATTATACATTAAAACATACTATTATAAAATCGATTCCACTAAAAAGAGACAGCACTGTGTGCTGTCTCTATATATCGACTATTCAGAGGGAGTCGACCTATTTGAATTTACGTTTACGGGCAGCTTCTGATTTCTTTTTGCGTCTTACACTAGGTTTTTCGTAAAATTCTCTTTTACGAGCTTCCTTGATCGTGCCGCTTTTAGAAACTGTGCGCTTGAAACGACGCAGCGCGTCTTCAATAGGTTCATTTTGCTTAACTACTGTTTTAGACATCGTCTTCCCTCCCTCCGGATAACAAAAAGCTTACTTATTACATAGTATCTACTATGTACTTATACATTATAATATATAGAGAAAATTGGGTCAACCGCTAATTAATAACTGCTCTCTCCCTGGCCACCGTTTACGATCGCTATACCGCTTGATGCACCGATTCTCGTTGCACCACTTTCAATCATGAGTTTAGCATCTTCAAACGAGCGGACGCCGCCGCTGGCCTTGACTCCCATGTCTTCTCCTACAGTCATCCTCATCAGGGCGACATCTTTGACTTTGGCGCCTTCCCCATTGAAACCAGTGGAGGTCTTGACGAAATCGGCACCCGCCTTCTTGCTCAGTTCACATGCCTTAACGATTTCATCACTGTCTAAAAGCGCAGTTTCGATGATGACTTTGACGATTACTTCCTGGCCTGCTGCATCGCATACGGATTTGATGTCATTATATACCAAATCTTCATTTCCCGATTTCAGCGCTCCGATATTGATGACCATATCCACTTCATCCGCTCCATTTTGGATCGCGTTCATCGTCTCGAACGCCTTCACTTCAGAAGTAGAGGCTCCAAGCGGGAAGCCGATGACTGTACATACTTTGACATTGCTGTCTTCCAGCAGGTCTCTTGAAGTTGCCACCCATGCCGGGTTGATGCAGACGCTGCAGAAGTCATATTCTTTTGCTTCCTTGCAAAGTTCGAAAATCTGATCTTGGGTTGCTTCAGGTTTAAGCAGTGTATGATCGATATATTTTGAAAGTTCCATTCTTCCACTCCATTACTTTAGGATTATCAGATGATCCTTTTTTATTGTTTCAAGTCAAATAACTAAATCGTGCGCTCCAGATAGGCATAGGCTTTAACCATCGGTTTCTCGAGGACTTTAACGACTTCCCCTTTGCTGACTGGATAGCCAGGTTCTGTAATCTTCACTTTGATGAGTTCACCCGTCAAGGAAGCGTCTCCTTCTATTTCCACCTTCAGATAGTTATCTGAGTGGCCGATGAGCTTACCGTCCTTTTCTTCTTCTGGTATGATTTCAAGCACATCGTCCTTGAACAGTTCGGCATAGCTTGTCGCCAGGCGGTCTGAGAGTTCGATCAGGCGATGGACCCTTTCATTCTTCACATTTTCATCCACCTGATCCGTCATGCGTGCGGCTGGCGTGCCTGTGCGTATCGAATACGGGAATACATGCAGTTCAGAGAAATGGTGACGATTGATGAAGTCATATGTCTCCATGAACTCTTCTTCTGTTTCTCCTGGGAAACCGACTATGACGTCACTTGTGATGGCGACATTCGGCATGATCTCTTTCAATTTGATGATGCGTGACTCGAAGAATTCCATCGTATACTTGCGGCGCATGCGTTTTAGGACTGTATCACTGCCTGATTGTATCGGTATGTGGAGGTGGCGTACTATCTTATTCGAGTCATTGATGACATCGATGACTTCGTCGGTCAGCTGGCTCGCCTCGATGCTTGAAATCCTGAGACGGTTCAGCCCTTCCACTTCCTCAAGGTCACGCAACAGCTGGGCCAGGTTGTAATCCTTGAGATCTTCTCCGTAGCCTCCCGTATGGATGCCTGTGAGGACGATTTCCTTATAGCCTTCATTGACCAGTTGAGTCGCTTGTTCAATGACTTTCTCCGGGTCCCTCGAACGCATGAGGCCCCGTGCCCACGGGATGATGCAGAATGTGCAGAAGTTGTTGCACCCCTCCTGTATCTTCAAGGTTGCACGTGTCCTATCCGTAAAGTACGGCACATCCATCTCTTCATATGTACGTTTCTTCATGATGTTCTTTACGCCATTGATCGGTTGGCGTTCCTCATGGTACTGGTTGACATAGCCGATAAGCTTGTCGCGGTCTTCTGTACCGATGATGATATCGACGCCCGGAATCTCCATGATATCCTTTGGTGCAGTCTGGGCGTAGCATCCTGTCACGCAGACTACGGCATCCGGATTTTTCCTGATGGCCCGCCTGATGACTTGTCTGCTTTTTTATCTCCGGTATTCGTTACGGTACATGTATTGATGACGAATACATCAGCGTTCTGGTCAAATTCCACGCGGTCATACCCTTCATTTTTGAAGAGCTGCCACATCGCTTCCGTTTCGTAGTGGTTTACCTTACAGCCGAGTGTATGGAATGCAATTGTTTTTTCAGTCATTAAAATCAGATCTTTCTTCATAGAATTTGTCGTACATCTGCACCAAATATAGCACAGCCGGCCCGTTACTTCAATGGAGCCGGCGGTGCTTCGAATATGGTGCTAATGGCTGACAGCGCATATAACGGAGCTGTTTCTGCGCGCAGAATACGGGGGCCAAGATGGACTGAGTGAAAATGCGATAATCTTTCCACCTCACGCTCACTGAACCCACCTTCAGGTCCGAAGATGATGGCTATGTGATCGCCAGCTGCAGTTTTACTCGCCGCTTCGGCTAGGCTGGCTGCACGCTCCCCTGCATTTCCTTCAAAGGCGAAGAACACATGATCGAACTGTTCGAAATCCAGTTGAATTGCCCCTGCCTCAAATCCTATTTGCGGAATGATTTGGCGGCGGCTCTGTTCGCTCGCTTCCTTGATGATTTTCTCAAACCGTTCAAGGCGTTTCCGCCGCTTTTTATCATCCAGTTTGACGATTGACCGATCCGCTGCATATATCTGAAAGGCATGGGTGCCAGTTCCGTTGCCTTCTGGAGCATCCATTCGAATTTCTCGCCTTTCAAAAGCGGGCACAGCACTGTCACATCAACCGGAAGTTCGGGGGATTCTTCAATCAGTTCCACAGGCATGAGACTTACCGACTCTTCCACTGTAAGCAACTTACATAAATGCGTCTGTCTCGAGGCATCTACCATATGGACAGTATCTCCGGGCTTAAAACGCATCACATTCCTGACATGATGCACATCTGACTCCGGAAGCTCGAAAGCTTTCCCCTTTTCGATGACGTCTTTTGTGAAGTACCTCTGCATGGTGCTATACCTTTGGGCCAATATGCTGACCCATCCATTCTCTGCTAGCACTTCTTCTATTTCGAAGCCTGCCGCGCTCATATGGGAAGTGATTCCTTCTTGTGCTTCGGTTATGATGCCGGAAGCGATGAATTTCCCACCGTCATTCAGACGGCTATAGGCATCATCGATCATGTCATCGACGATATGCGCAAGAATGTTGGCGATGATGATATCGTACTGTTCCGTCTCATCTTTCAATAGATCACCAGTCTCCAGTACAATATCGTCGGCACAGCCGTTCAGCTCGAAATTTTCACGGGCCACTTTTATTGAAAGATCATCAATATCTGTGGCTTTGAGGTCCCTTGCCCCAAGAGATGCGCACCGATCGTCAAAATGCCGGAGCCTGTGCCGACATCGATGATCTTGTGTTCCGGTCTGACGATCCTCTCGACCAGTTGAAGGCACATGCTCGTTGTGGGGTGATCTCCTGTACCAAAAGCCATGCCAGGATCCAGCTTGATCAATTTATCGCCTTCCAGAAATTCATACTCATCAAGCTCCCATGAAGGAACTATGACGAAATGCTCTGAAACACGGAAACTATGGAAGTATTTTTTCCATTCATTTTCCCAATCGGCTTCATCTATCTGCTTTACCGCTACTTTTATATCCGCTTTGGCATCCAACGGCTCTTCATCGATAAAGGAACGGATCGCATCCATCTTATTATCGAGATCCACAGTCTCATCGAAATAGACGACAATCCGGATGTCACTCTCCGGGTAGTCTTTTGGGTCAAGGCGATATTTATCGTCGAAGTCATCTATTTTGCGTTTTAAAATATCGAGGGAGTGTTCAACCGACACTCCCTTGGATATTTTATTCAGAAAAATTGAGAATGACTCTTCATTTCTTTCTTTTGTATGGATTGACACTTCATTCCATTTCATGATCAGTCACCCTTAAAAAATCGTCTTGTTTTATCAAAAATATTTTCGTTCTGCTCCTGGATGTCTTCACCGCCATGTTCAGCCAATTGACGGAACAGATCAACTTCCTTCTCAGTAAGTTTGCTTGGTGTTACTACTTTTACTGTTACGAAGAGATCGCCATAACCATAGCCATGGACATTTTTGACGCCCTTTTCTTTAAGACGGAAGCGTTTGCCCGTTTGCGTACCGGCCGGCACGGTCAAGACGACTTCAGAATTCAACGTCGGCACCGTGACCTCATCCCCAAGGGCGGCCTGGGCAAATGAAATCGGCAGTTCATAGTGGATGTCATCGCCATCTCTTGTGAATCTGGAGTCGGCCCTGACACGGAAGACGATATAGAGGTCGCCTGACGGGCCACCGTTTACTCCCGGTTCACCCTTACCTTGTAGTCTGACTTGTTGGCCATTGTCGACACCTTCAGGCACAGTGACTTCAATTTCGACATCTTTGGTTACAGTGCCGGCGCCTTTACAGACGTTACATGGGTCTTCGATCTCTTCCCCTGTACCTTGACAAGTTGGACATGTGCGTTCAGTCTGTATCCTGCCAAACGGTGTATTCTGTTCGACTGCAACACGGCCAGCTCCGGAACACATCTTACATGTCGTCTTGGAAGTACCCGGTTTTGCACCTGAGCCGTCACAAGTCTCACACTGCACTTCTTTTTTGACTGTGATTGTTTTTGTGACCCCGAACACCGCTTCTTCAAAACTGATCGTCATGGTGTATTGGAGATCGTCACCCTTCCTCGGAGCGTTCGGATCCATTCTACCGCCGCCTCCAAAGAATGAGCTGAATATATCTTCAAAACCTCCAAAGCCACCGGCGCCGCTGAATCCACCACCGCCGCCGAACTGCTGATTCATGCCTTCATGGCCGAAGCGGTCGTATTGCGCCCTTTTGTTTTCGTCGCTCAATGTTTCATATGCTTCAGATATCTCCTTGAATTTAGCATCTGAGCCTTCTTCTTTATTTATATCAGGGTGATATTTCTTGGACAGTTTCCTGTATGCTTTCTTTATGTCATCTTTTGAAGCATCTTTACTGACACCAAGCACCTCGTAGTAATCCTTCTTTGCCATACTATCGCCTCCAACCTGTATACTATATCATTTAAAAAAGTCAAAGCCAATGCGTTTGGCTTTGACTTTTCCTCAATTGAAATTATGGTTCTGCTTATTTTTTATCTTCTTCGTCATCCACTTCTTTGAAGTCTGCATCAACGACATCGTCATCTTGCGTACCTTGTGTCTCTGCACCTTCTTGGGCTTGCTGTTCTTGAGCCATCTGCTCGTACAGCTTCATGGACATGCCTTGGACGATTTCTTCCAGTGCATCTTTTTTCGCTTTGATATCTTCCATATCAGTACCTTCAAGTGCAGTCTTCAATTCTTCTTTCGCACTTTCAGCTTTTTCTTTTTCGTCCGCTTCCACTTTGTCGCCAAGATCTTCGATCGTCTTGTCTGTAGTGAATACGAGCTGATCCGCCTCGTTCCTCAAATCAACCTCTTCGCGGCGCTTCTTATCTTCTTCAGCATTCTTTTCCGCTTCCTGGACCATTCTGTCTATATCTTCATCAGACAGGTTGGAGCTGGATTCGATTGTGATTTTCTGCTCTTTTCCTGTACCTTGATCTTTAGCGGCAACATTTACGATACCGTTTTTGTCGATGTCAAATGTCACTTCGATTTGAGGTACGCCTCGTGGAGCTGGTGGAATATCCGTCAATTGGAATCTGCCGAGTGTCTTGTTGTCTGCAGCCATCGGACGCTCACCTTGCAGCACATGGATATCGACTGCCGGCTGGTTGTCCGCTGCTGTTGAGAACACTTGTGATTTGCTTGTCGGGATTGTAGTGTTGCGCTCGATCAGGACAGTGGATACGCCACCCATTGTTTCGATACCAAGGGAAAGTGGTGTAACGTCCAGCAGTACGACGTCCTGAACATCACCGGAGAGGACTCCGCCTTGGATTGCAGCACCCATTGCGACAACTTCGTCCGGGTTGACACTCTTGTTTGGATCTTTGCCCGTTTCTTTCTTGATTGCTTCTTGAACTGCAGGTATACGAGTTGAACCACCGACCAGGATTACTTCATCGATTTCACTTGTTTTGATGCCTGCGTCCTTGATTGCCTGACGTGCAGGGCCTATAGTGCGTTCAACCAGGTTTTTGGACAACTCTTCGAATTTGGCTCTCGTCAGAGTCTCTTCAAGGTGAAGAGGACCTGCTTCTCCTGCTGAGATGAACGGCAGGGAGATTTGTGTGGAAGATACTCCAGAAAGATCTTTCTTGGCTTTCTCAGCTGCATCTTTCAGACGCTGTGTCGCCATCTTATCTTTAGACAAGTCGATGCCATTTTCTTTCTTGAAGGACTCGACCAGGTAATCGATGATCACGTCGTCGAAGTCGTCACCACCAAGTTTGTTGTCACCTGCTGTTGAAAGCACTTCGAATACGCCATCGCCGAGTTCAAGGATGGAAACGTCGAACGTACCGCCACCAAGGTCGAATACGAGTATTTTTTCATCCTGCTCTTTTTTATCCAGGCCGTATGCCAATGCAGCTGCAGTCGGCTCGTTGATGATACGCTCAACTTCCATTCCTGCGATGCGTCCCGCGTCTTTTGTTGCCTGACGCTCGGAGTCGTTGAAATATGCAGGTACAGTTACAACTGCTTTTTCAACTTTTTCTCCAAGGTAGCTTTCTGCTGTTTCTTTAAGATTTTGCAAGATCATAGCTGAAATTTCTTGAGGTGTATAATCTTTGCCTTCAATCGTTTCCTTGTGTTCAGTACCCATATGTCTCTTGATGGACATGATCGTGTTAGGGTTTGTGATCGCCTGACGTTTAGCGACTTCACCTACTTGTTTCTCGCCATCTTTGAAAGATACTACTGAAGGCGTCGTACGGTTGCCTTCTGCGTTCTGGATGACTTTCGGTTCTCCGCCTTCCAGTACAGAGACTACAGAGTTAGTTGTTCCCAAGTCGATACCGATAACTTTACTCATTACAAAATTCCTCCATTTTGGTTGATTGGTGTTGCTTCATTCGTGTCGATAGAAAGCTTTATTCGCTTACTTTAACCATGCTCGGGCGGATGACCCGATCCTTCAGGATATAGCCTTTTTGGAATTCCTCAAGGATGATGCCGGCTTCTTTATCGGAAGACTCGGTCATGACCGCCTGGTGGAAATTCGGGTCGAATTCTTCTCCGACGCTCTTCACTTCCGTCACTTCATATTTCATCAATGTATTGACAAGATCATTGTAGACCATTTCAACACCTTTGTGGAGTGATACGAAAGACTCGGAGTCCCCCTCGATTTTAAGGGCCCGCTCAAAATTATCAATGATCGGGAGAAGATCTTCCACAATCTTCTGGTGTTTGTATTTGTTGTTGTTTTCAATCTCCTGACGATTCCTGCGCTTGAAGTTATCAAACTCAGCATGCAGTTTCAGATTTCTGTTCTCTTCATCTTCCAACTTCTGCTTCAGCGCTTCGATTTCCTCGTCCTTTTGTGTGGCGTCTGATTGGGCTGACTCGTCATCTGATACCACGTCAGCACTGTCGCCCTCGATTCCAGTTTGTTCCTGGTCAGTCGACTCATGCTCGATGATTGTGTCCTCATCCTCGGCATGATTCTTTTTTGCCACTGTTTCTTCGCTATTATTTTCTGTCACTACAATCACTCCTTCTTCATTTCCTGGTTCCGGATGGCGTACATCAATTGAATTACCTTTTTGTACCCCATCAATTCTGGACCGATGATCATCAAGTTGCCGTTCATGCCGTTTACATGAAAGTCCGTCGCAATGACTGAAATGGAATCATAGTCCCGATTCAATTCATCACTGAAATAGACATCAACGCCATCTATTTTAGTGAGATCGATCAATTCATTCAACTGATCTGATTCCATATCATCATAGAGCAGCTGCAAAGTGCTGATGTCGCTGCTGATCTGATGGATCAGATGATTGAATCCGGAATGTCCCACTATCTGTCCCGGCTCGCCGGCAGCTTCTGCAGCTGCCCGCGCAAGATTCGTCTTCAAGCCGTTGAGGGCGTGCCTGACTTTCATTGCATGGATGATCTCCGGCAATCTGCTGATCGGCTGATCGAATGTCAGCACATTCAGCTCGTTACCCAGCTTTTCCAACTCAGGTACCGTGATTGCATCTTCCATGTTGACTGGAATTTTTCGGATCGCACCTGATTGAAGCACGATGATCAATAATAGTGTGTGTGTGGTAATGGGTGTAAGCAAAAGGCCTTTTACTTTTTCATCTTCTTCAGATAAGGAAACCTGTGTCAGGTATTGGGTGGTGCCGCTGATCATATCTGCCAGGGAACGGCTCATCTGGTCGCGGTCCATCTCCCTTTCCATCTTCGGCAGGAAAGTGAAGTCGAGTGCATCACTGTCTGTGCTCAACTGCTGGTTGAGTCTATCGATATAGAATCTCAGCGCTTTCCTTGCCGGTATACGACCTGCCGAGGTATGTGGTTTAGTCAAGAAGCCATCTGCTTCAAGCTTGGCCATTTCATTCCTCACAGTTGCTGAAGAGATGTCGAGGTTATACTTGTCGATCAGATATTTGGAACTGATCGGCATCATGACTTTCAGAAAATCATCAACTATCGAAAAAAGTATGAGCTCCTGTCTATAGGTTAAAATTGACCTCACCTCATTAGCACTCCATATCCTCAAGTGCCAATATTAATTTATCAAAATGGTCAAAGAATGTCAATCCATAAGTTTGAATAAATTCAAAAACACTCAATCAAGGAGAAAATCCATAAAAACGGTGTTGCCCACAAGCCGCCCTTTCTGCGTAAGTGAAATGTAGCCGTCCTTTTGCTCCAGATGCCCGGCAGCAATCTGGCGCGCCAGCACTTCGCCATACACATCTTCAATCGGACCGTATTTTTGACCGAAACGTGTCATGTCGACGCCTTTATTCATCCTCAGGCCAAGGAACATCTCCTCTTCCATCTGAGCTTTCTTTTCAAGGACGATTTTCTCTTTGACGACATTGCCTGATTCCTTCATCGCCTCTATATAATGGTTCACCGGTTTGATGTTATAGTATCTTGTTCCGTCTATATAGCCGTGGCTCCCTGCCCCGGCGCCATAATAAGGTTCATTCTTCCAGTAGGTTTTATTGTGTTCAGATTCGTACTGCGGCATGGAGAAGTTTGAGATTTCGTATTGGGGATAACCCAATGCATCTAATCCATCGATGACATATAAATATTTACGCGCTTCCACATCATCGTCATCCACAGTCATCTTGCCTTTCTTTATTTGATTATAGAAGACCGTATGGGGTTCTATGATCAGCGAATACCATGAGACATGTTTTGGTTTAAGGGAGGCGACGTGGTTCAGACTGTCATCCAGGTCACCCATCGTTTCACCCGGGAGGTTATACATCAGATCCAATGAGTAGTTGTCTAGTCCTATCTTCTCCATGTGATCTATGGCATTGAAGATGTCCCGGTAACCGTGTGAACGGCCCAGAACTTTAAGCAGATCTTCATTGAATGTCTGCACGCCAAGGCTCACACGGTTGACGCCATGGGTGGCCAGGACATCCAGTTTACCCGGTGTCAATTCATCCGGATTGGCTTCGAACGTAAATTCTTCCGTTATGCCGAATCGGTTATTGATGACCGTCAGCAGGCGATCGAGCTGTGCCTCGGTCAAGGCGGTTGGTGTGCCGCCCCCGACGAATACAGTTCTGAGGTTCGTCTGTTCAATTCCTTCGAGTTCTGCAATCAGCGCATCCAAATATTGATCGACAGGCTGATTTTTAATGAGCACTTTATTGAAATCGCAATATGTGCAGATCCGGTTGCAGAACGGTATGTGGATATATAGACTCTCTGTCATGATTTACTCTCCAATCAAAACTAAAAGCCACTGGTGTAGTGGCTTTTAATCTTCATCCATTTTAAGTACGGCCAGGAATGCTTCCTGCGGTATTTCGACACTTCCGACCGACTTCATCTTTTTCTTACCTTCCTTCTGCTTCTCGAGCAGTTTACGCTTCCGGCTGATATCCCCACCGTAACACTTGGAAAGGACATTCTTACCCATTGACTTGATGTTCGTCCGGGCAATGATCTTTTGACCGAGGGAAGCCTGGACAGGCACCTCGAACTGTTGGCGGGGTATGAGTGTCTTGAGTTTCTCGACGATGGTTTTGCCGCGTTCATAGGCGAAGTCCCGGTGAACGATGACACTCAGTGCATCGACTTTTTCGTTATTGAGCAGAATGTCCATCTTGACAAGCTTACTTTCCTTATAGCCGATCAGTTCATAATCAAATGAAGCATAGCCTTTAGTCTGCGACTTCAGCTGATCGAAGAAGTCGAACACTACTTCTGAAAGCGGGATTTCATAGATGATGTTTACCCTGATATCGTCGAGGTAATCCATGGTGATGAAATTACCCCGTTTCTTCTGGCACAGTTCCATCACTGCCCCTACATAATCGTTCGGTACCATGACGGTCGATTTGACGTATGGCTCTTCGATATGTGAAATTTTTTGCGGATCCGGCATCTCTGCAGGGTTGTCGACGGCTATCTTCGTATCGTCCGTCATATAGACATCGTAGATTACGGACGGCGCGGTCGCAATCAATTCGATGCCGAATTCGCGTTCAATCCGCTCCTGCACGATTTCCATGTGGAGCAGCCCGAGGAATCCTGTCCTATAGCCGAAGCCGAGTGCTTGTGATGTCTCCGGCTCATAGACAAGCGAAGAGTCGTTCAGTTCGAGTTTCTCCAGTGCTTCCCTGAGGTCAGTGTACTTGTTTGCATCTATCGGGTAGATACCGCAGTAGACCATAGGGTTCATCTTTTTATACCCTTGAAGAGGGGCTTCTGCAGGGTTTTCAGCAGATGTAATCGTGTCCCCGACACGGGAGTCACTGACATTTTTGACTGAGGCCATCAAGTAGCCCACATCACCGACCGTCAATTCCTGCACAGGCAATGGCTTAGGCGTATTGATGCCTATCTCGGCCACTTCAAACTCTTTGCCGGTAGCCATCATGCGTATCTTGTCACCAGGCTTGATTGTGCCGTCGACGATTCTGATCGAGGAGATTACGCCGCGGTACGGGTCGTATACCGAGTCGAAGATGAGTGCCTTCAATGGTGCAGAAGGATCGCCGCTTGGCGGTGGCACCGTTTCTACCACCCGCTCTAAAATTTCTTCTATGCCGATATTCGCCTTGGCGGAAGCATGTATGGCTTCGTCCTTGTCCAACCCGATGACGTCTTCCACTTCCTGGGCGATGCGGTCGGGTTCCGCTGCAGGCAAATCGATCTTGTTGATGACCGGAATCAGTTCCAGATCATTATCCAATGCCAAATAGACGTTGGCCAGAAGTCTGCGCTTCAATGCCCTGCGCGGCATCCACAACAAGGATGGCGCCTTCACATGCGGCTAATGAACGGGAGACTTCGTATGTAAAATCGACGTGTCCCGGCGTATCGATAAGGTGGAAGATGTAGTCTTCCCGTCTTTTGCGGTATATTTAAGCTGCACTGCATTCAATTTGATTGTTATGCCCCGCTCGCGCTCCAGATCCATGGAATCCAGTAGCTGCGTCTTCATCTCCCTTGATGTGACCGACTTGGTGTTTTCAAGGATGCGGTCAGCAAGCGTGCTCTTGCCGTGATCAATATGGGCGATTATGGAGAAGTTCCGTATATTTTCCTGTCGTTCCAGACGCTCTTGATCATTCATATATCTTCCAACTTTCTCTAATAGCAATGGTTGTATTATAGCAACAATAACAATTTCATTCAAATCCTTTTCTGTTTATATTGCATAAGGGTGCGATGTTTGATAAAATACTTCTTGTTGCAATCAATGTTGTACAACTACAAGGTGGAGGTGAATGCAATGGCTAATATTAAATCAGCAATCAAAAGAGTAAAGACGACTGATAAAGCTCAACGTCAAAACATTGCTCAGAAAAATGAAATGCGTACTGCTGTCAAGCGTGCCATGACTGCAAAAGAAAATAATGCGGAAAATACGGAAACACTCGTTTCCAATGCTGTTAAATACGTAGATAAAGCTTCTAAGAAGAACTTGATCCATGATAATAAAGCATCCCGCTTGAAATCAAAATTGATGACAAAATAACCCCCTCCTCTGTGAAGGGGTTTATTCATGAAAAAAGGCCTCCACTTGGAGGCCTTTTTATATTTCCAGAATAAAAAGCTCAAACAGGCTCTGCCGGTTCAGATAGCTGGATTTGAACTTATAGTCGATATCACGGCATTTGACCATCTTCCGCTCCAACTCATCCTGACGGTATTTTCCTATCTCCCGTGCAGCCAATTTCACCCTGTAGGGATGCACCTTCAGTGCTTTTGCGATATGCTCTCCCTGATAGCCCTGCTGCATCATCAGCTTAACTTGATACAACAGCCTCAGCTGATTGATGATCAGATGCAGCAGCTGCATCGGCTCTTCATTCTGAAGCATCAGCGCACGGAGCAGTTTGACTGCACCTGCCTTCTGACCTGACAGTATGAGGTCGGTAAGCCTGAAGATATTCTCTTCAAGACTTACGCTGACTATTTCATCCACAGCCTCCTCGGTGATCTTCCCCTCTGTATAGAGGAGGAGTTTATCCAACTCATTCCTGACTTGGTCATATTTGATGCCGACACGTGCAATGAACAGGTTCAAAGCTTTAGGGTCCACCTCGACACCGGCTTCTTCGGCTGTCGTATTGATGAAACTCCTGACTTCATTTTCCGTCATCTCCGCCATTTCAGTGACGGCTCCTTTTTCTTAAGCAGTTTGGTTATCTTTTTACGGTTATCAAGCTGCTCATTATAGACTTTGAATATGATGAGTGCGTCATCATTTTTATTGTTGATGTATTCCACCAGCAGATCAATATCATGGTCTACTTCAGCGCGTACTTTAGCCCCTGTAAAAGCATAGGCATCATCAACCAGGATAGCCTTCCTGTCCGATAGGAAAGGCAAAGTTTGTGCTTCTTCTATAATCTGCTCGATAGTCGATTCCCTGTAGTTCAGGGCAACGATGCTGAAATCATCCGCTTCCCCTACAAAATCCTCAGCCAATTTCTTTGCTTTTTCTGATATCCTTAATGCATTATTGCCATAAATGAGCTGTAAGCGGTCCATATTGGTCGTCACCCTTCTGTCTATTCTAAATCCATTATAGCTTTTTTTTGGTAAATATCATATAATGTTAGTGATATGTTTAGGAGGTTATCTCATGAATAAATTCGAAAAACATGTTCAATCCAAGAATAATGATGTCGTGGATTCCGGTGTCGGCTTTGTTGTCGGTTTCCTCGGTTTGACGGCGATCTACGTCGTGGCACAGATTTTCCAGATTGTTGCAGGTTAATGGAGAGCTGATCATTCAGCTCTTTTTTTTATGCAGTGATTTTTCTGTTCGAACTTCGTGTCGACGCACATCACTTCATCTTTTATATTGAATCGGACCATGCCGTGCACGGAAGTGTCGAACATTTCAAGATGGGCAGTCCGCTCCATCACTTCATCATGGGGGTGACCGTAGCGGTTGTCCACTCCGGCAGATACCAGGCCATATGTAAATGCCCCATTTTTGATGAACGCCTCTCCGGTCGAAGTGTTCGAGCCATGATGCCCAAGCTTCAGGACATCTGCATGTACGGATCCGTACCGCCCTATAATCTGGGCTTCACCCTCCGTATCAGCGTCCCCTGTAAACAAGAAGGTGTAGGCACCTGCCGAAACCTCCAACACCAGTGAGTGCTGGTTGGAATCATCACTTGCCACTTCGGAGACGGGATACAGTTTCCTGATGCTGATGGCCCCCACTTCAATTTCAGGCGCTTCCATAGCATCCACCACCCTGCCCTTTTGCACCGTGGACAAATCATCATACCACTCTTTAAAGCTTGGGTCGAACGGGTTCAGATAAATCTGCGCTACATCCAGCTCCTCCATTATATGCTTTGATTCTCCCACATGATCAAGATCAAAATGCGACAGGATCATTAGGTCTATACTGTTGATTCCCGCTTCTTTCAAAAATGGGAGCACGGTCTGATCCGATAGTTTCTTCGAGTCCGGATTCAAGTATCTTTTGCCCCCTGTATCAATCAATATGGTCCGGTCATTGACATGATCGGTCAGGATGAAGGCATCACCCTGGCCGACATCCACCATGGTGACGGTAACATCATACTGATGGATTGCATCTGAAGTGAACAGTGTAGTGATGAGGACCAAAAGCGAGAGGATGAAGGATTTCATCTCCCTCAGGCATAGGGCGCGGATCATCCGATACGACGCGATGACAACGATGACCAGTGCCACGGCACTTAAATTTTTGACGGCGATCCGATGGGTCATCATATCCGCCAAATATACGATCGACCCTTTCAGATTGTTGAACATGAAAGCATACAGAAAGTCCACCGATTGGGGAATACCTATGAACACCAAGCAGTTATAGAAAATGACCATCGGGAAAAACAGCAGCGTAAAAATAGGCACATAGATCATATTCATCACTATTCCGCTGATGCTGAGTTCATTGAACTGCATCAGCACTGTGGCTACTGTAGAAATTTCAGCAATAAGTGTAATGCCGATCAGCTGTCCGATAAAGCCATAATGCATCCAATAGTTTTTGGAAAGGACAATGGCGAAAGTCGTAAGATATGATAGTTGGAAGCCTGCATGATGCACAATCCAGGGGTTCATGACTATCTGGATGATCGCAGAGAGTGAGATGACAGTGAGGTACGGTCTGCGCCTTGTAAATGACAACATCAACAGGGTAACCGTCATAAGAACGGCACGGAAGACGCTCGGGCTCGGAAAGTTCAATGCAAGGAACAGCAGCAGCACAACCATCATGATGATCCTTATCGTACCCACTTCCAGGCGGAAGCGATTGAGGATATGGAATATCACAGTACCGATGAAGGCGACGTGAGTGCCTGAAATGACATACAGATGGTAGATGCCGAGCTTCTGAAGCGCATCAAAAAATTCGGATGTTATATATGATTTATTGCCGATCGAGAGCGTCAGGATATCATACTTATAATCGTGTGCCGTACTTGCGAGCACTTTCCTCATATAGGCATCGCGTGCCTGTGCAATCTTCATATGTAGAGTCGGTTGTGTAGAGCCCCTGCACCTCTCCAGATCCCCTCTTTCCATATATATGCGACCATCGATGCCGTTGACCTTCATCGTCCTGACGGCATTGTATTTGATGAAGTTCCGTGTCACCTCAGGCTGCTCCACCGGAAAAGGGCCAGCACACCGGGTGCCGATCGGCAACTCGATGCCTTCAGGTACATACACATCAAGACTGCTCCCGTCCGCTTCAGCTATATGCCCCAGACCTTCACGGTAATATTTATATTCAGTTATAGTAATGGATTGGACCGTTTCCAACTGAGGCCTTTCAGACAATATAAAAACAGCCGTCGTCAGCACGGCTGTCAAAGTGATATGGAAAATAAGATATCCATAGCCGTCCAACCTCTTCATGCAGGCCAGACAGGATATGGATACAAAAAATGCCCCTAACAAGGGGCATTGCAGATGATATGGGCATTTACGAGTGATAATAAAATCAGGAACGACTTCATGACTCCTGTTTGAATAATTCCAGGATGTTTTCCCGGTCGAATGCGATGCGTTCATGATGGACGCCGGTTTTATCAAGAAGTTCCAACGCATAAGGGTGGTTCTTATAGTCTTCTGCATAGTAGATGGAGCTGATGCCGGCCTGTATCAATGATTTTGTACAATGCACACACGGGAAATGCGTCACATAGACACTTGCGCCTTCAGTCGATACGCCGAACTTGGAACATTGCAGCAATGCATTGATTTCGGCATGGATCGTCCTGATGCAATGCCCCCCTTCGAGCAGACACCCCACATCGATGCAATGCGCTTCTCCGGAAACTGACCCATTGTAGCCACCGGCAATGACCCTGTTATCCTTGACGATGGTCGTACCGACTCTAAGCCGCTCGCAAGTCGACCGCAGACTGAGCAGATGACTTTGGGCAAGAAAGTACTGATGCCAATTGATTCTCATGTTACCCCTCCTGTATCTATTCATCTATTGTAATATAAGGCTTCAGACTTTCAAATGTTTTATCGCCGATGCCAGGGATATTCTTTATATCTTCAAGCTTCATGAACAACCCGTTCTCTTCCCTGTAATCCAAAAAAAGCTGAGCTTTCTTTTCACCTATGCCATTAAGCGTCGTAAGTTCGTCTGCATCTGCAGTATTGATGTTTACGAGTGCTTTTGTCTCTTCACCTTCTTCCGTCTGATTAACAAGCCCTTCAGCAATTTCTTCTCCGACAGCCGGTACATACACCACCTGCTCATCCTTAAGTTTCATGGATTGGTTGACGGTCAATAGATCGGCATTCCCCTTGATCTGCGCCATCTCGAGGACATTTTTTACACGGGCATCATTAGGGACTTCGAACACACCGGGATATTTCACCGCCCCCTTGACTTCCACCATGATCGTCTGTGATTCGGCTTGCGCCTCCTCAGGGGCTTCATCGGATGACTCTTCATAGGCTGGAGGTTCATAGGCTTCCATCGGCATGTCTTCCTCATTGGAAGACATCAATCTAAACACAATTATCGAAAGGACCAGACATACGGCCGCACAAGCGATGGGAACATTATACTTTTTGCATACTTCCATGAATTCATTCACTGCATTTCCTCCTAGAATAATCTCTCATATATATATGGGAGGAAATGGCCGTTTTTCTTTTTTTACATTGCAAGTAAATAATAAAACTCGAAAAATAAAAATGACCCGGCGTCCACCAGGTCATTTCATCGGTTTATTTTTTCAGTACATAGAATACCCTGTCACAAATATCTGTCACTGGATTATCTATTGAAAAGTCACTGAAGGAAGTAAGAATTGAGAAATCAGTCTGATTGATTATTCGAATCATTTCCTTATGCTTGTAGGTTCGTTGCTCATGGGTTTCAGCAATTTTGCGGTATGTGTCACCATCTTCTTCTTTTACGAAGAATGTCATATCGTGGATTACCGACAGTGGATGCTCGCCTGTAATGGCGTGCCATATATATGTGATATGGTCTGTTTCATCCGAATAGGTCATATCATTGAAGTCATGCTCCATTTTATAGACGCTATGGATATCGAAAATGAAGACGCCGCCTGGATTCAGATGATTGTAGACGTTCTGCAGCACCTGTCCCACTTCACCAGGGTCTTTGCAGTAGTTCATCACATCGACGGTTGCAATTGCCATATCAAACTTCTCATCAAGGCGGAAATCAAGCATATCTCCAGTTAAAAACGATGTATGCTTCAACTTTTTTGATTTCGCCTCTTCTATCATCTGCGGGGACTGGTCCATGCCGGTCACCTTGTCGAAATCAAGTTGACTGGTCAGACGGCCTGTACCGCACCCGATATCCAGGACACTTTGTCGCCCCGCTTTGAAATAGTTGATGATGTCCAGCCAGAGATCATATGGCAGGTCATAGGTGAGCGCCTCATAATGGCGGCTGAAAAGTTGGTAGGTTGACTCAGACTTCAACGCGTTCACCATTCTTGAACAGGCGCTCAAGATTATAATATTCTCGTTCTGGTTTATGGAAGATATGGAGGACGACGTTGCCTGCGTCGAGCAATACCCATTTGCCTTCCTTATAGCCTTCCATATTCGTCTCTACGCCATGTTTTTGACATGCATCTTCCGCTTCATCGGCAATCGCCTGAACCTGGCGGTCCGAGCTTGCATCGCAGATAAGGTAATAGTCGGTTACGCTGCTTGACCCTGAAACATCAAATTTCATGATTTCTTCTGCACGCTTATCATCACATGCTTCTGCTAAAAGTTCGATTAGTTGTCCGGTTTTCATAAATTCACTCCTTGACCATATTATAATAATTCAAGCATTCCAATGTCTTATGATAGATCGGCTGATCTTTAGACAATAGATGCTGCATGTTTGCTTTAGTAATCTCATAGACCGCAACATCGAGATTGCGGTCATCGAAAATAAGGCTTCGGATTGCTTCCACACCCGGCTGACTTCTTTTCGGCTCAATATAATCTGCCACGTAGATGATTTTCTCGTTAAGCGACATATGGCTTCTGCCGCTGGTATGATTCATAATCGCCTGATAGATCTCTTCGTCCTCCACACGGTACTCTTCACGCATTTTTACCGCAGCTATCGGGCCATGCAGAACTGCAGATTTATAGCTGAGGAGTTCTGGGTTCAATTTATACTTTGTGACGTATTGATACATTTCCCCCAGTTCATCGTACTTCGAGAAGTCATGGAGTATGCCTGCGAGGAAGCACTTATTTTTATCTCCCTTGAATATTTCGGCCATTTTGACTGCCGTCTCCGCTACCCTCTTGGAATGCTTATACCTTTTTTCAGGTAGCTTGGCCTTTACCATCTCTAACGCTATTTTATGTTTCATACAAGCGATGCTCCTTTATATACTGGTATACAGAAGGCTCAAGCTGATGCATTGCCACTTCGCCTTTTTTTATCCTTTCCCGAATGACTGTAGAAGAAATCTCCATGACAGGCTGGCTAAGGGCGGTAAAGCGTTCATCTATGGCCAATTCATCCGGGCGGCGGCTCATTACGACAAAGTTCATCATTTTAAGCAGCGCTTCATGGCGATGCCATTTGTGGAACCCTTCATATTGATCGGAACCTATAAGGAAGAACCGCTCATCTGATGGATATTCTTCTTTCAGATATTGGACGGTGTCGAAAGTGTAGCTCACGCCCTCCCGAGTGATCTCCCACTCGAGGATTTCCATGAAGCCATAGGGGGCGGCGGCTCTTTTCAGCATCTCAATGCGGTGGGCATCACCGGTGGGGGATTCATCTTTCAGCGGTGACTGTTTTGCAGGAATCATGATGATCTTATCCAGGTCCAAGGCGATTTTCGCCTCGACGACGCCATGTATATGACCAAGGTGCACAGGATCGAATGTACCCCCGAAGAAGCCGATCCTCATCCCAGGTCGATCTTCTTATTCTCTTCAGACATTTTATACAACACAATCGTCTTTCCGATTATGGTGACGACATGGCTGTTCGTGGCTTCACTGATTTGGGCCGCTATATTTTCCTTATCCTCCAGACAGTTCTGCAGGACTGATATTTTGATGAGTTCCCTCTTTTCAAGAACGTCGTTGATCTGCTCGACGAAGTTATCATTTACTCCATTTTTCCCAACCTGGAAGATTGGGTTTAGATGATGCGCCTCTGCCTTCAATTGTTTCACTTGACGAGAAGTGAGTGTATTCATGATTGCCCTCCATTATATTCTTTATACTTTTTATTGACTGCTTCGTAATCTCCCGTGTCGCCAGTCCATATTTCATATGCATCCATTGCCTGATGGATGAGCATCGGCATGCCGTTCATACGGTTTGCTTCCTTGAAATAATCGAGGAATGGCGTTACTTCCGGTTTATAGATGAGGTCGACCCCAATTGTCGATTCGCCGAATAATCCTTGCGGCAAGTCCAACACTTCTACAAGATCTTCATCTGCAAGCCCGATCGGCGTCGAATTGATGACGACATCGAACGCCTCTTGACCGGTCAGCTCAGGCAACAGCGTGAAAGAGAAGTCCGTCGTTATAAATCCCTCCATGGCAGTACTCCGGCGTGCCGCTATTATCACGTCATCTCCAATGTTCGCATGTGCCCGGTGCACTGCTTTTGCTGCACCGCCGGCTCCGATGATGAGCACTCTGCGCCGACCTGTGCCGAACTTGCCCTGGAACGCATTCATGTAGCCTGTAACATCGGTGTTATGCCCCCTCCATACTCCATTACTTATGGACACGGTGTTCACTGCACCGATGTTCCGGGCATCCGCTTCAATCTCATCCAGGTGCTTCATGATGCTTTCTTTATGCGGGAGGGTGACGTTGAACCCTTTCAGCCTATTAGCTGATGCCGTCTCCCGTATGGCATCAAGCGCATCAGGTTCAACTTCAATCGCCGAGTATTCATCAGCCCTTCCCCTAGCAGCGAAATTCGCATTGTGGATTAAAGGCGAGAGACTATGCGATACAGGGAATCCTATTACTGCATAATTACCCATTACTGGTCTCCTTTAAATATCGTCGGCCTCAAAGTGACTTCCACCCCTTCAGGCACGCGGACTTCTACTATGGATCCACCGCCCACGCGGATGAACGACAGTCCGCTTATTTCTATGTCACTGTCTTCTTCGATATCGAATTCATGACTCTCATAGGACTCGGTCAAGTAAGGTGTTCCAATTTCGGGTGGCGCCAGCAGAGTATTATAATGTTTGCTGTAGAATTCATCTGCATTATCCGTCTTGGTCCGGTGGATGGTAAGCGCATGGTGTGCAAACACATTGAAACTGTTGCGCTCTCCATAGTTATGGTCGATACGCGCCAAGTTACCGATGAAAAGACTCTGCCCAGAGTCCAGTTGGAACCCTTTGGATTTGATTTCTTTAGTTGGGGTTATATGCTTCAAGCTGTCGCTTGAAACATAATGGGCCATCTGGGAATTCAACATCACACCAGGTGTATCATAGATGAACGCATTTCCACCCAGCGGGATATCGATGAGGTCGAGGGTGGTCCCAGGGAAACGGCTCGTCGTAATCACTTCTTTATCTCCAGATGTGTTTTCAATCAGACGGTTGATGAGTGTCGATTTACCTACGTTCGTCGTGCCTACAACATAGATGTCCTTGCCCTCCGACAACTTGGACAAGCGCTCGATCAGCTTATCTATCCCTTCATTCTTCATCGCACTCACTACTACAGTGTCGACAGCTTTGATGCCCGCTTCACTGAGCATGAGTTTAGCACGATGCACAAGCCGGCTGCGGTTGACCGATTTTGGCAGCAGGTCAATCTTATTGATGACCGCAACCACTTTCTTGTCTCCCACAATCCTGTTGAAAGACGGGATGATGCTGCCGTTGAAGTCGAATACATCAACTACTTTGACGATCAGACCATCTGTTTCATATAAGGCATTCAGCATCGTCATGAAATCTCCGGAATCGACATCCACATCCATCACTTCATTATAATGTTTCAGACGGTAGCATCGTTTGCAGATCGGGTCTTCCTTTTCCAGACCGCTTGCCGGTATATAACCCGGTTGTTTCTCGTCATCGCTCTGCAGTTCTGCTCCGCAGCCAATACATTTAATAGACTCCAAATGTCAGTCCCTCCATTGAATAAGACCTTTACGGTCGAAATATCTCATTATGATGCGTTCAATTCTCCGGTTGACCACAGTGGCCCAACCATCTTTCTTTTTGACGGGCAGTACCAGAATGCTTTCCAACCCTGCCCGATTCGCCCCCAATACATCCGTCAGGAGCTGATCGCCGATCATGACCGTTTCAGATTTCGCTGCGCCCATATTGGCGAGCGCTCTTCGGTAGGAATGTCCCAGGGGTTTGCGCCCGGTATATATACTGGATTTCGTGCGGGTCACTGAAATCCCCGACTCTCTGCTGGCTTCCGTTGGAAACGATGGAGACTTTTATATCGTTATCCTTCATCTCCTTAAGCCACCTCAACACTTCTTCATTGGCATCGGGTTCATCGAATCCACCAGAGTATTGTCTAAATCCGTGATGATTGCGCGTATACCGCGTTCTTTTAAATATTCAGGTGTTATGCTATGAAATTCCCTGAAATAGTCGCTTGGTAAAAAGTATTTTTTAAGAAGCTTCAATGTCGGCACTCCCAGTGAGTTTTTTTATATTCTATCACAAAAATAAAAGCCCCTTAAAAAATTAAGGCGCTTTTTGAACTATTCAATGATGTCATTATCCTCTGTCTCGGTCTCTTTGTAAACCAGAAAACCGATGACGACTGTAATGATGATTGAAATGATCATGAGAAAAGTCATTGAGTATCCCTCCAGGTCACAAGTCCTTCATTAATAATTTTACAACTTCAGATGAATGAATACAAGCTTTAGACAAAAATTCTTCATAAGCCATATCCGCACTGTCATCCGCCCTATCTGAAATCGAACGGATGATGACGAACGGTGTCGAGAATTGATAGCAAGCCTGTGCGATGGCCGCCGATTCCATATCCACCGCATAGGCCTTTTTGAAGTTTTGTAGAATGGTGCCCTTCTGGGCGGCATTGCTGATGAATGAGTCGCCGCTGACCACTTGGCCGCTATGGCCAGTTATATCCTGATTTTTAGAAATCGCAGTCATTGCCAACTTTACGAGCCCCTTGTCAGCATAGTACATTTTCGGCATGCCCGGCACTTGCCCCAGCTCATAGCCGAATTCGACGGCATCGACATCGTGATGCAGCACATCAGTGCTGACAACCATGTCCGTCACATCAAGGGTGTCCGATAAGGCCCCGGCCACACCTGTGTTGATGATGAGGCTTGGGTTATATCGTTCAATGAAGAGTGCGGTAATCATGCTTGCATTCACCTTTCCGATGCCGCTCTCGATGACAATCGCATCTCTTCCGAAGAGTTCGCCGATGTACGCGGTGGTATGGGCCAGTTCCTCCAATGAGCTGATATCCATCCACTCCAGCAGAATGTCAACTTCCGGCTTCATCGCACCGATGATACCGATGGGGCCCTTAGTCAATGGAAACAATCTCCACTTTCATTTCGTTGCCGTTCGGGAGCGGTACATTAACTGAATCCTTCAATTTGGCACCCATCAGGGACTGGGCTATCGGCGATTCATTCGATATTTTACCTTCAAACGGATCGGCTTCAGCACTGCCGACAATCTGATAGGACTCTTTGTCCCCGTCAGGCAGTTCTTTGAATGTGACGGTCTTGCCGATCTGGACCACATTATTGTTGTTGCTGTCTTCAATGATTTTAGCGTGGCGCAGCATATCTTCGATTTTGGTGATTTCCTGTTCGACGAACCCTTGCTCATCTTTAGCTGCATCGTATTCAGAGTTCTCTGAGAGGTCGCCGAAACTTCTTGCGACTTTTATCTTCTCAACCACTTCAGGGCGTTTTACGACTTTCAGATGTTCGAGTTCCTCCTGCAATTGTTCATATCCGCTTTTCGTCATTGGAAATTCTTTATTCATATCCATAATGGTTATAAGCCTCCAGTAATTATAAGTCTAGTTATTTTTTGATTCGTTAAGCAATGTGCGTATCTTGGTTGTGATGAGATCAATCGCCACATCATTCTTACCGCCTTCAGGGATGATGACATCACTGAAACGTTTAGTGGGTTCGATGAATTGCAGATGCATCGGCCTGACTACATTCAAGTATTGGCTGATCACTGAATCCATCGTGCGGCCCCGCTCTTCGATGTCCCGCTGCAGCCTTCTCAATATACGGATGTCGGAATCTGTATCCACATAGAGTTTGACGTCCATCAGATCCCGCAGTGCGTCATTCTCAAGAGCGAAGATGCCTTCGATGATGATGACATCTTTCGGCTCGACCAGAATGGTCTCATCGCTCCGCGTATGGATTTCATAGTTGTATGTCGGAATCTCTACAGGCTTGCGCTCGATGAGCTGGCCAATGTGGGAAATGAGAAGGTCATTGTCGAATGCAAATGGATGATCATAATTGGTCTTCAGCCGTTCCTCGAATGTTTTATCGCTCTGGTCCTTATAATAATAGTCCTGCTCGATCAATATGACGCTATGACCGTCCAGGGCATGCATTATCTTGCGTGTTACTGATGTCTTGCCGGAGCCTGAACCCCCGGCTATGCCAATGACTGTTGGTTTTCTCATTCGCCTTGCTCCTCTTTATCTTTTGTAATTATGAGTAGGCCATCGCCGACCGGCAGAAAGGCTGAAGACATCTTCGATTCTTTTATCATCCGATTGAACCCGTCCACCTTCTCCTTCATTCTCCGGGTGCCGCGGGCAGTGATTTCTTCCTTTGTGACCAATCCTCTAAGCAGTATATTATCGATGATGATCAGTCCACCCGGTCTGACATGAGCAGAGAACTTATCGAAGAAATTCCGGTTGTTCCCTTTTGATGCATCGATGAAGAGAAGATCGAACTTCTGTTCACCAATTTCCTCGGGGGCCACTTCCTTGGCATCTGCCAAAAGGCTCCTCACCCTATCTGACACACCTTGCATTTCGAAAAATCGTTTGGCATGTGCGTGGGAATCCTGGTCTTTCTCGATAGTGACGACAGTAATATCCTGGCTTACCGATAGCATGTGCATTGCACTGTAGCCGATGGCAGTACCTATCTCAAGGATTCTTTTCGCGCCTGAGAGGTGGATGTAGTGCTTCATGACTGATAGAGCATCCTGATCCATGATGGGCACACGGTTTTCCTGGGCATACGCAAGCATTTCAGGAAACAATTCTTCTTCAGTGTTCATTTCTTTAATATATTCATAAATATCCATATAAGCCACCATATATACAAAAAATACAACTGATAACAAAAGTTATCAGTTGCTTTGTTCGTCAGAATCATATTAGCACAGATTATTCCAGTTGAAAAGACGATTTTACATGCTAATTGTTATTAATATATTTTTCCCTGTTTTCAGTATGTTCTTCAAATGTTTCAGCAAAATGGTTATTGCCTTCGCTGTCTGCAAGGAAATAGTAATAGTTCGTATTGGAAGGGTTCATTGTGCTCTGTACAGACTCCATGCCTGGAGATGCGATTGGACCAGGTGGAAGGCCTGTAATATTGTACGTGTTGTAAGGATCCTCCACTTCAAGGTCTTCAAATAATGTGCGTTCCTTATGCTCACCAAGGGCATACAACACGGTCGGGTCGGTCTGAAGCGGCATCGCCGGATTCTCGGACATGCGGTTTAGGAACACGCTTGCGATTTTGGAGCGGTCCGCCAGCGATGTCGCTTCTTCTTCGACCAGGGAAGACAATGTGAGGAACTCATGGAATGAGAGCTCCTTTGTCTCCCCTTCAAAAGTCATTGTATATCCTTCACTCGACTTGAATATGCTGTATGAATTATTCTTCGTGGCATCAAGCATCTGTTCAACAATGTCCTTCACCTTTGGTTCTTCCTCAGTGATGTCATATGTTGCAGGGAAGAGGTAGCCTTCAAGCGGGAACTTGACCTCTTCATCGAGTATCGCATCAGACAGCATATCAGGGTATTCCTCAATCAACGATTTGATGTAGGATTCATCATTCATCAGATCCATGAACTCTTTTTTCTTGATGGGCAGCTGCTCTGCCATCTGATCGGCAATCTCATCTATCGAATAGCCTTCAGGCACCGTCAGTCTATGTTGCACTTCCTGATAGATGCGTCCTGTCTCCAACGTCTTTGCAATCTTTTCGAAGTCCATTGAAGGAGAAAGTTCATAGTTGCCGGCCTGGTAATTGGTGATGCTGTTTAGTTTGAGATAGTATTCAAACATCATGCCACTTTTGATGATTCCTTCCTCTTCCAGTACTTCACCTATCTCGTCGGCTGTTGACCCTTGTTCTATCTTTACTTCTTTAACTTCTGTGGAATCGCTGTCCAGAGGCTCAATCCCCGATTTGACATATACATATACGGAGAAGGCCGCGATTACAAACAGTATCGCCAACGTGGCGATGACGAACAAGGACAGGTATGACGATACATTCTTTGAAAATTTGATATCTTCGTATTTGCTCATGTATAACTCCTATCTCAAAAATAGCTTCCAATAAAATTGGAAGCCATCCGTAATACCAGAAAAAATCTACTCTTCCGGTTCGTCCATACGAGTATTGACGATCTCTTCGATCATATCCCATTCTTCATCCGTCTCGACGGGCATGAACTTACCGCCTTCGCCATCTTCATCGGGTACATTGATCATCGGAATAAGTTCTATCTCTTCATCTTCATTGGAGAAATTTCCTTCCTCTGCAAGAATGACGTATTCCTTATCGAACCCTGGATGATGGAATTCGAGCATTTTGCGGTAAAGTACTTCATTCCCCTGTTCGTCGTATAGCGTCATCATTTCTTCTTCCATGTTGAATTCCATTTCTTCCTGACTCATAGTTCAATCTCCTTTAACTGGGTTATCGAGGTAGCCCTGCAGTATGAATACTGCAGCCATCTTATCGATAACTGCCTTCCTTTTTTTTCGGGAGAGGTCCGCTTCAAGTAGCGAACGCTCTGCTCCGATTGTACTCAATCGTTCATCCCATAGTGTTATTTTAACATCTGGCAACGCGTTTTCAAGCAATTTGGCAAAGTGGATTGAACGCTCTCCACTCTCTCCGATTGAATTATTCATGTTCTTTGGCAATCCTACGATTATCCTTTCGACATCATTATCCATCGCCAGCCTGACGATTTCCTCAATGCCGTATATCCCTTCATCGTAGTCGATCTTGAGCGTCGTTACGCCCTGCGCTGTCCACCCGAGTGCATCACTCAGCGCCACGCCGACTGTCTTGGTCCCGACATCAAGCCCGAGTATCCTATTCATGTATTTCCTTTTCGATGTAGCTCCTGACAAGGACTTCCATTATTTCATCACGGTCGATATGCCGAATTCTATTGCGCGCCTCATTGTGCCGGGGATATAGGCCGGGTCACCGCTTTGGAGGTATCCGACGATCTGGTTGATTGGGTTATACCCACGCTCCTCCAGTGTCCTGTACACGACGGTCATGATATCTTTGACATTTTCAGCCTTCATGTCGTCCACACTGAATTTCATTGTTTCATCAAACTGGTTCAATTACAGCACTCCCATCGTTGCTTCCCTTTTCAATCAGTATAGCATTGATTGTTTTTATAAAGTACTTTTAATATAGTCTTCAACAAATTGTAATGCACTTGTTATATTCTCTGGAGCGGTGCCGCCACCTTGTGCCATATCTGGGCGTCCGCCCCCCTTACCTTCGACTGTTGAAGCCATGCCTTTCATGATGTCGCCGGCTTTTAGGCGGTCGGTCAATGATTTAGGCACAGTCACGACAAGGGATACCTTGTCGCCATTCACCGAACCAAGCGCAATTACGGTATCTTGGGCCCGTGACTTTAGACGGTCCATCGTTTCTCTCAGTTCCTTGGCACCTTCTGCCTGGACTTCCATGGATAGCACCGGCACACCATTGATTTCCTTGGTTTCGTGGGTGGCTTCTGCGAGCTTTTCATCTTGGCGAGATGCCTTCATTTCCTTGATCTCATTGTGCATCGACTGATTTTCAGCAAGCAGCGCTGAGACCTTCTTATTGACCTGGCCTTCTTTGACCTTCAGATCTTTGGCGATCTCTTTCACAACTGCTTCCTTCTCTTTATAGTACTCAACTGCGTATTTGCTGGTGACGGCTTCTATACGTCTGATGCCTGCCCCGATGCCTGTTTCAGATATTATCTTGAAAGTACCGATTTCACCGGTGTTTCTGACATGGATGCCGCCGCATAGCTCTATCGAGTACTGGTTGATGTCCACTACGCGGACGACGTCTCCATATTTCTCGCCGAACAGTGCCGTAGCACCCTTCTGTTTTGCTTCTTCTATCGGCATTTCCTCAATCTCTACCGCCATATTGCGGTAGATGTTGGTGTTTACTATATTTTCTATCTGCTCGGTTTCTTCTTCACTCAACCCTTCAAGGTGGGAGAAGTCAAAACGCAGCCGTTCTTTTTCTACAAGCGAACCTGCCTGGTTGACATGATCGCCAAGCACATCTTTTAATGCCTGATGCAGGAGGTGCGTTGCAGTATGGTTTTTGATGATGAAGTTGCGGCTCTCTGCATCCACTTCCAGGTCATATGTGGCACCTTTGGAAAGCGTACCTTCCGAGATGTGTGCCACATGCACATTCTGGCCGTTCGGCGCCTTGTAGACTGAGTTGACTGTAAGTTTTGTTCCGTCTGCCCGGATCTCCCCTTTGTCTGCCACCTGTCCGCCGCTTGTCGCATAGAACGGTGTGCGGTCAAAGATGAGTTCCACGTCCTGGCCCGCTTCTGCAGCGTCCACCTCATTATCCGCATGGATGATATGAAGCAGCACCGCTTCTTCGCTTTTGGAAGTATAGCCGGTGAATGTGCTCGGCGCGGTAAGACGTGCCAGCGTTTCAGACTGGACCTGCATCGAATCACCCGATTTCCGGGCATTCCTTGCCCGTTCACGCTGCTGTTTCATCTCTTCGATAAAACCTGCTTCATCAACCGTCATGCCGTCATTCTCTGCATATTCCTTGGTCAGTTCATATGGGAATCCGTAAGTGTCGTAGAGTCTGAAGGCATCTTCACCACTGATGACATTATCATCCTGCTGCGCTTTCTTCTTGACCTGTTCGTAGATTTGGATGCCTTCATCAAGCGTCGCAAGGAAACGCTCTTCTTCTTTTTGATGACTTCCTTGATGAATGCTTTGCGTTCGCCCACGTTCGGATAGAAACCTTCCATGATTTCAGATACAGGTTCCACCAGGTCAAACATGAAGGCCCGGTTGATGCCGAGCTCTTTGCTGAAGCGGACTGCGCGTCTGATCAGACGTCTTAATACATAACCGCGTCCTTCGTTTGAAGGGAGAGCGCCATCCGCAACCGCAAAGCTGACGGTGCGGATATGGTCGCTTATCACCTTGTACGCAACATCGGCTTCGGCATCTGCGCCGTAACGGTGGCCACTGATCCGGCTGATCTCAGCAAGGATCGGGGTGAAGAGGTCGGTATCGAAATTGGTCGGTACTTCCTGTATGATGCTGGCCATCCTTTCAAGCCCCATGCCCGTATCAATATTCTTTTTAGGCAGTGGTGTATAGGAACCATCTTTGTTGTGGTTGAATTCACTGAATACGAGATTCCAGATTTCCAGATAGCGTTCATTCTCGCCGCCCGGGTACATTTCATCCGCCGGAGCACCCGGCTCAAAATCCGGACCGCGGTCGTAGAAGATTTCACTGTTCGGGCCGCACGGACCTTCCCGATATCCCAGAAGTTACCTTCTATGCGGATGATGCGGTCGGCGTCAAGGCCGATTATCTCCCGCCATATCCTGTAGGCATCTTCATCTTCCGGGTGGACGGTGACATAGAGGAGTGATGGGTCGAAACCGATCCATTCGCTGTTCGTCAGGAAGTCCCATGCGTAACGGATTGCATCTTCCTTGAAGTAATCCCCTATCGAAAAATTGCCGAGCATTTCGAAGAATGTATGGTGACGGGCTGTAAAGCCGACGTTCTCAATATCGTTTGTCCTGATCGCCTTTTGGGCGTTGACGATTTTAGGGTTTTCCGGAATGGTACGGCCGTCAAAGTACTTCTTTAGAGTCGCCACTCCCGAGTTGATCCACAGCAGAGAATCGTCATCTATCGGTACAAGCGGTGCACTCGGCTCCACCATATGGTTGTGTGCCCTGAAGTATTCGAGGAACATATCCCTGATTTCGTTGCCGGTCAGTCTTTTCATTACAGTCACTCCTTAGTTTTTTAAAATAAAAAAAGATCCCCCAAAATATGGGACGATCTGAACCGCGGTACCACCCAAGTTATGACACTGTCATCACTTTGTATATATATAAAGTGGGTGGAGATTAGCACGTGAAAGGATGCGTCATTGCTCTCAGCTGCCGCAATGTCTCTGTCCATCACAATCCAGTCACTCGGGATCTCCACTTGTTTTAACCTTGATTTGATTATAGGAATATTCACCGGATCTGTCAATTGAAATCGTAGGGCGTGACGCCTTCCATATTTATCATGGCAGGGATCTGGAACATTTTCGATTCGGTCAGGACTTCAGGCATCTCGTCTGCCGGCTCATCCTCCTTGCCAAAGAGCAGACGGATCATCTCGGCCAGCGAAGTGCGTCTGTGGACGCCCTCTTCTCCAGGGAATCATAGAATGCTTCTTGATCTCCACATAATATGAGGGATTCTTTGGCACGCGTGATGCCTGTATAGACGATGTTCTTCATCAACATATGGCGGTAGCTTTTGACGACCGGCATGATGACGATCGGGTATTCGCTCCCCTGTGCTTTATGGATGCTCGTACAGTAGGCGTGCGACAATTCCGTCAGTTCTTTGCGTTCGTACGCGATATGGATGCCGTCATAATCAACCAGAATCGTATCCTTTTCTGCCTCATCCTCATCCTTGAACAGTATGGAGTCGATCACTCCAGAGTCACCGTTAAAGACATTGTCTTCAGCCCGGTTGACGAGCTGTATGACTTTGTCACCCTTCCTGAATATGACATCGCCAAAGGCAATTTCATTTTTATCTTCAGCTTCAGGATTGAGGATGGTCTGGAGGATGCGGTTGAGCTTCAGTATTCCGGCGTCCCCTCTATAGATGGGGGCCAACACTTGAATATCACGCATATCATATCCTTTGTCGACCGCTTTTTTCACCACATTATCCACGATGTCCGGGATATGGTTCATTTTAGCGGGGATGAAAAGGCGGTCTTTGAACTTTTCGGTGATGTCCATTTTCCTGCCTTCTTTTATCTCGTGTGCCAAGCGGATGATCGAAGATCCTTCCCCTTGACGGTATATGGTATCGAGCTCGGTCGTCGGAATGACGCCAGACTCGATCAAATCTTTGAACACGGTCCCGGGCCCGACGGATGGCAATTGATCGCGGTCCCCGACGAACACCAGCCGCGTGAAAGGTTTGACGTTGCGCATCAGCTGAAAGAACAGCCATGTATCGACCATCGACATCTCATCTATGATGATGAGGTCTGCATCGATTTCCGCATCGATCACTTCATCCTTACCGGTATCCATGCCCCACCCTATCATACGGTGGATGGTGGACGCCTTGATGCCTGCAGTTTCACTGAGGCGCTTGGATGCCCGGCCAGTGGGGGCGACGAGCCTGATCGGGTATTCGTCACCCTCATACTCGTCAGCGGGCTTCAAGTCGTTCAATTCATGGTAGGCGTTGATGATGCCTTTGACGATTGTGGTCTTCCCTGTGCCGGGACCGCCTGTAATGATGGAGATCTTTTCAGTCAACGCTTTGATCATGGCGGATTTCTGCCTATTATTATAGTGGATATCGAAGCGTTCACCGACATCTGCGATGATTTCGCCTGCCTTCTCTTCACCCGCTGATACTTCCGAGCGGTCATTCATCATGCGGAAGATCTGCTCGGCCGATTTATATTCGGAATAAAAGAGGGAAGGGACATAGATGCGGCGCTCATACTGGACGAGCCGGTCGTTGTCTGACAGCTGATCGATCGATCGGCTGATGGCCTCGTCCGAAAAGTACTGCTCGGCGTCATGGTTCAGCAATTCCCGCGTCATTCCGACAAGAGTATCCCGGGTCGCATAAGTATGGCCATCCGACATGATGACACTCTCCACCAGATACATGATGCCGGCTTCAAGACGGCTGACATCATCTTTACCGATGCCAGCATTCATCGCTATACGGTCCGCCGTATGAAAGCCGATGCCATCGATGTCCATAACCAGCCGGTAGGGCTCCTTCTCAATCACCTGGAGGGCCTGGTCCTGATAGGTCTTCAATATTTTGGCGCTCATCCTGGCACCGAAACCAAGATCGGTCAGTTTGATGACCAGACGCTAAGTCTGGCTGTTCTCCAATATGCGGTAGTGGATCATATCGCGCTTCTTTTTGGACAAGCCCGCCACATCATCCAGTACACTCCGGTCATCTGCAATTTTTTTCAATGCATCGACGCCAAGAGTTTCAATGATCTTTTTGGCTGTCTTTTCCCCTATTCCCGGAAACGTATCCCCTGAGAGGTATTGGATCAGCCCGCGCATCGTCGTCGGCTGCTCTTTCCTGAACGTGTCCGCACTGAATTGTTCCCCGAAACGTGCATGACGGGTCACTTTGCCTGAAAATCTGTATGTGTCCCCTTCTGCGACCGCGTGGAAGTAGCCCGTGACGATCGCTTCGTCACTGAAGTTCGTATTCGTTTCATTGACGAGTACCTTGAGCACAGTAAAACGCGTCTGTTCACTGACGAATATGACGCGCTCCACTTCCCCTGTTATGAATGTGTCATCGTAGATTGTAGATTGATCCAAATGGAATCACCTTCCTCGTTCCGGTCCTCTCAATCGTTGAGTCGTGCAAGTGCATGATGGGCAAGATGATGGTCCTCTTGGATCTCTATTGCGCGTTGGAAATGGCCTATCGCCTGCGCTTCATCATCTTTCATGAGCTTCACCAGTCCAAGGTTATATTCGGCATCCGCGTTCTCTTCCATGGACAATACTTTCTTCAACAAGGTCTCCCCGGCCCGTACAGTCCGACTTGACAGCAGAGGAGCCCATATTGGAACGCGATATCCGTATCCTCGGGCTTTACTTCATGTGCTTTCTCAAAAAATTGAATGGCCTGTTCAGGTTCGTTCAGATGGACATGGCTCATGGCCAGCATGAAATTCAGGTCGCCATCGTCTGGGTTCCGGGTGTAGGCCAGCAGGTAGAGCCTCACCGCCTCCTTGAACCGTTCATTATCGAAGTAGACGTTCGCAAGTGCATAGTATGCGCTCGTACTCGCCTCATTCAAGGTGATCGCCTTCTGCAAAAACCGCTCCGCTTCTTCATCCTGGCCGGCCCGATGCAACAGGTTGCCGGCGTTGATGTAATGCGCTTCTTCCTCAGGTGATGCCTCTATCTCCTTGAATATCTCCTCAAGTGCCTCTTCAGTTCTACCCTCTTTGATCAACTGTTCATATCTGATGGTCATTATGCAAGATACTCCAATTCTTTTGATTCTTTGAATATGCGGTCTATCGTCGCCCCACCGAGACATACATCACCATCATAGAAGACGACTGCCTGACCAGGTGTAACGGCGCGCGCCGGTTCATGGAATTCTACAAGCAGCCTATCATCCATCTGCTTGACGGTGACCGGTACATCTTCTTGGCGGTATCTGAATTTGGCGGTGCATTCAAACGTTTCCGGTACTGGATTGATGAAGTTGATGTCTGAAGCCTCCAGGCTGGAAGAAGACAATGCTTCATTGTCGTAGCCGGACACTACATACAATTCATTCGTTTCAAGGTTTTTCCCTGCCACGAAGTACGGTCCTCCGTCTCCGCCGATGCCGAGGCCTTGACGCTGTCCGATCGTGTAGTACATGAGGCCGTCATGACGGCCTTTATCTTCCCCGGTATCCATATTGATCATGCGTCCCGGATTGGCAGGCAGATAACTGCTCAGGAATGTCTTGAAGTCCCTTTCGCCGATGAAGCATATGCCGGTCGAATCTTTCTTGTCTTTTGTGGCCAGGTCATATTCGCGGGCCAGCCTGCGCACTTCCTTCTTGTCCAAGTGGCCAAGTGGGAACATCACTTTGGATAATTGCTCCTGGGAGAGTTGGTTGAGGAAATACGTCTGATCCTTATTGTTATCGATGCCCCTCAGCATCTTTGTACCTTCCTCGTCATGCACGACTTGTGCATAATGTCCAGTCGCAACGTAATCTGCCCCAAGTTTCATGGCGTGATCAAGGAACGCCTTGAATTTTATCTCCTTGTTGCACATCACATCAGGGTTCGGAGTACGCCCTTTCCTGTACTCCTCGAGGAAATATTCGAATACCCTGTCGTAATATTCCTTCTCGAAGTTCACAGAGTAGTACGGTATGCCGATCTCCTCGGCTACCAGGCGCACATCTTCATAGTCTTCTGTAGCGGTGCATACGCCATCTTCATCGGTATCGTCCCAATTCTTCATGAAGATGCCTATTGTATTATAGCCCTGATCTTTCAGGAGCTTAGCTGTCACTGAGCTGTCTACGCCGCCACTCATGCCGACGACGACAGTTATATCTGAATTATTCATGTTATCCTTCCTTTCCGGGTATGCCTAACGCATAAGTCTTCCGTATATATCTTCAAGTGCCGTGACGATGGCTTCCACTTCCTCATCTGTCATCATGTAGGAGAAGCTGAACCGTATGGATTGGCGGTTGCGGTCCGATTCGCCATACATCGAAGTGAGGACATGGGAAGGGTTCAATGTGCCGGCCTGGCACGCGGAGCCGGCTGAAGCATGGATGCCGGCCATGTCCAATGCCGTCAGCATGAATTCTGCTTCGGCAAAAGGGAAATGGATGTTGATGATGTGGCTTGCCGACTTATTGACGTCCCCGTTCACTTCAAATGGAATATCGGATTGTGTCAGCAAGTTGAGGAACTGCTCTTTGATCTGCATCTCCCGTATGCTTCTGCGCGTCATTTCATCGGATGCCTGCTGCATCGCGAGCGACAGGCCTTCGATCCAAATGGTGTTTTCAGTGCCGCCGCGAAGATCCTTCTCCTGGCCGCCGCCTGTGATGAGCGGGATGAGTTTCACATCTTTACGCTTATAGAGCAGGCCGACACCTTCGGCCCGTACATCTTATGGGCACTCAATGTCAGCAGATCCGCTCCGAGCTCTTTGACGTCTACCGTCATATGCCCATAGGCCTGGACCGCATCTATATGGAGCAAAGCCTTATGCTCCGACAACGCTTCTTGTATTTCATAAATCGGCTGCATCACACCGGTTTCATTATTGACCAGCATGACCGATACAAGCACCGTTTCATCCCGCAGGCTATTTTTGAGTGCATCGACGTCTATCGCGCCATCCGCGTTAGCTTGGAGATAGGTGACGTCCGCATCCAGACTTCTCAATGTGTTCAGAACGGAGGCATGTTCTATCTCGGTCGTGATGATATGGGGGCGCTCATATTGGTTCGCCACCCCTCTGATTGCCATATTGTTGCCTTCGGTGGCACCACTGGTGAAAAAGATTTCTGACGAAGAGGCGTTTAAAAGTTGTGCAATCCCCCTGCGCGCCTTCTCGATTTTGGCCCGGGCCTCTTTACCTGCCCGGTGAATGCTTGAAGGATTGCCGAAACCGTCATCTTCCAAGAGTGCTTGGCGGACCGCTCCATCCATAGGGGTGGTCGCCGCATAGTCTGCATATACTTCCATTAGAATCACCCATCTCCAAAAATAGCTTTATTATACATTATAAGATTTTAACATGGAACGGTAGATTTTTATACTTTTGAAGCCCATTGTTAGACAAAATAAATCCAATGGATGATAATTGTCCATTATAAGGAGGATTCTATCTATGTCAAAACAACTGACCCCATCCATTCTTAACCTTGTGCCTGTACGTGAGGGCGGAGATGCCAAAGAGGCATTCAAGGATATGGTCGACCTCGCTGAACATGTCGATGGTTCAGATTATAAAAGATACTGGGTGGCTGAACACCATAACACCACTTCAATCGCGTCTTCTGCGACGCGCCAACTGATTCATCACATCCTGCACCATACAGAACATATCCGTGTCGGGAGCGGGGGCGTCATGCTGCCGAACCACTCCCCTCTAATCGTTGCCGAAGAGTTCGGCACCATGCACGCCATATTCGGAGACCGTCTGGACATCGGCCTCGGCCGTGCCCCTGGCACTGATATGCGTACCGCATCCGCCATCCGCCGCAACAACCATGATGGCGTCTATACATTCGGCTCGGAAGTGGAGGATATCCGCAAATACCTTTCGGATGAAAAGACCCAGGTTGTAGCCTTCCCAGGCAACGGCACAGAAATCCCGCTCTATATACTCGGCTCTTCCACCGACTCTGCACACCTTGCAGCCCGTCTGGGATTGCCATACGCTTTTGCGGCGCACTTCGCTCCAGACCATATGGAAGCAGCCTTCAAGATCTATGAACAGGAATTCGAGCCTTCCGACCAGTTGGCGGAACCATATAAGATTGCCTGCCTGAATGTTATCATGGCAGATACTGATGAAGAGGCGAAGCACCTCTCCACGACGATGGCCCAATTCGTCCTGAATGTCATCAGGGGCGGCGGCAAAAAACTGCAGCCGCCTGTTTCAGACATGGAATCAATCTGGACGCCGCCTGAAAGGCAGATCGTCGAAAGCCGCTTTCCTGTAGCGATCATGGGCAGTGAAGCCACTGCGCTTGAGAGACTGAGATTGTTCCAGAATAAATTCAGTGCAGATGAAATCATGGCTGTGAGCTACATCTATGATAAAGATGCCCAGAAGTATTCCTATGACCTGTTCGAAAAGATCGTCAGAAAATATAATGGCAGATAAAAATTCCCGGGATGTCTACATCCCGGGAATTTTTCTGCATATATCCACTTTTTCGTGATGGCAACCACGCACGGTGCCCAGCTGCTCAAATACCGCGGCGGCCTCACTGCTTTTGCATAGAGTCAGCAAAGTCGGCCCCGCTCCGCTGATAGTCGTGGCGATAGCGCCTGCCTGTTCAGCCGCTTGCCTCACCGCATCGTATTCGGCGATCAACTGCCGGCGGTAGGGTTCGTGGTAGTGATCCTGCGTCATCAGTTGGCGCATGGCCTTATAGTCATTGTTCATGATCGAGAGCAGGAGGACATTATTCAAGGCATTCTGACGCACGGCATCCTGCCTACTGTATGTTTCAGGCAAGGCCCGTCGGGCTTCTTTTGTATTCATCTCATAAGGGGGGACACTGATTACCGCCGATAGGCCTTCGATATCCATCACATGGTAGAACAGCTCTCCATCATAATACCCGACGAACAGTCCTCCTGTAACGGCAGGCCCGATATTATCCGGATGGCCTTCTATTTCGCTGCCAAGGAGCACTTTATCGTAAACCGTCAGATCCAGGCCGCAAAACCGATCCGCAAGCTCGATGCCGGCGACTATGGCTGAAGCGGAACTTCCGAGCCCATGGCTGAGTGGGATGTCACTGCCCATTCTGACCTCAAGACCAGGCAGTCGGCACCCATATTTCCGGGCGATATCCCGGGCTGTACTTATGACAAGGTTAGTCTCATCATCCGGCAGCACAGCAAGAAAATCATCCTCGAATATGATGTTGAATCCGGCGCCTTCCTTTGCTTCTATATGAAGATACTTTTCGAGTGCCAGACCGACGGAATCAAAACCCGGGCCAAGGTTGGCGCTCGTGGCCGGGACCTTAAACCGATGCATCATTTTTACCCAGGCCTTCAATGTAGTCGATGATCTGGCCCTCATCGTTCGGCAACAGCTTCGGCTTCTTTATGATCTGTTCCATAGCCGTCTCAGGATCCTTCAGCCCATTGCCGGTAAGGACTGTCACGACGGTGGCGCCCTTTTCAATCTTACCTTCTTCAAGCGCTCTGATCATGCCTGCTGTGCTGGCGTTGGACCCTGGTTCTGCAAAAATACCCTCGGCTGCCGCCAACATTTCATAGGCTTTAAGAATCTCCTCATCCGTCACCGACTCTATCAGACCACCTGATTCATCACGGGCTTCTACAGCCAGCGACCAGCTTGCCGGGTTGCCGATCCGGATTGCTGTTGCGACCGTCTCCGGCTGTTCAATCACCCGATCATTGACGATGGCTGCCGCCCCTTCTGCCTCAAATCCGTATATCTTCGGCAGACCAGAGTCATTTTTGGCATCATATTCCTTGAATCCTTTCCAGTACGCTGAAATGTTGCCCGCATTGCCGACTGGGATCGTCAGATAGTCCGGTGCCGCCCCTAAAACTTCAGCGATTTCAAAAGCTGCCGTCTTCTGACCTTCCAACCGATATGGATTAACTGAATTGACCAGCGTGATGCCGTCATTTTTTTCGGCGATTTTACGGACGACCTTCAATGCTTCATCAAAATTCCCCTGGATGGATATGATCTCTGCGCCATACATCATCGCCTGAGCCAACTTACCTAGGGCAATCTTGCCTTCCGGCACGACCACGATGGTCTTGAGCCCTGCCCGAGAAGCGTAGGCGGCTGCTGAAGCTGACGTGTTGCCGGTGGAAGCACAGATGACTGTATGGGCACCCGCTTCCTTCGCTTTGGCAACCGCCATGACCATTCCCCTGTCCTTGAAGGACCCAGTCGGATTGTGGCCTTCCACTTTCGCATAGAGATTGGCTTCAAACTTCTGGCTTAATGTATCGAGCCGGATAAGAGGCGTGCCCCCTTCATATAGGGTCAGGCGCGGTGTGTCATCGCCCACCGGCAGATATGTTTTATATTCTTCAATCAGACCGCTCCAATGCATCGGATCAATCCCCTTCCACTTTATAGGTTACATAAATGCTGTCATTATTCTCCACCAATGCCCGCAGCTTCTCCGGTTTGATCGCGGAGGTGATGACCACTGCCACTTCCTTGCGCTCGATGAGTTCATAATCTATCCCATGCTGCGACAACTGTTCTCTGGCGGATATTTCACCGACGGTGAACCGGATGTAGAATCTTTTGGGGCTGACATCTTCTGTGATGGCTGCCTCGTATGCCGGAACCAGATTCTGTTCCACGCGCTCCATGCGCCTAAGGCAACTGATCAGGTCGGATACTACAGCGGAGGCAGTTTCCCGACCGCCGGCACCCGGCCCGTAGAACATCGTTTCCCCTACCGCATTGCCCCTTATATATACTGCATTCTTCTCGTTGGATACTGAAGATAGCTGATGATCATCCGGCAGGAAGACAGGCGCCACTTCAATTGACAGCTGGTCATCATGGAATGCACTCCGGCCGATCAGCTTCATCGTCAATCCGGCATTGCTGCCTGCTTCTATGTCTTTCAGTTCTACTGAATCGATGCCTTGTGTCCCGACTTTCCCGATAGCCACCTTGCGATTGTAGGCCAGCCGGGATAACAGCACAATTTTCCTCTGGGCATCAAAGCCGGCCACGTCGTTTGTCGGATCAGCTTCTGCATACCCTTTCTCCTTGGAGGCATCAAGCGCTTTTTCATAATCCCAACCTTCACCAGTCATCCTGGTCAATATGTAGTTGGTGGTGCCGTTCAGTATCCCCATCACTTCCTGTATGCGGTTTGCGTTCAGACCTTGACTGATGCCGTTAATAATCGGTATGCCACCGGCTACACTGGCTTCATACATCAGCATGGCACCACTCCTGTTCGCCGCCTCAGCCAGTTCATCGATATGTTCTGCCAGCATATCTTTATTCGCGCTGATGACATGCACCCCTTTCTGGAGGAATCCGAGCAGAATATCCCGGGTGGATGCCATACCGCCCATCACTTCGACCACTACATCAATATCTGCGGCATGAATCTCATCGACGGCATCCGTTATGGTTACACCGCTAAGCTCGACTCCGCGTTCCTTATATCTATCCCGGACCAGGACATGGCTGATGGAGAAGCTGGTACCGATTTGCCTCTCAATCTCCGGACGGTTCATCCGAATGACTTCCATCACTCCGGAACCCACCGTCCCCATACCGAGTATTGCCACTTTCATGTCACCATCACCTTTCTCCAATCATACTTTCATATAAGACTATATATTAGAGAGAAAAGTCGGATAATTCAAGCAGCAATTTAAATAAGGGTACACATTATATGATTTTTGATGTATTATTGTTTTTAAAATTCAGAAAAGTAGAGGTGCAAAGGGATGAAGGTAGCTAAGTTTGGAGGCAGTTCCCTCTGTAATGCGGCACAGGTCAAAAAGATTGCCGATATAATGAAAAGTGACAGCGAACGCCGCATTGCGGTCGTTTCCGCCCCCGGCAAAAGAAGCACTGGCGACACGAAGGTGACGGATATGCTGATTGCCCTACATGCCAACCACACTGCCGGCCTGCCGGTCGAGGAGATCATCACGGATATCATAGGGAGATTTGCCGCAATGGTCGATGAACTTGGACTGGAACACCAACTGCTGGAAAATTATGAAGGTATATTGCGCTCACATCTGGCGGATATCAACGAGAAGAAACGCCTGCTCGACGCCCTGAAGTCATGCGGCGAGGATTTTAATGCGCAACTGGTCAGCGCGTATTTGAATAAAATAGGCGTCGATGCCACTTACATGTGCCCTGGTGAAGCGGGGATACTGGTAACGGATGAACCTTCCAATGCACTGCTCCTTCCTGAATCCTACGCCAGACTGGAAAAGTTGAAGGACGCCGGCCAAGTCGTGGTAATCCCCGGATTCTTTGGATATTCAAAAAGCGGTCAGATCGTTACTTTCCCAAGAGGAGGATCGGATATTACAGGAGCCATTGTGGCACGTGCGGTTAATGCATCACTCTACGAAAACTTTACGGATGTCAGCTTCATCTATTCGGCCGATCCGTCCCGCATCAGCTCGCCGCATAAAATCGAGGAGATCACCTATCGCGAAATGCGTGAGCTGTCATATGCCGGTTTCGGCGTATTCCACGATGAAGCACTGGAACCTGTCTATAAACAGAATATCCCCATCATGATACGCAATACGAACGCCCCGGAGATAGAGGGGACGAAGATTGTAGCCGAACGGGAGTATATACCCCGCATGCCGGTCATCGGCATCAGCTGCGATGAGGGCTTCACATCGCTCACAATGAATAAATACCTAATGAACCGGGAAGTCGGCTTTACAAGACGGCTGCTGCAGATCATGGAGGACCATGACCTCTCCTATGAACATATCCCTTCGGGTATAGATAATCTATCCATCATACTCAGATCAAAGCAGTTCGAAGGCAATGATAAATTGGCGGCGGTCATCGCTGATATCGAAGATACGCTTGAAACCGAGTCGATACATGTCGAAAACGACCTTGTACTGATCATCATAGTCGGAGAAGGAATGAAACATCACATCGGCATCGCTACGAAGACAACGGTCGCCCTTAGTGAAAATGACATCAACATCAGTATGATCAACCAGGGGGCTTCAGAGATCAGCATGATGTTCGCCGTGGCCCAAAAAGATGCCCAGAGGGCGCTTCACGCAATCTACTATAATTATTTTGATGAATCCTGAAAATCAGGCTACAATAGATGGACACCTGCCCCTCACCATATACTAGAAGGAGACGGGTTCGGAAAAAGCATGGGAGGCCCGCAATGATATTCAGAAAAAGGATCGAACATATAAGAAGATACCGGGAGATTGCCCTGGCCTTCTCCAAAAGTGGTTTCGGATTTATCGTAGAAGAGTTGGGGCTTGATGAGGTTCTGTCCCTGCCGAAGAAAATGCTGCTCAAAAAGGATGGCACACACATCGAAAAGACGCGCGGAGAACGCATACGCCTCTTTTTGGAAGAAATGGGCCCCACCTTCATCAAAGTAGGCCAGATTGCAAGCACCAGGCCTGACCTTCTGCCGGAAGATATCATCGAGGAACTATCGAAGCTGCAGAGCGACGTACCTTCTTTTCCATACGATGAAGCAAAAGAGATCATCGAACACTCTTTGGGAGCTGAGATGGATGATATCTTTTTGGAGTTTGAACAGGAAGCAATCGGGTCCGCCTCCATAGGCCAGGTCCACAAGGCCAGGCTTGTAACCGGGGAAGCTGTTGCAGTTAAGGTGCAGCGCCCGAATATCGAGAAAATCATCCGCAACGACTTGGAAATTCTGCAACAATTGGCATTGATAGCAGAATCCCGTATGGAATGGGCCCGCCAATATCAGCTGGTGGACATGATGAAGGAGTTCTCGAAATCCATCATAAATGAACTCGACTACACCATCGAAGGGCGTAATGCAGATAAGATCGGCAAACAGTTCAAAGATGACGAGGTCGTCCATATTCCAGAAGTCTACTGGGATGTCACGACGAAAGATGTGCTCGTGATGGAGTTTATAGAAGGCATTCAAATTGGAGACCTCGATTCACTGGCGGCTGAGGGGTATTCAAACGAAGTGCTTGCAGAGCGTCTCACACACGCAATTTTTCATCAGATCCTGATTGAAGGATTCTTCCATGGCGACCCACACCCTGGGAACATCACCGTAATGGACGGCGGCGTCATCGGATTCCTCGACTTCGGCATGGTGGGCAAGATGACGCGTGAGATGAAGTCGATCTACGGCTCGCTGCTCATCGCCATGATGAAAAAAGATGCAGACGGCGTCGTCCGCGCCATAACACGGATGGGGGTCGTTCCGGACGAGGTCAATATGAAGATCCTCAAAAAAGATGCCGAACTGCTCCGCGACAAGTATTACGATGTTCCGCTCAGCCGCATGGACCTCGGTGAAGCTGTACAGGACATCTTCCATATAGCGAACGAGCACCATATCAAACTGCCGACAGATTTCACGATGCTCGGCAAGACCATTCTGACGCTTGAGAGCATCGTCCGCGAACTTGACCCGGACTTCAGCATCGTCGATGTAGCAGAACCTTTCGGCAGGCAGCTCCTGAGGGAGCGGTACAACCCTAAAAATGCTGCAGATCATGCGTGGCGCAGCTGGATCGAATTCAGCGATGACCTAAAGGATGTTTCCGGTAATGTCCACGAATTCTCCAAAGGATTGAAAGGTCGCAGTGTCCCTGTAGAACTGCAGGTGAAGCGGAGCGAGGCGTTCATGAAGCGTCTCGACCGGATAGGCAACCGATTGACGTTCAGTATCGTCCTACTGTCCTTCAGCATCATCATGGTCGGCCTCATCATCAGTTCCGCATTGACCGACCAAGCCACCGTCCTCTTCAATATTCCGGCTATAGAAATCGGTTCTGTGGTAGCTCTACTGATGTTCATCGGCATGATCTATTCCATATTCCGTTCGGGAAGATTTTAGAAAAAGCCCTGGAGGTCTGTAGTGTAGTGACCCAGGGCTTTTTCATATCATATATAGAACATGTAGTCGTCGATTTCATCGTCATCGTGGTTCACCATATCCGAAAGCGTAGTGTGGTCGAGCACGTCACGAAGGGCGTCCCGTATCCTGCCCCACAGATAGCGTTCCGTATCGGTGTCCTTATCATCACCTTCAACCGCAACGATATTCTCTTCCAGTGTCCTGAAGATCTTCCCGACAGTGATCTCATCCGGCGCATGGTTCAATTCATAGCCGCCATAGGCGCCCCGTGTACTTTTGACGAGTTCTGCACGTTTTAAGTTCGTGACAATCTGTTCAAGGTATAGGTCGCTGATCCCCGCTCGTCGGCAATGGATTTGACGCTACGCTTATGCTCACCGTAGCTTCTGGCTAAAGCCAGCATAAAATAGAGACCATATCTCCCGCGTGTAGAAATTTTCATAAAGCACCTCATAGTTTAAGTTCATATTTATATCGGTTATAGTAGTATTAAATATATCATAACTCTGAAACAGGTGAAAATATGTCAACTCAGCCTCTGAGCTTTAGAATGCGACCAAAAACGATAGATGAAGTCCTCGGCCAGACCCACCTTGTCGGTGAAGGCAGCATCATCCGCCGGATGGTGACGGCTAAACGCCTTACATCAATGATCCTCTATGGCCCACCAGGCATCGGCAAGACCAGCATCGCGAGCGCAATTGCAGGTTCGACAAGTTACAAATTCCGTACCTTGAATGCTGTCACCAATACGAAGAAGGATATGCAGATGGTGGCCGATGAAGGGAAGATGAGCGGTAGCGTCATCCTCCTTCTTGATGAGATACACCGTCTGGATAAAGCTAAGCAGGACTTTCTGCTGCCGCATCTGGAAAATGGCAACATCATACTGATCGGCGCCACTACTTCCAACCCCTACCACGCCATCAATCCAGCCATCAGGAGCCGATGCCAGATTTTCGAATTGCACCTGCTCGATCCGGAAGATGTGGAGGTGGCACTTAACCGTGCGCTTTCGGATACTGGCCGAGGCCTTGGGGATATGTCCATAAATATCAGCGGTGAAGCCCTCGAATATCTGTCCGTCACAAGCCAGGGTGACGTCAGAAGTGCGTTGAATGCTTTGGAACTGGCAGCACTCAGTTCCGACAAAGACGCAAGTGGTGCCGTCAATATTTCATTGGATGACGCACGTGCCTGCATGCAGAAGTCCGACTTGCTCTATGACAAAGACGGCGATCAGCACTACGATGTGATGAGTGCCTTCCAAAAATCAATCCGCGGCAGTGATGTTGATGCTTCGCTGCATTACCTGGCCCGTCTGATAGAAGCAGGCGACCTTGTCACCATCGTCAGACGCCTCCTTGTCATCAGCTATGAGGACGTGGGGCTTGCGAACCCACAACTTGCTTCAAGAACCCTGGACGCCATCCATTCAGCGGAACGCCTCGGGTTTCCGGAAGCGCGGATACCCTTGTCCCAGGCCGTCATAGAACTTGCCCTATCACCGAAATCGAACAGCGCAATTAAAAGCATCGATGCCGCCCTATCGGATATCAGAAAGAAAAAGACAGGTAGTGTGCCGAAGCACTTGAAGGACGCGCACTATAAAAGTGCAGAAAAACTCGGCAACGGTGTCAGCTATAAATATCCGCATAACTACCCGAATCACGTCGTCAGGCAGCAATACTTGCCGGATCCTCTGAAAAGTGCAGCATACTATCAGAAATCAGATGTATCCAAATACGAGAAACAGCTCGCCGAAGTATATGATAAGCTCAAAAAGATATAAAAAAATAAGCACCGAATTTTACAATTCGGTACTTATTTGGAATATCCGAGCTTAAGCCGTGTGTTATTGTTGATTATTTTGGCCTGCTAATTGCAGGTGGGTGCCCAGTTTCCTACTCCAAACGTCCTGTCAGACAGGCATGTTTTTCATAGGAAAACCTATCAAGCTCCCGTTTATAAAAGTGTTAGGTCAAAATATAATTCAACACATCACGAACTTCTCAGATATTCCTCTTGAATACATAATAGCACATGCCTCGAAAAAAGAAAAGGAAAATGAATACGTTTTCTCTGTTTGGCCTTCTCCAACCGACCGGCAGGCTGAAAATGACCTTTGCCTTACCTATCCAGGAACCGGCCACTCACGTAGCAATACCGGCAGGCTCTAGCCTGCCGGTATTTTCCTATTCTTCTGTGTTTACAGAGATATGCAGCTCATCTAATTGTCTTGGATCGACATGTGAAGGTGCATTCATCATCAGGTCACCGGCACTTGCCGTCTTAGGGAAGGCGATGACGTCACGAATGTTGTCTGTACCCGCCAGTAGCATCACGAACCGGTCCAGACCATATGCGATTCCACCGTGCGGAGGTGCGCCGTATTTGAACGCTTCAAGAAGGAAGCCGAACTGCTCATCGCGTTCCTCTTCGGTGAAACCGAGTGCTTTGAACATCTTCTTCTGAAGTTCGGCATCATGGATGCGGATCGAACCACCGCCGAGTTCATAGCCATTCAATACGATGTCATAGGCATTCGCCTTCACATCTTCCGGATGATCCTCCAATTTGTCTATATCCTCTTGCCTTGGCGAAGTGAACGGATGGTGGGCCGCGAAATAACGGTCTTCCTCGTCATCATATTCAAGCAACGGCCAGTCGGTCACCCATACGAAATTAAACTGATCCGCCGGTATCAGCTCCAGATCCCGGGCAAGCTTGTTACGCAAGTTGCCGAGTGCGGCGTTGACGACTTTTGCAGAGTCCGCCACGAATAGGATAAGGTCATTGTCGACCAGGGAAAGCGTGCTTGAGAGTTCCGACTGCTCCCCTTCATCGAAGAACTTGGCAACCGGACCATTCAAGGCGCCCTCATTCACCTTCAGCCAAGCCAATCCTTTAGCGCCATAATTTTTGACGAACGCTTCGAGCTTGTCGATGTCTTTCCTCGAAAACTTATCGGCCGCATCCTTCACGACAATCGCTTTGACAAGTCCGCCGTTATCGACTGCAGAACGGAATACTTTAAATTCGGATTTGCTGCTGAATGCGCTCAAGTCATTCAACTTCATGCCGAATCGTGTATCTGGTTTATCCACACCGTATTCAGCCATCGCCTCATTGTAGGTCATCCTCGGGAATGGCAGTGTGATATCCATACCCTTAACATCCTTCATGACGTGGGCAATCATTCTCTCATTCAGATCCATGATCTGCTCCTGGTCCATGAATGAAGTTTCAATATCAATCTGTGTAAATTCCGGTTGGCGGTCGGCCCTCAAATCTTCGTCGCGGAAACATTTGACGATCTGATAGTAGCGTTCCATGCCGGACAGCATAAGAAGCTGCTTATAGATCTGTGGGGATTGGGGCAATGCATAGAATTCCCCTTCGTGGATCCTGGAAGGCACCAATAGTCGCGCGCGCCCTCTGGCGTAGACTTGGAGAGTACCGGCGTCTCGATGTCGATGAAATCCTCATTGTCCAGGAAATTCCTGACACTGCGGTTCAATGAGTGTCTGAGCTTCAATATGCTCTGCAGCTTCGGCTTCCGTAATTCCAGGTATCTGTATTTCAACCTGAGGTCCTCGTTCGTCGTATCATCGGTGATCTGGAATGGCGGTGTCTCTGATTTTGACAGCACTTCCACTTCATCTGCAAACACTTCGATACGCCCTGTCGGGATATTGTCGTTCCATTGTGACTCATCTCGCTCATGCACTTTGCCGGAAACGGCGATGACATATTCCGTACGGATGCGGTCGGCAATATTCAATGCCGACTCGGATACTTCCGGGTTGAAGACCACTTGAATCACACCTTTACGGTCCCTCAGATCGATGAATATCAGACCGCCCAAATCGCGTCTTTTCTGTACCCATCCTTTTAGGTTCACCCGTTCTCCAGTCATCTTTTCTGTGATTTCCGCTGTATGTCTCCTCATGATTCTACCTCCTCGATTAGTTCAGCAAGTGCTTTTATGTCATCAAGTTTGACTTGCTTCGTGCTGCCGTCCGCCATATTCTTCAGCTCGGCTACATTCGTCTCCCTTTCTTCTTCGCCTATTACGATGGTATGCTTGGCGCCTTTACGGTCGGCATCCTTCATCTGGGCCTTCAACTTCCTGTTCTTATAATCCATATCCGAACTGATGCCTTCAGCGCGCAGCTGATGGATGAGCCGGCTTGCTGCGGTTCTTGATGCACCATCCAGCGTGCAGATGTAGAGGTCGATACCTTGGGGCTTTGGAATTTCAATGCCTTCAGCCTCCAATGCCATAATCAGACGCTCGATGCTGAGCGCAAAACCGATACCCGTTTCAGTCGGACCGTCCAGCAATTCCAGCAGACCATTATAGCGCCCTCCGCCACATAGTGTGGTGATTGCGCCAAATCCTTCTGCATCGCTCATCAGCTCAAATGCCGTGTGCGTATAATAATCGAGGCCCCTGACCAGGTTATAGTCGATTTCATAGCCGATGCCGAGTGCATCGAGGTTGCGCTTGACCTGTTCGAAATATTCCTTTGATTCTTCATTCAAGTAATCGTAGATTCTTGGCGCCTGTTTAACGAGTGGGTGGTCACGATCCTTCTTGCAGTCAAGGATGCGCATCGGGTTCGTATCGATCCGGGATTGGCAATCTGAACAGAACTCCCCGATGGATGGTTTGAAGTGTGCCACCAATGCTTCATTATAGGCGGAACGACTGTCCTGGTCACCGATCGAATTGATGTAGAGCTTCAGATTCGAAAGGCCGAAAGACTTGTAGATCTGCATCAGCATGCTGATGACTTCCACATCGATAAGCGGGTCTTCTACGCCGATCGCTTCTATACCGAACTGCACAAATTGGCGGTAGCGCCCCTTCTGCTTCCTTTCATAGCGGAACATCGGCGCAAGGTAATAGACCTTGACGGGCTGATTCACATCATGCTGCATCTTGTTTTCTATATAGCTTCTGACGACAGGTGCGGTCCCTTCAGGCTTCAAAGTCATGCTGCGGTCGCCCTTGTCCTGGAAAGTATACATTTCCTTATTGACGATATCAGTGGAGCCACCGACTCCTCTGACGAACAGCTCAGTCGATTCAAAAACCGGTGTGCGGATTTCGCTGTAGTTGTAATCCTGCGCGATCTGATGGAGACGTGCTTCGATGAACTGCCATTTATAGGTGTCTTTAGGAAGGATATCCTGCGTACCTCTAGGTATTTGTATCATTATAAACCACTCCATTTCCGAAAATTAAAAAAAGCCCCTTATATCCAATTGGATATAAGGGGCGATTACTCGCGTTGCCACCCTGATTCAGCCGATAAAAGGCCCTCTGGCATATTAACGGCTGCCACCGCCCGGCGCACGGGGTTCTACCAAAGTGTCGGTTCATGGATACGGATGATGAGTCTGTTTTCAGCCTCGACAGACCTCTCTGGACATCACCCTATCCCCCTCTTTGGATCAAAGAACAGTTTTTCATTTATATAGTATATTAATATTATGGCTTAAAGCCGATGAAGTCAAGCATTCATTTCAAGTACTCTACGATTCCGTCGGTAAGGCCCTGCACCATCAGTTCCTGATAATGCGAAGTCAGAAGGATGCGATCATCCAATTCATTGCTCAAATAGCCAAGTTCAACAAGGACCGCGGGATAATCCAGTTGCCATGTCACCTGATAGTTCATGCTGTGGACCCCGCGGTTCCTGAAATAGGAGCGGGTATCCAGTGCATTGTTCAGCGTTTCGGCAAATTTCTTTTGATGTGGATACGTATAATATGTGGTGAATCCGGTGACGCTCGGATCATCCATGGCATCGCTGTGCAGGCTGATGAACAGGTCGCCTTCAACTTTCCTGGCATCAAGCGACGCGAAGGTGTCCTGCTCCCTTGTGAGCAGCACTTCTGCACCGTGCCTTTCCAGTTCTTCCTTCAACTGCCCAGCCAGTCTGTAGACGATTTCATCCTCTGTAATGCCCGAGGCACTCGTCGCCCCCGGATCTTTGCCACCATGGCCCGGGTCGAGCACTATAGTCGTGCCTGAAATATCATATTCACGCGGCTGCAGGTCAATTGGCGCCTCGTTGCCTGAAGCCTTGAACAGGTGACCGGTTGCGGCGGTGATGAAGACTATCAGGGAAGCGGCCAACAGAAAAGCCACAGGAATCATATAGACATGTTTTTTGTACTTGATGAAAAAGGTGACTGCACCAAATGTGTTGACGAGAAGCCTTTTCATCCATTCCATCACAATATTTTTCCATTTTCCGCTTCATACATGAAGGTGATCGGCCCTTCGTTGTTGATCTGTACATTCATCATTTCACCAAAGAACCCTTCTTTCACCGTCAGGCCCTGGTCCTTCAGATGGGAATTGAAGACGTCATAGAGATGTTTGGCCTGCTCCTTGCCGGCTGAATCGGTAAAGCTTGGACGGTTACCTTTTTTCACATCGGCGTAGAGCGTAAATTGGGAGATGCTGAGGATTTCCCCATCCACATCTTTGATGGAGAGGTTAATCTTCCCATCCCTATCTTCAAAATTCCGGCTGGCGGCAATCTTCTCAGCGAGTTTCCTCGCATCCGCCTCCGTCGAATCTTTGGAGACGCCGACCAGCAGGCAATATCCTTTTTTGATTTCATTGTAAAATTCATTGCTTATCACTGTCGCACTCGACACCCTCTGCAATAAGACCCTCATTAATTCCACCTCATTTAAATACCCGTTCTACACTGTAGATGTCAGGCAGCTGTTTAATCTTGTCGACGATCCGATACAAGTCTGTGACATTATGGACCATCACCGACAAACTTATTTTGGCATGATTATCGATATCAGCCCGTCCGTTCACCCGGGTGATCGGGAATTTCGTACCGGCAATCATATTGAGCACTTCGTTGACGAGCCCCTGCCTGTCATACCCTGTTATTTCCAGGTCAGCCTGATATTTACGGTCCTTATCCTTATTCTTCACCCACTCCACATCTATGAGCCGTTCGGTCTCATTTCTGATGTTCGGACAGCTTGTTACGTGGACCTTCACACCATGACCTTTCGTGATGAAACCGATTATCTCATCGCCCGGTATAGGGTTACAGCATTTGGAGAGGTTGATGAGCATATTATCCATGCCTTGTACATAGACGCCGGACTCCGTTGAAATCTCCTTATAGTGATGGGTCCTGTCGATCTCTTCCACCACATTCGATTTCTCTTCAGTGACTTTGAATTTCTCCATCAATCTGTTTGTCACCTGCTGGGCTGTTATGCCACCAAAGCCGACCATCGCAAACAGATCATCCTCACTATTTAAGTTATAGCGTTCAAGGACAGGTTCCATATGTTGAGGCTTCAAGATATTATCAGGTTTGTATTCGCGGTTCTTTATTTCATGCTCGACCGCAAAACGTCCTTTTTCTATATTGCTCGCCCTATCCTGCTTTTTGAAGAAGGCGCGTATCTTATTTTTGGAGCTTGATGATTTGACGAGCTTCAGCCAGTCCAGGCTCGGACCGTAGGATTGCTTGCTGGTCCTTATTTCGACGATCTCACCCGTCGATAACTCATAGTCGATCGGGACGATCTTGCCGTTCACTTTCGCCCCGATCATCTTGTTGCCCACTTCTGTATGGACCTGGTAGGCAAAATCGATTGGGATTGCCCCTTTCGGCAGCTCGACCACGTCTCCATTCGGTGTGAAGACATACACTTTATCGCTTAGCAGGTCCGTCTTCAATGCTTCCATGAATTCTTCTGCATCCGGTGAAGATGTCTCCTGGTCTATAAGATCCTGGAACCAGTGGAGGCGCTTGTCGCGTGAAGGTTCTTCCTTGAGTTCCTTCCCTTCCTTGTAAGCCCAATGGGCTGCCACCCCGTGTTCCGCTATATCATGCATCTCATATGTCCGGATTCTGGATTTCCAGAGGATCTCCGTTCGGACCGACTACTGTGGTGTGGAGGGACTGATACATGTTCGGTTTGGGCATGGCGATATAATCCTTGAAGCGGCCTGGCATTGGTTTCCATATCGTGTGGATGACACCGAGCACCGCATAACAGTCCTTAATGTTATCCACCAGCACCCGGATGGCAAGCAGATCGAATATCTGGTCAAACTGCTTATGGTCCTTCTTCATTTTTCTGTAGATGCTGTATATATGTTTCGGCCGTCCTGATAATTGTCCTTTTATTTTTGTATTGGCCATCTCTTCCTCGATGCGTTCCATCGCATCATTGATGACCACTTCACGCTCACTGCGTCGTTTTTTCATCAAGCTCACAATCTTGAAATACTGCTGTGGCTCTATATATCTGAGCGCGATATCCTCAAGCTCCCACTTGATGCTTGAAATACCGAGCCTGTGCGCAAGCGGCGCATAGATTTCAAGCGTTTCCTGTGAAGTCCTTATCTGCTTGGCTTCAGGCATTGCTTTTAGCGTCCTCATATTATGCAGCCGGTCTGCGAGCTTCACGAGGATGACGCGGATATCCTTGGCGATGGCGATAAAGAGCTTTCTATGGTTCTCCGCCTGCTCTTCTTGCTTGGACTTGTATTTGACCTTTTCAAGTTTCGTTACACCGTCCACTATCACTGCAACTTCTTCGTTGAACATACCCACAAGATCTTCAAAAGTATAGGGTGTATCTTCCACAACGTCATGGAGGAATCCCGCGATGATGGTGGGACCGTCAAGCTTCAGCTCTGCGAGGATCCCCGCAACTTGTACCGGGTGCAGTATGTAAGGCTCTCCGCTTTTCCTGTATTGTCCTTCGTGCGCTTCATGTGCAAGTTTATACGCCTTCTCTATCATGCCCATGTCCTTCTCATTCATATAGGCGCTGCACATTTGTATCACCTGATCCGCACTATAGGGATATTCCTTGTTCATGTCCTCACCGCTTCCCATTACACTGATTAGAATCATCATACTATAAAATCCATTTCAAATAAATGAATGTAGAAAAAAAGCCTGTTTTCACAGACTTTATGGCGTGCTATTGTGCATAAGTGATCAGAGAGAGTGTGTCATACCCCTCAAGACGCTTCTTGCCTTCCAGATATTCAAGCTCTATAAGGAAGGCAATGCCGACGACGATGCCCCCGAGCTTCTCAACCAGATGGATCGCCCCTTCAATCGTCCCACCGGTAGCGAGAAGATCATCGGTGATGAGTACGCGCTGTCCGGGAGAGATTGCGTCCCTGTGCATAGTCAGGATGTTCGAGCCGTATTCCAGATCATATTCATACTTGATGACTTCCCTCGGCAGCTTCCCTTCTTTTCTGACAGGAGCAAATCCGATGCCCATGCTGTATGCCACAGGACACCCGATGATGAATCCCCGTGCTTCTGGACCGACGATGATATCCACTTGTTTTTCCTTGGCATATTCGACAATCTGGTCTGTTGCATAGCCATATGCCTTGCCATCGTCCATTATAGTCGTGATGTCTTTGAAACTGACGCCTTTTTTAGGCCAATCCTGTACTTCTGAAACATATTTTTTTAAATCCATTTTTTACCCCACTCACTTCGAAATTAATGTCCTGAGATAGTTTTTCAGCTCAGAGGAGGAAGACATCTTCAACATTTTTTCTGCCTCAAGCCGCTTCCTCAGTTCATTGAAAAGCAAAGATTCTTCAATTTTACGGTCTGAATCATCCTTTTGCTTATATATTATACCATCTTTTAACGTAATCATGTCCAAATCCACCATAATATCAACCATCATTTTGAGGAAATTCATTTTTACCCCAAGACGCCCAGCAAGTGCAGGCGCATGTTTAGCGAGGTTGATTGTGCCATCGTCAGCGCCCGACACCAGCTGTTGCAGGGCGTTGACATCCGCTTGTGAGGGAATCCCGGAAAAAAAGAGTTCTTCACGGCTGTTGAATATCGAGATTATTTTAGATGCATGGATACCATTCAGTGAATACGCAAGATCCAGAAGGTCATCAGGCAGATCCCTCAGTACTACAGTCCCTGAAGTGAACGGCAGATCTTCCCGTATTCGTAGTAATTGTCACCGAGCCGCTCCTTACCTTTGGCGATGACGAAAACGTCATTCTTTGATATCATGTCGAACCGCTGATCGGACCGACTCCTCATATCGATCAGTTGGACATTATCCACATTGGCGTCCTGAAGCATCAGCTGCAGACTGCGTTTTTGATTGAACTCGTTGATGTTGACCGTCCCAATCAAGCTGATGACATCATTCTGTGACACTTCATTGATGAGGTGCCCAAACCCGAAACCGATGACATCCATGCCGACCCGGGGCATCGTCAGTTTGATATGGCTCTTATCTTTACCCACTTGCCGTATTTGCCCTATCGTATCATTTTGGAGCAGGAAAACAGGCGATTGAAATGATTGGCCGAATGGTTTGAGGCGCTCGAAACGCTCGAATCCCTGCATGGTCATGTTGGTCCCATCCACCTGGTAATCGATGTATTTCACCGGCTTCAGATCAAGTCCGAGGCTTGCGAAGTATTCTTCCAGCTCTATTTTGAATGCGTCAATGTCTTCTGCCGCCACCTCGATGCCAAGCGCTTGGGCGTGTCCCCAAAATGGGTATAGTGCGTCGATTGCCGGGTGATTATGTCATGCAGGTCAAGCCCTTCAATCGAGCGGCCGGAACCACGGTAACTGTCCCCATCCCGGGTCAGTACAATGGCGGGCTTGCCGAACTCTTCCACTATCCTCGAGGCGACTATGCCGAGCACCCCGGGATGCCAGCCGTCGGCATATGCGATATTGATCTGGTTCTCTGTCCTGATCTGCTCTACAGCCTCCCCGAAAATATCGATGACCAGCTGCTTACGTTCGGCATTCATGTTCTCGATCGTCATAGCCATTTCATATGCTGCATGCCTCTCATCCTCGAGCAACAGTTCCACGGCGATTTCAGCTTCTCCAAGCCGACCGGTGGCATTCAGACGGGGGCAACCGTAAACGCTATGGTTTCCTCATCGACCCCGCCTTCATGACCGGCCGCACGCAGTAAGGTATGAATCCCTGTGGAAGGTTCGTTATTCAATATTTCCAACCCTTCCATCACCAGCTTCTTGTTCTCGTCTATCATGGGCACAAGATCAGCTACAGTGCCGATTGCAACAAGTGCAAGATCGTCCTGCGCGGCGGCGCCCAGAGCCTGTACCAATTTGTATGTGATGCCGACGCCTGCCAGACTTTTGAAGGGATATGAACCGTCAGGGTGGTCCGGGTGGATGATCACCGTCTCCGGTACCGATTCACCGAAAGTGTGGTGGTCGACGACGATTGTATCTATGCCGTGGTCATTGAGGAACGCCAGTTCCTCTTTACCTGAAATGCCATTGTCTACAGTGATGACAAGGTCGTACTGGCCGATGACGATCTCCTCGAACACTTCCCGGTTCGGTCCGTAACCATCTTCTATGCGGTTGGGTATGAAATATCCGGCGTCAGCCCCTTTCGCCTCAATGCTTTAAGCAGCAGGACGGTGCTGGTGATGCCGTCCGCATCGAAGTCGCCATAGATGAGTATGCGTTCCCCACGCTCAACAGCAACATTGATCCGGTCCACCGCCTTATCCATGTCATGCACCAAAGAGGCATCATAGGTCGTGGGATTATAGATTTTCATCAAATCTTCCTCTGTCGTATATCCTCTGTTTTCGAGGATGGTCTGTTCCAGCATATTCAATTTGAAAGCACCGATTAAAGTTTCCGGTATCTCCTCTGTCCTTTTGCGAACTCTCCATTCAAACTTCGACTGATACATGTGATCCTCCCTTTATAAAACGCCCGGGGACTCCCGGGCGTTCTCTTATACCAATATTTTTTCGTCGTTCTTTTTCTTTTCTTCATAAACCGTCAAACTGCCGTCCGTCTGTCTGAACTGACGCTTCTTCAGTATACCCCATAACTGAAGGGCGATGAACAGCGAGGAATAGATGCCGCTGATCAGACCAATCAGCAAGGCGAGTGAGAAGTTGAAGATCGCACTGCTGCCGAAAATGATCAGGAATAATACGACAATGACGACTGTGAATACAGTGTTGACCGAACGGGTCAGTGTCTGCTTCAGGGAACGGTTGATGATGGCATCAATCTCGTTTTCGTTATGGATGACTTTATATTTGCGCAAGTTCTCCCTCACCCTGTCGAATGTCACGATGGTATCGTTGATCGAGTAACCAACGATCGTCAGGACCGCTGCAATGAATGTAATGTCTACTTCAATCCTGAAGATGGAGAAGATGGCGATCATGATGAATGCATCGTGGATGAGTGCCAGCACACTCGGCAGCGCCATGCGCCATTCGAAGCGGATCGAGGCATAGATGATGATGCCTATTGAAGCGATGGCCAATGCTATCATCGCATTCTTCGCCAACTCTTGCCCGACTATCGGGCTGACCGTACTGACCGCAGGTTCATACCCGTATAATTCATCGAATGTATTCTGCATTGTGGTGACTTCTTCCTGATCCAGGTTTTTGGTATAGCGGACAACCACCATATCTTCACCAGAAGTGGTGATGCTGTCAGGGGCCAGGCCGATATCTTCAAGCTCTGCCTCCACCTCTTCTACAGTGGCCTCTTCCGACGTCTGGATATCCGCCCGTGTGCCGCTTGTGAAGTCTATGCCCAAGTTCAATTTGAAGATGGATAGGATGAGAAGGCCAGCAAGTATCGTCACTAGACTGAACGTAAAGAACTTCTTCGTATGGCCGACAAAATCAAACTTGTCCCAAGGTGTCGTCAGATGTTCGATATCCTTGCCTTCGTTCAAGCTGAAGCGATCCGCTTCCTTGACTCCGAACCATGTCAGGCGCTTATTGAAGAAATTCGATTTGACGAGCAGTGAGAGCAGTATGCGCGTCAGGAAGACGGCGGTGATGAAACTCATCAGTATCGATAGAAGCAGCATGGTCGCAAACCCTTTGACGCTGCTCGTGCCGAATATGAAGAGCACTATGCCGGCGACCAAAGTAGTGATGTTGGCATCTATGATTGTCAGAGGGACGCCTGGGATGCCTTCTTATACGCCTGTTTGATATTGCGTCCGATCCGCAGTTCATCCTTCATACGTTCATACATGATGATGTTCGCATCGACTGCCATCCCGACCCCGAGGATCAGGGCGGCGATACCCGGCAGGGTGAGCACCCCACCGATTATATTGAAACCAAGCACCGTGAGATAGATATAGACCGTCAGTGTAACAGCGGCGATGATCCCAGGGAGCCTGTAGAACGCAATCATATAGAGGAAGACGATCAGCGCACCGATCAGTCCCGCCGTTACGGTCTCGTCGAGTGCCTGTTCACCGAACTGGGCACCTACCGAAGTCGAATAGATTTCTTTCAGGTCAACAGGCAACGAGCCTGCATTGAGCAGTGCCGCGATATTCTGGGCGCGCTCCAGTCCTTCCTGGCCGGAGAATCCACCGAAATCATCACGTCGGATGTGTTCAAGGCCTGCTCTACACTCGGTGCAGAGATGAATTTGGGATCTTCTTTTGTGACTTCTTCTTTAAAGCTGTCTTCACCCTCTTCAAAATCCATCCAGATTACCATCAGATTCTCACCCGGAGGACGGTTCGAGATCTCTTCAGTGATGTCCCTGAATTTTTCGGGATCCTTCAGCTGAAGCGAAACCATCGGCTGGTTCATCTCGTCGAAGCTTTGACTGGCGCCACCCTGTACAAGGTCCGAACCGTCAAGGAGGACTTCATCATCCACGTTTCTGATCGTCAGTTCAGCCTGTGTACTGAGCAGTTCACGGGCCTCCGTCTGATCTTCCACACCCGCCAGCTGTACACGGATCCTGTTGCCGTCTTCAACCTGGATGTTCGGCTCAGAGACGCCAAGTACGTTGACGCGCGAATCGAGCGTCTGTGCGGTGCTGCTCATTGCAGCTTCATCGATCTCGTCTCCTTCATGCAGCGGTTCGACTTGATAGAGCACTTCAAAACCGCCCTGCAGATCCAGGCCAAGATTGACATTCTTGCCCAGGTCCTTAGCGGTCAACCCCACTGCCGTCAATAATATCACTGCAAGGATAATTGCAGATATTATCCTGTTTTTCTTAGTTTTCAATAGGACACACCTCGATTATTTTATGAATCATCAACATTTCAATTATAACGCTTGGGGGCTCAAATTAAAAATAAAAATAAGCTGGCTCACCGAGCCAGCTTATCATACTACTTGACAATCTCCTTAAGTGCAACGCGTTCAAATTTAAGGATGGCACCATTTACATCATCGGTGCGGATGTACATATGTTTTTGATCGAATGACTCAACCGTTCCGTGAATGCCTCCGATAGTGATGATTTCATCACCTTTTTGCATATTCGCCTGCATATCTTGCACTGCTTTTTGTTTCTTCTGTGCCGGACGGATCATCAGGAAATACATTACCAGAATCAATACCAGGAACGGCAGAATGGCCATGAAAAACTCCATTTAAAAATCTTCTCCTCTTTAGAAATTTTTTGGATTTTCAACATTCAATCCATATGATTCGAAAAATGCTTCTTTAAAGTCCATTAATTGATCATTTAAAATCGCAGTTCGAACATCTTCCATCAATTTTAGCAGAAAATAAAGATTATGGTAAGTCGTAAGCCTTAATCCCAGAATTTCATTTGCTTTGAATAGATGCCTGAGGTACGCCTTTGAATAGTTCCGGCACGTATAACAATCGCAGCCGGGGTCAAGCGGCGTGAAATCTCGTTCGAACTTCTTGTTCTTGACGACAACCCTGCCCCTTGAAGTCATGGTTGTGCCATTGCGCGCAATGCGGGTCGGCAGCACGCAGTCGAACATGTCGATGCCTCTGATTACACCTTCTATCAGGGCATCCGGAGAGCCGACGCCCATCAGATACCTCGGTTTGTCTTCCGGCAGCAGTGGTACGGTCTCCTCAAGCACACGGTACATGATGGGTTTTGGTTCCCCGACGGATAATCCGCCGATGGAATATCCAGGGAAATCCATGCTGACCAGATCTTTTGCGCTTTGTTCACGCAAGTGCTTGTATTCTCCACCCTGCACAATGCCGAATAGCGCCTGGTTGCGGTCATGGCCACCTTTAATGTGATGATCGAGACACCTCTCAGCCCACCTGCTTGTACGCTCGATGGAATCTTTTACATATCGTTCCTCAGCCGGGAAAGGCGGACATTCATCAAATGCCATCATGATGTCCGATCCGAGGTCATGCTGGATGTCCATCGCCTTCTCCGGACTCAGGAACAGCTTTGAGCCATCCAGATGGCTCCTGAAGTGGACACCTTCTTCTTCGATTTTGCGCCTATCGCTCAGGCTGAATACCTGGAATCCACCTGAGTCGGTCAAGATCGGCTTATCCCAGTTCATGAATTTATGGAGACCGCCCGCTTCTTTGATGATATCGCTCCCCGGTCTCAGCCACAGATGATAGGTATTGCTCAAAATGATTTGACTGCCGATATCCGCAAGCTCCTCAGGAGTCATAGATTTGACTGTCGCCAAAGTGCCGACCGGCATGAATATCGGGGTATCTATAGTGCCGTGTGGTGTATGGAGTTTGCCTATACGTGCGCCGGTCTGTTTACATGTCTTAATATGTTCATATCTGATTGCCATCTAAGTTTCATCCTCATATATAATCATTGCATCGCCAAAACTGAAGAACCGGTATGATTCATTGATGGCATGCTGATATGCCGCCATGATCGTCTCTTTATCACTGAATGCACTCACCAGCATCATCAGCGAAGATTTAGGCAGGTGGAAGTTTGTGATCAGGGCATCGATCGCCCGGTATTGAAAGCCGGGATAGATGAAGATATCAGTGAATCCACTGGCTTCAGTGAACTTACCGTGGTCCCTGACGATCGTCTCCAATGTCCTCGTGCTCGTCGTCCCTACACTGATGATCTTGCCGCCCTTTGACTTGACCGCGTTCAATAGTTCCGCTGTAGGACTATCCATTATATAGAACTCGGAATGCATCTTATGGTCTTCAATCACTTCTGTACTGACGGGACGGAATGTACCTAAACCGACATGCAGTGTGATGTAGGCGATATGTACACCTTTGGACTTGATCCTCTCAAGCAGCGCATCGGTGAAATGCAATCCTGCAGTCGGTGCAGCCGCTGAGCCTGAATGCTTCGCATAAACAGTCTGATAGCGGTCTTTATCCTCAAGCGTCTCCTTGATGTACGGAGGCAGAGGCATCTCTCCAAGGGCATCCAGTACATTTTCAAGCACACCCTCATGCTTGAGTTCGACATGCTTGATGCCTTCATCGAATGAGTCTGTACACACTGCCTTAAGCAGGCCGTCACCAAAGCTTACCACCGTACCTGGGCTGATCTTTTTAGCTGGTTTCACCAGCACCTCATATCCCCCTGCGACCGGCTTCAGCAGAAGCATTTCTATTTTTGCGCCCGTCTCTTCTTTGACGCCGTATAATCTTGCCGGCAGTACTTTTGTATCATTTAAAACGAGTACATCTCCCGGGTTGAAGAAGTCGATAACATCTTCAAACTTCTTATCCGAGACCGCACCTGATTTCTTTTCCAATGCCAATAGTCTGCTTGAAGCCCGATCCTTCAAAGGGGTTTGGGCGATCAGATCATGTGGCAGGTTGAAATCAAATTCTTCGAGTTTCAAACTTATTCCCCATTTCTCGATATATCTGGCTGTGTGTCATCTTTGAAGTATTCATAGCTTTTTGCCGTGGCCCGGCGACCACGCTGAGTGCGTTCTAAGAAGCCTTGCTGGATCAGATAAGGTTCATAGACATCAAGGAGCGTCACCACTTCCTCACCGATGGAGACCGCTACCGTCTCGAGTCCCACCGGTCCGCCGCCATAAGTATGTATGATTGTGTTCATAATTTTATGGTCGACCGGGTCGAGGCCGCTTGGGTCCACCTCAAGCACTCTAAGGGCATGATCGGTCGTTTCCAAAGTGATGGATGGCTCTTCCTTGACTATGGAAAAGTCCCGTACTCGGCGCAGCAATCGATTGGCTATACGCGGCGTGCCCCTTGAACGCCTGGCCAGTTCCACTGTGCTGTCGGGGTCGATGGACACTTCAAATATTTCCGCTGTGCGGTTCACGATCGTCATCAGGCTATCGACATCATAATATTCGAGTCGCAACTGTACCCCGAAGCGGTCCCGAAGCGGCGCCGAAAGACTGCCGAAACGGGTCGTGGCCCCTACCAAAGTGAAGGGTGGCAAATCGATGCGGATGCTTCTCGCTTCTTCACCTTTACCGATAACGACGTCAAGGAAGAAATCCTCCATTGCCGAGTAGAGTATCTCCTCCACTGCGCGTGGCAGACGATGAATTTCATCGATGAACAGCACATCCCCGTTTCAAGGCTTGAAAGTATGGCAGCCAAGTCCCCTGCACGTTCCACGGCAGGACCTGAGGTTGTCCGGATGTTTACCCCCATCTCATTTGCGATTATATTGGAAAGCGTCGTCTTACCAAGACCCGGAGGTCCATGCAGTATGACATGGTCGAGGGCCTCTCCCCTGATCTTTGCCGCCTCGATGAAGACTTTGAGGTTATCCTTCAGAGTCTTCTGTCCGATATACTGGCTTAAAAATTCAGGGCGCAGTGACATTTCCACCTGTTCTTCCTGATTCTGCCTATCTTCATCTAAAATACGATCGTCCATAGTAACACCCCATTATTGAACTAGGTACTTCAAACCTCGCTTAACAGCCTGATCGACTGATTCGAAATGTTCCTGGTTGAGGTTCTTTTCAACCCGCTTGAGTTCGCGCTTGCTGTAACCCAGTGCTTCAAGTGCAAGCATGGCTTCTTCGATGTGGTGGTTATTGCCGCCTTTGTCAGGCGTAGGCGACGCCACGCTGACATGACCGAGCTTGCCTTTTAGATCCAGTATGATCTGGCTTGCCGTCTTTTTCCGACACCCGGAAATTTCTGCATGTACTTCTCATCTTCGGCTTCCACCGCCTCGATGATCTCTTCCGGACTCGAAGCGGCAAGTATCGCCAGTGCACTTTTCGGACCGATTCCAGTCACTTGAAGCAAAGATTGGAAAAGGACCTTTTCATCCATGGTCACAAACCCGTATAGTGTGTGACTGTCGTCCCGCACAATCAGTTCGGTATGGACCGTCACTTCCTCCCCGTGCCTGTTCTCAAAACGGAATGGGTTCGGCACCATGATCAAGTAGCCGATCCCACCAGTCTCTACTGTAATATTCTGTGGTGCAACTTCTTTTAACGTGCCTTTTATATACTGATACATCAAATCACCATCATTCTACGAATTCGAATTCACCGCGGAGGATCCTTACTGTATCGCCCGTCTGGATGCCTTTCTCACGCAGAGCATCGTCGATGCCCATGGTACGCATCTGCCTTGCGAACCTTCTAACGGCTGCATCGCGGTTGAAATCGGTCATTTTGAAAATGCGCTCGATGGAATCGCCTGATACGACATAGGCGCCATCATCATCACGTGTAATCTCAAATGCATCAGGATCTTTTTCGTGCCGGTAGACGACACGGTGATCTGTCTCTTCGATGACTTCTTCGACCGTGGAAGCTTTCTCAAGCATATCCGCAACGCGGTAGAGCATATTATCCAAGTTTTCACGAGTGGCAGCCGAGATCCGATATATTTCCTTATCTCCCCCACTGCTTCAGCAAACCTCTCAAAGATACCCTCGTCTTCCACCAGGTCAGTTTTATTGAGGACGATGATTTCAGGCCGTTTGAGCAGGCTTTCATTATAAAGACCCATCTCTTTACGGATTGTTTCATAATCCTCTACTGCGTCCCGTCCTTCAACCTCACTGATGTCGATGACATGAACGATGACTTTAGTCCGCTCGACGTGCCTCAGGAACTGATGGCCAAGCCCAGTGCCTTCCGAGGCACCTTCAATAAGTCCGGGCAGATCCGCCATGACAAATGATCGGCCGTCCCCGTCTCCACGACGCCCAAGTTCGGCTTGATGGTTGTGAAGGGATAATCCCCAATTTTAGGCTTCGCTTTTGTGACGGCACTGAGTATCGTGGATTTTCCGACACTCGGGAAACCAACGAGACCAACGTCCGCAAGTAGCTTCAGCTCAAGCACTACATCAAATTCCTGGCCCGGTTCCCCATTCTCGGCAAAGTCCGGCGCCTGGTTCCTTGACGTAGCGAAGCGGGAATTTCCGCGACCACCCCGTCCGCCTTTGGCGACGACGGCCCTTTGCCCGTGCTGGGTCAAATCAGCTAATGTTTCTCCGTCTTCTTTCTTTTTGACTACTGTACCTGGTGGCACCTTCAGTACCATAGGCTCACTGTTTTTACCGTGGGCATTCGCACTCATTCCGTTACCGCCGCGCTTCGCTTTGAAGTGGCGCTGATAGCGGAAATCCATCAATGTCCTGAGTCCTTCGTCGACCTCAAATATGATGTCCGCACCATCGCCGCCGTCGCCGCCTGAAGGTCCGCCCATCGGAATATATTTCTCACGTCTATACGCGACGAGGCCATTTCCGCCATCGCCGGCTTTTATGAATATACCAACCTGATCTATAAACATAGTCTCACCCCTATCCTTAAAATATTATATCATATCGTACACCGCTCATTTAATGAAAAAGGACACCAGCTCTGCTGATGTCCACTCGTTCATTATTTCGCTTCGGTATAAACAGAAACGCGCTTTTTATCGCGACCAATACGCTCGTATTTTACAACGCCGTCGATCTTAGCGAATAGAGTATCATCTCCGCCGCGTCCAACGTTCTCACCTGGGTGGATTTAGTTCCACGCTGGCGGAAAAGTATGGAGCCGCCTGTTACATGCTGGCCATCTTGTCTTTTGGCACCAAGGCGTTTGGATTGGGAGTCACGTCCGTTCCTCGTTGAACCTACACCTTTTTGGATGCGAAGAATTGCAGATTGAGTTTAAGCATTGCTTTCACCTCACTTGAATGATAATTTGATGTTTTCACCGTATTCTTCTTCTATTGTTTTAAGTGATATGATCATGCTTTCCAATAGAGTCTGGAGTTTTTCATCATCTGGGTCCGTCACTTCGAAATTGAAGTAGCCGGTTGCCTCCTCCATATCGATTGAGGGATTTGCATCCGTCATATTGAGTATGGCGTTTACGGAACCGAAGACGACTGCCGAAGCACCTGCGCAGACGATGTCGCTGCCATACTCACCGAACATGGCATGGCCTTCCATATTGAAGGAAGTGACCTGTCCATCATCATTTATATGGAATTCTACATTAATCATTAGAAGTCTATCTTATCAACTGTCAGTTTTGTATATGGCTGACGATGACCTTGTTTACGCTTGTAGTTCTTTCTGCGTTTGAATTTCACGACGTCGATTTTTTTACCGCGGCCGTGCTTTTCAACTTTTGCGGCTACAGTTGCGCCTTCTACAGTAGGGGCACCAACTTTAACTGAATCTCCACCTACAAAGAGTACTTTGTCAAAAGTGAATGTGTCGCCTGCTTCTGCGTCGATCTTTTCGACGTAGATAGTTTGACCCGCTTCAACTTTAATTTGTTTACCACCCGTTTCGATAATTGCAAACATACTTACACCTCCTAATATAAAATAAGACACGCCATCTGCAGGTGGATAGTAATCGCTTGAACCTGCAACTGAGCGGTTGATGTTTACATTATCACCAACCTCTGCATTATACCAGCAGCAGATGGTGCTGTCAATCCTGCTTGAGGAGTTCCTTCCTGACCCTAGCGACTTTGCGTGCCACGACAAAAACAATCAAAAAGAGCAGCGCATTGATGAGCATGCTCGGCACCGCCCTGAGGGCCGCATAATCAAACAATGGCATATTGATCATGCCGAGTACAGAAAAGATTGCATATATATAGGCATCGTAGAAGAAAATCAGCAGGAGTACGACAAATGCCATGGCGACGAAATCTCTATGGAAGACCCGGAAGGCGGTGTGCATAAATACAACGAACGCCACCATTCCGAAGGTATGTATGCCATAGAGGGACCCTATGTAGATGTCGAGCATTACTCCGAAGACCACCGCCAAAAATATTCCCATCCTTGACCCTACATAGATCGACAGCAGCAATATGAAGATAAGCAGGGTGCGGGGCACAAAATAGACCGTCACTCCACTGATAGACGCCGGACTGAATTCTGCAAAGGTAAAGTCGATATACATGAATAGGAATGCACAGAGGAAAATCATAAGTGTTCTCATATTATTCCTCCATTGACTCCGGATTTCTTTTGATGACATGGACAAGGTCGATATCATCCATATTACTGTTCAGCTGCACATAGGCATTTTGACTCAAACCATACTCGTCGTTTTCGACTTCAACTATTTTGCCAATGATCAGACCTTCCGGCAGGCTCCCCACCAGACCGCTCGTGAAGACTTCATCGCCGCGTTCAAGCCCGCTGCGGTTTTTAATGTTCTCGACCACAAGCAGGTTGCGTTCATCATCAAACCTGCGGATATTGCCATATGCTGTATCATCTTCATGGGTAACTTGAACTGAGAGGTTATTGCCTGCTGACGAGGTCGTCAGCATTTCGACATAGCTTGAGCCGCCGTTAGCCCTGACTACGGTCCCCACCAGGCCTTCGGTGGTCATCACCGCCATGCCTTCCTTTATGCCGTCCGATTCCCCTTTATCAATGGTGAAGTTATCCATCCACTGGTCAGGTGACCTTGAGATCACACGGGCGTCGACACTTTCGTAGGAGCGTCTGGAACTGACATCCAGAGTTTCCCTCAATTCCTCGTTCTCCGCTTCAAGACCTTCTAGATCTGCTTGCATCTGCGGCAGCATTTCAAGCTGTGCATGTAGTTTCTCGTTCTCTTCAACAGCATTGAAACTGGCGGAGATCTTATTGATGATGCCACCTATGAATCCGACCGGCGCGTCTATGACGACTTGCGAACCTGCTGTCAGATCGCCGGTGAACTGCTCCGCCTTAGTGACGGAATTCCGATCCGTCATCGAGAAACCTATTAGAAGTATTAATACAATAATGCCAAAAAGTATGATCAGCATACGATTACGGTTGAAAAGCCTGTTCACGATCGAGCGCCTCCATTGATTGTTGATATCTGATTAAAAGAATACCACAATAAAGCACTGCTGATAAAGGATATGTAAATAAAAAGGAGAGGCCCGAGGGGCCTCTCCATAACAGATAAGATAATAATATATATGATATCTAGAACAGTAAGTATACATGTTCTATCAAAGGCTTTGTAGATGACATAATCATCAACAGCCTGTTATGTCGTTTTCATTACAATTATTATGTTACATGTTTAATTGTATGCTTTCAAGGGGATAAAGGAGATTATTTAATGTAAAATGCCATCTTTCCATAAATTCTGAAGCTTTTTGAAGCGTTCGACCACTTCTTTCAGCTGGGTGTCTTCCACAGCAAGGGATATGCGGATGTAATATTTTCCGCGCGAGCCGAATGGAATTCCCGGAGTGACAAGGATGGAACATTCATGGAGCAGGTAGGCTTTAAACGTCTCTCCATCAAACCCCTCCGGCACACGGATCCAGCCGAATATCCCCCTTTAATCGGATTGATTGGAATACCCATATCCAATAATGCTTCTGTGACCAGATGGCTCCTTTTGGAGAAAGTATCCTCCTGGACGGGCAGAATATCCCGGCATGTCGGAGTGCTGCTGTAGATGCCTCCTGCACCACGCCCCACATGCCCGTTTGTGTATGGTCCTGATAAGTGTTGATTGCATTGATCATTTCCTTATTTCCTACAGCAAAACCCGAACGGAATCCAGACATGTTGAACCCTTTCGAGAGGGAATATATTTCAATCGCACAGTCAAGGCTGCCTTCACTCTGGAGTATGCTTGGGTGTTTCCCATCAAATGAAAACGGGGCGTAGGCAAAATCATGGAGGATGCAGGTGCCTGTCCCTTTAAATCGCTCTATCGTACGATCGAAAAATTCGCGGTCCGCAACTGCGCCAAGGGGGTTTGAGGGATAATTCAAGTATATCAGCCGCGCATTTGCCTGCTCCTGGTCATCCAATGCATTGTAATCCGGCAGATAGCCGTTTTCTGCAAGAAGCGGCAGATCATATACCACCCCTTTCGCCAATTCAACACCGGCTGTATAATCTGGGTAGCCTGGGTTCGGCAGATAGACGCCTTCCCCGGCTCGATAAACATCATCGGAAACTGCACCAGGGCACTCTTGGTGCCGTACAGCAGTGCGATATTATCCGCTTCCAACTCCACCCGTACTCACTCTTATAGAAATCGATGATCGCATCCTTGTATGACTGTTTCCCCCGAATTGCCCGTATCGCTGGTTTTCCGGCTGATAAAGGGCTTCTGCCGCTCGCTTGAGGATGGGTTCAGGGGTCTCGGCATCTGGGATGCCAACTGCGAGATTGATCAGCGGAAGGGGACCAGATGGTGCCTCCCCGGCCATAGCCGTCTTGAAATAACTGTCAGGAATGCTCGAGAGTAGTTTATTCATCTTCATTCTCCTTCTGGTTTATCGAATCCTTTGAACTGCTCGTCTATCGTCTGTTTGAAATGTTCCGACTTAACAGCTTCGATGAGGTCTTCTGCCATTTTGCTGTCTTTATCCGAAGCATTTACGACAATCTGATTCCTGTAATTCTCATTCATATCTTCAAGCTGGAGCGCATCGGCGAGATCCATTCCGCTTGCCAGCGCAAAGTTCCCCGGCACGAGCGATAATCCGATCTGATCGACACTTCTCGGCAGCTGCCCTGAATCCTGGTAGACGAATTCCAGATTTTTATTGTTCTTTAATATATCCTTCTCTTCTATCGCAAGTAGGTTTGCATCTTCTGCAACCTCAATCAGACCGGCATCCATAAGCGTCTGGAACCCCCTCGAGGAATTGACGGGATCTAGAGGCAACGCCACTTCACTGCCGTTTTCTATTTCATCCAATGAATCATATTCGCTGGAATAGAGTCCCATAGGCGCAGTCGGCACTTGTATGAGGTTATGGAAATCCGTCCCGTTCTCCTTATTGAAGTCAGCCATGAACGATTTGTTCTGATAAAGGTTCGCGTCCAGATCTCCATTATCTAAAGCATTGTTCGGTTGGATGTAGTCGGTGTACTCCACAAGCTCCACCGTGTAGCCTTGTTCTTCCAAGGCCGGCTTCAATGCAAAGTTCACCATGTCGCTGTAGGGACCGGTGGAAGCGCCGATCGTGATCACTTCCCCCTCCCCTTCGTAGAGCAGTGCGCTGCTTCCTATGATGACAGCAAGTGTTGACGCAAGGAATATCAGTATCCCACGCATATCAGTTCCTCTCCTCTCTTTGGCTCAAATAATCCCCGATTATCTGGATGAGTTGGACAATTATAATCAGAATGACGACAGTCGCGATCATCGTCACGGTGTCGTAGCGGTAGTACCCATATCGTATCGCAAGGTCTCCGATGCCGCCCCCGCCGACGACACCTGCTGTGGCGCTGAAGGCGACGATGGTGATGATCGTCAGCGTAATCGCCTGGGTGATTCCCCGCTTCGCTTCCGGAATCAACACATCCGTAATGATCAGCCAGAGTGATGCGCCCCCGGCAATGCTCGCTTCAATCACACCTTTATCCACTCCATTGAAGCTTGTCTCCACCAGTCTCGCAAACAGCGGAATGGCAGCTAAAGAGAGCGCCACACTGGCAAATACCGGCCCGTGGGAACTGTTTGTCAGCCAAGTCGCAATCGGCATGATCGCCACAATCAATATGATGAAAGGGAACGACCGGATCACGTTGGTCAACGCCCCCAAGAACTGGTTCAGCGGTTTTATTCTATAGAGCAGCGGATTGGCGGTCACATACAACAATATACCGAGCGGGAGCCCAAGCAACACCGCAAAGAATATGGATATCGAGACCATCAGGGTCGTTTCGAGCAGTGCCCGGTATAACAGCGGTGTAATTTCTATCAGTCTATCCATATATTTCAGCCCTCTCTATTCCTTTTGAGTCGTCGATGAATTGCTTCAATCTAGTGACCTCTTCCTGTCTGCCTTTGATGTGGAGCATCAGAAATCCAAGGGGCATATCCTGGATGTATTCGATTCTGCCGTTCAAAATGCTTATATCGCAGTCAAAATGACGGTAGAGTTGGTTTACATAGTTCGCTTCCGCATGTTCATTCAGGAATTTGATGGTGATCACTTCAGACTCGCTGTTCAGTTCGATGTGCGGGGGATAATGAAATCATATATATCCTGAACAAACCCCTTCGTCACTTCGTGTTCTGGATGGCTGAAGATCGCGTAGACGTCATCCATCTCCACAATCTCCCCTGCCGTCATCACGCCCACACGGTCAGCAACCTCTTTGATGACCTCCATCTCATGGGTAATCAATACAATGGTGATCCCCAGCTCCTTGTTGATCTTCTTAAGCAGTTTCAGAATCGTCTTTGTCGTATCAGGATCGAGCGCGCTCGTCGCTTCGTCACATAGAAGCACTTCAGGATCATTGGCCAGCGCCCGCGCAATACCAACACGCTGCTTCTGTCCGCCACTTAAATTTTTAGGATAGTTGTCCATCTTGTCGCCTAAGCCCACAAGCGCCAGCAGCTCCTCAATACGCGAGGGCACTTTCTTCTTATCGTAACTGCTCGCCTTCAACACAAATTCTATGTTCTGGTAGACAGTTTTAGTTTCAATCAGATTGAACTGCTGGAATATCATGCCGATCTTCTGACGTTTTATACGCAGGTCCCTTCCTACCAACTTCTCCAAATCCGTTCCATTAACATTGATGCTGCCGGTAGTCGGCTGCTCCAGCAAGTTGATCAGGCGGAGCAGAGTACTCTTCCCCGCCCCACTGAAGCCGATCAGACCGAAGATTTCTCCCTCACGAATGGAGAGGGTCGTCTTTTTCAGTGCTTCTATCCTTTTCCCTTTAACAAAATATTCCTTAGAGACATCGGTAATTTCAATAGCCACGCCACCACATCCTTTTTATATTAAAAACAAAAAGCCATCTGCTAAATGCAAATGGCTTAAAGATATCTATCTGCCAAGCATCAGCTTGTAGGATTTAGCACAGTACCATAACAGCCTGTTGCTGAAGCTTCATAGGGCCCAATCCCTCCACTTCTCTGGATAAATGTATTTAATTGAATGAATCTCACTTTACTCGAAACATATTGAATTGTCAATATATTGACGATTGTAAAATTAAGCTTGACACTTAAAAATAGTACGTATGACATACTCAAAATGGTTTTCCGAGACATCTCAGATTGCTAAACGACTTTGCCGCGCCTGGCAGACAGGTTTCATGGTTCAATATCTCATAAAAACCAAATGACTATCCACATTTAATAATGAATTCAACCATCTGAAGGGGGACACCATTGTCGGCGTCGGTCATGAGGGTAAGTATTTTAACATGATTGACTAAGCTTTTATCTCATCAATTGACACCAGGAGAAACCATATCCTCAGAGAAAAATTAGACTACCGTGCACCTTGAATTAGCACTCCGAAAATCAACTCATTAAGTAGTCAATGTGCTAATATACGCTCTCAGTCTTTCTAATTCTTCTTCCACCTCTTCTATATATAGTTTGCATTCTAAATTATGCTCTCTTTCATCTCGCACTTTTTTAACACCTGCATTAGCTATAAATCCTTCGTTTTGTAATTTTCTTTCTGATTTTCCTAGCAACCATTCCATGTGTTCTAAATCATGCTTTAGTTTTGTTATACTTGTTTCAGGATCCATATCATTTATAAATTTTTTAATAGCTTTATAAATATTAGACACCTCATCACTGTTTTTTGAATGAACAAAATTAAAGCTATGCTCGTCAAAACTATGATGCTCTTGGTTTTGAGCATTCCAATTAATTAAATCATTTTTAATTACTTGTAGATTTTCATTACCTCTAAATTTTTCACTTAGCCTCGAATAAATACTTTCTAATGAAGTTTGTAAAAGATTCCCTTTATTTACATTACTAAATTTAGCTGTTAATTCCAAACTGTTATCTACGCAATATTTAGTCGCTACAGTTTCAAACCAAATTCTACAATAAATAAGGGCTTGACGTATATCATACTTTTTCAATGCCTCTCTAATTTTAGAATCAAAACCAACATTATACTGAATTATAACCGAACCGTGATTTGAGTAATTTATTATATAACTTATATTGTCAACATTTTTTTTATCAATTGAGGAGCTGTACTCATTACAAAATCTCTCCCAAAATAATCTATCATGTGTTGTAATTATTAATTGAGTAGTTTTTAAGTAGTCATCATTAAACATCATTTTTATTATATTTGCACGATGGTCACTGTCTATAGCGTTTACAACGTCATCAAAAATTAAAAAAGGCACTTTGTTATTTTCTGCTACAGCTAGCATCAATGATAAGCCTAAAGTTCTTAGATGTCCTTCACTAAAACAAGAATGAGCATCTACTTCTACATCGTCTTGGGCATTTTTAACGTATATCTTATAATTATCATCTATTAGTTGAAATCTCACTCCAGTTATTTCTTCAAATGAACTATCTTCGCTGTTGATTTGTGTATAATACTTTAGAATTTTCCCTCAATATCTTCAATCCTTTCACGTTCTAATTCTAGTTTAAATTGATTTATATCGCGATAAAAATGTTGATATTCCACCATGATGTCTTTAAGAAACCTATTATGTTTCTCTTCTTTTTAAATTCTTGCTTTAAATGTTTTTCTTTATTTGTAAAATCTTCTAATGAACTTTCCAATCCTTTTAATTTATATTCAGCACTTTCTAATTGTGTTTTATAAGTATTTAGTTCAGTTATCTTACTATTTATTTCAGAAAGGCTCTTCTTTAATTCTTTGATTACTGTCTCTCCCTGTTTAACCTCTTCAATAACTCTTTTTAGCTCTGAGAAATAATTTGTAATAGATGTTGAGTTTTTCTTTAGATTATCTAGAAATATTTTTATGTAATTTATACGATTATAATAACCATCCTTTTCATTCAAATAATATAGTAAATTCTCCAATTCTTCTTGTTTAAGATTTTCGAAGGATTCTGAGTTGTTTTTATAACCGTTAACATAGCGTGCAATAATCTCGTAAGATTCGTTATTTAAATCTGCTTCTAATTTTTTTTTCTCTTTTTCGAGGTCAACTATATCTTTTAAATGTTCTAACTCTTTTTCTGCTTTTTGCAATGGATGAACATTAGTACTTTTTATAGGAGTCTCACATGCAGGACATTTTTCATTTTGTTGATCTTCAAAAATGCTTTTTAAGTTTTCGTAAAACGATATGTGATTTATTTTTAAAACTTCTTCGGTAAACTTTTTAGCCAGATTTTCATATCGCTTATACTTTGTTACTACTTTATTAATCTCCCGTTCAGCTGTTTCATAATCTTGATCTACAATTTTATTATGCTTTAACACATCTATTTCCTTTTCTTTACTCTCATAATTATTTTTTTGAGCTTCAATTAAATCATCTAATTCTGACGGATTAATACGATACTTCTTATAGATTAAATCTTTTATATTTTGTAACTCTTTTTCCTTATCTTCCTTTAATGTTAAGTTCGCAACATTTTCATGGCGAAGATTTTCTAAATTTGTTTTGCAATCATTTTTTAATAAAGGAGTAAGATCGAAACTTTTTGGCATAACAAATGAGGAAACCAAATTATCTAACTCCTCTAACCCCAACAAACTAGCTATTATATCCTGCTCCTTAACCCCTGTGTCTCTTGATCCTAATAATGCAAATTCTTGTAACCTGTTTTTTTCAACAAAGCATATTTGATAGTATTCTTTTTCCATTTCAGAAAGATTACTTGCTGAAAATTCTGAATCACGAAAGTTTATTCTGACATTTGGTTTCTTATTATTTCTTTTAATGTAATTATTAACTTTTATATTTCTTCTTTTTGCTTCTTTAACATTTGAAGTTAGTTTGTATTCAAAAGCTTCACAAAACGAAGTCTTTCCAGGATCCATTTGGTCCAAAAAAGATATTTTTTCGTCTGTCTAAAGGCATATAAATACCACTATCCTCCTCACTTAATGACCCAAATCCTCTAAAGTCACTAATTTGTATTGACTCAATGGAGGGATAACTAGCCTGTTCAAATGTTTTTTGACTTGTCGTGATTCTACTCAGTATTCTTTTTCCTATAATTATTTTTTTATTAAGCTCTGTTTCATTTAATTCAAAATCACTTAATTCTTCTTTTATTTTATTACTTAATTTCCCTTTTTCTTCTATATTTTTATAAACAGACCAAAGTATAAACATATATGAATCAGGCTTTTGGGTATGATATCTTTTTATGAATTCCTTGAAATAAACACGACTCATTTCTACACCTCTTAATTCTCTTATATTTTAATAAAGCATACACTAGAAGAGTTATATAGATTATATTTTTTGTCAAAATAAGCTAGACAGTTCTTTCTCACCCATATAACTTAAAAATTTTGATAATGTTTGATACTTCAATAATTTTCTTGGGATATGTTTTCTTCTGGCTACAGCCAAGGAGTTAAAAACTTGATGGATTGTTTTGAAGTTCATTTCTTTAGACAAACCATCTCTTCTGAGCAATCCATTTCAGGGTTCACTCAGTCTCAGCTGTGATACTGTGTTCGGACCGATAAAAATAGATGGACAAATTATTTCGATTGCTCATAGACTCTTAGTTGGAGAACTTATTGCGACAGTTGAAAGTGAAAAATTTTAATAGATTTCTAGGCATCTTTTGACATAATCTATTAATGGTAGGCTCAATATCCGAGGCTTCTCTACCTTCGGGTTTTAATGTGATGATGGCTTTTGATAGATGTTCAACTACCATGATAAGGGCATTCTTGCATCGGACACTGCTAATGATGCCCGCCTCCAGGTGACCAAATTCATTATTAATGTGGGATAGTCATTCGTTCTTTTAGAGATGTTACGCTAGAAGTCTGTCTGCCAGGCGTGGCAAAGTCATTTCACAATCTGAAGAACTGGGGATGTGTGATGGACTTATATAAACATCAGTTCGTCCGTGGCAATATGAGTGTAGGCCATGCATAATCACTTCTATGATTTCTTTTGTCGGAAAATCATTTGAGTGTATCATGTGTGACTTTTTTTATGTGTCTAACTTATTTTTAAAATCGACGAATATGGCATAGGATATACTAGACTAATGAATTTAATATATATAATCTTTCCTAATTTAAAAACCTTTATATAATTAATAATGTGCCGTCTAATCCGACTGATATATTTTGTTTTCCTTTTTCAACTTTTTCTTTAAAGGTTTGAATATCTGTTTCGTATTTATTATCAAGATCTTCAATAACTTCTTCTAAATTGTTTATGTTCTTTTCATATTTACTTAATTCTTCATTGTTTATATTATCGTATAAGTATTTATTAGATTCTAGGTCTTGAAAGTTTACATGATTTATAAGATGATGTTTTATAATTTCATAGAAATTGCTTAACAAACCAATTTTGAAACCTTCTAACTCCACCATAGTGTAATCTAATCCATAATGTGTTTCATTAAAATTTCTATTATCCATTAAAATCTCAACTATATTATTATAATAGTAAATGTAGCTTCTAGTTATATTAAGTTCTATTTTATTTTCACCTTTGTTCTCTTTTGGATCAATATCTTCCACTACTAACTCATCATTATTATTAAATTTAGTTAAAAAAACTTGTCTTTTAAAAGAAGTACAGCTAGTTTTGGTTTGTTTATTTTTATGAGATGTTAGTATAACTTTAGATACAGATTCTAACTGGTTTTTCGCGTTTTCGATAACATCTCTTTTAAATCTTTCTGCACTTGATCCTTTACATTCAAATAGATATGCAATGTTACCTTTTAGGCCAAAATAATCCGGAGCTTGGCCAGTCGTGCTAGTGACCGCTAACCTAACGTCTTTTAGATGATATACACGTTTAATATTGTATTTTTTTTCAGTGAATAATCTGCAAATAATCATTCCAATATAAAAAGAAATATTACCTTTATTAGAAGTTTCAGCTATTTTATAACTATAACCTTTATAATAATTATTATTTTCTTCTTTTAAAGACATATCGATTAATCTTGCATAAAATATTACACCACTTTTGTCCGGAGACTTTCTAGACATCCCCCATCATCACGGAATGTCGATAAAGATCAGCTTTTCTAATACTTTTAGAATATGCTTTAGACTTATTTTCTGATTTACTCAGATAATCCATTGTACTATCATAATATTTTACCCTTACATTAACTATCGAAATCACCTTTTCTCTACTTTAATTATATTTAGTATATACCAATTTTTAAATTACACAAAATTCAAAAATTAATGACCTCCTTTGAATTAAACACAAGTTCTTGAATTTATAATTAGTCTTCAAATCATAAATTTGAAAGTATATTAAAGTTAATAAATTTTATTAACCTCATATTGATTTAATTTAGCTATATTATCCTTTTTATTTTGACATAGGTTTTAGGTTAAGAGACTGTCAATAATTATGTATAAATGAAGGCATTCCTGTTCATGTAGTGTGCATTATCCGCTGAACATTTCAGCTAATTCTGCACGGGCCTGGTCAAAACCAATATGGCACCGTGTCGCAAATCGTTGGTTATATGCTTCAAATTGAGTGACCAGGAAAACAATCAAGGGCGTCCGCGTTCGTAAACTGCTCTTTGCGCTTACTGTACCGTTTGATCTGCTTATTGAATGACTCAATCAGGTTTGTGGCGTAGATGCTTCTCCTCATTGCTTCGGGGAAATCATAAAAAGTGAACAGATTCGGATTGGCTTTCAACGATTGCGTGATTTTGGCGTAAGATTTCTTTCACTTCTCGGTAAACGCGTCCAAAGCCTGCTAAGCGTCTGCTTTGTCAGTGGCACAATACAAGGACTTCAGGTCCTCACAGATTTCTTTGCGGTCCGATACACGAACCCTGTGAGAAATGTTGCGTGCAACGTGAATGAAATACGTCTGGTATTTCGCTTTTGAAAACACCGAATGAATAGAATACTGTCTTTGATGCCTGTGAGTCCATCAGAAATGAAGAGCAGGACGTCCGACACGCCCCGTGCATGAATGGCTTCAATCAATTCCTTCCAGACATGGGCAGATTCGGTCGGCGCGACGGTATAAGCCAGGACTTCTTTGGAATTATCTTCTCGAATGCCCACAGCGATATAGACAGCTTCTTTCGAAATCGTCCCTCTTTTACAGGCAGGAATGTCGCATTCAGATACACACATACCGCTCGGATAATGATCGCTGGCGGAATATCGCCACCTCTTCTGTGACCGCCTGAGTCATGTTTGAAATGGTCTGGGCGTATAGTGGTTCCCATACATCCGTTCAATCAGATGAGAGATCACAGATATCGTCACCCTTTTTTGAAACATGTGGATGACAAAGGATTCCAGTGTGTCATTGGAGCGCTTATAGGGCGCAACAGTCTGTTGCTTGAAGTCTCCGTTCCGGTCCCGGGGGATGGCGATCTCTAGGCCCCCGTATTCTATATGTAGGGTGCGGGAATAGGCGTCGTTTCTGGAGTTCCCGGGATTGAAACCCACGCGGTCATACCTTTCATAATCCAAGAACGCAGTCAGTTCGGTTTTAAGCAATGAGTTCACCGTCGTTTCCAGGTGCTGGGGAAGAATTCTGTGACATCTCCTTTTTTACTAGAGCTTGAATAATATCTGATGTAAAATGATTCATAGAGGTGTCCGCTTTTCTTAGATTCGGTCTAGTAACTTAATCTTACAAGAAAAGGACACCCTTTTTCTATTTATTCATTTACACAAACTATTTTACACTCTCTTTAAAAGGCCATGGGTATATTACAATATTAATTTGATCAGAAAATAATTATGCTCTCAATAATTTTAATCCTCTCCTATACCCACATAACTAAACTTTCCCCGACATTTCCAACACACATACCGCTTCTCATATCCCTTTAGCGGTTTCAAAATCATCTTCGTCGTCTCATCACATAAAAGCACTTCGGGATCATTGGCCAACGCCCGCGCGATACCGACACGCTGCTTCTGTCCGCCACTCAAATTTTTAGGATAGCTGTCCATCTTATCGCCTAAGCCCACAAGCGCCAGCAGCTCCTCAATACGCGATGGCACCTTCTTCTTATCGTAACTGCTCGCCTTCAACACAAATTCTATGTTCTGATAGACCGTTTTAGTTTCAATCAGATTGAATTGCTGGAATATCTTGCCGATCTTCTGACGTTTTATACGCAGGTCCCTCCCAGCCAACTTGCCTAAGTCTGTTCCATTAACATTGATGCTGCCGGTAGTCGGCTGCTCCAGCAAGTTGATCAGGCGCAGCAGGGTACTCTTCCCCGCCCCACTGAAACCGATCAGACCGAAGATCTCACCCCCACGAATGGAGAGGGTCGTCTTTTTCAAAGCTTCTATCCTTTCCCCTTTAACAAAATATTCTTTAGAGACATCGGTAATTTCAATAGCCACGCCACCACATCCTTTTTTTAATAAAAAAAGCCATCTGCTAAATGCAAATGGCTTAAAGATATCTATCTGCCAAGCATCAGCTTGTAGGATTTAGCACAGTGCCATAACAGCCTGTTGCTGAAGCTTCATAGGGCCCAATCCCTCCACTTCTCTAGATAAATGTATTTAATTGAATGAATTTCACTTTACTCTAGATAAATGAATTGTCAATATTTTAAAATAATCAATCTTCTAATAGAACAAAGTTTTAAATGTCGCCGATTGTAAAATTAAGCTAGACACATAAAAAGGTCACGCATGATACACTCAAAATGGTTTTCCGACCAAAGAAATCATAGGAGTGATCATGCATGACCCATACCCATATTACCACGGATGAACTGGTAATCATAGAAGCCCATTTCCATCACGACACACCGATTTCTCATATTGCGAAACGGATTGGACGTGCCCGTCAGACGGTTCATAATGTCATCGCATATCTCAGGGACGGGCACACTGCGTTGGACTATTACCAGCGCTATCAAGAAAACAAAAAGCGGTGTGGTAGAAAACGGATTGTCCTGCCAGCCGACCAACAGGCGTATATTGAAAAGCAGGTGGCTCAGGGCTGGACGCCGGATGTCATTGTGGGTCGGCAGGAAATGCGGATTGATTGTTCAATTCGTACGCTGTACCGGATGTTCAAGCGTGACATTTTTGATGCGGCCACATTGCCGATGCAAGGCAAGCGAAAACCAAATGGGCACCAGGAACGCCGGGGCCGACAGACCTTCAGGCGAAATATCTCTGAAAGAGCAGATGACTATCCCTCTTTCAATGAAGAATTCGGTCACCTAGAAGGCGATACCATCGTCGGTGTCCGTCACAAGAGTGCCGTCATCACGCTGGTCGAGCGCCTGTCAAAAGCCATTATCACCTTGAAACCCAAAGGCAGAACCGCACTGGATATTGAGGCTGCCATTAATACATGGTGCCAAGAGATGCCTAGAAACCTGTTCAAGTCGATCACCTTCGACTGTGGTAAAGAATTCTCCAACTGGCAGTCGATGAGTAATCGAAATGATCTATCCATCTACTTTGCCGATCCGGGCACACCATCACAGCGAGGGTTGAATGAACATTCAAATGGATTGCTCAGAAGGGATGGCCTGCCTAAAGATATGGATTTCAACACGGTCGACCAAGCTTTTACCTCATCGGTTGCCGCCAGAAGAAACCATATCCCAAGAAAATCATTGGACTACCGTACACCGTTGGAAGTCTTTTTGAGTTACATGGGTGACAAGGAACTGTCTAGCTTATTTTGACAAACGAAAATATTATAAATGCACCACTTTGTTTAATTTGGATTTCTAATTTTTATATTGTTAATTAGCCTCTTTCTAATATCAATCTCGTTTTTAGACCCTATGTATACACTCATTGCTTCAATAATGTTTAGTTCGTACCCTTCAATAACACCTAGATCTAATTGATCCTTGACAGAGGAGTAGCCTAAGTAACTAATCACATCATTCGTACTTCCTGGAAATATAAAAACGTTTACAATCTCACTTTCTTTATCCATTAAAGAGTGTCTATAAAAATATTGCTTTACTAAGTCCGACCATCCTGGCAATTTTCTCGGTGCATACTTTATTGTATAATATTTAGCATCGAGAATATAAAGTGTTTCATCTTCACGAAGCATTATATCAGGTATTTGAGAAGTTTCAGCGATATCCCCGGATACTTCCCAGTATGGCTTAGGCATTTTTGGAGTATCATCAGAGTCATTCTTAAATATACTTCTACAAATATCTTCCCATATCCACGGAAAATTGAATGTTATAATTTTAAAATTATTTCCAATACTATTTTTTCCGACTCCTAATAGAAATTCTTTTAACTTTAAAAGCAAAATAAGCCTACGCTCTTCATAACTTCTATTTATTTCCATGTCTAATAGATAAATTAATTGATTTATATCAATATTTAATTCTACATCATCTATATATGAATCAGTAACTCCTAAAAACCATCCGAAATTTTTGATACTTTTAGAAATAGCATATCGATGTAACAATTCTATCTGATGACTTATCTGTTTGTGATTTTTAGTTATTAAATCTAAGTAGATTGGCTGCCCATTCGATATAGTTGGGTAAGATTCTTTAATGGTCCTAGACCAATTAATATTATTACTCGAATTAATATTATTTTCTATTTCTCTAAATTGAATCAAACCATTTGCTTCGAAGTCCTCAATCAACCACATTGCAGCGGAAAGTATATTAGAATTGTCTCCTACACCTTCCCAAAATTCTGTTTTTAAATGTGGTAATAAATTCTCCTGATACTTATTAATAGTTCTCATTAAAATTTTAGCATGTTTTTTTAATATATCTGTATCATCCGCTAATGAATATCCCTTAGGGAAAATTATATAGATTATGTTTTTATTGATAAGCACTCCAGTACAATAAAAAATAAGCTTATCTTCTTTAAGGATACACAGTCCCTCTTCAAACCAACTCATATCTAATAAATCGTAATATTCATATTTTTCGTATTTTTCCAATTCTACAAAACAATGCAGATAATAATTTTCTTCTGAAAATATATAGTTATTCATTCTCATAATCTCTTTCGTTACTTAATTCTTCATGTTCTTCCTCTTCTAAAAATTCAAAATCAATTTTAAAAACGGGTTTTCCACAATTATAATCATTAATTAATTGAGACAAAGTGGTTATTTCATCTGCAAAGAAACTACTTTTTTGCATTTTAAATATGTCGTCCCATAAGTACATCAAAAGTTTATCTGATATCATTTCAGCTTTTTGGGGTTCACCTGGTTTTAAGAAGTAAGGGCCAATATGTCTATCTTCTCGTATACCTAAAGTTGCTAGCATATTATTTATTTTTGAAACAAATTGATGCCATCTAACAAACTGATTATTATATGGTACTAATTCATTTTTGTGAATTGCTTCATTTAAATTTATTGGCATATATTTAAATATCCATCTTCTCTTAAAAGCTGAATCCATTACGAATACACCTTGATCAGCACTATTCATGGTACCGATTAAATTTAAATTAGAAGGTAATTTAAATTCTTTGTCATCTTGGTTGAGGACATCTGAGTTTCTCAAGTATTTTAAAACTTCTAAATTTGATACCGAGTATATACTTTCACCAAATGAATCACGATCTAATAATTGAAACAAATCTCCAAAAACCGCTGGCGCATTAGCTCTGTTCATTTCTTCTATTATTAAATTAAACATCTCAGAAGAATTCTCTTTTTTTGCTTTTAATGCTCTTTCTAGTATTAGGGTAAAAGGGCCTGGAACAAATTGATAATTAATTAAAGGTTCTCCTTTTTGAAATTCTTCTCCATCTACTGTAAGAAGACTATAATTCGGATTACTTACCTTTTTGTATAAAGGTTCAGGCCTGAAACTCCCTACAAAATCATGATATGTATATTCTGGGTGAAAAGTTACTCTTGTACTGTTCTTATTAAAATAAATTTTGTTAGCTTCGTTGCTTTTCCCTGTTCCAGGGGCACCATATATAATCAAATTTTTTCCAGGTTCACTTGGAAATTCTTCGCTATCGAATACATCTTCTCTAGTACTATAATAATTTAAATGACTATTTAAATCTTCTGTAAGAACGGGCCTAAAAAAATAAATGAACTTATTTTCTTCATCGGTCTCCTCTCTAGTTATCTCCATTTGACTGACTCCTGGGACGACTATACTTCTTATAAGAGTTACAATAGGTTCTTGATCAGGTATATTTTGAGTGCGTATATAAAATCTTCCATTGGACGCCATATGTTTTTCCACATTAATATTTAACCTATTCTCATCACATTGCTTCAATTCATCTAACTTTTTCTTCCAATAATCTAAAGTAACTTCGCCACTATACTCTAGTCCATCAGGAGGAATAATATTTAGAATATATTCAAATTTCACTGTAAACATATATTTTTTTAAACCTTCAATATCAACTTTGTATGTATTGTCATCACTAAAATCATTAAAATAATTTTCGTATGTAGAATAGTTTGCACGAGTCTGCGTTAGAAAAATTGTTGCTCCTCCACTTGAAGTCTGCTTACCAACTTTTTTAAACTTCATAGGTGTTGTTGTATAGTAACTCGGGATAGATGGTCTTATACTTTCCATTATAAAAGCTCCTTTTAAATATTTGTAAACCTTCTTAAGTTAAGAAGGTTTACAAATCCAATATAAGTTGTTCTTCAATTTTTTGGGTTATGTCTTCTGATTTTAATATTTCTTTCAATATGTGCATTAGAACATCTACTACAATGGAGTTGCCACTTTGTCTATAGACTTGAGTATCTGATACTACTATCTTAAAATCATCAGAAAAACCCATTAGTCTCAAACATTCTCTTGGAGTTAATTTTCTTATTCTTCCTTTTGTTGTAACATAATTATCCACTCCAGCTCTGTGCATTTTGTGCATAGTAGATAATAAAGGTCTTGCAATATCTAAATCTATTTCCGGTCTTGAATAGAAATCTTTAGTGCCGCTTGCTAAAACGTAATTAACTAGTTTTTCTGATAAGAAATACTTTTCTGGAACATCTTCTCCCTCTACTTTTGCATAGTCGAATTTTTCAAAAATAAAATCACCATGCCAATTAAATTGTTGATTAGCTTTTTGACATAACATAATGTCACCATTTATTTGAGTATATTGCTTTTTGATATTTTTCTCTTTCGTTACAAAGTCTATTCCTTTTTTACCGAGATAATACTTTTCAGCCACATTGTCTAGTAGTAAATCCTGCATCTTAAGATTCAAAGGAATTGGGGAAGGCATTTTAAAATCAGCTTCATTATTTAAAAATCCAACAACAAACAAACGTTCCCTATTTTGAGGTATACCAAAATCTTTAGCATTTAGGACTTCATAATGCCATTTGTATCCTAGTTCTTCAAACACGTTTTTCATAATTGTCCAAGTATTTCCACCATCATGGTTTATAACACCTTTTACATTCTCATATATAAATACCCTCGGTTTTATTTCATCTACCAAACGTGCAAACTCGTAAAATAATGTCCCTCTCGTATCAGAAAATCCACCCCTTTTACCTACCATTGAAAAAGATTGGCATGGACTTCCCCCAACAAATAAATCGACTTCATTTTTATAATGTTTGCCTTCTATAAAACGGACATCCTGGTAAAAGTTTTCTTTATTGATGTTATAATTTGCAAAATAACTTTTTTCTACAAAATTAGTTTTCCTATTTTGATTATATAGTTTGTCAATAAATTTTTTCCTCTCATGTACAGTATTGCGATTGCTTATTAAAGTTTCAATTTCAGTTTCATCGAGGTCTAATTCTCTATCCCCATTATCACATGCAAAAACAATCTCATGAGGGATATTCATCCTATCTAGGGCGTGTTCAACGGCTCCTATACCACTAAAAACAGTAGCTAATCTAAGCATAACCCCCACCTTTCTTCCACAACTTATTATTTCTATTCTAACTTATAATGATAATATATTCTAGCTACTTAGCTTAGCATATGAATGATTCAATTAAAATAAAGGGGTTATTAATGGATCTTATTAAATTTACCTTTTAATTCAAATAAATTATAAAAGCAAACCGCATACAAGAAACACTGAACTTTTAACCTCACTTTACTCATTTTAATTTTAGCTCCTATCCTCATTAAATTTTTTCACATAACTAAACCTCCCCCGGCACTTCCAGCACACATACCGCTTCTCATACCCCTTCATATTTCTGCTGAATTGATACCTGCATTTCTTGCATTCATATAGATGACGGCGCCCTTTGAATTGATGGGTGCGTGTCTGAGATACGCCTAAACGGTTCAGTGTTTCTACAAATTCTGGATCGGAGTCTTTATATGGCTGGCCTTTAATAAATAACGCATAATGCACACACTCGTGGTAAAGGACATCCAAAATGACCTGTTCAGTATTGTGGGCAATGAAGTTGTGCGACATGATTATTTCCATATCGACCTTCTGGCGATTGCCCTGTATGTATTTGAGGCGAAACGCTCCAAGTTTCGATGTCATGCGCTTTGAGATTCGGATGGGAATATTAAGTTCTATGTTGAATTTACCCATTAAAAATTCATGTGCATAATATTTGAGTTCTTCTTGGGTCATACGTACAAGCCTTCCTTCAATCTTGATTGGAAATGATAAAAGGTCAGGATATCAAATATCCTGACCCTTTTCATTCTACAGCAATTCTTTTGCCAAGAGACGATAGACGTTTAATCTGGTTTCCTGGGAGTGTGGAATACTGACGATCATCGCCTCATCGAATCCATATCTTTCTTGTTCTTCCTTCAGCTGGTCTGCAACTTCTTTTGCCGAACCGACGATATGGAGTGGCCTGCGTTGCTCTATCTTCATTTTATCCATTTCCGTCAACGGATAGTCCTGTGCTTCCTCGGGTGTAAGGGGTGGCATTATCCTGCCTTGTGACAACATGAGTCCTGCAATATCTTGAGGGAGTGCCTGGAATTCCGCTTCTTCACGTGTTTCTGCAGTCGTCACCATATAGCATACATTGATTTCTGGCTGCTCCATGAAATCGGTCGGCTTAAAGTTCTGCTTATATGCATCCAATATTTCACGGCTCAATGCCCCATTGAAGAATTGGGCAAATGAATACCCAGCACCCATTTTAGCGGTCTCTACTGCACTGTTCCCACTCGAACCAAGCATCCATGCCTCAGGGAGGGTAACGTTTTGAGGAAATGCTGGTGTTGAGCCATAAAGTCTGCCTTCAGGTGTTTCATCGTTGATCAACTGAAGCGCTATTTCAACCTTTTCATAAAGGTTATCAAGTTCAGGACGTCTGCCCTGTGATAATGCATACATGGCGCTGCCGTCCCCACCTGGTGCGCGGCCTACGCCAAAATCAATCCTGCCAGGGGAGAATGCACTGAGTGTCTTGAATACTTCAGCCAGTTTCAGTGGTGAGTAGTGCATCATCATGATGCCGCCTGTCCCTATCCTGATGTTTTCGGTCTTGGCCGCGAGTCTGGCTGCAGTAATCTCAGGGGCTGAACTGACTACTGTGCCAAGCCCATGGTGTTCTGCCATCCACATGCGATGGTATCCGAGGGAATCGGCCAATACCGCCAGTTCCTCTGCTTTATGGAGGGCGTCCTTCCCGTTGTTGCCCTTAGTTACAGGCGCCTGATCCAATACACTTAATTTCATTGAATAACCCTTCTTTCTTTATATGGTGACCTAGTAATCGAGTAACCGGCTGAGCTCTTGTTCCCTTTTCAGTTTTTCTGGCGTAACATCATTTCCCACAGGGTCAATGACTGTAAGCCCTGAAAGATTATCGAGAACCTGTCCGCGGAATTGGCGCAGATAATTTTCGCGCAATTCCTTTTGCTCTTGCTGTTCGGTTGCCGTCAAACCTATCTGTTTCTTTTTCTGTGCCAGTTCATTGATCCGGTCGAGTCCCACTATCATATTTAACATCTTCTTTCATATTAGTTTTACTTTTTTATATATGCTCATATTGCACACTGCAACTTTTCTGCAGTTCTTTTTCAAGTACTTTGAAACGTTCGTTGTAATTCCCGGCACGGAGCTTTTCAGTCAGGTCGGCAACATTCTCGCGCTTCAACACACTTTTCCAGGATGCCTCGGCCTCACTCATCGTGTCCCTCAATATGCACTGCTCTGACGCCTCGATTGAGTCCATCATATTATCTAAGATGCCGCTCGATGTGTAGAGCGACTGACGGCCTTCAATCGCAGTATAGATATCATATATCCGAATGTCTTCCGGCAAGCGATTTAGTCTGAAGCCGCCTTTAGTGCCATGAACGGATCTGATCAGGTCTGCCTTCACCATTCTTCTCAACAACTTTTGAAAATAGCTGGGCGAGGCCCCGATATGTCTGCTGATTTCCTCACTGTGCAACACAGCGCCTTCTGGTAGCAGATTGAGGAGAATGACAGCATAGACGGATTGTTCAACACCTGTCTTTATTTTCACGGCAGCACCACTTCCTCCTCTTATATCGGACAATTGTTGTCCGGTTTGAAATGTACTTTAACAGATGGAGGGATTCTCTTCAACTATGACGACTTGAATGGCACACAATCCAACTGGTCATATTTAAGAGATTTTTAAGAATGTGACATATGAACGTATGGCACTTAATTGCCCCCAATAACAATAAGATGCCACTTTTTTCTTTATTAAATCCAAATTGTGGGTAAATATTTATATGTCCAATCAATACGGCATGATGATACAATTTCATGAACAGGAGAGATTAGGAAATGAGAGAAGTAGAGTTTCATAATGGCAACACAATGCCGCAGATAGGGCTTGGCGTATTCAGGGTGGAAGACGGGGAAGATTGTAAGAATGCTGTCAAACATGCGATTATAAATGGCTACCGCAGCATTGATACAGCTATGATCTATAAGAATGAAAAGAGTGTCGGAGAAGGTATTAAAGAAGGCATCAAGGAAGCAGGCATCGAGCGTGCCGACCTTTTCGTGACGTCCAAGCTATGGCTTGACGACTACGGTCTTGGAAATGTGGAGAAAGCCTATGACACATCCCTTGAAAATCTTCAGTTAGACTACTTGGATCTGTATCTTATGCATTGGCCAGGCACCGATGAAGACCTTATGATTGAGACGTGGCATGAAATGGAGCGTCTGTACAACAATAATCGTGTCAAAAATATTGGTGTCAGCAACTTCATGGTTTCGCACATGGATACATTGCTGCAGCGCACGGATGTAAAACCGGTCATCAACCAGGTGGAATATCACCCCTACCTTGTCCAAAACGACTTGAAGTTGTACCTCGATTCCCGCAAGATCATCATGGAATCCTGGTCCCCATTAATGAACGCCAAAATCCTTGAGGACGACACCATCAATGAGATTGCGGAAGAAACCGGCAAGTCACCCGCTCAAGTGGTCATCCGCTGGAATATAGAGCATGGTCTCGTCACCATACCGAAATCCGTGACACCTGAGCGGATAGAAGAGAATATAGACGTATTCGGCTTCTCCCTCAGCAAGACGCAGATCAGTCGGATCAACCAGTTGAATAAAGATGAACGCAATGGCCCGGACCCTACTACATTCACGGGTAATAGATAATACTGTCCATCTATAATATTGTTTAGACGAGAACACCTCGGCATCACTTGTGCCGAGGTGTTCTTGTTTTATAATCTATTCGTGTCGTATATAGAAAAACTCCCCAAAGTCGGTTTGGTCCAACTTTGGGGAGTTTCTTCAATTAGAAATGCAGATGTCTGGTTGGCATCAGCCAATTATTCGATCTCTGAGCGCTTCGGCATGCCGCTTTGGGCGCCAAGTTTCTGTACGGAAAAGGATGCGGCTTTATTGGCGAATGCGACCGCTTCTTCAAGCGCCTTTCCTTCAGCAAGTGCGACGGCGAGTGCGCCATTGAATGTATCGCCGGCGCCTGTGGTATCGGTGACTTCAACCTTTTCTGAAGGCACGGTGATCATCCGGTCCCCTCTGAAGAAGGATGCACCCTTGGCGCCGTTTGTGATGACCAGCTTATCCTGGAACTTCGGCAGGCCATCGGTGTCGTACGCGAACAGCTTCTCCGCTTCGGTGTCATTCGGCGTGATATAGGCGGCTTTCGCCCAATAGGCATCATCCAACTGCATCGCGGGTGCGGGGTTGATGATGACGGGTACATCAAGCGTCTCGCAGAGGTCCAGTATGTGTTCAACTGTTTGTTTCGGAATCTCAAACTGGATCAGGATATAGTCGCTTGCCTCGATCCTTTTTTTGAACTTGTCTATATAATCGGGATGCATCTCGCCGTTTGCACCGGCGATGATGATGATTCTGTTGTCCTGATCCGACACGATAATGTTGGCGAGCCCGGAAGAGACGCCCGCTTCTATTCCTATAGCTTCTGTCTTCACCCCCTGCGATTCGAAATTATCGATGAGGGTCTTACCGAACGGATCATCCCCCACTTTGCCGATTATATGCACTTCTGCACCAAGTCTCGCAGCGGCGACCGCCTGATTGGCCCCTTTGCCGCCCGGTAGGGTCTTGAAGCTTTCACCCGACAGGGTCTCACCTTGCTTCGGCATAGCTTCCGCCAACGTCACCAGATCCATATTGATGCTGCCGATAACGGTGATTTTAGGGGTATGCATGATCAGCCCTCCTCGCCGTAGGACTTCAGTATGGTTTCAAACAAGTTCCAGAACTTTTCCTGGTCGACCTCATACGCAAATTTAGTGTTGGCAGGTTTACCTGTGACACCGAGGAGATCTACTACTGTTTCACCATAGGTCAACTCCCCTTTTGTCTCGACGTCTGCATGCACATGCTTGAATGTAAACAAGTCCGCATCCAACAGGTACATCGTTGTGCAGGCATCATGGATGGGGCCGCCTGACATACCAAAATGCTCTTTATACATATCCCCGAAGAAGATAAGGAGTTCTGATACGAATTTCGCTGTTGGATTGTCGATTACAGCCAAACGCTTCTGGATTTCATCTGTAGCGATTACCTGATGCGTCACATCGAGGCCGAACATCGTAACGAGGATGCCGCTGTCAAATACGACCTTCGCCGCTTCTGCATCGACATAGATATTGAACTCGGCAGAAGGGGTCCAGTTGCCGAATGTGCCGCCGCCCATCAGGACGATTTCTTCGATATCCGATTTGATTTCAGGGGCTTTGATCAGCGCCATCGCGATATTCGTCAATGGCCCGGTAGGCACCAATGTGACTTTCCCATCAGCCTTTTTGACTTGATTGATGATGAAATCGACTGCGTGTCCCTCTTCCTTCTGACTGTCCGGTTCCGGCAGAACGGGACCATCCATGCCGGATTCGCCATGGATTTCCGTTGCGATTTCACTTTCTTTGACAAGCGGCCTTGCGGCCCCTTGGATAACCGGCACGTCAATCTTCAGAAGGCCCTTGACCTTCAGGGCGTTGATTGTATTCTTATCGACTTCGACATTCCCTGCGACTGTGGTGATGCCGAGGATGTCCAGGCTGCTTTTTGCTGAAGCGGCGATGATGATCGATATGGCATCGTCATGACCCGGATCGCAATCTAATATCACTTTTCTGTGTGTCATTGATCAATTTCTCCTATTCCTTAGTATGGATTGACATGGACATTCACGTCCTGTACTTCTTCAAACTGGCGCATCAATAGTTGTTTGACCGCCCTGGCCACATGGTGCCCCTCCTCGACCGTCATCCTTGCATCGACGGCGATTTTAATGTCGATAATCACATAGGACCCGTGTGAACGTGCACTCAAATTATCGATGTTACGCACTTTATCGACAGCAAGCACTGCCTCTCTCATATCCTGGGTCTCATCTTCGTTCAGCACGACTTCAAGGGAGACGCTGACCGCTTCTTTTGCCAACTGGTAGCCCATATACATGATGATAATGGCGATAACAGCGCTGGCTATAGGGTCCAGATAGCCTAAGGCAGGAATGTTGAACGCGCTGCCCACTATGGTCAGCCCGATGCCCACAAGTGCCACCAGGGACGATATGGCATCAGAGCGGTGGTGCCATGCATCTGCAATCAGAGCCGGGCTCTTTATCCTGGTGCCGAGCCGGTGTTTATACTGAAAGAGAGCTTCCTTGACGACGACTGAGAAGATGATGATGTACAGTGCGATGAGCGTCGTCTCACTTTCTACAGGGCCTGAGATCAGCGACCGGACCGAATTGTATATGATCTCGAAACCAACGACGATGAGCAATATGGCTATAATCAGAGTGGCGACGTTTTCGGACTTGCCGTGGCCGTATGGATGCTCTTCATCAGGCGGTTTGCGCGAGGCGCGTATGCCGATCAGTACAGCAAGGGAACTCAATACGTCTGAAGCGGAATGCACTGCATCTGCAATGAGAGCCTTACTGTTGCCAAGCACGCCACCGATCAGCTTCAGTACAGCAGAAGAATATTGACGGCCATGCCTATGATGGTGGCGACTTGTGCCTGTTTATGCCTATTCTCCATATCCTATCCCTCATTTTTAAATTACTGGCTTCTCCATTCTACCAATATCAGCCTCTTAATTGAACATAAAAGACAGAACCCGGTGGGTTCTGCCTTTATTCCTGGATCTTCTTCTGCGAGCGTCTCCACATCGGAGACCACTTCTTCAAGCGGGAATTCATTATCCCCCGTATCGACACCCGGATAATCTTTGATTACCTTACCTTGCTTATTGACGAGATAGAAGCTGATGCCGTGTGTCACCTGGTTGCTGCCTTCCGGCGGCGGTGCTACGATCGTCTTGAAGTTATCTTCAGCAAATCCTCTGATGAAGCTGTAGTCGTAACCGGTGGCGAGCTGCCATTCAGTATCATCTGGCACATCGTAATGGGACAGATAGTCAGCCAATACTTGCGGCGTGTCCGTTTCAGGGTCGACTGATAAACTAAGGACGCCATAATCTTCTACGCCCCGTTCCTCGAGCTCATTGACGACATCGGTCATATTCGCCGTCATGGGTGGGCAGACGGTTGCGCAATTTGTGAATATGAAATCGAGAAGCCATACTTTGCCCTCCATATCTTCACGCGTAAATGCCTCGCCCTGCTGATTCGTCACTTCAAAATCGTCCAGCTCATTACCATAACGGGACATCACTTCGACGTCCGAATCACTGCAGGCAGAGAGTATGAATGATGCCATTAAAACAGTAACTAATATTTTCTTCATTAAAAACCCTCCGGAGACGTTTATACCCAACTATATCAGAGAAGTGGCTTCACACAACCTGTAAAAAAGGGATATTTGTGAAAATAATATGGCGGATACAATAAAATCCAATTTCATCTGGATTATTGTTTCCCAGAAGCATTGTCCCCACGTGTCTGTTCCTTTAGGAAGAAGGCCATCACTATGCCTACTGCCGCCATCACCGCTGAGAAGATGAAGGATGCGTTCACCCCTGTGACTTCTTCCATCGCCGTTGGTGAGCCGTCTGAGAGTCGGAGGGTCACACCGGTCATGATGGTGACCATCATTGCGGTAAAGAGTGAACCGCCGATCTGCCGCATCGTATTGTTCATGGCGGTGCCATGCGGAATCAATATATCCTTAAGTGCATTCATGGCGAATGTGGTGAGCGGCATCATCGTCAATCCTGTCCCCAATAGCCTGAAGGTGTAGATGATTGTGATGTAGCGGAACGTGGATTCGGTCGTAAGGTCCGACAACAATATGGACGTGACCAGAATCAGAGCCAGTCCGGTAAATGTCAGAATCCGTATACCGAATTTATCGAACAATGTACCCGCAACCGGCATCGTCAGCCCCATGAGCAGTGCACCAGGCAATAGCGCAAGTCCTGACTCAAACGGCGAATAGCCGAGCATATCCTGCATCAGGACGGGCAATATATTGTTTGCCCCGACCATTGAAGTGAATACCACGACACCGATCAGCGAGCTCAAGAGGAAGTGCCGATTCTTGAACACGCGCATTTCCAAGATGGGCTGCCTAAGCTTCAGCTGTCGCTTCGCGAACACCAGCACCAACAGCAGACCAACCACAATCGAGAATATTACGAGCAGATCTGTCCATCCCCTCGTACCGGCAATCGAAAATCCGTAGAGCAGTCCTCCGAAGCCGAATGTAGATAATACAATCGACGGCAAGTCGACTTTTGGATCCGTCTGCTGGGTAACGTTCTTCATGGAAACCAAAGCCAGGACGAAATTCAATAATACCAGCGGCAGCACGATGAAGAACAGTGCGCGCCATGGCCATATTCCTACGATATATCCAGCAAGTGGTGGGCCGATGGCTGGTGCCAGACCGATGACCAGGCCGAAGTAGCCCATCGCCTTGCCACGCTGTTCAAGCGGGAACTGGGTCAGCAGGATGACTTGTGTCAGCGGCATCATGACGCCTGCTGCAAGACCCTGGAACACCCGCCCGATAAGCAGAACCGAATAGACTGGCGACAAGGCGGCGAGCAGCGTACCGGTGATGAAGATCATCATGCCGGTCAGATAGAGCGTCCTCGAAGTGAATTTGTTGATCAGGAATGCTGACACTGGAATCATGATGCCATTGACGAGGAAGAACCCCGTCGTCAGCCATTGTGCAGTGCTGAACGGTACATTGAAGTCATTCATGATCGGCGGGACTGCAGTGACAAGCAGCATCTGATTGAGCAGGACGAGGAATGACCCCATCAATAATGTCGCGATCAGCACCATCTTTGGACTCGTCTTCATTTGTTTCATATCTTCACTACTTCCTTGGAATTGAACTTGGATCTACTTGAAACGAGTAACGCTGCGTTCATTGGCGGCATCGACTTCGAGTATATGCTCCATGCGTGTCTTCAACTCTTCCACATGCGAAATGATGCCGACCATCTTGCCCGTCGTCTGCAGGTCGATGAGCGTATTCACCGCTACATCCAATGTTTCGGGGTCGAGGGTACCGAACCCTTCATCGATCAGCATCGTTTCCAACTGATGCCCCCGGACTCCTGCTGCAATGCTTCATTCAGTGCAAGTGCGAGCGTCAGTGCCGCCTGAAATGATTCACCGCCGGACAGGGAAGAAATATGCCTCGGCTGATTGTTGTAGAAATCGAACACTTCGATATCGAGTCCGGTTTTCCGGTTGCTGCGTGAGGTGCTCCGCCTCAGTTCATACCTGTGCCCCGTCATCTCAAGGAGCCGGACATTGGCGATCTGCAGTATGCGATCCAGGTAATAGGTCAATACGAACCGCTCCAAAGAGACCTTCTGATCGTTCCTGCCGGCTACCGCGTCAGCCAGTGCCAGCAGGGCTTGCGTCTCTTCGAGGGCCGCTTCATGCTGGTCGATCAAATCGTTAATCCGCTTTAGATTCTTATCGTTATGCTCAATCTGGGCGTTTAGCTTCGCCCGGGATTCCGTCAGGGACTCGAGATGCTTTTCTATAGCTGCGAGTTCTTCCTGCTCCCGGATGGATCCATCCATTCACGGCCATCCATCTGACTTTCCAGATGGCGTTTCCTATCCAGTGCCACTTCTTTTTCACGATGATAGGATTTGATCGCCGTCTCAATTTCACCGATGTCAGTGCGTTCCGAGATTCTGATCAATTCTTCTCGATCCATCGATACTTCATGGGTAAATTGATCTATCTCAGGTGTCAGGGAAGACAGTGTCTGTTGCACTTTCACCGCCTGTTCGTTTAACGCTGCGGTCTTTTCTTCCATTCTGGCAAGCTCATCCTTCGTCGTAAGGCGCACGGATTCGTTTTGCTGCAGACGGTGGCGGTATCCATCAACCTCTTTGCGTTTTTCTTTGAAGGCTTGCGCGAATGCTTCGAACTGCTCGTAACCTGTCTCGGTTATGAACATATCCTTCAATTCCTGGGCCCGGTGCAGCTGGTGGGTGATGTTATTCTCATTAACTCTGCCGTCCGCCAACCGCTGTTCCAGGCGCTTGTATTCTTCATTATACTCAGACTGCCTCTGGTACTTCGCAGAATCTGCCTGCTGATCTTGCTTAAGCTGTTGATAAGCCGATTCAAGATCTGCATAAGTCTTTTTGAGCACTTCCAGATCCACCCGCTTCTTATCAGGCGTCATCTCTTCCATCACTCTACGTTTCGCCTGCAGTTCCGATCGGCGCTCGGCCAGGTGCTGCATTGCATCATTGAGGGTTTTCAGACGCTCCTCTTCAGCCTCAGTCAGCGTTTCCACATCGTGCGGTAATGTCTGGACCGGCTGCCTGCACACTGGACAGTCATGACCGACTTCAAGGTGCTGTAGAAGATGGCTGATATGATGACCATCTTCAGTCGAGAACTTATCCTCTACGCTGCGTTTCAGCTTTTCCAGTTTTTCTTTCGTTTCTTCAGACTGCTTTTCCAATTGAAGGAGTTCTTCATCTATCTTGGATTTCTCTTCATCATTGCGCCGGTTATCTTGCTCTTCTTTGATGGCAACATCAAGCGCCATCCTCTCCTTTTCATTTTCGAAGACGGCCCGAGCCAGCCGATCTGATGCTTCTCGGCTCCATGCGTCTTCGTGCATGCGCCCCTTCAGTTCTTCAATCTGGCGTGCCAGCGCTTGCGACGTTTCTTCACTGTCGGTTTTAGCCCGCTGCAACGCTTCGATTCCAGAGATACTTTCCCGAATGTGTGCGTCCGACATGAAACGTTCCGTCCGGTTCAACCATTTCTCCAACCCAGCGTAGCGGTCTCCAGCGGCCTTCAATTCTTCATATTCTGCAAGATGATCCGCATGCTTTTTTTGCGAAATCTGCTGCACTTCGGTCAATTCCTTCAGGCTCAAGTCAAGCCTTTTCTGCTCAGCAAGGGCGTCACTCTCTTTTTGAGTGCATATTCCTTCTCTTTGGCGACCCGGTAGTCCGCCAATACCTTCTCCAATTCTTCCATCTCGGATTTCCGGCTCTCCAACTTGTTTAATCCGTCTGCAATCTCCTGCAGTTCCTTCACCCTTGTGTTATGCAGTTCCTTGGCGTCCAACCTTTTTTTGATGGTTTCAAACACCTTCTGCTGGCTGGTCGCTTCTGTAATCACTGCTTCAAGCTTTTCTGCCAGCAGCTTCTGGATTTGGTTGATTGCTTCTACCCTTTTGGCTGATGTGGGATAGTCCGCTTCCATCAGGCTCTTGACCGCGTCATGTTCATCCCCGCTCAAGGAATTGAAGAGCTCCTGTATTTTGGTCTCCATCACTGCAGTATCCTTCAATTTCTCTTTCTTCAGTTCATTGAGTTTGTTTTCGAACTGGACGAAGCGTTCCGTCCGGAAAAGGGTGCGCAGTATCTCCTGCTTCTGTTCGCTGGAAGAAGTGAGCAGTCTCTTGAATTCACCCTGGGGAGTACGAGGATCTGCCTGAACTGGTCCGCATTCAACTTGATGATATCCATGATCGATTGCTTGACGCCGTTGATGCTGCTGTCGATCACCTCACCTTCCCCGCTGTACAATACCGCTTTTGGTGGGACCGGGGTCTTCCGACCCGCCTTGTGGTAGGACAGCGTACGCTCCACTGTATATGTACGTCCGCGTATTTCAAACTGCAGCCGAATCGAACTGATATCATCATCCGTCGCAAATTGGCTTCTGACCGAACCTTCGGTACGATCTCTTGTCGACAGTGTGCCGTAGAGCGCATAGGTGATGGCGTCAAAAATCATCGTTTTGCCGGATCCTGTCCTGCCGCTGATCAGGAACATGCTGTCTTTGACTTTAGTGAAGTCTATCGTTTCTTTCTCGAACGGGCCGAAATAATGCATGCTAATCTGTATCGGTTTCATCTATATCACCTTTGAAATAGTTATTGAATATTTCTGTCTGATAACGGCTCGGTGATTCACCGAAAATGTTCTCGATGAATGAACCGAATATCTCCCCGTCGGTCGAACTGCCCGCATCAACAGCCTTCATGCTTTCTTCGCTGACTTCTTTTATGGGCCTCAGTTCCAATGTGTTCGGGTATATCATCTTGATCTTGGACATGGGGTCATTGATGTGCGACATGCCAGACAATTCAAATTTGAAATATGCTTCCTTATCATCAAAATGGATCGCTTCTTCAATGACATCATCGAATGTTCCAGTGTAATGAATGAGGTCACGCTTCACAGCAAGTGGCACAAAGCGGCATTGCACCCCACCATCTGTGTCGATGATACGATATCCTTTCGGCTGGCTCACTTCCGAGAAGGAATATTTAAGCAGCGAGCCACTGTAGAATATCTTCTCATGGGTAATGGCAAAGGGATGATGCAGGTGACCGAGCAACACAAGATCAAATGCTTCAAACAGTTCTGCACCGACCTCTTCTGACAACCCTATCGACAGCGGCCGCTCTGACTCCGATGCCTTGCCTTCAGAAATGAACATATGGCCGACGACTATATTGAAGGCACTTTTATCCATCACTTTCGATAACTGTTCTGTGATGCGGACATAGACGTCGTGATGGGTTTTTATCCCGTCGTCCTGAAAATGGACTTTCGCTTCCAGAACATCCAGATAAGGAATCATATAGAAGTGATGGTCCCCCATTTTTATTGGTGTCGTAATGTCGTCGATTGATGTGCGCATGTGGTAACCGCTCTTGGCAAACCAGTAGCTGCCGTAGTCAAGGCGCGAGCGGCTGTCATGATTCCCGCTGATCGCCAGGACGGGGACATTTTCCTCTATATTTATCTTATACAGATAATCATTCACCAGCTTCAATGCAGATTGGGAAGGGTTGGCGCGGTCGAAGACGTCCCCTGCGAGGACGAGGACATCGATGTCCTCTTGCCTTACGCAATCGAGTATCTGTTCGAGCATATGTTGCTGATCTTCAATAAGATCCATGCCGTTCAGCCGCTTTCCTATATGCCAATCTCCTGTATGTAGAATTTTCATTTTCCTATCACCTCGTATCTTTTGATTATACAAGAAAAACGCCCCCCAAGTAAGTTGGGGGGCGCTTTTTCAATGCAGCTGTCTGATGGATATGATGAGAGCATCCAATTTCTGCTCCATCCTATAGAGCAGAAAGAATGTGATCACTGCCGGAAATCCAACATCACTGACTAATGGTACCCATTCCATGCTAGATTATCTCGGTTACATTCTGTTCGACGATTTTAGCGGAATGGACAGACACCGGCTTGCCCTGTGATGGTGCCAGTACACCTGTGTCCATAAGCTTCTGGCCTCGAGGAGTATGGCCTCTTCTGTCAGGTTATCCTTCGGGTTGCTGATGTTCAGTGTAAACCGGCGGTCTGCCGATGTGTTGAAGACGATGACGAGTTTCTTGGTCATGGTTTATCCCCCTTATTAATTGATGACGTAAGTCTGTTCCTTCTCGACGATTGCATATACATCATTCGTCAACACTTGATACACCTCGGCTGCTGCATTGATATCTGCATCAGTCGCTGACAACTCCAGGTTTCTGACAGATCTGAAGCGGAGTTTTTCCCCGCCTTTTCCATCTGCTTCAAAAAAGTAGAACTTCGCACTTAAGTTTTTCAACATGTCCTTCACCTCCTTCGCCTTATATATCGAAGGGGATGATTAGATGGACAATATTCTTTTTATTTCTTATAATAGCCATGAGGTGAGGCAATGGACGATCTATTTATGTGGCTGATTGCACTATGGACCTTCATCATGTTGGGGCTCATGGTAATCGGCGGATATTTCATGTTCAGGAAATTTTTGAAGCGTATGCCAAAGGGAGATGGATATAGTGAACTCGATTGGCAGGCGTTTTATATAGATAAGGCGCTACCCCTGTGGCACGACGAAGCTAAATCCATGCTGAATGAGCTTGTCACTCCTGTGCCGGAACTATTCAGGGATGTGGCAAAGGAACGGATTGCAGGTAGAATTTCAAAGATCGCCCTTGATGAGGGCGCTAAAAAGATCACTTTGGACCACATCATGAAAGGATATATCATTGCCACGCCAAAGCGTGATCACAAATTCATGAAAAAGAAACTCAATGAATTGGACATTGATTATACACCGTATGAGGCGCTCTTCGAATATGCCGATGATGAAAAGCAGAAATTCTCCATATTTGAGCAGACAGAAAAAGTAAGCAGCAGATCAAGTTGACTTGATCTGCTGCTTTTCATATTGCTTCAATTTCACCAGCATCGACAGACGCCATATTATGATCATGACGAAGGCGAGCAGGAAGAACATCCCACCGATTTCACCGGGGAGATGCTCATGGACAGGATGGTCTTCAGTACGATCCTAAGGACAAGCAACCCGACCAGTATGACGGGGAAGAGTTTCGATTGTCTGACGTATAGCTCGCCGCCCTTCTCCTCATAACGGGTGGTGACGACGAGCAGGACGGAAAAGATGAGTCCCATTGCCACTGCTTCTAAGATTTCGGAAGCGCTGAGCCTGAAATATGGGAATACATACATCAAGGCGCCGGTCGACATCATCACCGGTGGTATGATGATCTTGCGTAACGTCAGCGGTCGTTTGGCCGCACGCTGCCTGACGATTATGGCACCAATACCCATGATGACAGCCATAATGGATGCGGCTGTAAACAAAATGCTTTCAATGCCCATGGCCTAAAACCCCTGGAAATCGCCGAAGAACGGCTGCAGCCAATAATGATCTGCGTCAGTCCATCAAAATAGAGCAATACACCCATCATAATCATGATGACGCCACCGATCTTCATGATACGGTTTGAATATTTCAGCATCCAGCGTGTCCGCGACACGAAGAAGCTCAGTGTAAAGAACGGTACTGCAAAACCAAGGCAGTATACGACCATCAGCATAAGGGCATTGTTCGGTTCAGATGCACTCATCGCGAATATTGCACCGATGATCGGACCGTTACACGGCGTCCATCCTGCACCAAAAGCCATGCCGATCAGAATGGAACCAAAGAAACCGGATGGTCTGTTTTTAAACTGGACCTTCCTGTCCTTCATCAAAAAGTTGAAGTTCAGTACACCGGTTACAATAAGACCGAATATTATGATCAGGATGGCACCAAGTTGACGGATCAGATTCGAGTATTCTATCAATAATCCACCAAAGAATGCGGTGCCGAATCCGAGTGCGATATAAATCAGACTGAATCCAATCAAGAAAAATAAAGTATGAAGGATCGCCCGCACATTGAACTTCTGGTTTTCCACTTCATTATAGCTCATACCTGTTATGTAGGAGATGAAAGCCGGGAAGACCGGAAGTACACATGGGGAGACGAAGCTGAGTACGCCTGCACCAAATGCGAGAAGGAATGTCACTTCACTACCCATAGAAAAACCCCAATCAGATATCATTCTATCAGACATCCTCTCAGTTTAGATATTCTATGGGACTGAATATGCGAACATTGTATGACAATTATTGCTGGCCATTCTGCAACTGGTACATCTTATGGTAGATGCCCCCTTCACGGATCAGCGTGTCATGCGTACCGCGCTCGACAATTTCACCACGGTTGAGCACCAGGATCTGGTCGGCATCCTGTATGGTCGACAATCTATGCGCAATCGCGAGCGTCGTGCGTCCCCGACGCATCTTCTCCAAGGAATGTTGGATCTGTTCCTCTGTTTCGGAATCGATATTTGCCGTCGCTTCATCAAGAATCAATATTTTAGGGTCTATCGCCATCGTCCGGGCGAATGCGATCAGCTGGCGCTGTCCGCTTGAAAAAGCACTGCCCTTTTCGATCACTCTATGCTGATAGCCGCCCGGAAGATTGTTTATGAATTTCTCCGCGTAGACGAACTCCCCTGCGGCCTTCACTGCTTCAAATGTCATATCGGGATGGTACAGTCGGATGTTTGAAGCAATGGTGCCATAGAAGATGAATGGGTCCTGCAGCACCAGTCCGACCTTCTGCTTCAGTTCGCCTTTCGGCATTTTCTTGATGGAATGTCCATCGATGGTGATATCGCCTTGATTGAATTCATAAAAGCGCATAAACAGGTTAATGATGGAACTCTTGCCGGAACCGGTATGTCCGACCAATGCCACAGTCTCACCCGGCCTGGCTGTAAATGTGATGTGCTTCAGCACATCCACCTCACCGTCATAGCTGAAGGTCACATCTTTAAACTCGATATGTCCATCGGTGATCTCCGCTTCCTCATCCTTATCTTGGACCGGTTCCAGGCGCTCATCATCCATCAAGGTGAACACCCGGCTTGCGGATACGAGTGCCTGCTGAAAAATGTTCAGATTCTGACTGACCTGGTTGATCGGTTCAAAGAACCGTTCCATATACTGCAGAAAGGCGAAGACGACACCGGCTGTAACGGTCGACTCAAAGCTTAGCAACCCGAAATAGCCAAGTATCACTGCGATGGCAAGCACATAGATCATGCTGATCGCGGGCCTCAGGAGCAACCCATCGAGTTTGACGTTCTTCATATTGTATTTATAATGCGTTTCATTTATCGTATTGAATTCTTCCTGCAGACGCCGCTCCTGATTGAACACCTGGATGATCTTCATGCCTTCTATCGATTCTGCCAACTTCGCATTCATCTCACTCAAAAGCTGGCGTGCATGGGAGAAGAAATTCGCTGAATACCTACGGTATACTGCCAAAATGGCAGCAATCACAGGCATGAAAAGCAGTGCAAACAAAGCCAACTTGATGTCCAGGATGAACATCATCACAAAGCTTGAAATGACCATGAAGATCGCCATAAGAAACGTTGCCAAGACACCGATGAACATATCGACGATGGCTTCCGTATCATTTGTGATGCGTGAGACGACGCTGCCTCCAGGCACTTTATCGAAATAGCGCATGCCAAGACGACCGATCTTTTCAAAAGCATCGATCCGCAGCTGCTGGATCACCTTGAACGCCAAATACTGGAAGAGGTAGATGTTCATGTATGTGGTGACTGCCCCGAGTATCTGGACGATGGCGAAAAGGACGATCAGCCACATGATGTCCTGCTCCGGAAACACGCCTGGTGTCAAATAATCATCAATGAAGATCATGACAAGGTAAGGTGTGGCCACGCCTGCTGCAGTGGATACCGCAAGCATAAGGAACCCCAATGTCAGCACACCTTTGAAAGGCAGCGTATATTTCATCAGACGAATCAGAACATCCTTCTGATCATTGAATGTTAGATTCAGAGTGTCGTTCTCCATCTAATTCCGCCTCCCTTCAGCCATGTCTTCCAAGGAACTCTTCAGAGATTCACGCAGCGCCTGCGCGTTATAGGTGTCGTGGTACCAGCCCTGCTCCGCCATCAGCGTGTCGTGCGTACCCATCTCCATTATGGTGCCGGCGTCCATGACGATGATCAGATCTGCATGGCTGACAGCACTCATGCGGTGTGCGGTAATGATGTTTGTCTTGCCGCGCCGGTTGGATTGCAGGCTCTCAAGTATACGTTCTTCGGTCTCTGCATCGACGGCTGATAATGAGTCATCAAGTATCAGCACTTCAGGATCGAGAATCAGTGCGCGCGCAATGGATATGCGCTGTTTCTGCCCTCCGGACAATGATACGCCACGCTCCCCGACAACGGTTTCGTAGCCGTGGGCGAATGCTTCTATATCATCATGTATCTGACTGAGGCGCGCCGCTTCATGGATTTGTGCATCATCCATTTCTGGATTGCTGAACGCGATATTATTGCGGATCGTCGTGGAGAAGAGGAAATGATCCTGGGGCACATAACCGAACTGCGCCCTCAGATTGCTGATGTTATAGTCTCTTAGCGGATGGCTGCCGTAGACGATATCTTCCGGGTTGACCGTATCAAATTCGCGGAGCAGGAGCCTGAGCAATGCGCTTTTGCCAGAACCGGTACGGCCGACTATACCGACCGTCGCGCCTCTCTCAATTGTAAAACGCACATCCCGTACTCCACCTGAATCTTCACCTGGAAAATTAAATGCGCCGATGTTAAAGTGAATGTCTCCTTCAGGCTGATCTTCTATCAGATATTCTTCCCCGATATCATTTTTCGTTTCCATGATTTTCTCTATACGGGCGTAGGAGGCGCTCCCCCTTTGAATCAGGTTGAAGAACATCCCAAGCGCAAGGAGCGGCCAGACCATCATGCCGAGGTAGGTTGTGAATGTGACCAGCTGTCCGACGGTGATTGCATCGTCAAGCACCATGCGTGCCCCGAAAAATATGGAGATGAAGTAACTCGCCCCAATCACTGTCATTATCGTCGGATCGAACAGCGCATCGATTTTTGATACTTTTAGATTTTTATCGACGACATCATCACTCAACTTCCTGAAGTCTTCCTGGTCATGCGACTCATATCCGAACGTCTTGGTCACCTTGATGCCCGATATGCTTTCCTGGGTCTTATCGTTGAGCATGCTGAAGGCAGCCTGTGCCTTCTTGAAACCGCGGTTTAAGAGAGTACCGTAATAGCTCGTCAATATCACCATGAACGGTAACGGAATCATCGCCATCAATGTCAGTTTGGGGCTGATTGTAACGGCCATCGTCACCAGTACCGCCCCTCCGGTGATCAGTGAATCGGCAATGGTTAGAATGCCGGCACCGGCAGTCGCCTGGACTGCTTGTATATCATTGGTGGCATGGGCCATCAAGTCCCCGGTGCGCTTCTTCTGATAGAATGAAGGGCTCATCTGTGAATATTTATTGTAGAGTGAAGACCGAAGAATCTTCCCGAGGCGGTAACTCGCCCCGAAAATCATGATGCGCCAGAAGTATCTGAATATGTATGTCAAGACGGCCACTACTATTAGCAGAATGATGAATTGCCCCAGTCTCCCTCCGGTCAGCGTTTCCTGCCTTATGCCGTCGATGACCCATCCTATGACTTGCGGGGGCACCAGTTCCATCAATGCAACGAGTATCAGCATGATGATGCCGGCGATGTAGTTTTTCCGTTCCCTTTTAAAGAACCACCCCAACTTTTTGAAGACTTTCATGCCATCCCCCCTTATTGTTGACTGCAATTAAATTCTATCATATATTTCGAAAATTGAAATATTTTAAGCATAAAAATAAACCCTTCTATAATAGAAGGGTTCATCTTTATTTTTTTGATGCTTTCATACGCTCTTTTGTTGATTTTGAATCGGCACTGCGATTCATCATCGTCATCATCTGATTGATTTTCTTCTGGGAAGGTTTCTGTCCCATTTGCATCATCATCATTCTGAGCATCTCTTCATTGATAGGTGGATTCTTTTCGAGGTAATCCATCATATATTTCCGTGCCATGAAGAAACCAAGGGCAACGCCACCGATGAGTGCAACAATAACAATCAGTATCCAGATCCATGTAGCCAAACTGCTCACCTCTTTCTTCGTAGAACAGTATAAAGTCTACATCAAAAACAGGTGTTTTTCAACAGATTATTTCTCCATCACCGTCTCCAGTATCCGTTCGACGGTAAATCCATATTTTTCGACGACTATGTCGCCAGGCGCACTCGCACCGAACGTATCGATTGTGTGCAATTTGCCTTTCATGCCGATGAAGCGGTGCCAACCCAGGCTGGCTGCCATTTCAATGGCCGTCCGGTTTTCTATATGCGTGTTCAATACACTTTCGATATAGGCTTCGTCCTGTTTCAGGAACTGCTGCATATTCGGGATGGAGGCGACTTTCACTTTTACACCTTGTGCATTAAGCTGCTCTGCTGTATCCACAGCCAATGGCAGCTCGCTTCCGGAAGCGAATAGGATCGCATCATCCCCTTCGTCGTAGGCAATATAGCCACCTTTTTTGACCCCTTCCTCAACAACGTCATATGGCACATCTATCGTTTTGACATTTTGACGTGTCAGCACAAGGGCCGTCGGTGCATCTTCAGCTTCCATCGCTATCTTCCAGGCGGCACGTGTCTCATTGCCTTCTGCCGGTCTGATTGTATTGAGGTTCGGGATGGCGCGCAGACCAGCAAGCTGTTCTACCGGTTCATGCGTCGGACCGTCTTCCCCTACTGCGATTGAATCATGAGTCAGTACATAAGTTACAGGCAGTTTCATCAGCGCGCTCAAACGCATAGCTGGCTTCAAATAGTCACTGAAGACGAAGAACGTGCCACCGTAAGGACGAAGGCCGCCGTGCGCTGCCATGCCATTCAAGGCAGCCGCCATACCGAATTCCCTGACGCCAAACCAAATGTTCCGTCCCGCATAATTATCAGGGCCGAAGTCTTCTTCATCCTTCACATTGGTCTTATTACTGCTGGCGAGGTCCGCGGCACCACCGAACAATGTCGGAACGGAATCAGACAGCGCCTGTATCATATCGCTTGAGACCGCACGTGTGGCTTTCTCTTCCCCTGCTTCATAATAAGGCATATCCTTATCATAATCTTCCTGTAGACGGTGGTTGATGGCATCCTCGAGTTCAGCGTGCAGTTCTGGATGCGTTTCTTTGTAGCCTTTAAGCATTTCATTCCATGCTTCTTCTTTTCATTGCTTCTTGTTTTCATCGTTTCACTGAAGCGTTCATAGACCGATGGATCGACATCGAATGTCTTCTCCGGGTCCAATCCATAATATTCAAAAGCTGCCTTGCGTTCCTCTTCACCGAGCGGCGCACCGTGTGAGGCGCTTTTGCCTTGCTTGTTCGGGGAACCGTAGCCGATGATCGTCTTCACTTCGATAAGTGTCGGGCGGTTTGATGCCTTGGCATTCTTTATCGCTTTATCTATGGCATCGCAGTCATTGCCATCCTCCACTTTGATGTAGTGCCAGTTATACCCTTTAAAACGTGTGCCCACATCTTCTGAGAAGCTCATGTCGAGATCGCCATCGAGCGATATGTCGTTTGAGTCATAAAGCACAATCAGTTTGTCCAACGCCAAGTGGCCGGCCAGTGATGCCGCTTCATGGGAGACACCTTCCATCAGGTCACCATCGCTCGCGATGACATAAGTGTAGTGGTCCATCACATCATAGCCATCCCTATTGAAGCGGGCTGACAGGTGCTTTTCAGCCATCGCCATACCGACACTCATTGCGAAGCCTTGACCCAATGGTCCTGTCGTCACTTCCACACCTTCGGTATGTTTGAATTCAGGGTGTCCAGGCGTCTTCGACTCGTACTGCCTGAAGTTCTTCAGCTCTTCCATTTCAAGCGAACCGCTCAAGTGCAGCAGGCTATACAGCAACATGGACCCATGGCCCGCACTCAATACGAAACGGTCACGGTTGAACCAGTCCATTGAGTTCGGGTTGAAGTTCAGATGACGGGACCAGAGTGTATAGGCCATCGGTGCAGCCCCCATAGGGAGGCCCGGGTGGCCGGATGCCGCCTTTTCGATCGCATCGATGGATAGTGAGCGGATTGTGTTGATAGCTAGTTGGTCTGTCTTGTCAAAAGTCATTTGCGCATACTCCTTTATGAATTCTTATTTTTATCTGCTTGGATTTTCTTTACCTTTTCAGGGGTCACATCATTGCCTTCAGGGTCGACGACTTTAGTGTTCTCCACCTGCTTCTTGAATGAAGAGCGGAAGTTTTTAAGATACTCTTCCCTCAAACCTTTCAGTTCGGAGCGTTCATCCCCTGTAATGCTGCCCGACTTCTTTTTGGCAGCGAGCGTATTGATCCGCTGAATTTTATCTTTGTCTAACATAGCAGCCCTCCTGTCCACTTTCTTATAATCTACCATAAAAAAAAGTGTGGTACCATTACCACACTTCAAAGTCATCTTATGAATCCAATCATTTCCATCAACTGCTCCATATTGCTGCGCTCGGCGTATTCTTCAGCCGATAGATCCGTCTCCTCTACAGGCGGGGGTGCATCGTCATGTGTGACGACCTGGTATTCATCTATATAGACAACTTCAGAATTACTATTCCCTTCCTTGTGGGAATCCAACATGAAAATGAGGCCAGCAGCGAAAACAAATATAAAGACCATACCTAATAGTTTAAATTCCCTCAATGTCATCATTACTACCTCCAGAACATATGTTTGTATAAACATATTAACAGAACGCCTGTTCCGGGTCAATGGAAGAGCGAACAAATGTTTGTAAGATGCCCTCTCATATGATAAAATTTAAACAACAACAAGGCGGAGGTAATAACTATGAAGGCGCTAACAGACAGGCAGAAACAAATATACCAATTCATCAAATCCACAGTGAAGGATAAAGGCTATCCGCCGAGTGTCAGGGAAATCGGCAATGCAGTCGGCCTCCAATCGAGCTCGACTGTCCATGGCCATCTGGCTAAACTGCAGGAAAAGGGCTTCATCAAAAGGGACCCGACAAAACCTAGGGCAATCGAAGTCATCACGGAAGAGAACGAGAGCCATGGTGCCGTAATCCATGTCCCGGTCCTCGGTAAGGTTACAGCCGGGCTGCCGATTACTGCCGTAGAGAATATCGATGAGTACTTCCCTCTCCCGAACATTTCACAGCGAACCACAACAGTGAGATATTCCTCCTCAATGTAGCTGGGGACAGCATGATTGATGCAGGCATCCATGATGGGGATAGAGTGATAGTACGCAAGCAGAACATTGCCCATAATGGCGATATCATCGTCGCAATGACGGATGACGATGAAGCAACAGTCAAACGTTTCTATAAGGAGAATGGCTACTATAGGCTGCAGCCTGAAAACACGACAATGGAACCAATCATCTTGGACAGTGTCGCTGTACTCGGCAAAGTCGTTGGACTGTTCCGTGCATTTTAAAGAATTTCATATATAAAAGGGCGCATCGTAAAGATGCGCCCTTTTGTCTTTCCGTATCCATCCTGTCAATATCCTTTGTTTCGAATGTTTTATCTATCAAGTATGATTCTGATTTGTTCTAAAATATCTTTTGGATCTTGCGTTTGCTTGTCTTCTGTTTTATGTTTCAATTGCATCCCCTCGTTCTTGTTTCATTCAGGATGGTGATCTGGAAAGATTATTCTATATTTAAATATATAAGCCCGCTCCTCTATTTTCCCCTTATTCCGATAGGCGAAACATTATTTTTCAATTTTTATTTTCCACAATACTTCAATGGAATCATATTCTATCTTTTTAATATGCATGAGGGACTCATTAGAGTTCAGACGAAGGAAGATTGGCTTCCCCATTGCTGGTCTAGAGTAGAAGCATCAGAAGCCGGGTATGGATTAACATGCTGAAACCCCTTTTTTAAAGCACAATCCACACCACAATTGTTGGGGATTTATCCTGTATGTTCTGCAAAATGAATAGGACCGGAGGAATTTTAAATGGCAATCCGGATAAAGGTTTTTTTCAAAAAGTTGGTCCACTATTCCTTAAAAGATAAAGTGTTTGATATGGCTGCCCAGCTTTCTTATTATTTGCTGCTTGCGATATTTCCATTTTTAATCCTAATATTTACCTTAATGCGATTCCTGCCACTCTCAACCGGGACTGTACTGGATATCATCAGTCCGTATGCGCCAGAAGGGTCAATGCAGTTGATTGAAGACAATTTGTATCATGTGCTCGAGGTTACAAGAGGTGACTTGTTGTCGATCAGTATGGTAGCGACTTTATGGTTGTCCGCAATGGGTGCCAGTGCATTGGCACGGACATTGAACAGTGCGCACCGGGTGGAAGAGAGCAGGCCTTTCCTTAGGGCATTTGGTGTTGCAATTCTGCTCACCGTCGGTATGATCCTAGGCGTGATCATCTCTTTAATATTATTGGTGTTTGGAAGCGGAATCGGGTTATCCATTTCTTCCATGTTAGGAGTCGACCCCAGTTTCCTGCAGGATTGGAACACTTTCCGCTGGACTTTCAGTTCTATCATCCTAGTGGCATTAGTTGCAGGTCTGTATTACTTTGTGCCAAATAAGAAATTGCGTTTTCTCGACATCCTTCCCGGCACATTATTTGCAGTTGTTGGCTGGCAACTGGCTTCGCTCGGGTTCTCATACTATGTGAGTATCGCCGATTACTCCATTATTTATGGAAACCTTGGAACCATCGTCATTCTACTGATCTGGTTGTATTTATCTTCTCTGATAATTCTAGTAGGCGGTGAAATTAACGCAATCATAAGCAGTAAAAGGAGTGAGGAATTACAGTGACCTCTCTGAAGTAGGCAATAAATTTCAAGTATGCTCTATTTCTACGAGAAAACTTTTTAATAGGGAAGCTGATCATTCTGGGCGGTGTGGCAGCCTATACGCTGTTTCTTCACTGCCTTCCTTTGTATTCGCTTCATTCAAGGTAGTGATCCTGAAAGATGATTTCGTATTTAAACACATAAATCTGTTCCTCTCCCCTAGTTCGATGATTAGAAACCATACAACTTGGCTATGTATGTAATACAGGTATTTATGGAATAAAAGCCAAATTATACATAATAAATTGGATACGATTTATGTTATTGAATCCAATACGATCTTCATTACAGATAGCATGACATGGGAAGACCGGACAGCTGGGTATGGCATCATCAACGAAATTGCTTCTGATGGCACACGTACATTCATTAAAGTCCATGCGCAACAGCAATCCATATATCTACCCGCGTCCTGAATAACATTTCTAGTAATATTCGCGGGAACCATATAAAAATCATTGCACAAGAGGAGTTTGAAACTTAAATAGTTTGTGGATGCCAATCAATATAAATCCCCAATGTCTACACAGATGATTGATGCATAAGTTGACACATTCATTTCGAAAGGGACGACTTTGTCATCATCGGTAATATGCCACTAAGTGAAAAAACGCCAACTGACATGAAATACACATATAAAACCCATTTTAGCCTAGAGTTTTCTAAAGGATATTGCCACTATAGCCAGATAAAGGATAGAAAGTGACAAGGACGGGATGCAGTTTAGCGAAGACTAAATGGAGAGGAGCATTCGATGAAAAAGTCCTTAAGTATTCTATTGATGACCCTGATTATGCTTTTGCTTACAGGATGCGGTGGCACTGACAATGAGGCTGAAGAAGCGATGACGGATACGGAAAAGGAAACGACAGAGCAGCCGACTGAAGCAGTGACCACTGAAGAAGCGGCCGTAGGAGGCACCACAAGTGAAGCGTCTACGGAGGAAGCGAAAGAAGACTCCGAAGAGGAAACAACAGAGGAAGCGACCGAGGAACAGGTGGAAGAGGCGACAAACGAAAAGACGAAGGAAGAAACGGAAGAAGTTTCCATGGGCGGGTCTTCTGCATCCGGCCCCTATGAACAGCATATGATCCAAAATCCCGCCGGTGAGGCATGCATCATGAATCGTCTTGCTGCAGAGCACTGTGAAGGTATTACGATGCAGCAGAAATTCCTCGCCTACCACCATCTTAACTTTACAAATGTGCTGCCGATCTCACCGAACATTGGCTGCCTTGAGTGCATGGTGGACTATTCGTTCGCTGTTATGGATGGCACCCAAGAACCGATCAGCATCAATGAGATGGATAAGAAAGGTGCCCCTTTCACTCCGGATCTCGATACTTTCATGGAATCATATGCCTATGAACTCGCCAACTTCTTCAATGGCCACCCGAACCGGCTGATGGATTACATCGGGCAGGATAGCCCTGCCATATCCTATCTTGACAACAACCGTGCATCTGGCAATTTTGCCGATCATACGACTCATTCCGTTGATGTCCAGAGCATCGAAGACAAGGGAAACGGCACATATAATGTCACGATGTACCGTGAATATGAACATATCACTTCCAACGGCATCGAAGGCGGGACGGTTGAATATACAGTATGCGAAACCGATCACGCATTCAAAATCGTGGACTTTAACTGATGGCACTAATGGATTGAAAGAAGGCGACTATGAGATAGTCGCCTTCTTTATTTTCTTATATAGTTTTCCGTATAGTAAGGCACATTTTCTTCATTATATGCTGTGCCGGTCCCCAGGTGTGTAAAACTGGCTTTCAATGTGTTCTCCCGGTGCGGGGTGAATTCATGAGGCTATGGTGCGAGAAGATAGGCGAAGTATGCCCCATCGCTATATTTTCCCTGCCATCCTGTATGATACATCAGCTGACTCCAACCGATCCTTCAAAGTCACGCCGTCTGGGGAATCATGGTTGAAGTAATTTTTCTCAACCATGTCCCGGCTATGGCCAAGCGCTGCTTTTGAAGCCGCTTCGTCCCATGATAGAGGTTCCAGACCGTATTCCTGTTGGTTGCGTTAACGAGAAGATGGTTCATTTTGGAATTATCCGCCGGTTCAGGATGATTATAAAGGGCGCTGCTTTCACCAAAGGCCTCTTTATCTACGACAAGCAGACCGTTCACCTGATCCGATTTGTGAAGATCATAGAAGAAATAGACGTATGTGCCATTGATATCATAGACTGCATATTCTTCATTATCCACACGCAGCCGCTTCCATCCCTTCTTGATGGTTGATTCCGGAGTACCATATATGGAGTCGACCTGTTCTCTGTCCAACCCTTCGATGTTGATCGTCTCGACTGATACGTCCCCACTGTTTGTATAGGCGCCGACGACCCTCTGATCTTTAACCAATACCATATGGAACACGCCTGGCTCACTTTCAATGTAGAACTCTCCTTCATATTCCGAGCCGATATGTTCTTTACCGGTAGTATCATATTCACTGTCGAGCGCAATCTCCACTTCCTGGGTCTGATCGCTGTTCACCTGGTGGATTTTATCCATATTGTAAGAAGGATAAATGTGCTCTTCGAGCCATCCACGCAGATAGGACAACTCCATACCTTCCTCAAAATCATAGGATTGCAGCACAGGAGCCGTAAATATCCAAACGAAATATAGGAATACGATCATCATCACTTTTCTTATCATACAGGCACCTCCCCTCCTCATATATTTTAAAAAAAGTAATTAAACTTTCGTCTAATTACTTTATCCTGGAATATATTCGGTTTGACGCTCTTCGAAATACGCCTCATCTACGATTGTATTGTCTTCACCCATCAGCACGACATTCGGTTTGAATGCCTCCAATTCACTGTCATCCAACTGAACATAGCTGATGATGATGACTATATCCCCACCTGTACCTTGCGGGCTGCTGCCCCGTTCAGGCATATTTCACGCGAACCCCGCTTGCCTTCGATGACGTATGTTTCAATCCGCTCGCCATTATTGTTATTGACAATCTGGACCTTCTCATTCGGAAGGATATCAGCCGCATCAAGGAAATCAGGATCAATTGTGATACTGCCGACATAATTCAAGTTTGCTTCTGTAACTTTTGCACGATGGATCTTGCCATTCATCATTGTTCTGATCATTTCATCACCAACATATTATCTATTAACCGTGTTCTTTCGAACTTTACAGCAATGAATATTATAGCATCCCCCTCGATGTTTTGAACAGCATCAAGTCTTGGATGGGTGTAGATCTGTAGATCGTCCACGTGCGCTGATGTTTTCGATTCGATATGGTCCTTATGTCCTCTTTGACAGCTTCAGCGTCAACCATGCCGTGTTTTATGCTTTCCTGCGCCCTTACAAGCGCGCGGTGGATTTCAGGGGCCTCATTGCGTTCGGCTGGAGAGAGATTGACGTTCCGGCTGCTTTTTGCCAATCCATCACGTTCCCGCTCGGTCGGCACACCAATCACCTCGAGCTCATGGTTGAAGTCCAAAACCATGCGCTTTATGATCATCAGCTGTTGGCGGTCCTTCTCTCCGAATACCGCAAAGTCCGGGCGTATGATGTTGAATAATTTGTTGACTACGGTCACAACCCCTTCAAAGTGGCCAGGTCTCCTGACGCCATCAAGTATCGAGGCCATGGATTTTAGGGACAGTTGAAGTTCGGGTTGTTCTGGGTACATTTCTTCTTCAGAAGGATGGAAAACCACATCGACTCCAGCTTGCCTGCATATTTCTAGGTCTCGCTCGAGATCCCTCGGGTAGCTTTCCAGATCCTCGTCGGGTCCGAATTGGAGGGGATTGACGAAGATGCTGACCACTACCGTATCACCCCTGCGCCTCGCTTCTTCTATAAGCGCAACATGACCTTCATGCAGGTACCCCATGGTGGGCACGAATGCAATCTCCCTGTCCTTAAAGGTTTTAATATGTTGCGTATGCCTTCTATCGTATCTGTATTTTTCATCACTCTTCAAAAACCTTTCTCTTATAAGTGGTGGTTTCATCGGGAAATTCCGAATTCTTTACGGCCTGTACATAAGCCGAGAGGCCTTCTACCCCAGCAGTATTGAAATCTGCATACGACCTGACGAACTTCGGCAGGCGTTCGGTGCCATACTGGAGCAGATCGTGATAGACCAGCACTTGTCCATCCACCTCTTTACCTGCGCCGATGCCGATGGTGGGTATTGTGAGGGCTTCCGTCACCCTCTGGGCTAGATCTGATGGAATCGCCTCAAGTACAAGCAATGATGCACCAGCGGCCTCCATTGCCTTGGCGTCTTCAATCAGCTGCATGGCCGCTTCCTGGGTGTCGGCCTGCATCTTAAATCCTGTCACGCCGACTGACTGCGGTGTCAGTCCCAAGTGCGCGACGATTGGTACACCGGCCCGCACTGCCCGTTTGACGACGGGCAGGCAATCTACGCCTTCAAGTTTGATGGCATTGGCGTCTGTCTGCTGATAAAGCGACAGAACATTTCTTACGCTTGTATCATCATCCGCGTGATACGTACCAAATGGCATGTCGACCACCATATATGTGTCTGGGGCACCCCGCCTGACAGCTTTGGCATGATGGATCATATCTCCGGTCGTCACCTGCACCGTGCTTTTGTATCCAAGCACCGTCATGCCGAGTGAGTCACCGACAAGCAGCATGTCCATCCCTGCTGCCTCGCTTTGTTTTGCACTCGGATAATCATAGGCGGTCACCATGGTGATCTTTTCGCCATTTTGTTTCATCTGACTCCATTCACTGGTTGTTTTCATCATACTGCTCCTTTTATTTAAAGCCTATTATATTATAATTAGTTTACCATATATTTGGATGGTCGAAATACGTCGGGAGGATTAAAAAATGAAAATTGCAGTTATAGGCATAGGTGCTGTGGGCAGTATCGTCGCCCGGGAGCTGAAGATGCTCGATTATGATACGGTGCTGTTCGGCAGGCAGCCGAAATCCGGATTCACCATTTCTGAAGCGGGAGAGGAACATTTCTATCCCTACAGGATAGAGACGATGGATGCCTATCAGGGCGGATCGTTTGACGTGGTATTCATTGCGGTAAAGGCGACGGCGTTGAGAGGCATCAGCCAGACTTTCCACCCTCTCATCAATGGGGAAACGGAGGTCATCCTATGTGAGAACGGCATGGGCTATGAGCACTATTTCAATCGCCCGGTGCCTGCAGTGGTATATATCAGTGGACAGAAGAAAAACGACATAATTGAACATTTCCAGGATGCCACGCTACTGATTGAGGATGACCCCCATCCCAATCTTGATCGTTTGATTACAGCATTGGAAAAACATCCCGAGACACAATTGGAGATAAAGAAAAGCGAAGATTTCGAACGCATCCGCTATGAAAAGCTGCTGATCAATCTCGGCATCAACTCTGTAACGGCTTTGTCAAAAAACACATCGAAGATCTTTGATCTGCAGTCTGTGACGCAATTGACCCGTGCCCTTCTTGAGGAAGGTGTGGCCATCGTCAATAGCGAGCGGGAAATTGTGTCGCCGGAATTTATAGATAGGGCCATGACAATCTACAAAAATTATAATCCGGATATGGGGACGAGCATGTACTACGACGTCATGGCAGAGGTGGAAACGGAGTATGCCTATATCCAAAAGTATCTCCATGACAGGAAAGGGGCTCTTGAAACCCCCACCCTGGACGTCATAGTCACCCTATTGGAAGCCTATCAATATAAGCGCGGATATTGACTATATTGTGTCATTTCGTACATCTTGCTCCAGACGCATTTATTCATGCTAAAATAGGTGATCAGAAGGAGCGATTGATCATGAAGAGACTGATATTACCATTTGTGTTGCTTATTTTCTTTGTTGCCGGATGCGGCGGTGAAGATGGTCAAATGGACATAAAGGAAAAGGTTGATCAATACAGTGCAAATAAAGAAGCAGAAGCAGCCTCCATCACTGGTTCCGAATTGATCATCGGCGAAAATCAGGAAGAGCGGTACGACTTGCCTGACCATGAATTTTTTGTATCGATCGCACCGTTCATCAATTACACGCACCCATGCGAATTCCATAGCCTGACAGGCTGTCAGGGTGAACTCGTATCCAAGGAGATGCATGTAAAGATTACCGATGGAGAAGGAGAGGTCCATGTGGATGAAAATATGGAGACTCTTGAGAATGGCTTTATAGATCTGTGGCTGCCGCGGGACCGTGAATATGATATCACCATCACGTATGGCGACTATGAAACCGAGGGCTCGTTTTCAACATATGAGAATGATTCGACTTGCCTGACAGATTTCCAACTGGAGAAGTAGACAGCATCCTTGCCGATGTGAACCCAAAAGCTCATTTTATGGATTCACGTCACAAGGATATTTTTCTGCACTTTTTTAGCCTAAACTTTCAATTTACGAAAGTTATTGGTTTAAAATAGCCCATTTAACATCGAAAAATGAACTTAATTAACTATCGTTATTGAAAGGTTCGTTTTTTGTGTTATCATAATAAGCATCTTGAATACAAAGCACTCATATAATCGCAGGAATATGGCCTGCAAGTTTCTACCGGGGCGCTGTAAACGCCTTGACTATGAGTGAGTAACTCTTGTGCAACCACTTGAAGTCTGCTCATCTCATGATGTGTGCTTTTGGCTTTTTCAAAATATGATTTTGGAGTGGATTTCATGGAGTTGCTTAAACAGAAAATATTGGATGAAGGAACAGCACTTTCAGATACTGTATTGAAAGTCGACCATTTCCTCAACCATCAGATCGACCCATCGCTTATGAAAGAAATTGGAGCAGCGTTTAAAGAACATTTCGGAGATCGCGGGATAACTAAAATATTGACGCTGGAATCTTCTGGCATCGCACCTTCGGTCATGACCGGGCTTGCACTCGGCATTCCTGTGATCTTTGCAAGGAAGCGCCAGTCGTTGACCTTGAATGAAGGACTACTAACGGCAGGTGTTTTCTCCTATACTAAAAATGAGACGAATACCATTGCCATCGCCGAGAAATTCATCTCACCTGATGATAATGTATTGATCATCGACGATTTTCTGGCAAATGGGGAAGCCGTTAAAGGTCTGCTCGAACTTGTGGAACAGACTGAAGCTTCAGTAACCGGTATCGGCATCGTCATCGAAAAAGCCTTTCAGGAAGGCGGCGAAATACTTCGTACTGCTGGATACGATGTCCATTCCCTTGCCCGGATCGCCTCTTTGACGGAAGGTGAGATAACCTTCATGTCTGGAGTGGAAGTGTGATGCAGATGTCTTCACTTAAAAAACTTTCACTCGGCATCCAGCATATCCTTGCCATGTATGCCGGCGCGGTGGTCGTCCCTTTGATCGTCGGCGCCGCCATCGGCTTGACCCCCGCACAGCTCACCTACCTCATTGCCATCGATATCATGATGTGCGGCGTCGCAACAATCCTACAGGCCTGGAAAAGGCAATATTCGGGCATCGGACTCCCGGTCGTCCTTGGCTGTACATTTACTGCTGTAGGGCCGATGATCGCCATAGGCAATACTTACGGCATCCCTTCAATATACGGAGCAATCCTTGCTGCAGGTCTGTTCGTCGTCGTCATTGCCAAATATTTCAGCCGACTGATCAGATTCTTCCCGCCTGTGGTCACAGGTTCCGTAGTGACCATCATCGGAATTACTCTCGTGCCGGTCGCCATGCACGATATATCAGGTGGTCAGGGCAGTGCCGACTATGGATCAGGCCTGAATCTCGCACTTGGTTTCGGTACACTTGCAGTCATATTGGTGCTGTTCCGATTCGGAGAAGGTTTCCTGAAATCGATTGCCATACTATGCGGTATAGTGATCATGACTTTCATCAGTGGCTTTTTTGGCATGGTGGATTTCAGTGCAGTCAGTGCGGCCAGTTGGCTACATCTTCCCAGGGTCTTCTATTTCGGGCTGCCTGAGTTCAATATAGTGCCTATACTGACGATGATGCTCGTGACAATCGTCGGTCTGATAGAGGCGACTGGTGTCTACTTTGCTCTTGGAGATATATGCGATGAGGATATCGGACAAGAAGATTTGAAAAGAGGCTACAGGGCAGAGGGCTGGGCGATCCTGCTCGGTGGCATTTTCAATGCCTTCCCCTACACCACCTATTCCCAGAACGTCGGCCTCGTCCAGCTTTCAGGCATAAAAAGCAGACAAATCATCTATATTGCAGGCACCATGCTCATTCTGCTCGGTCTCGTTCCAAAAATCGGTGCTGTAGCAGTGGCCATTCCAACCCCAGTCCTTGGCGGTGCGATGTTGGCAATGTTCGGGATGGTCGTCTCATATGGCATTAAAATGCTTTCCAGAAGTGGACTTTGAGGACCAGAACAATCTGATGATCGTTGCAATATCGATCGGTATGGGCCTTGGCGTCACGGCTTTGCCCGACCTTTTTGCGATCGTGCCTGACAGTTTAGCTGTCATAACGGAAAGCGGCATCGTCCTCGGAAGCCTGACGGCGATTATACTCAATATTGCATTCAATGCCCGCTTGGGCTTCCTTAGACATAAAAGGCAGAATCGTCATATCATTGAATAGTATTGGAATAAATAAAAGAGGCGGCCCCTATGGGGTCGCCTCTTCTATAGTTCAATCATTCCTTTTTCAGCCATTTCCAGAATGGCCATGGTCAAAGCATAGACGACATGCTCGAAGACCAGCCCACCCTGTACAAATACTGTGTAGGGACTTCTGATCGGTCCATCTGCGCTCAGTTCTAGGGATGCACCTTGGATGAATGTGCCTGCAGCCATGATGACCGGGTTTTCATAACCTGGTATATCATCCGGTATAGGCAGGAACTTGGAATTCACCGGGGATGCCTTCTGGATCATTTGGGTGAAAGTGATCATCTCTTCTTCCGTATTGAATGTGACGCTCTGGATCAGATCTGTCCGCTCAGCATCTGGTAGTGGATCTGTCTTGAGTCCGACCGAAGCCAACAGGTGGCTCGTCAATACCGCACCGTTAAGCCCTTCAATTACCGTGTGCGGAGCCAGGAAAAAGCCTTGATACATGTCTTTGAGGCCATCTAGGCTTGCTCCCATTTCTTTGCCTATTCCCGGTACGGTCAGCCTGTAGCTTACCCGCGTAATGATATCCGTGTTGCCCGCGACATACCCTCCCATTGGCGCAATGCCGCCACCTGGATTTTTTATCAGACTGCCGGCAATTACATCCGCTCCGGCTTCTATCGGTTCACGGGTCTCCACAAACTCACCGTAGCAGTTATCTACAAAGACGATCACTTCAGGATGCTGTTTTTTAATTTTTTGGATCATCTCTTCCATTTCAGCTATAGTCAGAGATTTGCGCATGCTGTAGCCCCGGGAGCGCTGTATCGCGACTATCTTGGTCTTTTCATTGATTGCCGCCATAATCGCCTCTTCATCAAAATGGTCGTCGACCAGATCTACAGAGCGGTATTCTACGCCCTTTTCCATCAGACTCCCGATATCGTCATGACTTGTGCCTATCACCTTTTCCAAAGTATCATACGGTTCTCCACTGATATAAAGCAATTCATCACCGGACTCAAGCAGTGATAGTAATACCAGGCTGATGGCATGCGTCCCTGAGATGATCTGGCTTCTGACCAGTGCATCTTCACTGCGGAACACTGCGCTGTAGATATCCTCGAGCTTATCCCGCCCTGTGTCATCGTATCCGTAACCGGTCGTGCCGCTGAAGTCACTTTCGGTGACGCCATTTTCATAGAACGCCGACATGACTTTATTGAAGTTCGCCTGTCCTATCTTTTTATTCTTTTTTATGATGGGGTCAATCTCTTCGACGGCGTCAGACACCATCTTCGCTATTTCAGTATGGTTCACACTTATTCTCCTCTTTGAACGATTCTTCTACTCCAGTCTCCTGGTGGTTCGAAGCCTTTGAAGCTGTAGGATCCATCATCCTCATCCAAAAGCGCCTCTTCTACGATTGTATGACGTTTCAGGTCATAGACTTTCTGTGGCTCAGAGATTGGCAATGTGACATGGTAGGCTTCCATCGTCTCTTTCAGGAAATCTTCCAATATGCCCAAAATCTCTTCTCCAGCCATGTCCTTATAGACATAGGCATGCGGTTCTCCAGGCGTCAGATAACGCCCATCATCAATGTCCGTCTTGTTGAAGAACACGCATGACGGTATGTCATCCATCCCCAACTGTTCGATCAGTTGCTTTACAGTATCGTAGTGGGTACCGAGCGCATCGGTGCTGTTGTCGATGACATGGATGATGAAATCACTGTCCGCCGCTTCCTCGAGCGTCGATTTAAAGCTTTCAATCAATGTCGTCGGCAAGTTTTGGATGAAGCCCACCGTATCCGATATGATGCACTCGAAACCAGAAGGCAATACAATCTGCCTCGTCTTAGGGTCAAGTGTGGCAAAGAGTGCATCTTCTTCAAACGTATCGCTTTTTGCCATTGTGTTGAACAGTGAAGATTTGCCTGCATTCGTATAGCCAATCAATGAAACCTTTACGACTTGGTTGCGCTTGCGCTGTGCCCGGTATCTCTCCCTATGGGCTTCAACCGTCTTCAACTGCTTCTTGATTTCTTTTATACGCTGGTTGATATGCCTTCTATCGGTTTCCAGTTTCGTCTCCCCTGGCCCTCTTGTACCAATGCCACCCCCGAGGCGCGACAGATTGATGCCTTGACCCTTCAACCTCGGTACGAGGTACTGGAGCTGTGCCAATTCGACTTGCAGTTGGCCTGCCTTCGAATGGGCACGCATACTGAATATGTCCAATATGACTTGTGTTCGGTCAATTACCTTAGTATCCATATAGGATTCAATGGAACGGTTCTGGCTTGCCGTGATTTCATCGTTGACGATGGTATAGTCTATCAGATCATCTTCCCCGTAGACTTCAGCCGTTTCAGTCAGAAAACCTGTACCTGCATAGGAGCGTGCATCGACCCGGGTCCTGTTCTGGATATGGACGCCGACAATCTCTATACCGACGGATTCTGCCAGACTTTTCAACTCTTCCACCTCGGTGTCTATCGATGTGCGGTCCGGTGTATCGACTGCAATGATGACACCTTTATATATATGAGTCATTATGACACCTCCGAATTTTAATGCTGCTCTTTACTACGGTGTGCTTGTTCAGCCAACAGATGCTGGATTCCTAGATTACATTAACACATTTAATTGCTTTAAAAAGTAACCCCACTGGAGGTTAAAAAAACATCCCACCTAGTGGGATGTCCTTTTATTTCGTAAATGTACTGATCGCATGCTTATAGATCAAATGATCTTTGCCTCCGGAACTGAGCTGGATCACGTACTTATCGAAATCAATTACTGTACCCCGCATCTGAAACCCATTGACCAGGAATACCGTCACTTCCACTTCAGTTTCCTTGAAGTCACTCAGGAATGTATCCTGCAAATTAAGACTTGCCATTTTTATCTCTCCTTCGCCTGCAGAAATTGATATATATCTTCCAATATTATATCCGTATCGACTACATCCAGATCGTACCATGTTACAGGCAGCTGATTTCTAAAAAATGTAAGTTGTCTTTTGGCATATTGCCTTGAATGTTGAATGATCGCTTCTTTAACATCATCCAAAGTTCCATGTCCTTCAAAATAGGGCATAAATTCCTTATAGCCGATTGCCGCACTCGCTGTTTTCGATAAAGGGCCGCCATCCAGTAATTTACGAACTTCTGATTCAAGCCCCATCTCGAACATCTTTTCGACCCTTTCCCGGATTCGTCCATGAAGGACTTTACGGTTGCGTGTCAATCCTACTATAAATGTATCATATTTCATTTCATCTGTGTAGCCAGGGCCCGTCCTGTTGCTGATCCTGTTGCTCAGTTCGTGTTTCACCAAGGCTCGGATCACCCGCTTGCGGTTGTTTGGATGGATGTCTTCTGCACTTTTCGGATCGATGCGCTGCAGCTGATTGTGCAGAACGGGGGTAGCCAGTTTTTCGAAGTGGCCAGTCAACCTTCTCTTTTCTTCATCATCTTCTTCATCGAATTCATAGCCGTACACCAGAGCGCGGATATAGTGTCCGGTCCCCCCTACTATAAAGGGGGTGCGGGCATCTTCATGGAATTCATCGATCAGATCCTCCACATGGTGTTGGAACTGGTGGACGGAGAATGTCGTATCAGGCGGCATGACATTGATCATGTAATGCTGGACGCCATCCATCTCTTCTTCTGTAATCTTTCCGGTGCCAATGTCCATGCCCTGATAGACCTGCATAGAGTCTCCACTAATGACTTCAAGGTCGAATCTTTTGGCGATCTCAACGGCCAGTGAAGATTTACCTACGGCCGTAGGCCCAACGAGTATCAGAAGTTTCTTCTTTTCAGACATGTCTCCTCACCCACCCTAACAGTCTATTGTAAACTTGTGCACGGTTCTTCTCAAACAGCACTTCATGCCTGCTCTCTTCATAGAGTTGTACGGTCACGGAATCCACATATTTCCTGTAGGTCCGACCCAAACTCCTGATGTCAGCACCATACTTCGAGAATGGATCCGATTTACCGCCTATAAGCAGTATCGGCACATCCGCATTCAACCGCTTCAAATTCTTCTTCTCAAGACTTTCATCGATATTGCGGGCAATCTCAAATAATGCCCGGTTGCTCATCAGGAAGCCGCAGTAAGGGTCTTGATTGTAGTTAGATACACGGGAGTCATCCTCCGATAGCCATCTGTTTTTCTGTTCACCTTTAAATGCACCATCATATCCCGACACCGCCACACTGTTGATTATCGGGGAGCGATATTCCGGAGCGACGGCCGCAAGGAGCTTGAGTAGTTTGACGCCCATGGTTTCAATCAGGGATTTTTTATTGCCCGTCGCTACAATGATTGCGCCATCATAAATATTCTGCTCCAATAACCTGCGGGCAATGATGGAACCCATCGAATGTCCGAGTATGAATGACGGGATATTTGCCGGCAATAGGCGGGACACCGCAATGGCATCATCAGCCAGAACGTCGAGGGACTCGAAATGCCCTAGCTTTTTTGCTTCAGGTCCATGTCCCCTATGATTATGCATGATCACCATACAGTCATTCATCGCAAGCCAGGTCATCATTGCAGTATAGCGCCCTTTATGTTCGGCCATGCCATGCATCAGTTGAATTGCACATATGGGCTCATCCGGCATGAATATGCTGACCTCTATATCTCTGCCATTGTTATTTATAATCTTTTCGATCATTCTCATATATCCACATCCTATTTCATAATCCTATTGAACATCCGCTCGATTTCATACGTGCTCATATGGATGAGCACTGGTCTTCCGTGCGGACATGTATAGGGTGAATAACAGCTGCGTAGCGACTTGAGCAGCGCTTCTATCTGGCTTCTGTCCAAATAGTGGTTAGCCTTTATGGACTGCTTACAGCTCATCATGATTGCGAGTTCTTCTTTATATTGATTTACCGAAAAATCTTCCTTCTCGCTGACAAAATCGATGAGTTCCCCGATGTCCTCTTCCGGACGCTTCTCATCGATCCAATTCGGGTAACCGGTCACGGCATACTGTGTCGGACCGACCTTGTCGATGTCAAAGCCCAATTGTTTAAGTTTCTCAAGTTTCCCATCTATCTCTATTATATCATTCATCGGAAATTCGAACGTATATGGGATGAGGAGCGGCACGGCAGCTGTTTTCCCCGCAGTGATGTTTGCAGAATAATATTCATATTTGATCCTCTCCTGTGCGGCATGCTGATCCATCATGTACATGCCGGAGTCGTTCTGGAGGATGATGTAGGTACCGTGGAGTTGACCGACTATCTCCATATAAGGCAGCTTTTCCGCTTCATCTTCGCTTTCTGAGGGAGCTGGAACATGCTCTTCTTCCGGTTCCGGTGGAGGATTGGTTTCTGAGGAAGGGCCCTCCTCCCGGGCGACGGTCCGCACGGGATCGACAGTGTATGCTGTTTCGGGTTGCTCAGATTGCCGCGCCTCAAAATTGCGTGGTACCGGGGGTGCATCGTATCTTGGACGATCAAATGGATTCGGCTGGGTGAAATCAATCGCGTCCTGGACAGGCTTTTGCCTGTCCGACGTCTTTTTTGCCACATCAGGGATGAGCACTTCTTTTCTCATACTCTCAAGCACTGCGTTCTCAAGCAGATGGTTCAATTCCCTCTCCTTTGAAAACTTCACCTCTATTTTGGCGGGATGTACGTTTACATCGACCAGCTTCGGATCCATTTCAATATCGATCACAGCAATTGGATATTTGTCTTTTGGCAGCAGTGTGTGGAATCCTTTAACTATCGATTGTGACAATGCGAAATTTTTAATGTGGCGCTGATTGACGGAAATGTTCATATAATTGCGGTTGCTGCGATTGATCTCTGGACGAACCGCGTATCCATGTATCTTGAAATCAGCATCTTGCGCCCGTATTTCAACGGCGTTTCGTGCAACATTGAGACCGTATATATCGCTCATGGTTTCTTTGAGGTTGCCGTTGCCCTTGGTCATCAATCTCTGCTGGTCGTCCAACACCAGCCGGAAGCTCACTTTTGGATGGGCCATCGCCATCTTCTGGACCACATCAATAATTTTGCCGCTCTCAGTCTTCAAAGAACGAATATACTTGAGTCTGGCAGGCGTGTTGAAGAACAGATCTGTAATGGTGATGTCAGTTCCCTGGCGTTCCTTGCCAGGACTCTGCCTCATTAGTTCCCCGCCTTCAAAGCGGATGAATACAGGGTCACCAGAATGGTGCTTCGTCTCCACAGAGACTTTGGCGACGGCGCCGATGCTTGCCAGTGCCTCTCCGCGGAAACCGAGTGAACGGATTTGGAACAGGTCGTAATCAGAGGAGATCTTACTGGTCGCATGCCGTTGGAAAAGGAGGGGACCATCCGTATGGTGGATGCCGTCACCATCATCGACGATGCGGATTTTCTTCATACCCGACTCTTCTATGAACACTTCTATTTCAGCCGCATTCGCATCGAGGGAGTTCTCCAAAAGTTCTTTGACGACTGAACTCGGACGCTCCACCACTTCGCCTGCTGAAATCTTATTCTGTATGGCACTCTCCAATACTTTTATGGTGCCCATCGGATCATTCCCCCTTCATTTCATTCTGCAGTTCCTGCAGTTTCATCAAGGCATCGACTGGCGTCATCTGATTGATGTCGACGTATTTCAATTTCTCCATCACCGGATGCAGCTGTTCACTCTCGGTATCGTCAAGGGGCAGTGCGAGCTGCTGGCTTGCCACCCCTGTACCGTCTTCAAAGGTTTTAAGTAGTTCATGTGCCCGCTTTGTAACTGCATCAGGCAGTTCTGCAAGCTTTGCTACTTGTATGCCGTAACTTTTTTCGACGGCGCCTGGCTTGACCTTATGGAGGAAAATCAGTTTACCGTCATATTCAGTCGCTTTTACATGGACATTCTTCAAATGTTCGAGCTCACCGCTGAGCCGGGTCATTTCGTGGTAATGCGTTGAAAACAGTGTTTTTGCACCAATATTGTCATGGATATATTCAAGCATGGCCTGAGCCAGTGACATACCGTCATAAGTAGATGTCCCACGGCCGATTTCATCAAATATCAAGAGACTGTTTTCTGTCGCATTAAGCAACGCTTCATTGGCCTCCATCATCTCAATCATGAATGTCGATTTGCCACTCGCCAGATCGTCGCTCGCGCCGATGCGTGTGAATATCTGATCGAAGATCGGCAGTACTGCAGATTGTGCTGGTACATACATTCCGATCTGGGCCATGATGCTGATGATGGCGGTCTGACGCATATAAGTGCTTTTACCGGACATGTTGGGTCCGGTGATAAGGTAGATGAAAGTTTCATCATCCATGTCGAGCGAGTTCGGAACATAGGTGTTCTCCCCGATCACTTTTTCAACGACCGGGTGACGTCCTTCCTTGACACTGAGTTCACCATCGCTGAATGCGGGCCGGACAAGCCTGTAGTCATTTGAAACAGTAGCGAAGGACACAAGGCAGTCAAGGGTACTGATCAATTCGGCCGTATACTGCAACCGCCCGATGAACTGTTCCATATGTGTCCTTAGTGCAATGAACAAGTCATATTCCAGTATGATGCTTTCATCATGCGCACTCAGAAGCTTGGATTCCATATCCTTCAGTTCCGGAGTGATGAAGCGTTCAGCATTCGCCAGCGTCTGTTTTCGCTGGTAATCGAATGCTTCGGCATCGAAGTTGACTGCACTGCCCTTGGATATTTCAATGTAGTAGCCAAAAACTTTGTTGAATCCTACCTTGAGTGTTTTGATGCCGGTCTTTTCACGCTCGCCTGCAATGTAGTCATCAAGCCACTTTCTGCCGTTGGTGGCGATGTAGCGATATTCATCCAATTGTGCATCATATCCCGTTTTGAATATGCCACCTTCTCTTATGGTTTTAGGTGGTGTATCGGACAAACTTTCTTCCAGTACCTTGTGGACATCATCCAACACATCAAAATCCTTGAATAACGGCGAAGTGGATAGTCCTGTTCTTTCAAGCGTATCGGCTATACTAGGCAGACCTTCAAGAGAATCTTTAAGCTGGACCAGATCTTTTGCATCGATGTTGCCGAAACTCAGTCGTCCGACCAGCCTTTCAATGTCATACACATTATTCAGTAATTCCCGGATATCCTCCCTCTCCAGAAAGTTTTCAAGCAACACAGCAACAGCGTCCTGCCGCTCCTGGATGAGCGCTTCTGATAACAGGGGCCTTTCGATCCATTTGCGGAGTTTGCGCTTCCCCATAGGTGTTTCGGTACGGTTTAGATACCAAAAGAGGGAACCTTTCACTTTTCTCGTCTGAAGGCTCTCGAGAAGTTCGAGGTTGGAGATGGCGGCATAATTCAGCTGCATCGTCTCATTGAGTCGGTGCTTTTTGACCTGTCTGAAGTGCTTCAACTCTTTCATGTTGTGTGCATTGATGTAGGAGATGAGAAGATCCAGTGTCTCCTTCTCCGCTTCACTTATACCATCATCATAATCCAGGCTGAAATGCCCCTTTGCCTTATACGGCGTATTGATTGGAGGGTCCCGGTAGATTTCTGATAAAACTCCCGTTATCTCTTCTTCCACAACGATCTCCCGTGGATTGATGCGCTCAATCTCACTTTTTAAAAGGGCGAGTTGCTCGGTTGTGAATGCCTGTATCTCACCGGTTGATATATCGGAGTAGGCGACAGCGAATGCTCCATCGTTTTCCCCGATCGCCAGTATGTAGTTGCTCCGTCCATCATCCATGCCAAAATCGTCTATCAGAGTACCCGGTGTAATGATGCGCACAACTTCACGCTTGACCATGCCTTTTGTTTTTTTAGGGTCTTCCATCTGTTCGCATATCGCAACTTTGTAGCCTTGATTGATGAGGCGTTCGATATAGCCATCAGCCGAATGATACGGCACCCCGCACATCGGAATCGGATCTTTCTTCTTATCCCTTGAAGTCAGTGTAATCTCCAGCACCTTACTTGCTGTAATTGCATCTTCATAGAAAAGCTCATAGAAATCACCGAGCCTGTAGAAAAGCAGTGTATCAGGATGTTCCTCTTTTATATTCAAATATTGTTGCATCATAGGTGTAACTGTAGCCATTTAAACACTTCCATTATCGATTGAAATATAACTGCATTATATCACGTGTCGCTTCCATTGTTTAACCTTACCGACTGTTCTTGCGTCAACGGCTCTCACCATATCCACACACGACAAGCGAAAAAGAAGCTGCATACCCTAAAGGGATATGCAGCTTCTCGAATGTCTAGTCTTTTCTGGTTCGGCATGTTTTCCATTGCCGCGCCCGTTTCACCTTGGAGCAGATCTCCACCGGTTGAGGTGATGATATCGTTTGTTACAGTCTGGCTGATTGCGTGGGATACCATCTGAAGGAGTTCATTTACTTGTCCTTGGGACTCCTTGAACTGGTCGACAATCGGCATTTCATCGAGCTCGGCTTCGATTTTCTTGATCTTCTCCTCAGTCATCTGATAGGCCCGTTCCTTACCGTAGTTCTGGAAATTGACCGCCTGCTTCTGGAGACTCTTCAAACTGGCCATCTTTTCGCGCACTTCTTTATTTTCATGGATTTTGGCTTCAGCTTTTTTGAAAAACTCCACCTGATCGGTTTGGGCGATCATCTTCCCAAGATCTTTCGCTTCATTTACAATATCGTCCTTCGTATACATTCGACTGCCACCTTTTCATATTTTGCATCCGGCTTTCATTTATAGCAGATGATATTTTACGGATTATTAAAATCTCCTATCAGTATATATCTTTTATCGCTATATTTCAAAGCGATTCTTTCATTATCTTGCATCGGATGTACCAAAAGGTGTTATCCACTGCCCTGAATAGTAGGATGCAATGAGACCTACGGCAATGAGCGCTATAAAACAGACGTCATATCCGGAAAATCTTGTCTGACGATAGTAGGTCCTAGCCCCATCATCGAATCCTTTCGATTCCATCGCCACCGCAAGACGGTGGGCCCGTCGGATACTCTGACTGAGCAATATCACCACCGTACTCGTGAATCCCCTGAGCCCTCCGATATGCTTTCGGCTGATCAATGAACGGCGTACCTTGCGTGCCCTCCTCAAGGTGATGAACTCATTGACTATAACAGGCAACATACGAATCGAGGCCATAAATGAATAGGCGTACTTCGGCTTTACTTTCGCCTGCTGCATCATGCTGTAGAATACATCGGTCAACCTTGTGGTAAAAATGATGAGTGAGCCGAAGAATGACAGCGTCAGGCCACGCATCGTAATATGAAGTCCCCTCACTATACTTTCCTCAGTGATGTGCACGAGACCGAATTCAAATAGAGTCGTGTCACCTTCGCCATATAAAATCATATATGCGCTGGACACAAGCCCTGTTAAAACGGTGACGGCAATCAGCAATGCTTGATACTTGAGTTCAATTCCACTCATGACCAAAAATAATAAAAGCATCCAAAGTGACAGATGGAATAGATGGTTCGGATCATGTATCAATACTACTGCTATAAATAGACAGATTGCCGCCACTATTTTAGTGAGCGGATTGGTCCTATCTATAAATGTGGAATAGCGTTTTATGGATTCAAACACCGCCACCCACCTCTTCCAACATACCATTATGGATTTTCAGGCGCCGCGACGGATAGCGTTCTTTTATTTCCTTGTCGTGGGTGATCATGATGATCGTCGTACCGTCTTCGACCAGCTCATGAATCAGTTCGAGCAGTTTGAATGTGTGGCGCGCGTCCAAGCCGAAGGTCGGTTCGTCCAAAAAGATGATCTGCGGGATGCCACCAAGTGCGGTTGCGACACTTAACCGCCTCTTTTGGCCTGTTGATATTTCAAGCGGATGCAGTCTTTTGATATGGGATAGACCCATCCGTGAGAGCACCTGTCCAGTCTTCTTCTCAGCTGCTGATTCATCATGATGCATTTCCAGATTGATGAACACTTCATCAAAGACACTGTTGGTGATGAATTGGAGCTCGGGGTTCTGAAAAACCGGATAGAGTGCCCCTTGGAATTGTTTGGTCTTTCGTATAGGACGGTCTTCGAATATGACTTCTCCTCGTGTCTGCATCAGCTTCATGACTGCCATCATGAAACTTGATTTTCCGCTCCCATTCTCCCCTTCCAGTGTAATCCATTGCCCTTTAGGAATATGCAGATCATCCACACTGAGCAGCTCGCTTCCTACTCTATTTATCGAAAGGTCATTAATCTGGAGAAGCGGGGCGCCATTATCTGTGCTTTTGGTGAATCGTGGGGCATTCTGCCATGAATGTGGATGCCACACTCCTAGAGCATCCAAAGCTTCCCTATTGTCACTTAACATCTCACTTGGTGTAGCGGAAGCGACGATACAGCCTTCATCATTCAACAAAATAATCCGATCCACTCTAAACCACACGTGTTCAACCCGGTGTTCGACAATTACTACGGTACGCTCTTCCCACACTTCCTGAATCATTTCCCATAAAGAACAGGCAGTGTTTTCATCCAACATGCTTGTCGGCTCGTCGAGAAAGAAAGTATCGGCTTTCTGCAGCAATGCAGAAGCAATCGCCAGTTTTTGCTTCATGCCTCCCGATAAGCTGCTGATTTGGGTCTCAAGAGGCTTTCTCAAACCCACTGCTTCTAATGCTGACAAGGCATTCGAAGTCATATCGTCAATATGCACTTGATTGTTCTCCATTATGAAAGCAAGTTCTTCACCGATTGTAGGCATGGTGAACTGGGAATCGGGATCTTGAAAGACCACAGCACCCCCATCAGGTAAATCCATATGGTCCGCTTCCAGCAGTGCATCAATGACGCGTGGCATGAGGCCACTCAATATATTCAATAACGTACTTTTTCCGGAACCACTTGGTCCCACTATCAGAACTTTTTCACCTTTTTCTATCTGCAGGTTCATGTCCGTAAACAATGGGTCATGGGCACCTCGAAACTGCAGTGCCATATTCACCACTTCCATCCCATCTATGCCTCCTTTTCTATTTCCTTATACTGACCGAGCAGTTTAAGAACACCCGTCTCAAGCAATGCTCTATAGAGGATATGCGCAAGCCACCCTGCGACCACTGCCCCACTCAATATCCTGAAGCCAGCCATCAGAATCAGGTTCCATGTCTCGAGATGGGCAAGGTAACCATAGTACCAGTCCAATGGCAGTGTAGAGAGTGCCGCTGCTGTTCCCGCTGATACAGCGACCATCAACGCTGTACTTTTATATCGTACAATTGCAAAAACAAGTTCACAGGCCAACCCTTGTATAAGTCCATAGATGATAAGCATGACATCGAACTGCAGCAGGACTATGGTTTCAGCCGAGGCTGCTGCAAATTCCGCAATCAATGCAACCCCCGGTTTTCTGATGATCAGATATACGACTACAGGGGCGATGAACCACATCCCGTAGACCAATTCATTCAGATGGATGCCAAGAGGCTTCAAGGCTGTGTAAAAAGCGCCCCAAACCGAGTAGATGACTGCGAATACCAGTGAAACGACGACGGTCACCAAAACGTCCGTCAATGTTAATGCTTTTCTTTTCTTCATTTTGATACCCTCCTAAAATTATTAGAGAATAAAAAAGCACACCACTAATGTAGTGGTGTGCATATTAATACTATGTAATATGCCACTTCCCTACGCTAGTATGATCTAGATCAGGTGATAAGGGTAATTCTCAGTCCGAAAGGACACCCCTAGTGGTGTGCTATTATTCAATTGAATATATGATAGCGTATTCTCAGGCTTTTGTAAAATCACTTGTTGTCCGCAATCATCTGATGATATCTGCCACCCGCTTCAAGCAGTTCTTCTTCACTGCCGCTTTCAACGAGTTCGCCGAGTTCCATGACGAATATACGATCCACGGCTTTGATTGTATTCAATCTATGCGCGATGATGATGCTTGTACGGTCCTTCATCAATCGTTCAAGCGCCTCCTGGATCTTCAGTTCCGTAACCGTGTCTATGCTGCTCGTCGCCTCGTCAAGAAGCAGTATCGCCGGATCAGTTATCAGAGCTCTCGCTATGGAAATGAGTTGTTTCTGTCCTTGGGAGACGAAGCCCTCATCGGCCTCGAGCACAGTATCATAGCCATTTTCAAGCTCTATGATGAACTCATGAGCATTAGCGAGTTTTGCCGCTTCAATGACTTCATCGTCTGTCGCATCCAATTTACCATATCGTATATTTTCGCGGATCGTCGCCTCGAACAGGTATGGATCCTGAAGCACAAACGCCGTCTGTGAACGCACTGCCGTACGTTTATAATCCAATATGTTCCGGTCGTCGATGCGGATTTCACCCTCGTCTGTCTCATAGAAACGGGCAAGCAGCTGCATGACCGTCGTCTTGCCTGCGCCGGTCGCGCCGATGAGCGCAACCGATTCGCCGGCATCGATCTTGAAGCTTAGTTGATTGATCGTCGACTTCTCTTGATCAGCATCATAAGAGAATGAGACGTCGTCAAATTCTATTTCTCCGCGGATCGTCACATCCTCGATATGACCTGCATCTGTTTCAGTCTCCGAATCGATGATTCCAAAAACCCGCTCTGCGCCGGCAAGAGCCGACAGCACCTGGTTGAACTGGTTCGAAAGGTCAGCCAGGGGCCGTGTGAATTGGCGGGCATATTCAGCGAAGACGACAATCGTCCCGATGGTCACAAGCCCGTCTGTATAGAACACAAGCAGGCCACCGGCCCCGGCAACAATCGTAAAGCTGACATTATTCAGCATGTTCATGATCTTCGGGATCAGACCTGCATACAGGAAGGCCCAAAAAGTGATCTCCCTCAAGTTCGCCGCCTTGTCGCTGAAGTTGCGGATGGCCGTTTCTTCCTGCGAAAAGACTTTAACGATTTCCTGTCCGGATACCATCTCTTCGATATAGCCGTTCATTTCACCCGTCGCCTTCTGCCTCTTTTTATAGAGCGGTCCCGTTCGCTTGGTGATGAATGCCACCGCCATGATCAATAACGGTATGATGGTGACGGTCAACAGCGTCAGCAGCGGACTGAGGTAGAGCATCACGCTGATTGTACCAATCAGCGTCACGACGCTTGTCGTAAATTGGATGAATGAAGTGTTCAATGTCTGCGAAATGGTTTCGATGTCATTTGTCATCCGACTCATCAGCTCGCCATGCTGCCTCTTGTCATAAAATTTTACAGGAAGCTTCTGCATGTGCGAAAACAGCCGCGATCGTAGCTTGAATATCGTCCTCTGCGATAAGCCCACCATAAAGAAGGCTGCTGTGTACTGTATGGAGGAGAGGAGGATATAGACGACCAGGAGGAAAAGTAGTATGCGGCCGAGCCCGTCAAATTCACGTGGTACGAAATAATTGTCCACGATATAGCCGACCAGGAACGGACCGGTTATGCTGAGCAGACTGGTCAGGGTCACCAGGAAAATGATTGAATAGAGCAGCTTCCGCTCCTCGGAAATGAATTTCCAGAGCCTTTTCAAGGTGCCTGAAATATCATTGGCACGGCGCTGATCATCCTTATCCTTCCTTTTTTTGATGTCTTCCTTGGTAAGGACAGGCTCGTGTCCAAATGGTTTCTTTATGAAATCAATCATCCAATTGCCCTCCTTCCGTCTGGGACTCGACTATTGAACGATACAAGTCGGATTGTTGCAGCAGTTCCTCGTGCGAACCGAGCGCATTGATCTCGCCGCCTTCAAGCAGCAAAATCCGATCTGCCATCTTGGCGGTGACTATCTTCTGCGTGACGATGATCTGGGTGGTCTCCTCTTCCCTGATCGCCTCCCAAAGGGCGGACTCCGTTCTTATATCAAGTGCTGAAGTGCTGTCGTCCAATATAAGTATCCCCGGCTTCCTGACAAGTGCACGTGCTATCGACAACCGCTGCTTCTGGCCACCGGACAATGTTACGCCCCTTTGTCCGACCCTCGTGTCGTAGCGATGATCGAACGATTCGATGGAATTATGGATCTGGGCTTTTTGGGTCGATGTGAAGATATCGGATTCCAGCGCTTCCAAATCACCCCACAGCAGATTCTCGAATATGCTTCCAGAGAAGAGCACCGCCGATTGCGGAACATAGCCAATGGCCTGCCTGAGGTCTTCTTCATTCCATTCCTTGATGTCTCGTTCGTTGATGTAGATGGTACCTTCCTCTGTCTCGTACATTTTGGGTATCAGGCTGAGCAGCGTACTTTTGCCTGACCCGGTCCCGCCCATAATGATGAATTTTTCTTTTTCTCGGACTTCAAAACTGATATCGCGCAACACATAGCGGGAAGAACCCGGGTATCTGAAGGAGACCCCTTCAAACTTGACCGACCCCGCCTGATTTTCTTTAACGATTTCTGCATTGTCATTTATGCTGATTGGGGATTTCAGCACTTCTTCCATGCGGTCGCTCGATGCTTTGGAGCGGCTGAAGGCGATGATGATGAATGCAAACATCGAGAAGCCGCCCTGCATCCTCAATGCATAGTTGACGACGGCCACCACTTCCCCCACTTGGATCGTGTTGTTCTGCAAAAGATCAGAAGCCATCCAAAGTACGACTAGCAGACTGCCGTTGATGATGAGGAGCAGCACCGGCATGATGGATTCCATCAACCTTAAGGCATATATGGTATCATCGCGCAGACGCCCTGCCACTTTGCTGAATTTGTTGATTTCAAAATCGGCACGGTCGTTTGCCTTGATCAGCCTCACAGCTTCGAGATTCTGCTGGATGAAGCGGTTTATCTTATCCAGTCGTTTTTGGACCCTTAAGAAAATCTGTCCACCTTTTCTCGCTGTAAAAATCAAGAAGATAAGAAGGATAGGTGTGAGAAAAGAGAGATAGAATCCAAGCGTCGGGTTGACGACAAAAGACATGATGAGGGAGCCGACAACAAGCAATGGTGCCTTGATGATCACCCTCAATGACATATACAGCAGCATCTCAGACTGCAGGACATCCTGGGTCATGCGCGTAATGAGGCTCGAGGTCGGAAATTTGGACAATGTCGCCAGCGTAAAATATTGGACCCGCCGAAAAAGTGCTGTACGCAGATCATAGCTGAAACTGTTTGCCACATGACTTGCAAAGAGGGAATTCATTATCCCGCTTATAAACGCCACCATGCTGATGGCGAACATGACAATCAGATAGAACCACACGGTATCGATGCTCTCTGCCACAATCCCATCATCTATGACCTTTGATATCAGATAGGGTTGAGTGAGTTCAACCGTCAATTCTATCAACATAAAGAAGAGGGCGATGGCCATGAACCATTTATATTTCAATGCGAATTTATAGACTGTCAGCAATTTCTTCCACCCTTTTTTCTTTCGATTACCGAAGTATTATAGTAATTATGACATAATTCACTCAATTTTGACAGTCTAAATAAAAATGCATCCGAAGCACATCTGCTTCGAATGCATCAACTTATCGGAATGCCGCCATCAACTCATCAAATGTTTCATCTTCAAGCGCCATATCCCTTTTGACAAGAGGCTGATCAAGATAGCCTTCTATATTTTCCTGATAGGATTTTGATTCCGCGTCATGATAGATGATGCCTTTAAGAAGGCCATTATTCGCCATGACATGCTGCATTGCATTTTCTGCATCTGTATAATCGTAATCATCAAGATCTTCTACAGCCACCAGATTCTCTTTGAACCAATCATAAGTATTCACCTTATTGTATGTGACACACGGGCTGAATACGTTGACGAAGCTGAATCCTTTGTGGTCCATTGCCTGCTGGATGATGGCAGTCAGCTGTTTGATGTCTGAGCTGACGCTCTGTGCCACAAATGTCGCACCGCTGGCCATGGCAGTCCGTATCGGCTGGATCGGATCTTCTTTCGAGCCGTCCGGCGTCGTCTTCGTAACGAAACCTTTGCCGGAAGAAGGCGATGTCTGCCCTTTCGTCAGACCGTAGACCTGATTATCCATGACGATGTATGTGATATCGATATTGCGCTTCAATGCATGCACAGTGTGGCCCATGCCGATGGCAAAACCATCACCGTCACCGCCGGCAGCAATCACCGTCAGTTCATCGTTCGCCATTTTGACACCTTGTGCTACAGGCAGACTGCGCCCATGGGTTGCGTGGAAACCGTAGGATTTGATATATCCGCTCAAACGTCCACTACATCCTATCCCTGTTATGACAGCAAGTTCATCAGGTTCAAGTCCGTTGGCCGCACACGCTTTCTGGATGGCCGCCTGGACACTGAAATCTCCGCATCCTGGACACCAGTTCGGTTTGATATTATTTCTAAAATCTTTAAATGTCGCCATTACATAACTTCCTTTATTTTCAGAATCGAATTGATATGTGCTTCAATCTCATCGGGCTTAAAAGGGGTCCCATCATATTTTACATGGGAATTCATACGGTCATGGCCATAATAGTTCATCTTCAGGATACTATGGAGTTGACCACTGTAGTTGTGCTCAATCACCAGAATATCTTTCGCTCCATCTAGATAAGGCTTGAGGCGTTTTGCCGGGAATGGATGAATCTGCTTCAGGCTGATGGTGGTGATGTCTGCATCTATTCTTTCGGCAGCTTCATTGACCACACCGTTGACGCTCAGGATACTGATGATGAGCAGGTCGCTTTCGACGCCACCGTGCACTTTGAATGGTTCATCCATTGCAAAGTCCTTCAGCTTCCTCATTCGCTTGTCCATTTGGGTCATGCGGTTCTCTGCACCTTCGTTGGGTGTCCCGACTGTACTGTGTTCTACACCGGTGACATGGTGGATACCGCCTTTGACGCCTGGTATCGGACGCGGCGAAATGCCGTCCTCCTCATCACTGTAGCGCTCAAAATAATCCTCATCATTGTCGATTTCTTCTGTGATTGTCTTGCCCCTGTTTATTTCGACGCGGGACTGGTCGAATGGCCGTGAAGACTGTTTGCCGAGGGACATCTGAAGGTCAGAAAGCAGTATGACTGGTACCTGATAATATTCCGCCAGGTTGAATGCCTCCATTGTCGTATAGAATGCATCTTCCACATCGGACGGAGCCAGTACGATTTTTGGGATGTCTCCGTGCGTACCATATATCATCTGCATCAGATCTGACTGCTCCTGCTTCGTCGGGAGACCGGTCGACGGCCCCCCACGCATCGTGTCAACTATGACGAGTGGCGTTTCAGTCATGCCCGAGAGGCCGATCGACTCCATCATCAGCGACAGGCCCGGTCCAGCTGAAGAAGTGAAACTTCTTGCTCCGGCATAGTTGGAGCCGATCGCCATAGTCACCGCTGAAATTTCATCTTCAGTTTGGATTACGGTGCCGCCGAGTTTCGGGAGGTTGTCTATCATATACTCCATGATCTCACTCGCTGGAGTGATTGGATAGGCAGCCATGAAACGCACGCCGGCATTGAGTGCGCCAAAACTGATGGCATCATTGCCGATCAGGAAAAGTTGACTTTCGCCATCTGTAGGCTCGAGTTCAAAGTCTCCGTCAATGTTCGGCATCTGTTCGTCCATCAAGTTATATCCGGCCAATATTGCCTGGTTATTGCTTTCTACAATCTGTTCACCCTTACGGATGAACATCGTATAGATCATATCTTTGAACGGCTGCAGCTCAAGATTCATCAGGCGTGCACTTGCGCCCACCGCCACCATATTCTTCATCAGTTGGCTGCCGAGCTCCTTGGCAGTGGCTGTAAATGGAATTGGGATGAGTTGGATATCCAAACCCTCTTCCTTTTTTGGATCGAACTTGCTGTCTGCAAGCACAATCCCGCCCTGAACGAGTTCATGACTGTTCAGATCTATGGTCTGCTGGTCGAAAGCAACCAATATATTCGTATGATCGCTCACTGCCCGAACTTCTTTAGTCGATATTCTCACGTTATTATTTGTATGGCCGCCTTTTATACGGCTTGAAAAATGTCTGTAGCTATAGAGATGGTATCCCATCCTGTTTAGGGTTGTTGAAAAGATTTCTCCGGTCGACTCGATGCCCTCACCTTGCTGGCCACCGACTTTCCATGACAATTGCTCTTTCATAAACATTGCCTCCTTGTCCTTATGCTAATATACCAAAATACGGCATGTTTTTCGATCTTCATGATGGTTCCACGATGAAAATCAGTCTATCGGATGAGCCTATTCCTCAATACGTATCTTACTGATTTTATTCATCTCCGTATCAATGATGACACCGGATAGTATTCCCGCTCCTTCTTCAGGGACGTTGTGCCTGACGGGCATTTGATGGATGAACCGTTCAATGACTTCTTCTTTGCGTATTCCGAGGATTCCATCTTTGAAACCGGTCATCCCGACATCGGTAATATATTTCGTCCCCTTCGGCAATACTTGCTCATCATTTGTCTGGACATGCGTGTGGGTACCGACTACAGCCTCTACCCTACCATCCAGATAATGTCCCATGGCGAGACTCTCACTTGTCGTCTCACTATGGAAATCGACGAATATCTCATCCGCTTCCGAATGTTTCAGTATTTCATCTGCCTTTTTAAATGGACAGTCTATCGGATCCATGAAACTTCTGGCCTGGAGATTGATGATCTGAAGCATCTTGCCGTTCACATTGATGACTCCGTGCCCTTTGCCTGGGCCTCGTCCGGGAAGTTTGCCGGACGCACCATGCGCACATCGCCCTCAAGAAATGGGTAGATTTCCTTTTTGGCAAATGCATGATTGCCCAAAGTGATGAAATCCGCACCCGCCGTCAACAATTCCTTATATATCTTCTCTGTGATGCCTTTACCATGTGCGGCATTTTCTCCGTTTACGATCGCCACTTGAGCGCCATGCTGTCTTTTTAGATCAAGCAGGTGCGCCTTCAGCATCCGGCGCCCTACTTTTCCCACAATATCTCCAATGAATAGTATTCGCATTATAGATCCATCCTTTAATCCACTTTTTATTTTTGGTCATGGTAATAGAAAAGACCAGCAGGCATGCCTGCTGGCCTCTTTATTTTGCATACTCGACTGCTCGCATTTCACGGACGACCGTTACTTTGATGTGTCCTGGATATTGAAGTTCTTCTTCAATCTGTTTCTTGATGTCCCGCGCTAGACGGTGTGCTTTCAAGTCATCCAATTCATCCGGTTTCACCATCACCCGTATTTCACGACCGGCTTGTATGGCGAATGTTTTCTCGACGCCTTCATAGCCTTCTGCAATCGATTCAAGCCTTTCAAGGCGTTTGACATAGTTCTCAAGTGTTTCTCTACGTGCACCCGGGCGTGCAGCGCTCAGTGCATCGGCTGCAGCGACAAGGATTGAAATGATGCTTGTCGGCTCCACATCACCATGATGGGAGTGAATGGCATTGATGACTGTGTCAGGTTCCTTATAACGCTTTCCGAGCTGAACGCCAATCTCAACGTGGCTACCGTCCATTTCGTGGTCGATGGCCTTGCCGATATCATGTAGCAGGCCGGCACGTTTGGCAAGCTGAACATCTTCTCCCAGTTCGCTGGCAAGCATACCTGCAAGATAACCAACCTCAACAGAATGCTTAAGCACATTCTGTCCATAACTGAGTCGATATTTCATCTTACCAAGGTGCTTGATCAGCTCTGGATGGAGATTGTGGATATCCAGTTCGAATGCAGCTGCCTCACCTGCATCACGAATGCTCGTCTCCATGTTGCGTCTCGCCTTATCGACCATCTCTTCGATGCGGCCTGGGTGGATCCTACCGTCCTGTACAAGGGCTTCCAATGCGTTTTTGGCGATGGCCCTACGAATTGGATCAAATCCTGAAAGGATGACGGCTTCAGGCGTATCATCGATTATAAGATCGACTCCCGTCAGCGTTTCAAGCGTCCGGATGTTGCGTCCTTCGCGGCCGATGATCCTGCCTTTCATTTCATCATTCGGCAGAGTTACTACCGATACTGTCGATTCGCTCGTATATTCCGCAGCGTAACGCTGGGCGGTGGATGCAAGAAGTTCTTTTGCCTTCTTATCCACATCAAGCTTCATCTCGTTCTCTTTCTCCTTGACCATGACAGCCATGTCATGCGACAGTTCACGCTCTACCTCGTCGAAAATTTCTTTGCGTGCCTCTTCACGGGTGAGCCCGGAGATGCGGGTCAGTTCTTCTTCTTGTCGACTGATAATTTCTTTAATCTTCTGATCCTCGGCATCAACCATTTGCTGCTTTTCTTCAATTTTAGCTTCCTTCACTTCCAGGGCTTCATCTTTCTTATCAAGCACTTCACTTTTTCTGTCAAGCACCTGTTCTCTATTCAAAAGCCTGGATTCTTGAGATCTGAGTTCCTCTTTCTTCTCAGTGGATTCACGTTCAAATGCACCCTTGAGATTCTGGTTCTCTTCTTTTGCCTCAAGCAACTTCTCTTTTTTGAGGTTCTCCGCCTGCTTATTCGCTTCACTGATAATATGTTCTGCGGAAACACGCGCCTCCTGCTGCTTTTTGGTCAAAATATTTTTTACAATAAAATATCCGATTACAACACCTAGAAAAATACCGAGCAAGATTAAGAAAATGTCTATCATGTCCATAATAAACACCTCTCCTACAAGCTCTATTCCTCGATTATATAATACATTGAAACAAATATTATATAGATTCAATTCTAAAGATAATCATGCGAAAACGCAAGCACCAGGAATATCAATTTAGCATCCCGATACTTGCGCTCTGTGAAGACTTATTTTTTTATGATTCATCATCTTCAAAAAGGGTTTCTTCTGCTGGTTCCTCAATTTCCTCTTCTTTAGCTTCGCCTCCGAAGCCAAGTGCAGAACGCAACTTCCTTTCAATCTCTTCAAGGGTGGCAGGATTGTTCGTAAGGTGTTCCTTGGCATTTTCTTTACCTTGACCAAGGCGTTCCCCTTCATAGGAATACCAGGCACCGCTTTTCTCTACAATATCGTACTCGACACCAAGATCGATCATCTCGCCTGTTTTTGAAATGCCTTTACCATACATTATATCGACTTCTGCAACACGGAAAGGAGGGGCGACCTTATTTTTCACAACTTTGATCTTAGTGCGGTTACCTACAATCTCCTGACCAAGCTTCAGCTGTTCGGCACGCCTTACTTCCAGACGGACAGAACTGTAGAATTTAAGTGCCCGGCCGCCTGATGTCGTTTCAGGATTACCGAACATGACACCGACTTTTTCACGGATCTGGTTGATGAACATCGCTGTGGTATTACTTTTCGAAATGGCACCGGAGAGTTTCCTCAATGCCTGCGACATCAGGCGCGCCTGCAGTCCTACGTGCGCGTCCCCCATTTCGCCTTCAATTTCAGCTTTAGGCGTCAACGCTGCGACTGAGTCGACGACCACGATATCAACAGCGCCACTTCTGACGAATGCCTCCGTTATTTCAAGGGCTTGTTCCCCGTGTCCGGTTGGGATAGATACAAGTTTTCTATATCGACTCCGAGATTTTGGGCGTAGTCAGGATCCAAGGCGTGTTCAGCATCTATAAATGCAGCAATGCCGCCATTTTTTTGAGCTTCTGCAATGGCATGGAGTGCCACTGTAGTTTTACCGGAAGATTCCGGACCATAGATTTCTATGATTCTTCCTTTCGGGTAGCCTCCTACGCCAAGTGCTTTATCCAATGTGATGGAACCTGAGGAAACTGTTGATACTTTACGTCCCGCATCGTCCCCAAGTTTCATGACCGCGCCTTTACCGAATGACTTTTCCATATTTTTTATAACTGTATCTATCGCTTTTTGTCTCTCGTCCATAATTACCCTCCATTAATTCATTTCATAATATATTATAACATAATCCACGAATTCATGCGAACATATATTCGTATGCGGAGCATCAGATTCTGCACAAATATGCCCAGTATATAGAATATTGTAGATTCATCTGCTCAGGTTGCTGATAACGGGGTACAAGGACTGCCGCCATCATTTTTCATCGCCACTGAATACCGCACGGCCTTTGTAGAAGTACTCGATGCCAGACAGGATGGTGAAGAAGACGGCGATGTACATTGCCGTCATACCGAGGGAAAGTGGCGTATATTGCGTAAACATATCACCAAACAGCAGCATTACAAGGGCAATCATCTGGAAGACGGTCTTTATCTTGCCTAGTTGCCCCGCTGCACTTACATAACCCTGCTCTATCTGAAGCAGTCTTAAGCCGGTTACAGCGAACTCCCTTGCTATTATGACGACTGCGATCCAGGAAGATATCACTTGCAGCTCTACCAGGACAATCAATCCTGCAGTAACGAGCAATTTATCCGCTAACGGATCAAGGAATTTTCCCATATTGGTAATCAGGTTCCATTTCCTCGCAAGATAACCATCAAGAAAATCCGTCAGTGCGGCTGTAACGAATATTATCGCTGCAATGAACCTGCTGAGTGAAACTTCCTCGCCGCCTAGGACCTGAATGCTGCCCCAGCCGAAATCTATCAGTATGAAAATGAGGAAGATCGGGATGAGTATGACTCTGAAGACAGTAAGCTGATTGGGTATATTCATTATACTACTCCTTTATCAGATTGAATTCGTAATATATGGTGACCGCATCTCCCTGCTTAGGGTTCTGCAGACGCTCTCCATCAATTTCCACATTGAAATTCGTTGCATCGCCTAAAGTGAGATACAGCACATTGGCTTCTTCAGAGATTTCGAATTCTCCCTCGGATAATGTCTCATAGGCATAATTATTGCCTGCGTCATCCGTCAGCGTCACCCAGGATGGTGACTCTCCAGATAGACCGATCACAAGGGGGAAGACACCTTGATATCATAATAGAAGGTGGCGCCGTCTGAACTGTTGAAGGTATAATCGGATGTTGATTGTGAATCATCTGATTCACCCTCATCTTCTTCAGTAGCTTCTTCTGTACTTGATTCATCGGCGGTATCCTTCTCCTCCTCTGAATTTTCCTCAGGCTCTTTGGATGCGGCAGTCTTTTCATCGAAATCATAGATTGGCTTCTCTTCAAACACATCCGCCTCGGAACCAACCTGCAGCAGAATCATCCAAATTATGAACAAGCCTAGGATGATGCCAAGGAACCCGATGATTGTCCTTTTGAAATATTTATATTCCTCATCATCAGGAGGGCCTCTTCTTTTTCATTCAGATCACCATCATCCGGGAAGTCACTGGCGAAGCGCTCCTTTAGCTTATCGTGGTCCAGGCCAACTGCATCTGCATATTGTTGAATGAGAAACTGTGCGTGCCTAGGTTCCGGTAGGGCATTTAGATCCCCCGCTTCTATAATATGGATGATATCCTTCCTGAGTCCCGACTTCTCCTGCATCTCCTTTAGGGTGATGCCTGCCTTTTCTCTTTATCCTTTAAATAAGTACCAAGTTTCATGGCAACCTCCCTACATCCCGCCGAAGAAGCTCATATCTTCATCTTGGAACCAGTGTTTTTTCTGATGTTTTTCATAGGTTATCTCCTGATCTTCATCTTCTCTAAGCTCTATGATGTAGTCATAGTCGGCAAGAGTATAATTCATACCGTCCACGAACAGATCAGGATGTTCTATGACCTTTACAGCCGGAAAGCGCATCACTTCCCTGATGAGGCTTTTATGCTCTTCATTGGTGGACTTGTTCGTAACTGCACCATCGATGATGAAGACATTATTGCGGTCGTACTCCCCTTTGATGAGAGTCGTGCGCTCAGTCTGCTTGATCAGGGTCGAAGACAGGAAAAGCCATTTTTTCTTCGCGGTCACACTGGCCGCAACGATGGATTCCGTTTTACCGACACGGGGCATGCCTCGGACGCCGATCATTTTATGACCTTCCTCCTTGAAAAGTTCGGCCAGAAATCGACAAGTATCCCGATCTCTTCCCGTGTGAAACGGAAAATCTTCTTGTCATCTTCGGCCCTTTTGATGAAGCGGCCATGCCGTACTGCCAGACGATCCCTTACTTGAGGCTTCCTTATTTTAAGAATATTGATGTCGTCGATATACGCACTCATCAGTTCAAAACGCTTCAATTTGTTCAGCTCATCCGTGCGGATCAGCAAACCCCGTCTTTCATTCTCTACCCCATTTATGGTGTCGATGCTGATTCCGAGGTTGCCGAGTAGGGATGAGATATCCCAAGCAGCCCTGGCCGGTTATTGATGATTTCATATTCCATATATTGTTCGATATTTCGTTCTGGGTATCTCGTCTTATTGCTGTCTGTAGAACTCATGTATACCATCCCCCGTTAACATTCATTATTTCACCGGTTACAGATTGGGCATTTTCATGCAGCAGATACTGTACAGCATGCATCACTTCTGCTGGTTTTACGTAGCAGGCCTGCGGCAGTTCTTCCAGCAGATGGTGCTGGTCGGCCTCTGAAAGTAGTGCTGTCATCGAACCTTCAACTATCCCTGGTGCCACTCCGTTCACCGTTACACCGGTTGGGCCAATTCTTTCGCCAAAGATTTGATGAGTGCTTCCTGAGCCCCTTTCATGGAAGCATATATACTTTCATAACTGGCTCCGTGCCGCCCCCAGATGGAAGTGATGACGATGATTCTGCCTTTTTTTCTTCTGAGTTTCGGCAGCAGCACTTGTATGAAGGCGACAAGATTACGAATGGATATGTTGTACTGGGCGTCGACTTCATCGAGGGCGGTGTCCTGGACCAGGCTGAATAAGCTATACCCCGGACACCATATCAATCCATCAATGCCATCCACCCCGTTGAAGAAACCTTCAATGACCGTCTTATCCTGCGCATGGCTAAGATCAAGGAAATGGTGGGTGCTTTCATATTCCGGCTCTTTCTCTGGAAAAAGTGATGGTCTCTTCAGTCGACAGCTGCTCATGGAGCTTTTTGCCGATATCTCCGGTGCTGCCTACTATGACATATCTAGACATCACGTTTCAATATACACTCTACCATGTATTCGGGATCCATGACATCGATAAAGTGGGTCTCCACTTCCTGGATGGTGATTTCTTCGATTACTTCAAGCAATTTGTAGAGGTCATAGCCATCCAGGTAATATTTTGTATATTGGTTTGCGATATACTCCGGAGAATTCAAGCTGGCCAGATAATCCCCTATCACTTCCCTTTTCTGGTTCATGAGTTTCTCTTCTGTAAAGAAGCCACCCATTTTGACCGATTCGATGATATTGCGGATTTCTGCAGCAAATGCATCTGGCTCTTCAGTATTCGTAGCGAAAAGGGCATGGGAAAAATCACTTTCTTCAATGTGGCTGAAATTGAACGAATCGTCTATGAGCCCTTTATCCATAAGCTCATAATAGAAATCTGACTGTTCCCCAAAGACCATATCCAATGCGAACATCATCGACAGATCGCGCTTAAGGCGATTTTCGGTGTCGTCATCTTCCTGATGGTACTTAAAGCCGATCATTGACTTGGTTTCTTCAACATCCATCTTCAATGTGTTTTTACGCTTGACGATCTCCCTAGGCTCCAAAGGGAGCACCCTCTCAAGTTTAGGGAGTGGGTCGATCTCCCGGCGATTCTGATGCGCATCAATATAATCGATTAATCCATCTATGTCAAAATCACCGACGAGTATCATCACCATATTGGAAGGATGGTAGAATGTCTTGTGGCATAAAAAGAGATGGTCTGCGGTAATCTTACTGATTGATGCCTCAGTACCTGCTATATCGACTTTGACCGGCAAGTTGTGATACATCTGATTGAGGGTTTCAAAGTAGAGCCTGTATCCTGGATTATCCTGGTACATCTTGATCTCTTCATTGATGATGCCGACTTCCTTTTCGACTGTCTCTTCAGTGAAGTAAGGCTGCTCAACCATGTCCATGAGCAGCTTCAGATTCTGATCGAATGATTCTGTAGCACTGAAAAGATAGGACGTGCGATCATAGGAAGTGAAGGCATTAGCATTGGCACCGCATTTGGAGAATAGATTGAAGACATCACCATCCTCCTTTTCGAACATTTTATGTTCAAGGAAATGGGCAATACCGTCCGGCACTCTATACTCTTCCCCACCTACGATGAAATGATCATCCATGGAACCATATTTCGTCGTATATGTTGCAAACTTTTTGCTGTAGCCTGGTTTAGGTATGATAAATACAGTCAGGCCATTGGCACACTCGTGCTTGTAGACCTGCTCATCTATTTTCGGATAATCAATTTTGTTCATCTTCTTCACTCCTTGTAAGTACATAGACCGTGTCCAGTGCAACCCTTTTGCTGACATCGGCTATCATGGCACTATCAACCGCCGCCAGACGTTCCTCCCACGAAGAGGAGTGCTCATCCTGAAGCATGCGATTGTACTCCAACGCCAACAGGCCTTTCGGTTTATCCATCACTTCTTTTCTGTTGACCCGCATCATACGTTTCACTTCCTCTACGAATTCATCATCGAATTCTCCCTGCTGCAGAGTCTCGAGTTCTCGCAGAATGGCGGACTCGGCTTTTTTGACATTTTTAGGATCTACGCCACCCATGACGAACATATACCCGTTACGGACGTCGATTTGGGAGCTTATCTGATAGGCAAGGCTCATTTTCTCCCGTATATTCTGGAAAAGCAGTGAGGAGGCAGAACCGCCGAACATCTGATTCATGACGTTGAATGCCATCCTCTCCTGAAGATCCAGGTCTGAAACGCGGAAGCCCATGTTCAGTTTAGCCTGTTCAATCTTTTGGGCGTCCGTTTCTCTCTTTACCTGTTCAATTGCCTTGTTCGGATAAGGCTGATGCTTGAGTTCCACAAGCGCTTCGCGCTTATGAATCTTGTTAAGCTTATCTTCTATATCTTCATCTACAGCACCGACTGCAAGAATCTTCAGTTCATCTTCAGCCATCATGCGGGCATGTTCTTCTTTGATATCTTCAAGTGTAAGGGATTCAACATCTTCAAGGACACCAAACGAAAAGTACTTGTAGTCCTCCTCTTCAAACATTAGATTGACCATGGCCTGGAAGCTTGCCTGGGCACGATTGTCCTTCATACTTTTCAGACGATTGCGGTACAGGCGTTTCTCCTTATTGAAGAAGTCCTCGTCGGACGCATCATAATTGAATGGCGACCGCAATACTTCGTTTAGGAGTTTGCACATCTCGCCGACGATATCCATATCTTCATAGATGAATTTATCGTTCACTAACTCCATTCCGATGGTTACTGTATGGTCTCTCCCTTTTCGTCCTGTGTTGGAGGTGAGATGGGCACCATAATGATGGGCGAGGTAGTTCAAGAGATCCGCTTCCTTTAAAAAAGTGTCGGTCCGCTTTATCATCATGCGGGAAAGAAGATTCCGCTTCGTCACCCGTTCACGCTCTGATATGCTTCTGAAGACCAGTTGGATGGTGATGGTCTTGAATTTGTCGGTTTCTACGATTACTGATGGCACATTATTCAATAGATTCTTATTCACTGTATACATGGAAAACTCCCTATTCTTCATTCTGTATAAGTACATTACGCGGCTTGCTGCCACTGCTCGGGCCGATGACACCATTTCCTTCAAGGTCATCAATCAGCCTTGCGGCCCTGTTGTAGCCTACCCTGAACTGACGCTGGAGCAATGACGCGCTGGCACGCTGCTGCTCGATTACAAACCATTTGGCATCTGGATAGAGTTCATCTTCAGATTCTTTTTGTTCCTTCTGTACTGGTTGATTCATGATCGATTTCTCATAGTTGGCCTTCATCTGGCTTGTAATGAAGTGTACGATGTCCCCAACTTCGCCATCTGAGAGGAAAGCACCCTGGACACGTGTTGGTTTCGATTTCCCTGAAGGCAGATACAGCATATCGCCACGGCCCAACAGTTTTTCGGCCCCTTGCGAATCGAGGATGGTTCTCGAATCAGTCTGTGAACTTACACTAAAGGCAATCCTTGACGGTATATTCGCTTTGATGATACCGGTAATGACGTCGACCGATGGCCTCTGGGTTGCGATGATGAGGTGGATGCCGGCTGCACGTGCCATTTGGGCGATGCGCGTGATCGCAGCTTCAACCTCTTTGGAGGCGACCATCATAAGATCTGCCAACTCATCAATGATAACCACGATATAAGGCAGTTTCTGGACCTTCTCCGGAGTCTCGCTTTCACGCTCCAGATATTGGTTATACGCCTCGATATTGCGTGTGTTGGAATGGGAAAATAAATCATATCTCCGTTCCATTTCGCTGACGATCCGATTCAGGGCGTCACTAGCCTTTTGAGGATTCGTTACGACCGGACTCAATAGATGCGGTATGCCGTTATAGACATTCAACTCCACCATCTTCGGGTCGATCATCATCAATTTCACTTCATGTGGTTTGGCGTTCATCAAGATGCTCAGGATGATACCGTTTATGCAAACTGATTTACCACTGCCCGTCGCACCTGCGACCAGCAAGTGGGGCATCTTATTGAGTTCAGCCATGACCGGACTCCCTGAGATGTCTTTCCCGAGTGCCACTTCCAGCGGATTATCGGAAGTCTTACGTTTTAGTACTTCACGCAGCGTCACCATGCTGATCACAGAATTAGGTACTTCTATACCAACTGCCGATTTACCGGGTATCGGAGCTTCAATCCTTATATCCTTGGCAGCAAGGCTGAGTGCGATATCATTTTGCAGATTGATGATCTTGCTGACTTTCACACCGATGTCCGGCTGTATTTCAAACTGGGTCACAGCTGGGCCGATACGGATTTTTGAAACTTTAGCATTGACTCCGAAGTTTTTCAGCGTATCTTCCAAAACCCTGCCTTGTTTCAGGACTTCTTTGTTGCTTACGGTCTCTGATACTTCCGCATCCTTCAACATCGTTATTGAAGGGAGTTCATACTGCTTCAATTGATCCAATTCATCGTCGTCGAAGGTTGAAATATCAGAGTCACCATCACCCTCCGCTTCAGCATCACTTTCTTCTGAAACATCCTGTTCTTTTCTGCTCCAATCCTCCTGTGAGGTTGCAGCCTTCTCTTTTGTTTCATCATAAGGTTTTGGCTGATTGTGGCTGTTGTCGGAATCTGTAGCATCTGATTGGGTTTCTTGATGTTCGTATTCATGCATGGTCTCAATGATTGATTCATCGGCGCTGAAGTCTTCCAGTTGTCTCGGTCTTTGTTTTGTTTCCGTCTGCGGTTTTGCTTTACCTTTTGCACCTTCATATTTATTGGCCTGTCGACCAGTGCTCTGGATACGCTTGTCGGTCAGCTTGCTGTACCCTTTCTGAATCAGGTCTACAGTGAATGAAAACAGGCGTGCAATACCCACTGCAGTTCTTTTGGCAGTGACTTTCAACATTTTGGATGTTTTGACCAGATCATTGGAGAGGGATTGCTCGATATCTTTTGAGGTGATCATCAAGTAGCTGAAATATAAAAAGATTAGGCCGAGCAACAGTGTTCCCACCAGGGAAACACCCGTCGAAGAGAAGGCAAATAATATCTGCCCTATAATCCCACCTCCGAAGAAATGCATGATGCCTTCAGTCTGAATGGTTTCCAGAGTATCATTGAAAGTATAGAAGTTCTCAATACTCTCCCTGTCTGTAATATACAGTACCGAATGGAATAAAAATAACAGACCGAACTGGAGCAGCAAGTATCCTCCCATACGGCGTGTAAGCGGCAATTTCTGTTCTGCTGCCAAATAGATGCTCATAAGAAACAGCATCAGGTATGTAAAGTACCGGCTCGTTCCGAAAAGATAAGCGAACAAAGCATCCAAATATGTGCCTACAGCGCCGAGTTGGAACAATGTGATGAATAGAAGTACGATGAGGATAAATGCCGAAATGGAGTAATAGCTTCTAGTGTCTTTTTTCTTTCTTACGGCCCTACCCGCCTTTTTGGTTCTGTTTGGCTTTCTGGCCATGGACATTTCCCCCTATTTACAATGAGACTGCCAAAACTGGCAGTCTCATTGATGGTTTATATTTCAGATATTATCGGGATGATCATTGGACGGCGTTTTGTACTATCATACAGATGCTTACCGAGATCATCTCGTATGCTCTGCTTTAATGTACTCCACTCAATCTTCTTCTCATCAAGGGCATCCAAGACGATCTTATGGACGCGTTCTTCCGCTTCCTTAAGAAGGTCTTCACTCTCCTTCACGTAGACGAAGCCTCTGGATTGGATCTCCGGACCGGCCATGATCTGCCGTTTTTTGGGATCTATCGTCACTACGGCTATGAAGATGCCATCTTCACTTAAAAGTCGTCGATCACGAAGTACAATGTTACCCACATCGCCGACGCCACTGCCATCAATCAATACATTGCCGGCAGTCACCTTATTCGCACTGATCATCTGTTTGCCGTCGTAGCTGACGACATCACCTTTTTCGAGAAGGAATATATTCTTGGTGCGACACCGGTTTCAGCGGCGAGTTTTGCATGGGCAATCTGCATTTTGAACTCACCTTGGACCGGGATGAAATGCTTCGGTTTCATGACATTAAGCATCATCTTCAGCTCTTCGCTCAAGCCATGGCCAGAAGCGTGGATGTTCTGTTCCGGGGTGGCTATTTCAGCACCAGCCTTCACCAGTTCGTTCATCGTACTGTACAGCACCACTTCCATATTGGAAGATGGTGTCGTCAGTATATAGACGATATCCCCTTCTTTTATGTTAGTCACTTCATGCTGGCCACGGGACATCGTACCCAATGCCTCAATCGGTTCACCTTGGGAACCGGTTGCGATGATGACCACTTCGTTATCCGGGTAGTCTTCTATCTCATGGCTTGGCACGAGAAGACCTTCAGGGATATCGAAGTAACCAAGATTCCGGGCCACCTTGAAGGAATTTTCCAATGTGCGGCCGAGGAAAGAGACCTTGCGGCGGTTTTTTGCGGCATTCGTCAGCACTTGTTGTATACGGACAAAGTTTGAAGCATAGCAGGAGACGATGATTCTGCCTCGTGCACGTGCAAATCCATCCAGTATGTGTTCTTCAATCACATTTTCTGGTGTGTTATAGCCGCGTTTTTCCGCTTCCGTAGAATCACTGATCAGAGCGAGCACATCTTTTTCGCAATATCGTACATCTTACCCATATTGTAGCTGTAATCCCCCGTCAAACTCTGATCGAATTTGAATTCTCCAGTATAGACGATTGAACCGTATTTAGTCTCTATACTGACCCCATATGAATCCGGGATGCTGTGGCTTGTTTCGAAAAACACCATTTCCGCATTTTTGAATTTCATGCGTGATTGGCTGTTTATCGTATGGAACTTGATTTTCTTATTGACGCCTTTAGCCCTCAGACGATCTTTTACAAGCGCCAAGGTTAACTTGGAACCATAAATTGGGGCGTTTAAAGACCCGACGATATACGGTATTGCGCCGATGGAATCTTCGTGCCCATGGGATAGGAAGATTCCTTTCAGCTTATGTTTGTTCTCTTGTACATAGGTGATATCCGGAATGACGATGTCTACACCGAGCATTTCATCTTCCGGAAACATCAACCCTGCATCGAGTATGAACATTTCGTCATCAACTTCAACGACGTACATATTTTTGGCTATCTCACCGACACCGCCGAGTGGTATGATTTTCACTTTAGCTTCCGTGTTCGCTTCTTGTTTAGCTCCGTTCAAAATATTTCCTCCTATAGCCTACTTGAATGTGGCATGGTAGAACTTCCCATCTATTGTGATATGGGATACTTTTACGTTCTTTGTATCATAGCGTGTTTCATCGCTGTTTTTCAGAATGAGATGGTCGATTGGCTTATCTTTAGTGTGGAATTCCCTAAGCTTGTTGCCGAGTGCCAGATCTGTAAATATGATCTTCACCTCATCGTCATCTTTAATCCTAAGTTGACCGGTGGCTTCATGTTCCAAATCATTTATATCTACTTTATTAAAAATCAATTCGGTTACTCTCCTTTGTTATCTTCGAGCAGTGCCTTGCGGGACGCGTTGACGCGGCCCTGTTTATCGATTTCCGTTACTTTTACAAGGAATTTATCGCCCATTTTAACGACATCTTCCACTTTGCCGACGCGTTTGGTATCAAGCTGCGAAATGTGGACAAGTGCATCTTTACCTTTGAACAGTTCGACAAAAGCCCCGAACTTTTCAATGCGTTTCACTTCGCCCATGTAGATTTCACCGACTTCTGCAACGCGTGTCAGTTCTCTGATGATTTCTTTAGTCCGTTCTATCATCTCAGGGTCGCTGTGTCCGATCAGCACTGTTCCGTCCTGCTCAATATCGAGTTTGACGCCGGTTTCATCAATTATTTCATTGATTTTTTTACCGCCTGGCCCGATCACATCACGGATCTTATCCGGCTTGATATGCATGACTTCAACTTTTGGAGCATATTTGCTCAACTCTTGGCGTGGTTCGCTTATCGTTGCAAGCATGTTGTCCAGAATTTCAGCACGGCCTGCTCTTGCCTGTTCCAATGCTTCACTCAGGATATCTTCATCCAGTCCATCAATTTTGATGTCCATTTGGATGGCTGTAATGCCATTTTCTGTACCTGCAACCTTGAAGTCCATATCTCCAAGAGCATCTTCCATTCCCTGAATATCCGACAGTATTGTGTAGTTATCGTCTTTTTTGACGAGTCCCATCGCAATACCGGCCACGGGTGCCTTTATAGGCACACCTGCATCCATCAGAGCAAGCGTCGAGCCACAGATTGACGCCTGTGAGCTTGAACCGTTGGACTCCAGTACTTCAGACACTAGTCTGATCGTGTATGGGAAATCGGATTCGTCCGGTATCACTTGATAAAGGGCACGTTCACCAAGCGCACCATGACCGATTTCACGGCGGCCCGGTCCTCTGATCGGTCCAGTTTCGCCTACTGAGAAGTTCGGGAAGTTATAATGGTGCATAAAACGCTTGTTTTCTTCGACCCCGAGCCCATCTATAATCTGATGTTCCCGAAGGGCGCCAAGCGTACATATGGATAAAGCTTAAGCCTGGCCGCGGGTGAATAAGCCTGAACCGTGTGCACGAGGCAACAAGCCAGCCTGTGAATCCAGGGAACGGATTTCAGATGGTTGCCGGCCGTCAGGTCGTATTTTTTCTTCTGTAATAAGGCGTCTCACTTCATCTTTCAGGAGCGTTTCTACTATGGAAGCCGCTTCTTTATAAATGGTTTCATAATCTTCAGCAGATTCATCCAGCGTTTCTAGGATGCGCTCTTTGGCAGCTTTTATCGCCGCATCACGCTCTTTTTTGTCTGGATCCTGAATTGCTTCATAGAGGCCCATCGTTTTCGCTTTCTCCTCCATGTCGCGCTGCAGGTCAAAGTCCGGCTCCGGTACTTCAAAGGGTGTTTTCTCTATGTCCAGTTCCGACAATATCTCTTCCTGGAAAGCGACCAATTTCTTGATGCTTTCATGGCCGAACATAATTGCTTTCAGCATTGTCTCTTCAGACACTTCACGTGCACCTGCTTCGACCATGTTGACAGCATGCTTAGTGCCGGCAACTTGAAGGTCGATGTCAGAACGATCAAGCTCCTCCACCGATGGGTTGATGATGAATTCCCCGTCGATCCGGCCGATCGTCACTCCGGCTATGGGACCCTTGAAGGGGATATCACTGACTCCGAGTGCAAGGGATGACCCAAGCATCGCCGCCATTTGAGGAGAAGCGTCCGGGTCTACCGAGAGGACTATGGACATGACTTGCAAGTCATGCCTATACCCTTCTGGAAGAGCGGTCTGATCGGACGGTCGATTAGGCGGCTTGTGAGTGTCGCCTCCTCACTTGGACGACCTTCACGCTTGTTGAATCCGCCAGGAATTTTACCCGCAGCATACAGTTTTTCCTCATATGCGACTGTCAGCGGGAAAAAAGGAAGGTCTTTCGGTTCCTTGGAAGCAGTGGCGGTGGTAAGCACGACCGTCTCGCCGTACCGTATGAGCACTGCACCATTGGCCTGTTTGGCAAGCTCGCCGTATTCGACTGTCAGCTTGCGTCCCCCCACTCTGTTTCATACACTTTCTTCGTTGTTTCTGTCATAATTTGTCTTCTCTCCTTAGTAAGGCTACTTAACCCAATCATATCACTTTTAATAGAGAATATACATAAAAAAAAGCATATCCAAAGGATATGCTCAAGCTGTTATTAGCGACGGAGACCGAGTCTTTTGATGAGTTCACGGTATCTCTGTATGTCTTTTTTACGCAGGTAGTTCAGCAAGTGTTTCCTGCGGCCGACCATTTTAAGAAGACCTCTTCTTGAGTGGTGGTCCTTCTTGTGGATGCGTAGGTGTTCGTTCAGTGTTGTGATTTCAGCAGTCAATACTGCGATCTGTACTTCTGGAGATCCTGTGTCGGACTCGTGTGTACGGTATTCTTGTATCAGTTCATTTTTGCGTTCTTGTGATATAGCCATTAAAAACGCCTCCTTTTTTATTGTTCACCGCTATCCGAGCAGATGCCGGAGTTGCTCTCTGCCAAGATTAGGGCACTTGGTTCATTATACGTTAAATGCTATAGGTTTTCAAGCAGCTTAATCGCTTTTTGTTTATCTCTGGATATATGGTCAGTGAGCTCATCGATTCCGGAGAATTTCCTTTCCTCTCTTATGAAATGATGCCAGTGTATAGTGGCATTTTCCCCGTAGACGCTGCGGTCGAAATCAAAAAGGTGCACCTCAACACTCACCCGCTCGAGGTTATCGTGGAAAGTCGGTTTGACACCCACATTGCAGACGCCCTTGTATACGGTTTCCTCATTATCGAGCCTGAACGTCACGGCGTACACACCTTTAGCAGGTAGGTGATAGCGGTACTCCGGCTCAATGTTCGCAGTCGGGAAGCCGATGGTCCGCCCCCTCTTTCTCCTTGCACGATTACACCTCTGACCTCGTAGGGACGACCTAAAGCATGATTGGCACTTTCAAGTTCATGCGTAAGCAGATCCTTCCTGATCTTTGTGGTCGATATCTTTCGCCATCGACAGCCAGTTTTTCAACACCTGTCGTGTGGAACGCCTCGTACTCAGATAGAGTGCTGATGTTTCCGGCACCATACTTGCCATAAGTGAAATCGAACCCTGCAATGACTTCCTTGATATTCATGTCGATTATGTACTGGGATACGAAAGTGTCTGGGACAGCCCCGCAAGTGCGCTCGAAAAATTGATGACGAAGCAATAATCCACACCCATTTCCTCAAGCATCTCCAATTTGACATCAAGCGGGGTCAGATAGGTTGTCCGTCTTTTTTTCGGATTCAGTACTACGGATGGGTGGGGGTCGAACGTTATGACGGCCTTCTTCAGATTATTTTCTTCTGCTTTGGCAGTCATTGTGCCAAGTACATTTTGATGGCCCCTATGCAGCCCATCAAAAAAACCGATCGCTGCAGCAGACGGTGCCAATTTCATATTCTCTTTTTCCTGTGGATGGTGCAATCTTATAGTTTCCATTACATCGCCTCTTATAAATTGAACATTTTGTAGGGTTTCATCATATCCTGTTTTTCAGGATGGTCATGGTAGATGCCGATGACTTTGCCTTCATTCCTGAAGACCACCTTGTCAGTCCTATCTTCTACCATTTCCATAATAGCAGATTTATACACCTTTTGCCCATTCAGGATTTTTTTCAGGAAATTTTCATCTTCTATATCTACAGTCGGCAATTCTTCGATCAATTTCCCGATCGGGATGAGGTGTGCTGTGGCATCCCCTGCTTTCAATTCCTCTAGGCTTGCGGATTGATTCAAAGTGATGCCGCATGATTCCGTTCTGATCAGAGCAGACATATGGGCCGCTGTTTCGAGACTCCTCCCAATGTCCACTGCCAATGTACGTATATAAGTCCCTTTCGAACACGTTACATCAATATCGAAGTGGATGAGCCCACTTTCCCTCTCGATGGGTCCTATGCGTGAAATCTGAAAAATGCTGACGGTCCTTAACGGTCTTTCCACTTCTATGCCTTGACGTGCATACTCATACAGTTTCTTTCCGTTTATTTTGACAGATGCATACCTGGGCACCCGTTGCGTATAATCTCCTTGGAAAGCCACTATCGCTTCATCGATCATTGCGTCAGTGATGCCGTCAGTGGCGTTGCTGTCCTCCACCTGTCCCGTCTGATCTTCAGTATCTGTCGAATAGCCCAAAGTCACACGCGCACGGTAGCTTTTTTTCTTTGTCTGCAAGTATTCAGTCAGTTTTGTGCCCTCACCGACGACGATGGGTAACACTCCAGTCACTTCAGGGTCGAGCGTCCCTGTATGTCCTACTTTCTTCATGCCGAGGATTCTGCGCATACGCATCACCACGTCATGGCTGGTCAGTCCTTTGTCCTTATTTACCGGGATTACACCATGCATTGTTGTATAGACCTCCGTATATAAATAAAAACCTGGGGAATCCCCAGGCTTTTATTTGTCTTTTATTTCATTCAGCAGTGCGTCGATCTTGCTGCCATACTCGATGGAAGTATCATACTTGAACTCGAGTTCAGGAGCCTTCCGTATGGGTATTTCCTTAGCCACTTCCGAACGGATCAGGCCTTTGGCCCGGCCGAGTGCAGCCTGTACTGCTTCCCGGTCATCGTTGAGTGAGGTGAAGTATACAGTCGCAACTTCCATCTCTTTGGTCAGTTCAACATCTGTCACCGTCACCATCCCTATATCCGGGTCAGCAACCTTCGTCCGGAGCGCTTCGCTCACGACTTTCTTGACTTCTTCAGCCACTCGCTCTTGTCTGTTAGACATAAGTTATCACCTTTCAATCTCAACCATGATATAAGGTTCGATCTGGTCTCCCTCTTTAAGGTCGTTGAAATTCTTGATCGTAATGCCGCATTCGTAACCTGCAGTCACTTCCTTGGCATCATCTTTATAACGCTTGAGGGTATCCAATTCGCCTTCATGAACCACTATACCCTCTCTGATGACTCTTACACCTGAATCGCGGGTGATTTTACCGTCAGTGACGTATGATCCTGCGATCGTACCCACTTTGGATACTTTGAAGGTTTGACGGACTTCGACGTTGCCGATTACTTTTTCTTCAAAGATCGGGTCGAGCAGACCTTTCATCGCAGTTTCGATTTCTTCAATGACACTGTATATGACACGGTGCAATCTGAGGTCTACTTTTTCCTGGTCTGCCGCATTCTTGGCATTGACATCAGGGCGCACATTGAAGCCGATGATGATGGCGTTTGAAGCTGAAGCCAAGGTGACATCAGATTCATTGATTGCCCCAACCCCTGTATGGATGATACGGACATTGACACCTTCGACATCAATTTTCATCAATGAAGCGCTCAGTGCTTCAACGGAACCTTGCACATCTCCTTTGATGATGAGGTTGAGATCTTTCATCTCCCCTTCTTTCATCTGTTCGAACAGGTTTTCAAGGCTTACTTTTGAAGTCTGTTCGCGATCATTCATGACCTTCTCTTCACTGCGCGCCTCTCCGATGCTGCGCGCCGTCTTGTCGTCTTTGAAGACTACAAAGCGGTCGCCAGCCTCCGGCACGTCGTTGAGTCCAGTGATTTCAACAGGTGTCGAAGGACCCGCTTCCTGGATGCGCCGGCCGAGGTCATCAACCATGGCTCTGACTTTACCGAAAGTGCTGCCGACGACAAGTGAATCACCGACTTTGAGTGTCCCGTGCTGGACCAATAGGGAAGCCGCAGGGCCTCTTGACTTGTCCAGTTCAGCTTCGATTACAGTGCCGATGGCTGGACGGTCACTTGTTGTCTTAAGCTCGGATACTTCTCCGACTAGAGTAATCATTTCAAGAAGATCTTCGATGCCGTCACCGCTTAGGGCGGATAGGGGAACGAAAATCGTGTCACCACCCCAATCCTCAGGATAAAGGCCATATTCACCAAGTTCCGTCATGACGCGGTCTGGGTTGGCCGTTGGCTTATCGACTTTGTTGACTGCCACGATGATTGGCACTTCAGCTGCTTTAGCATGGTTGATGGCTTCAATAGTCTGGGCATTACACCATCATCAGCTGCTACGACAAGGATTGTGATGTCCGTGACTTGAGCACCGCGTGCACGCATGGTTGTGAACGCTGCGTGACCAGGCGTATCGAGGAACGTAATTTTCTTGCCGCCTGATTCAATCTGATAGGCACCGATATGCTGAGTGATGCCCCGGCTTCTCCGGCTGTCACTTTAGTGTGGCGGATGGAGTCGAGCAATGTCGTTTTACCATGGTCGACGTGACCCATTATCGTAACAACGCTCGGGCGCTCCTCAGTCAATTCTTCGCCTTCAAGATCGAAATAGTTTTCAAGGTCTGTATTGTCTACGACCACTTCCAACTCCGCAGTGAATCCATGTTCACTCGCTATCAGCTCAACGGATTCATTATCCAAGGCCTGGTTGATGTTTGTTACGACACCGACCATGAAGAGGTCTTTAACGATTTTAGATGCGTCTACGCCAATTTTCTCGGCAAGTTCGCCAACCGTGATCCCTTCCTGGTACTTGAACTCTTTAGGGAGTTCTTTTTTTGGTTGGGGTTCAGGCTGCTTAGCGTTCGGCTTATTCTGTTTCCGCCTTTTACCGCCGTGTATGCCGGGCGCCCTATTCCTCTGTTGCCTTTGGTTCGGTTTATTTTCACGCGGCTTATTTCTATTGCCCTGCTCTTTTTTCTGTGTAGATGCTTTTGCATCCTTTTTAGGCTCTTCTGCTTTTTTCGTTTCTGCACCTTTTGCTTTGCCGAATTCTTTATCGAGCACTTCTACTTCATTATCTTCAAGAGATTTCATATGGCTATTCACTTCAATTCCTCTTGCCTGGAGGAATTCGATTATTACTTTACTTGCGACTCCATGCGCCTTCGCGTATTCGTAAATTCTGATTTTACTCATTGAATCACTTTCCTTTCTCTTTAAGCTCCAACATCTTTCTGCCGAAGCCTGGATCTGTCACTGAAAGTACAACTCTGTTGGCTGCACCTGTTGCGTTGCTCAAGGACTCATTGGTGTAATGATCGATCAGCGGTATATCATATGTCCTGCACTTATCGTGGATCTTTTTCCTTGTGTTTGCGCCGGCATCAGCAGCCAGAAAGACCACTGCAGCTTTTTTTGAACGGATGTTCTCCAGCGTCTTTTCCTCACCCGCCGTCAGTTTTCCGGCACGCTTTGCCAAACCCAGCATATTCAATAGCTTGTCCGTCATCGTTTAGGGATGTCCTCCCTGTAGATGAGCCGGATGATTTCATCATAGATTGGGGCAAGCGTTTCCTTGTCAAAGCCAAGCCTGTTTTCCAGCACTTCTTTTTCCCTGGCTTTTTCGACAGCTTCAAGGTTTTTCACTACATAGCTGCCACGGCCGTTCTTCTTGCCGCTCGGATCGACGAATACTTCGCCTTCTTTGGTCGAAACAATCCGTAATAACTCTTTTTTTGGATGCATTTCATTGGTCAGGATACATTTTCTAAGAGGTATTTTCCTTTTCATAACAATCACCCATCATCTATTCTAGGATGCCCTCTTCACTGGCATCTGATTCACTTTTGATATCAATTTTCCATCCTGTCAGTTTAGCTGCAAGACGTGCGTTCTGTCCACGCTTGCCTATCGCCAGGGAAAGTTGATTATCCGGTACGATGACCATCGTCGATTGATTCTCTTCGTCGACCACTACATCGATCACCTGCGAAGGGCTGAGCGCATTTTTGACAAATACTTTCGGGTCTTCATCCCATAGGACGATGTCGATCTTTTCGCCTGAAAGTTCATTGACGATTGCTTCGACACGTGCTCCCCGGGCGCCTACACACGAACCTACAGCATCGACATCCGGATTCTTCGCATAAACGCTTATTTTGGAACGTTCGCCAGCTTCCCTGGCGACACTGGTAATCTCGACTGTACCGTCGTAAATTTCTGGCACTTCTTCTCAAACAGCCGTTTCAGGAGGTTCGGATGGGTCCGTGAAACGAAGATTTGTGGTCCTTTGGTAGTCTGTTCGACTTTATTCACATAGACTTTAATTCTGTCGTTTGGACGATAGGACTCATTCGGCATCCTTTCGGACTCGCTTAAAACTGCATCGGTCCTGCCCAACTGGATGTGGACGAAACGATGGTCCACACGGTCGATCAGACCTGTTAAGACTTCATCTTCCTTATCGATGAATTCATTATAAAGGATCCCGCGCTCAGCATCCCGCAGGCGCTGCATGACCGCCTGCTTGGCGGCTTGGGCGCCTACCCTATTGAAATCCTTTGGCGTGACGTCCTCATCATACGGATCGCCGACTTCATATGCCGGATTAACGGTGCGGGCTGTTTCAAGGTCGATTTCCGCAGTCGGATCTTCAACCTCCTCCACAACATCTTTTCTGGATACCACTATATATGTACCGTTATCCATATTCAGGTCGACTTTAACATTCTTATGCTGGGAGTAATTCTTTTTATATGCTGTCAAAAGCGCTGCCTCGATGGTTTCTACAAGCACTTCCCTTGGAATGCTTTTTTCCTTCTCGAGGTAGTCTATCGCATTCAATAACTCCTGGTTCACTAATAAGCGCCTCCAATCATAATATTACCGCTTTTCGAATTGTTGCGATCTTGCTTCGGTCTATCGTCACTGTTTTCTTACGTGTTTTAACTTTATATTCTATCGTTACGGAAGTCGGATCATAAGCCTTCAATATTCCAGTCCATTCCTTCTCTCCGTCAATCTGCTGGTAGGTCTTTACATAGATGCCCTGCTCCAGCGTCATTTCCAGATCTTCGTCATCCTCGATCGGGCGCTCTGCACCTGGTGACGAGACATCAAGGAAATATCCCCTTGGATGATTTCCCATTCATCAAGTTTTTCGCTCAATACTTCACTCACCTGGGCGCAATCCTCAAGGGTGATGCCGCCTTTCTTATCAAGGTAGAGTCTCAGAAAGTAGTCCTTCCCTTCTTTGACATACTCCACTTCAATGAGTTTGTACCCCATCTCCACAACCACTGGTCGAGCATGCTCCAAGACATTCTTTTCAGTGCGATTCACTGCCCATTCCCCTCCTTCAAAACTAAGAGAAGAACGGGCTAGCCCGTTCTTCTCCGCGTAACGTGGTATTTAATATCATAGTTATTATACCACAGTGTATTTTAGCCTGCAACTTGAGTCTACATATCAAAAATCGACAGCTGTGCCTTGTCCGGCAGATGGTCGAGACTACCCAATTCAGTCAGGTAATCGACTACTTTCTGAGACACACCAGCCCGTTTATTCAAATCTTCTTTCGAGATGAACGGTTCGTCCTCGCGCGCTTCCACAATGCGTTTTGCTACTCCGGCACCAAGTCCTGGAACAGCTATGAATGGCGGAATCAGTGCGTTGTCTTCGATCTTGAACTCAAAGCTGTCCGACTTCTCGACGCTTACCGGTTTTATCTTGTAGCCACGCTGCACCATCTCGTTGGTGATTTCAAGGACCACCAGTGTATCTTTTTCCTTTTTGCTGAGCTCCTGGAACCTCTGATTCATTTCCTTGACGTTATGCCTGATTGTTGTACCATCCTTGACCATCGTCAGCAAATCGAAGTCCGAAGCACGGACTGTAAAGTAGCTCGCATAATAATAAAGGGGATGGTGCACTTTAAAGTAGGCGATCCTGACCGCCATCAGAACATAGGCGGAGGCGTGTGCTTTAGGGAACATGTATTTGATCTTCTTGCAGGAGCTGATGTACCACTCGGGCACGCCCTGTTCTTTCATCGCTGTTTCATGCTCCTCGGTCAGGCCTTTACCTTTACGCACCTTTTCCATGATATTGAAGGCGAGCGAAGGCTCAAGCCCCTGATACATCAGATAGACCATGATGTCATCACGGCACCCGATGACGTTTTTCAAGTCACATGTCCCGTTTCTGATCAGCTCTTGCGCATTGCCGAGCCACACGTCTGTACCGTGGGATAGCCCGGATATCTGGACGAGTTCACTGAATGTCGAAGGTCTTGTATCCTCAAGCATCTGGCGTACGAAACCAGTACCGAATTCAGGTACACCAAGCGTACCTGTGCGGCAGAGGATATCTTCTTCAGAAACACCGAGCGCATCCGGTGAATTGAATAGTGACATCGTTTCTTCATCGTCGACGGGCACCGTCTTCGGATCGATGCCGGATAGGTCCTGAAGCATGCGTATCATAGTCGGATCATCATGACCCAGAATATCCAGCTTTAGAAGGTTGTCGTGGATCGAATGGAAGTCGAAGTGCGTGGTCTTCCATTCCGATTCCACATCGTCAGCCGGATACTGTATTGGCGTAAAATCATATATATCCATGTAATCCGGAACGACGATGATGCCGCCCGGATGCTGTCCGGTCGTCCGCTTCACACCGCTGCATCCCAATACGAGCCGATCGATTTCAGCCCCTCTACGATGGAGGCCGTTATCGTTCATATAGCCTTTGACATAACCGAACGCCGTCTTCTCCGCAACTGTACCGATGGTCCCCGCCCTGAACACTTTGTCTTCGCCAAATAGTTCCTTTGTATAGTTGTGGGCTACAGGCTGATAATCCCCGCTGAAGTTCAAGTCGATATCCGGAACCTTGTCCCCCTTGAAACCAAGGAAAGTTTCAAATGGAATATCCTGCCCCTCTTTTATAAGTGGAGAATTGCAGGTGTCACAAGATTTATCAGGCAGGTCATAGCCAGAGCTTACACTGCCATCCATAAAGAATTCACTCGTCCGGCATTTAGGGCAGACATAGTGCGGTGGCAGTGGGTTCACTTCAGTGATTTCCGTCATCGTGGCGACAAAACTGGAACCGACTGAACCGCGTGAACCGACCAATAACCGTCTTCAAGTGACTTTTTGACGAGTTTCTGCTGATGAGGTAGATGACGGCAAAACCATTTCCGATGATGCTGTCCAGTTCTTTCTCAAGGCGATCTGTAACGATCTCCGGTAATTCCTCACCGTATAGGGCACGGGCATTGCTGTAGCTGAGTTCCCGGATTTGATCGTTGGCCCCTTCTATATTCGGGGTGTAGAGCTTATCTTTGATGGGCACCACTTCTTCTATACTATCGGCAATCCGGTTTGGTGCGTCAATGACGACCTCCCGCTTCACCGCCTCTTCAAGGAATGAGAATGCGTCCAGCATTTCGTCTGTAGTCCTGAAATGCGCGTCGGGCAAGTTACCTCTCGATAACGGATTTCCAGGGTTGCTCTTCACCAGGATATCGCGGCACAACTTATCCGACTCATCCAAGTAATGGGTGTTGCCGGTGGCTACTACAGGTTTATCAAGCTCATTACCCAATCTGATGATGTTTTCGATGATTTCTTCCAAGGTCGCCTCACTGCGGACGATTTCACGCTCCAACAGCCTGCTGTAGAGTGCTTTTGGAAATATCTCGAGATAATCATAGAAACGCGCTGCCTTCTTTGCCGCCTCGTATGACTTCTGCATCATGGCAGTGAACACTTCACCTGAATCACATGCACTACCAATGAGCAGCCCGCTCCGATATTTATCCAATAACTGTTTCCTGATGCGCGGCGTCTTGTAGAAGTTATCTGTCAAGGACTGCGATACTATCTTGAACAGGTTTTTGAGACCTTCCTGGTTTTTTACAAGGATTGTTACATGGGTCGGCATCGCACGTTTGTAGGAATCCTGATCGGCCAACTTTTCATTGATGTGGTTGTGGTTCTCTATACCTGCCTTTTTAAGTTGCGATAACATCTTAATGAATATATAGGCGGTCGCTTCGGCATCATATATTGCGCGGTGGTGTTGTGTCAGTTCGACATTATAGCGTTTGGCGAGTATATTCAGGCCGTGCTTTTTGAAGTCCTTGTTTATGGAACGGGATAGTTCAAGTGTATCGATGACACCATTCGTATATGGGGCAAGCCCCTCTTTACTGTATGCAGCCTCTATAAAGCCCATATCGAAGCTCGCGTTATGGGCGACGAATATCGCATCTCCGACCCATTCCCTGAAATCGGTGATCACTTCTGAAATTGGTGGCGCATCCTGCAGCATATCATCAGTAATGCCTGTGATTTCCTTGATAGTCTCAGTGAGCGGTTCGTTGGGGTTGCTGAATCTTTCGAAACGGTCTATGATTTCGCCATTTTTGACTTTTACCCCTGCAAGTTCGATGATGCTATCGTACTTGGAAGACAGGCCGGTCGTCTCAACATCGAATACGACATATTCATGTTGATCGAGTACTATATCCTGCGGTTTATACGCAATCGCTGCCCCGTCGTCGACGAGCAAGCCTTCCATCCCATAGATCATCTTCAATCCGTTGGCTTTTGCGGCGTAATATGCGTCTGGGAAAGCCTGGACATTATTGTGGTCAGTAACAGCAATCGCTGTATGCCCATAATCTTTTGCCCGTTTTACGTATTCTCCGATATTCCTCAATCCATCCATCTGGCTCATTTCAGAATGGAGATGGAGTTCCACCCTTTTGTCATCACTGTTGTCTTTTTTCTTGGCTTGTTGAAGACATTCAAACTACGGATCATTAGCACCATATCTTTGGAGAACTCATCGTATTCGACATTGCCTTCAATGAGCACCCAATCATTTTTATCCAATGCTTCGAAAACTGCTTCATCCTCCTTGCCATGCCTCGAAAACATTTTGGCAGCGATGGAGTCCGTATAATCAGTCAGCTTCAATTGGAGGATTTACGGCCTGTACGGAGCTCTCGCACTTCTTTATCGAAGATGACCCCTTCAACTTTTACATTGAATTCTTCTTCGACAACTGTTTCAAGCGGCCTGATGTCTTTCATGGTGATTGCTTTGCCGATCTGCTTGATGGTCGCTTCCTGCTTCTTTTTCATATCCGTTTCAAAATGCTTCTGTTGCTCTATGAATCCCTGCACCAATTCAGTCTTCTCTTCCCTGAGGCGTTCTTCAAGCTGTGTCCGCCGATTCGAATCGAGTTCTGCATCCTTACGGAATTCGATTCCTTCTATCGGCATGCCGCAGGCAACATAGGCGTTCTTCAGATTACCATTTATATTTTTATTGAAGTGAGCCACTTCAATGTCATTTTGGACAGAAAAAATCAATGTACCGTCGCTGAGTTGTTTGTCACAATTAAGCAGCTGGAACTTGATGTTTTGGTTGATCCCGATGGAATCAAGGGCATATTCAAGATAGTCGATTATATCTTTGTCTGTATAATGATCTGCCGTGATGATCAATTGGGTGCGTGCTATATTGGAAAAAGCTGTTTCTATGCTTTTTTCCATCATGTTCCTGAGCGCGACAGGTATCATTTCTTCAAAATGGACATGGAACTCCAGACTCTCTCAGCATCATTTGACACTACTTTCTTTAGGGTTCCTGTAGCTAAATAATTATCATTTCCACTGATTCCTGCCTGCTTCAGCAGAATATTAAACTGATCTTTTCCCTTCACTTACAACACTCCTGTAAAGAGCGCGTAAATCGATGATTTACGCGCTCCCCTGTTAATAATTATCTTCAAGATACTGTTTCAGTTCGCCCACCGGCAGATTGATGGATGCATCACTGCTTCTCGGTTTGATTTCTACAACGCCTTCTTTCGCATCGCGTCCCACTACTACCCTAAACGGCAGACCGATCAGGTCGGAATCTGCAAACTTGACGCCGGCACGTTCCTTACGGTCATCGTACAGCACCCGGTAGTCAGCACCAAGTGTTGCATACAATTCTTCTGCAACCGCTTCAGCCTCTTTGTCTTTAGGGTTTGGAGTGACAATGTGCACATCGAACGGCGTCACCGACTTAGGCCAGATGATGCCGCGCTCATCATGGTGGCTCTCAACAATCGCCGACAAGGTCCTGGAGATCCCCACGCCATAACATCCCATGAGCACAGGTGTACTGCGTCCATTCTCATCCAACACATTCAAGTTCATCGCTTCAGAATATTTTGTGCCCAATTTGAATACTTGGCCCACTTCTATGCCTTTCATGAACTTCACTGGTCCACTGCCGTCCTGAGCCATTTCCCCTTCGACGATGAAGCGGAAATCACCATAACCACCAATCTCGAAGTCGCGCTTATGGTTGACGTTGAGGAAATGGTATCCACTCTCATTTGCACCAGTCGGGTAATCCTGCATGTTTTTCACCTGATGGTCAAGGTAGACTTCAATCCCTGCGTCCACAGGACCCAGACTGCCGGGTCGGCCTGCATCAGGCTCCTAATTTCTTCGTCCGTCGCAAAGCGTATATCATCTGTGGCAAAATGAGTCTTGACTTTGACATCATTCAACTCGTGATCTCCCCTGAGCAGTATCATGACGTACCGCTCATCGACCTTCATGATCATTGTTTTGGTGGTCTCCTCAAGCTTGATATCAAGGAAATCAGCTAAAGCGCTGCATGTCTTGACGTCAGGCGTCGCTACCTTTTCGATTTCCTTAGTACTTTCCACTGGTTTCGCCTCTGGTATCGGACATCCTGCTTTTTCTATATTGGCTGCATAGTTGCTTTCCTCAGTATAGGCAATCGTGTCCTCCCCGATGTCTGCGAGCGCCATGAATTCATGGGTATGGCTGCCCCCTATCGCACCTGAGTCTGCCTCTACAGCACGGTAATTAAGTCCTACCCGGGAAAAGATCTTGGAATAGGCCATATACATGTCCTGATATTTCTCGTCCAGGGAATCCTCATTACTATGGAATGAATAGGCGTCCTTCATAATGAATTCACGTCCGCGCAACAGGCCGTATCTTGGACGCAGTTCATCCCTGAATTTCGTCTGGATCTGAAAGACTGTAAGAGGCAGTTTTTTATAGCTTTTGAGTTCATCACGCAACAGAGCGGTTACAATCTCTTCGTGCGTAGGCCCAAGGGCAAATTCACGACCATGGCGGTCTTCGAGCCGCATAAGTTCACTGCCGTATGCTTCCCATCGGCCTGATTCCTGCCAAAGCTCCTTCGGATGCAGTACAGGCATGTGTATCTCTACGCCTTCGATGGCGTTCATCTCTTCTCTGACGATCTGCTCGATATTGTTCAAGACCAGTTTCGTTATAGGCAGATATGTGTATACACCGCTGGCCATCTGTTTGATCATGCCAGCCTTGAGCATCAGGCGATGGCTCAGGCTATCTGCATCTTGCGGGGTTTCACGCATTGTTGGTATAAACATTCTAGATTGTCTCATTCAGTTCACTCCTAAAGGAAAAATGTTTTTATGTCATTCCAAGTTACTAATACCATTACGATCAACAAGAATAGTACACCAATCAGCTGAATGTTCAGTTCAACTCTCCTGTTCAGAGGTTTTTTGAATATCCCTTCGTATAGTACGAATAATATCCGACCCCCATCCAATGCGGGTATCGGCAGCAGGTTCATTATGCCCAGGTTGACACTCAATATCGCAGTAAAGCGCATAAGCGTCATCAGGCCCTGGGCTGCTACATCTTCAGTCACTTTATATATACCGACCGGTCCGTTCAACATATCGAAGGAGAAGGTCCCGTCAGCAATGCTGATGAACATCTGCACTACAAGCGTGAATATGAGCGTCCCCATTTCGTATGTCTGCTCGGCGCCCCATAATATTGGAGATATCACGCCGCGCTCCATCTCGGCCCCTATTCCGATGACCAGCCTTTCATTGGTTTCACCGTCTGGAAGTTCCGTCTTTTCAACTATCGGTGTCATTTCAACAGTACGTGATTCCCCATCATTCACAACCGTTATGTCGAGTTCGGTTTCGCCTTCTTGCTGGATGATGGTCGACATGTGCTCCCAACTGTCCACTTCCTGACCGTTGATCGTTTTTAGATGATCACCTGATTTCAGGCCCGCTTCTTCAGCCGGTGTATCTTCTGCTACAAAGCCTACAACAGCCTCCTCCACTGGCTTGCCATTGATGTAGAACAGCACTGTGAACAACGCAAAAGCCAATACGAAGTTCATCAAAGGTCCCGCCGCCAAAGTCATCAGGCGATGCCCCACCGATTTGGACTCAAACCTCGCAGCTCTCGGGGCAATGCGCTCCAGTTCGGAATTCTGAACAAAATATGCTTCATCTGAAAATGTATAGGTGACCTCTTCCCGTCATGTAGGCGTATAGCTTTGATGAACATTTCTTTGGTGATGTCCGACTGGATGACTTCTACTTCCTCGACTTGCGTGAAGTTATGCTTATCATCAAGTATTATATGGCTGATGCGGTCTACTTCATCAGTCTTTAATTGGACACGCATACCGGCGTTGAGTGGATTGATTTCCATCTCATCGGAGGCCATTCTGACATATCCACCGATCGGCAGAAGGCGCACCGTATAAAGTGTGTCATTGTACTTGTGGGAAAATATTTTAGGTCCCATGCCTATGGCGAACTCCGGACACATGATGCCTGCCCGTTTGGCGAAAATGAGGTGCCCAAGTTCGTGAACTGTAACCAGCACACCAAAAACTACTATAAAAGCTAAAATGCCGGTCATACAATCACCTCATATCTGTTTTATACAATTTATCATAGTACAGGATCGTTTCCAGGTCGGGATTTTCGACGACCGCATGGCCATCCATGCGGGATTTGACGATTTCCTCTATTCCGGTGAATGAAATTTCACCATCCAAAAAGCGTCCGACAGCATATTCATTTGCAGCATTCATTACTGCCGGCATCGTGCCGCCAGCTTCCATTGCTTCATACGCATAGGCAAGCATCCGGAAACGGTCCAGATCCATTGGTTTGAAATTCAGTTGGCTGAGGGCTGAAAAATCCATCGGGTTGTTCATCGGCATCCTTCGAGGATGACTGAATGCGAATTGGATGGCTGTCCGCATATCGGGTGTGCCTATTTGCGCCATGATGCTGTTATCGATAAATTCAACCATAGAGTGTATGGTACTCTCCTTATGGAGAATTGTAGAAATCTGATTGATGTCGACATCAAAAAGCCATTTAGCCTCTATCACTTCAAGCCCTTTATTCATCATCGTCGCTGAATCGATGGTGATTTTCTGGCCCATGGACCAGTTGGGATGATTCAGTGCATCTTCAAGCGAGACATCCGACAATTCGCTTCGGGACAGATCCCGGAATGAACCGCCACTTGCAGTGAGGATGATCTTCTTCACTTCACGTAGGTTTTCACCACGCAGACACTGGAAAACTGCTGAGTGCTCAGAATCGACAGGGATAATCGCCACACCTTTGGCTTTCGCTTTCGACATGACGATTTCGCCGGCTGCAACAAGCGTTTCCTTGTTTGCCAAGGCAATGTCTTTACCCTGCTCTATCGCATGCAATGTCGGTTCCAGACCGATGCTTCCCATGATTGCAGTCAGAACCATATCAGAATCATCCGAAACAACTTCAATGAGGCCCCGAGCCCCTGAAGTGAACTCTATATGTGGATATTTCTGTGCCAGTACCAGCCTGTCGGAATCATCTTTGACGCTCACAAGCTTTGGTTCAAACTGCTCGAGTATTTCTTCAAGTTTTTTTATGTTACTGCCTACAGAAATGCTGCCGATTTTGAATTGCTCGCGGTTTTGGGCGATGACGTCCAAAGCTTGAGTGCCTATTGAACCTGTAGCGCCTAATATTGAAATAGTCTTCATTTAATTTCACCCAGTTCTATCTTAAGTTATAAGAGGCAGTATGTTCATAAGGGGCAGTACAAAAATAAAGCTGTCGAAGCGATCAAGGACGCCACCGTGTCCCGGAAGCAGTCTACCTGAGTCTTTAACGTCAAAATGCCTCTTAAGGGCCGATTCAACCAGATCTCCAAGTTGGCCGAACATACTGAGTATCATCGTCAGCAATAGGAAGAGCAGAATTTGTACGCCTTCGATCCATCCCATGAAGTAAAACAATAGACCGAGCAGGACACTGCAGAATATCCCCCCAAAAACCCTTCTATCGTCTTATTGGGACTGATCTGCGGCCATAATTTACGCCTGCCGAATGCTCTGCCGAATAAGTATGCACCAGTATCCATCACCCAACAATGAGCAGTGCATAGAGTATGTAGATGAGGCCTGCTTCCCGTGTCTCATAGAAGTACATGAATCCGATGCCGACATAAGCTACAGCGAGCACGCAAAAACCCATGTCCACAAACGAAAATCTATTTTTGCTGATGACGGTGAAACTCAACATCAACAACGCCATCACGATGATCAGATCAACCTGAAAAACTGATATGTGTGGCATATAGGATTCCTGGGGCATCATGATGATGAATAATGCCACCATGGACAAGATTCCAGGTATGGAAAATATGTGGATGCGGTTCATTTTCAAAATTTCATAAAGTGCTGTATAGGCAAGTAGAAAAACGGCAATCAGAAGTGGCCAGGCCCCCCATACGACGATTGGCACGAATATAAGCAACGCGATGATTGCGGTGATGGTTCTTGTCTTCATGTTACTCCTCCTCTTGGCCAAGTCCCCCAAATCGTCTCTCACGTCTACAATATTGTGAAATCATCTGATCTAGTTCACCAACTGAATATTCTGGCCAAAGTGTTTCTGTAAAAAATAATTCGCTGTATGATGACTGCCATAATAAAAAGTTGCTCAGCCGATATTCGCCACTTGTACGAATCAGCATCTCCGGATCGGGTATGTCAGTGGTCATCAGATGGTCATCTACCATATCTGCAGTGATATCCTGAGGTGACACCAGCCCTTTTTCTATTTTGGCGCCTATGTACTTGAAGGCTTCAAGGAGCTCGTCGCGCCCGCCGTAGTTCAGCGCAAAAACCAAGTTCAGCCCTGTATTGCCACGTGTCTTTTCAACAGCATGCTGAACGGCTTTCTGCGTATGCTCCGGCAGGGATTCAAGACGTCCGATTGTCGTCACCCTAACGTTCTTCTCATCTAATTCAGGAAGGAAAGTACCGAGAAAATCACCTGGCAGCTTCATCAGGTAATTGACCTCACTGCTTGGCCGGGACCAGTTTTCTGTGGAAAAAGCATATAGGGTGAGATACTTTATACCCAAATCGGAAGCATGACGTGTTATACGTTTGACGTTCTGCATGCCTTCGTAGTGGCCGCTCACTCTTGGTTTGTTTTTCCGTTTGGCATATCTGCCGTTTCCATCCATGATGATGGCAATATGTTCAGGCAGCCCCTTTTCTGTCTTTATTTCTTGCTTCTTCCTACGAAACATAACAATCCTCCTGAAGCATTATAATTATTAGTATACATTTATAATAAAGAGTCCTCAATCAATTTATTCTACCATAAATCGGAGGCATAAAAAAAATAGGCAGGAAACTCCTGCCTTAAAATATCATTTGGTTTAGACTGACATAATATCCTTTTCTTTTTCGTCACAAATGGCATCAATTTCATTAATGTGCTTATCTGTAAGTTGCTGCACATCATCACTATAGCTTCTGAGGTCATCCTCAGTCAGTTCACCATCTTTTTCAAGGCGCTTCAATTCGTCATTTGCTTCGCGTCTGACATTCCGGATTGCAACTTTAGCATTCTCGCCTTCCTTGCGTGCATCTTTGACGAATTCTTTACGGCGCTCTTCCGTAAGTTGAGGCACCGTGATGCGGATCATTGTACCATCACTTGTCGGATTTACACCCAAGTCTGCCTGCTGTATCGCTTTCAGAACATCGTCTACAGAGCTTTTGTCATAAGGCGTGACAGTAAGCATCCTTGCTTCCGGCACAGCGATTCCTGCAAGCTGATTCACTGGAGTCGGAGCACCATAGTAATTCACCATTACACGATCGAGCATGTTCGAGCTCGCACGGCCTGTACGGATGGTGGCGAGTTCCCTGTTCAGGTTATCCAATGATTTACTCATCTTTTGTTTAGCGTCCTTAAGAACTGATTCACTCATTTGTTTTTCTCTCCTGTTATTTTGTAATTTCTGTACCGATGGTCTCACCCGATACTGCACGTTTAATGTTGCCTTGTTCTGTAATCGAAAATACCACAAGCGGTATGTCATTGTCCATACAGAAGGATGAAGCTGTGGCATCCATGACCTGCAGATTTTCCTGCAGCATTTCCATATAGGTCAATTTTTCGTATTTGTAGGCGTTTGAATCCGTCTTTGGATCTGCAGAGTAGACACCGTCGACGTTATTCTTGCCCATCAATATGACATCCGCTTCGACTTCAGCTGCCCTGAGTGCTGCTGTTGTGTCTGTTGAGAAGTATGGGTTGCCGATTCCAGCTGCAAAAATGACGATACGTCCTTTTTCCAGATGCCTGATTGCCCGCCTTCTGATATATGGTTCAGCAACTTGCTTCATCTCGATTGATGTAAGCACACGTGTTTCACATTCAAGTTGCTCAAGACTGTCTTGGAGCGCCAGGGAATTCATCACTGTAGCGAGCATTCCCATATAGTCTGCCGTGCCGCGGTCCATGCCCAGATCACTTCCAACTTTACCTCTCCATATATTGCCGCCGCCGACGATTACGGCGATTTCCACGCCAAGTTCCTTTGCTTCGAAAACTTGCTTCGCAATATTCTTGATGACTACCGGATTTATTCCGAATCCATCTTCTCCAGCCAATGCTTCGCCGCTTAATTTCAATACGATCCGTTTAAATTTGGAAGTTTCAGGCATAAGTCCCATCCTTACTTAATTTTTATATGAAATCAATTTAGAAAAAAGACACCGAAGTGTCTTTTCCTTACTTATTCACTTGACCCATTACTTCATCAGCAAAGTTTTCTTCTCTCTTTTCGAGACCTTCGCCGACTTCAAAACGGATGAAGTTTTTAAGTGTACCGCCTTTGGATTTGAGGAACTCTTCAACAGTCTGATCGGAATCTTTGACGAACGGCTGATCCACGATGCAGATTTCTTCGAGGTATTTGCGCATTCTGCCTTCAACCATCTTATCTACGATGTTTTCAGGTTTTCCTTCATTAAGAGCTTGCTGTTTGAGGACTTCTCTTTCGTGGTCCAGCTCTTCTTGTGAAACGTCGTCCTTGGAAACATATTTTGGGTTTAGTGCTGCTGCATGCATCGCTACATCTTTAGCCGCTTCTACATCTGTAGAGCCTTCAACCAACGTAAGCACGCCGATGCGTCCGCCCATGTGAAGGTATTCGCCGAATGCATCATTGTCTGTCTTTTCAGCCAGTGCAAACCTTCTCAAAGTGAGTTTTTCACCAATTTTCGCGACAGCTTCCTTCATCGCGTCGTCAACTTTTTTACCATTCATCTCTGAAGCGTTCAATTCATCGAGATCATGTGGTTTAGTCGTCAGAATATGCTCAGCGATATCCTGAACCAACTTCTGGAACTCTTCGTTGCGTGCAACAAAGTCTGTTTCTGAGTTGATTTCAACGATTACGCCATCGTTGCCTTTGGAAGCAACGTGTACAAGGCCTTCAGCCGCGATACGATCCGCTTTTTTGGCTGCTTTGGACATACCTTTTTCGCGTAGATAATCTACTGCTTTATCGATGTCGCCGTCAGTCTCCTGGAGTGCTTTTTTGCAGTCCATCATGCCTGCACCTGTTCTTTCACGTAGTTCTTTAACCATTTTTGCAGTAATAGCCATTTATAATCCTCCTGGTCTTTAAATTCGGGAGATTATGCCTTAGGGCAAAGGGTCCCACCTTTTAAAAAAGGTGATAAGAATAAATAACTTATCACCGTTTGAACATGTCTCTATTTGCTTTCGCCAGCTTCAACCGTTTCAGTGGTTTCTTCAGAGTCTTCTTCTGTCATGTCGATATTCTGCTCTTCAGCAATCTCATCGTCTGAAACGCCGCGTTGTCCTTCAAGTACTGCATCGGCCATTTTACTGGTCATGAGCCTTACTGCACGGATAGCGTCATCGTTAGCCGGGATGACATAGTCGATTTCGTCCGGATCACAGTTCGTATCCACCATTGCGACAATAGGGATACCAAGTTTTTTCGCTTCGGCAATCGCATTGCGTTCTTTTCTTGGGTCAACGATGAAGAGTGCTTTTGGCATCTCTTTCATTTCACGTATACCACCAAGGAATTTGATGAGACGTGCATATTCCTTGCGCAACTCGACTACTTCCTTTTTAGGCAGTACATCGAATGTACCATTCTCTTCCATCTTTTCGATTTCAGAGATGCGGCGGATACGCTTGGATATTGTTTTGTAGTTTGTCAGGATACCACCGAGCCATCTTTGGTTGACGTAAAGTTGACCAGCACGCTCAGCCTCTTCTTTGATTGAATCCTGTGCTTGCTTTTTAGTACCTACGAATAGTACTTTGCCACCTTCTTCAGAGACGCTTTTTACAAACTCATAAGCTTCCCCTACTTTTTTAACCGTCTTTTGCAGGTCGATGATATAGATGCCGTTTCTTTCCGTGAAGATGTATCTCTTCATCTTAGGGTTCCAACGGCGCGTCTGGTGACCGAAATGCACACCAGCTTCGAGCAGTTGCTTCATAGTAATTACTGCCATAATTGATTTCCTCCTCTGGTTTTCCTCCAGTACAGCTATGGAAACGACCGTAAGGCACCTGTTTCCACTTCACCGGACTGTGCGTAATGGGCTTTTTCAGCCGTTAAATAATATACCATACTTTAGCCGATAAATCAAACTTTGATTTAGCTATCTTTTCTAAGCTCTGGCAGGAAATCCTCTTTTTTAACTTTGATGAATGTCCCTTTCATTCCGAGTGATCTTGACTCTATGACACCTGCACTTTCAAGTTTGCGCAGCGCATTTACGATTACGGAGCGGGTGATGCCGACGCGGTCAGCCACTTTTGAGGCGACAAGCAGACCTTCATCGGAGCCGAGTTCATCAAAAATGTGTTCGATAGCTTCGCGCTCAGAATATGACAGGGAGCGAATCGCCATGGATATGCTTGCCTTATCCCTTGCTTTCTGTTCTACTTCTTCCTGCTTTTCACGAAGTATCTCCATGCCGACCACTGTACCCGCGTACTCTGCCAATACGAGATCGCTCGTTTCAAACTTCTCGGTTACGCGTCCGAGGACGAGCGTACCCAGACGCTCTCCGCCGCCGAATACCGGTACGATGCATGTTTCAGAGTCCTGGAAGGAATCTTCAGTCGGGAAGACTGTCATCGCATCATCAAAACTGATGTTTTCTTTCGTTTCGCTGATCTTCATGATCATGTCCACATATTCCTGCGGGAACCTTCTCTGTTCAAGCATATCGTATATTCTTGGATTTTCGATTTTCTGGTTGATGCCATATCCAAGAAGCTTGCCTTTACGCGAGACGATGAAGACATTACATTCAATGACCCCACTCAGTTTTTCGGATACTTCCTTGAAATCTACTTTGACACCTTCTTGACTTTGAATAAGTTTGTTAATTTCCCGTGTTTTCTGCAATAAATTCTCCATTGCTGATTCTCCTTTAGATTTATAATATGAATGCGCTCAGATTCTTATCTGATTTTATGTTGTTGAGTCTCGATGAAACGTATTGCTCTGTAATTTCCACATGGGCACCTTGCATACCGCTTGCTTCAAACAGTAGTTCTTCCAGTAGCGTCTCCAATATGGTATGGAGCCTTCTCGCCCCGATGTCATCGGTTCCGCTGTTAACTTCAAAAGCAATTTCGGCAAGCGTATGGATGGCTGCTTCAGTGAAGGATATCGTGACGCCTTCTGTAGCAAGCAGTGCTTCATACTGCTTGACCAAAGAACTTTTCGGTTCCTTCAAAATCTTCTCGAAATCTTCGGTTTTAAGTTTATCCAATTCCACCCGGATCGGGAAACGCCCCTGCAATTCAGGTATGAGATCGCTTGGTTTTGCCACATGGAATGCCCCTGCACCTATGAAGAGGATATGCTCAGTGGCTACTGGACCATACTTGGTCTGAACCGTACTGCCCTCCACAATAGGCAAGATATCCCTCTGTACGCCCTCACGCGAAACATCGCCTGAATTCTGTCCACCTTTTGCGATCTTATCCATTTCATCGATGAATATGATGCCCATGGTTTCTGCCAAGGAGATTGCCTCATCGTTCACACTGTCGGTGTCGATTATCTTTTCTGCTTCTTGCCGCTTCAGATATCCCCGGGCTTTGCTGACAGGCATGGTTCTTTTGTGCTTATTCTTTGGCATGAACTGCTTCAGCATATCCTGCATGCCACTATTGTCCATACCAGGCATCATCATTCCCATCGGATTCTGCTCCTGTTCCACTTCAATCGTTACATCCGTATCTTCCAGATGGCCTGCTGCGAGCTTTTCCCTCAGGTTCATGCGCTTCGTCCTGACTTCAGGGGTCACTTCTTCGACCGGTTCATCCGATTGCTGGTTCATGAACATTTCGAAAGGGTTGGAGCTCTGCTTGTTCCTTTTTTCGCCGGGGGCAAGTAAGGTGATCAGACGTTCTTCAGCAAGTTTCTCCGCATCTTCCTCCACGAGCCTCATCTTCTCTTCCTTGACGATTTTTACGCTGGCTTCGACCAGATCACGTACCATGCTTTCCACATCGCGGCCAACATAGCCGACTTCCGTGAATTTCGTCGCTTCCACTTTAGAGAAGGGTGCTCCGGTGAGCTTTGCCATCCTTCTTGCGATCTCTGTCTTGCCGACACCGGTGGGGCCGATCATCAAGATGTTTTTTGGTACCACTTCAGCTTTCAGCGAATCGTCCAGCTGCATGCGACGATGTCTGTTCCTCATGGCGATTGCCACTTTGCGCTTTGCTTCATGCTGACCGATGATATCCTCATCGAGCCGCTTTGTTATTTCTCTTGGCGTCAGATTATCTTTCACTTCAAAACGCTCCTTTAGTCTATCGTTTCTACAATTATATGGTCATTCGTGAACACACAGATTTCACTGGCGATCAGCAGACTATCGCGGGCAATCGTTTCCGCGTCGAGGTTGTCGCCATGCTTCTTCATTGCGCGTCCTGCACTCAGTGCAAAGTTACCGCCACTGCCTATAGCCAGTATGCCGTCATCAGGCTCTATGACTTCGCCTGTGCCGCTGACCAGCAGCATGGTTTCCTTATCCATCACTATGAGCATCGCCTCAAGCTGCCTCAGGATTTTATCGCCGCGCCATTCCTTGGCAAGCTCAACTGCCGCTCTTGTCAGGTTGCCATTGTAAGCGTAGAGATTCGCTTCGAATTTTTCAAACAATGTGAATGCATCAGCCACACTCCCCGCAAATCCTGCGACTACCTTATCATCGAAAAGCCGCCTCACTTTCCTTGCCGAGTGCTTCATGACGACCTGGTTGCCGAGAGTCACTTGGCCATCGCCGGCCATTGCCATTTTTCCTTTATGACTGATGCCGAATATCGTCGTTCCTTTTATTGCCATGTTGTCACCTCTTCTGATTCGCTGGATGGTGCTTCAAGTAAGTTCTCCTCAATTGCTCTTTGGAAACATGAGTATATTGTTGTGTCGTGGATAATGATTCATGCCCAGAAGTTCCTGGACCGCCCTTAGATCAGCACCGTTGTTCAACATGTGGGTCGCAAAGCTATGTCTGATCTTATGAGGATGAAGGTGAAAATCACTCGCGCTCTTCTTCACCATCATATCGATTGCGTACCGCAGGCCGCGATCGGTGAGTGGGCCATCCCTGTAGTTGACCCAGAGCCTTCCATTAGCTTCTATCACAGCCTTATGTTTATCCACGTAATTCTTCAATGCCTCACCAGCATGTTCACCAAAGGGGAGGACACGTTCCTTATTCCCTTTACCCCGCACCTTCAAAAGTCCATGATTGAAATCTATATCACTGATCTTTAACCCGAGTAGTTCAGATGCGCGCATCCCGGTTGCGTAGAGCAATTCGAGTATCGCCAAGTCACGTTCATACATCTTTGCATCTTTATCCAATGAATCGAATAGTTTCTCAAGCTCGTTTTCGTACATGAATCCTGGAAGATGCTTCTCTTTTTCGGGTTTGGCAGATTCGTAAACGGATTGCCGGAAAGCTCTCCCCTGTCCATAAGATAATTATAGAAACTTCTCAAGGAAGAAATTTTACGGGACACGGTGGATTTGCTCAACCCTTTTTTATAGAGCATATTCAAGTAGTTTCTTGCATCCATGTACTTGAAAGAAGCATATTCAAGCCCTTCCTGATCAAGGAACTTAAAGAACTCTATGATATCTATCCTATATGCATCTACAGTATGTGGTGATAAATTACGCTGATATAGAAGCTGTTCAAGGAAATTTTCAAGATGGGACATGAACACACCGCCTTTTATCAGAATCTTATCACAATTAAGCCGCCAGCATCAATTGATAGCGGTATGCTGATTCCACCGTTCAATCAATGTCTGTAGCTCCAATAGTATATAATAACCTATTTCTCCTTGAAATGCACAAAGAAATACGAATATTGCCAATATTTTATGGAGGTCATAGAAAAATACCCATACAAAGATGGGTATTCATCTACTCCGCTTTCTCTTCATAGTCACAGTTTGTACATTTAACTTTTGCTGTCTTGCCTTTTTTCGTCTCTACCAGATAGTGGTCGCACCTTGGACAATTCCTTCCGATCGGACGGTCCCAAGAAATGAAATCACATTCGGGATATCTGTCGCAACCATAGAATATCCGGTTTTTCTTGGACTTCCGCTCAACGACCTGGCCTTTTTCACATTTAGGACAGGTGACGCCTATTTCTTTGACGATTGCTTTTGTATTGCGGCAATCGGGGAAATTTGAACATGCCATGAACTTACCATAGCGCCCCATCTTGTAGACCATTGGAGAACCGCACTTCTCACAATCTTCACCGGCCGGTTCATCCTTTATTTCTATTTTTTCCATTTCTTCATCAGCACGTGCCACCTGGGGCTCGAAGTTTTTATAGAATTCGTCGATGACTGCCACCCATGATGCATCACCTTCCGCGATGTCGTCTAGGCTCTTTTCCATAGTCCGCGTAAACTCGGCTTCAATTATATCAGGGAAATATTGTGTCACCGAATCATTGACGATCTCACCAAGTTCAGTCGGGAAGAAACGCTTCTGATCGATTTTGACATAATTCCATTTCTGGATCGTATCGAGGGTTGGAGCATAGGTTGAAGGGCGTCCTATACCCTGCTCTTCCAACGTCTTCACAAGGCGCGCCTCCGTAAACCTCGGAGGTGGCTGGGTGAAGTGCTGATTGGGCTTGATATCTTTTGAAACGACCGTTTCGCCTTCTTTGATATCCGGCAGCTTGTTCTCCAACTCTTCTTCCTCATCGTCATTTCCTTCAATATAGATCTGCATGAATCCTTTGAATTTGATCGTTTGACCGTTACTGCGGAAGATGACTCCATTATTGGACATCTCCATGCGTACGGTGTCCAATATCGCCGGTGCCATCATGCTGGCGATGAAACGTTCCCATATAAGCTTATAGAGTCTATACTGATCTCTGGACAAGTACTGCTTCATATTGGCCGGAGACCGGTTGGCACTGGTCGGCCTTACAGCTTCGTGGGCGTCCTGGCTTCCTTCCGCCTGCGCCTTTGAAGGCATTCTGCCGATGAACTCCTTGCCGTACTCCGCTTCGATATACTCGACGGCCTCCTTCTGGGCGACCGGCGAGATGCGTGTGGAGTCTGTCCTCATGTAGGTGATGAGCCCGACAGTGCCTCCTTTTTTAATATCGATTCCTTCATAGAGCTGTTGGGCGACCATCATCGTCTTACGCGCCTTAAAGTTCAGCTTACGGGCCGCTTCCTGCTGCAGGGAAGATGTGGTGAAAGGCTTGGAAGGATTCCTTTTCTTCTCCTTCTTCTGTACAGAGTCTACAGTGAAGTCGTTTCCTTTCAGCTGTTTCAACACATGTTCGACGTCATCTTTCGTCTTCAGTTTCATCTTGGCGTCTTCAAGGCGGTTGTACTTTCCTTCAAAATCACTTTTTGAATAATTGAAGAGTCCTGTAATCGTCCAATATTCCTCTGGCTTGAAATTCCGTATTTCGTTTTCCCGGTCTATGATCAGTTTTAGGGCAACGGACTGGACACGGCCTGCAGACAACCCTTTTTTGACCTTCTTCCATAAGACTGGAGAGATGTTGTAGCCCACAAGGCGGTCAAGTATACGCCTGGCCTGCTGGGCGTCCACCAACTGCTGATTGATTTCCCCAGGCTGCTTGAAACTTTCTTTGACGGCTTCTTTAGTTATTTCATTGAACACTACCCTGTAGTATTCCTTATCGTCCCCTAAAGCGTGACTGAGGTGCCATGCTATGGCTTCGCCTTCACGGTCCGGGTCACTCGCCAGGTATATCCTTTTTGCTTTTTTTGCTTCTTTCTTCAACTCTTTGAGAAGAGGGCCTTTGCCTCTTATCGTAATATATTTAGGTTCATAATTGTTTTCAGTATCGATTCCTGTCTGACTGCGGGGCAGATCGCGGACATGCCCCATGGACGCAACGACTTTATACCTTTTTCCGAGATACTTCTCTATTGTTTTTGCTTTAGCAGGCGATTCCACTATTACCAGATTATCTGCCATAAGCCGTCCGCCTCCTTATTGGTGTTTTCAAATCCAAATAATACAGTGAATTAAAATTGTTTGTCAACTATAATTATTTTTAATATTTTCATTTGCTTTGTTGGCCGATGAAAATTTCTTCCATTATATCACCCGGACCAAGCACCATCTTGGCACCATCCTGTATTCTTATATTTGTGCCTTTTGAGAGCGGTGAATGGATATTTCCAGGGATGCAGAACCCAATCCGGTTCTCGTCCAAAGCCATCTCCAGTGTGATCATGCTGCCACCGCCGACTTCAGCTTCAGTGACCAGCACGCCCACCGACATTCCCGCTATGATTCTATTACGTGCAACGAACCGCCACTTCTCTATCGAAGTGCCGGGCGGGTACTCGCTTACGACTAGATGATGCGTTTCCATGAGGGTACGGACATGTTGGGTGCTTTTAGGATAATGCACGTCATGCCCAAACGCCAACACACCAATCGTCTTCTTGTCACCTTTCATCGCTGTTTCGTGCGCAATGGCATCAGCGCCATAGGCGAGGCCGGAAACAATCGTTATCTCCTTTGCCAGTCCTGGTATGATACCATCCAATGCCCTGCGTGTATAAAATCCTGCCTTCCGGCTCCCCACTACCGCTAGCTTGCAATATGAAAAAAGCGCAGGGTCACCGCGATAATAAAGTATGTAGGGGGATCATAGATTTCCTTCAGGAGTGCTGGATAATCCGCGTCATCAATCGTAACATATCCAATGCGCTGTTCCCTTAAGATTTTAAGCAACGCTCCCCCATCCATTTCCCGTGCACGGGAAATCTTTTCCGACAATCCTTTCGGCGGGGATGCACCTCCTACAATATATTTCCTATACTCCTGTACAGTAACTCCTGCAAAGCTTAATTTTAAATGATTCAAATACATTCCTCCCATCTCTTTTTGAATTATAGGAGAATTAATCCGACACCCCATGACATTTATGTTAAATCCTATGGAATTAACTGCCAAAAAAAGCAGAACCCTATATAGGGTTCTGCTTTTTCGTGGTCATTCATATGATTTATATGACGTTTATTTTACAGTGAGGCATTTTTCGTAAAGGCCGTCTTCCTTCTTGATGCGGTTGATTAGAGTTTCACCGATTTCAGAAGGCGTATCAGCCGTTTCGATGCCACACGCGTTCATCGTTTTGATTTTTTCATCAGCTGTACCTTTACCGCCGGAAATGATCGCCCCTGCGTGGCCCATACGTTTGCCTGGAGGAGCTGTCACACCACCGATGAATCCTACGACAGGCTTATTCATGTTTTCTTTGACCCATTCTGCCGCTTCTTCTTCTGCAGTACCACCGATTTCTCCAATCATGACTACAGCTTCTGTCTCAGGATCTTCATTGAACGCTTTAAGCGTATCGATGAAGTTTGTGCCATTTACCGGGTCACCGCCGATACCGACAGCAGTTGTCTGCCCAATTCCAGCTTCAGTCAATTGGTGCACTGCTTCATATGTCAACGTGCCGGAGCGGCTTACTACGCCGACATGGCCTTTTTTGTGTATATATCCTGGCATGATGCCGATCTTGCATTCGTCGGCAGTGATTACGCCTGGACAGTTCGGTCCGACAAGACGCGTCTTCTTGCCTTCCAGATAACGCTTGACTTTTACCATATCAAGCACAGGAATGTGCTCAGTGATACAGATCGCCATATCCAGTTCTGCATCGGCACATTCAACTATCGCATCGGCCGCAAAAGGTGCCGGCACATAGATTACAGATACTGATGCACCTGTTTCTTTCTTCGCTTCTTCAACAGTGTTGAATACTGGCACGCCTTCTACTTCCTGGCCACCTTTACCTGGTGTCACCCCTGCAACAATCGGGTATCATACTCAAGCATCTGCTTTGTATGGAACAATGCAGTCGCTCCGGTGATGCCCTGAACTAGTACTTTAGTATTTTTATCGATAAATACGCCCACAGTAGATTCCTCCGTTTTTATTTATTATTGACCGCTTCGATGATCTTCTTGGCACCTTCAGCCATCGTCTGTGCAGAAATTATATCAAAATCGGATTGTGCAAGGATTTCCTTACCCTTTTCAACGTTGGTGCCTTCCAGACGCACAACCAACGGGATATCAAGTCCGACATTCTTGACCGCTTCCACGACACCTTCAGCGATGACGTCACATTTCATGATACCGCCGAAAATGTTGACGAAAATACCTTCAACACCTTCATCTCCAAGGATGATCTTGAATGCTTCAGTTACTTTTTCAGTCGTAGCACCGCCCCTACATCTAGGAAGTTGGCAGGCTCGCCGCCGAAGTGGTTGATGGTATCCATTGTTGCCATAGCAAGACCGGCACCGTTCACCATACAACCGATGTTACCATCCAGCGCAACATAGGACAGATCATATTTGGATGCTTCAATCTCTTTCGGATCTTCTTCATCCAAGTCGCGGAGTTCTACTATGTCTTTATTCCTAAAGAGCGCGTTCTCATCAAAGTTCACTTTCGCATCCAATGCGAGTACCTCACCTTCGCCTGTTGTGACAAGCGGGTTGATTTCCATGATGGAACAGTCTTTTTCAGTAAATACTTTGTATAGGGAGAGCATCAATTTAGTCGCCTTGCCGACAGATTCCTTTGGAATGTTGATGTTGAAGGCAAGTCCTCTGGCCTGATAAGGCATGAGTCCGACTACAGGGTCGATGACTTCCTTGAAGATTTTTTCAGGAGTCGCTTCAGCAACTTCCTCAATCTCAGTACCGCCTTCTTCAGAACCCATCAATACGACGCGGTCTGTTGCACGGTCTACGACTAAACCGATATAGAATTCATTCTGGATGTCGCATCCTTCTTCGATCAGGAGACGTTTAACTTCTTTTCCTTCAGGACCGGTCTGGTGGGTAACGAGTACTTTGCCGAGCAGTTCCTTGGCGTACTCCCTCACTTCATCCAGCGTTTTGGCGATTTTAACACCGCCTGCTTTACCGCGTCCGCCCGCGTGGATCTGTGCTTTTACGACGTATACATCAGAGTCCAGTGTTTTAGCTGCTTCCACTGCTTCCTCAGGTGTATAGGCTACACTGCCGTTAGGCACGGCCACGCCCATGGAGCGAAAGATTTCTTTCCCTTGATACTCATGGATATTCATGTTCATCCTCCTAAGACTTTTTTAACCTTACCCCCAATTATAGAAAAGGTGTTCATTAAAGTAAACTGCATTCCAAAAATTATTATTTTGCCCGCATGGATTTAACCGGTTCAAATGTATGACGGTGTATTTCGCACGGCCCGAATGAGTCAAGTGCAGCCAAATGTTCCGTTGTTCCGTAGCCTTTATGGGCTGCGAATCCGTAACCTGGATAAACCGTGTCGTGATGCTCCATATATAGATCCCTTTCCGTTTTGGCGAGCACACTGGCAGCAGCAATCGATACGGAATTCGCATCCCCTTTTATGATTGGGGTCTCTTCAATTCCCATGTCGATCGTCATCGCATCCACAAGAAGATGATCGGGGCAGCCGCCAGCTTATCAACGGCACGTTCCATCGCCAGACGGCTTGCCTGATAGATATTGAGCCGGTCTATCTCATCGACGCTTGCCGTGCCTATTCCGTAGTCCGCCTCTGCCATTATTATCTCACGGAAGGCCATCCTTTTTTTCAGGGAGAGCTTCTTTGAATCATCCAGACCGGGCAGCATGAAGCCTTCCGGCAGAACGACCGCCGCTGCCACCACTTCCCCCGCAATGGGGCCGCGCCCAGCTTCGTCTACACCTGCAATATACTCGGCCTTGGCTTTTAGATTTTGTTCGTATCGGCTCATGTATTCATATTTCTTTTTCATCAGGGCTTCATTTTCCAGCCTCTTCCTATGGCGTTCTAATGATTTGGCTACCCCTTTCCTCGGGTCATCCCGCCACGGGGACCTGTTCAATTCATCAATTGTTGTATAGCCTCCGAGTTCTGTTTCAATCTCTGATATCTTCTTCACTGTGTATCCACCTTATCGAATGTATAGCGGCCAATCTTGCCATTTCTGATATCGTGGATGACCCGATTGGTCACAGCTTCATAGTTGATCTCATTTCCGCTTGCCTTCATACCCCTTGACTTGCCTATGGCATCGAATACTGTGACGATGTCATCATCCTGGCTGACAGAAATGTTGTAGAATGCATTAAAGCGCTCCGGGTCCCATTCAAGCAGGTACTGCATGCCAAAGATTGCAACTTCATCAAGTGGCACTACCGTGTCCTTGATTGCACCGGTCAAGGCAAGTTTCTTTCCTGTAGCCTCATCCTCGAATTTCGGCCAAAGGATACCTGGCGTATCCAGCAGCTCCATCTGCTGTCCGGCTTTGATCCATTGCTGCTGTTTAGTGACTCCTGGGGTATTACCCGTCTTTGCGCCTTTCTTTCTGGCAATATTGTTGATGACTGTGGATTTGCCCACATTGGGTATACCTATGATCATGGCCCTTATGGCGCGGCGCCTGATGCCTTTTTCTTCCATTCTATTGAAGTCGTCGGCAGTCGCCTTTACCGCCAACGGCTCGATTTTTTTGATTATCTGGTTGTGGCGGCCATCTAGGGCGACTGGATATTTCCCCTCACTCCTGAACTTAGATAACCAGCGGTCCGTAGCTTTAGGGTCGGCCATATCCACCTTGTTCAACACCACGATGCGGGGTTTATGCTTTGTGATTTCATCCATCATGGGGTTATGGCTTGAATTTGGGATGCGGGCATCCAATATTTCGATCACCACATCCACCTTCTTCAAATTCTCTTCCACTTCCCTTCTCGCTTTGGCCATATGGCCCGGGAACCAGTTTATGCTCATATAAAAGCACTCCTATCTATAAATCCTCTATTTTATTTCATTAATTCATCCCTGTATTATATAATACAATCATCATTTAATAAACGACGAGAGGTGAGGGTCGATGATTTCGGTTGTAATTCCAGTTTTCAATGAAGCAGAAAATATTGCGGTGCTTGATGCAGAAATCTCATCAATCATGCAGGTAATCGAACATACCTATGAAATCATCTTCATCGATGACGGCTCACAAGATGATACCTTGGCAAAAATCAGGGGGCTCTCCAACCCGAACATCAGATTCGTTTCATTTTCGCGTAATTTCGGTAAAGAGGCGGCTCTTCTTGCCGGCCTCAAAATGGCACGGGGGACGCCATCGTCATCATGGACGGCGACATGCAACACCCACCTTCCCTCATTCCAGATTTAATCAGACCCTACGAGGCAGGATTCGATCAAGTGGTCGCCAAGCGCAACAGGGTGGAGGAACCACTCTCCAGACGCCTGCCCTCAAAGCTATTCTATCGCCTGATGAACGTTACGAGTACAGTGAAACTTGTCGATGGGGAGGGGATTTCCGCCTCATCTCAAGGAAAGTAGCTGATGCGATACTGTTGCTTAGCGAAAACAACCGGTTTTCTAAGGGGATATTCGAATGGGTGGGCTTCAATAAGACCGTGGTCGAATTCGATCATATCGAGCGGGGTTCAGGAATCAGTACATTCAATCCACTCAAACTTTTGGATTACGCAATCGATGGCATCAGTGCGTTCAATCATCGTCCACTGAGGAGCTGTTTTTATTTGGGGTTGGTTGTTCTGGTTGTCTCGCTCATCTATATATTGTACATGTTCGTTAATATTATGGTTAATGGCATCGATGTCCCGGGCTACTTCACGATCATCGCCAGCCTGTTGCTTTTAGGCAGTATCCAGCTGTTCTCGCTCGGCATCATCGGCGAATATGTCGGCGCATCTATATAGAGACCAAAGACCGCCCGAAATATATCGTCAAGACGTCTTCAGACAGCGATTCTGCACAAGGAGGCCATCATGGAACTGAATAGTGATGTCAATGAAGTGCTCCGTTTCATTTTCGTCGGCTTTATCAACACCATCAATTACTATGTGTTCTACATTCTTTCGATAACGGTGGGGGCTCCTTATCTAGCGGCGCATCTCACGAGCTTCGCTGTAGCCTTCATCATTTCCTACTTCCTGAATTGCCGGTATGTATATAAAGTGCGGCCGACATTGGCAAAGTTCCTGAAATTTCCCCTAAGCCAGGTTTTCAATATGGGGCTCCAGACCGCTCTACTTTACCTGTTCGTTGAATCTTTCGGATGGCCCGAGCCTTTCGCACCGCTGCCCGTACTGATCATCACTGTACCGCTCACATACATCATCACCCGATGGATCCTGAAAGATTAGGAGGAGTAAATTGAAGAAAATGAAGGCGCCTTTTTCAGCCATACGTCTCATCGTCCTCATCAGTGTACTCTCGGTGCTGTCCCATTCCTATCTCCTGTGGCGCTTCCTGGCACCGACTGACGATAAATTGAAGGTGTTCATGACGGGGGCCAACGATGGTCTGGAACAGATGCTCCCCATGCAGCTCTACCTCTACGAAAAATTCAAGGAGGGTACATGGTTCTATGACACCGATTTTGGCCTAGGTGGGGATTTCTACACGGATCTCGCCTACTACTATTCGACAAACATCATCCATCACATCAACATGATTCTGGTGCGTGTGGCGGAGTTCTTCATTGGCTTAGACGTCGCAAGCATCGATTTTTGGGCGTATAACGCATTTTTCATTTCCATCCTGAAAACATTCTTGATCATTTATTTTACATACCGCTTTTTGAAGTCGATCGGAAGCGCCCCTCTCCCTGCACTGGTCGGGGGCTTCATTTTCGCTGCATCCCCCACCTATTTCAGGTTCACCATCTTCTGGTCCTTTTTCAGTGACGTCTTCATCTGGCTGCCTTTGACTCTTTGGGCAATTGAGATACTCATCAGAAAAGGCAGGCCCGGGTTATTTATATTTGCCGTTGCAGCCACGATGATAAACAATTTCTATTTTGCCTATTACCAATTCATCATCGCCCTTGTCTACTTGGGCGTGCGTCTGTTCTTTAAAAAGAGTGGTGACGCCTCCCGGATTGATACGTTGAAGCGGGCCATCCCGTCCGGCCTGCTCGGCGCGGGCATCTCCTGCGTCGCCTTCTTCCATGCTGTGCGCGGGTTCTTCAATAATGACGACAGGGAGTATGAAGTCACTGTACCGCTTGTCTCGGAGCTAGGATGGCAGGACAACATATTTTATGAAAACTATCTGATAATCATCCTGTTCCTCGCCATCCAGGCTTTATTCACCATGAAGCTCTACCGCCACTATTTCTTTCGGCTGTTTGCAGTGCTGACGATCGTCTTCATGCTATTTACGTTGTCGCCGTACGTCGACACTTTCTTCAACGGTTTCCAGCAGCCCAGAAAAGATGGCATTATATGCTCGTCTTCTTCCAGGCTGCACTGATCGCACTGTATCTATCAAAATTCAGGACCATCCCGCTCAAGCAGTATCTCACAAGCCTCATTCCGGTCTATATCATCATTGCACTTTCCGCCTGGATTAAAGGTGACATCGTAATTTGGGTGTGGATCATTCCGCTGATCCAGTTCTTGGGTTACCTATTGTACTTCAGATGGGGAAACAGACCACTGGTCCAGTTGGCGCATATCTTTGCCATCATCGCCTACGTCATGATGGTCGCCGCTTCGCACACCGAATCACAGATCTACCACGATGGCATCACCGACCGCAATCACCTGTTCTATATCAACAGCAACCACTACGCGAGTGACCTCCAGGAATATAACATCGACTGGATACAACAGAGGAAACAGCCTGAACAGAAGATAGACTACAAGGTCAAGGAACAGGATAATACGCCACTATATATGGCTTTCAACGGCACCAGCCTCTATTCGAGCATCATAGACGGCGAAATCATCGACTTCTATTATAATGATCTGAAGGTCAATATCCGTTATGAATCCATTAGCCGCTACTCGACATTCCAGTCGCGGAGCAATCTATTCTCCCTCTTCAACGTCGATTATATGATGCGCGGCAAGGACCATTACGGCGTACCGCTCAAGTTTTCACCCATCAAGGAGGATGGCACTTATACGGTATATGAGAACACTCTGCCACTTCCCTTCGTCAGGCAAGCCTCCCGCATCTATGACCCGGATGAACTGGAGGGCCCTCTGGAGCGTGAGCATGCCATGCTAAAAGGAATAGTGACCGACGCAAGGCCTCCGAATGCTTCTGAGCCATCCCCTGAAAATATAATGGACGAGATAGAGATTGCACCACAAAATGCCTCCTATACAAACGGCATTCTAGAAGTCCCTTCAGACGAGGGCGGTTTCATGTTCGACTTCTCAAATATTGAAGCTGCTGAAGAAAGTGATGTATACATTGAAATGTCCATCGAACTCATGGAGCCAATCAAGCGGTTCACCATCGATGTTGACGGCTATCCGAATGAAAGATTGTTTGCCACCAGCAAATACCGTACGTATGCGGATGACCTGCTCTACCGGGTCAGACTGAAAGATAAGATTCCTATTTCATTTCCAGAAGGCCGATATGCGGTGGACATTGAAGGCGTGTACATCGAAGATTATGATTTACTTGAACAGCAGAGCAGAAAAGAGCCTCTAAATTATACCGTGACCGAAAGGGCAAATTCCTACGTCATAGAACTCGACGACCCTGATCCTGGTTTAATTACTGTGCCCATGATCTTCAGGGAAGGCATGACTGCTACTGGAGATGATTCCGGTAGGTTGGATACTTTCAGGGCAAACTACTTGATGACGGGCTTTGAAACGGGGAATGACAGTGTCGTCACCATTTCCTATACCCCACCGTATTACTGGACCACTTTGCTGGTCAGTATAATCTCACTGATTCTCTCCATTTTTTGGGTCCTCGCAAAGGATTTCCGTAAAAAAGGCAAATAAAAAAAGCCTGACATTGTAGACTGACCTAGCAGTATGAGACACATATAAAACACCTTCATTAGGCTACCTTCCTCCAAAATGAATTGGAGGAAGGTAGCCTAATTTTTCTTGTATTCTTTCTTCGTTATAGTACTTTAAGTATTGATTCACACGTGAAATCGTCTCAACATTACTGAGTGAATTGAATCTGGTGTATATAAACGCTTCAGACTTCAGGTTAGAATGGAACGATTCGATGACCGCATTATCCCAACAGTTCCCGCGTTCTGGACATGCTGCTCACCAGATTATTTTCCATTACATATGACTGATAGGCATATGATGTATACACACTCCCTTGGTCCGAATGAATGATCACGCCTTTAGGATGTGCCCGTTTCTCCAAAGCTTCTTTCAGTGTATCCAGCACTAATGGCGTCTGCTGATGATTATACAATTTGGCTGCGACAATCTCATTGTTGTAAAGATCTATAATCGTTGACAGGTACTGCACAGTGCGCCCGTATTGGATGTAAGTAATGTCCGTGACCCATTTTTGGTTGGGCGCGGCAGCCTGAAAGTCACGCTTGATTCGATCGGGTGCGATAATAATGGTTTCCCCTTGTGACTGCCATTTCTTTTTCGGCTTAATCCGGCATTGTAGATGATATTTCTGCATGATGCGCTGCACAGTGTTCCGATTCCTTTTGATATTGTAGTCTCGCTGCAACAACGCTCTCACCTTGCGATGGCCGTATCGATACTTCGTCGACTCACATATATCAATGATTGTCCGCTCGACATCGGTCAACGATGAATCAGTGGCTTCCGATCGCCATCGGTAGTAGGTTGAACGCGGCACAAGCAATGCACTTAAAATGGCAGTAATCGTGTATTTGGTCTGCATTCTTTCAACAAGTGTCAGAACTATTTCTTTTTCAACTCCTTTTCGATCGCCATATACTTTTTTAAAATATCGTTCTCCATCTTCAAATGTTCAATCTGACGATCTTTTCGTTCATCAGCTGAGCGCTCTTCAGGACCATGTCCATAGGTATACTGCTTTCCAATCGGTTGATCAAATCGATAAAGTTCCCCTTGCTTATACCATCTGACCCATGTGGAAATTTGAGATTTATTCTTGATGCCGTATTTCTCCATAATTTCATTTGTAGTCAATTCACCCGCCATTTTCGCTTTGACCACTGCCCACTTGGTCTCACTTGAATATACGTTTTTGCCCATGCAAAAACACCTCCGATTCAGTACTTGATGAACATTGTACCATTTCGAAGGTGTTTTATATTGTCTCAAATAATTAGGTTAGTCTAATTGAATGTCAGGCTTTTTACGTTTTCTATCTGCGTTCTCTGATACGGGCAGCTTTACCACGCAGGTTACGCAAGTAGTAGAGCTTCGCACGACGTACACGGCCACGGCGTGTCAATTCGATTCTTTCGAGTTTAGGGGAATGTACAGGGAATGTACGTTCAACACCTACGCCGTAAGAAATTTTGCGAACTGTGAATGTTTCGGAAATTCCACCGCCGCGACGTTTGATTACGACACCTTCGAAAACCTGGATACGCTCGCGGGAACCCTCTACGATACGGACGTGAACACGGACGTTGTCTCCGGCCCTGAAATCAGGCAGGTCAGTTTTAAGCTGGTCCTGCGTCAGTTCATTGATTAATTGCTGTGACATGTTATCTTCTCCTTCTTCCAATTATCTTGCCGATTATAGCAGCGGATGATTGTGTATATGTGTGTTTCACACTCGTATAATATTACCACAATAGCCACCGTGTTTCAACGGCTTAAATGCAAATTATCATACGCCCTGATCACTCGAGTAGATCCGGACGTCTCTCCCTGGTGCGCTTTAGACTTTCTTCATGGCGCCATTCTTCAATCAGCTTATGATTGCCGTTAAGCAACACCTCAGGCACTTTCATACCTCTATATTCGCGAGGTCTGGTGTAGTGCGGATGCTCGAGAAGCCCTGTGCTGAAGGAGTCCTCCTGATGACTCTCTTCACGGTTCAGCACGCCGGGGATTAGTCTGACTACGGCGTCCGTCATCGTCATGCTGGCGAGTTCCCCACCCGTCAGCACGTAGTCACCGATGGAGACCTCATCCGTCACAAGACTTCTAATCCGCTCGTCATAGCCCTCATAATGGCCACAGATGAAGACGATATCATTTTCTGTGCTCAATTCCTCAGCCATCTTCTGATCGAAGGGGCGTCCTTGCGGACACAATAATATGACCCGGGGATCATCGAGTTCAAGGGATTCCATGGCATTGAAGACAGGTTCGGGTTTAAGCACCATACCCGCGCCACCGCCATATGGATAGTCATCAACCTTATTGTGCTTATTGCCGGAAAAATCACGGAAGTTGATCGTATGATAGTCGACGATGCCTTTTTCTTTGGCGCGGCCGAGTATCGAAGTGTTTAGGATGCCATCGTACATTTCTGGGAAAAGCGTCAAATAGTGAATATTCAATCCAACAGTCCCTCCATGGGATGGAGGATGATATGGCCTGCCTCAAGATCCACCTTTTTAACTACGTCTTCTATATAGGGAATCATATATTCCCGCTCTCCTTTGACGACCCAGACATCGTTGGCCCCTGTTTCAAATATGTCAGTAACAGTTCCAATCGATTTCAAGGAATCTTCAATCTTGGCTTCCAAACCGATGATATCTTTGTAATGAAATTCATTTTCCGCAAGCGGCAATTGGACTGCATCAGTTTCCTGCATCACTTCCTTGCCCTTCAGCTCCTCTACATCATTGAGGCTCGATACCCCTTCAAATTGCAGCAGATGGAAATTTTTATGTGTGCGATACTGTGCAATTTCAAAGTTTTTCCCATCTATTTCCACGATATTGCCTGGAGAGAATCGTTCTTTTGAGAAATCAGAGTCACTGAGCACTTTGACTTCTCCTTTCACACCATGGAAATTCACCAGACGGCCTATACTTATTCTCATCATATCCCCATTTCTTCATATATCTTATATTAAAAAAGGCACACCGCGAGGTGTGCCTAGTCAACATCAACAAACACTTTCTTTGAACCGCCATGATTGGCATTGGACATGATCGTGCGCACTGCCCTGATCATACGTCCGCGCTTGCCTATGACACGGCCGATATCGTCTTTATGGACGGTAATCCTGTAGGAGATTGCGTGATCGGTCTCTTCCTCAGCGATTGCGAGCATCTCAGGATGTTCAAGCACCGGCTCAAGAATTGTTTGAAGCAGTTTCTGCATTGGGACTATTTCCCATGTTTTGCATTATGATAACGTTCCATAACACCTTTTTTGCTCAAGATGTCACGTACCGTATCACTTGGTTTAGCACCATTCTGAAGCCATTCAAGGGCTTTTTCCTCGTCGAGGTCAACAATGTTGTCCCCTTTTGAAATAGGATTGTATGCACCGATCTGCTCGATGATGCGTCCATCCCTCGGGCTGCGGGAATCCGCAACTACAATGCGATAGTAAGGTTTCTTTTTAGAACCCATACGTGTCAGTCTAAGTTTAACTGCCATCTTATATTAACTCCTTTCGATTCCTGTATTATTCGTTTTCACTTTTACTACTATAACAGATGGTTAAAATCCTGTAAAGACTTTTTACTTTACGAATTTATATCTAGAATGGCAGCCCCATGTTGCCGAAAGGATTTTTCTTCTTTCCTTTCTGACTTGTCATCTGCTTCATCATCTTCTTCATCTCACCGAATTGTTTGAGAAGGCGGTTTACTTCCTGCAGGCTGCGGCCTGAACCCTTGGCAATCCTTTTCTTGCGGCTTGCATTGATGATTGCAGGGTTTTCACGCTCCTGCATGGTCATGGAGCGTATGATGGCCTGGACGTGATCGATTTCCTTGCCGCTCATCTGCATGCTGTCGAGGCCCTTTATCTTCTTGGCGCCAGGCATCATTTTAAGAAGCTCATCGAGAGGTCCGAGATTCTTCACCTGATCCATCTGATCCAGGAAGTCATCCAGCGTGAAGCTTTGGTCCTTTATCTTTTTCTCAAGTGCCTTCTGATCTCCTTCATCGACGTTGGCCTGCGCCTTTTCAATGATGGATAATACATCCCCCATGCCCAATATGCGCTGTGCCATGCGATCTGGGTGGAATGCTTCCAGACCATCCAGCTTTTCCGACATACCGACAAACTTGATCGGCTTTTCGGTGACCGAACGGATTGATAGGGCTGCGCCACCCCGGGTGTCGCCATCCAGCTTAGTCAGCGTGACACCTGTAATGTCGAGGAGATCATTGAACGATTCCGCAACATTGACTGCGTCCTGACCCGTCATGGCATCCACTACAAGCATGATTTCATCGGGTTCTGCAATGCCTTTGATATCCTTCAATTCATTCATCAGGTTTTCATCGATATGGAGGCGTCCTGCAGTATCAATGATTACAGTGTCCAGATGCTCATCCTTCGCATGTGCCATCGCCTCGGTGACAATCTGCTGCGGTTTAACCTGATCACCCAACGAGAATACGGGTACATCAATCTGCTTGCCGACCGTCTCCAACTGATCGATCGCCGCCGGGCGGTAGATGTCGCCAGCTACCAGAAGCGGTTTCTTATTGAATTGTTTACGTAGGTGAAGGGCCAATTTACCGGCTGTTGTGGTTTTACCCGCACCCTGGAGGCCGACCATCATGATAACCGTCGGCGGCTTCTGGCTGAAGATGATCTTCTGGTTCTCGCCACCCATCAAATCAGTCAACTCTTCCCTGACGATCTTGATGACCTGCTGACCTGGGGTCAGCGACTGCATAACGTCCGTGCCGAGCGCACGTTCTTTCACCTGGTTGATGAATCGTTTGACAACTTTAAAGTTGACGTCAGCTTCCAAAAGGGCAAGGCGGACTTCACGCATCATCAGTTTGATGTCCGATTCCGATACCTTCCCTTTGCTCTTGATGCGGTCCATAGTTGCCTGGAGCCTTTCTCCTAAACCTTCAAAAGCCATAATATCTCCTCCTAATCGAGCGCCTCAAGCGTCTCGAGAATTCTTTTTACATCATGGGAGCGGTCCTCACCCAATATTTCGCCAAGTTCTTTTATCAGTGATTGCCTGGAGATGAAATTCCTGTACATCCCCAAGTTCTCTTCATAATGTTCAAGCAAGTCTTTCGACCGTTTCAAATTATCATAGACCGCCTGTCTTGTCACATCAAGTTCCTCTGCAATTTCACTGAAGGTAAAATCTTCCAGGTAATAAAGCTCTATATATTTTCTTTGTCTGCTGGTCAACAGCGTATGGTAGAAATCATAGAGATAGTTCATGCGCATGGTGCGTTCAAGTTCTTCAAGCACGTTCTTCATCATCCCCTTCGGCATTCGACACCATATCTGCAAACAAGCCGTAAACATAGTTCTCTGCATTGAATTCCTGCAGATCATCAAGCTGTTCACCGAGCCCGACGAACTTCACCGGAATGCCGAGCTCATTTTTGATGGCCAATACGATACCGCCTTTGGCTGTACCATCCAGTTTGGTCAGCACAATACCAGAGACGTCTGTTACATCCTTGAAGGATTTGGCCTGGCTTAATGCATTCTGACCGGTCGTGGCATCAAGCACAAGTAAAGACTCATGGGGTGCTTCGGAACAACTTTCTGGATGACTTTCTTCATTTTCGAAAGTTCATTCATCAGATTCCCTTTATTTTGGAGGCGCCCTGCCGTATCGCAGATAAGGATGTCAGTGCCCCGCTTCTTCGCAGCGTTGACCGCGTCAAACATGACAGCAGCCGGGTCGCTGCCCTCAGCCTGGCTGACTACATCGACATCCACCCGTTCTCCCCAGACTTTAAGCTGGTTGATTGCACCGGCCCGGAAAGTATCACCGGCTGCGAGCATTACATCTTTGCCTTCTTGCTTGTATTTATGTGCCAATTTGCCTATGCTCGTCGTTTTGCCGACACCATTCACACCAACGACGAGGATGACAGTCAAGCCTTCCTCCTGGATATTGACTGTCTCCGGCAGATTATCATTACGCTCATAGATCTCCACCATTTTTTCAACAATCGTCTCACGTAGCTCCGAGGTATCTGTAATGTTGTTCACTTTTGCAACATGACGCAGTTCATCCGTCAGTTCCATCACAGTATTGAACCCGACATCAGCCGAAATCAGGACTTCCTCCAACGCTTCAAAGAAATCCTCATCGACGGTACGGTAGCGGGCCATGAGTTCATTGATTTCACTTTGGAACCTTTCCCTGCTCTTTTCGAGGCCTACCTTAAATTTATAGCCTATCTGTTCCTGTTCCCATTCCTCGAATTCATCTATGCTTATCAGACCGTCATCAAGCGCTTCGGTCTGTGATTCGAGCGATTCATCCGAAAGATCCTTTACCTCATTGGACTTCGGTTGGAACTTGTCTTTCAGTCGTTTAAATAAGCTCACACCGTTTCTTCCTCTCTTATGTTTTCTTCATAATCCTTAAGATCTACGCTGATCAGTTGGCTGACGCCACGTTCCTGCATCGTCACCCCGAACAGCCGGTCGCTCTCTTCCATTGTCCCTTTGCGGTGGGTGATCACAATGAATTGCGTCTCTTTTGCCAAGGCTTTCAGATATTGTGCATAGCGCAGCACATTCGACTCATCAAGGGCAGCCTCCACTTCATCCAGTATGATGAACGGACTGACCCGGACCTGTAGAATGCTGAACAGCAGGCTGATTGCAGTCAATGCCCGCTCTCCCCTGACAGCAATGACAATGTCGACAATCTTTTGCCGGGAGGCTGGGCATATATCTCCACTCCGGATTCGAGGTAATCGTCTTCTATGGTCAACCTCAATTCCGCCTGGCCGCCCCCGAACATCTTTTGGAACACTTCACCGAAACGGGCATTGATCTGATTGAACGTTTCCTTAAAGCGCACTGCCACTTCGCCATCCATTTCACGGATCACTTCAAGCAGCGTATCCCTTGCCTCGAGCAGATCTGCTTCCTGTGTCTTCAGGAACTGATAGCGTTCACCCACGCGCGCGTATTCCTCTATCGCTGCCAGATTGACCGGTCCGAGCTCATCGATGCTTTTCCTGTTCAAAGAAATCTTCATTCGTTTCTGATCGATATCCGTCAGATCCTGATGTGTTTCTTTAGCTCTATCATACGTTATTTTATATGTTTCCGACAGATATTCAATCTTTTGTTCCACCTGGATATCAAGCTTTTCTTTTTTTGTTTTATGGGCGTGGAAAGCCTCTTGCAGTTCATCGCGCATCGGCAGGAGTTCGCGTCTGTCTGACTCCAGCTCCTCATATTCCTTTCTGAGCGCATATAGGACTGATGATTTTTCTTCTGCTGAGTGGTTGAGCGCCTCGACTTCCTGCGAAAGGGCTATCCGTTCTTTCTCCAGACGCTCAATATCCATCTCATTCAGATCTTCACTGATCATTTTCTGCTGTTCCTCGACTTCATTGATCAGCGCGGTTATTTCTTCCTGCTCTTCTTCAAGGCGGGAAGTTTCATCTTGTGCATGCCTGAGCCGCTCCTTCACCGCTGCCAACTCCCGGCTGGTGGCGTGACCTTCGTCAGTCAGATGTTGAAGTGTTTCCTTCTTATCTTTATCGGATGCATTCATCTGCGTGATGCGGCGGTCGAGATGGTCGAGTGAAACCTCGATCTGGGCGATCCTCTCTTCCTTCTCTGCAGTATCTTCTGGTGTGCCGAGCCCTGAAAGTTCTTCCCTCAGTATCCTGATATTGTCCGCCCTCGCCTCAAGCTGATAGCCGAGCCTCAGGATGCTGCCATGATATTTGTCTTTTTCTGCAGCCAGCTGCTGGCTGATCTGCTCCAATTTATCTTTCTTCTCCATCTGGCTCGCCAAGTCGTCAGCAAGCTGCTTCACCGTCGCCTCAATCTGTCGGGTTTTCATACGGTAGACTTCCAGGCTCTCCTTTGTTTCCTGCAGTTCCTGCTGGTTCTCGATGATTGAACCCTTGGCACTTTTGGAGCCCCCGGACATCGCTCCGCCCGGCATGATGGTATCACCATCCAATGTAACGATCCGCAGCCTATGGTTGATTTCAGAAGCCAGTGCAGTGGCATCATCGATTGTCTCCACGACAAGTGTCGTACCGAGCAGGTGACTCACAACATCCGCTATAGAGTCGTCATGATCGGCGATTTCTGACATGACGTACACCTTGATGCTTGTGCGCTCCAGTATGCCACGAATATCCTTATGGAGATGCTTTTGACGGATGGTGGTCCTTGGCAGGAATGTAGCAAATCCGGCTTTGGCGGCCTTCAGTTTACTGATTGCTGCCTTGGCACTCTGCTCGTCGTGCGTGATGATGTTTTGGGCCTGTGCCCCAGTGCCGTATCCAATGCCTTGACATATCGCTTGTCAGCTGAAAGCATCTCCCCAACAGCCCCTATGATGCCGTTCAACTGTGCCCTATTCTTCAATATGAACCGTGCACCCGGATAATATCCACGGTACTCATTATGCATGGCATTCAACATATCAACCTTCGACTTCTGCTGCTCGATATAATGTCTGGCAGTATCAAGTCTATTCTTCTCGCTGTCGTAGTCTGCTTCGAGTGCTTTCAATGCCTCTGATGCCGCCTGCAACGCTTTGTGGTTGGCATCCATCTTCTTCAGTATTTCTTCATGACGGGCTTTCTCCTCGGCATGCTGGGTGCTTTCCGTCTTCTGGAGCTGCTCGAGTTCCTCGGCCCGCTCCTTCTTCTGGCGTATATTATCATCAAGCCTGCTCTTTTCGGATTCCGCCCGTCTGCATTCATTCTCAAGTGTCGTCTTTTCCACCATCAGATCATAGTATTCGTCCTTAAGCGTTTCGATTTCACCCGAATGATCCTCCAGAAGTTCTTTTTTATGTGTGGCAATTTCTTCTTGAGCCCGAGTCAACTCGTTGACCGCGGTCGAAAGTTCAGCAGCTTTCTTCAAGGATTCGCGATGCTTTGAATCTATGGATGCAGCGCGTGCCTGATGGGCGGCAAGTCGTTTTGACAGTTCTTCACTCGTTTGGCCTTTAGTGTCCTTGCGTTCTTTATACAATTCAATCCGACCACTGGCCTGCTCCAATTTCTTTGTCAAATCAACCAGACGCCTGTTTAGCTCGGCGTTCTCCTCATCATGACTATCACGTTGCCGGGCAATCTCGGTCATCCTTTTTTCCTTGTGCGCCAATCGGCTGTGCATTTCTTTGATTTTAGCTTCTGACGATTGGAGACCCATCGCCTCTTCATTAAGCATGGCCATAAGCGTCTCTACATCATAGACCGTCACTTCTATGTCACTGTTGCGCATCTCCTCTTTCAGCGCCAGATATTCCTCGGCAGTTGCACTCTCCTTCTCGAGCCTATGTACCCGGCCTTCGAGTTCATGGATGATGTCGTGCACCCGGTCGAGGTTATCTGCAGTTTCTTCAAGTCTTTTTTCGGATTCCTTTTTGCGCAATTTATATTTCATGACGCCTGCCGCTTCTTCAATGAGGCCTCTTCTCTGCTCCGGTTTCGCCTTCAAAACTTCATCCACTTCCCCCTGGGAAATGATATTATACGCATTTCGCCCAAACCGGAATCGAGGAAAAGCTCATTTATTTCCTTGAGCCTGGCGCGTTCCTTATTGATGTAATATTCACTGTCGCCATTTCTGTATAGCTTGCGTGTAATGTGGACTTCATCCGCATCCATCTGCAAAGTGCGTGATGCATTATCCAATACAAGCCGGACATATGCATAATTCATCGCCTTGCGGTCTGCAGTGCCATTGAAGATTACATCTTCCATTTTGACACCTCTGATGGAACGTGCCGATTGTTCTCCAAGCACCCAGCGTATGGCATCGGTGATATTGCTTTTGCCGCTGCCATTTGGACCGACCACAGCCGTAACCCCGGCATCAAAACTGATGTCCGCCTTATCGGCGAATGATTTGAATCCGTGCGCTTCCATCTTTTTCAAATAAACCATTAATCCTTCTCTCCATCATCAAAATTCTTAAGTGCATATTCAGCAGCCTTCTGCTCGGAGTCCTTTTTGAACGCCCGCTCCCCTTGCCTATCATGATGCCGTCTGCAAAAACCGCAGTGACGAACCGCTTATCATGGCTCGGTCCGGTCGCTTCAATAAGGCGATACTCGACGCTTTGCTGACTTTTTTGATGCATCCGTTCCTGGAGCGCTGTCTTATAGTCCATCACGGCATTATAATTGTCATCGCCTATTTCGGGGAATACATGTGCTTTTAGGAAACTGACCACTGAAGCTGTGCCCTGATCCAGATATAACGCCCCAAGGAAGGCCTCGAATGTATCGGAGACGATTGACGGCCGTTCCCTGCCACCCGTCTTCTCTTCACCTCTGCCAAGCAGTATGAGTGGCGCCATATCCAGTTTCGATGCAAATACTACAAGTGATGGTTCACATACGATATTGGCCCTCAGTTTTGTCAAATCGCCCTCCGGCAATTTTTCAAAACGGTTATAGATATAATCTGAAACCATCAATTCTAGTACGGCATCCCCTAAAAATTCGAGCCGTTCGTTGTTATGGATCTTGTCCAGTTGAAGGTCGTTTATATAGGAACTGTGCATAAATGCCTGGATATACAGGCTTTCATCATCGACGGAAATGCCTGTCCGATCGATGAAATCCGTAAACTTCCTCCTGAAATCCTGAAGCCTCTTTCTGGCATGCGGATCTTTATTGATCCGTCTTTCTATTTCATTGAAATCCATCTGTCTACCTCCATTTAATTCATTCTAAAGGAATGAGATATTTAATAAAAGTTTTTATAACAAAAATAAAATCCACTTTGAAAGTGGATTTTAACATTATTTCGCTTCTAGTTTGTCGATGTAGTTGAGGGCGTCGCCTACTGTATTGATTTTCTCAGCTTCCTCGTCCGGGATTTCCATCTCGAACTCGTCCTCGAGCTCCATCACAAGCTCAGCGATATCAGAGAGTCAGCACCGAGGTCATCTTTGAATGATGCATCCTTAGTCACTTTCTCCTCATCAATTCCCAATTTGTCGACGATGATGTCTTTTACTTTGTCGAAGTTTGCCATTATAATTCACCTCCCTCCAATATTATCACAGGGTTTACCCCATGTACATACCGCCATTTACATGGATTGTCTGGCCGGTGATATAGCGTGCTTGATCTGATGCCAGGAACATGACTGTTTCTGCAATATCGTCAGCATCCCCAAAGAATCTAAGCGGTATCTGTTCAAGCATCTTCCCTTTAACTTCATCGGACAATACATCAGTCATATCACTTTCGATGAAGCCCGGGAAACAGAATTCACTGTGATGCCTTTTGGAGCGAGTTCCCGTGCAACGGATTTTGTGATGCCGTCTATCCCAGCCTTGGAGGCGACATAATTCGTCTTGGCCCGCGTTTCCAATCGATCCGACGATGCTGGAGATATTGATGATTCTTCCGCCTTTTTGGCGAATCATCGGACGTGAGACACTTTGGATGACGTTGAACGTACCTTTTAGGTTTACATCAACGACTTTATCCCATTCGTCCTCCTTCATGCGCATGAGCAGGTTGTCCTGGGTCACACCGGCATTGTTGACGACAAGGTCGATTGCCTTGTGCCGATCGGTGATGTCTTTGATCATCGCTTTGACTTCTTCATGGTCCTGAACCTGACATTGGATTGCCTCAGCTTGACCGCCTTCTGTTTTGATGGCTTCTACAACTGCTTCGGCCTTATCCTTCGATCCTGAATAATTCACGATTACATTGTAGCCAGCCTGCCCGAGCTTAAGTGCGATGCTTTTTCCGATGCCTCTTGACGCTCCTGTTACAAGTGCTGTTTTAGCCATTTTCTAACTCCTTTACATGTGCCATTGTATCAATATGTGAAACGCTGATCGAGCGGTCGATTTTCCTGACCAGACCACTCAAAACTTTTTTCGGACCGACTTCCACCGCCTCACCGACACCCAATTCAGTAGCTGTCTGAATCGATTCGGTGAAGCGCACAGGATGGGTGAGCTGATCGATCAGTTGAGCGCGTATCGTCTCCGGATTCATCTCTGACGCTGCCGATACGTTTTGGATGACCGGTATGGTCGGCGCAGCAAACGGTATCTCTTTAATGAAGGAGGCGAATGCTTCCCGTGCATCTTCCATAAGATAGGAGTGGAATGCACCTGACACATTCAATTTCATCACGCGTCTTGCCCCATGCGATTTGCCCTGTTCGACAAAATCATCAATCAAGCGCTCATCACCCGAAATCACTATCTGGTCAGGCGCATTGATGTTTGCCGGCTGTATCTTCCTTTCATCATCCGACAATGAATCGCACAACTCTTTTAAAGGGGCATACTCCATGCCGATCACTGCAGCCATGCCGCCCCCTTCGCTCTGCGCCATAAGCTCACCGCGCTTTGCCACTATCGAAATTCCGTCCTTAACTGTGATGACCCCAGCATGTACAAGGGCAGGCAGCTCCCCGAGGCTGTGGCCGAGTACAACGTCCCCTTTTAAGCCTGTAGCCGCAAGTACCGCAAGACTGTGGGCAAATAGTGCCGGCTGAGTATACTGTGTCATGTTGAGGCGCTCGTCTTCTTCGAACATTATCGCCTTCAAATCAAAATCAACGTTCAAAAAGACCTCATCCAGCAATGTCCGGCCTTCCGGTGACTGCTCATATATATCTTTCGCCATACCTGCGTACTGCGAACCTTGCCCGGGAATAAAATCATCTTCTTCATTCATTTCCCACCTTCTCTTTAATTTTGGCGATTGCATCGGATTCAGCCATTTTTTTTGCTTGACGGATTGCTGAGACGATTGCTTCTCCATCACTTGAACCATGCGCCTTCAGCACGTTGCCATCGAGGCCGAGCAGCGGTGCTCCGCCATATTGCCTGTAATCCAGAAGCTCCCTGACGGATTGCACATCCTTCTTCAGGATAAGGCCAGCCAATTTGTTCTTGGCATTCTTGAGGAACGCATGCTTGACTTCCCCCATCAATGCCTTGGCAGTACCTTCAATCGTCTTCAGGATGATGTTGCCCGTAAAACCGTCGGTGACAGCGATATCGACGTCACCTGAGAGGATGTCGCGTGTCTCAAAATTCCCTGTGAAGTTCAGGTCGCTTTCCTTGAGACGCTTGAAAGTCTCTTTGGTGAGCTCGCTTCCTTTGTTATCTTCACTGCCGTTGTTGACGAGGCCGATCCTTGGATTGCTGCGCCCTTCATTCTCGCGCATATACAAATCAGCCATCACTGCAAATTGATGAAGATGCTGGGGTTTATTATCGACGTTCGCCCCCATGTCCAACAGCATCATGCCATTCCTTTCGCCACCGGTCGTCGGCAGCAAAGTGCCGATGGCAGGCCGCTCAATCCCTTTGATGCGCCCCACCACGAACAGTCCCGCACTCATCAGGGCACCCGTGTTTCCTGCCGATACACATGCATCCGCTTCTTTATCCTTCACTGCTTTACATGCACGCACAAGGGAACTATCCTTCTTACGGCGTACCGAGCGGACCGGGTCGTCATCCGATTCAATCTTCTGTGAGACCGGTATGAATGTCACCCTGGGATGGTTTCCCGAATAGGCGCCTTCGAGCCCGTACAGGAGAATTTCAAGGCTGTCATCCGCTTCAACAGCTTTTAGTACGCCTTTCTCTATCTCTTTTGGAGCGTTGTCTCCGCCCATGAGATCCACCGCAATTCTAACCATCATATTCACCTTCACCTGTATAATACATTTCAAAACGCCCTTTAAAAACAAGGCGTTGTTCCACTTTGGATACTACTTGAATGGTGGCGATCCGGCCATCCATCTTCTCGACCACTGCCTTTGATATTACCTTATCACCCAGTTTGACGGGTCGTACAAAATCGATCTGGGCAGTTTTCGTCAATGCCAGCGGCTGATCTATGACAGCCACACATAAGGAGTTTGCCTGTGCAAACAGATAATGGCCGCGGGCGATCTTGTTCTTTTTGAAGACATGGCCTTCCTCTGCTATAAACAGGGATAAGGCATGATCATTCAATTCAATGTCTATGATTTCGCCGATGACTTCCTGCAATGACAGGCTCCGTATCTTATCGGTCTCTTCCCGTGCTACGTGCTTGATGCGCTCGCGCACTTCCGGGATATCGAGTTCCAGACGGTCGAGCCTTATGGTCTGGATGCTGACTTTAAATATTTCAGCCAGACGCTCATCAGTCAAAAACGGGTCTGAAGATACCCTCTCAAGTAACAGTTCCTGCCGTTCCGTCTTTTTGTATTTAACCATATTCAACCTCGTTTAGTAGTTGGTACTAGAATCAGTATATATAAGTGCTTTGTGGATTTCAAACACTTTGTGGGCCTTTCAAAAAAAAGCACTGTATGGTTTATACAGTGCAAGCTTCAATCTATTATTACAATCTTATTGACCACATGTTTCCATATAGTGAATTGCCTAGAGCTGGGGCTTCGCGGCCGATCTGCGCAAGGCATCGACCGTCGCCCCCTTCAAATTCCATACGGAATGATACTCTACGAGCTCAGTTTTTCTGCGTACTCTATTGCACTTTGGCGTGCATGTTCAAGCACCCTGTAATCTTCCGCCAAATCTGCAACCTTGAATTGGGCAGGCCACTTTGGCGTACACCGAAGTAATCGCCGGGTCCACGCATATCAAGGTCGCGCTCACTCAGTTCGAAGCCATCTGTCGTGCTGGTCATGATATCCATCCTGAGTTTTGCATTCTCTGTCTTCGGGTCACTGATGAGTACGCAGTAACTCTGCTTGTCGCTCCGGCCGACCCGGCCCCTCAGTTGGTGGAGCGTTGAGAGTCCGAAGCGTTCCGCATTGAAGATCACCATGAATGTGGCGCTCGGGACGTTGATGCCCACTTCTATCACTGTCGTTGAAACGAGTATGGGTTTTTCACCCGATTCAAACCGCTTCATGCCCTCTGCTTTTTCATCCGGTTTCATCCGGCCATGCACAAGCTCGACATCCTCTTCACCAAACCGGTTCTTGAACAGTTCATGGATTTCCTGAACATTCTTCAAATCAAGCGTTTCAGATTCTTCTATCAGCGGTGCCACGATATAGGCACTGTGCCCTTTTTTGATTTCCTCTGAAAGTTGCTGAAGTACTTCATCGGTCTCTTCAAAGCGGCGCCAGTATGTCTGTACCGGTTTCCGGCCTTTGGGCATCTGTCTGATGACTGAAATATCCATATCACCAAAAGCGGTTATGGACAGCGTTCTTGGTATGGGCGTTGCCGTCATGTACAGGACATTTTTTCTGAGTGCCTTATCATTCAGGCGTCTCCTCTGGTTGACCCCGAAGCGGTGCTGCTCGTCAGTGATGATCAGCGATAGGCTGTTGAATACGACATCGTCTTCAATCAGTGCATGGGTACCGATGATCAGGTCTATCTCCCCTCGAGCCAGTTCCGCGAGTATCCGGTCTTTTTCCTTACGTGAGGTGTTGCCTGTCAGTTTTTCGATGTTGAGCTCTCCGACGAATATTTCAAGGAAAGATTGATAATGCTGATTGGCCAGCACCTCAGTAGGCACCATCAATGCGGTCTGTTCCCCGATGGTTTTGACGGCATAGCTCGCCAAGCCCGCGACAATCGTCTTGCCGCTGCCCACGTCCCCTTGGAGGAGCCGGTGCATCGAGATGTTCTGCTTAAGGTCCCTGCAAATTTCATTCACACTGCGCTTTTGATCCCCCGTCAGTTCAAAAGGCAAAGTAGCGATGAACGCCTTCAGGGCATTGATGTCATAGTCGATGATGTATTGTTCGTTGCGTACCCTCTCCCGGCGGCGCTTTTCCATAAGCTGCAGCTGGAATATAAAAAGTTCATAAAATTTTATGGTCCGCCTCGCTTCGTTGATGTCGTGCGGATTTTCGGGAAAATGCAGATGCCACAAAGCTTCCTTGATAGACAACAATCGGTATTTCCGCCTATATTCCTCCGGCAGATCGTAGATGAACTCAGCATCTTCAAACACCTGGGCAACAATTCGGCTGAATGTTTTTGAATGCATGACTCCGCCGAGGGGTACTTTACGCGATAGCCGCCGGAAGGGTCGAAAATCATCCTCTGACCGTTTATTTCAAGTCTGTTCCTATCGAATTTACCGGTGAAATTGACGGTTTCCCCAACAATCAGTTTGTCCTTCAAATAAGGTTGATTGAAGAAGATCACTTTTATATTCAAGCCATCAATTTCGACAAAGACAGTCAGGCGGCTTTTCCCCGCCGAAAAAAAGAGATGGTGGGTTCAGTCCTGACCCTCCCTGAAACGGTCACTTTATCATTATGCTTGGCATCGTTGAGGTTCATCACTGCGAGATTCTCATAGCCACTTGGCAAATGGAACAGGATGGTGTCTGAATCAGTCAGTTCCAGTTCATTGAGCTTCCCATTCAACTTCGGCCCGACACCTTTGAGCTTTTCAACCGGCCGCGAGGACTTTGACACCCGGTAGAGCTGCATCATTACTGGCCACCGAAAATCTCAGCTTTAGCCGCTCTCCAGTCGGCGTACCGGCAAGTCCGCCACGCCCCGTTTCGCGAAGTGCAGAAGGCATGGTGAGCCCTATTTTATACATTGCTTCCACCACTTCATCAGCAGGTATTCTGGATTCGATGCCGGCAAGAGACATATCCGCCGCCGTCAGAGCATTGCTGGCTCCGGCTGCGTTCCTTTTGACGCAAGGCACTTCCACCAACCCTGCCACCGGATCGCATACGAGACCAAGCATGTTCTTCAGGGCAATCGCAAAACCGTGCCCGCTCATCTCAGGCGTGCCCCTGCCATTTCAACAAGGGCGGCCGCCGCCATGGCACTCGCACTGCCCACTTCTGCCTGGCACCCCCCTGCAGCTCCGGAGATGCTTGCGTTATTCGCTACAACAAATCCAAAGGCACCTGAAGTGAACAGGAATCTGACCATCTCTTCGCGCGAAACATCATGCTTTTCCTTCATCGCAAAAAGGACGCCTGGTACGACACCGGCAGAGCCGGCGGTCGGTGTGGCACATATTTTACCCATCGCAGCATTCACTTCATTTGTGCTCACGGCGTGGGCGATGGCGTACAGAGTAAGATCTCCGCTCAAGCCTTTGCCGCTGTCGATGTATTTCTTCATCTTTACAGCATCCATGCCGGTCAGGCCTGTAGTGCTGGTTACGCCGTCAAATCCTTCTTCAACGGCATTCTCCATCACTTCAAGATTGCGTTCCATATCTTTATAGACGTCAAGATAAGAACGTCCCGTCACTTCCATTTCCTGTTCGATCATAATGTCGGCGATGGCTTTGTTTTCGGCAGTTGCTTTATCTATCAGTTCCTCTATCGTCCTAAACATATTCGTCCCCCCTAGCTTTCTTTCATTTCAATTACTCGATCGACACCTTCTGCCGCGGCTACTTCGTCGATGACCTCCTGGCTGATCTTTTCATCAAGCTCTATCGTCATCAGTGCAATATCCCCTTTTCCTTGCGCGCGACATTCATCTGGCTGACGTTGATCTGATGGCCCCCGAGAATTGTCGTGACTCTTGCGATGGTTCCGAAGGTATCCTTATGGAAAACCAGCAGGGCTGGGTAATTTCCGGATAGACTGATTGGGTAGTCGTTGATGCTGACCACTTCAATCTTGCCGCCACCTATCGATATCCCCTCAACCGTCAGTCTATCTGAACCCTTGACCAAGTGCAGCAATGCAGTATTCGGATGGGAGCGTTCCTCTTCCATTTCGATAAACTGTATATGCATACCCGCTTCATCTGCATGATTTTTAGCGGTGATGATGCGGTCATCATCGGTATCAAACCCAAGCAGTCCGCCAATCAGTGCAACATCCGTACCATGTCCCCTGTACGTATCTTTAAAGGATCCATACAGATAGATATCCGCATGATCCGGCTGTTCTCCAAAAAGACTGCGTGCGAGCAAACCAATCCTTGCTGCTCCTGCCGTATGTGAAGAAGACGGCCCGACCATTACCGGTCCGATGATGTCAAAAACACTTTTATACTTCATTCGATCCCCTCCATAAAAAAATCCATCGGTCCAGGCGAACCGATGGGGTCTCATGACTATTCTACAGAAAGTAGATAACTGTACACCGGTTGATGTCCTTCGTGGACTTCAAATTCCACTTCGTCATGTTCTGCTTCAACTGCTTCAATGATGCGGTTTACTTCATCCTGATCTCCTTCGTCGCCGATCAGTACAGTGACGATTTCAGATTCATCATCAATCATCGATTCAAGCAGCTGCTTCAATGCCGCTTCCCTGGAATCATCTGCGCCGGTTATCTTGCCATTGTTGATGCCCATGTGCTGATTTTTTTTGATGTCGACGCCGTCTATCTTGGTGTCGCGCACTGCATATGTGACCTGTCCTGTCTTGACGTGCTCAAGCGCTTCCTTCATTGCAGTAGTGTTGTCTTCCAGTCCAGCATCCGGGCATACATCAGCAGGCTCGCCAATCCTTCAGGTATCGATGCACTCGGTATTACGGCAGCCGGGATATCGAGTAAATCACGTGCCTGCTCAGCCGCCATGATGATGTTTTTATTGTTGGGCAGGATGATGACATTTTTGACATCCTCCCCCTCTATCGTCTTCAGGATATCCTCGGTAGCGGGATTCATCGTCTGGCCGCCGTTTATGATATGCGTCGCACCGATGCTCCTGAACAATTCATTGATGCCTTCTCCGGATGAAACGGTTATGATTGCTGTTTCATAAGATTGCTTGTCCTTCGTCTCGGTTTTAGCCGGACCTTTCTTGTCCTGTATCTCCCTGAACTGTTCACGCATGTTTTCAATCTTCATCTTGATCAGTTCACCATACTCGGCGCCATAAGTCATCGCTTCGCCGGGTGTTTCAGTATGGACGTGGACCTTGACAATCTCATCGTCTGATATGACAAGCAACGAGTCACCGAACTCACTCATCTCATCGCGGAACGCATCTTCATTGAAATCACGGCCCTTCTCATCGAAGCGCACCATGAATTCGGTGCAGAAGCCATACTCGATGTCGTCTGCCGTCATGAACTGATCGAACTCGTGATGATCATCAACGAAATCCTTCATGTTCTTCTGCTCATCCTTGGCTTCAATCTTTTCGCCCTTCAATGCAGAGAGGAAGCCTTCATATACATATAACAACCCCTGTCCGCCGGAATCTACGACGCCCACTTCCTTAAGTACCGGCAACAGGTCCGGTGTCCTGTCCAATGATGCTTTCGCTTCTTTGATGATACCCTCCATCAAAGAGGTGAGTGACGTTTCTGTTTCAGCCAATTCCTCAGCCTTTGTGGCAGAATCTTTAGCGACTGTCAGGATGGTGCCTTCGACAGGCTTCATGACTGCTTTATAGGCAGTACGTACACCGGCATTGAGTGCAGCTGTAAAAGTGGCTGCATCTATCTCCTCCTCATCCTCTATGGATTTGGAAAACCCACGGAAGAGCTGGGAAAGTATTACGCCAGAATTCCCACGCGCACCCATCAGCAGACCTTTGGAAAAGTATTTGCCGATATCTCCGATATGGCTTTCACTTTTATCTTCCACTTCATTGGCTCCTGAAGTCATCGACAAATTCATATTGGTGCCCGTGTCACCGTCTGGAACCGGGAAGACGTTCAATGAATCCACATACTCGGCATGCTGCCGCAAGTTCTCGGCCCCACTTAAAATCATATTTTTAAACATTACACCATCTATCTTATCCATTGCTTAGTAAATCCTCCCTGATCAGTCCTCAGTATTGATGATTCTGACACCTTGAACATGAATGTTAACTGACTTTATGTTCAACCCAAGTGTCTTTTCGAGCTTATATTTGACGGTCGATTGCAGATTCGTCGCCACCTCTGAAATCTTGACGCCGTAGCTGACGATTATATATAGATCGATATCCACTTCACCTTCATTGTTTTCCACGATGACACCGCGCGAATAATTCTCTTTGCCGAGGAGTTCGGCAAAGCCGTCACGCACCTGGTGCTTAGAAGCCATACCGACGACACCATAGCTTTCCACCACTGCACCGCCTGCAATATTCGCAATTACGTCCATGGCGATATCAATACTGCCCATTTCATTTTTTATTTCAAGAGTCATTGTCTTTCCTCCTCATACATCATTTAATTATAAGCGGAAACCGCATATAAATACAAGTATGCCCATAACACCATAGTGCCGACCGCCTAGCGTACCCTCGGAATATCGCTTGTAAAATCTTTTCTTATCATGTATTATATTATAGTATGCAAATAAAGCTATAATCAATATTTATGGTAATCTTTATAAAGGGAGATGACAATATGTCTAAAGAATGCTACTTCACTGGCCGTAAAGCAAGCACAGGCAACAACCGTTCACACGCTATGAACGCCAACAAAAGGACTTTCGGCGCCAACCTGCAAAAAGTAAGGGTACTCGTCGACGGCAAGCCTAAAAGAGTCTGGGCATCAGCCCGCGCACTCAAATCCGGCAAAGTCCAGCGCGTATAATCTTGACAATATTGAATCCATCCGATCAGATCGGATGGATTTTTTTATTTAGAATATGTTGATGAGATAAACCATCAGCATCGCTGTGAAGATTGCCGGTATCATATTGCCCACCCTCATTTTAGTGATGTTTAGCATATTTAAGGCAATCGCTAGAAGTATTACGCCACCAGTACTCGTCACCTGCTGGATCATCTGATCGAGGATGAAGTCCGGTATGAACTTGGCTATCTGCTGGGCAGAGAGTATGATGCCGGATTCATAAAAGAATGTCGGCACACCTGAGATGATGACGCCGAGGCCATAGGTGGTCGTCATGACTATTGCGATGAAGAAGTCCATGATCGATTTTGTGATCAGTACTTCGTTAGAGCCCCTGAGGCCTGCATCCAACCCTCCGACAATTGCCATGGCACCTACAATGAAGACCAGAGTACCGGAGACAAAACCTTGTGACAGGTTACCGGCATGTTTGTCGCCGAGCTTGATCTCCATCCAGTGGCCGAAGCGGTTCAGCATCTCTTCAAGACGGATGACTTCCCCATGACCACCCCAACGATCAGGCTGAGTAATGTTATGATGATGTCATCAGCCTGGACGACCATCTGAATCCCTAGAGTCAGAATGATCAATGCCTGTATTTTCATTATGGAATCCTTTATGGGTGCGGGAATGAATGTAAATATCAAACCCAGCAAACCCCCGACTATGATTGCCATACCATTTGTGAATGCACCTGCTAAAATCATTCTGCCCCTCCTTTAACGGTCATCTCTGGATTGTACCATAATTATGGTAGCATCCGTATGCACCGAAGCATATTCCTCCTTAAATTCGTTGCTTATCGTCAATGTCCGGCCAACTTCAAGTTCGGCGTCATCCAAATCATATTCGAACCCCTCCAAGCTCAAGTTCCCACCTGCAGCCAATGGCAGAAAGGAGACATAGCGCATGCCTTCAGCTTTTGTTACCGTGTGCCGGCCTGCCGGGAGCAGCTGCATGATATTCTGGTGATCGATGAGCCTAATGTTCGCCTTGCTGAAACTGCTGTGCGTCAACAGAAAGATGTTGGCAAGAGTATGGTCGAGCCTGCCACCCGTCGCCCCGTATACATCTATGCTCAAGTATCCTTTTGCCACAAGATCTTTCAGGCATATCTCCAAATCCGTATCGTCTTTCCGCGTCGGCACAGGGGTCACCGCCATATGTCTGGTGATGAACGTCCATTCTCCATCATCTACAGAATCGAAATCCCCATAAGTATACTTCGGGTGGATGCCTTCCCTAAGCAGAAGATACGCACCGCGATCCACCCCGGCCCATTCGCCGGGCCTGATGGCTTCCATGATGCCCTTTTTAGATTCACGGACTAACACGTTGATATGCATGTCATCATCCCCTCAACCGGCTGATTGCTGCGGCAGGGTCCTCTGCCTTGAACAGATGGGAACCGCTGACGAACAGGTTTGCCCCTCATCTCTGCATATAGCTGCCGTTTCATCATTTATGCCGCCATCGACTTCGATGTCAAATTGGTAGTTGTGCGCTTTCCTCATCCCATCAAGTTCGGTGATCTTACCCACACACTGGCTGATGAATGCCTGTCCGCCAAAGCCTGGATTCACTGTCATGATGAGGACGAAATCAAGATCTGGAAGCAGGTATTCAAGCTCAGACACGGCACTATGTGGATTTAGTGCGATACCCGCCTTCATGCCATTTTGCTGGATCTTTTGGATCAGTCGGTGCGGATGATGCGTCGCTTCAACGTGAAAAGACACCATAGCGACGCCCATCCGCTTCAGTTCTTCGATGAACTGGTCGGGCTGAAGGGTCATCAGATGCACATCGAGCGGTATGTTGGAGACCTTACTGATGGCTTCGATCACAGGCAGTCCATATGATATGTTCGGCACAAACTGGCCGTCCATGACATCAAGATGGAACATATCGGCACCAGCTGCCTCCATCCTATCAATATCGCGTCCTAGGTTCGCAAAATCCCCGGCAAGCAGGGAAGGTAATATTTTATCCATTCAATATCTTACCTTTCTGTTTTCAATTTCATGATAAATCGTTACATAACTGTCATAGCGCGTCTTGGCCAGCACTTCGTTCGCCACGGCTTCCTTGACACCGCACTTAGGTTCCTTGATGTGCTGACACTCCCTGAATTTGCATTTCTCACTGTGTACATTGAAATCCGGAAAACAGAACTTGAGATTGTATTTATCGAGACCTGTAAATTCTATCGTGCTGAATCCCGGGTATCTGCAATCTTGCCGCCGGCAATATCCATCAGCTCCACATGGCGCGTCGTATGTTTTCCACGATTTAAAGCGTTGGAGATTTCTGCAGTCTCAAGATCGAGTGCTGGCAGGAATGTATTCAGTAGAGTCGATTTCCCCACTCCGGACTGACCAGCCAAGACACTGATCTTATCCTTGAAGATCATTTCCAGATCCCGGGCGATGGAACCTCGGTCGGTGAAATGGACCGGATAGATACCGCTATAGACCGATTTCAACGCTTCAGCATCGAAATCGTCATCAGCCAGATCCATCTTGGTGATGATGACGACCGGTTCCATATCATGCGCTTCTGCGTAGGCAAGGAATCGATCCAGAAGATAATAGTTGAATTCAGGGGATTTCATGCTCATTGTGATCAACAGCTGATCGATATTGGCGACTGGTGGCCGCGCAAGTGAGTTTTTGCGGGGATCTATCGCCGTTATATACCCTTCCATATCATTCTCCACCTGAAATGTTACACTATCGCCGACGAGGGGGACTCTTTGGTTTTCCTGAACAGGCCCCTCGCCCTTGTCGCGTATATACTCCCTTCGGCCTCTACATAGTAGAATCCGCTCAATGCTTTGATTATTCTTCCTTTAAGCATACGTCACCCCTGATTGATTTTACTTTATTATAACAGTTACCCTCTTTATGATAAAATATCACTAGCACCATAAAAGGAGGTATTACTGTGTCAGAGTCAATTGAGGCTAGTGAACTGCAAGATGTAATCCAAGACGAGGATAAAGTCCTGATCGATGTCAGGGAAAAGAATGAACTGGAAGAGACAGGCTTCGTGCCTGGTGCCGAACATTATCCGATGTCGGACTTCGAGAATGCCATTTCATCCCTCGATAAGGACAAGACGTATTATGTAATGTGCAGATCCGGCAAGAGAAGTGAGAAAGTACAGCACCATTTACTTGATAACGGCTACAAAGCGTTGAATGTCGAAGGCGGCATACTGGCTTATGACGGCCCACTCGATACATTCTAGCCATATGCACGAAGGAGTCTGTCCCAAGGCGGGAGAGACTCCTTTCATTGCGCCACCATTTCTTGGTAGGCAGGGCCAAATGACAATTTGCCCATAAATGAATGCCCCTTGCGCCATATGGCGGAAGGGGGCATTTGAATTTATTTACGGTCGACGTTTTCTCTGACATTTTCAATGATGAAGCCACTTTTAACGTAGCCCGGGATGCTGTTCAGATCAACGGTGAGATCTTGCTCAGGTACATCATATGAAATTTTGCCGGCAAAGTATTTCATCGTCTCTTCCATGATGATGACTGTCATCCACTCACCCGCACAACGGTGGTTCGTATAGTAGTCGCCGCCGCCTTGCGGAATGAGGTCAAATGGACTGCCATCCCAGTCAATGAAGCGTTCAGGACGGAATTCATTCGCGTTTTCGAAGACATCGTCGCGGTGCATGGTGCCATAGACATCGAGCAGAAGGAAAGTGTCTTTGTCTATATCATGTCCATCGAAGTTGAAGTCCGTCTTCGCTTTGCCCGGCAGGAATGGCACGAATGGGTAGAAGCGGCGCACTTCTTGTGAGAACATGTACGCGTAATCTTCTTCGTTGTTGATTTTTTCCCTTGAAATTGGATATTCATTCATCGCATGCAGACCGAATGATACGAAGCGGTTGATTGCAATGAGAGGGCGGAACGTGTTCATCAGGTCGATGGCACAGAGTCTTGAGTCCATAGGGTTACCCTTGTAGTCTTCCCAATGTGCAAACTCATAAAGAGCCGTTCCCTCTGGAGGATGGATCTTGCCTTTACGGGTCTGGATGATCTGGTCTTCAAGCCAATCCTCAACACGGTGACGTGCTTTGACGGACTCCCTGTAGCCTTTGAACTTGGAACCTAGGCCTTTGAAGGAATCGATCATGATGTCCATATCCGTTGCGATTTCTTCAATCTTAGATTCTGGAGCCTGTACACCGGCCCACTTGGTACCTACTTTAGTAAGCAGGACGATGGATTCGCGATAGATGTTGACACGGCCCATCTGTTCCATGCGGTGGGTGTTCATGTACCAATGGTTGCGTGTAAGTTCACGTAAGTATTTCAGGTTGCCTTCTGTCATAAGCGACATGAAGAGTGCTTTTCTGTCTATATGTTTTTTGCCGGTCGTCGTGTGGATGGCACCTTTACCGAATAGAGTGTTCACGATACGCTTTGGCAGAGTGCCGGAACGTTCGATCCTATCATTATCGTAGAAAGTTTCAGCAGCCTTTTTACCACTGAGGACGAGGATGCGCTTACCGCCAAGACCCCTTGTTTCAAAAATGTTTTCTGCACCAAGGCGCTTTCTTTGATTCGTGGTGTAAAGGTAACCTTCCTTCATTGCCTTAAGCGTGTTATCGAGACCTTTGTCTCTCTTTATTGTGCTCATAAGTTCTCCTCCAATTTCATTATTCCTAATCCATTATATATAAATGATTGTGCTTATGCCACCATTTCAATCATTTGTAGGGCACCTTATCCTCTTTGATGGTCTCACCATCGACATCGATGCGGTAGTGGCCGGTTTCATCTTCTTCGATGATCATATTGATTGTATACTCATGATCCGAATCGATTTCCAGTGTATCGAATACATCATCAATATCATTATCTTTGTCGTCAATGTATATTTCCACAGTACGGGCTGGACGTTCTTCTTTTGAGTCCGCGTCTTGATCTTCATCGTCGTATGGAATCAATATTTCTTTGGCGAATTGCTTCTCGTCTTTGGACTCGGTCCGAGGGATTTGATTATATCGATTGTGGATCCCTTTGTGAATTCTCCATAATGCGGGGACTGCCCATGACCTGACCCTCTTCAAAGTCTGCGCTGTGGGCTTCCTGGATGATATCCACTTCAAATCCTGCCTCAATCAGTGCCGCCTCTGCTTCCTCCAGTTGCTCTCCCTATAATCCTCCACTTCTATCATCTCCAAACCTTTTGAAACGGTCAGCTTCAAATTGTCTGAAGACGGGTCGACAAGGACACCTGATTCTATTGACTGTTCTACTATCGTCCCGGGTTCAGATGAATCGTATACTTCTTCAACCTCAAATGAGCTGAATTCCATCGCTTCGATATCAGCCTGCATATCTTCAAGATAAAGTCCCGTCAAAGCTGGCATCTCCATTCCTGAAGACACTTCAAGCACTAGCTCATGTTCTTCAGGGGTGACTTCCATTCCAGCCCCAATGGACTGTGAAAGTACCGTTTCAGGCTTTGAAGTATCGGGTATCTTTTCCACTTCGACACTGCTGAACCCAAGTGCATCCAGGTCACTTTTGATATCTTCATAGTATTCCCCGACAAAATCTTCCATTTCATAGGGCGCTTCTCCACGGCTGACCATAATATCGATTGGAGTGCCCTTATCCACTTTCCCACCAGCCCGTGGTACGGTCCTGATGATCGAGCCAGTACTCATTTCAGGGTCATACGCCTCGATCGTCTCACCCATCTCCAAATCATTTTCTTCAAGTATCTGTCCGGCATCTTCAATCGGCATACCGGTCATGTCGGGGAGGATGGACGATTGGTCCATGACAAGGAAATAGAACAATGTCGGCAGCAGAAGCAACATTGCCAACAACGGAATGAGCCACAGCTTTCGATTTTTCTTCCCTTCTCCGTGAGGGCTGATTGGGGGCTTTGGCCTAGGGTGGGGTTCAGACACTGTACCGGAATTGAATGCAGCGATATCATTGAGTATTTCATCTGCTTGACGATAGCGGTTATGGGGATCCTTTTCAGTGCACTTACCGATTATGCGGACAAGCGCTTCCGGCACATCCCTGAATTCCAGTATGTCCGGAAAGGGCTCTGAGATATGCTTCAATGCCACTGAAACCGGGGTCTCCCCTTCAAACGGCAGCCGGCCGGCAAGCAATTCGAACAATACAATCCCGAATGAATAGATATCTGTCCGTTCATCCGTCTGGTTGCCTTTTGCCTGTTCCGGGGATATGTACTGCACAGAACCCATGACCTGGTTGGTTTCAGTCATGCGTGTGTCACTCAGAGCCTTTGCGATACCGAAGTCTGTAATCTTCACCTGCCCCTTTTCATCCATCAGAATGTTTTGGGGTTTGATATCCCTGTGGATGATGCCTGCACCGTGGGCATGCCTGATGCCACGGAGCAACATGCCACATATCCTCAGTACTTCAGCTACTGGCACAGGATGGTTATCTTCGATGAACTGCTTCAACGTCGGACCATGGATCACTTCGGTTACAAGCAGGTGATACATATCCGTCTCATCAACGTCCAGAACGCTGACGATGTTTGGGTGGGAGAGTTGGATCGTACTTTCGACTTCACGTTGGAACCGCGCCACGGATTTCTCGCGGTTATGATGATCCACTTTGATCAGCTTTACGACCACTTCCCGGTCCAGGATGATATCCTCAGCCAAGTAAACGGAGCTCATGCCACCGCCGAGGTATTCAATCACCCTGTAGCGCTCTGAAACGATTTCTCCAATCACACCTGATTGCCTGCCTTCAATTCAGCCAATACAAGGCTGATATTATCCGTAGAGCCGTTTTTGAGTGCACATTCTATAAGATGTCCCGGCTTATCCTCAAGCGGAATGTCCGGCTTTGACACGATTGTATGGATTTCTCCGCTATCCATTTCATCCGTCAGGCCGTCAGAAGCCAGCAGGAGATGATTATATTGTTTGTTCCGTAACCTGAAGACATCTGCTTGGATGAGGCGGTCGGTGCCAAGTGCTTTTGTGATTATATTCCTTTTAGGATGCACTTTTGCATCCGCTTCAGTAATCTCTCCGGCATCGACCAGCATGTTGACGAATGAGTGGTCTTTCGTCACCTGTTCGATGGAGCGGGCGTTCATCACATATGCCCTTGAATCCCCCACATTCAAAATAAGCAGGGTTTCATCAATCACTGCCGCCAGGACGAGAGTCGTGCCCATCCCGCGGTACTCTGCATATTCCTCCTGGTATTCATGCATCCTGCGGTTGACATCCATCACAAGATGCCTCAAAAATTCGACCGCCTGCTCGACGTCGAACAGATTCTGCTCTTCCCATGCTGCCTTTACCTCGTCATGTGCAAACCTGCTGGCGACATCACCATGCTCATGGCCGCCCATCCCGTCGGAAACAAGCAGCAGCATCTGATCTGTTCCATTATAGAAGATGCCGGTGGCATCTTCATTCAAGCTGCGGTGGTCTCCCTTGATGCTGTCTTCTACTGCCTTCATTGCTATTCCCCCGTTTCTTCCTTGGATTCCTTGGCACGGAGCTGGCCGCATGCGGCATCTATATCGGTCCCCTGCTCCCTTCTGAGCGTCGCGTTCACACCGCACTCATTGAGCGTCTCCAAAAATGTGAAGATATCATCTCTTGTAGTGCGTACATAGTTCCGCTCCGGTACATGGTTGACAGGTATGAGATTGACATGGCATTTCAGCCCGCTGATCAATTCACTAAGCTCGCGTGCATGTTCAGGCTGGTCATTGACGCCACCGAAAAGGCCATATTCAAAAGTGATTCTACGGCCGGTCTCCTGTTGGTAATATTTCAAGGCGTCCATCAATTTCTCTATATCATAAGCTTTATTGATCGGCATCAACCGTGTCCTTATATCATTATCCGCTGCATGCAGGCTCACGGCAAAATTGATCTGTATATCTTCTTCTGCAAAATCATAGATGCGGGGCACTATGCCACTTGTGGATACCGTGATATGGCGTGCGCCGATGTTGAGTCCATCGTCATGATTGACGATACGCAGGAACTTCATCATCTGGTTGTAGTTTTCAAACGGTTCACCGATGCCCATGATGACGATGCTGCTCACACGTTCATCCGTTTCGTCCAGCGCTTTCTGAATCTGGACGATCTGCGAGACAATTTCACCCGCTTCGAGATTACGCTTCAATCCCCGAGCGTCGACGCGCAGAAACTGCAGCCTATACGGCAGCCAACCTGAGTCGTGACGCACACGGAGTTGCCGTAATCATGGCGCATCAGTACTGTTTCGATGGTATAGCCATCCCTTAGGCGGAACAGGAACTTCATGGTGCCATCCTTGCTTTCCTGCCTGACCACTGTTTCCAGCGGCTCGATGCTGTACATCTCGGACAGCCGTTGGCGCATATCCTTAGGCAGGTTCAGCATTTCTTCAAACTGGTCTACACGATGAATATAGAGCCATTCGAATATTTGGGCACCGCGATACCGCTCTTCTCCCCATTCGACTGCCAATGCCTCCAATTCATCGAGGTTTAAGGTGTAGATCGACGGTCGGTCGAAGTTCGGCAGCTGAAAATCTTTAATCGGTTTCTTTTCTGGTCTTTTTATCATTTCTATTCCTTCTTCCTGAATCTGGCTATAAAGAAGCCATCTGTATCTGCTTCCTGGGCAGAATCTGGCGATATGGCCCTTCAAAATCGAATGCTTTCAATCTGAACGGATCAAACTCGATATCGTCATTTTCCTTTTTGAAAGTATAGGCCACATTCTCATTTTCCATCTGATGGATGGTGCATGTCGAATATATGAGCACGCCGCCTTTTTTCAAGTATTGTTTTACGTTGGATAAAATTTCAAGCTGAAGTTTGACAAGCGCTTCTACATCTTCTGCAGTGCGCTCATACCTGATTTCCGGCTTCCTGCGCATCACCCCGAGACCTGAGCATGGCGCATCGACTATGATTTTATCATACAGTCTCGGATATTCATCCTGGGCTGCGTCTGCCAGAAAAACTTCGAGGTTCGACAACCCCAGTCGTTTGGCATGTTGGGTCACAAGCGGCAATTTATGCGCGTGTACATCACTCAGATCGACATGACCGCTGGTGGCCTTCTCAAGGGCGTGCAGTCCTTTGCCGCCTGGCGCACTGCAGGCATCAAGGATGACATCATCCACCGCCGGTTCAAGGGCTTCGTTGACGAGCATCGAACTGACATCCTGGATGCTGAACAACCCTGCTTCATAGCCCTCTGATTTCAGGATATCACCATCCACTTCAATGGCGTCGGGATGAATATCTGAAGGGGTCGCCTTCAAGCCTTCTGTCGTCAATTTCGAAAGGAGCGACTCCCGTGTAATGCGTGATGTATTGGTGCGTATATACATCTGGGCCGACTGTCCAATGCCTCCGCTATTCTACGGGCGCCATCGATGCCGTGGTGGGTCTTCCAATGGGAGATGATCCATTCTGGGATGCTCGTTTCGACGGACAACCGCTTTGTGGCGCTTTTGATGGCGGTGATGTCCTGTCTCTGAGATCTTTCGAAATTCCTCAGTATACCGTTTATGGCATTGGCGTCTTTTGGTCCGCCTGATGCTTTGGCGATCTCCACCGCTTCATTGATCGCGGCGTAGTTCGGCACACGGTCCAACCACATGATCTGATAGACTGTAATCTCTATCAGATTGCGCTGCCACCGCTTGAGCCTTGTGCGGATAAAGGGTCTGACCTGATATTGGATATGCAGCCGTTTTGCGATCGTGCCGTAGACGATTTCAGTCAGCAACCCTTTATCATTCGCTTCTAAAGGATGGCTCTTGATTATATCGTTCAGGACGATGTTGGAGTACCCCCTCATCCATCACCCGGCTATATGCATCGAGGGCCAGTTTACGTAATGACATTAGCTGATACCCCCAAGTATTGTGCCTTCTAAGTTTTGCCTGCCTGCTGTGAATTCCGAGGCATCAGTCCGCTTTTTCCCAGCCAGCTGGACTTGTGTGACCTCAATCAGCCGACGGTCTCCTGCCACCACGGTGAAGCCGTTTTCCGTCACCGAATCGATGGTGCCGGGTTGACGCTTTGAATGCTTCTCAAGTAGTCGCGCACCATATATCTTCAGACGTTTGCCATCCATTTCAGTATAGGCGCCGGGCCATGGGGATAACCCCCGTATATGATTGAACAGATGCTCCGCATTGTCTTCCCAGTCCAATTGTTCATCTTCTTTGGAAATATTCGGACTGATTGTGACCTGCGCTTCATCCTGTGGAACCCGGGCATTCGTCCCTGCCAGCAATGCAGGAAGTGTCTCATTGAGAAGCTCTGCACCAAGGTGTGACAGGCGGTCATGCAATGTTCCTGTATCATCTTCAGGTGTGATGCTGGTCTTTACGCTTGTGATGATATCGCCACTGTCGAGCCCTTCAGCCATATACATAAGTGTTACGCCAGTTTCCGCATCACCTTCCATGATTGCCCTATGGATGGGGCGCCGCCTCTATGTTTCGGCAGCAGGGAGGCATGCACATTGACCGCTCCGAGACGCGGAATGTCTAGCAGCGCCTTTGGGAGGATCTGCCCGTAGGCTGCGGTGATGATCAGATCCGGAGCCATTTCCCTGATCTGATCCACCGCTTCCTCGTGCCTGATGTCTTGAGGTTGGAAAAGTGGAATATCGAGGGTTTTTGCTGCTTCTGCGACCGGCGGGGAGGTCAGCACCCTTTTTCTGCCAACCGGCTTGTCCGGCTGGCTGATGACCAGCGCGACGTTATGCTTTTCGTGGAGCTTTTTTAATATGGGCACCGAGAAATCCGGGGTCCCCATAAAAATGATTGTTTCCGTCATTATAAATTCCTCCTACATGATGACTTGCGGATCCACATCTATCCGGAGTGAGACACCTTCCGTACGATATGCTTCATGATAGTATTCATCCAATTCCCCCAAAACTTCGAGCAGTGCCGGCTCCCTCTTATATTTCAGCATTATCTGGAAACGATACTGCCGGTTGATCCTCTCAAGCGGACTTGGGGATGGCCCCACTATGATGGACTTGTCCGAGACAGCGTCCACCAGGGCATCATGGATATGACTCGTCGCTTTGAGGCATTTTGAGATATCCTCGCTCGACACGGTAAACAATACATGAAAATAAAATGGTGAGTAGCGTGCCAGACGTCTGAATGCCATCTCCTTTTCATAGAACTGCCTGTAGTCGTTCCCCTTTGCCAGCTGGATTGCATAATGGCTCGGGTTGTAGGTCTGGAAGATCACTTCCCCCGACAAAGCATGGCGTCCCGCGCGGCCCGATACTTGAGTGAGCAGCTGGTATGTCTTTTCATTGGCCCTGAAATCCGGAAGATTGAGCATCGTGTCTGCATTCAGCACGCCCACAAGCGTCACCTTGGGATAGTCGAGCCCTTTGGCGATCATCTGAGTGCCGAGCAGGATGGGTATCTCTTCTTCTTCAAACTGGTGCAGCAGCTTTTCATGCATGCCTTTCCGCCTTGTCGTATCATTGTCCATCCTGACGATTTCAGCATCGAACATATCGCGCAGTATTTCTTCTACCTTCTCGGTGCCCGTGCCCCTGAAGGTGACGTCGTCACTCTCTGGCAGTTTTCGCATATCCGGCGGACTGCCGATTCATAACCGCAGTAATGGCACAGCAGACTGCTGTTTGATTTATGGTAGGTGAGGGAGATGTCACAGTTTGGACAGATTGGCACATAGCCGCAGTTTTGGCATATCTGAAAGTTCGAATACCCCCGCCTATTGAGCAGCAGCACAGTCTGTTCACCCCGCTCGATGCGCTGGTCGATGGCTTCTTTTAGCGTCTGTGAAATGATCGAGGTGTTGCCCCCGCGATGCTCTTCCGCCATATCCACCACATGGATCTCAGGCAGCACTTTTGTTCCGGCCCGCTGCGTCAGTTCAAGCCGCTCATAGACGCCCCGCTCACTACGGGCGTAAGTTTCGAGGCTCGGCGTCGCCGTCCCAAGTATCAGGGGGCAATTATGGTACCGGCTCCTGAACTTCGCCACTTCGGTGGCGTGATACATGGGGCGATCTCCCTGCTTGTATGTCGTTTCATGCTCCTCATCCACTATGATGGCGCCGATATTCTCAAAGGGTGCAAAGACACTGCTTCTGGCCCCGACCGACACACGTGCACGGCCTTCTTTTATTTTGCGCCATTCATCGTATTTCTCCCCGTGGGAAAGCCCGGAATGGAGGACCGCCACATCATCACCGAATCGGCTTTTGAAGCGGTTGACCATCTGCGGTGTCAACGCAATCTCCGGCACCAGCATGATGGCATTTCGTCCTTCATCCATCACCTTTTGGATAACCTGGAGATAGACTTCCGTCTTGCCGCTGCCTGTAATGCCGTGGAGCAGGAAGGTCTTCGATTCCCCTGCATCCATCGTTTCAGCGATGCGGTCATAGGCATGCTGCTGTTCTTCATTCAACACTTTCGGCGGGTCCAGTGTAAACACCCTATCAGCATAAGGATCCCGTTCCATTTGCCGTTCGATCTTCTCTACATATCCTTTGCGGACGAGTTCATTGACCAGATGGTTGGAGAACCCTTCAGCGGCAAGGTCCCTGATGAATATCGGCTCCGAGCTGGATTCGATCACATCCAACAGCTCCTGCTGCTTTTGGCGCGTGACAGTTCGACTTCTGGATGACGTAGGGAATAGACTGCAAGGCCCGTCTTCTTTTTCGTATGCTGCGTGATCACTGTCTCTTCTTTTATTTCCCCGGACGCGAGGTAGGGGGCAGCTTCCTCCAACACTGGGGCAGGTAGACGTCTCGTCTCCACCTCTCCACCCTGCTGATGGGATTCGAGGAGATTTTGGGCTGCCGCTCCATGCCCTTCAGCCAAGCGCAGCACTTTTTTGTAGTTTGCCTTCAGCGCTGCCGGCAAAATGGTTTCTATGACGCTTATATACTGATCGATATAGTAGTCTGCGAGGTGTTTGGCGATGACCACCATCTCCTCCGTCAAGACGGGCGCGATATCAAGCGTACGTGCGATTTCCTTGATCCGTCCCGGGTCGAAGTCAGTCGTTTCACTGAGCTTCATCACATACCCTTGGATGGTACGTCGCCCGAAAGGTACGAGTACGCGGTGGCCGACCTTGAGTATATCCAGCATGCCTTCCGGAACACGGTAGTCAAAGACTTGGTTTACGCTTTTACTCGGGATATCCACTATTACAGAAGCATACATCAGTCCAGCCACCTGTCGAGCAGCGTATCCATGATGGCAGAAGCGAGCGACTGTTTATCCATCTTTTCAAATGGTACCTTGTCGCCATCTTTGAACAGCATGACCACCTCGTTATCCGGACTGTTCATGCCGATATCAGGATTGGACACATCATTCATGATGATGCAGTCGGCATTCTTGCGTTTCAGTTTATCCTGCGCATATGCTTCAACATTTTCCGTCTCTGCTGCAAATCCTGCCACATACATATCCTTGGCATGGAGCCCAGCATGCTTCAATATATCCGGTGTCTTTTTCATCTCAATGGTCATCCGCTCTGTCCCCTGCTGCTTCTTCATCTTCTGATCCTGCATGGAGACCGGGGCAAAGTCGCTGACTGCTGCAGTGAACAAGCCAAGGTCGGCATCCATATGGCTATCTGCTGCGCGCCACATCTGTTCTGCCGTTACAACATCGACGACTTCGACGCCCCGGGTGCCTCTAAATTGACTGGACCACTGACCAATACGACTTTTGCCCCTCTATCAGCCGCCGCTTCGGCCAGGGCATACCCCATCCTGCCACTTGAGTGGTTGGTGATGTAACGCACCGGATCCAGAGGTTCCTGTGTCGGCCCTGCTGTTATCAGCACTTTCTTGCCAGACATCCGATCATCTTGTTCAAGCTGGGCTTCTATATAGGCTTTTATATCCGGTACATTTGCCATGCGGCCTTTGGCATTATAGCCGCATGCCAAGAATCCAGATTCTGCATCGATGAATTGGTACCCGTCTTTAGTAAGCACTTCCATATTTCTCTGTACGGCTGGTTGGTTATACATATGGACGTTCATCGCCGGCGCAAGCACCACCGGTTTTGGATTTGCCGCCAACACATTGAGCAGCATATTGTCATAGATGCCGTTGGCCAGCTTGCTGATTGTATTTGCCGTCACCGGCACTACTGCTATAATATCCGCCCATTCCCCGATGTTGATGTGGGAAATCACCGACGGGTCTTCTTCTTTGAAGGTATCAGTGTATACATGATTGCGGCTTATTGCCTGGAAAGCGAGCGGCGTGATGAATTCAAGTGCATTTTCCGTTAGGACGACACGAACCTGGTGTCCACCTTGAATCAGCTTACTTGTTAAGTCGACCGCCTTATAGGCGGCGATTCCGCCTGTCACGCCGATAACGATATTTGCCATGCTCTCACCTCTTTGAATATAGCCCCGTGCTATAGCGATGGGCTGTTAAAAAAAGCTGACAAAATTTGTCAGCTAGTTTCTTGCCTTAACTTTATTTGCAGCAATTTCTTCAAGCGATCGGCTGACCGTCTTCAAAGTCTTGTACTCTTCCAAGATAAGGTCATCCGGTTCGTCCTGGAGATGACGTGCCCGTTTGGCAGCCATCGTCACAACCAGATATTTCGAATCGACATTTTTCTTCAGATCGTGTATGGATGGATATAGCATTATTGATTGACCTCCAGTAACATTTTTCTCAATTTGGATTCTACACGTGCCCGTCTCATATGGGACGCTTCGACAATGCATTGGACCCGTCCGCGCGCAGTGTCCACATCGTCGTTGATTACGACATAATCGTAAAGGTTCATCATCTTAAGTTCTCTTTTCGCTTCATCAATGCGGTGTTTGATGATCTCAGGGGAGTCCGTCCCCCTGTTCACAAGACGCTGCTCCAACTGGCTGAGGTCCGGTGGGGCCAGGAAGATGAACAAGGCCTCAGGGAACTTTTCCCTCACCTGCTTTGCCCCTTCGACTTCTATCTCCAGGAATACATCATGCCCTTTTGACATGGTCTCCTCCACATAATCCACCGGAGTGCCGTAGTAGTTGCCCACATACTCAGCATACTCAATGAATTTATCTGCTTCAATCAATGCTTCGAATTCTGCTTTGCTCTTGAAGAAATAATCGACGCCATCCGTCTCCCCTTCTCGCCTCTCCCTTGTCGTCATGGAGATCGAGTACTTGAAGTCAGTCTCAGGATGATCGAAAATCGCCTTTCTGACCGTGCCTTTCCCCACGCCCGACGGGCCGGAGAGTACAATCAGCAATCCCTTTTCTGAAGTCATAACACGTAACCTTTCTATTTGTGATTATCTCCTAATGTACCATAACCAGGAGAAAAATTCATCATCAAATGACGGCTTGCGACAAACATGGCACTTTTCATGTTAAAATGTTCATTAGTCTAAAACAGGAGGATGAAACCATGGCATTCGACGGTAATTTTGTCCACGCCCTACTGGGGGAATTGAATAGTCTCCGCAGTGGGAAAATAAATAAGATACAGCAGATGGATGACACAAGCATGATATTCAAAGTCAGGGCACAAGGTGCAAACCATAACCTTCTGATAAGCGCGCACCCCATGTATGCACGCTTCCATCTGACAGACCATAAATATGAATTCCCATTCGATCCACCGATGTTTCTGCGCGTCGCCAGAAAACATCTTGAAGGCGGCATCATTGAAACCATCAGACAAGTCGGGAACGACCGCCGGGTTGAAGTGCACATCCAATCTCGGAATGAACTTGGCGACCCGATCAGGCGCATACTCATCCTGGAAATCATGGGACGGCATTCGAATATCATCATAACGGATGCCGACTACATCATCCAGGACGGCATCAAACATCTCACGCCAAACAACAACAGTAGGACCATCATGCCAGGCTTCCCGTATACAGAGCCGCCCACTGAGCCGAAGCTCAATCCAAGGACGGCAGATATAGAGTCACTTACAGCACGCATCGACTTCAACAGGGGGAAGATAGGTCGGCAGATTCTCCATAATGTAGAAGGATTCAGCCCACTCTTCGTCAAGGAAGTCGAATACCTCGCCGGTTACTTCACGACTGACACCATCGTGCCGGCAATAAAAGAGGCCATGCATCAGGCAGAAGAGATAAAACCAGTGCTCTATACGGCCGGGGACTCTGAAATATTCTATTTCACGCCACTCAGCCACCTCGGTGCACCGGATGCAACATATGATTCGCTCTCAAAATTGATGGACGACTATTACCATGACAGGTACAGGAAGTCACTCATCAGGCAGAAGGCGCAGGATTATGTCCATCTGATCGAACGTGAATATGACCGTACGGAACGCAAAATAGAAAAACTCAAGGCGGACCTCGCTGAAGCGGAGAAAATGGATGAATACCAAAAGTACGGGGAACTGCTCACTGCATATATGCACCAGGTCAAACCATACGATGAAAGCATCAAAGTCATCGATTATTATACCGATGAGCCCCTGACCATCCCCCTCGATAAAAATCGTACGGCGAGTGAAAACGCCCAACACTACTATAAGATGTACAATAAGCTGAAGACGCGCGAAAGCAGCGCCGCCGACCAGCTTAACCGCTCATACGAGGACATTAAATACCTCGCTTCACTGCTGCATCAGATGGAAAGCATCAGCACTGAAGAAGAAGTTGAAGAGATAAGGGAAGAACTGGGTGAACAGGGCATCATCAAGAACAACCGCAGACAACCGAAGAAGAAAAAGCATAAAATTCAGCTCCATCCTTACCGGACGACAAATGGCCTTGATGTACTCGTCGGTAAAAACAATAAGCAGAACGACTATCTGACGAGCAAAAAAGCACAGAACAACCATCTGTGGTTCCACACGAAAGACATCCCAGGTTCCCACGTCGTCATTCTGCACACTGAGGGCGAAATAGAAGAGCAGGACATCCTGGATGCTGCGATGATAGCAGCCTACCACTCCAAGGCGCGGGACTCGGAGTCGGTGCCTGTTGATTTCACCAAAGTCCGGCATGTGCATAAAGTCAGCGGCGCAAAACCTGGCTTTGTGACCTATACCGATCAGCAGACCGTAAACGTTACCCCAGACCGCGGAAAAGTGATGAAAATGGCCCAGCCAGAAGCATGACAAAAAAGCCACTTCCAAAATGTTTTGGAAGTGGCTTTTTTAATAGAGGCTCATATAGCGTTCAGCAGATTTTGCCCAACTGTAATCCGATTGCATCATGTTGTTGAACAGGGCACCCATGTGCGCCTTGTCATGGTAGATGAAGCGGCTATACCTCATGGTATCGAGCAATTCGTGGGCGTTATATTTTTCAAATGAAAAACCGTTCCCTTCATAATTAAATTCGTTATATGGCACTACCGTATCCTTCAATCCACCCGTTTCCCTGACGATCGGAACCGTCAGATACCTGATGGCAATCAGTTGGCCCAAACCGCACGGTTCAAACAGACTCGGCATGATGAAGAAATCACTGGACGCATATATTTTCCTGGCATAGGCTTCACTGAACCCAATCGTCGCATGTACCTTCCCGGGGAAATTATGAACAAGTGATTTGAAATAATTTTCGTATTGTTCATCTCCCGAGCCGAGTACGACAAGTTGGACATCCTCCATCAGGAATTCATGCATGATGTGTGTGAGGAGATCCAGCCCTTTTTGTGAAACAAGACGAGTCACTATGCCATACATGGGTATTGCCTCATTGACTTCCAACCCGAGGGCACTCTGCAGCGCCGTCTTATTTTTCAGTTTGGTCTTGCATGATGAACGGTATCTATAGTCAAGCGCATCATCCTTTAGGGGATTATACTCTGTCATATCCAGACCGTTGATGATGCCATGCAGATCATGTCTCCTGTATTCGAGCACAGTTTCCAGGCCTTCTCCGAAAAACGGCGTCAAAATCTCTTCGGCATATGTTTCGGACACGGTCGTAATGACATCCGCATGATGGATGGCGGCTTTCATCATGTTGACCATGCCCTGCCACTCGAATCCCGCGAAATGCTCCATGCCAAAATTGAACATATCCCCAAAAGCCGAGTGATCCATCCATCCTTGATACTGGATATTATGGATTGTATAGACAATCTTCATGCCGGGTTGTGGCCGTTTGATGCTGCCGATTGCAACAGCAGCCCCGGTCTGCCAATCATGGCAATGGAGCACGTCATAATTTTCATCTGTACGATACATGAATTCAATGATGGCATTCGAAAAGTATACGAAGCGCTCCCCATCATCGATATAGCCGTAGAGGCCATCACGGTTGAAGTAGTACTCATTATCTACAAAATAGTAGGTGACCTTTCTATCGGTATATTTCAGGATGCGGGTATACTGGTTGCGCCACCCTACCGGCGTATTGTAGATCATCACTTCCTCCATCTCCCGGCGGTAATCGGAATCGATGATTGCCTTATATAAGGGGAGGATGACCGACACCTCGGCCCCTTCCTTGACAAGTGCCTGCGGCAGGCTGCCGATAACATCGGCCAACCCACCTGACTTGATGAACGGTGTGCATTCACTTGCAGCAAAAAGTACATGTTTCATGCTGTCACTTCTTCCCATTTCAAATTAGATCTCTGTACGCTTGGCCAGGACATAAGGCTTTTCTTCAGAACCCATCAGCTGGCGCCCTTCTGTAATCCTGACGTCTTTATCCAATATCACATTCTCCAGATGCACGTCGGGTTCGATTGTGCAGTTTGCAAAAATGATCGAGTTCTTAATGACCGCCCCTTTGCCGATCTTGACATTGCGGCCGATTATCGAGCGTTCCACATTGCCTTCAACCGTGACGCCATTTGCCACGATCGATTTTTTGACGTTGCTGGTCTTCTTATAGAGCGTCGGTGGACTGGTACTCACTTTCGTCTTCACTTTGTTCTTGCCGAAGAAGAATTTGCGGTAGCGGTCTTTTTCCAGCAACGCCATGCTGTTGTTGAAATATGTTTCAACCGAATGGAAATAATGTGTCTTTGCCGTTATATCGAAAAAACCTGTATTATACTCTTCAAGCTTCTCCCTTATGCCATTATGGAAGAAACTCGGCTTATAGTTGTTTATGCAGAATGTGACGATATTCATCAGGACGGATTTTTTAATGATGTACACGCCTGTATAAAGGTGTGGATTTTCCTGATCGTGTGTAAATCCAGTGACCTGATCCCTTTCTGTAATGAGGCGCAGGATCGGGCCTTCTGGAGGGGTTTCTACTTTTTCTGCAACAAACGTCACGTCCCTGTCATTTTTGATGTGCTCTTCCACCGCTTCAGAATAATCGGTATTCGATATGAACTGGGACCCTGAGATGAGCACGTGGTTCCCTTTAAAACGGCTGAACAGGTCGGAATGGTTGTGGAAGTGCTTCAGATCTCCTTGTGACACGTCGGTCGGATCGTTCCAGTCAGGGGCAAGATGAATATTCTGGATTGTCTGCCCTCAATGCCGAAATCTTCTTTGCGGTTCAGATGATCGAGTAATGACCTGAATTTGTTGCCGGCAAATACTCCGATGACATTGATACCTGAATTATTCATGCTGGTGATTGCGAAATCAATCAGTCTGTAGCGCCCCATGAATGGCACCGATCCGCCGCTCCTGAAATAAGTCAATTCATCTAAGTAATCCTGTTCAGGCTGGAGATTGATCAGCCCCAATACTTCGTTATCCATTATGATTGCCCCCCTTTGGCAGATAGTCGTTTAAAGTATCATGACTGATGACGATAGGCTCTTCGTCCTCGGCGAGTATTTCAGCACCATCCGGTACCTCAACTCCCGAAGTGACGATCACCCGCTCAAGTCGGACACCTTCGCCGATTACGGCATCAGGTAGTATGATGGAGTCTTTGATGCTGGTGCCTTCCCCGTCTCCACACCGATGAAGAGTATCGAATTATCGATCTTCCCTTCAATGAAAGAACCTGGAGAAATGAGCGAATTTGTTATCTCCGAGGTTTCTCCAATGTACTCCGGCGGACGATTTTCTTCGTTAGGATAAGTGGGCCATTCCTTAGACATCAGCAAGGTCTGGAAATCGTCTTTCAGCAGGTCCATATTTGCTTCCCAGTAACTTTTGATCGTGCCTACATCCTTCCAGTAGCCTTCAAAATTGTAGGCGAACAGCCGCTTCTCATCTGACAGCATCATCGGGATGATGTCCTTCCCGAAGTCATGTTCGCTGTCTTCATTCTTTTCATCTTCAAGCAGATACGGTCTGATCGTCTCCCATTTGAAGATGTAGACCCCCATTGAAGCCATGTTGTTCTTCGGCTCCTCGGGCTTCTCATCAAATTCATATATACTCATATCTTCATTCGTGTTCAGAATGCCGAATCGGCTGGCATCTTCCCACGGCACCTCAATTGCCGAGATGGTGGCATCGGCATCATTGGCCTGGTGGAATTCGAGCATTTTGGTGTAATCCATCTGATAGATATGGTCGCCACTCAGGACAATCAGATTATCAGGTTCATATTGATCGATAAAATGCAGATTCTTGACGATGGCATCTGCCGTACCACTGAACCAGGCGCTGCCTTCACGGTTGGAATGCGGCGAGAGGACACTGACCCCTCCATATTGCCTGTCAAGCCCCAAGGCTTACCGATGCCGATGTGCTTGTTGAGCATCAGGGGGAGTATTGTACAAGCACCCCGACTGTCGAAATGCCCGAGTTGGCCAGGTTGCTCATTGTAAAATCGATGATTCTATACTTCCCTCCAAACGGTACAGCTGGCTTGGCGATATCTTTCGTCAGTTCGCCAAGCCGCGTGCCCTTTCCCCTGCCAACAGCATGGCTACAGTATTAGATGTCATATTACTTCCTCCTGTCTGTGTCATCTTCAAGATCAAATACTTGGAAAGCAAGTGGTGCGATGGATACTTTTATATATTGGTCTTCGCGGATATAATGTTCATTCATTGAAAAATGCCTGCCACCATTCATGACATTGGAACCTGAATATTTGTCTTCATCACTATTGAAGATTTCCCGGTAGACGCCAGGCTCAGGCACTGGAATTTTAAAATCATGATATACTTCCGGACGGTAGTTGAATATGCATATTTTAAAAGTCTCCTTGTACCTGCGTACATAGCTGAGGACGGAATGCGCATTATCGTCGACGAGTAGCCATCTGAACCCTTCAGGAACGTAATCCCATTTATGGAACTCAGGATGCGCCCTATAGAACGCATTCAAGTCAGCAATATATTTCTGAAGGGAGTGATGATATGGATATTCGAGAAGGTGCCAGTCGACCTGTCCCTTATCTTTCCATTCATGGAACATCCCTATTTCCTGTCCCATAAACAGTAGCTGTTTCCCCGGTTCTGTAGCCTGATTGCCATATAACAACCGGGTCTGGGCAAATTTCTGCCATTGGTCTCCTGACATCTTATCGACTATTGATTTCTTTCCATGGACCACTTCATCATGCGATAGAGGCAATAGATAATTCTCATTATATTTATATGCCATCGAAAACGTGAGCTTATTATGGATGTTTGCCCGCGCATGGAAGTCCTGTTCCATATAATCAAGGCGGTCATGCATCCAGCCGAGATCCCACTTGAAATTGAAACCGAGTCCGCCAGTGTGGACCGGGTGGGTAATCTTCGCCTCATCGGAAGAATCTTCCGCCATCATAAGGAGCGTTTCATCATACTCGAAGGCAGCTTTATTCAATTTCTTCAGCAACTCCACTCCGGCAATGTTGGTCTCACTGCCATCCTCGTTATAGATTTTATCCTGTGCTTCATGGTTTTCGAAGTTCAGGTCAATCATGCTGTGGACTGCATCGATCCTAAGCCCGTCGATATGGAATTCACGCAACCAATACATCGCCGAAGAGATGAGGAATGATTGTACTTCGGGCCGTCCATAATCGAACGTCAAAGTCCCCCACTGGCGCTTTTCGGCAATTCTCGGATCAGGATGTTCATAGACAGGCATGCCGTCGAACATCCTTAATCCATGCGCGTCTTTACAGAAGTGGGCGGGGACAAAGTCCATGATGACGCCGATTCCCGCTTCATGCAGACGGTTGATTAGCCGCTTCAATCCAGTCGGCTCCCCAAAACGGCTGGTCGGAGAGAAGTAGCCTGTCACCTGGTAACCCCAGGACAAGTCAAAGGGGTGTTCAGTCAAAGGCATGAATTCCACATGTGTGTATCCCATTTTCTCCACATACGGCACCAGTGCTTCAGCAATTTCATCATAGCTGAAGTGGGCAGCATCAGTCAGCTCATCGACGGTGCGATAATTTGGACTGTCCACGGTGTGTCTCATCCAAGTCCCCAGATGGACTTCATAAATGCTGATCGGGGCCTGATATACATTGCTCCTGCCCCTTTTCGCCATCCATTCATCATCTGTGAAGGTAAAATCATCGTGGTGGACGATGCTGGCTGTTGCGGGTCGCCGCTCATGGTAGAATCCATAGGGATCTGATTTCAGATGGGAGGTGCCCTGAAAATAAATCTTATACTTATAGGCGTCGCCCTTTTTCATGTTGGGGGTTTTGAAAATCCACAGACCCTGGTCGCCCAAAGGCTCAAAATCCATGCCTTCACCGCTGTAGTCATTATGCGCGCACGCGAGCTGCACATGCGTAGCATTCGGTGCCCAGGTGATGAACCGCACTCCATCACCCAACACATGAGCCCCCATGAATTGGTAGGCATTGTAGTGGGTGCCCTGGTGAAACAGATATTTATCCATTTCCAACCGCTCTGCACTCAAAATATCTCCCCCTTTACGTTATACTATGTCCATACCCATTTTTATGGTGATGCAACTTATAAATTTGAGATGGTACATTTACAGCAATTTCAGAATATTTATTCAAAGAATAATTATACATGCAACAATCATTTACTACAACCAGATGGAGGATCTTTATGTATGACGCATATCTAGATGCATCAGATCAGATTACCATAGTCAAAAAAAATGCCAGTTCGAAAAATACAGACGCCATTTCTGTCATGCAGAATGGCAAAGCACTTGAAATCCATCCGACCTATATCAGCAATAAGTGCACCACCGTTTCATTGGTACACCCCTTGAACCTCGATCACTTCACTTTTCTGATCATAGGCGGACAGCATACCCCACTCAAGATGGGCCGCTATACCTTTTCTACAGAATTCGACCTGAAGTATGCAACCGATCAGCAGATGGGTGCGATCTATACAAAAGAACAGACCATCTTCAGAGTATTTGCTCCGACAGTCTTCCAGTGCAGATTGCTTCTTGATGGCCAACCTTATAATATGGATAAAATTGGCGGCTACTTTGAAAAAGTCATTTCCCAGGACTGTCATGGCAAACATTATCATTTCGAAGCGAGCCACAATCATGTGACGCATTTCGTCACCGATCCGTATGTCAAGGCAGTGTCAGCCAACGCAAAAGAGGCGATGGTTGTCGATTTCGAACGCATCAACCCCCACTACCGGAAACATCATGTACCAGATATCCCGAATGATTCAGCAATCATCTACGAAACCCATGTAAGGGACATCACCAGTCATCCCAACAGTGGTGTCAGTGAAGCATGGAGAGGTCTTTTCCTCGGAATGACAGAAGATACGGAAACCGGCCACCGCCTGAGCAGCGGACTCAATTATCTGAAGGAGCTGGGGGTCACCCACATAGAATTGATGCCGGTCAATGACTTTTCGACCGTTGATGAATTGAATCGGGATAAAAGTTATAACTGGGGATATGACCCCCATTTCTTTATGGTGCCTGAAGGCAGTTATGCAACGGATCCTTCAGACCCGATCAGCCGCATCGTCGAACTCCAAAATCTTATACTTACATTACATGAGAATGGCATGAAAGTCATTTTGGATGTCGTCTTGAATCATGTATATAAGGTGGAACACTCGAGCTTCGAGAAATTGGTACCCGGCTACTATTTCAGGCATAATGCTGATCTATCCTTGTCGAACGGCACGGGAGTCGGCAATGATTTCGCCTCAGAGAAAATGATGGCCCGCCGCTTCATTCTTGACACGATGGAATTCTGGCTCGATTTCTACCGGGTGGACGGTTATCGGTTTGATCTTATGGGAGCACTCGACATCGAAACGATGCAAGGTATAGAACAGCTCTCAAAAGAACAGGACCGGGAAATATTTCTGCTCGGGGAAGGCTGGGATCTTCCGACAGCCTTGGAGCATCATAAGAAGACACTCCCTGAATTTGCAGATCGCGTTCCGAATGTCCATTTCTTTAACGATCATTTCCGCGATGCGATTAAAGGCAGCAATTTTGAATTGAACGAAAAGGGGTATGTAAATGGTGATGGCCAGGGCGCCCAAGCCATAAGGGAAATGTTTACAGGAAGTTTCAAGGCGTTCAACCCGGGTATGAGCATCAATTATGTGGAAGTTCATGACAACCATACGCTATATGACCGCCTCAAGTATTCCTCGGACAAGCGGCAGTATGTGCTTGAAAGCCAGCATCAGCTTGCAACTGCATTGACCCTGCTATCCTTCGGTACACCATTTCTGCATGCCGGACAGGAATTCTTCAGAACCAAATATGGTCATGGAAATACGTATAATCTAAGCGACCTGCTGAACCGCATGGACTGGAACCGCAGAGCCAAGTATCAGGATAATATTGAATTCATCAAGTCGGTAATACGTTTCAGACTGGAAGAAGATGTCTTCCGCCTGAAAAATCCTGATGAAATCAAAAAGGCGCTTACGTTCATGACGTTCAACAACTTGCCGCAAGCCTTCGGCGTGCAGATCAGCCATGAGGCGAGCGAGTTTATGATCATCATCAACCCGACGGAAAAATCCGTCGAACTCGGTTATGGCTCGGATGATTCCTATAGGATCATACTCTCCAACCAACGTTGGCATGATAAGGCCGTTTATGCCAATAGTCTCTATATCAAAGGGTATGAAATCGTTATACTGAGGAAGATGGCCGAGGCCGACTAATACACAACAGACCAGGAAGGTGATTGAAGTGGAAAGAACACAATGGGAAAAGAATATTGAGGGAAGTTTCATCACACAGGAGCAGTATGACCGTCTACCGGAAGAAGAGAAGAATGACGCATTTACCGGTACGCTTGCATTCGGGACAGCGGGCATAAGAGGAAAAATCGGCCTCGGACCGAACCGTCTGAACCGATATACAGTCGAGAAAGTGGCGCTCGGCATTGCACATAGCCTTAAAGGTCATGATGGCCCACTCGTCGTCATCGGCTATGATACCCGCCACTTTTCACCCGAGTTCGCCCGGGCCATGACGAGTGTCCTTGTTGCCAACAATATCTCAGTCAAGCTCTCAAAAAAATATATTTCAACGCCGGAGCTCTCGTTCCATGTCAGAGAACACAATGCAGACCTCGGCGTCATGATAACGGCAAGCCATAACCCACCAAGTATAACGGCATCAAAGTATACGGTCCGGATGGCGCCCAGCTGATCGATCGGCCGGCTTCACTACTCAGTGACAAGATCAACGCAATAGAGGATATATTCAACATTGCCGCCACCCCATTTGAAGAAGCGTTGGAAAACGGCGACGCTGGATATATTTCTACTGAAATGGAAGAGCTTTATAAGCAGAAAATCAATGCGTTCATTCCAGAAATTCCAAAATCCGACCTTAAAGTCGTATTCACAAGTCTGCATGGAACGAGTGTACCGATTGTACCCGAGCTGCTCGATACACTTGGATTCAATGGTTATCAACTGGTCGAAGAACAATGTCGCCCCGACGGTGATTTCCCTTCGGTCGAATCTCCAAACCCGGAGAACGAGTCTGCATTTGAAAGGGCGCGGACACTCGGCAGCAAAAATGAAGCCGATCTGCTCATTGCAACAGATCCCGACGCCGACAGAATCGGAGTGCAGGTTCTGCATAATGGGGAGTATGTCCATTTGAACGGCAACCAGCTCGGTATATTGCTTCTCAATCATCGCTTGGATAACCACGATGGACCAAGTCCGGTCGTCATCAAATCGATTGTGACAAGTGACTTGGGCCGTAAGATTGCAGAAGACAAAGGTGCAGAGATGATAGAAGTTCTGACTGGTTTCAAGTATATCGGCGAGCAGATTAAAATGCTTGAGGACAATCCCGAAAAACAGTTCATATTCGGCTACGAAGAAAGCTACGGTTTTCTCCTTGAACCATTCGTGCGTGACAAGGACGCCATACAGATTGTGCCGTACCTAGTCTCTATGGCAAGCGCGCTGAAGAACGAAGGCCGGACGCTTGTGGATGTATTGGAATCAATCTATGAAACATACGGCAGGCGCATGGAAGTCCTTTTCAGTCATACCTTTGAAGGGACGAGCGGCAAGGAGGAAATCAATGAAATCATGAGGCAGTTCCGGACCAACACCCCTAAAAAGCTCGACCGGAGGGAAGTGATCATGTCTGAAGATTTTAAGACTCAGACCCGGACGTATCAGGATGGCCGTACAGAAAAGATTGAACTCCCGCAGGCGGATGTCATCAAAATTCATTTTGCGGATGGCTGGATCGCCCTAAGGCCCTCAGGCACGGAACCGAAGATTAAGCTCTATGCCTCTTTAGATAGTGAACATATCGAACAGGAAGCCAAATTCATAAACGACATGATATTTGGTGTATGATAAAAAAGCTCAAAATGGAACTGGAGTTCCATTTTGAGCTTTTATTTTGATAATGATGTCTTGAAATCCATGATTGTCTTCTGTTGACCATTAGATAGAGTGCCGCGATTGGCACTTACCTTGACCAGTGCATCGAGATTACTCAATGTATATAGGGTAAAGCCCGACTGATTGAACGCTTCTGTAGCTTGAGGCAGTCCGTAGGTGAAGATTCCGATCACCTTAAGCACCTCAGCCCCACCTTCCTTCAAGGCTTCAGCCGCTTCAATGCTTGAACCACCGGTGGAAATCAGATCTTCGATGAGCACCACTTTTTTACCGGAGATATCCGCGCCTTCTATCTGATTCCCCTTGCCATGCTTTTTCTTGCTTCCCCGCACATAACACATCGGCAATTGCAGACGCTCACTGACGAACGCAGCGTGTGGAATTCCAGCGGTGGAGGTTCCGGCAATGACCTCTGCTTCAGGCATATGTTCTCTGATCACTGAGGCGAATGCATCCGCAATCTCGTTTCTTGCCTGTATATCCCCTATTATTTTGCGGTTGTCACAGTATATGGGAGATTCTATGCCACTCGCCCAAGTGAAAGGTGCCTCAGGACTCAGCTCTACGGCGCCTACATCAAGAAGTATTTCTGCAGTGCGTAATTCCATCTATTGTTCCCCGCTTTCAAATTCTTTTTTGATCTTACGGTATTTTTCTGTCGGATCCGGATCCCCGGTGATGGAACGCCCCACCACAATATAGTCGCATCCGGCGTCCTTAGCCCCTTCAGGTGTAATGATACGTACCTGGTCGTCCTGCGTATCCAACTGCAAGCGGATCCCTGGTGTGACGGTTTTAAATTCTTTGCCACAAGCTTCATGGACAAGCTCTGCTTCAAGAGGGGAACACACCACGCCATCAAGACCTGCAGATTGCGCAAGTTTCGCAAAATGAACGACGCTCTCATCGAGGCTCAATCTGGAACCCAGTTCCTCACGGACCACCTCTTCGCTCATCGATGTGAGCTGGGTGACAGCGATGAGCAGCCCGTCAGGGTTGTAGTTCCTGAAGGATTCGGCAGCGCGCTTCATCATCGCTACTCCCCCTGTGCATGCACATTCGTCATCTGGACATCGAGTGCCGCAAGACCTTCCATCGCCTTGCCAACTGTATTCGGGATATCGTGGAGCTTCAGGTCAAGGAAGACATCATGCCCCATGCTGCGCAATTCTTTTATGACTTCCGGTCCATTCTGCAGATAGAGTTCCATGCCTACTTTGACGAACAGCGGTTCATCGAAGTCCTTTAAAAATGCGCGCACATGTTCCATTGTACTGAAATCAAGTGCAATTATCGGTCTGTTCATTAGCCTTCCTCCCTTTTGTAGGCGCGCCCCTTCAAGTCATGGATATGGGCGACACCCATATCTTTCAAGCGTCTTCCAACCCTGCGATGAGGGTTGGACAGATCATGGGATCGGTAAAGTTCATCGTGCCGACTGCCACAGCATCAGCACCTACTGAAATATAGTCGAGTATATCATTCACTGTCGAAATGCCCCCCATCCCGATTATCGGCAAATCAGGCATGTGCTGCCGGACCTGATAGATCATGTTCAGGCTGACCGGCTTGATGGCCGGACCGCTCAATCCGCCAGTGATGTTGGATAGGATCGGCCGGCCTGTCGTGTCGAGCCTCATGCCTACAAGCGTGTTGATCATTGTCAGTCCATCGGCTATATCCCCGACGCTTTTTGCCATTTCGACGATGTTTGTGACGTTCGGTGAAAGTTTTACATAGACAGGGACATCAGAGGCTTCTTTGACTTCAGCGGTCAACCGGCGAGCTGTTTCAGGATCAGTGCCGAACTGGATACCTCCAGCTTTGACGTTCGGGCATGAGATGTTCAATTCCAGCGCATTGACATTATTCGCTTTCGATATTTTATCCGCGACCATCACATAATCATCTATCTCAGTGCCTGCTACATTCGCTATGATGGGCACATCGTACTGCTCCAGAAATTTGAGCTCATGCTGAAGGATATGGTCGACTCCTGGATTCTGGAGTCCAATCGCATTCAGCATGCCGCTTGAGGTTTCTGCCACACGTGGGGTGGGGTTCCCTTTTCTTGCTTCATGTGTTGCAGCCTTGATCATTATTGCGCCAAGTTGCGAAAGATCATAGAGCCGCGAAAATTCCTGTCCGAAACTGAAGCAGCCGGATGCCGGCATCACCGGGTTCTTAAGGTTCAACCCCGGCAAGGAGATATACATTGCCTCTTTGTTCATAACACTATTTCTCCTTTCCTGAAGACCGGGCCCTCAGTGCAGAGCTTGATATAGTCGCCTTGGGGTGTTTCACATACACACGCGTAACATACACCAAAGCCACAGCCCATCCGTTCCTCAAGCGAAATGTAACCATCAATCTCCATCGTCTCGGAAAGTGCTTTCAGCATAACTTTCGGTCCACATGCATAAAAGCGGTCGAAAGGCCCATCAAGTGTTTCGATGACATCTGTAACGAAGCCTTTCATACCGTAAGAACCGTCAGCCGTAGAGACATATGTGTCACCGAGTGCGCTGAACCTATCTTCATAGAAAACATCTTTTTGTGAATTGAATCCCAGTACATGGGTGGTTTTCACGCCACGGGCATTCAACTGCTTGGACAATTCATAAAGGGGCGGCACACCTATGCCCCCGCCTATTATGAGCACATGCCTGTCACGTTCCAGCGGATAACCGTTGCCGAGTGGGGATAATATATCCAACGTCTCCCGGCACGCTTGGCCGCTAATTTTGAAGTCCCTGCGCCATCCGCCCTATATATGATGGTAAAGCGTGAAGCTTCCTGGTCGATGCTGGCGATAGAAATGGGGCGTCTCAGCACATGCTCTGTCGACCCGTCGATGCGCACATGGACGAATTGTCCGGGCGTCTTCATATCTGATGTGAGCGCCCCTTCAAGCTCCATCTCGAATACCCGATCGGCAATCTCGTCATTGGCAATTATGGTCATGAGTGTCTTCATATGATCACCTACATCTTTTCCATATTGAATGTCATGCTTTCAATCACTTCAACCAAGGTACGCGCTGTATCAAGTGATGTCAGGCATGGAATACCGTTCTCGACAGATTCCCTTCTGATCCTGAATCCGTCCCTTTCGACCTGCTTTCCTTTTGTCATTGTATTGATCACAATCTGCACGCTGCCGTTTTGGATATCCTTAAGCAGACTGTTCTCCTTCTCCCGCACCTTATCGACGGTGATGCAGGAAATGCCGCGTGACTCAAGCGCCTTTCCGGTCCCTTCCGTAGCCATTATCCTGAATCCACATTGTGACAGTCTATGGGCAAGGGCCACTGCCTCTTCCTTATCTTTATCCGCCACAGTGAAGAGAACGGTGCCGTGGTCTTTGACTTCCAACCCGCTTGCTGCCAGTGCCTTATACAATGCTTTGTTCAAGCTCATATCCTTGCCCATCACTTCACCGGTCGATTTCATTTCCGGTCCAAGTGTAATGTCGACATTCTTCAGCTTACTGAAGCTGAAGACCGGTGCTTTGACGTGATAACCGTCCTGGAATGGCGCCAATCCCATCGGATGTCCAGTATCCTTCAAGTTCACTCCCAGTATCGCCTTCATGGCAAGGGCGGCCATCGGCACTTCAGTGATCTTGCTCATGAACGGCACCGTCCGGCTGGCGCGCGGGTTCACTTCGAGGACATACACTTCACCGTCGGCGATAACGAACTGGATGTTGATGAGTCCTATTGTCTTCAGTCCAAGCGCCAATTTTACCGTATAGTCCTTAAGCGTATCGATCTCTGCTTCGCTTAGTGTAACAGGTGGATAGACCGCAATAGAATCTCCAGAATGCACTCCGGCCCGTTCGATATGTTCCATGATTCCAGGGATAATGACATTTTCGCCGTCACTGATCGCATCCACTTCTATCTCCTTGCCCGTCAGATAGCGGTCTATCAGAACCGGGTGCTGCGGTGAGGCCTTGACGGCATCACGCATGTAATTCTTCAATTCCCCACTGCTGTGGACGATCTCCATTGCACGGCCTCCCAAGACATAGCTTGGACGGACTAGAACCGGATAGCCGATCAGTTCAGCGTTTTCAAGCGCCTCCTGTTCGTTCGTGGCAGTCTTGCCGAGAGGCTGGGCACATCTATATCGCGCAGCAGTGCCTCGAAGCGTTTCCTGTCTTCGGCGCGGTCCAGATCATCAAGGGATGTGCCGAGGATTTTGACCCCTGCTTCTTCCAAGCCATCAGCCAGATTGATGGCTGTCTGGCCGCCGAACTGGACGACTACGCCTTTTGGCTGCTCCAACTCGATGATGTTCATGACATCCTCATGGGTCAGCGGTTCAAAGTACAGTTTATCGGATATGGAGAAATCCGTAGAGACGGTCTCCGGGTTATTATTGACGATTATGGCTTCATAACCGGCTTCCTGGATTGCCCATACTGCGTGGACGGTGGCGTAGTCGAACTCCACGCCCTGTCCAATCCGGATCGGGCCACTTCCAAGTACGATTATCTTTTCCCTGGTGCTGACCACGGATTCATTTTCAAGTTCGTAAGTACCATAGAAATATGGAGTATTCGATTCGAATTCGGCTGCACACGTATCGACCATCTTATAGACCGGCATAATACCTTCCTGTCTGCGGATGCTGAAGACCTCTTCTTCCTCCATATTCCAGCGGTGCCCAATGACCTTATCGCTGAAGCCATAAGTTTTAGCCCACTTGAGATGGTCGAGCGACCCGGGTTCTCCTTCAGCTCATGTTCTATTTCGATGATGTGTTCAAATTTCCTCAGGAAGAATAAATCTATTTTCGTCCATTCATGAATAGTCTTCTTATCTACGCCCCGCCTTAATGCCTCGCCAATATAGAACAGTCGTTCATCACTCTGCTTCTTTATCATGTCGTTGATGTAGTCCAGTTCGAATTGGTCTCCGTTTGGCAATCCGAGATGATGGACACCGTATTCCAGGGAGCGGATCGCCTTCAGCAGGGACTCTTCATATGTCCGCCCAATGGCCATGACTTCACCGGTAGCCTTCATCTGGGTGCCGAGTTTCCGCTCTCCTTTCTCGAACTTATCGAACGGGAAGCGTGGAATTTTCGACACTACGTAGTCGAGGGTCGGTTCAAACGCGGCGTAGCTTGTACCCGTCACCGGATTGATCATTTCATCAAGCGTCATGCCGATGGCAATTTTCGCTGCGAGTTTGGCGATCGGATATCCGGTTGCCTTAGAAGCAAGGGCAGATGAGCGCGATACCCGTGGGTTCACTTCAATGATGTAGTAGTCGAAGGAATGCGGATCGAGTGCAAGCTGGACGTTGCATCCCCCTTCTATACCCAACTCGCGTATGACGTTGAGCGACACGTCCCGGAGCATCTGATGCTCTTTATCGGTCAATGTCTGGGTCGGCGCGACGACGATGGAATCTCCGGTGTGGATGCCGACGGGATCGATATTTTCCATATTGCAGACGACAATCGCATTGTCGTTCGAGTCACGCATGACTTCATACTCTATTTCTTTGAATCCTGCGATTGATTTTTCCACAAGACATTGTCCGACAGGAGAGTATTTCAATCCGTTTGCGACAATCTCATTCAAGTCCGCATCGTTATGGCAGATGCCTCCGCCTGTCCCGCCCATCGTAAATGCCGGTCGTACGATGAAAGGATATCCCACTCGCTCCTGGAATGTTTTGGCTTCTTCAAGCGTTGTAATGATATCCGAATCCGGTACTGGCACTTCCATCTGATTCATCAGCTGTCTGAAAAGATCCCGGTCTTCTGCCTGCTTGATGGATTCGAGTCTTGTGCCGAGGAGTTCAACCCCATTTTCCTTGAGGATGCCCAGACGATCAAGCTCGACCGCCATATTCAGACCAACCTGTCCGCCGAGTGTCGGCAATAGTGCATCCGGCTGCTCTTTGCGGATGATTCTGGCAATGAAGTCCGGCGTCAGTGGTTCGATATAGACAACATCAGCTATCTCCTTATCCGTCATGATGGTTGCTGGGTTGGAGTTGACGAGAATGACGCGGTACCCCTCTTCCTTCAATGCCAGGCATGCTTGGGTGCCTGCGTAATCGAACTCTGCAGCTTGGCCGATGATGATCGGACCGCTGCCGATGACCAGAATTGTTTTGATATCTTGACGTTTAGGCATGGTTGGCCTCCTTTTTTTTCATCAATTTCACAAATTCTTCGAACAAGTATTCAGAGTCATGGGGGCCTGCGCCCGCTTCCGGGTGGAACTGCACCGAGAATGCCGGGTACTCAGTGTGGCGCAGTCCTTCTATCGTCCTGTCGTTGAGTGCCAGGTGGGTGACTTCTAGGCCTGTACCGACCAGTGAGGCACCATCTATCGAAAAGCCGTGGTTCTGTGAAGTGATTTCAATCTTTCCGGTGGCCAGATTCTTCACCGGATGGTTGCTGCCGCGGTGGCCGAACTTCATCTTATATGTCGAAGCGCCACATGCGATCCCGAGTATCTGATGACCCAGGCAGATCCCAAAAAGTGGGATGCCAAGAAGTGCCTTGACGGTCTTGACCTGGTCAGGTATATCGGCCGGGTCCCCCGGTCCGTTTGAGAGCATTATGCCGTCAGGTCTCATCTGGATGATTTCATCCGCCGTTGTGTCGTGCGGTACGACCGTCACGTCACAGTCGAGTGCATTCAGCTGTCTGACGATATTTTCCTTCTTTCCGTAATCTATCAGCACCACCCGCGGGCCGGTGCCTGTAGAGATATACGGATTTTTGGTGGATGCGCGCTTGACCTGGTCGGTTCTGAAGGAGGAGTGCTGCAGAAGCTCGATCAAGTCTTCATGGTACGTCTCATCCGTAATCACTGCCTTCATGACCCCGCCATCCCTCAGCTTCCTTGTGATGCTGCGCGTGTCGATGCCGCTGATGCCCGGTATATCATGTCGCTTCAGGAATGTATCCAGCGTATCAGTGGTGCGGAAGTTAGATGGGTCTGTACATGCTTCCCTTACAACGACCCCTCTAGCCGTCGCCTTCAGAGATTCGTTGTCTTCTATATTGACGCCCGTGTTACCGATCAGTGGATAGCTGAAGGTGATGATCTGATCGGTATAGGAGAGGTCTGTGATGACTTCCTGGGCGCCTGTCATGGCAGTGTTGAAGACGAGCTCGCCTTCTGCCGCCTTATCGGCGCCGAAGGGATACCCCTCATATACGGCACCGTCTTCCAAAACAAGATATCTTCTCTCTTTAATCATCATGCTTCCCCCTTATAAGTAATGTTTCCGTCGACGATCGTCATGTAGATGTCCGAAGTCAGTTCCATTCCGTGGAATGGCGTGTTGCGTGCCTTTGATAAAAATTTTGACTTGTCGAGGATGTACGTCTTATTGAGATCAACGATTGTGATATCAGCGGCTCTGCCGACTTTGAGCGCTCCCATCTCAAGTCCGAACACTTCCGCTGGCTTGACTGTCAACCAATCGACTAGCTGCTGCAGTGTGAACACGCCTGTCTTGACCAGCTTCGTATACAGGAGCTGGAATGCATTCTCACTGCCGGTGATGCCAAAAGGTGCCGTTTCCATGCCGACCGACTTCTCTTCCTCTGCGTGCGGAGCATGATCTGTGGCAATGAAGTCTATAGTCCCATCCTTCAGGCCTTCAATCAGGGCGTGGCGATCGTCCGCTGCTCTGAGTGGTGGGTTCATCTTGAAGTTCGGGTCATCCTCCTTGATGTCTTCTTCGTCAAGCACCAGGTGATGCGGTGTCACTTCCGCCGTCACACGGATGCCCGCTCGTTTGGCATCCCGTATGACCCGCACACTTTCTTTGGTGCTTACATGACAGACGTGATAATGGCATCCCGCTACCTCCGCCAACAGCACATCGCGTGCAATCTGTACGGATTCGGTCACTGATGGAATCCCCTTTAATCCCAACCTTTGGCTGACTCCGCCTTCATGGACTGCACCGCCATTAACCAGTGTGTTCTCTTCAGTGTGGGCGACTATCGCCATGTCTATACGGGCAGCTTCCTTCATTGCACGCAGCATCATATCGGCACTTTGGACACCGACACCATCATCTGTGAAGGCAAATGCACCGGCAGCTTTAAGTGCGTCAAAATCGACCAGTTCCTTGCCAAGCTGCCGTGTCGTGATCGACGCATAAGGCAGCACCTTTACACTGGCGCTTTCTTCAATCCGCCTGTTGATATCTTCCATCGTCTTTTCATTGTCTGGTACAGGGCGTGTGTTCGGCATTGGGCATACTGCAGTGAATCCCCCGCGTGCTGCAGCATTTGTGCCGGTTTCAATCGTCTCCTTATGTTCACCCCCGGGTTCCCTCAAATGAACATGGACATCGACGAAACCTGGCGTGATAAGCTTGCCGCTACAATTGATGACCTCATCCCCCCGCTCGATCTGAGGGGCCATGTCAACTATTTTTCCCCGTCAACAAGGATGTCCATCCGAGTCTCCCCATTTTCCGTCACCACTGTGCCATTCTTCAAAAGTACTGTCATTACCCTTCACTCCTAAGTATGTCTTGTATTACACTCATGCGCATGAATACACCATTATGCATCTGCTCGAAAATGGCTGATCGTGGGCTTTCTATCAAACGCCCATCTATTTCAACGCCGCGGTTGACTGGTGCAGGATGCATGATGATGGCCTCCTGCTTCATCCTTTGATACCGCTTCAGGGTCAGCCCGTATTGGTTATGGTAGCTGCGTTTCGTAAAATCCGCCTGATCGCCATGGCGTTCGTGTTGGACACGCAGCAGCATGATGACATCACATGATTCCACCGCATCGTCGAAGTCCACGTACTCTCCATCCATCTCAGGGTCACGCCATGCTTCTGGTCCGCTGAAAACGACTGTGGCTCCAAGCTTCTTTAGCGCCTGTTGGTTGCTGCGGGCCACTCTGCTGTGTGATATATCACCAGCCATGACCACTTTAAGTCCTTCAAAAGTACCGAATCTATCGTATATCGTCATCAGGTCGAGGAGCGACTGGGTGGGATGTGAGCCGCTGCCATCTCCGCCGTTGATTATTGGGATTGACAGGCCATCCAGATCGTCATAATAGGCGGTCATGGCGTGACGTACGACAAGTGCATCGCATCCTATGGCTTCCATGGTGCGGCAGGTGTCGTACAGTGATTCTCCCTTAAGCACCGAACTGTGGTCCGCATTGAAGGGAATAGAGTGAATGCCGAGCCGGCTTTCAGCCATCTCAAAACTGGCTTTGGTCCGTGTAGAAGGTTCAAAGAACAGGTTTGATATATACTTTTTTTCCTTAAATGGCTCAAAGTTTCCGCCTTTTATCGCCTGGGCGCGTTTGATGAGCCTCATGATATCGTCAGTCTGCAGTTGTGTCATCGACAGCAGGTTGTCCATCATCAACAGGCACCTCCTTAGGTAGTATCGCATTCAGCAGTATCCCTGCAACAGCCGCAAGCGCCATCCCTTCAAGATTGAAAGGTATATTGCCGATCGTGAAATCAAGGTGCGCCTTCCCGATTCCTACAACAAGGATTACAGAAGATATGACCAGATTGCGTTTTGAATCCAAGTTCACCTGCTCATCAATAAGCATCCTCAAGCCGCTTGAGGCGATGATGCCGAACAGTAGGATCGATACCCCACCCATGACGGGGGTCGGTATGCTCTGACAATGGCTGTGAACTTTCCTATGAAGCCGAGTATGACTGCAAGAACACCCGCTCCTCCGATGACCCACACGCTGAATACGCGTGTAATCGCAAGCACTCCGATGTTTTCCCGTAGGTTGTAGTCGGCGGTCCTCCAACCAGGCTTGAGAACATCGTCGACACCCCATCCCCAACCAGTGAACGGTGCAGGCCGGGTTTTTTGAAGAAGTTGCGCCCGACGATCTTATTGATGACCATCTGGTGGCCGATGTGCTCACTCACTGTGACGAACACGATCGGCAGCATGACGACCATAAGCCCGAGGTTCCAGGTCGGATTGTATGAAACGAATGGGAGATGGACGTCAGGCAGCATGAACCAGCCTGTCTCCACAATCTGGGTGAAATCGACGATGCCCACCAGTACAGCTGTAATGTATCCACCGATGATGCCGATCAGGATGGGGATCAGGGAGAGCACCCCGCGCAGGAATATTGAAGCGCAGATGGTGATGATGAGCGTCACCGCAGCTACAAATATGTAGAGCATGCTGTAGCCTTCCTGATTGCCCGAATCCGTATACATCGCCATATCGACCGCGACCGGTGCGAGCCCGAGCCCGATGACCATGATGACTGGTCCGACGACTACCGGAGGCAGCAGGTTCATCAGCCAATCGATGCCGCACCCTCTTATCGCAATGCCGATTATGATATAGAGTACTCCGCTGAAGAATAGTGCTGTCAGTACCTCACCTAGACTATTTGCCCCAAGTGCAATTGTAATGGGCAGTATGAATGCGAAGCTTGAACCGAGGTATGCCGGTATCTGTCCTTTCGTAATGAGTATGTAGAGCAAAGTGCCGATGCCGCTTGCTATCAGAGCCGCGGATACCGGCAGCCCCGTCAAGTACGGCACAAGCACCGTGGCACCGAACATTGCAAATAGATGCTGGGAACTGAGCATCAGCCATTGGGCAGGCTTTGGCTTATCCTGTACATCCAATATCGGGGAGACACTTTTCGAGTAGATTTCTTCTGCGATTCTTTGGTCTGCATTTCAGCCGTCCTCCTGTTATCTGCTTAATAGAACTTCGTTGACTGCGTCATGCTCCTCTAGATGGACATCTATCTTCTCTTCTTTGGCAGTCGGGATATTCTTGCCTACAAAATCTGCCCGTATCGGCAGTTCCCGGTGCCCCCGATCGATCAGTACAGCCAAGGAAATTTTTGAAGGCCTGACTTCATTCAGTATCGCATCCATCGCGGCGCGGATTGTCCGTCCCGTAAAGAGCACATCATCGACGATGACCACATGCTTGTCATCGAGTGACACTCCGATGTCTATGGCACTGCCTGCGCGTTCTTTCTTCCTGTCATCACGATAGCCTGTTATATCAATTGTCCCTGTCGGTATCTCCACACCGTCTATCTCGGTAATTTTCTTTTGAAGACGTTCCGCAAGATACTCCCCGCGTGTTTTGACCCCAAGGAACACCAATCCTTTAGTCCCTTTATTATGCTCGAGTATTTCATGCGACATGCGGGTAAGCGAGCGTGTAATCTGCGATTCATCAAGTATCGTCCGTTTTTCCATTTAAGTCCTCTCCTTTAAAAATGTATAAAAAAATACTCATGTCCAAAGACATGAGTATACACGTATCCTGATAAATATACACTTATCCCTAAGTGTACCCGGTTATATCACGTCTTTGAAGCCTCACGGGACTCCTTTTAAAGACATTCATATTCACTTTTCTTCAATAGTCTAGCCTTAATACAGAATGAAGTCAAGCATTAATCCGATAAAGGTGTCAATGTTTCCAACACATCTTCGAATGGTTCAGGCAACGAATCGCTGAATTCCATATACTCCCCGCTTGTTGGATGGATGAATCCGAGCGTCCCTGCATGCAGCATCTGCCCGTCTGTATTCAACGTCTTCCTAGGGCCATATTTCGGATCCCCGACGAGCGGATAGCCGATATATTTCATATGGACACGGATCTGGTGGGTCCGCCCCGTCTCGAGGATGCATTCGATCAATGTATACCCTTCATATCTTTCCAGCACATTAAAATGCGTTGTGGCGTCCCGTCCAGGATCAATGACCGCCATTTCCTGGCGTTCCTTCGGATTTCTGCCGATCGGTGCTTCAATGGTGCCCTTATCATGTGGGATGGTACCGTGTACAAGTGCCACATACTTCCTGGTGACGCTTTTATCGACGAGCTGATCGACCAGTACGCGATGGGCCACATCATTCTTTGCGACCATCAGCAACCCACTCGTATCCTTATCGATGCGATGCACGATGCCGGGCCTCAACTCGCCATTTATACCAGAGAGGTCATCAAGCTGAAACATCAGGCCATTGACAAGCGTTTCCGAATGGTGTCCGGCAGCAGGATGGACCACCATGCCCTTTGGCTTATTCACAACGGCTACATCATCATCCTCATAGAGGATTTCGAGGTTCAAGTTCTGTGGGGAGATATCCGCCTCCACAAGCTCGCGGGGGTGGACTATGATGACATCATCGGTCTTGACCTTATAGTTCGGCTTGACGGCCTCACCGTTTACTTCAACAAGTCCATCCCGGATCCTGCCCTGCATATCACTGCGTGAAGTGTCGTCCAGTTTTTCTGACAGCAGCCTGTCGATCCTTTGGCCACTATCCATTTCATTTGCTTTAATTTCCTGCATCCGTGTCACCTTTTCCTATTATAAAGAATTCCAAGATCATCAATATTACACCAATTGTGAGTGCACTATCAGCAATGTTGAATATCGGGAAATCATAGAACACGATCAGCACATCGATGAAGTCCACTACTTCCTGGAATAATATACGATCGATGAAGTTTCCGAGGGCGCCGGCCAGCAGCAAAGTGAGCGCAAGCTGCAGCAGGGTGTTCCCTTTCGCTTCCTTGACATAAACGTAGACCAGTATGCCCAGAACCAGCAGCGTCACCAAGTAGAAGAACAGCATCTGGCCCTGGAACATGCCCCATGCTGCTCCGCTGTTGCGGTGAGAAGTCAACATGAAGTACTTGCCGAGGACTGGAATGGATTCCCCTTCCTGCATACCAGTCACGACAAGATATTTCGTCAGCTGATCGATTGCCAGTACAGCTAGGCCAATCAAGCTCATTGGAATGATTCTATATGATTTCATAACGGCCCCCTAGAGCTGATCCACCACTTTGCGGCAACGTGGACAGATGTCGTCTTCGCCACCATCGATGGATGGCGCTGTAGAATAGTTCCAGCAGCGCTCACAACGTGTGCCTTCAGCATGTACGACTTTGACTTTGATATTATCATACTGTTTACCATCTTCAAGTGACTCTACAACTTCCACTTGAGAGACGATGAAGAGCTGTTCGAGACGGCCATTGATGTCAGAATAATTCATACCGTTCGGCTGGGTGACATATACTTTCGCTTCAAGTGACTTGCCGATGACCTTGTCATTACGGGCTTCTTCAAGTGCCTTCAGCACATCATCCCTGACATCCATGAAATGCTTCCATTTTGCAGTGAGTGCCGTATCGACTTCTTTCGCCTCAGGCAGGTACTCGAGGTGAACACTTTCCATTTCGGTATATGGAGTATGCTGGTAGATCTCTTCAGCCGTGTGTACCAGAACAGGTGCAAGCAGACGGTTCAATCCAGTCAATATGGCATACAGTACTGTCTGCATGCTGCGGCGTATATGGGCATCCTGTTTCTCTATATAGAGGATGTCCTTACCGTAGTCGAGATAGAAGTTCGACAAGTCGACATTGATGAAGTTCTGGAGGGACTGGTACATGGTGACATAATCATAACGGTCATAACAGTCACGCATCAGGTTCACCATTTCGTTGAAGCGCTGCAACATGAACTGATCGACTTCCTTCAATTCATCATAGGCGATTGCATCCGTTGAAGGATTGAAGTCAGATACGTTGCCTAGCAGGAAGCGGAAAGTATTCCTTATTTTCCGGTAGACTTCGGACACCTGCTTCAGGATGTCATCTGAAATTCTGACATCTTCCTCAAAATCAGAAGACATGACCCACAGCCTGATGATGTCTGCCCCCATTTGTTTCATGATCTTCTCTGCAGGATGACGTTGCCGAGGGATTTGGACATCTTCTTGCCTTGGCCATCCATGACGAACCCATGGCTCAGGAGTTCTTTGTAGGGCGCGATGCCTTTAGTTGCCACACTGGTGATGATTGAGGAGTTGAACCAGCCACGGTATTGGTCGGACCCTTCGAAATAAAGATCCGCCGGGTATGTCAAGTTATCGCGTACTGTCAGCACACCGCGATGGGTGGAGCCAGAATCGAACCAGACATCCATAATATCCTTTTCTTTTGTGAATTCACCATTTGGCGAGCCTTCATGTGTGAAGCCTTCAGGCAGGAGGTCTTTTGCATCCCACTCGAACCAGATGTTCGATCCATGCACTTCAAACAACGAGGCAACATGCTCGATGACTGTTGCATCAACTATTTCCTGTCCATCTTCCGCATAGAAGAACGGCAATGGTACACCCCACACACGCTGGCGGGAAATCACCCAGTCACCACGGTTTTTAATCATGTTGTACATGCGTTTTTGGTTCCATTCCACTTGGAATTCAGTGTCCATGACCGCCTGGAGGATATCTTCACGGACATTTTTGATTGATGCGAACCACTGCGGGGTCGCCCGGAATATAACCGGTGTTTTAGTGCGCCAGTCATGTGGATAAGAGTGCGCATAGAAGCCGAGCTTAACCAGGGCGCCTGCTGCTTCAAGGTCCTCCGTGATCACTTTATTGGCGTCATCATAGAAAAGCCCTGAATACTTGCCCGCTTCATCCGTGAAGACACCTTTATCGTCTACAGGGCTGATCACATCGAGTTCATATTTCTGGCCAATGATGAAATCATCGTCACCATGTCCAGGGGCCGTATGGACACAACCTGTACCTGCTTCCGTTGTGACATGTTCACCCAGCACGACAAGGCTTGTGCGGTCATATAGTGGGTGGTTGGTTGTGATGTATTCCATTTCGGAGCCTTTGATTTCTTTTGTACGCGTCACTTTATCCTTATCGAATTCAACTTCCTCACAGAAATGATCGAGCAGCGCTTCAGCCACCACATATTCCTGACCTTCATAATTGATTTGGACATAGTTCAACTCGGGATGTACTGCAATGCCTGAATTGGATGGAATCGTCCATGGCGTCGTTGTCCAGATGACCATCTGTACGCCTTCATCAAGTACGCCTTTGCCATCAGCCACCTTAAAGCCAACATAGATTGAAGGAGAGCGCTTGTCCTTATATTCGAGCTCCGCTTCCGCCAATGAAGACTCACTGACCGGGGACCAGTAGATTGGTTTTTTCCCTTATAGATAAGACCCTTCTCGACCATATCCTTCAACACACGGATCTGTGCGGCTTCAAATTCAGGTTTATAGGTGACATAGGGGTTGTCCCACTCGCCATCGATCCCCATGCGTTTGAAGCCTTCACGCTGCTGATCGATCTGCGTGTCGGCAAACTCGATGCATTTGTTTCTGAATTCTTCGATCGACATGCTTTTACGATCGACACCTTTATTGGTGAGTGCCTGTTCTATCGGCAGTCCATGCGTGTCCCAACCGGGTACATATGGTGCGTAGTAACCGCGCATCTGCTTATTGCGGATGATGATGTCCTTGATGATCTTATTCAAGGCATGTCCCATGTGCAGAGCACCATTGGCGTAAGGCGGGCCATCATGGAGCACATAAGGGGTGTTTCCTTCATTGAGTTTCAATTTCTTCTCATAAAGATTTTGTTCTTCCCATTTCTTCTGCATTTCCGGCTCTTTGTTTACAAGGCCGCCACGCATTTTGAACTTGGTCTTCGGCATGAGCAGTGTATCTTTGTAGTCCATTTTCCAAACTCCTTTTTCTATTTGGTAGATGATTTAAAAAACTCTGGGCCAATGTCAATAGGGGCGAAATTCTCCGCGGTACCACCCTGATTGACTCTGGTCCATAAGTCCACTCGTCACAGTCATTAAAATACATCATTAGTGATTTCAGAAGCATCTTATGTGCCGGGGCTCCCACCATCCCCCGGTCGCTGTATCCATAATGCATGCTTCCCTGTCTAACAATACTATTATTATGCTAAATATCCTTCAATACGTCAACACATCATTATTCCTGGTTGCGTTCTGCATCCTCCAGATCATCGACACGGTGTTCCTGATTTTTCTCAAAATCGAGCAGGTAATCCCAGTCATCCGATTGCAGCAGGTCGAGCTGTGCCTCCACGAGCATCTTGAACCGTGCACGAAAAATTTTGGATTGCCTCTTCATATCTTCTGTCTGGCTGGCGATATGCCGGGCTCTGGCAAGCGCATCATCAATGATGCGTTCGCGTTCAGCTTCCGCAGCTCGGACGATTTCTTCTGAACGCGCCTGTGCAGTGCGCTTCGCTTCATCCCCTGCCCGCTGCGCCGTCAAGATGGCTTCGTTGATGCTTGTTTCGACGGTCCTGAAACTGTTCAGATTCTCTTCCTTTTCATCGAGCATGCCTTCTAGCTGCTTGATCTTCTCATCGCGACTGTCGATTTCAGACTGCATTGCCTGTAGATGCTCTCTTACTTCTCTTTCATCCAAACCACGGTAAACTGTTGGAAATTTACGATTCAGAGCTTCTTCTCTATCCATTTTCTTCACCTCAATTGACTAATACCCTACCCGTCCCTATATATCCGGGCCATAAGACGATATTTACCTTTTTTTGTTTCAGCAATTATTGATGTAATCTTAAAACGACCGAAATGCCGGACAGAAATGATGTCACCGGATTCGACCAGGAACGCCGGACTGGAAGTCAGGGTGTGGTTCACCTTCACCTTGCCTTTTTCCACGCGTTCCTTGGATTTTGAGCGCCCTTCACCGACGGCTTCTGAAATGATTGCGTCCAATCTGAAGGATGAGACGAGCATATGTTTATCTTTTCCTTCATCAACTGCTTCCATGAACGCGGCGTGCGGCACATCGTTAAGTGTGACTGGTGCATTTTTGATCCTCTCAAGCCCCTGTTCGAAGACTTGACGATACGGTGCTGCATAAGCGAATTGAATGCGGTCTGAAACGACTATATCACCAATCAGTGAACGGTCGACTCCAACTTTCATAATGGCGCCGAGGATGTTGCGGTGTGTAAGATTGACGAATTTTTGGGGATAATCGACTTCAAAGATGCCAATTTCAAATTCTTCAGGCGTGACTTCCAGAAATTCCGGAATAATCATCGCCCTTTGACGCTCGCGTTCACCTGGTCCACCATAAAACTCTACGTACAGATCGGGGTGACGCCCAGACAGACTCTCGACAATCAACCGCTCCCTCGGATCTAAAAAATCGAGGAGTACCGGATAATAATCCCTCGCAGCAATCTCGAACTTGCCATTGAAATACGTTATTTTTTCATATTCTTCTTTTCTGAAATGCTGGTAGACTTCCTTCAATCCAGAGCCCCTCCTGTAGAAATATCGGAAACGCCCTCATGATAATCATCGGGAAACGATTAGATCATAAGGGCGTCTGGCATTATTAGTAATTCAGGTTCTTCAGACCAATGCCTGTACGATAACCCTGAATATCGCATTCAGGCCGCTCAGGAAAAGATTCATGGTCAAAATTGCAATAATCGGCGACAAGTCCAACACTCCCCGATTGGTGGGATGAGCCTTCTGAACGGCTCAAGTATCGGCTCATATATTTTTCCAAGGATTCTTCCGAAAGCAGACTCCCGGAGGCCCGGCAGCCAAGAGCTCAGAATATAGATGATCAACCCCCAGAAAAATATAGGAAAGATGGTGTTTATGAATCTTTGAACGAAAAATACAATATCTATTAACAGTTGGTTATCCAAACTCATTCTCCTTACATTTCTTCAGTCTGATTCTTTTCCTGGCTGATTTCCCCTTTAACACCGACACTATTTGGCGTACATAGGAAAATATCAGCGCCGACCTTTTGGATATCTCCGTCCAAAGCATAGACCGTGCCGCTCAGGAAGTCAACGATGCGCTTTTTCTGGCTGTGATCGACTTTGGAGAGGTTGACGAGAGCCGCCCGTTCATTCTTAAGCTCATCTGCAATATCCTGCGTTTCCGAGAACACTCTCGGTTCAAATAGGCATACTTTTGTATTGCTTGCTTCAGCACTCATCAAAGTAGTCTCCTTGTCCCTTGTATTGGATTGCTTCTTCTGGTGTCTTGGTTCTCCGGACCGGCGGTCTTTCTTCCTGAATGATGGAGAGACCGAGGCACTGCCTTGCTCCATCTGTCGAGGTTCGACAGACCCTTCATTGACTTTTTTCTTTTTTGAATGGTCAAGTTGCGTCACTTTGCTGTTCTGCTGTTTTGGCTTGTTGCTTTCTTCCACGGACTCCTCTTCATCATACTCCACAATGAAGATGTCCTTGAAAAACTTTTTTATGGCCATGGCATTCACCTGCTTCCCATTAGTTTGCTGCCAATGCGTACATAAGTCGCCCCGTGCTTTACTGCAAGGGTGTAATCGTTGCTCATCCCCATGCTGAGTTCGTCGATCTGGACGTTATCCCCATTGACTTCAGCAAGAGAATCACGCAACTCCGCCAGGCGCTGGAATACACCTTCTATCCGGGTCGCATCGTCCGTGTCGGGGCCATGGTCATCAGACCGATGACTTCCACCTTTTCATAGGATTTCATTCTTTCCAGGAAATCGGGGACATCTTCCGGTGCCAATCCATGTTTGGATGATTCTCCGGATACATTCACCTGTAAGAAGCATTTTACAGCATGAGCGCTGTATTGTTCAATTTTTTTCGCGATGCTTTCCCTATCCAAAGAATGGAGGTAGTTGAGATGCGTAATGACTTCCTTGACCTTACGGGATTGGAGTGTACCTATGAAATGTATTTCAGCATCCTCCGGAAGTGCCTGGCGCTTTTCCAGGAAACCTTCCATACGGTTTTCACCAAAGTGACGGATGCCAGCTTCATAAGCTTCCATCGCCTCATCCACAGTGTGGTATTTCGTCACTGCAATCAAGTTGACGGCTTCACCGATTTCGTTTTTAATATCTTCATAATTCTTTTTGATCATTGTTCTTCCTCCCAATAAAGGCAAGGGCACGTCCCGTATTGCCTTGTTCAATCCTATATGAAAAGAAGGTGCTGGTATCTTCAGTGCCGAGAGGTGTAAGATGAATCTTTTCATTCGGTACACCAGCAAGTCGGGCCTGATGTCCATTCACCTTTTTCAGATCGAGCTTAAAGCCTTCCGCTGTCCGGGTGATGGCACCATCAGGCACACTTGTCCTCCCCAGTGCATCGATGACAGTTTCATCCACTTCATAGCAACTTCCATTGATTGCCACGCCTATAACAATATTCAAGTCTGTCGGATCACCACGATACGATCCAATCAGCTTTCTCGTTATTTCTGATGCAGTTCCCCGCCAGCCTGCATGGGCCAGCCCGATGAAACCATCCGTCTCACTGAAGGCATAGACAGGCACACAGTCTGCGTAATTCATGGCCAGCAGGGTATCCGCATCATATGTATATAGAGCGTCTACTCCTGTAAGCTTATCTGTGCGTCTACGAATATTGGAGCCCCCATCTTCAGCATGGACTTCTTTGACGGTACCGCCATGCTGTTGGATTGGAGCGACCCAATTTTCCGGGGAAAGCCGATATGGCTAGCCAGCACATCCTGGTGATGATGAATGTTTTTAATATCATCATCGATGTATAGAGCCATATTGAACGCTCCTGATGGATAGGGGCTGGTGCCGCCGGTGCGCTTCGTATAGCCGAAAGTGACATTGCCAAGACTATTGCCAACATGATGGCGATAGTTATTGAACTTCATGGTCCACCTCACAAAACAAGTCAGAAAGGTGTCCCTTTCTGACTTGAAAACTTTTCTATCGTCTGCGTCTCGAACGGTTCCTTAAGAACGTAGGCACTTCGTAATCATCATCCTGCGGCGTGTTGTCTCTAGACTGGAAGTCACGCTCTCTAGGCTCTTCGTTTCTGGAAGGGTTCGGTTGGATGATTGGATCCTTCTTCTCTTCCCTCTCAGGAGAACGGTTGACAGATTTCTCGTTAAAGCCTGTAGCGATGACAGTTACGATGATTTCATCTTCAAGTTCTGGGTTGATCACTGTACCGAAGATCATATTGACATCCTCATCTGCAGCGTCCTGTACAACGTCCGCCGCTTCTTGGGCTTCAAACAGGGAAAGGGATTCTCCGCCTGTGATATTCATGAGCACACCTTGCGCTCCAACGATGGAAGTTTCCAATAATGGGCTGGAAATTGCTTTCTTCGACGCTTCTATTGCACGGTTCTCACCGCTTGAAACACCAATACCCATCAATGCTGAACCTTGGTTGTACATGATCGTCTTAACGTCCGCGAAGTCCAGGTTCACTTCCCCTGAAACTGCAATCAGGTCGGAAATACCCTGAACACCTTGACGGAGTACATTGTCCGCTTCCTTGAATGCTTCCATCATAGGAGTGGATTTATCGACGATATCAAGTAGGCGGTCATTCGGGATGACTATCAGCGTATCGACAGCCGCCTTCATGGCATCAACTCCAGCTGATGCCTGAGTTTGACGCTTCCTGCCTTCGAAAGAGAAAGGACGCGTGACGACGCCGACTGTCAGCGCCCCCATCTCCTTTGCTATTTTAGCGACAACTGGGGCAGCACCTGTGCCCGTGCCGCCGCCCATGCCTGCCGTTACAAAGACCATATCAGCGCCTTGTATCGCGTCTTCGATCTGTTCCCTGGATTCTTCAGCTGCTTTCTTCCCGATATCAGGATTAGCGCCTGCACCCAGTCCACGTGTCAATTTTTCACCAATCTGGATTTTCGATTCTGCCTTCGACAGATTGAGTGCCTGACCATCTGTATTGATGGCGATGAATTCAACATTCTGCATACCGTCGTCTATCATGCGGTTGACTGCGTTGTTACCGCCGCCACCGACACCGATCACTTTAAGTGTTGCCATATGGTTGAAGCCTTGCTCAAATTCTAACATTATTTTATTTCCTCCCAGTCATTCATCTTACTGATTCTACTCGAACAGATTTTTAAAGAGTTTTTTCATATAGCCACGATAGTTTTTGTCTTCACCCTGACGTTTGTCTCCACTATCCCGGTTGTCCAGGTCTTCCGATCTATCCTCATATGAATAATCGGCGTATCCTTCGGAAGTGTTTTTTGGTTGACCCACAGATCCGCTGTCCGCGTCGTGCGATTCCTGCTCTCTGCGCTTGTTGAAGAGTCCAGTGAAGAAGTTTCCTGATGACTCCTCATCAGCGGCATGCCGGACAGTATCCGACTCTGTATCATAATTATCAATTGTAACATATTCAAGGAGTTCATCAAACATTATTCCGCTTGAAACTGTAGCGATGGCGCTCGAAAACTCCGGTTTCCTGGCACCCATTTGATTCGGTATATGAACTCGGACTTTTTCTGATACGAGGTCCTGCATCAGTTCTTTGATGCCAAGAAGGTTTGCTGTGCCCCCTGTAACGACAAAGCCACCACTTACTTTGGTGATCTGATTTTCCTGGAGGACCCCAAAAACATCCATGAAGACTTCTTCCATCCTCATCTCTATGATGTCTGACATATCTTGAGGCGTAATCTCGATATCAGCTTCGCCATCGCGCTGAGGCAGACGCACGATGTCCTCAGCCGAGGCCAGATCATAGAAGGCATGCCCGTAGTGATGTTTCGCTTTTTCTGCAGCCTCCAGGGTAGTATTGAATGCTTCAGACAAATCCTTCGTTATATGCTTGCCGCCTACTGGAAGACTGCCTGAGGTTTTCAGCGTACCACGCTCATAATACCCAAACTGCGTCAGTTCATGACCGATATCGATGACCACGCCCCCGAGCTCGACCTCTGACTCGCTTAGTACATGCGCATAGTTCACAGCATCGGAATAGACATCAAGTACAGTCAATCCAGCTTCTTCCACGCACTTCACCGCGTTCATTAAAACAGTCCGGCTGGAAAGCAGTATCCCCGCACTGACAAAGAGTGACTGGGTAGCCATCATCTCTTTCGGATCGGAGACTTCGTGGAGGTCGTCCACTTTGAAGTACACCGGGTAGACGGTCACTACTTCCTTATCACTTTGCACAACCCGTTCCCGGATTGTTTCAAGCATATCTTCGATATGGGTTCCGTTTATTTCGGTTGAATTGCCTCCAAAACGGATTTCTTCCTCTGCAAACTTCAATTCCATGCCCGCAATCGGCATTTTCAAAAAGACCTCATCAAAATCGACGCCAGATGAAATCTTTGCTTTTTTCACAGTATCTATAATTGCACTTCTCGTCAGGTCAAAATCTCTTATCGTCCCTTTGGATACGCCATCAGTATACGTCTGTCCAGTACCGATGATGTTGACACCGTCATGGAATTTCTCGCCGACTACGGCTTTGACGCTGTTTGAGCCGATATCCAGGGCGACATAATAATGTTCCTTCAACTCTTCTGCCTCCTAGTAAGCCATTTCACTCTCTTATATAGTTTACAGTATACTTTTTACATTGTGAACTATTTAAACATAATAGTCCAGTATAAATGCGGATCGGCAATCATTCATTTTCTTCGCCGATTGACGTCAGTTGCGACTTCAAGTCACCTAGAGTCTCCTCGATATCTTCGATGTACCGAGGCTTCACCGGGTTCTCATAGATTCCTTTTTTCACATCATCTGCCTCTTCGCTGCCATAAGGGAGGAAACTGCTGCCGATTTCGATATCGATTATGCCCCCACCAGGCTCCCCGATTTCTTCCTGCATGCTCAAGTAGTAATCCATCTTCTCATCGATTGTACGATAATCAGCGACGATTTCCTGGCCATTGTTCATGAAGATATGGATGCGGGTGTCGGTATTTTCTGAGGGGCGGTAATAGATTTCCGAAATCCCCTCAAGAACATCCCTTTCCATCTTGTTCAGATTATCGATTAGCGCATCGAATTCCTGACCTTCAAAAAAATGGAGGATAGGGGCTGTTTCAGGCATGGCCGGGTGGCCTCTCAACACTTGGGCATTCTCGAGGACAGGGTAGAACACATCGCCTGATGCTACATAGGCCACTGACTGGCGCTCTGAGATGGAAACATTTATTGTATTCAGCCACTGCCTCTCAATCGTCACTTCGTCAATTGCCGGAAGCATCGCAATGTTTTCCTCAGCCCGGGAAAGGTTGGCGCTGAACATCTTGTCGCCCTCTTCAAATTGGAGCCGCTCCATCACTTCCTGATCGCTGATCATTTCATTGCCTTCTAAGGCAATCTCTTTTACATCACTTACACTGCTTGCTGCATAATAGATCAGTCCACCAGCCGCAAGGAGCAGTGTGATGATGACACCCAGGAAGAGATGGGCACGGGTGAGTACCGGCATTTTTGGCTTTACTTTCTTTCTTTTCGGTACGCCCTTCCCTTTTCGGACCCATCATTTTTTGTAGACTTTTCATCCATCCTAAAGGAGATCGTTTTGCCATGATGAAAGGTTTCTACTTCGTCATCTGGAAGAGCTGCTTTTCTGCTTGCTTTGCTTCGAGATGCTACTTTCCTCTTTCCGTTGCCAATGGCCTCTACATTTTTGTCCGCACTCTTTTTGATGCTTCTACCGGCGGGGGGATCCTGCTGTAGCCGTTCTTCTGAGTCGCGTGAATCCCGCTCGCGCTCTCTATGCTTCAACTTCCGCTTCAGCTCATCTATATCATTATGATTGTCCATGGAGTTCCCCCTCTCTATCAGTTGTCGAGTGCTGTAAACCCTTCTTTGAAATGATCACCGCGGGCTTCGAAATCTTTGTACTGGTCCCAGCTGGCACATGCTGGAGAGAAAGCACAACATCCCCGGATGTGCATGAGCTGTTGCCCTTATGACACCATCATGCGGGTTTTCCGCCACAATCGAGTCAATGCCGAGTTCATCCGCCAATGAAACGAATTTTTCTTTCATCTCCCCAAATGCGATGATCAGGCGCACATGCTCAAGATCTGGCACGAGTGATTCAAGAGACTGCCCGCGGTCAAGTCCGCCAGCAATCCAGATGACGGGCGAACGGAAACTTTTCAGTGCAAAGGAAGTCGCCAGATTATTTGTCGCCTTGGAATCATTATAATAGCCTACACCTTGGTTAAGCCCCAAATACTCCATACGGTGAGGTATACTCCCGAAGTGCTTCAGGGTTTCGATGACTGCTGTGTCAGAAGCGCCATGGTTTTTAGCGGCCAGTAGTGCCGCCAATATATTCTCATGGTTGTGTTCGCCTTCCAGCAGCACTTCATCAACGCCTATCAGTGGACGCTTCTGGTAGGTGATCATATTATCTTTGATCATGGCTTCTGCGTCACCATCGGTCGAAAAGTATTCGATCGAGAGCCACGTCATATCTTCAACCATATTCCGTTGACGGCCGTTGAAGACGACTTTTTCTTCCTGTCCCATGTTCCTGAGCAGATTCAACTTCGCTTTCACATAGTTTTCCTTCGACCCGTGATAGTCAAGATGCGCTTCATAGATATTTGTGAATACCGCGGTATCCGGACGGAAGTCCCTCACACCCATCAGCTGGAAGGATGAAAGTTCCATAACCAATATATTGCCGGGCACAGCTTCTCTTGCAGCCTGGGAAGCCGGGTAGCCTATGTTACCGCACAATATGGGTTCGAAACCGGAACGTTCCAACATTTCCCCAATCAGGTGCGTCACGGTGGTTTTGCCGTTGGTGCCTGTGATGCCGATGATCGGCACTGGCGAAATATGATACGCAAGCTCCACATCGGTCACTATCGGCACATCTCTTGCCAGCGCTTCTTTTAAAAAATCGATGGTATAAGGAATGCCTGGATTCTTCACAATCAGTTCAATATCGTTCAGCAGACTCACAGGATGATGGCCATCGACTATCTCGACTCCCCAGCCCTTCAACTGCTGGCGGATCCCCTCATCAGAAATCACTTCATTTGTAGTAAGCGTCACATTCGCGCCTAATGCGAGCAATGCAGAGATGGCACTTCTGCCGCTTCTGCCATAACCAAGCACAAGTACTTTCCTATTCTGATAGTCCAACTTCTCCAATCTAGGCCACCCCCAGCAGGACGCCGATGATGCCTGCAACAGCACCAATCGTCCAGAATACGATGACGATCTTCCATTCATTCCAGCCACTGAGTTCGAAATGATGGTGGATAGGCGTCATTTTAAAAATTCTTTTCCCGGTCAATTTAAAAGATGCCACCTGCATCATCACAGAAGCAGTTTCGATGACGAACATGATTCCAATGAGCAGCAACAACAGACTTTCATTAAGTACGATGGATACTGTCGCAATGATGCCCCCGAGGGCGAGCGAACCAGTGTCCCCCATGAACAGCCTTGCCGGATATTTATTGTATAGAAGGAAACCAAGCAATCCGCCGATCAGTATCATCAGGAAGATGACGAGCGTCGTCTCCTCCCGTACCCACGCTATAGCCAGGAAACTTGAGAATGCAATGATTGAGAGGCCTGTCGCCAATCCGTCGAGGCCATCTGTTAGATTGACCGCATTTGAAAATCCAACTTGCCAGAACACAATCCATACGACGAACAGCACGCCAAGGGGCAGTGTCCAATCTGTTCCTGGAATGCGCAAGGCTGTTTCTATATCCGGAATAGCCTGGGTCATAATGAAATAGACAATCACCGATAGCACAATCTGTGCAAGGAACTTCTGTTTTGAAGATAGGCCCCGGTTGTCCTTTTTTACGACAATGATGTAGTCATCTATAAATCCGATGAGCCCAAATCCGATGGTCACGATGATCATGACCAGCATCTTGTATGTGTCATCCACAAATAGAAGCGCAATCAACGATAATATGATTACCGGAATTAGATATGTAAGGCCACCCATGGTCGGGGTGCCCGTTTTGACCTGATGGCTCTCTGGCCCTTCCTTACGTATCGACTGTCCGAATTTCATCCGCTTAAGCAACGGTATCGTTACGGGAACGAGTACCGCCGTCAATATAAAAGCGGATATTAAAAATAAATAATCCATGATATCCTCCTCTAGTCTTCAGGGTCGTTGGACGACAGGGTGACTTTTAATTCCTGTCCATCCTCTAAAACGATGCCCGGGTCGATCGATTGTCCATTGACATACCCTTCACCTTCTACGGTTACATCCATTCCGGCAAAATCTCCGAACATGATGACTTCCCTCTTTGAAAGCCCCGTCAAATCAGGCATCTTCAGCTGTCCATCAGTTTTGATGAAAAATGTTTCATACGGTAACAGTTTATCATTTTTTGGGTAGTGGTCCACTACTTCTTCGCCCTCTCCCAATATGATCGTCTGTATAGAATCATTTGCCGCTGCGGGCACATCGGAGATCATCTTGCCGGTGTAATCTTCTATCTTTACTGGTTCAGGCGATTCCCCATCTTCTTCGCCGACCGTCAGATATTTCAAGGTCCGCTCCATAAGCGGATTGAAGCCGGGCATTACACCAATATCCCATGTATCCGATTTATTTTTGCTGGCAAGCTTGACGCCATAGTAGACGATGACTTCAGGGTCGTCTTCTGTGCATACCCGATGAAGGACGTCAGGAATTGATAATCACCCTTCAGATAACCACCCCCATCCGGATCGATGACCTGGGCGGTGCCTGACTTCCCTGCGACTTCATAATCTTCGAGAAGGTATTGCGGATTACGTTCCATCGACCCTCCGACGAATGTATTGATTTCATCCTGTGTCCTATCTGCCGCTTCTTCCGATATCACCTGGCGCACGACAGTTTCGTCATTCTCCTCGATCACTTCACCGCTCTCACTATCAGTGATGGATTCGACGATGTATGGCTTCTTCATTTTGCCGCCATTGAGTATCGCCGTCATGCCTTGGATCATCTGTATCGGTGTCACAGTAGAGGTCTGCCCGAAAGAGGTCGTTTTCCTCTGCAGTTCAGCATCCCATGCCAAGGTTCCTGATTGTTCATTCGGGAATTCTGAGCCTGTCACTTGCCCAAAGCCGAAATCCTTGTAGTATTCGAGCATCTTATCTTCCCCCACTTTTTCCTGGAGGATCATCATCAAGGCGTTTGAGGAGTACTGCATCCCTTCATTATAAGTGATATCGCCCAGCCCTCGGGCTCCCAATCGTAGATTGTATGGCCGTCGACATCATATGATCCGGATTCATATACTGCATTCGGGTCATAGACTCCAGAATCAATCGCTGCCGCCAGACCGAACACCTTAAAGGTCGAACCGGGTTCAAATGAATGTTGATAGAGCATGTTGAGCCAGCTCTCTCCAAACCCTTCCGGGTCCTCGGGTTGAATGACGGTCTCTGGCCACTTGCGAGAATTGCTCCAGTCTTGGCATCTGCCACGACCGCAAAAGTCTCCTCAGGCTCAAAATGTTCTTCCATCGTATCGAGGGAATCCTCAAGATACATCTGAATGTTCGAATCGATCGTCAGTTGGACATCCGAGCCATTCTTCGCTTCGGCAACGCTGTCAGTCCCCGGTACGATATACCCCCATAGGTCCTTGAGGTAGTCGAGTCCGCCGTCCTGACCCTTCAGCTTCTCATCGTACGCCCGTTCAATCCCAAGCGATCCCTCGAACTCACCAGTATCCTGATTCTTTTCAGCATAGCCGATGAGGTGTGAGGCGAAATCGCCATTCGGATAGAACCGCTTCGTTTCGGCGATGAAGACGATGCCGGGAATCTCAGCCTCTTCGAGGGTCTTTTTATCGTTATAGGATAATTCGCGTCCTTCTTTGCCAAGCTCAATCTGGAAACGCTCTTCCTCTATACCTTCTTTGATGCGTTTTTCGATCTCATCTTCATCCATATCGATGACTTCTGCAATCTTCTCTGCAGCAGCTTCAGGATCGCTGACGTGGTTCGAGTAGCTGGAGTCCGTAATCAGGGCAATGCGATACGCCTCCATATCGCTCGCCAGAACGTTGCCGTCACGATCCAATATGCGCCCGCGCGCCGCTTCTATCTGTGAGGTGCGTGAGAATTTCTCCTCGCCGTGGGCGACCAGATCTTCATCATCCAGGGATTTGCCTATCATCAAATAGCTGAACTGCCAAAATATACAAACAAAAAGCACTCCTATACCCAGGTAGATTAGGAGCGCGCCAACAGATAGTGTTTTTGTTGTATTTCGTAGCTTGATTCTAATTCTTGCCATACTTCTCAGCAACCTTTACATTTCCATTATCCAGGTCAAGTCCAAGTTCATTTGCTTTTTCATAAATCCTATCGTAGGACGAGAGATCTGTGACCTCCGTCTTCAACTCACTTATTTCGCCTTCCTTGATTGCCGTTTCACTTTCGATTTGGGTAATCTGCGTCCTGGACGGTATGGGCCTCCATCTTTAGTGATAAGACGTATATCGCAACAGTTGCGATCAGAACAAAAAGAACGAGATAGGTAAGCGTCTCGATTTTTCCAAGGCCGACGACGCGTCGCTTTCTTTTAGTAGCAGGCTGTTGCTCCCTATGGCTGCCGGGCTGGGACAGGGGTTGCTGATAATGTTCTACTGCCATGTTATCACTCCCTATTTCTGCTTCTCAGCAATTCTCAATTTTGCACTGCGCGCACGCGGGTTATCGAGCACCGCTTCATCGTCTGCAGTGATTGGCTTCTTGTTCACCCGTTTCAATACAGGTTCGTAGGCTTCCGGGATGACGGGCATATTACGCGGCAGTTCGGGCCCTGCTTCATATTCCATGAACATCTGTTTGCAGATTCTGTCTTCCAGGGAATGGAATGTGATGACGGATACCCTCCCATCCTTATTAAGGAGGTCGATCGCCGCTTCGAGTGACCTTTCAAATACCCCAAGCTCATCATTCACCGCTATTCTGAGTGCCTGGAATATCCGCTTGGCTGGATGCCCCCTGTTCGTCTGAATTTATGGGGATCTGGGATTTGATGATTTCAGTCAATTGTGTAGTGGTCTCGATAGGCGCCTCAGTCCTGGTGCGTTCTATCTCCCTAGCTATCTTTTTCGAAAATTTTTCTTCTCCGTATCTGAAGAAGAGGCTTACCAACTGGCTGTAGGAATATGTATTTACGATTTCATAGGCATCAAGCGACTGATCCTGGTTCATGCGCATATCGAGTCGCGCTTCCCTGGAGTGGCTGAATCCCCGTTCAGTTACATCAAGCTGCGGACTTGAAACGCCGAGGTCATACATTATGCCATCGACTCCATTGACGTCGAATTTCGCCAGTTCCGCTTTCAAATTCTCAAAATTGGAATGGATAAGTGTAATATTGTCGTTTCCTCTAAATCTTTCCTGTGCGTTCTCTATTGCCCAGGAGTCCTGGTCAAAAGCATATAGATGACCCGTGGTCAATTGTTCCAAGAGATAGGCACTATGGCCTCCGCCACCCAAAGTGGCGTCGATATATGTGCCGTCAGGGCGTATATTCAACCCATCCACTGTCTCTTTCAATAGAACGGTGTCATGTTTGAACATACCCTCACATCCTATAAGTCAAAATCAATCAATTCTTCTGCGATATCCTCATAATGGGCTTCTGAATCATCATAAAATGATGTCCATTTATCCGTATCCCAAATTTCAATCCTATGGGCAACACCGATGACGGTGCATTCTTTTTCAATCCAGCATATTCCCTCAAGTTAGCGGGGATATTGATTCTCCCCTGCTTGTCCACTTCCACTTCGGCAGCGCCCAAAAAAACATCCTCATGAATTTTCTGCGTCTTTCCTGGTAAGCGGCAAAGTACTCATTTTTTGTTCCATCTGGGCCCACTCATCGAGAGGGTAGCCAAATAGACACTGATCAAGGCCTCGGGTGATGATGAAATGTCCTGCGAGTTCGTCCCTGAATTTACTTGGCACTATCAAGCGTCCTTTAGCATCAAGCTGATGCTTGAACTCTCCCATGAACATCTGATCACCTCGCCTATACAAATAATTTACCACATCTCCCCACTATGTACCACAAATAATGTGCTTTCCACTCCAATTAATTTGACACAATAAAAAAGACGGTCCTCATAAAAATGAAGACCGTCCAATATTCTAGATGCCTTTGATGATTGTAAGCTGCGTCGTATAGGCGAGGCGCCCCACTTCGAGATCGATCGGAAACATCCACGGATGATAGATGCGTTCCTGCAGCGATCCGCCCGGCATCAGCCTTTCTGATATTTCTTCCAGATCATTCAATTCCTTGCGCAAAGTACGTTTCACTTCAAGTTGGTACCGCCGTTTCAGGTAACTCAATTGTTTCTTGTGCACCTTCAGATTGGCCTCAATCAGATCACGGTGGGCTTCACGGCCCTCCTTATCCTTCAAGCGGCTGTAATCCGTATCCAGATGATCGGCTATGCTGTCCACTTCGTCGAGGAAAGTGGTATCTGTTGCGGACTCGATCAGGTTCTGCTTTTTAGCTTCGGCATCTGCTGCGAGATTCTCTGAAACCTCCAATCCGTATTTATCGAGAAGTTTGTTGAGCCTCATGTCCTCATGGATGATCTCCATTCTCTTTAGTACGATCGGCATGTTGATATCCATCACTTCAAACACTTTGTGGAGCTCGCCCCAATACTTCACTTCTGCGCCGCCCCCTGCAAATATGAGGGTGTTGAATAGCATTTCCTGCATAAGCGGTCTTGTTACGACATTATTGCTGAATGAGGCAGGATCCTGCTCAAGATATTCAAGTAACGCATCCTTGGATAGCGTACCCTTATCAGTCAGGTAGCTGCCGCCCTGCTGGTCTAATAAAGTACGCGTCGTCCGTGAGCCGGAGAATAGATGCACATTCGTTTCAGTGTCGATTGTTGGGGATAGGTCATGCGCTTCAATGAATTCCTGCTGCCCCTGCCTGAATGCTGCATCGATGGCTTCATGATTTTCTATCATCTTTTTGAACATCGGTGCTTCAAGCTTCCTCACCGCTTCATCATGGGAGTTGAAAATCAACAATCCTGCATCCGCGAAGACATCATGGACGAGCGCGTGGAACAGTTCAGTCCAATACTCATTTTGTTCAATCATCGCTTCTATCTCTGACTTTTTCTCTTTCAGGTAACCTGAATCTCCGCACTCCTCCACTATACGATCCAGAAGTGTCTTTCATTGCACTTCTGGTCATATCTGTAGAATCCCAGACTCATCGGCACCGTCAGATTCGGTTTATAGGAAATCTTGCGCCGGCGTCTATGGGTACGATCATAGATATGCGTATGGTTCACTTCTTCAAAATCATGGTCCTCACCTGCTATCCAGAAGACGGGCACTGCCTGGTAGTTGTAGTTTTTCTTCACTTCTTCAACCAGCACAAGCAAAGTGAGCATTTTATGCATGATCATGCTGGGACCCATGAAAAGGCCCGCCTGCTGTCCACCGACGATGACCCTGGCGCCTTCCCGGAGACGTTTAAGGTTATCTTCCTGCTTGTCGCTCAGACCATAGGGCGCCATACCTTCGGCCATGATATCGGCAAGCTTGCCTGTATGCGGATGACTTGGTCTATCCATCACTTTTTTTATACTTTTTTCATCATAAGTCAAGTTTTGATAGAAGGACAGCGTCTGCCCGTCCCTACCGGCGAACCGGTGTGTAAAATCGTCCTGTGTGTAATTCAAACATTCAATTTCCATAATTAGACCCCTTCTCACTCTAATGCTAACTTGATTATAAATATTATGAAGATATAAAACAATTGAACGGTTTCAAAGAAATGTACTATACTAAAGAAAAGGAGAGAATGCAAAATGACAGAAGTGAAGCATCTGGCAATCAACTATAAGACAGTAGAAGAATTCAAGAAATTCCGTGAGTATGGTGCGCAGGAACTGCAGATGAAAAAAGAGCTGGAAGGCAATATCATGGATGCCAATACAGACTCGCCATTCTTCGGCATCTACGTAGGCGACACGCTGGCTGCGCGCATGTGCCTTTACCGAAAAGAAGATGATCATCAACCCATATTCGATCCGCCGCATGATTATATGGTGATATGGAAGCTGGAAGTGCTCGAGAAATATAGAGGCCGCGGCTACGGCAGCAAGCTCATCGACTTCGCCAAAGACTACGGCATGCCGATCAAAGCCATCAGCCGCCAAAATTCACGCGGCTTCTTCGAAGCGCATGGCTTCGAAACGCTGAAGTATGATATCGAGAGGGATATGGCGGAAGACCCCCTGATCTGGTATCCGGAGGGCTTCCATCTCCAATAGCGGCAAACTCATAAGCCCATGAAAAAGACGCTGGCAAAATTGCCAGCGTCTTTTTCTACACCAATTATTTAGCTGTAACTTCTTCACCTTTATAGCTGCCGCATTCTTTACATACACGGTGGGAAAGCTTCATTTCTCCACAGTTTGGGCATTCTACCATACCTGGCACAGAAAGCTTCAGGTGGGTACGACGTTTTCTTTTACGCGTAATCGAGGTTCTTCTCTTTGGTACCGCCATTTCTATTCCTCCTTATTATCACTGTCGTCCAACAGTGATTTTAGCTTTGATAGTCTTGGATCCACGCTCGTCCGCTCATTTTCCAACGATTCTTCATCGGTCACAGACCATTGTTTACCACCACTCAGCGGTTCATCGCTTTTGGTGATGACAAAAGGTATGTTGACGATGATGAGTTCCTTGATGACCGGTTCCAGATCTAAAGTGTGGGTCACTGGATGAACATTTTCAGCGAGATCATCCGCCTCTTCCGCATCTTCATCGAAAATCTCCTCCGCTTCGATATGAAGCGGCACTTGGATATCTTCGCTTGTGCGGCTGTCCAGCATATTGACCACCGTCTCTATGGTTAAATCAGCCATGATCTGGCGATTACGGACATGAAGGACGCCTTCGATGGACACTTCGTCCACTGAAGTGACATCTTTACGATCCGTCATCTCTTTAAACTGGACCTTTTCGTTTACAGCGATTGAATCCTGATTGAACTTTTTCAGTTGCGTCAATGACCATCTCATATAGTTTTCACCTCTTATGAGCACAAAAAATATTGTACCTTTCTAACAGTACTCTGTCAAGTTATTTTCTTAACATCACTAATGATTCTGCCCCATTTCTGATACAATGGAATCGAATGGAAAGGAGCACTATTATGATTATCACATCTTTGATTACAGAGTACAATCCCTTTCATAATGGACATATCCACCATATTGAAGCATCGAAGCGTCTGACCGGAGCCGATGTCACCATTGCCATCATGTCGGGAATTTCACGCAACGTGGTGAAATTGCAGTGACGGATAAATTCAAAAGGGCGAAAGCTGCCATCAGGCACGTCGATCTTGTGGTCGAGCTGCCGTTCATCAACGCTGTCAGCTTTGCAGATGATTTTGCGTTGGGCGGCGTCCACATTGCGAAACTGCTGAAAAGCGACAATATCGTCTTTGGGAGTGAATCCGGTGATATTGCCGAATTGTCGAGACTGCAATCGCTGATGGAGGACGCAGACATCCGTTCATCCATGCGGACGTTGCAGAAGAAAGGCTACAGCTATCCAAGAGCCCTCTCTGCAGCACTGCAGACGGACGTGTTTAAAGGGGCCAATGATATTCTCGGCTTGTCCTACTTGAAAGCCCTGAAAAAGCTGCAACCGGATATAACGCCCCATACAATCAAGAGGATCGGCAATGACTATAATGACCCTGCCCTGTCCGAGCGGCGTTTCTCCAGCGCGACCAGCCTGAGGAATGCCCTTTGGGAAGGTAATCTAGAAGGTGCATCACGTTTCATGCCCGCCCCACTTGCACAGGAGATCCATAAAGACGGCCCACTCACCAATGAAGTCCTGTTCCCTTCCTTGAAACTCCTGATCCACAGGAGCACACCGGAAGAATTGGGCAGAATCTACACGATGACTGAAGGCCTCGAACATAGGCTGATTTCCAGGATAAGGAGACATTCGACTTACGAATCATTCCTAGATGACGTCAAAACGAAACGATACACACGCACACGCCTCAACCGGCTGATGCTCTACATCCTCTTCAACCTGACCAGTACAAAGATGGAGGCGTATTCCTTGCCGCAGGCTGTAAGGGTCCTCGCCATGAACAAGCGTGGTCAAGCCTATCTGAAGACACTATCCCAAGATCTCGAAATCATCACCAATGTAAACAGCACCAACCGCCATCACATACAAGATGAGATAACAGCGACTGATGTCCATAATATTTTCAGTGGCTCAAAGCGCAACGACTATAACACACCGGTCATCATTGCGGATTGAATTTCCCCCGCAGTGCCGACTCCACCTGCGGCGGCACTACATCTTCTATTTTGCCACCGTACTTTGCGACTTCCTTGACCATTGAGGATGATATGAACGAATAGTTGTTGTTGGTCATCATGTAGATTGTTTCAATCGTGCTGTTCAATTTTCTGTTCATGGAGGTCAGCTGCATTTCATATTCAAAATCACTCACGGCACGCAGGCCCCGGACAATCGCTTGGGCCCCCACTTCCTCACAGAAATCGATCAACAGCCCGTTGAAGATGCGCACTTCAACATTCGGCAGACCCTTCGTCACCTCGTTGATGAGCTCCACACGCTCTTGTGGTGTAAATAGCCCTTCCTTAGAAGCGTTCTTCAGGACGGAAACATAGACCACATCAAATATCCGACTCGCCCTTTCGATGATATCTATATGACCGTATGTGATTGGATCGAAACTTCCTGGGCATACTGCAATTCTTTTCATGATTGTTCTCCTTCTTTCTTCAGGATATTGATTCGGATCGTACCATATACTGCTTCCCTGATGCTCGTGTAGCCTTCTTCTGCATATTTCTCATCCTTATGTGTCTCGACCACTATACGCCCTCCTGCATCCAACAGTTTAAGATTCTGTATGTACTTGAGCGCCTCCTCAGCCATTCCTTTATGATAAGGCGGGTCAAGGAAAATGAGATCGAACTGTCGATCGCGTTTCGCCATCGCTTTCAGGGCGCGCCGGTAATCGTTCCGGTAGATCTCCACCTCTTCATCCAGCTCGTCAGTATTTTGCTTCACCATCCTGACTGCATCGCCCGCCCCGTCTATAAACATGGCGGAGGAAGCACCACGGCTCAACGCTTCGATGCCGAGCGCCCCGCTTCCTGCAAACAGATCGAGCACCCTCCCCTCTACCGGACCGAGGATATTGAAGACGTTCTCCCTCACCTTGTCTGACGTAGGCCGTGTATCATGCGATTTCAAGGTCGCAATGGTCTTTGATTTATATTTGCCGCTGATTATTCTCATAGGTGATTCCTTTCTTTCCCTCGATCCTTCATTTAAAATGGAGTCGGGAGCTGATTAATGATGCAAAAATTCATTGTACTTGGAGAAGGCTACGGAGATGTATTTGAACTCGAAGCCATCATAGAACATAACCATCACCGGATTGATAAAGGCATATTTCTTCATGCGGATGCGCGGCCTGCTACATTCGTTCTAGTGATGAAGCCTGTCCGTGGAAATTTCCAGGCCCTATACACCATCTATCAGGGCGTTCCATATAAAGAGGGTTCCGGCAAGAAGTATCAAATGATATCCGAATGGTGTACGGCACATGACTTGCCCATCATCGAATTCAAGACGCGCGATCCGGAGGACTTCCACGATAAAGAGCAGTTTTTCCAATATATCACCGGCGTCTTGAGATTGAACAACCTGATACCGCCGCTCACCTGATATATCAGATGACGCGGTAATCCTTAGGTTCATAGTTTTCAGCGTTGTACTCCCTTTGGATGTGCGGATATTCCGATACGAGGACATCATCGACATATTTCAGGCTGTTCAATGTCTGAATGGTTTGGTCAAGCTCTGATTCGTATATATAGAGAAGTAGATACTTCTTATCTTTATTTACATATATCAGGTGGCCGTGCCGTTTCAATTGTCGGATGAACTTATTTTGTTTAAAATAAATATATATGCCGATGCGTTTCTCAAGCATATTACCCCACCTTATAAAATTTTATAAAGTTATGATACCATGTAAATGAGAAGTTTTAAATGAAACTATAACTGGAGGCAGTAATCATGAAGAAATGTACAAAAAGCCTTTTGACAACAATTGGATTAGCCGGCGGAGCAGTCGGTGGCCTGTGGATCGGGACAAAGTTGACATCCGAACAGGAAATCCGCGACATCAAGCCATACTTCAGACATCGCTCGCCTTATATCCTCGCGCACCGTGGCGGTATGGGCCTTGCGCCGGAACACACAGCTGCAGCATTCGACAAATCTGCTGAGTTTGGTGTGGACGGGTTTGAAATCGATATTCGCATGACCAAGGATGAAGAAATTGTCGTCTTCCACGATGCCTATGTAGACCGTACGTCGAATGGTGCTGGTCGTATCAGTGAGCTGACTTCTGGACGAACTGAAGGAACTCGATTTCGGCTACCATTTCAGAGATGCTGAAGGCAGCCATCCTTATAGGGGCAGCGATGAAGCCAAAATCATGACACTTAGGGAACTCATCAAGAAATATCCCGATATGCTCATCAACTTAGACATCAAAGATGATCCGAACACTTATGAGGGCAGTCTGATACCAAGCCTGCTCTACCGCCTGATTGATGAATCAGATGCCAGCGACAGAGTACTCATCACGAGCTTCTATGATGACCAGATCGATCGTTTCGCCCTCTATTCAGGCGAAGATATCGCACTTGGCGCCGGCGAAGAGCAAGTACGCAATGCCTACCTGGCCTATTCAAGCGGCTTCGGCCACTTATTCAATCCGAAAGCCGATACACTGCAGATACCGGCAAAACACAACAATATCCCGCTTGATAAAGAGGGGTTCATCGAGTATCTCCAAAGCTTGAATGTCGCAGTCGGCTACTGGGTCATAAACGAAATGGACCAGATGGATGAGCTGATTCAAAAAGGTGCCCACACAATCGTCACCGACTACCCGGACATCAGCAGCCACCTTCTGAAACAGTGTTACTGATTAAATAAGGGTTCCCCCGAAGCGGGGAACCCTTATTTTTATTCTAGCCTGCTGTCTGGCAGCCACAACTGCCACCTGTTGCACATCCCGATTCATTGGACATCGAAAAGAACGGGTTGCTGCTGACCACGTTAACATGATCACTGATGCTGGAACTGATATGGAAAAGCACTTCATCCAGCATTTCCTGCAGTTGGAACTCTGCCCGTCTATATTCCATCACTACCGGGTGCATATCAAGTGTTTTTTTGAAATTGTTGAGCTCCCGGCGCTTTGCACTGAAATCAGGATGATATTTACCGAAGCGGCTGACTTCCTCGAAATCCACTTTCATTCTATTGAATTCTGAAATGAGTCCAGCAACTTCGGCATCTTCTTCAAGCAATCTACTGTATCGGCAATAATATTTATATATATCGGTCTCGCGGACCATCACTTTCAAATGGTCTATACGATCCATTACTTCCATTTCTATATCTGTCGTCATATATTGAACACCTCCCGTCCATAGTATCATAATGGCGCTATGGGCCGCCACCAATTTTCAGGGTCTGTATAAATACCATTTGCAACTATACTTGGAATAGATTAAAATTAGATTAATGGTAAAAATGTTTAGGGAGGAAAATTCATGGTTTTTGAAAATTCTACTCTTGAGACGATGATCGTGTCTCAGGATATCTTACAGAATGTAATGAACAAGAACGGTCTAGTGCTTGGAGGGTCATGGGATTATGAACACATGACTTTCGACTATAAGTATGAAGTGCCTGAAGGCATCTACTATCTCCGCATACCTGGATATGCCGTGGAAGGTGATGTTGGTGCAAGAAACGCTGTCCTCCAGCTCATGGACCCATATATGGGTAAACACTACTACCCTACGGGTGTTGAGTACGGAAGCGACGAACACTTCCCTGAACGACTGGTCGACCACGCTGTCAAAAAGATCCGTACAATTGCTGATGAACTGAAAAACCTCATCTAAAAAGACAAAAGACTGGAAGCATTATTCAATGCTTCCAGTCTTTTTATTATCCCTGCAGAATTGCCTTGATCAGTGAAGTCGTTTCTCCACCCGGATACATGACGTACAGCAGAATGTAGACCATGGTGCCGGTGATGGCCGTTGCAAACCAGATGATCGATGCCCATGGAGCTAGCTTCCTATGCTTCGACAATTTGTTTTTGTAACCTAAGTAGACTTGTATCCCACCTAGCAGACCACCAGCTGTCGCCAAGGTAATATGGAAGATGAGAAAAGCTGTATAATAGGGCACCAGCGCTTCAGGACCGCCAAAGGCCGTATTCCCTATGAAGGCCGTCCTTGAAGCGTAGATGATGAAAAACAGCAATGCGCTTGTAGCTGCCAATGTCATCATCTTCTGGTGGGCCTCCACTTCACCTTTTTTGACTCTGCTTATCCCAATAGCCATGAAGATGGCACTTAAGATGATGAAGAATGTGCTTAATGTAGGTAATATGTGCACAATAAGACGCTCCTAACTCTGTTATCTGTATTGGTTGAAAAGTTCTTTTTGCAGACGCGCCTCTTCAATCGAACGACGCGTTACTTCGTCTTCGTCTTTACGCTCATCCCTATACCATTTGAAGAATAGGTGGCCTAGCATGAAACCGAAGAAGATTTCCTGAAGCACTTTCATGATCACTCCACCTGTCTGCTGGTCCATCCGTGGTGAAGCGTTTGTGAAGTACTCGGGCCCAGAGATGAGTCCTTGCCCCTTCAGTCCATCCAACACACCTGAAGGTACACATAGTTCCATGGCAGATAGCCATGCGTCACCATCGGTATATGTTGAATACACTGCATTTTCGGCAAATATGATTAGACCACATGCAGGCGTCAACAACGCCCCGATGCCGAATATATAAAGGAGTTTGAACAATCCCCCATATGCTTCTCCTCGGGCTCAACTTTGTTGAAGACCGGATAGAACATGAGCAGTGCCAACATGAACAGCAGCACGTTAAATGATCCATGTAGGATTGGCTCCTGTTTCAGGTAATCGAGGACGATCGGCAGATGGTATACCGAGAAAATCCCGGTGAATAGAATCAGCGGTACAAGAGGTTTTTTGGCAATCGCGAAAAATTGCCTGAAGCCCGGCAAGTTAACGAAATATGTCCAAAGATAAGCAGGCACACCGAAATATAGGAGCGGCGCTATCAGTAAGAATACAAAAGCCATCTGCAGCATATGGAAACTGAATAGGATGTGGCTTAGAATATCGACTGGTGAGCCATACATCGTGTAGAGCAGTACCATGGCAATGCCAAACGTCGTTGCCTCCCTGTTGGTGGATGGGCGTCCGCCTTCAAAATTACTGTACCACTTTCTTGTCAACAGAAAATAGACGACAGTCATAAATACAACGAAACTGAAATAGTACGGACTCCAGTTGGCAACGAAACCGAATATAGATATAGATGATAAATTGTCCATTTAGGATCATCCCTTTTTTTAATATCACTTACTGTTAATTATAGATTCCGATTAGCCTTAAGGCAAGGTGGGTGCATGACAATATAATGACAAAATAAAGGCCGGCATATACGCCGGCCTTTATTATTTAGATTGGGCTTCCAATCCAAGTGATATATAGGAAAGTTACAACGAACGCAATACCGAAGTACATACCTGTCATGATGAATAGTTTAGCGAACTCGTGACCTTTATCTTTCATATGCATGAAGTAGTAGAACTGAAGAATAACTTGTACTACAGCCATGAACAGCACGATCGGGATGACAAATCTTGAATCAAGATCCATTGCCACCATTCCAAATGCAACAAAGGTCAGGAAGATCATCATACCGAAAGAGACCATCTGCTGACGCATCTCTTTCGTACGTTGAGTGCGCAAATACTCAAGCTTCGACTTGGACAGCGGTTCCTGTTTGATTTCTGCCATATTACATCACTCCCAGCAAGTAAACTATTGTGAAGATGAATACCCACACAACGTCGATAAAGTGCCAGTAAAGTGCAGCTGTATTGACTTTAGCCGCCGTATAGACTGATAGGCCTCGCTTGGCGTTGCGGAGGATGAGACCAGTGATCCAGACCAAACCGATCGCTACGTGGAAACCATGCGTGCCAAGCAGGAAGTAGAAGGCGCTACCGAATGCACTGGTTCTGAATGTATGTCCAAGATGTACATACTCTACGAACTCATAAATTTCCAGGGATAGGAAACCGAGTCCAAGCAACACAGTAACGGCAAGCCACAACTGCATCTGCTTAAAGTTGTTGTTCCTCATATGGTAGACCGCATACACACTTGTAAGTGATGAAGTCAGGAGGAACATCGTCATGACGAAAGCAAGCGGCAAAGCGAAGAGTTCAGCAGCAGAAGATGGTCATCTCCTGGAACTGAATCTTTCAATGCGAGATAGGTTGCAAAGAGAGATGCGAACAGCGCAGTCTCACCTGCTAGGAAAATCCAGAATCCGACAAACTTGTTCTTGCCTTCAAGCGTCGCAGTTTCCGGATGGACAGGCCATCTTTCACTGGGTACATTATATTCCATGTGAGCCATTATTTCGCACCCCTTTCTTCTTCTTCAAGATCTCTTAATACTTCTTCCTTAGTGACATAATAACCAAGATCGTCCTTAAGTGAACGTGTAATCATCGCGCCAGCAGTGATGGCGAGTCCGATAATTAGAAGCCAAAGCGCCCAAGGATGCTGCGGCATATCTGAAACTGCCGAGATTGCCCATTCTTTACCGGAAGCGAAGTAGAGCGCTCCGAAACCAGCGATGAAAAGACCAAGTGACATTATAAATGGCAGGATTGAATTGTTAGGCATATGGAAGTCATCCAGTGACTCTGCCGGCATCATCTTGCCATCGTTCGCTTCCTTTTCAATCCAGAAAGCATCCATTCCGCGGACAAGTGGAATCTGTGCAAAGTTGTAGTACGGCACAGGTATTGGCAGTGACCATTCGAGTGAACGGCCGTCGCCCCATGGATCGCGTCCAACTTGTTTGTTCTTCGCTACTGTGATGATGATGTTGATGACAAGTACTACAACTGCTATTGCCATCATTACAGCACCTATCGTGGAAATCATGTTTGCCGTGTTATATCCTTGCCCGTCAAGGTATGTGAACACACGTCTTGGCATTCCCCAAAGACCCAGGAAGTGCTGGATCAGGAACGTAATGTGGAATCCAGCCACGAAAAGTACAAAGGTGATTTTTCCAAGCTTCTCACTGAGCATTGTACTGAACATCAAAGGCCAATAGTAGTGGAGGCCTGCAAGCAGTCCGAATACCACACCACCGACGATGACGTAGTGGAAATGCGCAACGATGAAGTAGGAATCATGGTATTGGTAGTCTGCTGGTGCAGCACCCTGCATAACCCCAGTTACACCACCCATGACGAAAGTCGGTATGAATGCAAGTCCATAGAGCATTGGTGTCGTAAATTCAATGCTACCGCCCCAAATGGTCAGAATCCAGTTGAATATTTTAACACCGGTAGGGACAGCGATCGCCATCGTAGCAAGAGCAAATATGGCGTTTGCAGTCGGTCCGAGACCTACTGTAAACATGTGGTGCGCCCATACCATGAATCCGAAGAATCCGATAAGTACCGTAGAGAACACCATTGCTGAGTACCCAAACAGCCTTTTCCGGGAGAATGTGGAAAACACTTCTGAGAATATCCCGAACGCAGGAAGAATCAGGATATAAACTTCAGGGTGTCCGAAGATCCAGAATAGATGCTCCCAGATTATCGTATTACCACCCGTCTCCACCAGGAAGAAGCTGGAGCCGAACATACGGTCAAATATGAGCAGGAACAAACCGATTGTGAGCGGTGGGAATGCAAAGACGATCAGGACTGATGCAACTAATGTCGTCCATGTCATCAACGGCATCCTCATATATGTCATACCCGGTGCCCTCATATTGATGATTGTCGTTACGAAGTTGATACCGGATATCAGCGTTCCGGCACCTGTAATCTGCAGTCCAACGGCGTAGAAATCGATACCGTGTCCCGGCGAGTCGATGGATAGGGATGCGTAGCTTGTCCAACCAGCATCCGGCGCACCACCAAGGAACCATGATAGGTTGATGAATATACCACCCAATATGAACAGCCATACACCGAGCGAGTTAAGGAATGGGAACGCGACGTCGCGCGCTCCTATCTGCAAAGGTACAGTAGCGTTCATAAATGCGAATAAAAGTGGCATGGCAGCCAGGAATATCATGGTGGTACCATGCATTGTGATGACTTCGTTGAACAATCCTCCAATAGGAAGTCGTTGTTCGGTACTGCGAGCTGAATACGTATCAGCATTGCTTCAATACCGCCAAGTACGAAGAAGAAGCCACCAGCAATCAAATAAAGTATTGCGATTTTCTTATGGTCGACCGTAGTCATATATTCCCAGATTACGGAACCGAAGCCTTTCTTTTTAGCAGTAGTTGCCATTACTAGTTACCTCCCTCTTCTGAATCTTCTTCAGGTTTTTCCCTCAGAGATTCAACATCTCCGGAACCTTCTTCAACTTTCAGTTCCATCAGATAAGACGCTACCTTATCGATTTCTTCATCTGACAGATCATACTGATCCGTCATCTTGTTTCCTGGTTTGAAGGATTCCGGATCTTTGATCCAGTCGACAAGGTTCTCTTCGTTATGTTCAAGGAAGCCTGCGATGAGATCGCGGTCTCCGAAGTTCGCCAAGTTAGGCCCTACAGCACCCGCGCCCTGCGGTGTTACTGCGTGACAGCCGATACATGAGTTGTTGAAGATTTCCTGGCCTTCAGCCGCATCGTCCGTCGATGCTTGGGCCGGTTCCTCAACAGCCTTCATGTCAGCGAGCCATTGATCATATTCTTCTTCCGGCAATGCCTTTACCTTAAAGTCCATCAACGCGTGGGATGGTCCGCAAAGTTCCGCACATTTTCCGTAGAAGAGACGGTTGGACTCTTCGGCACTGTCATCATCGAACACCAGATAGAAGCTGTTGATTCCATCTACGTTCGTATCCAGCTTACCACCGGCAGCCGGTACCCAGAATGAGTGTTTAACGTCGCCTCCCTTAAGGTTGAAGTAAACTCTCCTGTCGGTAGGTACCACAAGCTCTTGGCTTGTTACGACTTCCTCGTTGGGATATTCAAATTCCCACCAGTACTGATTGGCGGTGACATTGACGATTGTCTCTTCTGTATTGATTCCTCCATCTTCATTTTCCATGCCGCGGACATCACCTTGTTTGAAGACCAGGTAGACTGTTGGTACTGCAAGGATGATGATGAGCAAAATTGGGATGGAAGTCCAGATCACTTCATATACGTGGTTACCAGCCACATCTTTTGGTTTGTAGTCTTCACCTAATTTACTTCTGCGGCTTTTCAGCACTGCGAAAGAGAATAGGATTATGACTGATACTACAACGAGTAGCATGATGGCTATAGACAACACCATCAAATAGAATTGCTCTTGTCCAATTTCACCGGCTGGTCTCAGCGTACTGAGATGATTCTTCCCGCACCCGGAAGCAAAAGCCGCCAGGAAAACGATAAGACCAATCCATTTGGCGCTCATCCAACGATTTTTCATTTAAATAGACCTCTCTTTCATACTTGAGCTTTTAAAAATTCCCTAATAGGCCGGCAACAATGATCATTACGAAAAAAATGATGATGTAATTCAACGAGAAGATGAAGACCCTGCCGGCATGGCGGTAATCATCTTTGGCCGGGCGGAACTTGTTCAATGTTATGACTAACCAGGTGATGTTCAGTGCGGTCGCAAGAATCACGAACCATAGCCCAAGTTCCGTCATCATGAGCGGAGTAAACAGTAGCAGCGCCACCCAGAAGATGATTGACGCCTTAGCCCGGCGGTTTCCTTTCACAGATGGAAGCATCGGTATACTGGCTTTACTGTATTCCTCGCTTCTTCGGATAGCCAATGCATAGAAGTGTGGAGGCTGCCAGAGGAACATGACAACGAACATCGCCCAGGCGAGCACATGCAGACCAGGGTCTACTACTGCCCAACCGATGAGTGGCGGCATCGCCCCGGGTATCGACCCGATGACGGTGTTCAACACCAGATGCCTTTTCGCATAAATGGAATAGACGACTACATATCCAAAAGCAGCGATCAATCCAAGTGTTCCAGCAGTCATGTTGATCATGAAAAGAAGTATTTCTCCAATGATGAATGATCCAAATCCTATGTACAGTATGTCTCGCCCTGAGAAAGTGCCATCTACACTCGGACGGGACTGCTTCGATTCCATGATCATGTCTATGTCCCTGTCATAATAGTTGTTCAGTGCAGCTACACCGCCTATCACAAGAGCAGTCGCTGCAACCATCAGCAGCAGAAGCGGGACATTCGAGAAGAAAGACTGGTTGTAGTACATGACAGCCAGAAAACCTGCAGCAAAGGCCGGAATCAAATTCGCTTTGATTATACCATCCTTGACAAGAGTTTTGACCGCCTTATAGGTCATCGCCCTATTACCATGATGCACATCATTACCATATACATCATTTTGCATTCATACGCCTCCTTTCACCACAGATACATTACAAATAATGATAAATTAAACATGACACATTTACTATATATTTTTGAAATAAAATCGTTACATTTTATATTGTTCAAAAATTGTTCATCAATGTGCCACATTCTTATTCCGAATATGTTTTATACTGGGAATAGTTGTTTGTTGTACATAATCGATTTTACCATATATTCTAGAATTGTTAAGAGCAATTAAAAATATTAATGATTGCGAAGACAAGTTCTTTCATATATATTGAATATTTGTGACTACTAACAGCATAAGAGCTATAGAGGTGTTACCATTGTATAAAAATTTAAAAATACTTGCTGTCATCACCACGCTTTCGATGGTGTTCGTTCAGATAGGCGGCGCTTCTGGTAACCAAAACAGGCTCCGCGGATGGTTGTGGCCAGTCCTGGCCCCTATGCCACGGGCGCATCATCCCGAGCGAGTGGCCGATTGAGACGATTATAGAACTGGCCCACCGCGGGGTATCTGGTATTGCGATCATACTGGTTGGTGTACTGAGCTTTATGGCCCTTAAGCTGATGGCCCATAAAAAAGAAACCAAATTCCTGGTGGGTCTGAGTATCGCGTTCATCATCATCCAGGCGCTCCTTGGCGCTGCAGCTGTGATGTGGGGTCAGAATGACTTCGTACTTGCAGCCCATTTCGGGATTTCACTGATCAGTTTTGCATCAGTCTTCCTCTTGACGCTCCTCGTGTTCGAAGTCGATCAGAAGTTTGAGGCGCAAACCCTGGTCATTGGACCTTATCTCAGATACCACACCATATTTCTGACAATCTATATTTACCTTGTTGTCTACAGCGGCGCTCTGGTCAGGCACACCGACTCATCACTTGCCTGTTTGAGCTGGCCGCACTGTAGTCCCGGCAAGCTATGGGCCGATACATTCTATGAATGGGTGCAGATGGGACACCGGGTTTTGGCCGGGTCATCATCATCTGGATCTTCATCATCATGCTTCATGTCCTTAAGCACTACAGTAAATATAGAGTCCTGAAGTATGGCTGGATTATTGCATTCGTCCTTGTCCTACTGCAGGCGACCACCGGCATGCTCAGCGTATTCACGCTGGTAAACATCTTCATCGCCCTGTTGCATGCCCTATTTATCACGCTACTGTTCGGACTGCTCTGCTACTTCATACTTCTACTGTACCGCTCCAAGTGATATGGTGGTTGTAAACAGAAATTATAAAACAAAATGCGTGCCCTTCATCTACTAATCAAGAGATGAAGGGCACGCATTTATATGTTCCAGAATTTCACCTTACGCTTTTTCCACGGTCATCATAAGATCCATCGAGGCTACCTTATCACCCGCTTCGACAAATACCTCTGTCACTTTGCCGTCGAAGGGTGCCTTTACAGAGCTTTCCATCTTCATTGCTTCTGTGATTATGATGACCTCTCCTTTTTTGAATGTCTCCCCTGCTTTATACTTCACCGTACTCACGGTACCGGGCATCTGCGCCCCGATATCGCTTATGCTTGCAGGGTCGGCTTTTTTGAGCCTTGCTTCTTTCGATTCGACACTCTCATCATTTATATAGACCTTGCGTGGGAAACCGTTCAATTCAAAATACATCCAACGGTAACCATCTTCGTGCACATGCCCGATCGATAATAAGTTTACGATCAGCGTCTTGCCCTTATCTATTTCAATCTCAAGCTGCTCATTCTTACGCATTCCAAACAGGAAGGTCGGCGTATCCAATACTTCAACATTGCCCCACTTGTTGTTGGTCATGATGAAGTCTTTGAACACTTTCGGATAGAGCGCATAGGACAATACATCCTTCTCGGTGATCTTGTATTCGCAGAATTCGGCCACTTCTTCACGTAGCTGATCGAAGTCTACAGGTTCCATCACCTCGCCTGCTCGTACACTCAATGGTTCGCTGCCTTTTAGCACAACTTTCTGCAAGGCTTCATTGAATCCCGTTTCAGGCCTGCCGATTTCCCCTTTGAAGAAACTGACGACTGAGTCGGGGAAGTCGAGGTGCTGACCGCGCTCGATGACACTTTCCTCATCGAGTTCGTTTTGTACCATGAACAATGCCATATCCCCCACTACTTTGGATGACGGGGTCACTTTGATGATGTCGCCGAACAGCATATTGACCTTCTGGTACATCTTCTTGACATCACCATAACGGTCACCAAGTCCAAGTGACTTTGCCTGGCTGTAGAGGTTTGAGTATTGACCTCCCGGCATTTCATGTCTGTAGATTTCAGTATTCGGACTTTTGATGTCACTTTCAAAATCGACATAATACTTCCTGACATCTTCCCAGTATTCGCTGAGGCGTTCAAGCCCTTCTATATCCGCGCGGACCTTCCTGTCTTGATTGCTTTGTGCATAATATAGGCTGTTCGCGCTTGGTTGGGATGTCAGACCGCTTAATGATCCGAGCGCCGTATCGACCACATCCACACCTGCTTCAATCGCCTTATGGTACATAAGGATGCCATTCCCACTCGTATCGTGGGTATGCAGGTGGATTGGAAGGTCCACCGTCGCCTTCAATTCCCCAATAAGCTCGTAGGCTGCCTGCGGCTTAAGAAGTCCTGCCATATCTTTAATCGCAAGTATATGCGCACCTTCCGCCTCAAGTTCTTTGGCCATATTCTTGTAATAGTCCAGAGTATAGACGGCTGAACGCTGGGGATCCAGGATATCCCCTGTATAACAGATGGCCGCTTCAACCACCTTACCGCTTTTGAGCACGGATTCGATCGGATGCTTCATTGCTTCCATCCAGTTCAGGGAATCGAATATCCGGAAAACATCTATGCCTGCCTCTGCACTTTCCTGTATAAACTTCTCTACGACGTTATCCGGATAGTTTTTATAGCCCACTGCATTGGAAGCGCGAAGGAGCATCTGGAAGAGGACATTCGGTATTTCACTGCGCAATGTCTCAAGTCGTCTCCACGGATCTTCCTTAAGGAAGTTATATGCAACATCAAAGGTGGCCCCTCCCCACATTTCAAGGGAAAATACATCCTTCAGATCATGTGCCGTATAGGGCGCAATCTTCTTCATGTCATAAGTGCGGATCCGTGTCGTAAGCAATGACTGATGCGCATCCCTCATTGTGGTGTCCGTCAAAAGCACATCTTCTTGTGCCTTCAGCCATCTGACCAAGCCCTCCGGCCCTTCATTATCCAGTATCTGTTTTGTTCCCTCCACTATTTTCGGTTCATAGTCTGGCATGCGTGGAGGATCGAAATATGGCTTTTGGCGTTGTTCGACCCCTGGAAATCCATTGACCGTGATTGTCGAAATGTACTCAAGCGTCTTGGTTCCCCTATCCTTTGGCTTCTCGAACTCGAAAAGTGAAGGCGTGTTGTCGATGAATTTGGTCGAATAATCTCCTTTCCGGAAATCCTCATTGCTGATGACGTTGGCCAAAAACTGGAGATTGGTCTTGATTCCCCTTATCCGCATCTCCTTCAGGCTGCGCAGCATCTTCTCGTTTGCATCCTTATATGTGAGACCATGTGTAGAAAGTTTGACCAGAAGCGAATCGTAGTAAGGCGAGATGACCGCCCCTTGGAAACCATCTCCGGCATCCAACCGTACGCCGAACCCGCCGCTTGAACGGTACGCCATGATCTGCCCTGTGTCAGGCATAAAATCATTCAATGGATCTTCAGTGGTGATCCGGCACTGGACAGCATATCCCATCAATGGAATGTCTTCCTGCCGCGGCAGGTTGATTGCTTCCCCGAAAAGCGTATTGCCGTCGGCTATTTGGATTTGTGTTTTGACGATGTCGATGCCGGTAACCATTTCTGTAATCGTATGCTCGACCTGTACGCGCGGGTTCACTTCAATGAAATGGAAATCGTCTCCAGCCACCAGGAATTCAATGGTTCCGGCGTTGATGTAGCCGACTTTTTCAGCCATGTCCTTTGCCGCCCCGCAGATTCTCGCACGCATCTCTTCACTCAGACCGACTGACGGCGCCACTTCCACAACCTTCTGGTGGCGGCGCTGGACTGAACAGTCGCGTTCATAGAGGTGGAGGACGTTGCCTTCAGCATCTCCAATGATTTGGACTTCGATATGCTTCGGAGTGGCGATATACTTTTCAAGATAGACTTCACTGTTGCCGAAGGATTTGGATGCTTCACTCTTGGCCCGGTCGTAACTGTCCCTGACATCATCGCCTTCATCAACGATACGCATCCCTTTCCCGCCGCCACCTGATATGGCCTTGATGATGACCGGCAGCCCATGCTTTTCAATGAACTGTTCTACTTCTTCGAATGACTGGACTGCGCCGTCTGAACCGGGGATGATCGGGAGTCCGGCAGCCACCGCTGTTGCGCGTGCTTTGACCTTATCGCCGAACATATCCAAGTGACGCTGCTCTGGTCCGACAAATATGATGCCCTCCTCTTCACAACGTTTCGCGAACGTCATGTTCTCACTCAAGAAGCCATAACCTGGATGTATGGCATCCACATCTGCTTTTTTCGCCACTTTTATGATGGCTTCGATATCCAGATAACTCTCTGTAGGCGACAGCTCTTCGCCGACAAGATATGCTTCGTCGGCCTTGTATCTATGTAATGCCCCTTTATCCTCATTACTGTATATCGCTACTGTAGTAATATCGAGCTCCGTACAGGCGCGGAAGATACGGATAGCGATTTCTCCCCTATTGGCAACCATCAGTTTGTTGATTTTATTCATGACATTCCTCCTCTATTATCATTTTAATTATAATAAATATTCAAAAAATATACAATCCAATTCATTGTTTCTCCTAATTTGTAAATGAGGGCAAAAGATCGTGATCAAAAAAAGCAGAAAATGAATTCTGGTCTATAGGTTAGTCAGCGTCTTTTGTTTTTTAACATGTTTGGCCGAAATGATGAGCAGGCCGATTGCGATGGATATGCTGAGGAATGACGAGCCCCCATAACTGAGCAGCGGCAACGGCACACCGGTAAGCGGGATGAGCTTTGAGATGCCGCCGAGATTGACGAACAGCTGGAAGGTGATGTATATGGCGACGCCTACACAGATGAGGCGATAGAACATGTCTTCTGAGACTGCTGCATACCATAATGCCTTCAGTACAAGGACCAAGTACAGGAGTAGGATGAATATTACCCCAATCAGCCCCAGCTCTTCTGCCACCACCGCAAATATGAAGTCAGTATGCGGCTCTGGAAGATAGCCGAGCTTCATTACACCATTGCCCAGCCCATTGCCGAAAATGCCGCCATGGGATATGGATACCAACGCATTCGTCAATTGGTACCCGTCCCGGTCGGATCATTGAATGGATGGAGGAACGTGTCTATGCGGGCCTGCTGGTGAGGCGAGAGGATACTCCCCTTAATCATAAAGATGATGATGCCTATCGCTACTGCCGCCATGGCGATTACCCCGCCCGCCTTGGCGAGAAATCGGATCGAGATGCCGGAATATAGGAATATCCCTGCAATGATGCCAGTGATGACGAGCCCGGTGCCGAAATCGTTCGAGATGACCATCGTCGTACAGAAACCTATGAACAACAAGGCACCAGATGACCTGCCTCAAGTTGCTTGAGGCGGTCTTTCTTCCTATCGTATATGTACGCCAGATATAAAATGGTCACTATCTTGAAAAACTCCAAAGTCTGGAAGTTGAAGCCCGCTAAGCGGATCCAGTTCCTTTCCCCATTAACCTCTGTACCGAAGAAAGCCGTAAACAACAGAAGAACAAAAATACCCCCGTCGCTGCAATCTGGAAGTATTTATTGCGCAGAAACTCCCCAGACATGAAGTAGGTCATGATGAATACGACGATGAAACCGAGAATTATGGAGAACAGTTGTCTGATATAATAATGTTCAGGATTCCCGCCTGTAATATCGCTTTTCGATGCGATCACCATGCTCGCACTGTAGACCATGATGAGACCGATGAGGCTTAGCAGGATATAGCTGATCACGATGACGAAATCAACGTGTTTGGAGTATACTTTTACGTAGTCGAAGAAGTCTTTTATGTATGACAATTTATCGCCTCATTTAAAAAAGTCTAAAGATTATATTTCTTTAGACTCGAATTTTTCCTTTTCCATATATGCTTCGTGCACTTTGGATACTTCCTTTTCCAGTTTCTCCAATACGGCATGTCCGTCTTCGGGATCGATCAGGCCAAGTCTTGCAGCGAAATGGACCTCTTTTGATAATCCAAACATCTGTGTGTCCAAAACCTCTTCATAGACCGGGCATTGGGGCATTGTCAAGTTGTCCATCTGCACTTCGATCAGCTGGACAATCTTTTCGGCATCTTTTTCCAGCTGTTCATAAGCCTGTCTGCTCAATTCATCTTTAGTGGACACGAAATTACCCCTTTCTATAAACTCTCTATAAAATTTTATATCAGGAACAGCAAAAAAGCAAGTAAATACAAGAGTATGATACGATTGAAACAGCTTAAACAATACATATATTTCTGCTATAATTAAGCAGTAAGGAGAGAATGCAGATGATTATACAAATATTGGGCAATGTACGTTACCAGATTACACTCGACCCATCCACATGGATATTCGACGACCGCAAAGAAGAACTTGAAAAGGTGTTGGCTCAGGAACCCGAAAAGGAACAGATCAATTTTTCAGACAGCACAGAATGGAACAGGCAGATCATTGAGGGCACGACTAAACCGCCTACTTTGAAAACCGAGAAAAAGTTCAAAAATAAAGAACTTCTAGAAGGCACTTTCATCATTTGCCTAAAGCCTTTCCTGGAATATACCGAGCCCCATCAGGGCGAAGATGCCATGATAGTGTTCACACATGACGAGGGGACGACTACTCTTCCCTTCAATGCACGTGATACATATTATGCCCATTTCAGTCAGGATGGAAAGCGCATCTATGATGACGGCATGATCGATGTGCTGGTCATCAAGGATGGTAATATGGAAGAAAAGCTTGTGCATGTTACCGGCATCGCGTTTGAATAAGCGTTTGAATAATAAAAAAATCAGCCTATTAGACTGACCTAGCAGTATGAGACACATATAAAACACCTTCATTAGGCTACCTTCCTCCAAAATGAATTGGAGGAAGGTAGCCTAATTTTTCTTGTATTCTTTCTTCGTTATAGTACTTTAAGTATTGATTCACACGTGAAATCGTCTCAACATTACTGAGTGAATTGAATCTGGTGTATATAAACGCTTCAGACTTCAGGTTAGAATGGAACGATTCGATGACCGCATTATCCCAACAGTTCCCGCGTCTGGACATGCTGCTCACCAGATTATTTTCCATTACATATGACTGATAGGCATATGATGTATACACACTCCCTTGGTCCGAATGAATGATCACGCCTTTAGGATGTGCCCGTTTCTCCAAAGCTTCTTTCAGTGTATCCAGCACTAATGGCGTCTGCTGATGATTATACAATTTGGCTGCGACAATCTCATTGTTGTAAAGATCTATAATCGTTGACAGGTACTGCACAGTGCGCCCGTATTGGATGTAAGTAATGTCCGTGACCCATTTTTGGTTGGGCGCGGCAGCCTGAAAGTCACGCTTGATTCGATCGGGTGCGATAATAATGGTTTCCCCTTGTGACTGCCATTTCTTTTTCGGCTTAATCCGGCATTGTAGATGATATTTCTGCATGATGCGCTGCACAGTGTTCCGATTCCTTTTGATATTGTAGTCTCGCTGCAACAACGCTCTCACCTTGCGATGGCCGTATCGATACTTCGTCGACTCACATATATCAATGATTGTCCGCTCGACATCGGTCAACGATGAATCAGTGGCTTCCGATCGCCATCGGTAGTAGGTTGAACGCGGCACAAGCAATGCACTTAAAATGGCAGTAGTCGTGTATTTGGTCTGCATTCTTTCAACAAGTGTCAGAACTATTTCTTTTTCAACTCCTTTTCGATCGCCATATACTTTTTTAAAATATCGTTCTCCATCTTCAAATGTTCAATCTGACGATCTTTTCGTTCATCAGCTGAGCGCGCTTCAGGACCATGTCCATAGGTATACTGCTTTCCAATCGGTTGATCAAATCGATAAAGTTCCCCTTGCTTATACCATCTGACCCATGTGGAAATTTGAGATTTATTCTTGATGCCGTATTTCTCCATAATTTCATTTGTAGTCAATTCACCCGCCATTTTCGCTTTGACCACTGCCCACTTGGTCTCACTTGAATATACGTTTTTGCCCATGCAAAAACACCTCCGATTCAGTACTTGATGAACATTGTACCATTTCGAAGGTGTTTTATATTGTCTCAAATAATTAGGTTAGTCTACCTATCTTTATGGATAGGCTGATTTTTTATTTGCTGGAAGTCTTAATGTTTCCAGCTTTCCGTTCCTGGTGCAATCTGAAGCGATATAAAGCCAAAACGGCCGTAGCGACTATCAGACTTTCTGCAACGGGGAGGAATGCACCGAAAAATGTCAATATGATGCATCCTAAAAACATGACGACGTAAATGATGGCATTTTGCCACACCTTGACTTTACGTGCGAAACCGAGGTTATACACTAGAATCGACAGTATGAAGATGGTGATGAAAAGGTACCACATTCCACTCTCAGGGTTGGAATCCAACCCGAACAACCTGCCGAAGAAAGTCAGGCGCTCTGTAACATTTACACTCATCAAATCAGGGAGATACAATTAAATTCACTCCGATTCAAGTTTAATCTTTTCATGTTTTTGCGATTTTTCCCGCTCATTCTTGGCAAGTATGCTTTTTCTGAGGCGGATGGATTCCGGGGTCACTTCCACAAGCTCATCATCATTGATGTACTCGAGCGCTTCCTCCAGCGTCATCACTTTAGGTTTTTTCATGGTCGTGGTCTGCTCTTTTGTAGCGGAACGTATATTGTTCGCGGCTTTCACTTTGGTGATGTTGACAGTCAAATCGTTGTCCCGTGAGTTTTCGCCGACGATCATGCCTTCATAGACTTCAGTGCCTGGTTCCATAAAGTTGGTGCCACGGCTTTCCAGTTGTAGGATGGAATAAGTCGAAGCGGCTCCTTTATCGATGGATACGAGCACACCATTACGTCTACCGCCTATGCGTCCTTTGATGAGTGGACGGTAATCCTCGAACGTATGGTTGAGGATGCCGTAGCCACGTGTCATGGACATGAACTCGGTACGGTATCCAATCAGACCACGTGCTGGTACAAGGAAAGTGACGCGGCTTTGGCCATTGCCTGTATTGACCATGTCCACCATTTCACCTTTTCTTTGGCCGAGTGATTCTATGATGCTGCCGGTATACTCTTCAGGCACGTCGATCCTGGACACGTTCAAACGGTTCACATTTGACGCCGTCCACCATTTTGACGATGACTTGTGGTTTCGAAACTTGCAGTTCGAACCCTTCACGGCGCATGTTTTCGATAAGGATTGATAAGTGGAGTTCACCCCTGCCGGAAACTGTCCATGCATCCGGTTGATCAGTAGGCTCAACTTTCAGGGACACGTCCGTTTCGAGCTGCTCTTCCAATCTTTCCTCTATCTTACGCGCTGTAACATGCTTGCCTTCTTTGCCGGCGAATGGTGAGCTGTTGACTGAGAATGTCATCTGCAAGGTCGGTTCGTCGATGTGCAGAAGAGGCAATGCCTCCTGGTTGTCAATCGGTGTCACAGTCTCTCCGACGTTGATGTCCTCCATGCCGCTGACTGCTATCAGATCGCCTGCTTTGGCGCTCTCGATCTCGAGGCGCTGGAGTCCAAAGAAACCAAACAATTTGGTCACGCGGAAATTTTTGACCGTGCCATCATTTTTCATGAGCGACACTTGCTGGCCAACTTTGATTTCTCCCGGAACACACGTCCGATGCCGATTCTGCCGACATAATCGTTATAGTCGAGGAGTGCGACCTGGAACTGTAGCGGTTCGTCGCTGTTATCTACAGGAGCTGGCACATATTCCAAGATCATATCGAATATGGACTGCATGTTCTCTTCCTGCTTATCCACCTCGAGGCTTGCCGTGCCGTTTATTGCGGAAGCATATGCCACTGGAAATTCGAGCTGTTCGTCGTTCGCGTCCAGTTCGATGAAAAGCTCAAGCACTTCATCGATGACTGCTTCTGCGCGGGCTGTTTCCTTATCGATCTTGTTTACAACAACAAGTGGCTTAAGGTCTTGGTCCAATGCTTTCTTCAATACGAAACGCGTTTGTGGCATAGTACCTTCATAGGCATCCACCACCAGGATTACACCATCAACCATCTTCATGATCCTCTCAACTTCGCCACCGAAATCGGCGTGGCCAGGAGTATCAAGAATGTTGATGCGTTTATCTTTATAGTCAATTGCTGTATTTTTAGCGAGAATTGTTATTCCACGTTCCCGTTCAATATCATTGGAATCCATCGCGCGCTCGGCGACATGCTCATTCTCCCGGAATATGCCGGACTGCTTCAGCAGTTCGTCTACTAGTGTCGTTTTTCCGTGGTCAACGTGTGCAATGATTGCGATATTACGGATATCTTCTCTTAAATTCATCAAGTCTTTCCCTTCGTTTTTAAAATCGTTTTGTAGCTTTCATTTCATAACTTATTTATTATAACACGACATCGGTGTCCTTTTCCACTCCTTGACAAGCATTGGGTGTAATAAAATGTTGTCTTATGCTATAATATTCATCAAATCCACTTCGAAAGGACCGTCAAAATGGAACAAAAAAAATCAAAAGCCATATTCATGGTGCTAGCTGTGCTGGCTGTCCTGATGATGCTTGCCTTCTCTGCTTTTGTCGCCGAAGCGATGCCGCTCATGGCCATATTATCCGTCGTACTGTTCATCGCGATATTCGGAATCGGTTTTACGCTGAAGAAGAAATATCGTGAAAACGGCTGGCTGTAGGCTGCTGAATTTGATATTTTGCACGACTCGTCCAAGGACAAATGGGGATTTACTGGAACTTCTTCCCCGTTTGTTCTTTTTTGTATGGATTGTCTCTTTTTCTGTATTTTGACCCAACGTCTGAAGTCACAGATAATGACGGCACCACCATTAAGGAGTTGTGCCATGAGGGAAAAACACGATCGCTTGAAAGTTTATGAGTTTTTGTACAACAGAGTGCCTTTTTCAGATGATGAGACGGCAGAATATCATTCCATGCAGAAGATGGAACATCTCGAGAGTGAATTCGAACGCCATCTTATGAACATCAACACAAAGAATATGTCCGTCCACTGGCATGCTGAAATGCACATCGGCAACTCGTTCGAAATCGTCAATGTCCTGCTCACCACCGACTACTGCTATTACCTTTTTGTACTGCATGATCTTAGCGGTCCGCACTACATTAATCAGTTCAATATACTATGTACTGCTGAACATGAAGCTGTAATCGACCTCAACCGCAGCCGCGCGATATTCGAAATGTTCCGTGGGCAACTCATAGATGAAGGGCATTATCAGCGGCCGATCATTCTCAAATATGTGATGATGGATCCGAGTTTCAAAATTGAATCGGCACGTTCCGAACTGTTTTTGAAATTAAGTGAGCTCCCCATTATCTGAAGACCATCGAACATTCCGCTGTGATCAGAAAAAGAACCGTCACCCGGCCTCGCACTGATTACAGGCGGTCGGGTGACGGTCAGAATGATCCACTTCAACTTCAAAAGAGGCATCAAATGTCCATTCTGCCACAGTTTTGATTGGCAGACGATAGGCGGCAATTTCGGACGATGCGATGCCTGTGGCAAAGTTGCCGGGATACAGGCGATAACAACCAAATACTTCAACCGCCTCCACATGATCTACCCTGATACACACTATAAACGCCGTGATATCATAGACCATCTCAAGCTCGAGTTGTCGGAATACACCCTCCAGAAGATCATCCGACAGAACTTCACAAAATTGGAGGGGCATACCCGCATCTACCGCTTCTCCCCGTGCACAAGCCTGTGGCCAGCTATAAATGCTTCATCACTTGTAAAATAATCCGTAAGTTCCTTGTGGATCGCTTTATTGCCAGTCAGGATGCTATCCTTCCTCAAAATATCGATCTCTTCCCCAGCAGGTTGGTCGTTCTGCCGCCAGCTTCATCGATGATGATCATACCTGCTGAATAATCCCAGGGGTGCAGTCTGAAGAATACAGAGGCACTGAGGATACCGGTCGCGACATATGCCATTTCGAGGGCAGCGGAACCATATGATCGTGTACTCCTCGTTTGCTTCACTATTTTCTTAAATGCAGGCCCTATCTGATCTTTAATCACCCAATTGGCATTCATGCCGATGAGCGACCGGTCAAGCGTCGTATCCCGCATTTCATCAAGGCGGATATCATCTTTGAAAGCACCACTACCGATCCTTGCATGGTACAGCACCCCTTCCATGACATCCAAAATCAAGCCACAGTATGGTTCTCCGTCCACATAGACGCCGATGGAGACAGCGAAGTTCTGGAGCTGGTGCACAAAATTCAATGTACCGTCTATCGGATCAACGATCCACAGCACGCCTGACATATCTTCAATATCTGTGCCATGCCCTTCCTCACCAATGATGCGGTGGTCCGGATAGCGTTCAAGTATCCGTTCATATATATATGTTTCTGTTTCCTTGTCGACATCCGTCACCAGGTCATGAGGGTTGAGCTTGGCATCAACCTTGAAATCCTCCTTCATACGGAGTTTGATGAAGTCCCCCGCTTCCCTGATCATACGCTGTCCGAATTCATATATTTCCATTGCATCCACCCCAAATGATTGATTGACATTATCACTTATTCTATCATATAGATAATGATTTGAAAGGAGAAGCCAAATGCCTAAGTACCATTTTACAAAGGAGGACTTCCGGGTTTTCGACATCGACGGTTGGAGCCGCGGATGGATGCCCTGAAAGAGACCATACGACCTAAACTTGAGAACCTCGGTGAATATTTCAAGGAATATCTCACCACTTTGACCGGAGATGAGCATTTCGCCCATGTTGCCAAGCACGCACGTCGCAAAGTGAACCCCCAACGATACATGGGTCAGCTTCAGCACCAACCCAAGAGGCTATAAAATGATGCCCCATTTCCAGATCGGCCTTTTTGGTGATCATGCATTCTGCATGTACGGGGTCATATATGAGTCTCCTGAAAAACAGCAGGTTGCTGATAAATGGCTTGATATGATCGAGGAGATGCGCAGCATGCCGAACAATTACGTAATCTCTTTGGATCATATGAAACCCGAAAAGACAGCCATCGATGATATGAGTTATGATGACTTTGAATCTGCGCTCACCCGTCTGAAGGATGTGAAGAAGGGTGAGTTCCTGATCGGGAAGATGTATCTGCCTTCAAACCCCGTTTTGGAAAACGATGATATATTCCTAAAAGAGCTGGAGACGGTCATGACTGAACTGTTAAAGCTCTATTGATTCAAATGGAGCATTGGAAAAGCCTCGATACCTGTCGTGTATCGAGGCTTTTCCAATAGGCGGAAGATCAGGTCACCTGCACTTTCAGCTGATCTGCCAAAGACTGTATACGGGCGATGTCGGCGATATCCACCTTTCTTGAATATTTTTATAAAAAAGACGCTCCAACCAGAAGCGTCTTCTGTACTTATAGTGAATCGTTGTTGCGTCTGTTTACATTATCACGGCGTTCCTTCGTTGCATCATAGCTGTAATCATCGCCGGTACGGCGCTGTGATGCATCGTTCGATTGCGTATCGTCCGCGCGGTCATCAGCTCCACCGGAACCTGCAGTGCCCCCGCGCCTTGTATACTCTTCTTCTGATACCGGAGTGACGGGCTCACTGGAGTCGATATTGCGATCTACAAACCGATCGTCTTCTGCTGTCTTGTCTGAACGTCTAGTAGTGTCACGTGCCGATGTCCTGTTGTCGTCATCATATTCACCGAGACTGAAAGTACGTGTTGACTCGATATCTTCGTCATGGTGACTCCGCGGTCCCCGGCTGTTTCTGTCTTCATTGACTTCATCCCTATCGAGGGCGGCGTCATCTCGGCGCCTGGCCGCAGGCCTATTGTAGTCGAAAGCCTGATCTGACTCCGCTTCGTCCCGACGGCGTGGTTGCCTATCTGGCGTCCCAGCTTCAGTCATCCCGCCATCTTCAAATGTTCGGTTATTGTTCCTGCTGTGCCGCCGTTCTTCATCCAGGGGTTCAAGTTCATCATTTCGAATGACTCTATCCTTTCTGACAAAGAGCAGTATTGCTGCAATGATGAAAAATAATGGTATGATGCCAGTCACGACAGGCGCAATGAGCGGTGCTGTGAGAATGGCTGCCACCAGCAGCAGGAAGCCTGCCAAAATCCTTCTGCGCATCGTCAGAAGGCCGAACAGTCCTAAAATGAGCGGAATCATCAGATATAGTGCAATCATCCATACATTGTTCAACCACCCGACTACCATATCAGCAAGATCTCCGGTGCGGCTCCAATATCCTGTCCCTGCTCCGCAAGGTTCTGGAATTCTGTTTCAAGTTGCTGTGTCATGTTCTGTGTAACCTGTGCGTCATTCATTGTGACGAGTGAAAAGAAAAGAAGCAGGGCCGTTATCGCCAGCAATCCAATCCAAGCCAGCCATCCGAATATCTTTTCAGGAATGCGGCTGACCGGTTTTACCGTTTGGGTATAATTTTTTTTAGCCATAGGAACCTCCTGGGTTATTTATGTCTTCATAATCAATATTACCCGTACATCGATTTTTTAACCAGATAAAATTTAGTTTAATCACTCTCTATGCTTTTTTATGTACGCATGCAGCCGACTGATCTTTAATCGTGAGTGTGGCTGCAGGATACGGTCCCGGATTGTATATGATCTACACTCTGATCATGCTGCCTGGTTCTGCATCCTTAAGCTTTTTGACTGCTGTATAGGCTTCAAGGCCGCTGTTTGATTTGAATTCACGAAATTTCGTCTTTTCCTGCGATTTCCCGGTACAATTCTTTTGAAGGTTTCATACTTCCTTTTCAATTCTTCTGCAGGCACACCGCCATCATATGCTTTCTCTACGGCTTCAAAAAAAGCGACGGCGTCGATGATTTCATCTGTGGTCCAGTCTTCATCAATCGGATAGCTGTATTCTTCCATTTCTGGTCTCCTCCTTTACGGCAAAGATAAAAAAAGGGCATCCGTTATGGACGCCCTTAAAATATGCTGTTACATAGTGTGGATTGGTCTACCCAGTACCACGTCCGCAGCTTCCATTGGAATCTCTCCAAGTGTCGGGTGGGCGTGGATGGTAAGCGCGATATCCTCAGCAGTCATTCCTGTCTCAACTGCAAGGCCAAGTTCTGCAATGATGTCGGAAGCGCCTGCTCCCGCAACTTGGGCACCGAGGAGTAGGCCGTCTTCTTTACGTGAAACAAGTTTGACGAAACCATCAGTTTCATTCAATCCAAGCGCACGACCGTTTGCTGCGAATGGGAATTTACCTGTCTTCACTTCAAATCCAGCTTCTTTAGCGTCTGCTTCATTATAGCCGACTGTAGCCAACTCAGGTTCTGAGAAGCAGACTGCTGGCATGCTGAGATAATCAACTTCAGATTTTTCTCCTGCAATTGCTTCAGCAGCAACTTTACCTTCGTAGCTTGCTTTGTGGGCAAGTGGCAGTCCAGGCACTATATCGCCTATAGCGAAGATGCTGTCAATTGAAGTACGGGATTGTTTATCGACTTCGATGAGGCCTTTATCGGACATTTTGATGCCGGCCTCTTCCAAACCGAGCTCATCTGTATTCGGACGACGTCCTACTGTTACAAGGACATAGTCTGCTTCGATTTCTTTAGTCTCGCCTTTAACTTCATAAGTGACTTTGACGCCATCGTCTGTTTCTTCAGCTTCTTTAGCCATTGCTTCCATCTCGATGGTTACACCTTTTTTCTTGAGGTTCTTTTTGACGACTTGCGTCATCTGTTTTTCGAATCCACCAAGAATATCTTTGGCGCCTTCAAGAATAGTCACTTCTGTACCGAAATTCGCATAGGCAGTACCTAGCTCAGTTCCGATGTAGCCGCCACCGATGACGACCAATTTCTCAGGTTTTTCTTCCAACGCAAGCGCACCGCTGGAATCGAGGATGCGTTTACCGAATTTGAAACCTGGGATTTCTATTGGACGGGAGCCGGTAGCCACGATTGCATTTTTGAATTCATAAGTCTGTGACTGCTTTTCGTCCATGACTTTCATAGTGTTGCCATCGACGAAGTAAGCTTCGCCTTTGACGATCTCGACTTTGTTTCCTTTAAGCAGGCTTTCAACGCCGCCAGTGAGTTTTTTGACTACACTGTCTTTGAATGACTGCACTTTGGAGAAATCAAGTTTCACACCTTCAGTGATGACCCCCATGTCTTCAGAGCTTTGTGCCTGCTGGAAACGGTGGGAAGATGAAATCATCGCTTTGGACGGGATACAGCCGACATTCAGGCAGACGCCACCGATGTCACCTTTTTCTACAATTGTCACTTTCTGTCCAAGTTGTGCTGCGCGGATTGCTGCAACGTAGCCTCCTGGGCCTGCGCCGACTACAATAGTATCAGTTTCAATAGGAAAATCTCCAACTACCATCTGTAATTATCCCTCCATTAATAGTAATTTCTGGATTGTTAAGCAGACGCTTAACATGGTTCAGGGCGTTCTGTGCCGTCATGCCGTCAATCTGTCTGTGGTCATAGCTGAGTGACAGTGCAAGCATAGGGGCCGCCACTATCTCCCCATCTCTGACGATTGCCTTCTCTTCTATGCGCCCGATACCGAGGATTGCCACTTCAGGCTGGTTGATGACTGGTGTGAACCATTGTCCACCTGCAGAACCGAGGTTTGAGATGGTCATTGATCCGCCCTTCATTTCATCGCCTGAGAGTTTGCCGTCACGTGCTTTGCCGGCAAGCTGGTTAATCTCGTCGGATATTTCGAACATGGATTTCTTGTCTGCATGTTTCACTACAGGTACAACAAGTCCACGCTCTGTATCGGCAGCAATGCCTACATTATAATAATGTTTCTGTATGACTTCAAATGTTTCTGAATCGATTGATGCATTGAATTCAGGATATTTCTTGAACATTGACACAAGCGCTTTTACCACATACGGCAGGAAAGTCAATTTGATGCCTTGTTCTTCTGCGATTGATTTGAATTTCTTCCTGTGGTCCCACAGTGCTTTTACTTCTACTTCGTCGAGATGTGTAACATGTGGGGAAGTCTGTTTGGAGTTGACCATCGCTTTTGCGATCGCTTTTCTCATGCCGCTCATCTTTTCGCGTGTTTCCGGGAACTCGCCTTCAGAAGATGCTGGCTTGGCATCTTTGGATGTTGGCTGTTCATCAGTGGTATCGGCAGTTTCTTGAGTCGCCTCAGCAGAACTCTGGTCGCCATTCATGAATGCTTCCACATCTGCCTTCACTACACGGCCGTTTTTGCCGGTGCCCGATACTTCTGTGATGTCAACATCGTTATCCCGTGCAAATTTACGTACACTTGGCATAGCGATGATGCGTTTGTCGGAAGAGCCGCCTTTTTCTGACTCGTCTTCCTTACCGGAATCTTCGCCTTCGTCAGAAGTCTGTGCTTCTTTCTTGGAATCTTCCGTTTCTTTTTCTTCTTGCTTCTCTTCTTGCTTTTCTTCTTTTTCAGCAGGTTCTTCTCCGCCAGAGTCTTCAGAACCATCATCGATGGTCACAATCGTTTCACCAACTGTTGTAACGGTTCCTTCTTCGACATGGAGTTGTTTGACCGTCCCGTCTACTGGAGACGGGATTTCAACAACTGCTTTATCATTCTGCACTTCTGCTACAACATCATCTTCTTTGATTTCATCGCCTTCATTGATGAACCACTTGACGATTTCACCTTCGTGGATACCTTCACCGATATCCGGCAGTTTAAATTCAAAAGCCACAGTATTTCCTCCTTTATACTTTCTGTTTAAAAGTCCATAACCTGTTTCGCACGTTCGATGATGTCATCTTTGGTAGGCAGCCATACACCTTCCGCTTGTGTGAATGGATAGACCGTATCAGGCGCTGTGAGGCGCATGATTGGTGCTTCCAGACTAAGAATGGCACGTTCGGACAGTTCTGCTGCAACGTTCGCTGCAACACCTGCTTGACGCTGTGCTTCCTGGATGACCACTGCACGGTTTGTCTTCTCGACAGATTCGACCAATGTGTCATAGTCTATCGGGGAGACGGTCCTCAAGTCGATCACTTCTGCAGAGACGCCCTCTTCTTTAAGTGCATCAGCTGCTTTGATGGCTTCTTGAACCATTGCGCCGTAAGCGATCAGTGTAATGTCGTCGCCCTCTTGTTTGACGCTTGCCTTGCCGATTTCGACAGTATATTCTTCTTCCGGTACATCTTCACGGAATGAACGGTAGAGTTTCATGTGTTCAAGGAAGATGACAGGGTCATTCGAACGGATTGCTTCAATCAGAAGCCCTTTTGCATCTACTGGGTTTGACGGGATGACCACTTTAAGGCCTGGTGTCTGTGCCATCAGACCTTCCAGCGAATCCGCGTGAAGTTCAGGCGTGTGGACACCGCCGCCAAATGGCGCACGGATTACGACAGGCGTTTCCTTGGAAGCGCCTGAACGCTGTCTGTTGCGGGCGATTTGGCCGGCTACACCGTCCATTGCTTCAAAAAGGAAGCCGAAGAACTGGATTTCCACTACAGGGCGGAAACCTTCCAGTGTAAGGCCGAGACCCATCGAAGCGAGTCCACTTTCTGCGAGTGGTGTATCGAATACGCGATCTTCACCGAATTCTTTCTGCAGGCCTTCTGTAGCGCGGAACACCCCGCCGTTTACGCCGACGTCTTCGCCGAAGACCAGGACGTTCTCGTCGTTCCTGAGTTCTGTGGCCATCGCGTCAGTGATTGCTTGGATCATTGTCATCTGTGCCATTGCTTATTTCGACTCCTTTTCTTTGTAGACTTCATACTGTTCCTTCAGGTTGCTCGGCATGTCATCATAAGTGAGCTCCATGAGTTTGGTGACAGTCTGTTTTTCTGCACCGTCTGCTTCTTTGATTGCTTTCTTGATGTCTTCTTTAGCCTGTTCCATCACTTCGTTTTCCTGATCTTCGCTCCATAGGCCCTTCTCTTCAAGGAAAGTGCGGAAACGGACGAGCGGGTCTTTCTTTTCCCAATCTGAATCTTCATCAGATGTCCTGTAGCGTGTCGGGTCATCCCCTGCCATTGTGTGCGGACCGTAACGGTAGCAGAGCGTTTCGATGACGGTCGGTCCTTCTCCTGCAACAGCACGGTCACGTGCATCTTTAGTCACTTTATATACAGCAAGCGGGTCCATGCCGTCCACCTGAATGCTTGGCACACCTGAAGCTACACCTTTTTGGGCGAGCGTCTTCGCCGCAGTCTGCAAGTCTCTTGGCGTCGAAATTGCATAGTGGTTATTCTGGATGACGAAAATTGCAGGCGCCTTATACGCACTTGCAAAGTTGATGCCTTCGTAGAAGTCCCCTTGGGATGTACCACCATCACCGGTATAGGTGATCGCTACTGTGTCTTTTCCGCGCATCTTGATGCCGAGTGCCACACCAGCGGTCTGCACATATTGTGCGCCGATGATGATCTGCGGGCTGAGTGCGTTGACGCCTTCAGGGAACTGGTTGCCTTCATAGTGGCCCCTTGAGAAAAGGAACGCCTTCGTAAGCGGCAGGCCATGCCAGATGAGCTGCGGCACATCACGATAGCCAGGAAGGATGTAGTCCTCTCCTTCAAGGGCGAACTGGCTGGCGAGCTGTGATGCTTCCTGCCCGGCAGTAGGTGCATAGAAGCCCAGTCTACCTTGGCGGTTCAATGAAACTGAACGCTGATCGAGCACACGTGTCCAGACCATGCGCTTCATCAGTTCTACAAGATCATCGTCGGATAGATCAGGCATTGCGTCTTTATTGGTAACTTTCCCGTCCTGATCGAGAATCTGGAACATTTCAAATTTATTTTCGATCTCTTCAAGCGCCTTGACTGGATCGAAACTTTTATTCTTTGGTGCCATAAAGTGTTCACCATACCTTTCAAATTTTTCATTTATCGTCTATTATCTTACCATATCCTGTTACAACAGTAAAATGAATAGCATTGTAACAGCTGCTCACAAAGCGCTTTAAATCAACGATTTCTGTATTAATACAGTTTTATCTGTTATATAATACAGCGCTTACATCATTCTCCTTCAATTATGGTCTCTATCTCTTTTTTCAGTGCATTGACCTTTTCAGTCCGTTTGCTGAAAGCTTCTGCATTCTCCTGTACTTCCTCATACTCTTTACTCAAGCTGTTGAGGCGTTCATCCACTTCATCTTGTGACACTTCTTCTTCGCCAAGGTATGCAAAGATATCCTTCTCGCTGTTCAATACAGACTTGTAGCTGCCGATCATTTCACCATGGCTCATATATCTCTCGTCCATCGCATCGATCAGCGACTGTGCCTGCTTACGGTTCGATTCGTCGGAAATCTCTTCTACATATTGGGTCGAAGCTTCCATGCGGCTTCTGCTGTCCCCCATGATCGAGACTTCCTGATCCAACTGTTTGATGCGTTCTTCCGTATTTTCCACCAGCGAATCGCTTATCTCACCAAGTTCCCCTTTAGTGGCGTTCTCAAGCGAGCCTTGTAGTTCCGCCTTCTCGCTCTCCAACTCTTCGAATTTAGCGTTGACATCCTCTATCTCCTTTCCACCTCGACGGTCTCTTGAAACGCATTATAAAAATCGAGCAGTTCATCAGATGCAGACGAACACCCGGCAAGCACCATCGCCATAACCATGGCGCCACCTAATAGTTTCTTCATTTCCATTCCCTCCGATTGTTGACTGGATAGTGTATAATTAAAAAATAATATGTTGAGAATTCCGGTTCTCCTGAGTATTATAGTATAATAAATCGCGACATATATAAACAGGAGGGTTTATTTTGGTAACAATGAAAGACATCATCCGGGATCCCGATCCGTTTCTGCGCAAGAAAGTGGCCGAAGTCGACACAATCGATGAAGAAACGATAAATGAACTGGCCGCCATGCGGGACTATCTCGTACGCTCCCAAAATCCCGATATTGCAGGAAAACAAGGCCTTAGGCCGGGCGTCGGTCTTGCTGCGCCGCAAGTCGGACTTGATAAACGCATGCTCGCCATCTATATAGAAGGTGACGAAGGCGAAGTGCTCCATGATCATATGCTGATCAACCCTAAAATCAAAAGTCACTCGGTGACTGAGACGTACCTACCGGGAGGCGAGGGCTGTCTGAGTGTCGATGAAGACGTTCCAGGCCTTGTGCATCGCTTCCAGCGGGTCAAAGTTACAGCCCTCGATCCCGAAGGCAAGCCTGTAGAAGTGAAGGCAAAAGGCATGCTTGCCGTCGTATTGCAGCATGAACTGGACCACCTCGACGGCATCATGTTCTATGATCACATCGACCCGGACGCTCCCATGGAGCCAAAGCCAGGCGCCAAGCCTGTAGATTGAAAAAGCGGCCGTATCAAAGCGGTCGCTTTTTCATTGCACATGAATTCCATCCAATCAGATGAAGTCATCGCGCCTCTCCCTAAATGGGATGTTCTGCTCATACAACTCCTTCTTCAGTGCCGTAAATGTTTCGTGATCCAGGACTTCAGGATCATGGTCATGACGCTTTCGGTGGACATCATCTGCCTCTTCATGATCGTCATAGATGTAGTTCATCACCACCATGTCAGGATGTGTATTGAATTCCAGCATGATCATGTTGCGGTCCTGACGCGTCCACTCAAGCAGTACAGCTTCCAATATACGCTTCTCTTTCATGCGGTTCCCCTCCATTCCCTTCCATTATAAAGTCTTTGCATGTCCCCCGTCTATAATGTAAAATGAAGTTAAGCTGATAAGGGATGTGGTCATAATGCTCAGACGGTGGAAGAAGAGGCTGAAGCAAAGGCTTGGACGCATTCTCGGTAGGAAAGGGTTGCTGAACAACGAATATTTCAAACGGCGTTAAGTCCGTTATATTGTGTTGCTTTATGCAACACAAATTTTTTGTTAATGGCCATCCATATAATCAAATCAAAAGGAGAAATCATATAATGGCAGTATTTAAAGTTTTTTTTCAAGAACAACTAGATAGCCGCATCATCCGTGAAGAGACAATAACACGGTATTTTGAGGCAGAGTCAGAGAGCGAAGTGCGCACAGCACTGAAAGATAGCCGCCTCAACATCGAATTCGTCCAGGAATTAAGTCCCGCACACCTGGAGTACGAAAAGAATAACAATGCAGACTTTAAGGTTGAGGATATCTGATGACACTGGAAAAAGGTGAAGTAGGCGTTTTTGCCCTCGGGGGACTCGGGGAAATAGGCAAAAACACATATTGCATTGAATATAAAGACGAAATCATCATGATCGACGCAGGCATCAAATTTCCGGACGACGAACAGCTGGGAATCGACTATGTCATTCCCGACTACACATATCTTAAAGAGAACCAGGAGAAAATCAGCGCGCTCATCGTCACCCATGGCCACGAAGACCATATCGGCGGCATTCCTTTCCTGCTGAAAGAATTCAATGTGCCCATCTATTCCGGGCCTTTGGCCCTTGGACTCATCCGCAACAAGCTGGAGGAGCACCGCCTCCTCCGATCGACAGAGCTTAAGCCGGTCGAAGAGAGCACTGTATTGAAGTTCAAGCACATGACAGTCGAATTCTATTTGACCACACACTCCATCCCTGAAGCATATGGCGTCATCGTGCGGACACCTGAAGGCACAATCGTCCACACAGGTGACTTCAAGTTCGACTTCACACCGGTAGGCGAACCTGCAAACATTGCGAAAATGGCACAGCTTGGGAGGAAGGGGTCCTTTGCCTCCTTTCCGATTCAACAAACGCTACAGTGCCGAACTTCACCACAAGCGAAAAGGAAGTCGGCCAGAATGTAAAGGATATCTTCCGCAAGTGTACAGGACGAATCATCTTCGCTACATTCGCCTCCAACATCTACCGCGTACAGCAGGCAATAGACGCGGCGATCAAGTTCGACCGTAAAATCGCCATTTTCGGCCGCAGTATGGAAAACAATATCAAAATCGGCCTGGAACTGGGCTATATCAAAGCGCCGCCTGAAACATTCATCGAGCCAAAAATGATCAACAGCATCGAAAAGCACAAAGTGATGATGCTGTGTACAGGCTCCCAAGGTGAACCGATGGCTGCCCTATCCAGGATAGCCAACGGCACGCACCGTCAAATCAGCATAATCCCTGATGACACGGTCGTCTTCAGCTCATCTCCGATTCCAGGCAACACGCTGAGCATCAACCGGACAATCAACGCCCTCTACAAAGCGGGTGCAGATGTCATCCACGGAAAGCTCTCAAACATCCATACTTCAGGGCATGGTTCACAGGAAGAGCAGAAGTTGATGCTCCGTCTGATGCGCCCTAAATATTTCATGCCGATCCATGGTGAATACCGCATGCTGCATCTTCACAAGCAGCTGGCAGTCAACACAGGTATGGACCCGGACGATGTCTTCCTGATGGAAATCGGTGATGTTCTGGCATTGAAACGGGATAGTGCAAGACATAGCCACCGCGTACCGGCAGGCACAGTATTCGTCGACGGTACGGGTATCGGCGACATCGGCAACATTGTCCTCCGGGACAGGAAGGACCTATCTGAGGAGGGGCTCGCAATCGTCGTCGTTTCGATAGACTTCAATACAAAGACGCTTCTTAGCGGCCCGGACATCATCTCACGTGGTTTCGTCTATATGCGGGAATCCTACGGCTTGATCCGTGGTGCAGAGAAGAAGATAAAAGCGGATATCATCAACCTGCTCAACTCAAAAGAGCATGTGGAATGGTACCACGTGAAGCAGCTCATCATAGAAGAACTCAGCAACCACCTCTACAAGCGGACCCATCGTAAACCGATGATCCTGCCTACCATCATGAGGGTCAATGAAAAGAAGAAGAAGTAATGAATAGATAAGAGCACCTGTGGAAGTTTCCACAGGTGCTCTTCTAGTCTATGAGTAATTTTTCAAACCGGGTCAAATCCTGATCATCGCCTATTACAATCAGGATATCATCCCTCTGGATGTTGACCGTCGGGTTCTGGACTGACAATGATGTCCTCATCCCGTTTTATCGCTATTACACTGACTCCGTATTCTGCACGGATATCCAAGTCCAGCAAGGATTGATCCGCCAGGTTCTCCTGTGCTCTGATCTCAACGATCGAATGCTCATCCGAGAGTTCAAGGTAATCGAGTACGGAAGTGGATGCAAGCTTATGGGCGATGCGTTTCCCCATATCGCGCTCAGGGTGGATCACCATATCAGCGCCGATCTTATCAAGGACACGGGCATGATAATTGTTCTGTGCCTTGACGCTCACATGCTTGACCCCGAGATCTTTAAGGAGCAGCGTCGTCAGGATACTCGACTGGATATTGTCACCGATTGCGACGATGACATTATCGAAGTTGCCGAGACCGAGGTTCTTAAGCACTCTTTCATCAGTAGTGTCGCCGATGGCCGACTTGGTTGCGATATCGGCATATTCATTGACACGGTTTTCATCTATGTCGACCGCCAGTACATCCATTTCGAGTTCAATCAGTTCCCGTACAATGCTGGCACCGAAACGGCCGAGGCCGATCACCGCATAGTCCTTTTTCATCTTCATCACCTATTCGTTTAGGATATCAATACTTGTTGTCGCCCTTCCCCTGTACATAATCCTTATCGAACAGGAAGAGTCTGAGCAGCATACCGAGACTCGGTATCAATAATAGTAAACCTAATATGAAGGCCACTGTCAAACTGAAGGCCATATTCTCGTTTACAACCGAAGTATTGATGTCGATGTAGGGATACAGTATATACGGCAGTTTACTGATGCCATAGCCGTAGAAGGCGAAGGCAAACTGCAGCATGATCATTATGAAGGCCAGACCGAAACGGCGCTTCCTCCAGATCAGGTACACCGCTACCCCCATCGCTGCAAGGCTGAGCCCGAACATATACCAGTAATCCTGCGCACGCAGGAAGTGTTCCCTGTTATGTTCACGGAGGCCCAAGAAGACGAACTGCGAGATGAAGAGCATCGGCAACGTCCAGATCAGGAACCATCTGCGTACGAGGTGGAGCGCCTGTGAATCTTTGGCGCGCGCTGCGTAGAACGTCAGGAACCCGCTTGATACATAGAGTACTATGACCACAGCCAAAAAGACGACGGACCAGCCGTAAGTGCTGAAGAGGAGCTCTTCAAGCTGGAGGCGCACACCGTCTGCACTCTCGATGATGTAGCCGCCTTCAGAAATGACGAGCGCCATCGACAGCGAAGCGGGGATCAGCAACCCTGTGGCACCGTAGAGGAACGCCCAGGATAACTTCGGCTCCCTATTGTAGGAGTTGAAGGCGTAGTAGCTCCCCGTATCGCCAATAGGATGAGCGCAATGCTCGCTGGAATCAGCAGCGCTGTCCCATAGTAATAGGCGGTATCCGGATAGAATCCGACGATGCCGACGAAGAAGAAGACGAAGAAGACGTTCGTCACTTCCCAAACCGGGTTCAGATAACGCTTGATGATCGGACTGATGATGCTGTCGTCCCCCGTCAGCTTCGAATAGAAATTATAGAAGCCGGCACCGAAATCGATTGCGGATACTATGATGTAGCCGTACAGGAAGGTCCATAGGACTGCTACCCCGATGATTTCATAATTCATTGCAACCGACCTCCTTCATAGTCCTCTCCATAGATTTCAATGCGTTCTGCTGTGGCACTCTTATTTTTGAACATCTGGAGCAGCACATAGATTGTGGTGACCCCGAGCACCGCATACAGCAACACGAAGGCAATCAGCGTGATGCCCAGTCCATCAGCCTGGGTGACGGCTTCAGAAACCCGCATGTAGCCGCGCAAGATCCATGGCTGGCGACCCATCTCTGCCAGGAACCAGCCTGCTTCTATTGAAGCCATGGTCAGGGGGCCGGTCAATACATAGGCATAAAGCAGTGCAGGATGGTGTTCGTCGAACTTCGAAAACTTCGCTATGAAGTATATGATCGATACCATAAGTGCGTACATCCCGAAGAAGACCATGATGTCGAAGAAGTAGTGGATGATGAGCGGTGGCTGCTCGTCGTCCGGTATATCATTGAGCCCGGTCACCTCGGTATCGAAGGAGTTGCCTGCCAGGAAGCTGAGTGCACTTGGAATCTTGAGTGCATAGCTCACCTCATTCGTATCTTCATCAATTGTACCGAAAAGGACCAGATCAGCGTTGTCCTCCGTTTCAAAATGCCATTCCATCGCAGCCAATTTCTCAGGCTGGTGCTCATGCAGGAATTTGGCTGAGAGGTCTCCGGCCAAGAACGGTCAGTGATGCTGTAACAAGCCCAAGCACCATCATGACTTTAAGGCCTTTCTTGTGATACTCCCTATCTTCCTCGAATTTCGAACGGAGGAGTTTGAACGCACCGATGGCGGCGATGATGAATACTGCCGTCGTATACGCCGTCACCACTACGTGGAATACCCTGACCCAAGTCGACGGGTTGAACATCGCCGCAAGCGGATCTACGTTGATGAGCTCTCCATCAACCATATTGAAACCAGCAGGTGTATTCATGAATGAATTCACCGTTGTGATGAATACTGCCGAGAGCGAAGACCCGATGACAATCGGAATGTTCAAGAGCCAGTGGTGCCAAGGATTCTTGAAGCGGTCCCAAGTATATAGGAATATCCCAAGGAATATTGCTTCAAAGAAGAAGGCGAATGTTTCCATAAATAGCGGTAGCGCAATGATCTGCCCACCGAGCCGCATGAAATCAGGCCATATCAAGGAAAGCTGCAGACCGATGATCGTACCGGTCACGACCCCAACGGCGACTGTCACCGTGTAGCCTTTGGCAATCCTTCTTGCCATCGTCAAGTACGCAGCGTCTTTCTTCTTCACCCCCAGGAACTCAAGTACCATGAAGACAATCGGTATACCTACTCCGATTGTCGCAAAGATAATATGGAACCCTAATGTAGACGCTGTCAATACACGCCCCAAAACCACATCTTCCATTCAATCACCTCTTTGTAATCGTATGCTTAATTATAACGTTTATAATCAATTTATCCTGATCGATTTGACAACGATCAATGACAAATTTGTGAATAAACTATCATTCTCATGATATAATTGTACGCTTTTACATCGTTGATTTCAAAGATTTAGTTCGAGGAACCCGCACGTTTTATACGGCTGTGGAACAGCAGGCCGATGATGATCATGAGCATCAGGCTTGAGATGGCGACGCGCGATGCAATTACACCATAGTCCGCCATCAGCCAGGTGATTGAGCCATACACCAATGGGCCGAGAACCGCACTCATTTTGGCGCTGAAGGCGAATAGGCCGAAGAACTGCCCTTCCTTCCCCTCCGGTGACAGTTCAATGATCAGTGTCCTTGAAACCACCCAAGTCGATCCCATGGCGATGCCGAATAAAGCCGCTGCAATCCAGAATGTCCACATCGGTAAAGGTATCGCCGCTACTGCCACTGCGAAGAGAAGTAGGCATGCGATGATTGTAAATGTCCGTTTTGAACCAAGCCCCCGGCTTAAAAAGCTGAAGACGATCGCGCCGATGATGCTGAACACTGTGGCTGTCATGAAGATGATCAGGAAAGCCCCCGGCGAAAATCCGACGACTGTCACCGCATAGGGCTGCATCATGGCGATTGCAGTAGCCAACGCGTCATTGATGAAGAAATAAGCGATCATAAAATAAAATATGGAAGGAGATGAACGTGCTTCCCTGAAAGTGGCATATATATCTTTATAGCCTGCCAGGAAATGCTGTTTCGGCTTCTTTTCCTGTGGTTTATCCTTATGGATGAAAAAGAGCGGCAGACTGAATATCAGGAACAGCACCCCGGATAGCCAGAATGTATGATGGACTGGACAGTCGCCAATCAGTAGCAGGACTGAAAATATACCGAATAATGTACCTAAATATCCAAGTGCCACGCCGTACCCCGAAATGAGCGGTATTTCCTTTTTATTGCCAAGACTCGATAACATGCCATCGTAGAATACATTCCCTGAATTGAAGGCGAATTTGGCGATGACAAAGAGCACTACTGCCAAAACGAAGCCATTCGGCAAGCCAAACCATCGCTCATCCGCTTCCCCACCGAAGACTCCCATACCAATCGAAGCGGCGACACATGTCAATGTGAAAGCCACGACATACCGCTTCCGCCTGCCGGTCCGATCCATCACCACACCATAGAGCGGGGCGAAGACAATCAGCATAAAAGCCGCCACCGCATTGGCGTAGGCGATGACAGTCGATGCTATCTGTTCGAGTCTTGGATTGGTTCCAACCATTTCCGTGATGTATTGGGGAAAGAATAGAGTGACTATATTGGCGCTGAATATCGTGTTGGCAAAATCGAAGAGCGCAAAAGCGAAAATGGGCAGGGACAGATACAGTTCGACCGGGCGGCGCGTATGTCCGTTCATCGGAGCACACCTCTCATCATTTACTGCCATTATACCCATAAAAATATGCGCATGGCCACGGCCATGCGCATATTCATTATACTCTGCCTACATATTCTTCAACGAGGGCAAGCACTTCGTCTGTATCCTTGCATTCAACCGCCCTTGCCGCCAAGCGCTCCATATCGGTCTTCTTGAGACCCGATATCTGCTTGCGCGCTTTCAGCACTGAGGAGGCACTCATGGAAAATTCGTCGAGCCCAAGCCCGAGAAGAAGCGGTATGGCGTGTGCATCCCCCGCCATTTCACCGCACATGCCTGCCCATTTACCTTCTTTATGGGCTGCATCGATAACCATTTTAATGAGGCGCAGGAGTGCCGGATGATACGGTTGGTACAGATAGCTCACAGATTCATTCATGCGGTCTGCCGCCATCGTATACTGGATGAGATCATTTGTACCGATCGAGAAGAAATCGACGACTTCTGCAAACTGGTCCGCGATGATGGCTGCAGAAGGGATTTCAATCATGATACCCACTTCGATATCTTCCTTGACCTTCTCGCCCTCTTCGACAAGCTTGTCCTTCTCTTCGATGAGCAGTGCCTTGGCACGGTTGAACTCATCGATGGTCGCGATCATCGGGAACATGATCTTAAGGTCGCCATGTTGGCTTGCCCGCAGCAATGCACGGAGCTGTGTTCTGAAGAGCTCCTGATTGTCGAGGGTCATGCGAATCGCCCTGAAACCGAGGAACGGATTCATTTCGTTCGGCAGATCGAGGTAAGGCAATTCCTTATCGCCACCGATATCAAGTGTTCTGACGACGACCGGTTTGCCATCCATCTCTTTCAACACTTGACTGTATGCTTCATACTGTTCCTCTTCAGTCGGCAGTTCATTCCGGCCCATGTAGAGGAATTCTGTACGGTACAGTCCGATTGCTTCAGCACCGTTCGACTTGACACCCTCAAGGTCATCCGGCGTACCGATGTTCGCTGCGAGTTCGACAGTTACATCATCCATCGTCTTAGAAGGTTCGTCGACAAGTTTTTGGAGTTCCACCTTCTCTTCCGCTACTCTTGGCCTCTTTATCTTTATAGACCAGTACTTCTTCTTCGGATGGGTTCAGGATGACTTCTCCTGCACTGCCATCTACGATGATGTCGTCACCGACCTGGGCAAGCTCCGTAATGTTCTTCGTACCGACCACTGCAGGAATCTCGAGCGATCGGGACATTATTGCGGAGTGCGAAGTGCGGCCGCCAACATTCGTGACGAACCCCTTGACAAAATTCTTATCCAGTTGGGCAGTATCAGAAGGCGTCAAGTCTTCTGCCACTATCACTACAGGAGTATCAATCTTGCTTGGACTCGGCAGCTCACGGCCAAGCATGTTTGCGAGTGCCCGCTTTGAGACATCCTTGATGTCTGCTGCACGTTCCTTCATATACTCGTCGTCCATACTGTCGAAAATCGCCACAAATTGATCACGAGTCTCCAGAAGTGCCTGAGGCGCACTCTTCTGGTCATTGCGGATATGGGACTCGATCGGACCCAGGAATTCCGGATCATCGAGTACGAGCAGGTGCGCATCGAATATCGCAGCATGCTCCGGCCCCACCGTCTGCTCCGCATGGTTCCTGATCTTCGTGATCTCGACTTTTGATTGGTTGAAGGCAGCCTTGAACTTTTCGACTTCGGCGTCTTCCTGTCCCACTTCTATCGACTTATCATCGAATGACAGGTCAGGCTCCTCCAGTGAATAGACGGGGGCGATGGCCACGCCGTCGCTTGCACCAATCCCTTTTAGTATTTCAGACATCAGTCGGTCAATCCTTCTTTTGAAAGTGTTTCTGTAATTGCTTCAATGGCCTCAGTTTCATCGTTGCCTTCAGCATAGACAGTCACTTCGGAATCTTTGCCGACACCAAGTGACATGACACCCATGATGGACTTCAGGTTCACTTTTTTGCTGTTGTATTCAAGCTGGATGTCAGAGTCGTACTTGGATGCAGTCTGTACAAGTATTGTTGCTGGTCTTGCGTGTATACCTGTTTCGTCTGTAATGAGATAAGATTTTTGTTCCATTGCGTTAGTCTCCTTTTATTTGCGTGATGAATTTACATGATTGTCATACATGTTTGCTGTTATTGTACCATGTACAGCAATGATATTCTAATATACCACAAGCATTGGAAAATAAACTTTGCCTGTCCATCCTCCACTTTTCACAAGTTGGTCACAGAGTGGCCGCGATGCAATGAAAAATGCCCTTTTGGCATCGTTGCCAAAAGAGCATCATAGTACGCCAGTCAAATTCAGGAAACTTTGGCACAGCGCTCTATATATTCATAGCCGAGCTTCTTCATCAGCATATAGCTGATTGCCGCCCCATGATTTTACCCAGGATCGTCAGGAATGAAAAGCGGACTTTCCCGGATTTCTTGCCGAACGTCTTAAATAGGATCCCTCTCGCCTTACCTCCAAGGAATTCACTTCCCATGCTGGTCGCCATTACTGCGGCGCGGTTCATGAGATCATCCGACATCTCATTGACTTGTCTGTGGTCGAGCTCGAAAATTTCCTCGACCCCGCCGCGGATGTCCCGCATCAACTTGACATCTGTACCGATATCAAGGAATGGGATGGGCAAAATGGCTGCAACGGAAGAGTACATCGCTTTTCTGTCCACCATTTTACGTGCTTTCCTGCGCTTTTCTTCCACTTCGTTCGTCATCATCTCAGACATATCCAAAACTCCTTTTATTCATCTGCAAGTCATATTGGAATATACCCTGTTTGTAGATAATGAAAACAAGACTAATCGTTCAGATCTACGGTGACGACTTTAAGGTACTTGCCCCGTTTATATCCTTTGACCGTCGGGAAATCCTTCGGTAACCCTTTGACGTCAGTCAATGAGTAGGATCGCCCCGCCTTTTCGATGGTGCGGCCTATCTGCTGTTTGAACTGGTTCAATGTGAAGGTTTCAAGGTTCTGGCTCAACACCAGACGGCCTTTGGGCTTCAGTACCATGAGCGCCTGTTCGATGAGTTTTGGATAGTCGCGTTCGACTTTGAACACTTTTTTCTTATAGCGGGAAAAGCTCGGTGGGTCTATCAGGATCTGATCGAAACGTTTGTTGTTGCGGGCTGCATAATTCAAGTATTCGAACGTTTCCATGATATGGATCGTATGCCCATCGGTGGAAAGGTTATTGGCATTGAAGTTATCCGTGATCAGTTCGTTGGTCCGCTTCGCCAAGTCGACGCTTGTGGTCGCCATTCCGCCTTCTGCCGCTGCAATGGAGAATGTGCCACTGTACGCAAACAGATTCAGGAAAGTTTTCGCATCCGCCGCATTCTGGACAAGGGCCTTGCGCGTCTCCCTCTGATCGAGGAACAGGCGGGTCATCGGGCCATCTTCAAGATGAATGCTGTAGGACAAACCTGCTTCCTTTACTGTAACCGGGAACTCGACATTACCCGTCACCCTGCGATTGACGATGTTCATGCGCCCCTGCTCGCTGAAGCGGACCTGTTCGGTGATGGAGGCCGGCTTCAGCCTGACCATCAGCGTCCTGATGATCAGATCTCTTATTTTATGGATACCGCGCGAATAGAAGGTCACAAGCAGATGGCCATCATAGTTATCGATCGCCAACCCACCGATGCCATCACCGATTTCATTGAACAGCCTGAAGGCTGTCGTGTCCGGTTCGTTGTAGAGGGGTTCCCTTCTATCGATTGCATTCAGGATGCGCGACTCGATCAATGCATCATCGATCGTCTCTTCACCACTCGTCAGTATCCAACCCTTTGTCTTTTGTTCGAAGCTGAGCATGGCGATGCCGATCAGCCGGCCGTAGGTATCTTCGACACGGACGATTTCACCATCACCAAGAAAAGTGTCATCACTCAGATCCTCGCCGTCAAGATTCAACTGCCCTTTCAGATACGGTTTTTCATGTCCTTTTTTCAATTGCACTGTATTCATTGGAACGACTCCTTTTTGGTCATGAAGCTATGGAAGAGGCTTGCAGCAAGACTGCTTGTTCGGTCATCGACATCAAGTGGTGGCGATACTTCACTTATATCAAAACCACCAGATTCGTAAGCTCAGCCATTTTTCCAACCATATCATGGATTTCTGCTGCAGTATATCCGTTAGCGGAAGGCGCACTTGTGCCTGGCGCCACCCCCGCTGCACGGAGTCCATGCATAAAGTTGCAAAGACAGCATCATACTCTGAAAGTTCGGCCAGCATCTCTTCAAAAATGGCGGTTTTCCTGACTGTTTCCATTTCAGCATATTTCACCCCGAAACGATCGGCGGCATCAAACAGGCTTTTTGTATTGCCGGATGGTTGGATGCCGACCACATAGTAGTCGATCGCCTGATCGGCAGACAATACCTGATGGAACATTGTACCAGAAGACGGCCGCTCATCCCTGAGGTCGAAATGGGCATCGAAATTGAGCACTCCAATTCTTTTCCCGGGTAGGCTGCCCGCACGCCCAGATAGTGGCCGTAGAGCGTTTCGTGTCCGCCACCGATTATCAGTGGGAACTGCTTATTATGGAGCACCCTATACACGGCGCGTCCCAACGCGGCTTGGGAACCTTCAAGGTCCGTGTCCCCGACGATGCTGCCATAGTCGTAGATGGGTGTTGTCCATGGCAGTGAAGCCAACTTCTCCCGCACTTTGACCGGCCCAGATGCGCACCAGGCCGCCCCTGGTTACGCCTAACGCCTTCGTCGGAACGAAATCCGATAAAGACCGGGGCGTCACCTCTGACAGTCTCCGTCCATCCGCTTATATGCTGATGGATGCGTTCTTTCATATCCGGGTCATCTACACGTCCGGTGTAATGGTGCGTTTCGATTTCCTTCATATTATCTCCCCTTGTCGAATTCTTTGAATATGCTGATCAGGGCAAGTGGCGTAGTCAGCAGGACGAGCAGCACATTGAACGGCAGGATGAACAGCGACAACTCCACATCGCGGAACACCGTAATATACAAACTCACCGTGACCTTGAGCCATAAAGCGATTATGACGATCATCTGCGTATGGTAATACTTGTTCTGGGTCATGTTGAAGAATGTCGTAAACAAGTAGATGACAACTAGCGACAACGCCAGGAACAAGTTGACCCACTCATAAATGTACTGCATATCCGACACTCTGAAATGGCCTTCTGTAAAGACGCCGTTCCTGTTGTTGAATTCAATCAGCACAAAAATCAGGACAAGTGCGCCGAGCAACAGTTCGATATAATTCGGGCGCAGCCACTTCGGAAAGTCGAATTCCATAAAATTTTTCACCCGGTTCAGCATGCCGTTGCGCAAATTATAGAGTTTCTGTGAGAACCTCAAATAATCATTCGGATTGAGCCTGCGCCCGGTGCTGCGGGAAAGGGTCGCTGCATCCCCTTTTTTCGGCTTCTTCAGCAGGTTTTTGGATTTGGAGAGGAACACGCCAACCCATAGTGCCATCAGGGACAACACCCATATGATGGCAAAAAACATATTGATCGATAAAACATCCTCAGGCGCCTTTGTCCGGTCGATATCCGAATAGACTGCGTTTTGGGTGAAGAAGTAGGCCAACCCATAGAAGAAGAGGATGACCATATAATGTTCCTTGCGGTGCTCCGGATCCAGGTGTTCGTTGAATATGCTGTAGAGCATATGGACGATAAAGGCCAGCATGAACAGGAGCGACAGCCAGCCGTAGACCTGGAACATCAGAAGGGTCGTCATCAGAAAGAGCACAAAAGCGAGTGTCAGAAAGAAAAACGACAATTCTGTATCAAACTCCGTAGTCCTGCGGATGAGCTTGGCCACCGAAAACATCACGCCACCAAACAGGATGACCAGGATGCCGGCTATAATCGGAAAGTCCCCGATCACCATGGCTAGTACGTTGACCACTTCAACGAAAAATGCATTCAACAAATCGAAGATTGTATCTATCTGAGGCATCTGGGCGTCGCCCTCACCTCTTATCCTACCGACATTAAAAAGAATGAATAATCCTGTAATAACAAAAAAAGTACCGAGAAGGATGCTGATGATCACTTCTCCTTGCTGCTTCAACCATTTCATTTTAATTTCACCTCTATATCCCTTCCCATTATAGAGGAAAAGAGCATCAAATGCATCGAATGTCACATGACTGGATGAGATAAATCACAATAAATTATAAAGCGTGATGTTTAGCCTGTGAAGTGCACGGGTACAATCCAACTAACAGCAGATAAGAAATAATAATATATGATATCAATACTTATAAAGCAGGAGTGATAATAATGAGTTTCAGCGACAAAGACAGACAAGAAGAAACAAAGAAAGAAGCTGAAGAAGCTTATAAAGGGGAAGACTCCAACGAAGACCACGAAAAAAATGAAGATGATAAAAACGGAGAAGATAAAAGCACCAAAGACGATTCAAGCACTGAAAAGACTAAAGATGACATTCAAGATGCTTTCGAATAAAAGAGATTGCCGGCATTATGCCGGCAATCTCCTTTTGCATGTACATAAATCTTAAAGATGCTGCTCAGCCTTTGAGTGCCCGGCCACCGATATCCTGTCTGTAGAACAGGTCGCCTTCAGTGAACGTGACTTGGGAAACGTTTGAATATGCAGCATCGACCGCCTCTTCGATGGTGCGCCCCTCACCGGTTACGAGCAATACCCGGCCACCGTCCGTCCGCCAGGCATCTCCGGATTGCTTGAGGCCGCTCACCGCGCAGTCTGCCCTGACGGCGCTGAAATCCACTTCACATCCCTTTTCATAGGCAGCCGGATAACCGCCGGAGGCCAACATGACACCCGCCTTGTAGCCATCCCGGAAGGTCAGGCTGAACGGTTCCTTGGCCTTCACCTTCTCCAGCACATCGATGAAATCATCTTCCATGAGATCCAGAAGGACTTGGGCTTCAGGGTCCCCAAAACGGGCATTGAACTCAATGACTTTGACGCCATCACGGGTGACGATCGCCCCCAGATAAAGTACCCCGAAATAATCGAGTCCCTCATCGACCATCGCCTGCGCCATGGGCTCTACAATCTTGTCCACGGCTTCCTGCCTCAGCGATTCATCAATATGGTGGACGGGCGCGTAGACCCCCATGCCCCTGTGTTGGGTCCGGTGTCCCCGTCATACGCCCGTTTGTGGTCCTGGGCCATGATTTCAAAGGAGTGGGTATAAGAGCCATTGACCAACACCATCAAGGAGAACTCCTCGCCTTCTAGGAATTCCTCGATAACGACAGGGGCGTCCTGCTCCGGTTTCAATATCTCTATACCTGCCAATGCTTCTGTCATGTCCATGGCCACAATTACGCCTTTGCCTGCCGCCAGTCCATCTTTCTTCAGCACGACCGGTGCACCTGTTTCATTTATATAGTTTCGTGCCGAGTCCTGGTCCGTGAACATGCGATGGGAAGCAGTCGGAATACTGTACCGCTTCATGATGTCTTTGGCGAAAGCCTTGGAGCACTCGATTTTTGCTTCATTCTTCTTTGGGCCGAATACATCCACGCCCAACTCTTCCAGATGATCCGCAAGCCCAGCTTCAAGAGATGCTTCCGGTCCGATGACCACCCACTGGATATCGTTGTCAAGACAGAATTCCCGATGCCCCGGCAATCCGTCTCGCTCAATTCCGGCACCGTAACTGCAAATTCTTTCATGCCATCATTGCCGGGAATGGCGTAGACGATATTGCTCCGTGTCGATTGGGCCAATTTTTTTGCCAGTGCATATTCACGTCCGCCTCCGCCGATCACTGCTACATTCATGGAAACGCCCCTCTCTGTTCATGTAATCAAAAGCCGGTCTCACTCCGGCCCTAATGCTTGAAATGTCGCATGCCTGTAAATACCATCGCCATGCCATGTGCATTGCAGTAGTCGATGGACTCCTGATCCCTTTTTGAGCCCCCCGGCTGGATGACTGCACGTATACCATTTTCATGGGCCAGTTCAACGGAGTCCGGCATCGGGAAGAACCCATCGCTCGCCATGACCACATCGTCCCCGAGTCCCACAGCGCGGTCGATGGCGATCTTAAGCGCCCCGACCCGGTTCATCTGTCCGGCACCGATACCTACCGTCCGGCGTTCATTGGACAGGACGATCGCGTTGCTTTTGACATGCTTCGATACTTCCCATGCCAGCGCCATCGCCGTCAACTGTTCCTTCGTCGGCTGCTTCTCTGTGACGACTTTGATATCCCTCTCATCAAGAGCGCCGGTGTCCTGGCTCTGGATGAGGTATCCACCCGAGACACTGACCATCTCTTCAGCATGGGCGTCCTCATGGAAATCCACTTCGAGCAATCTAAGGTTCTTCTTCTGGGTCAACACCTCAAGCGCCGCCTCGTCGAAGGACGGTGCGATGACGACTTCCAGGAAAATGGAGTGCAGCTGTTCGGCCGTCTCCCGATCCACCGTCTTGTTGAGCGCCACGATGCCACCGAAAATCGACTGGCTGTCTGCTTCATAGGCGTTTCTGAACGCTTCCGCAATCGTTTCTCCCGTGCCCACACCGCATGGATTCATATGCTTCACGGCGACTGCTGCCGGCATAAAGAACTTTTTGGCCAGTTGGAACGCTGCATCCGCATCGCGGTAGTTATTGTAGGACAGCGCCTTGCCGTTTAGGACATCGGCGTTCAATATCGTATTGCGTGCTTCAGTCGTCCGGACCAGACGGGCCGTCTGATGCGGGTTTTCGCCGTAGCGCAGGGATTCCTCAGCCTGGCTGAAGTGGTTGACGATCGCCTGGTCATAATCATTCGTATGGCGGAACACTTTTATCATGAGTGCACGCCGGTAGGTATCGTCAAGCGTCTCCGATTCGATACGGGTGATGACCTCTCCGTAGTCTTCTGGGGAGACGATGGTCGTCACATGCCTGAAGTTCTTGGCTGCCGCCCGCAGCATCGTCGGTCCGCCGATATCGATGTTCTCAACCGCCTCGGCTTCTGTGACACCTTCAGTTGCGACCGTTTCCTTGAACGGATAGAGGTTGACCGCCACCAGATCGATCGGGGCAATATTCTTTTCATCGAGTTCCGCCATATGGGCTGCATTATCCCGATCGGCAAGTATGCCGGCGTGGACTGCTGGGTGCAGCGTTTTGACGCGGCCATCCAATATTTCTTCAAATCCTGTCAGAACGCTGACATTCTCAACAGGGACCCCGAAGGATTCTATCGCCTTCAATGTGCCGCCTGTTGAATAGATTTCATAGCCATTGCGGGAGAGGCCACGGACAAACGGCTCGAGCCCTCTCTTATCGGATACGCTGATCAGTGCTTTCTTCATCCTCTCTCCCTTCCAAAAATTTTTTGAGTGCCTGTGGGTACAGCTTATACTCGAGCTGATGAATCTTCCTCTCCAGATCTTCAAGTGAATCTTCAGGATTGATGCGTACAGGCTCCTGGGCGATGATCCGGCCGTATCGATGCCGGCATCCACAAGATGGATCGTCACTCCTGTCACTTTAACCCCGTAGTCATAGGCGTCCTGGATGCCATTGCGGCCTTTGAAGGCTGGCAGCAGTGAAGGATGCAGATTGATGATCCTATCTTCATAGGTGCTGATGAACGCCGCACCAAGTATGCGCATGTAGCCTGCAAGCAGTATATATTCAACATCGAGGCGCTTAAGCGCCCTTATCATCGCCGCTTCCTGCGCCGCCTTCGACCCGTAGTCGGAGATGGTGCACACGAGGCTTTCTATGCCGAGGGCCTCTGCACGCCGTAAGGCGTAGGCTTCACGATTGTCGCTGATCAAAAGGACGATCTCGATGCCGATCTCTTGTGCGTGACGGGCCAGATTGCTGAAATTCGTGCCGCCACCGGAGGCGAATACTGCAACTCTAGTAGCCATGGACACGCAACCCGCCGTCCGCAGTCACGCGGCCAAGCACTGTCGGCCGCTCCCTGCGTCCTCAAGTATCTCCATGGTGCGCGCTTCATCTTTGTCGTTCACTGCAATCATGAAACCGATGCCCATATTGAACACGTTGTATGCCTCCCGCATATCCATGCCGCCGAGTTCAATCAGCCATTCTATGATTTTCGGCACTTCGACATTCGCCACATCGATATCTGCACCCAGATATCCGGGAACGCCCGCGGTATGTTTTCGATGAAGCCACCACCTGTGATATGGCTCATCGCCTTGATGCTGATCTCTTCCCTGACTTTTTTGATCGCCTTGACATAGATGCGCGTCGGCTCAAGCAGATGATCGATGATCGGTCTGCCGTCCAGCATCCCTTCGACGTCGACCGAGTAGTCGGCAAGCCATTTCCTGACCAGGCTGTAGCCGTTCGAATGGATGCCGCTTGAAGCCAGTCCGATGATCGTGTCCCCAGGCTTTGCAGCTGTCCCATCTATATAGGCATCCTTCTCGACGGCGCCTACAGCAAAACCGGCGATATCATATTCGCCTGCACCGTACATATCCCCATCTCCGCGGTCTCACCGCCGATCAGGCGCATTCTGCGTCCGTACAGCCATTTGAAATGCCTTCGACGATGTCGGAGATGTGCTCAGGAATGACCTTATCGACCGCGATGTAATCAAGGAAGTACAGTGGCTCTGCACCGGTTGTGATGATGTCGTTGACGCACATCGCCACGGCGTCCACACCGATTGTACGGTGACGGTTTGAATCGATCGCCAGCTTCAATTTCGTACCGACACCATCAGTGCCGGAAACAAGGACAGGGGCTTTCATATTCAGCTGTGACAGGTCGAAAGCGGCACCGAACCCCCCAATCCCTCCGATGACCTCCGGACGCATCGTCCGTTTTACATGTGCTTGGATCTTATCGACTGCCTGATATCCGGCCGTGATGTCGACTCCGGCATCCTTATACTGTTCTGACATGCTCATACCCCTTTCGTCTTCTGATCCTTCTCCTGCGGCAGGAGCCGGTCGATAATCTCTATTGGATAATTGCCTGTAAAGCAGGCATCGCATTGGCCTTTCGAACCATATGAATGGTACACATCATGCATCGCGTCGACCGACAGATAACTCAAGGAGTCAGCACCGATCTCACGGCGGATCTCCTCTGTCGATTTCGATGAAGCGATGATTTCAGCATGGGTTGAGACATCGATGCCATAGAAGCATGGATTTTTAAGCGGCGGAGATGAGACGCCCATATGGACTTCTTTAGCGCCCGCCTTCTTCAATGCCTTGACGATATACCGGCTGGTCGTCCCACGCACGATCGAATCATCGATGACGATGATGCGCTTGCCCTCAACAACATCACGCACCGGGAGAGCTTCATGCGCACTGCCCGCTCGCGTGCTTCCTGCCCTTTGGAGAGGAATGTCCGTCCCACATAGCGGTTTTTCAACAGTCCCTGCTCCTGTGGGATTCCGGATTCTTCAGAAAATCCTTTTGCAGCGGCAAGGCTCGAGTCCGGCACGCCGATCACTATATCCGCATCCACATCCATTTCCCTGGCCAACTGCTGACCGAGCGATTTTCTGATCGTGTATGTGGATGTATTGCGGAATTCCGAGTCGGCCCGCGCAAAGTAGATGTACTCCATCGAGCACATATTCGGATGCGACGCGTCCGTATAACGGTCGAAGTCGATGCCTGCTTCACTCAATGTAATCAGTTCGCCGGGTTCAATATCACGTATGTACTCTGCACCGATTGCGGTGAAGGCACACGTTTCGCTGGCGACGCAATAGGCACCGTCTATCATGCCGAGCATGAGCGGACGCACACCATGATCATCCAGGGCGATGGTCAATGCCTCTTCGTCCAGGATGACGAAGGCGAAAGCGCCCTTGATCTGCCTGAGCGCCGTCTTGATGCGCGTTTTCCTGTCCGGGCTTTTATTTTTACGGATCAGATGTGCCAATGTTTCAGTGTCCGATGAAGTCTGGAAAATCGCCCCGTCGTCTTCTAAAGCCTCACGGACGCTCATGGCATTGACAAGATTGCCGTTATGCGCAAGCCCGAGGTCCCCTCTATGGCTTTTGAACAGGAATGGCTGGACGTTCGACAGCTCGCTGCCACCGCTTGTTGCGTACCTTACATGGCCGATGGCGTGCGGAAAGCCATGCAGCGATGCCAGCTGTTCCCTGGAGAGCGCTTCGGTCAAAAGGCCCATGCCGCGTGCGCCGAAAAGGTACTCTTCGTTCGAACAGACGATGCCGGCCCCTTCCTGCCCCGATGCTGGAGGCTGTGCAGTGCGATATAAGTCAATTCGGCGGCATCCGGATGGCCGTACACACCGAATATGCCGCACTCTTCATTTAGTCCACGGATGTCATACATTTCGGGATTGCCCCTTCCCATGTGTTTGAGATGGCGTCCAGGCTACGTTCTATCGTCATATCACGCGTTGCTACTTTGAATGCATCTTCTGTCAGGACCCCGATTTCGACAGCGTCTTCAATATCTTGTCCACCTGCTCCGATGACGATGTAGCGGGAAGCATTTTCTGCAAAGAGATCTTCCCGTCCATATCGAGTGACGCGTCCACTCCGAGATGGTGGAAGGCTGCAAGCTGCGCCAGTTTGATGGCGATGCCGCCACGGCCGATTGGTGCGATCTTTTTGATGCCACCGTTCTTCAGACGCTCCCTGAGATCCATGCCGCGGTTGTATTCGAGCTCCAGGTCGATGTGGCGTTCCTGCTTCGAAATGTCTCCATCAACCAGTTTTTCAAGCTGACTGCCGGCAAAGCTCTTATATGTCTCGCCCACCAGATAGATTGAATCCCCCGCCTGTACATGGAGATTTTCCATGAAGCGCACATCTTCTATCAGACCAACCATGCCGATGACCGGCGTTGGCAATATTGTGCCTTTGGATTCGTTGTATAGGCTGACGTTGCCGGATACGACCGGTGTCGACAGCGTCCGGCACGCTTCTGCCATACCGCGCGTCGAAGCATCAAGCTGATGGTAGATTTCAGGGTTTTCAGGACTGCCGTAATTCAGGCAGTCAGTCATGGCAAGCGGGAGTGCACCAGTCGATATGATGTCCCTGAACGCCTGCGCGACGACTTCTTTACCGCCATTGAACGGATCGGCATAGACATAGCGGCTCTTGCCGTCAACCGTCATCGCGATGGCCTTATCCGTACCTTCCACTCTGACGATGCCTGAGCCGAATCCCAACTTCTGGACGGTGTTCGAACCGACCTGATTATCGTATTGTTCATATATATAGCGCTTTGAACCATGATTCGGATGGCCGAGCAGTGCATCGAATGCCGCGTTCAGATCTTCTTTACTGTAGTCATATGTTTTGTCGTCAACCCCTGGGTCTTTGCCTTCCAGCACATAGACAGGTGCCTCATCGGACAGTGGCTGTACGGGAATATCCGCGTACTTCTCGCCTTCATAGAAGAGTTCGAGACGGTCGGAATCCGTCACTTCACCGATGACCGCGGAATCGAGTTCATATCCGTCGAACATCTTGAGGAATTTATCCTCTGTGCCGTCCTTTACGACAAGCAGCATGCGTTCCTGTGTTTCCGACAACATCATTTCGTATGGGGAAATGCCGTCTTCCCTGACAGGCACCTGGTCGAGGTAGAGCGCCATGCCCGATTCACCTTTGGCCGCCATTTCGGCACTTGATGATGTCAAACCTGCCGCCCCCATATCCTGGATGCCGACGAGTTCAGGCTGGTTGATGGCGTCAAGAGTCGCTTCCATCAGTTTTTTGCCGGTGAATGGGTCTCCGATCTGCACCGATGGACGCTTCGACTCTGATTCCTCAGATAACTCTTCAGACGCGAAAGTTGCGCCGTGGATGCCGTCCCGTCCTGTCTTCAGGCCGACATAGATGACTTTGTTGCCGACACCTTTGGCCGTCCCTTTTGTATCTGGTCGTGGTCGATGACCCCGACACACATGGCGTTGACGAGCGGGTTGCCGTCATATGAAGAATCGAATTCGACTTCTCCGGAGACGGTCGGGATGCCGATGCAGTTGCCGTAGCCGCCGATGCCGGATACAACGCCTCTGAGCAGCCAGCGGTTATTCGCTTCAGATAGCTCGCCGAAGCGGAGGGAATTCAATAATCCGATAGGACGCGCGCCCATTGAGACGATATCACGGATGATCCCGCCGACACCCGTTGCTGCCCCTTGGTAAGGTTCGACTGCAGAAGGGTGGTTATGGGATTCGACTTTGAAGACGATGGCCTGGTTGTCGCCGATGTCGACGACGCCTGCGCCTTCACCCGGTCCCATCAATACGCGTTCCCCTGATGTCGGGAATTGGCCTAGGAACGGCTTCGAATGCTTATACGAGCAATGTTCACTCCACATGACCGAGAATATGCCGGTTTCCGTATAGTTCGGTTCCCTGCCGAGTATCTCCACTACATGCTTGTATTCTGCATCCGTCAAGCCCATCTCTGTATAGAGCTTGTCGTCTTTGATCATCTGTTCTGTCGGTTCATTGAATTTCATTATGAGCGGCCTCCCAGTTTGCCATATTTTCAAAGATTTTTTTGCCGTCATCACTGCCGAGCAACGCTTCGAGTGCGCGTTCCGGATGCGGCATCATGCCGAGGACATTGCCCGCTTCATTGATGATGCCCGCAATGTCGCCACGCGAGCCGTTCGGGTTGTCCGTGTATTTCAAGACAATCTGATTGTTCTGTTTGAGCGCATCATAAGTCTCATCATCACAGTAGTAGTGCCCTTCTCCATGCGCGATTGGGAAAGTGACCGTTTCATCAGGCTGATACCCCGTTGTGAATGCAGTGCGGCTGTTGGTCACCTTCAGCGTTTCATCCCTTGAGATGAAGGTGTGGGTGTCATTGAATATGAGCGCACCCGGCAACAGGCCGATTTCAGTCAGTATCTGGAAGCCGTTGCATATGCCGGCTACCGGCTTCCCTGCTTCTGCTGCTTCGACGATTGCTTTCGTCACCGGCGCTACAGCAGCCATCGCGCCACTCCTCAAGTAGTCCCCAAAACTGAAGCCGCCTGGAATCAGGACGCCATCATAACCTTCAAGCGACGTCTCCCGGTAATCGACATAGTCCGCTTCCCCGCCGGACTTCAGGATGGCGTTCAGCATATCCCTATCACAGTTCGACCCTGGAAAGCGTATCACAGCGAATTTCATCATTCAGCCACCTCGTCGAGGATAGTGTAGGAGTATGTTTCGATGACCGTATTGGCAAATAGTTTCTCGGACAACCGACGGACGCTCTCATCGATTTTCGCCTCGTCTGTTTCATCGATGTCGAAGTAGAGCACCTTGCCGACACGGATGTCGTTGATTTCCTCATGGCCCAGTTCGTGGACCGCCCGATTCAGGGCCTCACCTTGTGTATCCAATACTTGCGGCTGCAGTGTGACGATCAGTTCAATCTTCTTCATTATATGAGTGCCTCCATCTTTTTATAAAATGCGCTGTAGGTATCAATCAGTGATCCTGTACTGTTGCGGTAGACGTCTTTGTCGAAATTCTCTTTACTCTCCATATCCACGATGCGGCATGTATCCGGCGAGATTTCATCTGCAAGCATGATGGCACCGTGCTGGTCTTTGCCGAACTCGATCTTGAAATCGATCAGCGACAGCCCCATCTCTTCCATCATTTTCTTCAACACGTCATTGATCTTAAGGGCCTGCTCTTTAAGGTGGGCGACTTCCGCCACACTTGCCAGGTTGAGCATGGCGATATGGTCATCCGTGAGGAGCGGATCGCCGAGTGCGTCTTCTTTATAGAAGAACTCGACCAACGGTGGGGTCATCGCCTGATGCGTCTCGAGTCCGAGGCGTTTGACGATGCTGCCGGCGGCATAGTTCCGTACGACCACTTCAAGCGGAATGATGTCAAGGGGCCTGACCAGCTGTTCGGTCTCACTGATGCGTTCTATATAATGGGAGTCGATGCCGTGCTTTTTCATATATTCGAATATGCCTGAGGAGATCAGGTTATTGAGCCGTCCTTTACCTGTCATGTAGTCGTGCTTCTCCCCATTACCGGCCGTCACTTCATCCTTATATTCAATGCGGTATGCCGCATCTTCTGTCCTGTAGACACGTTTTGCCTTTCCTTCGTAAACGAGCATCATGACTCCTCCTTGATGAAATTCTCTTCCAACCGGTCGAGTGTTTCTGCGACATCGTCAGTAAGCACCGTCACGTGCCCCATCTTCCTTGCCGGTTTGCGCGCTGTCTTGCCGTAGACGTGGACGTGCCACTCCGGATTTGTGAAAAGCGTCTGTTCAAGGCGGTCCAGATCGGCACCGAGCAGATTCATCATGACTGCATGCTGGTGCTGATGGACAGCAGGCATCGGATGGCCGAGGATCGCCAGTATATGTGCATCAAACTGGCTGATGTTGCATGATTCGATCGTATGGTGGGCCGAATTGTGGGGCCTTGGGGCGATTTCGTTCACATACAGCGAACCGTCCTGATCGATGAAGAATTCTATCGTGAACACGCCGGTGAAATGGAGCTTATCCATAATTTTACGTGCCGCTTCCTGCGCTTTGGCGGTATACTGCGCATCGACACCCGCTGGCGCGATCGTGCGGTAGAGGACCTGGTCCTTGTGCAGATTTTCCTGAAGCGGGAAATATTCGACCTGGCCTGTCGTACTTCTGGCGACAGTCAATGATACTTCGCGTTCCAACTGCAGGTATTTTTCGGCGACCCATTCCGCCTGGTCAAATGGAATGTCGAGGTGTTCCATTTGCGCCTGTGATTCGATCACCATCTGACCCTTGCCGTCATAGCCGCCCGTTGCGGTCTTGACGATGACAGGATAGCCATTGGTGGCGGCGAATGACGCGAGCGCGTCCCGTGTCGCTACTTTCGCATAAGGGACGATGGCCGCACCCGCCTCTTCGATCGCCGTCTTCTCGTAATCCCTGTTCTGCAGCGTCAGAACCGTCTCGGCGCCCTGGGGATATGGTAGTCATCCACTAATGTGCGCAGTATGTGGGCATCGATATTCTCGAATTCATATGTGACGATGTCCGACAATCCGCATAGTTCCTTAAGTGACGCAAAATCGCTGAATTCCGCATGGATGAATGTATGGCACGTACTTCTTGCCGGCGCATCTTCAGAAGGGTCGAGCACCGCGACTTTATACCCCATCCTCAAAGCGCTCTGTGCGAGCATCTTCCCGAGTTGTCCGCCACCTATTATGCCTATCGTACCGCCCAGTTCAATCGAGCTCATTCTGCATTCCCTCCACTTTCTCTTCCAAAGTCTCCGTATAGGCTTCCAGTCGGCTATAGAGGGCAGCATCGCCAATCGCCAACATCTTTGCCGCGAGTATGCCTGCATTCGTGCTCCCCGCCTTACCTATCGCCGTCGTCGCGACAGGGATGCCGCCTGGCATCTGGACGATGGACAACAGCGAGTCGAGGCCATTCAACGCCTTCGACTCGATCGGCACACCTATGACCGGTATGTGGGTCATCGACGCCACCATGCCGGCAGATGGGCAGCACCCCCGCACCTGCGATGATCACTTTGATGCCCCGGCCCTTGGCGGCCTTGGCATAGTCCATCATCATTTCAGGCGTCCTGTGGGCGCTGACCACTTTCTTTTCATAAGGGACGGATAGCTGATCCAGCATGTCGCACGCATGTTTCATCGTCGACCAGTCTGAAGAACTTCCCATAATCACTCCTACTGTCATGAACGTAACCCTCTCTTTTATGCGGATGTTTATTTCTCAGATTCAGTTTAACAATAGAGTCCTATATAATCAACTTAAAAACGAACAATAAATTAATTTTAATTGTTATAGTTTGTATATGAACTAAATAATTTTTATTTTTATAATTTATTATACGGTAATTAACTCGTTCAATCTCTTCTGATTTCAGAATTTTATGGTCTTCAATCTGGAAATTTATGCTCAGTTGTTGGATAATGAAGGAGAAATAGATAGAATCCAGGAGGGCTTTCACATGACAGCAGAACTATTGAACGGCAGGGAGATAGCGAAGGACTACCGCGCTGACCTTGCCGCTGAAGTCGAAAAGTTGAAGGAAGCAGGTACGACGCCAAACTTGACCGTCGTCATTGCAGGCGACGATGGCGCGTCACTCAGCTATGTACGGTCAAAGAATAAGGCAGCCGAAAAGATCGGCATGACTTCAGAAATCGTACAGCTCGACGGGACGGTCACTGAGCAGGAAGTACTGGACATCATCGCACGGCTGAATGACGATGATACCGTCAACGGCATCCTTGTCCAGGTGCCGCTTCCTGGCCAGGTCAGCGAAGAGAAGGTGTTGGAGGCGATCGCACCGGATAAAGATGTCGACGGCTTCCATCCGGTCAACATCGGACGTCTCTACACCGGACAAGAGGCATTCGTGCCATGCACACCGCTCGGCATAATGGAGCTCCTGAAGCATACCGGTCCACTAGAAGGCAAGGATGTCGCCGTCATCGGACGCTCCCACATCGTCGGGCAGCCGGTCGCAAAACTGCTGACCGACCAGAACGCCACGGTCACACTCATGCACTCCCGCACCCGTAATATGACCGATAAGCTGAAGGGTTACGATGTCATAGTCAGCGCCGTCGGACAGCCGGGCCTCATTAAAGGCGAGCATCTGAAGGAAGGTGCCGTCGTCATAGATGTCGGCAACAGCGTCGTAGATGGCAAGCTCGTCGGAGACGTCGACTTCGATTCGGCCAGTGAGAAGGCAAGCTACATCACCCCTGTACCGGGCGGCGTCGGCCCGCTCACCATCACCATGGTGCTCAACAACACACTGATCGCCGCCAAAAGGCAGAATCAATCCAATTGATTTAAAAACCCGGCTGAACCTGATGACAATCAGATTCAGCCGGGGTTTAGTCCATCACTGTCCATTATTCAATTCCGGATGATGATATAGATCAGATAGGCCGTATATGCCACCAGCATAAATGCCCCTTCCCTTCTGCCGATGGAGAAGTGTGTCCGCGAAAATATCAGAAGCAGCACAGTCAAACCAACCATGACGAAACCGTCCAGGAACAGCTTGGATTCCGCAGCTATCGGGCTGACGGTCGCGGCAGTGCCGGTGACGAAGAATATATTGAAGATATTGCTGCCGACTACGTTGCCGATTGCCATATCCCCCTTACCCTTCAATGCGGCGGTTACAGAAGTCATGATTTCCGGCAGAGAAGTGCCGACTGCCACAATCGTCAAACCGACCAGCGCCTCGCTCATGCCGAGTGCCAAGGCGATTTCAGTCGCGCTCGACACGACCATCTCTCCCCGATGATGATGGCGGCCAGGCCACCTAAAGTGGATAGGATATTCTTCCACCAGGGTTCACCGTAGTCGGTTGGTGCTTCAGCCACTGTACCGGACCGATTTTTGCGTGCCATTTCAAATACATAGTACAGAAATATCAGGAAAAACAGCAGGATGATGATGCCGTCCCCACGTGTAATCGCATTGCTTGGGCTATCTTGGAGGAATGTGTCCATCATAAGGACCATCATCACAACCGCCCCGAGCAGGGCGAAGGGAATCTCTTTGCGCACTGTTTCACTCTGTACCGTAAGCGGGGCGATTACTGCCGTCAAGCCGACCACAACAGTTATATTTACGATGTTGCTGCCGATGACGTTGCCGAGGACAACGCCTGCACTGCCATCCAATGCCGCGAGGATGGCAACAGTCGCCTCCGGGGAACTCGTCCCAAGCGCGACGATCGTCAAACCGACAAGAAGCGGCGAAACATTGAGTTTGACTGCAATATTTGAAGCCCCCTGCACAAAGTAATCCGCGCCCTTGATCAGAAGGACAAAACCAATGATAAGCAATATGTAGGCCAAGCGTGCCACCTCATTTCCGTATCGTGAATCCGATACATTCTTAATATGCATTAAAACATAAAAAGCTCCCCTTTGCCTTAAAAAGGGGAGCGATTATTTTATTTTTCTGTACGTGGTTCAACGAAGAAGGTGATGACAAGGAACATCAGGAAGGCAAGCAGCAATACACTGCCGCCGACGATGAACAGGACTGTTGTGAACGTTTCATTCATATTGAATGGATCAAGCATATAGAAATACATGCCGACAGTCAGCAGCACCGCCCCTAAAATTCCCGTTACACCGTGGATGTGCACAAGCACTTTATGCCGTACCGTGTAGATGCTGTAGAAGATGCCCCATGCAAACATGGAGAGCCAGCCCACCAGAAGCACGTGCGTGTGAATCGGCCGGATTGCGTAATCCATCTCCCCCGCCATCTGTGAACCGATGAATACACCGAGCAGCCCGAATGCCGCTGCCACCCTGATAAAATTAATGCCCCATTTTCTTTCCATTATGAATCCTCCTGTTATTTCTTCAATGTAATTGTAAATGTCGTGCCTACACCAAATTCACTTTCGACTTCCACTTCGCCGCCGAGCATATCAAGCGTCTCTTTGACGATCGCAAGTCCAAGGCCTGAACCATTCGTCGAACGCGACTGGTCCACGCGGTAGAAGCGCTCGAACAGCTGATCCATATCTTCTGCCCTGATACCGGTGCCGGTATCGCTGAAGATCACTTTCACCCGGTCGCCTGCGTCAGTGAGCCTGATGAATATTTCATCACCCGGCCCCGAATACTTGATGGCGTTCGACACAAGGTTATCCCAGACGTTATAGAGCAGATGCGGATCGGATTTGACCGTTACCTCATCAAGAGTATAGGACAAGTCTATCCCTTCCTGATCGAGACGCCATGAAAATGCACGGATGACTTCCTGCACTTGGCGATCAAGCCTGATGGCTTCATGCTTCACCTGATATGTCTGATCGTCAAAACGGTTGAGCACCGTCAATTGCCTGGCCAGTGCAGACAGGCGCCTCGCTTCCTGATGGACCACTTCTGCCGGCTGGCGGAGGCCTTCAGGCAAGTCCTGGTCCATCATCAGCTTGGAATAGCCTTGGATATTAAGCAACGGTGATTGCAGATCGTGGGTGACATCGCTGATGAACTTCTGGCGCATGTAGCGATTCTCACTCAGCTGTCCCTGCATGGCATCGAGACTGACGGCCAGTTGCCCGATTTCATCCGGTGCATAGTTTTCCGGCTCAATGGCGTAGTCGAAATTTTCTCTTCTGATCTCATCCGCCGCCGTAGACAACCTGCCGAGCACCGTCGCCATGCGCCGGGACATGAGGATGATCGATATGAGACCGACTATGAAGACGGTCAGGAAGAAGACCAGTCCAATGATATGGAATTCACTGAACATCAAGGCACTGTCCTGCTTGATGAAGAGGGCATACTGTGTGCCCCCAGTTTCGAATGATACCCCGACCGTATTCCTCACATCGTTCATGAAGTGGCCCATCATGAACCAATTGGCGAGTGTTGCCGCTTCACCCTGGTACACACCACCATCCATGACATCCCGGACGATTGCCAAAGAGAGTTCCGTCCGGTCGAATGGCTCACCTGCCGATGTGACGGCAGTACTGTTGAAATCGATCGTTTCTGACCCTTCCCCATTACATCTTCCCGTTTGATCATGGCCCCCTGGTAACCGAGGGCTGTAAAAAGTTCCAGATGCTCATCGATTGCCGCTTCAGTCATATCGGCCTTTTCCAGACCTGCGACGAACGTTTCAGCAGTGTCGACAAGTGCCTGGTCCATCTTCGGTTTCGAATGGAGCATGTAGAGGATATTTGCTGCAAGCAATGCAGTCAATGCGCTTAAAGCGATGACGATGACCAGCCCGATTATGAATTTTCTGTTCAGGGACTGTTTCATGCCTCCCCCTCCAGCTTATAGCCGATGCCACGGATGGTGACGATTTCCAAAGGCACGCGGTGCTTCTCAAGCTTCTGCCTGAGCCGGTTGATGTGTGTATTGATTGTGTAGGCACCCGATTCAATGTCTCCCCACACCGCTTCTGCAAGATAATCACGGGTCACCACCCGCTCCGGGGTCTCCATCAGACAGGCAAACAGCTCGAGTTCCTTGACCGGCAGCATGAACGTCTTATCATGGGCCCTGACCTCATAGTGGATGCGGTCAAGGACGACGCCGTTGTAGGTCAACACTGAATGGCTGTCCGGCTGTGTGCGCTTGAGCACGGCACGTACCCTGTAGATAAGCTCTTCCGGTTCAAATGGTTTGACGATGTAGTCCTCCGCTCCCGCTGTAAACCCGCGTCCTTTATCTTCCAGCTGACCCTTGGCCGTGAGCAGAATGACCGGAATATCCAGATCACCACTCAGTATCTCAGTAAGCTTGAAGCCATCCATACCCGGCATCATGACATCCACGACAGCGAGATCCACTTCATCATCCTCGAGTTGGCCGAGCGCGTCGTCCGCCGATTCTGCCAATATGGCTTTGTAGCCATCCTGCTTAAGATATATGGATACAAGTTGCCTGATATGCGGATCGTCTTCCACTACCATCACTTTCTGCACGTCTCCCCACTCCTTCCGTAAATATCTTATCACACCGATATAAACATAATATAAACAAAAACACGTACAAAAATACACCCATCCGATTAGGGGCGGATGGGTGTACAGGTCTATATGGAATGTGTTGGATGATCCAGATTGAAATTCTAGACGGTCTGGAGACTCATTTTCGGACCGAATGGTTCGAAGTGGATGCGGGAATCGTCGATATCCAAAGCAGCCAGTTCTTCGATCATCGTATCCATGAAGCGCATGGAACCGCAGATGTAGACTTCACGGCCGTCGAGTTCTCCGAAGTCGGAGCGGTTCAGATAGCCGTCCGGTTCGCTGTATTTCACCGTGATGTCGGCACCATTCTCTTCCAGCGAAGCAAACTGGTCTTTGAATGGCTGGAAATCCTTGTTGATGGCGCTGTAGACGAATTTTACATCTTTGCCTTTTTCAATCGCATCTTCAGCCATCGCCATCACCGGTGTCGCACCGACGCCGCCTGCGATGAAGAGCAGCTTATCATGGTCTTCCTCAACTTTGAAGTCTCCGGCAGGGGCAGAAAGATGGAGGACGTCCCCCTCTTCAATGCCATCATGCAGGTAGTTGGAAACAACGCCTTTCTCTCCGCCCGCCATTTCACGTTTGACAGCAAAGGTGATGCCGTCCTCAGTTGAATTGGAGCAGATCGAGTAGTGGCGGAGCGCATCATACGGGTAGCCGGATGGGTGCACTTTGACCGTGATGTACTGGCCCGCTGTGAATGTTTTATCAACATCCTCAGCATCTACTGTAAACCTGACGATTTCAGGTGTCATGACTTCTTTCTTTTTAACCATGAAAGGCTTGAAGCCATCCCACGCAGCATCTTTATACATATCTTTCTCGACGTCTATGAATACTTGGGCAATCTGATTGTAGTAGTCACCCCATGCATCGATGATTTCTGGAGTCGCCTGGTCGCCGAGCACTTCCTTGATGCCTTCGAGCAGATATTTCCCTACGATCGGATAGTGTTCCGGCAGAATCTCGAGTGCGCGGTGTTTGTGTGCGATACCGACTACATGTGGCACGATCGCATCCAGATTATCAATATGCTTGGCTGCAGCAAGGACCGTCATGGCGAGCGCCTTAGGCTGATCCCCTATTTTCTGGTTCGTCTGGTTGAAGATATTCAAAAGTTCAGGGTGTGCCTCGAACATTCTTCCATAGAATACGGATGTGATTGTGGTACCATGCTCTTCCAATACTGGGATCGTCGCTTTGATGATATCTTTTTTAGTTTCGGTAATCATTTACAGAACCCCTTTATTTTTAAAGATATATTTCTTATGCATCTTTATAATAAAGCGTATCCAGCTGCTTTTCAAGTATATGTAGAAGTTTTCACAAATTGTTCACAGAAACTGTTGCATCAAGTTCCTTCTATTTATTGATACTGCCAACCGGTGTATAATCATTGAAAGGAGTTGATTGCAGTGAAACTGACATTATATACGGACTATTCCTTGAGGGCGCTCATGTACCTCGGCATGAATGAAGATAAAAAGGTGCAGATTGACGATATAGCGGGATTCTATAACATCTCGAGAAACCATTTGACGAAAGTGGTCCATCATCTGGCAAAGCTTGAATACATCAAGACTGTACGTGGTCGCGGTGGCGGGATTATGCTAAACTGTAGACCAGAAGAGATAAATGTCGGCGAAGTCGTCCGGCAGACAGAAGATAACTTCCACATGGCAGAATGTTTTTCCGAGAACAATGAATGCATCCTGACACCTGTCTGCGGACTGCGCTTTGTCTTAAACGATGCCTTGAAGGCATATCTTGCAGAACTTGATAAACATACTTTGCGGGATATCATCCCTAAACCGATATTGAGGTGACTACGATGGATTCAAGTACAATCATAAAATTTTTGGCGGGACTTCTCCCCGTCGCCCCCATCACCGGAGAACTCCTCGACGAGGAACTCCAGGTGCAGCAGGCGGACTCCAATGAAGAAAGCAACGAAGCCGACTCCAAGTATGCCGATTATAAAGGACCGACAATGGAAGAGGAAATTGCCGCCCATGGCGGCAACCAACCTGCCATCAAAGGGGTCCAAAAGAAAGGTGACTTCAAGGTCCAGGTCGGCAGCCGGTTCAATCCCAGGGCAGGCGTCTATGCCGTCGATAGCTATGACGGCAACATCACCGGCAATATAGAGGTCACCAGCAATAACGTCGACACCAGCCGCCCCGGCAGCTATACGGTCACCTATCGTGTGGAGAATAGCCGCAACTACTGGTCCACATATACGAGGGTGATAGAAGTGGTGAATGGCCAGGGCGACCGTGTCCCGATGATCCCACCGACAGAGGCGCAACTCGCAGGCAAGGAAGAGAATGATGATGCGGAGGAGTCGGAAGCCGGTTCTGCGATCACTTTCCTTGGACTCGAAGACCAGACGATTGAACAAGGGAGCGATTTCGACCCGAAAGAAGATGTCCAGGTAATAGACGTCGACGGCAGCGACATCACTTACCGCCTCCATATTTCGGGTGAGGTCGATACGGAAACTCCCGGCGAATATACAATCGCCTATGCCACATTCGACCATTTCGGCGACCCACATGCGAAGGCGCGGACAATCACTGTGGAGTAATCCTCTTTCGCACACTGCTTGATAGCGGTTCAGGTTCCAACAGCGTCATGCAACATAAAAAAAGGTGGATCCTTAAATGGATCCACCTTTTTCAATGGGATGTTTTATTTATCCAACTGTGCTTTTACTTCACGGTTGAAGTCTTCAAGATCATCCGGTTGACGGCTGGATACGAGGTTGCCACATACTACGACTGATTTGTCGTGCACTTTCGCCCCTGCGTTCTCCAGGTCCTTCCGTACAGAAATGAAGGATGTGATGTTGCGGTCTTTCAGCATATCTGTATCGATCAGCACTTGTGGACCGTGACAGATGGCGAAAGTCGGTTTATCCTCTTCAAGGAAGTGTTTGGCAAACTTGCCGAAACGGCCTTCTTCATCTGAGCGCAACAGATCCGGCGAGAATCCGCCTGGAATGAATACTGCATCGTAATCATTTGGCTGTACATCATTTATGCCTTTATCGGCTTTGAATTTACCGCCTTGTTTACCTTCCAGTTCGCCAGCTTCCGGTGCGATGACCTCAACTGTGTGGCCATCCGCTTTGATGGCTTCTACTGGATTCGTATATTCGATATCTTCTACCATATCCGTCATCAGTATAGCGACTTTTTTAGTCAAAACTGAATCACTCCTTAAATGTTTTTCGTTACACTATATAGTGTTCCACATGATGTCATACCTTAAACATAAAATATGGCTTTTACATATATAACAATGATTTGTTTGACATTAAGAACATACGTTCCTATAATATTATGTCAGGAGTGATGATATGAATATCTCTTATGATACCGAGCTGGAATATAAAATATTATATAATGTCAAACATGATCTGTTTGACTATCCGAATACAAGCATGGCCGAATACGATATAAGGACGGTCGATTTCCATATGCGGCTTATGGCCCAAAAGGGCTTGCTTATACTGACACCGTTCGACTATGACTTCTACTACAGCCATATAGAATTGACGGAAGCAGGAGACAGACTGCTCTCCAAAAGAGCTTCATGAAAAAACCCTCCAATTTGGAGGGTTTCTTTATCATTTGAGGTCGAATGCATTACGTACCCGTTGGGTCATGTCGGCATCCAATTGCGTGACCGGGTCAGCCGCTTCATACTCGCCGATCATCAGACCATCGTCATCCGACTCGACGACCGTCACCCATTCGACGCGCAATACATATTCCTCTTTTCCAAAATGCGGATTGATGCGCTGGATTTCCTTGAAGGGATATTCATCGTACTCGATGAGCTTTCCACCTGAATGCATTTTAAATGCTTCAAAGGGTACGGCCGGCTCCACTACCCGCCCAATGCCAAGGAAACCTTGCCTGGTGCTATATAATGCGAATTCATCGCCTCGTTTCAGCTGTTTTACACTTTCTTTATGCCGTGAAGTCGTCAAGCTGACGATCCCCAGCCTCTTATACGTATCAAATTCCCTAAATGTCTGATTGAATCTTCCATTTATCGCAAACATTTCTCCACCCCTGTCATTTATACCTTCCAAAACCATATACTACATGATAGCAAAGACAATTTCAGCGGATATAACAAGGAAATGTTTATTTTCTTATGGATTCGGGCATTGTAGTTGTGTAACGAAAAATTTCCAAGAGGTGTTAATATGGCTGAAGAAAGCAAAAAAGATCAATTGATGGGCAAAGCCAAAAAGGCTGCCGGAGATTTAATGAACGATGAAAAGACTAAAGAAGAAGGTAAACGCCAAGAAACAGAAGGCAAAGTGAAAGACGCAGCCAATGATGTGAAAGATAAAGCAACAGACGCTTTCAATAACGATAAAAAATAATTATAGAAAATCACTGCTTATTGCAGTGATTCTCCCTGTTTTCATTTTTCATGTTTAACAGCCTATATATATAGGTATTGTTCAATGTAGCTTGAATGTAGCTTGAAAGACAGCTTAGATTCTTATAGAAGGAGTGGATTATTCATGGCAGAAGAGAAAAAAGGACTATTCGACAAGGCAAAAGACTTGGTCGACAAAGCGAAAGACAAAGATACACGTGAGAACGTCTCCAATAAATGGGACGACGCCAAAGAATTCGGCGATCAGCACGCTGATAAGGTAGGCGCTGGTGACAAATGGGATACTGTCAGCGAAAAAGGCGACAGCATCGTCGACAAATATGGCGTTGACGGTGACGAAGAAAACAAGGACGATGAAGAGAAATAATTATCATGCATAGCTAAAAAGGGTGGTTCCGCTAGCGGAACCACCCTTTTTTCTATTTCTCCGTCACAATATACCGGTCTTCGTCATGGAAGGCGGATTCCAGGTTTTCCAGATGATTGATCGTATCCGCAGCGTTGGACATGTACTTCCTGCTATTGCCCATATGGACTTCGAACATCGTTTCGTTCATATCATATTCTTCTTCCTGATTCATTAGCTTGAACTCGATCAGGGCAAGGGTGCGGTTTGAAATCGCGAGCCCGAGATCCGACTTCAGCTGTTCAAAATATTCAGCATGGACCGGCTTCAGATATTCAGGAATCTGCATGCCATCCAACTCCATCTCGAGCGTATTGTAGGATTCATGCAGCGACTCGAGCGCAGGAGCCAATTCACTGGAGGTAAGAGCCGCCCATTGATATTTTCTCTTCAGTGGGCTGAAATCCTCGTTCCAGATTCCCACCACATCCTGATGGATCTGTTCCAGATGATCAATCATTGCACTCAAGTTATTTCGCTCTTCCTGCGTATAGAAATCATCGATACTCTTTCCATCCGTTTGATGAACCACGGCTTCTGCATTCAGTTCCGCTGCCTCCACATCGTTGATGGAGGATTGGGCCAACTGCAGGTTTTCATGATTGAGTGTGCCGGGTATCGGCCGTTCGGCTTTGAATTCTTCAAAACCAATATTCTGCTCCGCCCTCGGTGTACATGCACTTAACAGCAGTATGGCGAAAATGGTTAATATCGGTTTCACTTGGGTCGTCTCCTCTGCTTAAGAGTCACTTATCTTCATATCCCACCCATTGTAACACAACTGTAACATCTCAAAAAGCATTTTCATCGCCCCAAAGATAGAAGAGGCCCCCTGATTACATCAGGGGGCTTCTTGAATCATTCTTCTTCATTTAAAATCAGATAGTCAAGCTCTTCTTTAGTCAACGCGTTCAGCCTCTTGTACTGGAACAGGAAGAACAACAGTCCAAGCACCGTCCAGGCCGCCAGAGCCCAGTAGGAAGGGGCAGAGAGCGATGCAGGCGATCCCGGATACAATAGAAGTACGAGGAAGGCCAGTGATATGATGGCACCGAGTGCGCCGAATATGACATAGAGGAGGTTATAGTTCTCCTTCACCCTAAAGAACTTGACCGCGACCAGGCTGGTGATGAGAAAGGCGATCGATACACCCGTCGACGACATATCGACAATCCAGCTTAAGGCAGTACGTCCAAGCCAAGGCGCCAACAGACAGACCGCCATTACAAAAAGGATGGCCACATACGGCGTCTTGTTCTTTCCGACCTTCATGAAGGCAGAAGGGATGAACTTCGCACGCCCCAACGCGAACAATAGGCGCGATGATGACATATAGAAGCCGTTAAGGCCAGTGAACACACCGAATGAGATGGCGAGTGCGAGCAACGTCATGCCGATGGCACCCATAGAGCTCTGGACGACAGATCCGGTCACCCAAAGTGCACCACCCATCGTCTGCTCATCAGGGTAGACCCATGAGGTCACCAGTATCATCAATACGTACGTGACGATTGAAGCCACGATACCAAAGACGATCAGCCTGAATGTCTTATCCGGGCTGAAATTGAACTCTTCAGCAGCTTGGGGATATTGTCGAATCCGACATACATCCAAGGGGCGACGGCGACAATCAGAATGATTGAAGTCCAGATGCCATTATCACTATTAAACAGCGGCTTTGCGTTCGCCAACTGAAATTCGCCGGTAAAGAACGACCAGGCGAACAGAATTGTGACGACGATCGCCATGAATAGCGCAAAGATGAATTGGAGATTGCCGGATAATCCACTGCTCTTGATCGAGATGAACGCAAACAGGATCAACACGAGCGATGACAGTAAGACCTCCATGATATAGACGTCCCAGCCGGCGATTGTGTAGAGATAGCCTATCTCCAGGAAATCGGGTAAAATAAATTTAAACAGTAGGCTGAAGGCACTTGCATTCAAGGCGACGACCGATATGTAGCCAAGTGCCAGAAACCATGACGCGATGAAGCTCACATATTTGCCGAAACCAACGTAGCTGAAGGCAAATTCACCGCCTGATACCGGAAAGCGTGTCGTCAGTCCCCGTATGCCACAGCGATGATGAGCATCAGGATACCACCGATGGTGATGCCGAGTGTTGAACCGAGTGTGCCGGATGACAACAGCCAATCCCCAGGCAGGATGAATGCACCCAACCGATGCTTGAACCATAGGCCACTGCCCAGACGAAACGTTTTGACATCGTACTGTCAAGTTCCGTCCTTTCCATATCTGTTATTTTATTTTCAATTTCCATATGTATTTTAGCTCCCTTTTCCCTTTTATGTTTTATATCCTAACAGAATACATGCTAAACGTAAAATTTACAATTGGCACACAAATTGAAGGGTATGATGAAAATGAAACTATTGTTGAAGTATTTGATCACAGTCGGCACGCTGTTTGTGATTTCTCACACCGGTGCAGAAAACGCTTCTGCTACGGCTGCCTTCGGGGCACAGGAGTGGACGCAGTACCGGCTCTCACCGGACAATAATGCCGTCATCGATTCCGGCCATGAACCGCTTGAATATATGACATTGGAGACAGATGACGAAGTGCGGGCGACACCGGTGGTGGCAGATGGCAAAGTATTCATCGGCAACCATAACTCAGGGGACATCATGGCATTCGATCTCGACAATGGCGAGCGGGTGTGGCACAATACGGCACCAAACTGGATACACTCTGAGGCCATCTACCACGAAGGTTTGGTGTACGTCGGGTACGGTAACAGGTTTTTCCAAAAAAATCGGGCCTACAGCTTCTTCAAAAATTTCGGGCTCCAGGATATGTTTCGGCACAGGGCCATCCGTGGCACCGGGAGAGCGGCGTAATGGCACTTGATGCAGATACCGGCAAGCTGGTGTGGCGCTATGGGACAAAGGGCGAGGTGATGCCCACCCCTGCCATATACAAAGATCACCTCTACATTACGACCGGTGACCGCACTTTGTATAAGCTGACACTCGATGAAGGGGCGCTCATCCATAAGGAAGACATCGGGTCCACTGTCAGCATGTCCTCCCCGAACATCCATGAGGATAAGCTCTATGTCGGCGGCAGCGGCCCCCTCCCCTACACTTTCTCGGCATATGATCTGAAGAAAGATGAAATGGCGTGGCAGACTGAATTTCCGGATGTCGTCATGGGGCTCGATGATGTGCCGGCTGCAGTGAGCGACGGTCTTGTCATCACCACGGGGTTGATCTCCAACAAGGACGGGGAGCTTGAGCATGAGATTTATGCATTGGACATCTCAACCGGTGAAATGGCCTGGCAAGATAACTGGGGGCTGGCCAGTTCGTCAAAAACAATAAATCAGGCGCTCCGATCATCCATGAAGGCACAGTCTTCGTCGCAAGCCCCATAACCAAAACCTATTACGCCTACGATCTAAATAGCGGCGAACAGCTCTGGGCGTATGAAGACAAGGCTGCGAAAGCACCGCCGGTCGCCAAAGATGGCATCGTCTATTTCTCAAATGTTGAAGGCGAGGTCGTGGGCCTGGACATCACACGCGGCGCACCCGTCAGAAGAATGGCGCTTGAAGGTGTGCTTGCGCCCGCGGGACCGGTCATTGCAGATGATACGCTATTCATCGGCAGCCAGGACGGCAACATCTATGTCGTGCCGCTGGACGATTTTGAAGTCATCGGCAACTAGGGAACATGAAAAAGGCACAGACCAATGGTCTGTGCCTTTTCTGATGAGCTGCTTCCATTTCCATAACTCATCCTTTATAGTCGAGCAGATTGATGCCGAATATGAGCGGCATCATCACATAGACGAACGCCACTATCAGGATGACCCCGATGATGTTCAGGCCAAACCCAGTCTTCGCCATCTCCTGGATGCTGATTTTATTGGTCCCGAACACAATCGCATTCGGTGGTGTCCCTACAGGCAGCATGAATGCGCAGTTCGCTGCCATGGCAGCGGGCACCATGAGCGTCAATGGGTGGACTTCAAGTGCAATCGACAGTCCAGCCAGTACAGGCAATATCATCGTCGCCGTCGCCGTGTTGGAGGTGATTTCCGTGAGGAACAGTATCGTCACGGAAACGACGACCAGCACCAGGATGATGTGGATGCCTTCGACGCCTTTCAGCATCTCACCGAGCCACTGGTCTACGCCTGTCTCGACAATTGCGGCGGCAAGTGCCAGGCCCCCGCCGAACAGCAGCAGGACGCCCCACGGCAACTCGCGTGAAACCGACCAGTCCAATATGCGCTTCGACTTTTTGGCAGTCGGCAGCAGAAACAGTATGACCGATGCGAGCATAGCGATGGCGCCGTCGGTCAGCATGCTTGTGAATTCGATCTTGCTCCATATGAATCCGCGCGTGATCCACATGAATGCGGCAAACAGGAAGACGATGAGTACAAGTACTTCTTCCCGGGAGATCTTGCCGAGTTTGTTCAGTTCATCCGTAATAATCTTGCGTCCACCCGGCAGTTCGGTCATATTGTGCCGGAAGGCGAAAAAGTTCATGAATGCCCAGGCGAGTGCCAGGAAGATGATGACGATCGGCACACCGAACATCATCCATTGGGCGAAACTCATGTCATAGCCGAAGATTTCCTTCAGCTGACCCGCCATTATGATAAGCGGCGGCGTGCCGATCAATGTACCGAGACCGCCGATCGTACCAGCATATCCAATGCCCAGCACGAGCGATTTTTCAAAGCGCATCAGATCATCTTCAAGCGCAGATGAAGAGAGAGACTGGGCTTCGTTTATGATGGCCATCCCGATCGGTATCATGATCATGACGGCAGCAGTGTTGCTGACGAACATCGACAGGGCCGCGGTTGCTATCATGAAGCCAAGCAGTATCATCGATGTGCGTGTGCCGATCGCATTGATGATCGTCAATGCGATGCGGGTATGTAGATTCCAGCGTTCCATCGCGAGTGCGATCAGGAAACCGCCAAGGAACAGAAAGATGATGTCGTTGCCGTAGGAACTCGTGACGGCCCCACTATCCATGACCCCACCCATCGGAAACAGAAACAGTGGCATGAGTGATGTTGCAGGAATCGGAATCGCTTCCGTAATCCACCATGTGGCAATCCATAATGTTGAAGCGACGACAAAGACGCCGCCCGCTTCAAGCCCCTTCGTATCGAGCAGCAGAAGTGTCAGGATAAACAGCAGAGGCCCCAATATGAGTCCGACGAGCTGCATGCGTCCGTAGGATTTCTCCGGTCCTTCCGAGCCATGCGAGGATCCACCCCCATCCGCGTTCTTCTTCGCCTCATCGACACTGAAGAACTTCAGCAAGGACTTTGTCCGCTTCGATTCCCGCCACATATTGCGGTACGTACGCTTTAATTTTGACATGTTACTTCCCCCTTTAAGTGGAAAACGGTTTCAACCGTATTGATTGAAAATAACACATTCTCTGAATACTCGCTATAGCGATGGGAACTTTGTAACTAAAAAAACCGGAATCAGAAATTCCGGTCCAATTACAGCGCCGATTCAGGCCCGATATGATGCAAAAGTGCCAAGATGAAGACCTTGCCGACTTCGAGCATCGCACGCTCATCAATGTCGAATTTCGGATGATGATGCGGATAGACTGCACCCACTGCCGGATTTTGTGCACCTGCAAAGAAGAACGTCCAGGGACATGCTGGAGGTAATAGGCGAAGTCTTCTGCAGTCATCATGCGCCCCTTTTCGATGATCGTCACATCTTCCATATGCCTGACGGAGAGCGACTTGAGCATTTCCGTCTCCTCAGCCGGATTGATCAGCGGGATGCAGCCGTAGGTAAAGTCGACATTGACAGAGGCACCGCTCATCCTGGCGGTAAGGTCTGCAACATGCTTCACTTCTTCGGCAAGTTCATATTTGGATTGGATATCAAAGGCACGCAGTGTCCCCGTGATTTGTGCAGTATCCGGGATGACGTTCGGGGCATCGCCGCTATGGAAACTCCCTATTGAAATGACGCCCGGATCGTTCGGCCCAGTCCGGCGGCGGGTGATCTGCTGCAGGTTCATGACGAGCTGGCTCGCTGTAGCCAATGGATCAATCGCAAGATGGGGCAATGCACCGTGTCCGCCCTTACCCTGGACGGTGATGGTGAAGTTATCATCGCCAGCCATCGTCCCCCCTGACCTGAAGCCGAGCGTGCCAATCGGATCGTCCGTCCATACATGTGCCCCGTATATGTAATCGACTCCCTCCAGGCAACCATCGTCGATCATCGATGACGCCCCGCCCGGCAGCAGTTCTTCTCCAAACTGATGGATGAAGACGACGTTCCCATGCATCTGGCTCCGCTGCCCGGCCATGACCTTTTCAATGGCCATGAGTGTGGCAGTATGGGCATCATGGCCGCATGCATGGTTGATGCCATCATATTTCGAGCGGTACGGGACATCTTTTTCATCATGGATCGGCAGGGCATCGAAATCAGCCCGCAGTGCCACGGTCGGCCCCGGATACGCCCCCTTCAGATAGCCGACGACACCATTCAGCCCCACATCACGCCTATATTCGATGCCGAGTGTTTCAAGGTGTGCAATGATATATTCCGGTGTATCCTTTTCCTGATAGGATAATTCCGGATGCATATGGAGATGACGCCGCACTTCGACCATCTCAGGATACAGTGATTCGAGCTGTGCAAATAGAATGTCTTTCATCGGTTCCCCTCTTTCACCTTGTTGATACTCATATTATTCCATAAAGCACACCTGGAAGGAATGGCTTTTAGCGGCAGATCATGATTATCTTAAGTTTTCTGAATTGACACACTAATCGTTCGTGTACATGCCATTTTGATGGTATCATGGAGGTGACAATATGAAAGGGTGTGTCTAAGATGACGAAGCAATCAGCTAAGCAGACGGTCTATGTAGACAAATTTACAGATGGCATCCTGGATCCGACGGAAGATATGTACTACAAAGTCAAAAACGGCGGCCATATCATCGCCAATACGGCACCAGGGTGCTGGGGCCCGATGATCACCCCTGAACTGAAGGGTGGCCATGAGGTGACGAAGCCGGTGTTCGTGGAAGGGGCCGAGGTCGGGGATGCGGTCGCCATCCGCATCAATTCGATACGGGTCACGTCCACAGCGACCGCTTCAGGCAACGATAAGCCCATGGAAGGCCGGTTCAACGGCGATCCGTTCATTGCAGGCGTATGCCCGAACTGCGGTGCCAAAAACCCCAAGTCCGTTACAGAAGGCATCGGCCAGGGCGCCGTCCGATGTGCAGAATGCGGTGAAGATGTCACCCCATTCACCTTCACCAACGCCTACACGATGGTATTCGACGAAAAACGTTCTGTCGGCCTGACATTGGATAAGTCGGGTGCTGAAAAGGTGGCCCATGCAGGCAGGCATTACATGGCCACCCCTGAAGATTCCATCCAGCATCCGGTCGTAACATTCGCCCCGCATGATATACCAGGCGTCATGGCACGGGTGATCCCGTTCCTCGGCCAGCTCGGCACCACTCCGGCCCGCCCGATGCCTGACTCCCATAATGCAGGGGATTTCGGACAGTTCCTGATCGATGCCCCGCACGACTATGGATTGACTGAAGCGCAGCTTGTCGACCGGACCGACGGCCATATGGACGTCAACCGGGTCCGCGAAGGCACTATTGTCATCTGTCCAGTCAAAGTGGCAGGAGGCGGAGTCTATCTCGGGGATATGCACGCCATGCAGGGCAATGGGGAAATCGCAGGCCATACGACCGATGTAGCCGGTATCGTCGACCTTCAAGTCGACGTCATCAAGAACCTCGTCCTTGAAGGACCGATTCTACTGCCGCTTACAGAGGATCTGCCGGCATTGGCCAGACCGTTTACTGAGAAAGAGAGGGAAGAAGTGCGGCGGATGGCCGAAGCTTGGCACGTGCCGGAGCTTGAAGTGAGTTACCCCGTGTCATTCATCGGCACAGGCGCCGATCTCAATGCCGCTACATTGAACGGCATGGAACGCGCAGCGAAGCTGTTCCGGACGGATGTCCCGAGATCATGAACCGTGCCACCATCACGGGCAGCATTGATATCGGCGTAATCCCGGGGTGGTGACCGTCACCTTCTTGGCGCCAAAGAGATATCTTGAACACGCGAAGTTGCTCAAGCAAACAGAATACATGTATAAATGACAAATACGCACCCTACTAGGGTGCGTATCATTTTATAGAACAGCTTGGGCAATCAGGCGATCGAACCGTCTGATGTCGACTTTGCGGCCCAGAATTGATTTTGATGTTGCCGACTTTCGTCCAAAGTTCCACCTCGGCGTTCGCATCGAACATGCCACCGGCATTCTCCGTCGACCACATATGGATTGCATTGTACGGGAGGGAATACATTTCAACCTTCTTCCCCGTCAATCCTTGCGCATCCCTCATGATGATCCTTCGGTCCGTGAATATGGCCGAGTCACGCAACGTCTTAAAAGCAGTTATCGCACGTTCCCCGTCAACGAGTATGTCTTCAGCATCCTCGGGAATTTCAGTCTCAAACTGTAATGTCCAGGCAAATATATGTGCCGCTTCCATCCTATCCCTCCATTTTAATGGTGTTTCACCCTATCTATACCATCGTTTTATGCCTTTTAACCCATATGCTCCAATTTTTAATGGCATAAAAAAATATCCCCACTTCAAGGAAGCGGGGATATTCTCTGTCTTAGCCTTGGCGTTTCACGTGCAGCCAGCCTCTCGTATAGGAGAAGATCAGGATGGCGGCACTCGCTCCGATTGTAATCAGGGCAAACAGCCAATGCTGGCCGCTCGCAATGAACAATGGCGCAAAAGTGATCAAAGCGATCTCAACCGGCGCAATTGGAATATAGGCGAGCCCATAGTCCTCGAGCGTATTGCTTTCGAGGCGTGGGTCAACGATGCGCAGCAATGCGATGCCCATCGCAACCGCGCCCGTTATCCAGCCGAATGTGAATATGCCCTTCTCGAACCAGTTTTCCTGGAAATAGTACTGGGAGACGAAGCGGTAGAAGACGTACGTGAACAATATGCCAAACGCCATCAATATACTGAACGGCACGATGTTTTGGGCCACCACAGTCAAGTTGATGGAAGCAATACCGAACGCCACCAGGACATCAGTTGCACTGCCGCTTATCTTGGACACGACGCTCTTATCGATGTACTTGTCCATATCAGCCGACTGCATCAGCAGGCTCAATATCAGACCGATCAGAAAGGCGATTGAAAAGGCAGGAATCGACAGGCCAGCATATAGCGACTCGCCAAACTTGCTCAAGTAGTAGCCGATCATGCTCACGAACATTACGAGTGCGATATGGAACAGGAGCGGATCGATCGAAATGGCCGACACCGTATCCTTGCCCATCCACTCGCGCTTATCTTCAGGAACGAGGCCTGTCCTCAACTCTTCGGGCAGGTCATCGAATTTCGAAATGTAGTTGGCATAGCCGGCGTCGGCACTCCTCTTTATAAGCAATAGACCAACGCTGATTGCGAGTATCGCCCCAAGTGTTGCAGAAGTCATCGCAAGTGATGTTGCCTCTTCCCATCCCTGCTGTTCGAATGCCCCGCCGATGGCTGCGGCAGTACCGTGCCCACCGACGAAGCCGGCAGCGAGTATCAGGCCGAATCCATTATGTAGATCGAACACCGGACCAAGGAGCACAAGTGCGAATACCAGCCCGAGGCCCCACATGAGGAGCATCGCAATCTGGGAATATGACCATAGCCCGCCCACTTTATTGATGGTCTTTTTTATATTGAAGCGGCCCGTCGTCAACGGGATTGAAGCAAAGACGATTGTAATCAGTACACCCGGATAATCTCCGATGAAATCGGAAAACGGTAGCCATCCGAGCATATTGGGACCGAGTATCAATCCCAAAATACCTGCTATGATGCTTGCCGGCATGAAGGACCGCTGCAGCAGACCGATGCGTGCGCGGAGGAACATGCCCACCAATAGCAGCATGGCGATGAGACCGACATCGGTCACAAGATTCCATACTGAAAATTCCATTTTTTCAACACCTCTTTCTAAAATCAGCTTCTGTAATATATCATGAATCCAATTGAAATTGGAAGCGGTTCATCATAAATTTCATGATTTATGAATATAAGCTATAGATAGAGGGCCGCTACACGCTCGTATGAACGCCGTTTTTCGTCCAAGTCATGTATATTGCATAAAATAAGCCAATCTTCACACTCGTAGTCTGTCCGCAGCTGATCAAGCTTATGCTTCACCGTGCGCGGGCCGCCGATGATCATGCGTTGCCTGTTCTGTTCGATCTTGTGTTGTTCCTTCTTATTGAGCGCACTATATTTCTCAGCCGCCTGTGTTGGAGTCGGCACTTGGCTGTCCAAACCCTTTTCCGTATTCAAAAGCCATATGTCCTGCGTCTTGGCCAGATGTTCTGCATGGGCATCATCCTCCCCGCAGATGACGAACACGCATGCCTTCACATCATCCTGTTCCATGAAACCCGGCTGGAACGCATCCCGATAGGCCCGGATTGCTGCAGTACCTCCTGCCGGCTTCAGGAAATGGCCGAACACGTAGCCGATGCCGAGAACACCCGCAAGCACCCCGCTGTTTGTGCCGAGGCCTAGGGAATAGAGCGACGGCCGGCTTATGGTCCGCGGTGCCGCTTTGACCCTGGCGCTGCCGTCCAATAATGGATGAGCGCGTCCAACTTATCGGGATAATCCGCGAGTTGGTTGGGTTTATCGTCCGCGAGCCGTGTGCGGATGAACTCAGCCCCACCTGGCGAGCGCCCCATCCCACCCTCGATCCGCCCTGGATAGAGCGCCTCGAGCTGGGCAAGTTGGGAGGCGACCTTGAATGGACTGTATTGGGGCAGCAGGATGCCGCCGCTCCCCACTTTTATATGTGAAGTCTGTGAAGCGGCCGCCGCCATCATGATTTCGGGCGCGCTTGATACCATGCCACGTGTGCCGTGATGTTCTGCAAACCAGTATCTGGTATACCCCAGTGCTTCAGCCCGCTGTACCATGCCAATGGTGTGCTGGGCCATCTCTTCTGCACTGACGCCGACTGGTTTTGCCATCTGTTCCAATATTCCTAGTTGCATTACTCTGTATCCTCTCTTTCAGTAATCTAAAACCATACCGTGTAGATTATAAGCGTCGAAATCACCATCGTCATCGCCGACAACGGTGTCCCGACTTTGATGTAGTCTGTGAATTTATAGCCGCCGGGGCCATAGACGATCAGGTTCGTCTGGTAACCGATCGGTGTGATGAAGCTCGCCGAAGCCGCAATTGCGATGGTCACCATGAGTCCGATGGGCTCAAGGGCCATCTGTTCAGCCATCTCCATCGCGATCGGGAACATCAATACGGCAGCCCCGGTGTTGGTGATCAGTTCAGTGAATATGTTTGTCATGAGATAGAGGATGACGATGATGCCGAGCACCCCGAACGGGCGCGCAGTCTCCAGCATGTTTCCTGCAATCATCTGTGCCAACCCTGACTCCGTCATTGCAGCACCGACTCCAAACGCGCTCGCAATCAGCAGTATGACGTTGAACTGGATGTAGGATAACATCTCATCCGGATCGATCAGCTTGAAGATCATCAGCAATACGACCGTAATCAGCATCGCTTCGAACATCGACAGGAAGCCGAGTGTCACTGCAGCGATCATGCCAAGCAGCAGCACGAGCCCGCCGAATCCTTTGGCCTTGCTCTGCTTGAGCACTTCCGGCGGGGTAAGGGTGGTCATAACGTAGAAATCCCTTGCGTGCGCATGACGCTGTAAAAATGTCTTGTCCGCTAGGATCAGGATGGTATCACCCGGTTTGAGGATGATGTCGCCGACCCGGCTTTTGATGCGCTCATTATTCCGATGGACCGCAATGACGCCCGCGTTATATCTGGAACGGAAACGCGCTGATTTTATCGTTTTGCCGAGCAGTGATGACTCATGGGATATGACACCCTCGACTAGGTGGAATTGCTCATCTTTCAGGCTGTCGAGCGTCTTATCCGATCCTGTCTTCAAAGTGACGCCTTTCTGCTTTTGGATGGCGGCGATCGTATTCAAAGTACCGGAAAACACGAGATGATCGCCTTCCCTGATGACCGTCTTGGCATCCACTGGAAATATGCGGTCGTCCCCGCGGATGATTTCAATGATGTAGACCCCCTTCAGGACAGCTTCTGTCGCATCCATGATGGAGCGGTCTACATATTCGAAAGTCCTCCCTATCTCGGCTTCCGCCAAAAATTCCTTCACTTCCTCACGGATCTGTTCCCCGGCGCCGAGCGTATCCGGCAGCAGCCGATAGCCGATGGTCACGATATAGAAGAATCCTGCTGCAGCAATCGGCAGCCCGACAATCGTCATCTGAAAGAAGGAGAAGCCGCCATAGCCCGCTTCGATCAGGAGGCCATGGATCACCAGGTTGGTCGAGGTGCCGATGAGTGTAATCGTGCCGCCGAGTATCGTGACGTAGGATAAGGGTATCAGGAATTTGGATGGGGCGATGCCATTCTTCTGGCACCATTCCTTCAATACCGGCGTCAATGTCACGACAATCGGTGTGTTATTCAAAAACCCGGAAATGATGGACACCGGAGCCAGCAGCTTCAGCATCGAGCGCTTCGGCGTTTTATTGCCGGCAAGCAGGCGGTCGACATACCCTTCGATGATGCCATGCTTTTGGATCGCACCTGCCACTATGAAGAGCAGCAGTACAGTCAGGAGACCTTCATTCGAAAAGCCGTCCAAAGCCTGGTCGGTCGAAATGACGCCGGTAAGCAGGAAGACGACGAGGAAGAAGAACACTATGAGGTCCGCCCGTGCCAACTCGAACACCAGTGCAAGCAGCATGATGATGAGCATCACAGCAACAAAGATCATTTCAGCAGTCATCAGGTCACCCCCCATATGGTATTAGCAATATGATAGCATATTTCACAGCCATAAAATGTTAAACGGAATAAGCTCCGTCCAAAAACAAATGTGTCTAATTATTGTACACCGAAAACGGTTTAATTGTAATAATTCAATTTATCATGAATAAAACACCCCAAATGCGGTTATGTACAAGTATCAGCCGAATGGCTACAGTCAAAATATGATGGTCATTCAGAAACAGTATGTTCATATGAATGGAGGATAACCGGATATGGATAAATTCTCAGGCCAACAGATCAGATCTCTGCTTGAAAAGAAAAAAGCAAGCGGCGATTTGCAGGAGCCGTCCCAATGCATGCATGCAGATATCGTCAAATGCTACGAAGACGGAGAAGCTCATCGCTATGTATGCATGGAGTGCGGCTATGCCGACAAGAATCGTGCCGCTTTTTTCGCACAGATCAACACAGATCAGCAAATGGGATAACGTAAATACGGTTATGAGCCAAAAGGATGCGCTCATAATTCGTATTACATATAATGATAGATATCTTCCGGAAAAGGAGCATCCATATGAATATATATGATATAGAAGTAAAGAAGGCGAATGGCGAAAGTTATTCACTTGAGGACTACAAAGGAAAGCCAATGCTTATCGCAAATACCGCAAGTAAATGTGGACTTCGTGGCCAGTACGACGAATTGGAGACTCTGCACAACGAATATAAGGATCAGGGCCTGGTCGTCCTCGGATTCCCTTCCAACCAGTTCAACAACCAGGAGCCAGGCTCTGATGAAGATGCGGAAGAGGCTTGCCGCATCAACCATGGTGTCACATTCGACATCCATGAAATCATCGATGTCAATGGCGATGCGGCCCATCCCCTCTTCAAACATCTTAAAGAAGAGTCAAAAGGTATGATGGGCGATAAGATCAAATGGAATTTCACAAAATTCCTGGTAGACCGGGAAGGCAATGTCGTCTCACGGGTTGCACCCACGACCTCACCCCTTAAAATGAAAAAAGATATCGAAAATGTGCTATAACATATAGTGGGCTCAGGTTGGAACCGCGCCCGCTATTTATATGCATGAAAGGAAGATACAGATGTCTCACGGCGAACACATCCTTCAGGATATGTACGGCACCACCAGGCGTGCCCTCGCTTTTTATGACAACCAGATGCTCGACCATGTGAATGAAGAAATGCAGCATTTCATAGCCGCCCAGGAGATGATGTTCATCGCCACTGCCGATGCAGGCGGCAACTGCGACAATTCATTCCGCGCCGGCGACAGAGGATTCGTCCGTGTACTCGATGAGACGACTTTAATGTACCCGGAGTACCGCGGGAATGGTGTTATGGCAAGTCTTGGGAACATTTATGAGAATCCCCATATCAGCTTACTGTTCATCGACTTCTTCACCCATCATATCGGTCTGCACGTCAATGGCCGAGCCGACATAATCGAGAGTGATCAGATCCACGGTTACTGTGATGCGAAAACACTCTCCAACATCATGGAAGAAGCGGACGGGCGTGCCGAACGCTTTGTAGTCATCCGGGTCGACGAAGCCTATATCCACTGTTCCAAGCATATACCACACTTGGAGAAGCGTTCAGGCCCCTTGGACCAAAAGAAAAGCGGCGACTTCTTCAACGCCAGAAGAAAAAATGATAAGTAGAAGAAAAAAGGCATCCTCACAGAAGGGATGCCTTTTGAATTCACGTACCGCAGAATGTCATCGTGATTTTTTCATCATCTTCCGGTGGCTCTTTATATTCCTTGTCATGCCCGTCATCGAACGGCGTCGCAAACACCTCTATCAGTTTTGTGGCTTTGCTGTAGTCCCCTGCTCGACCGCAAGGTTCAACGCCTCCTCCACAAGATGATTGCGCGGGATGACTGCCGGGTTGACTTGCCGCATCTGTTCATATGCCGATTCGACCACCAAGCCTTGTGCCTCAAGCCTCTCCTGCCATCTCCTGCGCCAATCTTTGAAGCGTTCACTGGCCATAAGCGCATCATCATTCCACCCATCAAGTGACAGCGTGCGGAACGTTTTCGTAAAATCAGCCTGGTGATGGCTCATGAGATCGAGCAGTTCCATGCCAAGCGCGTCATCCTGGCTTCCGCTGCCATCGAGGCCGAGTTTATCGCGCATGCCCTTCTGCCATTTTTCATTATACAGCTGGCCGAAATGGCTGAGCGATTGCTGGGCGATCTTCACCGCCTCTTCCTTATCCTCATGGAGCAGTGGCAGCAGCGTCTCTGCAAACCGTGCGATGTTCCACTGCCCGATTCCCGGCTGGTTCTGGTAGCTGTAGCGCTTTTGTGCATCTATCGAACTGAAGCATGTTTCCGGGTGGTAGACATCCATGAAGGCACACGGGCCGTAATCGATGGTCTCCCCGCTGATCGTCATGTTGTCGGTATTCATCACGCCGTGGATGAAGCCCACATGCTGCCATTTGCTGATCAAGTCAGCTTGGTGCTCTATAACGGCATCCAGGAATTCTCGGTACTTATCCGGCTTCGTCGCAAGTTCCGGATAATGGCGGTTGATCGCGTAATCCGCAAGTATCCGTACATTATCGTCCCCCTCGGCGCGGGCTGCATATTCGAATGTCCCGATACGGATGTGGCTTGATGCCACACGGGTCAGTACCGCACCCGGAAGCATCTTGCCGCGAGTCACCGCTTCTCCCGTCGTAATAAGCGCCATGGCACGGGTCGACGGTATGCCAAGCCCATGCATCGCTTCGCTGATCATATATTCCCGAAGCATCGGGCCAAGTGGCGCACGCCCGTCCCCCATGCGGGAGAATGGTGTACGCCCGGAGCCTTTCAGCTGGATGTCCATCCGTTTGTCTGACGGCGTCAACTGCTCACCGAGCAGTACCGCACGGCCGTCCCCGAGCATCGTAAAACTGCCGAACTGATGCCCCGCGTAAGCCTGGGCAATCGGTTTGCTGCCTTTTGGCAGTGCATTTCCGGAGAAGACATCAGGTGCTTCCATCTGAAGGTTTGCCGCATCCAGGCCCAACTCCCCCGCCAATTTCCAGTTGAAGAGGACCATTTCCGGAAATTCCGCGCTCTCTGGCTTTGTTTCTCTATAAAAGACTCCCGGGAGTTCTGTATAAGTGTGCTCCAATTGCCATCCGCTCTCAGTCATAATATCCGCCCCTTTTACGTGGTATTCTGTCTATCCATTTTATCAGAGTTCATACAACATTAATAACAATGGGGGTACTTGTTTTCTGCTGATAGTCAACTTTCGATGCACGCAAGCAAAAAGCCATGACTTTGAGCCGACCCCCGAAAGTTAGACCTAAAATCTAACTTTCGGGGTTACTTTTATGGCCAAATACAATTTCGAGTTGAAAATGAAAGTGGTGAATGATTACCTGACGGGCAGATACAGCCTGGCGGATATGAGCAGAAAATACAATATCCCGGATCCTAAAACAGTCCTGAAATGGGTCAATGCCTACACCCACCAGGGGAGGCTGGACTATACAGATCCCGCAAGCGCACGCATTACCCTGTTCAATTTAAAATGAATGCGGTAGAGTTGTACCTGAATACGGAGATGTCCTACGCCGATGTTGCCGCCCGACTGGAGATGAACAATCCGGCATTGATTGCCGGATGGGTCGGGCGGTACCGGGAGGCGGGTGTATCGGGACTCTCCATACGGAGGGGGCGGCGATCGCAAATGTCTGATGAACAAAAGCAGCCACGGGAGGGACAGCCGGAGGATGACCGGATCCGGGCACTCGAGGACAAGGTGAAACGACTGGAGATAGAGAACGATTTTTTAAAGGAACTGCGGAGGTTGCGGGAACAGAAAAGCCGGCGACAAACGAAGAGATCTCACGACTCATCCACGACCTCCGGGAAACATACAGACTGAAGGATATTCTTTCAGCCACCGGCTTTCCCAAGGCGACCTACATGTACTGGCAGAAGCGTTTCGACCGTCCGGATCCGGATGCCGAACTCAAGCCAGCACTCACCACACTGCGGGAGACGCACAAGGATTATGGCTACCGCCGGATGACAGCGGCACTCAGGAAAGCAGGCCATGGCATCAATAAGAAGAAGGTGCAGCGGCTGATGGCCGACATGCACCTGCAGGTCGAGAGCTACACCCGGCGGACACGCAAGTACAATTCATACAGGGGCACTGTCGGAAAGACCGCTCCGAATCGGATCAACCGCCGATTTGACACACCAATTGCACATCAGAAAATCACCACCGACACCTCTGAATTCAAATACTATGAACGGGATGCTTCCGACAGGCTGGTGGAGCAGAAATTGTATCTGGATCCCTTCATGGATCTGTATAATCGTGAAACCATCAGTTTCAACATCTCAAGGCGGCCGAGTGCTGCAGGTATCCTGTCTGCATTGGCGACTGCCATCGAAGCATCCACAGACTGTCCCTACCGGCAGACCTTCCACTCCGACCAGGGATGGGCCTACCAGATGCAGGCGTATCGGGGGACACTTGAAGCCCAGGGCATATTTCAGAGCATGTCCCGGAAGGGAAACTGCCTGGATAATGCACCGATGGAAAACTTCTTCAGTATCATCAAGCAGGAAATCTACCATGGCAACACCTACCATAGTTTTGAGTCATTGAAACGGGCAATCATCCACTTCATCACATACTACAATACAAAACGGATCAAAGAGAAGCTGGGCTGGCTGAGCCCGATACAGTACCGGGAGCAGCAGGAGCACCAGTTGAAAAGTGCATAAAAAAATAGAGCAGATTTCTCTGCTCTAAAAGTCTAACTTTCTGGGTCACTACACTTTTATGATCATGGCTTTTTTGGCATCTTACGTGTAATTCCTCTTTATTTTTTTATTCCATGTTTTTGAGAACACTTCGGTGCCACCGTTCCAAGCCGTCAATTCATTCACGAGATAGTAATATTCCTGGTCGGCAGTCATGACACTCCTTGTAGTCAATTCAGTGTCGATATCATCATCCTTGACGATGACCTTCCAATCACATTCCACCTTGGCAGAAAGCGGATCGCCCTCTTTTATCGTATAGACGTTCCTATTTTCGGTACCGTAAGTGATATTCAGGTCTGTGAGGGTCCGGAGACCTTCATCTGAATAATCTTCGAGCACCCATGTGTCTTCAGTCAATTTCTTTACGATATCACGTGTCCTTGAGCCTTCCCGAAGGACTTTTTTATCGATAGGGGCTGCTGTTTCTGCCTGTGCATGCTTCAAGGTCACTTCTGAATAGTCATTTATGACGGGTGTTGCGAGCACCGAAGCATCGAAGTCGACAGTCAGTACAGGCGCCTTCGCTTTAGGCCATATTTGCGGCCAGTAGTCCGGCGATAAGGAAAGTTCGATTGAATGCCCCTTTGGAATCTTATATCCGATCACATCGAGCGTCACCTCAGCATCTATATACTGGTCTATCGGCAGATTCTCAGGGAACTCATGGCTCTTATAATGGTTGAGGTTCAATTGTCCCATCGTCACAAGTGTTTTTTCACCGTTAGGATGAACATCGGAAATCCGTACATGGATGTTCGCATCCTCGATATCGGATTTGATCTTTAATCGCGCTACAGGTTGGCCCACTATATTCAAATCTTCATCAAGCGGATCCAGGAGGAATGATGTGGCCAGTGCGTTATCGATGGTCTGATCATCCGGAAGGTCCCCATCTTGTCCGAAAGGACAGAATACCCCTGAATATAATCCATGATGCTGGCTGCTCTTCAATCGGCGTTCACCTGATAATTGATCGAACAAGTTTTTTTCGTCCTGCTTTTCATTCAGCAGATCAATCCATTTGCCCTCCCTGTATTCATAGGAAGTGGCAGGCTTGACGCTATCCTGGATATATACCAGGAATTCATCCTTATGGTCCACCGCTTCATCGTCCTGCATCCACTTATCGAGCCATTCGACCACTTCCTGGAGGTAACCGAATTGAGGTCCCGGTATGGCCATATCGGGGAATTCATGCGCCCACGGTCCAACTATACCTTTTTTGGCACCTTAAGCTTTTCCATCAGGCGGAAGAGCGGATCCGTATACCCATCAGCCCATCCACTCATCGTCAATACTGGAATCTTAATGGCATCATAATCTTCACAGACAGAGCCGTGCTTCCAATATTCATCGCGCGTCTGGTGGGCGACCCACTCTTCGACGAACGGTGGTGTGTGTTCCATCCGCTCAAGCCACATATCATACCACTTGTCCCCGACAAACCGTGGGAACGGCGGGCGGGCGTTATAGGCGAACATCGTCGACGCCCACCACAGCATATCCGAAGCCATGAGTGTGCCGCCCCTGTAGTGCACATCATCCGCGTAACGGTCGTCTGTAGAACATAGGGTTATGATTGTTTTCAGTGCTTTAGGCTGAAGCGAGGCGACTTGGAGGCCGTTGAAGCCACCCCATGATTTGCCGATCATCGCAACTGAACCGTTGGACCATTCCTGCGCTTCAATCCAACTGATGATCTCTAGCGCATCATCCTGCTCCTGCTGTGGATACTCATCTTCGATTATGCCTTCTGAGTCCCCGTGCCACGGATGTCGACCCGTATTGAAGTATAGCCGAAGCCCGCGAAATACTTATGACGGATTTCATCCCTTAATGCTGTAAACTCATCTTTCCTATAGGGCAGAAATTCTAGCACCGTCCCTTTAGTCACATTTCTGCCCACAGGTTGCCATAGTTTTGCCGATAGCTTAGTACCATCCGACATTTCAATCCATGTGTGGTTAGTCGTTTCCACTTCATAAGGGAAATCAGTTTTTTCCTGTATTTTAGTATAGTCTACATCAAAGACACCCATTTATTTTTCCTCCTCGAAAACATGTTTATCGTTCTTCAACCATTTGAATAGTGAAATTATAAGCAGCACATAAATGATGACGACCGGCACTGCCACGACCACTGCAGAGGTCTGTACAACATTCAATCCACCGATCAAAAGCAGGGAAATCGATAGAAGTGCCATGATCAGCCCCCATATGACCGTGTGCCACATCGGTGGTTCCAGACCGTCCCCGACCTTCACTGATGCCGTGGAGGCCAGTATATAGGAAGCGGAATCCAGTGAAGTGGCCAAGAATATAAACCCGAGTATTACGAAAAATAGTATCGCAATATAACTGAACGGAAGCGTCTCCAGCACTTTGATGATCGTCGAAGCATCCCCGACATCCGCCATGCTGCCGAGCACATCCAATTTGCCGGTCAACTGAAGATTCATGGTGTAGCCGCCGAACACGCCGAAATATAGCCAGCTGCCCAAAGATCCCCATCCAAGGATATGTAACACCAGGCTCTTCAGCGTACGTCCTTGTGAAATACGTGCGATGAACAGACCCATGAATGGTGCCGTGGCTGCGAACCATGCAAAGTAGAAGATCGTCCAAGCTTGTGGGAAGCCACTGTCTCTTATTGGATCCGTGTAGAAGCTCATCCGCATGAAGTTCTGTGTCATGATGCCGAAGCTATCTGTAAAGTAGGTAAGTATAAATCCTGTCGGTCCAGCTACGATGACGAATAATGCGAGCGCCAAAGCCAGATAGACATTGAGGTTGCTCAATTTCTTGATGCCCTTATAAAGTCCAAGGGAGGCACTTGTTATATATATGATTGCCCAGATCACCATAATCACTATACTCAACATGACGGATTGTTCGATCCCAAGAAGATGACCGATTCCTGCTGACACCATCGGTACACCGAGACCTAAAGAAGTACCCAGGCCACCAACCAGACTCCAGATGACGAGTATATCAATTATTTTACCGAGTACACCATCTGAGTGTTTCCCTAAAGCGCCTTTGACGGATTGGCTGATTTTTAGGGATTTATTGTTTTTATTGAAAAATGAATACGCAATGACCAATGTCGGGAATGCATAGATGGACCATGCAGATATCCCCAGTGGAACATCCCATACGCTACTGACCATTCGGTCGCCGATTCACTCCCGGGCTCAAATCCAAAAGGCGGCCCCTGGAGATAATACATGGGTTCTATTATCGACCAGAACATGATGCTCGTCCCCATGCCTGCGCAAAAAAGCATTGCACCATAGCTGAAATTGCTGAATTCAGGTGCGCCTTCACCCAGTTTGACTTTGCCGTATTTACCGAACGCAATCCATAATAGCATCAGGAACAGACCGAACGTCAAAAACTCGAATATCCAGTCCATTCTAGTGTTTATAGCTGTCAAAGTAGCATTAAGAAATGATTCCGCCGATGATTGGAAGACGATCAGCAATAATGTCAACGCAGCCAGGACGACTATCGCTGGCCAAAAAACCAATGAATCCAATTTCGCTTTTTCTCTCATGTGCATTCCTCCTGTTATATATTCCATAAATTTTAGCACTAGCTGCTAAGAGCACCCACTTAAGATAACAATCCTCGCTGAAATAATCAAACAGCCTTCCACAACACTACCATCCGCATCTTTCCGGATATGATATTGAATGGGGTTCAACAAAAAAGGCACCAGACCATCTGTCTGATGCCTTGCCCCTGCAAAACTACTGGGCGGTATAGCCGCCATCTACAAGGAGGGTCGTGCCAGTCGTAAACCCTTTCTCCGCCAGGAATACCACTGCGTGTGCAATCTCTTCAGGCTTGCCGAACTTGCCGATCGGGTGCTTGTCGACGAGAGCATCATAAAACTCTCCTAATGCGTCCTTATTCACCATACTGGCATCGACATAGCCCTGAGCTACTGCACTGACGCGGATGTTATCCTTGGCATACTGTAATGCAACGGATTTCGTCATTAAGTTTATTGCGCCCTTGGAAGCATTATAAGCAAATGCCGTCGGTTCGCCTACACTGCCGAGAATGGATGCGGTATTGATGATCGCCCCGCCTCCAGCCTTCTGCATTTCAGGAATGGCATGCTTCGAACCGTAGAATACGCTGTCCTGGTTGACTCTGATCACTTTATGGTAATCTTCGTAGGAAAGCTTGTGCGTCTCACCCTGGACACCGATTCCGGCGTTGTTGAACATGATATTCAGATGTCCAAACTTTTCCACGGCGGGAGCAACGCCTTTTTTAAAATCCTCTTCCACTGATACGTCGATCCATTGAAATGCGACGTCACCATGGCCTGCCAAATTTCCTTCTGCTTTCCTACTTGCGTTTCCATCATCATCTGCAATTGCGACTTTGACTCCTTTTCCAGGAACGTTTGTGCTACTTTGTCCTTAAGTCCCAAAGCGCATCTCTTTTAATGACCGTATCCGTTCACGATACAGATACCCATTTGTTTCAATTTTCAAACTTTTAAGCGCCATTTATTTTTAATCATCTGAAGCTGTCACTTGTAGTCGATGGCCGATCACATGTATGATGGGGGTGAAACTGCATACCGATGCACTGGGGGCGCTATATGAAGCTGAGACGGATCACCGGACCCCTACGACCCGATCTGGATAACACCAGCGTGGGGAAGTGCAGCTGATATACCTTCATGCTGCATTCCTATCGGATTGCAGTCTTTTTATATCAATATTCAGGAGGTATGGCATTATGGGAAATGAATACAGTTCAAAACAGCCTGTAGGCTGTCAATTCAACTTGAGTGTGATGAGCGATGACTTCGTGGATGTCATCCTATCGGCTTTGGAGAAGACCGAAACTGCTGAAGTCATGATGGAGACGGATGACGTATCATCCTGGGTGCACGGCTCGATATCCGACGTTTTTGCTGTCGTGGAGTCGATCTACTTAAACGCCGCACAGACCGGCAAGCACGTGGCGATGAGCGGCACATTTTCAGCCGGGTGCCCCGGGCTCAAGAGGAGGACGATTCCAAAACACCGGCCGGTTCGACAGCGCCGCGTAGAGATGTGGCGCAACAGGCCGGATGCAAATTCGCGCTCTATCCGCTGGGTACTGGGGACTACATGGAGATTATCCAATCCCGCATCAATACAGCAGCGGATGAAGGTGTAAAGGTGAGCGCCGGTCATGGTGCCACACGACTGGATGGGGACGTCCGTGACATCTTCAATGCCTTGGAATCCGCGTTTTTGAAAGTACAGGAAGCGGCAGGACATACCGCCATGACCTTCACCCTCTCATCAAACAGCCCTTCCAACCGCTGATTGACTACGGCCCACCTCAAAGAGGCGGGCCGTATTTCTATATGATCAGCATATCGTCATCATCAAACTCCCAGTCAGCACCATAGGCGACTTCCCAGTAGTAGCCGTCCGGATCTTTGAAGTATCCGCTGTAGCCGCCCCATGAGGTTGGGCTCGCTTCCCTGGTGACAATGCCCCCTGATTTTTTGGCCCGCTCCAGTATGTGATCGACCTCCGCTTCAGACTTCGCATTAAATGCCAAGGTGATGCCGTTGAAGCCATGTGTCATGTCCATCGCATCCGCTCCGGTCTCTGTGGCAAGTGTGTCGAGCGGATACAATGCCAGTTTCGATCCCTTCATCCTGAAAAAGATGATTTCTATTTCTTCCTCATCCCCATTATGATCGACTCCAATCCAAGTTTCCTATAGAAGTCGACGGAAACTGAAATATCCTTGACGCCAAGTGTAATCAGATTGATTCTGTCCATGGCCATTCCCCTTTTCAGATAAGGTAGTATAGAAAATGTATTTTTACATTGTAAATATACCATATATATTTGACGGTGGCAGAGTATGGGCCGAAATATATTTTCAGTACACCCCCGCATCCGCTTCAAACTGGTCAGCGGGGCCATTTTTATATAGAATGAGGGCAAAGAAGGAAGACGATCCATTATGAAACGATTACTGGACTGTAATGCATCTGATTTCAAAGGCATATCCGGCCGGGATCTGAAACAATCCATCCAGGCAAGTGAAGGCCAGGTGATGCTCGCAGAGACGATGGCCACCGTGCCCCCACTCTACCCGGACATCACCAATGCAGAACTGGCCGCTTCATTCGGAGCGGATATGCTGCTGTTCAACCTGCTGGATGTCTTCGAACCGAAAGTAGAAGGACTGGTCCCATCTGTCCGCACAGAGCTCATGCAGGAAATCAAACAGCTTACAGGGCGGCCGATCGGACTCAACCTTGAACCGGTCGACCTCGATGCCGAAGAGATTGAAGCGCTCGACACCATCAACCGCGGGCGTGTCGCCTCCAAAGAAGCACTAACGGCTGCCCAGACGCTCGGTTTCGACTTCATCTGCCTTACCGGCAATCCAAAAACAGGCGTCTCAAATGATGAAATCGCCCTCGCCATAGCGCGTGCCCGGAAGATATTCGGCGAAGATACACTGATCATCGCCGGCAAATGCATGGCGCTGGTGTCGCCAATGAAACAGGCAGTACCATCATCACCAATGAAGCCCTCAACACCTTCATCCGTGCAGGCGCCGATGTCATTCTGATGCCGGCACCCGGCACGGTCCCCGGCATCACCGTGGAAGACGCCCAGCAATATATCACCCATATCCATTCACAAGGTGCACTTGTGATGTCCACGATCGGGACCAGCCAGGAAGGTGCCGATGCCGCGACCATCCGCCAGATTGCCTTAAACGCCAAGATGGCCGGGGCCGACATCCATCACATCGGAGACGCGGGCTTCTATGGCATCGCGGTGCCGGAAAATATTATGGCCTACTCGATCGCCATCCGCGGCCGCCGCCATACTTATGTGCGCATGGCCCGCTCCATAAACCGGTAAGAGGTGCACGCAGCTGATGTACCCTGGTGATATGTTGCAGGCATGAATGGCATACCACCAGGTAAACCCCAAGGAGGATAAATCTGATGATCTATACAGTGACTTCAACGCTGCCCGAACAGCACGGCGGGAGAACGAAAGCATTGTTGAGCAGAATCAAACTGCTTCAGGATGAACTCGGTGTCCAATCGACAATCCTTACGACCAATTACAATATCAACTATCCTGATATATATGAGGTGTTCAGAAAAAGGAACACCGTGCATGAGAACACACAATTTGAAAACATATACGATTGGCTCTCAGGCTATAAATTATTCGACGTAAAGAAAACGCTGATCATAAACAAACCCAAGATAACGGAAAGTGAAGTTGACATTGAAGGATTGACTGCAGAACGTGTCGATGACGATACTGTGCGCTACTACAAAGGCGACGAATATAACCTTTACCGCAAGTTTCATGAAGGATCCCACGTGCTTAAATTCGAGGATTTCATGAGCCCCGTATCCAAGAAAAAGGTGGAAAGAAGAAGCTACAACAAATATGGCGATCTCCACCAGATTACGCGGTACGATCCCAAAACCTTCCACAGAATTTCAGAAGAATTTTATGATATCCACGGAGATGTCTACTGCATCAAGCATTACACCATCAAAGACGACAAACCGTATCTATCCCTGATAGAACTGCTGAAAGATGGCAGACCCTATAAATTTTTTGCGGATGAGAAACGACTATTCCAGTACTATTTCGAAACAAGGTTCAGCGAGGGAGATATTGTATTCAATGACGCCCGTCTGCTCGACCGCCCGCTCCTCTCCAATGATAGTGGGACAAAAAATGTTCTGGTATTCCACAGTTCCCATCTGGCCGACACTGATTCAGGGATACGCGGCTCCTATGGCTATGCTTTGGAAAACAGCGACAAGGTTGCGAGCTACCTCGTATTGACACATCATCAGAAGGAAGACATCCAGAAAGTGATGGACATACCGGACGAGAAATTCAGCGTCATCCCCATTTCCTCACTCCGAGTAAAACGGGAAGGGGAAAGTTAAAGAACAGTTCGTCTATATAGGTCGTTTCGGCCCTCAGAAACAACTCGACCACCTGATCCGTGCCTTTAAGATATTCAAGGATGCAGGATATGAAGAAAGACTCGCCCTTTATGGCATGGACGAAGCAAATCAACTCGCGTCACTCAAGAAGCTCATCGCAGAACTCGAGCTGGCAGACCATATAGACGTCCACGGCTTCACCGACGACCCTAAAAAAGTATTCGCAGAATCCAAAGCCTCTCTGCTCACAAGCAAGTTTGAGGGATTCGGGTTGACAGTCATGGAAAGTATAGATGCCGGATGTCCCGTCATATCCTACGACGTCCGATACGGCCCACGTGAAATCATCGATGAAGGCAAAACAGGCTATCTGGTCGAGCCCCAAAACATCGAAGCATTCGCTGAATCGATGATGAAGATATCCGATCGAGGACTCGAATCAGTCGCAATAAGCAATAGACTGCATAAGGAGACTGCTGTGGAGAATTACAGAAGATTGCTCGAACAGCTGGAAAATTTCATATGATCGATCAAAACAGAAATAACCCCCGGGACGTGTATATGCGTCCCGGGGTTATTTCTGTTCGGCTATATTGCTTTTCTGACGCACTCAAACAAGACATGATTTTCAAGATGGACATGATCGAATGAATCCTTCTCAATCTTTTCAAGTCGCGTGTAGACGAGACGGTATGTGCCACACGCTTCACTGTGTGGTGTGAAATCTGAAGTGATCCGGCGCATTTTTCTTCACTCCTGCATAAATTTACGAAATAAATAGTATATTTTTACACTTGCATTATACTGGTCTCGCAACATATTCATCCACATAGTTTCATTGATGAAAAAATCATGCTCTATCCCTTGTACGGTCTAGTATTACAAGTATATTGTGATAGCGTTTTCATTAGTTTTACAGAAATATTATTTCATTTATCATTAAAATAAATTTCATAGTAATATACTCTATGACCGTTTGACACTGTGGTGTGCTCTATGTTTAGTATAGTATTGTTGAAATATATTTCAGAATAATATTTTAAATTCTGTCATTCTGGTGTGCATTTCCAGAATGACCTGCAACTTCAAGAAGGAGAGATTTGTTTGAGTAATCAACAAGAACCGCTGAAAATCGGGTTCGCCTATGTAGGGGTGGTGCTCGGAGCAGGCTTTTCTACAGGTCAGGAGATCCTGCAGTTCTTCACCAACTACGGCATGATGAGTTATTGGGCGGTCCTGCTCTCAGGGCTGGTCACGATGTTCATCGGGCGCCAGGCATCGAAGCTCGGTAATCGTCTGGATGCAGATTCGCATCTTGAACCGATCAACGAACTGTTTGGGAAAAAACTTGGCAAGGTCATCGACTACATACTCGTCTTCTTCCTGTACGGCGTCATGGTCATCATGCTTGCAGGTGCCGGTTCGGCCTTCAATGAAAGTTTCGGCGTGCCGTCATGGCTCGGCTCGCTCATCTTGGCCATCGGAGTATTCATTACATTGAACATGAGCTTCAATAAGATTCTTGTGGCGCTTGGTGCAGTGACACCTTTCCTGATCGCTTTCGTCATGATCATCGCAGCCTACAGCTTCTTCAATCCAAGCGTCCCATTTACACAAGTGGAAGAATATACTGACGTGACGAAGACGCCTTCAGCCGCCTGGTGGTGGGACGCCCTGACCTACAGCGGCATCGTCCTTGCGATGGCATTCAGTTTGCTGTCCATCATGGGCGCCCAGGCATCGGGCATTAAAGCAGCCCGTAAAGGCGGGTTGTTCGGCGGCATCATGCTGATCCTATTGCTCGTGCTGATGAACGGTGGACTGCTCGCAAGGATTGACATCACCAATCCTTCTGAGATACCATCGCTCGTCCTGGCACGCGAAATCCATCCTATACTTGGAATCGGACTGTCGATCGTCATGCTGCTGGTCATCTATAATACCGCAGTCGGCATGTTCTATCCGTTCCTTTCCAGGTTTTCCGAGCCTTATACGAAACGTTACCGTCTGCTGCTCGGCGGCGGACTGATCTTAGGATATTTCCTGAGCCTGGTCGGCTTCGTCGGCCTCGTCAATTTCTTCTATCCGATCTTAGGTTATGTCGGACTGCTGCTCGGAGCGGCCTTGACCGTAAGATGGGTCGCAAGCAAAGTATCGAGCAAACAACCTGCACAATAGCAATATCCCCATCGGTGGCTTTTGTCCACCGATGGGGATATTTTTATCCTATGCTGCGGATCAGTACGGAAATGATGTAGACCACTATCGCGCTTGAGACGAATATTATGGTGAAGCGCCAATATTCACGGCTTGGATACTCCGTCACGCCAAGCTTTCTTAGTACCGTAGTGATCGTTGCTGCGGAAAAAGCGATGCCGCCGATGCCGAACAGCATGAACGAAAGGATGATGAGTAGATCTGTCATGGAAATCTCACTTTCTGATTGGGATATCCATTACTCTATCAGATTCGAGGTTTCAGATATAGTTCTTCATTCATATATATGTCGCCAGAATGGATACTTCAGGACAGCACAATTTGCGGTTTTGGTGTATAATTACATCAAAGGGCGCGACTATGTACCAAAAGGAGTGGTAGCATGAAGAACTCGACCAGACTGCAGGAGTTTCCGACCATCCCCTACCTGTATGCCGAGCGCCATAACCCACCCGTCTCAACGTACGAGCACACTTTAGGCCAATACCGCGATGCCGAAGGCAGGCCGCAGTTTTTGGACGACAGGCCAAAGCGTAGTACAGATGAACAGAAGAAACCCCACTCAAAATAGCCTCATTTTGAGTGGGGTTTCATGCTTATATTGCTACTGCTTCATGTTGACGAAGACGCTTTTGACTTCTATATAGTTTGAAATGCCGTAATCTCCGCCCATTTCACGTCCGATACCTGAGTTTTTATAGCCCCCGAAAGGCATCGTTTCAAGTTCCAGACCGAAGTCGTTGATCCACACGGTTCCAGATTCCAGCTTGCTTGAGATATAATGGCCCGCTTTTATGTTCTCCGTCCAGACACTCGCAGCCAGACCGTATTCGCTGTCGTTTGCACGTTCTATCACTTCATCCACTGTATCAAAAGGCAGTATGGACATGACCGGTCCGAATATTTCTTCGCGCGCTATCGTCATGTCATCCTCCACATCGGCGAACACCGTTGGTTCCACGAAGTAGCCCTTACCTTCCGGACTGTTGCCGCCGGTGACCAGGCGTGCACCCTCTTCTTTTCCTTTTTCGATATAGCCCATTACCGTCTCGAGCTGCTTTTTGGACACAAGCGGCCCCATATCGGTGTCGGCGTCGAGTCCCGCGCCGAGCTTCAATGATTCAGCCCGCTTCTTCATCTCTTCAATGACCTTTTCATAGATCGGCCTTTGGACGAAGACGCGCGTCGTTGCGCTGCAGTTCTGCCCATGATTGTACATCGTACCGTCGAATATGCCGTCCAGTGACGCTTCGAGGTCCGCATCGGCAAGGACGATGCTCGGCGATTTCCCACCGAGTTCAAGCGTGACGCCGGTGATATTCTCAGCCGCCTTCTCCATTATCGTCCGGCCCGTTGCCGTACTGCCTGTAAAGGCGAGTTTATCGACGCCAGGATGTGTATTCAAGGCGCCGCCCACTTCACGGCCGGAACCGGTGATGATATTGACCACGCCGTCCGGGAAGCCGGCCTCTTTGAATAATCTGCCTGTATAGAGCAGTGACAGCGGCGTCTCGGAAGCGGGTTTGATGACTACGGTACAGCCTGCCGCAAGAGCTGAACCGAGCTTCCATCCTGCCATGGCGAGCGGGAAGTTCCATGGGATGATCTGGCCGGCCACCCCTACCGGTTCATGGAGCGTGTAGGTGATATGTTCTGTAGAGACATTCGTCGTCTTGCCGGATATTTTCGTCGCCCATCCCGCGTAATATCTGAAGTGCTGGATGGTGCCGTCTACATCATCTTCAAGGGCAACCTTGTAGGGTTTGCCGTTATCCAACGCTTCCAATTGGGCAAGTTCTTCACGGTTCTCTTCCAGCAGATCGGCGAATTTATGGATCAGGCGCTCCCTGTCGGCCGGTTCCATACGCGTCCACTCGCCATTGTCGAATGCATCACGCGCTGCCTTGACTGCCTGATTGACATCCTCTTTTGTGCCGGCATCAAGCGACACTATCTTCTCCTCTGTCGCTGGATTGGTCACATCGAATGTATTGCCGCTGTTCGACTGCCTGTATTCGCCGTTGATGTATTGTCCGCTTGCATTGTCTATAAACTGTTTGACACTGTCTTTCAATTCCATCATCTATGACACTCCTTATCATATTAGAAATTTCTTAATACTCACATTATTTATTATACATATCTTTTTAAAGGATGTATAATTGAACCAGACATATCATACTAGGAGGCATGAATATGCTGACTCTCGACACTCATATTTCAAACGATCAGACGCTGGCTTTGAACCATTACCTTTTTCATGGCATCCAACTGTTTAAATTCAACCAGCAGGAATTGAACCGTTACATAAAAGATAAATGCGCTGCCAACCCCCTCCTCCTGATCGACGAGGAGAAGATGCCGCTCGATGTCTTGGCGTACCATCACGACGCATGTGGCCCGGACACCCTCAGTGAGATGCTTCTCGATTTCAGATGCACCCTTCCCCAAGATGACTTCAAAATCATCCGCACACTGATATACTCTTTGGATTCAAATGGGTTTTTGGAAGCGGATCCATGCCATATCGCAGAGATGGAGGGCGTCCCGCTTGAGCGGGTGCATTCAAACCTCGAACGATTGAAGGCCTACGACATGCTTGGTGTCGGCTGCAGTGATGCGATGGATTACTTGCGCTTCCAGCTTATAAATGACGACCACTATGATGAAGCACTGTTCCAATTGTTTGCGAGCCATCTGTCATCGATCGCCCATGATGATTTCAGCTTCCTGGCCGACGCCTCTATCTCGACCGATGCGTTCCTTGACTATCTCGACCATATCAGATCACTCGGGTTATCGCCGTTATCTTCTCGTGACAACGCGTCAATCGAGCCCGACGCCTTCATCACCCTCGGTGCGGACGGTGACATCCAAATCGAAATCCCCGACCATCTGATGGGCAGCATCACATTCGAGCCGCTGGCATTGTCTGCAGATGACCCCGAATTCGACAAGCTGATGGATGGGTTCCAGAGAGAGTACGAAGAGCTCGTCTCCATAATGAATGCCAGAAGCCGGTATATGCATGAAGTCCTGAGCGTCATCGCCACCGTACAGAAAGACTATCTGTCGGGCAGGAGCAGTTACCTTGAGACGCTCGATCAGACCATCATTTCGGATAATACCAGCCTGAGCCCGGCTACAGTAAGCCGGCTTCTCGTCAATAAGTACATCTCCACCCCGCTCGGCACGATGCCACTTAAGGCCCTGCTGTCAAAAGAAGCCGTGTCGGGCGTCTCCCGGAGCAAAGTGATCAATATGATCCGCCAGATTGAAGGGTTCCTAGGAATGCCGGACGCCCGCATATCCAAAATTCTCGAACAGCGCGACATCCACATTTCCCGGCGCACCGTCAATAAATATAAAAATGAGATACTGTCTGGTTTGAAAGAGGCGTAGAACGCCTCTTTTTTAATTCAACTTTTCCATATATGCCTTCAACTGTGTCGTTTCCTCATCAGTCAGCCCAAGTCTCGGCTTCCTGGAAGGGCCACCGTTCAACCCCTTTAGGTCCATCGCTTTCTTGACGATCTGGACGAATTTCCCGGAGTTCTCGAGGAACTCGCATAGCGGCAATAGATCCTTGTTTATTTCCTTCGCCGCTTCGTAGTCCCCAGCCTCGACATGTTCAAGCATTTTCGCCGCGCTGTTTGGTGCAATGTTTCCGGCTACCGACACCCATCCTGTAGCGCCATGCAGGAATGATTCCAATGCCAGGTCATCGGAGCCGCAGAAGATATTGAAATTCGTATTTCTTGCGATGTCTCTAAGCTTCCTTATATCTCCGCTCGATTCTTTGATGTGCGTCACGTTGTCGAGTGTCTGATCGATCTTATAGATTGTTTCAAGATCGATGTCGATGCCTGAAGTGAACGGATTGTTGTAGAGCATGACCGGAGTGGATACGTGGTCGTTGACATCCTTGAACTGGTGGTAGATTTCGTTTGGTGTCGGACCCCCGTAGTATGAGTTGATCACAAGCAGTCCGTCTGCACCATGCTGCTCTGCATGTTCTGCGTATTTCAACATCTTATCCGTGCGTTCATCGGAGACGCCGACGAGCAGCTGGGTATCGGTGCCTTTAACCATTTCGCTGACCAGTTCCACAATCTGCGCCTTTTCATCATCGTCCAGTGAGACGAACTCCCGGTGCTGCCGACAATGACCAGAACCGGATACTTTCTGATCCAGATAATAGGAAACGTTCTCCTTCAACCCTTCATAGTTCACTGAATAATCTTCATGCATCGGTGTGATAAGTACTGGGAAAACCCCTTTAAGTTGTTTGTTCTTGACCATTTTCAATCTCCTCCAATTGTTTGTTGTCTTCCTTTTTCAATATGAACTTGCCTGTATAGCCGTAAATGAGTGTAATGATCATGACCAGGAAGCCGTACCAGAAGAACGGCAAGTATACGAGCGTCGAGACGCCGAGCGTGGTCGCCATGAACACCCCACCGTCAGACCATGGGACCATCGGTGTCGTTATGGTGCCCCCGGCTTCTGTATTCCTCGACAGCAGCGACCGGTCAAGATTAAGCCTGTCGTAGTTCTCCTCCGTTATTTTGGTACCCGTCAGTAGCGACACATAGGCCGCACCACCGAAGAAGACACCGAAGAATGACGCCATCATCGTCGTCAAAGTGACATTGCCCGTATTGGTCGCCCAGTTGGCCAGAATGTTGCCGATCACTTCAAGGGCACCGATCGACTGCAGCAGTCCACCAACCCCGAGTGCCAGTATGATCAACAGAATCACTTCCAGCATGAAGGTGACGCCGCCCCGGTTAAGCAGATTGTCGATGAACGGGATGCCTGTCTCCAGGGAACTGCCGCTGTAGAGCGTCTGTATGGCTTCAATGAATTCATACCCTTGGAACCATGTCGCCCACAGGCTGCCGAGCAGTGCGCCGAACATGATGACTGGCACTGAAGGCATCTTCAGTATCAACAGCGCGATGACGACACCTGCAGGAATGAGCATCACCCATGAGATGTTGAAGGTCTGTGAGAGCCCTGCCATCGTCTCTTTGGCAACCGTCAGGTCCCCACTGCCCCGGGACAGTATCGCCCAACCACCCAGTACAAAAGGGCTGAAATGATGAATGCCGGCACCGATACGTACAACATCGACTTGATATGCCGGAACAGATCGACCTTCGATAAGGATGCGGTCATGACCGTAGTATCGGATAGCGGTGACATCTTGTCGCCGACATAACACCCTGAGATGACAGCGCCTGCCACCAGGTAGAGGGGCAATCCGAAGCTCTCGCCGATGCCCATCATCGCGATGCCAGCCGTCCCGGCGGCACCAAAAGATGTGCCAGTCGATAAGGCCGTAATCGTACAGATGATCATCGCCGCCATCAGGAAGATGCTCGGGCTGATGATGTTCAAGCCGTAGTAGATCAAGGTCGGCACGACACCCCCGGCGATCCATGAGCCGATCAGTGCGCCGACTGCGATAAGGATCAGTATGGCCCCCATCCCTTCATGTATGCCCTGGAGCAGGCCGCGCTCCATATGCAGGTAGGAGTTTCCGAGATAGATGCCGACGCCCATGATCATGAACCAGATGGTGAGCAGGGCGAGCTGTATCGGCAGTTCCAGTACGAGGATGAACGAAAACATGATGATGACGAACATCACCAGTATAAAAGCCAATATTTTGCCGCTTGGAAGTTTCCTTTTCCTTGTCCCCTTTGTCATATAAAAACCCCTTTAATTTATTTGATGACGAAGCCGCGCGTATATATATCCGTTTCATCAATATAGAATTGTGAATTCGATATGAAGAAATATGGATGGTGATACATGCCTCCAGCCACTTCGACTGCTGCGCCGTTGAAGGCGGTGGTTTCGTGGCTGCAGTGGAGCAGCGAGATCACTTCATGGACCGGATGGGCCACGATATCACCCTCTGCATCAAACACAGATGACGGCCCCGATTGATGTACACGGTATAGTCATGCTGGCCGTCACTGCCAAGTGTCTCCTTGATTTCAGCGAGGCGGTCTATCTCCAATGTGATATCCGTTTCAAGCAGCGTAATCGTTTTATCACCCGACCGGAAGGAATTGCCCGCTTCAGCCACCTCGGCAAGAGGGGTATAGGCAAGTTGTGAATGCTTCAAATCGAATGTGCGGCCGTCGCAGATGACGCTGTACGACGTCCGCTCCGGCAGTCGGCCGCGGTCAACCAGAGTGCTGACCAGCGTCTTCAGCATGATTGCCTGGTTGTGGACGCCTGAGAAACTGTCGATGTAGGTGTGGATCGTGTCCCCAGACAGATGGTAGCCCATCACGTTGACATATTTGCTGCCGCGGGGCTCCCGGGCCATCAGCTGCCTCGTATCGAACCCGTCCGGGCCGTAGTCAAGCTGGTCGCTCTGCACAATGCGCATCAGCTGGCCATGGACATGTACGTCGTAACTGTCTATCACTTTAATCATCAATCCTACCCCCTTATATTTCCGGAATGAGCAGATAGCCTTGGCTGAGCGGATCATTGGGATCCATGTAGAAGTCGTGTCTCGCCATCAGCCAGGCTGAACCCGTTATCCTGACCTTCAGATAATCCACCCATCCTGCGCCGCCTCAGACAGGATCTGCGCTGAAAATTTCGACCCTGTTATGCTTTCATGGATGAAGGACTCCCCGACCTGCATGCGCCCTGCCTGATGCAATGTCGCTGCCTTGGCGCAGGTGCCGGTGCCGCACGGCGAACGGTCGATGCCCCCAGGTGGCACGACGACGGCATTCCTGACCGGGTCGCCTTCTTCGTAGAGTTCCATATGGGTCAATTTGTTGATGAAGGAGAATGACGGGTGCCTGACTTCATTCGTGTCATTGATGATGTCCCGGATCGCCATGGCCTTCATCACAATCTCCTCGGAACGGTCCACGTCAAGTGCCACCCCAATGTCGGATGCCTTGATGATGCCGTAGAAGTTGCCGCCATACGCCACATCGCAGCGGATATCCGTGTAGTCACCGGCATCGACATGCACGGTTTTGAGGTGGAAGGAATCGGTACTGACGAAACTGACCGATTCGACTTTGCCATCACTGACGGTGCATGTCGCCTCCACCATGCCGGCTGGTGTATCGAGGACGATGGTGGTGAGTGGTTCCTGGCGTTCTACATATCCGAGCTCGACCAACGCCGTGCATGTGCCGATCGTGTCATGGCCGCACATTGGCAGGTAGCCGCCCGTCTCGATGAAGATGACGCTGAAATCTGCTGCATCATCCAGCGGCGGCAGCAGAATCGTGCCGCTCATGACGTCATGCCCCCTCGGTGGGTTGACCAGGAATTTACGGATATGATCGTGGTTTTCCTTCATATCGAGCATCTTTTCCTGGATCGTCTCACCCTTTAATTCAGGCATCCCCGCCACGACTGTCCGCGTCGGGTTGCCGCCTGTATGCGTATCGATGGTGATGAATTGTTTGCTGCCATTCATGTATGTATCCCTCCTTTGAAACGGTTGATGTCAAGCGGCGACAAGTCTTCCTCTAGGGTGCCGGCGAGCATCTCGGCCATCCAGTGCCCCGTCACGGCACATAATCCAATGCCGTCCCCTTCATGACCTGCTGCCACATAGAAGCCATCTACATCAGTTTCCGATACGATCGGGAGATGGTCCGGTGTCCAGGGCGCAGCCCCGAATAGCTGCGGATCATGGACATGTCCTTCATGCCGGGGAAGAAGTGTATTGCGCGCTTGGCGATCAGCTTGATGATACTGTGATCCACTGTATGGTCGTACCCGATGAATTCACGGCTGCTGCCGAGCAGGAAATTCTGGCTGTCTGTGGCCTCATGGACCAGCGCGATGCCGTAGTCATTCATCTCCGCATCCGCTGTCCGCTCCTTGCCGAATTTGGTCATCAGATAGCCGAATTCCTGGATTTTGCGCGTGCCCATCAGCTCGGCGCGGCTTGATACGAGTATATGGCCTTTCCTCGGCGTGATCGGAATGTCGATTCCGAGTTGGCGCCCGACATGCGGGGCGTATATGCCGGCTGCATTGATGACGCGTTTGGCTGTGAATGCCTTCTCATGCGAACGGACGGTAAAGGCATCCCCCTCCTTCTCGACAGCCGTCACCGGCGTATATTCATGGATATCACAATCCTTCTTTTCCGCCTGATGGGCGAAGGCATATGTCAGCATATAGGGATTGAGTGTCGCATCATTTGTGCATTCGATCCCACCCACAAGGTGATCCGAAAAATGTTTGGAATCATTCTTAAGGTCCTCACGGTCGAGCTTCCTGAAAAATACTGCCTTATCGTTCACTGCATTGTGCTGGTCCACCCAACTGTACGCCTGCTCAAGCTCCGCTTCATTCTCACACAGGAATATGCTGCCTGGCTGCCTGTACTCAAAAGGCATATCCAGTTCATCGGGAAGCGCATGGATGAGCGCCTGGCTTTTTATCGCCATGCGGCTGTCGAAGCCTGGCTCCTTGTCGATCAGCAGCACGTTGCCGTCACATTTGGATGATGTACCGGATGCAAGCCCCCGGCTTTCCAGGAGTGCCACCTTGAATCCCTTTTCGGCGGTATGGTAGGCGATACTTGCGCCGATGATGCCGCCGCCTATTATCAGGACATCATAATGTGGTCGATTCATTGTCTTGCCTCCCCTCTACTGTCTATAAAGAAAAAAGCATGCCACATTTAAATGGCTGTATTTCTTTTGTCATTTAATATAAACTGTAAAGAAACATATAATTTATTAAAATTTCTGATAAAAGGATGGGTGCAATGTTCGAAACACACTTGATTGATGAACTGATCAACTTCCATCATCATTCGTTTACCATCATCAACAAAAATGAGGAAATCATCTATTTCAGCCGGCGTGCAGAAGAGATATTCAATATGCGGGCAGAAGACATCACAGGGCGTAAAATCTCCGATGTATTCCACAAGGACAAACTGGTCATCCTCCAATCGCTGCGCAACAAGCGCACCATAGAAAGGAAGGGGCATCAGGCCACCCCGGAAATATTCGTCGACATCAAATCGGTGCCGCTCATCATCGATGGAACGGTGCAGGGGGCGGTAGTATCCGAGGTCGATGTGACGGAAGAGGTGCGGCAGAAGGAAGAGATCCGTAAGTTGCAGAGCCAGGTGGAGACGCTGTCGAGCAGCGTCAAAAAGATCCATTCCGAAGATCCGTTTAAAAGCATCGTCTATAAGAGTGCACAGATCGAAGGCGTCAAAAATCAAATACGCCAAGCGGCGAACACAAAAGCGAACATATTGATCACCGGCGAAACCGGGGTTGGCAAGGAGCTGTTCGCCCGGGCGGTACATGATCTTACATTCAAGGACAAGCCGTTCATCCCGATCAACTGTGGGGCGATCCCTTCGCACCTGTTCGAATCCGAACTGTTCGGGTACGCAAAAGGGGCCTTCACCGGCGCGAACCGGCAAGGCAATAAAGGCAAGATAGAAGCGGCCAAAGGCGGCACGCTGCTGCTTGATGAAATCGGTGAAATGCCCATTGATATGCAGGTCAAATTTTTGCGAGTCCTGCAGGAGAAGCATTACTTCAAACTCGGCAGCAATACCGAAGAAGCGGCGGACTTCAGATTGGTGTCCGCAACAAACAGAAAGATTGCCGATCTGCTTGCAGGCGACGATTTCAGGTCAGACCTCTTGTACCGCATCAATGTCATCAATATACATATTCCACCACTTAGGGAACGGCCTGACGATGTGGAATCCTTGTTCTTCTATTATCTGCTTCAGATTTCGCAGAAATATGACATTGAGATGCGCTACGCGGACCGCCAGCTCGTCAACTTGCTGAAGGAATACCATTGGCCCGGTAATGTCAGGGAACTCATCAATATCGTCGAACGCCTCGTCATCTTCTCCGGTGGTTCCCACCTCGATCCAGACATTTTCCTCAAGTATTTGGATGAGGTGGACGAAGCGCGTCCGCACACCTACCCTGCTCTAGACGGCGATACCGCATTGAAGGGGTTCATCGAGCAGGCTGAGTCGGAATATTTAAGGCACATGCTCGACAAGTTCAACTCCAATATCGAACAGACCGCAAACGCCTTGTCCGTCAGCCGGCCGACACTCTACTCGAAGATCAGGAAGTATGACCTGTAGACGTCGCTCAGGTTAAGTGCCAAGTCATTTTGGGCTGGCACAATTATTTCTTATCAATGGTATAGACGCACAGAAACGATAGGAGGATCACAAATGACTGAAGATTTCATCGTCTGCAGGTGTGAAAACATCTACATGTCGGAATTACAGAACATCATCGAGGAAGGGGCGACCAACGCGCGGGAACTGAAGTTGAAATCCCGTGCCGGAATGGGCTTCTGCACCTCCCGGACATGCGGCCCGTTCATCGAAAAATTGACCGGGGACCACAGTGCCGAACCGACCTTCATCAATCTCAAATCGCAGCCCCCGATACGGACGGTTTCATTTTCAGAACTGATAGAGGGGGGATCGGAATGACGAGACGGATCACCCATCACGCCATCCTCGGCCGGTTGAGGATGACAAAATCCCGTTCAGCTGGGAGGGCCGGACCTTGTATGGCAGCAGCCGCGACAGCCTGACATCCGCCCTGCTCGCAAATGATGTCCGCATACTCAGACGCCATGAAAAGGATGGAAAGCCGCGCGGCCTGTACTGCAACATCGGCCACTGTTCGGAATGCCGGGTGACGGTGGACGGTCGTCGGAATCAGCGGGCATGCATGACACCACTTGAAGAAAATATGACTGTAGAGTCACAAGACATGCTTCCCTACCTCACAGAAGGAGGGAAGCGCGATGTTTGATACGATAATCATCGGCAGCGGCCCGGCCGGCCTGAGTGCAGCAGGCATATTGAAGGATGGGCAGAACGTCCTCATCATCGACGAATACTACCATCCCGGCGGCAGGCTGCTCGGCCAGCTCTACGAAGAAGAGAAGGATGTGTGGTGGAACGGTCAGGAGATCGCCGACTCCCTCTTTGGCGATGTCAAAGAAGCGGTGGCCTTCAGGCCATCCACTTCCGTCATCAATATAGAAAAGGATGCCCATTTCACGATCCATACGACCAGAGGCACATTCGAATCATATAACGTCATCGTCGCCACAGGCGCCCGTGAGAAATCGTTCCCCCTGCCGGGCTGGGACCTGCCCGGGTCATGACGGTCGGGGCGGCACAGGTCCTGACCAACTTCCAGAGGGTCGCCCCGGGCGACAGAGGTGTGATCATCGGCATGAACCCGCTATCTCTGGTAATCGCACTCGAACTCGGCTATGCGGATATAGAGGTGGCCAAGATCTGCCTGCCGCCGGACAATCCTTTAAACGAACAGTCCCCGATGGACGCGTTTGAAACGTTGTTGGCGCTCGGGGATTAGCCCCTTCAAAGTTTATCGCATCAGCCAGCCGGCTCGGTGCCAAACTGCCTCTGTCCCATAAGGCTGCAGTCAAATTATTCCCCAAAAGTGGTGTGAACGCCATGGGGCTCCCCATTTCCATACGCGAGAAAGTCACGCGCATCAATGGCCAAGAACAGGTCGAATCCGTCACCGTCCATGAGATTGATTCGAAGGGCCATATCTTACCGAAAAAAAGCCGGACGATACCATGCGATTTCGTGTGCATTTCCGACGGTCTCGCGCCGCTCAGTGAAATATGTTCCCTATTGAATATGAAGCATGTCTACATTGAATCACTCGGCGGCTACGTTCCGCTCCACGACAACAGGATGCGTACCGAAATAGAAAACCTTTATGTCGCAGGCAACATCACAGGTATAGAAAATGCGAAAGTCGCCATGCTGCAGGGGGAACTGGCCGCTTCCCAAATAATTGGGGACGAGGCAAACAGCCGCACAACCCTTGAAAAGATTAATCATGAACGCTATTACGCTAAAGTGAAGTTCCATCCGAACTCACCCGCGGCAAAGAACAATTGGAAAGCCTGTGGCTTGAATACATGAAATAAAAAGATCGGATAGGCTATTTTATGCCCATCCGATCTTCTACTTTCTAGTAAATCCTCATTCCACAGCATTCCTCACTGCTTGAACCAATGCTTCTGATATGCGTCCCCCATAGGTGCCCCCTGCTCTGATGCCGGTGCCGAAATGAAGGGCGTCTGGGGTGAGTGCTGCCATTAACTGAGGTACATTTTCTGTGTTCAAACCACCGCCCGGCATGATTGTAAGCGGAGTGCCTTCCGTCTTCTCTATCAATGCCTTCAATGTTGCCTTGTTATCTACGGAGGCGCCTTTTCCACCTGAAGTCAGGATGGTTGTGATTTCAGGGTAACGTTTAATGACTTCAAGAGCCGCCGACTGATCATCCACCGCGTCGAATGCCTTATGGAAAGTCACATCCAAGTCACCACTTTCAGCTAAGAGGGTTTTCAATGTATCTTCATCGATTGTATCTGATTCAGTGAGACACCCGAGGACGATACCGGCTCGCCACACTCTCGGACTGTCCTAATGGATGAACGCATCTTCTCTACATCTTCGCTGGTGTAGCAAAAAGATTCACCATGGGGCCTGACCATCACGTTGACTGGAATATCAGAGTGCCTTACCGCTTCTCGAATCAGCTCCGTACCTGGCGTCAAACCGTCCTTATCCATATCTGCACAGAGTTCTATACGATCCGCCCCGAAATCATTCAAGTCCTGTACATCCTGCACTGTTACCGCAATGCCTTCTATAATCATTTTTTCCACCTCTTTATCGTTATTGATATCATCATACCAATAAGACCGCTTTTTGGCTCCTTAAATAATGTCTTCAATACAATATGTAAAAAAAGCCATCCCTTTTTAGGAATGACTTGTTATCAGCTTTTACGCTTTTCTTAGTGCCTTCATGACGAATGACACAATCAGGATAAGGATGATTGCACCAAGCAATCCACCGATAATGCTGACCCCGCCAAGTGTTGGGCCGAAGCTGAGTCCGATTGAATTCGCAATCGCGGCACCTACAAGTCCTGCGATAATATTTCCTATAATGCCGAATGGCACATCTTTACCAATAATGACTCCAGCGAGCCAACCGATGATGCCACCTACGATCAATGTAATAATCCAACCCATTATCAAAACCTCCGAATATTTTTAAATTATAACTGGTTACAGATATTAGATACCACATAAAGATCATTTCAAACTCAAATATTCTAAATTCTAATTTTGCTCGTAACAATAACAGTCCTGTCTAATTTTACCTTTAAATACATAATCGCGAAGTTTAAGCTTTTATGAACTTCTTATATTATTTCATTATAAAATAAGGTTGATTAATAATTTCAATAGAATTTAGTATTTAGTGTATCGTTTTTTAAAATTGAGAGATTATCTTCTATTCCTCTTTTCGTATTATATCAAAAGTTATTATTCTGCAATTTCTACAAAATTGAGATTGGCTGTCATATATCTATTATCATCAATTTTCAAACGCGGAGTTAAATTAGGACTATAAGCAATATCTTCAATATAAAACTCTTCCCCAGGTTCTATTGTTGTTAGAGCTGGATTTTCAAACGTAGGAGAACTATATATTTTGCACTTTCTCTTTACTCTAACTTTCCTAGGCACTTTAGAAATATAGCCATCAAAACGTTGATTTTTAAATTCTCTCACCAAATTTTTATTAGCTGTTAATATATGACCCGAATCAGTAATCAATTTATATATTCCTCGACTCGTTTCTGTAATACCAGCAATTTTTATTTTGGTCCCTGCTTTTATTTTTTGAGGTAATTCATTTGTTGAATCCTTATCTACATAAACACTTATATCCTGCAATGCCACAACATAATCAGATGATAGATTTCTATAAGAATTTAAATTTTCGAATAAACTCTTGTAATTTTCTATAGCACTTGTTTTATATAGTTTAGGATTTATAGATACATCTTGTAAGGGGCTCTCTGACATCTTCATCATTGCTTCTGCGAAAGCATTGATATTTTGAGGCTCGACTAAATAACCATTTATACCCACATCAATAATCTCGCGAGGACCGTATGTCACGTCGTATGAAACTACTGGACATCCAGCATTTATACTTTCCATGACCGTTAATCCGAATCCTTCGTATGCACTAGTTAAAAGTGAGGCTTTAGATTCAGCGAAAATTTTATTAAGATCATTAGTAAAACCATGTATCTCTACAAAATCTTTTAATCCTAAATCATCTATCAAATTCTCTATCATTGAGAGTTGATTCTCTTCGTCCATTCCATACAGTACCAGATTATCTTTATAACCTGCATCTCTAAAAATTTTATAGGCTTTTATCAAATGGTCTAATTGTTTTTGTTTACCAAATCTGCCAACAAATAAAAATTGGTCTTTAGGAGTTCTATGAATATAATCAGTCGATTCAATAAAATGTGGAATTATATTAAACTTTTCTTTTGGAATATTATATTCCTTTTGAATATCCTCTTTTTGATGTTCAGTAAGAAGCAAATAGCTTGAGACTTTATCACTGTTCTTTAAAGAAAACTTATATGAATTACGAATTTTCTTATCAACACCAGAATGGTGTGGGTTATGAAATACAATAATATTTTTAGTTTCTTTTTTATTTAGTAGTAATGGACGATCTAGTAATCGAGCATCATTAAAAACAATGTCGCCTTTCTTAAATTTTTTTTCAAAATAATATTGGAATAAATCTTTTTCATTACTAAAAAATTTATAAGGTCTTTTATCCTTTAGCAACTCAATTAATTCCAGTCGGGTTTCGTTATTTCTATTATCGAAATATTTTATACAGTAGACATCACCTAATGCATCATAATACTCTTCAGAAATTTTGTGATAATCTTTAGGATGATATCTAATTATTTGGTGTAAATAGCCATATTTATTATATTTTCTTCTTTCTAATCTTTTTTTGGAAATTGGACTCATAAAATCTTCAAACTTTAAAATGTTAGAGTTTTCTAAAAACTCACGATATAGAACATACTCTTTACCCTTAAAATATCTAATAATATTATCATCAATGAATTCAGATCTATAGCCTTCTATCTCAAAATTAGTTTGAATAGAAACCTCTTGCTTTTTAAACCGCGTTTTGTTAATATAATATAATTTATAATCAGAAAGCCATTCATATATATTTTCAATTTTTGTATTTTCATGTAAAGTACCAATACTTTTAAAGTTTTTATAGATATCAGGGTAGTCAATATTATAGTTGGTTGTTAATATAGTACTCTCTATACCTAACTCAGTTTGCAATAATTTAATCCTGCTTAGCAAAGACTTAGTTCTTCCTCCATGTTGTTCAGGTAATGTTGAAGCTACAGTATAAATCATTTGAAATCTCCTTTCGGAATTATTACTCTTTGAATCCTTATATTATAATTAAACTTTACTAATTACACAAAGAGATATTAATAATAAATCAATTTTGACATTTTTGAAACCAAATGATTCTATTAACACTTATATAAAATACAAATATTTAATTTTTAAAGCTCAGAATTAGAATCTCTAATCCTGAGCTTTAAATTTGAAAACATATTTACTGAAAAACTTTATTAATTACTATCAGAAAGTTCAATATAGCTCTTAGTTGAAAACCTCTTCAACAGCTTTCTCCGCTGCCCTGCCGTCATCCCAAAGGCAGAATCTATCATAGAAAGTTTCGTATCGTTCTTCATAGTTTGTAACTACCTGATCGATATTCTCCACCGCTTCAAAAAGTTCATCATTATTTCTGAGAAGAGGACCAGGCAATTCCGTCTCCATATCGATATAGAAACCACGCAGTTGATCCTTGTACTTCTCCAAATCATAAGTGAAGAAGAGAATAGGTCGCTTCAAGTTTGCATAATCGAAGAATACAGAGGAGTAGTCGGTGATAAGCATATCGGAAATGAGATACAGCTCACTGACATCATCATAACCTGAAACATCGTACGCGAATCCTTCTAAGCCAGTCAAATCCATCTTAGAAGCAACCACATAGTGCATCCTGAGCAGGATGATGTACTCCTCGCCGAATCGCGCCCTCAATCTTTCAAGATCGAGCTGGAGGGAAAACCTGTATTTCCCCACCTTATAATATTCATCGTCGCGCCATGTCGGAGCATAGAGTATGACTTTCTTGTCCCTCGGGAGATTGAGTTTTTCCTTGATACTCCGGATGATGACCGGGTTGTTGTCATTAGTCAATATATCATTCCTTGGGTAGCCCGTCTCAAGCATCGTATTGTTGAACCAGAAGGCCCTTTTGAAGATTTCCGATGAATAAGGGTTCGGGCAATGAGATAATCCCATTTATCCGTTTCGTTGTTGAAGTTCCTCTTATAACGCACAGCATTGGTCCCTGGCATATGCACAGCCTCCATGTCGCCTGCCAGACGTTTCAATGGCGTCCCATGCCAAGTCTGCAAGTATTTTTGCCTGTCACGTTTGATGTAGCTGTTTGGCATGCGTACATTACTTACGATATATTTAGCTCGAGCAATATAGTAATAGTATTTTAAGGAAAAACGCCTTACTATCTTAGGGTTGCCAGGTATCTTCTGATTTTTGTTCAGTACCCAAACGAGTTTATGGCCTTGGCGTTTCTTCAACATATATTCATATATATATTTCGGGCTGTCTGAATAAGCTTTACCCTGGAAGCTTTCAAACACCACAAGGTCATCCATCAACTCCAACTTATTGAAAATACGTTTATAAATTAGCTCTTTGCGGCCCTTTTTCGATTTAATTCCTTTTTTAATGTCCCTCAATAAATGATGAAAATTACTCAGCTTTTTGAATATGTCAACTTTATTGGTACGTATCGCACGAATATCATTCATCAGAACTCTATCTTTATTCTTTAGTGATTTAGGACTGACCTTGTTAATGCTAGCAGCAAGGTCATCGAAATATTCATCGATGAATGAATCATCTTTGAATTTCACTACAAGATGTTTTCGATAGAAGTTAAGCAAGGTATTATCTAAAAATCTTTCCGCTTGAGAACTCAATTCTAACTTTTTAAGTTCATTATAAACTGTGAACAAATCGCGCATACGTTGTTCCACCGGTAATTGCCTCAAGGATGGATGGTTGATCGGATCGTTTCGCCTTCTTCTGAAGTAGATTGCTTCACTGACATAGGGCACCACTTCCACCGACTCTAGTAGAGGTATGATAAATGTAAGGTCTGAGAAGCTCTCGACCGATTCGTCAAAACGGAACCCTAACTGCTCGACGTGTCCTTTTGAAATTAGGAAGTTCAAGGCTGAATGGTTACGGATTAGATTATATTTCCTAAGACTGAACATCTTCAACTTGTTGGTCCCAGGCATAATGATGGCGAAACTCGAACCGAAATCTGTTCTTTTCATCTTCGCCCTGATGATGGGCTGTTCGCCTACACTTTCTGATAGCAACTGCAACATATTTTCTGAAATATAGTCGTCGCTATCCAAAAAGTAAATATAATCACCCTGAGCCCTATCCATGCCTATATTACGTGCTTCCCCTACTTTGGCATCACGACTGGTCTTTATGAACCTGAAACGACCGTCTTCTTTATATTTTTTTCCGATTGCTCTCTTAAGAGCATCAATATCAGAATGAAGAATCAGCACTTCATAATCTGTATATGTCTGTCTATGAATGGATTCGAGCGTTCCATTAATATAGTTTTCGTTGTTTTCTGCTGGTGTAATAATTGAAATCATTTTATTTTTTGGCACCTCAACTTTCTTTTACTTCATTAACTCATCCACTAAAGTAAACCATTTCTCTCGGTAGCTATCAATATTGAACTTTTCATCCATTTTGTATCGTGCTTCTTTGCCCATCTCTCTTGTTTTTTCAGGATCTTTCAGCATCGATACCATCTTTTCCGACAATGTATCAATATCCCCTTTTTTAATGAGATAACCGTTCTTTCCATCATCAATCATGTCTGAAGGTCCGTAGCGGATATCGTAGCTGATGACAGGTGTTGCGTTGACCATGCTTTCCATTACCGATAAGGAGAACCCTTCCGCTTTAGATGTCACAGCAGAAAGTGCACCAGATCGGTAGATTTTTCCTGGATTTTGAGTATATCCTTTGATGGAAACATTTTTTTTGAGTTCGAGGTCATCGATAAGCTGAAGATAATCCTTTTTCTTATTGCCTCCGCCCCAAATTTCAAGTTGGGCTTCTGGTATGGCTTCCACAACATGTTTGAATGCCTTGATTATATGGTCAATATTTTTGATGCTTGAAAATCGTGAAATAATCACTACTTTCTTCATGTCCCGTTTAAAGGAGGGGGCTTGCCTCGAAGGAGATTTTTAGTTTCTCTAAAGGTCGTCTTGATAAAAGATTTTATTGTCTTCTCACTTTGGTGTGCTTCATAGTAATTTGGAATGACGTAAATCTTTTCCTCATGACCAAAACGCTTGGCAATATCCATCTTCTGCTTTTCAGTCAACACTATAAGGGCATCAACCTTATCTATATTTTTTATGGCAGATCTGTTTCGGATATTCAATTCCGATTTTGGGTCATCCGGATCTTTAAGATGGTTCGAGTGAGGGCGGATGGCACGTTTTGCTTCAGTATCACCCAATAGTATCAATAGCTCATCGGTGGAACGTGTATCTGAAATCAGAACAGGCGGGGTATTCGTCTCCCCCACCACTTTTTTCAGCCACTCTGCCTTATGCTGATTAGTGTCACCATCAGTCTCAGATAAAATCATGTGGTTTTTCGCAAGGTTCGTGACACGTACCCTCTCCTCCGTGGCTGGATTCCACCACATAATCAGAAAACTGTCACCATCCTTGTCGAAAAACACATCTTTTCTCATCTTGTTCTCTTCCGAGCTGTAGTACTTTACTCTGGTCATATCACCATAATAATTATAGTGTGCCCTGTGTGTACGTTCACCCTCATTATTGAAGTAATCTATAAAATCTAGTGTGTCATCGGCTCTTAAGGAAATGTATTTCTCATACTTGCCCTCTTTATATAGACGATACGCGTTATGAGAGCCCCGTTTAGAAATTTCATATTCTTTCTTATAGTCGGATATATCCACCTTTATACTATCTGTCTGTATTCTTTCATCTTGATAGCCAGCCCGTTCATCAAATAAACTGCGAATACGCACGTTCTTGCTCACTTTATTTTTCTCTTTTAATTTACGGACTATCTCTGGAAAACGAGGTTCGTACCTGAAAGTCAATATATCTGTGTCGTATCCCGCATCCACAAAAGTGCTCGCCTGCCTTAAGGAAGCATGGGTCAATCCTCCCCGATTGAGATCTACAGAGTTAAGTAAAAAAATAATTTTAGGTTTCATCTTTATCATTCCTATTCTAGTCTATGATAAATGTATCTACGATGCTCAATCTATTATACATTATTCGTGCCCATGCCTTCCACCGTTTAACGGCGTGTGCCATGGGTATTAGTTTATTGACTGGGGCATCACTGCCTAAACGATTAGGAACGGGGGAATTATAGATGGCGATTATAGAATCTTTTTCGAATGAGCGGGATTTGCTCGGACGCATCGAGCATCTGAAGCTAAAAGGGGTCGATGAGGCGCGCATGACGGTCATCACCAAGGATGATCCTGGTGAGCGGGCCTTCAGCCACCTCGGCGTCAAGCAGCGGAGTACGGAGGTGGACACGTGGGATCGCATCGTGTCATGGTTTGCGGATGAAGATCCGGAGACCCAGGCGATGAACAGTCTCCGCCTGAGTGAAGCCCAGCAGGCTGAATACCGCCAGGCGCTGATGGACGGCAAGCTGCTCCTCCATATAGACGAGCCGGATCCCGTCAAGGGCGGTTTCTTCCACGATGCGGACAAGGCCGATTACATCGATCCATCGGACAGTGAATACAGCTATTGGACAGACAATGGAAATGATGGCCGTAAAAGGGAAGCCCGTTTTTCCAGAGACCATCAGGCAGAAGCGCGCACCGCTTCTCCAGATCACGATGAGGAGACCATTGAGTTGCGTGAGGAACGTGTGGATGTTAATAAGGAAACGGTCCAGACAGGAGAAGTCGAGGTCAATAAGTCCACGAACATACGGGTGGAAGAATTTGATGTGCCCGTCACCCGCGAGGAGGTCACGGTCGAACGCATTCCAGTAGAGGGCAGTCCATTGGCCGAGACCTATGAAGTGGCGAAAGAAGCTGGCGTCGAGCGCATTCCCATCACCGAAGAACGCGTTCGGGTCATCAAGGAGCGCGTCGTCACTGAAGAGGTCGTCATCCGCAAGCAGACCGTCGAAGATGTGGCGCACATCAGGGAACCTGTGCGCTACGAAGAGGCTGATGTTACTGAAAACCTTCCACATACCGATGCGGACTACAGAAGATAGAAAAACCCAGGCTTAAAAGCCTGGGTTTTTAGGTATCATTTTGATATCGTCCTGTTGTTTTTGATGGCCACGTGGAAATCTTCAAAGCATTGGAAATGGCCAGGATTCATATTGCGCAGCGTATGATTGCGTACTGCACCCTTCTCGTTCAGGACCTTTAGGAACAATGCCCCGGATTCATACTTTGGTTCGGTCAGACCATTTATCACTTCGTGGTCCAGATTTTGGATTTCAGTAAAACGGAAATGGCTGATTTCCCAATCGGCCTCCCCTTCTCCTTCCTTTAGGATGGAACGGTGGACCACCATAATTTCATCCTCGAGCAGGAAGTAGAGCCCGGTACGGGTCAAGTTGATCAGGCATGTCCCAACAATGGGCATCCTTCTCCCGATATGCACCGAAGACTTGGTCATGGCTGAAAAAATGGTTGGCGCCATTGATGAAGTCCAGTTCTTTCCCTTCTAGGTCGTACGAAGCCCCAATCAATTCCTCTAACGGCTTCGGTAATTCTATATCATCAAAATATTCATTGACCAGATTGTAATGGATCATGTTGCGTTTCCTACCTCTCTTATGTCGTATCAGAAATATACCATGTTTAGGCATATTTTAAAATGCATTCATAACCCCGATGTCAACTAGTGCATGCGGCTGGCTTGACGTATCATCTGCAGGCGCTGGAATTGCTCGAGGTGGGCAGGGTTCAGGTTACGCAATGTATAGTTGCGGATCTGGCGCTTGTTATTGTTCACTTTCATGAACAGCACGCCTGACTCCTTGTCCGCCAGATCATCACGGTCGAGCTTTTCCATATCGAGCGTCTGCATATCATCGAATGAGTAGCGTACCATCTGCCACTGGGCGATGCTGCCGAACTGTTTCAAGAGGGGCGTATGTATGGCGGTTATCCCGTCATCCAGTAACGCATAGATGCCTATTTTGGACATGTTGATGACGCAAGTCCCAAAACAATGGGCTCTAAGGTTCCATTCGGGGTGTTGGTCTGTACGGGTCATAAGGAAGGAGAGTGCGCTGTCGATGAAGCAGCCTTCCTCCCCAGGGAGCGTGTTTTCGAGAGCCTTCAATTCGTTGATGCTTCTGCAGTCGGTCTGTTCTTCCAAAAAAGCATTTACAACATGGTACTGGATCATATCAATTCCCCCCTCGGATATATAATGAATCAGATGCAGTTCAGTGCACTGCGCATGATGAATAAGCATTTGACTTTGATTATACAACATATTAAAGGAATTATATATCATCCTCATGTAAATTTATAGTAAAGACATAGGCCTACAAAAAAATAGCGGCCCTCGGTCAGGACCGCTACTTTCGATTATTCAGCTTATGATGGCGTTGTTGACCACTTTTTCAGGTTTCGCACCGAGTATCATCAGGAATATTTCCGGGGAATCGATATGGCGGTTCTGCTTCAATATATCGAGGAACAGTTCAAACCCTTCGACGCGCCGGAGCTTCTCCACTTCGTCCGCCAATATCTCAAGCACAGAGGACTTGATGAATTTTGGTGTCGGTTCGTGTGCCTCCCCTGTCATCATGTCGGCCAAATACTTGTATTTGACCTGCAGCTGACGGGCAAAGCTCGTGACGTGTTCGAGCCTATGGTACAGGATTGGATGGTTTTCGCTTAAGTGCGCCAGGTCCCTTTCGATCTCACGTATTGTTTTGGTGCTCGCGTACATTATCGGTTCACCTCATCCCATGGTTTGTCGACACTGATCTTCGTCGTCAGTTCCTTGCTGTGTATGCGGCGGTCCTTTCGCATGGCCGTCCGCTTCTTGTTAGACTCATACAGATACTTCTCCTCATCCGTCTCCGGTATGATGCCCGGCACAGCGATTGGCCGTTTCGTCTCCTCATCGAGTGCCACGAATGTCAGAAAAGCGGTTGCTGCGACATTACGTTCCTCAGTCACCAAGTCCTCCGTAATCACTTTGCAGAAGATTTCCATGCTGCGGTTGCCGGTCGATGACACGAATGCTTCTATGCATACCGATTCGGATTGCGTGATCGGGCGCAGGAAGTCAATCGAGTCGATGGATGCCGTCACGCATTCCCTGACCCGCGCGTGGCGCCTTGCGGCAAGTGAGGCGACGTTGTCGATGCGCTTCATCAGCACGCCTCCGAACAATGTGTCGTAGTTGTTCAAGTCATTCGCAAACACCTGATCGATGCTGATGACTTTACTGTCTTTTGGATTTTTATATTCAACCATTCAAGAAATCACCTTTCGTCTTACTGATGATTCCATTGTAGAACCTGAAAACCCTTTCTGAACAATAGTTTTATTAAATGTCGCATATAGCCTAAAACGATGAAAGCGGTCCCTCGCAATCAGGCAAACGTCTCCTGGAAGTGCTTCAGCCACTCTTTGGTGATGAAATTCATGTAGCGGTCCCGGTTCCAGACGATGCCGAGGCGCCAGCGCATGACAGGTTCCGTTATCTCGACCGCCACCGACGGCGCGCCGAGCAGCTGTGCTACACTTTTTGGCAATATGCACACCCCAAGCTCCGACTGGATCATTTCTTCTATAAAATGCCATTGTGATGTCTTTGCGATCACTTTCGGGGTGAAACCTGCATTTTTGCATGCGGAATTTATGATTTCATTCAGATAGAAGTCTTCATTGAACATGATGAAGTCCGCATCCCTAAGTGCATCGAGGCCGATGGTGCGGGACTCGGCGAGCGGGTGGTTCGGATGGACGACCAGGCACAATGTTTCAGACAGGAAGGTGAAGGCATCAAAGTCAGCACCTTCAGTCGGCAGCACGGTGATGCCGATGTCGATGTCGTATTGCCTCAGGCGCTGTTCGATGGTGCCGCTGCCACTTTCGATCAGCTGATAGGTGATCTTCGGATACTTGTCGTGGAATGTCTTCATGATCGCCATCAGCGGGCTGACGTCCATAATCGGCGGCAGGCCGATGCGGATATGTCCGTGCTGTACACCGACCATATTTTTCAGGTCATATGCCAACGCTTCATGCATTCTGAGTATCTCCTCAGACTGGTCATAGAACATCTGGCCGGCATCGGTCAGTTCAAATTGCTTACGGTTCCTGTTGAACAGCCGCACGCCAAGTTCCGCTTCGACATCATTGATCGCCTTGCTGATCGTCGGCTGGGATATGTAGAGCTGGTTTGCTGCCTCGGTCATGCTGCCATGCTTGACGATGGCCGTGAAATAGCGCATATGCTTGATGTCCATGGATGTCATTTCCTCCCCTAGGGTTTCATTGGCCTAATTATACAGCGGTTTTGTTCAAATGTGAAAGACAGATAGCCATAAACAGAAAAAGTCCACCGCAACAGCGGCAGACTTCAACGTATGCTATGACATCTGTTTGAATGCTTCCGGCTCGTCAAACGTGACATAAGTGCCGGCAAGCAGATCATGGAGCGACCGCTTGTCCTCCCGCACACTGACCATAATGGCCGACGCAATGGCTGCGAGACCGAACGTCACGCTGTAGATGAAGAACCCGAGTACTTCGCGTATGATCATCGGCAACACTCCCGCTTTTGAACCATCCACTTTGACGACCCGTATATTCAGCACGCGCTTGGCGATCGTGTACCCGTAGAAATAGGCAGGCAGCAGAATGAAATATGCTAACCCTGCGATGCTTTCGCCCGTCTGGGTGCTCCCGCTTGTTGTATCGACCTGGAAAATAAATAGGACTGTCGCGACCACCATGCCGACAAGCAGTGCATCAAGCACACGTGCCCCAGCCGCACCCAAAATCCTGCTGGATTGGACATTTTTTCACCTCAAAATTTTTTTCTCTCCCTATTGTAGCACTGCACGGTGACAGAATGCATGTCTGATTACATATTCCCTTCACTGAGCAGCCATTCCCCAGGCAGTATACCGGGAGCAAAACGGGGAACGGGTTAACGTGCCGCCGTCGATTGTGTTAAAATACTCTATATGTATATGGAGCCGCCGGGCAGCAACTGCCCCTATAAGAATGGAGGAAACGTATGGCTGAAGAAAACAATCGACAAAATCATGAAGGCAGCAGGTCCGCCCTACTCTTTGGCTGTCTCGGACTTATTGGAGTGGCAGTCGTCCTCTCAGGCATCGCCTATCTGATCGCCACACTGATACTCGGTGAACCCCCTGAACCGAAAGATGTCGATGAGATAAAAGATGAAGTCAGCTTCATGATGGAGACGGTACGCCCGTCCCTCAGCGAAAAATTCGCAACCGTCCGCACGACTATAGGCATGTAAGCGGACAGCCCCCATATATTCATTATAGTAGAAGCAGATAATGTAAAGGGAGGCGTGATGAAATGGCAGTCATACTGCAGGTCGATTTCGACATGGACGGCCCTTTCGGCGAAGATATGGCCGAAGGGTTCAGAGAGCTTGCCGAAAGCATCAATGAAGAGTCCGGGTTCCTCTGGAAGATCTGGACGGAGAACGCAGAAGAGAAGGAAGCTGGCGGCATCTACCTCTTCGACACGAAAGAAGCGGCAGAAGTCTATCTGAAAAAACATACGGAACGGCTCCGCTCATTCGGCATCGACTCGGTCAACGGCAAGATCTTCAATGTCAATGAACCGCTCACTACCATCAACGGCGGACCGCTTGCGCCATAAAAAAAGAAGACCATACCGGTCTTCTTTTTTATGGATTTTTAAGCCCGCGCTGTTTAAACACTTCCGCTTCGACGGCTTCGTATGTATCCATTTCACCCCGCCTTTTCATATCAAGCGCCATCTGTTCCCGCACCTTCACAGGCTCATGCGGGACAAACCGATCACGCCGCGAGTCATATTTGTATCCACGCTCCTCCATCACACGTTTGATCGTCCCCATATGAAGCATGTTTTCACTCAGCAGATACATCTTCACCAGCCTGTCGCTTGGGAACTGGCGGTAATATACACAGCGGGCTTCCTCGCGTGCCCGCGCCACCGCTATCTTATGCTGCCCCCTCTATAGATCCGGGAGGCCGTTTTTTTAATGGCCGAGAAAGTGCCGCCTGCCAGCCACTTCATCTGCCCGGCATTATACTTTCTGACTTTATCCATCCTGACTGCCACCCGCTGTGCATTCGACCGTACCTTCCCCAGTTCATCTTCATGGATGCACCCCTTTGCTTCCGTACTCATATATAAAAAGAAAAAATCATACAACATATGTAATATACATCATATTACCCATATTTTGTATGTCTAATCCTATTCGAAAAAAATCACTTGGACTCTAGCGTCGGTTTGGTCTGATGCATAATCCCGCTCGCCATCGCAGACATGCTTTTCATCCGGCCCATAAGACATTATCAGAAGTGTATAGTCCTGTTAATCCTGCTTCAGCCGATCGACATATTGTTTGCCTTCAACCAAGGATAAGCCAAATGTCTGCCGGGCTTTCTTGATGGCTTTGATTTCCTCGCCTTCCCTGACCATCTGGCGCAGTTCATGATTGACCGGGTGGCCTTCACCGTCTGGCGTAATGAATTTTTCCTGTCCATTCCTAAGTCGCCTGACTTCGCCATTCAATTTTGAATTCGTATACAACAGATAAACAATGATCCCGAGCAACAGGACGATGATAGACATCATAATGCATCCCCTCTTCCATTTCTCATATATACGCTTACGTTATACTTTGCCTTCCGCATTTTTCATCACTGCCAAAAAATGCTCGACGAATGCTTGCCCATCAACCTCAAGGCTGACGTTGACATTCGGTGCTTCGCCCCACAAATCCCCGAAGTCGCAGACGGTCTGCCCGTAGTTCAATGGGCTGACGGTATCGACATCGACATAGTGATGCTCGGTCTGGAGAAATTCACGGTTCAAGGCGTAGCCGACCGCCAATGGATCGTGCAGTGCGCAACCATCCAGTCCGAATTTATCCATGCTGAAGGTACGGTAGATTTCTGTCGACTGCTTGATGAAATCATAATACTTGCTGCCCTTCAATGTTTCGATGTCACGGGCCGTCAGCACGGCTTGTTTTGTGACGTCCAGACCCACGAGTGTAATATCGGCACCGCCATGGAAGACGATGCGCGCCGCTTCGGCATCCGTAAATATATTGAACTCCGAGTTCGGCCCGCTGTTGCCCGGCCCGCCTTCGAGACGATGCCACCCATGATGACGATTTCCTTCAACAGTTCACCAAGCAAGGGCTCTTGCTTGAATGCCAACGCAACGTTCGTCAGTGGCCCCACCGCAATCAGCGTCACTTCCCCCGGATGGCGCCTGGCGGCCTCCACGATGAAGTCGGGCGCAAATTGCGCCTCGCACATATTCTCATATGGATAGTCGGCGAGCGCGCCGCCAAGGCCATCCGCGCCGTGTATATGATGGACATGCCGGGACGGTTTCATCAAAGGGCCCGCGGCACCGGGGAAGACCGGTATATCGTCCCGACCCAACATGCTGAGCACCTTCAGAGTGTTGCGGTTGACCATCTCGAGCGGTACGTTCCCGTCCACCGTCGTGAGACCTAAAAATTCAAGCGCACCGCTTTCCAAGCCGTACATGATGGCCAGCGCATCATCAATCCCCGTATCGACATCCATAATCACCTTCTTCATGAAAGCCCCTCCTTTTTACGCCATTATATCAGAAGCGGCAAAGCCCGACGACCCCACTTTATCCTGGATATGATAAAATAGATCATATATCTAATATAGAAGGAGCATCAGAAAGTGATGAAACGCTATTTTGTTGCGGCATTGATTTTCTCCATGGCGATCCTTGCCGCATGCAGTGACGGCACACAAGACGCCACTGGAGAGGAGGCGTCGGCCGAGGAGCCGAGGGTGGCAGTGACCGATGAGCAGCGCGAAGCACTCGAACGGAAATTCGATGGCATGGCCGAAGACCCATATATCGATGCAATCGAGCCACAGGACGAGGATTATACGCTCATCCATATCGTAGTCAGCGAAAAATTCGATGAGCTCGAAGAGTCTGATGCCAAAGGAAAACTCCAAGGCTTCGGGGAAGCGGTGCGTGAGGGCGCTGACGGCATCCTCTTCGACAGTTCCGGCAAGAACTTGCCGATGGTCAAGTTCATGACCAAGGACGATGAACTGATCGGCGAATATGACAACCGCAACAGGGGTGCTGATATTCATTTCGAATCATTCGATTTCTAAAAGTACCCATAAAAAAGTTCCGGAGCAGTGCTCCGGAACTTTTTATTTCTTTATTTGTCCGGCTCTGCCGGTCTGGAGATTTCCTCAAGTGCTTCTTCGGAATCCTCCGAATCTTCTTCATCCACCGCAACGTCGCCGAGGGCCACGATGCCGACTACTTTGTTGTCCTCTATGATCGGTAGGCGGCGTACCTGTTCCTGGGCCATGATGTTGGCCGCTTCTTCAACGTCCATATCCGGTGTACCGGTAACGTAGCTTGAAGACAGGATACGGTTGATCGGCGTCTCCAATGAGAATTGGGACGCAATGCCGCGGATGACCAAGTCACGGTCTGTGATGATGCCGCGCAGATTGCCGTCTTCAGTGACAGGGATGCTTCCGACATCGAGTTCCATCATCTTGGATGCCACTTGCTGCACTGTCGTTTCAGGTCCGCATGTTTCGACTTCAGTCGTCATGATTTCTTTGACTTTCACCAATAATGCCTCCTATTCAATATTAATGTTGCATTCATCTTACATATATCTGTTACCCGCACAAGTTGAGTATTAATCATCATACATATATCCAGAACTTTCAAAATATTTAAATAAAACTCCAGGGGAAATTGAGTATAGTAAGGGCATCATCAAACGCCGAAGAGTGACAGCAACGCCCCATCAATACGATTAAAGGAGGCAATGATATGAGTGAACGTAAACGAGTCTGGTTCGAAGAAAACAACAGCCGACTGGACCCCGCGCTCATTGAACAGCTGCGCCAAAGCGAAAGGAAGACCTACCGCACGGCACGCACCGAAAAGATTCCGATCATCATCCGCTGCAAGAAGGGCACGGACAACGAAGAGATGGATCAGCTGCTCAAGCAATGCGCCGAAGATGCCCACAGCCATCTCGATCAGGAAATGCGCCTCATCAACAGTGTAAAAGGCCAACTTACTCCGAATAAGATAAAGGAAATCAAAGACCACACAGCCGTTGAGCGCATCTATTATGACCGGCCCGTTTCCGCCTACCTGGACATCACCAATGAACAGATTGGCAGCGCCGCCATCCGGGAACGGCTTCAGATCAGCGGTGCCGGGGTGACCATCGCCGTGCTCGATACAGGCATCCATCCCCATGAAGATCTGACGACGCCGGGTAACCGCATCGTTGGGTTCCATGACGTCATCAACGGGGAAAGCGCACCGTATGACGACAATGGGCATGGCACCCATTGTGCCGGTGATGCCGCAGGCAACGGCGCGATGTCGAACGGCAAGTATATCGGCCCAGCGCCAGAAGCGTCCCTGGTTGGTGTCAAAGTGCTTGACGCCGCCGGAGCAGGCAGCCTCTCAAGCATCATCCAGGGCATCGAGTGGTGTGTCGACTACAAGGACATCCATGGCATCGATATCCTGTCACTGTCGTTGGGTGCACCAGCCCAGGACTCCTTCCGGCTCGATCCGCTATCGCTCGCTGTAGAGGAAGCGTGGCATTCAGGCCTCATCGTCTGTGCCGCCGCCGGCAACAGCGGGCCGACCCCGTCGACCATCGGCACGCCGGCCATCAACCCCTTTGTCATCACCGTGGGGGCAGCGGATGACCGGGATACCATCGAACGGTCTGATGATGAAATTGCGGAGTATTCGAGCCGTGGACCGACAATCGATCAATTCGTCAAACCGGATATCTACGCACCCGGCACCAACATCATTTCGCTGCTTGCACCCCGATCGACCACCGAGACGGAACTCGCCGATCAGATCATCGGTGAACATTATGTCCAGATGTCTGGCACCTCCATGGCGACGCCAATCTGTGCGGGTGTCATCGCCCTGATGCTGGAGGCGAATCCGAACTTGAGCCCGAATGACATCAAAAGCATCCTGCAGGTTATCGGTGAGCCCGTCTTCAATCACCAGTGGGGCTACATCAACGCCCAAAGTGCAGTCGATGCGGCCATACGCTACAAAGAAAATAAAAAACCTTCGGTTTCAATGGATGGGCCACCCTTATAGAATGAACGTGCAGATGAATGATGGACGAAAAACCTGCCAGCAGCCCGATTTCCTCACGGCTGCTGGCAAGTTTTCTTCATATAACATTGTATTAGGTCAATCTGGTCCGGACATAATATTTCCATTCTTAATGTGCTGGTCTGCATGATCATCTGATTGCTTTCATAAGCGTCTTATAGAAGTCAGAAGCGGCACCTTCTGATTCAAGTCCATATACATTCATCCGACCATCACAGAACATGGTCATTTTTATGCCTTCATACTCGAGAAACTTCACATAGGCATTCTCCTTCTTGATGTCACCGGGTAAGTACGCGGCGCTGTCGAATAGAGACCTTTTAAACCTGAATAGGTAGGCCCCACCGCACAAACTCTCAACGGGGTCAGCTTTTCTTCTGCTCAATGATCCATACTCATTTTTAACGCAGACCGGACAGTCCTCATCCTTCAGACTGTCGATGTCGACCGACCGGTTCTGCATCGTGAAGATATCCAGCGAAATGAGTTTTTTGGAGAATCCTGCGCCGGAAACATACCGCATCAATTCTCCAATCTCATAGCTTATCACCTGATGGATGGCCGGCGGAACCACACCGTTGACCGCACAACTTTCCCCGGTTTCAGGTATGGCGTTGAGCATGCATTTCAAACAGGGACCGGTATAATCCATTGCATAGATTGTCCCCCTGCTGCCGACAGCTGCGCCATAGACCCATGGAACATTGGCCTTATAGCATGCTTCGTTGATCAGGAACCGCATTTCGAAGTTATCCATGCCATCGAGGACGATATCCGGCTGATGCGTGGCCAGAAGTGCTTCTATATTGAGGGGTGTGATTTCTGTATACACCGCATCCACCTCGACATGCCGGTTGATCCGGCTGATCTTCTCTTTCAGCACATGCACTTTCGGGGACATGGATTCGGCATCATATTCATCATACAACGCTTGCCTGTGCAGGTTCGAGCATTCCACAATATCCATATCGATGATGGTCAGATGACCCGCCCCATACGGGCGAGCTGTTCCGCCAAATGGCTGCCCAATGCGCCAGCGCCCATAATCATGATCCGGTAGTCCATCAGTTGCTGCTGGCCGGCCTCTCCGAAGGGCGTGAACCGGACCTGCCGATTGTAGCGTTCCATCAGAGAAAACCCAGTCCATCAGCGGGACTCGATGCCTCGGCAGTATACTTCACCGGGATCCTTCCCGCTTCATAGCTTAATCTGCCCGCTTCTATCCCCAACTTCATCGCCTCGGCCATCTTCACCGGATCTTTTGCAGCAGAGACCGCCGTGTTGAGTAGCACTGCATCCGCACCAAGCTCCATCGCATGGCATGCATCCCTCGGGGAGCCGATGCCCGCATCCACAATGACAGGGATTTCAGCCTGTTCAATAATGTACCTCAGATTGAGGGGGTTGCTGATCCCCGCCCTGTACCTATCGGTGAGGCGAGCGGCATGATGGCATGGACGCCCAGTTCCTCCAGTTTTCTTGCCAGCACGACATCGTCTGAAGTATACGGACATACTGTATAGCCTTTTTGAGAAGTGTCCTGCATGCTTCATAGGTTTCGAGGGGATCGGGAAGTAGGGTCTTGTCATCCCCTATCACCTCGACCTTGATCATGTCGCACACACCCGCATGATCTGCAATCTCAGCGATTCTGACGGCCTCTTCAGCTGTCTTCGCCCCGGCTGTATTGGGGAAAGTGACAAAATTTTTCAGATCCACATCCGCCAGAGGACTCGGCAGATCCCTGTCGTAGAGGCTCATGCGTCTGACCGCGAAAGTGAGCACTTCCGTACCCGATGCCTCAATGGCCCGGGCCTGTATCGCTTCGTCTTCAAACTTTCCTGTTCCAAGCAGCAGTCTTGCTTTTAATTCAAACCGTCCTATTCTAAACATGTTATCCGCCTCCTACAAATTCCAACAGTTCCAGCCTGTCTGATTCTCTTACGATATATTCATTGAAATCCTTCTTCTTTACGAGCACATCATTGTATTCGACGACGATGCGCTCCACGTCCAACTCAAGAGATGCCAATACTTCTTCGATAGTCATCTCACAGTCAAATGTGAATGGATCCCCATTGATTGTACACTTCACTGTTTACGCCTCCTTTTGTTAATTGGAATTCCTTGAGCACTTCGGGCCTCTGATTTTTGATGACCCACTCCGCCACGAGTTCTCCGATGAGGGGGACAGCAGGATACCATTCCGGTAGTGGCCAGTGATGACAAAAAGGCCCGGCTCCAGCTCATCCATGATCGGCCTTTCGTCTGCGGTATATGGTCGGACCCCGACCATTTCTTCAACATCCGGCACGCGGCGAGGCAAGGTATATGCTCCTCTGCCTGCCGCTTCAGCCATTCCACGCCCGCATCCGAGACACCGACCGTAAGATCGTCGAAATAGCTGGTTGCACCGATCAGGAACCGATTCTTATTCTTCGGTACGATGTAGCACCCACTCGTTGTAAAAACCGTCTGTTCGAGCGCCAGGCCATCATGTTCGACGAGAAGAACTTCCCCTTTAACCCCCGTAACTGGCATGTCCGCCCTATATTCACCCAATAATTTCCCGCTCCATGCCCCGCCGGCGATGATTACTTTATCTGCATGTATCTCGCCGGATGAAGTGATCAAGGTATAGCCATCAGATTTTTTGGCCACATGGTGGACTTCAGTACGGCCAAAGCGGTCGATGCCCGATGCGGTGAGTGAGACAAGCAGTGCGTTTGTATATTTCCAGGCGTTGATCTGTCCGTCATCTGGTATATGGATGGCCCGGTTACGGTATGCCACTGCCCCCAGCGTCAAAGTCTCGAGTTCCGATTTGGACAATAGGCGGACCTTGGGATCCCGATAATGCAGAAAATCATATTGGGCGTCGAGACCCGGAATATCCTCCGCATGAGAGGCCATCTTGATCAGCCCGCTCCGTCTATACTCGATATCAATCCCATTTTCATCCATGAATTCCCGGCTCAAGGCTTCGAACTTATCCCTCGATGCGACTGCCAATCTGTATAGCGCGCTGTCCGCTTTAAATTCATTCTGCGCCCGAGCATGCCACCTGCTTTGTAGGAAGCGTGCTTCCCCGGCACATCACGGTCTATTACTGCAATCTTCATGCCTGACCGATGGAGTGTTTTTGCTATCGACATACCGATGACACCAGAACCGACAATTGCGACATCATACATCCTTACACCACATCCTTCTCACCGCCTTAATCTCTTCAATGCTCTGGTCCATGAATAATGAAATGGCACAGATACCGCTGAATCCGTCCGGCAGACTGTCTATCGTATAGTGGTTGATGCCGCCGATGGCCATTACCGGCATATCCATTTCCGTCGCCCGTTCCGTTTCTTCCCGGGACCTCGGCGGCACGCCCTTTTTAGAAGCGCTTTCAAAAACATGTCCGAAATGCACGTAATCCAGTCCATGGGACCGGGCCTTTCTGATACTTTCCACGGAATGTGTTGACATGCTTACAGTAACCTCTGGGTACTTGGCTTTATATGCATATGCCAACGGGTCGTCTTCCTTGAAATGGATTGCAGTGAGGTGGAAGGCTTCCAGCACACTCACATCACTATGGATAATCAACTTCTGTTTTGGAAAACCCTTATCCAACAGTCCATTGATGAACTGCTTCAGTTCTCCTGAATCCATGGGCGTCCTCAGCAACAGACGGTCGATGACAGGTGCTATGTCGATAAAGTGCCCCAAATCTTCAGCATTCAAAGTTTTGTAATGTGTAATCGCGATAAATATGGTTCCCACCCCAAATAAAAAAGCGTTATTTTTCTTGTAGAAAAATAACGCGTCAAGTTTCTTCAATTAACGTCACTTTCCTACGCCAGTATGAACTGGATCAGGTTCAAGGAATCCCAAAGTCACTACTTTGGTCTCAGCCTTTAACAAAGGCACTTCCAGTGATTTCGTTTCTTATTCAATTGATGGATCTTTCAGGCGAACTTTACTAGAGTATCGCTTTCTAATAAATATTCTAACCCATATCATTACATAATACAATCATTGGGATGCGGCCACTTTGTATGAAGAAAGCCGGAAGACCATTTGAAATCACACTTTCGAGGGCTTTCTCTGTGGCACTCACCCAATCGGGAATTGGCACAGCCTGTGCCATTATCCACCTTACCTACTCTGGCTGTAATGAGGGATCGGCCCATCCAAAGCTTTCTGTGCCTCAAAAAAGAAGGACTTCATGTTTTATCCAATCCAGATGGGATTTGTTTCATGACTGGCCCATCAGCGGCCGGTCAACTATGGATTAGGCCAGTATTGTATCAATATTAAAATAGTGGACGTGCTTTTGCACGCCCACTATTTTTCTGACCGTATCTTATTGACGCTGCTTCGCCCAGTTGATGATGCCGCCGGCGAGCAGGATGTCGAGGTCACGCCCTGTCAGACTGTGGTGGACAGTGATTTCTTCATCCGCGTCTTTCAGTCGGATGGTGAATGTGTCCGTATCCCGGATGGTCTGGTGGATATTGCGGAATTCCAGTACATCCCCTTCGCCAATCTTCTGGTGATCGGCCGGGTCATCAAATGTCAACGGCAGGATGCCGAAGTTGATGAGGTTCTGCAGATGGATCCGCGCAAAATCTTTGACCAGGACAACTTTCAGGCCGAGGTAACGTGGGGCGAGTGCCGCATGTTCCCGACTGGACCCTTGTCCGTAGTTGTTCCCGGCGACGATCATATGACCGCCTTCTTCACGTTTTTCTGCTGCCCGTTCGGTGTAGGTTTCATCCACTCCTTCGAAGACGAAGGAACTGATTTTCGGGATGTTACTGCGGAACGGCAACACCCTCGAGCCACCTGCCAGAATTTCGTCTGTAGAGATATTGTCTGCCATCTTAAGTATGACCGGCAAGTCGAAATTATCCTCTATTGGATCGAAATTCGGGATGGATGATACGTTCGGTCCTTTTTCCAGCTCGATGTTCTCTTTGTCCTTAGGCGGCGCCTCCAGCATCTCACCCTTCTTGACGGCAGCCGCCTCCGGAATTTCCGGATAGTCCATTTCCAGTGTCCGTGGGTCGGTGATGACACCGAACAAGGCAGAAGCGGCTGCTGTTTCAGGACTACATAGGAAGACACTGTCCTCTTTCGTGCCGGACCTTCCTGGGAAGTTACGCGGTGTCGTCCGCAAACTGTTTTGGCCGGTAGCTGGTGCCTGTCCCATGCCGATACAGCCGTTACAGCCCGCCTGGTGCATCCGTGCACCGGAAGACAGTAGGCTCGCGATATGGCCATTTTCGACCAGCTGCTGCAGCAACAATCTGGACGTTGGGTTGATGTCGAACGAGATGCCGTTGGCAATCGTTTTATCTTTGACGATCTCCGCCGCTATCGCAAAGTCACGGTAGCCAGGGTTCGCCGAAGAACCAATGTAAGACTGGTAGATCTCCTGACCGGCAATCTCTTCTACTGGTACGACATTGTCCGGACTCGTCGGTTTTGCGATCAGCGGAACCAACTCGGACAAGTTGATCTCTTCGTAGTCGTCATATTCTGCACCTTCGTCCGCCTTCAGTTCCCGCCACTCATCTTCACGCCCTTGCGTCTGCATGAAGCGCTTCACTTCCTCATCCGATGGGAAGACGGAAGTCGTCGCACCGAGTTCTGCGCCCATGTTGGCAATGACGTGACGGTCCATGGCGGACAGGTCATCAAGCCCCAGTCCGTAATATTCGATAATCTTGCCGACGCCGCCTTTGACGGTATGTCTACGAAGCATTTCCAATATGACATCTTTGGCGCTGACCCAGTCCGGCAGTTTGCCTGTGAGCTTCACGCCCATGATGCGCGGCATTTCCACATAATATGGTTCACCGGCCATAGCCATCGTCACGTCGATGCCGCCCGCTCCCATCGCAAGCATGCCCATACAACCGTTGGCACATGTATGACTGTCGGAACCGAGCAATGTTTTACCCGGAATTGATAACTCCTGCATATGCACCGGGTGGCTGACCCCATTACCCGGTCGGCTGTAGTGCACGCCGAACTTCTGCGCCGCACTGCGCAGGAACAGGTGATCATCCGGGTTACGGTGGTCATCCTGTATCAAGTTGTGGTCGACGTACTGAGCAGATACTTCAGTCTTCACTTCGTCAATATCCATCGCTTCCAGCTCAAGCATCACCATCGTACCTGTCGCATCCTGTGTCAGCGTCTGGTCGATCTTCAAGCCGATTTGTTCCCCAGGTGTCATATCCCCGACACCAAATGTTCTTTAATCAGCTTCTCTGCAACATTCATCTTCATGCATGTTTCCCCCTCAACCGATTTTATTTAATATAAAACACTCTATAATAGTATTATTCACTAAAAACTTACATTTAAACTGGATAATTGAACGATTATATTCTTTTACGATAAAAAACATCCTGCGACCAATGGTTTCTTGGTGACAGGATGTATATAGCTGAGAAATATTGCTTGTTATAGTTTGATGGGCGCGCTTTAAATCTCATTTCGCAAACTTTCATCTTCATCTTGTAGAAATTTCTCGCCCTTTGTTGAAATTGTCGTGCCCGCTCTCCCGACACGAACGTTCAGCAACCCCAATTCATTCAGAACATCAATCCTCAACCTGAGTTGCTGGTCTGACATTCTAATGCCGCCTGCTTCAAGGAGTTGCCTTATCTTTCCTCTACCATACGAAATATTTTCAGCCTTGCCCTGTTGGTATATTTTTAACATCTCAATGCTTTCAGCGAGGAAACCATGCTGCTCGATTTTTTTAACGATTTCTTTGGTATCTTCAGTTAGTTTATTTACATCTCCGTTATCACTATTGCTCTGTTTGCCCTTAAAGAAAATAGGCAAATCGTGAATCCCAATGAAATCCTGGTTCAAGCATGCGCAGTACGAGATTAGATTATATAGTTCTCTGACATTTCCTGGCCAATCATAATGATAGAACGAATCTAGTGCTTCTTCTGAGAAACGCATGCCCTCCTTATTCAGATGGTGCTTGAAAGCATCTATCAGAATAGGAATATCCTCTTTCTCTCCGCTATTGATGGGATGTTTAAAGTATATGAAGAAAGATGGGAGTAGAGCCTCTGGCTGAGGGTCCCGCCAGAATATAAAGTGAATGAATCCTCGAATGAGGAAGTGATTACTCGAATTTTACGTTTATGATTATCTGAATCTAGAAAGTTTGCCAGCTTATTTTGCATCAAATAGGGCAAACCCTCTATATTTTTAATATAAATTGTTCCATGTTTCTTCGCATTTAGCACACTTCCTCCCTTCTCCTTCTTACCAAATAAAGCTTCATCGATCATCGATTCATCCTTATCTAAACAGTTATAAATATAGAATGGGTATCTCTGATTATCCGATTCGTTATGTATCATTTCTGCCATCATCTGCTTGCCGGCGCCTGGTTCTCCTGTGATGTGGATAGTGTTCGATGTTTTAGCCATTTCTCCTGCAATTTTCAAGGTAGAAGCCATGACTGACGAATTGTAAGACACAGAGTCGAAATTTCTGTTCTTATTCTCATCGTAGACCTCTTCACGAGGTACTTTCATTTGATTGCTCGTCGCACTCACCATCGCCTTAATATAATGTTGCATCAATAAGGTGTATGCAATATCCAATTGGAAAATATTCTGTAAGTCCACGACCGTTTCAATGGAAATCACCCTCGGTCCGATATCCAATACTTTATTTGGAGTCTGTGGAACAAGGTTCGACTCCCCGGAGTGACCATGTAGTCAAAACTTCCAGTCACGTATTCTTCTCCAGAATATGGTATGAAGTTGTGGTTTGGCAGTATGTTCTTCAATTCCTCCACAGTCTCCCGGGTGGAATCAGGGTTGTCATTGACGACTACAAATGTTGAATAATCGTCAATCGTCATCAACTCTTTGAGCCGCACTATATTTACCGTTCTCTTGGCTACTATGACTTGGCAAGTTTCAGGCAGAAAGGGCTTCACGATCTTCTTGATCTCTAAAGATGATAGCAGTACCACATCCGAATTTCTGATTGTACCCTGTGTCAGGTCTTTCAAGGTTGTCCCCACAATTGTGACGTTCTGATTGAATATATCCTTCATCTGTTGCATTAAGAAATTCAAATTCTCCTCTTGAATGCCTATTATAAATAATCTCATACCTGCTTATCCCCTCATCGGTAAGTTCTCTATAACCTCATTTTACACTTTTCATCGATAAAATCATCCTAAATAAAGTTATTAATAAGTTTAATTAGGTTGTAATAGTATTTAATGAGTTGTATAATTCAACTATTCTAATAATTATGATTTTTAAAAGGAGACTCTTTATGTTCACTTTAATTAAGAATGGCGAAGTGTTTGCACCGAACTCGATTGGGAAACAATCAATCTTGATGAACGCGGGCCGGATTATCCAAGTCGGAGACATTGATGAAGACAATCTAAAGAGACTATTTGAAGTCAAGGTAATAGATGCAGAAAATATGATTGTCGCTCCAGGCATTATTGATCCGCATGTTCACTTGATTGGTGGAGGGGGTGAAAGCGGCTTTGCCAGTCGCACACCAGAACTGCAGCTCAGTAATATCATTAAAGCGGGGGTTACTACTGTCGTCGGTTGTCTCGGGACGGACGGGACGACCCGGCATATGACCTCCCTGCTCGCCAAGGCCAGAGGGCTCGAAGAGGAAGGCATCACTGCTTACATATATACAGGAAACTACAGCATCCCTACCCCAACCATCACCGGTTCCGTCAAAGATGATGTCATTTTGATCGATAAAGTGATCGGGGCTGGGGAAATCGCCATCTCGGATTCAAGATCTGCACAACCATCAGCACATGAAGTCGCCAAGTTGGCTGCAGAATCGAGAGTCGGAGGACTCCTCAGTAAAAAAGCAGGTGTCACCCACTTCCATGTTGGCATCGGTAAAGAGCGCCTCGCTTTTCTTAGAGCACTGTTGGAAGACTATGAGATTCCACCCGCAAACATTTATGCTACGCATATCACAAGAAGTGAACAACTCGTTGATGAAGCGATTGAATTGTCGAACAGAGGCGCCTATGTGGATATTACGGCAGACGATGATACTGCCTATTGGATCAGCTACTTCAAAGCAAACGGGGGCAACTTCAAGAATCTTACAGTGTCATCTGACGGCAATGGGAGCCTTCCCGTTTTTGATGAAAATGGAGAGATGACTGGGTTTGGAGTGGCTACACAGGAGAAGCTCTTCAAACAAGTCGCTGAATCCGTCAAGGAACATGGGGTCAATCTATCTGAAGCACTGTCTTTAGTAACGTCAAATACCGCGAGAGCACTGCGTCTCAATCACAAAGGGGCCATTAAAAAAGACTTCGACGCAGATGTGCTCGTACTGGATAAGAAAACACTCGACATCAAGCATGTCTTCGCCAAAGGCCAGCATATGCTTGAAGACGGTGAAGTACTTGTAAAAGGCATGTTCGAATAATAAAAAATCCAAGGGGAAAAGAAATGACTAGAAAACCAACACTACTGGAAGCGGCTTTGCCGATTGTCGTCATGTTGCTGCTTCTGGCAATCGGATATGGTGTTTACGGCTTAAGTCCTGAACCTTTACTTATATTGTCGGCAATTTTTGCTGGATTCATCGCGATGCGGGTCGGAGTGAAATGGGCGGATATGTTGGAAGGCATAAAAGAAAAGTTGAATATGGCCATGCCAGCAATCCTGGTTCTGATATCCATCGGGATACTGATTGGTACTTGGATGATTGCAGGCACCATTCCAATGATGATCTACTATGGTCTTGAACTCATCAATCCACAATTTATAGTTGTAATTGCATTTGTAGTCTCTGCCATCATCTCCATCGTAACCGGTACATCATGGGGGTCGGCTGGTACAGTAGGGGTCGCCTTGATGGGCATCTCGACTGGACTCGGGGCTTCACTGCCTGCTACGGCTGGTGCTGTAGTGGCGGGTGCTTATTTTGGAGATAAACTATCACCACTCTCTGACACTACCAACCTTGCACCGATTGCTGCTGGCAGTGAACTATATGAACATATAAAACACATGCTTTATACCACCATTCCAGCTGCGATAGTCGCAATGGCTGTCTACCTATTCATTGGCTTTAACCTACCAGCAAATAATATAACTGCACCTGAAGAAATGACCAATATGTTGACGACTCTCGATGAAATGTTCAAATGGAATATACTGCTGCTACTGCCGGTAGTGTTGATACTCTATGGTTCCATCACACAGAAACCGACATTGCCCACCATTATATTTTCATCATTCGTGGCTGGTGCAATCGCCATTTTTTACCAAGGGTTTTCAGCAGAAAAGGTGTTTGCTTCGACAGTCACCGGATTTGATGTGTCGATGATTACAGGAATGGATGTCAACTCGATACCCGAAGAAGTGACGTCATTGGTGACCCAAGGCGGCATGCAGTCAATGACCAGTGTCATCCTCATCGCCTTCAGTGCCTTTGCCTTTGCAGGCATCATTACAAAAGCCGGAGCTTTGGAAGTGATCATGACTGCCTTACTGAAATTCGTCAAAAGGACGGGCGACCTCATTTTAAGCACCGTCGTTTCATGTATTACAATGGCTCTGGTGACCGGTAACTCATATCTTTCCATTATTGTACCTGGGGATCTATTCAAGGAAACCTATAAAAGAAGAATCTGCATGCCAAAAACCTTTCCCGTACATTAGAGGACTCGGGCACCGTAGTAGTTCCCCTCATCCCATGGTCATCTGCCGGTGTCTATATGGCCGGAGTGCTCGGCGTCTCAACTTTAAGTTATGCACCGTGGGCCATATTCTGTTACCTCGGATTCGTTTTTGCGATAATATTGGGCTACACAGGAATCGGCATTACCAAGATTTCGAAAAATGCTGAGTAATATTGCTTATTTAAAACGAGGAAAGTTCTATAAAAATTCCATTATCCGAATAAAAAGCTTCACTGGATCATTTAACATCCAATGAAGCTTTTTTGAATTCTACCCCCGTTATCCTGAGCCATGCGCTCCCCTACTCACTCCAGCGATACACCCCGAAGCGGTACGCCCATAGTTTAATGGCTTCACTGTACCATATATAGAAAGCCCCTGGCCCCTCATTCCACCGGTGATCAGCTTCTGACAGGGAAGAGATGTACCGGAACTCAAAGCTGCCGTCATTAAGCTTGTCATAGATATATTTCGTTCGCTTAACATGATAATCGCTCGTGACGACAAGTGCCGAAGACATACCTTCTTCCTCCATTATTTCCATTGTATAGAGCGCGTTCTGATAAGTGCTCGTGGCTTCATGGTCGAGCAGCAATGCGCTCGGTGGTATACCGTTTTCGACTGCTAAAGCGCTGCTCTGTGCGAATCGTTCACTTTCCACCACTGGGGTGATAAGCACTTTTTCAGCATACCCTTCCTTAAATAATGCAGCTGCTTTTTCCATACGGCTCGCCTCCCCTCCTCCAACCATCACGATAAGGTCGCTTGGAACCGGTTCATCCGAGTAACCGTGGCTGAAACTGTCGATCAGGGCAACGGCGGCAAACAGCAGAAGCAGGCAGAACGCGATGACGGCCAATCTTATTTTCATATCTTCCACCTGCCTGACAGAGTAATCATGATTATGATCTTGAAACCTCATTCTATGCTTGTTTCTGTTGTATCTGAGCGTCCATTGCTCTGTATGCAGGGAAGAATTCATTATCTCCTGGGACACCCTTGTTCAGGCATAACTCCCTATAGACGGATGGGTTCCATACTTTTCTGCCGATATGGAATTCAAACTCTGTGTTTTTGGAGAACCTTTTCTTGAATTTCAATACAGAGTCCTCCGGATCATTGGAGATGCCGCCGCCGTAATGGATGACTGAATAGTCATTCTCATGGGCCCAGTTCATCATGGTATATTTCAGTAGATAGGCTGGAGAGTATGTCAGAAAGTCATCCTTGGTGCCGTTCAGATGATCATGGATCGCTTCACCGGAGCTGAAGTAGAGCCCCATCGCCACTATCTCATCTTCAAAAAATACACTTGTCGTCAGTATGTCTTCCGGAAAGTTCTCCTTCAGTCTATTGAAATAGTCCTCTTCGAAGTAATAGAATCCGGAAGCATTGGTGCGTGCCATGGTTTCCTCGTAGATGTCGATGAATGCATCCACCTTGCCGAACCCCTTCTCCAAGACACATGAGAAGCGTTCGTCCTTCAACAGTTTTCTGGTTTTCCGGCGCGCCGTTGAACAAAATTCTTTTTTGAAAGGATCTTCAAACCGTTTAAGGTCCGTACCCACAGTCTTTCTTACGAATTGTATATCATAGATGTCCTGAAACGGTTCCTGATTCTGATAGAGGGGATTGAACCGCACAAATTCAGAGACTACATTATTTCTTCTGCAGAACTCCGAGAATACCTTATTGAAATGGACCACCAGTTTATCTTGATCTGTTGAATGGTGGATGACTGGACCACCGTATCCATAAGGTGTGATGAGGTCATAATATTTTTCGCCCCTACAGTATCCGGGATTTCCCGCTTTATGGTGCTGTGTGTAATGTGCCCGTCCTTGCTTTTAAGTTCAAAGAAAACCGCTTCACCGTTCTCAATCAGTTCATTCACCCGACCGTACTCCCGCGTAAAATAAATATCATTGTTCATAGTGAGCCCCCTAATTGGATTTTATCCGTACTGCGCACTTTCCTTATATGCATAAGTTCAGGCAGCCATCGCAGCGTTATGTTCATGAACAATGATGTTTTTTCTCTTTATTTCTTTTATGGCCACCTTCGTTTTTCCCAGTCACAACTTGAATATGATCCTCAAGCTGCCACCCGACCCGGTGCAGCGAGTGAATTTTATTGGTTATTGCCCAAAAACGGCTGGACCGTACTTTCTCCTTCCTGGCTGATGCCGTCCCGCTTCAGCACTTTCATCACCGTCATCAGTACAATTTTGATATCCAGACACAGCGATTGGTTTTCGACATACCACACATCCATCTCAAGTCTATCCTGCCAAGGAATTGTATTACGTCCGTTCACTTGGGCCCATCCGGTGATGCCCGGTCGGACATCATGGCGCTTCTGCTGCCTCTCACTATAGAGGGGCAGATATGCCGTCAGCAGCGGCCTTGGCCCGACGATGCTCAAGTCCCCTTCACTACATTCAACAACTGGGCAGCTCGTCCAGGCTGCTCCGGCGCAGCCATTCCCCTACAGGTGTCATACGTTCAGCGTCAGGCAGCAGCTGACCCGCCTCATCCCGCTCGTTGGTCATCGTCCGGAACTTGTACAATGTGAATGGCCGGCCGCCGAGCCCTGGACGCACCTGTTTGAAGATTACAGGCGGCCCAATCGCCGTCCTTAGAACCGCCGCGGCCGCAACCATCAACGGTGCAGCAATCATGAGCCCAGCAGCCGCCCCAGTAAGATCAAACACCCTTTTCATCTTATACATCACACCCAACCCCTTTGAATGATATGCCGGCGCCGCTACTGCTGGCGCGCCGTCACTTCGTTGATGAGGAAGCGTAATTTTCCGCTCTTTTCCCTCGGGATGAAGTCCACATAATTGATTCTATAGCGGCTGTCTTTACCAAGCCGTCGGATGATCCGGTTTTTGAATACCGTTTCATCCTGCTTGGTGAAGTCCGGTTCGATAACCATATTGATGATGAAATTCTTCAAGTCCTCCTGGATGAACTGATACGAGATCACCTTATCTTCCAACCCTTCGACAGCACGTGCGATGCCGACATTTGATACTCTGTTGCCGTGGCTGCCGATCAGATAATCCGCTTTCCGTCCGTGTATTTTTCTGATGTTGATCTTATCGTTATAGGAATCGAGATAATCCCGTTCCGAATCGATTTCGACGTTGTCATTGATCCTGTACCTGACGAGCGGCGTGGCATGGTTGATGTAGCTGGTCACGACCATCTCATACAGATTTCCTTCAATCTTGAAGAATTCGAATAGACCCGTCTCCCGCCCGATGACGTACCCGCCATCTTGCTCCTCATAGATGAAAGGGGCGCCTTCGCCGCTTGCATACTGATCGATCACCGTAGTGTGGAAAGCTTTTTCTATATCAGCCTTTATATGCGGCAGCAGCGTTTCGGCATTTGGGAAAATTGCCGTGACCTCCCAGTCGATGTCGATGCCATTTGCCAATATATATTTCGCCACTGCATGTATGCCGGAAGGGAAGCCGTCCATCGTCTCTGGCTTAAATCGCTTCAGGCTCCTGTAGACTTCTGCGATGGTCTCAGGAGACAGCTGCGAAGCGGCGTAGAGCATCTGGTTCATCGGCATATTGTAGCGCCAGATGATGTTCTTATGGTCAACCGGTGTGAGATCCTGTCCCGTAAACGATGCCCGTCTGGAGAACGGCAGTACGCCGTTTTGTATCTTTATATAATCCAAGTAGGCGATCCTTCTGCCGCGGTCATGGGCCGAGTCATGGACCATCAGGCTTTCACCTGTAGTGCCACCCGTCCCTGAAAAGCCACTGTTGCCCGCGACCTGAGACCGTTCCGTCATCTCATACCGCATGTCCTGCTTCGTGGTGAACGGCAAGGCGGCAAAACTGTCATATATGGCATCTGGATCGATCTCGATGTCGCGGTACGCCGGCACATTGTCCTTCAGATGCCTCAGGAACTGCGTCAGCAATTCCGCCTGGCTGACGTCCTGACGCATGTATTGCGCCAGCGCCTCACGATAAGATGTGTTGTAGCGCTGTTTCCTCAGCTTATAGCCATATGCGCTGGTCATGGCGTGCTGCATGAAAACCGGCGACTTGTAGTAGATGCTGCGCGGAGAGATGCGCATCAGTGCCTTCAGCATTCTTATCCACCCCGTTCCTCAAATTGATTGTATGTCCCTTATGCCTCATGAGCCGGGGATGCGTGCTTCCTTTTCCGCATTGATGGTGCTCTGTTCCCCCAGTGAATCGTAGAAGTCGAGTAGTTCAGACTGCATGGCTTTCCGGTCGAAGCGCTGTGCTACGAAAGCGCGGCACGCAGCACTCATCCGCAGGCGCTCTTCAGGATGGCGGAACAGATACTGGATCGCTTCGGCCAATGAAGCGCTGGTCCTTTCTTCTGTAAGCAATCCCGTAGCACCATGCGCGAGCGTATCCCGGGCCCCGGTCGAGTTGAACGAAACGACCGGCACACCCATGGCCTGCGCTTCCACGCTGACGTTGCCGAATCCTTCGCGGAATGTCGGAAAGGCGAATATATCCATCATGCGGTAGTAATAGGCGATATCATCGGTGAAGGGCAGATGGATGATATCCTCATCTTCAACTATCCGCTCTCTGCTGCTTTTTGTTATCGGGTCCCCCGCCTCAAAATCGCCGACCAGCAGCAGTTTGATGCCTGCGCATCCCGACGACAGCGACTCGAATGCCTGCACCAGCTCGTCCACTCCCTTATCCCGCGTCATCCGGCCGGCGTAGCCGATGATGAAATCACCCTCCTCAATTCCCACCTCATGCCGCAACCTGCCATATTTTTCGCTGTCAAGCGCCAGGGGATCAAACGTTTCCATGTCGGTGCCATTGCTGCTACCCCCGCCGATTCTGACTACCTTGCCCTTTTTAAGGAGTTTACGCGCAATCAGTTCCTCTTCCAGGCTGTCTGAAATGACGATGACATGCGTACTGAAAAAACAAGTGAGCCACTCCGTCGTATACAATATTATCTTTTTGACACCTGTGACCGTCTCCAGCCTGAGCCCCCGCTGCATATAGATGCGAGACTTGACGCCGCTGAGGAACCCTGCAACCATTCCGAGGAGCCCGGCCTTTGGTGTGCTGAAATTGACAATGTCTGGCTGCTCCCGCCTCAGATACCGCGTCAGTTCATAAAGCGCCCGGATATCTTTGGCCACATGGATTTCCCGTTCAAATGGTATGAAATCCATCGTCAAATCCCTATACAACCTATCGAAATCATTGTTGCAGACGATTTTTACCGAATACCCGTTCCGCTCGATGAAATGCACCTGATCTTCTATCAGCAATACGCTCATTGACGACGTCACGCCCTGCACAATCTTCTTCTGCATATTCCACATCTCCAGACCTTAGATTTTGTCTCTGTGGTTCGGGCGGGCACCATCGTCCACTATGGTGTGAGGGCCCGGCTTCTTTTTCGAACCGATCAGCGCGAATGCAATGATGATGAGATAAAATAATTTGAACCTGTGCCTTAAGGCAGTCCCGGCGTTCGAGATGCCCAGACCGAATATCAGCCATCCGGCTGCGATGCCAAGCAGCACGATGGCAAGTATCGGCCGCCGTTTCACGACATCGATATTACGGATGAAGACGATCAGCGCAAAGACGTAGAAGAGCGCGTCCAGGAAGAAGCTGATCAGATCGCTGAAGTTGCGTACGCTCCAAGGCATTGGGGACGCGATGAAATAGATGATCTTAATCGGGGAAAAAACGATCAGCTGGAAAATGTTGTTGATCTCAAGCCCGGTCAAATAGGCCGTATCCCCCGCGTCGATGTAAAGGCATCATAGACATCATCATTGTTCAATATCTGTTCGAATTTATTGAATATCGGCAGTCCCGACACGACGCCCGGGAAAATCAGGACATAGGCCGTCAGCACCGCAAATAAAGTAAATGGGACCACAGAAGTGACGGTGAACTTGAACGCGCGCCCGGAATGCTGATAGAATACAAAACCGAACAGGTAGCCGATCAGTATGCCGATGACCGCCGAGTGGAATGCCGCTCCAACCAGGACAAAAACGATGCTGAGCACTGCACCGGTCCGCTCTTTTTATGAACCACCTGACGAACCAGTAGAGCGAGAGGACCACCATCAGCGAAATGATGGATTCCCTGAGCAGTATGCTCGAAAAGATGAGCGAATGGGGAAAGAACGCCATTACCGCAACCAGTATGAATTGGGTGCGAGCGGGAACATCCAGCATCCTGAAGATCTGGATGGCCACCAGAATCGCCGTCATGGCGAACAGGACATTCAAGTATTGGAGGAACAGGCGGTCATCTCCATATATGTTCAGGATGACGCCGATCAGCTTCGAATAGGTCCCGCCATATACCGACTCGCCGAGCAGATCCATCTTTTCACTGATGAGCACGCCCATCTTATAGAAATTCTCCGTATCGTCACCGCTATGCGGAATCTCAGGCCCGCCGTCGGCCAAGTCGACCAGCAGCATACCAACCCGCACCAGGAACCCCAGAAAGAGTGGGATGATGAACTTTGTATATTGCATGAAGAGCACAAAATAAAATATGAGCATCGTCAGGATGATGAAAGAGAAGGTCAGGATATGGGTGTCTGCAAAGTGGTTCTGGAACAGATGACCCAATACCAGATAGATGAATGCGATCCCCCATATCAACAGCATGCGCCCGTCCTCCTATATCCCGACTTTATTTTCTGGTGCCAAAGCAATACGACGATCTGGCTGATGATTAAAATAGCGTTCGTGGCGATGGCGACGATGAACGCCCCGCTCAACCCGTAAGGGATGATCACTGCGATGGACAATATCACTGTAATGACCAGTGCTGCTCCCTGCAGCACAACCTGGATGTTGTACAGGTTGAAGATGCTGAGCGCCATTTCAAAGAGTTTCGAGTAGACCGTGAACATAAGCAGTATGCCGAGTAGCATCATTTCATGCTGATAGCCGAGGAACTGATCGCCGTAGACGAACACCAGTATCTCCTCGCCGTATGACAGGAGGATGAACTCACCTATCACAATCAGCACCAGAAACATCAAACACAGTTTGAAGAAGGCTCGGTAGAACGTCCGCAATCCGCGTTCGGCCTGCCTGACCAGGTCCGCCACGACACTTTCCTTTATTGCGACCACCACATTATTCGTAATCGTCGCAAAGTACATGATTGTCGCGAATATGCCGAGCGTCTCGACGCTGTGGTAATGTTCGATTACATATCTCGGTATGTTCGCAACGAGTGAATTGAGGACTTCGACGATCGACAGTCCAAAACCGAGCAGCAGTATGTTCCTCACTTCCTGCCACGTGATCGCATGCCTGCCCCTTGAAAATGTAAATCGCCGATCATAGAAGTAGTAGATCAGCATCTGCGACACAAGCAGGCTTGCGATCGAAGCGAGCAACGATTCGAACAGGAAAGTCGCAATTGCGAACAGCACGATGGTCACTATGCTCTTATAGATTTTGGAATAGGCTAAAAATATGATACGCGCTTCTGCGATGTTTTCTGTATGGATGAACTCTTCCTTGTTTTCATAGAATTTGAACAGCACGAAAATGAACAGTGCGGCACTCTCATACGTGTCCAGATCGATGAGGATGGTCAGAACGACGGCGGTTGCCAGGAATGCCAAGTTCGTCAACCTGCGGAACTGCCGGAAGACATCATAGTCATATGCCAGTCTGCGCTGCGTCGGCACCAGTACAGCAAGCATGAAGCGGCTGAACAATACCAGCGGCCCGAGGAGCGCGAGGTAGTACGAGAAGACGCCCACTTCATAGACGCCGAGCAGCCGGGTGATCAGGATAATCTGCATCCATTGGTTGAGTGCGAGCAGCAGGGTTCCCGCGATGTTCAATATTCTAGCGTGCATGTTCCGCCCCTATTTCTTCCGGAGCGGCATTTTCCTGTCTGATGAAGGAGAGTATGCTGTCCCGTACATCATCCTCATCAATGCTTAAGAAGGTTTTGATGTGTTCTTCGATGACACGCAATGACGATTCCGACACCCTGCCGCGGTAGATCTTCTCATAGACTTGTTCGGGATGGATTTCCTCCTTCTTCAGCAATTCCTCGTACAGCTTTTCGCCAGGTCTGATGCCGACAAATTCGATCCCGATCTCTTCTTCTGTAAACCCGCACAACCGGATCATGTTCCTGGCAAGATCGACAATTTTGACGGGATCCCCCATATCGAGGACGAACACTTCGCCGCCCCCGGCTATCATACTCGCCTGGATGACGAGACGGGACGCTTCCGGAATGGTCATGAAGTAGCGCGTCATGCGGGGATCCGTCACCGTAACCGGCCCACCTGCCTGGATCTGCTTCTTGAATTTCGGAACGACCGACCCCCGGCTGCCGAGGACGTTGCCGAACCGCACGGCGACCAGTGTCGTCTCCTCGCAGCCCTTGTCCAATGCCTGCACGATCATCTCCGCCATCCGCTTGGTCGCCCCCATGACATTCGGCGGGTTGACGGCTTTGTCCGTCGAGATCATGACGAATTTCTTCGTCTTGAAATGGCAGGCCGCCTCAGCGGTGTTCTTCGTCCCGACCACATTATTCCGCACGGCTTCCTGCGCATTGTACTCCATCATGGGGACATGCTTATGTGCGGCGGCATGGTAGACAATGTCCGGCTGGTATTTGCTGAAGACTTCAAAGATGCGTTTTTTATTCTGGATATCGGCGATGATCGGCACGTAACCGATATCGTCATCCTTGTTCTCGAGCATCTCCTCGAGTATGGTATAGATGCTGTTCTCCCCGTGTCCGAGCAATAGTATCTGCCGTGGCTGGAAGCGGGAAATCTGCCTGACGATCTCAGACCCGATGCTGCCGCCGGCACCGGTAACCAGCACCGTCCTGTCGGTGACCTGTTCGCTGATGCCCTCAATATCGAGTTCGACCGGTTCCCGGCCGAGCAGATCTTCCACCTGAACTTCTCGCAGTGCACTGACTTCGAGCCGCCCGGATAACACATCCTCGATATTTGGCATGGTCAGGATGTCGATATCGTCCACTTTCGCCAAATCATGAATTTTTTTAAGCTCCTCTTTCTTCAAGGAAGGGACGGCGATGACCACTTTCCGGATATCGTATTTCCGGATGAGCCGCTCCATATCTTCCCGAGCTCCTTCCACGCGCACGCCGCCAACAAGTTCGATATTTTCTTGAGTGGGTCATCATCCACAATGACGACCGGATTCAATCCCATGGCTGGTGTATCTAGCATCTGCCTGATCAGGATTGCACCGCCCTGCCCGGCTCCGAATATGAGCGTACGGGCCATTTCCGGACTGTGCGACTTCCGGCCGTTGAGTTGATGGTAGACAATCCTCGAAAACAACCTCGATCCCCGATCAGTATGAGATGCATCATCCAAGTGATGAGCATGAGCCGCATGAACCGCATATCGAACAGCAGCCAGATCATCAGACTCGTTACCGCGAGAGACGCTGTAACAGCCTCGGTGATTGATATCAACTCCCTGACACTCGCGTGTGCCCATGCCCTATGGTAAAGATTGAAGATGTAGGCGAATAGATGATGGCTGACCAGCAATATGGCTGCGGTCACACCCAACACCATCAATGAATATTCGGAAAAGAAGGGCATGAGGATGTAGTAGCCGATGAACACCGAAAAGGTGACGATCAGCGAATCGATGAAAAGGAAGAAAAAGTAGCGTTTCCTTGCACCCATAAATATCCTCTTCTTTCTGATTGTAGATACTCCTTTAGACGCAATTCCCATTATCCAATGTTCAATTTCCCTTTAAACAGGCATCTGCCACTCCCCTATAGACAGATACTGTCACCCTCATATGAAAAAAAGCCCAATCATACGTCGACGTAAGCGATTGGGCAGCAGTGTACAAACTGTAGTATCACATTTCATTCTTCAGATGTCCCATAGTAATAGTATTGGCCATCTTTAGTTGATTTTATATCTCGGTTGTTAAGGACGACGCCGATGATATTGGCGTCAGCCTTGTTCAGAAGGTTCTTCGCTTCCTTAAGTTCGTTGCGGTTGTTGTTTTCGACATTTGTCACGAGCAGCACACCGTCTGCCTTCTGGCTTAGCATCTGGCCGTCGGTCACAGCGAGAAGCGGTGGCGAATCGATGATGATCATCCCGTAATGCATGGAAATCTCATTCATGAAATGATTCATGCGCTGTGATGCCAGAAGTTCGGACGGATTCGGCGGAATTGGGCCGACGTAATCAAATCCAACTGCTCGAACTGTGTCTGCTTGACGACCTCTTCAAGCGGCACATCGTTGACTACGGCAGTCGACAAACCAGTCTGATTCGTCACCTCGAATGTGTAATGGCTGGTCGGCCGCCTTAGATCCGCGTCCAGCAGCAAAGTCTTGATCCCGGTCTGGGCATAGGCCACCGCAATGTTCACCGCAACCGTCGATTTCCCGGATTCTGGTGTCGCCGAGGTGCATAGTACAGATTTGATGGGAACATCGATGCTCGAATACATGATGTTCGTGCGTATCGTCCGGAACTGTTCGCTGGCCGCGGCGTATGGTTTAGTGGCAATGATGATGTTGCGGGGCGCCCGGCTTTCTTTAAGACGTTTCCTTTTACTCATACATGCCTCCCCTAATCTTCAAATTTTTCGATGGACCCTATAACAGGAAGGTTCAAAGCCCGTTCAACGTCCTCTTCATCCCTGACCGATTTATCGAGGAATGATTTGGCAAAGGCAAGCGACAACCCGATCAGCAGTCCGATTACGATGCCGATCGTGATGTTGATGACAGGCTGCGGAGAGAAGGGTGGTGTATCCGCTTCCATAACTGCCGGCGAAAGGATTGATACATTATCCACGTTCATCACTTCCACTGCCCGATCCTGGAAGACCGTAGCCACTTCATTCGCAATCCTTTCCGCACCTTCAGGCGACCCATCCGTGGCCGTCACTGCCAGTACCTGCGACTGGTCCTGGTTGCTTACATCAATCTGCCCTGCGAGTTCCGGTACTTCCTGTTCGAGTTCCAGGTTGCCGATCACTTCCTCCAAAGTACCGCGGTCCAAAATGATATCCCGGTACGTGTGGACGAGCTGCAGGCTTGTCTGGATGTTTTCATTGTCGATCACCGTGTCTTCCGGCTGGCTGACCAACACTTGCGTCTTTGCTTCATACTGTGGTGGAATCAGAAAAAAAGTGACAAGAGCCGCAATGATGCCAAGGGACAGCGTCCACAATATGATCGATGTCCGATTCTGTTTAATGATTTCTAACACCTTTTCAAGATTGACAGACTCTTCCATGTTATCCCACCTTGGAAATCATTTATTTATGAAGCAACCGTAATTGATGATGCATCAGGCACGAATTCTACACGCATGGAGATGTTCCCTCAACAGGGTCGTGACCCGGTCCATCTCCTCCTCTGTCATCTTCGTGTCGGATGGTAGACATATTCCATTTTCAAACAAATATTTCGCGTTGTCGCCTTCAGCACTGAAGTACATCGCATCTTTGTAGAGCGGCTGCATATGAAGCGGCTTCCATACTGCCCGTGCTTCAATGTTGTGATCTTCAAGGTATTCGATCACCTCGCCTGGCGTCACTTCGATTTTTTTCGGATCCATCACGAGTGTAGACAACCATCTTGTATGATAGGCGTCTTCCATCTCAGGCATGAACTCGATGCCATTGATGTCACCCAACTCTTCCACATACTTGTCGAAAATTGCCCTTTTTTGCTCAATCCGTTTTTCCAACACTTCCATCTGACCGCGACCAATACCGGCACATACATTGCTCATCCGGTAGTTGTAGCCTACCGTTTCATGCTGGTAATGGGCCGCTTTTTCTTTACTCTGAGTGGCCTTCTTAAGTGCATCACCAATCAATGCTTTGTTGTCTGACAGCAACATGCCACCACCTGAAGTGGTAATGATCTTATTCCCGTTAAAAGAAAGCACGCCAAAAACACCGAAAGTGCCGCTCATCTTCCCCTTGTACAAGGCACCCAAAGATTCAGCCGCATCTTCGATTACAGACACATTAAACCGTTCACAAATATCACAGATTTCGTCCATACGCGCTGATTGACCATACAAATTGACCACCACGACTGCCTTAGGCGTCTTACCCTGCATTTTGTAGTACCTTAACGCCTTCTCCAATGCTTTCGGACACATGTTCCAGCTGTCCATCTCAGAATCGATGAATGCTGGTTTCGCCCCCAGATACAAGATGGGGTTTGCGCTTGCCACAAATGTGAGCGAAGAACACAGAACTATATCGCCCTGTCCCACACCGAGCACATCCAGTGCTAGGTGAACCGCACCTGTGCCACTCGCCAGGGCACACGTTGCCCGTGCCCCTGTAAAATTCCTGACGGCCTCCTCAAAAAGTATGATGTTCTCTCCTGCCGGTGCAACCCAGTTCAGTCTGAATGCTTCGCGAACGTAATGCTGTTCCGTGCCACCCATATGCGGTGACGCCAGAAGAATTCTGCGTTGAGACATCGCTTAGCCACCTCTCCCTTAATTGAAACCCTTTCCTCTCTGTCCACCCAGACAGTAATGAAACAATTCTTCTATATGGTGTTTACCAAGATGTCATCTATTAGATTGAAAATGTAAACCCGGCATTATGGCAATGATCCTTAAACCACTACTTCACCGGCGCTAAAGATCCAGGATATGAAGACCTCTTACAATCCATCTCCTTCGTCTCTGCATGCGCCAAGAGGATCATTACAGTAGGATAAACCCAGTAATATTCTTAATATTCTGTTATTTAAATTGTTTAATTTTCCCAATTATATCACATATTCTTAAAATATGTAATATTACTTTCAATTTTTATTTTTAAAACACGCCTCTTGTGCCTTCCATCCCTTTGCATCATTGGCTTTCCCTTTTAAAAAATGCATAAAAAAACAGGAGCTGCACTGACAGCTCCCTTCATCAAACCTATTCCTGCTTTTCCAGCGTCAATTCCACTTTAATCTCCTCTTCTACTGCTTCTCCCGCAATCAGTTTTTCAACGGTTTCAACAGCCGTCTCCCCCATCAGATCGGGCTGCTGGGCGACTGTCGCATCGAGACCCCCGTTCTTCACGGAATTCAGCGCATCCTCAGATCCGTCAAATCCAACGACCAAGACATCATCCGGTGCCGCTTCGACGGCACCGAGCGCCATTTCATCGTTATGCGAGAAGATCGCTTCTATATCCGGGTTCGCCTGGAGGATGTTCTGTGTGACGTTCAACCCTTCCGATCTGTTGAAGTTCGCGGTCTGGCTCGTCACCACATCGAGGGAATCTTCTGCAACGTTCGTAAAGCCTTCGCCGCGTTCACGTGTGGCACTAGCGCCCGGCACCCCTTCAAGCTCTGCAACCTTGGCACCTTCACCAAGCTGGTCGACGATGAACTCGGCACCCATTTCGCCGCCCGTCACATTATCGGACGCGATGAAAGCTGCTACTTCGCCGCTTTCCACCGAACGGTCAAGCGTTATCACAGGAATATCTGAACCATTGGCTGACTCCACCGAACTGGAGATGGCTGCAGAATCGGTCGGGTTGACCACCAGATAATCGATGCTTTGCTGCATCAAGTCGGCAATATCATTGACCTGCTTGGCGGAATCATCCTGTGCGTCCACCACTTTCACTTCATAGCCCTTTTCTTCTGCCGCTGCTTCGATGCCGTCCTTCAATGTCACAAAGAACGGATTGTTCAAGGTTGAGACGCTGACACCAATGACGACGCCATCATCTCCTGAACCACCGCCGCTCTGACTCCACGCCGGTGGCTCCATGGAACAGCCTGCGGTGAATATTAACAGGCTCAGGAACAACAGTACTCTTTTCATCTATAAACACCCCTATTTATTTTTCCTATCGATCAGTACCGCAATGACGATGACCAGACCTTTGATGATCTGCTGGTAGAACGACGAAACGCCAACCAGATTGAGTCCGTTATTGAGCACCCCGATGATCAGTACCCCAATCAGTGTACCGACGATGCGCCCCTTACCACCCATCAGTGATGTCCCACCGAGTACGACTGCAGCGATGGCATCGAGTTCATATGTCTCACCGGCAGTCGGTTGGGCTGAATCAAGTCTAGAAGCGAGGATGATGCCTGCAAGTGCTGACATCAATCCGGATAATGCGTAGATCATGATTTTCCTGCGGTTCACTTTGATACCGGAGAGTGCAGCAGCAGTTTCATTGCCGCCGATGGCATATGTCTCCCTGCCGAATACTGTGCGATTCAAGATGATGTAAAGTATGACGAATGTGATAAGCATCGTCACTGCCGGCACCGGAATGCCGAAGAAGTAGCCTTTGCCGAACAGCTGGAACATCAGGCTGTCGCCGAGTCCAGTAATCGGATTGCCATCCGTCACTACAAGCGTCGCGCCACGGTATATCGTCATCGTCGCCAGTGTGGCGATGAACGGCGCCATGCCCCCTGCTGTGACAAGAAGGCCGTTGACTGCACCCGCAATCAGACCAACGACGCAGCCGAGCAGCATCGCAAACATCGGATCGACGCCTGACGTGATGATCAACGCCGTCATCGCACTTGAGAATGCCAGTATTGAACCGACACTCAAGTCGATGCCACCTGTCAGGATGACGAACGTCATGCCGAAGGCAATCAAACCATTAATCGATACTTGGCGCAGCAAGTTCAACAAGTTGTCCGGAGATAGGAACTGCTGGTTCATGATGGTGATGACGACGACAAGCAGCGTCAACCCCACTATCGGCAGGAACCGATCTATCATAGTGTTCAATGTGAGTTTGCTATTCATCCAATTGTCCCCCTGTAGCCAGTGTCATGATATTTTCCTGATTGATTCTACTTTTATCCAAAATGCCGCGGAGCCGTCCTTCCTGCATCACGGCCACCCTGTCGGATAGGCCGATGACTTCAGGCATCTCTGATGAAATGAGGATGATCGACATGCCGCGCTCCGTCAGCTCGTTGATCAGGTGATAAATTTCGCGTTTCGCCCCACATCGATGCCCCGCGTCGGCTCATCGAGTATCAGTATTTTCGGCTGGCTGCCGATCCACTTGCCGATGACGACCTTCTGCTGGTTCCCGCCCGAGAGGTCGCCGACAATCGATTTCTTCTCCGATTTGATGTTCATCCGTTTGATCATCAAGTCCGAAAAATTATCCTCGTCCTTACGCTTCATGAAGCCGCCCTTTGAAAAGCTCTGCATCGATGGCATCGTCATATTGTCGACCAGGCTGAAGTCCAATATCAACCCTTCGCTTTTACGGTTTTCCGTAATGAATCCGAAGCCATGTCCGATGGCATCAGTTGGCCTATCGATCTTCACCCGCCTGCCTTCAACTTCAACTTCCTTGGTCCCCGGGTCCACGCCGAACAGCGTCCGCATGACTTCAGTCCGTCCGGCGCCCATCAGACCTGCAAACCCGAGTATTTCGCCTTTATGCAGCTGGAAGCTGACATCCTGGACACGATGCATCTTGTTTTCAAGATGTTTGACGTCGAGCACCACTTCATCAGAAATATCATGCGATCGGTCCGGAAACTGGTCATCCAGATCCCTGCCGACCATCGCTCGGACGATCTGGTTGTAGTTCGTTTCTTCCGTCCGGCTGTACAGAACGCTCTGACCATCGCGCAGCACAGTGATTTCATCAGAGATCTTCGCTATCTCCTCCATCCGGTGGGATATGTAGACGATGGACACGCCACTTTCCCTAAGGTCATCGATGATGTCAAAAAGCACTTCAATTTCCCTGTCCGTCAAAGCCGCTGTCGGCTCATCCATGATCAGCACCTTCGTGTCCATCATCAACGCTTTGGCGATTTCGATCATCTGCTGCTGACCGACGGAGCAATCGCCCGCCCGTCTGTTAAGGTTGATGTTGAATTTCAGGCGTCCGAAGACCGCCTCCGCCTTGCGCCGCATCAGCTTATTATCAAGCAAGCCGAACTTCGTATGTTCATTGCCAATGAACAGATTTTCCAACACCGTCAGTTCAGGCCAGATGTTCAGTTCCTGGTGGATGAAGACGATGCCCGCCTTCTCCGCGTCCTTCAGGCTGTTGTATCTTACTTCCGTACCGTCACGGATGATTCTACCCTGGTCGTAAGTGTGCACTCCTGATAGGATCTTCATCAACGTCGATTTACCGGCGCCATTCTCCCCCATAAGTGCATGGACGGTCGCGTCCTTCAGCTCAAAGTCCACCCCGAGGAGTACCTTGTTGGCACCAAAGGCCTTGTGTATATTTTTCATCTCTATCATCATCAAACCTCCTAGAAGAAAACATTGCTGTAGAGTATGACATTGGCGAACGGCGTCGTTTCCCCTGTCCTGATCACTGCTTTGGCGCCTGTGCACAATTGTTTCAACGCTTCATGCGAAACCTGTTCTGATGGAATGCCGCTATCTAGCACTTGCTTTACTCCCGCATCCGTCACCTCATTTGCAAACACTTGACGCTCCACATACATGCTGTCGGTCAACAGCTTATATGTCTCTTCGAACGATGGTGTGCCGGCTTTAAGGGCGATATCGATTCGCTTTACTCCGTCAGGGATCGGCAGTCCACAGTCCGCGATGACGATGTAATCCCCATGCCCCAGTGTACTGAGCACTTTCGAAATTTCGCTGTTTAAGACGACCGACTTATACATGATCCATCGCCTCCTGCCATTCTTTCAAAGTCGGGATGCCGCCTTGGGCACCCATTGCACGAATCGATAATGATGCCGCCATGTTCGCACTGCGTATGGCTGCGCTAAGATTCAGGCCCTTGACCAGAAATGCAGCCAACGCGCCATTGAATGTATCACCTGCACCGGTCGTATCCACAGGTGTCGTCTTAAATGAAGATACATGCACTTCTCTTTCACCGTCATGGTACAGACACCCTTGCGCGCCCCTTGTGACGATCAGCTGATTCGGGTGCTTCATGACCGCACTGGAGATATCATCTCCGAAAAGGGCATTGCATTCCAGTTCGTTTGGTGTGATGAGTGTACATTTCTCAAGGTACCCAATCTCAATTGGGATGAAAGGCGCCGGGTTGTAGATGACCTTGATACCCTTCTCATGGCAGAAGTCGATGACATGCTTAATTGTCTCGACAGGAATTTCATTCTGCAGCATGACGTATTCAGCCTGTTCCAGAAGAGGATGCGACTGCACCAGCACTTCTGGTGTCAACAGCCCGTTCGTACCCGGTACTACGATGATTGAGTTGTCGTTGTCATAGATGTTGATGTGTGCCGTACCACTGGACTTTTCTGTAAACGTTTCCACATTTCCACAAAAAATAGAATTCTGCTCCAGATTCGCCTTCAATTTCTCCCGAAACCATCATCACCGATGGCGCCGACAAATGCCGTTTCAGCTTCAAGCCGCGCTGCGGCAACTGCTTGATTCGCACCCTTACCGCCGAATGCGGTACTGAAGTCCGTGCCTAAAATCGTCTCCCCTTTATAGGGCATCCGCTCAGCCTGGACAATGAAATCCGTCGATAGACTGCCAACTACTACGATATCCATTCTTTCCACTCCTTTATGTACTTTGCCTTTTGATTAGTTCTACATCCAGCACCTGGCTTGGGACTGGTTTACCTTTATTAATGTCCATAAGCATCCTGAAGGCATTTCTACCGAGTTCGTAGATGGGCTGCCTAATCGTCGTCAGGCTTGGATATACGTATTCCGAAAAATCCAAGTTGTCATACCCGATGACTTTTACTGAATCAGGAACCATTATATCAAGCGACTGCAATTTATTCAGTACCTTGTATGCAGTCACATCATTGGGCAGATGATCCCGTTGAATTTGGTGAAAACATCTGAATCGCCGCCATCAAGCAACCTTCCCAAATGCATGTAACCCACTGCCTCATACTCAATTCCATGCGTTTCCAGCATTTCAACCGCTCCAACAGAACGGTCATTAAAGGAACTGTACTCCTCATGTCCTTTTATGATGAGCACTTTATCCGCGCCCTGCTCGATTAGATGCATGGCTTGAAGCCGACCGCCTTTCAAGTTGTCCGCTTCAATGGAGGGGAGCTCTTCAGCCACCCGGTCCAACAGGATGAGAGGCCGACTATCCGAATATGTTTTACGTCCAACCGACCACGTGGCAGAAATGATGCCGGCACAGTTGTTCTGGCGGAAAATCTCCAAGTACTTCGATTCCTTATCCACATCATGATCCGTATTACCGATGATTACACGATGATCATTTTTAATCGCCTCATCTTCAATCCCCGAATCACTTTCGGGAAGTAAGGGTTCGTAATATCAGGCACCAGCACACCAACAACATTCGAGCGGCTCGTGTTTAATGCTCGCGCCACCTCGTTCGGTTTATAATTCAACCGCTTTGCCGCCTCAAACACCCGCTGCCGCACATCCGGACTCGCATATCCCGATCCGTTCAACGCACGTGATATCGTCGCCACAGACACACCAACCTCTTTAGCCAAGTCTTTGATTGTCACCATTTTCGCATCACCTGTGTAAACGTTTACATATATTCTACCACAGAATAGGCGGGATGCGATATTAAATTTATATATTATTGCTGACTGTATAATTAATTTTATTATATAAGTGGGGTTGGTTGGTGGTGTAGGCCTGGCAAGCTCGTTGGAAATCGTTCTACTTTAAATCAATTGTCTTTATAAATAAGAAGGAATAAAGTATTTTGATTTTCTTGATGGGATAAATACTTACCGTTCAGAATGAGCAGCCCCTCATAAGTTAGATTTTGAGTTCAATTTATAGTATAGCCTATTCAGAACTTTTTGAATGTTATAGTGGTAATAAAATTGGTAGATTAATCAGATATACTGAAATTTGTTCAAATCCATCACCTTCGACTGTGGCAAAGAGTTCTACAACTGGCAGTCAATGAGCAACCGGAATGATCTGTCCATCTACTTTGCCGATCCTGGGACACCGTCTCAACGGGGGCTGAATGAACATTCCAATGGAGTGCTCAGGAGAGATGGACTGCCCAAAAACATGGATTTCAAAACGGTCGACCAAACTTTTATCTCATCTGTTGCCGCAAGAAGAAACCACATACCGAGAAAATCATTGAACTATCGTACGCCGTTGGAAGTCTTTTTGAGTTACATGGGTGATAAGTAACTGTCTAGCTTATTTTGACAAACGAAAATCACAAAAAAGAACCGGAGCTTTCGCTCCAGTCCCCTCTTTCTACGCATACCCTCTCCGCATCCTGTTCTCCAACTTATCGATGACGTACGTAAGCAGGACACAGATGCCCCAGTACACAAGTGCAGCGGCGACGAAGGCTTCCAGATAGCTGAAGCTCTGTGCCCGACGAGCCTTGCTTGGGCGAAGATGTCGACGACGGTCACGAGGAAGGCGAGTGACAGCGCCTTGATGATGATCAGGAATGCATTCATCGTATCGGGCAGTGCCTCCATCATGATCTGTGGAATGATGACTTTCCTCAACACTTGGGTCGTGCTGTAGCCGAGCGACTGTGCGGCTTCTATCTGATCTTTATCCAATGAATGCAGCGCGCCCCTGATGATTTCGGACTGGAAGACGGAGTAGCAGATGCTGAACGTCACGATGACGACGGCTGTGGAATTCAGACTTGTCGGGTCGAAGGTGACATTGAACAGCCCGAGGAACCATGCAAGCACGAGCGGCAATGAATAATAGACCAGGTAGAGGAGCACGACATTCGGTGTACCGCGCAGAAATGACTGCAGAACCCCGATGACCTGCTTCACCACCGGTATGTTCAAACTCTGGATGTATGTGATCATGGCACCCAGCGTGAAGGAAAGGACAAGGATGACGAGCGCCAGGAGCAGCGTCTTCGGAACGACTTTGAGGATTTCGATGAAGCTTTCGAAAACGGTGACGATATCAAACACTGTAGCCCGCCTCCTTTTCCTTCAGTTCGTAGCCGGTCCTCTTCAGCACCCGTTTCTTCCTGCGTTCGAGCAGCCTGATGATCTGCTCGGAAATCATGGAGATGCCCCAGTAGATGAGCGCCACCGTCAGGAAGACTTCCACCTGCTTCATGCCGAATGTATCCCCGCTCATGATCGTCGCCATCCCCATGATGTCCACGACACCGATGGCGAAGACGAGGGAACTGTCATGGATGAGGTGGATCATCGCATTGCCGAGACCTGGCAGTGCAATCGGCCCCATCTGCGGGATGATGACCCGCTTCATCTTCTGGAACGGCGTATAGCCGAGGCTTTCGGCCGCTTCATGCTGGCCTTTATCGATCGCCAGATAAGCCGGCCTCAACACTTCCGACATGTATGCTCCGTTGAAGAAGATCAGGCAGACTGTCGCTGCGGTGATGGGACCGATGTTCCTGATGTCGAATCCGAGCAGCTGAAGCAGCACTGGCAGCCCGAAGAAGAACAGGAAGAGCTGCAGCAGTATCGGTGTACTCCGGGTGAATGATATGTAGGCCCCGAACAGCTGGCTCAGGGCAGGAATCCTCCTGATCCGTGCCGCCGCAACAGGAATGCTGAGCAGAAATCCGAATACAGCGGAGAGTACGACGATCAGAATCGTTATGGGGATCACAGACAGGAACTGTGGAAATATCTCCAGCATATATTGTACATCCATGATTACCCCTCCTCTTCATTCATTGCCATTTCTACTCTTCGTACTGCAGTATGTCTTCACCGTAGAATTCATTGGACAGTTCCGACACGGCACCTTCTTCCTTCAGTTCAGCAAGCGCTTCGCTGACCTTATCACGCAGTTCAACATTCTCTTCTGAATCATGGATCAGGAAGTATGTCGGGTTGATTTCCACCGGTTCCGTCACATGGATGTCGAGACCCGCCTCTTCAATGATCTCCTGCTGGCCAAGGTTGGATGGGTGGACGAGCGCATCATACACGCCATCATTCACTTCCTGTAGGCGGTCGGATGTCGGAATGCCGCCGTCCGATGTATCGAACTCGATCTGGTTGTCCGGATGCTCCTCATTGTAGCCGTTCAGCAGATTGAAGACGCCGCCTGTCGGTGTGACCGGCACGACGTTCTTGCCCTGCAGGTCGTCGAGACTTTCAATTTCACCTTCCTGGTCGCCTGTCGCAAATATCTTCATCAGGCTCGGACCATTGCTTTCGTCGGCACCAGATAGCTCTCCTCCCTTTCCGGAGACAAGATCAACCCTTGGGCGAGCATGTCATACTGGCCGGTATCGAGTCCGATTTCACCCGCACTGTCGCTTGCACCTTCCATATTGAATTCATAGCCCTCAAGTTTTTCGTCTATGGCACGCAGCAGTTCGGGTTCATAGCCTGTCAGCTCCCCGTCGTCACCGACATAGCTCAGCGGACGGGAGGATGAAGATACCGCCACTTCCACTGTCCTGACCTCGCCGCTCTCTTCAGCACCCTCTGCACTCTCTTCTTCCCGCCGCATGCCGCGAGCACCAGCAGCACTGCTGCAAATGAAATTGATAAAAGTAACCTTTTCATGATATGTATGCCTCCTTATGATTTTTAATGGGTCGTCGTATAGAACTTGCTTAGAAACTGCTGGGTCCGCGCGTTTTCGGAATGGTTGAATATCTCCTTCGGCGGCCCTTCTTCGGCCACCCTGCCCTGATCCATGAAGATGACACGGTCGGATATGTCTTTGGCGAATGACATCTCGTGTGTCACGAGGATGATTGTCATGCCCGAATCCGCGACTTCACCGATCGCCTTCAGCACCTCGCCGACCAGCTCGGGGTCGAGTGCTGAAGTCGGTTCATCGAAAAGGATCACTTCCGGCTCCACAGCCAAGGCACGTGCGATGCTCACCCGCTGCTGCTGACCGCCCGAGAGCTGATGCGGATATGCATCCGCCTTCCCTTCGAGGCCCACCCGCACGAGTTCCTCCATGCTCTTGTCATGTGCCACCTGCTTCGGTTTCTTCTGGACCACGATCTGGGCATCCATGACATTCTCGAGCACCGTCTTGTTCTTGAACAGGTTGTACTGTTGGAATACCATCGCCGTCTTCCGTCTAAGGTTGAGCGTCTCCTTCTTCGTGATTGATGAGAAATCATACGTATCGCCACCGAGGGTGATGCGGCCGCCCTCCGGCTTCTCGAGCAGGTTGATGCACCTGAGCAGGCTCGTCTTCCCCGTCCCACTCGGCCCGATGAATGTAATCACCTCACCCTTCTTGACTTCAAGGCTGATATCATCAAGCACCTTATGCTCGCCGAAGGACAAGTCCAGATTCTCTATGTTCAGCACATGACACACCTTCTTCCATTATGTAATCAGAAAATTGAAATGATACGATTCATTATAACTATTATTCCCGACTTGTCAACTAGGAATTTAAGATGTAATATTGCACTTTTCTATTGAAAAAGAATATGTTTGGTGGAATAATGAAATGGTTATGACGGTACATATAGAATTGAGGAGAGGAGCATCACTTTGAAGACATTAAATGAACTTGATATGAATGAACGCTTCCAGCTGATGGAGGAAACCGCGAAGAATTTCAGCGGGACTTCTCAGCAGCACGATGAGGACGTCACCTTCCCCTTCGAGAATTTCGAAGCGTTGAAGGATATCGGCTATCCACAGCTGTCGATCCCATCGGAATATGGTGGAGGCGGCATCTCACTGCGTGAACTGATGAAACACCAGGAGATCATCGCAAAATATGACGGGGCCACCGCCCTGTCCATCGGATGGCATATGGGCATCATCATGGACCTCGGGGAGAAGAGGGCATGGGATGACGCGAAGTACAGGAAAGTCGTCCAGGATGTGATCGAGAACGGTGCACTCATCAACAACCTGGCCACCGAACCCGCGACAGGCAGCCCGACACGCGGCGGCAGGCCGGAGACCACGGCGCGGAAAGAAGGCGGCAAATGGATCCTGAACGGCAGGAAGACCTTCGCCACACTCTCGCCGATATTGAAGTACGGCGTCGTCAGTGCTGCGATCGAAGGCAGCGATGAAGTCGGAAACTTCCTCGTCGACAGTAATTTGAAGGGTGTCCGTGTCGATGAGACTTGGAACTCCGTCGCCATGCGTGCAAGCGGCAGCCATGACTTCATCATGGAGGATGTGCACGTACAGGAGGAGGACCTCGTCTCCTACCGCACACTCGGCAAGAAGGACCCCGCCGGATGGCTGCTACACATCCCGGCGTGCTATCTCGGCATTGCACGCGCCGCCCAGGATGCGGCACTCGAATTCGCCACCACCTACTCCCCAACAGCATCAAGGGCACCATCTCCGAGCTGCCGAACGTCCAGGAGAAGCTTGGACGCATCGAGATGCTGCTGATGGAATCGGAGCACTTCCTCTATTCCGTCGCCAGGCAGTGGGATGAAAGCGATGAAGAAGAAAGAAGCAGGATGGGCAGCGAACTCGGTGCCGTCAAGACATCCATCGTCAACAAGGCCGTCGACGCCGTCGACCTCGCCATGCGCGTCGTCGGCGCGAAGAGCCTGTCAGCAGACAGCGAACTTCAGCGTTACTACAGGAATGTGCGAGCAGGCCTTCACAACCCGCCGATGGATGACATGGTCATCATCGGCCTCGCCAAGAGCTCCATTGGCAGGGTTGGAAATAAGCAGAATGAAAAGCAAAAGATATAGACATGAAAAGGAGAAGATCAGCCGATCTTCTCCTTTTCCTATATATTATTATACTGTCTGTACCATCTCTTTGAGTACACCATCCGAAATCTCGTAGACGCGGTCACAATACTTCAGCATGCGTTCATCATGGGTTGTAAATGGCAGTATTAAAATGTAGGAAAGGGCATGCGGACAAATTCTTAGACCAAATTGGTTAGGAGGCAGTCGATGTATGCTTCTTTTTCAATTCCTTATGCACATAGCGCCAGTCTTCCTCGACGAACCCGCGTCCTTTCGGTGTCTGGGACGGAACAGATGCGATTTTAGCCATGCATTGGTCATTTCATCTGTCAGTACGGTGATCTCTCTTTCTTTTGCTCGGTGAATCACTTTACTGACCGTCTGTCTTGAGCTCCCGATGGATGCACTGATGGTCCGCTGGCTCACCCCTCTCTCATAGAGCACTAGTATTTTCTGATACTGAATCACATCAAAAAACCTCCTGTATAATGATGTCACACCATAGGTGTGCGCAATCATTATACAGGAGGCGCTGATATATTATTCACCGTGGCACCATACTTCTGCACTGGGTGGCTCAAATGGAATGCAATATTCACATTAAAATCTCAATTTGTACCCGTCATCTTTGATGGATTCAGTGTTATCATGAAATTCTCTCATGCAATTTCATTCCTTTATTGAGTGTCATGGTTAACTTTCAATGTAATATGAAATTCACATGACGTTTTTTGTATCAAAGGTGGTAAGTTCATTATAAAATCCACCATTAATTGAATTGTTTAATCTGTTTTCTGATTTTAATTATGAGAAGGGAGAAATTAATTATGCCAAACAATATTTATGATGAGTTTGAAAAATTTAGTATTGAGACCTGGGAAAAGATTACTTCTATTACTCCTTTAACAACGTACATGAAGATTAATGAAGAAGGATTTACTTTGGATTTAGTTTATACGGCCAATAGAATAGATAGAACTTTTGTACTTTTAGATGGGAATGTACAAGATCAAGAGCCAGTAACAGGTGCAGATTTTTTTGGAATATAAGATGTAATGGGGAAGAACATAAGTTAGCGATACAAGCAAAAAGAAGCATGAAACCCAAATCCAATTATAAAGGCATTAAGAACAGAATTGGGAACGTAACACAAATTGATAGACTTATTGAATGTGCCGACAGTATAGACTATGAACCATATTATTTTTTTATAATGGTTATTTTGATGAAACGGTAGTGAATGAACAAGAATATCTACACACAGATTATGTGTACAGAGATGATTACCATAACGGTAACGCTAATTTAAATAAACTTGGTTGCACTGTATTGGGCGCAGAATATGTTAATCAAATAGACATGGATGGGCCCCGCTTTGACAGAGTTACTCAAGAATTAAATACTCGTTCTCTACAGCAATTCTTTAGAGAATTATGTCCTCCATGTACGCTTGATAGATTGATGATCTACGGAACACTAGATGATAGAGATGATGGGGATGATAGTTCAAAAAATTTCTTATTTAAGAAAATTAAGGATGGGTTCTTTGTTATGAGTTCGGAGGTATACTCTGTTGATGATAATGTTATTAGTGAAGCGGTTGAACAATATAAAAAAATCAAGATTATAACTGATGAGTTAAATGCAGAATCCATTGGAAAGAAATATAGCGTACCTCATGCCATTGTATTTACTAACTATTAAACATTAATATATTGAATAAATTTGAACCTTTAATAATATTTTAAAGGGCTTGTCAAGGGTAATGTAAATAACAGTTATAAAATGTAGGAAACCGGCAATTTAAAGTTGTTGGTTTACCTACATTTTTTAGTATGCTTCTCTTATCCGGAAGGAAGGAGACAGATGGATGAGAGCAGACATACGCGAAGGAGTGAGACGTTACGTGAATGACGACATCAAACCCAATTCGCTGCACTGGCCCGACAGTACAACTTTGACTATCGAACGATGAAGACAGTGTATGAGGCGGCAAGACATCCCCAACCCGAAAGGCAACGAAAAAGGAAACGAAGCAAACTGGATACATATGCAGAGATTATCGACTCGAAACTGGAACTCCAATGCAGCGCCTACAGTATCTACACCTTCATCCGCAAGTAGGGTTATGATGGCAGCTATAGCCTCGTCAAGCAGTACTGCCGGAAGACCCAGCAGGAAAAACAGAAGAAGGCGACCATCTGGGTGAACTATTCCCCGGCCTGGCGGGCCAGGTGGACTGGAAGGAGGATATGACACTGGCGTACTCCCACGCACGATGGTAAAGGTTGAAAACATATGCAAAGATATGGTGACTGATAAGTAGAATGATGGAGGTATTGATCAATGCTGAGATATTATACTGCAAGAATAATGGCGCCAAAATATAATATCCGACAAATACTGAAAACGTGACAATTATTGAATCAATTATGAGAAGAAGTATATACCGACCCTTTGCTCCCATACGTACACTTCACTTTCCTATTAAAATAATCCAAAGAATTTTTTCTTGTGTTTCGTTTTGCTTTGATTGTAATGAGTTTTAATTGGTTTTGGTTGCCTTACCCGTACATCTTTATTTAACAGGATTGACGTGGCATTAGACTGCAGTAATTGGGTGTACTCTTTCCCAAGTTCTTCTTCGATGATTTCATACGCTTCCTTTAAACGGAATGGCCTGAGTTCCGCATGATGTGCGTCGCTCGCTAAGATATGAACGAGGTTGTTTTTAATCATTTTTAAAGCAGTTTGCTTTAGGTTTTCTCCCAGATCTCCAGTAATCGAACCAGCTGTTACTTGAGAAATTGCGCCTTTTTCGATGAGGCTGAAAAGAATCTCTGGCTTCCTAATGATTGGCTTGCAGCGTTCAGGGTGGGCAATCAACGGCGTATAGCCATTCATCTGAAGATCATACAACAATGGTTCTACATAGTTCGGCACTTCATTAAATGAGAGTTCGATTAGTACATACCTTGATTCGTTAAGCGTGATATTGATATCCGATTTGAACTCTTCAAGCATGTTGCCATTCACCCGAATTTCCTGTCCCGGATGGACTCTGATATCTAACTGATGGTTCTGGATAACTTTGTTTATTTCATCCAATTTTTCTAAAACTTTACTTCTAGGGGTAACAAAATCCCTATTATGATGGTGGGGCGTGGTGATGATATCCGTGATGCCACTATCAGCTGCCTGCTTAAGCAAGGACACCGCTTCTGCTTCATTCTGTGGACCATCATCAACATCGATCAAAATATGGTTGTGTACATCAATCATTGTTTATCATCATTCCTATAATAATAGTAGTAAGCATCATGCTTCGTATTGGTCTTTTTGTTGTTCATGACTACACCGATGATGTTGGCCTCCGCCTTCTTGCGAAGGTTTTTACCTTCCGACAAGTGGGCCCCATTATTGGCTTCTATGTCCGTCACCATAATGGTAATATCGGCAAGCTTGCTCAACACTTGTGCATCAGTGACAACAAGCAATGGTGGGCTGTCTATCAAAATAATATCATAATGGGCTGTAGTCATCTTCAGTAAGTATTTCATCTTATTCAAAGAAAGGGATTCTGACGGTTCGGCGGAATCGAACTTGGAAGTGATGGGGTTATGATTTTCGATTTGTATTTCTTTTATAATCAATTCTATCGTGCTGTCATTGACGACTGCAGTTGATAGTCCCAACTGATTTGTTGTCTCGAATGTATAGTGCATCGTTGGGTGTCTGAGATCAGCATCGACAAGCAGTGTGTGCTTACCGGACTGGGCGTAGACGATTGCGGTGTTAGCCGCTACCGTAGATTTGCCTGCTCCCGGTGTGGCAGAGGTGAAAAGGACCGTCTTCATCTCTTTATCTATGATGGAGTACATGATGTTGGTACGGATGATGCGGAACTGTTCATTGACCCAATATTTCGGCCAGGTTTCTACACCCAGTTCACACTGCCCTGAGGCACATCAAGTTTCTCTTTTTAAACATATTATATACTCCCTCCTTTTCTGTTTTTCATTCTGCTTGAAGTATGCCACTGTGCCGAGTACTAGCAGTTCAAGATGACCTTGAATTCCCTCTTCAACGCGAATTCTTTTATCCTAGAATGCTCTTAGGAAGGCAATGCCACGTCTAAGCAATCCATCAAGTATCAAGCCGATCGCGGTATTGATGAGTGGTTGCGGTGATACTGAAGATGGATTATCGCCGACATCCACAGGCGCTAGTATCGCGACGTCGTCGGCGCTCATGAGGTCTGCTACACGCTCTTGGAAGACTGAGCCAATTTAGTTGGCAATCGTTTCAGCGTCCTCCACGTTTTCGTTAGTTACCGTTACAGTAACCACTTGCGACTGATCTTGAATATTGACCGTAATCTGGTCCGCCAATGCACTTGTAAACTGTTTTAGTTTAAGGTTTACGACGATGTTATCGAGCACGATCGGACTTTTGATGATACACCTATATGTATTGATCAATTGGAGACTCGTCTGAATGTCCAGATTGTTGACAAGGCTTTATTACTCCTTGGATTGACTGACGAGGATCTGAATATTTGCTTAGTACCGGGGTGTCATCAAGAACAATGTCACCAATGCTGCGAGGGCAGCGAACAGTACAAAAAGAATGACGATCAATGCCAGATCCTTTTTGATAACTTCTAAAATATCTTCCAAATGCAATGTTTCTTCCATGATTGTCTTCAGAAAAATGAGTCATTATCTTTGCATAATAACATGATTTAGTATATGCCCTTACAATGTACAACTATAACAGCTATAGACGCTTTTTACATTTTTTTAAAATTGTTTCTAATTAAAATATATTATTGCATCGCTATTTCATATACACATACATTTAGATAAGATTTGTTTCACTATCATCTTGATTAATTGTCTGAATGTTTCTTCAGTTATTTAAGAATCAATATTTATTATTCGTTATAAGATGAGTTCAATCGGTAGTTTTTATTGTATCTATACAACACTCATTCATGAAATATAACTATGATCAATGCGAAAAAGAACTGTCTAGATTATTTTGACAAACGAAATTATGAAAGTCTTATGATATCTCTGGTTTTTCATAGCTAACCTTTTGATAAGTTGTTATGATAAAAAAAACTACATTAAACTAAATTTAGAATTATTGCTCACTACTAAAAAATTTGAAATGTTATACAGTTAAAGACCAACACTTACAAAAGCCTCTTTATCATTGCTTAGAATCAGGTCATACATACTAAGAACCATAAGATTTTTCAGGTTTTAAAAATACAATTCAAATCATTTAACCCAAGGAGATATATGATGAAATTAGTGATGAGAATAACTGGAATAGTATTTATCACCGCAGCCATTGTTTTATTTTTCTGGCAGGATATACGCGAGTATTTTACCGACAGAGTAAATGATCGAGTGATAGAAGCCTTTGAAAATGATAGTACCGATGTTAATGTCAACCCAGTCGAAAGTTTCATTACAGGAATTGAGCCATACACGGACGCAGAGGTAATTGAAAACAACGAGTCATCACAAAACATCAATCTAAATGATGATATGGCAGGCATTTTAAATATAGAAAGTGCGGATATTAGTGAGCCATTGTATTATGGAGAAGTAACTGACACAAAACTACGCAACGGCATTTCACTTGTCCATGAAGAAGATCATCTGAATATGCAGAACCTGCCCATCGCTGGTCACCGGGTAGAAGGTGCAGGCATTCGCTTTAACTACTTGGATCGTGTCGAAATTGGTGACTCCATCGAACTGGTTACACGAGAAGAAGTGAAGGAATATAAGATTACAGATATATTTGATGTCGACCCTTCACAAGTTGAAGTCATGGATCAAACGGAAGATACACCTCAGGAACTGACGTTAATTACATGTGATGAATACAACCCGGAAACATTATTGTTCGAAGAGAGAATGATTGTTAAAGCTCAAATTGTTGAATAATGTGATATGTGAGAAGGACAAAATATCAGATCCAAGCAGTCATCGAAACTAATCAGAATAGAATATAACTAAAGCTGGGCAGTAAAGTACTGTCCAGCTTATTTTTACAATCAAAAACAAAAAGAGAGCACCCGACAATTTGTCATGCTCTCTTCCAAATAGACATTTTAAAAACAGACTACTTTGAAACATATCATAATAAGTCGGGTGCTCACCTATAATATTTAATTTTTACGTCTTACAAGGAATAGAATTGAAGCACCAGCTATTAACAGGATAGTCGCTATAATTGCGATAATACCGCTAGAAGCAACGCCTGTATCAGGTAGACCTTCTTCTCCAGCACTTTCCTTGTTTCCGGTACCGTCTTTGGTTTCAGTACTTTCTTCTTCTGAAGTGCCTTCTTTATTTCCAGTACTGACTTCGCCTGAAGTACCCTCTTCGTTTTCATTGCTGTCTTCGTCTGGAGTATCCTCTTTGTCTCCATTACCACCTTTATCTTCAGTATCTTCTTCACCGTTGCCTGAACCAGAGCCTTCGGTTTCCTCGTCCTCTATTGGCTCTATTGGATCTAAAGTATTAGTAATGAATGTTGTATTAGGATTCTCTTCATCTGACTCAGATTTAGCTGTATACCCTTCAGGTACTTCAACTTCTTTCGCTGTATATGCGTATGCTTCATTGTTCTGATTATATTTCTCTAGGCTTTCCCACGTATGAGTCCAGTTGTTTTCTTCTGACAATGTCACTGGCTCACCCATAATCTTACCATTTTGGAATAACTGTACCTCGATTGAATCTGGACGGTCGCCATGCTTATTATCTTCATCACTCCAGTTTTTAACTACTTTATGGTCTACTTCGTATGTTCTGGAGTTCGTAATAATGATATTACCTTTGTCTTCATCATTGACCGTCACTTCATATGAACCGTGTTCTTCTTCAGTCAGCTCTTCCACTGTGTACTGAATTGGTTCTCCATCAGCATTCTTGTCTAAGCCCGTCCATGTATATGTCCAATCATTTTCAATAGAGACTTCTTCAGGGCTTCCAACTGCTTCATGTTCACCATCGACAACTTTAATCAATTGTAGTTTTATTGTGTCCGGACGATCATTTTCTTGGTTGCCAGCATCTTGCCATTCTTTTGTCGCCGTGACACTTGTTTCTTCTGGAGTGTACGAGTTTGTAATCTCATGCACACCCATTTCTTCGTTGTATTGATTACTCGTCATTGAATAGTTTTCAACACTATTTTCAGTCAATGTGTAGACAATTTCTTCACCATTCTCATACTTCGGCAGGTCGGTAAATACATGCTGCCACTCAGTTTCTTCAGTAATATGTGCTTCTTTCATCTTTTCGCCATTGGCCAGTAAATTGACCTCGACTTTATCAGGGCGTACCTTATCCTGATTATTTTTATCATCCCAAACTTTTTGCACAGGAATCTCAATCAGTTCAGGAGCGTAACTGTTTTTGATGATTATATTTCCATGGTCCTCATCATCTACAGATACTTCATACTCTTCAGGGACATTCAACTCTGTGACTGAATACTCAATTGCTTCACCATCTGAATTCATATCCAAGTCAGTCCAGGTATGCGTCCAATCATCTTCTGCTGTAAGAACCACTGGCTCTTTATGCTTCTCACCGTTTGCGGTGAGTTGCACTTCGATTGAATCTGGGCGATTACCATCTTGGTTATTTGAATCATTCCAAGATTTAGTGACCGTCACGCCTGTTTTATCTGGAGTATGAGAATTTGTAACTACAAATTCATTATCAGCCTCAGGATTCTCGATGATGTCGGCAGTATATTGCGGCACTGCATCTTCAGTGACAGTATAGTTGATTGTCTTACCATCGTTGTATACAGGCACATCAGTAAATGTATAAGTCCATTCACCATCTGCATCAACTATTGCTGTCTTCATTACTTCGCCGTCTGCCAACAGGTTGACTGTTACTTTTTCCGGTCTGACCCCATCCTGGTTGTCGGCGTCATCCCACTCTTTAGATACCGATACTTCCGTAACTTCAGGTGTGTAGGCATTTGTGATTATCAGGTTGCCATGATCTTCGTTGTCTACACTCACTTCATAGTCTTCCGGAACTTCCAGCTCTTCGACTGTGTAATCAATGTTCTTACCGTTGGCTTTCAGATCGAGTCCGGACCAGGTATGCGTCCAATTATTCTCTTTTGTGACTTCTACAGGGTCCCCGTAAGCTTCCCATTTGCTGAAAGCTGCACCATTACCAAGTCTGGGCGGTTGCCATCCTGGTTATTTGCATCATTCCATATCTTGGTGACGGTCGCAGATGTTTCTTCTGGGTGTAGGTGTTCGTGACCACACTGTTGAATCCATTGTCTGTTTCAGTGGTTTCGATTGCGGTCGAATACTTTTCAACCGTGTTTTCGGTTATGCTGTATTGGATCTCTCGCCATCAGCAAACTTCGGCAAATCACTGAACGTATGGGTCCAGTCGTTTTCTTCACTCAATACTGCGGATGCTTCGATTTCACTGTCGTTCAGCAGGTTGACTGTCACTTTTTCCGGTCTGACCCCATCCTGGTTGTCGGCGTCATCCCACTCTTTAGATACCGATACTTCCGTAACTTCAGGTGTGTAGGCATTTGTGATTATCAGGTTGCCATGATCTTCGTTGTCTACACTCACTTCATAGTCTTCCGGAACTTCCAGCTCTTCGACTGTGTAATCAATGTTCTTACCGTTGGCTTTCAGATCGAGTCCGGACCAGGTATGCGTCCAATTATTCTCTTTTGTGACTTCTACAGGGTCCCCGTAAGCTTCCCCATTTGCTGAAAGCTGCACCATTACCGAGTCTGGGCGGTTGCCATCCTGGTTATTTGCATCATTCCATATCTTGGTGACGGTCGCAGATGTTTCTTCTGGGTGTAGGTGTTCGTGACCACACTGTTGAATCCATTGTCTGTTTCAGTGGTTTCGATTGCGGTCGAATACTTTTCAACCGTGTTTTCGGTTATGCTGTATTGGATCTTCTCGCCATCAGCAAACTTCGGCAAATCACTGAACGTATGGGTCCAGTCGTTTTCTTCACTCAATACTGCGGATGCTTCGATTTCACTGTCGTTCAGCAGGTTGACTGTCACTTTTTCCGGTCTGACCCCATCCTGGTTGTCGGCGTCATCCCACTCTTTAGATACCGATACTTCAGTGGTTTTAGGTTCATGCGTGTTTGTAACAGTGATGGTGTTATCATCCTCACTATTCACCGAGGATTCATAACCTTCCGGCACATTTACTTCTTCAACACTATAGTCAATCGCTTTCCCATTTGACTGATAGGCATCCAAGTCTGACCAGGTATTTGTCCATTCATTATTTGCTGATAAAGTCACAGCATTTCCTACTGTTTCTCCATCCGCGAGAAGCTGAACTGCGATTGTGTCCGGACGCAATCCATCCTGATCTTCCGCATCCTCCCATTTTTTGGTTACAGAAACATCAGTCTTCTTTTTTGTGTTTTTAAACTCAGCATCGTATATTACTTGTTCTTTACCATATGGTTCAGTGATTTCAATCACTTTTTCTGTTTCATCAATGATATAGCCCTTTGGTGCTTTTGTTTCAACCAGGTAATATGTTCTAAGTGGCAAGTTGCCGATTTGAATTTTACCATCCTCATCTGTCTGGACTTCATCCGCGAAGAGAATCCTCTCTCCATTCAACTCATAGTACAGCTCAAACATGGCTGGATTATCTGCAATCGGATCGCCTGTTTCAGCATCCAGTTTCACAATCTCCAGTGCGCCACGTTTTTCATTAAAATCTCCTGAAGCCCAACTGAACTGCTCTGCAGTCAACTCTTCGGTAGCTACCGTTCTTTTTTCAATGTTGTCACCGTTTAAAGTCACTTCATTGTTTACAGTATCTCCATCTTCAGCTGTTACGGCCGTTGTATAGTTAAGCACCAATATTTGGTTTAAAGGATCACTCAAGTCAATATTAAGTCTCGTTCTACCATCCTCAGTCTTAGTAGTGGAAAGGACATAATCTTTCCCTTCACTTAATACATCTCCATCTGCTGTTGAAACCTTTAAACTTCCTTGTATATATTCCAGGCCAGTGCTTATAATATCAGTGATCTCTGCATTTTCTATAATTGATAGACTGTCGTTGACTTGGACTTTCCAATTGACTTCATCACCAATATAGACATCTGAACCTTCTTGTCCGACTGATGACTTATCCAGGAAATTATTATAGTTTTTATAACTCACAGTGCCACTGTACGGATAATCGTTGCCGTCTACTGACACTGTCGCTTCATTAGTATAATTCTTCTGGGATACATTCGGCACTGTTGTTAAAAACTCAACAACATATCTCTCCGATACTTCCTTGTTGAACGTCAATGTGAACGTGTTACCGTCTACATCAAGGCTGTAGGCACTCGGATCTAATACCTCGTCCGTAATAGTAGTCTTACCATCAGCTGAAACTTTATATGTCGACACTTTGATACTATCTGCATCAATAGACCCTTCATATTGCAGTGTGTCTGTAATGACTACATCGTTGCCGAGATTTAGCTGTTGATAGTTAGTGTACAGCTGCCATGCAATTTTACGTTCTGCATCTCCTTGCCAACCATCTACTATGTTACTTTCACCGTCTTCATGAACAAGCTGGCCTTCTTTTTTACCGCTATTCCACGAATCGCTCCTGACGGTAGTGTTCGCTTTTCTATTTACATCAACTTCATGGCCACTTGTTGTTTCACCTGAGAAATTAGCGTTATTTAAATATACTTTCGCCTGGCCCTCTCCATTCAGGTGCGGATCTAAAGTATTGCCTTCAACTTCAAATTGAGGGTCGTAAGAAGTCTGGTATGCAACATCCAACACGCCACCATCCAGGGTAGAATAATCACCGATCAATTTAATGATGAAGCCTTTTTGATATCCTGTGTCCCCATCTTCAGTTCTCGGTTCCAAAGTATAGTCTTCACCAAGTGTCAATTCTCCATTTGCAGAATGGCTGACCTTTACTGTTTCAGGAATTAGAATCATTCCTTTATTCGGGAAGGTATCTTCTATCACAAGTGACTTTAGACCTTCTCTGATTGGATTGACTTTTAAATTCCAGTCCATTGTCTTTAAGTTGTAATCAATAGCTGTGAACCTTTTATTGAAACTGTTTGCAGGAGGATTTACTGGAGTGGTGGTACTATGTTCTTCATCACCAATGCCATCGCCCGCGACTCCTACAGTATTTGTGAATTTGTTCTTACTGAAATCAGTAATCTCAGTGTTATATTGAATGGTTATATGTTGAGTACCGATGTCACCAAAATCAAAAGTGACTTCGCCACCTTCACTATCCTTAACCCCTTGGGCAATTGAAATATCTGCATCTACACTTTGGCCGTCACTATTAGTAATGATGATATCATCTTTTGTAAGTGTCAGCCCGGCTGGCAGCGTATCTGTAACAACTACGTCTTTCAGTTCATGTTGAGCCTTGTTCAGATCAACAGCCCAGCTTAATTTCTTATTTTCATAATTAACTCCGCTAGAAGATGCCTTTTTCTTCAAGAGCGGTTGTCTATTGTATTCAACGACAGCTTCATCCCTGCCGATTTCTTCATCACCATCACTTAATGTTGCAGTGTTCTCAAAGCTGTTATCAGTCTGATACGCACCACCATTAACTTTGCTGTAGTCTATGTTTGTACTGAATTTGATTTCAAAGTGTTCGTTAGCAGCTACAGCCCCCAGATTAATCGGGAAGTCTTTTGGCTCCACTGCTATTTCTCCAGCACTAGCCCCATCAACAAACTTTTCGACTGCAAACTTTTCTCCATCTACAGTTAACCCTTCTGGTAAGACATCATCTATAACTGCGTTTTCTATGGCAGAGCCGTTTTCATTTGCCACTACAGTCCAATCGATCTGGCCGGTCTTTTCATTATATGAACCCGTTTTTTCAATTGGATTACTTGCTGTAAGTCCTGTAACTGTAGAATCTGCCGGCAAATCTGATTCCCCGTCATAGAATGTAGCATTATTTGTGAATTCTGTTTGGGTTCTATCAGTAATTTTTGTTGTGTATTGTATACGATATCCTTTATAAGGTTCCAAATTATCAAAAGCCAAATCAAATCCTGTTTCATTGGTGTTTGCCGTAACATTATCAACTGTATTACCCGTTACTTTATCACCATTTAAATTTGTGGATAGCTCAGTTATAACCAAGTTTTCTGGTTCACCAAGCCCTTCCGGCAAAATGTCTGTCAGTGTCGCTGTAGTCACTGCCTCGCTGTTGTTATTCATAACATCAATTGTCCAGGTGATTTCTTTTGCATTGTGACTTTGGTCAGGGTGTCCCTCTTTTGTAATGCCACTTGCCAAATTATTCGGCTTGGCAAGCACATTTAATTCTGTACCGGTCTTATCATTAAATTTGATGACTTGTTCAATATTTTCTTCAAATTTCTGCAAGTTGAATTCTAAGTTCAAACCTATCTCACCGTTGGAAACATCACCCTTTTCAATATTGTCGTTGAAGACTATTTGGAGCTCCCCATTTTGAATCTGATAAGTTCCAACAGTCACCCCACTTGTAACAAGAGGGACTGCAGGCGTCGAGACCTGCACAAAAGCATCTGGTAACTGAATCGTTGCAGTATCCCCACTTTGCGCATTCATCCCCTCAGTATTCCAATCAAAAATGAGCTCCACTTTAGTGCCGTCATTGAGATCAATATTAGAACCATTTTCAACTTCCACACCATTGTGGGTTAAACTTCTGAACTCAAAAATATTTTGGGACAATTCAGCTAAAGGTGCAATTTCTGTCTCCGCTGCTTTCTTTGTTGGCTTTCCTTCTTTCGTTGCTTCTTCTGTTGCTTCTTCTTCTGTTGCTTCTTCTTCTGTTGCTTCTTCTGTTGTTTCTTCCTCTGCCACTTCTTCCGAAGCTTCTTCTGATACTTCTTCTGGAGCTTCCTCTTCGACAGCAAGCGGAACAACAATTGCATTCTCATTGCTTATCGGATCAATGACCGCTTCTTGTGCACCTTCTGCAATATAATTTGAATCAAATGCCACCTCAACAGCAAGTTTAATTTTCTTATTTTTTACTGCTTCCGCCGTTTCTAAAAATTCAATCTGCACAGATCCATTGCTGTTGACCGTGTAGTTCGCAACATCCACATTACCGTTTGCTGCAACATCACTAACAGATTTAACAACACTCAAAGAAGTCGGCAAGTTATATGTAATTTTGTCTTCTGCTCCATAATTGTGGTCTGCTGATAGTGTCGCCTCTAGTTCTAATATAAATGAATCTTCTGCTTTAATTGGATTTTTGCTGTCAATTGCTTTTCTTTCCAAATCCAATGCTGTTTCTATTCCAAGCGAGAATCCACGTTTTTCCTCAGCTGCAAGTTCTTTCTTCACTTCGGACTTTTCCTTTTCGGATTCTCCTTGTGTTACTTCAGGAGACGGGAGTTCCCCAGAAGTGGCTTCTGTAGAGTCCTCCACTGTTTCTTCAAGAGGTTGACTTTCGACTTGATCATCTTTCGTTTCATTGATCTCAGCTGCTTCTTGTTCCCCTTTTCCTGTTGGAGCTACAGTTTCATGCTCGATGCTTTCTTCTTCACTGGTCATTTCCGCGGCTATAATAGACAAAGGTGACGTAAAAACTGAACTTAAAACTAATATCAGCGCGATGTAAATTGGAATAAGCTTTTTCATTGACTCTCTCCTTGATGATATTTAAATCATTTAGAAACGCTCTTGGGGCACAGGGGAATCTTATATTTTGAGACAAAGCAACGGATAAGTTGCTATTAACATAGTACTACATTATACAAAAAAAGTAATTTCATTTCGAGATAATTTGTAAAAAATATATTTATAGACTACAACTCTTCATCTTACATAAACCACCTATAAGGAAGCTTAACGGATTGGTTTTGTTAGATCTGATTATACGGAGCTCTTGACTTGCATGGAGATTGATATCCAACTAATGATGTTGGATGATTTCATTTCACTCGTTCTTACCTTATAAGTTTTGAATGTCGTGATTGATAAAAAAACCCCGCCGTGGTGGTGTCACACTGCAATGATATGCGGAATTCTGCTGTCAAGTGCCAGCTTAAGTAAGGCCTTTCACTTTATAATCCATCATAATTATTAATGATACACGGTTATGTATATTAATCGTCATCTAATCTCAGTCCCAAAATAATAGGCTTAACCACTCTGCACGCCGCTCAAAATTTTGTACGATTTCTATTTATATTGATATGTACTTCTTCTAGTAACCTCCTCTTCTGAATAATTCCTTTTCAGTTTTTGATAAAACGCTTTCAATTAATCGATTCCGAAATGCTGCAACCCGATTTTTCCATATGATGACATTATAAGAAAAAACTTTACTGTCAATGATTATAGCACATTTAAAAGTATTTTTGCACATTTTCCAGATTTTCCTCACATCTCTATTTCCTTTAATTACTTTGCGTAGGGAAACAGTTAATCAACGATTTGATTTATTATCTCACTATTGCTTTAATTTTAAATGTAGCACAATCGAAATCAAATTACGGAGGCGGTTTTTTGAGTTATCGACGAGAATCGATCAAGATTGGGTTTGCCTACACGGGCGTCATCGTGGGAGCCGGTTTTTCGACGGGCCAGGAGATACTCCAGTTCTTCACCAACTACGGGACGTGGAGTTATGCTGCGGTGTTGTTTTCGGCGCTGGTGACGATGTTCGTCGGTCGCCAGGCGGCGAAGCTTGGCTACCGGCTGGATGCGGACTCCCATGAGGATCCCATCAATACGATGTTCGGCCCGTTTATCGGCAAGGCAATCGACTATGTACTCGTCTTTTTTCTGTATGGCATTTCGGTCATCATGTTGGCCGGTGCAGGGTCGGCGTTCTACGAAAGTTTTGGCGTGGCACCATGGCTCGGTTCGCTGATCATGATGATGGCGGTGCTTATCACGCTGCTGCTTGATTTCAATAAGATTGTCGTCGTGCTTGGTGCGGTGACCCCTTTTCTGGTGGCCTTCATATTGATTGTAGCGGCGGTGAATATTTTCAACCCCACCATCACGTTCAGTGAAGTGGACCAATATGCCCAAGCTGACCGTACACCATCCGGCAGCTGGTTGTGGGATGCATTGACATATAGCGGACTGACACTTGCGACAGCATTCAGCTTCTTATCCATCATGGGGTCTGAAGCGACCAAACATAAAGCCGCACGCCGCGGGGCTTTAGTTGGCGGTATCATCATCCTGCTTCTGATGGTATTGATCAACGGGGGTATGCTTGCGAACTTGGATGCGGCGAATCATGCGGCACTGCCGACCCTATTGCTTGCGGACGCGGTACATCCAGTAATCGGCACAGGATTGTCGATCGTCATGCTGCTGGTCATCTACAACACCGCAGTCGGCTTGATGTACCCATTCCTGACACGCTTTACTGAACCCTATTCCAAGAAATACACACTGATGCTCATCATCGGACTGCTGTTTGGGTATGCCTTAAGCTTCGTCGGCTTCGTTGACCTGGTCAACATCTTCTATCCGATATTCGGCTATATCGGCCTATTCATCGGGGCGGGCTTGACCATCCGCTGGGTCGCGAACAAATTCTCGAAGAAGCAGCTCGTCTGAGCCCAAGTTTTGGTGCCCGATTTTAGTGGTACAACTAAACAATGAAGGATATGGAGGCGATTGTATGGCTCTAAAAGCAGTGATATTGAACACCACTCTAAAATACGGTGAGGAACAATCGAATACTGAAGCATTGGCTCGCGAGGTCATAGATATATATAAACAAGAAGGTGTCGAAGCTGAAATCGTGCGTCTGAATGATTACAACATTAGGTACGGCATCACGGATGACGCGGGCGACGGCGATGAGTGGCCGCAAGTCTTCGACAAAGTGAAGCAGGCCGACATCGTGCTGATCGGTACGCCGCTATGGCTCGGTGAGAAAAGCAGCATCGCGACACTTGCGATTGAGCGCCTGTACGGCAGCAGCTCATTTACTGATGAGAATGGCCAATCGATTTTCTACAACAAAGTCGGCGGTGTAGTTGTTACAGGCAACGAAGATGGTGCGAAAAATGCTGCCGCTTCAGTGCTCTATGGTCTATCCCACATCGGGTTCACCATTCCACCGAACGTTGATGCCTATTGGGTCGGGGAAGCCGGGCCTGGTCCGTCCTACCTCGAAGCTGGCCAGGACAGCGATTTCACCAAGAAACATGTTGAAATGCTCGCCTACAACACCATGCATCTGGCACGCATGTTCAAAGAAACGCCGATTCCGGCACAAGGCAACACGCTGGAGTAGCAATTTTTGGCAACTTGTCGCCAGATTGGCTATGATTGAGATACTACTACTTAGGAGGATGACACAATGGAATTGACAGTTTATCTTGCAGGACAGATCCACGATGATTGGCGCGAAGATGTAAAACGTCTGGCAAAAGAAAAGGACCTTCCACTCAACTTCGTCGGGCCACAGACGGTCCATGACCGTTCGGACGATATTGGCGAAGCAATTTTGGGCGAACAGCCGAGCGGTTACTTCAAGGATGATGCCGCTTCAGCGATCAATAACTTAAGGACCGAAGTGCTGATGCAGAAGTCGGATGTCGTCATTGCATTGTTCGGCGAGAAGTACAAGCAGTGGAATACGGCGATGGACGCGAGTGCTGCCGTCACACTCGGTAAACCGCTCATCATCGTGCGCCCTGAAGACTTGATCCATCCACTCAAGGAACTCTCCAACAAAGCCAACGTTACGGTCGAAACTGTCGAGCAGGCGTTGGATGTCCTCGCCTACATCTACGAATAATGCAGGTGTTCAGAGTAAGCCCGGATCACGATATCAGTGCCCGGTATCTGGATAACCGCCGGCTGTCGAAACAGGTGCTCGAGCTGTACCAGATACTGCGCGTCAACTTAAGCCTGATCGGGGTGCTTGATACCAATACGCGGTACCGGCACCACCCCATCGTCAAGCACATCTATAATAACGGGCGTCCGTACATTACGGATACCTATCGGTTGCTTGACGCATGCGACAGGGAACATCAGCACCGTGGGGGTAAGCGCAGTCCGGCATTCCGGGAGGATTTGGATGGCTTGAAGCTTCTCATCGCGCATCATGCGGGGGATGGCTTGTGGCATGAAGGCCCCTTGCCACCCTACTATGTCTACGGTGATGTCCGCATCGAGGGGGATGCGGCCTATCGGGCATACATCGAGCTATTGAATGCCAAATGGCTCGCAGATACGATTGCCCCGCGGTGTGGCGTGCACCGGGAGAATATATTAAACACAAAGTCCGGATTCTAAAGGGGTTCGGGCTTTTTTCAGGCATAAAAACCGGACGATTGGCCCATTTATGACAGGAAGGGCTTTATCGGGTAATATAGTATAGATAATATCGATATGGAGGCATTGATGATGGCGAACATAAAACGAAAGTTCAGACAGACCGTCAAAACATTCATCCCACACCGCTTCAGACATCGTCTGATCAAGAAGATGATTCTGACTGGGGTGGCGGAATATAAAAATGCGGCAGTCATCACTGTAGCACTCATCAACTTCAGGAAATCAACAGAACCTGAAGCTTTCAAGATCCAGCTGAAAAACAGCACCGGTATTCATCATCTCGACTACCGACTCACCGAAGGCCAGCTGAAGCTCTACCTGCCCTACAATCTGATGGAGTGCCAGGAAGGCGACTCGAAGATCATGCTTACTTTCCATGATAAGAAAATGATTGTGCATGCCCCAAGCGGCACGCCGTCTGGAAAGACTGAGTTCTTTTCCTATTCACGCCATTTCAAAGTATCAATCAAGCGGAATATACTGATCCAGCACAAGTTCCCCCACTTTGCCTTTGACCGCAGCCGGCCGGTGCCGGTCGAAGATATTGAAACGAACCACTCGAAAGTGCAGATGACTCTTCAGGGCCCCTGACCGCCCGGAAGATGCAGTTGGCTTTCGTCTACCCGAATCATATACGTACCATTGAAAATGAATCACACGATGAATATATGTTTACTGCCATGCATTTCGATGATCTCCTGAAGGGAGAAGCTGCTTTATATCTGCTTGACGATGATATATTGAGGCCACTGTCCGCCAAGGATGACGCCGTCATGGATACGCTGCATCACCACGTCGTTTTCCATAATCATAATAAACAGCTGCATGCCACTGTAAAACCGCATACTGCAGCACTGTCCGCGTTTGAATCGACGATGGAAGCGGACACTGTTAAGATGACCTTCACCTGTGGATCCGAGCTGGATTTCCAGCGTCTTGTAATCGTTGATGTGACTTCAAAAGAGGAACGCATCGTGCCTATAGAAATGACGGGCGGCACTGCCACTGTCGGGGTGCCCTTCCAGATGATAATGGATACCCAGTCACGCAGACGGTTCATGCTGGAGACGGGGACGGAGTCACCCCGCCGCTTCCTGCCGATGGTGGATAATCTGGAAGCATCCGATCTCAAGTCACCTGAACAGGTGCTGTTTAACAGTGCCTGGACGACCGCGTGGTTCTACAGGCGGAAGGATGGCCAGCTCGGGTTCAAATGCCGCTATCCGATCTTAGGACGGGCTGTCACCGATATAACGGACACAGACATAGCCGGCTACCTGAGCAATCTGGAGTCATTCGTCGGCTGTACTCCTCATCTGGCTTTCGTGGAACGCTATTCGGGGGCGGTGCACCGGGTGCCGATTAAGGAGACGTTTACCGTCGACCTTAAGGGCATCCCCCTGACCTCACTGAAAAGTAAGGACAAGACCATCATCGACCTCTTCGTCGAACTCTTTGACACTGGAGGTGAGGTGATCCGTAGAGGCAAGATCAAATACCTCGAATCAGACTATAGAAAAGACAACTATTACAGCTGGCATGAACAGATGGATGCATCGGGTACGCATCACCATCTGGTGACCACGACACCTTACGATAACCTGAAGATAGAGTCCTTCCTGATTCCAGTCGACATCCAGATCCCTGCACATACAGAACAGAAGGATATGAACATGTGGCTGATCGGCGAGCGCTACGATACCGCCCAGGACAATGGCTACGCCCTCTTCAGCTGGTTAAGGCAGCACGCAAGCGTCAATGCCTACTATGTCATCGAAGCGCCATCAGAGGATTACCAGAGATCAAGGATGAACCACATGTCGTCACTTTCGGCTCACAAGCCCACTACGATGTTGCCTGCCGTGCAGGTGTGCTTCTCGGAACACATGACCTTGAAAATCTGCTGCCCTATAAAGCGGCACGTGGCTTCTTCCATTATGAGGATACATTGAAGGTATTCCTCCAGCATGGCGTCCTCGGCCGCAAACCGGTTGAATATGACAGAAGGTACTACGACCTGCCGTTCGACCTCTTCATCGTTTCAAGCGATGCGGAGAAGGACAAGATCGTTGCCGGCCGGATGGGCTATGGCGATGATGAAGTGGCAGTCACCGGCCTTGCCCGCTTCGACCAGCTGCCGACGGCGCATAAGGGGCGCGACATCCTGCTCATGCCCACCTGGCGGGATTGGATCACCACTGATGCAGGCTTCCTGGACAGCCAATACTTCAACCGCTATGAAACGCTCGTCAAAAACACGCGGCTCAATGCCATATTGGAAGCGCATGATGTCCATCTCCACTTCTATCCGCATTACCGCGCGCAACAGTATTTCAATGCGGAACAGCTCGCACATGGACCGAATGTACACTTCATCCGGCTCGGCGAGCGGCGTGTCCAAGATCTGCTGATCGAGCATGCGCTGCTCATCACCGACTATTCGACGGTCAGTTTCGATTTCACGATGATGGGCAAGCCGGTCATCTATTACCACTTCGACTCACCGCGTTTCTTCCGCAACGGCAAGCTGCGCCCTATAAAGGAAACCTTCCTCGGCGATATCGTCAAGCAGGAGGAGGCGCTGGTTGATATGATCGAACACCATATACTGAACGGTTTCGAACCAGAACCGCGCGACCTCTCAGGCATCTTCAAATACCAGGACCACAACAACAGCAGGCGCATCTATGAAGCCGTCATAGACAAAATAAAGCAGATTGGGCACTGATATCAGGTCAGTGTCCAATCTGCTTTATATATTGCTTCAACCAGTCGGGCTGCTGCTTGGCCATCTGCATATTTGTTCCAGGTGGCATCGAACGCCGCTATCTCCGCCTCATCAAACTGATCTTCCTCGATCTGCCGTATCAGTCCGTCAGTAGTCTGGACTACCGGGCCTGGCATCGTCTCCTTGAAGTCGAACCAGATGCCGCGCGTCCTTTCATACTGCTTGAGGTCATAGGCGAAAAAAATCATTGGGCGTTTAAGCATCGAAAACTCGAATGGAATCGATGAATAGTCCGTGATGAGGATGTCGGTGATACTGAGCAGTGATGCAATATCATATTTGCCGGAAACATGGGTGACGAAGTCTGAGTCATCCATATCCGTGAGCTTTACAGTGCGGTGCAGCTGGACGAGCAGGTGGTACTCTGCGCCAAGTGCCACTTCCATCCTTTTGATATCGAGTGGCAGTGCGTCGAGTGTAAATCCATCGTCCCGGAATGTCGGTGCATATAAGAGCACCTTTTTACCGTGAATCTGCGGTAGTGCCTCCTTCATCTTGTCCTGTGCCTTGACCACACGCTGTTCTGAGCGGAAGAAGTCAGTCCGCGGCATGCCGGTCTTCAATATATTGGCTTCATCTAGGCCGAAGGCCTGCTTGAATATATTGGCCGTTTCGTCTGAACTCACCACAACTTTATGGAAACGGCTGTAGACTTGCCTGAAGCGCCGGATGGCGGATTGTGGCCTGTCCATTATTGTTTTATCGTACAGGCCGAACATTTTGACCGCGCCGTTCGCATGCCACAGCTGGACGCACACCACTTCTTTACGGAAATCGCACGCTGCGAGTATCAGATGGTAGTTGTCGACGAATACCACCTCTGACGTCGCAAGATGGTATAGGCCAACCAATTGGCTTATAAGACGCTTCGGTGAAAAGGAAATGATGTTCTGATCTGGCACATCGTCGAATTCTTGCCGGCAGCCGGGTTCTCTTAAAATGATAACGCGTGAATCCGTACGCGCTGATATTTCTCTCGTCACGGCCTGGATGTTATCCCCGAACGACACCAACATGACCGTCTTGTGCTGGAGCGGTGCGAGCTGACATATTCGGAAAACGATGCGGACAAAGGTCAGATAGACGGCGAGTGCTGTCTCCTTAATCATCACGGTGTGAAAGATCATGCTTGATCTTCGTCGTCGATACACCTTCAGTCCTAGGCAGGTAGATGACTTCGCAATAGTCTTTCAAGAAATCGAACTCCCCTTCCCAGTCATGCCCCATGACAAAGATATCGACGTCATGCGTCTTAACATCCTCAATTTTCTGGTCCCAGTTATTTTCAGGAATGACTTCATCCACATAGCGTACGGCTTCCAAGATCTGCTTACGCTGTTCGAATGGATAGTAGGCCTGCTTATGCTTGAGCATATTGAATTCATCAGTGGAGATTGCCACAATGAGATAATCGCCGAGTTCTTTTGCACGCCTTAAAATATTGATGTGCCCAGTATGGAGCAGGTCGAATGTACCGTAAGTGATGACTTTCTTCATAGTATCCCCCTATATACCATGTAATGGTATAATATTATTTATATGATTATTGTGATAAGCATACTGTAAAAGCCGTATCATGTTAAATTATATCATAATAGCGCACGGCTTCCAGAATCTGCTTCCTCTGCTCAAACGGATAGTAGGCCTGCTTATGCTTGAGCATATTGAACTCATCGGTGGAGATTGCCACGATGAGATAATCGCCAAGTTCTTTTGCCCGCCTTAAAATATTGATGTGTCCCGTATGGAGCAAATCGAATGTACTGTAAGTGATGACTTTCTTCATAGTATCCCCGATATACCATGTAATGGTATAATATTATTTATATATCATATGAGTATTAAGATAAGCATACGCCAAAAAGTGTGTCATGTTAAATTATATCATATCGATTAATTATTATAGTGTGGTGGATGATTATGAAACTATTGAGAGTGATACTGACGAGATTCTATAAAGTGATGTTCTGGCTGCTCGGCAAGTCTTTCCATAAAGATTACAGGCTCATCATGTTCGAGAGTTTCCTTGGTAAGCAGTACAGCGACAATCCGAGGGCGATCTATGAATACATGAGCGCCCATTACCCGGACTACCGGCTGCTCTGGAGCGTGGATAGGCGCCATAAACAGGTCTTCAAGACACTCGGCATCCCGTACGTGACGCGCTTTACCCCGAGCTGGATGATCTATATGAATAAAGCAGCACTCTGGGTGACGAACAGCCGGCTGCCGCAGTGGATCCCGAAGCCTGAGGATACAATCTATCTGCAGACATGGCACGGCACTCCACTGAAGAAGCTCGGCACGGATATCGACAGCGTCCTGATGCCCGGGACCGACACGGAGAAATATAAGCGGAACTTCATCGCGGAATCGCGCAAGTGGGATCATCTGATTTCACCGAACCCCTACTCGACCGAAATCTTCAAGCGCGCCTTCCACTTCTACGGCGTGATGCTCGAGACGGGCTACCCGCGGAACGACTACCTGTTCCATAATAATGATGCGGCGTTCCAGGACTACATCCGCACGAAACTCAATCTACCCGAGGGCAAAAAGGTCATCCTCTACGCGCCCACATGGCGCGATGACGCCTACCATGAACGCGGCAAGTATAAGTTCGAGCTGCAGTTCGATGCAGCGAAGATGCAGGCGGAACTCGGCGACGACTATGTCATCCTGCTCCGGCTCCATTACCTGATTGCTGAAAATCTGGACCTGTCGGCCTATGAAGGGTTCCTCTATGACTGTTCCGATTATGAGGATGTCCGCGACCTTTATCTGGTGTCTGATATGCTCATCACCGATTACTCCTCGGTGTTCTTCGACTACGCCAACCTCAAGCGGCCGATGATCTTCTATACGTACGACCTCGAACATTACCGGGAAGATATCCGCGGCTTCTATTTTGATTTTGAAAAACTGGCCCCGGGCCCACTTGTCGAAACGACCGAGGCGCTGATCGATGTGGTTCGTGAGACCGAAACCATGGACTTCAATACGGAATACGACACCGCCCGCTTCCGTGCGCGTTTCTGTCATCTGGAAGACGGAGAGGCCGCTAAGCGCGTCAGTGACAGGATGATTTGTCAATTGGAGCGTTAAATTGTATAATTCAACAACGATGAAAGAATGGTTGTGAAAAAAAGAATGAAATCCATATTAATCGTCTTGAAAGAGCAATTCAGGCACTTCTATCTTGTAAGACGCCTGTCGATGTATGACATAAAAAGCAAAAACCAAAACAACTACCTAGGCATGGTGTGGGAAGTCCTGACGCCACTGGTCAGCATCCTGATCTACTGGTTCGTCTTCTCCACTCTGCGGAAACGCGAGCCGATCGAAATGGGCGGCGGGGAAGTGCCGTTCTTCTTCTGGCTCTTCGTCGGGTTCATCGTCTGGACATTCTTCTTCCAGAGTACGATAGAAGCCTCAAAATCGATCTATACGCGGCTGAAACTCCTATCGAAGATGAACTTCCCGCTGAGCGTGATCCCGAACATTACGATCTTCTCGAAGTTCTATACGCACCTGATGATGCTGGTGATCGTTTTCGTCGTCTTTCAGATAGCCGGCTACTACATCAACATCTACTATTTCCAGCTCGTCTATTTTGTACTGGCTACATATATATTGATATTCGCGTTCTCGCTGATCACCTCGACGCTCTCGACTCTGATCCGGGACGTGCACCTCCTGCTCAACTCCTTCCTCAGGATGGGGCTCTACTTGTCAGGGGTGCTGTGGCCGTTGTCGCTGCTCTCTGAATTTCCGCTGCTGATGAAGCTCATGCAGCTGAACCCACTGGTCTACCTGATTGAAGGATACCGCTCGGTATTCTTCGGCACTGAATGGTATATCGTCACCCACTGGCAGCTGACGCTGTACTTCTGGGTGTGATCTTCATCATGATGGCAATCGGTGCGACACTGCACGTCAAATTCAGACGCAATTTCATCGACTACCTATAAGAGGGATATATATGACAAAAACAATCGTAACGAAAAACTTGGAAAAGCACTATAAGATGTACGACAACCAGAAGGAGCGCATACTTGACCTCGTCTCCCCTCGTTCGCACGGCGAAGTGTTCCACGCCCTCCGCGGGTGGATTTCGAGGCGGAACAAGGTGATGTCGTGGGCTTCATCGGCATCAACGGCTCGGGCAAGTCGACCTTATCGAATATCATCGCCGGCATCGTGCCGCCTTCCCGGGGCGAAGTCGAAGTCAACGGTCAGACCTCACTCATTGCGGTGGCCGCAGGGCTCAACAATGAATTGAGTGGCCGCGACAACATCGAATTGAAGTGCCTGATGCTTGGCTTCTCCAAAAGCGAGATCCGCGAACTTGAGCCGGATATCATCGCTTTCTCGGAGCTCGAGCACTTCATCGACCAACCCGTCAAATCGTACTCAAGCGGCATGAAGTCGCGCCTCGGCTTTGCCATCAGCGTCAACGTCAATCCGGATATCCTCATCATAGACGAGGCACTGTCGGTCGGTGACCGGGCGTTTGCCGAGAAAAGCCTCCAGAAGATGATGGAATTCAAGGAACAGGGCAAGACGATGATCTTCGTCAGCCACTCCATCAACCAGGTGAAGAACTTCTGCGACAAGATACTGTGGCTTGAATTCGGCCGGGTGAAGGCGTTCGGCGAAGTGGATGACGTCATCCCCCTCTACGAATCCTTTTTGAACAAATGGCAGGCGATGACCAAGGAAGAGCGTGACACGTACCGGACGCGCATGATGACCCAGGATACCAAAAGCGACAACTATAGGAAGCTCGGCGACCTGATGATATTGGATGACGATGAGCAGCTCGAAGTCTCGAACGACTATACCGTGAGTCCGGTCAGCCTCCTCGTCCATCTGAAAGATTTCAGCACGTATATCTACCAGACACCGAATACAGAGGAAGGCAAGACGAGCACCGAGCACTATAAGCACACTGTCTACCATGTAAAACGCCAGGCAACCTACCATTTTGAAAACTATTATCTGCTCAGCACAGAACAAAGTGGGGTTGACGGGGTCATAGGATGGGTAAAATCATCAGAAGTAAACGCCCATGTCCATATATTCATAGATAATGATGAAAAGTCCTTTAAGCTAAACGGCTCTGGCGTTGCCTCGAGCGCGCCGTGGGGTGGCAGAAAGCAGCGTATACATGAGGTCTTGGATGAATTTGAAGGCCAGCTTTTCAATGTTTCTGAAACCATTCTGGTGGGTCAGAACGTATGGTACAAAGGGCTGATTCAAGGGGAGACTACACCCATCTGGCTCCACTATACCCAAGTGGAAGCCGTCTAGACCTCCCCGGAACAGGAGGAATATCATGTCTTCACACTACAGTACCGTCCCTATAATGGGGGTCCATTTCATCGATACGACACTCGATGGATTCCTGAATCAGACCATCTATCCGGCTCTGTACAATAGAGATAAATGCTTCATCGTCACCGCCAACCCAGAGTTCCTTATGGCCACCCAAAACAACCCGAAATTCAAGGCGATTGTGCAATCGGCCGACTATGTGCTGCCGGACGGCATTGGCATCGTCAGGGCTGCCAGCATGCTCGGCACCCCACTAAAGGCGCGGGTCAGCGGGTTCGACGTCGCCCAGGGCATGCTCAAGCATGCTGCGCAAAATGGCTACCGCGTGTTCTTTATCGGAGCGAGTGAAGACTCAAATGAAAAGGCGGTCCAGAAATGCAATGGAGAAATACCCCGGTCTGATCGTTGCCGGCAGACAGGATGGCTATACTGATGTCTTCAGTGAAGACAAGGTTGCAGAAGTGGTCAGAAGCGAACCGGACATCGTCCTTGTGGCGCTCGGGATGGTGCGCCAGGAGCGGTGGATAAACGAAAATATCGAGCGGTTCGACAAGGGCATATTCATCGGCGTCGGCGGTACGCTTGATGTCATGTCCGGCAACATCAGACGTGCACCGGATATATGGATCAAGTTGCAGCTCGAATGGCTGTACCGCCTGATCCAGGAACCCACACGCTTCAGGCGCGTGCTGAAGACCGGACAGTTCATGGCGATGCATGCCCCAATCGTAAGGCGTTTATTCGCCTCAAATAAAAAATAAAAAAGAGACCTAGACTGACCTAGCAGTATGAGACACATATAAAACACCTTCATTAGGCTACCTTCCTCCAAAATGAATTGGAGGAAGGTAGCCTAATTTTCTTGTATTCTTTCTTCGTTATAGTACTTTAAGTATTGATTCACACGTGAAATCGTCTCAACATTACTGAGTGAATTGAATCTGGTGTATATAAACGCTTCAGACTTCAGGTTAGAATGGAACGATTCGATGACCGCATTATCCCAACAGTTCCCGCGTTCTGGACATGCTGCTCACCAGATTATTTTCCATTACATATGACTGATAGGCATATGATGTATACACACTCCCTTGGTCCGAATGAATGATTACGCCTTTAGGATGTGCCCGTTTCTCCAAAGCTTCTTTCAGTGTATCCAGCACTAATGGCGTCTGCTGATGATTATACAATTTGGCTGCGACAATCTCATTGTTGTAAAGATCTATAATCGTTGACAGGTACTGCACAGTGCGCCCGTATTGGATGTAAGTAATGTCCGTGACCCATTTTTGGTTGGGCGCGGCAGCCTGAAAGTCACGCTTGATTCGATCGGGTGCGATAATAATGGTTTCCCCTTGTGACTGCCATTTCTTTTTCGGCTTAATCCGGCATTGTAGATGATATTTCTGCATGATGCGCTGCACAGTGTTCCGATTCCTTTTGATATTGTAGTCTCGCTGCAACAACGCTCTCACCTTGCGATGGCCGTATCGATACTTCGTCGACTCACATATATCAATGATTGTCCGCTCGACATCGGTCAACGATGAATCAGTGGCTTCCGATCGCCATCGGTAGTAGGTTGAACGCGGCACAAGCAATGCACTTAAAATGGCAGTAATCGTGTATTTGGTCTGCATTCTTTCAACAAGTGTCAGAACTATTTCTTTTTCAACTCCTTTTCGATCGCCATATACTTTTTTAAAATATCGTTCTCCATCTTCAAATGTTCAATCTGACGATCTTTTCGTTCATCAGCTGAGCGCGCTTCAGGACCATGTCCATAGGTATACTGCTTTCCAATCGGTTGATCAAATCGATAAAGTTCCCCTTGCTTATACCATCTGACCCATGTGGAAATTTGAGATTTATTCTTGATGCCGTATTTCTCCATAATTTCATTTGTAGTCAATTCACCCGCCATTTTCGCTTTGACCACTGCCCACTTGGTCTCACTTGAATATACGTTTTTGCCCATGCAAAAACACCTCCGATTCAGTACTTGATGAACATTGTACCATTTCGAAGGTGTTTTATATTGTCTCAAATAATTAGGTTAGTCTAACCCCCTAGGGTCTCTTTTTTATGTCTTTTCGCTACATTCTTCCCCGGTCCCAACACATAGGCCAGCAATATGAAGAAGAGCACCACTGGTGAAAAATAGACGAACATGAACAGATAGCTGTACTCGAACATGCCGATGAAGATAAAGATCGCAAAATAGAGCAGGATGCCAAAATTGCGCCGAGTCAACGCGACGACGCAGGCCGCCCCGAGCACCAGCACGAACAACAGCGCCGCCAGGATGCCGTAGCGCCCAAGCGTATCGAAGAAAATATTATGCGCGTGCAGCAGTTCGGTGAAGTCAAAGTAACCATGTCCCCGGCCGAACCATTCCTTCTCATTCCAGATGGTTTCCCACAGTACATAACGTCCTGATGTGAAATTATTCAGAGTCACGCCATTACTTATATTGCGACCGATGAAGAACTCATATATCGGGCGGAAGATACCACCAAGGTGATGACGGCCAGCCCACCCACTACACCGGCAAACCATTTCTTCTGAGTCCGCGTGGCCCCCGGCAGGTTGATCCAGGCAAGTTGGACCAGCGCCACAGCGATAAAGGCCGCCATCGCCGTCCGGCTCGGCGTGATGACGTTCAGCATGATGAAGGCCGGCAACATATAAAAGAGCATGTAAGCATTCTTCTTCGGCATCAGAAGCAGGCCCGCTGTAAAGACAAATACAAGTGTCGCCCCCGATTCATTGAGCGTATGGTCAATCATCAACAGTGATGGCAGACTGATAAGCGCCGCAATGATCAGATACGTCACCAGGCGAGCGGGGATCCGATACATCAGTACAACAGTGAGCATCAGCCAGATGAGCATCTCCGACCAGACGAAATGGTCCTTCATCAGCATGCTCGCGGTCATAGTTGCAACATAGAGCCCCCACAGCACGAGAAAGTAGAGCCTGTATTTATTGAAGTCAACCTGACTATTTTTTCTTAGAAACACAAGGACCGTAAATAATATCAGAATCATGAACGGGTCCTGTGATGTCATCAGGCTCTGCATCGCCTTATAATCGATCATATAGAGGTTCGTCACTATAAAGAGGAGTGCAAATATCATGGTGAAAATAAATCCTTCGTATGTAGGCTTGATGTCTTTTATACTAATGCCAGCCATCAGTATTTTCCTCCTCATGGGGTCGAACGATAGCGACGAATGGCTTTGAGATAAGCCACCCGTCGCAATCGTTTTTCTTATTGGCCTCTTTTTCTTACACTAGCCAGTCTGCGGGTGAATTTTCTATAATTATTTTTTGATGTGTCCGGTCGGGTCTTCTTCAAGGCAGCTATTTCCTTTTTCAACTTTTTGTTTTCCTGCATCAGACTTTTAACTTTCTTGGGATCTAAAGATGGGTTCTCAATGATGTTGAATCCTTGCATTACGGGAGTGACGCGTTTTTTGCGTGTGAATTTCACCGGATGCTTAAACCGTCGGCATTTCTTTCTTAGGAGGGTCGTGAATGCATTAATGTCCTCACGGCTGCCTCCAAGCACTAGGGAAATCCTTTTTTCGGAAAGCTTTCTCACAGAGCCACTCACGCCACTTTTGACTGCTGTTGATTGTACCCATCCCAAAAAGCTTTTAGGAAACCCCTCTGCCATTAAAATGAAGCGTGTCAATCTTATATCTTCTGGTATGCTCGGGATTTCCATATACCCTGACTTTCCTCTTTTGGATGAAGTGTAAACATGGTCGAAGTCAAAATATAGACGTTCAGCCATTTCGCGATCATAATCTTTTGTGGCCGGAAAATAGTAATCCATAATCGCCTTCGGTACATCCCGTAAGGCATCACCAGATGAGACTCGTTCTTTTTTATGTCAGCATGCGGATTGATGTCGATAACACTATGTTCCTTAGAATCCTCATCAGTATTTATAATCACACTCCCTTGAAGAAGTCCGGGTATCGATTTGACCGCTTCCAACGCAAGTTTTCTTGCATCTTCATTAACCGCTTGGCCCGTAAGATGAAAGACCTTCTCCCCCACTACATACAGCTGACTGTTCCCTCCTTCAGGGTGCCTTTCCACTATAATTTTATGGCCATCCATTTTATTTTGTAAATATTCTATTGCTTGCCCCGTACTTTGGTCATCATGTATATGTTTGACTAAATTGTCGTCAGCTGATTTTAAAACGAGGGGATAGCTTTCTTTCTGGACATATTCCCTAATTGTTTCGAGCGGAGAAGATTCATCAAACACCTTGCCACCAGGAATTTTTATATCAGCCTTCTGCAGATGCTCCCTCAGTATGCTTTTATCAGCACAGATGGCTACGGCGTCTTCGGAAACACGGTCTCCTACAGAACCTTCAAAATGATGGGTGGTGATTCCATCGTCCAATATGTATTCGACCACTTCGTCCATTCTATTGGTATGGTCAATCTTGATTTGCAAGTTAAGTCCGCGTCTCCAACCTTCAAGTGCCGTGCTGTACCCTCTCAGCATATTTCCCTGACACGATCAGACATTGTGCCAAAAGATGGTTCATCTTTTTCTAGCATTTTATCAAGTCCCCTAATTTCTGAAGCACACTTTATATTCCAATATAAATGGCGTGGATAAATTTGTTATATGTTATATTGTATAGTATTTACACTTAAAAAGTAATGAGATAATAAATAGAGTGCAAGGTGAAATGTATTGGCATGTTCATCTTTCATGGAGGAACACAGGATGCCAGTAAAGGATTTCTCTAAATCTATAGATGAGTTGATATTATCGATAAATGTTAAAGAGAGATTAAAGAGCACAGTATAACCTTGTAATTCATCATTTAAGGGTTACCAACATCATAAAGAGGAATCCAAGTATAATGATAAAAATGAAGCTTCCATAACTAAATTTGAAGTTTTTCATACCGATTCCTCTTCAAGACGTTGGCCAAACTAAATAATCATCTATTCTTATACAATTTATCTTTCACCTCACTGAGTTTTCTGACTGGAGCACTTAAACGCCAAGAAGTGCTTGATTTGACCTTATTGTATTCCCTCCTGTAGAAATCTCTTTCATTGACCAAGGCAGTGTATTTTTCGTCTTCCTCTTTTTTGGTTTCTTCTTTGATTCCAAGTATATGGTCAAAGACATACTTATAATAATTGCTCCTCAAATAGGCCACTTCAGAGACAATGGTTTGAGTGCCTGGACCATCGTTCGCTTCAAAAATATATAACTTCCCATCGCGATCAATTCCAACGTCTACACCAAGTGACATGATGTGGGTGCCCCTAAGTTTTTCTATTTTATAAGGGATGATTGCACCTAAATCATCCAATTTCTTGTTAATGACTTTCGACTCTGTGCCGTAGTTTGCTTCCAAGAATTGCTTAACGTCGGCAATGCCACCGCCTTGAGCCATATTGGATATTACCTTTTGTCCGATGCCTATCCTGACATACTTTTTTGCGATCTGCCACTTGCCTTCGCCATTCTTCTCTAGATGTAACCTACAGTCAAAAGGGTCTCCCTGCAAAGTTCTCGAGCTGATATATTTTTGAAGGATGAACTTCTTGCCATCAATATTTTCGTAATAGAAGTCCTTCATCTCATCTTCATTGAAAAGAACTTCTTCCTTAAGATGTCCCACTTTATATTTGTCGTCTATCTTCTCGACTATATATATACCCTTGCCTTGGATGCCCCCGGCGGGCTTCAGCACAAATTTGTGATAAGTTGTTTCATGGGTCTTTATATCTTCATAACATTTCACATCATGAGTAGGTATTACAAAATCCTTATATTTCGGGTCTTTTTCCAATGCTTCCTGGAATGCCCGTTTATTCAAAACCTTTTTCCTGTTATCAGATAAAAAAGTCTTATTTTTTAAGTACTTGATTACTTCTCTGTTACGCTTCTTAAAGTTATATGGATTGATATCTATGAATTGCGGAATCTCCGTCTCCTTTTTAACCCACTCGTTATTCAGGAATAGCTTGCCTGTAGCGGTCCCTTTTTCTATATTTATATCGTTGGGCCTGAGATATACAATTTCAATTCCGTAATTGGTGCATATCAAAGATGTTATTTTAGCTAATTCCGTTGGGTTTCTGAAAGCGCCCATTATCCCTACAAGCATGATTTCCTCTCCTTTTAAAATAAGTCATAAAACAGATGCGATATGACAACATTCCTCTAATGATCTGTAATGTACTTCAGCGAAACTTGACGGGCATCCCCCTATTCCGTTTCTAATACAAATCCTATTTTATAGGGGCTATTTTCCATTCCCTTATCTTCTATCTTCACATAATCGACTTTGGATTTTTTTGATCCTTTGTAGCAGACATCTATAAATTCGTCGAAAATCTTTTCATCTGTAGCCATGGCATCAATTTCAACTTGCTTTGGCCCATTCTTCCGGATAGTGCCATGTATGTTCCGTTTAAGCGCCTGTCGTCTGATATAGTTCATATATCCTACTTTTTGAACTTTACCGTTGACGGTGAAGCATTTACGGTGCATTTCCTGGATCGGAGCTGGAGCAACCACTACTTCATCTGAAGCCCAAGTTTTTAATGGTTCGATAACACTGTGATAATCGAAATAGGCTAAGGATTTTTCCTTCTCCCTTGTTTCCGGGAAATAGTAATCGATGATTGCACCCGGGACGTCCCTCGCTTTTCCTTCCCAAGGGAATAGATGGAAGCTGATTTCAGCAGTTGCATTTATTTCAAGTACTACTCCTTTTCGATCATCTTCAGAATCAACGATGATATCCACCCCTGCGTGCGGAAGAGAAGGCACGACTTTCAGGGAGTCGATTGCTATCTGTTTAACTTCTTCTGATATCTTATCATTAGCTTCGATTGAATCACCACCTGAAGACAAGTTACTTTTCTCCCGTAGATATAACACCTTTCCTTCAGGTAATATGCTGTCCATTTCTAAACCATTATTCTTTAATGCGAGTTTGACTTCATAATCGATCTTGATCGGCTTTGACGCAAGATAAGGATTATCTTTCCTGGCTTCATTCTTTTCCTCTATCAGTTTACACACAGATTGGACACCGTCTCCAGTGATGTTTGCAGGGATTCGGTTAGTTACGGCAATTACCTCTTCATCCACTACATATATCCGATATTCCTGACCGTGATGATGTTTTTCCAGGATGATGCTCTTATACTTCTTATATCTCCTCTTGAAATCATCCAACGCATCCTGCAGTTCTCCAGTAGAATTTATATTAGTATAGACGCCTCGGCCCATGCTGCCGTTCAACGGTTTGATGATGACTGGGAAACCGATAATCTCTGCATACTCAAACATACGCTCGTCTTCTATATTAAAAATGCTGCCTTGTGGAGTCGGTACGCCCTGCTCTTTTAAAAGCTTCAACGTACTTTCTTTGTTGCCACATAGATTTACTGCCTTATTCGTCACTCCATCTCCTCTTGATCTCAGGAAATAATGGCTTTTATCTTCTGAGGACAGTGAGAAGAATTTACCTTGGGTGCTTCCTCCGACCCGATGCATTTTACACAGATCTGTCTCATCTTTATACCATGTTAATTTGAGACCTCTGCGCCATCCTTCTAAAGCAACTGAATATGCACATAATTTAAACCCCTTGATTCCCTCTACCACCTCTTCAGTGAGGTTATCTTTAAGTTCAACATTTCGTCCCACCATTTTGTGTCTCCTTAATATTAGATTTATTCAATTACTGTTTTTTATCGAATGTTCCAACAAATTTTATCTTAATTCTTTCTCTTTGCCATTTTCTTGGATAATAACCTCAAAGGTCTGGTGACTTGCCAAGACTTGCTGCTTTGGAAATCTTCATTTTCTTTTTTCAGTCTGGTTATCTCCTTTTCCAATTCTTTATTAGTTTTCTTTAAATCTACATTTATCTTTTTTAACTTCGTATTTGTTTTCTTCAGTTTCTGCAAGTGCCCATCATCAACAACTGGTATAGCTGCTCTTTGCTCAGGTTCAGCTTTTTCACTTTCAGCAGTTCGAATCACTTCAAATCCTGCCTCCAGGACACCTTGCCACTCCCCTTCTGTTATATTGTCTATCCGTACGCGTTTAGGAGAGTACTTTGCCAATATTTCTCGGAAATTATTGACATTTCTTTCTGTACCAGCCACTACGATTAATACAGATTTATCACTTCGCATCTCTACGAAACCATTCAGACTAAAATACCTTGCTTTTTTACGGACGAAACTTACAAAACCAACTTTCTCCAGTTTTCCTTTAATGATAAATGATTTTTTTATGATTTTTTCCTGCGGTAGCACGGGCATTATGATTTCATGTACATTTCCCGCCTTCAGCATTCCCGTCACTTTAGTGAAATCAAAGTAAAGGTCCGTTGTAATACGTTCTGTTCCAGGGAAGTAATAATCCATCAAGGCTGATGGTATATCCTGTGACTTTCCTTCCAGCGGGAACAAATGCCCGCCTAACCCCACACTTGAGTTCAATTCAATTACTTTGCCTGTTCCGTCTCTTTCATCCACTATGAGGTCAACACCACATTGAACCAGAGTCTGGCACAGATTTAGCAGCTTTTACCGCCACTTCCTTGACCTTGACATCAAGGATATCAGTGGCATCCACAGGGTCTCCCCCAGTAGAGAGGTTACTATTTTTCCTGAGCAGGATCCTCTCACCTTTTTGTGGGATGCTATCCAGATTATAGTCATAATCTTTAATGTTACGTTTGACCTCCGAGTCGATTTTAATCGACCGGCCACGGACACTTGGTATCTGTTGCCGTTCTGCATTTTTTATTTTTATCAATTTTCGTAGGCTATTCACCCCGTCTCCTATGACATTCGCCGGCAGCCGGTTGAGACCTGCGATGACTTCGCCATTTAATACATATATCCTGTATTCTTCACCGGGAATGAACTCTTCCAGAATGACCTCGTTGAAACCAAGTCTTTCTCTTACATATACAAGTGAGTCCTTTAATTCTTCCTCATTCCGGATATTGGCTATGACGCCTTTCCCCATTTTTCCGCTGGTCGGTTTCAACACTATGGGAAATTCAAGATGGTCCTCAGCATATTCAATGATTTGTTGATTGCTTTTATTTATGAATTTTTGTCCTTTGGGAATTGGTACACCTTCATTTTCAGATACTTTTTTGTCCTTGTCTTACTTGAAGAGATGCCCTTGGCTTTGCTTGTTACATCTGAGCCAGTTGAATACCTGAATTTCACTTCCCTAACCCCGTCTGATACTGTGTAGTTTATTCTGATTTCTTCACGGTATTTGGATTTGAATTCATAAAAGCTGACTTTGAGGCCTCTCCTCCAAGCTTCAAGTGCTATTGCGTAGATACTCAATTTATCTCCACTGATTGTAGCAGGTATGCTGTCTTTCAAGTGGTCGAGCCATTCCTCATTATTCAAAAATATCACGTCTTTCACTATTTTCTTTTTAAAATTGAAGATATTTTACGGACAGGAGCAGTGATTTTCCAGCTCGTACTTCTCTTCATCTTATTATATTCTTTCTTAAATTGATCACGTTCTTTTATCAGTTCTTCCTTTTCATCCTCGAGTTTCTTAATCCGTTTATTCTGCTTTTTCTGTGTTGGCTGGAGTTTCGCATAACTTTTATGGCGCGGCGATTTTTTATCGTTTCTTTCTTTATAGATGTACGCCAGCACTTCTTCTGTCAAATCCCCAAACAATGGCTTTTCTGAAAGCAGCTGATAAAACCACGTTCCACCTTTAAAATTGGCCTCTAGAAATACAGGTAATCCATCAGACCCCACCACTATATCCCAAGAAACGAAGTCGTGATGCAGTATATTCTTATGCAGATCGATTACATATTGCTTAAATTCATCGAAGTTAGGGATGGGTTCCATATCTTTAAACGGAAAGCCCGTGGTGGGATGCGTATCATGGATTTTAAAGCTTCTATCGAGGGCTTTATCCATAAATTCGCCATTATCCTTAACGCCGATGGAAACGCCTCCGTGGCTTGTATTATCGAGGACATTATTATTGGCCCCGAACCTCGCAAAAGTTAAAAGATACCTTACCTCACCTTTCCATCTGAACGTAACCATTCGCAGTGTATTGACTGAATCCGGGTGGGGATTAGACATTATCGTATGCTATTGTACCACTTTCTGGACCGAGAAGTTACCCCCGTATAACTTTCCCAGTGCCCGCATCGTCAACTTTCTGTCATCGAAATATAGGAAACCGTCACGGTAATATATTTTTTTAATGCCTTGCCCATTGTTCGTATTACTTGGTTTCACTATAAAATCTTCTTTAAAAGACAACATCTCATTTAAAGCGTCCGACTCATCCAAACAATTGTTTTGCTGATCGAAATAAAGTCCATGTGCCCTCTTGATGACAGTCTCAGCTGCTCTCTCTGCAAGAATTAACTTGTCATATAAATTCTTCTCCTTATAGCTCTCATTCATCTCCTGATCGTTGAAGAAAGGAATGACCTGATTCCAAGATACCTTATTATGTATCAGCCTCGGTTCTTTTTTGCCGGTATGGAATTTTCATACGTTCCTCATTTTTATATTCCAATAGCTGCTGAATGGTATCTTTTCCGTTTCCGATGACGCTTGCAGGATCCCGTTTAAAGACGCCAACGACCTCGTCTCCGACCACATATAGGCGATGATCTTCCCCTTGGAAATGCTTCTCCACTATTACTTTTCATTTTTGAGTTGGACCCTTACATATTGGAGTGCTTGCTGTATTTCTTCAGCATTTTTGATATTCGCTATGACGCCGGCCCCACCTGTGCCGTCAGTCGGCTTTAGGACTAGAGGATAGCCTAGCTGCTCAGCATATTTTTGGATTTCTTCGTCACTGTCATTCTTATTGAATACTTCTCCTTGAGGCGTTTTGACTCCCGCTTCAACCAGATGTTTTTTGGTTAGATCTTTATTTATGCATATCTTAACGGCTTCCTTAGAGACCAGATCGCCTCTTGTTATCTGGAAGTAATGTGATTTTTATTTATTACCCAGTACGTACTCAATCACCTTTGATTTCTTTCTGAAATAGTTCACTCTGATTTTTAAATCCAAGCCTCTTCTCCAACCTTCCAGCGCAATGCTGTAACCGCTGGACATATAGCCATGGGCATGCTTAGGCAGTGCGTCCTTGAGGTGCCGGAGATATCTTTCATCGCTGTTACTCATATCAGGATGCTCCTTTTATTGATTTTATGAAATGGTCATATCCGGGATGAATTGTCCTAGTCGCTTTTTCACGTCATGGTATACCTGTTCACTCTCGAAATCTCCGTGATCTGTTTTGATATATTCTCTTTCTTTCACTATATCTTCAAGCATATACAATTTATAATTTTTCTTATCTGTACTGTCGGTGAAGGTCAATTTCAGATTCGGCTTATCGACTTTAAGTATCGGGTTATCACCTGAAGGTTTTTCGATATCGACCGTCATTATTGCGCCAATCTGTCTATACAATCCCTTCTGGCCCGAGAAGAAGTTCCCTAGGGAATACATCGTCAGCGTTTCTTTGCCTCTGGAGTTCAATATGAATTCAGGCGGCTACAGAACATGGGGATGATGTCCTATTATCACATCAGCACCAGCATCTGATAAAGAAGCAGATATTTCCCTCTGGTCAGTTGTCGGACGCATCTGGTACTCTTTACCGTAATGAAGCGAAAGCACCACTACATCAGCCAAGCCTTCAGATTTGACCTTCCTTATCTTCCGTTCGATTTCTCTTACATTCATACTCTCATAATGATCGACCATGTAGGGTTTATCCTTTGGCAGTTTGACTGCCTTCATCTTACGAGTATATGATATGAAGCACACTTTCAAACCATTCTTTTCGACTATTCTAAGCCTCTCCTGGTCTTCTGCTGACTTGTAGGCACCAACGTAATCCAACCCTATTTTTTCCCAGTTTTCAATGGATTTCAGGACGCCTTCTTCCCCTTTATCCATTATGTGGTTATTGGCTAGGGTTACCATGTCCACACCAAATTTTTTAGTGTGTAGCCAATCTCCATCGGACTGTTGAACTTAGGGTAATTCGATATGCCAAGTTCCTCTCATCCAATAATCGATTCCTGATTTACAATGGTCAGATCCCCTTGTTCCAAGTGGGGTCTGGCTTCACTTAAAAGTGAAACGAAATTATATCCGGGTCTTATTTTCCTTTTGGCTTTTCTGCACAATCTTGTATGGAGGAGGATATCCCCCGTTGCCACTAATGTAATCTTCTTCGTCATTTTCCCACCATCTTTATCTTTATTCATCTTCTTTTTATTTCGAATCCTATCCGGATTCTTTTTCCACACGTAATCTTTTATGGCTGTTACTCGGGCACGCCTTGGCCCTTCGAAACACAAGTCTTTGAACTTTTCGACCCGATTTTTGTCGGGGCCTCCGACGACGACTACCACATCGCCATTCTTTAAGTTCCGGGCGTAACCATGAAGCCCTTCTTTGATGGCGGCCCTTTCAGCCCACACGCGGTAGCCGACTCCCTGGACCTTGCCTGAGATGACGTAGCGCTTCGCATAGATTTCACCTTTTGGTGCATCGGTGACGGTGAGAGACTGGATTGCGTTGCTGCGGAATTGGTCGAGTATCCCTTTATAGTCAAAATAGAGCACATTGCTCCGCTCAACATCTCTTGTTTCCGGGAAATAGTAATCGATGATCTTCTCTGCGATGTTGCGGTGTGTCCCATGGATCGGGAACGTGTGGAGTGCTATGCCTGCAGTGCTGTTGACTTCTATCACTACGGCTTGGTCTCCATTCACTATCATATCCACACCCGCATGCACCAATCCGGGGATGGCTTTGACCGCTTCTACCGCAACGTCCTTCACTTCAGGGCTGATATCATCGGTGACATCGACCGAATCGCCGCCTGAAGACATGTTGCTTTCGCCTTTCAGGTAGACGGTCTCTCCTGCGTCAATGACATCGTGCAAGTCGAAATTTTGTTTGGCCAGGTAATCTCTGAGCCTGTCATCAATCTTTATCAGTCGTGTGGCGGTATGCGGATTCTCTTTCCTCAATTCGTTCTTGTCGTTGATCAGCTGTTCGATGGAAGACCGCCCGTCGCCTGTGACGTTTGCCGGTATGCGCTTGGTGGCGGCGATGGCTTCGTCGCCCACTACATACACCCGCATCTCCTCACCGTCGATATGCTGTTCCACAAGGAAGTCGGTATAGTCGAATGTCTTCTTGGTGTACGCGAGGTTGTCAAGAAATGCCTCAGATGACTGTATGTCGGTGGCCACCCCTTTGCCGAGGCTGCCGAACCTCGGCTTCAGTACAAAGGGGCCTGAATTTTGGAAGATTCTTTTAGCAACGGCTTCGGCATCATCTTCGTCTGTAAATCCAAACCCTTCCGGAACCGGCACACCAGCCTGTTCGAGATACTGTTTCGTCCGTCCTTTGTCCGTGCCGATGTCCACTGCTTCGTTTGAAACCATGTCGCCCCTCGACCTGTAGAAGAAATGGGTCTTATCGTCTGAAGCGAGTGAAAAGAGTTTACCGATGGGATCGAACCCAATCAGTCTTATATTGGTTTCTTTGGTGCCGTGCTCATGGAAGGTCAGCGTTAACCCTCGGCGCCATCCTTCCAATGCCAGCATAAAGGCGTCCAAGTTGAAGCGGCGCACGCCTCTCGCCATTTCCTTATCCAACCAGTCGGGATAGATTTCTGTCATTTGAATCCCCCTCATCCTGTTCTATTTGTCACTTCTCTTCTTGATCTGCTGACTTAACATGCGAAGTGGCTTCGTCGCTTTCCATGAAGTGCTGTTCACGATATGTTTATTGTCTTTGACGATTCTGTCTCGCTGTTGTCTGATATGGGATAGGTCGTCTTCCATCTTGCGCAGGGCATGCTGGACGGATTTGATGCTCCTCGTGTTGTATTTCTCTGCGATTTCAAAGCCGACAGTGACAGGCTCGTCCCACTTCTCGGCGGTGACTTTATTTATCTTTGACGCTTGCGGATAGTTGTGGATCTGTTTCTTGAACTCATTAATCATCGACTTGTCGGTGCCGGCGACGATGATTTCAATCTCGTCGAACACCATATTTTTGACGTAGCCGTGGAGATCGCGGTCGAGCGCCTCCTTCTTCAGGAAACGATGGAAGCTGTAGCGCTGGACATCACCCTTTACGACATATCGTCTGGCGTATAGCTCACCCATCGGTGCCGGTGCGACTTCAACTTCCAGTGCCGCCCGATTCTCAAGCGGCTCCAGCACATTGATGAAATCAAAATATACTTTGGAACTGGTTGTATCCATCCCTTTTGTTTCAGGGAAATAATAATCGATGATCGCACCTGGAATATCACGCGCCGTACCACGCAGCGGGAAGAGCGCACCGCCAATCTGGGCGGTTGGATTGAGCTCGATGACGACGGCCGGGACATCCTGTGCCCGGTTTTCATTGACGATGATATCCACACCACCGTGCTTGAAGCCTGGGATGGCTTTTAATGCATCGACGGCGATCTGCTTGATTTCGTCGGACAGTTCGTCGGTGGCATCAAGCGGGTCGCCGCCTGTCGAGACGTTGGTCTTCTTCCTCAGATAGACCCGCTCCCCTTTCTCGGGAATGCTGGTCAAAGCGTATCCCGCTTCCTGGATATACTCTGGAATCTCCTTGTCGATTTCTATCAGACAGCTGTTCAGGCGTGCATTCCTTCGTCTTTCCCTGTTCTTCAGCTCTATAAGCTCGTTGATGTCGTGCACCCCATCACCGATCACGTTCGCCGGCTTACGGTTATAGATGGCGATGACCGAGTCATCCACCACGTATACCCGGTATTCTTCGCCATCGACGTGCTGTTCGACGATCACTTCCTGATAACCGAGCTCCTGACGGATGTAATGGATCGCAGCAAGGAATTCCTCATCGCTCCTGATGTTGGTCACGACACCATCACCTTGGCTTGCGTTGGTTGGCTTCAAGACGAGTGGATAGTCGAGTGTCTTTGAGTAGCTGATGATTTCCTCATCGGTCGCCTCTTCCGAAAACCCTTTACCAAGCGGGACCGGCACGCCCTTCTCTTTGAGCACTTCTTTAGTATCGTCTTTTTCGGATCCGATGATGACCGCTTCATTGCTGACAAGGTCGCCACGTGTCCTGAAGAAATAATGCGTCTTCTCTTCCGACGCCAGCGAGAATAGCCGGCCGGGTGGGTTCACTCCGAATATGATCATATCATCGAAGTGCTCTGAATCTTTCGTATACCAAGTCAATTTGAGTCCTCTGCGCCAGCCTTCAAGCGCTACAGCATAGGCATCGAGACGTGTCTTTCTGGCATTTTTGACGATCTCCCCGTGAGTTGGGGTAGACTGATGCCTTCATTTTCATTCACTTCTGGTTTCCCCCTTGCATCATTTTCATTTGCGGTTCTTCTTCACCTTTTTGACGATGCCGCCAGCCAGGCGCACCGGTAATGTCACTTTCCAGGATGTACTGCCCTGGAATTTTCTATTTTCGACTTCTGCTTTTTTTCTTTCATAGTCGGTGATGTCGAGTTCCCTCTTATATTCTTTCAATGTCTTCAGCTGGTCCTTCAGATCGGATTTGATTTCAAATCCTGCCTTATCGGCCCATTATATTCTTCTTTTGTGACTTCGAAGACTTGAGCGCGTTCCTCATCTTCCCACAATCCATTTTCGAAGTCGTCAACCATTTCCTGATCATTGCCGCCGACCACCACTTCGATGGCACCGTCTTCAATGCTCATCACATAACCATGAAGATTGCGTTCGAACGCCTGCTTACGCAAGCCACGGTGGTAGCCCACATTCTGGACATAGCCCGTCACCCTATATTTCTTCGCGTAGATTGTACCGACCGGCGACGGCGCAACAGTTGTCTTGACCGCGTCCCTCGACTGCAATGGATCGAGCAGATCGTGGAAGTCGAAATAGGTACGTGTGCGGTCCACATCGTGATGCTTCGTTTCCGGGAAATAATAGTCGATGATACGTGCTGGGATATCCCGCGCCTGGCCTTCTACCGGGTACAGCAGTCCACCAAGCTGGGATGTCGGATTCAATTCGATGACATGGCCTGTCTCTTTTCCTTCTTCACCTGAAATCATCATATCGACCGCACCATGGTTCAATCCCGGTATGGCCGCTAAAGCCGCCGCTGCAGTCTCTTTTATGTGATTCGGCAGCGTGTCGAACACATCTACAGGGTCGCCCCCGATCGAGATGTTCCCTTTATCGCTCAAATACACCTTTTCACCTTTCGCCGGTACCGTGCTGAGGTCATAGTTGCTGCGGGCGAGGTAGTTTTCTGTGTTCTTGTCGATGATGATCGGACAGCTTATGAGTCTTGGGTTTTCCCGCCTTAAGGTATTCTTCTGCCTGATCAGCTGTCTGATGGCGTGTTCTCCGTCGCCAGTGACATTTGGCGGAATCCGGTGCATGGCCGCAACAGTCTGACCGTCGACGACATAGAACCTATGATCCTGCCCTTTAACGTACTGCTCCAATATGACTTCCTGGAACCCGTCCTTCTCGCGCACATCTACCAGTGCACGTTCCAGTTCGCCGGTACTCAATATGTTCGTGACGACCCCCTTGCCGAAACTGCCATCCGTCGGCTTCAGCACGACGGGATAGCCGAGCTCGGCTGCATACTGCATGATGGCGTCATCCTTTTCATCGGCGCCAAACTGTCGGCCTTCCGGCACGGGACACCCGCTTTCGTCAATGCCACTTTCGTTTCGTGCTTATCCTTGCCGGCAAGTACTGCTTCATTCGTCACCTTATCGCCGCGCGACCTGAAGAAGTAGTGGGTCCTGTCTTTAGAACTGAGTGAAAAGAGCTGGCCCGGCCGATCCACCGACCACGTCTCCATATCCTTGAAATGCTCCGAGTCCTTTACATGCCACCTGAGCTTCAGTCCCCGTCGCCAGCCTTCCAATGCGACGACATATGCATCCAAAAATATGCCTTCAACTTCCGCTACGATTTCCGCCGATAAGTGAGGCAGCCAGTTCCTGTTCATCTCCATCATGCATTCCTCCTAATTTCCATCTTCACGTGCCGCTTCATTCCTTCAATTCCTTATATGTACTGAATCCCTTCTGCTCAAACAGATCCTGCTCAAGACGGGCTTCCGCTTCAAGGAAGCAGTCGCCCATCCGCCGGTCCGTCTCTTTACTGAAGCCGTCGTAGTCACCGGGCTTCGGTGTGAATTCCCCAATACCAACCCCGCTTCCGAACGCAGGAAATCGATCCGTATGAATGGTGCTGGGATTTCGGCGCTGATGGCAGCTGCCATATCCATCTCCTCTTGGCTGACGCCTTTGCCGTTGAACGGGACTTCGTCGTATTTGCCGGTGACCACCCTGTTGCCTTGTGTATCCCACCAACAGTATTTGAGTTCCGGATAGCGCTTGATTTCAAGCACCAGGCCGACTTTACCGTAGAAGCAGTAGAATTTGACGTCGCTTGCAGGCAGTTGGTTCGTTTTATCCTCAAGGATCTGTTCCTCAACCATCCAGTCGTCCTGTGCCACCGATTTGTCGGCGAGATCCTGTTTCATGCTTGTGATGAGTGCGTCACTGCTGGTGAGCGCTTTTGCACGTTTGAGGTCTATTATATCATTTTGGCTGTTGATGAGGTACACCCCGCGGGCACCCGCCCCCTCCACCGGCTTGACGACGGTCATGGCTTCAACCGGTAACGTATCTATCGTGTATGTCCGGTCATGTGTATGCGGGCGCTTGATGCCCAAGGCATCGGCGAACCGGATGCCAGTCTGCTTGTCATCCAATCGCCATTCCGGCAAGTCCCCTGCAAGCTGGCCTTTCCTTAGGCGCATATTGAGGCTTGCACTGAAGGAGGCTGCCTGCTTGAGCGGCATCGGGTCATCGACAAATGCTTCCCGCATCATGAATTCGGGGATATCTTCAATCTTCAATCCGTCCGCCAGCATGGCATAGATCATCTGCCTGACAGGTGTTTCTTCTTTCATCGACAGCCGTCCGGCGAATGTCAATGCGTCCCTGTAGTCTTCATCAAGCTGATTCTTCTGTCTGACGGCCTGTTCGATGAAGCGCATGAGGGTCCCATCATTGTGGGCTTCCCGCACAGCGTTTTGTGTCCTGATCCGGTTCATCGCACCGCTGTCGAGCTCGGCAAGATGGTGCTGCATGGCCAGTTCTTCATTTTCCCTTATGGCAGAAGCAAGCGCCGCTTCAAGGATTTCCTTTTCCCCTCCTGTGGTGCGCCTTTTTGTACCCATCCGAGCCGTTGTGCCGTGCGGTATGTCCGGCTGCCTTCAATCTGGCCGATCCTTTTGGTCATCGCCGCTGTATGCCGTGATGCTTTTCTGATTTCCGCCTTCGTTTCCATCAATGCCTTCAGCAGCTTCTTGCTGCCTGTTCCATCCTGCTCCGTCGCCATGATGTGCCCTCCTTCATGTTTTGGGTCTGTCCTCTATCAGCCAGTCCTTCAGTTTGGATTCATAATCCGTCCAATCCTCAGCAGATAATCTGATGCCGCTCCGGTTGATTGTCTGTCTCGCGGCACCGCTTACAGGATGCCATATTATCTCCTTGCCGATATATTCGGCGGCATGCCTGGCACATCTCCTGAGGTCGCGTTCAGCACCATCCGTGATGCCGCGTGCGATGCGTGCCTTGATGTGTGGCACATAGTGCTGGGGCACCATGAACACTTCCGGGTGTCTGATGAGCAATACGCTGGCCTCGATCGATTCACCGTAGACGAGCATCTGGACGCTGTCCCCGTCGATCATCCGGCGGATGCTTTCGTCCACTTTTTTCGGAAGCGTCGCATCATAATGGTTCATCTGAACCAGACCGGTGCGTAAGCCCCGTTGCCTGTTCACTTCGATTTCCCTAATTGTTGCCTGATGACGTGCTGCAGGCAGGCGGAAGTCGCCGATTATGACGACATCGAATGCCCTGTAGCCATCCGGCTGCTTTTCCCGTCTGACCCACATCGGTTCCGGCACTGGATAGGGCCGTACGGTTTGCCCAGGGAGATACTTCAGAGCCCCGGCCGCAGTGTTTTGATGATGCCTTCTGTGCACCTCCGCATATTCCTTCCTGACCCCCATCAGAAAGCCCTTATAACCAAAAGCTGCGCTGCCGGTCAATGAGCCGGAGGCCTGGCGAGGGAAGGAAAGCGGGCCGGTGTCAAGGTCGACCAGGACCTCTTCACCGAAAAGTGCCGCGAGCCGCCTTTTGAATTCACTGTCCGCCGCAAAGCGCACCTCGTCCCAAAATCCCGCGCGTTCAAGCACTTCTTTCCTTCTGAACATCAATGACGACATATTGGGGAATATGTAGCGCCCTGGTGTGCCCCGCCTATGCAGCATCAGTGCCTCCGTCAGCCTGGAGTGCGCCGAAGTGTTGGCGATGATGCCGTCATTGCAGAGCAGATGGCGGGCCTGTATGGCGATCTTTTCGGGGTGCGACCAGTCATCGGCGTCATTCACCGTAACGAGCAATCCTGTAGCTTGCTCCAGTGCAATGTTGCGCGCCACATATGGGCCGCTGTTTACAGGAGTGGACAAGACCTTCACCCGGTCGTCCATCGCCTGGAACTCTCGGGCGACTGAAAGCGTGTCGTCCGTACTGCAGTCGTCGACGATGATGAGTTCGATGTTGTGCCATGTCTGGGCGAGGATCGAGCTGATCCCGTCTTGATGCCGTCCGCTGAATTGTAGGCCGGCATGATCACTGTCACCTTCGGTCCCCGCACTTCCTCCGGTTTGTCTGCTACAGTCAAGCCTTCATACGAATTGCCGGTAAAGGTGATCAGCGCCAGATTGTATAGCGCCATGGCTTTATTGATCCATTCTGCGCGACGCGCCAAAGTCTCTTCGAGATTCGCCATCGCCAAGTATAGATCGGCATGGTGCTGGTGCATCACGCTTGATAGTATGGCCTTGGCCGATTGCGTAAGCCCGAGCAGCACGGCACTTTCTGCCGTAATGATTGCGGTGCGCCTTAAATCATCTCGGTCGCGGACGCCCTTGACAGCGTCTGGTGCGTAGTGAAACACCTGCTCGGCGTCTGATGGCGTATAGGCATTGGCGTGCCACAGGGCCAGTTCCCAAGCTGCCGCCTGCTTGAGGTTTTTATCCCGCGTTGTACGGTATAGCGTATTCAAGTCACGCAGCGCCTGTTCTGTGAAGCCGAGCTCGTACAGGTGGCGGGTGTATGGCTTTAGTTTGTTGTGGGCGTCCTTTTCCTGTAGGTGCTGCTGTAGAGCCACTTGCGGTTGCGCCGCCCCAATATAAAGCCCCCCGTCGTGCGCACTGCCTGTTTCATGCCACGCGGCAAGGCGGTGGTAAAGGCGAGCCGCCGCTCTGCTTCATTGAATGATGCACGGCGCTGCCTCAGTGTCGCAGCAGCCGCCCGCTCCTCTTCCCTTGCCGCTTCGAGCTGTTTCTTCATATGTGCCAGTTCATTCTCGAGTCCTTTTATGCTATTCATATGACGTGTCCCCCGTCTGATCGGTGCCGATCCCCCACGTAAAGCATCATCCTCAAAGTGCCAAGGCCCCGTCACAGTGAAATACGCTTTCATTCGGTCGATGGCAACAGCACGCTTGCTGTCATCCATCTGTTGATTGCCTGCTACGTGAAGGGTCTCGACTGTTATTTCAGGGCGGTATTTCTGCCATTCATTGAATACTTCAAGATCAGTCACGATCAGTTTTTGGGCACCAATCTTCTCCCCGTAGACGAGCATCTGGAGGGATTCCCCATCAAGCATATCCCGTATATCCGTGGCGATGGTCCCATCATCATCCGGGTCATATGTGTAGAGCTGCACGAGCCCGATCCGCGCGTGATTCTCTTTGAGCGTCCGGATGCGTTTTATATGCGCATGCTCATCGGCACGGAAATCTCCGGCTATGATGACGTCAAAATCCCGCCAGCCATCCGTCTTCTCCTCACGCTCGGGCCACATCGGTTCAGGGACCGGGAATGGCCTTGGGTTCTGCGGATAGCTGTAGTATAGGTTATCTGACATCGCATGATGATGCTCCAGGCTGTCGACATACTCTTTTCTCACACCCATGAAGAAGCCATCATAACCGAAAGCGGAACTGCCTGTCAGCGAAGCCGTGGACTGCCTTGGAAGTGACAGCGGGCCGGTGTTGAGGTCAACGTAGCGTCCTTGGCCGAATGTTTTGACCAGACGGCGCTTGAATTCACCGTCCCCGGCAAAGCGGACGCTGTCCCAGTGGCCGATTGCGTCGGTGACCATTTTCCTTCTGAACATCATCGATGACATGTTCGGGAAGATATACTTGCCTGGTGTCCCCGCCTGTAGAGTGTCAGTTCCTCCGTCAAGCGTGCATGGCCGGAAGTATTTGCCACGACTTTCGGATGGTCCATCAAGTGTCTCGCCTGCACTTCAATCTTCTGGCTATGCGACCAGTCGTCCGCATCGTTGACCGTCACGAACTCCCCGTCTGCCGCCTCGAGGGCGATGTTGCGTGCGACATAAGGGCCACTGTTTCTTGGTGTGGATAATACCCGCACCCGCGGGTCGCGGGCAGCGTATTCTTCGGCAATCGCCTTTGTGTCGTCTGGACTGCAGTCATCGACGATGAGGAGCTCCAGATTCTGCCATGTCTGGCCAAGAATCGATTCGATCGCAATGCGGATGCCCGCCCCGCTTTGAATGCCGGCAGGATCACGGACACTTTCGGACCGTCGGTAATGGTGTGTGTGGATGGTTCCGTCATCAGCGCATCGTAGGCCGGCACGGCTCCATCGGCGAAGCCGATTGGCTGTAGGCTGTGCATATGGAACGCTTCATTGATCAGCACCATGCGTCGGCTGATGTCCGATTCAAGGTTGGCCAGACCAAGGCATAGGTCCGGATGCGGCTGTGCCTCGAGATGGTTTGACAGGAGCCGTACGGCTGCTTCCCTCTGACCGGTGCGGTCCAGACACTCGGCTTTGACGATGGCGAGCCGCCGCTTCTGGTCGGGCCATCTTCTTTTGAATAGGCATCATCCAGATAGTCGAGGGCACGCTGTGCGCCCACTGCATCATTTCTGTTGGCATGCCAAAGACTCATCTCCCAGGAGATGAGTCTTTTGATCTCTGGATTATCGGTCTCATCGCGGAGCGTCTGCATATCATCGAGCGCCCGCTCTGTGAAGCCGAGCGTATAGAGATGGTGCTTCAATGATTTCACGCGGCGCCGTTCCGTGAACTTCTTGCCGTTCAACAGGCGGATGACCGTATCCTTTTGGGTTTGTGTAAGCATATCGCCGATCTGCTTGCGCTGATTTTCGTTGAATAGTGAATAGACTACCCAGTCTATCGGTTTGGAGAGTATTTTCTTGATCATGGAAAGTACCGCCTTCTTCAATTATTTATCTGCGCCTTGGGACGCCGGCTGCTTGTTGGCCCCTTGCTTCTTTTCTACTGCCTGATTTTTCTGGGGAATTCTTACCTGCACCTCTGCGTCCTGCCAGTTTCTTCTGCGCCGGCTTTAGCAGGCCTTGGGCCTCCCTATATTTATAGACCGCCTCTTCGGCACTGCCGTCAAACATCACCTTGCCCTGCTCCATCCATATGCCCCGTGTACAGAGCTTTTCGATGAACGGCAGGCTGTGGGAGACGATGATAACCACTTTGGCGCGGCTCATCATCTCCTGGATGCGCTCGCTCGCCTTCTGCTGGAAGGCGAGGTCGCCGGTTGACAGCGCCTCATCCACGATGAAGATGTCTGGTTGGAGATTGGCGGCGATGCTGAAGCCGAGGCGAGCCTTCTGGCCACTTGAGAAATCCTTGACCGGCTTTTTGACCTTATCGCCGAGACCGGTGAATTCGACAATCTGATCGAATTTCTCATCGACGCGTTTTTTCGGGATGCCGAGCAGCAGGGCATTCAAGTAGATGTTGTCTTCCCCGGTCAGGTGCGGGTTGAAGCCTGTGCCATAGCCGAGCAGGGCACTCGTTTCCCCGTGGAGTTCCATCTCGCCTTCATCCGGCCGCAATATTTTGGTCAATGTCTTGCATAGTGTACTCTTGCCGGCGCCGTTATGGCCGATGATGCCGACCACTTCACCTTCATGGACCTCAAAGTTCACGTCCTTCAATGCCCAGAATGTGCCTGTATTCAACTTATAGGAGACACCGACGCCTGATGCGCGGATGACCACATTGTCCTTCATCTCGGTTTCCGTCTTTTGCAGCTCGAGTTTGCCCTGTTTCCGCTTCGGCCGTTTCGGCACGGTCTGGCGGTAGTTGGCGATGACCGTCTTCGGTTCGCCGATCTCACGCACTTCTCCTTTGTCGAGCCACATCACCCTGTCGCAGTGCCGTTGTGCATAGCGCAGGCTGTGCGTGACCAGAATGACCATCTTCGCCTGTTTGACGAGCGACTGCATCTTTTCGGCAGCCTTCTTCGAAAACTTCGCATCCCCGGTGTTCAACGCTTCATCGAGAATCAGAATCTCAGGATGCAGGTGCGATGCCACACTGAAGCCGAGCCTTGATTTCATCCCACTTGAATAGTACTTCATGGGTTCGTCGAAAAACTGGCCGAGGTCGGAGAATTCCTTGATGTCTTCGATGTAGAGGTCGATCTCCTTCTTATCGATGCCGAGCATCATACCGTTCAGGTAGACATTCTCCTTGCCGGGCAGTTCAGGATTGAAGCCCATGCCGAATGAGAATAGGGCGGTGACTTTGCCTTTGACGTCCATCACGCCGTAGTCTTCCCGCAGTATGCCTGAAATGATGCGCGAAATCGTGGACTTGCCTGCCCCGTTGGAACCGATGATGCCGAGTATCTCGCCTTCCATCCCTTCAAAGCTGATGTCCTTGAGCGGATGGACGAGCTGCCTCTCCGGCAGACGCCACTCCTTGAAGAAGTCGAGCACCCTGGATTTGAAGTCGGCGGCATGGTTGCCCGAGAAGAAGCTGACGCCGACCCCTTCGGCCTTGACGACTGCTTCCTTGTCATCTTTATGTGTTTGATCCACTTCCGGTCCGTTAACTTGAGTCAATCCAAAAACCCTCTTTTTTATAATGATCGCCTATTACAGCGCTTTGATGATCTTGTATTCGTTGCGGCTGTAGTACCACAGCATGAAGCCGATTGCCAGAGCCGACACCACGAATATGATGCCGAGCCCCATGAAGTTCGGTACATTGCCGTACATGAGTATGTCCCGGTAGGCCGTCACGATGACGGCAACAGGGTTGTACGTCACTGCCCAGCCGTATTCAGGCGGCAGCCTGCCGCCTTCCCAGATGATCGGGGATGCGTAGAAGAATACGCGGGTGACGTACTGCAGCACGTTCTCGAGGTCCCGGACGAATACCGTCACGTAGGCCAGGATCATGCCGATCGCAAGCAGGAATACGGTCTGGATGATGACCAGCAGCGGCAGGAATACGATCTCCCACCCGGCATCACCCTGTACACGGCGAGGAATGCCGCGATGACCAGGAAACCGAATGAGAAGTTGAACAGCTGGGTCAGCGTAAATGAAATCGGGAACAGCGATTTCGGCAGGTAGACCTGGCTGACGATCGAGCTGTACTGCATGATCGATTTCGATGATGAATTCAACGTCGAACTGATGCACCGCCATACTATAAGTCCGATGACCAAGAACAGCGGGAAGTTCTCAGGGCCCGCCCGGTCCAGTATGATGACGACCAGGAAGTAGAATACGAGCACGTTCAGAAGTGGGTCGAGCAGCCACCACAGGTAGCCAAGATAGCTGTTGCGGTGTTCCGCCTTCAGCCCCGACCGCACCAGATAATAGAGTAGATCTTTGCGATCCAGCATTTCCTGCAAATATATTTTCATGATTAAATAAGACACCGCCCATTTCCACTAAGGTTCTGATTTGATCTGATCCTTCTTTATGATCAGTTTATATTTTATGAGGTCCTTCACCGCAATCATCGCATAATGGCTGAAGTACCATATGGTGCTGATGAGGCTCTGTGATTCGATGTTTCGGAAGAGGTACCAGTTGCGCTTGGCCGCCTTCCATTTGTTGCTTGAGATCGACCCGCCGACCACCCGGTACCACGCAAGCGTCTTGTTTAGCCCATAGGCCGTGAAGCCGCGCCGGGTCAACTCGAGCCATAATGCATAGTCCTGGCGGGTGCGGATATTGACCATCCGGACTTCACCGGTCTTCTTCGTGTCCAGCATGACCGTCAGGCAGCCGATGACGCAGCGCTTCATCAGCGCATCCCAATCGACTTTTTTTGGCGTCTTCGACAGATAGCCCGTCGGCGTCCCGTCTTCCAAAGTGCGCTCATATGATGTGAACGAAAAAGCGATGTCCTTCTCCTGCATGAACCGCAGCTGATGCGCGAGCTTTTCCGGCAACCATCTGTCATCACTGTCCAAAAACGCGATATAGCGCCCGCGGGCATTTTCGATCGCGGTATTGCGCGCCACGGCAGAACCCGAATTCTCCTCGAGCGCGATCAGCCGGATGCGCGCGTCCTTCTGCTGCATCGCCGTTATGTAATCGACTGTCCGGTCGGTTGACCGGTCATCGACGATGATCATCTCCCAGTCCGTATATGTCTGGTCGAGGACGGAATGGATCGCATCCCTGATGAACCGTTCTGCATTGTATGCCGGCGTGATGACTGAAACCGTCGGCCTGTGTGATTCCATCATTTGCCTCTAACACCTTCCTTGCTAAAAGATGCTGGCCTGTCCGAGAGGGCATCATACCATTTGACGAGTATCCGCTCCTGTGTCTGCCAGTTCAGTTCCTCCGCTACTGCCTGTCTGCCGTTCTCGCCCATCTGCCTTGCCGCTTCCGGATTATCCTTCAAATAGTCGAGTGCCGCTTTTATCGCGTCGTCATCTTCCGGGTCGACGGCGATGCCGCAGGCGTACTTGTCGACGAATGCCTGCCATACAGGGAAGTCCGAGCAGATGATCGGCAATCCGGCATTCATATACTCGAAGAATTTGGTCAGTTCCTTGTTGCGGTAGTGCTCCGTTTTCGGGAAGATCGCAAGGCCCGCCAACCAGTGGCGTTCCAGGTATTTATCCTCGATCCGCCCCTTTTCGACGAAGCTGTCGATGCCTTCTATATGGAGCCGTGACCTGCCTTCGCCTGCCGTCTCATACATCTCTTCCGCCAAGGCGCCCGGACATTTGCCGATGAAATGCACGTCCATGTCCGGTGCGATTTTTGGCAGTTTCGCATGATAGAGGGCGCCGCGCACATGCGAGACGTTCCCTGTATACAGCACGCTGCCTTCAGCGTGTCCTGAACGTTCATGGGCCAAAAAGCGCTCGTTTACGACCGGATAGTTCAATATCCATACACCATCCGGATACGCGTCCTTATAGTACTTTTCGGCCAGTGACACGCCCATGTCCTTTATAAAGAACTTTTCAAGGACCTTGTAGCCGGTCGCCACCACTCTTTTGACCGACTCACCCAAGTAGTCCTTCTGCATGATGCTCGTAATATAGTCTTCGTGGACATCGTAGACGACCGCGCTGCCCGTCTTCCTGAGCAGCCACCCTGCAGGCAGCAGCTCGGGGTCATGGAACGTATAGATGTCGGCATCAATGGCTTTGGCCTTCCTATAGGCGTCAAATGTGCCGAAGATCATGCGTGCCAGCCGGCTCTTGTAAGTGCGGAGCGGCACATGCTCAATCGGTGCCGGGCGCACGCCGCCATTCGGATCGCGCCGCGCTATCAGCGTAACATCAAAGCCCGCCTCCTGGAGCGAACGGCACTGCTTATGGTAGATCCTCGGATCATAGGGATGGTGGACCGTCGTCATATGTACAGCTTTCTTCTTCATGTCATTTCTCCTACTCCTCTAGATTACTGGCGGGCGACGCCAAGAAACATCTCTTCGTATTGGCGCACGATCGCGTCCACCCGAAACGCTTCAGCACGCGCACGCCCTTGTCGGATGCGCACTTCACGCTCAGCGTCATCCAGTGTCAGTACAGCATGCATCGCGTTTGCCAGAGCCGTGGGGTCTCCCATGGGGCACATCGTCCCATAACGACCGTCTTCCAGCACTTCCCGCGCACCGGGATGCGCTTTTGTCGAGACGACCGGGGTGCCTGCGGCCAACGCCTCCGCCAATACATGGCCGAATCCTTCCTTCTGCGACGACAGGACGAACAGGTCAGCGCGGGCAAAATAGGCATACGGATTCGGCTGAAAGCCGAGGAAGTGCACCGATCCATGCACGCCCAGCTCTAAAGCCAACGCTTTCAGCGAGGCTTCCTCTCCTCCCGCGCCGAGGATTACCAAAATGGCACGAGGCTCTTTTTCCTTCACCTTACAAAACGCCCGCAGCAGTGTCGCATGGTCTTTATCGGGATGGAGCCGACCTGCTGTGACGATCACTTTGTGATTGTCATCAAAAAGGCCTACAGGCACATCATCCCGCAGTGCTGCACGGCGTATCCCGGCGATATCGACAGGGTTGTATATGACGTCGATCTTGCGCGCCGGGACACCGTAGCGTGCGATGATGTTGGCTTTGACGCCCCCCGACAATGCAATGACCTTCGATGCACGGCGGTAGAGCGCGCCTGATGCCTTGAGCTTGAGGTTCTCACGAAGGCTGCCACCGAGGAACGCCGCTTCCCGCACCACATTCCTTGCCCCGGTGCCTGATAATACAGTCGCCAGTATCGCCACGATATTATAGTTCGGGATGGTGCTGAAGACGAGGTCCGGCCGCTCTTTTCTGAGCACTTTAGAAAGCTGCATCACAGCGTGCCTTAGCCGCTTCGTCCTAAGCTTCAAAAACGTCACGTCAGGGTCCAGATGCGCCTCGTAGTCCCCAACATAGTCCAATGTCACTAGCACAGGTTCGAATTTTTCCCTATCCATATTATTGATGATGTTGAGCATGGTCCTTGCTGCACCACCGCCGCCCAATTCATATATGAAGCACACTATCTTTTTTCTCTCCATGCCCGCTCAGCCTTCCCGTACACTCAATCAAAAGTGTATTATATCACTTTCACTGCGATAAACTCAATCTTTTATAGGGTAATTGCCGATTTTGATCTATTCGGAAGGATGCACCCCTTCTTTCGGTTTCACGGACGGCCGTCCGATGGAGTGGTATTCTATCCCCTCGCCCTCGACTTCCACCAAAGTGAAGCAGTTCCGTCCATCAAAGATGACTGGCGCCGCCATAAGCCTTTTGTACGTAGCGAGCGGCAGTGTCTTGATGGCCGGCCATTCTGTCAGGATGATGGCAATATCCGCCCCATCCAGGGCCGTCTCAATCTGATCCGTGAAATGGATGGCCCCGGACAGCTGGGCCCGCGCATTCTTCAAGGCAGCCGGGTCATAGGCCCGCACTTCAGCACCTTCATCCACCAGCTTTTCCGTCACGGAAATGGACGGTGCCTCTCTGATGTCATCGGTGCCCGGCTTGAAGGCCAATCCAAGCACCGCCACTTTCAATCCCTTCAATGATTTGAACCTGGACTGGATCTTGTCGACGATGATGACCCGCTGGCGCTCATTGGAGTCGACAACGTTCTCAAGGATCGGCATATCGTAATCGACCGCCCCGGCAATCGAGATGATGGCCCGCGTATCTTTCGGGAAACAGGAGCCGCCGTAGCCGATGCCGGCATTAAGGAAGGCGTTGCCGATCCGCCGGTCCATCCCCATGCCTTCTGCGACATGGTCGATATTCGCTCCAATCCGTTCGGACAGGTTGGCCATTTCATTGATGAAGCTGATTTTTGCCGCCAGAAATGCATTGGAGGCATATTTGATCATCTCGGCACTCCTCAAGTCCGTCCTGACGATCGGCAGATCGAAGCCTTCATTGATGTCTGCCACGATGTCCAACGCCGCTTCATCATCGGATCCGATCACTATGCGGTCGCCGTTGAAGGTGTCATGGACTGCAGAACCTTGACGCAGGAATTCGGGGTTCGATACCATCCGGATACGCACGTCTTTTCGGAGGTTCGCCTCTATTTCCTGCTTGATCCATTCATTCGTGCCGACCGGCACTGTACTTTTGGTGACGATCACCGCATCTTCCCTGAGATGCTCGGCGAGTGAAGCGCAGACTTCCTTGACATAGGTCAAGTCGGCTGAGCCATCCGCCGCCTGCGGCGTACCGACTGCGATATAGATGACTGCCTTGCCACGTAGGCCTGCTTCGTAGTCCGCTGTGAAATCGATTGAGCCGTTGTCGATATTCTTCTTGAGCAACTCTTCAAGCCCCGCCTCATAGATCGGGCTGATGCCCCTCTGCAACCCCTCGACCTTCGCTTCATCGAGATCGATGCAAGTTACCTTGTTTCCCACTTCTGCTAGGCAGACGCCGGTTACGAGTCCGACATAACCAGTCCCTATCACTGAAATATCCATTTTATGGTTAGCTCCTTATTCATACGGCATCCAGATGCCGCACTGAAGTTTTGCTTTTCCTCTATATCCACCAGCATGCACCCGGCCAAAATAACGCTCCGAATGACGCCTGGCTCCGATTGTAGAAAATTTATTTTTTGATATGATTCACTTGACTAGTTTATCATATGCCATACATTTTTCCATTTTTTGCGGCGAAAAAGTGCATTAAAGTCCAGAGAATGTATAATTGACTACAATTATACCGATGCCATCCTGAAATCGCGATATGATTGACGGTGGCGTCATAATAACTACACATATAAAGGAAGATAAACCCACCATGGAACTATTCGAAAACCTCCGAAGCAAAAAAGACAAACTTGCGGTCGTGGGCCTCGGCTATGTCGGCTTGCCCATCGCCGTTGAATTCGCCAAGAAATACGATGTCCTGGGATTCGATCTGAACGAACAGAAATTGGATCAGTACAGAAGCGGTCATGACGTGACTGAGGAAGTGGGTGACGATGCGCTTAAGGCGAGCACCATGACATTCACAAGTGATGAAGCGGACCTGAAAGACTGCCGCTTCCACGTCATCGCGGTACCGACGCCGATCAACACCGACAAGACGCCGAACCTCGGCCCGGTCATCGGCGCAAGTGAAGCCGTCGGACGCAACCTCACCAAAGGCTCCATCGTCGTATATGAATCGACGGTCTATCCGGGGACGACCGAGGAAATCTGCATCCCCATACTCGAGCAGGAATCCGGCCTCAAATTCGGCGAAGACTTCAAAGTGGGCTACTCGCCTGAGCGCATCAATCCAGGCGACAAAAAGAACACACTGACGCGCATCATCAAAGTCGTCTCCGGTTCAGATGAAGCGGCCCTGCGCGAAATCTCCGCCATCTACGCCTCCATCATAGAAGCTGGCGTGCATGAAGCGGAATCCATCAAGGTGGCCGAAGCTGCAAAAGTCATCGAAAATTCCCAAAGGGACATCAACATCGCCTTCATGAATGAATTGTCGATGGTCTTCAACAAGATGGACATCAACACCAAGGCCGTGCTGGAAGCGGCCGGCACCAAATGGAACTTCCTGAACTTCACCCCTGGCCTGGTCGGCGGCCACTGCATCGGTGTGGATCCCTACTACTTCACCTACAAGGCGGAACAGCTCGGCTACCATTCGCAGATCATCCTCTCCGGCCGGATGATCAACGACGATATGGGCAAGTATATAGCCGGCAACATCATCAAAAAAATGATCAAGGCCAAGCAGGAGATCGATGGCTCCCGCGTGGCGATACTCGGCCTGACCTTCAAGGAGAATGTCGGCGATGTGCGCAACACTAAAGTCATCGACATCGTCGATGAACTGCGCGACTACGGTGTGGAAGTGCTCGTGCATGATCCCGCTGCCGATAAAAATGATGTGCTGCAGGAATTCGGCCTGCATCTGAGTGAGGAGCAGGACCTTACGGATCTTGATTGCGTCGTACTCGCCGTACCGCATGACGCCTATCTCGACACTTTCGATTCCGACGCCTTGAAGTCGGCCTATAAGAGCGACAAAAGGGTGCTGGTCGACATTAAAGGTGTGCTGGACCGCGGGGCACTCGAATCAGCCGGGTACCTCTACTGGAGCCTCTAGGTAATATCGTGCAGATCTCTCACAACAGACTCCAACGCACGTCCAGCCAAATTGCGCCATTTTCGCCACTCTATAATAAAGCGGGTTTAATTAAATTATGAAAAGAAAAATTTTTTACGGTATCCTCATCGTGCTGCTGGTAGCACTTGTCGTGATCGGCGTCTATATCTACAACCTTTTCAATTCATTCGAAAGGGGGTTTCGGAATCATTCGAAGCCACCGAGCGCGACCGTTCAGAACTGCGTCTGGATGACATCGACCCTTCCCTGGACAGCTTTACAGTCCTGATACTCGGCATCGACGAGAACGAGACGCGCAAAGAAAAAGGAAATCTTGATTCACAGGATTTCCGCACCGATACGATGATTCTAGCCACTTTCGATAAAGATCAGGAAGAAGTGAAGCTTGTCAGCATTCCCGGGATACACTGACATATCTTCCGGAAGAGAATTATTTCGATAAGATTACACATGCCCACCGCGAAAGCGGGCCGGACGGTTCGATGAGCGCGGTCGAATCGTTGTTGAATGTGCCGGTCGACTTTTATGTCCGTGCCAACATGACTGCTGTCGTCGATATCGTCGATGCACTGGACGGTGTGGAGTTCGATGTGCCATTTGATATGGAAGTATCCAGCCAGACCGACCGTGGGCCGGACGTCGTCGTCGAAGAAGGCGAACAGACCCTAAGCGGCGCAGAAGCGCTCGCCGTCGTCAGAAGCCGTGATATCGACAGCGACTTGGGCCGCGGCCAGCGCCAATTGGAGCTGGTCCAGGCGATCCTGTCCAAGGCCAAATCGACGGGCGCCCTCTCAAAGCTTGACGAACTGATAGAAGTCGTCGCAGATAATACAAAGCACAATATGGAGTCGAAGACGATCCGCAGCCTCGCTGCCTACTACTCCTTCAACGACATCAACTTCAACACGACCCAGATCAAAGGCAGCGACTTCTGGTTCCAGCAGAACGGCGCCTACTTCTACTGGGCCAATGAAGAGCATCTGTACCGCATTTCAGAAACCTTGAGGGAAGTGCTGGGCCTTGAAGCGCCTGATCCATACGACCTGATCAACATCCGCCTATCTGACGTCATCGTGCCCTACCGGTTCATCGAAGGCACTGAGCTTGAAGACTACCAGCCGGCAGAGCCACCCTACTTCATGCGGGACGGTTATGACAGCCAGATCGGCAATGGCTTCAATATGGAAGAAGGTCAAGATGAAGAATCTGTTGAAGAGCCTGATAGGGATATGAATCCGGAATTCACCGATGAGGAGCCGACTACAGAGCAGCCATCCGTAGAAAACGGCACCATGCCTCAATATGAAGAAAGTACACAAGAACCGTACTACGAGGAAGAGACGCAGGAACCGTATCAGGAAGATGCGGCCCCATACTACGAGGAAGAAACACAGGAACCTTATTATAAGGAAAATACACAAGAACCTTACCAAGCACCATACTATGAGGAGAACACACAGGAAACCCCTTCATATGATGGGGTCTAGGAGGGATGATGATGCGCAGAACTTACGATAAGGAGACGAACATCAATGAAATGTTCGACTACCTGGAAGAGCAGATAAAGCGCAGCGGAGAAGCACAGCCGGAGGATAGGTATTTTTATCAGAACCATGACCATAAGGAGATGTATCTGTCGATAAAGGGCTATTTTGCAGAGTCCGAATCCAATGCCGAGGTGGATGCGGCGTGCTACATGATCGCGCTGCCTGAGATATACAAGCAGATCAACATATTCGAACTCACCTTCCCGATGGACTGGATCCGCGGGGAAGACGGCAGATTGTCCCAATCCTTCAAAAATCTGCGCCCCCATATCCAGTATCTGGCCTTGGCCGCTGCTGAGGCGAGCGGGTTCAAGTTCAATACTCCACCTGCACTCTCCCTTGGACTGGAATACTGGAATCTCGAGCAGATGCGGGTATTTTGGCAGTTCACTGCCATCAGAAGAAAAAATGCGATGTAAGGAGAATGTTGATGGAAATAAAAGTGGCGGACAGCCAAAAGATGTACGATCAATGTCTCGAAATCCGTAAACGCGTCTTCGTCGAAGAACAGAATGTGCCGATGACCCGGGAAATAGACGCATATGAAGACACTTCGACACATATCCTGCTGACAACAGATACACCCGTCGGCACCGTCAGATACCGCCCGGTAGGCGACGGAATGATCAAAATCGAGCGTATGGCAGTACTGCCAAAAGCGCGTGGATTGAAATACGGCCGGGAGCTGATGGCTTTTGTGCATAAGCACGCCCGTGAAGCCGGGTATGTCAGAGCGAAACTCGGCGCGCAGGTCCATGCCGCCGATTTCTACAGGAAGCTCGGCTATGAAGTGGCTTCAGAGGAATTCGAGGATGCGGGTATCCCGCACATATATATGGAACGCACACTGTAGACAAAATAAAATCCAAGGGAGACTCCCTTGGATTTTTTTATATGCCATGTTTCCCGCATTAAAAAACCCTTTCCACGCGGGTGGAGAGGGTCATTGAACTTGAATTTTACGTAAGGTATCCATCAATATGCGTTTTTCTTCATCATCCAACGCTTCCACAACATGTTCACTGAGCTCACAGATTGAAGGCTCCAATTCTGCCAATGCTTCGTTCCCTGCATCAGTCATTTCCAGATAGGACGCACGCATATCGTTCTCGTTGCGTCGTTTGACGATATAACCCTGGTCAACCAGAAGTCTGGACGGCTCGTGAGACTGAAGTCTGTTCTTTCTTCAATCGGCCTATAATCGTTTTTTGTGTAAGTCCTGGCTCTTCTGAAACCATCTCTACGATATAGAGCTGTTCCCTGGATAGAGTGCCCAGTTCGGTTTTGAATTCAGCCAAATGATCGATTTTTGCATTCAGCATAAAAATATATCTGCACACATTCCGTATGTTTACATCATTTGTTGTTTCGCTCATATTATCTGCCCGCCATTCCTAACATTTACTCAGACACTTACCATTATACACAAAACTATGTTGTGCACAATATAATTAGGTGAAAAAAGTCTCTGTATTCCTCAGTGACTGTGCCTGAGAAACGTGTATTTTGTGTTTCAACCCTATTGGCACTACAAGAGGCAAATGAATTGATGGTTCTGCTATACAATAATGCGAGCGCGGTTTATCCCAATACTTTTTCTGACATTTTTTAATACCCGAATATATGCATATTCATTCATTTATCGAAAAACTGGTCAGTTATTTTTCTCATAGTCCACCATGTTTTCAAGTATCGTCGCCCGCAGCGCAACCAATTCCGGGTATTCATACAATACCCGTACTTTGACGTCCTTCAGCTGCTGTCCTTCCGGCATCGGTTCGGTGACGAATTTGACGAAGGTCACCGCGACATCCTCTTTCGGATTCGTCGCCTGATACGGCTCATGGAAATGGGTGATATGACTGTTGTAGAACGCTTCCCGTTCAGGATCTGATTTATACTTGTTTTCAACCCATTCCTCACCATACTGGGACCAGAATCGTTCGGTATAGGCTTTCATGAAAGTATCTTCTTTCAACGATGCCACGTCAGTACTGTCATCCTTGAAGTCTTCGGGCGGCAATGACCAGACGTGGGCGAATTCATGGATCAGCGTCCGGTATTCGTCCGGCTTCGTCTGATTGTCACGTATATCCATCGCCAGCGTGGTGCCGGAAGGCTTGACGTCTACATAGGCAAGCGTATTGCCTTCACCATCCGAAAACAGCCTGAAGGCATCGACGTCGGCGATCTCACGGGCAGGAAAGAAATGCGTGAAGCGTGTCCATATCTCCCTGAACGCTGCTTCATCCCCAAACGGGAGCGGCTGGTGCACTTCCGGCGCCCGAGCGTCACATCTTCAACCGGATATGTCAGGTAATCGATCTGGCTCCGGTTTTCGATGAATAGATGTTTCGTATCTTCTATATCGATGTAGTCATCGAGCGCATCGAGATATTGATCGCCAAGCGTCGTGCATGCCGCCACTGTACTGCAGTCCGGATGATCGACAGGCTGCTTTGGCGCTATCTCCGCCTGATGGCCGCCATCTTCGCCGGGCAGTCCAAGCAGATATAATATGCCAAGCAGCACCGCGCCGGTCAGCATACCGAACAGCAGAAGCTGGCCGATGGTGCGGAGGATGGCAGTGGACGGATGCGGCACCTGCTCTCTGCGGCTTCTGGTTACGGGGTGATCATATATCCACCCGTGATCGATGAGGACGGCTTTTATTTCCTCCAAGTGGTGCGCATAGTCCGGGATGCCGGAATCATCGAGATGAATGATTTCAATGCCCCCTCCAGTACGGACCGGGTACTCCCCGCATGTAAAGACGAGGACCGGAATATTACGGTTGTTCGCTTCTTCCGTCAGCCACCTGAAGTCACGCTCTGAAATGTCGGTGGACAGGATGACACAGTCATGATTCATCTGCTTCTGCATCCGCTCCCGGCGCACTGTTTCAAAGACATTGCTTGATGGCGTGACGCCATCACCGGTGATGGTACCGTATGGTGCCGAAACCCGTGCGGCCAGCCTCGGGTCCACTCCGTTTTGGCGGAGACGTTTCAACAGTGGAGACGTCTTTGTGGAATCACTGCTGAGGTTGGTGTGCAGCCGGACATGGTGGGCCGAATGGCTGCCGAGGCAGATGCTGATGACATGCCCGCCTGTAAAGGTCGAGTCCTCTTTCGTATAGATGCCACCCGCTGCGAGAATCTCCATAGCCTCCCCCTTTCCGCCGATCGCCTGCATCCTCCAGCAGGAACCGCGCCCCTTCTTATCGTGTGATGTAGAGCGCACTCTGCTCCGTATTTTAGTGGAGCGGTCGAGTACTTTCAATGCTTTGGCATATTGTTTTTCGCACAATCTGTAATCGGCTTCTATCCATTTCATCATACCATGGTTGAAGCGTATTTCCGTACCTCCCACCCCGGGTCTGAATTCAAGTAGCTGATGCAAGTTCACCCAGCAGGGATTGCGGCGCCGTGAGACCGTTACGGGGAACAATGTAAAATCGATGCGTTCATCGATGACGATCGGACCGAGCCGGTGGATGTCATGCGCGGCCTTCAGATGGGCCCGTCTGGCTTTTAAGTTTGTACCATGGCAATAGACGAGCAGTTCATCGATCAGGTCCTCGCTCGGTTTGACCGAGGGCAGTACACGGTCATGGTAGACCGCTTCGCAGAGAAACTCGGGGTGGTCGACTGGTTCAATGCAGCAGATCCCCGGGTTGAGTAGTGATGGTATCATGTGTCACCTCTTCAATGTGTTGATCTTTAAATTATACATTAAAAGCTAATTATTTAACATATAATTAACAATATTTTATATTATGTTAATATAACGGTAAGTTAAGTCGACTTATTAGGTGTTGTCCCCGGGCAGATTGCTCAGTTTCACCATATGATTGGCTTATCCGGAAATAACTGATGCATCGATGCGTTATGGGACACTCCATATGAATGAACAAATAGAACGGTATGAACCGATGATCCACAGCATCATGAATAAACTGAACATCCAATACGATAAAGATGATTATATGCAGGTCGGTCGGCTGGCCGTCTACTCTGCCCTGACTGCCTTCGATGCCGTCAAAGGCAAAGGGGCGACCGAATCCCAATTCGTCTATACGCGCATCCAGCAGCGGATGATCGATGAAATCCGTAAAGTTTCGCGCTATACTTCACATGTAAGTGCTGACGGCGATGCCGGGATGGATACCGGGACCGATGATGACATGCCGACACTCTACTATGAGAGCGCCCGCCGGGTCCTTGATGACCGGGAGATGTTGTGGCTGACCTATACATTGAAAGGCTTTACGGTGCGTGAAATCGCCTCTGTTGCTGGTTTCAGTGCATCGAGCGTCAAGAACTGGCGGGCTTCGGCACGGGTGAAGTTAAGGGAGATTTACGGCATTGAAGATTGAATTTTATGATTTCTGATAAGATTCTCGTATAATAACAAGAAGCATGTTATCCTTATGCCATAAATACCAACAGGAGGCTGACCATGGCTAAAAGCGACAAGAACGAAGTGCCACTCGGCGTGCATGAAACGCTGGAACTGCATGAAATCGTGACGCTCAGAAAAGCATCTCTGATGAAAGCGCACGTATTGGAATCCCTGGTGGATGATCCCAAGCTCAGATCCCTGCTCAGAAAGGAAAAGCAGATATCCGAGAAAGCCATAGAAGAAATAGAAGCACTGTTACCATAGAAGGCACATGTCCTTTATCTTTTAGGGAGGCTGCAGTAATGGAATTTGATGATATTTTGGAACACACCGGCAACAAGAAGGATGAACTGATCGTCCATGAAATGCTCGTCTCGTCCAAATCGGCCGTTCGGGCCTACTCGGTCGCGTTGACGGAGACGATTTCCCCGGAAGTGCGCGATGTGCTGAGGCGGCAGCTTACACAGGCAATCAATCAGCATTCACGTATTGCGGACTATATGGTCGAAATCGGCGCCTATCACCCGTATGACCTCAAAAAACAGGTCAAGCAGGATAAGAAGAAGGTGAAGAAGACGCGTAAGATCATAGCCAAGAGCAGACAGCCGGAGAATAAGCTGAAAAAGCGGCGCCCTGATGACTCGGAAGCGGCGTCTGACACCACCGTTTCACAGCAGGAGCCTGAAGCGGTCGTGGCATCGGACGATAAGGCGCAGGGTACATCGGATGCCTAACAGGTGATGGATGGCCGAACGCTTTCAATATTGCCGAACATCTAGTATAATGTCTTACATCATTGGTAGTGGAGGTTTGACGCATGGATGAAGAAACAGAAGTGGTAGCAGCACAAGTAGGGAATATAATAGAATTCCAAGGCATGAAAGGAAGAGTTGAGAAAGTCAACGACAACTCTGTCATTGTTGATATTACAATCGATAAAAATTTCGACGAGCATGAAATGTTCGAAAAGACTGTAGTCAACCATAAAAGATACAAGATCGTCGAAGAATAATCCCCGACCCGTTATACTGCGAGACGCAGTGTAGCGGGTTTTTTGTGATCTGGGGTGGGATGTGTGTGGTGCGGCCAATTCGCCTTCGTTGTGCGGACGAACGAGAGTTAGACGCCCAATTCGCCTTCGTTGTGCGGACGAACGAGAGTTAGACGCCCAATTCGCCTTCGTTGTCCCGGACCAACGAGAGTTAGACGCCCAATTCCCGCCAAAACAAAGAGCAGCGGCCCACACAACCTGCGGGGCGCTGCTCTTTTATCGTCTGTACCGTCTTTCTACAAGTGATAGTGGACCAGATCAAGGAGACGGTGGTCTTCTTGGAGCTGGGACACTTCGCGGTCGATGCGTGAGACGGAATGGCTCAAATATTCATATGTGCTGGTGCGGGTCTTGAAGTTGAGTTCGACATGCATCACCTTGCCGGTGTGATGGTGATGATATCTCGGGATATGCCGGTCATCTTCTGCAGAATAAGACGCGTGGTGGTTCTCCTCATATGATGCCGCGTCACAGCTGCCGGTGATGAGGAGCCCGACGCCTTCCATATCATGGATGACGCGGCTGATCGTATCGTCGGCATCGGCGAGGCAGACGATGACGTAGTCGGGATTTTCGGTATCATAGATGTATCTGAGCCAACGTTTGATGGAGCTGCTGAGGTTCGATATATGGAGATCCCGCTCACCGTTACTGCGGGACGGATCATAGGTGCCGGCATAGCCGCCGAGGATGGCGAGCTTCATGCCGTTGGTCCTGTAGATGTCGTACGGCTCCCCGAAAAACGGTTCCTTTGTCGCAGGATGGGTGATGTTGCAGCTCATCCACGGGAACTTCGAAAACTTAAAGACCGCCTGAGCCGTGAAATGTTGGCCATATCCTTATGGTTCAACACGCCGAAGCCATAATCCATATAGTTCATCGCCGTGATGGCAGGGTTGCGCGGGGTGATATAGTCCAAATCGATGCCGATGGTGCCGCCGAGGTCGGCAAGGATGACATGATGGTTCTGCTCAAAGAGCAGCCCCCTCTTATATTTGGCCACCTTCGACAGCGTCACGCCTGGCGCACTGCCGAGGTTGCGTCCGAGATGCTGGGTCAGTATGAGGCTCACACTGAAAAATTCCTGCATGTCTGGATACTCCTCTCATTTGAAGTTTATCAGCCGATCAAGATGCGTTCTTTCGGATAATGGAAAGACAGTTCCTTCTGCTTGCCGCCCATGGAGAACAGGAAGGAGATGAAACCGATCCGTCCGATGAACATGAAGATCATGACGACCACCTTGCTCCAATCGGTCAGGCCGCTTGTAATGCCAGTCGATAAGCCGGTCGTACCGAATGCACTGGTGACTTCGAATATGATATCGATCAGGTCGAAGCGGCCGCCCTCGAATAGGACCACTGAAATGATGCCGCTGAATACCAGGAAGACCGCCAATATGATGACGGCGAATGCGCGGCGCAGATCTTCACCGTCGACTTCGCGGTTGAAGATGCGGATATCACTGCGTCCCCGGCTGAACGATACGAGGAACAGGATCAGCAGCGCAAACGTGGTCGTCCTGATGCCGCCCCCGGCGGAACTCGGGGAGGCGCCGATGAACATCAGGGCGCTCATGACAAGCTGTGTCGCGTCACTGAACAGGCTCGGATCGACGGTCGTCAGCCCACCGCTCCGTGTAGTCGCAGAGGCGAACATGCTGTTCATCATCGTTTTGAACCATGAATCCTCCGAGAAGTAATTCGCTGATTCCATGACGAAGATAAAGAACGTCCCCACCAGGAACAAGACCAGGTAAGTGAGTGTCGTAATCTTGGCGAACAGCGTAAACCGGAAACTCCGTTTGCGCGACCGGAGGAAGCGGCGGACTTCTATCAATACTGGGTAACCGATGGCACCGAGCATGATCTGGATCATCACCGGCACCTGCAGTATGTAACCTTCCTCATAGCTGATCAATGAGTTGCCGAACAGGTCCATACCGCCGTTCGTTGTGGCCGAAACCGACAGGAACAGGCCGTTCATCAGGGAATAGTAGAAATCATTGGACTCTGCCATAAAATAGATGAAATACATCACCGCGCCGATCGTTTCGATGATCAGCAACGTCTTCAGTATCTCGATGACCAGCTTGACCGCTCCCGAGAATTTATACTGGTTGTTGTCGACGGCAATCTGCATGCGCTCCTTCAGGCCGATATGACGGCCGAACAGCACCCACAGCATGGTACCCATGGCCATGATGCCGACCCCACCAAGGTTCAGGATGACCATGATGACCACGTAGCCGCTCGTATTGAACGTTTCGGCGATCGTAATCGGGGTCAGGCCCGTCACCGACAAGGCGGAGGCTGCGACGAAAATCGTGTCGATCAGCGCCGTATCCTTCTCCCCACGATAGAGGAAAGGCAGGCTCAGGACAGAACTTGCCACAAAAAGCGCAATCAGATAGTACAGAAAAATCCCGCGTTGGGGGTGAGCGAGTCGAGGAAACGCTCCAACGATTTGAACATTGCAATCCCTTCTTTCAAAACCGTGCGGTTCTCATAAATACATCTTATTATCACGCACCCGATCAAGCTGTGTCAAGGTGACTTTCATACTGTTTGACAGTACCCTATCCACTACATTCCTACTCATATAAAAAAGCACCGGTCACCCGGTGCTCCACACTATTCCAGGGTGATGGTCGTTTCCTGCAGATTACCGTTGCGGTAATAGCCGACCGTCATCTCCTCTCCCTGTTCCTTTTCGTAATACAGATACTTCCTGAGTTCTATCATGTTCGCAATTTCATTGCCGTCGAACGATACGATGACATCGAACTGCTTGAGGCCGCCCGCGTCTGCCGGACTGCCATCCTCAACGTTGCTGATGATGACACCCGACTCCACATCATCAGGCAGGTTCATCTCATTGACCAGCACTTCAGCCGGTACCGTATAGAGGTCCTGCAGCAGGACGCCGAGGAACGGCCGGGAGATTTCCCCTGCTCTTCAAGCTGGGTGGCAATCTCCTGCACTTCGTTGACAGGGATTGCAAATCCGATCCCTTCCACTGTCGGCATGCTGATCTTCATCGAGTTGATGCCGATCAAGTCACCTGACTGGTCGACCAGCGCGCCGCCTGAGTTACCCGGGTTGATGGCCGCATCGGTCTGCAGCACGTTCGCCTCCCAGTCGTAGTTGCCGTCATTGTCTATATCGACAGGCACACTACGATCGAGGCCTGAGATGATACCTTGTGACACCGAACCTGAAAATGCCTGGCCGAGGGGTGAACCGATTGCGATTGCCGTTTCACCCACCTGGAGGTCCGAACTGTCGCCGAACTCGATGGCATTTTCGATTTCACCGCGGTCCATCCGTAATACAGCAAGGTCCGTCCATAGGTCGGTACCAACAATTTCAGCTGATTTCTGGGTGCCGTTCTCAAGTGTCACTTCGAGCTCCTGGGCCCCGTCGACCACATGGTTGTTCGTGACGACGTATGCATCTTCCTCCGTCAGCTTATAGATGACACCAGAGCCGGTCCCTGCTTCTTCCGGTTCACTGTCAGTCTGCTGCTCAAGTCCAGGGAGGATGTCGCCGATCTTCTGGAGGTTGACGATCGATACCACAGACTTGCGCGCCTTCTGGATGGCGGCCGTCGTATCCGAAACTTCTGCGTCACCGCTATTGTCGCCTTCCTGTTGATCGCCTCCCTCTTTTTGCTCATTCTGATCATTTCCTGAGACACCTTCCGCAGATTCATCCTGGTTCGTGTCGTCAGTGAATGCACTGAATAGGGCAAGTGCAATCAAGGCACCGATCAATCCGGCGATAAGCGGCAGAAGGATGGTGCTCAAACAGCCACCCCGTCCGCCTTTACGGCCACCTCCGCCGTCTCCCCGGCGCTTCCCCGGTGCAGTGTTCTCGGTTGGACCCGGCTCAGGCGCCATATGCATGGTGTCTCCCACGTTCTCCGGACCGTTCTTGGCATCGGCACTTATGCCATCTGCCGCATGATCGCGTGTATCAGGCCCCGTGTCTGCCTCTTTAGCGCCGTCGTCTTTACCCTTGCTCCGCCGTGCACTTCCGGACCTGGCATAGCCACCTGAAGGTGCCATATGCATGGTGTCCCCATATTCTCCCGGCGAGCCTGCATATCTTCTGTGTTGCCGTCACTGCCATAATCGTGCGGATTAGGTCCTTTGTACTCGACTGTGCTTTTATGGTCATCTATCTGACCCTCTACTTGTCCTGTCTGCTTCTCTTCATCACGTCCACCGCCGGTGTTGAATGTTCTGCGCTTACGGCGGTACCGGTCTTTCGGAATGATATGCTTCCTAGACTTGTCCAAAGGCGACCCCTCCTCATCAGTATTGCTTCAATTATAGAACGTTTATCTGTTTGTTTCCACTGATTCACCATCTTGATTGGCCCTATCGCTGCTGAGGAACCAGCCTGCAGCGATGACAACCACCATGACGCTCCAGAAGATCAATTTCCACGTGACTGAATGCGGAAAGGCTTCCGGTATGACGCCTAGTGCGTCGTGGGCGAGCGTCAGAACCGATAGTTTGACGCCGACCCAACCGACGATGACGAAGGCGGCGATTTCAAGTCCCGGCTTCTTGTTGAGCAGTTCGACGAACCAGTTGGCGAAGAACCGCATAATGATGACACCGATCAGGCCACCGACAAGCATTACGGTATACTGTCCGGCGTTGACGCCAAAGAAGTCGCCGCCGACTTCCGGGAGCGCCAGGGCGATTGCCGCTGCCGCTAAAATGGAGTCTATGGCGAAGGCGACGTCAGCGACTTCCACTTTGAAGACCGTCAGCCAGAAGCCTGCTTTCTTCTTCGGCTTCTTGCCTTCGGCCGCCGCTTCATGTGCTGCTGCGTCCTCTCCCCGCGCCAGATGGCATAGAGGTGTGAGATGGACACATAGAACAGATAGATGGCACCAAGCGCCTGCATCCACCACCACTGGACGAGCCAGACGAGCAGCAGGATGGCGACCATCCTGAAGATGAAGGCACCAAGCAATCCATAGAACAATGCCTTCTTGCGTTCCTTGAACCCGAGGTGCTTGACCATAACGGCGAGCACCACTGCGTTATCCGCTGCGAGCAGCCCCTCGAGCACTATGAGGACGATCAACACCCATGAATACTCTAAAATTACTGCAAAATCCATTGACTTCTCTCCTTTTCCGAGTGAACGAAAAAAGACCTTGGCTGCAGATCTCTGTAGAGATGCGGCCAAGGTCTCACGATACAATACAAAGTATTGCTCGATGCACCGGGAATTTCTCCGTCATGACGATGCATCGATGGGTCGCCCCATTCGTTACTCCCCTTTTCCGATTGGAAAGGTATGTTCTTTTAGTTACTTATTGAATATAGCCGATTCCGTTCCTGATGTAAAGCGAAAACCTACATCAGCGAATAGAGCCTGATGCCTGGAAACTTATCGCTGAACCAGCGCATGGCGAATTCGTTTTCGAACAGGAACACCTGGTTATCATAGCGGTCGAGCACAAGATTCGAACGGGATGAGTGCATGGCATCGGTGATGTCTTCTTCATTTTCAACCCATCTGGCAATCTTCTTGCCGATCGGTTCCATAATGACGTCTGTATTGTACTCGTTCTTCATGCGGTGCTCAAACACTTCAAACTGCAGCTGTCCGACCGCGCCGAGTATCGGCTGGTTCGTATGCATCGTCTTGTAGTACTGGATGGCGCCTTCCTGCACAAGCTGCTCGATTCCTTTGTAGAAATGCTTCTGCTTCATGACGTTCTTTGCCGACACCTTCATGAAGAGCTCAGGCGTAAACTGCGGCAGGTCTTCGAAATCGACCTTCTGGCCGGCGTACAGCGTATCTCCGATCTGGAAGGTTCCTGTATCATAGAGGCCGATGATATCGCCGGGATAGGCTTCATTGACCGTTTCAGTGTCATCTGCCATGAACATCGTAGCGCGTGCGACTTTGACTTTGCGGCCGGTGCGTGCCAGCCTGGCTTCCATGCCGCGCGTGAATTTCCCTGAGACGACCCGCATGAATGCAAGGCGGTCGCGGTGGCGGGGTCCATATTGGCTTGGATTTTGAAGATGAAACCGCTGAAGTCTTCACTCTTCGGCGATACAAGCGACTCTTCTTTGGTCTTACGTGGCGTCGGCATTGGTGCATAGTCGACGTACGTATCGAGGAATTCCTCGATGCCGAATGTAGACAGCGCGGAACCGAAGAAGACCGGCGTCAGATCACCACGGGCGATCTTTTCATCATCAAAATCATCGCCCGCTTCTTCAACGAGCATAAACTCCTCGATCGCCGTCGGAACGCTTCATCTTCTTCGATGGCGTGCCCGCCGACCGGTGCGTAGTCTTCATCAAGCTGAATCGTATCATCTTCCCGGTAAGGGTTGATCGAGTGGTCTTTACGGTTGATGATGCCGAAGAAGGATGGCCCCATGCCGACCGGCCACGTCATCGGATATGTTTCGATATCAAGCGTCGATTCGATCTCTTCAAGCAGTTCGAACGGCTCCTTGCCGACACGGTCGAGTTTGTTGATGAACGTAAAGATCGGAATGCCGCGCATCTTACAGACTTTGAACAGTTTCAGGGTCTGGGGTTCGATGCCTTTCGCCGCATCGATGACCATGACGGCCGAGTCGACCGCCATCAGCGTACGGTACGTATCCTCCGAGAAATCTTCGTGTCCCGGGGTATCCAGGATGTTGATCTTATAGCCGTCGAAGTCGAACTGCATGACGGAGCTGGTGACACTGATGCCCCGCTCCTGCTCGACCTTCATCCAGTCGGACGTGGCGAACTTGCCGCTTTTCTTGCCTTTGACGGTACCCGCACTGCGGATGGCCCCACCGAACAGAAGCAGCTTTTCGGTGAGCGTCGTCTTACCGGCATCCGGGTGGGAGATGATGGCGAATGTCTTCCGTTTTTCTATTTCTTGAGTAAAATCCATAATTGTCTCCTTACTTTCGCAAAATTGCGTGTACAATGTCCCGGGCGACTGCTTCAGCCTGATTTTCGTCCATCATGCTGAACAGATGCAGGACAAGCGTTTCGATCTGCTCTTCACTGGTCAACGACTGCGGGTATTCGATGCTGAAGTGGATATCCGGGAGGCTGATGATGAATGTTCCGCGCGACTCGGACTCATGGATGAAGACAGGCATGTTTTGCCCCTCAATCGATGATGTCGTCTGAAACATACTCATCCCTCCTGTACTTGCGGTAGGCGCAGTCCAGTGCAATCAGGTCATCGCGGTGGGGCACCTTTACATAGTCTTCCATGATCTGGTATGGCTCGCGGCCTTTGCAGGCGAGCACCACCGTGTCCCCGGGCTCCGCCAGGGCGATTGCATATTCGATGCCTTCAGCCCGGTCCAGGAAGGTTCGGTAATTGTCGTGCGCCGCCCCTTCGGCGAGCGCTTCGACCAGCATGGCAGGGTCATCGTTGGCGGGGTTGTCGGGTGTGAATATCGCCACGTCGGCCCGCGTCGATATGTGGCCCATTTCCTTCGCTTTCGACAGATCACGTTCGCCGGTCATGCCGACCAGGAAGATCAATCTGCCGGTGACGAACGGCTCGATTGTGTCGATGATTTTACTGAGGGCATCCGGTGTGTGGGCAAAATCGATGATGATGTCGATCGGCAGCGTGCGGTCAAGCACCTCAAGCCGCCCTTCCACGGGTGCCATGTCGCTGACTGCGCCGATGATGCGCGGCAGCTTATAGCCCTGCAGCCATTCGCTGATGATCGCGCACATCAGGTTCTGAATATTGAAGTGGCCGATGAAGGGTGATTCGACATGATACTGCCCTTCTGGGTATTCAATGTAAAGGTGAAGCCTTCAAGCGTGCCCGCGATATCGGACGGGTAGAAGTCGGCTGCGTCGGTCATGCCGTAGGTGATGACCTCATGCGGCGTCATCGCGCGATAGCGCGCCGACCAGGGATCGTCCTCATTGAGGATGGCGTATTTCGGGTCTTTGACGTTCTGGCCCATCTGGGAGAACAGCAATCCCTTCGTATAGCCATATTCATCCATTGTATTATGGAAGTCGAGGTGATCCTGGGTCAGGTTGGTGAAGATTGCAATGTCGTAGTCGATGCCGAACGTCCGGCCGAGGCCCAGGGCATGCGACGATACTTCCATTGTGAAGACTTCGGAATCCCGTTCGCTCGCTTCCTTGATCCTCTTATGGAGCCGGGTCGTTTCCGGGTCGTATTGGTGCTGGCATAGCGGTCATCATTCACCACGAAACCGTTGGTCCCGAGGTAGGCGCTGTTCTTGCCGAGTGCACGGCTTAGATTGTGGATCATAGTGGCCACGGTGGTTTTGCCGTTCGTGCCCGTCACCCCTATCATCGTCTGGGTTTCATGGGGAAGCTGTAGATGTATTCCGAGAATAGGGAAGCCACTTTGACGGGATCTCTGACGACGAGGAGCCCGACATTTTCTGGCAAATCGGCATGACGGTCTGTTACGATGAAGCGGCACCCTGATTCCATAGCCTGCGGAATGAAATCGAAGCCATCGACCTGATGGCCCCGCACCGCTACGAATATGGCATTTCCATCCACTTCACGGGAATCCATGGAGATGTGCGCTACCGTTTCTGGAAATTCCCCGTATGTCTTTTTAATTTTCAGTAGGGAAATCAATGTCTTCGAATTCATTTTTCCTGCCACCTTTCAACTTTTATATTATACAATAGAAGAATGTTCTTTAATAGTGGGAATTGACAGAAGGGCAAACCGTTCCGTATCATCTGAACAATGATGACAACCATAAAATACAGCGCCCTCATGCCCGTACAGGAGATGACGGCGTTATAAAAGGTGACATAATGACAACCAATACAAAAAAGAAACGATTCTGGAAACTCGCTTTCATACTGTGCCTGACGGAAGTCGTCCGGGGCATGTTCATACTCAGCTACCTACCGGCCCTGCCGACGATCGGCATCATTTCACTGAGCCTATCGTCCATCGTCATCACGATGCATTATGTATTCGATGCCGTGACCAACATCTGGCTCGGGTTCATCATGCGTAAAATCGGTGCCTGGTGGACGATGTTCCTGAGTTACCTCGTCGGCGTCGGTGCCATGGCGCTCGTCATGTTCGATCAGAGCTTCTACTCGCTTTTGATCGCAGCATGCCTGCTCGGCATCAGCGTCTGTCCGATCTGGATCATCGCATTATCCAATGTGCAGGATGAAAACCGCGGGCGGGAAATGGGCCTCATCTTCTTTTCCTGGCTCTCCGGCCTCGGTGCCGGCATGGTCATCATGAACTTCCTGATCGGCATATTCGATGCTGCGGCGGTCGTTGCGATGGTGATCGTCTTCGCCCTGAACTTCATCATCTTCCTGATCCTGCCAGGCGACTACAAAGTAGAGACGCATGGGGAGGCCACCGCGAGCCGCCGCAAGCGCCGGCTGCCGCTTGGCGAGACGTGGGAGATCCTGCGCCATCATATGCGCAACATGCCCGGCATCATGCTTCAGGGGCTCGGCGTCGGCATGCTGCTGCCGGTCCTGCCGACATACATCACCTCGCTGCTTGAATTGAACTATTTTGAATACACGTTCTTTATCCTGATCGTATTCGGCCTCGTCGGATTTTCAATGACCGTGTTGAGCCGGGCACTCGATGCCCATACAGAGCGGTTCACCCGCACCGTCATCGTCGGCGGCTTCTTCATATACGCTGCTGGCGTCATCTGGTTCAGCACACTCGAAACGGTGTGGCTGATCTTCATCATCGCAAGCTTCATCGGGCTTTCCTACGGCATCATGCTGCCTGCATGGAATAAATATCTCGCCGGCAGCATCGGCGCGAGCAGTAAGGAGGAGTCATGGGGTGTCATCAGTTCCATCCAAGGGATCGGCGCAATGATCGGTCCGGTCCTTGGCGGCCTGACTGCAGATATATTCGGGACGGTGACCGCCACACTTACGGCCAGCGGATTGATCTTCATCATCCTCTTCCTGTACTACGGCGGCCTTTTCTTCACAAATTGGCGCACAGCCCGACAATAGTGTCAAAATGACCCTTGCCAACTTCCAAGACGCATGATAATATGAATGGTGTTTGGCGGACCTAATCCGACCACACCACCTAGCCGGTATAGTTTAATGGTAAAATACCGCCATGGTAAGGCAGAGCTGCGAGTTCGATTCTCGCTACCGGCATTTGTGACTTCCCATCCATTTTAGGATCGGGAAGTTTTTTTATGCAATCACTGGTTATATATGTGCCTTCATTGTAGAATCAATATAAAGGACAAGGGGGATTTATATATGTTGAAGATGATGATGCTTCTGATGCTCAGCTTCCCTTTCGGTGATGCTGACTACGAGGCGCATGCTGTATATGATAAAACGCTCGAACAGATATCCGGAGACGCGATACATACCGTGGTCGATACCCATTTCGACCTGAAGACATCCTTCAACTTCGCCGCAACGGGTGATGTGCTGATACATGACCATCTCTATGAAGATGTCGAGACCGAATCCGGCTACGACTTCAATTCCCGGGTCGATGAGGTTGCGCCCTATCTGCAGGATAAAGATCTCGTATTCATGAACCAGGAGACCCCGATCGGCGGCGAGGCGCTGCGCCTGAGTGGCTATCCGATGTTCAACGCGCCACTTGAAGCTGCCGATCTGCTTGAACACCTGAACGCAGACGTCGTTTCACTGGCCAACAACCATACACTCGACCGCAGCACCGAAGGGGTCGAACGCACAACCGATGTTCTGAAGGAGAAAGGGATAGAATATGTCGGGGCGAATGTCAGTCCTGAGGACCGGAAACGCCAGCGCATCATCGACGTCGAAGGGGTGTCGGTCGGTTTCCTCGCCTATACCTACGGCACGAACGGCATCCCGGTTCCTGAAGGGGAGGACCATCTCGTCAATCTGATCGATATGCCGACGATTTTATCCGATATGGAAGACTTGCGGGATGACGTCGACATGCTGGTTGTCAGCATGCACCAGGGGAATGAGTACGAGGAATTCCCGAGGGATGAACATGTCCAGCAATTTGAACAGATCGCTGATGCCGGGGCCGACATTATACTGGGGCACCACCCCCACGTGCTGCAGCCCGTCGATATCTACGAGCGCGAGGACGGTGAGGAGACTGTGATCGCCTACTCACTCGGCAACTTCTTCAGCGCCCAGCAGAGTTTGGAGACGAAGCTCGGTGGCATAATCGGCTTTGACATCACCTACAGTGGAGGCGATGAAGAAATCTCCGTCGATGCGGTAAAATTCATGCCTACCTATATGCACAGCAATGAGTTTGATGACTTTGAACTCGTTCCGCTCACCGACGCCGCCGAGTACGGCCTCAATGACGCCGACGGTGTCTATCAGGATGTCAGCGACCATATGAAATACTATACCGACGAAGTCGAAGTCGTCGAATATTTGGAATAGACATATTGAACCACTTCCATCATGCGGAATGCGCCGCTTGTGGGAGTGGTTTTTATTTTGTTCGGGGTGAGGGTGGAGTTGGGGTTAACTCGCCTTCGTTCCGGCGTCGAACGAGAATTGGAGGGCCAACTCGCCTTCGTTCCGGCGACGAACGAGAATTGGAGGGCCAACTCGCCTTCGTTCCGGCGTCGAACGAGAATTGGAGGGCCAACTCGCCTTCGTTCCGGCGTCGAACGAGAATTAGAGACCCAACTCGCCTTCGTTCCGGCGACGAACGAGAATTGGAGGGCCGACTCCCCTTCGTTCTGGCGTCGAACGAGAATTGGAGGGCCAACTCGCCTTCGTTCCGACGACGAACGAGAATTGGAGGGCCAACTCAAATTTGAGAGGGTTTCTTCTCATATCTTGATTTATACTGCTTGATTGCCAATAATTCTTCAAGATAGGGTGTTTCGACAGTGTATGCTGCATGTTTGCCTCTTTTTGTGGCTATGCAATATTTCGACAGGGCGTGTTCTATACATCTGAGCCCAACCTGATCGGCAAGCATCCACTGGATCTGCTTTTTATCGATGAAGCCATCAGGAAATAGATTGGAATAATCGACTATAGCGCGCACGACCAGCCGCTCGATGGTTTCATGGTGGCTGCACTGCCGGCATTCGACTGCATACCGTCCAATCGATAAATCAACGGCGCTACAGCGGGCACAGCGGATCCCTGGATTTATACGACCGGGATCGAGTTCTGGGACGCGCATCGGGTCATCGATGATACATGACTTGATGGTTTCGGCGATGTCCGATGCTTCTCTACCGGCATACCCCGCTGCAACGTCCCCCATGTAGGGTTTCAGCATTGCCCGGTTGATGATATGCAGGTTGTCCGCCTCTGAATCAGAGATGAGGTTAAAGTCGGGATTGATGAAAATGACTTTCCCGTCAATCTGAAATGAATGTCCGCCTTTCGACTTTATATATGTCAGCTTGCCGACAGTCCGCCTCACTTGGGCGACCGGGTCTTCAGAAATACGATAGCCATTGACCGACCACACAGCATTCTCCAGCCGATATAACCCTGAATAATTTTTGATCTCATTCACAGTCACTTGGCCGTCATCAATGATAAGCGCATCTGCCTGAAGCACTGCATTTCCGACCTGTAGCCAGATGTCTCGGAAAATCAAAAGATGGTCATGGCCGATCGTTTCCCACAGCGCGTCATAGGCGCTCTCTCCTTCGAAGCCCCGGCGCAACGCCCTAAGCCGCTTCCCTTCCTGACCCGTCAAGCTACAGCGTGCTTCCAATGCTTCGTAAAACAATAATTCTTTTGACTTTCTTCTATCTGTTATAAACATGACATGCACCTCCTGTATAATATATGGAGGAAAATGCCTGATTTGCTCTTTTTATTTTGGTTAATTTTACACCTTGAAGATAAAAAGCGGCACCCATGCGAATCCCCGGAATTTCGGGGCATGGACTGCCGCTGTTTTTCTATTCTTTTATCCTGTCGTAACGCTTCAGGGAGTCTTCCATAAATTCAAGCAGTTCATCGCGCATATCGGATTTAAGCGCATATTCCATCGTCGTTTTGACGAATCCGGCCTTGTCGCCGACGTCATAGCGTGTCCCTTCGAAATCGACGGCATGGACATCGCCGCCCGACTCGATGATCGCCCGGATGGAATCGGTCAGCTGGATTTCACCGCCTGCCCCAACTTCCCCTTTTTCAAGATGATCAAAAATCTCAGGCGCAAGAACGTAGCGCCCCATGATGGCGAGTGTGGAATCCGTCACGCCGGGACCCGGTTTCTCATGCATATCGGTCAGATGGTAAAGGTTATCCTTTTGGCCATCGTATTCGACTATACCGTAGCGGGAAGTCTCCTCTGCCGGCACCTGCTTCACACCGATGACCGAACTTTGGCATTCTTCGTAATGGGCGATCAGCTGGCCGATGGCGGGCTTTCCGCCTTCATTATCGACGATATCATCCCCGAGCAGTACGGCGAACGGTTCGTCGCCGATGAACTGCTTGGCAGTATGTATGGCATGTCCGAGCCCTTTAGGGGATTTTTGCCTGACATAGAAGATATTTGCGAGTCCAGTCGCATGCTCGACCTTCTCAAGCAACTCGTACTTCTCCTTCGCTTTCAAGTTCATCTCGAGTTCCAGCTGATGATCGAAATGGTCTTCAATGGCACGCTTGTGCTTGCCGGTGACGATGATGATATCTTCGATGCCCGCTTCGACCGCTTCCTCCACTATATACTGGATCGTCGGCTTGTCGAGGATCGGCAGCATTTCCTTGGGCATCGCCTTGGTCGCCGGCAGGAACCGGGTACCGAGCCCTGCAGCCGGGATGACTGCTTTTCTTACTTTTTCCATTTATGAAGCCCCTCCTTTTCCTATATTGTACTATACCAGATATTCACCTTGCAGGTACATTCTGGATAAAATAAGCAGGCACAAAAAAGAAGACTCTAAGAGCCTCCTTTTAAGCCGCTTCTGCTTTCTCTGCTTCTTTTTTGGCCGCGCGCCGCTCTTTGCGCCTGACCAGCACGATACTCACTTCGTAGAGTCCGATCATCGGCAGCAAAGTGATGATATGCGTGAAGAAGTCGGGTGGTGCGATGATGGCTGTGACGACCATCAAGGCGAAATATGCATACTTCCTTGATTTCCGCATGAACTCTGAGTCAAGCAGTTCAATATGGCTCAGGAACAGGACGACTATCGGCAGCTGGAAGATCAGACCGAAAGGAATCGTAGTAATCAGCAGGAAGGACATATATTCATCCGCCGTCACGAGCACATCGAAATTGACCTGCCCCATCTGAATCAGAAAGAAATAGCTGATCGGGTGCACGACAAAATAGCCGAACGACACTCCGATAACGAACAGTATGAGCATGATTGGCAGGGACCCCTTCAGGAATTGGGTCTCCTTCTCGACCAGGCCCGGCCGTACAAACTGCCATAGGAACCAGCATATGAACGGGATGCTCAGCCCAAGGCTGATGGCCGCTGAGGTCTGGATATAGAAGCGGATCACTTCAAACGGTCCGAGCACCACGATATCCGCGCCCTTCGACACTACCGGGAACCACCAGCCGACAGTGGAGAATATGGTGAAGAACCAGATGACGAACACTATCGCCGACTTGAGGAGCATAGACCTCAGATCTTCGATATGATCCATGAGGGGCGCAAAGGGCTCTTCATGCGTCACCCGCTTCCGCTTCCGCGGCGGCTCTTCCGGTGGTGTCGGCGTATTATTGCCAGACCCATTCCCATTTCCACCATTGCCCCCGCGCTAGCGCTTTTATTCCTCTCCGCTTTACGCTTATCAGACGGGCTGATGTTCATATTCTGATATGGATCCATTTATATCACCTACTTATCTTCAAGACGTCCGCCTTCCTTGGCGAATCGGATCACCCCTTCAGCACAGCGGTATGCAAGTGCACCCACAGTACCTGTTGGGTTATATCCACTATTATGCACGAAATTTCCCGCGCCGACCACAAAAAGATTATCGCGGTCCCAGTGCTGCAACCAATTGTTTACGACACTCTTCTCAGGATCATCCCCATGATCGTGCCGCCTGTATTGTGCGTGGACTGGTAAGGTACGATGCTGTAGTCGCCGAGCTCTGCAGCTTTCGATACCTCTTTCGCCCCATCTCTTCAAGCACTTCAGCCGAACGCTCGGCGAGATGCTGGTGGCGGGCGCGGTCCTGATCTTTGAAGTTGTACGTCAATTTGACGAGCGGCACACCGTAGTCGTCCTTATATGTCTCATCGAGGTCGATATAGTTGTCCTTATGCGGCAGCGTTGCACCCTGGCCTGACACACTCAACGTGCGCGTATAGTTTTCAATGGATTCCTTTTTGAATTCGCTGCCCCATGACGGCGTGTCCGGACGGAGCGGGTTATTCGCAATCGGCCGGCTGCCGGTCTGCGTGACCGAGATGTTGCCGCCATGCAGGAAGTCGAGGTCCGAGTGGTCGAAGTTATCGCCATTATGGTCATCGAATGCCATTCCAAGGGCACCGGCCCCCATGAATGTATTGAACTGTTCATCGAAGAAGCCCGTTGCGCCGCCGAATATCTGATAGCAGTAGCTGCGTCCAAGTGTGCCTTCTTCCGTCTCCGGATCATACTGCTTGCCGATGTCTGATACCCTGAGGAGCTTGTAGTTGTTGAACACATAACTGTTCAGGACGACGACATCAGCCGGCTGGATAAACTCTTCACGTGTACGTGTGTCGACATATTTGACGCCGGTCACCCGGCTGTCATCGTCTTCATCCGTCAGGATTTCAACGACATTGGCATGCGTGCGCACTTCAAAATTGCCGGTCTCCCGGGCGGTTGGTATTACCGTGATTTCAGGAGAGGACTTCGCGCCGTATTCACAGCCGAAACGTTCGCAGAAAGCACAGTATTGGCAAGCCTGGATCTTTTGGCCATCCGGGTTTTCGAATGCTTCACTCAAGTTTGCTGAAGGCATCATGATTGGGCTGTAACCAAGCCCGGATGATGCTTTTTCGAATTTCTTAAGAATCGGTGTTTTGATCATCGGGGGGTCGGATAGGCATCCGAACGCTTGCCGCCGAGTGGGTTCTCCTCACCGGAAAGGCCACATGTCTTCTCAAACCGGTCGAAGTAGGGTTCAAGCTCATCGTATGTAATGCCCCAGTCCTGGAGTCTGTAACCGTCATCTTCCATCAGTTTATCCTCTCCGTACTTCTCTTCCGTCATGCTGCGGATTTCGAAGTCGTACGGCAGGAACCGCCATGTCTGCCCGTTCCAGTGCGTGCCCGCTCCACCGAGGTTTTCACCGAGGAGGAACGATCCGAGCTGGCGCATCGGCAATGCCCGCTGGTCAGGAGAATTCCTGAATGTCAGCGTCTCTTTGGAGACATCCTGCATCAATTCATAGCGTATCGCGTATTTGTATTCGTCATGGATATTCTGGTAATCTTCCGTACCCCGTTCCTTACCGCGCTCAAGCCCCACTACTTTTAGGCCTTCTTTGGCTGCTTCAGCTGCTATGATGCCGCCTGTCCATCCGACACCGACCGTCAATACATCCACTTTTTCAAGTTCTTTTGCCATCAGCTCTTACCTCCATATAGAGATTGCGGTTTGATATCCTCAAATTCTCCGCTGTCGATCTTATCGATATACTGGTGCTGGTGTCCCGGGAACTGTTTCATCTTCCATCCTTCCATACCACGGTTGCCGCGGTACATCGGATCGCAGTAGACCCCTTCGATTGTCGCAGAGCGCAACAGATTGAAGAAATCCTCCGGTTTTGCTGTCGCCGGGGCACCCCCATATCCGCTTCGCCCTTTTGGAAGCGCGTCAATACTTCATCCATGTCTTCACCATCAAGTTTTGAAAAGTCATCGTCGAATGCCTCGTTGGCTTCCGTATCCAGGCGCTCTATGCCTAAAGTGAACAGTTCTGCCCGCGTCAGGCGCGACTGGTAGCCTTGGGTTGGTTCCCCTTCATAGAATGGCCCTTTCATGTATTCCTTGGAGTTGTTGCCGTATGCGCCTGCCAGCTGCATATCCAGGAAATAAGGTGCACCGAGCTTGATTGCGCCAGGCCCCATATCATCTTCCGGATAAATGCGCTCCATAGCCTGTGAAATCGTTTCGAACTGTGCATCATTATGGAAGAAGATCCTGCCCGGGTTCTCTGCGCTGCCGTCTGCCGCGCCCTCACCCTTGTTCTCGCCACTGGTGTCTGACGCGGTGTCGCCGTCGTCCAAATTATAGCCGACAAAGCCACCAAGCAAAGAGCCGCCTATGATGCCTCCTGTCGCCACACCGGTCGTTTTAAGGAAATCGCGTCTCGAAAACTGTTTGTCATCCGATCCTTTCTGAGCCATATAAAACACCCCTTTGAATTAAATATGTATACAGTATATAATAAACTCACAATCTTTTGAATAGTTAGGGGAATATTGTGAATTTTTTTAAGTATCTGACATGGAATAACAGTCATATGGACTTGCGTTATGTCGAAAATCCATATGGTGGAGATATCAGGATAACAAAACTCTACCGGGACCCGTCTGCGATAGACCTTGAACGCATCAACCGTGAATATGGCGAAGAGGTCGCCTCAGCCCAACGGGCGATAAGCGGTAACCGTATGGGGATGCTCCTCATCTTCATGGCTCTCGTCTTCATGCCGGCGCTCGTTTTAAGCGTCATCCAATCGAATGTGCTTCTGATTGCGGTTATCATCATCTATTCCATCATTGCATACTTCGTTGTGGAAGCGATCAACCAGGTGGAGATCAACCGGGTATTGTATCAGATTGATTCAGAGGAGCGGCGTACTTCGGATGCCGCATAGAAAAAGGATGGACCCTATTTGGGGACCATCCTTTTTTGTTAGGAATATAAAATTTACGCCTTCTATATTTCAACTTGCATGCCGGCCTCGGCCAATCTGACATTTTTGATGGAGTGCTGCTTGGCACTATCAATCAGTACTTCCAACGCGCCGTGGTGGGGTAGATTTGTCAGTATCGTCTCGGCGGCGTCTGCCTTTGAAGCCAGGCGTCCAGCCTCTTCTGCATTCATATGACCCTCCACTTTGCCGTCATAGCCCTCATACAGCCTACAGTCGGTAATGAGCAGGTCCGCCCCGAATGCAAAACGCACCAGGCTGCCCCGATAGCATGTATCCGACGTATAGACGAGGACAGCACCCGTATCATCCGTCACCCGTATTGCATAAGTTTCCGTACTGTGTTCATTGCGGTGGAACTCCAGTTTGAAAGGACCGACTGTATAAGCCTTCTGAGCCCGGATGGGCTGGAATGTACTATATCGTGCACGGCGGATCTCACGTACGGGCAGGCCACCTTCCGGCCCATACACCTTCAGATTCCGATCGGTCTTTTTATGTTGCCGCGCAACCTTGCGCGCCAGTACAAAAGCTTGGATGTCCCCTGCATGATCATGATGGTAGTGCGTCAGGAATATGTGGTCTATGGCGTGGATATCAACATACTTCTGTACATGGGCGGCTACGCCACTTCCTGCATCGATCAGCAGGTTCACACCGTTTTTCTGATCAGACAGCCGGATGTCGGCTCCAGATATTTGGGAAACCGTTCCACATGCCCACTATCGTCACTTTCATGGCATCATCCCCCATCAGGATTATTCCATTACTTATACCCGTTTTCTACACCAGCCAAGCGGCAATGTGGCATTTCATCATCAAAAAAGACGGGGATCCCCCCGTCAGTTCTAAGTGTTGCGTGGTTCTGACAACATTGTGTTTTTGATGTTGGAACGGTAATTCCATATATTTCTGATGACGGTCTTGATCACTGCATAGGTTGGGATCGCAATCAGCATGCCGATGAATCCGGCGATATTACCTGCTGCAAGGACGACCGTGATGACGGTGAGCGGATGAAGGTTCAGCGTCTGCCCCATGACGTTCGGCGTGATCAGGTTGCTTTCAATCTGCTGGGCGATCAGGGTAATCAGAGATACCCATATCAGCATGAACGGATCCTGGATCAACGCGAGCAGCGCAGCCGGCACGAATGCCATCCAAGGTCCGATGAAGGGAATCAGATTCATGAACAGTGCAAATATCGCAAGCAATAGTGCATATTCAAGCCCAATGGAGATGTATCCGATATAGAGGATGATGCCAAGGATGAAACTGACCAGCATCTGCCCTTGGATGAATGCGCGTAAAGTATTGTCGATGTCATGCAGCAGCTCGGTCATGAACTGCTTGAATGTGCCTTTGAACGGAGAAACCATGGCCGGCACGAATTTTTCGTGATCCTTCAGCAGGAAGAAGAAGAAGAACGGAATCAGGATGAACGTAATCAGGACACTGACCGTACCTGACAGGATCGCCATGACATTGCTCGCTACGTTCGACAGCATCTCGGAACCGCGGTCCAGGGCGTCCTGGATATATTTCTGCGGGTCGAACGGCAGTTTATCCCGCTGGGAGAGCGCATAATTGAACAGCTGTTCTATCTCATTCTGAATTACCGGCGCACGGGAAATCAAGTTCTGCACCTGCTGCGTCACCATCGGCACGATCAGGATGGTGAGGAGAGCAATCACTAGCAGGATGATGACGAAAACCGCCAGAATGCTCGTCAGGCGCCCGGCACGCCGTTTTTCCAGGAAGCGCTGTATCGGCTCAGTGATATAATACAGGAGGCCACCCAGCAGAAGCGGGAAGAAAATCGTCGCGACTACCGTGAATATCGGTTCAAAAATGACCTGGACCCTGATGACCAGCATGATGATCAGCAGTGTAATGATGATTGCAATACCAGTTTGGAACCACACTTTATTAGTCATTGGCATAATCTCCTTACAGGTTGTTAAAGTAGAACCCATTGTATCATAAATTAGAATACCGAATAATATTTATGTGGACAAATGAATTGTATACAAGTAAAATTAACATTATCAGAATATTCAGCACAAAGGGGAAGGGGAAATATTATGCAGACAATCGTTGATTTTCTTAATGGCCTCGTTTGGAGCTCGCCTCTTGTATACGGCCTGCTGGCCGTAGGACTGTACTTCAGTTTGAGGATGCGCTTCTTCCAGATCAGGCACTTCAAGGAAATGATCCGGCTTATGTTCCAAGGGGAGAAATCACCAGTCGGAATTTCCAGTTTCCAAGCCTTGGCGGTATCTTTATCCGGCCGTGTCGGTACGGGAAACATAGTCGGGGTCGCTACAGCCATCTACATCGGAGGCCCAGGTGCGATATTCTGGATGTGGCTCATTGCCTTTCTAGGAGCAGGCAGCGCATTTGTGGAATCCACTCTGGCGCAGATCTATAAGCAGAATGAAGACAATCAGTACCGCGGTGGTCCAGCGTACTACATAGAAAAGGGGATAGGTGGGAAATTCGGTAAAATCTACGCCGCAGTTTTCGCACTTGTAACAATTCTTGCCACCGGCTTCCTGCTTCCGGGCATCCAGTCCAACTCTATAGCAGGCTCCATGACGAACTCGTTCACCATGCCACACTGGGTAATCGGCGCGATTCTTGTAGTGCTGGTCGGCCTGGTCATCTTCGGCGGTATCAAATCAATCGCCAACGTTGCAACTGCAGTGGTTCCGTTCATGGCCCTCGTATATGTGATTGTAGCCATAATAGTGGTCATCATGAACATCCAGGAAGTACCTGCCATGTTCGCTCTCATCTTCAAAAGTGCCTTTGGCATGGAGCAGCAGTTCGGCGGCATCATCGGTGCGATGATCGCAATCGGCGTCCAACGCGGCATCTACTCCAATGAAGCCGGTCAGGGAACCGGACCTCACGCAGCAGGTGCAGCTGAAGTTTCACACCCTGCCAAACAAGGGCTTGTACAGGCATTCTCCGTATATGTCGATACACTTTTCGTATGTACGGCGACGGCGCTCATGATTCTTATGACAGGCATGTACAATGTTTCAGATGGTGAAGGTGGCCTCCTCGTAGACAGTGGTGTCTATCAGGAAACACCGGGTGGGGAACAGAACGTAGAAGGCACAGTGGCCTATACACAGGCCGGCCTCGATAAGGCATTCAGTGGCCAGGATACTTTCCAGGCTGGTTTCGTCGGATTCGGTTCTTATTTCATCTCATTTGCACTTCTATTCTTCTGTTATACTACAATACTTGCATACTACTATATCGCAGAGACGAATCTCGTCTATCTGACGAAAGGCCGCTGGCCGATCGTGAAGACCCTGCTGGGTGTACTGCTGATCGGCTCGGTATTCTACGGCACGATCAACTCGGCGGGACTTGCTTGGGATATGGGTGACCTCGGTGTAGGCCTCATGGCCTGGCTGAACGTCATCGGCATACTCATCCTGCAGAAGCCGGCCATCGCCGCACTGAAGGACTTCGAGAAGCAGAAGAAGGAAAAGGGATCAGGAAAGTACGCAATCTACTCTCCAGACCCAGCCACAGTCAAATCGGCAGATTTCTGGCATGTGGACTATCCGAAACGCCTTAAAGATGAACAGGAATATAATATGAATTACGGAGATGATGAGCGTTAAATATCATCATTGATGTTTCACACTTGCCCCCTTGTTGGTAGAATAACCAAGAGGGGGTAATTTTTATGGAAATGACACCAGGAAAAATACACAGTATTGATTTCAAATCGGAAATTTTAAATGACACTTATGAAATCCAGTACTATATACCAAAAAACTTTTCAGACCTTTATAAACATAGGGTCATCATTACATTCGATGGCCAGGACTTCTTCCGCTTCGGACAGATTGAGCGTACGTATGAAAAATTACGTGAAGCAGAAGAGATAGACCGAGCCATCATCATCGGGGTGCCCTACCCTGACGTCGACTGGCGTTATGACTACTTCAGCCCGAACGGCAAGCACCATGAGAAATTCGTTTCTTTCACTGCCCATGAGCTGATGAGTTGGATTGATGAACACTTCCCGACACTAAAAGTCGGCACTTCCCGCACGTTGATGGGGGAATCGCTCGCTGCAAGCTTCGCATTGTCGGTCGCCATCACCTATCCGGCCACATTTTCCAATGTATTGGCACTCAGTCCGTACGTAGATGATGATTTCATCGCCCGCTTCGAATCCCAAAGTTCACTCATGCATCTTGACATGTACCATACTATAGGGTTGGAAGAGGATGATTTTGAAAGCATCTCGAAAGATCGTGCCGATTTCCTGACGCCGAACCGCAAACTGCATGAGCATCTTTCCACCCGGTTGCTTGAATATAAGTATGAAGAGTTGGACGGGGGCCACATCTGGAAAACGTGGAAACCCATTTTGGAACCAGCGATGAAACACTTCTTAAGTTAGAATATTATGGCATTTTGAGAAAACTTTGATATACTTAAGGTATAACAAAGCAGGGAGGAATTACGATGAATTTCGGAATAGCAATGTTTCCATCTAAACAGCTACAGGATAAAGTCAACCAATATAGAAAAAGATATGATGCGCATTATGCACTGATCCCCCACACATCACTCTAAAAGAAAAGTTTGAAGCGGATGAATCCGAAAAAGAAAAAATTTCACAACATCTGAAAGAAATTGCTAAAAAGCACAAACCAACTGACATCGAAATCAAGAAAGTTTCAAGTTTCTCACCGAACTCTCTAGTCATCTATTTCAAAGTAGAAAAGAATGATGAACTTGTCGCTCTCCATGACGATTTGAATGATGGCGAATTCTATGGCGAAAACAGCCATCCTTTCGTGCCACACCTGACGATTGCCCAGGGACAGACTACCCAGGAGTACGAAGACATCTTCGGTCAACTCAGCATGGTGGGCATCGATCACCAAGAAACACTTGATAAAATGAGTCTTCTTTACCAGCTCGACAATGGCGTCTGGCAGGTATATGAAACATATAAACTCGGCGAAGGCTGAGTGATAAGAGGCGTTCCAATATATTTGGAACGCTTTTTTATTGCCCGCTTAAGCTGGATGGCGGTCAGTGTTGATGTAACTCTCGTTCGTTTGTTGCGACGAACGGGAATTAACATCTCAACTCGCCTTCGTCCGCTCGACGAACGGGAATTAACATCCCAACTCGCCTTCGTCTGCTCAACGAACGAGAATTAACATCCCAACTCGCCTTCGTCCGCTCGACGAACGAGAATTAACGTCTCAACTCTCCTTCGTCCGCCCAACGAACGAGAATTAACACCCCAACTCGCCCTCGTCCGCCCAACGAACGGGAATTAACATCCCAACTCGCCTTCGTCTGCTCGACGAACGGGAATTAGCACCACTCAACTCAACAACCGATACATCCCGAAATAAAAAAAGCAGCACCCGGAGGTGCTGCTTCTTCAGCTATATTAAGCCATGATGTGGTAACCGGAATCGACATGGAGGACTTCTCCTGTGATGCCGCTCGCCAAATCACTGAGCAGGAATGCGACAGTGTTGCCGACTTCCAGCTGATCAACGTTGCGTTTAAGTGGTGCACGTTCTTCAATTTCCTTCAGGATGGATTTGAAATCTCCGACTGCTGAAGAGCTCAAGGTACGGATCGGGCCGGCTGAAACGGCGTTGACGCGGATGCCGGACTCGCCGAGGTCGAGTGCAAGGTAACGTACGCTGGATTCGAGGGCTGCTTTGGCAACTCCCATGACGTTGTAGTTAGGCATTGCGCGCTCTCCACCGAGGTAAGTCATCGTTGCGATGCTGCCGCCTTCATTCATGATTGTTTTAGCATGTTTTGATACCACTGCCAGGGAATACGCACTGATGTCGAGCGCGTTTTTGAAGCCTTCACGGGTCGTATCGCTGTAGCCACCTTGGAGTTCATCTTTTCCAGCATATGCGATCGCGTGCATCAGACCATCGATGCCGCCTGTCTTCTCGCCGATTTCCTTGAATGCTGCCTCTACCTGCTCGTCGTCCGTGACGTCACATTCCACGATGATGTCGTGGTTGCCTTCCAAGTCACCCAAGATTTTCTCCAGTTCGCGCCTGAAGCGTTCATTCAATATTGTAAATACCAGTTTTGCACCCATTTTATCGAGGGCCCGCGCGGCACCCAGGCGATGCTGCGCTTATTGGCAACGCCCATGATAACAAAAGTTTTACCTTCGAGATTCATAAGTCATAAACTCCCTTTTCATCACACATGGATCCATATCCACGCGCTTATGATTTAATGTTAGTACCTACTACTAATCTACAGTTTTTCATCTCTGATTGCAACAAAAAAGAAAGCACAGTCTTATAAGAAAAAAATGCACCCCGAAGGGTGCATTCGTTAATATAGTTCGAGTTCCCGCTTCAGTTCTTCCACATACTCCCTAGATCCGGTCATGAATATACGGTCATCCACCTGGAGTCTGGTGTCCCCGTGGGGCACAATCGACTCCTGTCCACGCATGATCCGAAGGAATATGATATCTGCAGTGAACGGGAAGTCACGGAGAATCATTTCATCGTAGCGGTAGTTGTTCATCTGTATTTCATAGATGGCCGTCTCTTCATCCGTCAGCAGATCCATCATATGTGGAGATTCGATCAATCCACGCAGCAGCGTCTTCGAGCTCAATAGTGCAGAGAAAGGCTCATACCCATGTTCTTTGATGGCCTGTTCCCTTGTCGGATCTTCAACTCTATAGATGATCCGTTCCACTCCGCGGTTTTTAGCCATCTCCGCGACACGCCAATTGATGTCCGCCGCATTGGCGCCGACGACCACGATATCGCTGTCGAATGCATCGACTGCGTCCAGGGCTTCTTCGGAATACTCCGGTATCTCCTGGAATGAGAGGTTCTCTGTATTCCTTTCCCTGGAGTCGGAAAAATTCTTGTGGAAGATGAGCCTGACGTTATACAGACCCCCGGCGATGCTGTGCGCCACCGGCACTGTCAGCTGGTTGTTGCCGAAAATCGTCACATTGATGACGCGGTCTTCATTCTCGCCTTCCGGATAGAGCTGCTTGAAGACGACCGGGGTGATGATGCAGGCGATTACGGCACTCAGAATGAACATGCCGCTCTCGGAATTCGTTATCATGCCGATCTGTTCAGCGATGACTGCCGCTGCGATGATGAGCGACAGTGTCGAGGTCAGCAGGAAGCCGGCTGCCGTGACGCGCTTCACGTCAAAATACCGCAGCAGGAACGCCACCGGTATCAGTTTGCTGAACAGAAACGCAAACAGCAGCACCGGAATCAGTACGAACACCCGGCTGTCCGAAAACAGCGCAGGCAGATTCAGCTCGACACCCACCATGATGAAAAATATCGGGATGAAAAATCCATAGCCGAACGAATCCAATTTATGGACAATATCCTGATCTGGCTTCAGCAGGCTGACGATACAGCCGGCGATGAAGGCACCGAGTATATTCTCGGCCCCGACACCTTCAGCCAAAGCGACAAGCATGATGATAAGTGCGAAAACGCCGCGCATCCCGATCTGCATCGTACCGTTATTCAGAGATTTGATGAACTCCGAGCCGTTCATGACACGGCCGAGGAAATAGAATAGGATGGCGAAGGCCACAAGTATCCCCATCAGCCACAACGGCTTGCTTGCATCCGCGTAGAGCTGGGAATAGAGGGCGAGCATTATCATCGTCGTCAAATCCGCAATGACTGCAATCAGCAGGATGATCTGCCCCATCCGGGTGCTGATCAGATTCGCCTCCTTCAAAGTCGGCACTACGACACCAAGCGAAATGGTTGAGATGATGATGACGAGCAGAAAGACATCATCAAATATCCCAAGGCCCCGCATAAGCAGCGCAAATAAGAGGCTCAGGCCGAGCATCGCTGCAAATATACCCGTCGTCAGCATCAGTATGTTCGGCAACGGCCTTTTCAGGATCTTCGATTTCTTCTGCGATTCGCTTTCTGCGTAAATGCGTCAAAATCGATTTCAAGTCCACTCAGAAACATCAGGAAGATGAATCCAAGTGTGGACAATACCTTCAGCCAAGGGTCGTTGCCGTCGACGATATCGAAAAAGGAGTCGCCGATGATGACGCCTACGATAATCTCCGCCACAACGACCGGCAGGAAGCTGACTTTCAATCTGCTGATGAGTATAGGGGTCAGTAATGCCGCCAGCACAACGATGGCCAGCGACACTACGGATGGTCCGTGTTCCATAAGCTACTCCTTATATGAGGTAAGACATTAGTGCATTAGCAAGTGTGAAATAGATGAGCAGACTGATGATATCGTTTGACGTGGTGATGAACGGCCCGCTCGCCACCGCCGGATCGATATTCAGACGATCCATCACCAGTGGGATGAGTGTGCCGAGCAGTGTCGCCAACGTCATCGCAATCAGCAGACTGACGCCCACGATCATACCAAGAATTGACGAATCATACAATAAGGTAATGATGGTGAATAAAAGAATGCCGCAGACCGACCCTGTTATCAAGCCAGAACCCATCTCACGGAGGGCAAGTTTAACCTTGCTCGATTCCTTTATTTCACCGGTCGCAATCCCCGCACCGCAACCGCAGAGATTGTGTGCCGCTGTTTCCCGCCATCCCGCCAATGATCGGGATGAATGCACCCAATATCGCAACCTGCGCCAGCGTATCTTCGAAGCGCGTGAGCATCGTGGCGGTGATCATCCCCATGAAGGTCAGACCGATCAGCCACGGCAGGCGCTTTTTGGCTGTGGAGAAGGAAGAATCCGAAGTCGGCTCGATTTCACTCATACCGGCAAGCCTGGAGTAGTCCTCACTTGCCTCTTCGTCGATGACGTCCATGATGTCATCGGCTGTGATGATACCGACCAGATGACCCTGGTAGTCGACGACCGGCATCGCCAGGAAGTCATAGTCACGCATAATCTGCGCCACTTCCTCCTGATCGTCCGAAACGCGGGCGGAGACGACACGCTCGATCATGATATCACCGATATAGGCATCATCATCTGCAATGATCAGCTCACGCAAAGAAAGGATCCCCGCCAACTTGCGTCCTTCATCGACGACGAACAGGTAGTAGATCGTCTCCGAGTCCGGCGCCTTCAGCTTGAGGTGGCGCATGGCCTCCCTGACGGTCATCAGTGAAGTGAGGCTGACAAACTCCGTTGTCATGATACCACCGGCGGTATCTTCTTCATAATTCATCAGCTTGCGTATTTCCTGCGCGTCCTTCCTCGGCATCAGCGTCAGGAATGAGGTCAGTTTTTCCTTTGAAACGCCGCTCAATATATCCACTGCGTTGTCGTACTGCATCTCTGCAAGCATATCTGCAGCGTAGCGGGCGTCCATCGTTTCGAATATTTCATCATACTCGTCCGCATCAAGCTCCAGGCTGTCGAAGAACTCCCCTACCTCTTCCGGGCTGAGGAAATGGTAGAGCCGCTGCCGATCCTCTTCTTCAAGCAGAAGATAAAATTCACTCTGATCATAATTATGCAGGTCCAGGAAAGCCTCCCGGAAGTCATCTATACGTTCATTCCTGAGGTGATCCAGGAGCACATCGTACTCCATCTCCATCTCAGTCTTCTCGATTGTCTCAACCAATTTTGCCACCACCTGTTCATATTGAATTTCATTCTACATCAAAACAAAAGAAAAAAGCACCCTGCGAGTGCTTTTCCTACGATATGAAAGAATCGTGCACCCGTTTCCAGAATGGGAACGGACGGAAGCGGGCGAATCTCACTTTTTCATCAGCAACCCTGAATTGTATCGATTTGACGCCTTTATGCACAAGATTGATGTGGTCGATCGTCATCTTGTAGACTTCGCTGTTGACCGGCAGCACCTGACAGGTATGGTGTTTAGGCAATACCAACGGTGAGCCTACGGTCCGGAAGACCCGGTTGTTGATCGACGCGATTTCAGTGATTTGGATTGCTTCCAGCGAAGGATGGATCAGTGCACCGCCGAGCGCCTTGTTGTAGGCTGTCGAGCCGGACGGGGTCGAGATGCACAATCCGTCTCCACGGAAGCGTTCGAAATGCTGATTCCTGAGGTCGACATCCATCACCAAGGTGGTGCCGTCATCCGTCCTCAAGGTCGCTTCGTTGAGTGCGAGGTACCTCGTTTCGGTCCCTTCCGACTCATACCGTATAATCGTTTCAAGAAGTGGATATTCGATGACCTGGAATTCATCATTCTGGATGGCGATGATGAGCCGTTCCACTTCGTGGGGCAGCCAGTCTGCATAGAAACCGAGATGCCCGGTATGTACACCGACGAAAGCCGTATGGTCGAGCAGGTGCTGATAGCTGTGGAAAGCCTGCAGCAGCGTGCCATCCCCGCCGACGGAAATGACGATATCCGGCTTCTTGTCATCCAGTTCCATGTTCATATCAATCATATAGTTCATCATCTTATCTTTAAGTGCGTTCGATTTCGTGTCCCCCTTGGACACTATGAAGAACTTCATGTGTCACCCCGCCTTTCCATAGAGCGCTAGCGCATGCTGCGTTTTTTTGTGTAGTATTTTTGTGCATCCTGTATCTCTTCACGTATTTCAGACATCTCCTGATCGAGCAGATACGCCGCTTCTGCTGCATTCTGCAGACGCTTCTTGATTTCCGGTGGATATTCCCCGCTATACTTATAGTTTAATGTATGCTCAATCGTCGCCCAGAAGTTCATTGCCAAGGTGCGGATCTGAATCTCCGCCAGTATGATCACCGGTCCGCCGATCCGTTCGACCGGATATTCCACAATAAGGTGGTAGGAACGATAGCCGCTTTCCTTGGTGTTCGTCACGTAGTCCCTTTCTTCGACGACTTTCATGTCGGTACGGTTGCGGACTTGACTGCATATCAATTCGATGTCGTCCACGAACTGGCACATGATCCTGACGCCTGCAATGTCATACATCCCCTCTTGCAGCTTGTCGTAAGGTATGTTGCGGGCACTTGCCTTTTCGATTATGCTCTGTACTGGTTTAACCCGCGCCGTCACAAATTCTACAGGGGAGGCTTGGCGGTTGAGCTGGTAGTCCCGCCTCATGCCTTTAAGCTTGATCTTAAGTTCCTCCACTGCCTGCTTGTACGGTGCGAGGAACTTCTCCCATTGTTCCATCCTCTACACTCCAGTCTTAAAACGCTTCTATTGTTTGAATGTTTCCTTGACTGCCCTTTCGAATGCTTCCCCGTAGTTGTTGCCTTCGATGGTATCGACCAGGTGATCCAGCTGATCCCAGAAGTCAGTCAATATGACATCGGTGTTCAAAATGATTTCGCTGCCGTGGTGCTCGCGCAGCATGTGCCATGTCTTTTCTCCAAAATGCACTCTACTGGATGCCTCGCCGTCGTCCAGTAGATAGATGAAGCTCTGGTCATCCGGGTCGACAGTCATGCGCGCCGCTGCCTGAAGCCCTTCCGTCCGTTCTTCGGATAGGCATTTGAGCGCTTCATCTTCATATTTGATTTCATTAACATAAATGTCCATTTCCTCACTCCTTGCGCACTTTATTCTACCATAGTAAATGGTATTTGATAACGACATAAACTGTTTACTTTACAGTCCTTTTCAATTTATAGATAATATACATTAAGGAGTGGATTTAATGAAAGAACTCGAGATAGAATTCAAAAATCTATTGACAGGCGATGAATATGGCCGGTTGGATAAAGCATTCTTCCAAAATGCCGAACCGGTCATACAGACCAATTTCTATATAGATACCCCGGATTCTGGATCTTAAACACAACCGCCTATTGCTCAGAATCCGTGCAGCGCGCGGCAACCAGGTCATGACCCTTAAAGAACCGACCGATAAAGGCGTCATGGAATACCATGGAGAAGTGGAGAACGACCTCAGCTTCGACCAGAACATCCGACGAGAGGAACTCCCCGCAATCATCTGCAACGAATTGGAGCGCTTCAATATCGATACGACGCAGCTCAGGATATATGGTGCTTTATCGACCGAGAGACGGGAAGTACCGTATAAGGATGGGCTGCTTGTGCTGGATAAGAACAATTACCTTGATACAGAAGATCTGGAGTTGGAATATGAGGTGTCGAATCGGGACAAGGGTGAGACCATCTTCCAGGACCTCCTTAAGGAGTATGATATCAAGCAGCGCAAAGAGATAACCAAAGTGGAGCGTTTCTACAATAAACTGACGGAAATCAGGACAGGTGACAATTATGCCAATACCCTATAACGATATCGGCCGTGAAAAGCTGTATGAAATGATCGATATATTCTACGGTTATGTGGGTAACGATGAACGCATCAACCACTTGTTTCCGGAAGATTTGACCGAAACGGCGTACAAGCAGAAATTATTCCAAACACAATTCCTCGGTGGTCCGAACCTTTACATGGAAGAATATGGACATCCAATGCTGAAGGCACGCCATAATCCATTCCGCATCACTCCAAAAGCAAAGGATGCATGGCTTGAAAATATGGATAAAGCGATGGATGACGTCGGACTTGATGGTGATTTACGCACGTTCATCATGAAGCGTTACGAAATGACGGCCAATCATATGGTGAATACGATAGAAGAATAAGCAGGGTGAGGACATGAATAGAACTGGAGAACAGGCACTTGTATTAGAACCCGTATCCCATCAGATTGAGATATTCTACTTTTTCGATCCGTTCTCAGAAGACTGTCGCGCCCTGGAGCCCGTCATCAACCGGCTTCAGATTGAATATCGCGGGCATGTGACAGTCAAAAAAATACTTGCACCTTCCCTTCAGGTCCTGACCAAATGTCAGGCCCAATCCACAACAGATATCGACAATATCGCACTAGCCTACAAAGCTGCCGAAATCCAAGGCCGCAACAAAGCCCGCGCATTCATGCGCTATGTGCTGAACCGCATAATGCCGAACCGCAACATCTGCACGATTGAACATATGGAAGAGAGCGCGCGCCTTGCGGGACTCGATGTCAAGTCGTTCACGGCAGATGCCCAATCAGGTTCGGTACGGAGCCTCCTCAGACGCGATCTGATGGTCTACCGTGAAATGGATGTCGAATCCCTTCCGTCACTCGTCTTCTTTTCAGGAGATGTCGAAGCGGAAGGCATTAAAGTGGAAGGTGTGTACCCGTACCATATCTACACGTATATCATCAATGAACTCATCGACCATGAAATAGAAAAGAATCCGTTGCCAAGCATCCACGACTACATTGAGACATATGAAGTCGTCAGCTTCCACGAACTCAAGACAGTTTTCGAATGGCGTACCGGTCTTTTATTAAATGAATTGAAAAAACTCAGACTGCAGCGGCTGATTGAAGAAGTCGAGACGGAAGCGGGCTTCTACTATCAGATCCGCGGCGGATCGTCAGCATTGAGTGAATAATTTTAACAGTACACCCCCTGTCAACTGGATAAAAATCCGGTCCCCAGGGGGTTTTTTTGATTGCTGGAATGAGTGAGGTGTTAGCTCGTCAATTCGCCTTCGTCTCCGGAACGAACGAGAGTTAGACCCCCAATTCGCCTTCGTTGCTCAGACGAACGGGAGTTAGGTCGCCAATTCGCCTTCGTTGCCCAGACGAACGGGAGTTAGACCGCTAATTCGCCTTCGTCGCCCAGACGAACGGGAGTTAGACCGCTAATTCGCCTTCGTCGCCCAGACGAACGGGAGTTAGACACCCAATCCATTCTTCATGTCTCTCCGCCAATAAAAAAACACGGAATCCAAAAGGATTCCGTGCTTCATATATATTATCATCTTTTTTTAAAAAAAGCAGCACACCTTCTTTAGTGTGCTGCTCAAACAAAGGGGATGGGAGAAATTTTTCACTGTTACAACAAAGGGGTATGTTTCAGTGAGAAAAATTCCATATACGTAATATACCACGGTTAAAGACCTCAAACAACATTTTGCATGTCTTTTCACAATACAGACAAAATGAAAACGTATTCAGATTATACTTGTACAACTTTCGTCTACATGTCTACATAATTAAAGAAATCCGAACCTAAGAGGTTCGGATTCCATCATCATATTTCCTTGAGCAGTGCTTCGAACTGGTCGAGTTGTGATTCGAATACTTTCATCGCGTTCTCAACTGGTTCAGCAGTCGTCATATCAACACCTGCATTTTTGAGGACGTTGATCGGATAGTCTGAAGACCCCTTCTTCAGGAATTCGTTGATATAGCGCTCAGCTGTCTCAGAGCCTTCCTCAAGCACTTGCTTCGAGAGGCTGGCTGCAGCTGCGTAACCTGTAGAATACTGATAGACATAATAGTTCATATAGAAGTGCGGGATGCGTGCCCACTCCACTTCAATATATTCATCGTACTCCATCACATCTCCAAAGTATTTGCGGTTGAGCGCCCCGTACACTTCGTTTAGGCTTCCGGCAGTCAGCGGCTCGCCCTCTTCCTTCATCGTATGGATCTTGTGTTCGAATTCAGCAAACATCGTCTGCCTGAATACCGATCCCTTGAATCCTTCCAGCTGCTCATTCAACAGATATAGTTTCTTCTTTTTATCCTCAAGATTCCTGAACATATAGTCTGCAAGCAGCGCCTCGTTGAAATTACTCGCCACTTCGGCGATGAATATGGAGTAGCCGGACATGTTCGACGGCTGGTTCTGCCTGCTGTAGTAGCTGTGGACGCTGTGTCCGAATTCGTGCGTCAAGGTGAATAGGTTGTTGACATTATCCTGCCAGTTCATGAGGATGAAAGGATTAGTGCCGTAGGTACCGGAGGAATAGGCACCGCTTCTCTTGCCTTTATTCTCATAGACGTCGACCCAGCGGTTTTCGAGGCCTTCCTTGACGATGCCTACGTACTCTTCACCCATCGGTGCCAATGAATTGAGCATCCATTCCTTCGCTTCCTCATATTCCATCTTGAAATCGACATCTTTCACCATCGGTGTATAGACATCATACATCTTCAGTGTATCGAGCCCGAGCAGCTGCTTGCGCAGTTCAGTATACCGGTGCAGCAGATGCAGGTGCTTGTTGACGGTCGCCACAAGGTTATCATACACTTCCTCCGGAATGAAGTTGTTGGAGAGGGCCTGATGCCTCGCCGATTCATAGCCGCGTGCCTGTGCTTCGAAGACATGTGTGGATACTACACCCTGCAGTGTTGGCTCAATGTGTTCTTGAATGAACCGTAAGTCTTATATAGATTTTCATAGGCTGATCTGCGCAGTTCACGGTCGCTCGATTTGAGGAGATCAATGTAAGTGCCTTGTGTGAGTGTATGCGCATTTCCTTCAGCATCGATCGCATCCGGGAATTCCAAGTCTGCGTTATTGAACATGCCGAATGTCGACGTCGGGTTGGACAGCACTTCCCCTGCCTGCGCCATAAGCTTCTCTTCCTTGTCGCTGAGTATATGTTCCCGCTTCCTGTTCAATTTTTCAAGATCGAAGGAGAACTCGGAAAGACGCTCATCCTGGCGCCATTCTTCGAGCGTATCTTCATCAATCTGCAGGATTTCAGGCACCAGGAAACTCCATGCCGTATTGAATTTGACGACCAGTGTGCGCGCCTTGGCTTCCATGCCGCTATAAGTGTCATTAGATGTATCCTGGTCATGCTTAAGGTGTGAGTAGACGAATAATTTGCCTATCTCCTCCGTCAACTCGCGCTGGGTATGAAGCGCTTCTGATAGTTTTTCCAGGGAACCGATGTCCCCTTCGAATTGTTCCGCTTCGTCTAGCCTACCTTCCAGTTCCTTATACTTTTCTTCGAATGCTTCGTCCGACTCGAAGATATTTTTGAGATTCCATGTATACTTCTCCTGTTGTTCTTCACGTGTTATTACTTTTGCCATTATGTACCCTCCAATTTTCAGATAGTCCAATTTTCTCAATATTGCGTATAAATTTCAAGTCTCGAAACTTATTGTGAATTGTATAACGTCTTATAGTCGCTAAGCAGCTTGTGGATTACCTGCTCGCTTTGAGGCGCCCCTTGGATTTCCCGCAGGTGTATGAAGCGTCTGAAATCTTCAATCGTCAAGCGCCCCCGCTCTAGGGCAAACATCAAATACAGCTTCCATTCGAGGGGACTGTTCATGATCCAGCGCTCGGACTCTGTAATGTACAGCAAATGCTTCGGCAGATCAGCCGGATCGAGGCCAAGCTGATAAATATATGTAAGCGTGGGGTTCAACCGACTTTTCTGCCGGCGTTCATGTTGGATGAGCCGTTTGATATCCTGCCCATTCATCTGATGCATCTGTCTAGGCATTGCTTCATGGTCCAACATTAGTGCTTCTGCATCCATACCCTCTACATGGTACAGCCAACGGCCTGCGCCGATGTGATGATGCAACATCCATTTCTTCAATTGCCTGTTCGTGCCATGATATGTAAACAAGGCATGTTGAAACTGTGTCGACAACTGGAAATGGGTTGGAATCACATGCGCGGCGTTAATGCGGAGCGCCGTTTCGTCAAGCACCCATATAACATCCATGCCGAGTGTATGGTACCCTTTCGAGCGTTCGATGATGAGTGTTGGAGAAATCGGGAATATTGGATTTCGATGGCGCGCTTCCCTACAAGCAGATCTGGAATCTGTTCTATTTCGGGCAGATAATATTCCATTGCAGCAGTGTGATTTTTGTTGAGGCTCAAGTACAGTTCATGCTTCGCCGACAAGTGAGCCAATGATTCCTTTTTGTAGAGATGCCTGATGCAGTCTACTATGCGATGGTGGGAGAAATGGGGTGTCTTTACATTGCCTGATTTCAATACGACCCGCTCGAGACAGACCGGGCAGAAATATTTTCTGTTCTTGACTGCTTCACTTGCAGTGACGTTGCCGCCAGTTTCATCGTGGGCTATAAACATAAAAAAACCTCCTCATCTATATATGGATGAAAAGGTTAAAAATGATTTATTTTAGATGCAGATAATTTAATTTTCTTGAAAAACTTTTCTTACTTTGCCCCTCACATTCATACTCATGATGATTTTTCCGTATTCTTCGACAATGAGGCTGGATGTTTCAGCAGGTGCACTGTACTCGAGAAGTTTTGCTTCAATCCGTTCAGTATCCATATAATCCATACGGTGGTCGAAGAATATCTGGTAGTAATACCTGCCTTCATGGACGATAAGCAGATCTTCATACTGTGTTTCATCGACTTCGACTTCATAGGAATACTTGATGAGGTCTTCCAAGTCTGCGAACCTGACCATTACTGGCTCTTTCGTAACAGGCGTCGTCTGGTCTTTCTCCCCTGAAATGTTTTCAAGGAATGATTCAACATCTTTATTATTTATATCCATAGGGTTCTGCTCCATTGAGAATGGTTTGTCATCCTGAGATTTGGACACGACCACTTCGATTCCTTTGTCATAGGCATGCACTTGAATCCATAGCGGCCCGTCCATTGAAAATTCTTCTTCGTGCTCGTGGTTCACTTCATCCATGATTGACCAGAAGAATTCTTCTCCACGTTTACGGTTCAACCACAGATCTTCTTTATCGTAGCCGCGTTTTTCAATATCCTGGTAGGTGATGAAAAATTTGATCGTAGACTCATCGATCCTTTCAATCCTCATACTCCTCACTCCTCTCCATAAAGTATGGTCTTACTTATACTATACCTTAATGTGCCAGGGTAAAACCACTTTTGGAATTGTCATATCATTATACGCCAAAATACCCACAGTTTTCAAGCAATCTGCGGGCATAGCACTTTAAGTATATGGCTGATCTCGGGTGCTCTTTTTAGAGTTCGGCGAGACGTTTTGCTTCCTTGAGGTGGAATGTCCTTACCTTGCGTGGAAGGAAACGACGTATTTCATCTTCGTTATAGCCGACTTGGAGACGCTTTTCGTCCATGATAATCGGCCTTCTCAATAGACCAGGGTTATCCATGATCAATGTGTACAACTCCTGCATCGGCATGGTGTCGATATCCACATTAAGCTTTTGGAACGTCTTAGATCTGGTGGAGATGATTTCATCCGTGCCATCCTCAGTCATGCGAAGAATTGCCTTGACCTCCTCCAATGTGAGGGGTTCAGAAAATATATTTCTTTCAGTATATGGAATTTCATGTTCTTGTAACCATGCTTTCGCTTTACGGCATGATGTGCAGCTTGGAGAAGTAAATAATGTTACCATGGGGCTCACACTCCAATTTCAAAAGATTTGTAATGTTAGTCTTTACCCGGTTCCATCACTTTTTAATCCCGATTGGTTAAATTTAATGGAAAACCGACTTCAACTTCATCTACACTTTGTATTATACTGCACGAACATTAAAATAAAATGAGAATTCCTTAATAATCCCGCAAATTTTCAATTAATTTATGATGGTTTTATATTTATACAAGGCCATCTGCTTTATTGCAAGCTTTCGAGAAGTCTATTATTATAGGAGTAATGACTAACTTAAAGGTGATGACACATGAAAACATTATTTTCCGGCGTCCAGCCGAGCGGGATCCCTACAATCGGCAACTACATCGGCGCCTACAAGCAATTCGTCGAGCTGCAGGATGAATACGATGCCTACTTCTGCATCGTCGACCAGCACGCCATAACCGTGCCCCAAGATCGTCTTAAACTGCGGGATAATACAAAAAAACTCGCAGCAATCTATCTGGCTTCGGGACTCGATCCCGAGAAGATCACGCTGTTCATACAGAGCGAAGTACCGGCTCATGCGAAAGCGGCGTGGATGATGCAGTGCGTCGGATATGTCGGGGAACTTGAGCGTATGACGCAATATAAGGATAAGGCACGTAAACAAAACCAACGCGACGGCATCAGTGTGGGCCTCCTTACATATCCTTCACTGATGGCGGCTGATATTCTGATCTATGGAACCGATATCGTACCCGTCGGGGAAGATCAGGGCCAGCACCTTGAACTCACCCGCACACTCGCGGAACGTTTCAACACCAAATACAATGATGTCCTGACCGTCCCTGAAGTCAAGCACCCGGAATACGGAGGCCGCATCATGAGCCTAAACGACCCCACCAAAAAAATGTCGAAAAGTGACGATAACCAAAAGGGATTCATATCCCTTCTCGATGACCCTAAAGCAGCTGCCAAAAAGATACGCAGCGCCGTTACTGATTCGGGCAGTGATATAAAATATGATAAGGAAAATAAACCGGGCATCGCAAACCTTCTGACAATCTATGCTTCCCTGACCGACAAAAGCCTCCAGGAATTGGAGCAGGAATATGCGGACAGCAATTATGGCACATTCAAATCCGACCTTGGGGAAGTGGTGGAGCAGTTCCTCATTGATTTCCAGGAGAAGGTCAACCACTACCTTGAAAGTGGCGCACTTGACGACATCCTTGACGCGGGCGCCGTTAAGGCATCCCGCAAAGCGGATAAGACAGTCGCTAAGATGGAGCGGGCCATGGGGCTCGGCAGAAAGCGGAAATAGCGCTCATCATCTCCATACAAAATGATTCACCCAACATACAAAAGCGCCTCCCTTCATGAAGGGAGGCGCTTTTGTATTTGAATATTAATCTACATACTTTTTGAATACAAGGCTTGCGTTGTGCCCACCGAAACCGAAGCTATTGGAAATTGCATATTCCAAATCAGCTTCAACCATGCCTTCAGGGACATAGTTCAAGTCACATTCAGGATCTGGTGTTTCCAGATTGATGGTCGGGTGGACTTTGCCTTCTTTCAGACTGAGCACCGTAATGATTGCTTCCATACCGCCTGTTGCGCCGAGCAGGTGACCCGTCATGGATTTTGTGGAGTTTACAAGCAGTTTGTCTGCATGATCTGCAAATACCGAACGGATTGCCATCGTTTCGAACAGGTCATTGTATGGCGTGCTTGTACCATGTCCGTTGATGTAGTCGATCTGCTCCGGTTTCAGGCCTGCATCTTTCATCGCTTCCTGCATTGCACGCGCTCCGCCTTCGCCGCCTTCAGCCGGTGCTGTGATATGATGGGCGTCGCCCGTCGTGCCGTAGCCGACTACCTCGCCGTATATTGTGGCACCGCGTGCTTTGGCATGTTCCAGTTCCTCAAGCATGACGACGCCTGCCCCTTCGCCGATGACGAAACCATCACGGTCCTTGGAATAGGGTCTGGATGCTTTGTCAGGGTCTTCTGCCGTAGTCAATGCCTTATTGGCCTGGAAACCGGCGATGCCCATCCGTGTAATTGGCGCTTCGGTCCCGCCTGTGACCATCGCATCAGCCTGACCGCGTGCGATGAACTTGAACGCTTCACCGATCGAGTTCGTACCTGTGGCGCATGCTGTAACCGTTGCACCGTTCGGTCCCTTCAAGCCATGTTTGATGGACACCTGGCCACTTGCCATGTCCGGAATCATCATTGGGACGAAGAACGGACTCACGCGGCGTGGTCCGCGCTCATACAGGACTTTGAAGCCGTCTTCAAGGGCCTGGATGCCGCCGATGCCGGAGCCGATCCAGACACCGATGCGTTCACGGTTGTCATCTGTAATGTCGAGTCCGCTGTCTGCGACTGCTTCATCAGCAGCCACCATGGCATATTGGGTGAAACGGTCCATGCGGCGCGCTTCTTTCCTGTCAATATAGTCCTCGACGTTGAAATCTTTCAGTTCCCCTGCCACATGGACATTATATTCGCTGTTGTCTATCCGTGTGATCTTATCTATACCATTTACTCCCTTTAGGGCGTTCTCCCAGGTTTCAGGCGCTGTGTTTCCAATTGGCGTCAGCGCTCCAATCCCTGTTACAACTACTCTTCTCTTATCCATGAGTCTCCTCCTTATTATCTCCCCAGGTCAGGCAAATTGCACCCCAGGTCAGTCCGCCTCCGAAGCCGACCAGAACGAGGGTGTCTCCGTCCTTTATCTTACCATTTTTAACTTCATGATGGATACTTAACGGTATTGAGGCAGCTGAAGTGTTACCGTACCTATCAACTGTCACACTCATACGGTCTTCAGGCAGCCCCATGCGTTCGCGCGCAGCATTCATGATGCGTATATTGGCCTGATGGGGCACCAGCATATCAATATCTTCTTTTGTAAGACCTGCTTTTTCGGTAACATTGACACTCGATTCGCCCATCTGCCTGACCGCAAATTTAAACACTTCGCGGCCGTTCATCCGAATGTCGCCGGTGTCCTCATCGTCATACAGATAAGGTCCTCCTTTGCCGTTGCTGCCGAGTTCAAAGGAGCGTATGCCATATCCTTCAGACACTTGACCCATTACTACAGCCCCAGCTCCGTCACCGAAGAGCACTGCAGTGGAGCGATCGTCGAAATCGGTGATATTGGATAGTTTGTCCGCTCCGACCACCAACACATTTTTATATGTGCCAGCCCCGATGAACTGGCTGGCTGTCACCATGGCATAGATGAAGCCGGTGCAGGCAGCGAGCTGGTCCATTGATGGTACCGCCTCGAGTCCGAGCTTGTTTTGGATTGTCGTCGCGACAGTCGGGAATTTATGGTGACCGGTCGATGTCGCAACAATGACCAGATCGATATCTTCTTTGGCGACCCCGGAGTTTGCTATCGCTTCTTCCGCAGCTTCGTACGCCATATCACTTGTTTCCATTCCTTCAGCGAAGCGCCGTTCTTTTATACCTGTCATTTCTGTAATCCATTCATCTGATGTATCCAGAATTTTTTCGAAATCATGATTGGTGAACACTTTTTCCGGCACGTAGGTTCCGAGCCCCAATACGCCAACATTTTTCATTAGACCACACCTTATACTCTCATATTATAACTAGGTACTAATTTATCATAATCGATTATCCTGCACAACAAAAATGCACCCATGCTCTGCATGGGTGCTACTGGGTGCAACCTTATTCAGTTACGCCCCATTTGTACGGAAGCGTCTCTTCATCGTGTCCAAGTTCAATGCCGAAGTTTGTAACCCTATCATTGACTGGTACGACATATGCTCTGTAAAGAGTCGGTACGACTGGCATTTCCTCAACCATGAGTGCCTGCCATTCATTGTAGATTTCTTTCCTCTTCTCTACATCAAGCGCATCAGGCGAGTTGCCCTCTTCCATCAATTTAGTGCTTTCTTCAGTTTCGTAACGTGGATAGTTGAATGCCACATCCGGACCATATAGACCATACGGGTCTACATCGGAGCCTACGCCCATGCGCCTTGGTAGATGTCGACTTCAGGATCGTCATTTTCAAGCATATCGTAGAATGTATTGAATTCTATCAGGCGATCATTTGTCAGGCTGACGTTCAAGCCGACATCCTTCCAAGATTGGATGTAGTAGTTTGCAAGTGGTTCAGCAGTATCCCCACCGGACATTGAAGCGAAGTTCAATTCGAGTGGTTCGCCTTCTGGTGTTTCGCGGAAACCGTCACCGTCTGTATCTTCATAACCTGCATCATCCAGAATCTGTTTCGCTTTCTCAGGATCATATTCCGGTGTTTCGATGCTGTCATCGTGCCATTCGGCATGATACGGCGTAATCAGTGTAGTTGCTTCCCAACGGAGGCCGTTGTAGAAGCGTTTACCTACAGCTTCGTTGTCCATCGCGTGCCACATCGCGCGGCGCAGTTCTTTATCGCCGACTTTCGATTCTTCAGGTTTGTAGTCCACTTTGCCTTCTTCTTCGTTCCATTCACCCAGCTTGAAGCCGATGTAGGTATAGGCGCCATCGATATTGGCAAGCCATTCGACACCGTCCATTTCAGCTACGTCCGGATATTGGTCGGTCGGGAAGTTGATTGCATAATCCACTTCACCTGTTTCAAGAGCGTTCGCGATTGATGATGGCGATACGACGCTCAATTCGATGCCGTCAAGATTTGGTTCACCTCTCCAGTAGTCTTCAAACTTACTCATGACTACAGATTCCCCTGGCGTCACAGAATCTACTTTGTATGGTCCTATGCCGAGTGGGTTTTCACGCGTTTGAGGCGCTTCAGCCATATCGGCGATCTCGACACCTTCGTAGTGGTGTTCAGGCATTGCATAGTACCAGAAACCGCCCGCTGTAAGTGATGGTGCGATTTCCTTATATGTGAAGACAGCAGTCTGGTCATCGATTACTTCGATGCCTGAAATGGAGTCTGCATCTCCTGCTTTATACTCATCATACCCTTCAATCAGAGTGAATCCATCGGTAGCACCGCGGATACCCGGATAGTCAGGATGACCGATGACTTCATATGAGTACACGTAGTCATCGATTGTAACTGGTTCGCCATCGTGCCATTTGACGCCTTCCTGCATTGTGAATGTCACTGTCTTGTCGTCTTCATTGACTTCAAAGTTCAGTGCCCCGTCGTTTGTAAACTGGAAGTCCTCATCCATTGTAAGCAATGGCTCATCGAACAATCCCAATACTTCAGCATCCGGGTTACCCTGATACAAGTTCCAGTTCAATGTCCCTTCAAAAGGCGTATCTGAAGTCAGGCCGACTTTCAAAGTGCCTTCCCCAGTTGCCTCTCCGTCATTGGATACGACCTGGTTGAAGTCTTCATAATTATATACTTCTCCAGTTTCCCCTTCTGCCTCACTCTCATCTTTCGATTCCTCTGATGAGCCTTCAGAACTGGAGTCGCCGGAGTCTTCTGACGATTCTTCTTCCGATGATCCCCCGCCGCATGCAGCAAGTGCCAATACAAGTACCAGCATCATGAAGAACATCAATTTGGACCATGAATATTTCCCCATCTTATTTCCTCCCTATTGATGAAATTAAAACAATATATACTCAGTTCAGCTTTGTGCTGAATCTTAGTATCAAAAAGTGTCGTGCCTTTGTGGATATGTAATGTAATCCATCCACAATATTATCACAATTGTCAGAAATATCAACGGCTATCAGTTAAAGTTTTCCATTATAAGTGTATTATTGCATTAATTTTTTGTTCTTTTGAAAATTTTCTGTTAAGTATATGAAATCGCTTACAATTATACTGAAAACCGAACCCCCAAATTAATGGGGGTAGGACAAGACTTTACGCTTTACGTTGTCTTGCATCTCCAGCGCGTCTCATTGCCTCTCCTATGTTGCGTACGCATAGCATCAGAACCAGGAATCATGATGGCAGCCGGCACCCATATCCAAGGTCTATGCTGGAGTGTCTGGAGTTGGTTGCATAGGCCATCAGTGTCCCAAGTGAAGGATAATCTTCCGGAAAGCCGAATCCAATGAAAGACAAACCTGATTCTATTCCGATGTTTGCCGCCAGGGACAGCGTCCCATTGACGATGATGATCCCGACCAGGTTTGGAATCAGTTGGGTGAAGACGACTTTCATATGGGAACTGCCAAGTGTCTTCGATGCGTTGATGTAGTCGAGCTCCTTCTCCTGCATGGCCAATGAACGTACCAGCCTGGCTGTACCTGTCCATAGGAAGGCCGCCATGATGAAGGAGAATGAGAAGATGTCATAGGATGGCGAGATTGTTACAAACACGATGATGATCATCAAGAAAGGCAGCACCATGAAAAAGTCCACAACACGCATCATGGCGTTATCAATCTGGCCTGCAAAGTATCCCGACACCACTCCATAGACGACACCGAAGCCGACACTCATCAGAGTGACTAGCATACCGATCGCCAATGAATTCCGTGTCCCTATGATCAATTGGCCGAAAATGTCCCGTCCACCATAATCTGTGCCGAGCCTGAACATGTCATTCGGCGGCTCATTAATCGCGAAAAGGTCGACCGTGACGATTTCCTGGCGGTTCAGGAACATCGTCAGACCAAACACGTACGCGGTGATGATGACGAATAGGATCAGTGAAAAGAGCGCGAGCTTATCTGCAATCACTTCCTTCATGATTACTTTCCAGCCCGGCGGACTCTTGGGTAGATTTTTGGAGTCGAGTGCACCATGTCCGGAGGCGCCATGTGGGATGTCGGCTTTGACTGTCATGTCCATGTCGCCCTTTTCATATTCATGGGCTTCCTTATCATGGGCTTCGAACGGATCCCCCTGGATCTGACGCTCTTCTCTTTGTTCGTTATGCAAACGAGACTCTTCATTTTCATGATCTATATTTTTATTATAGTTATCTTTATTATCCAATTTTTACGCTCCTTCCTATTTTATTCGGATCCTAGGATCAACGATGCTCAAAATGATGTCGGACAGCAGCGCACCTAAGATGGCCAGGATGCCGTAGAACAGGATCAGAACATTCGCTACGCTGAAGTCGCGTGTCGAAATGGAGTCCAGGAACAGCCGGCCCATGCCAGGGTAGCTGTAGATCATTTCAATGAAGATGGAACCGCCAAGAAGGGCCACAATCTCATAGCCGAAGAAGGCTGCGATCGGCAAGATTGAGTTTCTGAAGATGTGCCTGTTGTAGACGGACGATTCTTTCACACCTTTCGCACGGGCGAGTATAATAAAGTCTTTCTGCTTCGTTTCTATGATGCCGCTCCTTAGGTACTGCACTGTACCGACGAGACCGATCAATGCTATTGCGAAACTTGGCAGGACAAGGTGGTTTATCTTGCTCAGTATATAATCGATCGAGCCTGGTTCGAGCCCTGGGCCGACTGAACCGCCGGTCGGGAACCAGCCGAGGTTGTAACCGAACAGCCACAGGATGACCAGGCCGAATATGAACTGGGGTGTAGCGAATCCGAGGTATGTATACCCGGTGATTGTATTGTCAAGGAGAGAGTCATTGTAGCGTCCTGAAACGAGACCAAGCGGCAAGCCGATCAAGTAGATCAGGATGGTGGAGAACAGGGATAACCATACTGTGTTCATTAATCGATCCCCTATCACGTCCATGACGGGCCTCTGGTGGAATATCGAAGTCCCGAAATCCCCTTGGAACATGGCGAATATCCAGTCCCTGTATTGGATGTACCATGGGTTATCAAGCCCAAGCTCTTCCCTTTTGGCCTGAATTGCCTCTGCAGGGATGTTCGGGTCAAGCAGACCTGAGAGTGCATCCCCCGGCATGAGCGAACCAAGAAAGAATACGAGGATACTCAAAATGACCAGCTGCGGGAAAGTGATCAGCAACCGTCTAATTGTAAATTTCAGCATATATTCATCAACCTTTCACCGGTAGCGCAACTCTGTGCGTCTTTGAAATGGACTGCAGCGGGAACGCCCGACCTTCTTCGTCGAGGTTTTCGTCGAAATTCTGATCGTACTCTTCTTTGACCTTCTGGCGCAGGGCCAAATTCCTTTCCACTTCATCCACGTCCGTATCCGGAATTGCTGCAATCAGCCGCTTCGTATAGATATGCTGGGGATTGCTGAATATTTCTTCAGTCGTGCCCTCCTCTACGAGACGGCCATGGTACATGATACCGATATGGCGGCACATATGGCGGACTACGCCCAGATCATGGGCGATGAACATCATCGTCAAGTCCATATCCTTTTGGATGTCCTGCATGAAGTTGAGCACTTGGGCCTGTACGGATACATCCAGTGCCGATACAGGCTCATCCGCAATGATGAGCTTAGGGTTCAATGCAATCGCCCGGGCCACGCCAATCCTCTGGCGCTGTCCGCCCGAGAATTCATGCGGGTACTTATACAGTGAGCCTGGTGGCAGACCGACCCGGTTCAACAAGCCGAGGACCTCATTTATCAGTTCGTTCTTCGATTTTTTATGATAGTTCCTGATGGGCTCTGCCACTATATCGAAAACGCGTTTACGTGGATTCAATGAAGAGTAGGGATCTTGGAAGATCATCTGGATATCATCACGTACATTCACTTTACGGCCTTTTTCGTTAAGCTTCTGGCCATCAAAATAAATTTCTCCGGCGGTAACGTGGTTGAGGCCCATGACCGCCTTGCCGGTCGTGGTCTTGCCTGAACCGGACTCACCGACCAGACCATATGTCGTACCTTCCGGTATGCTTATGCTGACGCCATCGACTGCTTTGACATAGTCTTTGACTGTGTTGAAGAACCCCCCTTTATCGGGTAGTGGACTTTCAGATCTTTTATCTCCAGTAGATTCATTACACATTTCCTCCCCGGGTGGCCATTTCATACCCATGCTCATCAATGTCTACATAAGTCTCTCCTGCATCTTCCAGGCTGAAGTTCTTATAGCACGTGCAGCGTACATGATGGCCTGGTGCGATTTCACGCAGCTGTGGGTTGTATTCGTGTTCCGAAGCCGGGACCCAGGGAATGCGCGGCGCAAACCGGCAGCCTGTGCGGTCCATCTTGTCGAGTGCAGGGACGACGCCCTGGATGACATGCAGCTTCTTACCGAGCATATCTTCAGTCGGCAAGGAATTGAGAAGCGACTTCGTATAGGGATGCTGGGGATTCTTGAACAATTCCCTGGCAGGTGCCACTTCAACGATTTGACCGGCATACATGACTGCGACGCGATCCGCCATTTCTGCGACGACACCGAGGTCATGCGTGATGAGTAGGACACCTGAATTCAATTCTTCCTGCAGTTCCCTGATGAGGTCCAATATCTGGGCCTGGATTGTGACATCAAGTGCCGTAGTCGGCTCATCCGCTATCAGCATCTTCGGGCGGTTTGCGATGGCGATGGCGATGACCACACGCTGGCGCATGCCACCCGACAATTCATGCGGATACGCTTCTCCAACCCTTTTTGGCCGTGGGATCCCCACCCGGTCTAGCAGTTCTATAGCATATGATTCTCTCTCATTCTTTGGTTTGGTGTTATGTATTTTCAGTGTTTCGATGATCTGTTGTTTGACTTTCATAAGTGGATTCAAAGCCGTCATCGGATCTTGGAAGATCATTGCCATGTCGCCACCGCGTATTTTATTCATTTTGCCTTCGTTTAGCTTGAGCAGATTCCGACCGAGAAAATTCACTTCTCCTTCCATGCGTGCCTTAGTATGAAGACCCATAAGCGAAAAAGCCGTCGCACTTTTGCCAGATCCCGACTCGCCTACTAGTGCAAGCACTTCATTCGGTTTAATATTCAATGAAACATCGTCTACTGCCGGAAAGTATTCGCCGCCTATTTTAAAGGCAGTTGTAAGATTTTTAACCTCTAACAAATTTTCAGACATTCTATTTCACCCATTCTTCCTCTGTTTCATAATGTGCGCTCTATCGCTCCACTGCTTTTCGTGACCTTAAATCTGAGGCTGCTGGAGATCGACTCGCAGTCACCTATATCCATCTGCCGCAAACATGTAATATTATTCCGAAGAGATAATACTTATTGTGTAGCAATAAATAGCAGATTAAGTGTCTCTAACACTATTGTAAGTTCCTATATTTCAAAACGCAACAACCATTTTTTGAATTGTAGCAATTTTTAACTATTTCCAAGAATTAAATATACACTAGTAAATAATGCTTTTCAACTGTATTCAAATAAAAAAACGACAAAATATGAAATCGCTTTCAATTAAACACATTTCAGTCTAGAGAATAAATATTTTATGAATATAAAATTCAAAGGAATATTTTCGATCGATTGCCACTATACATGGAAATCCATTTAGGGTATCATTAAAATATATAAATTTGTAGTGGAGGCAGGACCATGAAGTATCTTATCAGTTTCATCTGGGCACTGATGCTGACCCAGATGGTTAACTTTGTAATCAACAGCCTTGGCGGCGGTGGCCCTCTGAATGTCTGGAGCGGATTACTGCTCGCAGTAATCGTCACACTGACGATCTTCGTTCTGGATTTCATGCTCAAACCTGAAGATACCGACGAAGTACAGCATAACCATTAGACATCAAAAAATGACCTGCCGCATGTGGCAGGTCATTTTTTTATCCTCCAAATCAAATTTCGAGGCGGAGTGCTTCCGTCTCCTCAATCAGTTTTGCGACCAGTGACTTTACCGGCAACTGGCGCGCCATATTTTTACCCTGACCAGCGAGCAGCATGGCATACTCTGTGGATCCTGCTGTCTTTGATGCATCTTGAATGGGCTGGGTCAATTTCCTCTGCACCGGATACTCCACCATGTATCCATCGTGTCCGGCCATCTCCTGTATAAAGCGGTTCTTGACTGCCCGCGCGGCACGCCCTGTAAACAGGCGCGTCAAAACAGACGGCGCATCACGCTCTGTTGAAAGCGCCTGCTTATGTACTGTATGGGCACCACTTTCTTCTGCAGAGAGAAATGCTGTACCAAGCTGGACGCCTGAAGCTCCAAGAATGCGTGCAGCCGCTATCCCCCGGCCATCCATTATACCACCTGCCGCAATAAGCGGAAGATTTGTGTGATCCCGGGTCTCTGGAATCAAGGTCATCAGACCGTTCAGGCTATCTTCAACATCCTTCAGGAAAGAGCCACGGTGCCCACCCGCTTCAGCCCCTTGCATGACAACCGCATCAAACCCTGCCCGTTCGATTGCCTCTGCTTCATTGACGGTGGTGGCGGTAGCGAGCAGGACGACGCCTGCTTCCTTCAACCGTTCGATATGACGGTTATCCGGGATGCCGAATATAAATGAGCAGACCGGGACCCGCTCTTCAATCACAGCGTCAATCTGCTGCTCGAACCGTAACTCCACCGTCTCAGGTGTCACAGGGTCGACCGGCTGCTGTTCAATCCCCAATTTATCGTAGACTGGCTTCAGCGTGTCAAAGGCGCGCGCCATGTCTGCGGTCGTCACTTCGAAATGCCATGGCACAAAAAGGTTCACCCCGAACGAATGCGAAGTCTTCTTTTTAACTTGCCGGATCAGCTTGCTGAGTGCCGGTGCTTCCAGGCTACCGCCGCCAATCATGCCGAGTCCGCCTGCATCGGACACCCCGGCCACCAGCTCCGCTGTTGTGATGCCTCCGGCCATCGGGGCTTGGATTATCGCATGTTTGATGCCAAGCATCTCCTTAAGCATTGCATTATCACGTGTATCAATCATTTATCAGCCCTCCTGGCAGTTCCCTGAAATGTCTTGCCGTCATACTTTGAATGTCTATACCCCGTTTTCCTATCCACTATACAATAGTGGACCAATACTTTATCATTAACGCAATACCAATTTTTTATTGAAGGGGAAAATATGAAGATTCTTCCAGCAATCCGCTCCTTAAAAGATTTTGAAAAACTGATCGGCAGTCCCTATCGATCATGCGTCATATTGGATATCCACATCGGTCATCTCGACAGCCATATCCGCACCGTCAAAAGCCATGGCTTCGAGGTCTATCTTCATCTGGATCTTATAAAGGGGTTGGCAGTCGACACTGCTTCCCTTGAATATATCCATCAGAAATATAAACCGACTGGCATCGTCACTACGCGGGGAAGGATCGTCAAAAAAGCACGGCAACTTGGCATGAAGACCATCCTGCGTGTCTTTGCCATCGATTCTTCGGCCATAGAAAAGAGCATCGAGCTCATCGATCAATGTCACCCTCATCTGATAGAAGTGCTGCCCGGTGTTGTACCAAAAGTCATCCACCTCTTCAAGCAGGAGGTTGCGGCCGATGTCATCGCCGGCGGGCTGATTGAAACGCAATCCGAAGTGGATGATGCGATTATGGCAGGTGCCAGTTATGTCACAACAAGCAAAACGTCCCTGTGGTTCGATAATATATGAATACGGTACCAACAAATAAGTTGACAGTTCATGTTCATTAGGGTAATTTTAGAAGTAAGTTAATATGACACGGAGAAAAAGAGCCCGCATTTGTAGCTTTCCACATAGCTACCAGTGTGGGATTTTTTATGTTCTATTAATGAATTGACAAACAAAGGAGTGGAAGCAATGAATGAACTCGTTGCGGAATTTGTAGGTACAGCCATATTGATCATTTTCGGGGAGGTGTTGTCGCCAACGTCACTTTGAAAGGGACGAAATCAAATGGCGCCGATTGGGCGGTCATAGCATTCGGATGGGGCTTTGCCGTCACATTCGCCGTCTATGCCATCGGACAGTTTTCGGGAGGTCACATCAATCCGGCAGTAACCCTTGGCTTCGCCGTCGCCGGCGCATTCCCATGGGACCAAGTCATCCCTTACATGATCGCCCAAGTACTCGGCGGACTGCTCGGGGGCATCATCGTCGGCTGCATTTCATGCCGCACTTCAAGGCAGAGGACGATGCCATGACGAAATTGGATGTATTCTCTACGTCCCGGCCCTACCGAACTATGTCGCAAACTTTGCCAGTGAAATCATCGGCACTTTCATACTGGTCATGGGGCTGCTCTTCATTGGAGCCAACGATTTTACAGAAGGTCTGAATCCACTGATCGTCGGTTTCCTCATCACCGCAATCGGGCTGAGCCTCGGCGGAACAACAGGCTACGCAATCAACCCGGCGCGTGACCTTGGCCCGCGTCTTGCCCACCTGCTGTTGCCGATACCCGGTAAACGCGATTCCAATTTCCGCTATGCAGCCGTTCCGGTTGTTGGGCCATTGGCTGGCGGTGCACTCGGGGCCGCGGTCTATAATAGTGTTTTCTTAGGAAAATCCGATATTTTTCTTTTCTTAGCCATTATTGCCGTTGTTTTGGTTCTCGTTTCAGGGGTATTTCTTAATAAGAGCATCCTTAAGGATGATGCAGCGAAGATGATGTAGTAGTACGCAATATATACTCATATAAAGGGGTTTTATAATGGAAAAGTATATTATGTCACTTGATCAGGGGACGACAAGCTCACGAGCCATCCTTTTTAATAAGGAAGGTGAAGTTGTCGCTACAAGCCAGAAGGAATTCAAGCAGTATTTCCCGCAGTCCGGCTGGGTGGAGCACAATGCAAACGAAATATGGAGTTCCGTACTTTCGGTTGTAGCAGGTGTCCTGTCAGAAAATGATATCAAAGCAGAACAGGTCGAAGCGATAGGCATCACCAACCAGCGTGAAACCACAGTCGTATGGGATAGGAATACGGGCGCCCGATCTACAATGCAATTGTCTGGCAATCTCGCCAGACCGCTGATATATGCGAAGAATTGAAGGAACAGGGCCATGAAGAGGTGTTCAACCGTAAAACCGGATTGCTGCTCGATCCCTACTTCTCAGGAACCAAAATAAAATGGATATTGGATAATGTCGATGGCGCCCGTGAAAAGGCTGAAAATGGCGATCTGCTCTTCGGCACGATTGATACATGGCTCATCTGGCGTTTTACAGAAGGCGAGACGCACGTAACTGATTATACGAACGCCAGCCGTACACTGCTCTACAACATACATGAGCTTGAATGGGACAAGGAGCTGCTTGATATCCTGGAAGTGCCTGAAAGCATGCTTCCGGAAGTGAAGTCTTCCAGTGAAGTATACGGCAAGACCACCAAAAACCATTTCTTCGGTCAGAACGTACCGATTGCCGGTGTCGCAGGTGACCAGCAGGCCGCATTGTTCGGTCAGACATGCTTCAATAAGGGAGATGCCAAAAACACCTACGGCACAGGATGTTTCCTGCTCATGAACACGGGTACCGAAGCGATACAGAGTGACAACGGATTATTGACCACCATTGCATACGGATATGACGGAGAAGTCAAATACGCATTGGAAGGTTCCATATTCGTTGCCGGCTCAGCGATCCAATGGCTGAGGGACGGACTACGCATGTTCAGTGACTCCAAACAGTCCGAATCCTATGCAAATGCAGTAGACTCCAACGGCGGTGTGTACCTCGTTCCGGGCTTCACAGGTCTCGGGGCACCGTATTGGGACTCAGAAGCACGAGGTGCTGTATTCGGACTCAGCCGTGGTACAGAGAAAGAACATCTTGTACGTGCCACACTCGAATCCCTCGCCTACCAGACGAAGGATGTCCTGGACGCGATGCAGAAAGATTCGGGCATCGATCTCGAAACATTGCGCGTCGATGGTGGCGCGGCAGCAAATGATTTCCTCATGCAATTCCAATCTGATATTCTGGGCACTCCCGTAGAACGCCCGGAAGTGCTCGAGACCACTGCACTTGGCTCTGCATATCTTGCTGGCCTCGCAGTCGGATATTGGGATTCCACCGACGAGATCAAATCGGTTTCTGATACCGACAGCGTATTTGAACCTGATATGAATCAGGACGAGCGTGACTCACTGTATGATGGCTGGCAGCATGCTGTCACTGCCACCCAGGCATTCAAACCTAAACAAAGTACAGCAGAAGAGGACACAGAGTAGAGCAGTCACCAGCCTTTACTTCAATCAATATAGGAGGTAAATCAATGTTAAATACTTTAACGCGTAAAGATCAGCTTCAGCATATGGAAAAAGTCGATTATGACATCGTCGTAATCGGCGGTGGCATCACAGGGGCAGGCATCGCTCTGGATGCTGCCAAACGGGGCATGAAGGTCGCACTTGTCGAGATGCAGGACTTTGCAGAAGGGACAAGCAGCCGCAGTACGAAACTTGTACATGGCGGATTGCGCTACTTGAAGCAGTTCCAGGTCGGCGTCGTGCGCGAAACGGGTCTTGAGCGTGCCATCGTCTATGAGAATGGGCCGCATGTCACCACACCGGAATGGATGTTACTCCCTTTCCATAAAGGCGGTACTTTCGGCAAGACGACTACAAGCATCGGCCTGCGTGTCTACGATATGCTTGCAGAAGTTAAAAAAAGCGAACAGCGTCAAATGCTCAGCGTCGAGGAAGTTCTGGAAAAGAACCCCTTGTCAAACGGGAAGATCTTCTCGGTGGTGGCTATTACGTCGAATATAAGACCGATGATGCACGCATGACACTTGAGGTCATGAAGAAGGCGGCAGAATTCGGTGCCGACCCGATCAACCATGTCAAAGCGACGGGCTTTGTCTATGATAAGGGTAAAGTAGTCGGCATCCATGCTGAAGACAACATCGGCGGCGGCACCTATCAGATTCTCGGCCGTCGTGTGATTAACGCCGGCGGGCCTTGGGTTGACGAAGTCAGATCGATGGACACGGTTTCCGAAAAGGGCAAAAAGCAGCTCTATCTTTCTAAAGGCGTCCACCTGGTTTTCGATCAGGAAGATTTCCCGCTCCGCCAGGCAGTCTATTTCGATGCAAAATCAGATGGTCGTATGATATTCGCGATTCCACGCGATGGCAAGACATACGTCGGCACGACCGACACCCATTATGAAGGCGATAAGCAGAACCCGGTTGCAGATGAAGATGACCGGAAATATGTTCTGGATGCTGCAAACTATATGTTCCCGGGACTTGACCTCGATGAGTCGAACATCGAATCCACTTGGGCTGGCATCCGTCCGCTCATCCTCGAAGAAGGGAAAGACCCTTCAGAAATTTCTCGTAAAGATGAAATATGGGAATCAGAGAGCGACCTGATTACAATTGCAGGCGGAAAACTCACTGGATACAGGCATATGGCTGAGGAAATAGTCGACCTTGTCGCCAAGCGCCTATCGAAGGAATATGGGCTGAAGTTCAACAAGGCCGCTACCAAAAACCAGCCAATGTCAGGGGAGACGTCGGCGGCAGTGCAGGTTTTGATGATTACGTCGCTCGAATTGCAGAACGTGCCCCTTCCTATGGCCTCTCTATAACGAATGGACAGCGCCTCGCCCGCCATTACGGTAGCAATACAGAGCACCTCTTTGAAATTGCCGGTGGCCTTGGCGAAGCATCCGAACATTATAAACTGCCAAAAGATGTGCACGCCCAAGTCATCTACAGCATACAGCATGAGATGGCAAACACCCCTCTCGACTATTTTGTCAGACGTACAGGTGACTTGTACTTCGAGATTGCACACGTCGATAAATGTAAAGATGGTGTCATCGAACTGATGGCTGATATACTGGATTATGATGAAGATACAAAGAAACAATATACTGAAGATCTGGAACAGGCTTGCCGCGAAGTACGGGGCGAGACTTCAGTAGGAATGGCATAACATAAATAGGGCCCGCCTTTTGAAGGCGGGCCCTATTTACGTCTGATGCTTCAATTCCACTTAACTTGAAGAATTCCTGAAGCGTTTTAGGAAGTCCTGCAGTCTTGGATTTTCAGATTGGTTGATGACTTCTTCTGCCGTGCCTGATTCTGCAATGACCCCGTCATCCAAAAAAAGTACACGATCTGCAATCTCAAGCGCAAAATCCATTTCGTGCGTGACCAGCACCATGGCCATCTCATCATGCTCGGCCAGATCCCTGATCACTTCGAGCACTTCTCCGACGAGCTCAGGGTCCAAGGCTGACGTCACTTCATCAAACAGCATGATTTTCGGTTTCATCACCAATGCTCGTGCCATGGCCACACGCTGCTTCTGTCCGCCTGACAAGTTCGCCGGATAAGCATCATATTTATCTCCAAGCCCTACGCGATCAAGCATCCTCCTGGCCTCTTCTTCTGCTTCCTTCTTCTTGTATTTCTTCACTTTTACAAGAGGCATTACACAATTGTCCAAGATTGTCTTATGGGGAAAAGATTAAAATGCTGAAACACCATGCCGATGTCTTTCCTGACTGAACGCAGATGTTTTTCATTGGCTCTCTTCTTTTTCCGCCAACTTCCATCTTCCAAAGGTTCTCACCTGCTACGATGATATCTCCGTCCGTCGGCTCTTCCAGAGTCATCAGCAATCTTATGATCGTCGTTTTCCCGGAACCACTTGGCCCGATTATCGCAATTTTTTCAGAAGGATAAATATCCAGATTGATACCCTTTAAAACATGTGTATCTCCAAATGATTTATGGACATCATCGTACTTTACAATTGGTTCCATTACTCACTCACTCCCACTTTCTTCTGCTTCTTATCAAATCGTCTGTTCATCTTGCCCTCAAGTTTGTTGATCAGCAATGCTGATGGATAGCTGAGCAATAGGAACAGAAGTGCCACGATGGTCAATGGTTCAATGTAGGACCAAGTCTGTGCGCCGTAGCTTCTTGCGATGCTGAGTATACCGACTACCCCTATCGTTGCAGCGAGCGGCACTTCCTTAAACAGTATTATCAAGTAGTTGCCAAGCATCGGAATCGTCGGTGGCAAGGCCTGGGCAGGATGACATTCAACCATCTGTCCTTCGTTGAAAGGTTAAGTGCAGTAGAAGCTTCCCGCTGACCTTTTTCCACGCTGTCGATGCCTGAGCGGTATACTTCACTGATATAAGTCGAGAAATGGATTCCCAAAGCCAACATGGCGGCTACAAATGGTGTAAATGACATCCCTACATAAGGGACCATCGGCCACGCAAAATATAGAAAGAATATCTGGACTATGGGAGGCGTGGATCTTATGAATTCCCTGACCCAGTAGATGATGAGGTTGAATGGCCGCCACGGCGTCGCTTCCAGCACAAGCCAGATGAAACCGGCAAGCATTGCCAACAGATAACTTACAACAGTCAGGCCAAGCGTTATCTTAAGCCCCTCCAAGATGATCGGAAATGCTTCCAGAAATGTTTCCCAACTCCAATATTGTGAATTCATCAGCTCGCCACTCCTTTCCTGGCGATTTTCTCACCTTTTTTAGATAGCCAGATCAATGGCAGTGCAATGATGAAATACATGATAAGCACCATGAAATAGGCGATTGGTCCTTCTGAGAGGTTGGAAGACCTATAGATATCCCCGTAGTAGAGGATGTCACTCAGACCAATCAGTGAAACAAGCGCTGTCCCTTTAAGTATCTGGATCGAATAGTTTCCAAACTCAGGCAGCATCAGCCTTAGAGCCTGAGGCAGGATGACTTGCCTCATCCTTTGGAACCTCGAAAGGTTTAATGCGATTGAGGCCTCTGTCTGACCCTTATTGATCGATAGGATCGAGCTGCGTACCACCTCAGACATATATGCACCATAGTTCAACCCGATCGCAATGACACCGACCCACCAATTGCTGCCAAGATCGATATTGAAAAGCATCGGTACGGCATAGTATAGCCAGAATAACTGCACAATCAGCGATGTACCTCTAAATATTTCCACATAGAAAGCTGTAAACCCTCTGAGCAGCAGATTCGTCGATAGACGTGAAAGTCCAGCGATGAAAGCCATTATAAAAGAAAATAAGGCTGCCACTAGAAATATGCTGATGGTCGTCCATGCTCCCTGAGACAGGTAGGTCAGTATATTCACCCAGTTTTCAAACATATTTCCCCACTCCTCTATTAAAATAAAAGCCCAGAGGGGCATCCCCACTGGGCCTGGAAAGATTATTCAGCTTCACAGAGTTCTTCAGTCGTCATCCCACCGACTTCAACCCTGTTGCTTTCTGCTTCAAAACCTTCGGCATCATCAAGGATCTGATCAATCGCGCCATCTTCTTTAAGTGTCTTCAGCGCTTCATTGTAAGCATCACGCAACTCTTCATCATCGAGGTTGAACGCCGCAGCACCGAAACTTGGAATACCTTCGATATCTGGCTGTTCGAAATCATCGACAATCTCTACGTCTTCACTATCCAACGATTCATAGGCTGCTCTTAGAGTTGCTTCAGTCGCTGCAGTAACATCAGCATTGCCTGATTGTACAGCGGATAGTTGCCCTGGAATGTCGCCTACCGACATGATCTGGCTTGGATCGACGCCCTCTTGATCAAGGAAATCAAATTGCGTCGTGCCCTCCATCAAAGCAACCTTCACATCTGGATTATCTGCTATATCAGCATAGCTTTTAATATTTTTCGGGTTGCCCGCCGCTACGACCAGCCCCTCTCCGTATTGCATTTCAGGTTCTGCAAACAGAGCGTTCTCACATCTATCCGGCAATATCGCCATACCAGCAGTAATGACATCATACTGGCCGGCCTGCACACCTGGTATCAACTCGCCCCAGTCAGTTAGATGACCTTCGACGTTGTCGATGCCCATTTCAGCGAATACAGCCTTGGCGATTTCTATGGCTGCACCTTCAAGTTCTCCGCTCTCCGAGTTTTCGTAGGCATATGGGGGTTCATTTGCAAACCCGATATTTACCGTGCCGCTTTCTTTCAGTTCATCCAATTTACTTGAACCAGAATCGGATTCTTCTGAATCGCCGTTGCCGCATGCGCCCAATATAAATATAAATCCAAGTGCGAGTAGTAGTGGAATTTTTTTCAATGAATTTCCTCCTAATAATTATTTGGATTATTCTGCCACGTGACTTGTACATTTTTAGTATACAGAACTGAGTTTGCCTGTCAAATTCAATAGATGCTTCCGCAAGGAACGATTGCCTCCCGTAACACCTGTCATTCCTAGTTTTCAAGCTATAGACCCATGGTTGAAAAATTCCCATAAAAAAAGCACCCGGAGGGTGCGTTCAGTTACATATCAAATTTAAGTCCATCATCATCGTAATCGATCTTGACATGGAGCCCTTCACTCAAGTCGGCTGCAATGAGTTTTCGTGCAAGCGGTGTCTCGATATGCCTCTGGATGAAGCGTTTGAGCGGCCTTGCACCGAATTGCGGTTCGTAGGCTTCCTCGGAAATCCAGTCTTTGACGGCTTCGGTGACTTCGATGGTCATATGCTGATCATCAAGACGCCGGTTCAGATCGTCAAGCAATTTCTGTGTAATCAGCTTCATATCTCCCGGGATAGTGGTGTAAAGATGACGATATCATCCATGCGGTTGATTATCTCAGGCTTGAAGTATTGATGCACTTCACGCATGACGATCTGCTTCGTATCCTCTGAAATCTCGCCTTCTTCAACCACCGTATCAAGCAGATGGTTCGAGCCGATATTTGAAGTCATGATGATGATTGTATTCCTGAAATCAACGGAACGGCCTTTGGAATCTGTGAGTCGGCCTTCATCAAGCAGCTGGAGCAGGATGTTGAATACATCACTGTGGGCTTTCTCGACTTCATCGAGCAATATTACGGAATAGGGTTGACGCCTTATTGCCTCGGTCAATTGTCCACCCTCTTCGTGTCCGATATAGCCAGGCGGGGCACCGATCAATCTGGAGACGGCGTGTTTTTCCATATATTCACTCATATCGATCCGTATCATGTGCTTTTCCGAATCGAACATCGTTGCGGCAAGGGTTTTTGCAAGCTCGGTCTTGCCCACACCTGTCGGTCCGAGGAAGAGGAAGCTGCCGATCGGGCGGTTCGGGTCTTTGATGCCTGCCCGGGCACGGATGACTGCATCCGATACGAGGTCGACCGCTTCATCTTGGCCGACGACCCGCTCATGCAGTATGTCTGCAAGTTTCAGCAGCTTGTCCTTCTCGGTTTCAACAAGCTTCGATACTGGAATACCGGTCCATTGGCTGACGATATATCCTATCTCGTCTTCGGTGACGACCTCGCGGATGATACGGTTTTCGCCGGCACTTTCTTCCTGCAGCGCTTCTGCCAATCTATCCAGTTCCTTCTCGAGTTGCGGCAGTCTGCCGTGGCGGAGTTCTGCCGCTTTCTCAAGCTCGTAATTATTTTCTGCTTCTTCAAGTTCCTGGCGGACCCTGTCGACTTCCTCACGCTTGTCGTTCACTTTTTGGATCTGGTCTTTTTCACGTTGGACGCGTTGAGCCAATGTCTGCTGCTCCTCGCGCACTTCCGACAGTTCCTTCTGGAGCTCTGCCAGACGGTTTTTGGAAACCGCATCATCTTCGGATTTAAGTGCCTGTTCCTCAATTTCAAGCTGCATTACACGACGGTTGATCTGATCGAGTTCCGTCGGATTGGAACCCATTTCAGTCCTGATTGTGGCACTTGCCTGATCCATCAGGTCAATCGCTTTGTCCGGCAGGAAACGATCTGTAATATAGCGATCTGACAGTTCTGCTGCAGCTACCAGGGCACGGTCTGTGATCCTGACGCCATGATGCACTTCGTAGCGTTCCTTAAGGCCCCTCAGTATGGAGATGGTATCCTCCACATCAGGTTCCGGCACCTGTACTTTCTGGAACCGGCGTTCCAGGGCCGAATCCTTCTCGATGTACTCACGGTATTCATTCAGCGTGGTCGCACCGATGCAGTGCAGTTCGCCGCGTGCAAGCATAGGCTTGAGCATATTGCCGGCATCCATCGCCCCTTCGGTCTTGCCTGCGCCGACGAGCATATGGATTTCATCTATGAACAGGATGATGCGCCCTTCTGATTCCTTCACTTCCTTCAGGACCGCTTTAAGGCGTTCTTCAAATTCACCGCGGTATTTGGCGCCTGCCACCAATGCTGATAAATCGAGTTCGAAGATCGTCTTGTCGAGCAGGCTGTCCGGCACATCCTTGCGTACGATGCGCTGAGCCAGGCCTTCAACGATGGCTGTCTTACCGACTCCCGGTTCTCCGATGAGCACCGGGTTGTTTTTGCGCTTGCGGCTCAGTATGCGTATGGAGTTGCGGATTTCCTCATCCCGGCCAATTACGGGGTCTACATTCCCGCTCCTGACTGCTTCGACAAGGTCACGACCGTATTTTTCAAGCGCTTCGTACTGCACTTCCGGGTTTTGTGTGGTCACATGGTTTCCCCCTCTTGCTTTATTGATGATTTCCTTGATCACTTCCGTCTTATTGTCGACCGCTTCTTTTAGTATCTGTTCCTTTTCCATGCCTGCGAGCAGGACGTGTTCGATGGAGACGTACTCATCCTTCATTTCCGTCATGATTTTTTCGGCGCGGTCCATCACTTGGGTAAAGCCATTCGACATATATTGTCCGTACTGCACATTGTCGCCTTTGACGACATTGTACTTCTTCAATTTTTCATCATACTGTGCAATGATTTCACCGGTATTGATGGACGCCCGCTCCAATACATCCTTGGCCATGCTTTCATCCACTGTGAGCATAGCCTTCATCAGTGCTTCCGTTTCAATCGACTGCAGCTTCAGATCGACCGAAATGGATTGCGCCCGTTCTATAACCGTCTGCACGGTATAAGTCATTCTGTTGATATCCATATTGTTCACCTCTTTAATAATGAATGTGCAGTGATGCTGTGCCATAAATATGTTTGACCTTTTTTGACCTTAACTATATTATACACCTATGCAGTCATTTTTCAAGCAATTGATGGCTTTTAAAGCAAATTTATTCTATATTATAGTATAGGAATTTTAGGAGGGACAGTTTTGGATATCATTGAACTTATACGCTATATTTTTCTTGGTCTGCTTCAGGGTTTCACCGAGCCGATACCCGTTTCATCGAGTGGCCATCTTGTCATTGCACGTGAACTGCTCGGAGTCGAAGCCAAGGGACTTTCCTTTGAAATATTACTTAATACAGCTTCCCTTATCGCAGTCCTCTACATATACAGGGCGGACATCACTGAAATCATCGTCAATTTGTCGCGCTTCATTTTTAAAGGGGCGCGTGATGAAGAGGCGGCAGAAGATTTCCGCTATGTCATATATCTTATCATCGCCACCATTCCGGTCGGCATTTTGGGCATTCTCCTGAAGGATATCATAGGGGATAACGTCTCCATGCTGACAGTCGGCTTCATGCTGCTTGTCACAGGTCTTGCCCTCTGGTTCATCAAAAATAAGCGTGGACAGAAGAAGGATGGGGATATCCGCTTCCGGGATGCCATCATCGTCGGGGCGGCACAGTGCGTGGCACTCATGCCCGGCATCAGCCGCAGCGGCGCAACACTTGTCGGTGCCATGGCGGTCGGTATGAACCAGAAGAACGCTCTGCGTTTTGTCTTCCTGCTCTATATCCCCGTCTCCCTCGGTACAGCGCTGATATCGGTCGATGACCTCGTCAACGATCCGAATCTGTCCGCATTATCGGTGCCTTACCTGTTGGCTTTCATCGCCAGTCTGATAGCCACTTATATTGCCCTGAAATGGCTTCAGAACATCATGGAAAAAGGCAATCTTGCACTTTTCAGCTACTATTGTTTCGCAATCGGTGCGTTTGCCATCATCTACCATCTTGTTGCATAAAAAAAAGCACTCTTAGACTGACCTAGCAGTATGAGACACATATAAAACACCTTCATTAGGCTACCTTCCTCCAAAATGAATTGGAGGAAGGTAGCCTAATTTTTCTTGTATTCTTTCTTCGTTATAGTACTTTAAGTATTGATTCACACGTGAAATCGTCTCAACATTACTGAGTGAATTGAATCTGGTGTATATAAACGCTTCAGACTTCAGGTTAGAATGGAACGATTCGATGACCGCATTATCCCAACAGTTCCCGCGTCTGGACATGCTGCTCACCAGATTATTTTCCATTACATATGACTGATAGGCATATGATGTATACACACTCCCTTGGTCCGAATGAATGATCACGCCTTTAGGATGTGCCCGTTTCTCCAAAGCTTCTTTCAGTGTATCCAGCACTAATGGCGTCTGCTGATGATTATACAATTTGGCTGCGACAATCTCATTGTTGTAAAGATCTATAATCGTTGACAGGTACTGCACAGTGCGCCCGTATTGGATGTAAGTAATGTCCGTGACCCATTTTTGGTTGGGCGCGGCAGCCTGAAAGTCACGCTTGATTCGATCGGGTGCGATAATAATGGTTTCCCCTTGTGACTGCCATTTCTTTTTCGGCTTAATCCGGCATTGTAGATGATATTTCTGCATGATGCGCTGCACAGTGTTCCGATTCCTTTTGATATTGTAGTCTCGCTGCAACAACGCTCTCACCTTGCGATGGCCGTATCGATACTTCGTCGACTCACATATATCAATGATTGTCCGCTCGACATCGGTCAACGATGAATCAGTGGCTTCCGATCGCCATCGGTAGTAGGTTGAACGCGGCACAAGCAATGCACTTAAAATGGCAGTAATCGTGTATTTGGTCTGCATTCTTTCAACAAGTGTCAGAACTATTTCTTTTTCAACTCCTTTTCGATCGCCATATACTTTTTTAAAATATCGTTCTCCATCTTCAAATGTTCAATCTGACGATCTTTTCGTTCATCAGCTGAGCGCGCTTCAGGACCATGTCCATAGGTATACTGCTTTCCAATCGGTTGATCAAATCGATAAAGTTCCCCTTGCTTATACCATCTGACCCATGTGGAAATTTGAGATTTATTCTTGATGCCGTATTTCTCCATAATTTCATTTGTAGTCAATTCACCCGCCATTTTCGCTTTGACCACTGCCCACTTGGTCTCACTTGAATATACGTTTTTGCCCATGCAAAAACACCTCCGATTCAGTACTTGATGAACATTGTACCATTTCGAAGGTGTTTTATATTGTCTCAAATAATTAGGTTAGTCTACTCTGATGAGTGCTTTTTTCATGCCTTTAGCTGACGCCAAGCGCAATCTTCGCGTAGCGGCTCATTTTATCTTTATCCCATGGTGGGTTCCAGACGATGTTGACTTCAGTCTCTTCCACTTCCGGCAATTCCGAAAGCGCCTGTTTGACTGAATCGACAATCTGCGGCCCCATCGGACAACCCATTGAAGTCAATGTCATCTCGACACCAGCATTGCCATCTTCATCGAGATGTACGCCGTAGACCAGTCCAAGGTTGACTATATCGATGCCAAGTTCCGGGTCGATCACGTTCTCGAGTGCGCCCATCATACTTTCTTCCATCATTTTATCCATTTATCTCACTCCTTCCAGAGTATATACTATTAATATATCAAAAAAACCACACTAGATAAACATAAATGATATGATAGTTTTATGAATATTAACAAGGAGATTTTGCATAATGGAAAAACATCTTATATGTCTCGACCTTGATGGGACGTTGCTGACAGACGAAAAGGAGATCAGCCCGTTCACTAAAAAGGTCCTGCTCGAACTCAAGGAGATGGGGCATGAACTGATGATATCGACCGGCCGTCCCTACAGGGCGAGCGAACCCTATTACAGGGAACTGGACATGGATACTCCGATAGTCAATTTCAACGGGGCGTTCGTCCATCATCCAAGCGACCTCTACTTCCGGACCGTCCACGAGGAACTTGATCTGGGAGTCGCCCAGGAGATCGTGCGCCGGGTGCCTGACCTCAACATCCAAAATATAATTGCTGAAGTCAAGGACAACGTCTATCTCCACTATCATGATGAGGTTCTCTTTGAAGCCTTCAGCATGGGTAACCCCGAGATAAGGATCGGTGACCTGACTCAGACCATCGAATCAGGCCCGACCACAATCCTGATTCAGGCAGAGGAGCCTGAAGTGCCGAACATCAGACAAGCACTGGATGACCTTTTTGCGGACGCCATCGAACATCGGCGCTGGGGCGCACCCTACCCTGTAATAGAAATCGTCAAAAAAGGCATCAACAAAGCAGTCGGCATCAATTACGTCCGTGGCTACATGGGCATCGATCAGAAGAATATCATTGCATTCGGCGATGAGGACAATGATACCGAAATGATCAAATATGCCGAACATGGCGTGGCTATGGGCAACGCGATAAAAGAAATACAGGATGCAGCAGATTATACGACAGACACAAACAACAATGACGGCATCGGACAATTCCTGAACGATTTTTTCAAATTGCGTCTATAAAAGGAAGGAGCGGTTAATATGAAATTGCTAGTGGACAGCTGTTCAGACATTCCCCTACAGCAGCTTAAGGAGATGGACATCGAGATGATCCCGTTGCGCATCACCATCGACGACAACGATTACCATGATCAGTATGAGATTTCGAGCTTGGAAGTGTTGGAAGCCATCACAGAAGGTAAGCGCCCATTGACGAGTCAGGCAAACCCTGAAGATTTCACCAATATCTTCAGGAAATATGCAAAAAAAGAAGAATCCATCCTATATATTGCATTTTCAAGTGAGTTGTCAGGCACTTATCAGAGTGCCCTGATAGCCCGTGATACAGTCATCGAGGAGCTTCCTGAAGCGGATATCACAATCATCGATACCAAGTCCGCGAGCTATGGTCTCGGCATGATAATAGAGCGCGCCCATGGATACTTGAAGGAAGGTATGGAAAAAGACGTCATGATTGAACAGATAGAACAGGATGTGAAGAACATCCGCCATTTCTTCACAGTAAACGATCTTGACTATCTTGCTAAGGGCGGTCGCCTGTCGAAAGGTCAGGCATTCCTCGGCGGACTGCTCAACATCAAACCACTCCTCCATGTCGAAGATGGGAAACTTGTGCCCCTTGAAAAGCATCGCGGCATAAAAAAGGTGTTCTCAAGCATGACCAAGCATCTCCTTGCCGACAACGTCACACATGAAGTGCACCTGACCCATTCAAATGCGGAAGCCCAGGCAGAACAGCTGAAAAAGAAGATACTCGAAGATACAAATGTTCCCGATGTGAAGATTTCAACCATCGGACCCACCATAAGCAGCCATACCGGGAACGGTACTGTGGCAATGTTCTATTTCAACGAAGGAGTGTAAAAATGACACAAGTCATCATCGTCGGGGGAGTCGCTGGCGGCGCCACAACTGCCGCCCAACTCCGTAGGCTCGATCCGGAAATCGATATTACCATCTATGAAAAAGGCCCGCACATCAGTTATGGAAACTGCGGGATGCCCTATCATGTAGGAGGGGAAGTAGAAAGGCGCGACCAACTCATCGCCGCTACTCCTGAATCCTTCAAGGAGCGTGATGTCATCGTCAAAACACGCCATGAAGTAGTCGGCGTCGATCCGGATGGCAAGACAGTAAATGTCAAAAATCTTGAGGACGGCAATGTCTTTAAAGCAGCGTATGACCACTTGGTGCTATCACCTGGGGCCAGTCCACGGATCATCCCGGCCTTGGAGAATGTCCCTCAGGCATTTGTCCTTCATGCCCTTCACCATATGGACGCCATAAAATCGTATATCGAAGAACATGATATTGATCATGTGGTCGTCGTGGGCGCCGGGTACATCAGCCTTGAAATGGTCGAAAACCTCGTCCAACGTGGCATCCATGTTACGCTGGTGCACCGACGTAAGGAAATATACGCCCCCCTTGAGAGCGACATGAGCGACTTCTTCCTGGAAGCACTTCACAAGCACGACGTGGAAGTAAAACTCGAGGCGGAAATTGAAAAGGTCGAAGGCGATACTGCCACGTTATCGACTGGCGAGGAGATTTCTGCTCCAATGATCATTGCAGGCATCGGCATCAATCCATCAACTGGATTCCTGGAAGGGTCAGGCATCACATTGAATGATTCCGGTCACATATGCACAGATGACCGCGGACGGACAAATAAGGATGCCGTCTATGCGCTCGGGGATTCAATCGAGACGTTCTATCAGCATGTGAAAGACCGGCGCGTCAACGTCGCCCTGGCGTGGGGGCGCATCGCCTTGCGTTCGTCATCAGCCATCAGATCAGCGGAAATGAAGCGGTGCGCTTTGAAGGGCTACTCGGCACCAACATCATGCGCTTCTTCGATTATGATATTGCAGGTCTTGGTTTGTCTGAAGAAGAACTGGAAGACTACCCTTACTTCGTCGTCGATCACACCCAGAAAAACAAAGCAGGATATATGGCAGACAGTAGTCCAATACGAGTCAGGGTATACGCCCATAAAGAAGACGGCAGTATACTACGCGCCTCAGTCGTCGGCACTGAAGGTGTCGATAAACGCATCGACATCCTTGCCACCCACATCAGGCTTGGTGGATCCGTCACTGATCTCACCAATATCGAAGTCGCCTATTCCCCCCATACTCAAGCCCTAAAAGCGTCTTGAACATGGTGGGATATAAAGCCATCGAAAAAATGAATGAATACCGCTAAAGATAAAGGACCAGCTGGGCTCCATTATGGAGCCCAGCTGGTCCTTTGTTGATCAAGTCATCTTCTATTTCCTAATCCAATCACTTCTCGTCCTTCGGTCGGCGCCTCTTTGCGACCAGCCAGACGAAGAGGCCGAAGCCCCCGAAAATGAGCAGGCCTGCATATATATAGCCATTGTTCATTCCGGTTTCTTCAATGATGGCATAGAGTTCGCTCTCTTCACGGTCCAATACCGCAAGGAACGCATCATCTTCCATGTCACTGCCGCGGATCAGGTCGCCTATGAGCATGCCGCTGAGCATCTTGCTTTCATCTTCACCCTCAAACGGCACTTTTACATTTTCAGTGGCTGAGGTACTGTTTATGTTCAATACAAAATCCACGTCTGATGTATAATAGCGCTGCACGAAGTGACCATCCTCATTTTTGATGACTTCAGTCTCGCCTTGGTAGATCTGGGGATGCTTTTGCGTCACTTCATTGATGGCTTCAATTTCATCCACCAGCTCCTGGTCTGTCCATAGATCCATCTGTCTGTGGACAATCGGGATTTCATCGCCGTTCAATGCAATTTCAGTACCATACTGAAACGCGATAGGCCCCTGATAGGCATACAAGTAAGTGGTCAGTTGATTGATGCGCGTGCCGGGGAACATATCTGCCTCCACTACATCATGGGTGAAGCGCTCACTGAACCAGTGGTCTGCAAGAAGCAGGGTACCGTCTGTCGGGTAGGCAGGGATTTCACGGTCAGGCTTACTGAAGCCATATGATAAGGCTTCCTGCAGATCATTTGAAGCAGCATGGTCGAAGCCTTCCAGTGAAATATCATCGGCGCCACTTATTCCATAGGTCGTGACATCTTCAGGCAGAAATTCTTTGGCGTCGATGCCATCCTGGATTACCGTCATGCTGAGTCCATCGATATTGTATGCCTCAGTGAACTCACGTGCCATTTCCTTGTATCGTTTCTGGTTTTCAGCGTTTTGGAGGTCTATGAATTCTGCCTCAATCATGTCGTAATAGTCCTGTTGGATATCATTCAATACGGGCGCATCAAAAGCGGTATAACCTTCGGTCAAAGTGGCCGGCATATCGACGATGACATCCATCCCCCGCTCATGCGCGGCATCTATCAGGCTTTGAAACGCTTCCGGCCCCCCGAAAGCTTCTTCAATCTCACCATATTCTTTAACGTCATAGCCCAGATAATCATCTTCGGCCCGGTCGAATACAGGAGACAGCATCAAGGCGTTGAACCCCATATCCTTTATGTAGTCCAGATTGCTTTCGATACCTTGGAAATCACCGCCGAATGGCAACGGTGTTTCTTTCTCATCAGTTACATTGATGTCATTTCCGTCATCTCCACTCATGAACCGGTCGACAACGATGGTATAGATTCTGTTATTGGTTGTTTCTGCAGATGCTGTGTCATAGGTCAAACCGAATGCCATCAACAGCATCGCCATATATATCATAGTTTTCTTCATTGCGATCCTACCTTCTGCTTTTATAGGTTCAGTATACTAGATAACGTTTTAAAAAAGGTTCATTTCAATAAACGTTCACAAATTTCCATGAAAAAAGACACTCCTAAAGGAGTGCCTCTGCCATTACTGGAACATTGCGCTCAAAGGACCCATCGGCAAGTAGATGCCGAGTGCAATCGTGATGACCAGGAATACGATGAGTCCAATCATAAGATTGCGGCCTGTGCCTTTTTTACGCTGCTTGATGATGGCCATTTCCATCAGGCCGATCGTCACCAATCCAAGAAGGAATTTGATGCCATAGAGCATCTGGTTGCCGCTGCCGAAATCGAGGAACAGCATAAGGCCACTGAATAGGATGATCAGATAGACCAGCCTCAACACCATGTGCAGCGGTTTCGAGTATTTCGATTCGCCATCCGGATAATCGATTGAATTATAAGTGATGAAAAACAGGATGATCGCGAGGACCAGTGCCGTTAAGTGCAGATGTATCACATAAATCTTCCTTTCAAATATGAATCATCAATATTCTATCATATTTAAGAGGAAATTACTTCCCAATATGCGTAGTGAGGGTACCGATGCCATTGATTGCGATGCGCACCTCGTCACCCGGCTGCAGGAATTTCTGGGGATCCATGCCGGCACCGACTCCTCCCGGGGTACCCGTTGCGATGACATCACCCGGCTCCAGCACGACAAATTTGGAGATTTCCGCAATGAGTTCGTCCAATTTGAGGACCATCTCCTTCGTGCTGCCGTCCTGGCGGATTTCATCGTTCACTTTAGTCACGATGGATGTCTCTTCCGGGTTCGGAAGTTCATCTTTAGTTACGATGAATGGCCCCATCGGACAGCCACCCTTCAAGCTCTTCGACAAGAAGGCCTGCTTATGCTCCTTTTGAAGGTCGCGTGCAGTAATATCATTGATGATTGTATAGCCATATATATAGTCAAGCGCCATTGAACTCGGAACCTTCTCGGCACGTTTTCCGATGACTACACCGAGTTCCCCTCATAGTCGAGTTGGCTAGTGATATCCTGATGGTTCGGTATCGTTTCCCCATCTCCACCAGACTCGTCGCCGCTTTGGTGAAGACATAGAGGCTTTGCACCTCATTGTTCATTTCGTCGGCATGGGACTGGTAGTTTCGTCCGAAAGCAATCACATTATTCGGAGGGGTTACAGGCGCTTTGAATGTAATTTCATCGAAAGGCGCTTTATATTGGTCCGGATTTTCGGAAGCTTCTGCTTTCTCCACAAGTTTACGTACTAATTCCTGGAAGTCGAGTGTGTGATACTTTGAGATGCCTTCCAGAAGTGTTTTGGATATGCTTCCTCCGAGCCGAATGCCTCAAACAATCTTGGCAGGATCCACGCACTCTCTTCACGCTTTACTTTGACGCCGTAATACGTATGGTCCTGGTAATAGAATGTTAGAAATTTCATGGAATACGCTCCTCTTATTATGTGTATTTATTATATTATAACATGTCTCTCTTGTTTTTCATGTCATTTTCAGAATTATTCGCAAACAAATGCTCGATTCCTTTCACATTATACTTTTCCATGACAGCAGAGAGCACGAGGAGAAAGATGTAGACTGCTGAAGCAAGCCATATCATGGAAGAAATCTCCATTTCTCCATACAAGCGCATGCCAATACCATAGAAGACAAGCATGAACATGATATTCGATAACACATAAAGCGTGACGATGTATCTACCGGCACGGCTGAATACGCCGATGATCCTCCCTGGCAGGACTATAGTGGCATACGCCAACAGGAAGAAATAGCCCAAGGCGAGGACAGGGCCACCAAAGTTTTCGGCAAGCAGTCGTCCACTGTAACTTCCAAGCGTCAGTACTTGGGCCATCTTCATTGCGATTCCACCACCTGCCAGCACGACGAAAAGTACGATGGCCATCACGGGCCCGGCAGCAATCATCCGGACAACATCCAGCTTGCCGAAGGAAAGTCCGATGAGCAGCCAGGGCAGGACGGTGAATATGAGACCATACAAGCTGCTCAATGCATTCTGTGAAAATATTTCAATATTCATCGCGACAATCGCAAAATAGTCCGTATCGCGGAAGACGGAAGTGTACTCCGTCACATCCTGCATGGCCGTATAGATGATGTCTGTCGGAGACCCTATGTTTGTAAAGAAACCGACAAGTACATTCGCTGTCAGATGCACAGCAAACAAGGCTAAGCCGCTAAACAGCGGTGCGCTCCAGTGCGCCCTCACGAATAACACCGTCACCAGGCCCATCAGCGCCAGTCCGGGAAGGAAATCGAATGCGTGGACGAAAAATGTATGCACTATTCCCAGAGCCAATAGAAATCCGAGCACCTTAGCCAGGTTCCCGACGCCAATCCCCCTATAGGAATGGAGGAGATAGCCGCCCACAAGTGCAATCAGGGGACGACTGCTCCTCCGATGAAGATATCAAGCGCTAGGAAAGTGCTGAGATTGATTCCGTGCAAGTATTCGTATGGGTTCACTGCATCGTAGGGCATCATGAAATATAATCCGTTCATCAGGAGGGCAAGGAACAAGGCAAAGCCAAGTATACTTCTGGCCCTCATATTATCAGTCATCAATTTTAACCGCTCCATACTCAAAGAAATATAGGTATACAGTAACATTTTTATTGAGGGCCTGCATGATGGATCGCCTGTATATGTCCATCTGTGTACGGTAACGATCGATCAGATCATCCACTTCATCCCCGGACGCAGCCGGTCTGTCTTATAGTCGATGATGACATAGCCCTCCTCCATCTCAAGCAATACATCGACGATCCCCTGGACCATCTGGCTGCTGAAGTCCGAATATCCGATTGCTGCCTGGTTCATGATGAAAGGCGTCTCCGTATATATCTCCAGGCTGTCATCCAAGAGCTGGCGCATATCGTCATCAGACATGAAGCGCTTCATGTTGATCATCATCTTGTCGCGGTGGGCATCCGTAATCAGAGGGTCTTCTTCAGTATGCACTCTGATCATATCGAGCATGAAATCCTCAAGCGGCCCCTCTTCTATTTTATCCATACCGCTTATTTCATCGTACCGGTTCAGAAGATGCATCATCAATTCGTGCATCATGGTACCAAACACAGGCGCTTCCATCGAGCTGCTCCTGAAATTGGGGGCCCTCAAATTCGGCGTGCGGTCATGCCGGATAACCGCACTATCATCTGGCGGCGTTTCATTCCGCCTTTTTATTTCCGTTACCGATTCCTTATATACGGTGCGCGTCGCCGCCTGATCCGGATAACGGTAAAGGATGCGTTCCTTAAGCAGTTGGTTTCCGCTTGTCTTCAACTGTTCGATGTCATCAAGCGTAATATGCTCCTTCGATTGCCTGACTTCCTTGATTTCTCCGATCTCCGCCATTTCAAGTGTCTGGCTTGGGATCTGATCCAGTACGGGGGCCAGCAGGTCCCTGATGTCTGGATGGCCAGACGGTCATCTGCATGGACCATGCCGCCTTCATAGCTGAACTTATCCTTCCGTTCATCTTTATAGACAAGTGGAATGATGAGCTGGTGGACTGCCCGGGTCAGCGCCACATAGACGAGACGCATCTCCTCACTGATCCGCTCACGGCGGACCATCCGCCTAAGGACTTCCGAGTGGATGCTTGGAAGTACTGCCTGATGCTTCGGCATATAGCGTTTGAATGCGATGCCCGCATCAGGGTGCACTGCCGCCTTCCTTGACAGATCCATCATATTCAGTTGGCGATGGAGACCCGCATAGATGACATAGCCGAACTCCAGACCTTTCGATGCATGGATGGTCATGACGCGCAATGTGTCATCTCCATCTGAGACTGTATTCTCCTCCCGAAATCCTGACCATCTTGGATCATGCGGTGAATGTACGCAATAAAGTCATAAAGTGACAGATGCGACATCTTTTCAAACTCCATGGCTTTTTCGATGAAGCCGTTCAGGTTCGCCCGCCGGGTCAGACCGCCACGCATGCCTGCGAAATATTCCAGTATATTCAGTTCGGCATAGATTTCATCGATGAGTTCCGGCACGCTCATATACCGTGCGTGGGAACGGAACATTTCAAGCGCCTCGCTCAGGATTCCTATCTTTTTCATGACGACTGCAGAGCCTTCATATGTCAACACTGCCTCATACAAGTAATCCTCGTCCGAACGTGCCCGGATTTCAGCAATATCATCTTCCGAAAAGTCGAACATGGGGAGCCTCATTACACCGACGAGATGGTCGTCCTGCAGCGGATTGTCGATGATCGACAGCAGGCTGATCATCGTGCGGATTTCAAGAGTATCCAAGTAACCCGAACGGTTGTTGACAAAAACAGGCAGCTCAGCTGCAGACAGCAGTTTGCGGTACGCTTCATTATCCCGCGTATTGCGGGTCAGAATCACGATATCCTGATAGTCGACGCCTTTCTTCCTGAGCTTGCGGACGATTTCTGCAATATGGAGGATCTCCGCATCACTCCCCGTCCCTTCCGCATTTTCTATAATGTGGCATTCCGATGCCAGCGGTGGGGCATCCAGATAGTTCCCTTGAACAAGCCGATGGGTTTCGTCGTAATCGACTTCCCCGACTTCCTTGTCCATAATACGTCCGAACACATCATTCGTCACATCAATGACTCCCCCCGTGAACGGAAGTTATGGTTCAGACTGATCAGCCTGCCGCTTCCAGGATTTTTGAAGCGTTCCGCCTTCTCAATGAATAGTGAAGGGTCTGCCTGCCTGAATTTATAGATGGACTGTTTCACATCCCCTACCATAAATAAGTTGCCGTCCTGTTCATCCCCGACTTCAGCGATTGTATAATCGCTTCCTGCACACGGTTGACATCCTGATATTCATCGATCATGACTTCCTTGAACTGTGCACGGTAGCGGCGTCTGATGTCACCATCTTCAGCACCCAATATGGCCAGGGCATAATGTTCATAGTCCGAAAAGTCCATTTCATTGCGTGCCCTCTTTTCGCTCTGGAACCGTTCGAGTACTTCCAGTGCGATTTCAATCAATGTGTTCCTTATGCCATTGAGGGGCGACAACTCCTCCTTGACGAGGGAGAAGGTATAGGCGGGTAGTTCACGTATTTCCTGATACCGTTTCTTGACCCGGTTCTGGACGTCGAGCAGTCGTTTTTTCTCATCTTCATCTTCGATATTGCGGATGAACGCCGAGCGGCCGTCTTTGAGCATATAGGGCGGAAGCTCGACCGGATCACCGTTGCGGTTGGTCTCCATCGCTTGGCGCACGCTTTTCTCAAGTGTTTCCAGGCCGTCAAAGGCATCCCGTACCTGCGTTTCTTTTATGGATGTGTGTACTGCTGTCCTATAATGCTCAAAAAGCCGTTCGATATCCGGGTACAATGCAGCGAGCTTCAGGCTGACATCATGGTTGTGGGAGGCCAATATGCCCCCGAGATAACCTTCATCCTGATACTGATCGAGGTTCTCCTCCAGATACCCTCTCGGATCCTGGACTCGCCACAGCGGTGTGGTAGAGGTCCCGTATCGTGTTCTGGAGCCCATCATTGCTCTTGTCGGATGACAGCATCATGGCCAGCTGGTTGAAATCCGGATTCGCTTTTTTATAATAGGTTTCCAAAACATTCGAAATGGCCTGCTCAAGCCTGATCTTCATTTCGACGTCACCCAATGTGCGCATATCAGGCGGCAGTCCGATTGCATTGTAGTGCATCTGGATAAGGTGCAGGCAGAAGCTGTGGAGCGTCTTGATATGGGCTTCTTTGAGCTTCAGGATTTCTGCATATATGGCTGGGTCGCGCTTATCCTGGTAGGCTGCCTGCAGTGCCGCCTCAATTTTATCTTTCATGTCACGGGCGCTCATATTGGTGAATGTCGCCACGAACACTTCATCAATGCTGTATTTCCCGCTGAGCACCTTACGGATGATGCGTTCGACGAGGACGGTCGTCTTACCGCTTCCGGCTGCCGCCGCCACCAATACATCAGACCCCTCATATTCAATTGCCTCGAGCTGTCTATCCGTCCACTGGACCATCTACGGCCACCTCGCTTTCAAATTCACCTATTGACTCTTCATCATAGGCGCTGACTCTTATATCTTCACGGTTCATCAGGGCATCGATATGGCATGCCGACTTGAAGTCGCACATCTCACAAGGCAGCCGCCCGCCTTCCATCTCCATCGGGGAGACGCGGACGTCACCGCTGTAGATTCTGTCGGTGGCCTCCCGGTACATCCCCAATACATGCGTCGCATAATGGGTGAACAGATGGGGACTCATATACCGGTGCCGGGTCCGCCCATTGATCTTCCCGTTCTTCGTAACTGATACAGGGAGATAGCGGCCGTACGCCTTGAAATCCTCAAACTCAGACAGCATGCCCTGGATGCCGATGGAGTGCTCGTCGATGATGCCATCATATTCCGGGTGCTCGTTGATGAATACGCCGTCCGGGCGCATGCGCCTTCGGCGTTCCGTTTCGACCGTCTCGAGTGATGCCTCATCATCAAGCGCAATGAGCGGGTCCCGCACTGGGAAGAACAACATGCTGTTCGGCATTATCTTTTCCTTGCCGAAATGCTCAGGGCCATGCTTCATCAGCACGTACATATAGGTGATCATCTGAAGTTCAAGCCCGTTCAATATGCCTGCACGGGATATGCTCCTCGTACTCGACTTATAGTCGATCAGATTGACGTATGCAGCGTCCCCGATGTCATACATGTCGACGCGGTCGATCTTGCCGCGCAGGAGGATGCTGTAACCGTCATCCGACGTCAGCGTCACCGCTTCCATTTCACTGTCCCTGAAGCCGAACGACAGCTCCGCATCCTTTATATCGTATGACCCATGCGCCTCCATATCCTTCATGAAGAGCAGTAGGCGCATGATCGCATCCCCGGCGCGCTTTTTTAAGGACTGGTAATAGCCCGTACGCTCGAAGATGCCGTATTGGATCGCTTTGGAGAACCGTTCTATCCCGTGGTCCACGGCGCGTTCTATAGTCTCTTCTTCATGCAGCAGCGTATAGTCCAGCTGCTTCACGACGTCATACAGCACCTCGTGGTACAAGTTGCCGAGCTCAAGTGGCGCCACTTCATACGGCTTACGTATCCGGAGCTTCAGTCCATAGCGGCTGAAATGTTGGAATGGGCATCTGAAATACGATTCGAACCTCGACACACTGGCTTTCATCTCAGTGGAGTAGAGCGCTTCTGCCGTCTCACGTGCCAGCGGTTCTGCCCGGTTGTCATGGGTGAGGTTACGCCTGAGGCGGGGATAGACATCATGCCAACGTTCCTCGGCCACTATTGGTAGGCTTCAATCCACCCCCGTACTCCGGCAGCGAAAGGAATGCTTGTGGCCCATCGACCGGAGCGGTCATCATCTCACGCATCTTAAGATGCAGTAAGGGTTCCATGCTGTCGATCGAAGTGATCAGGCGGCTTGGTGCGAAGCGGTCGTATTCATTGGTCTTCCGGTATTCATAGTGCCTGACACCTGTTTCTCCCGGCAGCAGTTCAGCCATGAAAGGGCTTATCTTGGTGCTGTCCCTGACGGCAAAGTACTCGACCAGCTCAAATACAGCCCTTCAGTCGCCCGTGTCACGCCCAGGTAGAAGACGAAGCGCTCATCCTGCGCCAAAGTTCGGGAGCTCGGGGACAGTTCGATATCGGCATGCTCAAACACCATTTTTTCTTCATCTGTAATGATGTCCGTGCTTGTCGTCTCACGTGGCATGACGTCACGGTTCAATCCGATCATGAAGATGTACTTTTTGTTCTCCACCTTGGAGAGGTCGAGTGACCCCACCATCACCTGGTCGATGGTTGAAGGCAATAGACTGAACTCGGCATTCTTTAGGCCATCGATGAAAGTTTCATAGAAGATGGTGAAGGAGACTTCTTCATCATCAAAGACGACGTAGGCGTCATCGAGTAGGCGGATGAACATATTGTAGGCCTGTTCCGTCTCATCGCGCCTTCCGACTTCACCTGCCGCGTCAAGCTGTTCCATCTCATCAATCAGCCTGTCCGCGATTCCTTCATCAACGACGAAATCATAGATGATGCCGATATAACCACGCACTGTATCCGCTTCCCTGAATGCCTGATACAGCGTTTCAAGCCGTGTCAGCATACGGTTCTTGAAGTCGATCATGCCAGCATGTTCTTCCCCTCTATCGACGCGCCGCACTCCAAAATCGGTGACTTCAGTCTGATAGCGGAAATGGTCGTCATCAAACAGTTGGGTCCCTTCGATGCCGCGTTCCAATATAAAGTTCTCAAGCAAGTCAACATAACCGCGCTCAGCATCTTCATGCAAATATCCGGCCTTCAGCACGTTCATGAAGGCAGACGCTTCATAGTGCTTCGTGTAGCACTCGAGCAGCCCCATCACAAACTGGATGAATGGATGCTTATACATTGGTATCTTGCGGTCTATATGGTAGGCGATATCGTAGCGCCTGAACACAGACTGGATGATTGGTTCGTAGTTAGGATCCCGGTGGAGCACACCTATATCGCTATAGGCCGCTTTCCCTGAAAGACGAGATCCTCTATTTCACGCGCCACATCATTGACTTCTTCAATCACCGTCGGTGCTTCGGTAAAGATGACACCGTCATAGTCGAACATCTTCTGATCCTGATCGAAGTAGCGTTCCATCTGGATCAGTCCGGCCTTATCCGAGCGCCTGAACGCTTCACCGAAGTGCGTAAAATCAAGCTTGTCATCCCCCATGTAGTAGCGTAGGCGCTCGATCACCGCATCAGTTTTCCGGAAAAGCTGTTTGTTCGCGCCTTCGTGTGTAAGCAGCAGATTGATCGTCCGCACCCTTGTCTCAAGCGCCTGGATCAGCGCAAACTCACTCTCCGTAAAGTTATGGAAGCCATCTATATAGATGACGGCATCTTCAAGTGACCGGATCGGCACATCTGAATACAACAACTCGATGAATTGATCCGCTATGTTGATATCCTCTATCTGGAGTTCGGTGATGCGGTCTTCCCATCTGCGGTAGATCATCTCCAAGTCGTGCATCTTATCGGCGACACGGCCGGCCGGCGCATCTATCCGCTCGAAATCATCAGGCACCACCCGGTAGGCCCGCAATTCACTCAGCATATCCAAAACCTTATCCGAAAACTTTATGTACTGTGCGCTGTTTTTATAGAAGCGGAGCGTCTGCTTCATCTCATTCATCATCTTGTGCAGCAGCATGATGTGCCCGCCTGCCGATAGCGCATCACGCGTCGAATGCCCCGTTTCATTAAACACATGCCACATGAGCCGGTTGAAGCTGAAGACAGCTGTACGCAGGCTGCCGACGCCTGGATTCTCCGCTGTCGGATTGGTGATGATGTTCTCATACCGCAATGTGTTCTGGGTCGGTGTCACTATATATATGCTGGAGCCAAGAGGCGCCTTCTCCGTAATCTGGCCGATTTCATCGAACATCTGCCTGGTCTTCCCTGTACCGCTCACTCCAGTCCAAATATTGATTCCCATATATTCACTCCTTCAAGTAGACAAAAGACACCCGAATAAGGGTGCCCATCAATCGAAATTGGTACCAAACCTGTTCAGTGGCCAAAAACGCAACTGCACTTCACCTATAATCTGTTCCCTATCCACCATGCCGAAGTCCCGGCTGTCACGGCTGATGGGACGATTATCCCCGAGTACAAGGAATTGATCTTCCGGAATCTCTCCATCTTCAACTCCAAGATCGGAAAGTGTAAAATTATCCATATAGGAATCCCCGGTATTCACCACATAGTCCTCTTCAAGAGGCTCCCCATTTACATATACCTGCTTGTCTTCCATCTTCACCGTATCCCCGGTGTTCCGATGACCCTTTTGACATAGGCTGGCCCCGCCTCAGAATTGAAGACGACCACATCCCCAGTTTCATATCCACCGAAGTATTCCACGATTTTATTGGCTACGACCCTATCTCCATCTTCGAATGTCGGATCCATGCTCAGGCCGTCGACCGAGTAGGATACGAAAAGAAAGGATCGGATCAGAACAATCAGGACGACTGATACGAGGATGGCCATCAGCCATTCTCCAACTTCCTTCTTCATCCGCTTCCCTCCTATTTCTCCAATTTACTATTGATATACCTCTGGTACCATTTTGAAAAGAAATACAGCACCACAAGGAAAATGATTGACAGCGTCAACTGCAGCGGCGAAGTGAAGAATGATGTAATATCATATCCGACGATGGACATCAGCAGTATCATAATCGCCTTGGACACTAGCAATATATATAAGTATACGACTTTTCTTATGTTCGATAAAGCGGCTATAAGATTGATGACTGAACTTGGCGTAAAAGGCAGGGACAGGAGGATCAGCAAAAAGGAGAACCCCTTCAGGTCGATGAATTCAAGCATCCCCTCCAACCGTTTATGCCTGTGGATATACTTCTGGGCAGGCGCACGGAGAAAATAACGGATCGTCAGAAAGACAAGGTAACTGCCACCGACCGTCCCCGAGTAGCTGAGGAGGAAGCCGATTATGAAACCGTAGGAATTGATGTTTATGATGACAATCGCAAAAAGCGGCAGGAACGGCAGGAACGATTCGATCAGTGTCAGAACGAACCCGACTAGCGGTCCGAGTGCTTCCACTTCAGCAAACAGGGATTCCAGACCTTCCTGTGTGGTCAAATTCTTGAGTAGGGCTTCGAGTTCCAATACGCATAACCTCGCACATTTAATAAAGGCTATATTACTTTGTAATATAGCCTGATCTTCCCTTGATTATATAGTTTTTATCGGAGTCTGTCATTCAATTGTTCTCTCAATGAATCATAACCTGATTTGCCGAGTAGCGCGAACATGTTCTGCTTGTATGCTTCAACACCTGGTTGGTTGAACGGGTTGACCCCAAGAAGGTAGCCGCTCATCGCACATGCCATCTCGAAGAAGTACACCATGCTGCCGAACGTATAGGCATCAAGACGAGGCACTTCCACCATCATATTCGGCACGCCGCCGTCGACGTGGGCCAGGATGGTCCCGCGCATCGCCTGACGATTGACTTCATCGACGGTCATGCCTGCGAGATAGTTCAGGCCATCAAGGTCCTGGGATTCTTCTTCGATGGTCAGTTCGCTGAGGGGAGTCCCGATGCTTATGACGGTCTCCATGAGCGTGCGCCGGCCTTCCTGGATATATTGTCCCAATGAGTGCAGATCAGTGGTGAAGTTGGCACTGTGCGGCAATATGCCTTTGTTGTCCTTCCCTTCACTTTCACCGAACAGCTGCTTCCACCATTCCGCAAAATACTTGAGCCGCTCATCATAGTTGATCAGCATCTCCACAATGTAGCCTTTGTCGTAGAGGGCATTCCTGACCACAGCATATTGGTATGCAGGGTTCTTTTCAAGCGCCGGTTCAGCCAGTTCCTCCATGGCATCGGCAGCGCCCTGCATCATGACATCGATGTCTATGCCTGAAGCGGCGATCGGCAGCAGTCCGACTGCAGACAATACCGAGTATCTGCCACCGACATCATCCGGGACGACGAACATTTCATAGCCTTCTTCACGGGCGAGTGTATTCAAGGCGCCCTTCTCCTTATCCGTAGTGACATAGATGCGGCCCTTTGCGTCATCATGTTTTTCCTCAAGGAGCTGCTTGAAGATGCGGAAGGCGATTGCCGGTTCCGTCGTCGTGCCTGATTTGCTGATGACGTTGATCGAGAAATCCTTGTCTTCGAGATAGGTCTTCAATTCATTCATGTAGTGGCTGGACAAGTGGTGGCCGGCAAATATAATTTCCGTCCCTTCATGTGAGAATGTCGGTTTCAACATTTCAATTGCAGCTTTGGAACCCAAGTATGAGCCGCCGATGCCGATTACGAGCAGAACGTCGGAATCCTTCCGGATCTTCTCGGCAGACGCTTTGATGCGTGAAAATTCTTCCTTGTCGTAGTCTTTCGGCAGCCCGACCCAGCCGAGGAAGTCACTGCCCGCCCCGTCTTGTCATGGATCATCTCATGCGCTTTTGAGACGAAAGGGGAAAGATTCTCAATTTCTTCCTGGTTCATGAACCCTGCAGCATTGGAATAGTCAAATTTGATATGTGTCATAGTAGCCTCCAGAATATTTTATCCTTCGCTACTATTGTAGATAAAACACAGCGCGCTTTTCAATCAATTTGTCGCACCTTTTCGATTCCGGCACTTTCAGGGATCAGGTCGGCTATCTTTTCGGCCTGCCCGGCATGCAGGAGTTCGACGATCCGGCTGCCGACTATGACACCATCGCAATGCGCACCGATCTCTCTAGCCTGCTCCCGCGTCTTGATGCCGAAGCCGGCACACACAGGGACCGGACTCACCTGCCGCACAGCCTCCAGATGCGCACCCAATGAGTCATCGAAGCCGTCCCTGACACCGGTTGTACCATTGACCGTAACGGCATAGACGAAGCCTTCCGCCGTCTTGAGCACCTCTTCCATGCGTGCTTTTGAACTGGTCAGCGTGACGAAGCGGATCAGTGCAATGTCCACATCCTTCAATGGAACTTCGAATTCTGCCGATTCCTCATAGGGCACGTCCGGAATGATCACTCCTGAGATGCTCGCTTCTTTACACAGCACGGCGAAATTCCCGACCCCAAGCCGCAATACCGGATTCGCATAGGTCATGATGACGATTGGAATGTTTATCTCATCCTTGAAGCCTGCAACTGCCGTAAGCACTTCCTTCAACGTGACACCTTCGGCCAATGCCCGCTTTCCGGCTTCCTGTATCGCCGGACCGTCCGCCACCGGGTCGGAGAAGGGGATGCCGAGCTCAACGATGGATACACCAGCCGATTCGAGCTGCAGTATCTGATCTTTAAGATTCAGCAGCCCACCGTCTCCAGCCATGATATACGCGATGAACGCCTTATCCCCGGCCGCTTCCAGATTTTCGAATTGTTGTGCGATGCTTTTTCTGCCCATTAGGCTTCACCCTCCTGACGTGCTTTGATTTCCGCTACATCCTTGTCGCCACGCCCGGATAGGCAGATGACGAGGATTTCATCACCGGTCATCTGACCGGCCATCTTGATTGCATGTGCGACCGCATGGGCACTCTCAAGTGCCGGTATGATCCCTTCTTTATGGGATAGTATCTTGAACGCCTCCAGTGCTTCCCTGTCCGTGATATGTGCATATTCTGCACGGCCGATCTCCTTCAGATGGCTATGCTCGGGTCCGATGCCGGGATAGTCGAGGCCTGCTGAAATGGAATAGGCCTCCTGCACCTGACCCGCCTCATTCTGGAGCAGGTGCATCTTGGCACCATGCAGGATGCCGACACTGCCTTCGTTCAGGGAAGCCGCATGGCGGTCCGTCTCTATGCCGTCACCGGATGCTTCCACACCAACAAGGCGGACGCCTTCATCGTCTATGAATGGATGGAACATGCCGATTGCGTTGCTCCCCCACCGATGCACGCCACTATGGCATCAGGCAGGCGCGCTTCCTTATCCAGCATCTGACGCTTCGTCTCCTTGCCGATTACAGACTGCAGGTCACGCACGATCATCGGGAATGGTGCGGCCCCATCGCTGAACCTAAGACGTAATGGGTATCCTCTACATTGGCGACCCAGTATCTGAGCGCTTCGTTGACCGCATCTTTAAGCGTTCCCCTGCCCTGATCGACACTGACGACCCGGGCACCGAGCAGTTCCATGCGGAAGACGTTCGGTTCCTGGCGCCGTATATCTTCTTTGCCCATGAAAATGACACAATCCAGATCAAGTAGTGCACAGACAGTCGCCGTGGCGACACCGTGCTGGCCAGCGCCCGTTTCTGCAACCACCTTCTTTTTGCCCATCCTTCTGGCAAGCAATGCCTGGCCGATCGTGTTGTTGATCTTGTGTGCCCCGGTGTGGTTGAGGTCTTCGCGTTTAAGGTAGATCTTCGCCCCGCCCGCATATTCCGATAGCCTTGCGGCATGATAGAGCGGCGATTCCCGCCCTACATAGTTTTCCAGGTAATGATTCAGTTCTTCACGGAATGCTTCATCATGTTGCGCATCCTCATAGGCTTCCGCCAATTCTTTGAGCGCGTGCATAAGGGTCTCCGGCACATAGCGGCCGCCGTATTCTCCGTAGTGGCCGTCAGCATCGGGCTGAGTATAGATTTTTTCCACTTTCCTCTCCACCTTTCATTGTTCTGATCAATTCAAATATCTTATCTTTGTCCTTCACGCCATGTGCCTCGACGCCACTCGACACATCGACAGCTGCAGGTGCAACCAGATGTTTTGCTTCCCTAATGTTGCCTGCATTGATGCCACCGGCCAGCACCAGACGGGAATGGTCGAGTGCCTTATCCTCGAGTGCCGACCAGTCAAACCGCCGTCCGCTGCCACCGCGGTATTCCGCCGGTGGACTGTCGATGAGTATGTGACGGGCATCGTACCGGAACATTTCCGCAATGGGCATGCTGCCGATGGAAAACGCTTTGATCACCGGCATTTTCAAGCCTGCCGTATATGCGCGCGACTCATCCCCATGCAACTGTACATAATCGAGGCCGACCGCCTTATGGACATGTTCGACATCTTCAGCCGGTGCATTGACAAAGACCCCACACATTCGACTTTCCCTCTAACTGCTTCCGCCATTCTTTTGGCCGTGTTAATGTCGACCTTCCGAGTACTTGTCGCAAATACGAACCCGATCATATCGGCCCCTGCTTCTGCAGCCCATCTGGCTGCTTCGACCGTCTGGATGCCGCATATCTTGATCTTCATCTACAGCACCCCTTTTAGGGAGCGGATCGTTGTGGTCGGGTCTTCTGCGGCCATCAACGTCTCCCCAACGAGCAGTGCTGCGGCACCGGCCACCTGCATCCGCCTGCCGTCTTCTGTTGTACGGATGCCGCTCTCGGCAATGAAGTGCACCGGATGATGGCCATATGCTTCAAGCAGTTTTTCTGTATTGCCCAAATCCACTTCAAATGTCTTCAGGTTGCGGCTGTTGATGCCGATAAGTGCGGGATGAATCTTCAGTGCGCGCTCCATTTCATCTGCAGTATGCACTTCCACTATGCATTCAAGCCCATAGCTGGAGGCATATGCGAACAGTCGCGCCAGCGCTTCGTCATCCAACGCTGCCACGATCAGAAGGATGACATCCGCTCCATGCCGGCATGCCCGATCGATCTGCCGCTCGTCTATGATGAAATCCTTGTTCAGTACAGGCAGCCCGACTACTTTCCGGACCGCTTCAAGATCGGCCATTGACCCTTTGAAATATTTGTCATCGGTCAATACTGAAATGGCGTCAGCACCGCCTGCTGCATATTTCTCTGCCTGTTGATCAGGTTCCATTCCGATATTGATGTCCCCTTCGACGGAGAGGCCCGCTTCACTTCCCCGATGATGCCCATCGTCCCGGCGGCGTCAAGCCGATCCTTCAAGGAAATGGGTGTTCTGTCCGGCCTCTCTTCCTCGGCGGGGAGCTGTGTCACTTCCTGCCGTTTATATGCAATGATGTCATCTAATATCGTAGTCATTCAAAACCCTCCTCTTTTGAATATGCGACGAGTCGCTCGAGTTTGGCCAGGGCTTGTCCAGATGAAATGCTTTCCTGCGCCATTTCGACGCCTGCCTGCACGGAGTGGGCCTGTTTGGCGCAGTACAGCCCAATGCCGGCATTCAGCAATATCGTGTCGCGCTGGGCCGGTGTCGCTTCGCCAGTCAATACGTTCTTTAAAATCTGCGCGTTCTCTGCACTGCTGCCCCGTTGATTTCTTCCGTGTATAGGAGGGCAGGCCGACCGACTCCGGAGTGAAGGTCATATCTTCGATTTTTCCATCATCGAGTATGATCATATGATTTTCACCGAGCAGCGAGGCTTCGTCCATTCCGCCCGCTCCATTGATGACCACCGCCCGGCTCCTTCCGAGCCTTTTCAACACTTCTGCCATCGTCCTCACCTTATCCTGCCGATAGACACCGAGAAACTGGTAATCGAGTGCCACCGGGTTGATGAGCGGCCCTATCAGATTGAATATCGTCGGCACTTTAAGGTCGTTGCGCACTTTCATGATGCGCTTGATCTTTGGGTGGACGTGAGGGGCAAAGAGAAAAGTGATGCCGTTGTCCTCCAACAGATGATCGATATCACTCGGCTGAAAAGACAGCGATACGCCAAGTTCCGCCAGCACATCCGAGCTCCCTGTCCTGCTTGTGACGCTCCTGTTGCCGTGCTTTGCAACTTTTACGCCTGCTCCTGCAAGGACGAAAGCGGAGGTCGTCGAAATGTTGAAACTGTTGGAACCATCCCCGCCTGTTCCGCAGTTATCCATGACACCTGGAACATCGCGCAGTATGGGCATCGCATGCTGCCTCAACACCTCCACCAGCGCTGTGATCTCGACCACGGTCTCCCCTTTGGCTTTCAAGCCCATCAGAAAGGCGGCTATTTCGCTGTCGCTCACTTCGTCCGTCAGCAGTATGGAAACTGCCTCCGTCATCTCCCTGCCGGTCAAATCGGTACGTTTCGATAATTTTGCCAAGTGTGGCTTCATGCTGCCATAATCTGATCTTGCCAGTACTTCTGCCGTCATATTTTCCCCTCCTTAAAATAAAAAACTCCATAGACCTATAGGTCTATGGAGGACGATTCACCGCGGTGCCACCTCGCATTGGGCGGACTCGCCGCCCCTGCTTTTGCCGTGTAACGTACGGCAGACGGATGCATGCTGATCAGGCCCATTCATCGACGTTGCACGGACCGGTTTCCAGCTCCCCGGTTCTCTGTACCATGCAGTACGCCACTACTTGTTCTGATATGCATCTTATTCAATTTTTAAATACAAAAAGCTCCCCTGTCGCTGTAAAAAGGACGGGGAGCCGTGGTGCCACCTTTATTGATCGGCCAAGCCGATCCGCTCAAGATGCAGCATGACGCTGCATCATCCATGTAACGTTGGAGATACGCCGGGGATTTAATCGTCCGCCGGTTGCACAGAAGTCCATTCACACTGCCATTGCACCGGTTCACACCACCCACCGGCTCTCTTTTGCAATTCGGCAATTGCTACTTGTCTTCATCAATCAAAGTGATTCATTTAATTGAAAATCATGTTACTACAAACACATTATGATTGCAACCCTGTTTCTGAATTATTTTATGAGTCCGATTATTTCTCCACATCTTTGAACTCATCTTTGATGCGGTTCATCGCTTCCTCAAGGACAGATCTCGGAGAAGGGACGCAGATCCTCTGGAACCCTTCCCCTCCTTGCCGAACTTGCTGCCATCCTGCAGCAGGACGTTGGCCTTGTTGTAGATGCGGTCATGCACTTCTTCATCCGACAGGCCATAGCCGCTGAAATCCATCCACAGCACATAAGTGCCGGCAGGCCGTTCCACTTTAACGGTCGGCATTTCCTCTTTCAGGAAATTGATGACGAAATCTATATTGCCATCGATATATTCCCTCACCTGCGCCAGCCATTCATCCCCCTCATTATATGCTGCAATCAAGGCAGACACGGTGAATGGACTCGGCATGCTCGACCCTTGCGCCTCCTTGAACTGCTGCCGCTTCGCCTCATCCGTGATGACGACATTGGTGCAGTGCAGGCCGGCCAGATTGAATGTCTTGTTTATCGCAGTCATGGAAATGATATGGTCTGTATGATCGGACGCCTTCGCAATCGGCGTGAATGTTTCACCGATGCGTATCAGATCCCCATGGATTTCGTCGGCGATGATGATGACGCCATTCTCCCGGCAGATTTCAGATAGCCGCTTCAGATCTTTTGGACTGAATATGTTGCCCGTAGGGTTATGCGGACTGCATAGGATGAACATGCTGACCTCACTCTTTTTGGCAAGGGCTTCGAAACCATCGAAGTCGATATGATAATGCCTCGCTTCATCCCTGATAAGCGCATTGTTCTCCACGACCCGTCCATTGCCTTCAACAGCCGCGGTGAATGGTGGATAGACAGGCCGCTGTATGATGATGCCGTCCCCCGGTTCCGAATAGGCTTTGACGGCGACATTCAACGCATGGACCGTGCCTGGGGCATAGATGATTTCCCCTTTGTCTATAGTCCAGTCATACCTATCTGAAAACCATTTTTGTATCGCTTCATAATAGGCATCCGGCGCCAGGGTATAGCCGAATATTTTATGGTCGACGGTCCTGTGCAACGCCTCGATGATCGGCTCAGCCACCTGAAAATCCATATCAGCTGTAAATAGCGGGATGGTATTTTCATCATAGTGGTCCGTGAGCCCCATTTCCTTGAGCAGTTCTCCCCATCCCATTTTATGGCATATGTTTCTCTTCTATTTATAGGTGTATCAAAATCGTACTTCATCAAAATCGCTCCTTGTCATAATTCTGTTATCGCTCATCCTACAATTATAGCGGTACAAATGATCGATTTGAAACAATTGAACTGAAAAACCCCTCAGGTTTACCACCTGAAGGGCGGGTTGCAATCAAACTGATTCGTCGACTGCCTTGATCAACTGATTCTCCACATCCCGGGCAAAATCCTCCAATGAATCGTCATCGAGCATACTGATGAGGGCCGTCGGTTTCGGGAACCCTAATTTAGTTGTTCCCTGATCATCGTAGACAACCATTTTACACGGCAGGAAATAGCCCACCATCACATTCTTCTCAAGTGCTTCCTTTGCTGCATTGGGGTTGCATACTTCAAGCACACGGTATGACTGGTCAAATTCGAATCCTTTATCCTTCAAAGTCTGCTCGATATCAAAGTCCCATAATACACCAAACTTGGCTTCTTTCAGTCTGTCCTCCAGCGAAGTAACCGCCTGTTCTACAGATTTATCGGTTTCTTTGGTATAATGGAACATAATAATAACCTCACTTTCCAGATTCCAATTCTCCGTTGTTATACCCTTTCATGCCCTGGATGAAAACACCTAACCGCCTTTTTTCGCTGCTCTGAACATCTCGTTTGTAATTCTCATCACGCCTTCATTGACGACACGTTCATATATCATGCCGAGCCGCTCTTCAGTGATGTCCTCTTCATTTTCGACCCAGCGCTGATACATGCCGATCATCCCCGACACATGGTATTCAATGATGTATTCATAGTCTGATAGCTCCTGGATGCCGATACCGTCTGCAAAATCCAATATCACCCGCCTGAAGCGCGCCTTCAGTTCATACTGGAAGCCAGGGTCCCCCTCGGCCCCAGCAATATGGCGATGCGCGTCCTGTGCTCCCTGATGCAATGGGAAACATCCTCGAACGACCTCTCAAGCGGAGGGTGATCATCACTGAGCATCTTCAGACGTTCGATGATGGTTTCCTCACTTGGCAGGAGCAATTTCTTCTCCGTCTCCAGCACTTCGTAGACGTCTGCAAAATAAGTGTAGAATGTGCCACGGTTGTATCCAGCGAGGTCCGTAATTTCCTTGACGGTAATCTTATCTAGAGGCTTCGAGACGTACAAGGTCCAGAATGCTTCAACGAAATTATGACGGGTTTCCTCCTTGCGACTTATTTTGGACATAATCTTTCCTCCTTTCCAACACTCCCCATTGGATTGTAGGTTGAATCATAGATATAATTTAACTAATATTGTCATAGTACAACACGTTGTCGGGTTACAATATACATCTCATATTATACAGGAGTGAAGCCATTTGAAGCTAGCCGATTTTTCAATAAAAAGACCAAAATTCACCATCGTCATCATGATTATACTCATCCTCCTCGGGGCCGTTTCCCTGACCAGGCTGCCGCTGCAGCTGCTGCCGAATGTCCAGCCGCCAATCGCTGCGGTGGCGACCAGCTACCAGGGGGCTGGACCTGAAGAGGTCATGAAAGATGTGACGAAGCCACTCGAGGCCGAGCTGTCCACCGTCAGCGGTTTAACCAACATATCCTCCCAATCCCAAGAAAGTTCCTCGGTGATCCTTCTTGAATTCGGATATGACATGACGATTGATGAAGTCGAAAATGAAATCGTCCGTACGATAGAAAACACAAGTCTGCCAGAAGAGGCAGGGGATCCATCCTTCCTCGAGTTCGACATCACGATGCTTCCGAGTCTGACGCTTGCCGTATCTTCCGAAAACAAATCGGTCGGCGAATTCCAGGGGCAGGTCGAAGATCTCATCAATGAACTCGAAAACATCAATGGTGTGGCCTCGATCAGTGAGACCGGAAGCATCACAGAAGAAATTTCCGTGACACTTGATACCGAGGCACTCGAAGAGTATCAGCTGAGCCAAAGCGATGTCGCCAACATCATTGAAGCCAATAACATCTCCATACCAAACGCCACAATCGTCGATGAAGAAGAAAAGGAATCCATCACAACCCGAACGGTCAGTGAAATCGACGGAGTGGAATCGCTCGAGGAACTGGTCTTGGCGGATCTGCCTGAAGGTGCCGGCACACTCACTCTTGATGATGTGGCAGATGTTGCCATAACGGAGCAGGATGACGCTGTCATCACCCGTCTGAACCAGGAAGACGCCATGCAGATTGAAATGAGTCTCGCGTCCGATGCGAACGCATCGACCGTCAATGGAGAATTCCAATCTGTCCTTGACGAACAACTCGATAAGGAGGAATTTGAGGACCTCAATGTTGAAACGCTGTACGATGAAGGAGAGTATATAGACCTCGCCATCAACAGTGTCTACCTATCATTGATAAGCGGTGCGATACTCGCAATGGTCGTCCTCTTCGCATTCCTACGCAACTTGAAATCACCACTCATAATCGGTATCGCCATACCGTTTTCCGTCATCACTACATTTGCCCTGCTGTTCTTTACGGACATCAGCATAAACTTGATGACGCTTGGTGGCCTGGCACTCGGCATCGGTATGCTCGTCGATAACGCCGTCGTCGTCATCGAAAATATATACCGCCACCTGTCGATGGGCAAAACACCGAAGCAGGCTGCAAGTGTAGGAACAAAGGAAGTGGCGGGTGCCATCACCGCTTCTTCAATGACTACAGCAGCAGTCTTCCTGCCTGTCGTCTTCGTCAGCGGTCTGGTCGGCCAACTGTTCACGCCATTCGCTATAGCCGTAGTGTTCAGTCTGTTGGCTTCCCTCTTCGTCGCCCTGACTGTGGTGCCCATGCTAGCCAGCCGCATTCTGGAAGCACCGGATGACAACGAAGAAGAGAAGCGACGGGACCGCCGTTATATGAAGGGGCTCAGGAAACTGTCGCACTGGACACTCACACATCGCCTGACTGTCCTTATATTGACCGCCCTAATCCTCATAGCCGGTGGCGTAGGCATCTATATCCAAGGCTTGGATCTCTTGCCTGAGAGCGATGAAGGTACGCTGACTGTTGAAGTGGAAATGCCGCAGGATGCGATCCTTTCCGAAACCGAAGCGACCGTTGCCCGCATAGAAGAGAAATTTGAAGATTATCCGGAAATCGATACCTACATGAGCACCATCGGTTCCACCTCCACGATGAGCCCAGTCGACGAGAGCAATGTCGGCAACATCATGGCGACATTGGTCGGCCCGGGTGAACGCAGCGTGACGACCAATGAATTCATTGAAGATATCGAAAATGAAATTGAAGGTGTGGAACCTTCTGCTGAAATCAGCGTCAACCCGATGTCCCAGGCAGGCACAGGTTCCGACCCGAACACACTTGCGCTGAATATTGCAGACGAAGACCCTGAGAGGCTCGTCGAATCCGAAGAAACCATCATAAAGGCATTGGAAGATGATGCAGATATAGACAACGTCACTTCAAGCCGCGAAGACATGACCCAGGAACTCCAGGTGCGTGTAGACCGGGCAGCAGCCAGGGAAAATGATCTGCAGCCTGCAGAGATAGGCTCAGCAATCTACGAGGCGACTAACGGGGTCCCGGCATCCACCGTCGACGAAGGGTCTGAGTTCCTGACGATTAATGTCAAATATCCGGATGATGTCACAGGCAGCGTCGAGGCCTTCAAGAACATCCAGATCGCCAATGGCCAAGGCGAATATGTCGCAGTTGAAGATGTCGCTGAACTGGAAGAAGCCGAAATGCTTTCGCTCATCAACCGCGATGACCAGAAGGAAACGACGGAACTCACTATTTCATATAAACCTGAAATGAGCCTCAATGAAGCGGGCAGTCATGTTGAGAGCATCATTGAAGATACGGAATTCGCAGATGAAACGGAAACGTCGATTGGTGGCGATCTGGAAATGCTCAGTGACGCAATTCCTCAACTATTGCTTGCGATAACACTCGGCATCATCTTCATCTATCTCGTGATGGTCGCCCAGTTCGAATCCTTCAAGCACCCATTCGTGGTCATATTTTCACTGCCGCTCAGCATCATCGGAGTGATGTTCTCATTGATCATCACAAATAATCCACTGAGCGTCATCGCTGTAGTCGGCGTCATCCTGCTGCTTGGTATCGTGGTCAACAACGCCATACTGCTGGTCGACTACATCAATCAGCAGAAAGCCAAAGGCATGACTACGCTCGAAGCGATCGAAAAGAGTGTCCAGGACCGCTTCCGCCCGATAGTCATCACCGCGCTGACGACCGCACTCGGCATGTTGCCGCTTGCACTTGCGATTGGTGAAGGTGCAGAACTCATTGCACCGATGGGCATCGTAGTAATAGGTGGTCTGATCAGCAGTACGTTCCTGACGCTGTTCATCATTCCGATCATCTACAGCTACTTTGATTCTGAAACACGCAAGATGAATAAAAAGTACATGACACCGGATGGTGAAATCATCACCCAAAGAGAGATTGACGCACAAAAACGTAAAGAAGAAGCTGCTTCACCAGAGGATGAATATGGCTATACTTCTGATGACGATGTTCCAGAAGACGACGATGAAGCGCCGAACGTCCAGGAAGACACCCCACCACAGGATACATCCGGAAATGATAGGGACTACATCAAAGAGATGGAGTCGCTCATCAACAGGATGAAAAATGACAGAAGAAAATAAGCATACGAAAAAACGATTGCCCTAAATGATCTGGTACCACTAAAGTTTACAGATGAATAAAATAATTTTTGCTGAGATTCTAATCGATTAGAATCTCAGTTTTTTTATGCGGCAATCTTGCGTAATTCGACAGGCGTAAGGCCGTAGAGTACCTCTTGCGGGCGTTCGTGATTGTAAAAATGGATGTAGACATCCAGATCATCTATGAGTTGCTGATACGTCCCATATCCAGTATCTTTCCGCACCAGATTGTACCGTTCCGATTTCAGTTTGCCAAAGAACGACTCCATCGGCCCGTTATCAATGCACTTGCCAACACGGGACATGCTTTGCGTCATGCCATGCGCCTTTAAAATCTTTCTGAAACCATATGATGTGAACTGGAAGCCGCGATCACTGTGGATCATGGGGGAGGCGCCTGGATTGGCTGCGAGCGCTGCCTTGAGTGTATCAAACACCAGCCGGTTATTATTACTGAGACCGAATCGGTAAGCGACGATACTGTTATCAAACAGATCGAGAATCGCACACATGAAGACCCGCCGGCCAGTCTTCAACTTGAACTCGGTCACATCGGTCAACCACTTTTCGTTCTTAAATTCCGAGATGAACTGTCGGCCCAGGCCATTCTTTGCCGTGAAGTCGCCGGATTTCATGGTGCGGACCATCTTCTTCTTCCGTGTGACGGACTGAATGCCCATCAGCCGCATGATGCGCAGGATACGGTTACGACTGTAGGCCGTGTTCAAATGACGGTTCACAAGGTGACGCATCATGCGATACCCGGCACCCCCTGGTACTTGATGTAGAAGTCCGCGATGCATGCGGCAATTGTTTCGTTTTCAATTTCATTCTTCGTTTTTTGGCGCTTTTGGTACTGATAATACGCTTGGCGGCTGATGTTTGCGACTGCGCACAGTTCAGAGATGGAGTAGCCTGCGCTGTGCAGTTCTGTGATCGCTTCATGAATCCGTTGACCCCGAACCCGGCTTACTTGCGTCTCCTCTCGAGTTCTTCCAACTTTTTTAAGAATGCATTCTCCACTTCCACTTTTTTAAGCTTATTCCGTTCGATTTCCAGCTCACGCTTCAGTTTGTCGACTTCAGTCAACGCTGCTTCCGGTTTAGGGCGGCCCCGTCGGTCTTCGAGGCCATCTGCCCCGCTCTCTCGTACTTCTTCACATATTGATACGCTTGTTGATAGGAGACATCGAATCGTTCTGAGAGCTCACGGATACTGACATCATGGGTTGCGTGATACTGTGCGATTTCCAATCGTTCTTCATATGTCGGCTTTCTGCTTTTCGTCATAGAGCGCGCACCCCCAAAGGTCGATTTTAATCTTTTACCTTCAGTATACTCGATGACCCATTGTTTGACTGTAGTATCAGAAGCAATATCGTATTTCCTTGCGAGTGGGAGATACCCAATGCCCTGCTCTAAATACTCAAGGATGACTCTTTCTTTGAAATCGGTTGAATAGGTATGATGCCGTCTTCTGACTGCCAGTGACTCAGGCCCTTTCTCTTGATGCGTTAACACCCATCGATGAATGGTTGTTTTACTAACCTCAAATCGTCTGCTGGTCGTCTTCATATCACCATGTGTTAAATAATGCTCTATAATTGCCATCTTTTCTTTGAAACTGCGATGTCTGGCCATTAAAAAACCTCCTAAGCTACAGATTTTTTCTTTCATCTGTAAACTTAGGAGGTAGCACCTCAAAACAGGCAATCGTTTTTTTTAGTGATGATGCTCAGGCCCATCCCCTGAACCTTACTGCCTCTGATACACGCCTTATGCCTAACGTGTAGGCCGCGAGTCTCATGTCCATCTGACGTGATTGGTGCAGTTTGTATATGGCTTCGAAAGCGGCTGTCATCTTACCTTCCAGCAGCTCTTTTATTTCTTCTTCTTCCCAATAGAAACCTTGCTTATTCTGAACCCACTCAAAATATGATACGGTCACACCGCCGGCTGAAGCTAGGACATCCGGAATGATCAGCACACCTTTTTCAGTCAATATTCGCGTTGCTTCCTCCGTAGTGGGGCCATTGGCCGCCTCACATATGATTTCCGCCTTAATATCCCAGGCATTGCTTTCAGTAATTTGATTTGCGATTGCTGCTGGAATGAGGACATCGCAGTCCACTTCGAGCAGTGCTTCATTTGTAATGGATTCTGCAGGTAGTTTTTCCGCCAGATTAACTTTCCCCGGTTTCTCAGTACATAATCGATGTCTATTCCTTCAGGATTATAGAGGGCGCCTGAAGATCTTGATATACCGATGATCTTTGCACCCTTATCATGCAACATCTTTGATATGTAACCTCCCGCATTACCAAATCCCTGTATGACGATGCGTGCACCCTTCATGGATATACCCACTTTCTCCATGGCCTGCTCGACACACATCACCGCTCCCATCGCGGTCGCCGTTTCGCGTCCTTTCGACCCTCCGACTGCAAGTGGTTTACCTGTGATGAATTCGAATGGATCATCAGAGTGCTTCACACTGTACTCATCCATCATCCACGCCATCGTCTGCGCATCGGTATAGACATCAGGAGCTGGAATGTCCTTTGTCGGCCCTGCAATCTGAGAGATTGCCCTGACATACCCACGCGAGATTTCTTCTTTTCCCTACTGCTCATACTCCTCGGATCGCAGACTACCCCACCTTTACCACCACCGTATGGTATATCGACAATTCCTGCTTTTAGTGTCATCCACATCGCAAGGGCAATGACTTCTTCTTCCGTGACATCAGGATGGAAACGGACGCCCCCTTTAGTTGGGCCCGCGGCGTCATTATGTTGGGCACGGTATCCGGTGAACACTTTTACAGAACCGTCATCCATTTTTACAGGTATGCGCACTTTGAGCATCCTGAGTGGTGCTTTAATCAATTCGTACATTCCTTCATCGTATCCAAGATTATCCAATGCCTTATGGATGACTGATTGTGTTGATGTAATCAAATTCGAGGTTTCTGTCATGATCAGTTCTCCTTTTTCTCTTCCACCCTATTTTATGGCAAATTGGGTTAGACCCTCAGCACACACATATTTCAGGTGAATATTCGAACATTCATAATAATACAAAAAATTAAATAAATCAACATGTTTATGAATATCCATACAAAAGAGGCCGGACAGATTATCTGTCCAGCCTCTCCTTTGTTAGTGTCTATTCTATGCCCAACCTCTGTAGCGCGCAGCCTCGGCTGTTCGTTTCAGACCTATGATATAAGCTGCAAGTCTCATATCGATATGGCGGTTTTCATGCAGGTCATAGATATCATTGAATGCTTTTTTAAGCTTGATTTCAAGCTTTTCATTGACTTCATCTTCATCCCAATAGTAGCCTTGGTTGTTTTGGACCCACTCGAAGTAGGAAACCGTAACACCACCGGCTGAAGCCAATACATCAGGCACGATGAGCTTACCGTTATCAGTCAAGATTTTCGTCGCTTCTTTAGTGGTCGGGCCATTGGCCGCCTCACAGATGATCTCCGCTTTGATATCGTCTGCATTGTCTTCTGTGATCTGGTTTGCGATTGCAGCAGGTATGATGACATCACAATCGATTTTGAAGAGATCTTTACCAGGCAATGCATCATCGAACAGATTCGTCACTAGGCCAAAGCTGTCGCGCCTGTCGAGCAGATAATCGATGTCAAGGCCCTCCGGATCGTGCAGCGCACCATTGGCATCCGAAATGCCGACGATTTTAGCGCCCCTGTCAAACAGGATTTTTGAAAGGAAACTTCCGGCATTACCGAAGCCTTGGATGACTACGCGGAGATCTTTCATCTTCATGTCGCGTTTCTCCAAAGCCTGTTCCAGACAGATGATGACCCCCATAGCAGTCGCACGGTCACGCCCTTGGGAACCACCGAGGACGATTGGCTTACCGGTGATGAAACCAGGAGAGTTGAATTCGTCAATCATGCTGTATTCATCCATCATCCACGCCATGATCTGCGAGTTCGTGAATACATCAGGTGCCGGAATGTCTTTTGTCGGCCCGACAATCTGAGAGATTGCACGGACGTAGCCACGGCTTAAACGCTCTACTTCCTGGATGCTCATCTCACGCGGATCACACACAATTCCGCCTTTACCGCCACCATAAGGTAGATCGACGATGCCTGATTTCAAGGTCATCCACATTGAAAGTGCCACGACTTCCTCTTCATTAACATCCGGGTGGAAGCGTATTCCGCCCTTAGTCGGTCCAACAGCATCGTTGTGCTGGGCACGGTAGCCGGTAAATACTTTAACTGAACCATCATCCATGCGCACCGGGATGCGCACTGTCAAAAGACGCATCGGCTCTTTGATCAGTTCATACATACCCTCATCAAAACCGAGTCTATCCAAAGCTTCATGGATGATCGCCTGTGTGGAAGTGATAAGATTTGATTTCTCTGACATTTTTATCCGCCTCTTTTTTTGGAACTGTTTTCATAATCATTGTATCATATTCGTTACTATTTAAAAGCGTTATTTCCAAGTACTATTTTGCAAGCACTTTTTTGATTTGAACGATGGCCCAGTCGAGATCTTCCTGGGAGATGATCAGTGGAGGCGCAAAGCGGATGACTGTTTCGTGAGTTTCTTTGCAGAGCAGACCGAGTTCTTTCAGTTCTTCACAATATGGTCTTGCTGCTTCAGTCAGCTCGACACCGATGAAGAGTCCGCGACCGCGCACTTCCTTGATTACAGGGTTATCGATCTTTTCTAGTTCTGCTTTGAAATATTCTCCGAGTTCACGTGATCTTTCAACGAGGTTTTCATCATTCATGACATCAAGCGCCGCTTCCGATACCGCACAAGCAAGCGGGTTTCCTCCGAATGTGGAGCCGTGGGAACCTGGGTTGAACACACCAAGCACTTCTTCGTCAGCCAATACGCAGGAAATCGGGAAGACGCCGCCACCGAGTGCTTTCCCCAGGATATATACATCCGCATCCACATTGTCCCAATGTGTTGCAAAAAGTTTACCGGAACGGCCAAGGCCTGCCTGGATTTCATCTGCCACAAAAAGTATGTTGTTTTCATCGCAGACTTCGCGTACTGCCTTCAGGAAGCCTTCAGGTGGTATGTTGATGCCTGCTTCACCTTGAATCGGCTCCAACAGGATTGCTGCCGTGTTTTCAGTGACCGCTTCCTTGATCTGGTCGATATCACCGAAGTCAACGAGTTTGATGCCGTCAAGCAACGGACCGTAACCGCGACGGTACTCCGGCTCAGAGGAAAGCGATACTGCTGCCAATGTACGGCCATGGAAGTTCTGTTTCATGGCGATGATTTCCGCTTTATCATCTTCCACACCTTTTACATCATATGCCCAGCGGCGTACTGCTTTGATTGCTGTTTCCACAGCTTCGGCACCCGTGTTCATCGGCAAAGCCATTTCCTTGTCAGCGAGCTTACATACTTTTTCATACCAAGGTCCGAGGCGATCTGAGTGGAACGCACGGGAAGTGAGCGTCAACTTATCCGCCTGATCTTTTAGGGCCTTGATTATCTTAGGGTGCCTATGCCCCTGGTTGACTGCGGAGTATGCACTCAGCATGTCCAGATATTCATTGCCTTCAGGGTCCTTCACCCATACGCCTTCAGCTTCTGAGAGTACGATCGGTAGAGGATTGTAGTTTGGTGCTCCGTATTGTTGTGTCTGCTCGATGATTTCCTGTGATCTTGTCATTCTATCTCCCTTTCTTAAAAGGCGGGTAAGTGCCCCGCTCGCTTTTTGTAATTTTTATGATCATGCTGTCAAATTGCATTATAACATTTCAGAAGTCGTTTTGCCTTGCATATGGAGCGTCAGGTAGTCCGGACCGCCCGCTTTGGAATCCGTACCAGACATTTTGAACCCACCAAAAGGCTGGTAGCCGACGATGGCTGCAGTACATCCGCGGTTGAAGTACAGGTTCCCTACATGGAAATCTTCACGCGCCTGTTCGATGTGGTGGCGGTCCGTTGTGAATACCGCTCCTGTCAGGCCGTAGTCTGTTGCATTGGCATATTCGATGGCTTGATCGAAATCCTTGGCTTTTGTGAATCCGACCACTGGACCGAATATTTCTTCCTGCATGATGACCGCATCATGCTTAAGGTTTGAGAAGACCGTTGGATGGACGAAATGCCCCGTTTCATTTTCAGTTTTGCCGCCGATCTCCAACTGCCCTTCTTTCTTACCGATCTCGATGTAGTTCGAAATCTTTTCAAGGGAGGCATCATCGATGACTGGTCCGACATTGACATCTGCTTCCGGATTACCCACTTTCAGATCCTTCGTTTTGGCTACGACCTTCTCAAGGAGTTCATCATGTATATCTTCAAGAGCAACCACACGGGAGCAGGCGGAACATTTCTGCCCGCTGAAACCGAATGCAGAGTAGACGATTGCCTCTGCTGCCTCTTCAAGGTCCACGCCGGAATCGACGACTATCGTATCCTTACCGCCCATTTCTGCAATGACGCGCTTCAAGTGGGTCTTGGCCCTTTTGGACGACGCCTGCCTTTTCGTAGATTTTCGTGCCTACATCACGGGAACCCGTGAAGGAGATGAAACGCGTATCCTTATGTTCGACAAGGTAGTCCCCGATATCCTTCGATGATCCTGGGATGAAGTTCACGACGCCTTCAGGCATGCCTGCTTCTTCCAGCACTTCAATGAACTTGTATGCCACTATCGGCGTTCTTGAAGATGGCTTGAGGAGCACTGTGTTGCCTGTCACCAGCGCAGCAGCTGTCGTGCCCGCCATGATTGCGAAGGCGAAGTTCCAAGGAGAGATGACAAGGCCGACACCAAGCGGAATATAATGGAATTGGTTGTACTCACCAGGGCGTGATTCCACATGTTCGCCATCTTTTATCTTAAGATGATTGCGTCCGTAGTATTCCAGGAAGTCGATGGCTTCCGCTACATCCGCATCCGCTTCCTTCCAAGGTTTTCCTGCTTCTTTTATAAGCAGGGCTGTAAATTCATACTTGCGCCTGCGGACGATCGCCGCTGCTTTGAACAGGACGTCGGAACGGAACTCGAACGAATATTTCCTCCATGATTCGAACGTCTCCAATGCGGTGTCCATCGCTTTTTGTGCATGCTCTTGATTGGCCTGGTACATATAGCCGATCGTCTCCGCTTTATCAGCAGGGTTGTAAGATTCTTTCTTGTCTTCGGTAGTGATGCGTTCCCCGCCGATGATCAATGGATAATCCTGACCGAGATAGTCCTTGACTGTAGCCAGACCTTCTTCCAGTTTTTTACGGTTTTCTTCTTTCGAGTAATCCATAAAAGGTTCATGCTTGTACGGTATCATCTAAAGATGCCTCCTTTAATATTAAATGCCTATCATAATAATGGACTTAAAGCAGGACTTTTTCAACCCTTTTAGAGCCTATTTTAAAAGCGCTTACACATAGCCTGCAAACGTATTCACCACCACGTATAAAAATACTCGGATAAGGTCCAGTATAGCTTGATGCTGTTGGTCCAAGCAAAATATGGATGTAAAGATTATACAGGTTAAAATGTAGGTTTCCATAAAAAATGTCCGGGCCACTGCAACTTCTGCTGCAGTGGCCCGGACATGCTTCTTCTAGGCCCATCATTTGTCCTTCAAATGTCTTTTCGCCGTATCTATCCATTCCGGCATCTTTTGTCTAATGGACTCGAAGCCATATTCTTCCGTGTCCTTGATCTGATCCAGGACGGAACGTCTATCCCGTTTCCGCTCCTCGTTTTTGAAGTATTCATTTTCCTTCAATGTAAGGTTCAGTTTCCCATTCTTGTCCACGCTGAGCACTTTGGCCCTGACGATCTGGCCCTTGGATAAAAATTGGTTCACATCGTGCACATAATCATTCATCACTTCTGAAATATGGATGAGTCCTTCTTGATTATCAGGGGTTTTGACAAAAGCACCATATGGCTGGATACCAGTTACTTTGACTTTGATGAACTGGCCTTTCCGATATTTCTTTGCCAATTGGATTACCCCACTAACTTTTCAGTTATCATACGCATGAACCATTTTATCACAAGCAACCGTGTTTATCGAATCAAACACTGCCCAAAGAAAAAACCACAGGATCGAACCTGCGGTCATGCATCATTATAGAGTCGTTTGAGCACTAGGGCCCGTTCAGTTATCGGATCAATTTCCGCCAAGGGTATCACGGTTTCGAACGACTGGTTGAAGATTTCCTGGATCGCCCGGCTCACAACGTGTACATCATCACTTTCATATATGGCGGATATGGCGTCATATATTTCCGGGTCATAATCAAAACCCGCTTCCAGTTGAAGCGGGTTCCAGTCTGAAATAAGTCTGTAGAGTTCAATACCTGCTTCCGGGCTCATCGCTCTCCTGCTCCATCCGCTTCATCACCTGTTCTTCGAACTCCTTCATCTTCTGTTCCTGTTTCTCGGAATACCGCTTGATCAGGCGATAAGCCAGATAGGCCAGAAGCATGCAGATCGCCAAAGTGATGAAGGCGGGTATATATTCACTTTTATCTTCAGGGAAATATAAAAATGGCATCATAAATATTCACTCACCTTTGCTCCATACAGTATAACAAAGGTCTATTATGAATCGAGACCCTTTTAGTGACTATTTTGTGAGCGTTTATAATAAACGTCTTCATGGGAACCTAAGCCTAGTCTGCCACTTCGATTGTTTCTATCTTGACATCTTCTTTCGGCCGATCTTGTGCACCTGTCTCGACATCTGCAATCTTCTCCACTACATCCATGCCTTCAATGACATGGCCGAAAACCGTGTGGCGCTGATCGAGCCAAGGTGTACCGCCTTTTTCCTTATATGCTTCAATGATCTCGGCCGGATACCCTGCACCTTCAAGCTGGTTGATCATCTGCGCCGGCACTTCAGATGCCTGCACAATGAAGAACTGGCTGCCGTTCGTACCAGGGCCTGCGTTCGCCATGGATAGGGCGCCGTAGAGGTTGAATGCCTCTGTTGAAAACTCGTCTTCGAACGTTCCGCCGAATATGCTCTCCCCACCCATGCCTGTGCCGGTCGGGTCTCCGCCCTGCACCATGAAGTCCTTGATTACACGGTGGAAGATTTGACCATCATAATAGCCGTTCTTTGCATGTGTCGTGAAATTCTCGACCGTCTTCGGGGCGATGTCGCCGAACAGCTTGACTTTGACGTCCCCATGATTGGTGCGGATGATTGCGGATGTTTCGTTATTGCCTACCTCTGTCGTCAATTGTGTAAATGCCATGAATAATATGCCTCCTGATTTCATTTATTGCAATTTTAACATTGAAATTATGAAAATATAAAATGAATTTTCTATGAAAAATATTGCCTTTTTTCCTATTTAACACTATACAGACATTCTATATTTTTTCAAACCCTATACATTTATTTAGGTGTCGCATTGCTGTATAATTGCAATATATATTGTAAAAATGAAGGAGGATATACTTTGACGCTGATACATATGGCGATATTACTGCCCCTGGTCGCTGCTGTGGCGATCGGCATCATCTATAAATATTATAAACGCATTCATCTGGGCTGGTTCGTATTGCCGGTCCCTGTCATAATTGCCATCTACCTGGCAACATTCATCCCGAAGGTGAGCAGCGGTCCGATACTTGAAACTATGCAGGTGATGCCCCGCATAGGGATGAATTTCGATGTCTACATAGACGGCCTCGGCCTCCTGTTCGCCATACTCATATCCGGGATAGGTGCGCTGGTTGTACTCTATTCGATCGGCTATCTGTCCCACCGGGAAGATCTGGGCAATTTCTATGTCTACCTGCTCATGTTCATGAGTGCGATGCTCGGCGTCGTCCTGAATGATAATGTTCTGATGCTCTACCTGTTCTGGGAACTGACTTCCATTTCAAGCTTTCTTCTGATCGCCTTCTGGTTCATGAAGGAACGTTCACTATATGGCGCCCAGAAATCCATGCTGATAACTATGTTCGGAGGCTTCATGCTGCTTGGGGGTTCCTGGCACTTCATACGATTACGGGCACCTACAGCATCCGTGAGATGCTGGCACAGGTTACGCTCATCCAGGAAAGTCCGGTGGCACCGATCGCCATTGTACTCATCCTGCTCGGTGCTTTCACCAAGTCCGCACAATTCCCGTTCTACATCTGGCTGCCTGATGCCATGGAAGCACCGACGCCCGTCAGTGCCTATCTGCACTCAGCCACGATGGTCAAAGCCGGCATATATCTCGTTGCACGCCTGACGCCATTATTTGCATTCTCCGAATTATGGGTATGGGTCATTCTGCTCGGCGGGTTGATTACACTTGCCTGGGCATCCTTCAATGCAGTGCGTAAAGACGATCTGAAAGCAGTACTGGCCTTTTCCACCGTCTCCCAGCTCGGCATGATCATGTCGCTGCTTGGTCTTGGTGCATTGAGCGTGGTCACCGGTGCCGGCGAGGCATATTTCTCGATTGCCGTTGTGGCGGCGGTATTCCACCTCATCAACCATGCGACCTTCAAAGGTGCACTCTTCATGGTCACTGGAATACTCGACCATGAGACGGGCACAAGAAGTCTGAAGCGCCTTGGCGGCCTTTTGACCCTTATGCCGATCTCGTTTACGTTGACTTTCATTACAGCGTTATCAATGGCAGGACTGCCGCCATTCAACGGGTTCCTGTCGAAGGAACTTTTCCTTGAGGCGATGATCCATGTGACGGAGGCTGATTTCGCTTCACTAGCGAATATCGCTTTCATATTCCCTCTGCTTGCAATAGTCGGAAGTATATTCACTTTCATCTATTCCATACAGATCATCTATGGCGTCTTCTTCGGCAAACGTACCCATGATACACCGAAGGAACCCCACGAAGCGCCTGCCCTGATGTGGATATCCCCGGCGATACTTGCTGTGCTCGTCATTACATTCGGATTGTTCCCGAACGTATTGTCAAGTTCAATAATCGATCCGGCCGCCATGAGCATAATGGCAACTGATGCGCCGCTCGGCACCCACATCTCCATGTGGCACGGGTTTGCGAATCCTGCTCTGTGGGCGACGATTGCCATCGTCATCATCGGTTCATTGTTGTTCTATTTCCGGGACAAGTGGATGTTCATATATGATTACCATAAAGAGCGCTTTACCTTGAACTATGTCTATGACCAAGGGCTCATGCACAGCAGGTTCGCTTCAAGGAAAGTGACCGACAGCTACATGACAGGCTTCATCCGTTCCTACCTGGCCTATATCTTCATGTTTTTCGTCGTGTTGGGCGCCATCTCCCTGTGGAACACGGGTATAAAGCTCAACTTTTCGGATATGGCACCTGTCGGCATTCAGGAAATGATTCTTGTGATGATTGTCCTGATATCGATTACGGTCATACTCGTCACCAAATCCCGTATCGTTTCAATCATCATGCTCAGCGCAATCGGTTTCGTAATGGCCCTGTTCTTCGTGTTCTTCAGGGCACCTGACCTTGCTCTGACGCAGCTGGCCATCGAAACGGTAACGACGGCGTTGTTCCTCGTATGCTTCTACCATCTTCCGGCAAGAAGCAAGCATCCGGAACGCATGCGCTTCAAGTTCACCAATTTCCTTGTGTCCCTCGGAGTCGGCATCATCGTCATCATGATCGGCCTGATTGCATACTCCAATCAACTGTTCGACCGCATCAGCCAGTTCCATATCGATAATGTTAAAGAACTCGGTGCCGGCGGCAACATGGTAAACGTCATACTCGTCGATTTCCGTGGCTTCGATACCTTATTTGAAACATTGGTATTCGGCATCGCCGGAATCGGCATCTATGCTCTGATGAAACTAAGACTAAACAGAAAGGATGAGACAGATGAAGCAGACCCTGAAGAAAACCGGGCATGATAAAGCGGATAGACAGATGAACGACGTCTTTTTGCAGTTCACTGCGAAACTGGTATTCCTCATCGTCATCATGTTCTCATTCAACCTTTTCTTTGCCGGCCACTATACACCAGGCGGCGGTTTTGTAGGAGGATTGCTTGCTGCTGCAGCATTGATATTGCTGTTGATCGCATATGATAAAAAGACACTGCAAAGGATGGTTCCGATCGACTTCAGGTTGATCATCACATCCGGACTGACGTTTGCAGTCGGCTTGCCTACGCTATCATTCCTTTTCGGCACGCCGTTTTTCACGCACCAGCACACTCACATAGAAATACCCGTATTCGGTGATGTGGCCCTCCACTCCGCCGTCCTGTTCGACCTTGGGGTGTTCCTGACAGTGGCTGCGACTGCGCTCTTGATCATAGTACTTGTCGGGGAGGCGGAAAACTGATGGAACTGATAACAATTCTACTGAGTGGCATACTGATCGGTTCTGCCGTCTACCTCATGCTATCAAGAAGTGTCATCCGCATCATCATCGGCACAGCTTTGTTGAGCCACGGCGTGCACCTCATGCTGTTGACGATGGGTAAACTCAAGCGCGGCAACGTGCCTGTGCTTGATGAGGCAGTCGGAAACTATACCGATCCCCTGCCGCAGGCGCTTATATTGACCGCGATAGTCATCGCCTTCGCGCTGACTGCATTCATTCCTGGTCCTTGCCCTAAGAGCCTACGGAGAGTTGGGGACAGATGATGTTGAAGAAATGAAAGGAGTTCCACATGACGACTAACATATTGCCATTGCTGCCCATCATCATTCCCTTCTTCACCGGGATAGTGATGCTGTTTACAGGCAGACGTCCTTTGGCACACAGAGTAATGGCGGCAGTAGGCAGCCTGCTTGCCCTCATCGCCACCATCTGGCTTACCATCCATGTTTACCAGAGCGGCACGATCGTCACCTACCTCGGCAGCTGGGTCGCCCCGTTCGGCATCAGCGTCGTCATCGATATGGCTGCCGCCCTGCTGTTGTTAACGACGGCTATCATCACCATGTTCACTGTCATCTACTCATTCCAGTCGATCGGCATTGAACGGGAGAAGTACTATTATTATGTCATGGTAATGTTCATGATCACGGGAGTGAACGGTGCATTTTCCACCGGGGACATCTTCAACATGTTCGTCTTCTTTGAAGTGTTCCTTCTTGCATCTTATGTACTCATCACTCTCGGCGGCACGAAGATTCAACTTCAGGAAGGCTTCAAATATATCCTGGTCAACCTGATTTCTTCGAACTTCTTCGTTCTTGGATTGGCGTATCTCTATTCTGTAACCGGCTCATTGAATATGGCGGATATATATAATAAATTATCAGCTTTTGAAGGGAACTACAGTATCATGACGCTTGTCGCCGTCCTGTTCATCTTCGTATTTGCGACAAAAGCCGGTGTATTTCCGCTCTACTTCTGGTTGCCTGGCTCCTATTATGCGCCACCTATGCCAATCCTGGTCCTTTTCGGGGCACTTTTGACCAAGGTTGGTGTATATGCCATTGCACGGACATACAGCCTATTCTTCATCGACAATGTAGATTTCACAAACCAGATACTGTTGCTAATTGCTTTGGCGACGGTTGTAATGGGGTCGATCGGTGCCCTCAGCTACACTGATATGAAACGCATCATCATCTATAACATACTTATTGCCGTCGGCGTCATCCTTGTGGGCGTGGCAATGATGGATCAGACCGGTCTTGTCGGGGCCTTCTACTACCTCATCCACGATATGCTCATAAAAGCGGCACTCTTTATGCTGGTGGGTTATCTGATCTACCGCACGGGTGAGACCGGCATCCAGAAACTTGGCGGTCTGATCAAGCTGCATCCATGGACTGGATGGATGTTCTTCATCGCTGCGATGGGGCTTACCGGGGTCCCACCGTTATCCGGATTTTATGGCAAGCTTTTCATCGTCCAGTCGACCTTTGAAAATGACCATTACATTTCTGGAATCATTGTACTCCTCTCGAGTCTTGCCGTACTGTACTCTGTAATCAAGATTTTCATCGGGGTATTCTGGGGAGCGACATGGATTTCTCGAAGCTGCGCCCGATTAAAAGCGATAAGATATTATTTGCATCCTTCGCAATGGTCATACTGTCGGTTGTATTTGGACTTGCTGCTGATGCCCTCTATCCACTCTTTGATATGGCTGCGCAATCTTTCTATGATCCGGCCTCTTACTCCAACTACTTGACGGAGGTGGAATAGATGGCTCTACAGATACTCATAAACCTGGTACTTGCTTTCCTATGGATGTTCATCGGTTCGAATTTCACCATCCCTGCCTTTACGACCGGCTATCTGCTTGGTCTATTGTCAGTCTATATACTGAGGGGATTCCTTCCGGGTTCGTTCTATCTGAAGCGGGTATATGCGATAATCCGTCTCACCTTCATCTTCATCATCGAGTTGATCAAGTCGAACATTGAAGTCGTTAAAATCGTACTGCGCCCAAAAATCGATGTGAAGCCTGCATTTTTTGCCTATCCATGCGATTTAAAAGATGAGTGGGCAGTCAGTCTGCTAACGGCTCTCATCACTTTGACGCCGGGTACATTAGTGGTTGCAATTTCAGATGATCGTTCCATCCTCTATATCCATGCCCTGGACATTGAGGATACCGAGTCCGAGATCAAATCCATCAAAGAGAGCTTCGAGCATTCGATAGAAGAGGTGAGGAAAGCATGACAACTTTTTTGGACATCATCATAATTATCAGCATCATCATCCTGGCTTTCGCCATGCTCGGTATGATCTACCGTATGGTCAAAGGCCCATCGCTGCATGATAAAGTGGTGGCGCTCGATGCGCTTGGCATTTTGCTGATGGCGATGATTGCACTGATGGCGATGACGCTGCGCACCACTTATCTGCTCGTTGTCATACTGCTGATCGGCATTCTCGCCTACATTGCAACAATCGCGTTTGCGAAATATCTGGAGAAAGGCGTGATCTTCGAAAATGATAGACATGATAATGACTAGCATCATCGCCTTCTTCATCCTAGGGGGCGCCTTCTTTGCAGCAGTCAGCGCCCTTGGGGTCATCCGCCTACCTGATGTGTACTCGAGGCTGCACGCAGCCTCGAAGAATTCCACTCTTGGAGTGATGATGATGATGACCGGTACTTTCCTGTACTTCTGGTATATAGAAGGCCACGTGGACAGCAAGCTGTTCCTGGCAGTATTGTTCGTCTTCATAACTGGCCCGGTTTCGGCGCATATGCTCTCCCGAAGCGCATTCCATGCGGATGTGGAACCTGCCGAATCGACTGTATTGAATGAATTGAAGCGAGATGAAATGCGGGAGGATGAATCCGCACAATAAAAAAACGATGGATAAATTATCCATCGTTTTTTTATCTTTTCTTTTTGACTGCCATCGTACACCTTGATAGGCAGACAATTTCATCTACTTCATCGGTGATTTCAATTTCCCATATTTGGGTCGTCCGGCCTTGATGCCGGCATTTTGCTTTTGCCGTGAGCGTGCCGGATTGTTTGGTCTTCATATGATTGGCGTTGATCTCCATACCAAACGTTATTTCATCGTCTCCGACAAGGGAGGTAGCCCCCATACTCGCTGCGGTTTCGGCAAGGACGACACTGGCGCCACCATGCAAGTAGCCGAAAGGTTGGAAGACCTTTTCGGTAACCGGCATCTCCATGACCATCAAACCAGGTTCCTCATGCACCGTTTCTATCGACAAAAGCTCTATCAATCCGCTATTCATGTATTTCCCCCGTTTCAAAAAGTTTAACGATGGTACGTATCATGACCCCAGTGGCCCCTTTCGGACCGAACGCGGTCGGTGAATCTGCAGTGCCTGTCCCTGCTATGTCGAAATGGATCCAAGGTGTGCCGTTGGCGAACTGTTTGATGAAGCATGCTGCGAATGAAGCCCGCCCGGCTTCTCAACATGATTGGTCAGATCGGCTACAGCTGATGCGCGGACGTTGCGCTCTTCCACGCCGGAAATCGGCAGTTGCCATACTGCTTCACCGGTCTGTTCCGTGACCTCCATCAGAGGTTTTAGGAATTCATTCGATTTATTTGTAAATATCCCCGTCCGTTCAGTACCGAGTGCTGCCACCACGGCACCTGTCAATGTGGCGAAATCCATAATGATGGATGGAGAATACTGTGAAGCATGGAATACTGCGTCACCCAGCACGAGCCGGCCTTCGGCATCCGTATTCTTCACTTCAACCGTCTGGCCGCTGTAGGAAGTATAGACGTCATCAGGGCGCATGGCATTGCCATCAACCATATTTTCAGCCAGTGCCACGACGGCAATGACATGGACCGGCAGCTTCATTTTCGAAATCGCATGGATCATGCCGATGACATTCGCAGCGCCGCTCATATCGTATTTCATTTCAGGCATCCCCGTTTTGGATTTGATCGAGTAGCCTCCAGTATCGAACGTGATGCCTTTACCGACCAACGCAACCGGCTTATGGTTTTTCGCCTCAGGGTGCGCATATTCGATCGTGACCAGCCTTGGCTTCGCCTCAGAAGCTTTACCTACGGCCATAATCAGACCATAGCCTTCCTCTTCCAGCACCTGTTCATCTTTAATCTCTCCGGTGACATGTTCATGGGTACTGAAGATATCCGCAATTTTACCCGCCATGTGCTCAGGCGTCATGATGTTTGGCGGCGTCTCACTGAAATTGCGTGCCAATGCTATACTTTCCCCAACAGTGCTATAGTACGCGACATCATTTTTGATGTCGCGTGTGCCGGTCAATGAGAAGTGGGCTGTTTCCGCAAAACCCGGGCCTGCATTTGTCTTATAGGAATAGAACTCATATATGCTCGCTTCTGACATTATTGCAAGCGCCTCTGCCGAATTCTGTCCCTTAACCTCGAACGTGTCCATTAGAATCTGTCCTTCGGCGATGTCACACTGCTTCAGATATTGAAACAGCGTCCCGAACACTTCAAGCATCCCTGTACCTTCAGAGGCCTCCTGATCGCCTAGGCCGATTGCGACTACCTTTCTGTAGTCCTGCTGAATATGGACGCCTGTCGCGGTGATTTTCTTGAATTCTGCAGATAGGATGCCCTTCTCGACCATCTCTTCAAGCTGGCCATTAAGTAAGGTGTCCACTTCTTCAAAATTCAACAGAGTTGCCGGGTCCTTCGGCAGGCCGATGATGATCGGCTCATCCGTAGCGATATACTTATCACGATATTGAAATTTCATTTTATTCCCCCTAGAACATCTGATATCCCGCGTTGCGCAGATAACGTATCGTCATTCCTGCAAGTATGGTCCCGACAAGGCCGCTGCCAAGCATCAGTATATCTGCAAGCTGCAAATTCACGAGATGTTCCCCAAGCGTACTGAACGCCCTCGTAGTATTCGTCAGATACTCGGTCGTCGATATGCCATCGACGATGAGCAATACAATGATCGGGTAGACCCCCACCATCAACCATGTCATTTTCAGGATCATATTGAGGATGAAGCTTATGCCGTAGAACAGCACAAAAAATAACAGCATGGATATGGCTAGCTGTATTATTGACATTTATTTGACCTCCAACTGAAAAAGGCATGGGCATAAAATACCCATGCCTGTACTATCGATTTATCAGAACATTTTACCTTTCGAATACGCAAGGAGCGGACCGCCGATTTTGAAGACTGCCCTTGTATCGACTACGCGTTTCATGAAGGCTGCTTTCTTACCTTTTATCTCGCGTCCCAAAACAAGGCCTATGCCATCGTTCGAACCGAGTGAACATACAGTACCTTTATCGGAAAACACGAATGGTTCCTTCTTGTCGCCCTTCAATGTCAATTCGATATTTTTTGCAGTGTGTTCCCCAAGCTGCATCGCGATCTGCGCAGTGGTTGGGTAAGGACGGGCATTTTCACCTTCACCGTTCATGACAGCTGCAACGTCACCTATGACATAGATGTTGTCGTATCCTTTTGCCGTCAAGTCAGGATTCACTACAAGACGACCGCGTTTTACGCCTTCGAAAGTTTCATCCATGAGCGTGCTGCCGCGGACACCTGCAGTCCAGATGACACTGTTCGCTTCAAGCTGCTGTTTTTCGTCATTCACTTCAACTACAAAGCCATCTTCGTTGGCAGCGACGATAGGTGTGTTGACCATAAATTTGACGCCGCGGTCTTCCAGGAATTTCATTGCATACTGGACGAGGTTCTCCGGGAACATCGGCAGCATTTTTGGTGCCGCTTCAACGCAGGTGATGTTGACTTTGTTGTAGTCGACGCCGTATTTCTCACACAGTTCCGGCACACTTTCAACAAGCTCGCCCAAGTATTCGATGCCTGTGAATCCAGCACCTCCAACCAGTATGGAGAGATCCTTCGGGTCATTGGAACGCTTATAGTTGGCGATGTTTTCTTCTATCTCGCGGTAGGCCTTGACCGCAGTCTGAGGATTGACGATGGAATGTGCATGGTCTGCCATGCCCTCGATGCCGAATGTTTCACTTTCGAAACCAAGTGCGACCACGAGGATATCATAATCGAAATTACCGTGTGTCGTTTCAACGGTCTGTTCATCTTTATTGATGGCAGTCACTTCAGCAGGTACGAAAACCACTTTCTGGGCATCGATCACCTTATTTATAGGGTAGACGCCGTCCTGCCACTCCATGGTGCCAGCAGCCGTCTCGTGTAGCCAAGTAGATTCATAGTGATATTCATTCTTGTTGATCAGCGTAATGTCGGCATCTTGGAAGGATAGCTTCTTCTGCAAGTTTGAAACCATCTGCAATCCTGCATAGCCTGCACCCAACACAAGAATCTTCTTTCTTTCAAAACTCATTGTAACGTCACCTTTTCTCTCGTTATTTATTCCGATAAACATTGCCACAACTAAAATCGCTAATATTATTCTTATATAATATTAGCGATTTCTTTCACATATTTCAAGTGATTCAGTGCAGATTCTAACAATCTCCCGGTTCGCCTGCAACTTCGCTGGTACGGAAGGAGGAACCGCATCCGCAAGACAGCGTGGCATTTGGATTTTCAATCGTGAAGCCGCCACCCATCAACGACTGTTTGAAGTCTATTACCGTCCCGTCGATTACTGGGATATCATATTTGTCCACAAGCACTTTCACGCCATAGAATTCGTATACTTCATCTTTATCGGTCTGCTCGGTTTCGGCGCCCATGCCATAGGTCAAGCCTGTACAGCCGCCACCTTGCACTTTGAATCTGAGGTATCCGTCTTCCATATCGTTCTGCTCGAGCATATCCTTCACTTCGTAGGCTGCACTTTCAGTCAATGTTATATGAGACATACCGTCACCTCTTTAATTTTTATTATATTATACTATTGATTATAAAGCACTGGGGCGATCAACTCAAATCATCAAATTCCTTTTCCAACTTTTCATTGTTCTTCTCTATGCGTTTATATATCTTCTCAAGCAACTTATCTGCCGTCATTGCACTGACTATCTCGCCATCAACCAAGACGAAGAACGCCTTACTGCACAAACCGCAATTGTTGAGGCAACCGTAGTCGAGCACGTCTATGCCTGGATCTTCATCGAGTTTTTGGTAGATGTCTTCAGTGCCCTTCAGCATATTGGATGAGCAGAATTCGACGAGAGTGAACATTATTATCCTTCTTTCCACTATATATTAGTTCCATTCATTGTAGTTTATATACTTAACTATTATAATGGATATACTAGAATTTAAAAACAAGGCGGTACTGACTATGAAGAATATCGTTTGTCTTGGGGGCGGTTACGGAAATATGCGCTTCATCCAGCGTATAGCGCCTAAGCTCCCTTCCGGATATACCATCACATTGGTGGATGTGAATCCCTTCCACGGGATGAAGACCGAATACTATGCGCTCGCAGCGGGCACTAAGAGCGAGACCAAAGTCCGAATGGACTTTCCTGACGACAAGAACGTCAATGTGCTCTTTGATACAATAACCGGCATCGATCTCGAAAAGAAGGCTGTGACCCTTGAAAGGGAGACGATCCATTATGACATGCTCGTCATCGGCCTTGGCTGTGAAGATAAATACCACGGGGTGCCGGGGGCTGCTGAACATACATACAGCATCCAAAGCCTCAGGCAATCCCGTGCCACCTACGAGAAGATCGGTGATCTCGAGCCCGGCTCGAAAGTCGGCATCATCGGTGCCGGCCTAAGCGGCATCGAGATAGCAAGCGAACTCCGTGAAGCACGTGAAGACCTCAAAATCCGGCTTTTCGATCGGGGAGACCGAATCTTGCCGATGTATCCTGAACGTCTCAGTGCGTACGTCAAAAGATGGTTTGACGATAATGATGTCGAAGTCATCCCGAATTCCAACATCGTTGAAGTGGCAGCCGATACAGTCTACAACAATGACGACTCCCATGCCCTCGACATGTCGATATGGACTGCAGGGGTTCAGCCTGTTGAAGTCGTGCGCAACCTTCCTGTAGAGTTCGGTGCCGGTGGACGTGTGGTATTGAACCAGTATCACCAGATACCAGGTTTTGAAGAAGCGTATGTCGTGGGAGACTCGGCAGCACTCAAGCACGCACCTTCGGCTCAAGTGGCCGAAGGCCAGGCAGAGCAGATTGCCGAAATCATCGAGGCAGTCGTCAAGGGCAAGCCGTTGCCAAAGGAAATGCCCGATATCAAAATGCAGGGAATCCTCGGCTCGCTCGGTTCAAAAGAAGGCTTTGCCTACCTCAGGGAAAGGACCGTCACCGGACGTATTGCCCGCATGCTGAAAAGCGGTGTGCTGTGGATGTATAAGCTCGGGGTCTAGACTCATGAACAGCTAAATGAAACAACAGCCCCCGCGAGTGCAGGGGCTGTTGTTATTTTAAAAGACTTGTTCTACTTCTACAAATCCTGGAACTTCTTCAAGGAGAGCACGCTCGATGCCTGCCTTGAGTGTGATTGTGGAACTTGGGCATGTGCCGCATGCACCCAGAAGGCGCAATTTGACGATGCCATCCTCAACATCCACAAGTTCGCAGTCCCCACCATCTCTCAGCAGAAACGGACGCAATTTATCCAGTACTTCATCTACTCGTTCGTACATTGTATCTTGTCCTGTAGTCATTCCATTCACTCCTATTCTTCTTACGCAATTAACTTATATATGTATTATAATGGATTTAGAAAGAAAAATCCATCATCAGAAAGGCGGATGTTATTCAATGAAATATGCTATCAACGTCTATGGCTGCGATGTCATCTGTGCCAGCTGTGTGAACGCGCCGGGGTCGAGGGATACCTACGAATGGCTCCAGGCGGTGCTGAACCGCAAATACCCAGATCATGACCTCCACTTCAATTATATAGATATGGACCATGATGAAAATCTTTCGGATTATGATACTGACATCATAGAACGGATAAACGATGATGAGCTGTTCTATCCACTCGTCACAATCAATGATGACATCATCCAGGATGGCCATGTCCAATTGAAGCCGATCCAACGGGCAATCGAACAGAAATGATGCCAGAACAGGGTGCCGAAACGGCACCCTGTTTTGTTATATTGCAATATTCAATCCGCGACTTACTAATGCCTTCGCAAATAGAATCGTCGCCGCCCCAACTGCCAAATCTTTCAGGATGAAAGGTAAGACCGCCAACTTGAAGGCTTCGGCTGCATTCACCGGAGTGTCTAAAAAGATATTCATCGCGAACATGAAATACAATAACCCACTCAAAAAGATCATCAGGATGGCTGCAAATGTAAAGCTGACGCTTCTGAGGGTGGTTACTTGATGGACACGGCCAAACCCTGCACACCAAGCGGCGGGTATGTATCCCACTATGAAGCCGAATGTGGGCGAAAATATGCTGCCGATGCCTCCACCACCGGCGAAGACCGGAAGGCCAAAGAGACCCATGAGCATGTAGACGAAGGCGCTTAAAGCCCCTAATTTCGGGCCGAGCAGCAGCCCCCCGAGCAGGACCATTGGAACTTGGAAAGTCAGGGGCACCGGCCCCAGTGGGATGCGGATTTGGGCACCGATTGCGATGAGTGACGCGAAGACTGCGACATAGACAAGATGTTTTGTAGACATGATTCCCTCCTCTTCTTTCTGAATATGATACCACTTCCGCCGAACAATTGTCACCCTTTAATTTAAATTGGTTGACGATATGCCCAAAATAAAAAGCCCACAGGCTTTTTATCTTACTGGAGTGATCGGTTTACCGCCGTTCAGCACTTCCATGATATTGTTGACGCATAGGTTCATCATGTTGTTCCTCGTGTCTACTGAAGCGCTGCCGATGTGGGGCAGGAGTGTCATGTTCGGAATGTCTGTAAATGGATGGGCGTCACTGATCGGCTCATTTTCGAATACGTCCAATGCTGCGCCTTTGATATCACCATTTCGGACAGCCTGCGCCAAGTCTTCCTCCACTACATGCGCGCCCCGGCCGATATTGATGAAGAAGGCGCTACGCTTCATCTTATCGAAGGCCTCTTTATCGAAACGATGTTTTGTTTCTTCGGTGAGCGGTGCTGCACATAGGATGAAATCGGATTCTGCCATAAGTTCTTCAAAAGAAACCAGCTCAGCCCCCAATTCGTCGGCTGCTTCCGAACGGCTGCGGTTATGGTAGATGATCTTGGTACGGAAGCCACTCAGACGGCGTGCAAAAGCAGCACCGATCGAGCCCATCCCGAATATGCCAACCGTTTTGCCGAAGACATCTGTGCCTGCCATATGATAAGGGCTCCATCCCGACCACTCCCCCGCCATCAGCTCGCGGTTCGCCTCCAGCACGCGCCGTGCCGAGGTCAACATCAACGTGAAGGCAAGCTCTGCCGTCGTCTCGGTCAATACATCAGGGGTATTGGTGATGATTACACCGTGGGACTTTGCAGCTTCGAGATCGATGTTGTCATAGCCGACCGCCAAGTTTGCGACGACCTTCAAATTCTGTGCGCCGCCAAGCATTTCTTCATCGACTTTATCGCTCAGCATGGTCATGACACCATGGGCATCCTTCGTCTCCTCCAAAAACTTCTGTCGCGGCATCGGTGTGTTGTCCTCGTCCCACACGACCACTTCAAAGTCCTTTTTCAGCTTGTCGACCATAGCCGGATTGATCCTTCTTGTAATGACAATCTTCTTCATCTATTCAACACTCCATTCCCTGAGATTTTCAATCATGAAGGTCGGTTGTAGAGACTGTTGCCTGACCTGTTCGCTCGAAGTCACCCCCGTGTTCACGTGAAGCGTGTCCACACCGCCTTCTAGTCCTGTCTTGATGTCTGTATCATAATTGTCTCCAACGAGCAGCACACGCTCCTTTGGAAGCCCCAGTGCTTTTATCGCCGCTTCCAGTATAATTCCTGATGGTTTGCCCACAGTGACCGGTTCTACGTCCGTCGCACTGGTGAGTGCAGCGGCCAAAGCGCCATTCCCGGGCACAAGACCTCTTTCCGTTGGAAATTTGCGGTCGGGATTTGTGGATATGAATGTTGCGCCTGCGGCGATCAGCAGGGCGGCTTCCGATAACTTTTCGTAGTTGATGTCTATATCCAGGCCCATGACGACGTAATCGGCATGCTCATCTGCGGATTGGATGATTTTGAATCCAGCTGATTCCAGTGAATATTTAAGGCTATCTGAGCCAACAACATAAACCGCAGCACCCGAGTGGGCCGCACTCAGATAATCGACAGTCGCCATGGTTGACGTGTATAGCGTCCGGGGGTGAATATCAAACCCCATGTCAATCAGCTTCTGGGCAGCCTCTTCCTGTGTCTTCGTCGCATTATTGGTCAAAAACACATAAGGGATCGAGGCTTTGTTGAGCCTGTCTACAAAATCGATTGCACCTTCTATGACCGTTCCACCGTTATACATGGTGCCATCCAGGTCAATGAGATAGCCTTCATACGTCATTGTCATCCCCCTTGAATGCTGTAACAGCCTGTCCTTCGTTTTCAAAGAAGTTCAGGACATTCTGCTTAAAATCACTGTATGCGGATAGATTGCTGGCGAAATCCCGTTTCATCTGGTCATGGTTGAGCCGCGTATAGTTGCGTGTCAGCTCGCTTCGCCATTCGAACGTAGCACGGAAACGTTCGTTATCTTCTTTGGGGATCACGCCTTCGTTTTCCATTATATCCATGACATCCTGGTAACTGCCTGGGTCCCTCAATATAAAAGCGTCAATGATCATATTACCGACATCGACCGACGCTTCGATCAGCATATGGCACGTGCGTTCCAACGCCAACCCCTCTACTTTCTCGAATGTTCCAGTCAATTCCTCTACGTACAGGAGACGTTCGTTCAGTATATCCTTATCTACAAAATACATGTTCCAAGCCACTTCCAATCACGATAATTTTGTAACACCCTTATTAATATGATAGCATAATCCCAATAACTTTAACTGGAGGATACCCCTTTGATCGACTTCTTTCTTTATGATGATGTAGAAGATACCCAGACGCGATATGTCAGTTTCGTCGGTGAGCATGGCCGTTATGACCTGGCCATTATCCAGACAGGCCGCTATTTCGGCAAAAGTCTTGTACTGAATACCCAAAGCAGCCGGTTTGGAATAATCGGCAGCGATGACCTCGAGGAACCGGGATATATCGCCCATATCCTCGACTATGATGACGATCAGGCGGCTGAAGTCGAGTCTTTCCTGTCGGAAGTCATCGTCTAGATCCCTGCATTGCCTAAAAAAGCCTGCTTATCCCCTAAGGGAAGCAGGCTTTCTTGTTGTCCGTCTCATTCCTCAGGCGTCAGGTGGCCTGCCAATGTCTTTTTATCCGTGTCATTTTCTTCAGGGTCTGCGGGCTCAACATCATTTCCCTGTTGCCCTTCCGCCACCTGTTCCTTCAGTTCGGACTTCGGTACTTTGCGGAGCACGAAGTAGGCGCAGCCGAAGTTGCAGTATTCACTGATGTAGTCTTCAATGGCACTGAATTTCTTATCAGGCTCAACTTTCTTTTTACTGTCCCGATAAAAGCCGGTCAACCTCAACTTCTCATAGCCGATATCCCCTACTATATAGTCGTATTTGTTCAGGACCTCGCTGTATTTCCCTTCGAATTGAGCCTCATCGAATGCTTCGCGGTAATCTTCTATAAGTTCAAAATGCATATGATCGATTGTAATCATTTGAATCACCCTTCAATACTTCATCACTTTCGGCTTGCCTCGGCCCCCCTGGTCATCCATATGATAAACGGAGCGCACCACTTGTCCTGCCTGACAATACTTGCACGCTTTTCAGAGAGCCGTGCATCCCCCTTATAATTCAGGCATTAAACTCATATTATCATATTAAGCGGGACTTCATGTGATGCTTTAGGACATTTTACCAGATTGATGGAATCCCCGCCTTCAGCCTGAAGGCGGGGATTTTATGCGTTAGACTTCAGAGCCTCTTTCTTCTATTGGTGAATTGGTCAACTTCGATACGGCAACGACCAGTATCAACAGTACTGCAATGACTCCAAGTGACAGCAGTAGACTCGATGTGAATCCGAGCACCAGGTAACCCACTGTCGCAATCAATGCAGAACCGATTGCATATGGCAGCTGGGTGAGCACATGGACGATATGGTTGCACCCGGCACCGGTCGATGACAGTATGGTCGAATCGGATATCGGTGAACAGTGGTCCCCGAACACGGCACCCGCCAGTACAGCCGCGATGCTCGGCAGCAACAGTTCAGTTTCATTCAGGGAGATCATGATCTCACCGGTGATCGGGATCAGTATCCAAAAGAACCCCAGCTTGTACCGGTGGCCAATGCCATCAGACATGCCACAATGAAGACAACCGCCAGAAGTACACTGGTAGGCAGGTTGGAACTTTCAACCATGCCGCCAAGCAATTCCCCTGTACCGATCTGACCGATCAGATCCCCTATCATCCAAGCGAGTGTGAGGACCAGAATAGCCGGGAACATCGCCATGAAACCTGTTTTGATGCCCAGCCAAATTTCAGTTTTGCCGAAATGTTCATCTTTTCTTGTGTACCTGAAATAATAGAACAGGCTGAGCACAAGGCCGACGATCCCCCGAGGACGAGAGAGTGCGTCACCATCGTATTCTCGAATATGCTGAAGACATCAAATGACCCGCCTGCGATTACTCCTGTTATGAACATGAATATGATGACTGTCGCAGCAAGACCCAATATCGGTACGATGAGCGCCTTGGCTGACCCTTGCTCATAGACCGGCAAGTCTTCATCCGTCTCACCCGGCACTTCACGTGTACTCCCGAACAGCTCCCCATCCTGTATTGCACGGGTTTCATGCTTTCTCATCGCACCGATGTCGAACTTTATGAAGATGACGATGAACATCATCGCAATTGCCGTGATGACGTAGAAATTCATCGGAATCATATAGATGAATGCTTCAAATGGCGTGACACTGACCATCCCGGCAGCAGCTATCAGGGGCGCCACAAGTCCCATTATGCCTGCTCCCCAACTGGAGATCGGTGACACAACGGAAACGGGAGAGGCTGTCGTGTCGATGAAATAGGCCAATTTCGCACGTGAAACCTGATATTTATCAGTCAGCGGTTTGGCCACCTGCCCCACGATCAATGCACTAAAATAATCATCAATGAAGACGATGATCCCAAGGAGCGCTGTAGCAAATGTCGCCCCTCTTCTGGATTTCACCTTCGTCAATGCCCAGGCCGTGAAGGCTTTCGCACCACCGGACATGTTCATGAAGGCAGTCATGATGCCGAGGAGGCTTAAGAAGATAAGGATGAAGGCGTTCCACGTATTAATGCTGCCTCCGTCTATGAAAATAAGCAAGAAAGCTTCCCATATGACGCCTAAAGTGCCGGTCACATCAGCACCTGCCACGACAAGTGCTGATGTTATTATGCCTACCCCCAGACTGATGCCCACCTTACGTGTCAACAAGACCAGCAGCAATGTAAGTAACGGGGGAATCAGCGATATGTACTCCCAATTCAATATGCTCTGCATATTTTTAACCTCCAATTAAAAATGTGAATGTGATTTTTACGATGATAAAGAAAAAGACGCCACAGCAGCATTACAGAATCAGCCACTGTGACGTCCATCACAATTACGTAGCGCATCATCGTAATGATAGTACCCGGCCTATTGAGCCGGATCCCAGAATACCCCCTACCAGGCGGTTTCTTCGGCAACTTCCCCTTTCCCGGAACATCAAAGCATGTCTGCTCCTTTCCGGTACTATTGGTCGTTGCAACCTCTACTTTCGGTTATTAAGTTAGTACATGACATTATAGCACATACACATCATATTACAACTACAGTTTATCGGCATACATCTTTACGATGTCCCTCAGGAATTCAGGCATCTTATAGACTTTCTTGGAATAGCGGAATTGGGGAATATCCGGCCAAACGTATACATATCCAATGTTCCAAGCTTGTAGGACTTGCGGTCCTGTATTACTTCACCGTTGATGTAGTACTCCCGCTCAGATTGTACATATCCAATGTTGTCCATGACGAAGCAGCCGAATATATCCCCCTGAAGCCAAGCCCCCGCACTATTTCATCCTTGAATTCATTTTGGGCGGCCTGATTGAACACTTCCTTCAGCTCACGTCCAGTCAACTCGATCTGTACTGCATTAATGGCATGGGGCAGCACTTTATGCAGATCGTATTCGGTCAGATCACCGCCGGCAAAGGGCTTCGCGATCAACCCTGTATGCAGAAGGCCGACATCACTATCTGTGAATATCCGCAGCATTTCGGCGAGTCTGGAGATGAATCTTCCTGTCGAATAGAGCCGCCTCTCTATAGGCGCCACATCATGCTTGACGACTGTCGACAACAATTGGCGTCCCCTGTCATAATACTTATCTTCCGTCCCCGTCAGAAGATCAGTGCTATACAGACGAGCCCGCTTATCCACCAATTTGCCTCCTTCAAAATCGAGCGTAACTTCTCCGACGTAATCGCCGAACCGTCCGGCAGCTGCAAGCAGCGTATCGCCGACCCATTCCCCTTCTTCCAGGTGGTGGTGGGTGTGGGAACTCAATATCACATCGATTTCAGGGAACATCATTGCAAGGGATTCATCATCGTAACGGCCCAGATGGCTCATCATGATGATGCAGTCGACTTCAGTATTGATTTCCCGGATAGCGTGGAGGATCCAGTCGAACGCTTCGGACACTTCCCACCCGAGTGCCTTATAGAAGGGCGTAAATTCAACGGTTGCCGCGATGAAACCGAATTTTATACCTTTGATTTCCTTGATGACGTAAGGTTTGAAGTAAGGGTGGTCACTGTCTACTTCCCGCAAATTGGCACAGATGACATCGAAGGTAGCATCATCATAGAGCGACTTAAGCTCCTCTTTCTGCAAGGTGATGCCTTCGTTGTTGCCGATCGTCGCCACCTCGCATCCCGCTTCATTCAGCAACTCGACGTTGCCTTTGCCGAGTGTCGCTTCGGTATATGGATGGGCCCGATCGGTATGGTCCCCAAGATCGACGTAGACCATGTGGTCTTTATATTGTTGTTTTTTGTTGATCAGAAAGTCACTGATCTTTTTATAATTATATAAGTTGCTGTGTATATCATTAGTATGGAAAAGTTTCAATTCCATTGAATCACCTCTATAGGATGGTCTTTAGAATCATGTAGACACCAAGCAGCAGCAGTACTGTACGTAGGACGACGACCAGCGAGTCGGAGTTGAAGTGCCGATTCGCCATCACCCCGACTTTGGCGCCGATGAAGGCAGCAGGTACGATGAAGGCAGCATACCAGACATCGACGTTGCCCTGCAGTATATGGCCGAATGCAGCCGCACTTCCAGAGAAGAACACCATCATCATGCTGGTCCCGATTGCGATTGTTGCCGGCATACGGAAAACAAGAAGCATCAACGGCGTCATGAGGGCACCTCCACCGATACCGAAAAGGCCAGTGAAGAATCCTACTATGAAAGTTGAAATGATTGCGATATAAGCTGGGAAACCATAATGGTGCACATCCCCATATTATCCACATGTGGCTCCATGTAACGTTCATCCTGAAAAATTGAAATTGGCTTGATGCGGTCCCTGACGATAAGCAAGGTGCTCAAGAAGATGAGGAAAATGCCAAAATATAAGTTGAAGCTGTCCACTGTGAAGAAACGGCTCGCATAGGAGCCGATGAAGGCCCCCGGCATGATGCCGATCAGGAACAAGCCACCGTTTTTCTTATCCACCTGATTACTGCGTCCATAGGAGATCATCGCCGACAAGCCGATGACGATCAATATGATGCTCGAAGTACCAACGGCACTCTGTGGTGTTATCCGGTCAAGGATACCCATATTGATACCGAAGAAAATGAGCAGCGGCACTATGATGACGCCACCACCGATGCCTACAAGTGCACCAAGGGCAGAGGCCATCAGACCAATCATTATAAGGATGATATATTCCATAAGCATCACTCCTTCAAGGGCCCAAAGGGCAACCTTGGTCATTATCATGACATGCTTGCTCCAAATCAACTAGAACAGTTTCAGCTGCTTGGGGAGAGTCCTTCATAGCGTATTACCATCAGTGCCATGAACTGTTGGGCGTTTCCGGCAGCATGCCCGCCGGAGTTATTGTTGAAAATGATATGGATATCCCTCGTCTTGTGGCGCAGTATCTCTACCTGCCTTTTCAGCCACTCCAGTTCTGCACCGTTATAATTATAGAGGTAGCGTACATTGCGCCATTCCTTACTCGAACGGTCCTTCTGGGTCCACCCGTGTACATTACGGCCATGTAGGCGGATGAACGCTGTCTCATCCGTCACCCGGTTGACGAAGGGTATGCTGCCGATACCTGCCTGCGGTTCATCACAGATTGTATGGATGGTGTTATTGGCATGCAAGAATGCCAACGTATCCTCCTTGAATTGTTCCGTAAACCAGGATTGGTGCCTGAATTCGACAGCAGTTTTATAAGGGGCCAATTGTTCTTTGGCATACTTGACGTATTTAATGTTTCTGCTGGTGCAGTCAAACCATGGCGGGAACTGCAGCAGGACAAAGCTGAGCTTACCAGCCTGCTCCATCGGCCTCAGCATGTCACGAAAGGCTGCAAATACATCCTTTATGGAATCGTAATGGTCGCGGTAGTCACTGTGTCCCGTCATGTACTGGTGTGCTTTGACGATGAATTTGAAGCGTTCCGGGGTTTCATTGCACCACTTCTCAATTGTCGCATGACGTTGAATGGCATAATATGTAGCGTCAAGTTCAACAATCGGAAAATGGGAGGCATAAGCCGTTAATTTATCTTTTTTATTTGTCAGGTCGGCATATAGGCTATGATGGTCGCCCCACCCTGTCAAACCGATATAGATCATAAAAATCACCTTACCTCATTATACCATATCCCCCACGCATAATTATATTAGGCGCAAGGTGAAAAAATTCAATACTGACATTTATAATCACAGCAAATCATGTTATTATTTATTTATAATAATTATAAATAACAACGGTGCTTCACTAAGTTGACAAAGTCCAGTATCATAAAGTGAACTGGGAAACTGTTTTGGCACCCGACGATAGTAATGCAATGTCACCATATCTACCGGACGTGCGGTCCAGTCGTTTCTTCATGATAACGATCACAGTTCATCATTCTATAATACAAGGAGTACAATCCAATGAGCATAATAGAATTCAGCAATGTCAGCTATAAGGACATTCTGCATGACATCACCGGCCACTTCAAAGAAGGACGCATCACCACTTTCGTCGGCCCGAGCGGCGCCGGCAAGACGACGTGCCTGAAACATATAAACGGATTGTTGTCCCCTGACTCAGGAGAGATATTCTTCAGAGGGGAAAACATTCGTAACATGGATATGATAAAACTCAGGAAGAAGATAGGGATGGCTTTCCAGAAGCACACCGATGATAGGGGGCACAGTGTACGATAACATCAACCTCCCTAAAGCGATATTCAATGAATCCCTGGACAAAGCGTACGCTACTGAACTCCTTGATGGTGTCGACCTCGGCGATATTCCACTGGATCAGGACATCCGCTCCTTATCAGGTGGGGAGAAAAGCCGCATTTCGATTGCCCGTACATTGGTCAACCAGCCGGAAGTACTGCTTCTCGATGAAATCACTTCAAGCCTCGACTACCGTATGGTGAAAGAGGTCGAGCGCATGATCGTCAAACTTCAGCGGAAACATGATGTGACCGTCATATGGATCACCCATGATCTGGACCAGGCACGGCGTGTCAGTGACGATATGTGGTTCCTCCGTAAAGGTGAGCTCATCGAATTTGGCGATGCTTCATTCATCGATGAATCCAGCAATCCGCTGGTACAAAAATTTGTGGAGGGTGAGGAAATATGACATTCGCCCAGCTTTCGCTGTCCCTGGTCTTTATCGCAATTCCTCTAGTTCTTACGCTTTTCCTTAAACTTGGATTAGAGAAGGATATCATAATCGCCACCATCCGTTCGATCATCCAACTGCTGATCATCGGCTATATATTGACCTTCGTTTTTGAAAGCGGCAGTGTCATATTCATCATTCTGATGATCATGCTCATGATTGCGGCCGCAACCCAGAACGTCATCAAAAAAGGAGAAGGGATACCGGGCATCACCCTGATGATCGTCATCACACTCGTCCTGGTCGAACTGGTCACGATGGGAATCATGCTCGGCTTCGGCATCATCCCCTTTACTCCTGAAGAGGTCATTCCGATCAGCGGAATGGTCATCGGCAACTGTATGGTACTGTCCCTCCTATTTCTGAATAAATTTAAAGATGAGGTCGAACGCAGCGATGAGACGATCGAACTCATCCTTTCAATGGGCGGTAAACCTCAGACAGCTATAGACAAAAGTCTGAAATCCGCCATCCAGACAAGCATGATCCCCACCATCGAAGCCCAAAAGACCATGGGGCTCGTCCAATTGCCGGGCATGATGAGTGGACTCATAATCGGCGGTGCCGATCCGATAGAAGCGGTCATGTACCAGTTGCTGGTCCTGTTCCTGATATTGACTACAGCTTCCCTATCTTCCGTTATGGTGGGCTATATGTCCTATCCGAAGCTGTTCAACCAGAAGATGCAGTTTATAGGCCTCACATACGACTCAAAATAAACGTAAAAGGGCGCACCCGGCGGGTGTGCCCTTCTGTAGTCATACATTCTTTTCCAGCTCTGCCCTGATGCTGTCATATGTGGCATTCCAAAAATCAGCATCCGAAGTAAAGCGTTCTGTAAGCTTGGCGATGAGGCCATGGAAGGCTTTCTCATGTTCTGGGTCATCTTTATCCGGAAGTTGGCTTTTCATCTCTGACACTTCCTGTTCCACCGCTTCTGCCCGTGGCCCCCAATGCGTCACTTCCTGGCCATTTTCGTCGATGAAGATGAATATCGGAATCGAACGCGACTTTCCATTCGTCAAATATTGATCCATCAATTCAAGGTTCGAGTCCCTCAGTATCATTTTGACCGGCATATGACTCTTCTCGGCTAAATGAAGCAATATCGGTATGTTCATCATAGCATCTCCACACCAGTCTTCGGTGATGGCGATCACCCGTAGATTCTGTTTCTCCAATTCCAGGAAAAATGACGCGTCATCAGGTATTTCGAAGGCATCATATACCTTCTGCAGATTCTCTTTATGCTTCTGCATCTCTTCAATATAGGTTTCAGCTGCAATTGCCTGGCTGAACCATTGATCAAGTGCCATGTTTACCCCTCCATTTTCATGATATATCTGCAGTATATCATTTAAAATGCTTTTCCTATTGAATTTGGAAAAATGTTGGACTATGCTTTGCATAATGCAAAAGGAGGCAAGTGTAAATGGATTCAGAAGTAAAACATATAAGAGGTTTAATATTTGTCCTGATCGGTGCCGCTTTATGGGGGCTCGGCGGCACGGCCGCAGACTACATATTCAGGAATACTCCGGTTACGGTGGAATGGTATGTATCATTCAGATTGACTGTAAGCGGCATCATCCTGCTTAGTGCCTATTGGTTATTTTCCAGGAAGCATCAACCCGTAAGGCTTGATCGGAGAACATTGTTGATGCTGATCATTTTCAGTCTATTCGGGATGACTATGGTGCAGTATTCATTCATGGCGGCAATCGGTTACGGTAACGCCGCTATAGCCACCGTCCTTCAATATACCGGCCCCATCTACATCATAATGTGGCTGATCATCAGAAAGTATGCCAAATGGACGACAGCAGATGCCTTCATCATCATTGGCATGATTACAGGTGTAGTACTGATTGCCACCAATGGTGATTTGACGGCACTCATCGTACCGGGACCAGCACTGTTTTGGGGAATCGTCTCCAGCATCGCACTCGCCTACTACACACTGCATGCCCAAGTGCTGCTCTATAGGCTGCACCCCCTGCAACTGGTCGGAGGATCAATGCTCATCGGCGGCATAGCGATGAATGTCATCCATCCTGTATGGGATTTCGACTTCAGCTTTGACTGGACACCTACCCTGGTGATCATCCTCCTGCTTTCCGTCCTTTTAGGCACTACCCTTGCCTTTTTGCTCTATATCAGCAGTCTGAAACACCTTTCTTCAAAAGAAGCGGGAGTACTTGGCATAGTGGAGCCTGCTTCAGCTGTGGTGAGCTCGGTCCCTGGCTCAACATAAGTATGGGCTGGTACCAAATAGCCGGCATCATCATCATACTGGGTGTCGCCATCTACATTTCCACAGGGAGAAAAGAGGCAGCATGAAAATCTATTCCAGCTTGAAGAAATAATCGGACCATCAAGGTCCGATTTTTTATGTCCATACCCATGAGGCGGAGCAGCTGCCGATGATTCGTTGCCTTCCATATATCAATAGAATATACCCAACCATACCGCAGTGCTCATGGCGAGCAGAAGTAATACCTTTTCACGTTGCGTGACTTGTTCGATATCTTTTACATCCATGCTTAAAATCAGATAGATGGCATACCCGAGCATCAATAATGCACCGACTGCCCCAATCGGCCGGGTTGACAGCATTGTCATGACGATGATGAAAACCAATACGAGGTAAATCAGGGCAGGAAGTCCCGCCCGATAAAGGCCATAGCGTTCGATCGACCAGACGACCGACGTCCGCTTCTTCGGAACAGCATTCCTGTCAGCATTCAAATCAGGGATATGGTGGACCATCACCCATGCCATGCACCAAAGGGCGTTTATCATGGCATTCTGCCAAGCCCATAATGGAACGGAATCCAGCATGATCCATGGCGCTGCAAGACCAAGCAGCAGCATGGATGGGAACAGGCTGACCCATTCTCCAAGGAACGGCCGATAGGCAAAGATGAACGGTCTGGTTGAATAGGTTACAGCACCCCAGATGCCGATGAGCGTCAAGGTGACAAGCTTGAATTGGCCCAGAACCATAAAAAGGAGCCCAGCAGATAAAAGTATGATGATTGCTGAAACTGCCATCCGCCTCAGTGTCCCAAGAGCCATTACACCCTCCTGGATGACGCGGCTGCCCCGGACAACAAGGCAGGACTGGCCTGATCGGTACCTGATTCGAAGTCCATCAGATCATTCAATACATGCGTCAGCACACCGTGTACGAGGAGTGCACCTGTGGCAAGCAACAGGGATAGACCAAATAGGCCGGGTACCTTGATATCATAGCCCAGCAGAAGTGGCAGTGCGGTGGAGATGATTGCTGCTATGCTTGAGGTCACCACTGCTATTGCCCTGACCACCATTTTAAGTCCTTTGAGACTGAACCCTCCTTGCGTCATCTGAATTCCCCCTTTATTTTATCGAATCACCGAACCTGCGATGCATGAGTGCTTCCTCTATATGTTTCTTCCATCTCTTCCTCCCATTTACTATGAATTTCAGATCTCTGCCGTCTTTCAGTGTGACCTGTAGTCCATTGGTGATTGGTATCAGCTTCAACACCCTAAAATTGATGACTTTCACTTGCTCGATTTCATCCAGCATTATCTTGGTCTCTTTACGGTCCAGGTTCATTGCCTGAGGAATATGATAGATGGCTTCAGATGTCAGGTGCAGTTTGCCGCTGGTCGGCACGTTATTTTTAAACAGGTTGCCGTTACCGCTCTTTAATGCCTTTTCCTTCATTTTCCCATCTCCCATTCTTTCATGATGTATCTGCTTTCGGCCATCACATCTTCTGGGGTCACACTATAATGGGATAGACGGATGGCTGCTGACTCACCGGCTGTTGCATGAAGGTGGACGGCTGCTGTCATGGCATCCAAAGGGCTGGCTCCCTGGCCAAGGAAAGAAGCGATCATACCGGTCAGCACATCGCCATTCCCCCCTTGGCGAGGCTGTCATTACCGTTTTGATTGACCAACAGGGCGTCAGGTGTCGCAATGACGGTACGATGGCCCTTGAGAACCAGATTGACACCATATTTTTGGACAAATTCATGGGCGATGCCCAACCTATCCGCTTCTACTTCTGAAACTTCCTTGTCAAGCAGCATGGCCATCTCCCGGGGTGCGGTGTCAGGACGACCTCACCTGCGTATTCGGATACTCTGCCGAGCTGATTCTTGATATGGTAGAGACCATCGGCATCGATGACGATAGGCTGTCCTGTCAGCCCCTCCATTAGACGCTGTAGAAATTCTTGGCCACCAGTAAAGCGGCCAAGGCCAGGACCCACCGCGAGGACGTCCAGATCTTCGAACGGGACGCCTCCCGTACCGGCACTGCTGAAATGGCCATTTTCACTAGACAGTGTGCGGAGCAATGCATTCTTGTTCTGACTGGCTACGGTCGTATATATATCCTCAGGCACAAGCAACGTTACAAGCCCGGCGCCTGTTATGGAAGCACTCTCGGCACTGTGCAAAGGGGCACCGATATAGGGCTTCGATCCGCCTGCAACAAGCACATGGCCAAACGTCCCTTTATGTCCGAACTGACGACGTACCGGCAGTGCCTTTTGTGCGCGTGCCGGCGTTACGACTTCAGGTAGACCGGCTTTGACGGTTTCTGCAATGGCACAAGGGATGGAAATATCCTTCACATGCCATCTGCCTATACTGGACGGTCCCTCCTGCAGAAAGAAGCCGCGTTTTGGAAAACCGAACGTATACGTAATATCTGCCTGTATGGCAACATCTGTCACCTCGCCCGTGTCGCATGACAGGCCGGATGGAATATCCACTGCAATAACTTCTCCGTCCACTTTATCATTCACTGCTTCAATGACATGTTTGAACGGCTCGCGTAGCGGGCCTTCCCCACCTATACCGAGTATCGCATCGATGACGACTTCAGCTTTCTTTAGGTCCTCCTCCATACGCTCCTCCCCATCTCCCGAGTGATGTAGAGGCAATTCTCTCGCTGAATAAACCTTATATTGCAGTTGGGCATCCCCCTTAAACCTTTCGGGTTTCACAAGAAGCCATACCATCGGCTCATATCCTGCATCAAACAGGCGCCTGGCAATGACAAATCCATCGCCGGCATTGTTCCCTGCACCAAGCAGTATCATGATGGAAGTGTTCTGATCGGGATAGGCTGACTTTATTTCTTCAGCGACATGATTGCCGGCAAGCTCCATCAGCACCTTACCTGGTAATCCTATATTTTCAATGACGTGGCGCTCGATTTCCTGCATTTCTCTTCTGCATACTATCTTCATCAAACCCCTCCTCTATCTTATATGCCATTATACACTCCTAAAGTGGAAATAAAAATTTACATATAACCTAAACCTATTTAAGGTTTTCACGTTTTTCCAATAGCAATATTTCAACTATCATTACATTTTCATTACAATTCCATATGATTTCTCAGAATACATTGAAATCTCCAATCACTATGTTAACGTAAGAAAGGACAAACAGCTAAACAAAGGAGAATTACACTTTTTATGAGAAAAGGCATCAGATCTTTGTCATTTGCGATTGCTTCACTCTTTACTATCACTGCATTTTTACTTAGCGCTCCGTCAACGGCATCTGCTGAACAGTTTCAAAAAACAAGACAACCTCAAGACTTGCATCCAGTAGTTGCAGAGCACGCAGAACTTTTGAGGCAGCACGCTGCTGCACGCGGCATCAACATACGCTTTACAGACGGTTTCCGTTCATTTGAAGAGCAGGACAGACTCTACGCGCAGGGACGTACTACAGCAGGCTACATAGTGACTAATGCCCAGGCCGGGGAATCCTACCACAATTATGGCTTGGCAATCGATTTCGCACTGGAAGTCGGTCATGATGTCATCTGGGATTTAGAATATGACGGCAATGGCAACGGCTACTCGGATTGGTTCGAGGTGGCACAGATTGCTAAAAACCTCGGATTCACCTGGGGTGGGGACTGGGAATCTTTCAAGGATTATCCGCATCTTCAAATGGACTTTGGATATTCCATCCATAATCTGATTAATGGCAACCATTATTTATTCTAACCATACTGAAGAATGAACTATAACCCGAATAATGGACAGTTAATAAAAAACGTCCATTATTCGGGTTTTTCTGTGCCCACTCAATGATCTTGTTTATAATGAAACAGAGTATTGGAACGGAGGTAGCTTATGGCACGGCATTTTTCAGCATTTGAAATGAAGCAGTTAGAAAAGAATCCAAATATTCTCAGAGTCTCAGAGCGCTCGATCACTTATCATCCGGAATTCAAGAAGGTGGCTGTCCAAACCTATCTTTCAGGGGGCACACCGGCGCGGATATTCATTGACCATGGATTTGACCTGGCGATTATCGGAAAAGAACAGCCGGGCCGGTCCCTCAGCCGGTGGCGAAAAACATATGAAAAGCATGGTGAGGTCGGGCTGGAAAATGATTCCCGGGCAGAGGGGCCACAGGACGGCCATCCGACACGGCGCAAAAATTAAAGCGGGCTGAAGCACGGATTAAATATTTAGAGGCAGAAAATGAATTCCTAAAAAAGCTCGAAACACGCGAAAGGCAGGCGAAGCATCAGAGACGAGACTAAAACCGTCTGAAGTATATGAACTGATTGAACAACTCCATCGCAAGCATCCACTTAAAAATATGGTGTCCCACCTATGCAGGCTCTCGGGCGTCAGCCGAAGTGGCTATTACGCGTGGTTAAAAGGAGAGCCAGACAGGCAAATGCGAATGGAAAATGACGATAAGGATGCGGCATTGATTGAAAAGATCTTTGATGCGGAAAAAGGAAAGGTCGGTGCACTACAAATCAAACTGTTTTTGGAGAATGATTACGGCATCATCATGAACCACAAAAAGATCCGGCGATTGATGAAAAAATATCATTTAACCGCAACAATCAGACAGGCCAAACCGTACAGGCATATGTTGAAAGCGACGAAGGCTCACAGCACATGCAAGAACTTGTTGAGCCGGGTATTCGATCAAAATGAACCGGGCAAAGTGTACCTGACCGACATCACTTATATTTACTATGGAAACGGCCAAAAAGCATATCTCTCCTGCGTCAAAGACAGTACAACGAAAGAAATCATCACCTATGTCGTCTCACGATCCCTAAAGATGGATATCGTCTATAGCACCCTTAAACAGCTGAATGAAACCGTAGAGTTGTTTCATCCGGAAGCAATGATACATTCCGACCAGGGCGTGCATTATACCCACCCCGAGTTCCAGAACAGAGTCAAACAGCTGGGCCTCCGCCAATCCATGTCCCGCCGGGGAAACTGTTGGGATAATGCCCCCATGGAATCCTTCTTTGGTCACTTTAAAGACATGGTGGACCATAAAGCCTGCCCGTCCTTTGAAGCATTGAAGCATGCGGTTGGAAATTATATCAATAAGTATAATAATGAAAGATATCAGTGGGGATTAAAAAAGATGACCCGGTACAATACCGAGGTCATCTACTCGCAGCATAACGCTTTTTTTAAACTGTCTAAATTATGGGTTACAGTTCAGAAAGCATGTAACCATGCTTTCTTTTTTGTACCAGATTTGGTAATATGGAGAGCGTATGTCCATCCTTCCAAGGATAGTTGCTGTTATAATGGTATGGAAGGTCATCAATATATTATTTGCGAGGGAACTTGTTTGGAAGATAAAACATTAATAAGAGATCGGAGCTATACATACCAGCTCCTCTCCTTTTTTTCTGATTTGAAATATCTGCTCAAAGGTAAGGTGCTTTTGGCCAATGTGCTTCCTGTTTTCACTGCCTATTGGCTTGCACTTCACTTCAATGGAGAACGTTTTATAGATCATCTGGGCGTGTTTTTTCTGATGATGATCGGCAGCACGCTCGTCATATCAGGCGCGTTGATGCTCAACAATTGGTATGAATCAGATTTGGACCGCTTAATGACCCGTACACAGAACAGGCCAACTGTGACAGGTGCTTTTACATTAAAAGCAGTTCTATGGTCGGGTATCATTTCTACTCTACTCGGTTTGGCCATCATGTCTGCTACAACAGCGGAAGCTTTCATCTATTCGTTTGCCGGCTGGTTCTTCTATGTTGTGCTGTATACATTCTGGTCGAAACGCAGATATACGATGAATACAATCGTCGGCAGCATTTCAGGTGCCTTTACCCCAATGATAGGCTGGGCTGTAATCGCGCCTGCCTACCATATTGTACCGCTGGCATTGTTCTATCTATTGCTCATCTGGCAGATTCCACATACGTATGCCATCGCCATAAGAAGATTAGCTGATTACTCACGCGCTGGCGTACCGATGCTGCCTGTGGTGCGAGGAGTAGATGCCACCATCAGACAAATTACGGTATATGTCATCCTACTCCTGCCCTTCCCCATTATGCTTATCGATTCCATGGGTTGGATTTTCTCCATATCAACAGCAATACTGACCTTCTATTGGATTTTCATCGCTTCTCGGGGAATGCATCAGAAGATAAAACGATATGGGCTAAGATGAACCTCCGCTACTCCATCTTCTATCTTGTCCTGATACTACTCATGATGATCCTCCTCACTTCTCCGTTGGTGCACACTTTCGTCTAAAAAATTTGCACAAAAAAAGCCTTATCACATTGGTGATAAGGCTTTTTGAATTATCATTGATATTAACCGATGGAACCTTCCATTTCGAATGAAATCAGACGGTTCATCTCAACTGCATATTCCATAGGCAGTTCTTTCGTGAATGGTTCAATGAAGCCCATGACAATCATCTCTGTCGCTTCCTCTTCTCCGATTCCGCGGCTCATCAAGTAGAAAAGCTGCTCTTCGGAAACTTTTGAAACTTTAGCCTCATGCTCGAGGGAGATGTTATCGTTCAGGATTTCGTTGTAAGGAATTGTGTCCGATGTGGACTCGTTATCCATGATGAGTGTGTCACACTCGATGTTGGAACGTGCCCCAGCGGCTTTCCTTCCAAAGTGGACTTGGCCACGGTAAGACACTTTACCACCTTGTTTGGCAATCGATTTGGAAACGATTGTAGATGATGTGTTCGGTGCCAGGTGAATCATCTTAGCTCCGGCATCCTGCAGTTGACCTTTACCTGCAAGCGCGATTGAGAGCGTCATTCCACGTGAACCTTCGCCTTTTAGGAAGATTGATGGATACTTCATTGTGATCTTAGAACCAATGTTGCCATCTACCCATTCCATTGTGCCATTGGCATCGACGAATGTACGTTTTGTAACAAGGTTATATACGTTGTTAGCCCAGTTCTGGATTGTAGTATAACGGCAGTAGGCATCTTTTTTGACGATAATCTCAACAACAGCTGAGTGTAGAGAGTTCGTCGTATAGACAGGCGCTGTGCAACCTTCTACGTAGTGGACGCTTGATCCTTCGTCACAAATGATCAGAGTACGTTCAAACTGTCCCATATTTTCAGAGTTGATCCTGAAATAAGCCTGTAGTGGCGTATCGAGTTTAACACCTGGTGGGCAGTAGATGAAGGAACCACCTGACCATACTGCAGAGTTGAGCGCCGAGAATTTGTTATCCGTTGGAGGGACAACTGTCGCCCAATATTCCCTGAAGAGATCTTCGTTTTCACGGAGTGCGGAATCTGTATCTTTAAAGATGACGCCTCTGTCTTCCAGGTCCTGCTCCATGTTGTGGTAGACCACTTCTGATTCGTACTGTGCGGAAACACCCGCAAGATATTTCTGTTCTGCTTCCGGGATACCCAATTTATCGAAAGTACGCTTAATTTCTTCTGGAACTTCATCCCATGAACGCTCTGACTGTTCAGAAGGTTTCACGTAGTACGTAATTTCATCAAAATTCAATTCTGAAAGGTCTCCGCCCCATGTCGGCATTGGCATTCTATAGAAATGTTCCAATGATTTGAGACGGAAGTCCAGCATCCATTGCGGTTCTTCTTTCATGTTTGAAATCTCTCTTACTATTTCTTCTGTCAAACCGCGGTCCGAACGGAAAATGGAGACATCTTCATCATGGAAACCGTATTTGTAATCTTCCATTTCTAGTTCTTGTTTAGCCATTCAACTCACTCCTTCTCATAGTTTGCTGTCAGAGGATTTGACACCTTTTTCAAGGGCCTTCCAAGATAGTGTGGCACATTTGATGCGTGCCGGGAATTGGGTGACTCCGGACAGCGCTTCGATATCACCCATATCTTCAGTGATATCATAGTCTTCACCCAACATCATCTTGCTGAATTCATCCCCCATGGCAAGTGCTTCATTAATATTTTTACCGGTGATCGATTCAGTCATCATGGACGCACTGGCCATTGAAATGGAACAGCCCTCGCCATCAAACTTGACATCCTCGACGATTTCATCGACGACGTTCAACGTTAGGCGAATGCGGTCTCCGCATGTTGGGTTGTTCATATCTATAGTCATTGTACCGTTCTCAATGACCCCTTTATTGCGTGGGTTCTTATAGTGGTCCATTATGACTGACCGGTATAGTTGATTCAGATTATTAAAATTCATAAGAGAAAAACTCCTTCGTACGCTTAAGGCTTTCGATCAAGCTGTCAATCTCTTCTTTCGTGTTGTATATATAGAAACTCGCGCGTGCTGTAGACGATACGCCCAGCCATTTCATAAGTGGCTGCGCACAATGATGCCCCGCCCTGACTGCAATCCCTTCTGAATCAAGGGCAGTCGCAAGGTCATGTGGATGCACATCGGTCAAGTTGAATGTAATCAACCCGGCACGGGAATCCGGACCATAGATTTCTATGCCCTCCAATGATTTCATCCGCGAAAGGGCGTAGTCTGCAAGTTCTTTTTCGTGAGCCAGAATCGTTTCCGGACCGATTTCCCTTATATAGTCGATAGCGGCCGCCAAACCAATTGCTTCAGCAATCATTGGCGTACCGGCTTCGAATTTTACAGGTAAATCTGTCCAAGTGGATGTTCTGAGATCGACGAAATCAATCATATCGCCACCATATTCTATAGGCGGCATTTCGTCAAGGAGTTCACTTTTGCCGTAAAGGACGCCGATACCGGTTGGACCAAGCATCTTATGCCCGCTGAACGCATAGAAGTCAACATCCAGATCCTGTACATCAACCGTCATATGGGGCACTGCCTGCGCACCATCGACTACAATATAGGCACCGTTATTATGGGCCGTTTCAGCGATGCTTTTGATGTCGTTGATCGTCCCCAACACATTGGACACATGAGTGACTGCGACAATCTTCGTCTTCTCGCCAATAGTGGCTTCGATACTGTCTTTAGTCAATGTGCCGTCCGCTTCCATCGGGATGAAGTTCAGTTCAGCCCCAGTCCGCTTTGCGAGCTCCTGCCATGGGACAATATTAGCGTGGTGTTCCATTTCAGTCACTACAATTTCATCACCCGGTTCAATGATCATATCACCGAAGCTTCGTGCCACAAGATTGACCGCTGCAGTGGTGCCTCTAGTGAAAACAATCTCTTCGAACCGCTTGGCATTGATGAAGGATTTCACTTTCATCCTGGCCTGTTCATAACCTTCAGTTGCATGCGTCCCAAGTGTATGGACACCCCGATGAACATTCGAGTTATATGACTGGTAATATTCGGTCATCGCATCGATGACAACCGACGGTGTCTGACTTGTCGCTGATGTATCCAGGTAGATGAGGTCCTTGCCGTTGACCTGCTGATCAAGGATTGGGAAATCCTTTCTGATATCATTCACGTTCATTCGGGAAAACCCCTTTAAAGCTTATTTTGAAAGTACTTTCAGTTCAATAACATCCCTGAGCTGGTTCTTGACGGATTCTATCGGCAGAGCGCGTACGACTGGATCCAAGAAACCGTGGATGACGAGCCTTTCAGCTTCTCTCCTGGAAATGCCGCGGCTCATGAGGTAGAACATCTGAAGTGGGTCTACACGGCCGACAGATGCCGCGTGGCCTGCAGTGACATCGTCTTCATCTATCAGAAGGATCGGGTTCGCGTCACCCCTTGCACGTTCACTCAGCATAAGCACCCTTGATTCCTGCTGTGCATCACTGCGTGATGCGCCATGCTTGATGTACCCTATGCCGTTGAATATGCTTGTTGCACTATCTTTCATTACGCCATGCTTCAATATATGGCCTTCTGAATCCTTACCGTAATGGATGATCTGCGAAGTGAAGTTGAGTATCTGTTCTCCGCGGCCAACGACAACAGTCTTCAAATCTGATTTTGAGTTGTCTCCCATCAAGTAGGTCGTGTTATCTATAATGACATTGGAGTCATTCATCTGGCCCAATGCCCAATCTATATACGCATCTCTTCCAGCTACACCACGACGGTTGTTGTAGCCTGTAAATCCTTCAGGTAGGAAATCGACTGCACCGTACGTGACTTTGGCATTATCTTTAGCGATGACTTCAGAAATGATGTTGAACTGTTCATTCGAATGTTCGACTGTAGACAAGTAGTTTTCAACATAAGTCAGTTCCGATCCTTCATCAGCTACAATCAGTACGTGGTTGAAGAGGGATGCTGATTCATCATCGTGGAGGACTACCATCTGCACAGGATCTTTCACTTGGACATTCTTTGGAATGTACACAAACAGACCGCCATTCAGCATTGCTGCGTGGTAAGCTGCGAGTTTGTGTTCATCTATTTTGACACCTTCGGTCATAAAGTATTTTTCTACGAGTTCTCTATGGTTCTCGCTCGCTTCGATTATATTTTCTACAATGACGCCCTGGTCGAGCAGTTCGTCAGAAACCTGGAGGTAGGCAGGGGTATTATTGTGCTGGACATAGATGTTTTTAGTGTGTTCCTTGTCCAGAAGGTTTTTGACTGATTCAGGCAGCTCTTCAAGCGAACCATAGACATCACTGTCCACTACCGGCTTCGAGTTCGTGAAGAAGTCCCACCTGTTGATTTTGGTCTTGTCCGGTTTTGGCATTTCAAGCGTTTCAATCTTATCGAGTGCTTCTTTCTTCTTGCTGATCAGCAGTTCAGACTCACCGCGTTCCTTTGCACGTGAAAGAACTTCATCAGCATTGATAACATATTCATTCAAATCAGTAGCCATGGTCATCCTCCTGTCTTATTCTGCATCTGCAGCAATTGTTTCATCTTCGATGCCGAGTTCTTCCTTGATCCAGTCGTAACCCTCTTCTTCAAGACGTTTCGACAGCTCTGCGCCGCCTGACTTGACGACACGGCCTTGCATCATTACATGAACATTATCAGGTTCGATGTAGTTCAATAGACGCTGATAGTGCGTGATGATCAAAGCACCAAAGTTTTCTCCGCGCATTTCGTTGATGCCTTTAGATACAACCTTCAATGCATCGATATCAAGACCGGAGTCTATTTCATCCAGGATGCCGAATTTCGGTTGCAGCATCATGAGCTGAAGAATTTCGTTGCGTTTTTTCTCACCGCCGGAGAAACCTTCGTTAAGGTAGCGTGTAGACATATCCAGGTCCATCTCTAGATGGTTCATGTTTTTGTCCAGTTTTTTGATGAATTGCATCAAATTAATTTCATCGCCCTCTTCACGCTGGGCATTGATTGCAGAACGCAGGAAATCAGAGTTGGTCACACCGGAAATCTCGGATGGATACTGCATGCCGAGGAAAAGGCCTGCCTGGGCACGTTCGTCCACTTCCATCTCAAGTACGTTTTCACCATCGAGGAGCACCTCGCCTTGAGTCACTTCATATCTTGGGTGGCCCATGATCGCCTGGGCAAGCGTGGATTTACCTGTACCGTTTGGCCCCATTACAGCGTGGATTTCACCTTGCTTCAATACGAGGTCCACACCTTTGAGAATTTCCTTACCTTCGATTTCAACATGCAAGTCCTTGATTTCTAGAACAGATGCCATTTATATTACCCTCCAACAGATTATTTTATAATTTATTTCCCTTACTAGTTTATAATAATTCCAATTAATAGTCAAAGACTAGCAAGGGTTTTCCAATACTCCTATATTATAACGTAAACTCACCCGACTTTAAACCTTTGCACCCTCCCAAACATGCATATGGGCAAAAATAGACCCCACGACCGATACAGATCGTGGGGATAAGCAGAACGACTTCTATTTTATGATGTCCAAGGTGAATGGCGGCTTGTAGATTTCCCCTTCATTTGCTTTAATGGCTCCGATTACGATGAATACATAGAATGCGATGGTCAAAATAGGGCCTAGGATCAGACCAATCAGTATGAATGATGTCAACCAGGCTACAAACATATAGATCGTGTATGAAAGACCGAAGTTGGCAACCACCCTCAATGCCTCTCCCGTCGCTTCATCCTCATCCTTCTTTAGAACCCATAAAATGATTGGCCCGATTACTGCTGTAAAAGCCGCGACTAGAAATGAAACCATGACGATGGATTTGTCGAATACTCCCTTTTCTTCACCGTTCATTTTTACCCCTCCTTGTAGACCGTATTTTATTCAGTATACTTTTACCCTTATTCTTAATATATGTAACATCATATGCTTTATACATGTTTCTGTTTCATAAAAAGCTTTCCATTGAAAATGAGCGGGGTATTTTCTCAATTAAAAAAGCGACAGCGTACGCTGTCGCCACTGTGGCTACTCTGCCGGAATGACTGCTCCTTCATAGTTGTCTTCGATGAATTGTTTGATTTCCTCTCCTTGCAGCACTTCAATCAATTTCTTTATATCATCGCGTTCTGCGTCTCCTGAACGTACTGCCACCAGATTTGCATATGGAGAATCACCCTCTTCAATGGCGATTGAATCATCCACTGGATTCAAGCCTCCGTCAAGCGCGAAATTCGAATTAATGATTACTGCGGGTGCTTCATTATTATTGTACATTTCAACCAAGAGTTCTGGTGCTGTCTGGTTGTTGAATTCGAAATTCTTTTCATTTTTGGTGATGTCATCAAACGTTGCATCTTCAATATCGATGCCTTCTTCGATTTCGATCAGCCCTGCGTCTACAAAGAATGACAGGAAGCGTCCCTCTTCAGCCGGGTTGTTGGAAACGAGAACGGTTGCGCCATCTGGCAAGTCTTCTAGTGCATCATAGTCTTTCGAATAGACGGCCATAGGTTCTATATGGATGTTCCCTGCACTTTCTAGATCATAATCGTGGGATTCCTTTTCCGTTTTGAGGTACGGTGTGTGCTGAAAGTAGTTTGCATCGACTTCCTCATCCGCTAAAAGACGGTTTGGGGTAGTGTAGTCATTGACGATTGAAATATCAAGTTCGATTCCTTCTGATTCAAGCAGGCTGGCTGCCTTTTCAAGAATTTCGGCGTGTGGGGCGGGAGAAGCGGCTATCGAGAGTTTTCCGCCAGCCTCTTCAGTTTCTTCGTTTTCACTTGTTTCAGCATTCTCTGCACTTTCCTCGCTGTCATCTGAAACGGCATCTTTGGAACCACCGCACGCTGTCAGGAGAATTGCAAATGCCAGCAGGGTAAAAAACAATAGATATTTTTTCATGATCAATTCCTACTTTCCAATTGTATTTATAATGATGGCTATCTTTTATCCACAGTTTTGGCGGTGAAGTCTCCAATGAACTGGATGATAAAAACGATTATCAATATTATTATCGTTGCGACCAGAGTGACATCGCTCTGGCTTTCTGGTAAAACCGACCATGTAGGCAAGGTTGCCCAGCCCACCGGCTCCGATGACTCCTGCAATGGCAGTGGAACCGACCAGCATGATCGCCGTGACTGTGATTCCTGATATCAATGCCGGCAGAGACTCCGGCAGGAGCACTTTCCTGATGATTGTCCAAGTGCCTGCCCCATGGACTCCGCTGCTTCAATTACACCTTTGTCAATCTCTTTCAGCGCTATTTCCACAAGTCTTGCATAGAAGGGGGACGCCCCAATGATCAATGCCGGCAAGGCACCTTGGGAGCCCATGATGGTGCCCATCAACACTTTAGTGAATGGTATCAGCAATATGATTAATATGATGAACGGTATAGCCCTAAACAAATTGACGAGGAAAGCCGTTACGCCATAGATCGGCGCACTTGCTACATGCTCTTTCTTGGATGACAAGAAGAGGATGATGCCTAGAATCAGGCCGAAGACGAAGGTGAACGCGGTGGAAACTACCGTCATATAGAGGGTTTCCTGTGTAGCTGTCCACACATTCCCCACCTGACATTCTCAAAAGAGAGCATTTCCTGGAATGCTGCCACAAAATTCATCATTGCTGCTCCACCTCCACTGTTACATCGTGCTCGGCAAGCTCCTTACCAAGAAGCCCCAACTTCTCTTCGTCCACTTCTATGGCAACGTAGAGGTGACCGTAGGATTCGTTGTTGGTCCGCTTGATGTTGCCAGACAATATATTCAAGTCCAAGTTGTATTTTTTGATGACTTGGGAAACGATGGGCGCCTTGGACTGGGACCCGACAAATCCAAGCTTCAGAATCTTTGAAGCTGGGAACATCTCTTTACCTCTTCAAAAGACAGTGCTGATTCTTCATCATTGATATCGTCTTTGACAAATCGTTTCGTCACGCTATGTTCAGGATTCTGGAACAATTTTATGATCGGTCCCGTTTCAACTACCTTGCCGTTCTCCATGACAGCACCTCTGTCACAGATTTTACGGATCACATGCATTTCGTGGGTAATCAGAACAATAGTCAAGTCCATTTCATCCCGAATCCTGACCAGCAGATCCAGCACTTCATCGGTCGTTTCCGGATCGAGCGCGCTTGTCGCCTCATCGCACAGCAGCACTTCGGGCCGGTTGGATAATGCGCGGGCAATCCCCACCCGTTGCTTCGGCCCAACAATTGGCTTGGATGATTATCTTCACGCCCCACCAATCCGACCAAAGCAATCAGTTCAGCGACTCTCTTCTCACGCTCCTTTTTTGGCACACCGGCAATTTCAAGCGGAAAACTGATATTTTCAGCGACCGTCCTCGACAGAGAAGATTGAAATGCTGAAAAATCATAGAAACTTTCTGACGTTTTTTCCGAAGTGCAGGACGCGTCATCGAAGTGAGGGCATCTCCGCTGATTACCACGTCACCTGAAGTTGGCCGCTCGAGGCCGTTAAGCAGCCGGATCAGTGTGGACTTTCCAGCCCAGAGTAGCCTATCACCCCAAATATCTCTCCCTGACGGACATGCAGATCCACCCCGTCCACTGCTTTTATATCTGCAGCTTTAGTCTTAAATGTTTTGGTCGCTTTTTTTATGTCTATCATCATGCTCCACTCCTGCCTATAAAAATAAGAAAGCCTACTCAAAAAATGAGTAGGCTTCTGGTATGATCCGCAGCCTCTCATCTTCGATCCTAAGATCTAGTGAATTAGCACCTTGTCATAATGACGGTTGCCGTGGCTTCATAGGGCACTTCCCTCCACCACTCTTGATAAGAGTCTTGTTATTCGATTGTTAACCATGATAGCACCAGTCGGTCTAGGCGTCAACAAAAAATTCTTCTAATTTTTCTGTCAAATGGGGACGGAGTGAAATGCATAGATTTCTTCCTTCAACTCCCCATTTTTAAAAAGGAGCAGTGCTGGCGCAGAGCGGATCTGATATGTCTCAATCAATTCTTTTTCATAATTCAAGTCCACTGCTGTATAGGAGAAGTTTTTCATCTCTGCCACTATGTCCAGCATCTTTTCAGCAATTCGGCAATTAGCACAGATTGGCGCATAGCAGTACAGGATGAAAGTGTCTTCAGCTTGAATACGACTGATTATATCGATTTTTTCGGAGGATTTCTTCATTTTCGAACTTACCTTTCATGAGCAGTCTTTCATCAACGTAAAATCCATGGTGTGCGAGCAACATCGCCAGATAATCAAGTGGACACCGACTCACTTCACCATAGTTCGAATCTATATAAACGTGCGTGCCCTCACTAATGTGCCTTTTGAACCACTGCCTGATCTTTCTGCCTTCCTTGTCTGAATCGGTCAGGATATAGACATCAGAGCCATTCGACTCTTCCAGGATCTCATCCAACTTGGAGATTCCCATGGTACCATGCGTACATATTATATGTACAGGCTCCACCAGTACTTCCTCGATGCGGTGCTTATCTGTTTTTCCCTCTACAATGAGTATTTTATCAGAAACCTGCACAGCCATCACCTCTGGTTCATGATAGGTTTTAAAAAACTCTGGACAATGTCCAGAGTTCAAGTGTTCTATGCGTCTACCATTTCATCATAAGCATCCGCATCCATCAGCTTATCGACTTGTGAATCGTCGGAAAGTTCGACAACAAGCATCCAGGCCTTTTCATAAGGAGATTCATTGACGAGTTCAGGGCTATCTTCCAGCTCTTCATTGATTTTGACTACTGTACCACTTACCGGTGCATATAATTCAGATACTGTCTTAACTGATTCTACGCTACCGAATGATTCCCCAACTGTAATATCGTCACCTTCAGCAGGGAGCTCGACGAATACGATGTCCCCGAGTTCTGATTGTGCAAACTCAGTGATGCCGAGTGTTACTTTACCATCTTCCACCTTGACCCATTCGTGGTCTTCTGAATACTTGAATTCTTTTGGTGATGCCACAATAAAAACCTCCTTTTTCTTATACACATATATATTCTCACATACTTTGCCATTTAAGCAAGGTTAATCACCCATATCAAAAGTTCTCCTATACTCTGCCTCTTTAAAACCGAGCAGGACGGTTTCTTCGTGATAGAGCAACGGCCGTTTTATGAGTAGCCCGTCCGCCTCCAGCAGGCTAAGCTTCTCGTCGTCGGATAAAGTATCAAGGCGCGTCTTGAGATCCAGTTCCTTGAACTTTTTTCCACGTGAATTAAAGAATTCATCCAAACTTTTTCCCGATTTCTTGGCCATTTCCGATATTTTCTCTCCGGATGGAGGATTTTTCACGAGATCGATATCCTCAAAAGGGATATCATTCTCTTTCAAGAAGTTTTTGGCCTTACGGCAAGTCGTACATTTTGGATACTCATACAATATAGTCATCAATTTCCTCCAGTAGTTTAATTATAAGATATTGTTTTCAAGTTTTCTATGGGTGTTGGGGCCTGGCATAATTTCATATTATAAAAAAAGATGGTAGACTGAAACATATCGATATATAAAGGAGTATGATTATGAAGCCGATTACTGCATACGATGATTACAGCCAAAAAATTCAAGGTGATGATAAGATCATCATCAAGTTTTTCGCGGACTGGTGTCCGGACTGCACGCGCATGAACATGTTCATCGATCCCATCTTGGAAGAATACAATCACATTGATTGGTATGAACTGAATCGGGATGATGTGCCTGAAGCTGCGGATGAAAATGATGTCATGGGGATTCCGAGCCTGCTTGTTTTCCAGAACGGCAAGAAGCTCGCCCACCTGCATTCTGCAGATGCCAAGTCACCTGAATCCGTCCAGGAATTCCTGAAATCAAATATATAATCAAGTAAAGTGCCCTTCCGAGGCACTTTTTTTATTTATCTTCCTCAAACAACCTAAGGTTTTCCTTCAGATCCTCTGCATGAATCTGGCCAGGTGCAGCTTTGTGAAGTATGTAACCGTAGGTTAGGCATGAACCGAAAACTCCGCCGGCCACCCTGGTAATCTTCCCGAGTTCCCCCATTGCGATGCCGACCACCCTGCAATCAAATTGTTGACGGGCATCATGGACTGCACTCAATATGCTGAGGACATCACGTCCCCGACTGGTTGGTAGGCCAACTTTAAAATGTCTCCTCCGCTTTCGAGCATATCCCGATATGTTGCCATCATTTCGTCAAAGTGGGGAGTGTCCTGAAAATCGTGCTGACTGAGGATGATGCCTATCCCCTTGGATTTCGCGCGTGCGACGAGGTTATCGATGATGTCTTCGTACATGAAAAATTCAATATCCACCATATCGATGCTGCACCGTTCCATCACATCAGCAAGCAATGATTCATATTCAGCTGCCGTCTTTTGGCCTTTCCCACCTTCTTTTAATGTCCGGTACGTATAGATGATCGGATACCCGGCCATATGGCTTGTGATATATTCGACCATTTCTATATGATCTTCACGGCTCAACGCATCAAATGCATCACTCCTGATTTCAAGGATATCGAATGCACTGGTGTTCCTCCTTGCCGCTTCCATTTCCTCATCAATCATTTCCTTTGAATTACCCGAGAAGGATACAACCACCTTCGGCATGCCCGCTCCGATATCTACACCTTTAATATTCATAGTAATCCCCCACGTTATCTTCATTTACTTATACATTAAATAAAATGGATAAAAATTTCAATTATATATCCATTTTATTTTTTATTTGTTTGCCCTCATACAATAAAGGGCACGATCATAATGAGGTGATATCATGTTGAAAACAAAAAGGGTGTATGACGATTCTTCCTCCCAGGACGGAAAACGCATTCTGGTCGATGGAGTGTGGCCAAGGGGCATCAAAAAGAAGATCTCGACCATGATGAATGGCACAAATCACTCGCTCCTTCAAATGACCTTCGGAAGTGGTTCAACCACGACCCGGAAAAATGGGAGACGTTCAAGAAAGATTACTTCAAGGAACTCAAAGAACACAAAGAGCTTCTCGAAACACTCCGGAAAGAAAGTGACGGTCATAATGTCACCCTGCTGTACAGCGCAAAGGACACGCAGTACAATCAGGCTGAAGCCATCAAGGAATACGTAGAAAATATGCGATAGGCCCTTCAATAAGGGTCCTATCTTTTTATTCTGCTTCCCGCTAATATATTTTGAAATGAACTCCCGATCATCATGCTCCACCATGGCGCCCCGGTAATTCTGGGGTTCGTTGATCCCTGTCAACAGAATCAGGGTATCCTCTCCTGCGTGTTCAATCGCCTGCACAATACCTTCCTGCCTTGAGAACGCAGTGATTATTTCCATATCATTGTAGCTTTCCGGCAAGTGCCTCTCCATCATCTGGACGATCGCTTCCTCATCTTCGTAGCCGACTTGCTCTGCTGCCAGGATAAGGCAAGGGACATTTTGCGGCACCATTTCCATAGTCTTCCTGATTTTATCCTGTCCCCTTAATCCGATGCCCGTCACCATGACCATCAGATTTTTGGCCTTTGCCTCCGCATACTTCATCGCATTCGATATGGACTCATTGATGGCGACGGGGGTATGGGCAAAATCCAGGATGAAGTCATAATGCCCTTCTGAAAACATTTCGAACCGATGCACCGGTGCCTGGATGCCTCTTGAAGCTTCTGTGACAGCATCAGCTGAAAAACCTGCCTCCACAAGTCCGAAGATAGCAGTAGCCAGATTGATGTAATTATGTTCTCCAATGAATCCTGGTGAAACCGTATAGCTCAATCCGCCGATGTTTAGATTGATGTGGTCAGGCTCTGTCCGATAATGATAATAGGCGCCTCCAAGCTTGGAGAAATGCCTCCCTTGGCGCGTCAATGAAGCATACTCCGGTACATCGGCATTCGCCATGATACATGTACTCCGTTCAGCCAATTTCAACTTCGCTGCCAAATATCCCTCTACAGTTCCATGGTATTCGAGGTGTTCCGGACTGAAATTATTGAATATGGCCATATCATTCCAGATAAAATCAGTACGCCGCTGATCCAGGGCGATCGACGTCGCTTCATAGACGATGTAGTCATAGTCACGATCGGCGAAATGTTTGATGATTTCAGCGAACTCCAGATGCATTGGTGTGGTTGGAGTAGTATGTCGGAACGGCACTTTCTGGTAGGCATCGTCAAATATTCCAAGAGTACCCACAGTTGCCGTTCTGCAACCGAGGTTAGACAGTAGCCTGCCGATGAAATGACTGACTGTCGTCTTCCCGTTCGTGCCAGTGACTGCTATATATTTAAGTTTTTTTATAGACTTACCATAAAAAAATTCTGCCATCTTATTCGCGGCTTTCATGAAATCCTCGACATATACTACAGGCACGTTTCTGTCATCAAAACGGCCGACCTCAAAATCCGTGATGATGAAAGCAGGAGTATTGGCTGAAGCAGCATCAAAATAATGCTCTGAAGTTGCAGAGTTTTTGAGCATGAACACATGACCCGGTTCAATGTCCTGGTACATTGATGTGATCCCTGAAACCGACTTCTCCACCCTATCCTCCATATTTATACTTTTTAACAATTGCTCCCCTAAAGCATCGACTATTTCATTTATCTTCATCTAAGACCCCTTTGTCTTTCCTATTTACTCATTTTACAACAATACCCCATTTCGTATTGGCAATAAACGGAATTTGCTCAATTGGAGGCTGGAAACAGCAATGTGGAATCAAGCAGATATTTCTGTTGATGAAGAATCGCCAACGACTTCAGATAGTCCAGCATTTCTTCTTCGGTAAGATTACCTGCCTTAAATTCCTGTTTCATATTTGCGTAGCGGTCGCGCTCTGCAACTGTACACCTCTTTTTGAAGTATCCCCATATATGGTCGAATGCATTCATCATTGATCCTTTGGTCGGGGGACGGCTACTGCGTCTTCTATCAATCCCCTCACTTCCGTAATTCCGGCATCACTCTTTAATGCTTCCCTTAAACGATCATAATGCTGTTGGCTATGATACATGACCCGATATTTTTCACGGGCCCACAATAGCTCGACTTCTCTCCTTTCCTCCATAACGCATCCCCCTCTATGTATATTGAAAAAATAAAAGCCTGCAACATATAGTCGACAGGCTTTTAGATGGTTTTTCCGGCTTTTTAAGCCTTCGTTTTACAGCATGGATTATTTGATGATCAGCACTGGAGTGTTCACGCGTTTGGCTATCTTATGGGTAACGTGGCCAAGGACGTGTTTTATATCGCGTTTAGAGCGCTTGTTGCTCATGACCACAACTTCATAATCGTTTTCATTTATTTCTTCGAGCAGTTCATGAATGATCCTTCCTGCCTTGAATGTCGTAGTATAGTTCAAACCACGTTTATCCAACTCTTCCAGGAAAGGCTTCAATGCCTTGATCTTATCTTCGGTTATGTCGTCAAAATGTTTGCCATGATACTTCACGCTATCTGCCATTTCACTTTCAGGGATCACATTGAATATTGTAATTTTGGCGTCCTCACTGTTGCCCGTAAGTTTCGACAGTTGGTCAGGGACGTTAGTGAACGAGTTTCCAAAATCATACGGAAGCAGGATATTTTTATACATGTCCATCCACCTTTCTAATCTGAGTCAAACATGACTTCTTTATTATAATTTAACAGTTTTCATCAGATTAATCCAAACATCACTTGTCTTTATGTGAATCTTTTTAAATATGTAACAGCCATTTCTGACTATGATATCCATAGTTTAAGGAGAAATGCATCTGATTGATTAAAAAATGCTTCTACCTCGTTATAGGCAGAAGCATTGCTTCAGTATATTCCCAAATATGGAGACGGCGGGAGTCGAACCCGCGTCCAGGGACCTTGGCACAACTCTTTCTACGTGTGTAGTCCATTTCTTAATTTCGCATGGCTGTTGGTAATGGACGGACCACAGATCCATGCTAGCCTGATTGATCTCTTCACCGGGTTCTCCAGGCGGAAGAACCCGGTGCGTATCCTGTTAAGGTTGAATCATCCAATCAAGACGCACAGGAAACGTCATGGGATGATGCAGTGTGCTCTTAGGCAGCTACTGCGAAATTGTCTTGTTTGCCAGTTATTATAAACTGTGTATCGTTGATGACGGAGCCGAAACCTCCGACACGCTTAAGTTGCTCAAACAGCCCCTGTCGAATCCGGAACGTCCCCGGATTTTAACAGTGCGCCTTCATCAGACGTATACTATATATTACCAGATTCGATACGTTTTTTCAAGAATATCACTTCATGCGATCCTTCAGGGCACGATCTACATCGCGCTTCATCTGCTTGCGTTTAAGGTCTTCCCTTTTATCATATTTCTTCTTGCCACGTCCCACTCCGAGCAGCACCTTACAGAAACCATGCTTGATATATAGTTTCAGTGGAATCAAAGAGTAGCCTGTCTCCTGGAGTTGTCCGGCAAGCTTATCTATTTCCTTTCGTTTGAGCAGAAGCTTACGCGAGCGGAGCGGGTCATGATTATGCCGGTTCCCTTCTTCATAGGGGGCAATGTGCATGTTATAGACATACATCTCCCCCTTGTATACACGGGCATAGGCATCCTTCAAGTTCGCTGAACCACGTCGGATGGATTTAATCTCTGTACCCCTGAGTTCTATACCCGCCTCTATCGTATCTTCTATATGATAGTCATGGCTGGCCTTCCTATTTTGGGCTAATGGTTTATCATGTGTTTTCTTCATGGCTATTTCTTCTTCCTCTTACTGTTTTTTGCGCCTTTATAGAATGGTTTTTTATTGGTCTTACCCTTATCAAAGTGCTTCTTGCCATCTTTATCCTTACCTTTTTTTCCATTTTGTCGACGGCTGCCGGACTCAGATTTCGCTTTGATTTCAACCGGTCTGCCTCTTCTCTCGCGCGGTTGGCGAGCTGGCATTCCAACTATCTTGAAATCAATGAGACGCTCATGAAGATTGACATCCAGCACTTCTACTTCAACAGGGTCCCCGATGCGGTATACTGTACCGGTACGGTCACCGATAAGCGCCATATGGCGTTCTTGGAATTGATAGTGATCATCCGTCATATGGGAGACGTGGACAAGCCCTTCGATTGTATTTGGGAGTTCAACGAACATGCCGAAATTCATGACGCCTGAAATGACGCCCTCGAAAGTCTCCCGACATGCTGCACCATATACTCCGCCTTTTTAAGGTCATCCGTATCCCGCTCTGCTTCCTGTGCCCGTCGCTCCCTGTTCGAAGTATGCTCAGCGATATCAGGAAGTTCTGACTCCATCCGCTTTTGAGTCTTCTGATCCGTCTTGCCTTCAATCAGATATTTGCGGATCAGCCGGTGCACAACAAGGTCCGGGTAACGTCTGATCGGTGATGTGAAGTGGGTATAGAAATCAGCTGCCAGACCGAAGTGACCCAAGTTATCTTCCGCATAGCGAGCCTGTTGCATCGAGCGGAGCATCAATGTACTGATCACCATTTCTTCAGGACGCCCTTCCACTTCCTCAACTATCTCCTGCATGGCACGCGGATGGATTTCATTCCCTTTACCTTTGACTACAATACCGAAATTCGTGATGAATTCGAAGAACTGACGCAACTTCTCCTCTTTCGGGTCTTCGTGTACCCTATAGAGGAAAGGCACTTCCATCCAATGGAAATGTTCAGCTACAGTTTCATTGGCGACAAGCATGAATTCTTCAATCATGCGCTCGCCCACTGAACGCGTGCGGAGGACGACGTCGGATGGCGTGCCATCTTCTGCGACGAGCACCTTTGCTTCATTGAAATCAAAATCAATGGCGCCGCGTTTTTTACGTCGCTTGCGCAATATCATGGCGAGCTCGCGTGCTTTCTTGAGCATAGGATAGACATCCGGGAATTCTGAGATGAGCGTCTGGTCTTCATCATCAAGCATCCGGTTGACTGCATCGTACGTCATGCGCCTGTCGGAATGGATGACGCTCTGGAAAATATCATGATCGACCACTTTACCACTGCCATCGATCTCCATCCTGCAGCTCATTGTTAGACGGTCTGCACCAGGGTTCAGGGAACAGATGCCATTGGACAGGCGGTGTGGGATCATCGGGATGACCCGATCTACCAGATAGACACTTGTGCCGCGTTCATAGGCCTCTTTACCCATTGCAGATGCCTCATCGACATAGTAGCTGACGTCAGCAATGCTGACTGTCAGTTCATGATTGCCGTTATCCAGTTTTTTGACGGCAATTGCGTCATCCAGGTCCTTTGCGTCTGCCCCGTCTATGGTGATCGTAAATTCATCACGCAAGTCACGCCGGCCGTCCAGCTCATCCTGACTGATGGTATCCGGTGTCGCTTCTGCCTCCTTCATCACTTCTTCAGGAAACTCGATCTCGATACCATGCTGATAGATTATGGAGAGGATATCGACGCCAGGGTCGTTCTTATGCCCCAATATCTGAATGACATGCCCTTCTGGCTTGTCATCGCCCTCCCGGTATTTAGTCAGTTCAACAAGAACCTTATGGCCGTCTATGGCACCCAGGTTATGATTTTTCGGGATGAAGACGTCGTCTATCATCTTTTGGGAATCCGGTTCGACGAAACCGAAGTTCTTGCTTGCATGATACTCCCCGACGACTCGCGTTGTACCCCGGGTCAGGATAGTGGTGACCTGACCTTCCTGGTTATCCCCTTTTGAATGTTTCTGCACTTCCACCAGCACTGTATCTCCATCAAGGGCCCCATTGATTGAAGTTGGTGGAATGAAAATATCCTCCATATCGCCTTCTTCAGGACGCAGGAAACCAAACCCGCGTTTGTGCATGGAGAGCTTGCCCTTGAGCATGTCTGTTTCACTCATCTTGATATATTTGTCCTTTTTCGTCCTGTGGATTTCGCCCTCTTCTTCAAGGGCCACAACGGCTTTCACCATTTCCTTGAAGTCGTCTGAGTCATGAGCCGAAAGTTCATGTTTGAACTCCTCCATCGTCATCGGACGATAATCGTCAGCCTCAATAACATTTAAAATGCGTTCTCGATAGTTACCCATTACTTATCCCCCTATTACTCATTCCAGTCCAACTGATCCATGAAGGCATGCATATTCTCAAACAATTGCTGCTTTTCTTTATCGATCGTCAATACATGCCCTGATTCTGGATACCACTCCAGTTTCTTCTCATCATCTTCAGTCGAAGTTTCATTAAATATGATGTTTGCTGAGTCCTGATTGATCATTTCATCCTGTTCCGACTGAGCCACAAACAACGGTGCATATACATCCGGGAGGTGGTCACGGACCGATTGGATCACATCACGCACCTCATCCAGCATGCCGGTCGGACGGAACGCTTCCATCTCACCCTCTATTTCTTCTTGTGTCTTCCCTTCCATCTTCTTGAAGCCCCGGGCATATTCCAAAACGCCCTCGTACATTGTTTCACGGTCCTTGAGGTACATCGGACTGCATATGGTGGCGATGCCTACTACATCGCGGACAGTGGCCAACTTCAGCGCATAGACTCCGCCAAGGGACAGTCCTGCCACGAAAATTTTATCGTAGCCTTTGGAGACAAGGAAGTCGTAGGCTTCAGTCACTTGCCTCCACCAGATGTGTGGGCTTGATTCCAACAAATTTTCAGGAGGCTCCGCATGACCTTCATAATGCGGCGCATAGGAAGTTATGCCGTGTTTTTGGAGATAGCGTCCAAGTTGCCTGACATCTGATGAGTTGCCTGTGAACCCATGCAGCAACAAGACTGCTTTCTCGCCCTCCTCAAAAAAGAATGGTTCTGGTAATTGTATCTTCATTATTTATACCCTACTTTCTGCACATTAATTTCATTGTACGACAATTTAAGAACATAGAAAAATAAAAAGAAACCCCCTATCAACAATAGGAGGCCATTATTTCTAATTTAGATATGTGAGCAGCAGCATGATCAGGAAGAACAGTAACGAAAGTATGACTGTTGTCCTATGCAGTACAAGATCCATGCCCCGCGCTTTTTGTTTACCGAATAATTGCTCAGCACCGCCACCGATTGCACCTGAGAGGCCGGCGCTTTTCCCTGACTGTAGCAATACCACTGCAATTAAAGATATACAAACGACAATCAACAATATGACGAGCAGTGTTTGCATGTGGTAATCCCTCCGAATATTAGTAACACAAGCATTTTATCAGATTAAGGAGGGGATTGCAAATGCTGCCCCAACTAAAAAACCTCCCTTAGCTCAAGGGAGGTTTTTGGATTATTTCAGATCCAGGTTGTAGAAGGATGCAAGCCCTTCATATTTTGCCGTTTCAAACAGTTCATCTTCAATTCTGAGCAGCTGATTGTATTTGGCGACACGATCTGTACGTGATGGCGCACCAGTTTTGATTTGTCCTGCATTAACAGCTACCGCAATATCTGCAATCGTCGTATCTTCAGTTTCTCCGGAACGGTGGGAGATGACTGCAGTGTAGCCTGCGCGCTTCGCCATTTCGATTGCTTCGAACGTTTCAGTCAAAGTACCGATCTGGTTGACTTTGATGAGGATGGAGTTTCCGACACCCTCTTCAATTGCACGTGCCAGCTTCTCGGTATTGGTGACGAAAAGATCATCCCCGACCAATTGCACCTTGGAACCAAGTTTTTCAGTGAGGAGTCTGGTACCTTCCCAATCATTCTCATCCAACCCGTCTTCGATGGATATTATTGGGTATTTTTCAATCATCTCAGCATACCAATTGACCATATCTTCAGAAGTATAGGATTTGCCTTCTCCTTTTAGTTCATACTTGCCTGTTGAGGCGTCGTAGAATTCACTCGAAGCTGCATCCATCGCCAAGCGGATTTCTTCACCTGGCTTATAGCCTGCTCTCTCGACCGCTTCAATGATTGTCGACAAAGCCTCTTCATTGGAACCGAGGTTCGGTGCAAAACCGCCTTCGTCTCCTACACCAGTATTATAGCCTTTTTCACTGAGCACTTTTTTCAAGTTATGGAATATTTCCGTGCCCATGCGCAGGCCTTCCTTGAATGTTTCAGCACCCACAGGCATAATCATGAATTCTTGGATATCCACGTTATTATCCGCGTGCTCGCCTCCGTTGATGATATTCATCATCGGCACTGGAAGTTGGACTGCGCTGAATCCGCCTAGATATTTGTAGAGTGGCTGCCCCATAAAGTCAGCAGCTGCTTTTGCTACGGCCATAGAAACGCCTAGAATAGCGTTTGCACCCAATTTACCTTTATTGGTGGTGCCATCAAGGGCAATCATCATTCTGTCGATCGACACTTGTTCAAGGACACTGAAATCACCCTCTACAAGCTCAGGCCCGATAATTTCATTAACATTTTCAACTGCTTTTTCGACACCTTTACCAAGGAAGCGCGCCTCATCTGCATCCCTCAACTCAACTGCTTCATGCTCTCCTGTTGAAGCACCGGAAGGTACAAGCGCACGGCCGAAGGCACCGCTGTCCGTCAATACTTCGACCTCAACTGTCGGATTTCCTCTTGAATCAAGCATTTCACGTGCGTACACATCTATAATTAATGGCATAACGATATCTCCTTTTTAATTGATTTCTATTTTTATCATTTTCAATCTTATCAGCACAATCTACTCCAAAAGGCTTTTGCCCGTCATTTCTTCCGGCTGTTCCAATCCCATCAATTCAAGTAGGGTCGGCGCCAAATCAGCCAGTCGTCCACTTCCAACCGTAACATCTTCTTTTGTTACGATGACAGGAACCGGGTTTGTAGTATGGGCAGTCATCGGTTCCCCGTCCAAAGTGATGACTTCGTCCGAGTTGCCGTGATCGGCGGTTATGATGGCTGTACCGCCCTGCGCGATGATTTCATCTACAATGGGTCCAAGACATTCATCCACTGCTTCTATTGCCTTGACCGTCGGCTCCATTTTACCGCTATGACCTACCATATCGGGGTTTGCAAAGTTCATGAGGATAAGGTCAAGGTCTTCTTTTCCGAGTTCTTCAAGACAACGTTCCTTCACTTCATAAGCGCTCATTTCAGGCTGTAGGTCATAAGTTGCCACTTTAGGAGAATCTACAAGGACTCTACGTTCTCCCTCAAACTCATCATGCTGTCCACCGCTCATGAAGTACGTTACATGCGGATATTTTTCTGTCTCTGCAATCCTCAGCTGCTTCTTGCCTGCTTTGGAAACCACTTCGCCTATTGTATTGATGATATCTTCTTTTTCAAAGACTACATCTGCATCCACTTGATCACTGTATTTGGTGAAAGTGACGAATTTCAAATCTTTGATTCGCTTTTCAATATCAAAGCCCATGAATTCCTCATCTGTATATATTTCAGACAACTGGGCTGCACGATCCGGACGGAAGTTAAAGAAAACGATCGCATCTCCGTCGACCACTCCTTTATCATAGCCCTCTTCTGTATCGGATATGATGAATGGTTTGACGAATTCATCGTATTCGCCCTTATCATAGCTTGCCTGGATCCCTTCTTCAGCTGAAGCAAAGCGGGGGGCTTTTCCGTATGTGATGGCATTGTACGCCATTTCTTCGCGATCCCATCGCTTATCCCGGTCCATGGCATAATACCTGCCGCTGACAGTCGCAAATTCCCCGATACCGAGCTCTTTGAAACGCTTCTCCGATTCCCGTACATATTCGATTGCCGAATCCTGTACGACGTCGCGTCCATCCAGAAATGCATGTACATATACTTTTTCGAGGCCTTTTTTCTTTGCGATCTCCAATATTGCGAAGAGGTGTTCATAATGCGAGTGTACACCGCCATCACTGAGCAGACCCATGACATGAAGGGTACTGCCCTTGGTGTTTACGTGATCCATCGTATCAAGCAGTACCTCATTTTCGTAAAAATCCCCATCTTCAATGGATTTATTGATTCTTGTAAGACTTTGATAGACTACGCGCCCCGCGCCAATGTTCAGATGACCGACTTCAGAGTTGCCCATCTGCCCTTCAGGCAAACCTACGTCGAGACCGCAGGCGCTGAGTGCATTATTCGGATATTTCTTGAAAAAGCGGTCATAGTTCGGTTTATGAGCTGCTTTAACAGCATTGCCTTTCACTTCGTCCCTGTTGGCAAAGCCATCAAGTATGATGAGAGCAACTGGTTTAGTCATTTTTAGCACCTTCCAATAGTTGCACGAAAGATTCAGGTTTGAGTGACGCGCCGCCTACAAGAGCGCCGTCAATATGCGCCTGTGCCATGTACTCTTTTATATTTTCCGGTTTGACTGAGCCACCGTACTGGATGCGGATTGCTTCTGCAGTTTCTTCATCATAAAGTGATGCCATCGTCTGGCGGATGACACCGCACATCTCATTTGCATCATCGCTTGTCGCGGATTTCCCTGTGCCTATCGCCCAGATAGGTTCATAGGCGATAACAGAGGTTTTAGCCTGTTCCTTGCTTAGGCCCTCAAACGCTTTGGAAACTTGTTGTTTCACTTTATCTTCTGCCTTACCAGCCTCGCGTTCGTCATCCGTCTCACCACAGCAGATGATCGGCACGATGTCTTTTGAATGGAGCGCATGCGCTTTTTTGTTGATTGCTTCATCAGTTTCATTGAAGTGTTCACGGCGCTCCGAGTGTCCGATGATCACATAATCGACTCCAAGGTCTTGGAGCATCAATGGGGAAACTTCTCCAGTGAAGGCACCCTCATCTTCATAATGGCTATTTTCAGCACCTATGCCGAGCTCCATACCTTTTGCCTTTTCCACGAGCGACGGCAGGTGGATGAATGGCGCGCAGATTGCACTCTCCACTTCAGTTTTGTTTGGCAGTTCGCCGAGTGCATCTATAAATGCCTCACCTTCTGAAATGGTTTTATTCATTTTCCAGTTTCCTGCAATAAATGGGGTTCTCATAATATTCCTCCTTGTTTTTGTATAAGACTCTAAACATTACTTCTCGTCAATTACAGACAAGCCTGGCAATTCCTTACCCTCCAGATACTCGAGTGAGGCGCCGCCACCTGTTGAGATGTGGGAGAAATCATCAGCATAGCCAAGATCCATTGCTGCAGCTGCGGAATCTCCGCCACCGATGATTGTCTTCGCATCTTCAAGTTCAGCAATCGCCTTGCATACACCAATCGTGCCGTGTGCAAAGTTCTCCATTTCAAACACACCCATCGGTCCATTCCATACGACTGTCTTCGCGCCTTGCAGCACTTCTTTAAAGGCAGCGATTGTATCCTCACCGATATCAAGGCCTTCCATGTCGGATGGTATTTCATCGACGCCTACGGTTTTATGTTTGGCATCTGCGGCAAACTCTTCTGCGACGACTACATCCTTTGGCAGAACAATTTTATCTTCTGATTTCTCAAGAAGTTCCTTTGCCAGCTGCACTTTATCTTCTTCAAGGAGCGAGTTGCCTATTTCTTTGCCTTGCGCTTTTAGGAAGGTATACGCCATGCCGCCGCCTATGATTACTTTGTCAGCTTTTTCGAGCACATTTTTGATTACGCCGATTTTATCCGACACTTTGGCGCCGCCTAAAATGGCCACGAATGGGCGCTCCGGCGAATCGATGGCACCTCCGATGAATTCAATTTCCTTCTGCATGAGGAATCCTGAAACTGTTTCGATATTGGATCCGATGCCCACGTTTGAAGCATGGCTTCTATGGGCTGTACCGAATGCATCGTTTACGAAGATATCGCCAAGAGAAGCCCAGTATTTACCCAAGGATTCATCGTTGCCGCTCTCTTTTTGCCGTCGACATCTTCGAAACGTGTGTTTTCAAACATCAGGACTTCGCCCTCTTTCAAATCATCGATGGCACCTTCAAGCATTTCACCTCTTGTGTGGGGGATGAAATTGACATCCTGCTCAAGCAGTTCCGACAACTTATTAGCGACCGGTTTAAGCGTCTTATCTGCCTTGTCCGCTTCTGTCTTCACTTTTCCCAGGTGGGAGAAAAGTATCACTTTCCCTCCAGCTTCAATGATATGCCTAATTGTAGGCAACGCCTGTACGATACGATTGTCATTGGTGATTTCGCCCTCTGACATCGGAACGTTCAAATCAGCGCGCAGCAATACCTTGCGGCCTTTCAATTGTACATCTTCTACAGTTTTCTTCATGGCTGTGCCTCCTATACTTTTCTGCTCATTCCTATTATACCCATACCGCTGTATGAATAAAATAAAAACGGGCGGAAAGTCCGCCCGTTCATCTATGATTTACTTCTTATTGGTCGCCATGTGATGAAGTGTTCTGACCAGTTGGGCAGTATAGGACATTTCATTGTCATACCATGAAACGGCACGTACAAGCTGTTTTCCATCCACATCTACAACACGTGTCTGTGTTGTATCGAATAGGGAGCCTTCTTTGATGCCGATGATATCGGAAGAAACGATCTCATCTTCAATATAGCCGAATGATGGATTTGCTGCATCCTTCATCGCCTGGTTCACTTCTTCAACTGAAACATTTTTGCCGAGTACCGCTGTAACTTCTGTAAGGGAACCTGTCTTAACCGGTACACGCTGGGCACCGCCGTCAAGTTTACCATCAAGTTCAGGCAATACAAGACCTATAGCTTTTGCCGCACCTGTAGAATTCGGCACTACGTTTTCTGCTGCTGCACGTCCGCGACGGAAGTCGCCTTTAGCGTGCGGGCCGTCCAGTGTGTTCTGATCAGCTGTATAGGCGTGGATCGTTGTCATGAGGCCACGCTCAAGACCAAACTCATCATTCAATACTTTCACGACTGGTGCAAGACAGTTTGTCGTGCAGGATGCAGCTGACACTACTTCCTCCGAACCGTCGAGCACATCTTCGTTGACACCGTAGACGATTGTTTTCATATCGCCTTTGCCCGGAGCTGAAATCAATACTTTTTTAGCACCTGCTTCGATGTGCTTTCTTGCGTCCTGCTCATTAGTGAAGAGACCAGTACACTCAAGTACGATATCAATATCCAAATCTCCCCATGGGAGTTCTGCAGGGTCTTTGACGTTGAAGGATTTCACTTCATTGCCGTTAATCTTCAATCCACCATCGATCGCTTCAACATCACCTTCGAAACGTCCCTGGCTTGTATCATATTTTATGAGATGTGCCAAGAACTCATCATCTGTAAGATCATTGACTGCCACCAGTTCGATATCTTCATAATTGAGGATTTCCCTGGCTGCGAGTCTACCTATACGTCCAAAACCGTTGATTGCTACTTTAACCATAATTTATGGCCTCCTTGATTTATATATTGAATTAAATTAATCAATCATTCTTCAACAAAAATTCCCCGATGGCTTCATCGATGAACAGAATAGTATTCTTCGGAGCCATCTTCATATACGCACGGACTGCTTCCTTCTTGCTGCTTCCACCTGCCACTGCAAATATTGCTTTCTTTGATGCGAGATCTTCCAACTGGATACCGATGGTTTTGACCTTACGCACGATATCCCCTTCAGCGTTGAAATAGTAGCCGAAGGTTTCACCAACTGCGCAATCGGCTTCCAGCTGGGAGAGGGTGGCCGCTTCCACATTTCTGCGGCGCGCCATCATGAATGCTTCGCCGATGCCGTGCATGACATAGTCAGAACGGCGGTTGAGCTCGGCAATTTCTTTGATGGATGGCTCATCCTTCAAAGATTCGTATACCGAATCCCCTACACTATCAGGCGCATAGAGTACCCGATGCTCGCCACCCGTCGCTTTTGCAAGACGGCTTGCAATCGAGTTCGCCTGGTTGCCCACTTCTTCACCGAGGCCACCCCGGGCCGAAACGAATAGGAGATTCTCCTCCGCTGGTTTCAGATATTGGCTCACATTGGCCATCGTCGAACCACCTGCCACGGAAATGATGGCATTGTCGAAGATTATTTTCTGAAATTCTTCGGCCATGAGCTGGGAAAGCTCCTGCTGGAGCTCGGGATCTTCATCAGCATCCCCCGGATGATATGGCAACCTTGCAGATTATATTGCCGCTGAAGCTTAAGGGCCAGTCCGGAACGCCGATCAAGTGTTGTCATGAACGGTGAAAGTTCATCCAATACTTCAATACCCGTTTGGGAAATCGATATTCCTTTTTTATCGATATCGATCAGATCCAAATCATGTAATGCATCGACTTCCTTACGTAAAACCCTCTCGGTCATATTAAGTTGCCTTGCAAGTGGCCGTCGACCTATCGGTTGGTATGTCCTGATTTGTTTCAGGATGGTTGAACGCTTCTGCAATTCCGACACTACTTCCGGTGCGATACGCTTCTGGATGTCTAAAAGTTTTTGCCACATGAGTTTCGATACCTCACCATCATGAGACGTATTGCGTCCCACACGGGACAAAAATAATTACATTCTAAATATATCATAAATATTCAGGAATGCAATTATTCGGCTTCAGCTATTTTATCGTACCCAGATACTCCTTAAGGTAATCATAGACGTAGACAAAATCAATGATGCCTTCTTGAATAACCTGACTTTTATGGCACAAGACCGGGACGCGCATCATATACGCCTCCTGCAGGGCATCGTCTTCATCGATATCTATCGCCGTCATCTTGACATCGCTATATCTCAATTCAGACAAGGCAAGCTTGATCTGCTCCATCCCTTCGTCACAAAGCGGACATCTATTCCTCGTATAATATACCAATTCGAGCATACTCATACCTCTTTCTTCTTCAATTTCTTCCTTATGGTCTGCAGAACCTGATCCGCCATTTCTGTACTGATGATGCCGGTTGCGATCGCCAAGGAAATAAGCGCAGCTTCAAATCCATATTCGAGGGCCGTCATATACTCCTGCAGCACAATCTGCCGCATTGAATCGTATGCCATGCCTCCTGGAACAAGTGGGATGATTCCGCATGTAATGTACAGAATGACAGGCATCTTCTGACTTCTCGAATTCAAGAGTGCCACTGCCGATAGAACGAGAGCGCCGATATAAGAGGCAAGAACAAGGTCGGCACCCCCTTCTCTCAATATATAGAACACCATCCAACCGACTGCGCCGGTCAGCCCACATCTGATGATGGCGGCCCGTGGCGCATTGAAAAGTACGCCGAATCCTGCAGAAGCAAAAAAGCTAAGGATGAATTGATACACGTAAATCATCAGCAGCCTCCTAGATCATCAAAAATACAAGACCCACACCAGCACCGATCGCAATGGCCGTCAGTGCTGCTTCAGTGCCTTTCATGATACCGGCCATCAAATGCCCCCGGATCATCTCACGTATTGCATTTGTAATGAGAACACCAGGCACAAGCGGCATTACACTGGCGATGATGATGGTATCAAGCATAGTGCCAAAACCTGTATCGACAAAAAATATAGCCGTCAGCGCGATATATAGGGAGGCGAAGAATTCTGTAAAGAATTTAACTTTAGTGTAGCGGAGGATGCCTTCCATCACAAAGACTCCCCTGCGCCCCCGACGAAGGCAGCAGGCAGGTCAGCCACCACACCGTCGAACAGCAGCAGGAACATCATTCCTATGATGCCTCCCGATAATATGGTCAGCCAAAACGGGAAGAATCTGCTGTCATGTATCGCCTCCATACGGCGCAAAGCCTGGTCGAGTGGCATCCCTGCAGAAATGCGTCTCGAAAGCTCATTCACTGCCACAACCTTCTCCAGATTATTTGCCCTTTCCTCAATGCGCAGCGTCTGGGTCAGTGCATAATCGTTCAAAGAAAAAATAATGACCGTGGGAGTTGCGAACACTTGAGCATTTTCTATACCGTAACTGGATGCGATCCGCATCATCGTATCCTCTATACGGTAAGTTTCCGCTCCACTTTCCAACAGCATCTTGCCACAATTGATGACGATATAAAAAACATCGCGCACAAAATTTTCGCTAAGGACTTTTTCTGGAGCTTCTATGATCTCAAGTTCGCCACTCACACGGCCACCTCTATTTACACCCCCGGAGAGGATCGAACTCCCATCTCAAGAACCGGAATCTTACGTGTTATCCATTACACCACGGGGGTATGATAAAATTAATATCATTCTTCATAAAGCCTTTTTCAGTATAGCAATAAACTTGAATAAATTAAAGGCCTAATTTAATCTTTATACCAGAAACGTTTTCTTTTGACCTTATTTGACTAATGTGGTATAAATGAATTAGCCAATTAAGAGTACTATAATATCAGGAGGTAACACAATGAATTTAATCCCTACAGTTATTGAACAGACGAACCGCGGAGAACGCGCCTACGACATCTATTCCAGGTTGCTCAAAGACAGGATCATCATGATCGGTACGGGCATCGATGACAACGTGGCGAACTCCGTCGTCAGCCAACTGCTTTTCCTGCAGGCCCAAGATCCAGATAAAGATATTTTCCTCTATATCAACTCTCCTGGTGGCAGCGTGACTGCAGGCATGGCAATCTATGATACAATCCAGCACATCAAACCTGATGTACAGACCATCTGCCTTGGCATGGCCGCTTCAATGGGTTCATTCCTGCTTGCAGCAGGGGCAAAAGGCAAGCGCTTCGCCCTGCCGAACGCTGAAGTGATGATTCACCAGCCACTTGGTGGTGCGCAAGGTCAGGCTACAGAAATTGAAATAGCGGCCAAGCATATATTGAGAACACGCGAAAAACTCAACAAGATCCTTGCAGAACGCACGGGCCAAACGCTCGATAAGATTGAAACGGATACCGATCGCGACTTCTTCATGACAGCGGAAGAAGCCAAAGAATATGGTTTGGTTGATGACGTAATGGAGCCTGAAAAATTACAGGGCTAAAATTATTGGGAAAGGGATGGAATATCAATATTCCATCCCTTTTTCTATTTCCCATTGCATAACTCTCAGGCAAAATTTTAAATTTCCGGATTATCATCACTACAGACAGGCTATAATGGTATTAAGGAGCGTGATGACATGAATGTATTAATTACAGGTGGATCCTGGTTTTGTAGGATCAAGACTGACAAAAATTCTCCGAGAGGAGAATGACCATGTGTATATATTGACACGAAGCGACAGAAAATCAGAACATCCTTTCGTACACTTCATCAAATACAATCCTGACGACCCGTCAGACGACAGATGGATGCAGGATTTGCCATTAAAAGTCGATATCATCTATAACCTGGCGGGAGCCTCACTCCAGGAGAAATGGACGGATTCCCACAAGACGGCCATTTATGAATCCAGGATGAAAGTGACCCGCATGTTGCGGATGTGGGCTGAGCAGGCTGAAATCACTCCTCAGGTCCTCGTAAACGCCAGTGCAATAGGCTATTATCCAGTCAGCGAGAAGGTCCAATATGACGAAGGTGATGCCTTTGCCGAACACGATTTCCTATCCGAGGTGGTTGTGGCGTGGGAGGCTGAAGCCAGGAAGTTTGAAGCTCTTGGAACCCGTACCGTCTTCACGCGGTTTGGCCTGATTCTCGATAAGGACGAAGGCGCCCTACCCAAAATGGCCCTGCCATATAAGATGGGAGTGGGCGGTCCCATCGGAAGCGGAAACCAATGGTACAGTTGGATCCATATAGAGGATCTGTTGAATGCCCTGTTGTTCGTGGGCGTGCATTCGGAAATTTCAGGCCCGGTCAATCTTACTGCCCCAATGCCACTCAGACAAAAACATTTCTCCAAATATTTGAGCACCGCACTCGGAAAACCCGACTTTTTCCATACACCTTCATTTCTGATCGAAAAGCTTTTGGGTGAACAGTCCATGCTCATATTGAAAGGGCAATACGTGCTCCCGGAAGTACTGATGGAAAATGATTTTAAATTCCTCTTTCCTACACTGGAAATTGCACTTGAAGATCTATATGGCCAATAAAATGAAGAAAGCGTGCACCAAAGTGCACGCTTTCTTCGTTAAAAAGTGATTTCTTCACCGCTTCTCACCTGCTCCGCTATCTTATCCAGTTTCCTTAGACGATGATTCACCCCGGACTTCGATATCGGACCTGTCGACATCATCTCCCCTAGCTCCTTCAAGGAAACTTCCTGGTGCTCAACCCTCAATTTCGCGATTTCCCTAAGGCGTTCGGGCAGCTCTTCAAGCCCTATTTCTGAAGCGATGAAATTGATGTTCTCAACTTGACGCATCGCAGCGCTGATCGTTTTATTCAAGTTTGCTGTTTCACAGTTCACCAGACGATTTACAGAATTGCGCATATCCCTGACAATCCGTATATCTTCAAATTTCAAAAGTGCCTGGTACCCACCGATCAGGCTAAGGAATTCTGCAATCTTTTCGGCTTCTTTGAGATAGGTGATGTAGCCGCGTTTTCTTTCAATGAATTTCGCATTCAGCTCATAACCATTCATTAACTCAGTCAGATTTCTGGCATGCTCCTCGTACAAGGAGAATATCTCCAGATGATAAGCTGAGGTTTCCGGATTATTCACCGATCCGCCGGCAAGGAACGCACCCCTCAGATAGCTTCTGATGCAGCACTCCCTCTCTTTGATATCTGCACTGATGGCATGTTCAAGCAGACCATCCTTCATGATTTCCAAGTCTTCCAGTACTTTCTTACTTTCCTTCTTTATCCTTGAAATGTAAACGTTATTTTTTTTCAGTTTCATTTTCTTACGGACCAGAAGTTCTATCTCAACTCCGTACGTAGTCCGGATCAATGAGAAAATCCGGCGCGCAATCGCCGCATTCTCAGTCTGTATATTAATGATCCATTGTCCATTGGAATGGCTGAGTGCCCCGTTCATTTTGATGAGCGCTGAAAGCTCACTTTTCATACAGCACGTATCCACTTCAATTTCTGGTCAATTCATTCTTCATCTCAGAAGCAAATGACATGCGATCACGCCCCATTCTATTTTTTCCTATACTGCAACGTACTGATTTCCCTAAGCGCAATATCATAGATCATCTGCGCCAGTATTTTATTGTTGTGCCGTACTGCACCTTCTTCATCGATCTGGACAAGGCGGTGGTCTGTCATTACTTCAACTTCCATCTGTCTGAGCCTCTCTCTGTCACTCTCGACGATCTCCATATCATTTTCATGGTAATAATTAGATATGCGGCCTTTGATATCTTCCTCATTCAAAATAATGAAGTCTGCAATATTTGGCCGACGTGGTGATGGATCGCTTCAAGATGATCTGCAGCGCTGTAATCTATCGTTTCGCCAGCCTGAGTCATGATGTTTGAAATATAGACCTTAATGCCGCGCGCTTTAATTATCGCTTCCTTCATGCCCTCAGGTATCAGGTTGGGGATGATGCTCGTATACAGGCTCCCCGGTCCAAAGACGATGACGTCAGAAGACTCTATGGCTTCTATGGCCTCGGGGGTTGCTACGGTATCGTCCGGAATCAAATACATTTCTTCTATCTTCTGTCCAACTTCCGGAATATAGCTCTCCCCGACGATAATCGAGTTGTCAGCCATGCGTGCAGCCAGTTCCGGACTGATATTGGTCGATGGAATGACGGTACCCTTGACGTTCAGTATCTTGCTTAATTCCTTTACTGCCACGGCAAAGTCACCGGTCATATCATACATCGCAGCCAGCATGAGATTGCCGAGTGCGTGACCATCGAGTGCATCCTTATTGAAGCGGTAAGAAAAGAGATTATCCAATTTCGTCTCCACTTCACTGAGTGCACTCATTACATTTCTGATGTCCCCTGGTGCCGGCATATCAATCTTATCGCGGATGAGCCCGGTCGAGCCGCCGTCATCTGCTACAGAAACAATGGCAGTTATATCCACCGGATATCTTTTCAGGCCTCTGGCTAAAACACTCAGCCCGGTGCCGCCCCGACCACTGTAATCTTAATCTTCTTCATGTTCTACACCTTCTACCGGTGCATCTCTGTGAACTGCCCGGATGGTAAAATTAAAGTCCTCACTCAGGTCTTCTGTGAGCTTCTCTGCAAGCGTTACAGACCGATGCTTGCCACCTGTGCATCCGATGGCGATGACCAGTTGCGCTTTCCCCTCTTTTATATATTGGGGATCATATATTTAAGGAGATCATACAGTTTTTTATAGAACTTTTTGGTCTCCTTCCATTTCATGACGTAGTCCGATACCGGTTCATCAAGTCCTGTCAACGGCCTCAGGGCATCAATATAATGGGGATTCGGCAGAAAACGCACATCGAACACCAAATCCGCATCGATTGGCAGGCCATGCTTAAAGCCAAAGCTCAGCACATTTATATTAAAGGCTGGACTGTTTTCTCCAGAGCATTTTTCGAACATCAGGTTCCTTAATTCTTTTGGAGTTGTTTCGGTCGTGTCGATGATATGGGAGGCATGGCCGCGCAGAACACTCAGAAGTTCACGTTCCTTCATGATTGCGTCCAACAAGACCATCTCTCCATCAAGCGGATGTGCCCGTCGGCTTTCTTTATAGCGTGAGACGAGGCGGTTGTCGTCTGCATCCAGGAATATTATTTCCAGGGCAATATCCGGATGATCCCTCAGCTGTTCTATTTCATCAAGTAGCTGGTCAAAGAACTCTTTACCCCTGAGGTCTATGCCCAAGCCGACCTGGTCCATCTGACCTTCTGTCGTTTCCATCAATTCCAGAACTTTTTTGAGCAGAATCGGAGGAAGATTATCAATGCAGAAATACCCCATGTCTTCAAGCGCTTCAATCGCTACAGACTTTCCGGCCCCGCTCATGCCTGTCACTATACTCAGTTTTTTCATAGATCCACATCCTCTTAAGCGTTAATTGCCTCTTTCAATTAAACCATCTCGCATCTTCTCCCGCAACACTCAGTAAGTTTCCTGTCTCTAGGACTCTATTAAAAAAACCCAGGGTGACCTGGCCGATGGCAGTTGGATAAGACATCCTACTGCCATTGGCCCAAAACCCTGGGGTAGTCTTCCTATTTGCTTTCCTGCATATCTCCAAGCTTCTCGATATAGTGCTGGGCGTTCTGGGCAGCTATACTGCCGTCCCCGGTTGCTGTGACGATCTGACGTAGGGTCTTGTTACGCACGTCTCCAGCTGCAAAGATGCCTGGGACTGATGTCTCCATTTCATCATTGGTGACTACATATCCCATTTCATTCAAGATGCCCAAACCTTCAAATGGTGCAGTCAATGGCTTCATGCCCACATAGACGAAGACGCCATCTGCTTCAAAGTCGTACGTTGAGCCTGTATTCTTATCAAGCAGCGTTACGCTCTTCACTCTACCGTCGCCGTTGATGGACTGGATCTCAGTATCCCAGATGAAATCCATCTTGTCGTTTTTGAACGCACGGTCTTGGAGGATTTTTGAGCGCGCAACTGATCGCGCCTATGCACTACAGTTACTTTGCTTGCGAATTTCGTCAGGAAGACCCCTTCTTCTACTGCAGAATCCCCGCCGCCGATTACAACGAGTTCCTTCTCCTTGAAGAAAGCGCCGTCACATACTGCGCAATAGCTTACGCCGCGGCCGCCGAGTTCTTCTTCACCCTCGACTCCGACCTTCTTATATTCGGCACCTGTCGTTATGATGACAGTGCGCGTGTAGATATCTTCATTGCCCGTTTTAAGCACTTTGACATCTCCCTGATCTTCGATGGATTTGATGTCGCCATATTTATATTCGGCACCAAACTTTTGGGAGTGCTCAAACATTTTCGTGGATAATTCAGGACCTGTTATGAAATCAAATCCAGGAAAGTTCTCAACTTCTTCCGTATTCGCCATCTGTCCACCCGGCATACCGCGTTCAAGCATCACTGTCTTAAGGTTTGCCCTGGAAGCATAGACAGCAGCTGTCATTCCTGCTGGTCCTGCACCGATGATGACGACGTCATAAATATTTTTTTCTTCAGTCATGGTAAAAACTCCTTTTCCGTATTATCAGCTGCTAAATATTATAAAGGGATATTTACATTATTTCATCATTTCTGCTCGATATGCCCCAATGCCTTATTCAAACGGTACAGTGAAGTGCCGAATGTCTCGACGAGATATTTTTTGGTGAACTTCCTTTCGCGCTTATGGAAATACATTGCCGCAGCTGCAAAGGCATCAATATCTTCCAACTCCACTTTCTGCTCATACAGTTCGTGAAATAGTTCTATCCAAGACATCTGGTCCTCTTCATCCGTAAAGCCGGCTTGCGACAGTGCCTCCAGTCCTTTATGCATCCGCCCCAGCCTGACCAGTTTAAGTCCCTGGAAAAGGAATGAGATATACAATTTCTCGTAATCTTCCAGATTTTCAATCGTATCCCACACATCATGACCCAGTATGACGTCCCTCGGGACGACATTGTAGATCTTATAGAGGCCTAGAAGGCGTCTGTACGGATCGTCATCCTTCAAGTAGGCAGTTTCTATCTCTGTTACCTTCTCAGATGCCCTATGACGGTTCCAGGGGCTATATATTTCCCTTACCTGATGAAACGTCTGCATACGATTCCAGAACATCCTGGATTCTTCCGCACGACCAGTATGATAGCTTGCATGGCTCAATGCATGGAGCAGCTGGAAACTGATGAACGACTGCTTTTTGAATAAAGGATAAAGAAGCTCGTATGACCTTTCGTACTTCTGAAGGAAATTGAGCACGAGTCCCACCTTGAACCGGGCATCATCATCCAATGGTTGCACCACTTCCAATTTTTTAAGGAATTCATTGAATTTATCCTCTTCCCGTATGATAGTACAAGAGCGTCATATGGCTCAATGCATGCATATCCGTGCGATCTTCCAGAAATAGCTGCTCCAATAATTCGTGCGCTTCATCATAACGGTTCAGGAATAGGAGCGCCATGGCCTTCTGATTTCTGAATTCGCGTTCCTTCCGGATGTCTTCAGGTACTGTGGATAGAAATTCCAGAGCCTCTTCTATCCTGGCGTTCATAAAGAGATGCTGGAAGAGATGCTGGGCTGTAAATCTCGCCGCTTCCCGCTCCACCTCTTCTTCATCATGAATACTCACTTCGAACATCTCTTCCAGTTCCTCATCATAGCCGGAGTCCGGCTCATATTTGACATACTGCACACCAAACAGAAACGCCTTATTCGCATCATTGCTGATGATGTAAAGCTGACTCAATATAAAATAAAATTCAGCATCATACTGATGCTGAATGAATGCGTTGATCAATATATGTTCAGCTTCTGCACCGCGGCCATTTTCAGCAAGCAAGTATGCATACTGGGACAGATATGCCAGATTATTCCGGTCAAGTTCATAGGCTTTCTGAAAGCTCCTGAGCGCCTCTGGTTTTTTATTCTGTTCTGTTTTCTTCAGACCTTGATTAAAATGGAATTCTCCATTCTGATCGAACGGAATCACTTTCCTAGTCATTATCCATACTCCTTATTATAAGCGGATTGCCGTAAGCTGCCGAGTGGTCGGGGACATCTTTTGAAACGACGCTTCCCGCCCCTATTACAGCATGGTTGCCGATACTCACCCCCGGCAAAATAGTGACGTTTGCACCCACCATAGTATCATGCCCGATGTACACATTCCCGAGACGATACTCATCCACGAGGTATTCATGAGTCAATATCACTGTATTATACCCGATTATACTGTTTTTGCCAATGTGGATGCGCTCTGGATGCATCAGGTCCGGCATGGCTTTGTAGGCAAGGGAAACGTTCTCCCCAAGCTTCATACCGAGCCCTTTCCTGTATAGTACATGCTTCCATCTGGTCGAGGGACAAAACCGGCCAAGTTCGATTATGATGAAGTTCTTGGCAACTTTTATGCGTGAGACTGTCCTATATAGATGCCACAGCGGATTTATCGCACCCGCCTTGAATTTTTCAAGTTTCCTCATTTGCGTCTTCCTTTATAGATGCCTTGTACCTCCCGGTATTTCGGCAACTTATATTTCATTTCCCTATAGATCCAGACACCCGCTGCCACAACAATCAGGATGATTGAAATCAACTGTGCGGTACGCAGCTGTTCCCCTATCATCAAACTATCTGTGCGCATTCCCTCTATGAAGAAACGGCCGAGCGAATAATACATCAAGTATAGAAGGATGGTCTGGCCCACTTTCAGTTTTGGACGGAGCATGAGGAGAAGGATGAAGCCTATTATATTCCATACGGATTCGTACAGAAATGTAGGGTGGTAGTACGCACCGTCTATAAACATTTGGTTGATGATCCAGTCTGGAAGCATCAAGGATTCCAGGAAGTTTCTGGAGACCTCTCCCCCATGCGCCTCCTGGTTCATAAAGTTTCCCCAACGGCCTATAGCCTGTCCCAAAATAAGGCTCGGGGCCGCAATGTCCGCCAACTGAAAGAAACTGAAGCCTTTAACCCGGCAGTAGACGATACCAGCGATGAAGCCACCGATCAATCCTCCATGAATCGCCATACCCCCTTCATTGATCAGGAGTATGGAAAATGGATTCTGGCTATAGTATTCCCATTGGAAAATAACATAATATAATCTTGCACCTATAATTGAAGCAATGATGATGTAGAACATCAAATCCATGAAAAGTCCTTCAGGAAGACCTTTTCGATTTGCTTCACGGTCTGCTATGTAGTATCCAAGCAGCATGCCGGCTGCTATGATGATGCCATACCAGTGGATTCCTATCGGGCCGAGTTCAATTGCGATCGGGCTGAACGGCGCGCTATAGATCATCAATCATCCCTCCGTTGATTTGGATTTGACGGTTCAGACGGTCATTGAATTCCTGGGCTGCATCATACCCCATATACTGCATGCGATAATTCATGGCAGCCACTTCAATGATGCCCGCCAGGCTACGCCCCGGACGGATGGGGATGGTCTTCTGGTCGATTTCGGTATTCAAGATCCTCAGCTTATTCTGATCCAGGCCGAGACGTTCATAAGTTTTTCCCTTCTCCCAGACCTCAAGATTCACATTGAGCATGACGCGCTTCTCCTCCAGGATGCTCCCCGCTCCAAACAGCGTCATCACATTAATGATGCCAAGGCCGCGTATCTCAAGCAGATTGCGTATGATCGGCGGTGAAGCACCCATCAGTACATTCTTCGACACTTCTTTTATCTCAACATTATCATCAGCTACGAGCCTATGACCATTCTTGACAAGTTCCAGCGCCGTCTCGCTTTTTCCGACGCCACTTTCTCCGGTGATCAGGACACCAATACCATATATATCCACCAGTACGCCATGCATGTTGGTTTCTGGCGCCAAGGCTTTTTCAGATGATTGGAGATTCTACTCGTAAAATTAGTCGTGTTGTCTTCAGTGACCAGAAGAGGAATTCGGCTTTGGTTGCACGCTTCTATAAATTCAAGCGGCGGATTCAGATTACGTGTGATGATGATGCAGGGCGTTTCTTTACGGCACAACTTTTTCGGCCGATCTTCCCTTTCTTCTTCCGTAAGCATTCTCTCAAAGAATGAAATTTCCGTCATCCCAAGTATCTGTATGCGGTCGGATGAATAATGGGAAAAATAACCTGCCATCTCAAGGCCCGGACGCGAGACATCGATATTGGTGATTTCCTTGTTGATGCCATCATTCCCGGAAATCAATTTCAGTTGAAATTCGTCTATGATCTTTTTAACTGTGAGCATTGGGTCACCTCAGACATTTAATAATTTAACTATAAAGAATCGAGCTGCCCTTTTCAATGAAACGGAACTTGATTACATGGGGCAATTTTTCAACTATATACAAAAACACACTATAGCCCGGCAATTGCTGGACTATAGTGTGTTCTTTAACTGCGGTGCAGTGTAACACTGCCAAATTTGGTTCCCACTTCAAGAAGCAGTGCTTCTTCTTCCGTATCATTGAGGAGCATCAATTCCTTGAACCCGATATCCTGCGATTTCATGAATCTGACATTCAGGTCCGGAGGATAATTGATCTGCCCGATGACGGTGCTCAAGCGTCCTTCCACAGCGCGTGCGTGCGGGATGTTTATGTTGATGCTGCCCATGTTGGCATTGACTGTGGCTGACTCGGTCCCTGGCTCCAAGGAAACATTCACTGAGCCATTTGAAGATATTGTAATATCTTTTGCATTCAACTTATCGGTATTGATTGTCCCAAGCATGGAAATCATCTCTATCGATCCATGGGAACCTGCTTTAACGGTTATATCGCCCCTTGAGGTTCTGATGAATGCATTGCTGCTCACTGCATCTTCGATGGAGACATTGCCATTCAAAAGATCGATTGTGAGATCATTGAAGGATTGGGATTCAATCTGAACATTGCCGTTAGACCCTGAGATTATCAGGCGTCTGAGCGTTTCCCGATTCACCTGTAGTTCAATATTCACCCGGGCTGTACGGATGTCTGAGACGATGAGCAGTTCTTCATTCTTGACTTCACAGATGATGTCCTGGAAATAATTACGTTGCTTATCAAGTTTTCTATAGAAAGGAGTGACTTCAAATCTCGCTGTAGTGGAGCCATCTGTTGGCACAACCTTGATATTGCCGTTCGCAATATCGATTGATACATTCGAATAGTCGTCCTCGACCGTTTCGATGAGACGATTTTTTGAACCTTGTGTAAACATTGCATCAATGGAACTGTTTTTGACACTGTCGAATGCCTTCTCGAAAGTGCGGTAGACTTGTGCAGTCTGCTTCTGCCCTTCCATTTTGTTTTTGACTTGATTCAATGCTTCATTGGCCTTTTCTGATTTACATACTTCTGAAATTCATCCATGAATTGGTTGAGGATATCCTTCGATCCATTTTTAGTCGAGCGGTTTCGATTGGCCCCATCTTCTTTTGTGTCCTGTACCGGATCATCCTGTTTCTCTTTGGATTCTATAGCTTCCATTAAACGGATTGCTTCTTCTGACGTGATTTTTCCTTCTTCCAACATTTTCAGAATGCGGTCTTTGTTATCCATTTCAATCCCCCTGATGGTTTCTGTCCAACCATTTTTTTAGGTGCTGTCCCGTATAGCTTTTCGGTTCTGCCATTACGTCCTGGATTGAGCCGCTGACTACGATGGTGCCTCCCCCATCGCCGCCTTCCGGGCCAAGGTCGATGACATGATCGGCCACTTTTATGACATCGAGGTTATGTTCGATGACAATGACGGTATCCCCATTATTGACAAGACGCTGGATCACGGTGATCAATTTGCCTATATCCTCCGAATGAAGGCCAGTAGTGGGCTCATCCAATATATACAGCGTTTTTCCCTCAGATCGTCTGTGCAGTTCGGAAGCGAGTTTGACCCGTTGCGCCTCCCCGCCCGACAATGTCGTAGCAGGCTGACCCAATCGTACATAGCCAAGCCCCACATCAAGCAATGTTTTCATCCTGCGTTTGATCTTCGGGATATTTTCGAAGAAATAATAAGCTTCTTCCACTGTCATCTGCAGGACATCTGCGATGCTCTTATCTTTATATTTAACTTCCAGCGTCTCTCTATTATAACGCTTTCCATCGCATACTTCACATGGTACGAATACATCGGGCAGAAAATGCATTTCTATTTTGATGATGCCGTCACCTTTACAGGCTTCACACCTTCCACCTTTGACGTTGAAGCTGAACCGTCCTTTTTGGTACCCTCGCACTTTTGCTTCGTTCGTCTGGGCGAAGACATCCCTGATTGTGTCGAATACACCTGTATAGGTTGCAGGGTTACTGCGAGGTGTACGGCCAATCGGGGACTGGTCGATATCGATTATCTTCTCGATGTTTTCTGCGCCTCTTATCTCTTTATGGTCCCCGGGTATCTGTTTTGATTTATACAACTGAGTATGAAGTCCTTTATAGAGGATTTCATTGATCAGAGTACTTTTGCCCGACCCCGAGACTCCTGTGACCACATTCAAAACTGACAGCGGAACTTTTACGTTGAGATTCTTTAAATTGTTCTCTTTGCCTCCGCGTACCTCCAGCACCTTTTTCATGTCAGGTTTGCGGTATACATCCGGTAATGGAATCTCTCTCTTGCCGCTCAAATATTGACCAGTAATCGAGCTGTCGTCCTCCATCACTTCTTCCGGGGTGCCTTGAGCCATTATACGGCCCCCGTGCTCTCCTGCTCCAGGGCCAATGTCAATGAGGTGGTCACTTGCAAGCATAGTATCTTCATCATGCTCCACCACAATCAGAGTATTGCCGAGGTCGCGCATGTCCTTGAGGGTGTTGATCAGGCGATCATTATCCCTTTGGTGAAGTCCAATCGAAGGCTCATCAAGTATATACAGTACTCCACTGAGTCTTGATCCAATCTGTGTCGCAAGACGTATGCGCTGCGCTTCACCCCCGGAGAGTGTACCACTCCGCCTATTCAGAGTTAGATAGTCCAGGCCGACATTATGAAGGAATGACAAGCGCTCATACACTTCTTTAAGGATCGGTGCCGCAATTTTTTTGTTTTGTTCAGACAGGGAGAGTCCATCAAAGAAATCTATCGCTTCTTTGACCGGTTGATCCACAGCCTGGCCTATGTGCCGCCCTTCTATTTTTACAGCAAGGGCTTCTGCATTCAGTCGGTATCCCTCACATGTCTTACACGTGATTTCCCTCATATATCTGCTCATTACATCCCTTGTGTAATCAGATGGGCTTTCCTTGTAGCGCCGTTCGATATTATTTATGATTCCTTCATAAGGCATCTTGCGGTTGCGGACTATACCGTTGCTTTGGGTGAACCTGTAGTTGACCACTTCGCCTTTAGATCCATGCAGTATCAGGTCCTTTTCTTTCTTCTTGAGATCTTTAAAGGGGACATCCATATCTATACCAAAATGCTCGCAAGTCTGTCTGAGCAACGTTGGATAATAGTCGGAGCTGATTGGTTGCCATGGGAGAAGTGCCCCCTCCTTTAATGTTAGGCTTGCATCAGGAATGACGAGTCGTTCATCCACTGCCATTTTCATGCCCAGGCCATCACAGTCCGGACACGCTCCGTACGGGGCGTTGAAGGAGAACAGTCTAGGTTCCATTTCAGATATGGTGAAACCACATATTGGACAGGAGAAATGTTCGGAAAAATGCATGTCTTCCCCATCTATGACATTGACGGTAATGTTCCCTCCCCTTTTCCAGTGCAGTCTGCATCGAATCGCTCAAGCGCGCTTCAATGCCTTCGCGGATGGCAAGCCGGTCGACGACCACGTCCACATCATGCTTTTTGTTTTTTGAGAGTTCCGGTACGGATTCGATGTCATACATTTCCCCATCTACAATGACCCGGGCATACCCTTCTCTAGCCAAATCTTCAAATATCTTTTCATGCAACCCTTTACGCCCCTTTATGACAGGGGCAAAAAGCTGTACTTTAGTCCTTTCCGGCAGCTCCATGACCCGGTCGACCATCTCTTGAACGGTCTGGGACGTGATTTCGACGCCATGGATTGGACAGAACGGGGTGCCTGCCCTTGCATAAAGCAGTCTGAGGTAATCATATATCTCAGTAATCGTAGATACGGTTGACCTTGGATTGTTGCTTGTCGTTTTCTGATCGATGGAAATCGCAGGTGACAATCCTTCTATCGAATCTACGTCTGGCTTCTCCATCTGTCCCAGGAATTGCCTGGCATAGGAACTCAACGATTCCACGTAGCGTCGTTGGCCCTCAGCATAGATGGTGTCGAACGCTAAGGAGGACTTCCCGGAACCGGATAGTCCGGTCATGACCACCAGGCTGTCCCTTGGGATGTCGACATCGATGCCTTTTAAGTTATGCTGTCTTGCACCCCTTACACTGATATACTTGTTCTTCAAAATATCACCCTTCTGCTTTCAATTCGAATAGTGCGTCCCTGAGTTCTGAAGCGGTTTCGAAATCGAGATCCTTGGCAGCCTGTTTCATATCTTCTTCAAGCTGAGCCATCAATTTCTCTTTGTCCTTTTTCGTCATCTTGGTCTTCGTACGCTTATCCGATCCGTCACTTCTGCTTTCTTTCTTAACTTCCACTTCCGCACTGATCGAATCTCGTACTTCTTTCTGTATAGTCTGAGGTGTAATGCCGTGTTGTTTGTTATATTCAATTTGAATTTCGCGTCGTCTTGCGGTCTCTTCGATGGCGTAGTTCATCGAATCGGTCATTTTATCCCCATATAGGATGACGTGTCCTTCACTGTTACGGGCTGCACGACCGATGGTCTGGACAAGTGACCGACTTGAACGCAGGAACCCTTCCTTGTCGGCATCCAATATTGCGACGAGCGAAACTTCAGGAATATCCAGACCTTCCCGGAGTAGGTTGATTCCAACCAGTACATCGTGGACGCCCATCCTGAGTTCCCTGATTATTTCAATGCGTTCAAGCGTCTTGACTTCGGAATGCAGATATTGAACCTTTATTCCGGATTCTTTTAGATAGGCAGTCAAATCTTCTGACATTTTCTTAGTCAGTGTTGTGATCAGGACACGTTCATTCTTCTCGGTCCGGGTCACAATCTCCTCAAGCAGGTCATCAATCTGGTGTTCCGTCGGTCGGACATCGATAGTAGGGTCCAGCAATCCAGTCGGCCTTATGATTTGCTCGACCATCTTCTCAGTATGCTCCATTTCGTATGGTCCAGGTGTTGCTGAGACATAAAGCAACTGCTGGGTTTTCGCCTCAAATTCTTCAAATTTCAAAGGCCTGTTGTCGAGTGCACTCGGTAATCTGAATCCATGGTCCACTAAAACTTTCTTTCTTGCCTGGTCTCCGTTATACATACCCCTTATCTGCGGTACGCTGACGTGGGACTCATCTATCATGACTAGAAAATCATCGAAATAATCGAGCAGTGTGTATGGGGTCGAACCCATGGGCGCAGTGTCAGATGGACAGAATAGTTTTCTATCCCTGAGCAGAAGCCCATTTCCCGCATCATTTCCAAGTCATAGTTTGTCCGCTGTTCGAGTCGTTGTGCCTCAAGCAGCTTGTTATCATCACGCAAAATCTTAAGTTGCTCTTCAAGCTCTTTTTCTATGCGGCCGATGGCCACTTTCATCTTTTCCTCGCGCGTGACGAAGTGAGAGGCGGGAAAGATTGCGATATGCTCGCGCTCCGCCAATACTTCACCAGTCAGATAGTCCACTTCCCTGATGCGGTCTATTTCATCGCCAAAGAATTCAACGCGCACGCATTGCTCATCCCGTGAAGCTGGGAATACTTCGACAATGTCTCCCGCACCCTGAAAGTACCCCTTCTGAAATCAATATCATTTCGTGAATACTGGACATCCACGAGCTTACGCAGAAACTCATTACGGTCCATCTGCATTCCAACCCGTGCGCTTACCACCATATCACGGTATTCTTCCGGGTTACCGAGACCGTAGATGCAGCTGACAGATGAAATGATGATCACATCGTCGCGCTCAAACAACGCACTCGTTGCAGAGTGCCGCAATTTATCTATTTCATCATTAATCTGTGCATCCTTCTCTATGAAGGTATCCGTTTGAGGCACATAAGCTTCAGGTTGATAATAATCATAGTAACTCACAAAGTACTCTACCCTGTTATTCGGGAAGAATTCCTTGAATTCGCTGTATAGTTGTCCTGCCAAAGTTTTATTGTGTGCAATTATTAAAGTCGGTTTCCCCACTTTTTCAATCACTTTACTCATGGTATATGTTTTCCCGGTGCCTGTCGCACCGAGTAGTGTCTGATGTCTATTTCCGGACTTGATCTGTTCTGTAATCTCTTCTATCGCCTTTGGCTGATCGCCGGCAGGCTCAAATTTGGAGACCACTTCGAATTTGGCCATTCATTCTTCCCCATTAATATGTTCGTAGACTATTTTACAAAATAAAAATAGAAAAGACAAACATTTGTTCGGTGTTGGCTAATCGTCTTCCACTTTATCGACTTGGTAAACTTCCACTAGCATGTACCCTAAGACTATCGACAGCGAGTCAATGAATATCACCCATTCAGAATGATAGAAACCACGATAGATGGAGACTCCGAAGATTATGAAGGTCAGGAATACTGCGACGAACTTGTTGCGTGTCAACCTTGAAAAAATCACCACTGTAAGAGCCGGGACCACCATCCCCATCATGTACCAGTAAAGGGACATTCATCAGAGCTCCTTTTCCATTATGGCTTCAGTAATATCCATCAGTTCAGTTTTCGGTATGAATCTCTCCCGCAACATATCCGGAAGTATGTTCTCAAGGAAGTCGGTTACACATTCCAGATGGGAATACTTTCTGATGGTCAGTAGAGACATTTCGTAGATTTCAAAAAATAGAGGCTCGGGATTACGTTTTTGTATTTCACCGAAAGATTCGTATAACAAGTCGATCTTATCCGCTACGGCCAATATCTCACCTTCAACCGTACCATCCTTGCCCTCTTTGAAACGCCTTAAATAGGTTTCCTGATACTCGACTGGAAATTCTTCCAGCACAAACCGCTTAGTCATGCTCTCTTCAACTTCTTTGAACAGCACATTGAGTTCATCAGAGGCATATTTGACAGGTGTTTTGATGTCACCTGTGAATATTTCCGGATAATCATGGTTCAATGCCTTCTCATAAAGGCTTTTCCAGTCAATATCCATTCCATTATGTTCTTCTACAGTGCCTAGGTACTGGGCGATTTTAGTTACTTTAAAAGAATGGGCTGCCACATTATGGTCCTGATATTTAAATTTTCCGGGACACCTCACGAGTTTTTCCAGATCATTTAGACTTTTAAAGTATTGGTGGACTCCCATAATTATTCCTCCTTGACGTAGTTGATGTAATCTTGAAGCAGTTTACGCTCGACCTCTCCGACATATGCTCTGATTATTTCCCCTTCAGAATCCACGAAAAATGTTGTAGGCATCAGATGGATATTGAAGGTCTGGAGGGCAGAATTTTCATCCGAAAACTCATAGACTGGATAGGAGACTTTGAATTCTTCCAGGAACTTATCTCTATTGGATGCCTTATCGTCTACATTTATTCCAATGATGTCAACGGCTTGATCCTTATGCGCCTGATGGAATTCATTCAATTCAGGTGTCTCGCGACGGCACGGGTCACACCATGAGGCAAAAAAGTTGATGACAGTCACTTCATTATCTTTTATGATCGCCTTCATTTTTTCCTCGTCATTCCGTACACCCTCCATTTTCTCATCGATGATGTTCATGCCAACTGCATGATGGTTGTCCTTACCTTCCGACTCTTGGAGTGTTTTTAAAGATTGTTCTTTCAAGCCCTCTTCCGACATGTTGATGACAGCGGTGACGCCTGCCCCAACTGTCAAAAAGAATAAGCCCAATATGATTATGATGACGATGTTTTTAAGTTTCATATTTCAACAAACCTTATTATTTATTTAGATTAGTTTAACATAACTTATAGAGACTTACATTTAATAGAGCGTGCTGAAGTGCATGAAAAAAGGCCAGGACCGAGTCCTGACCTACCATTATATGGATTAATATCTGAAGTATCCATCGATTGAACCGTGCACATAACTCACAGCACGCTGTCCTACACCTTCAGATGGATTCAATGCGTCTACCATTTGGCCATTGCCGATGTAGATACCGACGTGTGAACCGCCATTGAAGAATACAAGATCTCCTGGTTGAGGGTTGGATACTTGTGTACCTGCTGCCATTTGACCTGCGGCAGTTCTTGGAAGGTTAACACCTTTAAATGCTTTCATGAACTGTTGGGAAAGGGCTGAACAATCTACTGCTGTAGAAGTATTAGCACCATATACATAGCTCTTGCCTGCTGCTACCGAATGTGCTACAGAGGCTGCATTGCCACCCACATTTGATACTTGCTGGCTTTGAGCCTTTTCAGTTTCCTGCTTTTGTGCTTTTGCTTGTTCTGCTTCCCTTTGTTCAATTCTTTGCTGACGTTCTGCCTCAGCTTGTTCCGCTGCACGATCATTGTTCTGTTGTGCCGCCGGTGCAGAAGGCTGCTCTACTGTTGTCTCTTCTACTTCAGCCTGCTCTGCCGCACGCTGTTCCGCTGCTGCCTGTTCTGCTTCAGCTTGCTCGGCTGCACGCTGTTCCGCTGCCGCTTGTTCTGCTTCAGCTTGCTCGGCTGCACGATCCGCTTCAGTCTGCTCAACTGCAGAAGATGTTTGATTTTCAACGGTTTCTTCTACTGCTGGTGCTGTCTCGACAACTTCACTCTGTTCTTCTACAACAGGTGTATCTTCAACAACTTCACTCTGCTCTTCTACAGCAGGTGCAGCATTACCGGAGACGATCAATGTTTTACCTGCAAAGATAAGATCGGAAGATAGGTTGTTCCATTCCATGATCTGTTGGTACTCGACATTGAATTTCTGTCCTATTTTAAAGAGGGTATCGCCTGGTTGGATGACGTATGTGCCATCGTCAGCCGTCTCGGCTTTTTTAACTTCTTCTTTTCCCTCAAGGCTCAGCTGCTCGCCTTCAATAATAAGGTCGCTAGAGAGTCCATTTACTTCTTTAAGCGCAGAAACTGTTGTTCCATGTTCAGTTGCAAGGCCCCAAAGCGTATCTCCACTCTCTACGGTATAATCTGCTGCAGATATATTGCTGGATGCGACACCTGTGAGTGCAGTGACTGTTGCGACTGATAGTAGCGTCTTTTTCATAAGTAAATAAATCCTCCTATTTTTTGAATATATTGTATGTGTTTATGTTTATATCTATCCCACTCAGGGTAAATTTGTGTTGTGGTTTCATCTTATAATGTTTCTTTGTGACTCCGATGCACACTATAGCACAGAATATCAGCCATTTGTGCCTTTGTAATACACTTGTAATGTAAAAGAAATCACTGAAATACAGCGTAATATAATGTTAGGCATTAAAAGGCCACTGACTGGAATATTGTAGTGACCCAGAAAGTTAAACTTTTAGAGCAGAGAAATCTGCTCTATTTTTTTATGCACTTTTCAACTGGTGCTCCTGCTGCTCCCGGTACTGTATCGGGCTCAGCCAGCCCAGCTTCTCTTTGATCCGTTTTGTATTGTAGTATGTGATGAAGTGGATGATTGCCCGTTTCAATGACTCAAAACTATGGTAGGTGTTGCCATGGTAGATTTCCTGCTTGATGATACTGAAGAAGTTTTCCATCGGTGCATTATCCAGGCAGTTTCCCTTCCGGGACATGCTCTGAAATATGCCCTGGGCTTCAAGTGTCCCCCGATACGCCTGCATCTGGTAGGCCCATCCCTGGTCGGAGTGGAAGGTCTGCCGGTAGGGACAGTCTGTGGATGCTTCGATGGCAGTCGCCAATGCAGACAGGATACCTGCAGCACTCGGCCGCCTTGAGATGTTGAAACTGATGGTTTCACGATTATACAGATCCATGAAGGGATCCAGATACAATTTCTGCTCCACCAGCCTGTCGGAAGCATCCCGTTCATAGTATTTGAATTCAGAGGTGTCGGTGGTGATTTTCTGATGTGCAATTGGTGTGTCAAATCGGCGGTTGATCCGATTCGGAGCGGTCTTTCCGACAGTGCCCCTGTATGAATTGTACTTGCGTGTCCGCCGGGTGTAGCTCTCGACCTGCAGGTGCATGTCGGCCATCAGCCGCTGCACCTTCTTCTTATTGATGCCATGGCCTGCTTTCCTGAGTGCCGCTGTCATCCGGCGGTAGCCATAATCCTTGTGCGTCTCCCGCAGTGTGGTGAGTGCTGGCTTGAGTTCGGCATCCGGATCCGGACGGTCGAAACGCTTCTGCCAGTACATGTAGGTCGCCTTGGGAAAGCCGGTGGCTGAAAGAATATCCTTCAGTCTGTATGTTTCCCGGAGGTCGTGGATGAGTCGTGAGATCTCTTCGTTTGTCGCCGGCTTTTCTGTTCCCGCAACCTCCGCAGTTCCTTTAAAAAATCGTTCTCTATCTCCAGTCGTTTCACCTTGTCCTCGAGTGCCCGGATCCGGTCATCCTCCGGCTGTCCCTCCCGTGGCTGCTTTTGTTCATCAGACATTTGCGATCGCCGCCCCCTCCGTATGGAGAGTCCCGATACACCCGCCTCCCGGTACCGCCCGACCCATCCAGCAATCAATGCCGGATTGTTCATCTCCAGTCGGGCGGCAACATCGGCGTAGGACATCTCCGTATTCAGGTACAACTCTACCGCATTCATTTTAAATTGAACAGGGTAATGCGTGCGCTTGCGGGATCTGTATAGTCCAGCCTCCCCTGGTGGGTGTAGGCATTGACCCATTTCAGGACTGTTTTAGGATCCGGGATATTGTATTTTCTGCTCATATCCGCCAGGCTGTATCTGCCCGTCAGGTAATCATTCACCACTTTCATTTTCAACTCGAAATTGTATTTGGCCATAAAAGTAACCCCGAAAGTTAGATTTTAGGTCTAACTTTCGGGGGTCGGCTCATATTCCAGTCAGTGGCCTTTTACTCATAATTCTATGTTTTCGGTTTTTAAGGCAACATCACTGGACGTCACCTTTTATGTCATAATCGAACAGCTTACTCACCTGTTTGGCTGGACAACCATTTTACCAAGGCATCCATTTCCTCTTCATCTGAAACGAGACCACCAGGCATGCCGTCTCCACCTTCGTCAATTTGTGTACGTATTTCATCTTCAGACATCTTACTGCCTACGTCCGTAAGTGCTGGACCGGATGCGCCTTCAAGATTTTCACCGTGACAGCTCATGCAGTTATTTTGTTCATATGCTTGCTTGGCAAGTTCTGTGTCTCCAGAAGCTGCACTGCTTTCCTCCGTACTACTTTCTTCCTCGGTACTTGCTTCACCAGTCGATTCTTCTGTGGATTCCTCATCTCCAGACCCTCCACAAGCGCCGAGGACAAGAACCAATGCAAAACTCATAAGTAACCAGAATTTTTTCATTACACTGTCTCCTTTACATTATGATATAGACTATATAGGTCTATTACCCATCTACAAGAGTGAGATAAACATTAATTGAATATTTAAAAACGCCCATACTGTAGGGTATGGACGCCGGAACTTAATTTTGATCCATCGTCATGCGCAGGTAGGCATTGATGAAGGGACCAATATCTCCATCCATCACCTTTTCGGTATTGCCCACCTCCATGTTTGTGCGGTGATCCTTTACCATGGAGTATGGGTGGAATACATAGGAGCGAATCTGACTACCCAGCCTATTTCCTTCTGTTCTCCTTTGATGGCATCCATCTCCGCGCGGCGCTCCTCAAGTTCTTTTTGGTAAAGTTTGGACTTGAGCATATTCATCGCCTGTTCCCGGTTTTTGATCTGGGACCGTTCATTTTGACAGGTCACGACGATTCCGGTTGGATGGTGCGTGATTCTGACAGCTGAATCGGATGTATTGACATGCTGTCCCCGGCTCCACTGGAGCGGTACGTATCCACATTGATGTCGTCTGATTTAACTTCAATCTCAATATCCTTATTGTCGAATTGTGGTGTGACTTCGCAAGAAACAAAAGATGTGTGTCTCCGCCCAGATGAATCAAATGGGGATATCCGCACCAGCCTGTGAACCCCTTTTTCAGCTTTTAGCAGCCCATAGCTGTTCAACCCTCTGATGAGTAGTGCCACACTTTTCACCCCGGCTTCGTCCCCTGACTGATAATCGAGCGTCTCGACTTTGAAGCCCTGTTGGTCGGCATACCGTTGATACATCCTAAGCAACATCTCGGCCCAGTCTTGGGACTCGGTGCCCCCTGCGCCGGGATGCAGTTCGAGAATCGCATCCAGTTCATCATGTTCATTGTTCAGAAGCATGTTCAACTCAAATTTGTCGATTTTGGCGCGTACTTGATCAACATTTTCTTCAAGTACCTGATACATTTCCTCATCCTCTTCTTCTTTGAGCAGCTCGTGGGATACTTCCATATCCTCAACGGCTTCCTCGATGGCATGGAACTCATCTACAACTTTCTTCAAATTGTTGTTCTTATCTATGACTTCCTGCGCCTTTTCCTGATTATCCCAAAAACCCGGGTCGGTCATCTGCTCTTCATACTCTTTTATCTGTGTTTCTTTTTCCTCTAAGTCAAAGAGACCCCCTAAAGTCATCTAATTTACCGTGCATCTCCGTAATGAAGTTCCTGATTTCATGAATTTCCATAAATACCCTTCTTTCTCTTATTTACCATGACAATTCTTATATTTTTTTCCTGACCCACAAGGGCATGGGTCATTGCGACCTACCCTCATCTCTTTCTTCACTGGGCCTTTTTTGGCTTTTTCTTTACTGTCCCTGCATGCATTTCATTTTTTGCAATGACTTGTTCACGCTTGATTTCCTCATCAGATTTGACTTCCGTCTTCATGACATATCGTGCTGTATCGTCCTCTATCGCGACAAGCATGTCTTCAAACATCTGCAAGCCCTCATTCTGGTACTCCCTAAGAGGATTGATCTGGCCATATGAGCGCAGATGGATGCCCGTCCTCAGCTGATCCATACTATCTATATGCTCAACCCATTTCTGGTCGATTGTACGCAGCATCATCATACGTTCGAATAGACGCATCTTTTCCGAGCCGAGCTTCTCTTCCTTCGCCGCGAGATCCGTCTGCACTTTTTCCAGGATAAGGGCTGTGATTTCTTCATTTTCACGTCCACGTATTTCATCAACAGTGATTTCTTCTTCCCATAGATACATATCGGCGACAGTCTGGACAAACTGCTGATAATCTATAAGCTCTTCATCTTCCAGAATATAATAGTCTACGGTACGTTCGACGGAGGATTCAATCATCCCCATCAACTGGGCGCGCACATCTTCTTCATCTATTACTTCATTACGTTCTTCATAGATGATTTCTCTCTGACGACGCAGCACATCGTCATACTCAAGCAACTTCTTACGTGCATCGAAGTTGTTGCCTTCTACACGTTTCTGCGCCGATTCGACTGCCCTGGAAATCATTTTGGAAGTCAATTCCTCTTCCGCCATACCCAGTCGCTGCATGGTGTTCTGCATGCGTTCCGACCCGAACCGCTTCATCAGATCATCTTCTAGGGATAAGTAGAATGTGCTGACTCCAACGTCCCCCTGACGGCCTGCCCGGCCGCGCAACTGATCGTCGATGCGGCGGGATTCATGTCGCTCTGTTCCTATAACGGCCAGCCCACCTAGTTCAGTCACACCTTCACCGAGCTTGATATCCGTCCCACGTCCGGCCATATTCGTGGCGATGGTTACAGCACCTTTTTTACCTGCATTGGCGATTATTTCAGCTTCTCGTCCATGGTTCTTCGCATTAAGGACATTGTGCCTGACCCCTTTTTACGGAGCATCTCAGATAGGTACTCACTTGTCTCGACAGCGACCGTACCGATCAGGACCGGCTGACCTAATCGATAGCGTTCAACCACTTCTTCTATCACATGCTTGAATTTGAATTCCTTGGTCGAATATATCTTATCGGTGCGGTCGATTCTCGCAAGTGGTTTGTTAGTCGGAATGACCGTTACTTTCATGTTGTATATATTGAGGAATTCTTCTTCTTCCGTCTTGGCTGTACCGGTCATGCCCGAGAGCTTATTGAACTGTCTGAAGAAGTTCTGAAAGTGATCGATGCCATCGTTTTTGATTCGTTTTGGATATCGACGCCTTCTTTAGCTTCGATAGCTTGGTGCAGCCCATCGGAAAATCTGCGCCCTTTCATCTTTCTTCCTGTAAACTGATCGACTATGACGATCTTTTCGTCTTCCACCACATAATCGATATCGTTCTGCATGGAGAAGTGAGCCTTCAACGCCTGATTGATATGGTGCAGAAGGTTAACATGTTTGACATCGTACAGGTTGTCGACTTTAAACCATTTCTCGGCCTTTTCCATACCTTCATCGTTCAATTGGATGTTTTTCGTTTTCACATCATATGTGAAATCTTCATCCTCCTTTAACATCTTAACGAAAGCATTGGCCCTGATATATTGTGTATTCGACTGGTCAGCTTTACCGGAGATGATCAGTGGTGTACGCGCCTCATCGATTAAAATGGAGTCGACTTCATCGATGATCGCATAATTCAGTGTGCGTAGGACACGGTCTTTCTTATATGTCACCATATTATCCCTTAAATAGTCGAATCCAAGTTCATTGTTTGTCGTGTATGTTATATCGGCATTAAAAGCTTCCCTTTTTTCTTCACTGTTTTTGGCATTCATGTTCAATCCTACACTCAACCCGAGGAAATTGTAGAGGACGGACATTTCTTCCATCTGGGTGGCGGAAAGATATTCGTTGACAGTGATTACATGAACCCCTTTGCCGGTCAGTGCATTCAGATATACGGGCATCGTTGCTGTGAGTGTTTTACCTTCACCGGTCTTCATTTCAGCGATATCGCCTTTATGAAGCGTCACGCCCCCCATAATCTGTACTGGATACGGCTCAAGGCCAAGCGTCCGCTTTGAAGCTTCCCTGACTGTTGCAAATGCTTCAGGAAGAATTTCATCAAGCATCTTGTCTTCTTTATCATCTTCAACTTCGGCAAGCCTTGCTTTGAATTCATCCGTCTTCGCCTGCAGTTGGCTGTCCGACAATCTAGCGAATTCTTCTTTATACGCCTCGACTTTCTCTGCGATCTTCTGGAGAGAACGCAACTCCCGTTTATTGCCGTCAAAGACTTTGTCCAAAATACCCATGGATTTCTCTCCTCACTAATTTCACTCTATATTCATTCAATAATAATAGCACTAAATGGGCTAAAAATAAAATGAAGCAATCAAAAAGGATCCCTGGCCGACTATAGCCGGGGGATCCTTTTAACAGGTCTCAAAAAGCATGCAACCACTCTTTAATTGGTTTCGATAAGACCATATTTACCGTCTCTGCGTTTATAGACAATGCTTGTACCATCAGTTTCCCTATCGTTGAAGATGAAGAAATCATGGCCGAGCATATTCATCTGCAACACTGCTTCTTCAGAATCCATCGGTTTAAGCTGGAATTGCTTTGAACGTACTATTTCAGATGTCTCTTCCGCTTCTTCATCACCGTTATCTGCCGCTTCAAGTGTTGCCAGGAAATCCTGCTCCGGATTCTTCTCCCTGAACTTACGGTTGATTTTGGTCTTATGCTTCCTGATTTGCCTCTCCAGCTTGTCGATGATCAGGTCGACGGCTGCATACAGGTCATCATGGCTCTCTTCAGCCCGCAGAGTCAGGTCTTTCATAGGAATTGTGATTTCAACTTTAGCCTTCTTGTTATTATAGGTCTTGATGTTGACATGAGCGTGTGTATTGGGAGCATTGGTGAAGTAACGTTCCAGTTTGCCCACTTTTTCTTCTATGTGGCTTCTGATGGCGTCGGTTACTTCAATGTTCTCTCCTCGAATTTCACATCTTATCATGATGAAACCCCTCCTTGAGTACGTTATTCTTGCTACCTTCATTATATCAGAATGTTCACGCTTTGGAAAACGTTAGCACATCAACTGAGGCTGGGGAAATGGTGTAGAGTTTCTCCAGGGCATGGTGCACCGTCATGCCGGTCGTATATATATCATCGACCAACAGTAGGCGTTGGCCACGTAGTCCACTCCCGTTTAAGAGACTGAAAGGGTTTTCCCCATTGACCCTCTGCACCTTACTCAACTCCAACTGTCTGGCCCTATCGGTCGTGACAAGCGCTTCTTTATAGACTATCCGTTTCTGCTCAAGCACCGTTGCCGTCTGATTGTATCCGCGTTCTCTAAACCGATTTTCAGACAACGGGATGGGGATGACGGCATCGTATCCCTGCAGATCTATATCCAGCAGCTCCGCGAGAACTTCTGACAGTGCGTAATCGCCCATGAATTTATATCTATGGAACAGCATCTTAACCGTTTGATTGTATTCCAAGAGGCAAGTAATCTTGGCGGGTGGCGTGAAACGCCGCTTCAGAAAATCACAATCCATGCATTTATGCCAATCTTCCTCCATCAGGCGGTGGCAGAAATCACAGCGCAGACCGGTACGCCATTCTGTCAGCAGTTCCCGGCAAACGAGGCATAGAGGGCTGGGTTTCTTGAAAAGGGTGATTATATCAGGCTCCTCTTGGATGTTTGAATGACAGTATAGGCAGATCATATCCTGATGCTTCCTGCATTGAAGGATTTGAGCATCTTCTGTGCAGCCGTGATGGAAGAGGTCCTATAGGCAGCCATGAAGCAAATATTACCGATCGGGTCTGTCCATTTCCTCCCGACCCTACCGCACATCTGCACAAGGCTCTCTTTGCTGAATCTTTCTGCATGGATGATGATTACATCCAACCGATCGAACGTCACACCACGTTCCAATATGGTGGTCGTAAAGAGAATATCAGTTTCCCCGCCCGCATACGGGACACTTTACCGTCGCGGTCAGGATCAGCACTATACACTGTCTCGATTGTTGGGAATTCGCGCAGCATCAGCTGATGCATCTTCTTCATCAATGCAATGTCCGGGAAGAACACCATCACCTTCCTCCCGGCATTCAAGACACCTTCCAGTTCTTTTATGCAGACGGCGGGCACCCTGTTCCTGTAGACACCCTTTCTAACGTCGATATACCGTATATTCGGTATGGCGAGCTTATAACCATGATAGCGTTCCGGTAGAATCACCACGTTTTCTTTACCGACCCGCCTGATCAGTTTTCGTGACGGGGTTGCAGACATATAAATGATCGATGCCCCTCCCTGCACGCCCGGCTGATCGATTGCATGAGCAGCGGATCTTCCGGCAAGGGGAAAGCGTCAGTCTCGTCGACGATGACAAAATCAAAATGATCGATATAGTTATAGAGCTGATGGATGGTACATACGACGAAATGATGACCGCGCACCTGTTTGACGCCATCATACATGAGGCTGATGGCACTGCCCGAAAAGGCCCGCCCCAACCGGATGTATACTTCTTTTACCACATCGATCCTCGGGGAGACAAAGGCAACATTCATTCCATTCTGCCTTGCCCGTGAAACAGCCGCAAACGTCATCTCAGTCTTGCCCGCACCAGTCACTGCATATAAAAGCAGATGCTGACGCCCCTCCAAGGCCCCGATGATCCTGTCTGAAGCATACGCCTGCTGCTCCGTCAGTTCAAAATCGAAAATGTACCCGGCACTGTCGCAACGGTCTACGGATGTGCTGCAGTATAATGGTGTCATTGTGTCTGCACGCCCTAGATTCACGCATTTCAAGCAGTAGGATACCTTTCTTTCGTGCAGAGGCGATCGATATGTGTAAAAATACTCACGTCGCCCATTGCCACAGCGATGACACTTTGGAATGGTGATGTCGACACCTTCATTTTTAAAGAGTATTGTACCTGTCCGCTCCAATATCATTTATCCGCTCCCTTTCCCATTAAAAAAAGACGCAGTAAACAAACTGCGCCTTCCCACTAATATTCTGTATCCACCTCAAAAGTGGTATAACCCAAGCCCAACGCACCCTCACCAAGGTGCGTCGCAATGACAGGGCCAAAATAACTCAATCTAAACGTAATATCCGGATACTCCGACTGGAGCTTCTCCATCCAACGCCTGCCCTCTTCTTCAGCGTTGCTGTGGATGACCACAGCAGTCACCGGTTTACCTTTATGCTTTTCCATTTCCTTCGCAAAGATTTCTTCTACGCGTTTTAAAGCCTTCTTTTTAGTCCGTATCTTTTCGAAGGGTACGATCTTCGCATCTTGGAATTCCAGTATCGGCTTGACCTGCAGCAGGCTGCCTATCATTGCTTGGGCGTTCGATAGGCGCCCTCCCTTCTGAAGGTTCGTCAATGTGTCTACTACGAAATAAGCATTCGTATGCTTTTCCGCTTCATGTCCTCCAGCCGATCCATCAGACCATCCAAGGGCATGTCGTCCTTATGCTGAGCCGCATAAAGAGCCATGAAGCCCTGCACATAGCAGGCGATCTCTGTGTCGACGGCATGGACCTTGATCCCATCGACACTCTCTCCGGCTGCCATGGCGTTCTGATAGGTTCCGCTTATCTCACTCGACAGATGCACACTGATGACGTCCGTATATCCCTCACTCCTCAAAGCTTCAAGGAGTAGGATGTAGTCGCCTATCGACGGCTGACTGGTGCCAGGCAGGTCGGCCATCTCGTTCATCTTTTCAAAGAATGCGTCTGCATCTATATCTTCATCTTCCCTATAGGCTGTATCTCCAATGACTACATTAAGAGGGATGGTACGGATATCATACTTCTTTTTAAGCCCTTCGGGCAGATAGGACGTAGAGTCCACAACCACCGCTATTTTCATACTCGCCCCTCCAATTCCCGATTCACACTTGATAACAGTTTACTACATTCCAATCGCTTTCGTCCATGTGTTAATATGTTTTTAAGAGGTGAAAATGGATGGAACAAGAATATATGAACAGAACCGATGAATCTGTTGAAACCGTCATCAATAAATCACGCTTCATCACATACATTGCACGCACTGATACAGAAGAAGCAGCAAAGGCATTCATCGCTTCAATCAAGGCAGAGCATAGGGATGCGACCCATAACTGCAGCGCATACATCATTACAAAGAGTGCAATGATCCAAAAGGCGGATGATGATGGTGAACCTTCAGGCACAGCAGGCGTCCCCATACTGGAAGTGTTGAAAAGAGAAGCTCTTTATAATGTCACGGTTGTAGTCACGCGCTACTTCGGCGGGATAAAATTAGGGGCCGGCGGACTGATACGTGCATACTCCGGAGCTGCAGCCAAAGCAGTTGAGGCAGCAGGCAAAGTGATCGAAATCGATGTAGTGCCATGCAGAGTGACCATGGATTATACCTATACCAGTAGGTTCGAGCACACAATTGCTGATACGGATATTGAAATCAAAGACATTTCATATACCGATAAGGTTGCATACCTACTCCATGTGAAAATTGATGATATGGAGTTTTTCCGCACCCGTCTCAAAGAAATCACAAAAGACACTTCCAACCTGGAAGAGATGGATATCATCCAGGCTGAAAGTGCCGTCAGCTGATTATGGCAGTATGCGGTGGAAAATCTTCTGGCAAAGTTAAGGACCGGCTTCCAGTCGCTGTCCACCAGATTGATCGCCTCAACGATTATCTCGGTTGTGAGGATCAAAAGCAGCGACATGATGATGGCGCCAGGTATCGTAGAAAAATAGAGGATGATGCTCGCACCGGAATAGAGGAGCGCGATGAAATAGATCAACACTACACTTTCAGCATGCGAATACCCAAGATTCTGCAGCCGATGATGGATGTGGCTACGGTCCGCTTTGACCAGGGAGACATTACTGCGATACCTTCTTAACGCAGCGAAGAACATGTCGATGAAAGGGACTGCGAGGATGATGATTGGGAAGAACAGTGAAATGAGGGTGATGTTCTTAAAGCCCATCAACGATACCACGCTGATTATGAAACCGAGCAGCATCGCCCCGTTATCACCAAGAAATATCTTTGCTGGATGGAAATTGTACACCAGGAACCCGATACACGCTCCGATAAGGATTGCGCAGATCATCATGACAAAAATATTGCCCTGGAGAATCGTGATGAACGCAATACTTGAAAGGGCGATTACGGAGACTCCTGTAGCAAGCCCATCCAATCCATCTATCAGATTGATCGCATTCAGGATGCCGACTATCCAGATGATGGTTATCGGAATGGAGAATACACCGAATTCGATTTCGATGCCAAATGGAGTCACACTGTCGATCACCACATCATAAAATACCGGGACCAGACTTGCTGCAATCTGCCCTACTAGCTTAAGGCCAGGTTTGAGATCATATTTATCATCGATGATGCCTACGATCACGATGACGATTCCGCCGAATATGATTGCCTTGTATTCAGCTTCTATCGGACGTGAGATGATGACCCCAATAATGAACGATATCAAAATCACCACACCACCAAGGTATGGAATGGGTGTCCGGTGGACTTTTCTGTTGTTTGGATAGTCGACAAAACCAAATTTACGACTACCCCATATGAAGAGCGGTGTCAGAATCAATGAAATAAGAAACGAAACCGTCAATAAAAATAGAGTATACATTCCATCACCATCACTAGTTATTTCCAACCCACTATATCATATTAACCTTCAATTATGTATCGGTCATCCATCTTACTACATATATAATTTTTATTACACTCAAATTCGTTGTATAATTATCTTAATCAAGAAAAAGGAGATCTAATATGAATAGAAGAACAGGCGGGATGCATCCCGTCCTCAAAATATTACTTACTCTGCTCATCATCTCAGTCATCGTATTGATCGGTATTTTCGCTTATGTATATCTGCAGTTGAAAGGTGCTGCAAATGACATGTATGATGATGAGTTCACATCAGAAACCTCAGACCTCAGGGAGACGGATGTAAGCTTCAAAGACGGCGACCCCATCTCCGTCGTCCTCTTCGGGACCGATGATGATGAGTCGCGGAATGCAAGTGGTATGGGCCAGCGTTCCGACACCATCATGGTGGTGACGCTCAACCCGAACACTGATGAAGGCCGCATGCTCAGCATACCGAGGGACACACGAACAGAGATTGTAGGCCGCGACACAGTGGAGAAAATCAACCACGCCTATGCCTACGGTGGTCCTGAGATGGCATCCCGTACAGTAGAAAACTTCCTCGATATGCCGATAGACCATTTCCTCTCGATAAATATGGATGGGTTCACCACCATAGTCGATGAACTTGGTGGCATCACGGTTACAAGCGAAGACACCTTCGAACAATCCGGCTACCAGTTTACAGCCGGCGAAACCTATGAGATGGACGGGGATATGGCTCTCGCCTTTTCCAGAAGCCGTAAATCCGAAGGTGCAGGTGGCGACTCGGGAAGACAGAAGAGACAACAGCAGGTAGTTGAAAGCATCGGCCAGGAAATGCTCAGCCTCAAAACAGTAGCAAACTTCGGCTCAATCCTGAATGTCATGGGTGAGAATGTCCGTACCAATATCCCGTTCAAGGAGATGAATGCTCTTCGTTCCAACTATCAGAAGGCTGCGCAAAATATAGAGCGTCTGACTCTTGAAGGGACGGATCAGAGGCTGGACGATGGTCTATGGTATTTTATTCCTGATGATTCTTCATTTAATTCGACAAGAAATGAATTACGTGAAAATCTAGATCTGGAATAGTTAAGATTTAGGAGGGACAGGCATGCTCATCGATTTCGTACTCAATATATCCATCACGATCAGTGGTATCTACCTGTTCCATCGCCTGCAGTATATCGAAGATCGCAAATTCATGGATTCCGATGTTTTCCAGGCACTGCTGATGACCACCATAGCTGTTCTGCTGTTGATGGTGCCACTGCACTTGGCGGGGATGACGTTCAGCTTATATTTCATACCGTTGTTGATTCTGATCAAGTACAGCGCCACACACCTCATCATCGGCGCTGTCGGGGTCGTCTACCTCTTTCATCATATGATCTTTGATTTCGAGTGGGAGATTTATCTGATATTCTTCATCCTTTATTTTTTCATCATGATGATCTTGCCCTTCGTCCGTATCCGGAAACTACAGTCACTGACAGCAACCACCGTCATCTTTACGCTGTTTTACGTAATCAGCATTCATATGTTCGTTCAGCCCCTTACCTTATGGCAGATGCTTCTATTCATCGGGGCAAGTACGGTGGTGATGTTTACTGCCGTGATGATGTATGAAGATGTAAATGCAATCCTTGCCCTTTTGAAACGGTATGAAGAAGAAGAGTACAAAGATTTCCTGACCCAACTCGGCAATGTTAAATCCCTCGATAATGCGGTCACCGAACTCATGGACGAATCCGATACACTCAGCCTGCTGCTTATTGATATAGACAATTTCAGTCTGATCAACGATAAATATACCCATACTGCTGGCGATGCCCTGATTAAACAGATGGCCCATCTACTGGATAATCATGTACCGAGTGGCGGCACTTTATACAGGAGTAGCGGAGAAGAGTTTTCGATGGTGATGAAAGATCTCTCATTCGACCGTACGGTGCGCCTGGCTGAAGCGATTCGCAATAGCGTCGAGCGGGCGCGTTTCCATGTCAGCGAAACCGAGAATGTCCGGCTGACGGTGTCCATAGGCATCGCTTATCAACCCGTAACCCCGGAAACGAAAGGCAGGTTGTTCAAGGAGGCAGATGATATGCTTCACGCCGCGAAGAAACAGGGAGAGAATAGAGTGATGTTCAATCCATTATAAAAAACCAGGACAGTGTCCTGGTTTTAATCTTCAACGGCAGAAAGGTTTTTAAGTGTAATGTTATTATGTGAATCTTGCCATCTCACTTCTTCATTCTCAAAATAGAACGCCTGCGGCGATTCATGTTTTACGTTGAAGTTCTCTGCAATATAATCGGAGAGATCACGGTTATTTTGTACGATAAGATAATAGCCGTCCATATCCCTTTCATAATGGAATTTTTGGAACTCTTCGAAGGCAGCTGCTGAAATTGGACAAGTACTGCTATGCTTCATGAAGAAAAAATTCTTTTTTTCTTGCAACAACTTTTGAAATGACTCAATCGATGTTGTCTTAGTTATCATTTCATCACCTTCTCATTAACTTCTCATTAAGCTCTTAATAACTTATCATTTATGCTACTATTTGGCAAATCCGATTATGGATTATGTTATAATGACTTCGATTGGAGGATTCATATGAATAATAAACCACTGAAAAGATGGACATTTCTGGATACTATAAATGCATCTCTCTTGATCATCGTCCTTTTGTTCATGCTTGATTTTGAAAATAATGCGACTGTTACAATCATTCTTCTTGCTGTATTCGCTTTCTGGATTGTTACGGTAATCCTACGGAACATCTTCATTTCAAAGATTGAAAAGGATCCGAACCATCCTATGCATAATAACCAGTCTGAAGAGAATAAGAAATAGAAGACGGGCTTTTAGAGCCCGTCTTCTATTTCCTTCAGGTCTTTCCAGTACTGGTCGTCCAACTGACTGTAGGTACTCTTATAAGGCAGGATATTCTGGAGCTGGAGTTGTTGGAGTTGCTCGTTATACTCCATGGCCTTCGTGCGTTCCTGATAATATTTTTCGAAACCGTAATACATCTCCAGAAGTCAAACTCCTCACCTGCATAGCAATTTCAGTTTCGAGGTTCACTTGGTTGAGGGATCGGATGTGCCTATCTACAAGCGGCAATATCACTTCGTTGATGTAGGTGGTCCTATCATCACGCGGTTCATTTTGTTTAAGCTGCTCTGATTTTCCATCCAGTTCTTCACTGTTTGAATTGATCTGTTTGATTAATTCATCAGTTTCGCTCTCTTCCTCACCCTTTCGGATTTCTTCAATCACCTGATCCCGCTCTTCCTGATTCTCCATGAACGTCTGGCTTAACTCTATCAATGTCTCATTTGACCGCGCAGATTTATAGTATGTTTCGACATATCCATTCAACTCATCAACAAATTTCCCTTTCAATTCCAAACTTTCTTTGTAGGTTTCATGAATCTCCCGTAAATCCTCTTCTACCACTTCCACTTGCTCCATTTCCGTGTTCATCTCTTCAATGAGCGGTTCCACTTCTTCACCGAGCATGTCATTGAGGGAAGAGAGTTTATCCAAATCAATTTCCGGGTCCCTTGCTGATGTTTCTTCAACCAAGGCTTCAAGGTCAATCTGATTTATTTTTTCGTTAAATTCATCGTCTAGTTCATGGATGGTACTCATATCACTCATATACTCGTCATAATTTGCTTGAAATCCTCTGTCGCAACCGCTCGCCAACAGGAATAAAGCCATGAAGATTATGCCTATGATACCTTTTTTCATATGCATGGAGGCCACACTTTCCTATAATTATGGATTCTTACGCTCGCACCACAAATAAAATATAGCACATAATGGAAGTGCCGCCAATTCCATTGGCAATGTGTGGGCCATTACATTATAATATTATGTAGGTATTTTCTCTTGAAAGGACATATTAAGGTGGATTACAAAAAAATTGCAGAAAATTTAAGTGCTTTACTTGTCAATGGTACGTTTAAAACTGATGTGCCCCTAAAAAAATATACATATACCGAGACTGGCGGAGTAGCAGATTTCTATGTCACAGTATATGATTTTGAGGAAGCTTCCCGCGTTCTTGAATACAGCTACAATAACCATATCCCAATCACCTATTTAGGCAATGGTTCAAACATCATCATCCGTGATGGAGGCATCAGAGGCATTGTTCTCAATATGCTTAAGCTGGACCATATAGAAGTCGATGCCGATGTTTTGACGGTCGGCAGCGGTCGCGCCATCATCGATGCTTCAAACTTTGCCAGGGACTATTCGCTGTCAGGCCTCGAGTTTGCATGCGGTATTCCAGGTAGTGTCGGTGGCGCTGTCTATATGAATGCCGGAGCGTATGGCGGAGAAGTGAAAGATTGCCTGTTGGAAGTTACTGTCCTTGATGAGTCTGGTAAAAGATCGTCCTTAAAAATGGCGAACTTGGACTCGGTTATAGGAAAAGTGTGGTGCAGGACAATGGTTATGTAGTGGTGGAGGCCAAGTTTGCCTTGAGCTCGGGGAACAAAGATGATATACAAGCTGTCATGGATGATCTTACGGAACGGCGGGAACGGAGGCAACCCTTGGAGTATCCCTCCTGCGGCAGTGTCTTTCAAAGACCGCCGGGGAATTTTGCTGGTAAACTTATCCAAGATGCCGGTCTTCAGGGCTATCGCGTCGGTGGCGTGGAGGTTTCAAAAAAACATGCTGGTTTCATGGTCAACGTCGACAGCGGCTCTGCCAGTGACTATGAAGAACTGATAAAACATGTTCAAGACAAAGTGTTCAATGAATTCGGTGTCCTGGTTGAACCGGGAAGTCCGGATTATCGGCGAACCTGTCTACAAACGATTCAAACGCTATGAACAATAAAAAAATGTAGTGACCCAGAAAGTTAAAATTTTAGAGCAGAGAAATCTGCTCTATTTTTTTATGCACTTTTCAACTGGTGCTCCTGCTGCTCCCGGTACTGTATCGGGCTCAGCCAGCCCAGCTTCTCTTTGATCCGTTCTGTATTGTAGTATGTGATGAAGTGGATGATTGCCCGTTTCAATGACTCAAAACTATGGTAGGTGTTGCCATGGTAGATTTCCTGCTTGATGATACTGAAGAAGTTTTCCATCGGTGCATTATCCAGGCAGTTTCCCTTCCGGGACATGCTCTGAAATATGCCCTGGGCTTCAAGTGTCCCCCGATACGCCTGCATCTGGTAGGCCCATCCCTGGTCGGAGTGGAAGGTCCGCCGGTAGGGACAGTCTGTGGATGCTTCGATGGCAGTCGCCAATGCAGACAGGATACCTGCAGCACTCGGCCGCCTTGAGATGTTGAAACTGATGATTTCACGATTATACAGATCCATGAAGGGATCCAGATACAATTTCTGCTCCACCAGCCTGTCGGAAGCATCCCGTTCATAGTATTTGAATTCAGAGGTGTCGGTGGTGATTTTCTGATGTGCAATTGGTGTGTCAAATCGGCGGTTGATCCGATTCGGAGCGGTCTTTCCGACAGTGCCCCTGTATGAATTGTACTTGCGTGTCCGCCGGGTGTAGCTCTCGACCTGCAGGTGCATGTCGGCCATCAGCCGCTGCACCTTCTTCTTATTGATGCCATGGCCTGCTTTCCTGAGTGCCGCTGTCATCCGGCGGTAGCCATAATCCTTGTGCGTCTCCCGCAGTGTGGTGAGTGCTGTCTTGAGTTCGGCATCCGGATCCGGACGGTCGAAACGCTTCTGCCAGTACATGTAGGTCGCCTTGGGAAAGCCGGTGGCTGAAAGAATATCCTTCAGTCTGTATGTTTCCCGGAGGTCGTGGATGAGTCGTGAGATCTCTTCGTTTGTCGCCGGCTTTTCTGTTCCCGCAACCTCCGCAGTTCCTTTAAAAAATCGTTCTCTATCTCCAGTCGTTTCACCTTGTCCTCGAGTGCTCGGATCCGGTCATCCTCCGGCTGTCCCTCCCGTGGCTGCTTTTGTTCATCAGACATTTGCGATCGCCGCCCCCTCCGTATGGAGAGTCCCGATACACCCGCCTCCCGGTACCGCCCGACCCATCCAGCAATCAATGCCGGATTGTTCATCTCCAGTCGGGCGGCAACATCGGCGTAGGACATCTCCGTATTCAGGTACAACTCTACCGCATTCATTTTAAATTGAACAGGGTAATGCGTGCGCTTGCGGGATCTGTATAGTCCAGCCTCCCCTGGTGGGTGTAGGCATTGACCCATTTCAGGACTGTTTTAGGATCCGGGATATTGTATTTTCTGCTCATATCCGCCAGGCTGTATCTGCCCGTCAGGTAATCATTCACCACTTTCATTTTCAACTCGAAATTGTATTTGGCCATAAAAGTAACCCCCGAAAGTTAGATTTTAGGTCTAACTTTCGGGGTCGGCTCAAAAGACCCTTAGGGTCTTTTTTTATTGTTCCAAAGCTTGTTCTACTTCTTCTAGCTGACCAATGGTCGTCATTACGCCACCTGAAGCAAGATACCAAAGTTTCGCATCAAGCTCTACGACCTTGTCATTTTCAATCGCATCCACGTTCTGCATGACTGAATTATCCAATACGTCGCCAGATGAAGATTCTCCACCTATGGCACTTCCTCTATCCAACGCCAAAATGATGTCCGGGTTCTTATCATTGATATATTCATAGCTTATTGCTTGGCCGTGTCCTTTATCGGCAATCTCATCATCGGATGTTTTGATGCCAAGATTGTCATATAGGAAACCATAGCGTCCTCCGGGACCGAATACTGAAAGTTCTCCTTCATTAGCCATGACGAACATCATTGATTCATCCGCATTTTCAGCTTTTTCTTTGACTTCTTCAATTTTTGCATCAAAGTCTTCTATGAGTGCTTCTGCCTCAGAAGATTTATCATAGATCTTGCCGAGCATTTCTGTGTAGTGGCGGATGTCATCGAAGTAGTTCTCGCTGGATGGAGAAACATAGAGGATTTTAGCATCTGGTGCCGCTTTTTCAAATTCGCTTACCATCTGAGAGGTCGCCTGACGGCCTGAAATAAGAATTACTTCAGGTTGAAGTTCTGCGATCTTTTCAAAGTTTGGATCTTTCAAAGTACCCAGATTTTCATATTTATCATCAGAAAACTTATCAAGTTGGTCGGGTATGGTACTTGTTCCTTCACCTTTAGGCAAACCTGCTACACTTTCCGCTTCTCCAAGTTCATCTATTGTAGAGAGTGCACCATAATCAAATACAGCTACACTTTCCGGGTTTTTCGTCACTTCAACCGTTTCGGAAACTTCCTCACTCGCTTCTTCGTCATCGGAAGACTCGTCAGAAATCATATAATTATTCCTGACCTCAACTGTCTCCTTATCAGAACTTGAACCTTCGGCTGCTTCTTTTTCCGATGTACCTTCAGTATTGCCGCAAGCGGCAAGGACCATGATCATCATGATTGCCAACAATAAATAAAATTTCTTCATTTCTATTCCTCTTTCCTATGTGTCTTTAGCCCCCACTAAAAACATCCATATATCCGATAAGTACCCATCACCTCCCTTAATGTCTATGCTTTCATTAGGCGCGTGCCTGGTCCTCGATGAAATCATCTACAGTTGCATTCTCATGCTCATCGAAATAGACGCATATCTGCTGTCCGTATATGCATTCTATATTGATATCCATCTCATAGATGTCTTCCAGTATTTCCTTTTTGATGACATCATCTTTTTTGCCACTGACTGCGATTTTGCCATCTTTCATCGCAACAATGTTATCTGAATAGCATGAGGCAAAGTTTATATCATGTATCACTATGATTATCGTCTTGTTGCGCTCACGCACCAATCGCCTTAAAATCTGCATTATCTGCACTGAATGCTTCATATCAAGATTATTAAGCGGTTCATCCAGGAAAATATATTCCGTATCTTGGGCAATCGTCATGGCGATATAGACGCGTTGCCTCTGTCCGCCGGACAGCTCATCGATATAGCGTTCTTCAAAATCTTCCAATTCCATGTAGCTGATGGCTTCATCTATGATTTCATTATCTTTTTGTGTGAGACGGCCTTTGGAATAAGGGAAACGACCGAAAGAGATCAATTCTCTGACAGTAATCTTCAAGTCCATATTATTGGACTGCTTTAGGATCGCAATCTTCTTGGCTAGGGCATCGCTCGGAGCATTGAGTATGTTTTTACCTTCCAGGAGAACTTCTCCACTGTCATGGTTCAAAAGACGTGTGACCATGGACAAGACTGTACTCTTACCTGCACCGTTTGGGCCAATGAAAGAAGTCACCTTACCCTTGGCAATTGAAACGGATACGTCGTTGACTACTTTTCTGGCCATAGAATTTGGAAATACCTTTAAGATCGATCATCTTCGACTCTCCTTAAGCATTAATATGATGAAGTATACGCCACCTACAAGATTTATGATTACGCTGATCTCGACTGCCTGGTTGAATACATACTGTGTCAAAATCTGTCCGACCAGCAGTGTAATCACTGCAATGAGTGAACTACCGATAAGCAGGTAACGGTGTTTATATGTCTTGAACACCTCGTGGGCCAAGTTTACGACAAGCAAACCGAGGAACATTATAGGACCAACCAGTGCGGTAGACACCGAGACCAACACCGCAATGATGAGAAGCAGCTGGGACACCTTCCTATCATAGTTCACACCCAGGTTTATTGCATGATCCCGGCCTAGTGTGATGACATCAAGTGAATGGAAGTCCTTCAGTACTATAAGAAGCATAACCAGCACGATGGCAGCGGTAATCCAGAAGCAGCTGTTCATTGATTGCATTGAATGAGGCAAACATTGAGCTCTGCAGTACGAGGAAGTCATCCGGATTGATGAGCATCTGCATGAATGTCGACAGGCTGCTGAAGAATGTACCCAGAATGATGCCGATCAGCAGCAGCAGGAATACATGGTTCCCTGTCATCTTGAACAGGTACTTGAAGACGAATACAGTAAAGATTACCAACCCGATCATGCTGACCAGATAATTCACGTTGTCGTTCGTAATCAGAGGAGAGCGTGCACCTGCAACAAATACTATTACCGTCTGTATAAATAGATAGACGGAATCGAGCCCCATTATTGATGGAGTCAGGATACGGTTTTTGGTTATGGTCTGAAAGATCACTGTTGACAGGGCAATCGCTATACCCACAATGATCATAGTAGCCACACGATTTAGACGTGACGGCAACTGATAATAGAGTATATCGAAGTTCAACTGATAGAAGGTGTAGAGCCCTGCAATGATGAGTGCTGCAGCTGCAAAAATGATGAGTCGCCTGTTGTTCTTCTTATCATGCATTGGATCTCACCCTCCTGAAGACCATAATCAGGAAGATGAAGCTTCCTATGACACCAATCATCAAGCCGATGGAAATTTCATACGGGAAGATGATGATGCGTCCAAGAATGTCACAGATCATGACAAAAACGGCACCAAGCACAGCAGTCAGAAAAATTGTGTTCTTCAGGTGATCACCCCGAAATAGTGAAATGATGTTCGGGATAATCAGGCCAAGAAATGGTAACATGCCCACTGTGACCACCACTAATGCTGTGATTACAGCGGTAATAAGCAACCCAATATTCATCACGCGTTGATAATTGAGCCCCAGGTTTTTTGAAAAGTCGCGACCCATCCCCGCAATTGTAAATTGATTCGCATAATACAATGCAATGATGAGAAAAGGAATGCTTATGTATAATACTTCGTATCGTCCAGAAATGATTATGGAAAAATCACCTTGCAGCCAACTAGATAATGACTGAATCGAATTCGTCCTCAGGCTCAGGAATGTCGCTACACTGGCAACAACGTTACCCAACATCAGACCAATTAATGGAACGAATACTACATCTTTAAATTGGACCCGTTGAATAATCTGCATAAAAAGCATCGTCCCCAAAAGACTGAGTGCCGACGCGAAAATCAGTTTGACGAGCAGACTGGCAGTCGGAAAGAACATCAGGGCCAATAATATACCGAGACGTGCCCAGTCCATAGTACCAGCCGTCGTTGGAGAGACGAACTTATTGCGTGTCAATTGCTGCATAATCAGGCCGGAAACACTGAGTGATGCACCGGAAATGATAATCGCAACTGTTCTCGGCAAGCGGCTTTCCATAATGATATTCTTCTGGTTCTCCGTCAAATTAAACAAATCTCCCGGAGAAAGTTCAACCACCCCGACAAACATCGAGACAATCGAAAGTACTATCAATAATATGATCATGATGTCTAGCCTGAACAGTTTATATATCATTTTAATCCACCTTAATTGATAATGATTATCAGCGATAACCACATGTTCAATTATACACGTCAATGCTTCAATTTCAAGCATTCAAAATCCAATATAATAAAAAAACCACCCGATTGGCATCAGATGGTATCCAGTTGTTTAATTGATTATAATGGTTTCTCCATTCGGCATGTTCTCTTCCCCGTATAGGATGGCCATTATTGTGCTGAGCGCTTCGTGATAAGAGCGCCCCCCGATTCTTCATAGCGGATGGAAGGCCTGTAGCTTAAGGCGTACACATCCACATCTTCCCTCCGCAGTTCGGCAGCGGTAGAATGTGTCAATGCCTCGATTGCGCCTGTAACTGTGTAGTAGAGGTTCCTTTCGAAGACATCTTCAAATGACGGCTCAATCACATTGATGATCTTCGCATCACTCTCATCCTTCAGCATCGGCCGTAATGTACGGATGCCGAGATAAGTCCCCATACATGTTCATACATTACCTGGTTGAATTCGTCGAATGATACATCATAGACGGAACGGTTCTCCGTAAAGATCCTATGAACCAATACGATGCCATTCAATGTATTGTAATCCTGTTGGATCTCCTCAACCGTCGCTACCCAATCTATCTCTTTCGCCTGTTCCAAAAACACCACTTTGTGCGTGCCCTCAGAACTTTGATTTAGACCTTCAAAAAGATTTTCCAACTCAGTGTAATCCACCCCCGCCAAAATGACGTTGGCCCCCTCCTGCGCAAGATACATCGACAGTTCCCTGCCTAGGGGAGTAGCAGCATCCGACACTACATAAGTCTTCTCTTTCAAATTCATCTTATCCTCCTGATTAAAGCGCCATATCTAGATAATTGCTACCTCTATTGTAAACCTTAAACAGCTGCTTTACAAACTGAAGGATGGCACCTCAGACAGTCTATTCCACCGTCACTTCCTCTTGCGGCATCGTATGGAGACTGAAGGCGTCGACGTGTGATATGACTACATAGTCACCCGGTTCATCGAAGGTATAGTCAATCATATAAGCACCTGCTTCTGAATGTTCAGCTTCAATCTTCTCTATGCTTTCCTCATCTTTTTTGACTTCAAACACAACCTTGTCGGCATCTGTCACATCTTCATCATTGGACGTGACATGCGCGATAAATTCAGCCGTTTCACCAGCTTCCACCGTTTCAGGCACTTCCAAACTGGCTTCCAGTGATTTAATTTCATCACCACTTGAGTTTTCATGGCTCATTTCATGATCGTCATCTGCACCGCCGCCACAGGCGGAAAGCAACAGGACTCCTGAGGTTAAGGCCGTGAAAAAACCTACTTTCAAATTCATTCGCTTCATCTCCTTATTTAGTACGTATTTTACAGCGTACCATGGAAAGAAGTGCTTTAGCGTCCATAAATATGAACGTTATCTGAAATATATATCTTTCGGTCCACTCAGGAAGCCTGTGTAATAATCATATTACTTTCTTCATCAAGTTAGCCATCTCGATTGCGCCGAGTGCTGCGTCGGCCCCTTTATTGCCTGCTTTTGTGCCGGCCCTCTCCACTGCCTGCTCAATCGTTTCGGTAGTAAGCAGCCCGAACATGACTGGGACGCCTGAGGATATAGAAGCGTTCGAAATACCTTTGGCCGCTTCATTGCACACATAGTCATAATGGGTGGTGCTCCCTCGGATTACACATCCCAATGCTACAATCGCATCATATTTCCCGAGTCGGCCAACGTCTTGGTGATGAGCGGGATTTCGAAAGCTCCCGGCACATGAAACAGGTCGATATCTTCAGATTTGATGCCATGGCTGAGTAAAGCACCTTCGGCACCGGTAATGAGCTTGGAAGTGATGAAATCATTGAACCGTCCTGCGACAATCGCGATTTTCAGATCCGTCCCTATCATATTGGCTTCTATTTTATTCATTATCATTTCCTCCTAAAGCATATGTCCAAGCTTTGTTTTTTTGGTCTTCAAGTAATCCTGGTTGATTAGATTCGATTCAACGATATGGCTTTTATGCTGTACTTTTATCCCCTCAGCCTCAAGCCCCTTTATCTTGCTTGGATTGTTGCTGAACAGGGTAACCTGGTCGATGCCCAATTGCCGGAGCATTTCTGCAGCTGCATCATATGTGCGCAGATCTGCATCGAAGCCAAGATGCTCATTCGCACTGACCGTATCATAACCATCTTCTATCAATTCATAGGCCCTCATCTTATTGATCAGACCAATGCCCCGGCCTTCTTGCCTCATATATAATATGACGCCATCTTCACGGCTCATGATATTCATGGCTTTTTCGAGCTGCGCACCGCAATCACAGCGAAGGCTGCGGAAAACATCACCAGTCAGACATTCCGAATGGATTCTGACATTGGTCTTATTGCCCACCTCTCCATGTACCAGCGCAAGATGTTCCTGTCCGGTCCCTTTATCGATAAACCCGTAAACTTTAAACGTACCGTATTCGGTAGGCATATTTATGGTCGTCTCCAGAGTGACCGCACTTTTCTTTTCAACATATTTTCTCAATGCCTCGATTGTAATCATCTTGAGGCCATGTTTCCTTTTATATTGAACCAGGTCGTCAACGCGCGCCATAGTACCATCCTCATTCATGATTTCACATATGACACCGACTTGGGAGGCGCCTGTAAGGCGTGCAAGTTCCACGGAGGCCTCCGTATGACCCATGCGTTCCCGGACACCTCCTCCCTTTGCTATGAGCGGAAAGACATGGCCCGGCTGATTGAACTCAGTTGGATTGACAGTTTTGCCGGTCAGGGCCTGAATTGTCCTGAAACGTTCATGTGCACTGATTCCAGTTGTAGATGATTTGTGGTCGATGGATGCCGTAAATGCAGTTTTATAAGGATCGCTGCTATCCTCAATCATCAGGGAGAGTCCCGCCTCCTCAGCAATGTCAGCTGAAATCGGCGCACATATCAGTCCGCGGCCGTGAGTGGCCATGAAATTCACTTCAGCTTCGCTGATGAATTCTGCAATACCGATGAGATCTCCTTCGTTCTCCCGGTTTTCGTCGTCTACTGCGATAATCAGTTTTCCGGCCTTAAGATCCTGTAGAGCCGCTTCAATCGAATCAAACATGGGTGCCTCCTCTTTCCTCGTCTCTCCAGCCTCTAAAGTTTCCCAGGATAATAGATGCTCTACATGCTTCATCAGCATATCTGCCTCTATATTAACGGCATCGCCAGGCGACTTGCCTCCAAGTGTCGTACTGGATTGTGTTTCAGGTATCAGGCTGATAATGATTTCGGAACGCTCGGGCTGCACTCCAAATAATGTCAGGCTGATGCCGTCTATTGCGATAGAACCCGGTCCGTCATATATTTCATCAACTCCCCAGGACATTGGATATACATATTAACCGCGCTGCCATCGGCTTCTTTATGCATCACCTTGCCGACACCATCAACATGGCCTGAAACGAAGTGTCCGCCAAGTCTCGTGTTCATGGTCAATGCCCGCTCCAGATTCACCATGCTCCCTGGGTGTATCGGGCCGAGATTTGTAATATTTTTGGTCTTGTTGATCATTTCGACTGTGAAACATTCATCATCCAGATGGGTTACAGTCAGACAGACACCGTCAATGCTGATGGAGTCGCCGATTTTCAGATCATCAAACATGCCTTTCTTCACCAGCAATCGGGTATGCTGTCCTGTATCTTCGACTTCTTCCACTTCGCACACTTGTTCAATTATTCCTGTAAACATATCCTCAAGCCTTTCTATAAGTCAATTTAAGATCAGATTCGAGGCTTTCAACTTTCTCCAGGTCTAGCTGCACAGCAGATTCCATTTTGAAATCTGGGATTGATACAACCCATGACCGGATTCACCAAACAATTTCGGGGCGATATATAAGATGATCCTGTCGTATAATTCCTGTTCTATAAAAGAAGTGAGGATGCTCCCACCACCTTCTACAAAAAGGGTTGATATGCCTTCTTCATACAATGCTTCCAACACTTCTTCGAGTGGTCTCTCGCCCACTCTGAGGTCACATCGGTCGCTGTATTTCATATTCATTTCGTTCGTCGTAAAAATAATCGGCCGGCTATCATGGTCGAATATATGCAGATGGTCATGCAGCACCCCATCCCCAAGCAGAATGATCGGTACAGGACTGTTCCCGCCCCCGTATACCCGGGCAGTGAGGCGTGGGTTATCCTGGAGCAGGGTCGTGCCGCCGACCAGTATGCCGTCGTGGACATGCCTTTCTTCATGGACATTATACCTCGCAGCCTCTCCCGTTATCCATTTGCTTGTGCCATCACAGAGGGCAAGCTTACCGTCCAGACTCATAGCACATTTCAATGTGGTTATAGGATGCTTCCTTTTCAAATGCGTAAAGAAAGGATGGTAGAAGCGGTCTATCTCAGCTTCCTGTTGATGTGCGACTTGGACACCGGCCGCGCTCAATACTTCATGCCCTCTTACCTTCACATTCTCATCCTTCGCGGCATAGTACACTTTTTTTATCCCTGCCGCAATTATCGCCTCTGTACAAGGCGGAGTTTTGCCATGATGTGAACACGGTTCAAGCGTTACATACATGTCTGAACCTGCAGGGTCTGTATTGCATGTTGCCAGCGCCTGACGTTCAGCATGAGGTTCGCCATATCCCAAATGGGCTCCCATGCCGATTATTTTTCCATCCTTCACTATAACTGCACCGACAGCCGGATTGGTTCCAGTCTGGCCTGAGGTCATTTGGGCAAGTTGTAGTGCCATTTTCATATAATGATTCAATTTCTACCTCCTCAATATAAAAGCGCCGATGAATGGATTCATCGGCGCTTAAAGGATTGTATGCAGAAACAGACATCCGGATATGCGCACGTTTGCTGACACGCGTAATCGATGCCTCATTTTAAGGTATGCCAAATAAGCATACTTTAATCAGTATGTTCCACAATTCTTTCTCCCATCCAGACTTTCACTGTCGGCTTCAGGTTTCCACTGAATCAGCCACATCAATTATAGATGCAGGTCGCGGGCTCTCACCGCCGGTTGGGAATTTCACCCTGCCCCGAAAGAATGCTTGTATTAAGTTGAAAAACTCTAATACCATCATAAGGTACACATAATTTTTGTCAAGTCGAATTATCTGTTTTAATTAAAGGCAAGGATCTTACGGGGCTACGTTACAGAACAGTATTGTTTTTACCCCAATTATTATTTGAATATTATATGTTTTCTGATTATATGTTAGAATAATAGTGATAATCGACATTAAGTAATGGTGTCGATTCAATTGTGGGGAGGGGAGAAATTTGACCGATAACGAAGAATTGGATCGTGCAACTGGAGAAAGGACTGTAAAAAAACTGGATTTCCGTTTGGGACCATTCGGTGCAGCGGTCCCTTTACTGTTTTTTGTGATATGGGCAATAACGATCAGTGTAATGCAATTATCATCAGAAGTGGCGCTTGTGTTGGGAGCCGTGATTGGAGTGACATTGGGGTTGCTCCTGTGCAAAAGCAAATGGGAAGACTATGCCCAAGGATTGTTTGACGGTCTGGCACAACCAGTAGGCCTGATTGCGATGGTGGCCTGGTTCTATGCCGGCATGTTTGCACAGGTGCTGCAGGTCGGGGGCCTTGTTGAAGGTTTGGTGTGGATTGGTTCCGTGACAGGTGTTGAAGGGGGCCTTTTTGTCGCCCTCACCTTTTTATTGGCAGCGACTTTCTCGACTGCCGTCGGTACCGGATACGGTACAACTGTTGCTTTCTGTACGCTGATGTATCCGGCTGGGTCGCTGTCGGGGCCGACCCGACCTTCATGTTCGCGGCCATTCTGGCCGGAGCGGTGTTCGGTGACAACCTCGCACCGGTATCCGATACGACGATTGTTTCTGCAACCACACAGCATGCGGATGTACCAGGGGTTGTGCGCAGCCGCTTCAAGTATTCGATTGCTGCAGCGATTCCTGCCGTCATATTGTTTGCCATATTTGGAGGCGGAGGCTCTTCCACATCTGAACAAGTCTCAACTGCCTCCATATTGGAGTCCGTCACACCGGACGGCCTGATCATGCTGGTACCTTTCGCTCTCGTACTGGTACTCGCCCTATCCGGCCAACATCTTCTGACGTCCCTCACATGGGGCATCTTATCGGCCATCTTACTGATATTCGCAATAGCACCTGGGACACCAGGAGATATTTTAAGGTTCAATCCAGAGACGGACACAGTCGTTGAAGGGGCACTGGTTTCAGGGTTGACCGGATATTTTAACATGGCCATACTTATCCTGCTTATAGTTGGTGCAGCGCATTTGATGAGACTCGGCGGAACGATGGAAGCCATCACCAACGGCCTTGTCAAATGGATCAAAAACTCTGTACGTAGAGCTGAGCTTTCAATCTGGGCGATAGTTTCCATACTGAACAGCTCAATAACGATCAATACCGCCGCTGAAATTGCTGCTGCCCCATTCGTAAGGGAGATTGGTGAGAAGTATAGATCCACCGTTACCGCAGAGCCAATATGCTGGATGCTGTGACTTCAGCTTTAGGGTATATCTTCCCGTGGGGCGCACCCGTCCTATTGGGGTGGTCAACGGTACAGACGATAAAGAACCAGTCATATGATTGGTTGCCTATTGTTGAGCCGACAGCAGTGTTCCCATTTGTATTCCAAGGATGGTTCCTTTTCCTCATTATGCTTTTCGCGGCAATAACAGGATGGGGCTTGAGATATGAAGGGAAAAACGGTGAGGAGGTCAAGGAGAAGCCGGAAGACTAGATATTCCGGCATCACGACTTCCTCGATTGAAAAAAAGCGGTCCGGAGATCTATTGGAATCTCCGGCTGCTTTCTTATGGATCATTTCAACCTTATTTAGGATACTTCTATTTCACATCATCAAATATGAAGTCTTCATCCTGGATTGGCTCAACATTAAGCGCAATCACATAACCATCACCTTTGACACTGAAGAAGTCATGGTTTTTGGTCGTGGTATCCAGTGCGTTCTCTATAATCGGGTTGAAAGCCTTCTCTTCGAAGTAGGGTTCGAACCCTAGATTGGCGAGTGCCTTATTGGCATTATATTGGATATAATTCAGCACATCTTCAGTCAGGCCGATCTTATCGTACAGGGCTTTTGTATAGGCCTCTTCGTTTGCATAGAGTTCTTTGAGCATTTCGTACATCTCTTTATCGGCACGCTCCTGCTCTTCTGCAGACATATCCCCTTTCATGGATTGGGCATCCAGGCCAGTGAAGACGCCGTGGATGGATTCATCCAGCAGGATCTTCCTGATGATTTCCCCACTTGTCGTCATACGTCCCTGTCCGGCGAGATACAATGGATAATAGAAGCCGGAATAGAATAGGAACGATTCCAGGAATACGCTCGCGACGCGCGCCATATACTGATCGTATACAGATGCTTCGCTGTTGAATAATTTATGGTAGTATCCCACTATTTTAGCTGCCTTGAATTTAAGATGTTCATTCTCAAGCACCCATTCATCGAGGAGCACATTGGTCTCTTTGGAAGGGAGCAGCGTCGAAAATATATGGGAGTAGGATTTCGCATGAATCTGCTCCATCATGCCCATGAAAGAGTACACCGCTTTTTTGCGGAGGTCATCAGTATGGAGCATGATGAGCGGCATGCCATCATCGGCCTGATGGGTATCGAGGCCGGTCAATCCCGCCAATACTTTTTTGAAGGTGTCCTTTTCATCTTCCGACATTCCTGCCCATGAAGCCAAATCTTTTGAGACTTTAAACTCCGACTCCACCCACATCTGGGATATATTCTGTCGCCAAAACACATTGGTCATGTCATCTTCTTTGTTCCAGTTAACTGCAATCATTTTAATGATCCTTTATCCTTGCTCTCTTATATTGAACAGCTGGTGCACTCTTCGACACTGAGCAGTTTATTCCTTGTGTAGTACAGGGATTTCAATCCTTTGTGGTGTGCATATATATAAAGCCTGGCCAATTCTCTAGTCGAGATGTCTGAGTTTACATATAGGATCGTACTGATGCCCTGGTCGATATGCTGCTGGATTGTAGCAATCATGTCGATCAGCTTCATCTGGTCGGTATTGAATGCACTCTTGTAGTACCACATGGTTTCCGGAGACAGGAATGGCATCGGATAGAATGTTTCAGAATTACCGTAGGTACGGCGCTCGATTGAATCGACAATCGGCATGACCGAGCTCGTTGCATTCTGGACATATGAAATGCTCTGGGTCGGGGCAATTGCAAGACGATAGGCATGGAACAGACCATGTTCTACAACCTCATCGCGGAGCGCCGCCCAATCCTGTTGCGTCGGGATATGGATATCAGTGAAAAGTTCTGCCACTTTATCGAATTCAGGTTCCACAACATCGTTGATGTAGCGTTCGAAATAGGCACCGTTCGCATACTCGGATTTTTCGAAACCTTTGAATGTCTTTTTGCGTTCCTTCGCAATCATCATCGATTTTTCGAGGGAATAGAAGTTAAGCAGCATGAAGAAGACATTCGCAAAATCCCTTGCTTCCGCAGATTCATAATTGATCTTGTTTTTAGCGAGATAGCCATGTAGGTTCATTGCTCCAAGACCAACGGAATGCAATTCGTCATTCGCCTTTTTGACACCTGGCGCATTGGCGATGGCTGTAGAGTCACTCACTACAGTCAGTGCTTCAATGCCATCATGGACTGAATCCCGTACTTTTCCGGACTCCATCACATTTGCGATGTTCAAGGAACCTAAGTTACATGAAATATCTCTGCGGATCTCATCATCTGTGCCATAATCATTGATTGTAGACGTTTCCTGCAGCTGGAAAATCTCAGTGCATAGGTTACTGATTTTTATCTGTCCGATATCCTTAAGCGGGTGCACTTTGTTGGCGTTATCTTTGAACATGATATATGGATAACCCGACTGGAGTTGTGTCTGTGCGATTGTATTGAGCATGTCGCGGGCATCCAGTTTGCGTTTTTTGACATTGTCATTAGCCACCAGATCCTCATACATCTCATCAAGGTTCATGTCGTCCAGTGATTGACCGTATTCACGCTCTACCGTATGAGGCGCGAACAGATAGAACGGCTGGTTATCCTTGGCAAGATCAAAGAACTTGGAGGGGATGACAAGGCCTGTTGAAATCGTAGCCAAACGCAGATCTTCATCAGCGTTCACTTTTTTCGTGTCCAGGAATTCTGGAAGATCATAATGGAAGATATTGAGATAGACGGCACCGGCCCCAGGTCTTTGTCCCAGCTGATCTGCATAGCCAAATCCATTCTCCAGTGATTTAGCTACAGGGAGCACCCCTTTAGCGACGCCTTTGATGCCTTTGATCGCTTCGCCGCGTGCCCGGAGTTTGGAAAGGTTGATCGCAACCCCGCCCCCTATTTTAGATAACTGTTTTGCCGTTGAATCGATATAGTTGATTGAGTTCAGGCTATCGTCGACTTCAAGCAGGAAACAAGAAACCATCTCTCCACGTCTTGGCCCGGCCTGCGTTCAGGAAGGTCGGCGTTGCCGGTTGATAGCGCTGTTCGATCATCGAGAGGATGAAACGCTTCGCACGCTCCTTATCTCCTTTAGCCAAGTAGAGGCTGACGATTACCACATGCTGTTTATAATCTTCAAGATAATATTTCTTATCATTTGTCTTCATTGTATAGTCTTTGAAAAACTTGCTGGCAGCCATATAGCTTTTAAACTTGAATGGAATACTGTCTGCATATGCTACGATTTCAAGTACGTCTTCGTCTGTGTACTCCTGGAATAGATCGTAGTAGAAGTCATTGTCCACCAAATAATGCATCCGTTCCAATTCAGAATCGAAATGAATGGTGTTAGCCTTCACTTCCTCCATGAACACTTCAAGTGCTTCCTGGTCCTTATGCAATTGGTAAAAGCCCGTTTCATCGCGCTTTGTCACTTCGTTGTTCAACTCAATATGATTGAATTTCTGATCGTCCATAACTTTCATATATAGCTCCTGCCTTTCCAAAGAATTCTTCCCTATCTTTTTGGGTTCCGTGCAGTTCAAACTTCATCAGCAAGGGAACATTGTAATTTTCACTTATATCTTCACCTGCACGCGCAAAATTTTCGCCCCAGTTGCGGTTGCCGCTGGATGCGACTGCCATCATAAGGTCGTTGTTGACTTCAAGGAAGACTTTCACCTCGTTCGGCACTCCACCGAAACCATAGGTGCTGGTTACCAATATAAATGGCTCATGTATACGTTCATCTTTGTTTGAAGCACGTATCTCATAAGTATCATAGTCTTCAGCAATTCCAGAACCGTTGATAAAGCGTCTGACGTTTCCGGTCATCGAATAGAATGCAATGATCATGCCACCCCTCCTTTTCCATGCCATCGTAAAAACGGAGCGGACGAACTGGAGTTCGTCTTCATCCATCTTGCATCATTATAATTTTACATGTTTAGTGTTTAAGTTAAACACTATATATTGTGCCTAAGTATCATTCGGTACACAATATATACGTATGACATACCCTATGATGCCATATTGGCATTTAATTTACAATGGCATTAAAAGGAATTTCATTGCGCATAATATCACCTTAACGACTCCAAAGGTGCACCATAAGTATGTTATACTATATCGGAAATTCTTCTAAATTTTTTTGTGTAAAATTCCAGAATGTAAAACCTTGAAATAAAATATAAAGATGGGGTTGGCATAATAATGAACAATACCGTAAAAGGCATCATTGCCTTGCTTATTTCTTCACTTGGATTCAGTCTGATGGCCCTTTTTGTAAAATATAGCGGTGACTTGCCTACCGTCCAAAAAGCATTTTTCAGAAACTTTGTGGCGATGCTCGTCGCCTTGCCCTTTGCATTGTACTACAAAGAAAGACTTTTTGGTCATGGAAGGAATCAGGGGCTTCTGCTCCTTAGATCGTCGTTTGGACTGCTTGGAGTTCTGCTGAACTTCTTTGCCATCGATAAGATGGTGCTTAGTGATGCGGATATACTCAATAAACTGAGCCCGTTCTTCACCATCATTCTCTGTGCGATCTTCCTGAAGGAATATATACGCAGATATCAGATGATCTCCATCATCATCGCTTTTGCTGGAGCTGTTTTTATAATCAAGCCTTCCCTCTCAAGCGAGACAATATATGCTCTGATTGCTGTGCTCGGTGCTCTATCTGCTGCAGGAGCCTATACTGTTCTTCGTGTCCTTGGCAGCCGGGAAAAATTCTACACTGTAGTGTTTTATTTTTCTTTCTTTTCCTCGGTCGCCCTGCTCCCGTTCTTCATATGGAATTTTGAACCAATGACCACTGGGCAGTTTTGGCTGCTCGTATCGGCAGGTATATTCGCTGCACTTGGCCAATTTGGGCTTACCATCGCCTACAGTTATGCACCGGCACGTGAAATATCGATTTTCTTCTATTCCACTATCTTGTATACTGCAATCTTCAGCATCATCTTCTTCAATGAGGTGCCGGATATGCTCTCCATAGTCGGCTACATCATAATCTTCGGGGCAAGCTACTACATGTTCATGAAGAACAGACCGCCGAAACATTCTAAGATTTGACAAGAAACAGCCGGCCCATTGGCCGGCTTATTTATTTTGTTTCCTGCATCTGGCGTTTATAGCTGTTGATTGTTTCAAGAAAATCCGGGCAGTAGTGTTTGAGCTTGTAATTGCCCACTCGGTGTATATTTACCATATCCTGCTTGGATTGTGGTGTTTTTTTGGCAAACTCCCGCAATGTATTATCGGTAAATATGTCTTCTTCCCGGACGCCGTGCTTCTCAGCAAGATGACATCTCGTTTCTGCAAGCTTGGCAAAAAGAAGTTCATTCGGCGAAGATGTGGTACTGATATCGACTTTTTCATTGAAGTGTTTCCTGAAAGGCACGGTGTAGAGGGTGCGTTCACCTTCCAGGACTATCTTGCTCCTCTCAGTAAGTTCGAGTCCACCCGCTTCCATGTGGAGATAGCCCCTGTAGATGAGCTCTTCTAATATATGATTGAGCTCACTCGTCAAATAGTGCGCCATGGTACCGAAAGCAGCTGATTCATCTAGCTGGAAGGCAATCACGTTTTCTGCCATTTCCCCTCTCAATACTTGTATGGTCTGTTCTTTAGTCATCCTCACAGCATTTTGTGACACAGCCTGCATGACAAGCTTGGCTTCAGCTGTCATGTCATATGTGCGCCCCTTCTCCCTGCAGTTTGAACATTGGCCACACTCGACCACATATTCATCTTCATTAAAATATTTGATGATGAAGCTGCTCAGACATTTGCTTGTGCGATTATATTGGATCATGCGGTCAAGCTTAGCCCTCATGTGATCTTTATACTGATCCGTCGAGTTGGAACGGTCTATGAAGAATTGGTGCAGACCGATATCCCGCGGGCTTGACAGCAGTATACACTCACTCGCTGCCCCGTCCCTTCCCGCACGTCCAATCTCCTGGTAATAGCTCTCCAGATCGCCGGGCAGATTATGATGGATGATGAATCGTATGTCGGGTTTATCGATTCCCATGCCGAAGGCGTTCGTCGCCACCGCCAAATCCACTTCCCCATCTATGAACCGCTGCTGATTGCGGTTTCTTTCATCTTTGGCAAGTCCACCGTGATAGATGATGTTATCAATGTCATATTCTTTGAGATGGCCGGACAACTTCTCCACCTCTGCACGTGTTGCTGCATAGATGATGCCCGACTCACCACTATGCGTCTCGACATAGGTACGGATGAATTGCTCCCGCTGGTAGGTCGGATTGACACTGAGTTGCAGATTATTGCGGGCCACACTTGTCGTATAGACATTCTGCGGAGCAATGTCCAACAATTCCCTTATATTAGTCTGTACTTCCTCTATTGCAGTGGCGGTCAACCCCATTGTTACAGCATCCGGTATCAATGATTTCAATACGGGTATGATGTTTTGGTAGCTCGGTCTGAAGTCATGGCCCCATTTGGATATGCAGTGCGCTTCATCGAAAGCGACAAGGGACACATTCATGCGTGTAATCATCTGCTTGAACGCTTCATTATTAAAACGCTCAGGAGCCACATATAGAAATTGATAGGCGCCTGCTTCAAGGCCCGCATTTATATGCTCCACTTCCTGTCTTTTCAAGGTGGAATTCAGATAGGCGGCTGGAATGCCTTGCCTACTCAACGCTTCCACCTGATCCTGCATAAGAGATATCAACGGGGAGATGACCAACGTCAAACCTTCGAGCTTCAATCCCGGCACCTGGAAAGTAATCGATTTTCCTGAGCCAGTCGGAAGCACTCCAAGGGTATTGTTTCCATGCATGACAGATTCTATGATTTCCCTTTGCTTAGGCCTGAAGTTTTCAAATCCAAAATATTGCTTTAGAGTCTTTTCCATTTCCATAATAATACCATTCCCACTTTTTGCCTTGGTCGGCAACCCTTATTTCTGATATATCATTATACCTTATTTTGCATGCCATTTGTTGTAGAACAAGTCTGCTATCTTACTTGAGGACAGAAAAAAATCCCAGGCTGCAGCCTGGGCAGAATTCTACATTTTCTCTTTTATCAGTTCTTTTGACAATTTATAGTCAATCGCCTTGAACAGGCTTTTCACCCAAAGATGATGCGCATATAGATTGGCGTGGGCATCTTCTGCGGATATGCATTTGAATTGAATTTTAGATCCCGGACGTTTCTGTACAAGTTTATGGAGATGATAAGAAGGAATCGTCCCTACGTGCGATGCTTTAGTGGACGCATCGAAATCGTTCAATGCAAGAAGTGGCTGTTCCTCTGAAATATAGACACCGCCCCGAACACCGGCATGTTCCATATTTTGAGGAGACAGATTGATTCGTCGCCCTTCAAGATGCAGCGTGATGCGATATTCTTCATATTGTACCGTATATTCACCCGCCTCCAGTGCTTCATAGACTGAATCAGGAATATCCGGACGCTTTACAAGATGGTATGTATCCGATATATACACTTCGACCAAGGCGTAGGTATCGACCCCCAATTCACTTCGTTATGCCGTTTCAACTTATTGAACAGTTCGTCATGTTGCTGTGTATATTCACGGCACATGAGAACCTCGTCCCCAGATTTCAAGATGTTTGAACCCTCGACTTTAATTCCCCCGGCTACTGCGAGATACACCCTGTTCCCACGCGTTGCTTCTTGGAATACAAGTTCGTCTCCTTTATCGAATAGGTATATCCGGTTGACATAAATGTTACGGTCGCCTGATTTCGCCATGAATTCTGCTCCGGAGAATGCGATTATAGTCGGTTCGGTGAACTTTATCGTGCCTGGACGTAACGTCATCTCTATCGTCGGCTGATCGACACGATTCCCCACAAGCTGGTTCGCAAGTCTATGCGCCAGACGGTCGCATGCACCGTTATAGTGATTGTTTTGGTCTGAAGGACCTGGATCCAAAGTCTGGAGCAACGTCAACATTCCACTATCCTTTATAATCAGACTCATATGGAGATCTCCATCCTTTCGAGAAATTTCTCTGCTTCAATCATGGCTTTGTGGCCAGGTTCTATCGTATTTTCCGCTTCCATGATGACTACGGGTGAATATTGAAAGGTAATCGTATTTTCAGTCGTCGATACTTTCGTCAAATATGCATGCCCCCGATCTTCGAATGACCGGACTGCTTGTGTCCGCACCGCCTCATCCAGCGCTTCTTCGCTCTGATAGGTGATGTGGCAATCTCCATTGCAAAAAATCATGGTTGCACCTCCTAAAGTTTTATTTATCCTTGTAGAACATTCCCAATTCATCTGCGACGAAATCCGTCATGCTGCTGATGATAAGTTGAACCAGCAGAATTGCTATAGTTACTCCGATAAATGCAAAAAGTACGCCGATTATTTTAACATTATTTTCAATCAGATACGTCACAATAAAATGTGTGCCAATTACAATCGCAATTATCAATACCATCCATAAAAGGACCATCATGCCTTCACCTCTGAACATCAAGATTGACCTCGACCCATTCCCTTAGGCTATTGATCATATATACTTCAATTTCACCTTGCTCATATCGCCGAATGAACTCATCTAAATCATAATCCCTTTCCGATATGACACCATCGCTGATGAGAGATGTGCGCATGACCCCTTCAAGCAGTCCTGTATCGACTGAAGGAGTGAAATAGCCATCTTTTTCCATCACAACCAGGTTTCCAAGATTGAACTCTGTGATTTGGTGCCTTTTATTATAATACAAAACGAGAGGAAATTCATTGCTCACCCCCTCATAGTGATGGCGTATGCTTGTCTTGTTTGATAGGAATTCAGCCGGGCTGTCGATTGCATCATTGTGGATTTTTGCCTGCATGCGCCCCGTGGGTCCCATCTCTTCATGGGTGAACGATGCTTCCCCGCTGTCATCTATCAGCGCCCGTACTTTAAAGACAGTGCCTTCTGTAGTGCATGATGCCGCAAATAGGAGACCAGGGCTTCTTTGAAATCAGGCTGCCGGAAGCCAAGGCTCCTGCTGGAATGATCTACACGCGCCTCGTGAAGATCTAGCCGTGCTATTTCACCTGACTCAAAACGCATCGTTTCAATCAATTTGTATCTGCCCGCTTCCAAGAAGGCGGTTTTTGCAACAATCTCATCATATTCAGCAGCAGGGAGTGAATCATATGTAATGCCTCCACCTGCCCCGTATTCAAATTGTCCTTCTCTGATATGCATTGTACGTATCGGGACATTGAATACTTCGCTTCGATCCGGGTGGATGATTCCTATTGCGCCACAATAGTAGCCTCGAGGCGTACTCTCGAGACGGCTGATGATATCGATCGTCGAACGTTTGGGGGCACCTGTGATCGAACCGCATGGGAAGAGGGCATCAATGATATCAGCAGTGCGACGTCCCTCCATGAGCTGAGCTTCGATCTTGGAAGTCATCTGATAGACCGTTTCATACTGTTCGATTGCAAATAGTTCAGGCACCCTCACACTACCTTTTTCTGCCAACTTTGACAGATCATTGCGAAGCAGGTCGACAATCATCACGTTCTCAGCACGATCCTTCTTTGAATGTCTGAGAAAATCATAGCTTTTCTGATCTTCCCGGGGATCCTTATATCTTCTTGAAGTCCCTTTCATCGGCCGAGCGCTGATTTTGCCATATGCATCCTTCTCAAAGAACAATTCCGGTGAGCAGCTGACAATCGTGTCTTCACCATAGTGGATAAAAGCAGCGTAGTCTCCATTGTTGCGGGAAGTCAATTGTTCGAACAAAGCATGCGCGTTCCCTCTGAAGCCCCCTCTTAACCGGGTGGTATAGTTGACTTGATATGTATGCCCATCCTTGATGTATTTCCGTATTTCTTCGATGTCTCCCTTGATTTTAGAAGGGGAATCGATGAATTCCGGTCTCCCCATTGAGTAGCCTCCATACTCACCATAGGCGGACTGGAAGACACTCCGCTCCACAGGCGACTCGAACACCCCGATGATGAACGGCCCGCCTTCTTTGGCTTCATAGCTGAGTGACGGGACGATATAGCACCCTTCATCGATGTATTTCTCGATGTTTTGGAGTGCTTCCTGCAACGACATATCTTTTTCTGTAAACACTGCTTTTGGATGGGCGAAATAAAGCGGCCGACTGCCCGTATTCCTTTTAAATTTTATATGGACTTGCATTTTCTTCACCTTTCTCCATTTCTTCGATGAAAAGCCTGAACTGCTCAAGACCCCATTCTGAAAGTATCGATTCCGGATGGTACTGCACTCCATAGATCGGCAAACTCTTGTGCCTGATTGCCATGATGTCGCCTTCATCGGTCCACGCCGAGACCATGAGCTCTTCCGGCACTTCTCCCAGACATGTAAGCGAATGGTAGCGGGTTACAGAAAACTGTTCAGGCAACCCTTTAAAGAGCGCCCCACCATCGTGGGAAATTTCAAATGTATGACCATGGATGGGGCGCGAACCGTGCGCCACACTGCCGCCGCACATATGCCAAAGCATCTGGTGTCCAAGGCATACACCGAGAATGGGCAGAGCGCCCCAATACCGTCCGACAAACTCAATGACCTCGGGACGGGCTGCCGGGTGGGAAGGGCCAGGAGAGATGATCATGCCGGCAATGTCTTTCATATCGATGGAGTCCAGCAAATCTGGTGTGATGGTTACAACTTCGATATCCTGCCTCACCTTTTCCAAATAGTGGATTATATTGTATGTAAACGAGTCGTAGTTATCAATCATCAGCAGTTTCATCGGGAGAAAATTCCTTTGCATTTATTTTACACTATTTTAACACACTATCTTTTCTCGCAGAAATCCAAAGGCGGTCCCCTCCAAGCTGAAAAAAAGTGTCAAATGTTGTAGAATATATAATAGTATTCCTTTCGAAATAAGAAGTAATATGGACTTCAACAAATCTAAAAGCGAGAAGGTTGTAATTTTATGGCACATGACAAAAATAAAATATGGACCAGAGATTTTGTACTTATCGTCATCGTAAACTTCTTCATATTCACTGCCTTCCAGATGACCCTGCCAACATTGCCGCTTTTCGTCAAGGAGATTGGCGCAAGCGATAGATGGGTCGGGCTTGTGGTGGGCATATTCACATTTTCTGCTCTGCTCATCCGTCCGAGCGCAGGCAAAATGCTTGATACGAAGGGACGCGCCCCGGTCTTTCTGACAGGACTGCTGCTGTTTGTCCTCTCCATGTTTTCACTGGCCGCAAGTTTTACTATCGCTCTGCTGCTCGCGGTCCGCATCATGCAAGGTATAGGCTGGGGACTGTCAAGCACGTCTGCTGGTACCATCGCCACAGACCTTGTCCCTAAGAAAAGACGCGGGGAAGGGCTCGGTTACTACGGCCTCAGTGGTAACATCGCACTCGCTTTCGGTCCGGCTCTCGGACTCTTTCTCGTCGACCAGATATCATTCACTCTGCTCTTTTCAATATGTGGGGTTCTCGGGCTTACTGCGCTTATCCTTGCAACAAATATCCGATATCAAAAGCCTGAAGCTCCCGACACTTCCATAAAGGAAAAGAGCACCTATGTGCCACGATTTGATATTGTCGAGCGCCAGGCATTACCCGCAGCTTCGCTCCTATTCTTCATCACTGTAACATTTGGTGGCATCGCTGCATTCCTCCCCGTCTACACTTACGAGCGGGGCTTCGATCCTACATTCATCCAGTTCTATTTTGTCATCTATGCAGCCTTTCTTATGCTATCCCGCATAGTCGCCGGGAAGTTGTATGACAAAAAAGGAATCACGATCGTTTTCGTACCAGGTGCGCTCGCAATCATTACGGCTATGATACTCCTCGGCATTATGGCCAATCCGTATTATCTGTTCATCGCCGCAGCATTATACGGTTTCGGCTTCGGCTGTGTGCAGCCCGCCCTGCAGGCGTGGGCTGTGAACCGTGCCGATAACAATCGTCGTGGCATGGCCAATGCGACCTTCTTTTCAGCCTTTGACATGGGGGTTGGACTTGGTGCAATCAGTTATGGGTTCATCGCTGAAGCGTTCGGCTACAGCACCATCTATTTCACCAGTGCATTCAGCGTCACATTGTCGTTGATACTTTTCCTGTTCATCATGAGGCATTACAGGAAAAAAGATAGGATGGCTGCAGATTAATGTTTGGTCTCGCCAACCCAGGGTATATTCTAACTAGAACGATGCATTATTTAATCTGTTAAATTAAATTTGAGCATTATAAGGAGGAACTATCCATGGGTTGGATTATTACATTAATTGTCGGTGGAATCATTGGTTGGCTCGCTGGCCTTATATTAGGTAAGGATGTGCCATTCGGCATTATCGGTAACATCATTGCAGGTCTTGTCGGCGCTTCGATTGCAAATGCGCTGGGGCTAAGCTTCGGCCCACAATTGGGTGGCGTCAGCATCCTTGGTGGACTGATCGGCGCAATCATCCTGATTTTGATTGTATCATTCATCATGAAAGCGCTCGGAGGCAACAAAGCATAGTAACACTTATGGAAGATCCCTGTAACGGCCGTTACAGGGGATCTTTTTCCTCGTCTTCAATCAGCCATCTTGACTCTTTCGATTCCACTAGCCGCTTCTGTTCCCGTTCCTCTTTTATACGGTCAAGCTCCATCTGCATCTGTTTGTTTTCAAGAAGGAAATTCTCTTGCTTCAAACGCTCCACTTCCTTCTCCTCCTGCAGTTTCCTTATTGCCATCTTCTCTTTTTTCTGTCTATGACCGACGTTGATCGCATAAAGTGGAATCGAAAACACCAAGACGACGGGTAATGTTGCTACTATAAATTCTAATATACCCATAGGGCCACCACCTTCATTTAAAACCATCTTATCATATACTGACGGTGATTTTATCAATTTAGCAGTCGATCTTGGAATCCGCTGTCCCTTTCAATATAATGGGATGAAAGAGGTGGATGTCCATGGAACTGAATGAAATGAATCTATTGAACGCCTATGAACGAGGATTTATCGATCAAGATGCAGAAAAGGTCGCCCATCATCCTCCACAGATGATCATCAATTCAAAAGAAGAAAATGTCCTGTCTTCCATACTCGATGAGATGGAAGGGTGTGACGCATTCTTCATTTCCGTCGCCTTCATCACTGAAGGCGGCCTTGCTACATTAAAAACAACGCTGCACGAGCTCGCAAAAAGGAATGTAAGAGGAAAAATCATCACCTCTACCTATTTGAATTTCAACAAACCGAAAGTGTTCAAAGCACTGCTCAATATTCCGAATATAGATGTCAGAATAGCTGATAAACAGGGATTTCACGCAAAAGGATATGTCTTCAGCAATGCAGCCTATTCCTCCCTCTTCATAGGGAGTTCAAATTTGACGGATTCTGCACTGAAAAAGAATTATGAATATAATCTTAAATTGACAAGTCTTGATAATGGGGCGGTCCTGAACCATTTCAGGGATCAATTCGATTCTTTATGGGATGAAGCCACTCCTGTTGATGCCACTTGGATCATGGAATATGAACGCATCTATAAAGAACAGCCAGACAAACAGAAAGTGCTCGAAATCATCGAAGACCGTTCCAAATATCAATACAGGACGTCAGGGGCTGAAGGAATAGCGCCGAATTTCATGCAACAGGAAGCACTGCACTCTCTCAAACAGCTTAGGGTAAAAGGCCATGATAAGGGCCTTGTGGTATCCGCTACAGGAACCGGCAAGACGTATCTATCCGCCTTTGATGTAAAGCAATTCCAACCAAAACGTATGCTTTTCTTGGCCCATCGTGAGCAGATCCTTGAAAAAGCCAGACAGGATTTCATGACTCTCCTGGAAGATTCGCCTGCCTCATTCGGTGTATTCAGCGGCAATCAAAAATCAATCCACAGCAAATATCTGTTTGCAACAGTCCAGACTATGTCGAGTGAAGATACTCTGAGTCAATTCAGTCCAGATGAGTTCGACTATATAATAGTAGATGAAGCACATCGTTCAAGCGCGCGTACATACAGAAGGATCATCAATTATTTCAAACCTTCTTTCCTGCTTGGCATGACAGCAACTCCTGAGAGGACCGATGATAATGAGATCTTCGGTCTATTCGACTACAATATCGCTTATGAAATACGCCTTCAAAAAGCTTTAGAGGAAGAAATACTCGCACCCTTCCATTATTTCGGGTGACTGATTACGAAACGGAAGATCTCAAGATCGATGATACAAGCAGGTTGTCGGACCTCACCGATACTGAGCGGATCAGACATCTCCATGAGAAGATCCAATACTATGGATATTCGGGCGAAACGCTTTGTGGGCTGATGTTCGTTTCCAATAAAAAAGAAGCCGAGGAGATCAGCCACGCACTCAATTTGCTCGGTTATCGTACTATTGCATTGACTGGAAGTGATTCACAGGGCACACGGAGGGATGCTGTAAGGAGTCTTGAGAATGGTCACCTCGATTACATCGTTACAGTGGATATATTCAATGAAGGAATCGACATCCCTTCAGTCAACCAAGTCGTCATGCTGAGGCGGACACAATCAAGCATCATCTTCATTCAACAACTCGGGAGAGGACTCAGGAAACACGATGATAAAGAATATCTTACCGTTATAGATTTCATCGGCAACTATAGAAACAATTATATGATTCCGATTGCCCTAACAGGAGATAACTCCTATAGTAAGGATAATTTGAGGCGTTCACTGATTGACCGTACCCCCTTAAAGGGGTTTCGACCATCAATTTCGAAGCTGTCGCAAAAGAAAAAATCTATCAAGCCATTAATGCGTCTTCTTTGGACAACTTGAGGCACTTGAAGGAGATGTATGTATACCTTAAGAATAAAATCGGAAGGAAGCCTACACTAGTGGACTTCTACTACGATAAGGATGTAATCGACCCGATGATCATCCTGAACAAATATAGGCACTACCCGGAATTCCTGCAGAAGATCAAAGAAAAGGACAGCACTCTGGAGGTCCGAATGGATAAGATGCTGACTTTCCTTTCGAAAGAACTGGCCGGTGGAAAACGCATTGTCGAAATGCATCTGCTGAAAGCCCTCATGGACGGTCCTGTAGATAAGAATGAATTTCAGATGGAGATGCACAAACAAGGATATTACATGTCTGATGCAGTAATGGATTCTGTCATAAGGGTATTTACACTCGACTTTTTCAAGGCTCAAGATATCTTGAAATACGGCTCTCCCCTCGTCCGTCTGGATAGCGGTTATATATACCCTTCAGAAACACTCGAGTCCGCTCTCCATTCAAAGGTCTTCATGAAGCATTGCAGACAAATCATGGAACTTTCCTTATTGAACGGCAATCAATATGATCAATCCCGACCATTGACCCTTAACCAGAAGTATTCCAGAAAGACGTCTGCCGTATGCTGAATTGGCAAAAGGATGAAGCTTCGACAATATACGGCTATAAGCAAAAACATGGGACATGTCCGGTGTTCATCACCTATCACAAAAATGACGCAGTTGACGACACCATTAAATACGATGATGAATTCCTCGATCGCCATACGTTGAAATGGTTCACGAGAAGCAATAGAACATTAGCTTCGAAGGAGATCAATTCCATACTCGACAGTCACCAGAAATGGGATGCCGATTTATATATTCGTTAAAAAAGATGACGATGAAGGCACTTCCTTCTATTATCTTGGAAAAAGTCGGATTGATTACCACACTCTGCAGGAGACAGTGATGCCTGGAACATCCGGTAAACCAGTCGTGACAATGCATATGATAATGGAATCTCCCGTGGAATATAATATCTATAGATACCTCGACGCGAATGTCGTGAACTAGAACAGCGTCCCCCATATGTGGGGGACGCTGTTGTATTATGCTTCTTCATCGTCTTCAATGGTTCGGTTGTGATCTTTTAGGAGCGCCACTTTTTTAATCAGATGGTTATCCATATCAAGGACAATCCATCTATCGTCAGCTGTATCTATCGTATCGTCGATCTCAAGGTCGGTATTAATGCTCTGCAGCCAACCACCTATGGTATCGATATCATCACTATCATTGAAATTCAGATCGAATTGTTCTTCCAAATCATCAATCAATACCCGCCCGGTGATATGATAGATGTTTTCCTCAACCTTTACAATATCAGGCTGTTCGTCCTCATCAAACTCATCCCGGATTTCCCCGACTATCTCTTCGAGGATGTCCTCCATTGTAATCATCCCGGCCGTGCCACCGTATTCATCGATGATCAACGCGATGTGCACACGCTCGCGTTGCATTCTGACCAGTGCATCACTGATGCGTGACACCTCTGTAATCATCGGGATTTCATGTATATGGTCTGCCGGGTCACTTCTTCGTCGGAAACATGGTTCGTTAAAAATTCCCTAACATTTATGAAGCCGATAATCTGATCTTTATCTCCGCTTTCTTCTGTGATGGGGTAACGCGTAAAGTTGTGCTCCTTGATTGTCGCGATGACGTCATCTATATTCACAGGGTCTGACATTGTAATCATCTGAGTCCTTGGCACCATAATGTCTTTCGCCAACCTCTCATCAAATGAAAATATATTTTGCATATAGGCGAGTTCAGTCTGGTTTATTTCCCCACTCTGATAACTCTGTGTCATTATGATCTTCAGCTCATCTTCTGAGTGAGCTTGCTCAACGGGCACATCTTTAAGGCCAAAGATCCTGACGAGGAATCTGGCAGTGCCGTTCATCAACCAGATGAATGGTTTCATGATGGCGCCAAAAAAAGCAAGCGGGCCGGAGAGGGCAAGCGCCAACTTTTCAGCATACTGGACTGCAATCGTCTTAGGCGCAAGTTGCCCTATGACGACGTTCAGGAATGTGACTATTACAAAGGCCGCACCAATGATCAATGGCGTCGTCAATTGATTGGGTACCCCCAACATTTCGAAGAGCGGCGCCAACACACCAGCAAAAGTGGATTCACCGATCCACCCAAGTGCAAGTGCAGTGACAGTAATACCCAATTGACACGCGGACAGGTAATAATCAAGTTTTCCTGTCATCTTGCGCAAACGCTGTGCTTTTTTATCCCCTTCTTCAGCCAGTTGTTCAATACGCGACATCCGGGCTTTGACAAGTGCAAATTCAGAGCCCACAAAAAACATTGTGAGCAATATAAGTATTATAAAAAAAATCAAGTTCCATAATGTGGTTATATCCAATTAGTTCCCTTTTTTAAAAGGGATTCACCTCCGGTAATATGTGACTGCAATTCTGCGCGGTATGCTTTTTGAAACTATATTTGTGCAGTGGGCCGGCTTTTCAATGGACGTATTAATGTTCAGATTCGTCTTCCCAATTGCAGTCACCTCCCAAAAGTTATAATTATGGTTATTTTACCATACATCATTTTATGATTGCTACCGTACTTCATTCCCTATCCTTTTGACCAAGGCATAAGTGCGCTTAATATTTATATTGAATTCGCATATAATTGCTTGTATAATAACTGAAGGGACACATGATAAACAGAATGGAGGTTGTCTTTAATGACTAAACCCTCTTTGGACAAACGCCTCTGCTTTAATGTATATAGTCTGCACCACCAGATTAGCCGCTTCTACAATAAATCCGTGCTGACAGAAATGGAGATTACTTATCCACAATTTTTAGTTTTGAATATTTTATTGGATAAGGAGCAGGTCAACATCAAAATGTTGGCTGAAACATTGCGGCTCGATACCGGAACCATTTCTCCCTTGATAAAGCGGATGGAACGGCTTGGACTTGTACATCGTTTTAGAAATCCCACTGATCAGCGCCTTGTAATTCTGGAACCCACAGAGCATGGTAAACAGATGGGAAAACAGTTGGAAGAAGCTTTTGAAGCTTTTGGTGATGTAATCAGCCTGACAACCGAAGAGGAGTCCCTCTTTCTTGAATATATACAGCATGTCAGTGTAAGACTTGCTGAAAAAATGCAGCCCGGAAATGATTCCGAGCTGCATTTTTTATTTGTCCCGACTTCTTCATCTTCCCTTGGTAAAGCCGAATCCGATGGTGCCATGACCGGTGTGGACACCTGCCACAGTGACGAGTGGTTCTATAACCAACTTGACATCCGGCAGACGTGCTTCCAGCCGTTTTCTCCATTCATCAGTCAAGTCGATGCCCCCTGCATAGACGATGGCAATTGTACTCACCGATTTCTCTTTAACGTATTCTTCCAATTTTCCCATTACATTATTGATGATTTTCTTTTTTGTGCGGAGCTTTTCTCCAATGACTACTTTTCCATCATCGAATTCAAGCTTCAAATGGATATTCAATACAGAAGCAAGCATCGATTGTGATGCTGATACTCTGCCACTCTTCCTCATCTGGTTGAAACTTTTAGGCAGCAGGTATAATTGAGCGCGGTCGGTCATGCCTTGGATTTCCTTTACCACTTCTTCAATTCCTTTGTCAGATTCCTTCGATTCGACAGCATGCTCCACCATCTGCTTCATAGGATAGCTTCCAATACGGGAGTCAATGACATGGACTGGCTTGTCGATGTTTTCAGAAGCACTCAGCGAACTTTGGTAAGTACCCGTAAGTTCACTGGATGCATGGATCGCGATGACCGAATCAAATGAGTCATCCGCTTCTATTTTCTCATAGATCTCCATGAACTCACCGATTGGCGGTTGCGAAGTTTTAGCACCTTCCCCACTCTGCTTCAGCATATCGTAAATCTCTTCAGTTGTTGCATCGACGCCGTCCCTATAGGCGACTCCGTCGATGATGACAGACATCGGCAATACGAAGACATCATGTTCTTCTGCATACTCTTTTTCTACACCTGAGGAAGAATCCGTCACGATTGCTGTTTTCTTCATCGTCATTTTCCCACTTTCTCTATGAAATAACTGCCATAATTCTATCATGCATATAATTTTATTACTATAAATAATCATTGAAGCGCTGAACAGCTTGATAAACATGCCCTTTTTCAGCCATCAGGCGGGAATAGCCGCCTGATTCTATTATACTGCCCTGCTCCATATAATGAATATAGTCAAATTCCTCAAGGCGACTTAAGTCATGTGTACTTACAATTACTGTTGGCTGTGCCAATATTTGATCCCACAGTTTTTGTTTGAGCCTGTCATCTAGCCGTGCTGTCGGTTCATCCATAATCCACCATGACTTATCTTCGGCCAACATTCTTATGAAGTGCAGTCGCTTTTGTTCTCCTCCCGACAGCCGGCCGGTGAACTCGATCATTTCTTCCGGTGTATAGTAAGACATTTCCATCAATTCGAGGTCTTCGACAACTTCTTCTCTAGCTCTGTTGAGATGTCCGAAAAGAGTGACGTTGTCAATGACTGAAGCATTGTAGAAGTCGAGATGTTGGGGCATGATGGAAGCGTTTTGAAGTAACCCCTCCTGGCTGACTTCCTCAGATCCGTGGATTAGATGGATTGAGGGTCCACCCTCAATGATGCGTTCAAGTAAGGTTGTCTTGCCGGATCCACTGCTGCCGATGATTGCGTGCTTTTCACCACGCCTGAAGTTGACCGTAATCCCTTTTAGGACATCGACTGAGGCAGTGGCATAACGATAATCAAGCAACCTCACATCTATTTGGTCTAGGGAGACGTCTTTCGTTATTGTCGGTTGTGGTGACGTCTCAGCGTTGAGTACCCCTACCGCTTCCTTGACTGATCTGTACCGGCTTGCAGGTTGCATGACCGGCATGACAAGATCGAAATAGCTGAGTACCAGTAACATGATCATAGGTACAAGGAGTGGCATATCTTCATACAGCCAGAATATGATGAACAGGAGTGCTGCAACCTGAAGCAGTTGGGCGATGAACTGCATTGCAGCGTCCGAGAAGGCAACCTTATCTTCTGTTGCTCTCACCCTAGAGATTTCCTGGGAAATCTCTTTTCTTATCTTGCGTCCTCCCTGTCACAAACAAGTCGGTAAAGTCGTGGATATAATGATAGAGACGACCATAGAGCGCGTCTTCAACACCATTCCTGGCACGCAGATCATTCGTCACCCGCTTTTCAAACATTTTCGGTATGGCATAAAGAAGCACCAGTGCCACAACTGTCGACATTATTACAAATACTGCCCCGAAATAGATGGATAGAAGAATCAGGAGCATTGATAACAGCAACGCTACGATATACGGATAGACAATGCGGATATAATAATTTTCGACCTCTTCAAAATACTGGTTCAGCCGCTGTATGAATTTAACGCTATGCGTATCCGCATGATTTTGTATGGCGGTTTTGAAGTAATTCAACCTAAGACGCCCGATGAGCCTGAATGTCGCATCATGCGAGAGTAGACGCTCGATATATTTGAAGGCGCCTTTCATCATCCCGAAAAACTTGATTACTGCAATGATGAGGACGATTATGAAAAATGGCGGGTCGAAGAAACTAAGACTGATCATGTAGCCACTGAGTCCGAACAGGGAGACCCCCACCAGACCACCTGCAAGGCCGAGAAGGATGCTGTAGAAGATGTTTTTCCTTTCACTCTTCAAATATTCCATTACAAAGCCCCTCCCCTTACAATGTTACGGTCAGCGAACGTGTAGTGTGCATCAGCAATGCTGAGCAGTTTTCTACGGTGGACCACCGCTATGATGGCACTCTCATGCTTGATTTCATCCAAGTATGAGAGAACCATCTCTTCCGTCGTTGCATCGAGAAACTCAGTAGGTTCATCCATAATGATGATTTCAGGTTTTCTTATCAGTGCACGCGCCATCTTGAGCCGCACCACTTCCCCGCCTGAGAGGGGGATGTTGTGGTTTACGATTTCAGTATGGATGCCCTGCTCCAGATTGTTCAAGCTCCCCATCAAGTCAAGGCGCTCCAATATACTGATGACGTCTTCTTCGCTGTAACGTCCATCAGAAACATAGTCATAGATGGACGTATCCGAGAAATAGACTTCATCGGATATATATCCGATATCATCCGTATGAAGGTATAAAGCGCCTTCAGCAGGGCGGTGGAGTCCAAGCAACATACGCATGAATGTACTTTTACCGATGCCGGAAGGACCTGTTATGGCAGTGAGCCCTGTTTTCGGCAAGGATAGATTCACATTTTCAGAAGCGATAGCTCCCCATGGCCCATTGAAACACCCTCGAGTGTCACTGCACTCGTCTGAGCATTGAAAATGCGGTACTCTTCGGTTGGTTCTCCCTGATCGATCAACACTTCGATGCGGTCCAAATGCCCTTGGGCAAGCTTGCCATTATGAAATTCGATGCCGAGTACTTTTAATGCATTATAGAACTCGGTGCCAGCAGCAACGTGAAAAATGCCGCATAGAATGTAATGCCATCAAAAATTATGATCTGCAACCCAACTTCAAGAGCAATGAGTCCAATCCCGAGAATCGTAATGAACTCAAGCATTAAAGTGGATTGGAAGGCATATTTTAAAATATTCATCGTTTCTTTTACATAGCCCGAATTAAATGATCTGAGCCTATCGATGACAGTTTGCTGAGATTGTGTGTAGCGTACCGTATCCTTCCCCTTATCAGGTTGAGGAAAAGCGTACCAAGCTCGTCGAACTGCGTGGCCTGAGCTTCCGATTCATCCTTCGTACGCAATCCCACAAGGATGTAATACAAAGGTACGAATGGTGCTGTGAATAACATGATGAAAGCAGCATTTTTATGGACGAAGAATGATGCTATGATAATTACTGCTAGTTTGACAGCAGTCTGTATGACAGTGGGGATGAAGACCTTTTCGAAAGGGCGGTATTTCTCCATATGGACAAATACTGCATTGAGCATCGCTTCTGATTGCTTTTTGGTGCCATCCCCGATCTTCTCAATCAACTCGGTGGTCAATGCCTCTATACGGCTGTTTGCAATTTTAGCCGAAGTCACCCTATAGATCATCAACAGCATTGCATAGATGATGAAAAAAAGGCCGGCCAACGTCATCCCTTTAACAGCTGGAGTTTTCTTTCTATTACAATTTCTTCAAGCACTAGCGAAAGGTTATGTCCAAACAAGACGAAAGCCGCCACGCCCATCATGGACATCAGTGTATACAACAGGATATATTTCTTTGGTATGTTCAGCTTCATAATTATCCTTTCCATCGACAAAGAACGTGAAGTCACACTTCACGTTCTTTGTCAGCCACCTATATAGCTCATATTGATCTTATTGCGCTTCCGGCGGTTTTCTGCAGTAATTTCCGTCCTGAGATCTGAGTAACGGTCGTCCCGCCTGTTCCATACCCCAGTCAGTATCTCTTCCAATTCCTGGTCGGATACACCTTCTCTAAGGTGCTTCCTGACATCAAAACCTTCCACAGCGAAAAGGCAACCATAGAACTTTCCATCTGAGGAGAGTCTGGCACGGGTGCATGTCGAACAGAAGCTTTCAGACACGCTGGTGATGAAACCAAGGTGCGAATCTGCGTCATTATGACGATAGACTTTTGCCACTTCCCCGTAGTATGCCGGTTCCAAAGGTTCAATATCAAATTCATTCTCAAGAATTTCCAGTATTTCTTTTTGGTGACTACTCTATCAAAATTCCACCCATTATCGTTTCCGACATCCATAAATTCTATGAATCTCAATGTTACAGGCATCTTTTTGAAGAAGCGGGCCATTGGCAGTATTTCATGGTCATTCAAGCCTTTTTGCACAACCATATTGATTTTAATCTTAAATCCGAGTGAAATGGCATACTCAATCTGCTCGATTATCCTTGAAGTGCCGATGCCGCGATCATTGATCTGTCCAAACAATTCGTCATCCATCGCGTCAAGGCTGATATTGAGTCTCCTGAGCCCTGCTTCATAAAGTTTCTTGCCATGTTTCTTCAACAATAGACCATTTGTGGTCATACCTATATCTTCAATACCCTCTATATCATTAAGCCTTTTTATCAATACATCGAGGTCCCGTCTAAGAAGCGGTTCCCCGCCAGTGATCCTCAATTTTTTGACGCCCAGGGACGCGTATATTTTTGCAATGCGTTCAATTTCCTCAAAAGATAAGAGCTCGTCCTTCTTCATAAACGCGAAATCATCCCCAAAATCTCTTTCGGCATGCAGTATCTGCATCGGAAATTGCAACGGTCAGTCACTGATATCCTCAGATCCCGAATCGGCCTGCCAAATTTATCCGTTATACTTCCCGCCATCGTACCCCTCCTCAGTGAAGGTCTGCTTTTCTATTGATGTTCAGGAAACTGGTTACATCAATATCATAAAGTTTACTGTCCACTTCGATTGTCTTTCTTTCTGCGAATAGTGCTTTCATGCTCCTTCGGTCTGTCGTCAACAATTCTTCAATGTCTGAAGCGAGACCGTCCCCTGATAGATGCCAACAAGTGGGTGTAGCCTGTCTCCAGCGCGTGTCACAACGATTGACTGGTCATCAAGAGCAACTTCATGCAGCGTCCTGATCCACTCGGGACTGATGTAGGGCGTGTCACATGAAATGATGAGCAACCGCTTATCCGGATAAGCATCGGCAAATGTATATATGCCAGCAAGCGGCCCCTTATCCTTGAACCTTTCCACATCCACTTTTACCGGCATATCACGAAATCGGCCACTTAATCTTGAATTAGTGCTGACCATGATATCATCGCACACGCCGGATTGCGCCATCGCATCTACTATATGCCGATACATCGGTTTGCCGTCTACTTCAAAGAAAGGCTTATCTTCGCCAAAACGGGTGGAGTTCCCCCTGCCATAACTATGCCTATAGTGTCTGTCATCCTCCACTCACTGGTGGAATCAGAGCAACCTCATCCGTTTTTGAAAGTATGTGCGTATCCTTAACGAATGATTCGTTGCAGGCCACTTGGAAAACATCCCCTTCGAGCGCGGGATATTGCCTATATACCGTTTCTTTCAACTCTTTGACCGTAGGTTCATTTTTGATGTCCAACGTGATGCGGGTATCCCCAATCTTCTCCTTCAGCCCTGCGAACACCATGATATCCATCATTATTCCTCCTCCACACTTGAATGGTACTGACGCTGATGCCCCATCCATTCTTCACCGTCTTCCCATACTTCTTTTTTCCAGATCGGAACAACTTCCTTAATCCGTTCTATCGCATATTCATTGGCTTGATAACTATCTTTCCGATGTGGGGCACTTGTTACTATGACGACAGCAATATCTGATATTTCAAGCTTGCCCACCCGATGGGCGATTGTTGTAATGACTCCAGGCCAACGCTGTGCAATCTCATCCCCGATTTGGGCCATTTTACTCTCCGCCATAGGTTTATAGGCTTCATACTCCAAGTGGACAGTTCTGGTCCCTTTTGTCCACTCGCGCACGTGACCTGTAAACATGCATACAGCCCCTTGCACTTCATTGACCGTATAACTATGGTACTTGTTGATATCTATTGGTGTATCCACTATTTCATATTGCTTCATATTCCAGAACTCCATTCGTCAAACCATTGCATAACCTTAGCCTCATCATACCTCATATCCGCTTCCATTAAAATATTCCGAATCCCTATTTCACTGACATTAGTGTGTCCATCGGAGAAGGAATAGGTCAGTACTATTTTAGGATACGCTTCCTGTTTGTATCCTTCTATCAATACGACATCCATTGCACCTTCAAATTCTGCCAATTGTTCGGTCAGATCGGGATGTCTCCTTGTCTCAATGGTTATGGACGGGGTGTTCAATATCGTCGTATCGGCACCTTCAAGCAAAAATCTCTCCGTATCGGTGCTTCCAGCTTCTTCTTGCAGATGATGGTGCTTTATGACTGCAACTTTCCGCTGTTGCTGTTTCAGCCGCTTTACAAGTTTCAATATCAGGGTGGTCTTTCCGGTGTTCTTGAAACCGGTTATCTGCAGAATCTTCATAGATTGAACTGCCTGGCCCCAGTAGTCATATCAGTCATCATCACCTTGACGGGGTCCCCTTTTGATACCCTCTTGAACCACCCGGTAAAACGATGATGCCATTGCTTCTCGCAATGGATGTGACCGCATTCGATTTATTGAAGCCAGCCGGTTTTGCGTATATGCCCCCGCCTCGATAGTCAATCTCTGCCCTGACGAAACGTGTGAACGGGTTGGCTTTTCTAAAGTCACCGTCAAGTACACCATCTACTACAGGAGCATAGATTTTATCGTGCCCCATCATCTTAAGCAGTGCCGGCCTCGCAAACAGTTCAAATCCTGTGTAGCATGCTGAAGGGTTGCCGCTCAAACCGAAGAGAGGGACTGTTCCCAACATGCTTACTGTTGTGACACTCCCTGGACGCATACCCACTTTATTGAAGAGTTCCTCAGCGCCAAGGGCCTCATACAGTTTGGGCAGGAAATCGTAATCGCCTACGGAAACGCCACCCGTTGTGATTATGGCATCCACTTCATCCAACATATCTTCAACGCGTTCGAGAAGTGTGTCAAAATCGTCCGCTTCCAATGCATACATCTTCCCGGTGATGTTCATCCGCTTCAGTTGGCTCAAGATCATTGGGCCATTTGAATTTCTTATCTTACCTGGACTGAGTGGCTGGTCTATTTCTATCAATTCACTCCCTGTAGCCAAAATGCCGACGACAGGTTGTCTGTAGACCTCTACGTTTTCATAGCCGAATGTCGCCAAAGTCGCTACAGTACCAGGATTGATGAACGTGCCCGAGGGACGATCACTTCGCCTGGTTGACACTCCTCGCCTTCTATCGCAATATTTTCGCCTGGATTGAACGCTTTCCTTACCGTAAAAGTCCCATCACCCATCTTCGCCTGTTCAAACATGACAACTGCGTCAGCACTTGCCGGTACAGGCGCTCCGGTCATTATACGGAAAGCCTCATTTTCTTTAAGTATATAGTCACTTGTCGAGCCTGCTGGCACTTCTTCTGCCACAGTGAACTCGATTCTATCATCACCTGAAGCCCCTATTGAGTCTTTTGAACGTATCGCAAACCCATCCATCGCGGATTTGTCAAAATGGGGCACCGCCATGGTTGCCTTCAGATCCTCCGCTAAAATGCGCCCATATGCTTCCCTATAGGGAACCGCTTCATTCTTAAGAGGCGTTACTTCAGCAACGGCACGATCCACTGCCTCCAGTACAGGGATCGGCTTACGGTTCAAATTCATATCATCCCTACTTTCATATTATGAATTCTGTTATACTCATTATACTAGAAAGGAAGTTTAAATTGTCGAAATTCACTCATTTCAACCAGGAAGGCAGAGCCCGGATGGTCGATGTATCCGATAAAGAGGTAACGACTCGTACAGCGCTCGCCAAAAGTACGCTTATTGTTTCTAAAGAAATACATGAAGCCATCATAGGAAAGACTGTCGAAAAAGGTGACGTGCTTTCTGTGGCACAAGTTTCCGGCATCATGGCTGCAAAGAACACACATCAGATCATACCGATGTGCCATCCGCTTCCGCTGTCCGGCATAGATATTTCCTTCACTTGGGATTTATCTGATGGCTACGCACTTCATATTGAAGCAACAGTTAAGACTTCCGGCCGCACCGGTGTCGAAATGGAGGCACTGACAGCAGCAAGTGCAGCTGCCCTGACCGTCTACGATATGTGCAAGGCCATCGATAAGGGAATGATCATCCGCGAAACCGCCCTCATCTCGAAGACTGGCGGGAAGTCCGGGATTACCATATAGACAAATAAAAGCGTGCCATACGGCACGCTTTTATTTGTTCAATTCGTGGACGATATGGTTTAATTCGGGACAATCAACCGTTCCATCGCCAATCTGACTGCGCCTGTCGATCCCGGCAATGAGAGCAGCACTGCGTTGCCGATGCTTCCGGCTACAGCCCTTGAGAGTATACTTCGTGACCCGATATCCTCCGTAAAGCTAAGCATACGGAAAATTTCTCCGAATCCTTCTATCTCCTTATCAAAAGGGGGCGCACTGCTTCGATGGTAACATCTCTAGGCGCTATGCCCGTCCCCCCGTGGTTATGATGGCATCGACGCCGTTATCCAAAAGCTCGTGCACCGCATCCACAATCTCTTGCTGGTCATCTTTGACGATGCTGTACCACTCCGGCTTGATTTCCACATTCATTCCTGAGACGTAATCCATGACAAGGCGTCCGCCTTTATCACTTTCCTTAGTGCGTGTATCGCTGACCGTTATGATGCCCATACGGATTTCGCGATCTATCTCCCCACTAGACTCATAATGCTCCTCCTATCCGAACAATTGGTTGATAAGGGTCTTCGCGCGATTCATATCATCCAGGCCATGGATTAGGATGCGTCCATTATTGAAGCAGACGAACCTTTGTCCACTATAGTGGAACTCCTGGAAGTACGGCGTGCGGTTTACTTTCATATCCAGCCGAGTCAATGTATGGTTTACAACTTCTTCAGTCAGCCGACCGTCAATCACCTGGACGGTATCACGGCCGCATAGCCGCATGGCATTATCCGTATCCTCTTCTTCAAGTGCCGGATAGACAGGGGCATACCCACATGTCCTACAATCTGAGTCTTTCATTGCGTCAACCTTGTATTTCATATGTTCCATATCCCAGACGTTACCGATCCGTAAGTAATAAGGCGCTTCATATTGGTCTGTAAGCATTTTAATTGCAGTCGTGACCTGTTCGGCTACTGCCATCTGTACTGCAGGCGCGATGATACCGGCAGTGTCACACGTCAATGTGGTACTCGGCAGCACCGGCACCAGACAGCGGTAGCATGGTGTGGCGCGGGGCACAAAACCACAGCTGCTGTAAGAGGCTTCTACACAAGCTGCATAGACCCAAGGCTTCGACGATTTATATGCAACGTCATTGATCAGCAGGCGCGTATCAAAGTTATCTGTCCCGTCCAACAGGATATCTGCCTCCATGGCGAGCTCCGTCAATAGCGGGCCATCGCAATGCGCGATATGTGCATCTACCTCGAGGTCTGGACGGATTGATTGTAGGCGTTCTTTCGCAGCAATTACTTTCGGTTTCTTATCATCTGCATCCTGTTCGGTAAAAAGGGTTTGGCGCTGAAGATTGGAGTGTTCGACATAGTCACGGTCAATCATGATCAGCTTGCCGATACCTGCCCGTGCAAGCAGTTCACTGGAAAGGGAACCGAGCGCCCCGGCCCCAATGATGAGGGCCGTACGTGAGCCGATCAGGCGCTGGCCTTCTGCCCCTATTCTATTAAAAAGCATCTGCCTCGAATATCGTTCCATATCATCCCTCTTATGCAAGTTCATTTTTCTTAAGGTTACTATTCATGTAGAACATTGTAAACAGACTGATGATGCAGAAGACTGACAGCAGGATGAATCCAATTGCATAGCTACCAGTCAAATTGTGTGCCTGATCAATTACAATCGGCGGGAAAAGCCACCCAGGCCACCCATCATTGCAACGATTCCATTACTGATACCCGCCTGTTTAGAGAAGTATGTCGGCACGAACTTGAAGACAAGTCCATTTCCAATCCCCGCGCATACCGCTGCAAGCAAACTTCCCAGGGTAAACAAGAAGATGAAATTATATGTGAAGGCAAGGAGTAGTCCTGAAACGGTCAAGCCGATAAATACAATGATCAAAGAATGCAGCGCATTGAACCTATCACCGATCAGGCCACCTATTGGTCTAAGAACCGTCGCAATTATAATGAAGACTGCGGTTCTGACACCAGCATCCAAGGTCGTCAGTCCAAACAATGCTTCATCCGTCAGAAATGCCGGTAAGAAGAGTCCGAAAGCGACGAAAGCACCAAATGTAATGAAGTACCATAAGTTGAAGAAATAGAACTTATAGTCGCGCATGACTTCCTTGAATTGCTTGCCGAGAGGCAGACTTACTTTCTTTTCGTTTCTGTCGCCCAATATGAACTGCAGAATGGCAAATAGCGCCAATACTACAAGATATGTCTGGACAGCTGCCTGCCAGCCACCAAATGCGAGGGCCAGTAATGGTGCCCCGAAGCTTGTCACGGCAGTACCGATATTACCCATGGCATATACACCATTTACAAACCCGTGTTTTTCTTTCGGGTAATACTTTGGAAGACTCGTAACACCTACACTGAAAATCGCTCCGCCGACGCCGAGGAATACCGCTGCTATCATAAGGTCCATCGGTGTAGTAGCGATACTCAGATAGAAAACTGGAATCAAAAGGAAAATGAAGCTGAACAGGAACACTAGGCGCGCTCCGATCTTATTGGCCAGTATGCCGAATGGTATGCGCAGGACGGAACCCAAAATCACCGGGAGGGCAACAATCAAAGATTGTCGCCCGGCCGCTTCCGGGATATCTTCGACGATTTCAGGGAAGAGTGGTGCAAGCAATGTCCACACCATGAAACCGGCAAGTAGACTGAATGTGTGGAGGATCAGTTGCTTTTTACCCATTTTTTCATTCATAGGAATCAACCTCTTTTATCTTATATTGTGATTTATTATACATACATAGTATAATTCAAAATCCGCAATATAGTTAAGAAGGGAAAACCCTATATTTATCGGCGGGAACTCACGCCGGTTCAGTGATGAGTGTATTCACTTGTTCAAATAACACTTCTTCGTCGACTGCTTTCAGCATCTTATCTGCCATTTCAAAAAGGACTGACTCCTCTTTCACCATATGTACCATCAACACTTCATAAGCTTCCATGACGTCTTTCACCATTTCATTCATCCTCTCAAGGGACATCTCGTTCATATCATGCATGGAGTGATGAAAAAAGTGAGCGATATATGAATCTATCTCTGCATGCTCTTCTTCAATCGACATGATTGGTCCCTGTTCCAACCCGATGTATGCACCGAGCATCGGAAAGAAGAACCTTTCCTCCTTCTCCTGATGAAGCTTCAAAGGTTTTTCGAACGCATTCAATTTCTGTCTGAGATCTTTGATGACCATCAGCCCTTCCAACCTGCTTTTCACGTCATCATGTTCAAACTTCAATACCAATCTAAACCAATCATCCATCAGATACTTCAGGTAGCGATGTTCGTTTTCCAGCACCCTCAATGCTTTCACTTTAAACTGAAACGTGTCCTGTGCCACTCCATTCCCCTCCAGTTAAAAATCCATCAGTTTTTTCTTCATTGCATATTCAACAAGTTCCGGACGTGATGTCAATTCCAGTTTCTCCATGATTCTTGATTTATGGGCCTCAATCGTTTTAACGGAAACAAAAAGCATGCCTGCAATATCTTTGTTTCCATACCCTTTGGCGATAAGTGGCAGGATTTCCAACTCCCTCTTTGTCAGGATATTGAATGGTTCATTCGAATGTTCCGGATACTGATCATTGTTCAGCAGCCGCTCCATATCTCCATCCATCAGCACTGGATCAATGTACCGTTTACCGTTGTAGATAGTCCTGATTGCTGAAATCAATTCGTCGTCTGGTGAATTCTTCAATATATAGCCGTGTGCGCCGCTTTTGAAAGTATGGGTGATATATTCCTCATCATCATACATGGTCAATATCAATACTTTGATTTCTGGAAAAGCTTCTGTAATACGACTGGCTGCAAAAAGACCGGACTCTCCCGGTGGCATACTCAAATCCAACAGGAGAACATCCGGTCTAAGCTCATTTACTTTATCAAATGCCTGCCTGCCGTCTGCAGCCGTCCCGATCACTTTCATATCTGGCTGGTAATCGATCAGCATACTGAAGCCTGTGCGGACTACTGCATGATCGTCTGCTATGACTATATTCATTCCAACGCCTCCTTATAAAGGGATCGAACCTGATACTGTCGTGCCATTACCTGGGGCGCTGTCTATGGTCACGTTGCCGTTAACGCTACTTACACGTTCATTCATGCCAAAAAGGCCGAGTCCTGTACCCAGTGGATGGCTATTCAGATCAAACCCGAGTCCTCCGTCACGTATTTCAAAATTGAGGGAGTGGCCTGAGATATCCTCAATCTCGTGCAAATCGACTTCCACGGTCTCTACATCTGCGTACTTCGCTGCATTGAAAATCGCTTCCTGGATGATCCTGTAGACGACTGTCTCCACTTCAGGGTTGAAGCGCTTATTGTGCATATCCAAGTGGCACTCTACAGTCATGCCGTACTGTCTCTCCACCCATTTGAAATGGGTTTTAAGCGCAGCTTCCAGTCCAAGGTCATCGAGACTTGCAGGTCGTAGTTCTACAGAGATGTTTCTGACATAATCCAATAGGCGACTTAAAGACTCTTCCGATTTCTGCATCTTCTCAGTTAATGCATCATGGTCCTCGATATATTTGAACAATCTCATCTCAAGCAATACATTAAGAAGTTCTTGGGTCACACCATCATGCAAATCCCTCGAAATCCTTTTTCTTTCGTCTTCCTGAGCTTGGATGATGCGTTGTGTCAGCCGCTTCTGATGTTCCATCTCTTGTGTTTTAAGTTGTTCAGATAATGGATTCAAAGTAAACACACTGATGCCCTCTTCAGGATCTATGCGCTGAAAGTTGGCGATGAATGGTTCTACGCTTCCGTCTCTGGTACGCATATATACCTGGAATGTCACTTTCTCCTCCATATGCAGGTAACAATTATTGCATTCTATACGTCCTTCACCTACATACATGCCTTGACAATGTGAGCAGATATGCTGGAATTGCGATTTATCATAATCTGTATCATCCAACGTGCGCGATGCATGAGCATTCATATAGACGATTTCTCCATCTCCATTGACAAAGAGGATCATTTCTTTTGACTGGTGGAACATTGCTTCAAGTAGACCGATTAGATTAGCTTCCTTCATTAGCTATCAACTCTTTCAAAATTTGTTGCCTGAGGTGCCTCTCTACATATTCCTTTATCTCCTCGTATTCCTTTTGAAGAAAATGCCTTGATTGTCTATTACCCAATAAAACGATACCGATAACTTCTTCAGTATCGTTCCACAGAGGCATTGCAATAAAACTTTCAAGCCGTTCTATTTTGATCATCGGATACTGAAAAACGCCCCCATCCATCTCTATGCGTTCAATGGCATCAACAACCAATGATTTTCCTGTCTTCATTACGATGCCTGGGAGGCCTTTGCCGCTTCTGAGTTCAATTTTCCTCCAGCGGTCATTCGTACTCCCAATATTGTATTTCCATTTGATGCTGTGGCAGCGGCTGCATTCGACATCAGTCAGTGCCACAGTATCAAAATTAAATTTTTCTCTTACATCAGAAAGAATTTTTTCCATCTTATCCATATCCCCACTCCATCCCAAGGAGGTTTTTTATGACTTATGCTTGCGGTAAACAATATAACTTCTGTTGAAATATAAGAATGGCAAGCTCCATGCATGGACCAACCGTGTGGCTGGCCATAAGGCGAAGATCAAAAAACCGGTAATGACATGTATCTTGAACGCCAATGGCACATCAGTCATCAGGTTGGCATCAGGAGAGAATACAAATAATCCCCTCAGCCAGATGGAGATGGTCTGCCTGTAGTCAAAGTCTACAACTATATTGTTCGTTACAAGAGTAGCATATACTCCCATGAATGTAATGAAAACCAGCAGGAAATTCACAAGGATATCTGACGCCGAACTCAGTCGGCGCACAGATTTATTGGTGACACGGCGTAGTGTCAGCAAAAACATGCCTATCAGCATGACGATGCCGAAAAAACCACCGACGTATAACGCACCAAGATGGTATAGGTGGTTGGTTACCCCAATTCCTTCCAACCACCGTGCCGGCACCAGCAATCCTACAACGTGTCCAAAAAACACTGGGATGACAGAAAAGTGAAAAAGTACACTCCCGATCATCAGATATTTCTTTTCGATGAACTCACTGGATTTGGCAGTCCAGCCGAACTGGTCGATTTTGTACCTCCATATATGGCCAACAACAAAGATTGCGATACAGAGATAAGGCAGGATAACCCAAAGGAACTGATCAATCATGTTCTACGCCCTCTTTCTCAGACACTTCTACACATGCCTTGAACGTTTCCCTGAGTCCTTTTATCAGGTTGAAATATGGACTCTTATTTTTTTCAAGGGCTTGAATCAGGTGGTATGTACCATCTTCAAGTACCATGATGAGCAGTGTCATGCTTTCTTTTGCCCGGTCGTCTCCGCGCCAATCGGCAGCATAAAGAAATTCAAGCATCAATGGCAGGTAATCACTCAATTCATTGTCCGGCATCTTCAACCCGAACATTTCATACAATACTTTAAGTTTGGCAAGCATCTGACCCCGTTCTTTCTGCTCTTCGAATTTGAAGTAGGTCATATATAGGTTCGTGTGCTTATCGAAGTCGAATGTCTGTGTATAGACTTGTTGGATGTCGTCCAAACTGATTTCATGCATATCATCCCAGTATTGCCTGATGAAAGGGTATGCAGGGTGGCTTTCCGTGAAAGCCCCCTCGAATCCCCTTGGATGGAAGTCTAGTTTTTCCGGGTACGTAAGCTGAGTGGCGAAAAAGCCGAATGCCTGTTTATAATCGTACAATTTTTCTAGATTAATCACGCCAGATTCCCCCGTAGAAGTTTTCTTCATAAACTTCTTTACCTGATTTCGCCATTGAAGCTTGGGACAGTGATGGACCGCATCCGTCGCAATCCGATCCTCCAAATCCGAAGCCGCTGCTGCCCTGTGCGCGGTATGGATCCGTATACTGTTCCCGGTGTGAAGTCGGGATGACGAAACGATCCTCATATTTCGCAATAGCCAGCAGGCGATACATCATCTTAGTTTCCGTAGCAGTCATCCCAACGCGTTCGAGCCGTGATTCATCAAAGTCTTTCCCACTTGAAATGGCGCGCATATATTGTCTCATCATCGCCATCTTCTGCAATGCCCCTTTTATTGCTTCAGTGTCACCTGCCGTCAGCATATTGGCCAGGTACTGGACCGGAATCCTCATTTCATCGATGGCCGGGAAGATGGCATCCGGATTTTTTATGGAATCCTTGCCTTCAAAATAGTTCATGATTGGGCTGAGGGGCGGACAGTACCATACCATGGGCATTGTGCGGTACTCCGGGTGTAGCGGGAACGCCAGTTTATATTCAACCGCAAGTTTATACACAGGCGAATTCTGGGCCGCCTCAATCCAATCGGAAGAAATGCCATCTTTCTCAGCCTGCTCGATGACCTCCGGGTCATTTGGATCTAAGAACAGATCAAGTTGTGCTTCATAGAGGTCCTGCTCGTTTTCAGTAGTGGCCGCTTCAAGGACACGGTCTGCGTCGTACAATAGGACGCCCAGATAACGCATTCTGCCTGTACAAGTTTCGGAGCATACTGTAGGCAGCCCTGCTTCAACACGCGGGAAGCAGAATGTACATTTCTCTGCTTTATTCGTCTTCCAGTTGAAGTACACCTTCTTATAAGGACAACCAGTCATGCAGTAGCGCCACCCGCGACATGCATCTTGGTCGACCAGGACGATCCCGTCTTCGTCACGCTTGTACATTGCACCTGAAGGACAGCTTGCCACACAGCTTGGGTTCAGACAGTGTTCACATAACCTTGGAAGATACATCATGAATGTCTGTTCGAAATTGAATTTTATTTCTTCTTCGATCTTTTCGATATTCGGATCTCTCGGCCGGTAATGTGTCCGCCCGCCAGATCGTCCTCCCAGTTCGGTCCCCATTCAGGGTCCATCTTTTCTCCTGAGATGACTGAATGGGCTTTAGCTACAGGACTATGTTCACTTTCTTCTTTTGTGATCAGATCTTTATAGCTATAAGTCCATGGCTCATAATACTCTTTCATTTCAGGCATGTCCGGGTTGTAGAATATTTTTCCAAGTGCAATCTTGGAAAGTTTCGTACCACTTTTAAGTTCCAGACGGCCGTTCTTGAGCTTCCAGCCACCTTTGTAATGTTCCTGATCTTCCCAGCGTTTTGGATAACCGATTCCAGGTTTCGTCTCGACGTTATTGAACCACATATACTCAGCGCCTGGACGGTTCGTCCAGGTGCTCTTACAGGTCACACTGCATGTGTGGCAGCCAATACATTTATCAAGGTTCATCACCATTGCAATCTGTGCTTTAATCTTCAAGCCAGTCGACCTCCTTCATTTTTCTCACTGCTACGTATTCATCCCTTTGGTTTCCGATAGGGCCGTAATAATTGAAGCCATAACTAATCTGGGCGTATCCTCCGGCCATCTGCGTCGGCTTCATGTGTATTCTCGTAGGGGCATTATGACTGCCGCCTCTTGTATCCGTGATTTCTGACCCTGGTACTTCTATATGCTTATCCTGGGCATGGTACATGAACATCGTGCCTTTTGGCATCCTATGTGAAACGACTGCCCGTGCCGCAACCACTCCGTTACGGTTGTAGACTTCCAGCCATTCATTATCATTGATGTCATGATCCTCTGCATCAAGTCTTGATATCCAGACGGTAGGTCCACCCCTGAAGAGGGTCAACATATGCAGATTGTCCTGATAGGTTGAGTGGATGTTCCATTTGCCGTGCGGTGTCAAGTACCTTAACACCAGACTATCCACGCCGCCCTTTACTTTTTTGTCGCGTGTACCGAATACCATCGGCGGCAATGTTGGCTTGTAGACAGGCAACGCTTCTCCGAACTGCAGGAACATATCATGATCGATATAGAATGATTGGCGGCCAGTCAAGGTACGGAAAGGCACCAGTCGTTCGATATTGGTGGTAAAAGGGTTATAGCGTCTACCTTGTTTGTTGGACCCAGGGAAAATTGCTGTTGGGATCACTTCACGAGGTTGTGATGTGATGTTTTTGAATGTAATCTTCTCATTTTTACGGTCTGCCGAGATGTCACGTAATTGGACCCCTGTCTGATTTTCCAGATCTTCATATGATTTTTCGGAAACCTCTCCATTTGCACAGGAGGAAACGTGGAGCACTACATCAGCAGCACGTCTTGCCGTGTCCATCAGCGGATAGCCATCTTTTATAGAACCGTCTGTATAGACACCATTCATCGACTTCAATTCTTCATACTGCTTGCTGACATCAAAGGAGACGCCATGCGCTCCTATTTTGTTCTTAAAGAGCGGTCCTGCAGTGATAAATTTATCGTATACCTGGGTGAAGTCGCGTTCCACCACCTTCATGGCTGGCATGGTTTTCCCCGGCACCGCTTCTATCTCCCTTTCGACCAATCTTTAATATGACCGAGGGGCTGGGCAATTTCCTGTGGAGTGTCATGTGCAAGAGGCATCGTGACAAGATCTCTATGTTTACCCGGTAGTTGTTCTTCCGCCATCGTTGTAAAGCGACGCGCTATATCTTTGAAGATGTTCCAGTCGGATTTTGATTCCCACAGAGGGTCGACAGCTGGATTGAACGGATGCACAAATGGGTGCATATCCGTACTCGATATGTCATGTTTTTCATACCATGTGGCGGCCGGCAGTATAATATCTGCGTAAATCGGTGTTGCTGTCATCCTGAAATCCAGGGCGACCATCAAATCCAACTTGCCTTCCACATCATCTCGCCATTCAATTTCCTCAGGCTTGAATTCATCGTTTGGAGAAGCAAGCAGCCCACTCTTTGTACCTAGAAGGTGCTTCATGAAATATTCCTGACCTTTTGCCGAAGAAGAGATAAGGTTCGAACGCCAAACGAATAATGTTTTCGGATGATTTTCCTTAGCACCCGGATCTTCGATTGCAAATTTCGTTTCTTTGTTTTTCAGCTGCTCAACTGCCATATCGATGATTGCTTCATCAGAGTCATCGCCTGCCGCCGCTGCTTCTTTGGCAAAGTCGAGGCTATTCTTATCAAATTGCGGATAGCTCGGCAACCAGCCGAGACGTGCTGCAAGTACGTTGTAGTCAGCCGGATGCTTATAGCTGATTGTTTCTGCTGTAGGGGATTGGAGGGTATCCGCCCCCGCTTCTTCATAGCGCCATTGCTCAGTTGCGAAATAGAACCAGCTTGTCGCATTCTGCTGGCGTGATGGCCCGCCCCAGTCTTTTGCAAATGCTACCTGACCCCATCCTTCAAGTGGCCTTACTTTTCCTGGCCGACATAATGCGCCCAGCCCCCACCATTTTTGCCTTGGCATCCGCACAGGATGACCAGGTTCAGGATAGCCCTATATATTGTATCCGAGTTGAACCAGTGGTTGATGCCTGCTCCCATGATGATCATCGAGCGTCCATCTGTATCCACAGCATTCTGCGCAAATTCACGGGCGATCTGTACCACAAGTGATTGTTTGATTCCCGTCACTTTCTCCTGCCACGCTGGGGAGTAGATGGAAGATGCATCATCATATCCTTTTGCTTCGTGTTCAGTACCGAAGCGGTTGACGCCATACTGGCTCAGCATCAGGTCATATATGGTTGCTGCGTAACGCTCTGTACCGTCCGCCAAGGTCACTTTGCGTGCTGCGATGGGACGGGTGAAAGTACCGTTTCCGGCATTATCAAAATATGGATAGACAATCTCCACCACTTCTGATTCGGAACTTTCGACCGTCATCAGCGGCTCGATCGGGGTTCCGTCATCCTTTTCGAGTTTCAAGTTCCATTTCTTGCCTTCTTCCCACCTTTGGCCCATCGTACCATTTGGAGCGATCATTTCGCCGCTATTGCCGTCCAGTATGACCGGCTTCCATTCTGCATGCTTTGACTCAAGGCCAATATCGCTCTCCCTTAAAAACCGGCCAGCCTTTAAAGTATCCTCGAATTCATCCAACAGGATAAGGAACGGCATGTCTGTAAAACGTTTGGCATAATCGATAAACATCGGTTCTTTTCTTTCATGGTAGAACTCATCCAGGATGACATGCGTCATGCCTTGGGCCAGTGCCGCGTCTGTCCCCGGATTTGGTGCTAGCCAATTGTCGGCGAATTTGACGTTTTCTGCATAATCCGGAGCGACGGATACGATCTTAGTCCCTTTATATCGGACTTCAGTCATGAAGTGTGCGTCCGGCGTACGTGTCAGCGGAACATTTGAGCCCCACATCATCAAATAATTGGAATTATACCAGTCTGCAGATTCAGGTACATCCGTCTGGTCCCCCCAAATCTGCGGGGAAGCATTCGGAAGATCGGCGTACCAGTCGTAGAAACTGAGCATCTCGCCTCCAATTAGGGAAATGAACCTTGAACCCGCTGCATAGCTGAGCATGCTCATGGCAGGAATCGGAGTGAATCCTGCAATGCGATCCGGTCCATATGTCTTGATTGTGTATATGAGCTGAGCTGCTATGAGTTGTGTGGCGTCTTTCCAGTTGACCCTCACATGACCGCCCATCCCCCTTGCCTGCTTATAGGATTTCGCCTTCTCTTCATCTTCGACAATACTTGCCCATGCTTTCACCGGGTCCTGCTGTTCTTCCAATGCTGTCCGCCATAGGCGCCATAGCTTCCCTCTCATGTAAGGGAATTTTATGCGCATCGGGCTATACTCATACCATGAGAATGAAGCACCACGAGGACATCCTCTCGGTTCATATTCAGGCATATCGGGCCCGCATGAAGGGTAATCCGTCTGCTGATTTTCCCAAGTTATAATTCCGTTCTTGACGAACACCTTCCAGGAACAGGACCCTGTACAGTTTACGCCGTGTGTTGTCCTGACCACTTTGTCATGACTCCATCGTTGCCTGTACATCTTTTCCCATTCGCGACTTTTCTCTTCCAGAATCGACCAGTTACCGTTGAACTTCTCAGTAGGCTTGAAAAACTTAAGTCCAAACAAACCATCCATCTGTGCCACTCCCATCAAAATTTCTGCTATTTGATTAACATATATCTATATTATCTGGCTAAAGCGCCTATAAAGATATTAGGGAATTTCCTACTTTTGGTTCTTTTGAACTTTATTAAAATGGAATTGATGATGGTCATATCCCTCAGTCGAATACGATCCGACTTTATAATAGACAAACATGAGGGGATGATGGCTTCAAAAACCCCCTGGCCTTCTAGGCTAGGGGGCTCTATCGACTCAGTCATAATGTTTTTCTCTAACATTCTTGAACAAGATGTTATTTTCCAGATGAACGTGGTCCAACGTATCTTTTTCCAGTTTTTCCATTCGCTGATACACAAAGCGTATAATCCCGGAGTCACCTTCTTCTGGCGTGAAATCATTCGTCAAATCCCTCATTCGCCAAAAAGCCTCTACCGCGTTCCGATGTTCATCTTCGAGTTCTGTCAGATGAGGTTTTAAAGCCTCTTTCAACTCAGCTGATGGTGTCGCCATGAATTCTTTAAGCATTGGAAATACATTGTCGTCTTCATCCCGCGTATGGTCGAGGAGCGCAGTCTTCAAGTTAAGGAAAACAGTTTCCACTTCCTCAAGGGCACGATTTTCTTTAATCATTTTTTCAACATATTCTTCCAATACCGGTAATTCGTCTTTCAAGTCTTCATGATACTTCCGTTGAATATATTTGATGAGACTCTCTTCGTCCATATACTTGACATCAATGCCATCCATATTTTCAGTATCGAATTGATTTATTTCATATAAGAGGTTTTCAAGTGGCAATTGCTGCGCTTCTCCTATACTCTGCAATGTCCGTCTACCCTCATTGGCAAAATCGACTCTCAGCTTTCGCATCATATCGCCGGCTTTTGGAACTTCTGTCACAATCTCGCCTAATGTCATCTGTGCTGTTATATTTTTCAACCTGCATTCCTCCCTGTTTTATTGTAACCATACCTTTATAGCGCAGCATCTAAACGATTTCTCCAGCAGTTTAATGAAACATCGGCTAGGGTATATTATAATCATCATATATGAAGACCATGGAGGTTGAATCTAATGAATGAAAATGTGAAAAAGGCAGTAACGCTCCTGCCGGTTATCCTCGTTCCTCTCCTAAATGAAAGAAAGCGGATTAAACAGCACCCTGACGTACAAAAGCTCGAAGAGAAATCTTCTCATGCTTATCATACTGCAAAGGACAAGAGCGTCTATGCATTAGATACGGTAAAAAATGCCGGGGCCACGACATATACGACTGGCAGAACAGCGTTATCCAAAGTGTCCGGGGCCATAGAGGAAAAACGTAGCGAACGCTTATACACCAAAGAAATGAAACAGTATGAAGATAGTCTGAAAGAAGCAGAGGCCTTGGAATCCCGTTTCCAAAAAGATAAAGAAAAACACCGCAAATCCCGTTTGAAAGAAATCCAAAAGTCCGAAGTCCCTAAAATAATGCAGTCCCAAGAGGGAAACAATAATGGGTTATCATACGATTCCCAAGAAGCGGAACCTGTAGTTCCTGAAGTAAAAACCGATATGAAATCCAATCCTGATAATTATGGATTTGCATTGGCATACGAAGATAATCATGCATCAAGTCGATTGATTGCTGATGAAGATGACCAGGATGATGTATACTCTACAGAAGACGATGGTACATCTGACCGCTCGTCATCGAGAGAGGATGACAACCTTCAGGAAGTACCGTCCAATAATGAAGAACAGGAGAGATTAGACAACATGAATCAAAATATGAACCACTACATCGAGAAGAATGTCAAAGGACATGAAGAGGAAGATTACGAAAATGGCCCACTCTTTACAAAGCATAAAAATATACTGGACCCAAAACACGCAACCTCAAAATCTTCATCCTCAGCGGACGATCAGGATTCCCTTTTTAATCGTCACCGTACCATGCAGGAAGAAAGAGTGTCAGAAATAGGGCGCAGAACTGGTGAACCCAGTTCAATGACAAAATCAAGGAAACAGATGAAGCTTGAGAAGAAGATAGAAAAACAGCGTAGAAAACAATATAAGTAATTATCCATACCATTCATACAAGAAACACGAAAAGGCAGGTGGCGCAGTTTGAAGGTAGATAGCGTGACGGTTTTTTGCGGCGCAAGCCAAGGCAAAGGCAATCTTTACAAAGAAAAAGCATTCGAACTGGGAGCCGCATTGGCTGAACGCGACATCACCATCGTGTATGGAGGAGGCGCAGTCGGACTCATGGGGGCTCTTGCTGATGGTTCGTTGTCAAAAGGGGGACCGTCAAGGGTGTGATCCCTGAATTCCTCGTCAATAGGGAAATGGCCCATCCTGATGTTCAACATATGAGTGTTGTGGAGTCAATGCACGAGAGGAAAGCATTGATGGAAGAGATGGGAGATGCAATCATTACCCTCCCCGGTGGGGCAGGGACTTTAGAAGAGTTTTTCGAAATGTTCACATGGGCCAAGATAGGCTTGCATAAAAAACCGATTGGCATCCTTGATATCAACCAATTCTTCGACCCGCTGGTCAACCTGTTTGAAAACTTGATTGCCGAGGGATTCCTGCAGGAAGAATATTTAACCCAACTGTTCATTTCAGAAGACATTGATGAAATATTGAAAGGGTTTGATGATTTCGAACCTGTTGAAATCAGATCATATGAATCAAAAAGACATCGATGACAACATCGATGTCTTTTGATTCTATATTGTCATCTTATAAACGATATGTGGTTTCAACGAATGGCCATCTTCTACTAACGGATGCGAAATTTCTCCAACTTTATACATACCGATTTTTTCCATTACGTTTACGGAAGGTCGGTTTTTCTGAGCCGCCAATGCATAAATTTCTTTAATGTCTGTATGCCGTTCAACAAATTTAAGGACGCCAAGCGCAGCTTCCGTTGCAAATCCCTGATTCCAATTTCTTTTTGAAAGTCTCCAGCCAATCTCAATGCAAGGTAGAAACTCCAATCTGAACGGGCCATCTTCTTCAAGAACCTGCATTCCAGCAAAGCCGATAAACGCCCCATTATCGCGCCGCTCAATCGCAAAAAGCCCAAACCCTCTGTCCTCTATATCCTTTTGGGCTTCTCTTATAAAATTTCTCGAGTCCTCTTCAGATAATTTACTGGGGAAATATCTTCTGACATCTGGATCCTGGTTCATTTTTATAAAAGGATGGATGTCACTATCCTGCCAATCTCGTAGGATAAGCCTTTTGGTTTTTATATATTTCATCCGCTCTCACAACCACTTTCCATCTAAATTATAAGCGTTTGATCTTCTTTATACGGCTGAAGCAATACCACCAAAAAAGAGCAAGCACTGGGCCTACTCGCTGATTTTATCACTCTCATTCTCTTGTGGCGCATCTCCCCTTTTATAGGTGATGAGTTGTACCGTCACCTCAGCTTCATCAAGATTGTAGTCTTCCAAAGACCTTTCCTTCTTGACTGTAAACACTACGTCTACAAAGTCGTTTGATTCTTTGAAGTCATACCGGACATTGAATGTTTCAAAATCCTGATCATGATTCGGTTTAGTGGCAACAGAGCGTGATGCATCACCTTTGAAGTCCCGAACCGATAAACCTGTTATCTGTTCCAATTCATGTCCCAAGGATTCAAGGGTCATCTGCTTGCCTTCAATGATATTGAACTTCTCTTCATGCATATTAAATCTCCTCGCTCTCAAGTATTTATTGTGTATATTCCCAAATCAATCGCCTTTAATCAGTATCATCAGCCTCTGTTTTGCTTTTATTCTGAGACTCTGCGTCAGAATTCTGAAGCGCATTGAGCTCTTCTTGCTTCGCGTCAATATTCTCTTTCAACTGGTCATTTTCATTCTTTAGATTTTGCACTTTGTTCTCTATCGACCGATTCTCCTGGTTCACTTCCTCCAGATCTTTTTCAGCCTGGCTATCTTCTCCAGAACACCCCGCAATGGAGAACACCATTAGGATTGCCATCATACGTTTCATCAGATCACTCTTTCCGTCCGTCAATAATCATATCATTTTTTAAATGTCACAGGTGGGTGCAAAGGGGGATATTTTAAAATAGAAGTGCATCAAGCAGGAACCAGACGACCATGAGCACATAGACGACAAGATTGAAAACAGCACTCGATACAAAAGCGAGCAATGAACCTACAGAAGCTTTCAATGCTTGGTTGATGTCTTTTGAGTTAAGAAGTTCCACAACGAGTACAAAAACGAATGGGACAAATATGATGCCAAATGGCGGGTAGAGAAACATCCCGATGATGACCCCGGCTATAGAGGCGTACTCCCCCCGCTTCGTTCCTCCATATCTTTTAACAAAATAACTGTTTGCAATAAAATCACTGAATAACACCAGAAGTGTCAGCACAAATATGATAAGCCAGAACATCCATGATAACGCTTCTCCATCTATAGCAAATTGGAATACTAGAAAACCCGCCCAAAACATCAAGATAGAGGGTATAACTGGGAAAACAAGACCAAGAAAACCCAATATGAATGATGCAATGACGATGAGCCACCAGACGATTTCCATCGAATCTCTCCTTTTTAATTTCATTTTAACAAAGATAAGGCAAAAGATACTTCCATTGTCCCATATGAGGCATGGCAATTGCCATGAGGGACTGGATAACATAGCAGTATCACAAGATATAAATTTTCTTCCTTTTATATTAAGCCCATCATCTTATTGCTGTTACCTGACTTTTGCTCAATCTGCATTCACAAACGTACGTACTAATTTCAAAAATGCTTCGACTTGTGGAAGTGCCATGACACTCTTATCAAAAGCAATATAGGTATCGCGGGTTATCGCACGTCCTTCATGTAATACTTCGTCGATATTGAATTGACTTTTGTCGAAATCCTTCAAGACTATTTCTGCAAAACCGTCATGCCTACGCCCTCAAGGAGAAGCGCCCGGCAAGTTGCAATCTGGTCGACCTTGATCTGTGATTCATACTTCCTTTTGAAGCGTTCTTCAAAAAAACGTTCAATCTCACTGATATATATCGGATCTGCCTGAAATTCTATTATTGGCAACCGCTTTTCCTCTTCATTTCCACTGGGGGTGACTAAGTAATGCCTATCGACGAACAACAATTCATTCTGCTTATTGAGAATTCGGTTTCCTCTGACGATCGATATATGAAAGTCATTCTGTTCATCGATGATCTGCTGGGAAGAGCCCACCTTTATCTTTATATTTACATTGGGGTATAGTTTCAAGTATTGGGATAATATTTCAGGCAATATGGTGTGCCCTATGAGCGAGGACACCCCTATCGATAAATTACCTTGGATGGAATTTTCATTACTTCGGAGATATTCTTTCACCAATGCCTCTTTTTCAGTAACATCGCGTGCATGCTCGATTATCTTTTCGCCCTCTCCCGTCACATAAAGCTCTTTTTTGGTCCGGATGAAAATTTTGACGCCCCACTCATCTTCGATCGATTTCAACCGTTGGCTGACAGCTGGTTGAGATATGAATAATTTTTCAGCAGCCTTCCTCAAGGTGCGCGTTTCATCCAGTGTGACCAGGAGTTTATAGTCATCGACCTTCATCTATTCTTTCCCCTTTCACTGATAAGGAAATCTTATCACAAAAACTTTATTTTACAATCATCAGCTTTTGAGGTGTATATGTGTATATGATGGAAATAACGGGTAGATGCACATTACATTAAACTTATGGAAGGAGATATAACATGAGCAGCAAGAATAAGTATGAACGTATTGATGAAGAAATAAAAGGATACACCCAGGAAGAGCAACCTGGTACTGAACACACTATGGATCCAGCTCCCATATACGACGCAGAGTATTATAAAGGCAGCGGTAAGCTAAAAGGCAAAGTCGCCATCATCACCGGTGGAGATTCCGGTATAGGACGTGCCGTGGCAGTGGCTTATGCTAAAGAAGGTGCAAATCTGGTCATTGGTTACCTCGATGAGGACAAGGATGCTGAGGAAACTAAAAAAGTGGTGCAGTCATACGGGGTGAAGTGTGAAATCAAGTCATTTGACGTCACAAAAAAATCAGAATGTAAAGAGCTCGTAGAGTTTACAGTAGATACTTTCGGTAAATTGAATATACTGGTCAACCATGCAGGTGTGCAATATCCGACTGAAGATTTCCTTGAAATTTCAGAAGAACAGCTGAAGCGCACTTTTGAAACAAATGTATATGGGTTCGTATTCATGGCTCAAGCCGCTCTTCCACATCTTGAGAAAGGAGATGCCATAGTCAACACAACGAGTGTGACGGCATATAGAGGTTCTCCTGAACTAATCGAGTACTCTGCAACAAATGGCGCCATCACATCACTCACACGTTCATTATCTGCCAATCTTGCGGATAAGGGGATACGTGTAAACGGTGTGGCGCCAGGCCCTATATACACCCCACTCATCCCTGCCACTTTCGATGCCGAAAAAGTCGAAAAGCACGGTCATGAAACACCGATGGGCAGACGTGGGCAGCCGAGTGAACTCGCTCCATGCTATGTGCTTTTGGCCTCTGAAGACTCAAGTTACATGACGGGACAGGTCCTTCATGTCAATGGTGGGGGCTTCACGACGACTTAACATAAAGGCAGCAGGGAAGTGATCACTTCCCTGCTGCCTTTTTCATTTCATCATTTTTTTACAGTATTCAGCCAAACGGATGAACCGTTCAAAGTTCCCATCAATTTCTTCCATTACTTCATTTGCAGCCTTATATGCAAAATCATATTGTTTTTTTGATATATGGCCCCTTCTTACGGCACGTGCTATATCCTTCTCATCGACCAGTTCATAACGACCATCTGGAAGAGCCAAGACATCCAGATAAATATCCTTGCGTTCTGGCATTGCCGAGTTCGAGGATGTGCTTGATATTGATATCGAAATAGTATTGCAGTACTTTGCCACGGGCATCATACATCACAGTTATGCTATACTTCCTTTTTTCAGGAAGAATCTGCAGCCAACTGTATCGATTGTCGCACACCTTCACCCTCTCATCCAATATCGATACGGTCAGGGGTGAGCGGACCTTATGGATCTCCAGCAGACCCACCAATATCTTTTCGTCTTCATAATGGATGATCTTTTCCCTATAATCAGAGCGGAGAAGACATCTCCATCCTCTTTATCAAGATATTTGGTTTTCATCACGGTCATCTCCTTCCCTTAATTATACAAAAATCAGAGGAAGAATGTGAAGGATTAAGTTCTATAGGCACAGCCGATCATTCAATTCCCAGAATATTGAATTCCTGATCCATTGAAAGTGTAATTTCTTCTGCGTCCGCCCAATCTTCAACCACAGAGCGGTAGACCAGTACCTTCTGACCTCTGCCGTCCAACTTACCTTCGTCGACTGCTTTCACTACCTCTGCCATCTGATTGTCAGATAAAACTTTCAACTCATATTTATTGATGAACTTTTTTGGGGTCAACATCTGATAATCCTGGAAGAATTTCTGCCTGTCCACTTCACCCAACGTCAATGTGTACATCTCCTCGCTGCCTTCCACTCCTAGGAACCCTGCCAGTTCCTCTTCCCCTTTATCGCCTTTTGAAGCACAGGGTTATAGATTGATGCTTGGCCACTGTAGTAGCTTTGCTCGAATTCTGCAACACCGTTCAGCAGAGGCACTCCACCGTTTAGTATATTTGCAGGTATATCCTCATCAACTCCGAGCATCGCCCTCTGATACTCTTCTATAAACGGTGAAGCTTCTTCAATCGTCACCGCACCCCCAGGGGCTGATATCTCGACCCTCAGGAGCTTTGACGGGTCCCCGACATTAAAGAGGACATCATTGTTCCTCGCATACTTTCCGCTGTTCACCTTGCCTAGTATCTCTTTGTAAGGTTCTCTTTTATGATCATCAAATCGTCTATTGATGTAGTTGCCATTTTTCATCCTGTAGCTGACTTCAACCCACTCATATCCTTGTGATATATCTTTGAGGGCCGGGGCGGCCGTTGCTTCTTCATGAGCCTGAACCGCTTCTGCTATTATTTCCCCATCGTCGATGTATAGATAATCTTCACCCATTTCTCCATTTATGTTTCCATTACTGCCATAGCTGCTACTGGAGGAATTTGTAATCCTCACACTATCGATTTCTGATTCTTCCGGAACGTATGCAACATATTGGTTCCATCCTGTTATAAAAACAGTCCAAAAAAGAATCAGGAGGGCTGCCGTCGTAACCAGAGATTTTATATTCCGCTCAAGCCGAACGGTCCCCTGGAAAGACATCTCTATCGCGATGTAAGCAAAGGCCGTCCCGAACAAAAATGACAAAATGAAGATCAGTAGCCCATTAGGCAATGTAACTGAAATGATTAAACCCACCAATAGCATTCCTGAAATCGATAGAAATGCCACAAGAATGTTACGAAGCCAACTCTGATTAAAGGTATGATGTACTTTTTCATTCTGGTTCCTTCCGTACAAAATATACGATCCGATGAATAGAAATACAGTGAAGAGTGACCACATGAGGATTTTCCAGAAAACAAAACCAGAATAGATTTGCTGTACAGCAAATATCGGGAAGGTGTTATCGACAATGCCACTGATCAGGCTCTCGCCATTCCCCGTAAACGGTATTATTCCGACACCCTCAAAAAGCGCATCTGCAACAGCTACGGTCAGCGTCCAAAAAATAACAGGCAAGAAGAAGACGATGAGGATCAATTGCAGATGTACTAAAATATTATTTACAAGGAAGCCACAAAATACCGAAACAGAAAATACAGTCACCAGGACAAAAACTGAATATGCGCCCCAAGCAATGATATCTATGAATGATATGTCAAACACAAGGAAGTGCCGCTCAAAGAACAAAATGATTGAAGTAGTGATTATAGGTATTAGAATATTGATAAATCCTGAGAGCAATGCATGGCTTAAGAGATAATGCCGTTTCATCGGGAGCGCATGCATGAAATCAATTGACTGCTCCTTATTTTTATAACCGAATAGAAAAGCGGCCAAAAACATGACATAGACCATTCCAAAAACCAATTGGAAACCTGCCATCATATCTAAAGGATTACCGGAGGGTACGTACCCATCATTAATACGGACATTGATCGAGGCAATCCATAAAGCCAAAGGTTGGAGCAATATGTTACCTATGAGAAATAATATTGATAACCAGAATACTGACCCGGTAAAATGAAGGAGCAGTGTCCTATTCAATAATGATGTCGCTGATCGCATAACCTCTCTCCCCATTTCGTAGGCGAATATCTCTTCTAATGACAAAGGTAGAATGTCATACATCAAGGGACTGTATTTTGTAATTTTTTGTTCGATATCATACCTGTCGCCTTTAACGATGCAAGTGACCACCCGTCCCTTGATTTCATGGTGTACGACATCCACATCTTTAAAAAATGACTCGGGCGGCAACACATCAAAAGCAATCTGCAGCTTGAAGTGCGTTCCTCTGACTTCATCCAAGTTGCTGTGGAACAGCAGTTTCCCTTTGTGCACCATCGATATGGAGTCGCATATGTCCTCCATCTCCCTTAAGTTGTGGCTCGAGATTATGACCATCATGCCATGATTTGCGATATCCTGCATCATGATATCCTTCACCTGCCGCCTGATGATCGGATCCAAGCCATCGAAAGGTTCATCCAGTAACAGCACTTTGGGACGTGAGGCATACGCAAGAACAAAGGTAGCCTGACGTTTCATTCCTTTTGAGAGTTGAGAGAGGGGTTGATGAATATCAAGCCCGAAATGATGTGCGAGCTGATTAAAGCGCGCGGAAGACCATCTCGGATACATTGCCTTATAGAATTCAGCCATTGAAAGAAGCGTTTTTCCATTAAGGAAGTATGGATGATCACTAATAAACATGACCTGGCTCTTCATCTCTGTGTTCCCATAGATAGGAACACCACTAAAATATACGCCTCCATCATCTGGTCTATAGATGCCACTGAGTAGTTTCATGAAAGTGGTCTTACCTGCCCCATTGGATCCCAAAAGCCCATGGATTGTTCCAGACTCAACAGACAAAGTGATTGAGTCTACCACTTTTTTTCCGGTAAACGATTTATCAAGTTGTACCACTTCAAGGTTCATATACCTCACCCCCATTTTTAATCGATATCCAGTCCAATCATCTTCTTGCATACATTCTATTGTATTATTCTAAATAATATAGCTGGTGTAATTTTAAAGCAATTAAAAAACGCCCGTAGGCGTTAATATTCTATAAGGCATGGCCTGAGCCACCATCTATATTGACAGCGTCCCCACTAATGTAGGACGCAAGATCAGAGCAAAGGAATGTTATGACATTCGCTGCTTCCTCGGTCTCTCCTATTCTGCCGAGTGGAATATTATGGCGATCGAGTTTTGAATATTCCTCCCAAGTCAGCTCAGGTGCTTCATCTTGCCATTTCTTTTCTATTTGCGCACTCCTTATGAGGCCAATGCACACTGTATTGACCCGAATGCCGTATTTTCCAAGGTCTTTACTCATTGCCTTTGTCATCGCCATGCCTGCGGCACGTGAAACAGTCGTCGGCAATGAAGATGGCGGTGGCGTTTTACCAAGGACAGCTGTCAGATTGAGGATTGCGCCACCGTCTTCCTTCAGATGGGGGAGGGCAGCTTTGGACATTCTCACAGCTGCCAGAAGTTTCAAGTCCAGATCATCTTCCCAGTCTGAGATCGCGACTTCTTCAAATGGTTTCGCAAATGACCCTCCTGCATTATTGACCAATACATCCAACCGTCCATAACGTTTGACTGTTTCTTCGATGATCCGTTCTGCTGAGTCATTTTCTTTCACATCAGCAACAATGTAATCCACTTCCCCAAATTGTGAAATTTCCTTTTTAGCTTTCTGAAGTTGATCCTCACCTCGAGCCACAAGCATGACTTTTGCTCCAAGTCGAGTCATCTGTTCGGCAGTTTTTCGTCCTATCCCCTGACTGCTTCCTGTAATTACAGCGACTTTGCCTTCATAGCCAAAATTCATTATGCTTCCTCCTCCATTTATTTGCTTAAATCAACATTGTGATAGATGTTAGACACATCTTCCAGTTCATCCAGTGCTTCGATTAATGTCTCAAATTGCTCCTTTGAAGTTTCATCCAATGATACTTCGTTTTGCGCAATCATCGTCTGTTCTGCCACCTCATAATCTTCAACCCCCATGCCATCTAGTGATTTCTTCAAATCATGGAAAGCTTGAGGCGGTCCGTATACAACTGTGAAGTCGTTCTCTTCTCTCACGTCCTCCACATCGAGATCCTTCTCCATCAGTTCCATCATTATACTTTCCGGGTCGAATCCTTCAAAGACGAATACAGATTTTGCGTCGAACATATAACTGACTGCACCGCTTACTCCCATGTTCCCACCATTTTTCCCGAATGCTGCACGGACATCGGAAGCTGTGCGGTTCACATTGTTTGTAAGTGCATCGACTATAATCATCGTGCCTTCTGGTCCAAAGCCTTCATAGCGGAGTTCATCAAATGCTTCTTCATCACTGCCTTTTGCCTTATCAATCGCCTTATCTACGATGTGCTTTGGTACGGAGTATGTTTTGGCACGATCCAGGACGGCCTTCAACGCCTGGTTGCTCTCAGGGTCAGGCTCGCCTTTTTTGGCGGCCACATATATTTCCCGCCCGAATTTGGCATTGATGCGGCTAGTATCCTTATCTTTCTGAGCTTTTTTCTCTTTAATGTTATTCCATTTACGCCCCATACTTCATCTTCCTTCATTAAAAGTTTATATGCTATTATATATCATTCTATACCATCTATCTTCTATTGTTAACATACCGATACAGCCTGAGAAGCCTTTTTATGATGACAAGCAGGTTGATGAACAGATTGAACCCCATTTCCCTTGGGCTGAACTTACCATTCTTCATCCTGTTGAAGTCGTAGATTGTGTAAAGCAGATATAATATCAAACCTACAATCGTGAGCGACAATGTCAAGTAGGGTAAGTCAATAAAGAAGTTAAGCAACGTTGCCACTATTACAACCAGCAATGCAATAAATAAATACTTTCCCCAATGCGTAACATCTCTAAGGAAAAAGTAACCTATAATACCAAAAAAGATGAATACAATTATTCCCAACAAGATGATCCGGTAGAAAATACCGGTTCCAAAATCATTAATGAAATTTTCAAATACTCCATATGACACAAGTCCTATAAGAACTGCGTACAAGTGGCTTATGACAGGCCCACTGCGATTAAAACCCCGGACGAATAACGAGATCATCAATATTCCAAAAACCACTGCAGACGCTGTCGGCCGCCACTCCTCTGGCAGATACTGTCCAAAGTACGCCCCAATTCCAAAGATCACCCAGTAATAAAGGAAATAGAGCCAGGCCATCCGCTCATCGTATTTTCTTGTCATACTATCGTCCTCCTCCAAATCAACACGATTCATATACCCTCTTGTAGGGAGTTTATCCTTATATTGTTACAAGAATATTCAGAATATATTAATGATATTGAGTTTATATTACAGTTATATTACATTCAACTATTCATTCTGTTAATTTGTTACTATATATTTTGTAATCACAGATAAAGAAGTATTAAAATAATCAAATTACATAACACATATTCATTATACATCCTAGGAGGTCAACACATTCATGAAAAAAGCCATCACAGCCCTTACAGCTACCGCTGCTCTCTCTACATACGGTCTCGCAGATCAGGTTGAAGCATCTTCCTACACAGTACAAGGCGGAGACACGCTTTGGAAGATCGCCAACCAGAATAATGTATCCGTGGGCCAACTCAAATCTTGGAACAGCCTGTCTTCAGACATGATCTACATTAACCAAAAACTTACTGTAGAAGGCGGTTCAAGCAGCTCTAGCTCTTCGAGTTCAAGCTCATCATCAAATTCATCGGCAAGTACGTCCAATTCATCTAGCGGATCATACACTGTAAAGCCTGGTGATACGCTTAGCAAGATCGCATCTGCACATGGCATGAATTACCGTACATTGATGAAAAATAATAATATTTCTTCACATATCATTTATCCGGGTCAGAAACTGAGTGTAGATGGAAGTTCGAATTCTTCTAGCAGCTCCAGCAACTCGAGCAGTTCCAATACTTCCGACTCCAGTTCAACATCAAGTTCAAACTCCAGCACAAGCTCAACCGGCACATACACTGTAAAATCTGGTGATACACTAAGTAAAATCGCCAATAAGCATGGTACTACATACAGAAAAATCATGAACTTGAACAATCTGTCTTCAACTGTAATCTATGTTGGACAAAAGTTGAGCGTCAGCGGAAGCTCAAGCTCTGTAAGCAAGCCAGATTCCAATAACAACACATCAGTCACTGATAAAGTATCAGCGCCTGCCCCTTCAGGCACATCATACGGTACGAACTACTATTACTGGGGCGATTGCACATGGTACGTCTTCGAACGCCGCAAACAGCTCGGAAAACCTGTTGGAAACAATTGGGGCAACGCCTACGACTGGGACAACGGCGCAAGAAGCGAAGGATATAGAGTCAACAATTCTCCTTCAGTCGGCGCCATCATGCAGACGGAAGCATGGACGAACTATGCATGGAGCTTTGGTCATGTAGCCGTAGTGGAACGCATCAATTCTGACGGTTCCATCCTTGTTTCCGAAATGAACTTCGGTAGCGGTAAAGGCGTTAAAAACTTCAGGACCATCAGTTCATCGCAAGTATCCAGCCATACATTCATCCATTAATATGAAACGGGCCGATCGATTAATCGATCGGCCCGTTTTTTATCGTTCTACATTAGGACGATTATGTGAGCCAGGGGCTTGGTTATTTATGATCATCTCCACTTGATATATGCGGTTGATTAATGTGTATAGAGGCGCCTGTACAATTTGATAGGCGCCCCAAGAGAACTTAGGCTCAAAGTCATGAAGTGCCATAAGGAAATCTTCCCCGCCCGGCAGTGCTCTGAATTCAAACCTGGGTGTTTTATTCATCATTTTTTTTGATAAGCTGCCACCCTTTATCCTGTAGATTTCCAAACCATTGTAGCTGCCTTCTGCATCATATTCGATGACGAGGATAGGGTGCGCCTTTTTGGGAGGTACATGTTTATTGTTGGTCCTTCATAGCTGATATTGATGAGCCCATAAAGAATATTATCAAGCCAGTCAAAATAATATTGCCCAACATCTTTGATGTTCCAGCCTCGGGGCAGGCGAGCGCGCTGCACACTCCTCACACTGTTATAGTCAGTTGTTTTATAGGAGAGGGTCTTGCCGTATCTTTTAATTGGGGTCCGGGTGACCTGTACTTTTGCACCAAAAGCACCCAGCACTTCAACGATATAGGGGTCACTCACCTCATCTGCGATGAATATTATCTGCTTGACTTCATGCAGTTGCGCGGCTCATGGCGATATTATCCGCTATCAAAATATAAAAGTCCTCAAAACGTCCTTGCGTCTGCCTGTTCAACCGCATTATTGGATCTTCAAAAAAGAGCACCGTATCGATTCCCTTCAGTGCTTCTTCCACTTCAGGTAGAATAAACAGATCTTTTTTCAAAAATGTGATATCCATCTCGTTGTTTACTTGATTCGGACTTGAAAACGCAAAAAGATTGAAGTCACCTTTCAATTCTTCATAAAGATTTTCTCCTATTCTACCGTTGGTACCCATAAGCAAAACATTTTTCACATAACCACACCCTTCGTCCTTATGCTTCTTTGACTGGAGATATTAAACGCCACTTTTCTTATGTGCATACTGGATACCGCTCAGCAATATGATGAGTATCATTCCAATGAAAAGGAAAGGAGTTGTAAAATACGTAGCAAAGATTCCCGATAAATAGGCACCTGCTACAGACCCTAAAGAAAAGAAGGAATAGAATATGCCATTGGCTTTCCCTCTCTCATATATTTCCGTATTTTGCCCAATTATCTTATTCATAGAAGGGAAAATCAGGCTGAAGCCAATACCATAGAGGATCATCACAAGATAGATCATTAAAGCTGTAGGGACGATGTGGAGAGCCATCATGGAAAAACCTACAATCAGAACCCCAAAGGATACAAGTGCCACCGGACTATAGTCTGTATATATCCTATTGAGCGGACTCGCAAAAATAACGATGGCCGTGATGCCAAATACACTAAGCATCGCGCCTGTTGATTGGTCCGATAATCCAACCTCAGCAACTTTGAGTGGCAGGCCGAATGCTAGCGAACCATTTGAAACCATTAGAGTGAACGCAGAGATATAAGCCACTATCAGAGAGGGCCTCATGATGATCTCACCAAAGTTTGTAGTATAGTGCTCTTCACGACTCTTCACTGTTGTGCTCTCATTAACAGTGATAAAAATCAACAGGATACCAAATACGAATATACCTGACATGACGAGATATACCATCTGGTAACTGGCCTGGCTGGATATGATGCCACCAAGTGCCGGCCCCAGTACTGCAGCCACCCCTATGGATACTCCAGTCAGCGCCATTGATTTACCAATCGCCGATCTTCGGGATATATCAGCTACAAGGCTGAATGCAGCGGGTGTCAGTAAACCACTAGAAAATCCATGTATAACCCGTATGCCGATGAGAAGTCCTACAGTCGGCACTACGGTATACAACAACAGAATGAAGATCTGTAAGCCCATTCCGAGAAGCAGCATGTTCTTCCTACCGAACTTGTCCGAGAAAAATCCGCCGAATATATTACCCACTATATTAAACAAAGAATATATCGCTACAATGATACCTGCCGCATATTCATCAGCCCCAAGCGATAATGCGAATGGGGTGATGATCGGCAGCTGAATGAACAGATCCAAAAAGCAAATGACGATGATGAAATACAAAAACTTATTCATAGAGTGCATCCTTTATCCATATAATCATAACTACCATTATAAACATATTTTCATTCGCTTGGGGATTCTATGACTCGTAAATGTTACAGATCATCCAATTCTGGCCGTACAAGTGATATAAAACCGAAATCTTTTCATTTCCCTCTCTTTTTGCCTACAGAAAAGCCCTCCAAATTCTCGACTTTTCAAGTAGATCATTTGAAGGGCAATCATTCATGGCCAATTTCTTCCGCTATTTATTCAATTTTCTTTCGTAGGCATCGACAATGGCACTAACCGCTCCGTCACCTGTAATGTTCGCTGCTGTACCAAAGCTGTCTTGCGCCATATACAGTGCAATCATGAAGGCAACAGCCGCTTCTGTAAAGCCGAGGTTCGTGACCAGGACCCCACTTGCTGCCATGATTGCACCACCTGGCACACCAGGCGCCGCAATCATGATGACTCCAAGGAGCATTATTGTACCGAGCATTGCGAGAAAACCTGGCAGCTGATATTCGGGCAATACCGACATTACTGCAATTGAACAGCTGACTATTGTTATCGTACTGCCGGAGAGATGAATATTTGCACAAAGCGGGATAACAAAGTCTGCTATCCGCCCCCGCACTCCATTCTCTTTCGTCTGCTGCAAGGTGACTGGAATCGTCGCTGCACTGCTCATCGTACCAAGCGCAGTGAAATAAGCAGGCATCATCGTTTTAATCATCTTGAAAGGATTTTTGCCGAGTAATGCACCGGCGATCGTATATTGGATAGTGATCCAAATCCAGTGAAGAGCGACTGCCGCAAGCAGTACAAGTCCAAATACAGATAATGTGTTGAAGACCGTCCCCTGTGAAGCCATTTCTGCAAACACACCAGCTATATAAAACGGCAGAATTGGAATGACGACTTCTGGATCAGAAACTCAACGATATTCTTACCTTCCTCAAACCATTTCTCCATCACTTCTGAGCGCGTGAGGGTAATGACTATACCGAAGGCGAAAGCCAACACAAGCGCTGTAAGTATATCCATCAATGGTGCTATTTCGAATGTAAAGAAGGGTTCGAGGCCGGCTGTTTCTTCTGGAACGCTGCCGCCATTAGTGATGCGAGGCATCACCATCATTGCCACCATATACGCAAGAAGTCCTGCACCAAGTGTCGATATGTATGCTGTGCCTAAGGTGACCCCGACAACTTTGCCGGATCCTATTCCTATCTTTGAAATTCCATTTGCGATAAAAAAGAGTATGATCAATGGAATCATGAAGAATATGAAGCTCCCAAGAATAGACTTTATCGTGATGAATAACCTGACCAGGAATTCAAGAAAAACTCCAAGTCCACCTGCTTCACCCACCCCATAATATAGGGCGCCCACACCAATACCGACAACGATGCCGGTTATCAGCTTCAATAACAATTTCACTATAACTCCTCCTATTCAATTGTTGTTCCCCACTATATACTACACCATCCAAGCGAGTTAAAAAAACATTATAATGCATTCACTAGTGCTAAAATGTTTTTTCATAGGCTATATACCAATCCTCTATATTATCATCAAGATGGAGTTTCCCTCTATAATGATAGCCATTACGTTCAAATTGTTTCTGCATCCGTTCATTTTCTAGTGAAGTGTCTGTATGAATGCCTTTGACACCTTGTTGTTCTAGTATCTCTGCTATCGCCTCCATTATCTTCCTCGCGATGCCCCGCCCCTGCACTCCAGGATCTACTGCCATACGGTGCATTGCTTTCGCTTCTGATGCATCCACTTCCCAGGATATTTCCTCATAAGGTTTAGGGTGCTCATCATCCACTACCACAAACCCGACTATTTTTTCATCCAATTCATAGACATACAAAGTACCTGCCTCTATATCTCTGGTGAAGCGCTGAGCATTGGGGTAATCCGAGCTCCACTGAGTGTTCCCTGCAGCAACCATCAGGGGACAACCGCTTCTTTGATCTCCATAACCCGGCTCAAATCTTTTTTCCTTGCTTGTCTGATCATATTATACCTCCTAATATTTCCATAATTCATCATTTTCACTTTTTTAATATCCACATAGCTCTATTATAGTGTATAATATCTGTAGAATGAATATAGAGGGGTTTTTTAATATGTTTAAATTCGATAAGTACACTGTTCCCTACCATATCACCAATATGATTTTCTACATATTCACACTTGCAGTCATTACTTTAATCTATATCTTTGTGTTCTATCCGCCGCTAGAGGATGTCGCTACGCAAGAATTTTTCTCGAATTTTGGTTTACGTGAATTTGGCGGCACCCTATTTTTCCTATTGCTCATCATCACGCCTTTACTCGTACTTTACGGGGCGGTTTACCACCTGTACAAGATCATTACATTCAATAAGGCCAATCACACTGCATCTGAATAAAAAAGCGCCCCCCAGGGCGCTTTTTTTATCGATTATCTATCTTTTCAGGGTACATATCGTGATGCATCATACGGTAATCCGCCATCTCTTCATACTTGGTTCCGGAGCGGCCGTAATTGCAGTATGGGTCGATCGAGATGCCGCCCCGTGGGGTGAACTTGCCCCACACTTCTATATATTTCGGGTCCATCAGTTCAATCAGATCATCCATGATCAGATTCATGCTACTCTCATGAAAGCCACCGTGGTTTCTGTAACTGAATAGGTACAACTTCAATGATTTGCTTTCAACCATTTTCACGTCTGGTATATAGCTGATATAGACAGTCGCAAAGTCAGGCTGATTCGTAATGGGACAAAGCGTAGTGAATTCAGGGCAATTGAATTTTACAAAGTAGTCCCGGTCAGGATACTTGTTATCGAACGTCTCCAAAAGTTTAGGGTTATAATCGAAGTCGTATTTCACTTCCTGATTTCCCAGGAGACTCAGATCTTTAGTGTTTTCATTATGCATTGTAATACTCCTTTTTGCATGCAGCCATTTGCTGTATGCCTCAGTTTTTTATAGAGGGTGGTGCTAAGAACCTCTCCATCTCATTATACACCTTGCTTGTTGCTCCAGAGTAATGTGTGAAGCTGCGGAAGTACTCTGGCATCATTCATTCTTTGATCTTTCATAGTCATATCCACTAGATTGTTATAACGCTCAAGCAATTTGCTGGTATGGTCTGCAACATTATCTCCAAGGAATGGGTTGCCTACTTGCAGGTAGAATGCAACATCAGGATATTTCTGATGGATATGTGCAGCATACTCGAAATCTTGTTCATCAAAGACCACCACTTTGAAATTATAACAGCCGCCTCCATCGTTCAATCCAGCCATTACCTTCTCCAATTTTTCGTAATCTGTAACCATGCCGGAGCTTGGTGGCTTCGGACTGATGGTGACATCGTCAATATCTTTCATCCACTCCTGGAAAACGGTACCTTGTGTTTCTACAGCCATCTGAATATTTCTTTCTTTGGCAAGTTCCACAAAATCACCCATATTTTTCAGCAGGGCGGGGTTCCCACCGGAAATGGTAACGTGGCTATAGTTGTTTGGCGCAAGGCCATCTAGTTCTGCTAAAATTTCTTCTCCTGTCATCATTCGAATACGATCCTTTTGAGACCCGTCCCAAGTAAATGCCGAATCGCACCAGCTGCAGCTGTAATCACACCCTGCTGTTCTGACGAACATGGTCTTCTGTCCGATTACAGCACCTTCCCCTTGGAATGTGGGCCCAAAAATTTCTAGTACTGGGACTCTCATCATCGCATCTCCTTTTTAGGACGGTATACGACATAACTTGTGGGTGTCTCCCTCAGAATAACCTGTAAGCATACCGGCTTGTTATCCAATCCGGATATATATTCCGCAACCATTTCATATATCGTTTTAGCCATTGTTTCTGAAGTCGGGGGCACATCCCTAAAACGTTTATGGTCATTGAGGAGCGTATGGTCAAACGCACCACTTATCAGTGATTTAAGCTCCCGAAATTGACCAGGAAGCCCAGATCATCTAGTTCATTTCCTGCAACCGTAATATTCACATGATACGTATGGCCATGCACATTACTGCATTTCCCTGCCCGCTCATCCGGAATATAGTGTGCAGCAGAAAAATTGAAGTCTTTATTTAATTCAAATGTATAGTCATGCATCGGAGTATTGTAGTTCATTATCTCAATCCCTTTCGTTCAAGTAGGCATTTAATCCTTCATTTCTAAGCCTGCAGGCTGGGCATTCTCCGCATCCATCCCCTATGATACCCTCGTAGCACGTCAATGTCTTTTCACGTACATATTCCAACTTGCCATAATCGTCTGCCATCGCCCATGTTTCCTTCTTATCCAGCCACATCAACGGTGTTTCTATGACGAAGTTGCGATCCATGGCAAGGTTTGCCGTTACATTCATTGATTTGACAAAAATATCCCGGCAATCGGGATAGCCACTGTAATCTGTCTCACAGACGCCCGTGATGACTGTACCGGCGCCTATCTGGTAACCCAGTGCCGTAGCAAAGGATAAAAACAACATATTTCTGGCCGGAACAAACGTATTCGGCATTTCTTCATCTGCTTCTTTCGTGATCTCCATGTCATGTGCCGTCAAGGCGTTGGGGCTCAATTGGCCAAGCAATGACATATCCAATATATGATGTTTAAGCCCTTGTTCCTCCGCTATACTTTTTGCCACTTCAATCTCGTTGCTGTGACGCTGCCCATAATTGAAAGTGACTAACTCTACTTCATCGTAATGGGCCATTGCATGAAACATGCAGGTCGTACTGTCCTGACCTCCCGAGAAAACAACAAGTGCCTTTTTCCTATTCATAGCCATCTACCTCTCATCACTAAATATCCAATTATATGATTTTATCAATTTTTATAAGCAATTTCCACTATCCGGTCTATCGAATCATGTCCAAGATGTTAATTCTAGGCTATCAGTATACTGCAACATTCATGAATATCTGCTTTTATGGTAGACTCTTTAAAATCAGACGGGTTATTGGTATAATGAAGTATTGCATGAACACTTCATGCAACTATCAGGTATATCCTGCAAATATAATTGATAGGTGGAAAAGACAATGAAATATCAAGTATTACTGTACTACTATTATGTTGATATCGAGGACCCGGAAGCATTCGCTTCAGAACATCTTGAACTATGTAGAAGCATGAATCTTAAAGGACGCATACTTGTAGCCAAAGAAGGTATCAATGGTACTGTGTCCGGCACAGTAGAAGATACTGAAAAGTATATGGCATATATGAAGGAGCATCCACTCTTTGAAGGAATCACCTTCAAAATTGATGAGGAAGAAGGTCACGCCTTCAAGAAGATACATGTGCGTCCAAGACCTGAGCTCGTAAACTTGAGTCCTGGAAGATGATATCGATCCACGTGAGATGACTGGCGAGTATGTGGCGCCTGCAGAGTTTCTTGAGCAGATGCAGGACGAGGATACAATTGTGCTCGATGCCAGAAATACCTACGAATATGATGTCGGCCATTTCCGTGGCGCCATCCGTCCGGATGTTGAAACATTCCGCGACTTACCTGACTGGGTAAGAGAAAACCGTGATATGCTTGAAGGCAAACGCATATTGACATACTGCACAGGGGGCATACGCTGCGAGAAATTTTCTGGATGGTTGAAACGCGAAGGTTTTGAAGATGTCGGTCAACTCCATGGCGGCATCGCTACCTACGGAAAAGATCCTGTCGCAAAAGGTCAAAACTGGGATGGCATGATGTATGTCTTCGATGAAAGGTTGACAGTACCAGTCAACCAGGTGGAGCATAATATCGTGGGGCGCGACCATTTCGACGGTACGCCTTGTGAGCGCTATATCAACTGTGCCAATCCGGATTGCAACGATCAGATTCTTGCTTCGGAAGAAAACGAGGCAAAACATCTTGGTGGTTGTTCACTGGAATGCAGCAAGCGCTCAAGGAATAGATATGTTATAGAAAATGACCTTTCACCTGAGTATGTTGAAGCACAAATCAAAAAACTTGAAGAAGAGGCCTATGCCAAATAGATAAATGAAAAGTGCCCTTCATCCTATACCAGGATGAAGGGCACTCTTTTATAACCTTACTATGACGCGCCCTCTCACTTTTCCATTTAAAATATCTCGCAACGTATCAGGCAATTCTTCAAGCGTCACCTCATGTGCGATATGTGTGCCAAGAGCGGCTGGTTTCATGTCACTGGCCAACCTTTCCCACACTTCCAAACGTTTTTCCATCGGGTACTTCACCGAATCAATCCCCAACCAGTTTATTCCCCGGGAAATAAATGGGAGCACTGTAGTCTCGACCTCGATACCTCCAGCAAGTCCACATGTCGCAACAGAACCACCATAGTCCAAACTGCTTAATATATACTGGAGCGTTTTGCCACCCACTGGATCGATTGCCGCCCTCCATCTTCTTTTGCGTGTAGATTTTCCGTCTGTGTCAGTCACCTCATCCCTGTGGATGACCTTCCGGGCTCCGAGCGACTTCAAATATTCCGCTTCTTCTGTACGCCCTGTACTTGCAACTACATCGTATCCTTTGCCTGCAAGCATATTGATGGCAATACTACCGACGCCCCCACTGGCACCATCCACCAGCACTTCACCATCTCCTGGTTCAAGCCCGTTATCTTCAAGCCTCTGGATGGATAATGCTGCAGTAAACCCGGCAGTCCCGATCTCCATTGCTTCTTTTTTAGTCAACCCTTCAGGAAGCGGTACCACCCAGTCAGCGGGTATGCGTGCAACTTCACTGAATCCACCACTGTGGCGTGTGCCGATGTAATAGCTTGTCGCAATCACTTCGTCCCCTTCTTTGAACCGATCATCCTCTGAAGAGATAACGGTGCCTGCGAGATCTATACCGGGTATGATTGGGAAGGTTTCAGCTATAGCACCAGTCACACCCACCATGCCATCTTTATAATTGACGCTTGAATAGGCTACCCGGATGACTACTTCTCCTTCTGATAAATCTTCCATGCCTAATTCTTTTATGTTCATTTCCATTTTATCGTTTTGTTTATCTGCAACAAGTGCCTTGAATCTTTCCATATGTAATCCTCCTTATTGGACGGTGTGTTTTTTAGATTTCAACACATCTATACCCGTTTTCTGCGATGTCATGTATTTTTATTTCATCAGTCCGTCTTTTTTATGATCCTTTTCACTTTAGCTTCATTGCCATGGTGATGTCTTGTCATTTTTCTTGCTTCTGCCTGACTCCTTGCCCCGATTTCTTCGACAAATGTCTGCTTTCCCATCTCTATAGTGACGATAAAACATTTCGTTCCGCAGCGCATACTTACCTCCTCCACATAAGTCTATCTGCTTGTACATATCATATATACATAATATTATATTGGAATGTACCCATAGACTAAAGCAATTTGTCCCAATACATAATCAGGAGGCTGACCATGACGAACGACACTAATTATGAATATCTTTCCGAAAATCCTGATGTTAAAACGCTTCCGATAATGCTGTCGCTCATCATAGGCGCTTTTTTTGCCATACTAAATGAAACGCTGCTCAACATCGCGTTTACGACCCTTATGGAAGAATTCAACATCACGCTACCCACTGTCCAATGGATGGCTACAGGCTTCATGCTCGTCATGGGTGTAGTGATCCCAATCTCTGCACTGGTGATACAGTGGTTCTCCACCCGTCAGCTGTTCTTGGGGACCATGATCATATTCACCGTAGGAACGCTGATAGCCGCTTCTGCACCTGTATTCAGCATCCTTCTACTCGGACGGTTTATTCAGGCCATAGGAACTGGAATGTTGATCCCCATACTCTTCAATGTATTCCTGCTCATCTATCCGCCCCATCGCAGAGGGAAAATCATGGGAATCATCGGTCTCGTCATCATGTTTGCACCAGCAATCGGCCCGACGCTATCAGGCATCATTGTAGAATACCTTGGTTGGCGATTCTTGTTCATCTCGGTTATACCTTTCACTTTATTCTCAATAGCATTTGCTTATTTCTTCTTGATTAATGTTTCAGAAGTCACAAAGCCTAAAATTGATTTACTTTCCATCCTTTTCTCTACAGTCGGTTTCGGAGCGACGATCTATGGCTTCAGTTCCGCTGGACAGAGCGAAGCCGGATTTTTAAACCCTGAAGTGGTCGGGACCATATTGATCGGTTTTCTTGGAATCGCCCTCTTCGCATGGCGCCAGTTCAAATTGGATGATCCGATAATGGATTTGAGGGTCTTCAGATATCCCATGTTCCGTCAAGCCGCTTTCATGTTCCTGATCATCATCATGACGATGTTTGCGTCAGAAATCATACTCCCGGTCTATATGCAGGGCCCGCTCGCGCTAAGTGCAGCGACTGCGGGAGTGTTACTGCTACCAGGCAGTCTTCTGAATGGTGCCCTATCCCCATTCATGGGTAGTCTGTTCGATAAGTTCGGTCCCCGGCCGTTGATGATACCTGCATCCATCATACTCGCTGTGACCATGTTCACGATGAGCCGACTGGATGCGGACAGTTCAATCTGGACCATCATCGTCAGTTTCATTCTGTTGATGGTGTCGGTCTCTGCAATCATGATGCCAGTCGAAACAAATGGTTTAAACCAATTGCCTAAGGATTTATACCCTCACGGTACAGCTGTCATCTCAACATTGCAGCCATTGGCTGGCGCCATTGGAGTATCTGTATTCATCAGTATATTGAATGCCAGGCAAGCTGCCTACCTCAATGCTTCAGAACGACCTGATGACCCTGTGACTATTGACCAGGCGATGGTTGCCGGAGTAGAACTCGTCTATTTCATCGCCTTCCTCTTCTCACTTGTCGCGGTATTCCTTGCACTCCGCGTCTACCGGGGATCTCCAGATGATTTTGATCATATATGACTCTATAAAAATAAGCGCCTTTAAAGGCGCTTATTTTTACGATTCAATTTCTTTGACCCTACCTACAGTTCCATCCTCAAGCTTTACTTTTATACCATGGTGGTGGTTTGGAGAATTGGTCAAAATCCTCGCTACTTTTCCTTCAGTCAATTGTCCAGACTTCTGATGATGTTTCTGCACCACCTTAACTGTGCTGCCTACATTGATATCTGCTCTATTTGTTCCATCCATATTATAATGCTCCTTTTCTATTGTTTTGTCTGTTCTCTATTATACTCATATTTTTCCAGGGGCTGGTCAGTGATTACGGCTTCTGCATCCTCATATCCCCATATGCGTTCTTGATGAGCTCAGTGATTATTACACAATTCATCACCATATTCCCTTCAAATCTATGAAATAAGCTTACTTTGCGTTAGTACGTAGAGATTACGCTAAATTTTTCTGCGATTGTCGGGAAAATAATCCCAGATTGTATTATAATATTCATCTGACTGCATTTTAGGAGGCAACAGCAATGACTGGAAAAACACACTTAGTCGGGGGCATCGCAGCAAGTCTTGCAGTATCTTATGGCATCGGCGAGAACCCTTTCATCATAACCACCGCAGGTATAGTGGGCGCATTATTGCCGGACATATGCCATAGCGGGAGCAAGATTGGCCGTCAGTTCCCTTTCCTATCAAAACTCATCAACCTGCTGTTCGGACATCGTACCGTCACACATAGTCTGCTATTCCTTGTTCTGATATCACTCATCACCGACCAGATTTTCTCAGGTGATCTTATAAAGTACGGCCTTCTTGCTGGGATGATCAGCCATTATCTGCTTGATATGGCTACCCATAATGGCATTCGTTTATTCTTTCCGTTGCCGATCGTAATACGCTTTCCCATCACTGTAAAGACAGGTGGGCGGATTGAGAAGTTTTTCCTCAGTATACTCACCCTCGTATGCTGGTACTACATATTTAAATATATAGCATGGTTTTATCTATAGGTTGCTTCATTCTACTTGAGCCATCCCTTATCATGTGCTTTCGATATTGCTTCAATACGATTTTTTGTACCCATCTTATCCAATATGATTGATATATAGTTTCTGACCGTCCCATTCGAGAGATATAATTCCTTAGCGATCACTTTGGTGCTTTTCCCTTCTCTGAGGCGTTGGATAATCTCCTTTTCTCTATCAGTCAATGGGTTGGAAGCTTCAAAAGCTATATCAATAAGTTCAGGGGAGTAGACCTTCTTCCCTTTCATAATCTGTCTGATTGAGTGTGCCAGAGTCTCACTGGAGCTATCTTTCAACAAGTAGCCGCTAACCCCCGCCTTCTTCGCCCTTTCAAAGTAGCCTGGCCGGGCAAACGTAGTAAGTATAATGACTTTACAATCTGCTTCCTGAAGCTGTTCTGCAGCATCGAGTCCTGTCATGACAGGCATTTCAATATCCATCAGACAGATTTCCGGCCTTTCCCTTTCAACCAGGTCCAATATTTCCTTGCCGTTTTCTGCTTGCCCGACTACTTCTACATCTTCCTCTAAATCCAGTAATGCGCTAAGCGCGCCCCTCAATAGATTTTGATCTTCAGCAATTACAATCCGGATCACGATTCTCCCTCCTCAATCTGTTTCAATATCTTCGGTACTGTAATATTGATTTCAAACCCATCCATATTATTGATTATCTGAGGTCACCATTTACAAATCCCAAACGTTCCCGCATACCACTGATCCCGTGTCCTGCTTCGAAAGTTTCTTCTTTACTCTCTCCATTGTCCATAACTTTGAGGAAGATATCTTTATTGGTCTCAATGATCTCTATTGCACAAAAGTGTGCGCGGCTATGCTTGACGACGTTTGTGACCGCTTCTTTCAGGCACATGCTCAGCACATTTTCCACTAGTAAGGGAATGTGATCAAGTTCTCCATCAATATTGATGTCGTAACTGATCTGCGCTGCATCCATGAGTTCCTTGACGTGGGTGATCTCTTCCGACAGTGCAACATTCTTCATGTTGCTGATCATCTCACGTACTTCCTTCAATGCTTGCCTGGATGCAACCTGAATATCTGCCAACTCCTCCTTGGCCGCTTCCTGGTCCCTTGCCATCAATTTTTGGGCCAGTTCACTCTTCAACCCGATCATGGACAATTTCTGTCCAAGCGTATCATGGAGGTCCCGGGCAATTCTATGGCGTTCTTCAACGATTGCGAGTTCAGCTATCTTGAGGTTTGCATCTTCCAGCTGAGACTCCAACTCTTCTTGTTTGAGCCTATTATATTGATTGATCGGGATGAGTGTGACTGCGAGCAATGTCATAATCAAGAATGGCAGATGACTGAAAAGAAGGCTATAGTTATAGAAAAAACCTGTTACTATGGCTCCTGCTGTCGTTACGAGATGAATGACATACATGGAGACGAATCCTGCTTTACTTTTTATATTCCCTACAAAAAAAGCGATGAAAAGTGCGAAATATACATATCCATAAAGAATTGTCATGATTATATTGATGAGGAGTTCTATACTTAACCCGATATATACAAGTGGACCCCTGGTGTTGAAGGTCAGCCAATATATCGTGAAGAAAAGCAGTGTCATGACACTGCCGAATACTATTTCCACCAATGAGTTCGAACGGAATATGAAATAGAATGGGAGTATGCACAAAATAATCCATATATATAGACTGAGCCCCGTATTTTTTGGAAATATATGATACCAGTCACGCATGCTGAGCCTCCTCATTTTATTCAAGTGTAACAGTTTTATTGACATTATATTAAAAAATCCCCCGTGAAGGGGGATTAGTTTCTACTGGAGGCTCGCGCGCTTCTGTTTTAACCTTTCGTCGATTTCACTGAAACCGACGAATGTCTTATTTCTTTCATCATATAGGCGGAACCGGATCGATTCAAGGCTGGATTTCAGTGTGATGGTTGTCGCCTGATGCAGGGGTGGTGTACTTTCGTGTGCTTGCTCGAGATGATAGTTCGGCACCCTCGGAGCAAGGTGATGGACGTGGTGATAGCCGATGCTGCCTGTCATCCACTCCAACCAACGCGGCAGTTTATAATATGAGCTGCCATCAACTGCTGCTTTAACATAATCCCATTCGGATTCGTTCTCAAAATATGAATCTTCAAATTGGTGTTGGACATAGAAGAGCCAAATGCCCAGTGCACCTGCAAAATAGATGATTGGAAGTTGAACAAGCAGAAGGACGTGCCATCCTAAAGTGAAACCGATCAATGCGTAAATGGCCAAGAGGGAAACATTGATGAGATACGTATTCATACGCTCTTTCTTCTTTGCTCCCTTACGGTTGAAGCGGTTGGCGTAGAGGAACAGCGACAAGGGGCCAAGCCCGAACATGACAAGCGGATTGCGATAGAGGCGATACTTGAGCCGCTCACTTTTGCTTGCTTCCTCATATTCTTCAACGGTCATGACCCAGATATCACCAATGCCACGCTTATCAAGATTCCCACTGGTTGCATGGTGAATGGAGTGTTCACGTTTCCATTTTTCATAAGCAAAATGTGTGATCACGCCGGTGAACGTACCTAATATACTGTTCCATTTCTTGCTTTTAAAGAAAGATTGGTGTGCACAATCATGAAATATGATAAATGTTCTGATCATGAATCCAGCTGTACCCAAGCTGAATAGAAGGCTGAGCCAGAAAGAAATGCTTAATGATTGATAGGCTAGGAACCACAATACAAAAAATGGCACGATTGTATTGAGGATTTGAATTATGCTGGTCTTCGTCTGTGATTTTGCATAAGGCATGACCGCTTTTCTGAGTTGAGCCTGTTTTTCTTTAGTCATACGTATACCTTCCTTCCCATTATTCTAATTAAATTCATTTTATAACGGGAACAACCATATAAATAGAATCAGGTGTCAGCAGAAATCTATGACATTTGTCACTGTTTTATGACTTTCTTCATTGAGAAGTTTTACAAGAGAGTATAAAGATGGAGCATAACAGCTTGTGCTATGCTCCATCCCCTCTAGGTCTATTCATGATTTTCTTCCTCTAGTGCTCCGCACAATATATTTTCATCATGCGGGTTGTCCGTACTTTCAACTTGTATCGTAACATGCCCTATACCTTCATCCATCAGCCTTTTTTCCAAGTCATCGAGCAGCAACTGGCTCTCCGCTATAGTTTTCTTCCCATCTACTGTCACATGACAGGATAAAGCATGCTGGTCGCTTGTGATGCTCCACACATGGAGATCGTGAATATCCATGACCCGTTCATCTTCTTTGAAGACTTTAATGATGTTCTCAACGTCTACATCAACCGGTGTACCCTCCATCAGTACATGCACCGATGATTTCGTAACTTTCCAGCCACTGAAGAGAATCAGCACTGCAACAATCACACTTGCCAGGGGGTCTGCAATCCCCATCCGAAGAACATGATCAGGAGTGCAGCTATGATTGCTCCAATCGAACCGAGGAGATCTCCCATCACATGTAGGAATGCGGCTCTGATATTAAGGTTCCCTTCAGTGTCACCGCTCCGCATCATTAACCAGGCTACGATCAAGTTGACCAACAAGCCTATGATAGCGACTATAAGCATACCCGTTGAAGCTACTTCAGGCGGATCTGTAAAACGCTGATAAGCTTCATAGAATATATATAAAGAGACAAGTATGAGCGTTACACCGTTGAAAATGGCTGCAAGTATTTCAAAACGCTTGTAGCCATAGGTTTTACTGTAATCTGCCAATTTACTGCCAAATCTGAACGCCAGCACTGCTACGCCTAAGGAAATGGCATCACTCAGCATATGACCTGCGTCAGATAGCAACGCAAGACTATTTGTCAAAAAGCCCCCGATTGCTTCTACAATCATAAACCCTGCAATGATGAAGAAGCTGATCTGGAGTACTTTCTTATTGGCGTTATGGGTATGATCATGCGCCATCAGCGCGCCTCCTTTAAAAAGAGCCCATGGATATTACATCCATGGCCCCTTCACTTACTGGTTATCATCCGTTTTGTATTGCATATAGACTGCTTGAGTCACAAGGAAATCTTCCATTCCATGCTTGCCGTCTGCACCTCCAAGACCCGACTGGCGCATTCCCGCGTGATAACCCTGTACCGCTTCAAAGTTTTCACGGTTGACAAAAGTTTCGCCAAATTTCATTTCATTGACTACGCGCATAGCTTCATTCAGGTCCTCAGTATATACAGAAGATGAAAGTCCATACACTGTGTCATTGGCTTTTTCAATCGCTTCATCCAATGTCTTGAACGTAGAGATCGGGATCACTGGACCGAATATCTCATCGCTCATTATATTCGATTGGTGGGTGACGTTAGTCAATATGGTCGGTTCATAGAAGAACCCTTCATCCATCTCTGCAGGTTTCCCTCCTGTGACCACTTCAGCACCACCTTTAATGGCTTCCTGCACCATTTCATCTACAGTTTCGAGCCGCTCCTGGTTGACCAGTGGTCCGACTGAGATCTCCTTGTCCGTGCGTGGATCACCCATTTTCTTGGATTCGAATATTACTCTTAGTTTTTCAATCAATTCATCAGCTACACTTTCATGGACATAAGTCCTCTCTGCGTTTGTACATGCCTGGCCATTGTTCGCAAGCCGTGATGCCGCTATATTTTGTGCTGCAAGGTCTAAATCTGCATTTTTCGTAACGATTGCTGGTGCCTTTCCACCTAACTCCAAATTGACTTTTGTGATATTCTGCGCAGCAGCTTCCATTACCTTTGCGCCGCCTGGAATACTTCCTGTCATAGTCACCATATGGACCTTCTCGTGAGTAGCCAATGCATTACCTATTTCAGAGCCGACACCTGTCACAACGTTGTATACACCCTCTGGTATATCTTTCATTTCATGTATAAGCTTTGTAAATTCCATTGTTGTATTAGGCGTATGTTGGCTTGGTTTCACTACGATTGTACAACCGGTTACAAGAGCAGTAGCGACTTTTCTTGCCAGAATGAAAATCGGGAAGTTCCATGGTATGATACCCGCTACGACGCCTATCGGCTTTTTATAGATGAAGATGTTCTCATTAGGACGGTCGCTTGGAACGATTTCCCCTTCAATCCTTCTCGCCCATTCAGACATATATCGGAAATAGTCGATGGCAAGATCTACTTCACCGCTTGCCAACTCATAATCTTTACCTTGCTCTTCTTGAAGAATATCGATAAATCTGTCCCTATTTTTTTCGATTTCATCGCCTAACCTGCGTACAATTTTACCGCGTTCGATGTTTGGGTCATTTCCCACTGTTTTTGGGCATTAAATGCCGCTTCTACAGCTTTGTCTACATCTTTTTCAGTACCTTTTGGTGTTTTGGAAATTTTTTCTTCTGTTGCCGGGTTGATGATGTCGAGCCATTCATTACCGGATGATTCGACGTATTGTCCGTTAATGTACAATTTATGTTCCTGCACGACGACGCCTCCTAGAAATGTTTATAACCGTCTTCCCTTAACCGGGAAACCTTAAACTTTTCTAATGGTTGAGAGGTCTATCGTCAATAGTCATTGATGGTCTGCTGTTTATTGAATTCTTCTTCATCATCTCCTGTACCACATGCGGTCAACAGCATGAGTGTCATACCGGCGGCCATCAATAGTTTGATTGCTTTCATGAAATTACCTCCTCATCTGGACTCCATCTGTCCTCCCCATTCTTCTCCAGTTCAATGGCTGCAGACAAACTTCTAAAACCATTCTAACAGCGAGACCGGGCTGTGTCTAAGCGCCGCATGTCCTGATTCGATTGATAAAAGTCCCATATATGAAAAAGACTCCCGGGATTCCCCGGAAGTCTTTTTCATGCTTTCATTTCAAGAAGTTCACATATCACATGCGTCTGTCTCAATTTTTAGACCACTGCGACTTTTACTTCTCCTTCTTCCATCCTTACTTCAACATTGCCCACTGATTCCTCTTCCAGTATAAGATCTGTAAGTTGGTCTTCAACCTTATCCTGGATGACTCTTCTTAATGGTCTTGCTCCAAATCGTTTGTCATATCCGAGCCGTGCCAATTCATATTTCGCCTCATCCGTAATCGTGATTTCGATGTCGTTGTCTTCGACAGTTTCCCGAAGTTCTGCCAACATGAGATCGACTATCAGGAATAGGTCATCTTCAGAGAGTTCATTGAAGTTGATGATTGAATCGAAACGGTTCAGGAACTCAGGTTTAAAGTAGTCGCTCAGATTCTCCAGTGTCGATACAGACTCATGTGCCTCTGCGTTGAATCCTACACTCGCTGTATTGACTCCTGTACCTGCGTTACTTGTCATGATGATGACTGTATCCTTGAAACTGACCATACGACCATGCGAATCTGTCAAATGGCCATCTTCCATAATCTGAAGGAAAGTGTTCTGTACATCAGGGTGCGCTTTTTCTATCTCGTCCAGGAGGATGATGCTGTACGGGTTGTGCCGCACTTTTTCAGTCAGTTGTCCAGCTTCCTCGTGGCCAACATAACCTGGGGGAGAACCAATGATCTTAGACACTGCATGTTTCTCCATGTACTCACTCATATCAAGGCGTATCATGGACTCTCGGGAACCGAACAGTTCTTCCGCCAATGCCTTAGTCAGTTCTGTCTTGCCGACCCCAGTCGGTCCGACGAAGAGGAAGGAACCTATCGGACGGTATTTCGATTTCAGACCTGCCCTACTACGGCGTACTGCTTTCGCAACTTTGGCAACAGCTTCTTCCTGCCCGATGACTTTGCTGGTCATTCTCTCTTCCAGATCACGCATCTTCTCTTGCTCATCTGCTTGCAACTTCGTTACAGGGATGCCGGTTTTCTCCTCAATTATCAACTGGATATCAGAGACGTCTACGTCGATGGTCTTCTCCTCATCCTTAGCTTTCTCGAGCTGTTTCTCGAGCTGGATTTCGACATACTTCAAGTTTGCTGCTTTTTCATAATCTTCTCGTTCTGCCGCCTCGGTTTTTTCTTTCTCGATTTCATCCAAATGCTGTTGTATGGCATGCGCATCGTTTTCTGCATTTGCCAAGTTCAACCGTGAACCGACCTCATCCATCAGATCAATCGCCTTATCCGGCAAGAACCTGTCTTGGATATAGCGGTCAGAAAGAGATACAAAAGCGTGGATCGCTTCGTCGGAATAACGTACTTCATGGAAGTTCTCATAGCGATCCTTAATCCCTTGAAGAATTTGTTCCGCTTCTTCCAGCGTTGGTTCTTTCACTATAATCGGTTGCAAACGACGCTCCAGGGCCGCATCTTTTTCGATCTGACGATATTCCTTTAACGTAGTCGCCCCAATGAGTTGCATTTCTCCACGGGCAAGTGCAGGTTTCAATATGTTTCCTGCATCCATCTGTGAACTCTCCGCTGTACCCGCTCCAACCAGTAGATGGATTTCATCTATAAATACAATGATGTCGTCCCTTTGCTGTATTTCTTCGATCAATTGTTTCATGCGTTCTTCAAATTGTCCACGAATACCCGTATTGGCTACAAGCGAGGCTACATCCAGTATATATATTTCTTTGCCTATCAATTTTGTGGGCACAGCACTTTCAGTAATTTTCAGTGCCAATCCTTCTGCGATGGCAGTCTTACCTACCCCTGGTTCACCAATTAATACCGGGTTGTTTTTGTTCCGCCTGTTTAATGTTTCGATTACACGCTTCACTTCTTGATCGCGACCGATGACAGGGTCGATTTCCCCTGCCCTGGCAGCTTCTGAAACGTTTTTGCCAAGCTGTTCTAAGAGGCTGTCGTTACCTTCCTGACCTTGCTTGACGGTGGTGCCGGTATGGCCAGATCCATTTCCTTCATAATATCCATCATTATGTCCTTCACCATTGAAAGGGAATCCAAACTGGAACCCATCAGAGTTCATCATTTGTTGTCTGATATCCCGGAAACATTGGTTGCATAAGTGCATCTGTACTTTTTTATTGTTGAGTTTCATTGCAACATTAACATTTGCATCATTTATTCCACAGTTTTGGCATTTCATGAGTCATACCTCCTATATAATTGACCTTGACTAACTTTGACTATATAGATAGTATAAAGCTTCTCAATCGTCATTTCAAAAAGTCTGCTTCAAAAATTTATTTGAAGTCTTATGTGTTTGACTAACTTTGACTATATCATTATTATACATTGACCTTGTTTGACTTTCAAGTGATTAACCTTAAAAATCCACATATAATTATAAGTGGCTGCCGTCATTGAACTTTAAACTTAAAACCCCTGCCACCGGTATTGAAGCCCGGGTACAGGGGTTTGAAATGTCGTTTTTCATTTACTGGCATTTTACAGGTGTATAGTGATGTCTCCATCCTCACGAAGTTTTTCGGCGAGTTTCTGTACCGCTTCACTTTCTTTCTGCGACTTGATCTGGGATTCCAGTTCAGGCTTAAGTTCTTCAAAAGATGGTAGTTCCTCGGCACCTTCCATTTGTTCACGCTGCTCTTTCGCATCATCATAAAGTGACTGCAATTCCTTCTCTGTCGGCTTGATCTCGCCCGTTTCTTCAGCAATCAGCTTATCTACTTTCACCTGAGTTTTAATCTGGGAGGTGATTTCCTCTTTAGACATGCCCTGTTCTTCTACGGCAGCATAGAAATCTTCTTTGGACTCCATGCCATTTTGCTCAACGAGGCCATCAAGCATATCATCCACTTCTTCATCGGAAGCCTTATAGTCACGTTCTTCTGCTTCTTGTACAAGCAACTTCTGGCCGACCATTCCATCGGCTATCTGCTTCTTCAGTTCACCCTGGTCTACTTCTTCACCAGCCATCTGCTGCTGAATGGCAAGCTGTTGAAACTGTGCTGTATAAGTTTTTTCAAACTCATCTTTCTTCACTTCTTCACCATTCACTTCTGCCACGACGTCCGGTACATCATCAAGCTCAGGTTCAGGCATTTCTGGCTGTTCTCCCTCTTGTCCCTTACTTGCTGTTTCTTCTTGTTTCTTCGCATCATTATTCTTATCTTCAGCTGACTCTTCTCCTCCGCATGCTGCTAAGGCAAGAATCAATGCGCCTAGAGTCAGAGCCATTAATATTTTCTTCATGATTATTTTAGAACTCCTTCCAATACTTACTGTCCGTCATTTTAACACACCATGGACTTATTTCCATTTCTTAAGGGGGCCACATCGCTTTATTTTTTTGAAATGTGAACATTGCATGAAGTGCATATGACTTTTTAACTCACCGAAAATATAAAATGATGCCCTTTACAGAAGTTTTTTATCCATAAGGGCATCATTAAATGTTCTGCTTTCTATTCCACTGTCACTGATTTTGCGAGATTTCGCGGTTTATCCACATCGTTGCCGCGATGTAGTGCAGCATAATAGGCAATAAGCTGGTACACCACTACCGAAACGAGAGGTGTCAACATCTCATGCACTTGTGGAATGACATAGGTGTCCCCCTCCTGATCCATTCCTTCCATGGATACCATGCAGACTTTAGCCCCTCTCGCCTCAACTTCCTGGGCGTTGCCGCGGATATTCAAATTGACCCGTTCCTGTGTCGCTAAGGCAAATACTGGTGTATTCTCTTCAATCAATGCGATGGTGCCGTGCTTAAGCTCACCACCGGCAAAGCCTTCTGCTTGAATATAGGATATTTCCTTCAATTTCAAAGCGCCTTCGACACCAACATAATAATCCATAGTGCGGCCGATAAAGAAAGCATTTCTTGTTGTTTCAAGATATTCGTTGACGATCTGTTCAATTTCAGGCGCATCATCGATAACAGCTGTAATGGCTGTTGTAACTTTAGCGAGTTCACGCATCAGATTGATTTCAATATCTTTGCCGAGCTCCCTTGCAGTGACTTGAGCCAGAATCGAGAGTACCGCAATCTGAGCTGTATAGGCCTTTGTTGAAGCAACGGCGATTTCAGGGCCCGCATGCAATATAAGTGTTTCATCCGCTTCCCGGGCGAGGGTGGATCCAGGTACATTGGTCACAGTCAGGGATTTGTGCCCCTGCTTTTTGACATCAACCAGTACTGCCCGGCTGTCTGCCGTCTCACCTGATTGGGAAATGAAGATGAATAGCGGTTTTTCTGATAGGAGCGGTGTATTATAGACGAATTCCGAAGCGACGTGCACTTCAGTCGGCACCCCCGCCCATTTCTCAAAGTATTCTTTGCCGATCAGACCGGCATGATAACTTGTTCCGGCGGCTATGATGTATATACGGTCCGAACTTTTGAGTTGATCTATCACTGCACCATCGATTTTAAGGTTTCCGTCCTGATCCTGATACTCCTGTATAATTTTGCGCATGGCTGCCGGCTGGTCATTGATTTCCTTGAGCATGAAATGATCGTAAGTCCCTTTTTCAACTTCACTCTCATCAATCTCAGCTATAAAGGATTCCCTTTGAATTTCTTTACCCAAAGCATCTTTAATGATGATTTCATCTTTTTCAGAAGGACAATCTCCCGGTCCATCAATTCAACAAATTCATTTGTTTCCTTAAGCATTGCCATTGCATCAGATGTGATGACATTAAAACCTTCACCCTTACCTAGTAGAAGTGGTGATTTATTCTTAGCCGAATAGATGACTTCCGGCTCCTCTTCATCCAGCAGACCAATGGCATATGATCCATGAAGAAGGTCCAAAGTTTTTGTGAAAGCTTCTTCGGTAGTCATTCCTTCCGCCGCGAACTTGGCGATGATCTCAACGATGATTTCAGAATCAGTGCTTGAAGCCAATTCAACATCGGGGATATAAGTCTCTCTAATCTGTTCATAATTTTCAATGACGCCATTATGGACCAATGTAAAACGTTTATCAGTGCTTTGGTGCGGGTGGGCGTTTTTGACATTCGGCACCCCGTGGGTGGCCCACCTTGTATGACCGATACCTGCTGTCGAGGCGAAATCCATATCAACTTTTTCAGTCAAATCCTTAATTCTGCCCTTTTCTTTGAACACCTTTACTTCCTGTTCATTTCTGACACCAATACCTGCAGAGTCATAACCGCGATACTCCATCTTTTCAAGGCCGTTGAGCAATATGGTTTTCACATCTTTGCTTCCTATATAACCAACAATTCCACACATAAAAAAACATCCTTTCCGATTTGGTAGATCTATGCCAATGTTCTGTCCCACCAGTCACCCGGCAGTTTTATCAATTGGCTTCACGAATACTTTAGTATCCGGGACAGCATCCGCCGATTTTCGATAACTGTCCTCCTCGTCAACAGGAAACCCTGTCCAGGCGCTATTCCGATTTTTCAAACTCTCTTTATTCTCCTTTACTGTCAATGCTTTCATTCTAATGGAAATGCTTTCCTACCGCAATATAAACATAGATTAGTGAATACCATCTTCTCGAAAAAACAAGCTTCCGGATTATTCATCCGGAAGCCTAAGGTTTATTCCAATCCCATTTCTTGTTGAACCACTTCAGCTATAGCATTGGCATAACTGCTTGAAAGCTCTTCTGTTTCCGCTTCAGTCATTACCCGTACAAGTGGTTCTGTACCTGAAGCCCTGACCAGGACACGGCCATTGCCATTCATTTCCTTCTCAACTTCTTCAATCTTTTTAGACACTTTTTCATTTTTGACGACATTATATTTGTCGGAAACCCGGATATTCACCAATTCCTGAGGGTACGTCTCAACTTGTTTTGCCAGTTGTCCCAACGTCTTGCCGGAGGATTTGATGATCGCCGCGAGGTGGGCACCTGTCAAAAGCCCGTCGCCTGTTGTATTGTAGTCCATCATGATGATATGGCCGGATTGTTCGCCGCCAAGGCTATATCCTCCTGCTCTCATCTCTTCAACAACATATCTATCCCCGACTTTAGTCTTGTCACTTCTGAGCTTATGGGCTTCCAATGCTTTGTAGAAACCTAGATTACTCATGACTGTCGATACAACCATATCATCTTTCAGCATACCTTCCGATTTCATATGCTGAGCTAGGATGAACATGATCTTATCACCATCTACAATGTTGCCTTTCTCGTCCACTGCTATTATCCTATCGCCGTCGCCATCGAAAGCGAAACCGAAATCGCATCCTTCTTCTACAACAAGCTCTGCAAGTTTTTCAGGGTGAGTTGACCCCACGCCTGCATTTATATTCTTGCCATCAGGGTTACAGCCGATGGTTACTGTATCTGCTTCCAAATCACCAAAAAGATAAGGTGCCAAGAATACGTCGAACCATGTGCACCATCCAGGCCGATCTTAATCCCTTCGAGTTCGACATCCACTGTGGACTTCAGATAACTTATATATTTTTGCCCACCTTCATAATAATCCGATTTGCTTCCAAGTTCAGCACCTATCGGTCTTGGTAATATATCCTTATCTGCATCCAGGAGTTTCTCTATTTCAGCTTCCTGGTCGTCACTCAGTTTAAACCCATCGGATCCGAAGAATTTGATACCGTTATCCCCTACAGGGTTATGAGAAGCTGAAATCATGATGCCTGCATCGGCATCCATCTCTTTGGTCAGATAAGCGACGCCTGGAGTCGAGATAACACCAAGTCGCATCACTTCTGCCCCAATTGATAAAAGTCCAGCCACAAGAGCAGATTCGAGCATTTCCCCTGAAATGCGTGTGTCGCGTCCTACCAGCACGGTAGGGTTGGTGTTTTCATTCCCTGCCAATATATAGCCGCCAAATCTGCCAAGCTTAAACGCCAATTCGGGAGTGAGTTCAGTGTTTGCAACACCTCTGACTCCATCGGTTCCAAAATATTTACCCATTTCTTTCTCCTTTTTAACCCAAGATTTAACTGTTTTCCTCAACTTGTATTTTTGCCTGAAGAACCGCCGGTTCTGTGCGGTCCACATTTTCCGGCAGATCGATTTTCACATCTTGTGAAGTGGATTGGCTTAATCCGTCTATATCTACATCTACATTCATTTCATCGATTCCTGATAATACATCTTCTGAACCGAATACTTCTACCGTTTCATAATTGAGGTCTACACTTTTCAATGAATATCCTTTTTTGACTTGGCCATTCACCTCAAAGCTCACCGGTACTTCTTTGCTTCGTTCATCAACCTTGATTTCAACCCGGACACGCCCTGGATCTAACTTGACGTCCAGTTTATTGAATTGGGCATCGAATACGCTGACTTCAGCTTCTTCAACGCGATCTTCAGTAATTTTTGAATTGTCACTTAAGGTGGCACGTACATATTGTATACGATTCATCTGACTTCTCCACCCACGACAGTGATTGTTTCAGGTTCCACCGTAATTGATTTAAGTTCGTGATCTGATCCTATGCGACTGTCACTGACTTCTGCCTGTACTTCAAACGTTTTCGTTACAAGCTCCTGTATATCTACATTCGCCGCTTCTGGGACTATTTCTGCCGTCACATTTTCTGGCAGACCTTCTATTGTAAAATGTTCTTCATATTCTCCGATATCGCGATTCCTCAAATCCAGATAGACAGCGAGATCCCTCGTAGTCTGGAGCCTTTTGATGTTCGAAGCATTACCGAATAGTTGTACATTGACTTGTTCAGGGGCACCTGACACGTAATAATCTTCTTCTTCATAGAGTATTTCTACTGGTACATCTTCAATTATTTCCATATCTGCTGTATCGCTGTCGGCATTCAATAATTCATCAAATACATTATTGACCGACAAGAACATGAACAGTGCCAACGCCAAGGCGACAAATCTGAGTCCCCATTTACTTTCTAGCAAATAAACCGCCTCCTTCCTTCACAGGTGGAAGTATATGCCAATGTGTCTTCAACAGGTCATCCAGCTCTTCGAGTGTAATTTCCTTAGTCAGGCTGCTATCGTATGAAACAGATATGTTTCCTGTCTCTTCTGACACAACTACTGTGAAGGCATCAGTCACTTCCGATATGCCTACTGCAGCACGGTGTCTCGTTCCAAGATTTTTAGCTATTTTGTTGCTGTCGGATAATGGTAGATAGCTCGCTGCCGTAGCTATTGGTCCCTTGGATGATCATCGCCCCGTCATGTAGTGGGGTGTTTGGTATGAATATATTGATCAGCAGTTCTGAACTTATGTTTCCATTTATGGGTATGCCTGTTTCTATATAATCCTTCAACCCGGTCTCTCTTTCAAAAACAATCAGTGCCCCGATGCGCCGCTTAGCCATATAGCGCACTGATTTCACCATTGCTTCCCTAAGTTTATCGTGTTCCGATGTAGAACTTCCATTGCCATTCGTACGGAATAGGCTGCCCGTCCAAGCTGCTCCAGGGCACGCCTTAATTCAGGCTGGAAGATCACGATTATTGCCAGGAAACCCCATTCTAAAACTGTATCGAACATCTGAGTGGTCGTGGTAAGGTCAAAATAGTTACTTATCGACCGGCCGATTAGAATGAAGAATATACCTTTGATCAGCTGAATTGCTTTTGTACCTTTCATGACTGTCATCAAAAGGTAAATGACATACCATACGATCAGCAGATCGACAATACTTGTAATTATAGTAGCTGTTGTGAAATTTCCTAAAACACTGTCCATCTGCATAATATGTCCCTCACTTAATCATTCATATACTGTCGAATTCTTTTTCCAATTCCCCATGGATTAAAGAAAGCACTTCATCATTTCTCACAGGTCGGATATCAGATTTGATATCATCAAAAAGTGCTGCGGCACTTTCAATGTTCCCTTTTTAAAAAAGGCATAACTCCTCAACAATTTTGCCTCTGGACTGTTCATGTTTTCCACTCTTTTTTGAAGCAGCTCATAATTGCCAATCATTGCAAAATTTTTCCCTTCGATTAAAGCCAACTCACCTGCTTTGTATTGGATCTGAAGCACCTTGGAATGCTTTTCCACCCTTTTAAGCATCCTTAATGATGTAAGATACTCTCCGCATCTCTGATAACAGTCCGCCACGGCAAACATGATACGGATCACTCCGAAATTCTGATCGGAAAACCGGAGGATTGTGAATAAAGTATCTTCCAACAAGTCCAGGGCCGCCTCCACCCTTCTTTCTTCGACCATTAATTCCACCTTGAGAAGAATCGCATCAATATAAGTTTGATTGAAGGAGACAGATGAAAGAAGTGTTACAGCCTGATCGATATGTACATTAAGATTCTTTCTGTCCCCGATATGCCTATAATACTTGGCATATAATAAATGGATTCTGCCATTATCCGGTGCTGGGACCTCATCCACCCTATGATATTCTTTATTGATGAAATACTCAAATGAGGAAAAGTCGCCCTGATCCACCTTCTGTTCATAATAAGAGATTTCGCGCAGTATCTCCACATCATTATACCGGAAATGGGAAACTTCCTGCATGAAATCATTGACTGAGCAGTTCAACCGCTCACTCAGTTTAATCAAAACGTTTGTGGAGGGATGGACACTGCCTTTTTCAATAAGACTTAAATAGGTTCTGGAGATGATCCCCTCAGCCAATTCTTCTTGAGTCAAATTATTATTGTTGCGGATTTCCTTGATACGCTGTCCTATCATAAAGGCGCCCCCTCCACTTACTTAACAATTCCATCATATCAAATTGCCCTTTATGCAACAAATGTTACAAGTGTTATCAGTCAAATAAATGGATGTTTATTCCGTTGACATAACAATTTCACTTAATCATACTATAAACATACATTATAAGGGGTGTTAAATGTGAAAAAACTGCTTGTAATAGATAATCTTGCTCAATTAAAAAGTGTCAGCGATCCATTTCGCATCCAACTCCTCACCATGCTTGGAGAAAAACCAAAGACAGGACAGATGCTTGCTGACGAACTTGAAATTCCTCGTGCCAAAATCCATTATCATCTGAATGAACTCCTCAAAAACGGAATATCCATGTAGTGAAGACTGAAGAGAAGAATAGTATTGTACAGAAGTTCTATGAACCCATCGCCAAAAAAGTAGTGCCTAATATAGATCTTCTGAAATATAGTTCAGATGAAAAGAAGAAGGATAGCATGTCCTATAACTTAAGAATAAAGGAAGATGATCTCAAATCCTTTAAAAAAGAGCTGAAAAAGTTCGTTAAAGATAATTCAGTAAAAAAAGGTACGAAACACTCAAAAGATTATAAGGTCCAGATCATGCCCATAGGAGAAGACTGAATGCAGATAAAAAACCTGTACCGGAAACGGAGTGACCTCAAAAATTGAACGTTTCGAGGTCATCTCGAACGGCTACAGGTTTGTTTTTATTAAAGCTGCTTTTTTCCGAATAGGCTTTCTGCAATCTTCACCGCTTTTTCAGCTGTTTTATTCTTCTCATCAAGTAGAGGGTTCACTTCCACCAAATCCATCGAAGTGATCCTTTCACTCTCATTCAGTATCTCCATAGCGAGCTGTGACTCAGAGAGCGATAATCCTCCATCTACTGGAGTACCTGTGCCCGGTGTTTCCAGTGGATCCAAGGCATCTACATCCACTGATAGGTGAATGCCATCTGTACGCCCCTCCAAATGGGTTAAAGCTTCTTTCATGACACTTTCTATACCTTTTGTTCTGATGTCACCCATAGTAAATGTCAATATACCATTCTCTTTAATATATAACTTTTCCCCTTCATCCAGATCTCTCATACCTATAAGCACAACATTTTGAGGTTTTACCTTTATGCCTGGATTGTAGAGATTGACCAAATCCTCGTCGCCCACTCCGCATGATATACCTAACGGCATCCCATGGATGTTGCCTGAAGGCGATGTGCGGCTATCATTAAGGTCACCGTGCGCATCGTACCAAATGACTCCCAAATCTTCATAGTGCTTGCTTAAGCCTGCTAAAGAACCAATCGATAAAGAATGATCTCCTCCAAGTATCAAAGGGAACTGCCCTGAAGAGACTGTGTTGTCCACTTCAGCCGCAAGCTCGAGGCTGAAATCCATCACTTCCTTATAATTTAATAGATTCGTTTCATTCTTAACGGAATGATTGGAAGCGTTAACCCGGTACTTACTCCGTATATCCCCCGCGTCAGTAACTGTATAACCTAACGAAGAAAGCGCTTTATCAAGACCTGCATATCGTATTGCGTCTGGCCCAAGATCTACTCCTAATCTTGGTTGTCCAAATGTTGTCGCAGCACCGATAATATGTATATTCTGACTCATAACAATCCCCTTTTCAGTTAATTCTCACAACATACATAATATACAACATTGGATTTTTATGCAAATATAAATAGTATTTCGCATAAAACATAAAAAAAGACACTTTCCGTTAGAAAGTGTCTTAATGATGAGCCATAGAGGATTCGAACCTCTGACCCTCTGATTAAAAGTCAGATGCTCTACCAACTGAGCTAATGGCTCATGGCTGGGCTGACAGGATTCGAACCTGTGCATGACGGTACCAAAAACCGTTGCCTTACCGCTTGGCGACAGCCCAATAATAGAATGGAGGAGGGCAGATTCGAACTGCCGAACCCGAAGGAGCGGATTTACAGTCCGCCGCGTTTAGCCACTTCGCTACTCCTCCGTAATGGAGAATGACGGGTTCGAACCGCCGACCCTCTGCTTGTAAGGCAGATGCTCTCCCAGCTGAGCTAATTCTCCTGAAGATAAATGACCCGTACGGGACTCGAACCCGTGTTACCGCCGTGAAAGGGCGGTGTCTTAACCGCTTGACCAACGGGCCAGGATAAATTTTTATTTAAAACAAAAAAATGGCTCCACAGGTAGGATTCGAACCTACGACCGATCGGTTAACAGCCGATAGCTCTACCACTGAGCTACTGTGGATCAATCTATAAATTGCCCGGCGGCGTCCTACTCTCACGGGACGTCAGTCCAACTACCATCGGCGCTGGAGAGCTTAACTGCTGTGTTCGGCATGGGAACAGGTGGAACCTCTCCGCGATTGCCACCGGACAATATGGAATGCTTGAATGCCCCTTGGACATTCAAAACCGGATAGAAGCAATGCGTTGCGTAGAAGACCATACACGGTTTTCTTCATTTGAATAAGTCATCGATCGATTAGTATTCGTCCGCTCAATGTGTCGCCACACTTACACGCCGAACCTATCTACCTCATCATCTCTGAGGGATCTAATGGGGAAATCTCATCTTGAGGGGGCTTCATGCTTAGATGCTTTCAGCACTTATCCCGACCATACATAGCTACCCAGCGATGCCGTTGGCACGACAACTGGTACACCAGTGGTATGTCCATCCCGGTCCTCTCGTACTAAGGACAGCGCCTCTCAAATTTCCTACGCCCACGACGGATAGGGACCGAACTGTCTCACGACGTTCTGAACCCAGCTCGCGTACCGCTTTAATGGGCGAACAGCCCAACCCTTGGGACCGACTACAGCCCCAGGATGCGATGAGCCGACATCGAGGTGCCAAACCTCCCCGTCGATGTGAACTCTTGGGGGAGATAAGCCTGTTATCCCCGGGGTAGCTTTTATCCGTTGAGCGATGGCCCTTCCATGCGGAACCACCGGATCACTAAGTCCGTCTTTCGACCCTGCTCGACGTGTCTGTCTCGCAGTCAAGCTCCCTTATACCTTTACACTCTATGAATGATTTCCAACCATTCTGAGGGAACCTTTGAGCGCCTCCGTTACTCTTTAGGAGGCGACCGCCCCAGTCAAACTGTCCACCTGACACTGTCTCCCACCCGGATTACGGGTGCGGGTTAGAATCTCAACATCACCAGGGTGGTATCCCACCAGTGCCTCCACGTAGACTGGCGTCCACGCATCAACGGCTCCCACCTATCCTGTACAAGTGAGGTCGAGGTTCAATATCAGGCTACAGTAAAGCTCCACGGGGTCTTTCCGTCCTGTCGCGGGTAACCTGCATCTTCACAGGTACTATGATTTCACCGAGCCTCTCGTTGAGACAGTGCCCAAATCGTTACGCCTTTCGTGCGGGTCAGAACTTACCTGACAAGGAATTTCGCTACCTTAGGACCGTTATAGTTACGGCCGCCGTTTACTGGGGCTTCGATTCGCACCTTCGCTTACGCTGAGCGCTCCTCTTAACCTTCCAGCACCGGGCAGGCGTCAGCCCCTATACGTCACCTTTCGGTTTGGCAGAGACCTGTGTTTTTGATAAACAGTCGCTTGGGCCTATTCACTGCGGCTCATTTTCATGAGCACCCCTTCTCCCGAAGTTACGGGGTCATTTTGCCGAGTTCCTTAACGAGAGTTCGCTCGCTCACCTTAGAATTCTCTTCCCAACTACCTGTGTCGGTTTGCGGTACGGGCGGTAATGTATTCACTAGCGGGTTTTCTTGGCAGTGTGAACCCACAGCTTCGCCTACTATTTTCGGCTCCCCATCACATCTCGTCGTTACACAGGGCGGATTTGCCTACCCTGACGACTCGATGCTTGGACGTGCTCTTCCTTCCGCACGCTCTGCTTCTCCTCCTGCGTCACCACATCGCTCAAACACACATCACCGGTACAGGAATTTCTACCTGTTATCCATCGCCTACGCAGTTTCGCCTCGGCTTAGGTCCCGACTAACCCAGAGCGGACGAGCCTTCCTCTGGAAACCTTAGTCGTTCGGTGGACGGGATTCTCACCCGTCTTTCGCTACTCACACCGGCATTCTCACTTCCGATCGCTCCACATGTCCTCACGATCATGCTTCGCTGCAATCGGAACGCTCTCCTACCATCAATATAATTGATCCACAGTTTCGGTAATATGTTTAGCCCCGGTACATTTTCGGCGCAGCGTCACTTGACTAGTGAGCTATTACGCACTCTTTAAATGATGGCTGCTTCTAAGCCAACATGCTAGTTGTCTGTGCAACGCCACATCCTTTTCCACTCAACATATATTTTGGGACCTTAACTGGTGGTCTGGGCTGTTTCCCTCTCGACAACGGACCTTATCACCCGCTGTCTGACTCCCGTGCATCACATAGGTGGCATTCGGAGTTTGTCTGAATTCGGTAACCCGGGATGGGCCCCTCGTCCAAACAGTGCTCTACCTCCACGATGCTAACACGAGGCTATACCTAAATATATTTCGGAGAGAACCAGCTATCTCCAGGTTCGATTGGAATTTCTCCGCTACCCACACCTCATCCGGTCACTTTTCAACGTAAGTCGGTTCGGCCCTCCATCCAGTGTTACCTGGACTTCAGCCTGGACATGGGTAGATCACCTGGTTTCGGGTCTGCAACCCCATACTAGACGCCCTATTCAGACTCGCTTTCGCTACGGCTCCACATTCGCTGCTTAACCTCGCATGCAATCACAACTCGCCGGTTCATTCTACAAAAGGCACGCCATCACCCATTAACGGGCTCTGACTACTTGTAAGCACACGGTTTCAGGTTCTATTTCACTCCCCTTCCGGGGTGCTTTTCACCTTTCCCTCACGGTACTGGTTCACTATCGGTCACCAAGAAGTATTTAGCCTTGGGAGATGGTCCTCCCAGTTTCCGACGGAATTTCTCGTGTTCCGCCGTACTCAGGATACACCGCCACAGATCAAAACTTCGCATACGGGACTGTTACCCCCTATGGTGCGACTTTCCAGTCGCTTCTGCTCGCTTCTCTCTGCTTTTTCGGTGTCCTACAACCCCAGTCAAAGACTGGTTTGGGCTCTTCCCGTTTCGCTCGCCGCTACTCAGGGAATCGATTTTTCTTTCTCTTCCTCCGGGTACTAAGATGTTTCAGTTCCCCGGGTCTACCTCTCTCAGGCTATGTATTCACCTGAAAGTCGCACTAATGTGCGGGGTTCCCCCATTCGGAAATCTTTGGTTCAACGCTTACTTACAGCTCCCCAAAGCATATCGGTGTTGGTTCCGTCCTTCATCGGCTCTTGGTGCCAAGGCATCCACCGTGCGCCCTTCATTACTTAATCGCAATGAATTTGTGAGTGTGTCTCTCGACACAACGCGTGTTTTTTATGAACTCTTCAGTTCTCGGTTTCTACGCTTGATTTCGGTTAAAATCATTTTTCGCATTGCTTCTATACGGTTTTCAATGTGCAAGGGGTTGAATCGTCAATGAAGACCATTCAAAACTGAATACAATATGTCAAACGCCAATTCCGCCGTCCCATAAGGGACGTTCCGTAATATTCCTTAGAAAGGAGGTGATCCAGCCGCACCTTCCGATACGGCTACCTTGTTACGACTTCACCCCAGTCATCGGTCCCACCTTCGACGGCTGCCTCCATAAAGGTTGGCCCACCGGCTTCAGGTGTTACCGACTTCCGTGGTGTGACGGGCGGTGTGTACAAGACCCGGGAACGTATTCACCGTGGCATTCTGATCCACGATTACTAGCGATTCCAGCTTCATGGAGTCGAGTTGCAGACTCCAATCCGAACTGAGAACAGTTTTATGGGATTCGCTTGGCCTCGCGGCGTAGCTGCCCTTTGTAACCTGTCCATTGTAGCACGTGTGTAGCCCAAATCATAAGGGGCATGATGATTTGACGTCATCCCCACCTTCCTCCGGTTTGTCACCGGCAGTCTCACTAGAGTGCCCAACTGAATGCTGGCAACTAATGATAAGGGTTGCGCTCGTTGCGGGACTTAACCCAACATCTCACGACACGAGCTGACGACAACCATGCACCACCTGTCACTCTGCCCCGAAGGGAAGCCATGTCTCCATGGCGGTCAGAGGATGTCAAGATTTGGTAAGGTTCTTCGCGTTGCTTCGAATTAAACCACATGCTCCACCGCTTGTGCGGGTCCCCGTCAATTCCTTTGAGTTTCAGCCTTGCGGCCGTACTCCCCAGGCGGAGTGCTTAATGCGTTTGCTGCAGCACTAAGGGGCGGAAACCCCCTAACACTTAGCACTCATCGTTTACGGCGTGGACTACCAGGGTATCTAATCCTGTTTGATCCCCACGCTTTCGCACATCAGCGTCAGTTGCAGACCAGAGAGCCGCCTTCGCCACTGGTGTTCCTCCATATCTCTGCGCATTTCACCGCTACACATGGAATTCCACTCTCCTCTTCTGCACTCAAGTTCGCCAGTTTCCAATGACCCTCCCCGGTTGAGCCGGGGGCTTTCACATCAGACTTAACGAACCGCCTACGCGCGCTTTACGCCCAATAATTCCGGATAACGCTTGCCACCTACGTATTACCGCGGCTGCTGGCACGTAGTTAGCCGTGGCTTTCTGGTCAGGTACCGTCACCCGATGGACAGTTACTCCCACCGGCGTTCTTCCCTGACAACAGAGTTTTACGAGCCGAAACCCTTCTTCACTCACGCGGCGTTGCTCCGTCAGACTTGCGTCCATTGCGGAAGATTCCCTACTGCTGCCTCCCGTAGGAGTCTGGGCCGTGTCTCAGTCCCAGTGTGGCCGATCACCCTCTCAGGTCGGCTACGCATCGTCGCCTTGGTGGGCCCTTACCCCACCAACTAGCTAATGCGCCGCAGGCCCATCCATCAGTGGCAGTCAAAGACCGCCTTTCAACTCATCCTCCTGCGAGAATGAGGGTTATCCGGTATTAGCCACGGTTTCCCGTGGTTATCCCAGTCTGATGGGTAGGTTGCCTACGTGTTACTCACCCGTCCGCCACTCGCAGAACCCGGAGCAAGCTCCGGGGCTGCGCGTTCGACTTGCATGTATTAGGCACGCCGCCAGCGTTCATCCTGAGCCAGGATCAAACTCTCCATAATTGGAGTGCTCTGACTCGTTGCGGTTTTACTTGTCGCCCAAGTTGAATGGTTATACCATCCGGTTTTATTGGAATTAACGTTGACATATTGTCATTCAGTTTTCAATGTTCTCTCGTTGACTGCTTTACTATTGTAGCATTCGTCCTACATATTTGCAATCCTTATTATCTCTTTTTCAAAATTGCTTTTGTAGTTTTTAAATGCCCGCCTACTGTTTTCAGCGACTTCTCTACTATACCATCTTCCAATTTCGCTTGCAACCTTTTTTTATTTTTATTTTAGGTTGGTTGCTGTCGGTAAGTTGCCATCTGTTTTCAGCGACTTTTATATCATAGCAAGCTCTCTTTAGAGTGTCAACGGTATGCAGCTTTTTTATCGTGCATTGTTACACTAATTGAAAAGGCGGTGCATAGCACCGCCTTTGTCATTTCTTATGAGATGTATTCTGTCTCGTTTTGTTCTTATACTTCATCTTATTGTTTACTTTAACCTGACCAGCTTCTTTTTGTTTTTGGCGTTCATCTCTCTGTGCCATTGCTTTTCTATTTTCTTCGTTGCGTTCTGCCTTCGTCACCCTACCACGTTCTCGTTTTTCCTGCTCTGACGCTTCAATATACTTTGGCAACATTATAAGTTGGAAAGCATTCACTGCCACCAATGTAAAGATTGAACGATAGATCCAAGATGTATCCTCTACGTTTAGGAAAGGAAGCAGGGCAATCGAGGTCATGAATACCATATAGAAGAGTGATGGGATGAAGACTTGGGTACCGCGCGCTTCGCGGTCTTTCCACCATGCGACTATAAAACCGGCAATGACTACAATGATTGGAATCCATATATAATCAATTATCTCACCCGCTTCTTTGCCAAAGCGGTAAAATCTGACATAGAAAAGGTCGAATACAGCATAAATCACCAATAACAATTGTATATAAGGCCATAGCTTCCTGAAAAGCCCCATCCCTAATGGATGGATGAACAGATAGATGAAGAATGCCACTTGACTTACTGTGGCAATCAACAATCCATATCCAAGAAACCAGATCAAGCCAGCAAGAAATTCACCAAATTGGCCTGCAAAAAGGTATCGCGTTACATTCTCATACTCTGTAACCATGCTCACCAGAGCTGTGGTGATCATGCCGAGGAGTAGTGTCCTGAAATAGAACCTCACAAGATACTTAGATGTCATACTATAATCCCCCGGCTATTTACTTTCATCGATTACATTGTCTGCAATCTCGCGATAGATCTTTCCTATCTGATGGTCCGCCCCGTAGACTGAAGGCGCAAAATCCTCTTTGTCCCATTTAGGCTGGCCAAGAGGCAACTGGCCAAGTAGCGGCACACTTAGTTCATCAGCAAGCTTCTGTCCGCCACCCTGTCCAAAGACATACTCCTTCTCTTCTGTAAGTTCACTCTCAAAGTAACTCATGTTTTCTATGACACCAATGATGTCGTGATCAGTATGCTGTGCCATGGCACCTGCCCGGGCAGCGACGAATGCGGCTGTCGGATGTGGTGTGGTTACTATTATTTCCTTACTGTGCGGCAACAGCTGATGGACATCAAGTGCCACATCTCCGGTACCAGGAGGGAGGTCCAAAAGAAGATAGTCAAGATCGCCCCAATCGACTTCATTAAAGAAGCTGCTGATCATCTTGCCGAGCATAGGACCTCTCCAGATCACCGGTGTATTCTCTTCGACAAAAAATGCCATGGAAATAACTTTTACTCCGTATCTTTCAACAGGGATGATTGTTTTATCCTTAATTCCAGGTTTTTCGGTGATACCCATCATATCGGGCACACTGAACCCATATATATCCGCATCTATGAGTCCGACTTTTTTGCCTTTCTCCGCCAATGAGACCGCTAAATTGACTGCTACTGTCGATTTGCCGACCCCACCTTTGCCGGAAGCGATAGAAATGAACGCTGTATCATTATCTTTGAAGCGATTCTCCACTTCACTGCCTGAAGTGCCTCTATGGCGTTCGATTGTCTCTTCGTCCAGTTCATCGAACCTGAGACCGACTGTATCTGCGCCTGCTTCTTTGACTGCATTTACGATTTTCATCTGCAGATCAAGCTGCTCCTGTCCGCCGAGACGGCCAATTGCCACTTTTACACTTACATGGTTCTTTTCCTCTTTGATGCTTATTTCCTGGATGCCCTCTGTTTCGGATATAGGTACATTGAGGATTGGATCATTTATGTTGCCGACGATTTCTTCCACTTGCTCTCTAGTAAGCATTTAAAAATTCTCCTTTACGCCTTATGGTTAATACATCCATGATAACACAACATATTCTATTTATAATGAAAAAAAACCAAACACTTTATGGCTGAGAGCGTAAAATAGTTTGTGTAAATGAATAAATAAAAAAGGGCGTCCTTTTCTTGTAAGATTAAGTTACCACACCAAATCCAAGAAAAGAGGACGACCCCTATGGATCATTTTACATCAGATATTATTCAAGCTCTAGTAAAAAAAGACGATGTCACAGAAATCTTCCGCAGCCACCTGGAAACGGCGGTGAACACATTACTGAAAACCGAATTGACTGCATTCCTGGACTACGAAAAGTATGACCGTGTGGGCTTCAATTCCGGGAACTCCAGAAACGGCGTCTATTCCCGCACGTTACATACCGAATATGGCGACCTTCAGATTGACATTCCCCGGGACCGGAATGGGGACTTCAAGCAGCAGACCGTTGCGCCTTACAAGCGGTCCAATGACACATTGGAATCTTTTGTCATCCATATGTTTCAAAAAGGGGTGACGATGTCTGAAATCTCCCATCTGATTGAACGGATGTATGGGCATCACTATACGCCCAGACCATTTCAAATATGACCCAGGCGGTCACAGAAGAAGTGGAGGCATTTCGCCAGCGTTCGTTATCCGAGCGGTATGTGTGCGTGTACCTGGATGCGACATTCCTGCCCGTCAAACGGGAGACGGTGACCAAAGAGGCTGTCTATATCGCTGTGGGCATCCGGGAGGATGGCTCCAAGGAAGTGCTGGCCTATACTGTCGCGCCGACGGAATCTGCGTATGTATGGAAAGAATTGATTGGAGATATCCATGCACGGGGCGTGACGGAAGTCCTGCTCTTCATTTCTGACGGGCTTCCAGGTATCAAAGACAGTATTCATTCGGTGTTTCCAAAAGCGAAATACCAGACATGTTTCATTCACGTTGCACGCAACATTTCCCACAAGGTCCGTGTGTCGGACCGGAAGGCAATCTGTGAGGACCTGAAGTCCCTGTATCGCGCCACGGATAAGGCCGAAGCTGAGCAGGCTTTGGACGCGTTTATCGAGAAGTGGAAGAAATCTTACGCCAAAGTCACGCAATCGTTGAAAGCCAATCCGGATCTGTTCACTTTTTATGATTTCCCTGAAGCAATCAGGAGAAGCATCTACTCCACAAATCTGATTGAGTCATTCAATAAGCAGATCAAACGGTACAGTAAGCGCAAAGAGCAGTTCCCGAACGAGGACGCCCTTGACCGTTTCCTGGTCACTCAATTTGAAGCATATAACCAACGGTTCGCGACACGGTGCCATATTGGTTTTGACCAGGCCCGTGCAGAATTAGCTGAAATGTTCAGCGGGTAATGCACACTACAAGAAAAGGCATGCCTTCATTTACACATAATTATTGACGGTCCCTTATGGCTGAAGTGTTTGGTTACTTTACTCACATTAAGTTGTAGGTTAATGGATATTACTCTTTCTCATTCACTTTATTTTCGAATTTCTCGAGCTGTTTTTGAGCGAACGGTTTACCACCCATACCAAAGCTTATTGCAAAAGCAACAGCTACAGCGCCTAGGATGATCAGGAATGCTAGATTTACGATGCTCTGGGCGAAATTCAATTGATCGAGCGTCATAAAGACCGCGACGATTATAATCAGATACTTGGCAATCTCGCCGATGAAGGCATTTCCTGTACTCTTAGTTATTACAGTAGAAAGTAAATTACCTCCGACAAATCCTAGAGTCAATATAATGAGGGCTGATACAACAAGCGGAATATAGGCGATAATCGCTGTTCCAATCGTATTGAAGACTTCCAGGTTCAATACTGTCAACGCCTGTACGACGAAGAACAGACCTACTAGTACCGATATGACTACACCGGAAGCTTGTGGAATGTCAATTCCTTCTTTTGTCTTATCGCCAAAGTTTACGTATGAATTGAATCTGCTCATATTTAAGCCCTGGAGTAGATTTGTAACCAATCTACCTAGAATCTTAGCCAGGTACAGTCCCAATACTATCAGGACCGCAGCAACAAGCAGTTTCGGGATGAAATTAAGTACTGCAGTCATCATTTCTTTAATTGGAGCTGATACCGACTGCATATTCAACGCGTCGAAAACTGGCGGCAGGAACAAGATAAATACCAGGAAGTATGCCAGCTTTCCAAGTGTAGTAATGATGCCTTCCGATTCCTTTTTAGCTTCGTCTGGACTGCTCAACTCTTTTTTCTGCAGCCATTTATCGAAGCCGACTGCCTTCAAACCTTTTACGATAATGTTTTTAAGCACTACTGCGATAATCCACGCTAAAAGTAAAAGTAAAAGTGCACTGATTAAATTAGGTATAAAAGCGATGATCTTGTCTAATACCGACATTAGTTGATCTCCTACGTTACCCAAAAAAATTACCTCCTTAAAATGTATTATGGTTAGCCATCATCTAGTTTTATGGCAACTAAACACATTTTTCCTTTTTATTTCAAAATTAAAATATTTCATTTTAGGTTAACTACGCTCATATTGGCTATAAAGAGAGTATTACAATAGAGAGGAATGGGACCATATATGAACTTGACAATCATGCAGTATTTCGAATGGTATCTCCCCGATGACGGCGAACATTGGAACCGTCTCAAGGATGATGCCCAAAAAATAAAGGATAAAGGCTTTGATGCCGTATGGTTGCCACCACCCACTAAAGCGGACAGTACGGCAGATCCCGGGTATGCAGTCTATGATGTGTACGACCTTGGAGAATTTGATCAGAAGGGAGACGTCCGCACCAAATATGGCACGCGTGAACAACTCGAAGCGGCGATAGCAGCATGTAAGGAGGCCAATCTACTGGTCTACATCGATCTTGTGATGAATCATAAAGCTGCCGGAGATGAAACTGAAACATTCAAAGTCATCGAAGTGGATCAGGAAGATCGGGAAAAGGATATTTCTGAACCTTTTGATATCGAAGGGTATACACGGTTCTTCTTCCCGGAAGAGATGGAAAATACAGTGACTTCGTTTGGAATTTCAACCATTTCAGTGGAGTCGACTATGATGCACGAGAAGACCGAACAGGGATTTTCCGTATCTTGGGTGACTACAAGGATTGGAACAGTAATGTTGATGACGAATATGGCAATTTCGACTACCTCATGTTCTCAGACATCGATTACGATCATCCCGATGTCAAAGAAGAGATGATTGGTTGGGGAAAATGGCTCACTGATACTTTGGACGTCGATGGATTCAGGTTGGATGCCGTCAAGCATATCGATAGTACATTTATCGCAGAGTTTATAGAAGCGCTGGAAGCACATGCTGATCGCGACTTATATTTCTTCGGAGAGTTCTGGAATTCAGATGTAGAAGCTAAAGAAGGATTTTTGAAGGATGTAGAATTCGATATAGATCTTTTCGATGTTAAATTGCACTATAATCTTTTTGAAGCTGCAAATGAATATGAAGGCTATGATCTCACCCAGATATTCGATGGCACACTCGTGCAGGAAGATCCTTGGAATACCGTCACCTTCGTAGACAATCATGATACGCAGCCTGGAGAATCTCTTGAGTCATTTATTGACGGCTGGTTCAAACAGTCCGCCTATGCACTCATTCTTCTGAGACAGGATGGATTTCCTTGCGTTTCTACGGAGATTACTATGGAACGGATGGTGAAGACGGGATGGGAGAATTGATCGATCCACTTCTATACGCCAGACATAACAAGGCGCTTGGAGAACAACAAGATTACCTCGACCACCCCAATACAATCGGCTGGGTGCGTTTTGGAGAAGATGAAGTCGAAAATTCCGGCTGCGCCGTCCTCATTTCAAATGGGCTGGAAGAAGGGGTCAAAAAAATGTATGTGGGCGACGCGCATAGCGGTGAGGAATGGATTGATGTTACCGAAAACAGGGAGGATATCGTTACCATCGATGAAGAAGGCAATGGGGAATTCTTCGTCGATAGTCAGAGCGTCAGTGTATACGCTCTTCCAGACGCTTAATATATAATTAAACAAAGGGATAAGCCATGGAGAAATTAATAGAATCAGTGACGGCCATTTCATCGTTCCTTTGGGGATACCCGATTATCATCATGTTGTTTTTCACTAGCGTCTACTTAACTTTCAGGTTGAAGTTCTTTCAGTTTGTCTACCCTTTCTATTTCAACCCACTGGCAACCGGTATCATTATAGCCATTGCTGTCGGCGTCGTTGTCTTTGATGGTGTGAAACGCATCGGCAAAGTGTCTTCTTACCTCGTTCCTTTCATGGCCTTGTTCTATATTCTGGCAGGGATTATCATTCTTATTTTGAATGCCTCGGCCGTTCCCGCAGCTTTTGGATTGATTTTCACCGAAGCCTTCAATCCGACAGCGGCTCTTGGCGGCGGGGCTGGAGCGGTACTCGCTGAAACAATACGGTGGGGCTTCGCACGCGGCATCTACAGCAATGAAGCGGGGTTAGGTACTTCCCCAATTGCACATGCTGCTGCCCAGACAGATCACCCAATTCGTCAGGCTTTTTGGGCCGTGATCCAAATTCTGGTTGATACCCTGATCATTTGTACAGTTACAGCGTTAGTCGTCCTAACGACAGGTGTATGGCAACAGAGTGATGCACATAAGGAAAGTGTCAGGGAAGCTTTGACGGCCCGGGCCTTCGAAGAATCTTTTGGACCTATCGGAAGTTATGTAGTATCGATAGCCTTGGTTATATTTGTCTTCTCGACCATAACGGTAGTCGTTTTTTATGGCGCACGGCAAGCAGAGTACCTTTTCGGCCTCTGGGCCGGCACAGTCATGAAGAGTATCTACGTCATTTCGATCGTTGTCGGGGCGATAGGAGGAGCAACTGCCTTATGGGCCTTCCTTGATCTCACTTTATTCTTTGTAGTGTTACCGAATATCATCGCCATAATATTGCTTTCTCCAAAGGTCATCGAATTGAAGAAGGAATTTTTCAATGATCCGAAGTATTACAGAAAGATATAAAAGATGAACATGTGTGATTAAAGAGATTTCGTTTCTGTAAATATTGTAAAAACCCCACTTAGCGATACTAAAATATCGAATCACTAAGTGGGGTTGCCTATTTTTAATCTTCAAAATATCATGTGCATCTGATGAGTCACGAATTAATCTCTAGTATGGTTGTATCTCATATCCTCATTCAGTTGTGCCGGACTGCTATCCTCTATACCTAGCTTAGCCAAAGTCACACCTTCCTGGAAATAGTCACGTTCCAAAAGGACTCCCGCTAATATAATGACCGAGTCCATTACCGGTGTTTGAACCCCAACCATCTTTCCAATGCTTGCCCACAATACTAGCCCGTTGGATACATCTTCTGTGACATAACGATTGTCAAGTTCTATCGGTCCCTTTATATCCTTCAAAACCTTCGAATGGTTGTACTGCTCATCTAAGGTAAGTCCATCTTCAAAATACCCACTCCTGAGGCTTCTTTCTGATTTCGAAAGTGCATCAAAACCAAGCGCTCTGCAGATCTCCTGACGTTCTTCATCAATTTTGTGCACCACGTTCACAGTGTGCTTGGTGATTCCTTCTTTGTAGAGATAGAAATCATCCCCAGCGTAATCGATCCTCCCCGCATTCAGTATGGAAGGGCCTGGATGACTCTCAGGGTTACCGTTGTTTAAGGTTGTTTCCAGTATATTTTCAGCGGGTTCGAGGTAGTCGTACATGCGATGGAATACCTCGAGCATCTCCTCGGTATGTCTCGCCGGATATGCGGCAAAGAGATTATATTTATTATAGGCGATGAGCTGTGCTTCATTATTTTCAGATGAATAGCGTGAGGCGTAGGCCAGTGACATCGTCTCGCCTACTTTTACATCGACGTCAGCTTTCATATTATGCAGTACACGCCTAAAACGAAGGCTGGACATTGCACTTGCTCCGTTGATCAGTATATACTGTCCATCCTCAATATAAGGGGCAATCGTTTCGCCAACCGGTTCAATTGCAACAGAAGGTATTGTAAGCATTATTACATCCTGTCCCTTGACAGCCTCTTCCGCTTCGCGTGTAAATCTATGGAGTGAGATTGGTTTTCCATTGAATGAAATTGTCCCACTCTCCTCAATTTGACTCAAATCCTTCTTCGATTGCGGCGACTGAAAAAGTGTCACCTGGTGCCCCTTCTCAGTCATATCAGCGGCCGCGGTGATCCCACCATTGCCGGCACCAAAAATCCCTATTTTTAAACCCATCAAATCCCTCCTTCTATAGTTGTCCATCATAGACGACTTCGCCGTCGACGATTGTTTTTATTACTTTTGCGGTTAATAATTCCTCAGACGATATCTGCATGACGTCACGCTCAAATATCGCGAAGTCAGCGTAATAACCTACGTCAATCAACCCCGCCCTGTCACCTTTATAGATAATCTCGGCAGCATCATGTGTATACATTTTAAATGCTTCATACCGGCTGATGCATTCACTTTCATTATAGACCCCGCTCTCCCCACGACGTGTGACAAGTGTATGGACTCCCTGCATCGGATTGGCTGTTTCGATAGGGGCATCCGACGATCCGCCAAGCATCAAGCCATAATCAAGCATTGTCTTGAATGGATAAAGGTATGCTGTACGTGTTTCTCCGAGATATTTCTCTACCCAAGGCATATCAGATGTAAGAAATGTTGGTTGTACATCGCATATGATACTCATTTTAGCCATTCTCTCAAGCAGTGGTTGGTTCAACAGACTTGTGTGGATCAATCTGTCGTGTTTACCTTCAGGAGCTGGATGTTTTTCAATGGCGTCCACCACCATCTCACATGCTCTATCTCCTATGACATGTGCTGCTACTGCATCCTTATTGCACCGGGCCTTCACAATGAGCGATTCCAGATCTTCCTGGGAGTGGATCTGCAGTCCATGCTCAGCCGTGCCTTCATAAGGGTCTTTAACCAGAGCGGTTTTCCACCGAAAGCGCCATCCATGAAAAGTTTCATGGCATCAGGTTCAATCCAGTTTTTTCGGTAATCTTGGCCCATCTGCAACCATCTCATCGTAAACTTGTTCGTGCCGAAGCAGATTGACCCGGATCTTTTTACCCTCGGGCCCCACCGTCTTGAGATATGCCCCGAAGGGTACTTGATAAGGACCGTGATAAGACATATCCTCTGTATGGACATTGGTGATGCCATACGAATGGAGATGATCGACTGCTGTTGATATGTCATCGCTTATTGAATCGATATCATCTTCCACAGTTTTCTCCCTAACCATTTCAAAAGCCTTATCATAGACCCACCCTGTCAATTCCCCGTCCGCATCTCTTTCGAAATATCCACCTTCCGGATCCTCTGTCGTACGATCAAGACCGAGAAGCGACATTGCTTCCGTGTTGATCAATCCGGCGTGATGGCATACACGGGTAATCAGTGTCGGCTTATGGATCAGCATATCCAGCTCTTCACGCTTCATTTTATATTGATCAGGAAAATTATTCTCATCGTAACCCAAGATGACATTCCATTTACCCTTCGAATCAAATTCTGAGACCAATTTTTTCATTATATTGATATCGTTGACGTCATTGAGTGCGAGTGATTTTAATTTCTTCCCTAACATGACCAGATGCATGTGTGTATCAGTCAATCCCGGCAGCATTGTGGCACCTTCTAGATCTACCAGTTCATCCGCTTCATGCCTAAAATCCGAGTAAATACCCGCGCCGAGAATAATTCCATCCTCTACAAGAACCGCCTGTACCTTATCTTCTGACCGCTTCATCGTATATATATTCCCATTATAATATAATGTCTTCATACATTACCCCCAGAAAAAATGCTTCATATATACATTATATATGAAGCATCCATCATTATCTTCCTAAAATGGTTGAATCAGTCATCCTGGCTCAGTTCTTCACTGCGGTTAGCTGCCGCATTCAAAGTTGTCATTAAGATGTTCTTAATACCTTCACCATCCAAAGCATCCAATCCTGCTTCAGTGGTCCCCCGCTTTGAAGTGATATTCTTCCTTAGTTGACTGAAGGACAGATCGGACTCCTCCACCATTTTACCAGCACCGATAACTAGGTTTGTCGTTAGGAACATTGCTTCCTTTTCATCGAAACCGAGCTCCATGAGACTCTCTGCATACTTCTCATAAATATAATATAGGAAGGCTGATCCTGAACCTGTTGCGGCAGTAATGTTATGCATTGCATCTTCTTCCACTACAACAGTCGTGCCAAAACTCTCCATCAATTCTACAAGTTCATCCTTATCCGGAAAGTTTTCGGAGTAGCTGATACCGCTAACGGAATGCTGAACCATTGCATTAGTGTTCGGCATCAACCGAGCTATTGGATTATCACTTTTAAGTTCTCTTCTGATTGTTTTAATCTGTGTGCCTGCCATAACGGAAATAATCTTCGTCGCTTCCTCAAGATACGGACGCAACCTCTTGGCCACATCAGGAAAACTTTGCGGCTTGCTCGCTAAAATGACATAATCTGCATCCTTCAACAGTTCTGAATCATCATAAGAGATATTGACTCCCAATTTATCCTGAAAGAATTTTATTTTCTCTTTCTGACTTTTACTCGTCAAATATATATCTTCTGGTTTCACCACTTTATTTTCAATCATCCCTATAAAGATGGCACTCGCCATATTACCTGCACCATAAAATACGATTTTCATAAGATCAGCTCCATTTTTGATTTTACGAACAGTAACAATCATAACAAACTGAAAAGAATATTTAAAATGGCGCTCTAATCAAGGTTGGATATAGAAAACAATGCCAATATAGTGGAGGAAACTCGCTATTATGATGAAGAAATGCCATATCATATGGAAATACTGGCGTGTCTTCTGTGCATAAAACCAAGCTCCCACCGTGTAGCTCACGCCTCCCAATGTAATCATAAGTAAAAATATCCAATCTGTATTCGCTAAGATTCTCGGGAAGAAGATGACGGCCATCCATCCCATGATGAGATAGACTGTTAAACTCACCCTATTGCTCACTTTTGGACTCAGCACTTTATATAAAATGCCTAATACTGCCACCGTCCATTGGATAACCAGGGTGACTGTGCCCCAAGTGCCGCCGATCACTGACAAGGCAATAGGTGTATAGGTGCCTGCAATCGCAACAAATATAAAGCTATGATCAAGCAGACGCATGATATATTTATGTTTCGTGTTATGAGCCATGGCATGATAAAGAGTAGAGGTCAGGAACATGGAAAAGATGCTGATGACATAGATGGAGCCGCCCACAGCATGCATCACGCCACCATCTTCATACATATAGACTGCCGTAAAGGGTAACAGCAATATAAATATGATGGCTGCTACACCGTGGCTGACGCTATTACCGACTTCTTCTCCGAAAGACAGGGGAACCATATGTTTCAACGAATCTACAACTCCGCCCCCTGTATCCTCCTGTTTTCTATATAAAGGCTTGCGCGTACCTGTATGCTTCAAAAACATTATATCAAGCCTTCATCCATCAAGTCCCGCCTAGCTGTTTCGACACTATCTTTCCCAATCTTGTTTTTAAGCGGCGAGAATTCCCCAGTCCGGCCGACTTGTAGAGTCATATGAGTTTTTGCAAACTGGAATGCATCAAAATAAAATTTTTCGAATTTAAGGCCCTCCGCCCTAATGATCTTCAAGTCATCATCGAGATGCTCCAATTTTTTCAACGCGAGATGATAGGGCATTTTTACATCAGCTACCTTTTCAAGAAAATCAATGTCGAAAACATGTATACCGATGTTCCCATTCCTGAAGCTTTCCTCTTGGCCCTCAGGCAATTCAGTATATTCAACTACGCTCTTCTGATCTTCCAGTAGGCACAGACGTCCAACACTTTCACCAGGCCTCGGCTCTATTGACTTGGATGTCACTTCATTGTCATTTTGAATATGGAGTCCGACAAGTAACGGGTCTGCCACCTTGACCACCACATTATCGACGTTGTTCATAAATACATGTCTGATACCCAACTCTTTCATACGCTCCAACATACCTGAATGCTTCAGCGCACTGAATATTCCTCCATTGCCGTTTGGGGTCATCAGTATATTCCTGTCAGCATCAAGCAGCAGTTCCCCATCTTTTGATAACGCCGGGAAATGTTCCTGTTTAAAGAAATGGATATTGTCTGCATCCAAACCGAAATGATTGTGCGTGGAGAAGAACTGCTCGGTTTCTTCATGGTTGATGTCGCTCGTCATGATAAACCATTGGACGGGCATATTCACTTCTTCCTGGAATGCTTTAAGTTGCTTTGCCTGCAATTCGAATAAGGAATGGCCATCAAACGAGAAAGTGCCTTTCGGTCCTTTGTGCTCAAGACGGGTCCCTTGTCCGCCTGCCATCAGCAGGACACCTACCTGACCATCGGCCATTGCATCAAGCGTCATCTCATGCAACATATGCTCATCCAGTTCTTCCGGTGTGGTATAAGGGATTTCAGTGATGTTTCCCATATCCACTGGTGTCGGATTTTGGTAGACCTCCTCAAACACTTCCTTGATTTCATTCATATCAAGTGATTGGAATTGATGTTCCACTTCTTCCTGTTCATTTCTTTCCAGTTTGTCGTATTGGGGTATCATTGTCTTTATCATCATTATCCTCCACAAATCATTTTCTTAATTATAATGTATATCTATGGAACTGTAAAAATATAAAAAATGATGATGAGGGGTTCCTTTGCCCGAATGAAGTATAGAAGAGTTGTACCCACAAGCTGATGAACATCTTTATAGAGCTAAAGCAATGGGACGCAATCAAGTCTGCTGTGACCTCCTTTAGCTGATGGCTTCCGGTGGCATGATAGAGCAGCGCAATAA